>JBLWWJ010000001.1:0-1377589 GCA_048268005.1 Ancylomarina sp.
TTGCGAGAATAGCTCAGTTGGTAGAGCACGACCTTGCCAAGGTCGGGGTCGCGAGTTCGAGTCTCGTTTCTCGCTCATTTAAGAGCTTAAAACTATAAGGATTGTTTCTAACGAGATAGTCCTTTTTTTATGCTTGTAATTTTGATTTTAGGCACAAAAAAAGCGATACCTATGGTATCGCTTTTAGAGTTTGTATAGTGTGCTTACTGATTGAAAATATCAGCAAATTTTTCATTGCTATATTTACCTTCTTTCAGTTTAGTAGCTACATCTTTAAAGGCATTTACAGTGTACTCAACATCTTCAAGAGTGTGAGTTGCTGTAGGAATCAAACGAAGTAGTAATTGTCCTTTAGGAATTACTGGGTATACTACGATTGAGCAGAAAATACCATAATTCTCTCTAAGATCCATCGTAACCTGAGTTCCTTCGGCTACACTACCCGAAAGGTAAACTGGCGTAACAGGAGACTCTGTACATCCTATTTCAAGCCCAGCTTCAGTTAAACCTTTCTGAAGAGTGTTAGAGATAGTAAATAATTGCTCGCGCAATTCAGGCTTAGTTCTAAGCAGCTCTAGTCGCTTAATAGATCCTTCAACGATAGGCATTGGAAGTGATTTTGCAAAAGTCTGTGAACGCATGTTGTAACGTAAGTAACCACAAACATCTTCATCACAAGCAACGAATGCACCAATACCAGCCATCGCTTTAGCAAAAGTACCGAAAAGAACATCAACGCCTTCTGTAACCCCAAAGTGTTCAGGAGCTCCTGCACCAGTTGGACCCATTACACCAAAACCATGTGCATCATCAACTAATAAACGGAAGTTGAATTCATCCTTCATAGCTACAATCTCGTCCAATTTACCTAGGTCACCAGCCATACCGAATACACCTTCAGTAATTACCAGAATACCACCACCAGTGTTTTCAGCCCACTTAGTTGCACGCTCTAGTTGCTTGTGAAGGTTTTCCATGTCATTATGAGGATAAACGAAACGTTTCCCTTGGTGAAGTCTTAAACCATCCATGATACAAGCATGTGACTCAGAATCATAAACGATAACATCATGACGGTTAACTAAAGCGTCGATGATAGAAAGCATACCCTGGTAACCGAAGTTTAAAAGGAATGCATCTGGTTTACCAACAAAATCAGCTAGTTGAGATTCTAATTCTTCGTGGCGACTAGTTTGTCCAGACATCATACGAGCTCCCATTGGATAGGCAAGACCCCATTTTTCAGCAGATTCAGCATCAGCTTTTCTTACTTCTGGGTGGTTTGCTAGTCCAATGTAGTTATTCAAACTCCATGTTAAAACGTCTTTACCTCTAAATTTCATTCTAGAGTTAATCTCGCCTTCTAGTTTTGGGAATGCGAAGTAGCCATGAGCTTGCTTTGCGTATTGTCCAATATTCCCTTTTTGGGTGTTAACTTTGTCAAAAATATCCACGTTATATATTTTTTTGAGTTTTCAAATATTCTGAATGGAGTTATGAAATTCCAAGCAAATTTTTCTGAAAAGAATTCATAACTGTGCAAAAGTAACATTTTATAAAAATATATCAAGAGATAGATGCGGTAGATTTTATTCACTATTTAATAATAAATGATATGAAGCAGAGATCACTATGTTTATTGGGCGGGTAACTCTAAGATGTAATAGTGAAATCTAATTTAATCTTCTATTTTGGTTTTGTATAGCTCTATCTGCTTGATAGTCTTGTTAAAAAAATCTAAATGCAACAATATGATAGTCTGAAATGTTCAAAATTGGCGGAAAATTCTATCTTTGCATGATACAAAAATAGTAGAGTCCTTTAAACTTATGAAAAAAATCCTTTTGTTGATCGTGCTTTTATCTACGCTTTTAGCGGGATGTAGCGAATATCAAAAACTTCTGAAGAGTAACGATACTACTCTAAAATACAAGAAAGCCATTATATATTATAACGAAGAACAATATGTAAAAGCGGCAACCCTTTTCGAAGAACTGGCTCCTGTATATAGAGGGACTAGTAAAGCTGAGTCGGTTAGTTATTATATGGCTTATTGTGCTTATGGAATGAATGATTTTATCACAGGAGGATACTACTTCCGAAGTTTTATAAAGAATTTTCCAGATAGTCCTTACGCTGAGGAATGTTTGTATATGAGTGCTTATTGTTATTATAGAGAATCTCCAAAACCTCGATTAGATCAAACTTCAACTCAAGATGCTATCAATGCACTTCAATTATATATTAATCGTTATCCGAACTCAACACGTATTGAAGAGGGAAATAAGTTGATTGATGAGTTGCAAGATAAATTGGTTTATAAATCTTATTTAAGTGCTCGTAACTATTTCGATAGAGAACATTTCCCTTCAGCTATTATTGCATTGGAAAATGCTATTAAGGATTATCCAGGTTCATCTTACCGAGAAGAGCTTATGTTTATGCTTTTTGAATCACGTTACGAATTTGCCGTTAAGTCTATTGAAGAGAAGCAAAATGAGCGATTTAACCTGGCTAAAGAAGAGTATTTTGCCTTTGTTGATGAATTTCCTAAAAGTAAATTTCAGAAGGATTCAGAGCGTATGATTAAGGTGATTGAAGCTTACTTTGAAAAAGATAAATCTGCAAAAGAAGATAATTAGTTATAAATTAGAGGAAAACTATTAAAAATTTGTATTTTTGCAAGCTGAACTAAAAATAAACCAATAGATAATAATTCTTTGACAGTATGGATTACAAAAAAACGAATGCAGCAGGTTCAACTATTACACGTAACGTTACAGATTTGAGCAGGGAAGTAGGAAATGCTTACGAATCAGTAATGATCATGGCGAAGCGTTCCAACCAGATTGCTGTAGAGCTTAAAACTGAACTGAATAAGAAACTTCAAGAATTCGCATCTTTTACTGATAATTTGGAGGAAGTTTTCGAAAATCGTGAGCAGATTGAGATTTCGAAATATTATGAGCGTTTACCAAAACCGACTTTAATTGCGGTTGAGGAATTCATTAATGGTGACGTTTATTACAGAAATCCTGCTAATGAAAACAAAACGAATAAGTAAAATTTTGCTTTAATATTTAAGTTCCCTCTAAACAGGGAACTTTTTTAGTTTTAGACCTTATGTTAAAAGATAAGAAAATAATACTTGGAGTAACAGCTAGTATTGCTGCTTATAAGGCTGCTACTTTGGTGCGTCTGCTAGTGAAAGAAGGTGCGCAGGTGAAAGTTATAATGACACCATTGGCTAAAGAGTTTATTTCTCCGGTAACAATGGCAACATTATCGAAAAACACTGTTTTAAGTGATTTTTTTAAACATGATGATGGTGAATGGAATAGCCATGTTGATTTGGGCTTGTGGGCTGATGTGCTTTTAGTTGCGCCAACAACAGCTAATACAATGGCAAAAATGGCTCATGGTATTTGTGATAATTTATTGTTGACAACTTATCTGTCTGCTAAATGCCCAGTGGTTCATACACCAGCTATGGATTTGGATATGTTTAAACATCCAGCTACACTTCGCAATATGGATATCTTAAAATCATATGGTGATAGCTTTATTGAGCCTTCAAGTGGTGAGTTGGCTAGTGGTTTATACGGAAAAGGACGTATGGAAGATCCTGAAAAAATTGTTGAGAAACTTAAAGTGTTTCTGGATTCAAAAAAAAAAGACTAATTGATAAAAAGGTCATGATAACAACAGGGCCGACTTATGAAAAGATCGACCCTGTTCGTTTTATTGGCAATTTCTCCTCTGGCAAAATGGGCTTTTCAATTGCCGAACAACTAGCAGAAGAAGGGGCTCAAGTTACTCTCATATCCGGGCCATCTGCTTGTCAAACCAATCACCCTAACATACATAGAATTGACGTTATCTCAGCTCAGGATATGTATGATGCTTCTTTTGAGCACTTTCCAAATTGTGATGGAGCTATTATGACAGCAGCAGTTGCTGATTTCACGCCACTAAATCCACTGAACTCAAAAGTGAAGCGTGAAAAATCAAACTATACAATTGAATTAACTCCAACACAGGATATTGCAGCATCATTAGGAAAGATTAAATCTGATAAACAATTTTTAGTTGGATTCGCTCTGGAAACTAATGATGAAGAGCATAATGCACAGTTAAAGCTTGAGAAAAAGAATCTGGATTTAATTGTACTGAACTCTTTGAATGACTCAGGAGCTGGTTTTCAGCATGACACTAATAAAATCACAATTTTTTCTCGTAGTGGTGACATAAAGAAATTTGAGCTTAAGCCAAAGTCAGAAGTCGCAAAAGATATTGTTGATGAGTTAATTCTGAATCAGAACTTTTAGCGATGATTTTAGACATTAACCTCTGATCTGTAATTGAATCTTTTTTTACTTAGCTTATAAGACTTGACTGCTCATTTGTTTTGATTAACTTTAGTCTTAATTTTTGAAAAAATCGGATATGCGTAAATTACTTTTATTACTACTTATTATACTCTCTGTTTCAAATGCCAAATCACAAGAATTACGTTGTAATATACAGGTTGTGAGTCAGCAAATTCAAGGTACGAATAAGCAGGTTTTTAGGACTATGCAAACCGCGATATATGAGTTTGTTAATAATAGGAGTTGGACCGATCATATATACGATCAGGATGAGAAAATTGAATGTAATATTTTAATTAATCTCACGGATCAAATTTCTTCGGATGAATTTAAGGGAACAATGCAAATTCAGGCACGTCGTCCTGTTTTTAATTCATCTTTTAATACCGTTCTTTTAAATTTTAAAGACAATGATATTCATTTTAAATACGCGGAGTATCAAGCTTTAGACTATAATGAATCAAATACACCCACTAGTTTAACAGCACTTTTAGCTTTTTACGCCAACCTTATTGTAGGATTGGATTATGACTCATTTTCCTTAGAAGGAGGATCGCCTTATTTTACAAAAGCTGAAGCAATCGTGAATAAGATGCAGAATGTCAAGTATCCAGGTTGGAAATCTTTTGAGAGTAAGAGTAACCGATATTGGTTAATTGAAAATATCCTGAATAACTCCTACCGTCCGGTTCGTGAGTGTATTTATCGTTATCACCGATTGGGGCTGGATAAAATGTCAGATAAGTTGACTGATGGACGTTCTGAGATTGCTGAATCTTTGCGTTTATTGCAGAAAGCTCATCGTGCTAAGCCTGGTTCTTTTATTCTTCAGATATTTTTTGATGCTAAAGCAGATGAATTGGTTAAAATATTTGCAGAATCGTTTAATGATGAGAAAAAAAGGGCCTACAATATTTTAAGTGATATTGACCCTGCAAATCTAAATAAGTATAAAAAGATACTTAAGTAAGTGGAGAGATCTATATTCAATTATTGCTATTAAACTGACATTTAAAATATAATATGCTTCAAGCTCTAGCCATACAAAATTATACGCTAATAAATCAGATTGAAATTGAATTCAATACTGGGTTTTCTATCATAACAGGAGAGACAGGATCGGGAAAATCTATCTTGTTGGGTGCTTTAGGTTTGGTTTTAGGTCAACGACCAGAAACGAACATCTTAAAAGATAAAGATCGTAAATGTGTTATAGAGGCTAACTTTAATATTACAAAGTACCGTTTACAAAAGTTTTTCTCTGAATCTGATATGGAATATGAGGAGGAAACGATTTTACGACGTGAAATCTTACCTAATGGTAAAACGCGTGCCTTTGTAAACGATTCACCGGTTAGTATTAAACTTTTAAAAGAGTTGGGACTTCGATTGATTGATATCCATTCTCAGAATCAGAACCTGTCTTTAGGTGATTCTGAGTATCAAATGGGAATCGTTGATACATATGCACAACACGCTTCTCTATTAAGTGATTATCAAAATCAGTTTGAAACTTATCAAAACATAAAAAGAGAATTAAAGGATCAGGAAGAGATAGCTCGTAAGGAGAAATCTGACTTAGATTATTATCAGTTTCAATTACAGCAACTACTTGATGCGAATTTAGAGAAGGGCGAGCAAGTTGATTTGGAATCAGAACTTGAAACACTGAATCATGCTGAAGAGATTAAAACGAACTTATTTAAAGCTTCAAACTTATTAAATGAAGGTGAAGTGGCAATTATTTCGTTATTAAAAGAAGCTCGTTCAGCCATTGGTCAGGTACAGACGGTTTTTTCTGAAGGAGAGGAGTTTTATGAGAGATTTGAAAGTTCTTGTATTGAGTTGCAGGACTTGGCCTCTGAACTTGAAAGAAGCTATGAGGCCATGGAATTTGATCCTTCAAGAATAAGCTTTTTAAATGAGAGGTTAGATCTTATATATGGTTTGCAACAAAAGCATCGCGTTGACTCTGTAGAAGGTCTTATTAATATTAGGGAAGAGTTAGATGAGAAAGTAAGGAAGATATCTTCAAGTGATGATTTGATTGAAGAATTAAAGTTGCAATTGCAAAAGCAGGATTCAAAACTAGGTAAAGCTGCCGAAAAACTCAGTAAAAGCAGGCAAAATGTGATTCCTGAAATTGAGAAATCATTGGAGTCTCAATTGGTCCAACTGGGAATGCCCCATGCTAAAATTAATTTCGAACAAAGTAATGCGGAAGAATATCAGTATTTAGGATTGGATATCATTCGTATTCTTTTCTCAGCCAACAAGAATGGACAACTTGAAGAAATATCAAAAGTTGCGTCAGGGGGAGAGATATCGCGATTAATGCTGAGTATTAAGTCATTAATTTCAGCTTCGACAGCCTTGCCATCCATTGTGTTTGATGAAATTGATACAGGGGTTTCTGGCGAGATTGCAGATAAAATGGGAGTTGTTATGCGAGATATGGCTGAAAATATTCAGGTAATCAGTATTACTCACTTACCTCAAATTGCAAGTAAAGGCAATTATCATTATAAAGTTTATAAGGCTGATGATGAGTTGGAAACTTACTCAAATATAGTGCTTTTAGATAAAGGAAGTCGCATTGAAGAGTTAGCAAAAATGCTGAGTGGAGCTGATATGACACAAGCTGCAATGGAAAATGCTAAGGTGTTGTTAGCGAAATAGATCAGGGGTCTCATTCTTCATTAAAGAATTTATTCAGTCTTAATAAATGATCTTTTTTTTGAACTATTCTAAATAATATTGGTTAAATTTGTAGCTGATAAAATTGAAAATTTCAAATTATGTCGTACAATTTATTAAAAGGAAAAAAAGGAATCATTTTTGGTGCCTTAAACGAAATGTCAATTGCATGGAAAGTTGCAGAATTGGCTGTTGAAGAAGGTGCTGAGATTGTTTTAACAAATACACCCGTTTCCATTCGTATGGGAACTATTGATGAGTTAGCAAAGAAATGCAACGCTCATGTTATCCCTGCCGATGCTACAAATCCAGAAGATTTGGAAAATTTGTATGCAAAATCAATGGAGCTTTTAGGAGGTCCTGTAGATTTTATTCTGCACTCGATTGGGATGTCACCCAATGTTCGTAAGGGAAATTCATACGATGAATTGAACTACGAATACCTTAAGAAAACACTTGATGTTTCGGCTATATCTTTCCACAAAGTGATTCAGAAAGCTAAAGATATGGATGCTGTTGCAGAATACGGATCCATTGTTGCTTTATCTTATGCAGCTGCTCAAAGAACTATGTATGAATATAATGATATGGCTGATGCAAAAGCGATGTTGGAATCTATCGCACGTAGTTTTGGTTATATTTATGGTCGTGAGAAAAGCGTTCGAGTGAATACAATTTCCCAATCACCTACAATGACGACTGCTGGTAGTGGTGTAAAAGGTTTTGATAAGCTAATTGATTTTTCTGAGCGTATGTCTCCACTGGGCAATGCTTCAGCTCAGGAATGTGCAAATTACTGTATCACTTTATTCTCAGATCTAACCAGAAAAGTAACCATGCAGAATTTGTTCCATGATGGTGGATTCTCGAATATGGGTATGAGCTATAGAGCAATGCAGCAGTATAATAAGAGTTTTGATGAAAAATGCGACTGTAAATAGTCTTGATATTTAACTTATATATCAAAGAGCTTCCCCACAAAGGAGGCTCTTTTTATTTACTTAATAAATTAAATACTGCGCATTGTTTAATTTTATTCTTAGTGGAGGATTTTAACTTCGTTTTTTACTGTAAAATCTAGCTAACCTATTCATGGTCTAAAATTTTTATAATCACCTTAGAAATTGTACATTTGTGTCTGATTTTTTTGGAGGAGTAGATCTTGGTTTAAATAAAAATCTTCCTCTGTGAACAAATAAGCGATATTTGATCATATCTGATTGATTTTAATTACAGATGTGGTTCATATAAAATTAATTGATGACCACCAAAGCAACAAATATACATCCCGTTTTCGACCGAATTATTGGTAGGGATGAGAAAGAACAATTTTTAAATCAAAGAGCTCGTGTTATTTGGATGACAGGACTTTCTGGATCTGGAAAAACTACAATTGCAATTGGAGTTGAAAAAGAGCTTCAGAGAAGAGGCTTTTTAACTCAAATCTTGGATGGTGATAATATTCGAACGGGTATAAATAAAAACCTTGGTTTTTCTGAAGAAGATAGAACGGAGAATATTCGTCGTATTGCAGAAGTTTCAAAGCTTTTTATAAATTGTGGAATCATAACAATAAATTGTTTTGTGAGTCCGACTCTTGAAATAAGAGAGCAAGCTAAAGAGATTATTGGGGAAGATGATTTTAGAGAAATCTACGTCAATGCATCGTACGAAGAGTGTGAAAAAAGAGATGTAAAAGGTTTGTACAAAAAGGCACGAAATGGTGAGATAAAAAACTTTACCGGTTTGGATGCTCCCTTTGAAGCTCCTGAAAATGCCTTTGTTGAAATCAAAACGGCCGATATGTCGATTGAAGAATCTGTGAATTGTTTGGTGAAAGCTATTTTATCCGATATAGAGCAGGTGTCGTAATTAGAGATTATTAAAATACATTATACTGGCGATTGAATTTGATCACCAAAGAGTAAATAAATTTTTTTCGAATGAATGAATACAATATAAATCACTTAAGAGAACTAGAAGCTGAATCGATTTATGTGATTCGTGAAGTTGCAGCTCAATTCGAGAATCCCGTAATGTTATTTTCGGGAGGAAAGGATTCTATTATCATGTTTCATTTGGCAAGAAAAGCTTTTGCACCAGCAAAGGTTCCTTTCGCCTTAATGCATGTTGATACAGGTCATAATTTCCCAGAGACAATTGAATTTCGTGATAAACTGATGGAAGAGACAGGTACTCGTCTAATCGTTCGTTACGTTCAGGATTCTATCGATCAAGGGAAAGCTATTGAAGAAACTGGTTTTGATGCAAGTCGTAATAAACTGCAAACAGTAACACTTCTTGACGGACTAGAGGATTTGCAAGTGGATTGTGCTATGGGTGGAGGTCGTCGTGACGAAGAAAAAGCCAGAGCAAAAGAGCGTTTCTTTTCTCATCGTGATGAGTTTGGACAATGGGATCCAAAAAATCAAAGACCTGAACTTTGGAATCTTTTCAATGGTAAAAAGAACATGGGTGAACACTTTAGAGTGTTTCCTATTTCGAACTGGACTGAAATGGATGTCTGGCAATATATTTATTTAGAAAATATTGATATACCTAATATCTATTTCTCTCACGAACGTGAAGTTTTCTTGCGTCATGGTAATTTATTATCAGTTTCTGATTTTATCCCAATGCGAGATAGCGAAAAGGTAGAAAAAAGAATTGTTCGTTTTAGAACGATTGGAGATGCTACTTGTACAGGTGCTGTTGAGTCAGAAGCAAATTCTCTTGAAGATATTATTGAAGAAGTAGCTGCTACAAGAACAACAGAACGAGGAACCCGTCATGATGATAAGCGTTCTGAAGCTGCTATGGAAGATCGTAAAAAAGAAGGGTATTTTTAAAAGTAATTATTAATTATCAGTGTTTAATGCCATTGGTTTTAATTATTGATCATTAAAGAAAAGATATGTCAGATAAAACATCAGGATATTTAGATATGGAGCTTTTACGTTTTACTACTGCAGGTAGTGTTGATGACGGTAAAAGTACCCTAATTGGTCGTTTGTTATACGATAGTAAAGCCATTTTCGAAGATCAAATGGAAGCTATTGAGATTTCTAGTCAAAAGCGCGGTGACACCGAAGTTGATCTTGCTTTACTTACCGACGGTTTAAGAGCTGAGCGTGAGCAGGGGATTACCATTGATGTGGCTTACCGTTACTTTGCGACTCCAAAACGTAAATTTATTATTGCTGATACACCAGGTCATATTCAGTACACACGAAATATGGTAACAGGGGCTTCTACAGCTAACTGTGCTCTTATTTTAGTGGATGCTCGTAATGGTGTTATTGAGCAAACTCTTCGTCATTCTTATATTGCTAACTTGTTGCAAATTCCTCACCTTGTTGTGTGTATCAATAAGATGGATTTAATGAGTTATTCTGAGGAGACTTACAATAATATCAAAAGCGAATATCAAAAAGTAGCTGATAAATTGAATATTAAAGATGTTCGATTTATTCCTATTTCAGCTAAGTTCGGTGACAATGTTGTTGATGCTTCTGAAAATATGGATTGGTATAAGGGTGAGACTTTGTTAAATCTGCTGGAGACAATTGAGATTGTTGACGATAGAAATCATGAAGATGCTCGTTTCCCGGTACAATATGTTATTCGCCCTCAAAGCGATGAATATCACGATTATCGTGGGTTTGCAGGTCGTGTAGCTAGTGGTGTATTCAAACCTGGCGATAGGGTTAAAGTTTTACCTTCAGGTAAAGAAAGTACCGTTAAAGCGATTGATACTCTAAATGGAGAGTTGGATATGGCTTTTGCACCTCAATCTGTAACTTTAAGATTGGATGATGAGATCGATACATCGAGAGGAGATATGATTGTAGCTGCTGATAACGTACCCGTTATGGAACAGGAGTTCGATGCTATGGTTTGTTGGATGAATGAACGTCCTATGCTGGCTGGCGGTAAATATACCATTAAGCATACCTCAAACGAAACGCGTTGTATGATTCGTAATGTGAACTTCAAAGTTGATGTGAATACTTTAGAAGAAATGACGGATGATAAAACAATTGGTTTGAATGATATCGCTTCATTGAAGCTGAAAACGGCTAAGCCATTGTTTTTCGATTCTTATAATAAAAACCGTAATACAGGAAGTTTCATCTTAATTGATGAAGCAACTAACGAGACTGTTGCAGCTGGTATGATTAAATAAGTTTGATTTTACTCGTCTCTATAGAATAAAAAAAAGCTCCCATTGGGAGCTTTTTTTGTTTGATCAAATCCTGTTTAATTAAAATTTGAATCCGAAAGTTAATCTTATTTGATGGTTTTCGTCTTGTAGGTCTACTTTGTCTGAAGAGATTATATCGTCATCAGCAGTGGTTGTGCTATAGTATAAGTATGATTCATCCTTATCCGAATAACTATAAGCAGCATCGAAGAAGAAATTACCCTGACGAATACCGAAACCTGCAGAATAGATATTGTATGATTCGTCTATTGATCTGGCTTTGTATGGGTTTCCTAAATTTGCAAATCCACCTCGTAAACTAAAAGTTGATGATACTCTATATTCTAAACCTGCTCTTAAATTACCTACACTCTCATATGATGATTTTATGATATCATTAGCTTCTGGAAAGTCAGCTGTTCCATTAAAATCAAAACCATCGTCACCATCTGAGAATTTAGCTTTCGAATAATCTATGAATTCATAATCTAAACTAAGGATTGCTTTTTTAGATAGAACAACAGCACCACTTAAGGTGAATTTCATAGGTGTTCTATAGTTATACGTGTAGTTTGATAAACGCGTTCTATCCGCATAGTTGGAAAAGCCGTCAAGATCTTCAGTTTTAAAATGTGAAGCCATTCTATTCTGGAATTCGTCTTCCATAGAGAAGAAAGTTGGTGTATGAAGAGCAGCCCCTAATCTGATATGCTGGTTTGGTTTGTAAATAAGACCTAATTTTAAATTGGCACCTACACCAGTTGTTTTTACATATTCTTCAAGATAATAATTGTTTAATTCTGAAGCACTGTTTGCAAGCGTACTCTCAGTAAAACGTGCTGTAGATTTATAATAAATACTTTGAATACCAAGTGAAGCACCAATATATAATTTGTGAGCATAGTTGGCTCCAAAAGAAATATTGAATTCACCCATATGACCTCTTTCTTCTACCGTTTTTCTTTGATTCATTTTTTCACCAGGAAAGATAGGTAGGTCATAATCCAATGGATTTTCATCTTGAGGGTTTAATAAATAGGTTTCGTAGGCTAAATATTCTGTCATTGAGTTTAGTTGAGATGGTTCAAAACCATCAGCATTTGCTTCAAAAACATCCAGCATACTTGATTCTGAATTTGATATTTGAGAAATTGAAGATTTTCTAAAGTTATTGATGCGATTGTATCCAATTCCAAAATTGAAATTTTGCCAGCCATCTTTGGAAGTCATTCTGGGTTTAATAGTCGCTACGTAACCCAGATTGCTGATTCCAAAAGTGAATTTATCATCGCTTAGGTTGCCGCTGGTACTTTTTCTCATTTCCATTGTAGGCGTGAAGGTGAATTCTGAACTTTGGTAAACGCCTAGTCCCGCAGGATTTATTCCAATACTTGAATAATCTCCTCCAAGAGCCCCAAATGCTCCTCCCATTGCCATGGAACGTGCTGTTCCTGTATAGAATTGTTGAGAGTAGCGTAAGGCGTCATCTGCTGTTTGTGCGTATAATATTCCAGAAAAGACTGTAAGGAATAATAAGGTGATATATCTTTTCATAGTATGTGTATTTATAGTAGGTAATAAAAAAATTAAATCAATATCCAGATGTAATGTGTTTATCTTCTTCTTGAACTTCCACCAGAAGAGCGTGTTCCGCTATTTGAAGAACGAGTACTTCCGCTTGATGATCGTACAGCTCCCGATGAACGAGATGATGATGATCTTGAAGGTGTGTATGAACTAGAAGAACTTCTTGATGAGCTTCTTGTACTCCTGTTGTAGCTAGGTGTACTCTTAACTTTGCTATAACGTGATGTTCTAGTGCTTGTACCTCTCACATTTGTAGATCGTCTTGTTCCAGAACTATTATATGAAGGACGTGAATTACTTGTAGGTTTTGTATAGTTACTCGTTCTTCTTCTGGTCGTAGTTCCACTCTTACTTCCTCTGTAGGTTGAGCGGTTCTGTGTACCGTAGCGAGTTGTTGTACCTTGATAGTTAGAACGTCTTACTGTTCCTGTTGTATTAATTCTTCTGGTACTTGTACCAACCCGGTTGCTATATGAACTTCTACTATTTCGTGAACCGTACCTTTGAGCTGCAGTGCTTCTTCGTACCGCTTCTCTGGCCGTAGCGGCTGAACGACGTGTTGTCGTTCCGGATTTGGTGTAACCGGCTGAGCGATTAACTCGACTAACCTGTCCATTGGTTCTTGTAGCTGCACTTCTGTTTGTATAAGTGCGGTTGGTTCCTGCTTTCGATCCCATAGAAGATCTATGTCCGTAATAATTTTTTGAATATCCTGAGCCATAGTAAGCACCGTGGTGGTGTCCGTGACCGTAGTATGGGTAATAGCCATGTCCATAGTATGGGTAATGGTTATAGTGTGAATATCCCCATCCAAAATTTAATCCCCAATAGAAATCGTCGTAGAATCCACATCCTATGCCAAACCCAAAGCTTGATCCATAGTATGGGTAGTTGTATGCAAATAATCTACCATAACGTGCTGGTGAAAAATGGAATGAGTTATAATAACCATAGTTTGTCCAGGTTGGTGTCCACCAAACTTTATCTCCATCGATGTAAACATTCCAATCAGGATCGCCAGCTAACCACATAGCTAAATTGTAACCACTATTGTCGTAGTAGCCAAATCCTTGTGGGTACCATTGTCTTAGTCGTTCAGCTTCTTCGCGATCGTAGTCACTACCACTAAATTCATTTATATAATAGCCTTGTTCTTCGTTATAATAAGTCGTATCGATATCTCCGATAGAATCATTTGCTAGCATTTGACGATATTGCTCTTGAATAAGTTCAAACTCTCTGTCATCTTTAAAAGTAGCCTTAGTTGTAGGTTCTACTCTGGTTTTTTGTTCGATAACTGGTTCTTTTTTCTCGGCATGAGTCGTATAGACTGCCATTTCCGTATCGATTAGAGATGCTTCTCCAGGAACGTAATAAATATCATCCTGAAATGCTGATGTTCCCACATAGGATGGGGAACAAGCCGTTGCTATTAGCAAGGGAACGATTAATAATTTAAAATAAGCTTTCATCTGGATATGATTTAAGGTTTAGCTTTAATGTAATTTATTTGATTGGATTATTAATTCATTTATGTGATCACAAAAAACGAGCCAAAATGTGTTTAATAATTATTCAATCTCTTAAGTTTCATGTCTAGCCTTCAATATGATTATCTAATAATATTTTATACTTTTGTAGCCTAATTTAAAAGCCTTAAATCTGATTTCAGATATTTATCTGTGAATAAGATAATTTAAGAACTTTTAAGTATTATTTAGTTAGCAAATACTATACCAAAACAATATAAAATGGCAAAAGTTTTAACCAGTAGAAGCGAAAATTACTCGCAATGGTATAACGACTTAGTAATTAAGGCAGATCTTGCAGAAAATTCTGCAGTTAGAGGTTGTATGGTGATTAAACCATATGGCTATGCTATTTGGGAAAAAATGCAAGCGGTACTTGATGGCAAGTTTAAAGATACGGGACATCAGAATGCTTATTTTCCTCTTTTAATTCCCAAGTCATTTCTAAGTAAGGAAGCTGACCACGTTGAAGGATTCGCAAAAGAATGTGCAGTTGTAACCCATTATCGTTTAAAGAATGATCCTGATGGTAAAGGTGTGATTGTTGATCCTGATGCTCGTTTGGAAGAGGAGTTGATTATTCGACCAACTTCGGAGACCATTATCTGGAATACTTACAAAAACTGGATTCAATCATATCGTGATTTGCCTATTTTAGTTAATCAATGGGCCAATGTGATGCGATGGGAAATGCGTACACGTCTATTTCTACGTACTGCTGAATTCCTATGGCAAGAAGGTCATACAGCTCATGCTACAGAAAAGGAAGCATTGGAGGAAACAGAGCAAATGATTAATGTATATGGTGATTTTGCTGAAGACTGGATGGCTGTTCCTGTTTTGAAAGGTAGAAAAACTGAATCAGAACGTTTTGCTGGTGCACTAGATACGTATTGTATTGAGGCATTGATGCAGGATGGTAAAGCACTTCAGGCTGGAACATCTCACTTTTTAGGTCAGAATTTTGCAAAAGCCTTTGATGTTAAGTATACCAATAAGGAAGGTAAAGAAGATTACGTTTGGGCAACATCCTGGGGAGTGTCAACACGTTTGATGGGAGCATTGGTTATGGCTCATTCTGATGATCATGGTTTGGTATTACCTCCAAAATTGGCTCCAATTCAGGTTGTAATTGTGCCAATATACCGTAAAGCAGAAGAATTAGCTAAGTTGGCTGAGGTAATCGACCCTCTTGTAGCTAAACTTAAGGCTAAAGGTATTTCGGTTAAATTTGACGATAGCGATAATCGCAAGCCAGGATGGAAATTTGCTGAATATGAATTGAAAGGTGTACCGTTGCGTTTAGCTATGGGTGGACGCGACCTTGAGAATGGTACAGTGGAATTAGCTCGCCGTGATATTTTAACTAAAGAAACGGTTGCAGTTGATGGTGTTGAGGACATGATCGAAAATCTTCTAGAGGAAATTCAGAATAGCATCTTCCAAAAGGCACTTGATTTTAGAGCTGAGAAAACAACTAAGGTTGATTCTTACGATGAATTTAAAGAACTATTGGAAACAAAAACTGGTTTCTTTTTGGCTCACTGGGATGGTACAGCTGAGACCGAAGAGAAAATTCAGAGCGAAACTAAAGCAACAATTCGTTGTATTCCTTTTGACAGTGAGGAAGAAGAAGGTGTTTGTATGGTTACAGGTAAACCATCAAAACAACGTGTTGTATTTGCTAAATCATATTAAAGTTTAAAGTCAATTTGGACTTGCAAATTTCGCAGTTTAACGAAATTTAAACTTATAAATAACCGTCACCGATTTTTCGGAGGCGGTTTTTTTTTACCTTTATCTAATGAATCGGAAGAATGATTCCTGATCCAATCTAACCAAACCCCTTAAGCATGAATATACTCAATACGAAAACAGCCATATTACAGACTATACGAGAAAAATCCATTTTAAAACAACTGGTTTATAAGAATACAGCAGAAGTTTTTTCAGAATTGAAACTGGTATTAGAAAATTTGGTTAATGAGTATAATGCAGAACTTGAAGGTGAGTCTGATGCTGTGAAGTTGGAGTATGAGGATAGAGGAGAATCAGAGGTGCAAATTCGTGTTGCTTCTGATATCTTAGTTTTTAGTATGTATTCAAATGTTTTCCAGTTTGATAGAGATCATGCTGTTTGGAGGAAGGACTATGTGAAACATAAGCCCAATAATGCCTATTCGGGAATCATAAATATCTATAATTTTCTATCCGATTCATTTAAATATAAGCGATCTGAAGATTTAGGTTACCTGGTTGCCCGTATTTTTATCAATCAGGAAAAGCATTATATCGTAGAAGGTAAGCGTCAGATGAGTTTGCTCGAAAATGACTTGTCACAGTCGATAAGTGACGAAGATAGTTTGAGGAAAATAGTTGAAACAGCGATTAATTACTCATTGAACTTCGATTTGTTAGTGCCACCTTACGATGATGTGAAGATATTGGCAGTTGCCGATATAGATGAAAAAATTCAGAATGCGAAAATTAAGACAGGTAAGCGCTTAGGATTCCAATTTAAGTCTGATGATGTTTAAATAATTCACTTGAGTATTATAATAAGATAAGGATATAAAATGACTGCAGTAGTAGATAAATTTATTAAATATGTTCAGTTCGATACTGAATCTGACACTCAAACAGGATTGACTCCCAGTACACCAGGACAAATGGTTTTGGCCCAGGAATTGGAAAAGGAGTTAAAGGAAATGGGAATGAGTGAAGTTTCTCTTGATGAGAATGGTTATGTGATGGCTGTTTTGCCTTCGAATATTGATAAGGAAGTGCCTGTGGTTGGCTTTGTTGCTCACATGGATACTAGTCCTGATTTTACTGGGAAGCATGTAAAACCTCAATTTGTTGAAAATTACGATGGAGGAGATATTGTTTTGAATGAAGAGCAGGATATCATTATGAAGGTAACTGATTTCCCTGATTTGAAGATGTACCAAGGACAAACTCTGATTACTACAGATGGAACAACTTTGCTTGGGGCTGATGATAAGGCTGGTGTTGCTGAGATTATGACAGCAGTAGAATATTTACTTAAGCACCCGGAGATCAAACATGGCCCCGTTCATGTTGGTTTTACACCAGATGAGGAAATTGGTCAAGGTGCTGATTTTTTTAATGTAAAGAAATTTGGTGCTGATTTTGCCTATACGCTTGATGGTGGTGAAATTGGGGAGTTACAATATGAGAACTTTAATGCGGCTTATGCCGAGGTTTCTTTTAAGGGGCGTAATGTTCATCCAGGAATGGCAAAGGATAAGTTGATTAATTCGATGCATATCATGCAGGAATTTGCAGCTCAATTACCGAAAGATGAAGTGCCGGAAAAGACTGAGAATTATGAAGGCTTTTATCATCTGTTAGGTATGGAAGGAACTGTGGAGAACTCTAAACTACAGTATATTATTCGTGATTTCGATATGGATACTTATAATACTCGTAAGGATAAATTTGAGACAATTTGTGCTGATCTTCGTACAAAATATGGTGAAGAAAGTGTGAGTCTTCAAATGAAAGATCAGTATTTTAATATGCGAGAAAAGGTTGAACCGGTAAAATATATTGTTGATATTGCTGAACAAGCAATGAAAGATGTTGGTGTTACACCTATGGTTGTGCCAATTAGAGGTGGTACCGATGGAAGTCGATTATCATATATGGGCTTGCCTTGTCCAAACATATTTGCGGGAGGACACAATTTTCATGGTCGTTTCGAATATGTGCCGGTTGACTCTATGCAGAAGGCAGTAAATGTTATTTTAAAAGTAGTTGACTTGATTGCTAAGCGATAAACAAAAAGAAAATATATTAGTTGAAAAATGGCACACATAATTGTGTGCCATTTTTCATCTTATAATATAAATCCAATATATAAATTGTGAGGAAGATAAATTATGACTGAATTTGAAAAAGACAATTTCATTGATTGGTGTAAAGAGATAGAGGATTTATATAGAAGGAATCATTATGAGGGAATGAGTCTAATAAGTCAATATAAAATATCAACTAAGTATTCAAATATGGGTGGTGATAGCAGTGATATTTTAAACTGGAATCTCCATTTGGAAGATGCTTTGTTTATGAAATTTGCAAGTGTTAATCGTTATGTTTTCTACTTGTTAGTTCTTGCTGTAATAGTCGTTGGTTTAGAACTTTTTCCAATTAGTAAGGCTTATTTACCTACTTTAGGTCTCGTAACAGCCATTTGGTATGTTCTAAATTATGTGATGAATTGTCGGGTGAAGCGCCTTTATTTGAAATTGATACGTTTCATATATTCATAAAATTTCGTTTAGTCTTCCATTCGTTTTTCAAACAGACGACCTCCCTTGAGCATAGATTTAAGGATAGGGGAGATTTCATTTCCCAACTCAGTCAAACTGTACTCTACCTTAGGAGGAATGACAGGATAAGCTTTTCTGTTTATAACACCAGCTTCTTCCAACTCCTTAAGATTCTTACTCAACATCCGATCGCTGATATCAGGTAGAAGGTGCACTAATTCCTTATACCGCTTTGTGCCTTGCTTAAGGTGCAGAATGATGGTTGCTTTTCGTTTTCCTTTAACGAAATTGATGAAAGTATCGACGGGACAGTAGCCTTTTTCCAAAATTTTAAAAATTTAGTCGTTTGAAAATCAGTGTTTCTGAAAGGAATGTTAGTGGCAAACCTAAATGTAAGCTCTTGATTGATAGTTAAACTCCTCGTAACTTTGCGCAAGATAAGGATAATCTGGAACAAATAGAATTGAGATTTATTATGGAGTCGACTAAAACTTTTAAGGCCCTGCGTGTAAACGAAGAGGATGGAAAATATATCAGAAGAATTGAAGAACGTCAATTGTCAGATCTGCCTGAAGGCGATGTGCTAGTGCGTGTGATATATTCCTCATTGAATTTTAAGGATGCACTTTCTTGCATTGGAAATAAGGGTGTAACCCGCAATTATCCTCATACACCTGGTATTGATGCTTCAGGTATAATTGAAGTATCGTCAGATTCTAGATTTAAAGCAGGGGATGAAGTGATCGTCACATCTTATGATCTTGGAATGAATACCGATGGTGGATTTAGTGAGTTCATTCGTGTTCCTGCTGATTGGGTGGTTCGTAAGCCGGAGAATCTAAGTTTAAAACAAGCTATGGTATATGGTACAGCGGGTTTTACGGCTGGTTTGTCTGTAGAACGATTGTTGTCTGCTGGTCAAACTCCGCAGATGGGACCGGTTGTTGTTACCGGTGCTCTTGGTGGTGTGGGAGCTGTTGCTGTATGTATTCTTAATAATTTGGGTTTCGAAGTGATTGCTGCTACCTCCGATTTGAACGATGGTGAGGAAGAGCTTAAGAAATTGGGGGCTGCCAGCAGAATTGACAAGACTGAGACTGATGATCAGTCAGGTCGCCCTATGCTTCGTCCAAAGTGGGCAGGTGCTATCGATGTGGTTGGTGGTAATGTGCTTTCTACACTTCTTAAAGCTTGTCAGCCAATGGGAAATGTGACCTGTTGTGGTAATATTGGTTCTGGTGACTTAGAGGGAACGGTTTATCCATTCATTCTGAAAGGTATTAGCTTAATCGGTATTGATTCTCAAAATTGTCCGATGGCACTACGTCAGAAGGTTTGGAATAAGCTGGCCGAAGAATGGCATTGTGAAGTTCTTGATGAAGTCGTGATTGAAACTAGCTTAAAGGAACTAGATATTTATATCGATAAAATGATTGACAAGAAAAGTAGAGGTCGTGTGATCGTGAAAATATAATGCATTAAAAGATGATTCAAAAAGGCAACTCTCGGGTTGCCTTTTTTTTTGATCATAAATATTTATTATATTGTATTGGAATTCAGTTGTCTAAGGTGGGGTTGAGAATGGTGATCTGTTGAGGATTTATGGAGACATATCTTTAAATTTAATAAATGAGGATATAACAAAGGCCTAAGCATATCATCTAACTATGAGAAGTATTTCTAACAGATTTTATTTTTAATAAAATGTTACCCAATGAAAAAAATCCTTATTACGCTAATTTTTATTGTTGCAGTATTGCCGCATACGCATGCACAAAGGGTGGTTAGAGTTGGTGCTTTTAATCATTATCCTGCCATATTTAAAGACCTTGATGGTGAAATAAAGGGCTTTTATGTTGATGCACTACGCGAAATTGAGGTGAAAGAGAATTTGAAATTCGTTTATGTTTTTGGTTCTTGGAATAAAGGGCTTGAACGAATCAAAAATGGAGAAATTGATGTTATGCCCAGCGTAGCTTATACAGAAGAACGAGCTGCTTTTATGGATTATTGTTCATCTCCATTACTCACTGTTTGGGGGGAAGTATATGTGAATGCTTCTTCTGATATTGACGGCATTCGGGATTTACAGGATAAAAGAATCGCTGTGATGAAAGATGATATTAATGCTTGGTATCTAAAAGATTTTATTCACAAATTTTCAATTAACTGTACGTTTGTCGAAGAAAATGATTTTGATCAAGTTTTTGATTTGGTAGCTTCATCCAAGGTTGATGCTGGTGTTGTTAATAATACTTTTGGAGCTGGAAAATCGATTGATTATGGACTTCGATCCAGTGGTATTGTATTTCATCCCTTTGATATTTTTTTCACAGTTGCGAAAGATAGAAATAGTGATTTATTAGAGCTTTTGAATAATTCACTTGAAGAATGGAAATTTAATAGTACTTCTGTGTTTAACACATCAAGACAAAAGTGGTCGCATGGAAATGTTGGTTCGATTCAAGTCTTACCGTTATGGTTAGATAAATCAATTATTCTTGTAGCTGCTGTGTTGATATCCTTAATTGTGTTTGTCTTTTTACTTCGACTTAAAGTTAAAGTTGCTAGACGAAAGATGAAAAAAAATGAAGAAAAACTGAGCCGTGCATTAATTTCAGCACCATTCCCTATCATGATACATGCCGAAGACGGTGAAGTGTTATCAATAAATGAAACATGGACAGAATTAACAGGATATTCGATTGAAGATATGCCAACTTTTTCAGATTGGAAAGAAAGAGCATTTAAACAAGAAAGACACTACCGTAAGAGACATGTTGATGATTTATATCTAGTTAATAACAGAATTGATGAGGGGGAATATAAAATATTTACTTCCTGGGGAGAAAAAATAATTTGGGATTTCAGTTCTGCTCCTCTTGGAAGTTTTGCAGATGGAAGAAAGCTCATTATCTCAATGGCCAAAGATGTTACTGAACGTAAATTAAATGAAGTAGAGCTAATCCAGGCTAAAGAAAAAGCTGAAAAAAGTGACGCCTTAAAATCTGCCTTTCTTGCCAATATGAGTCATGAAATCCGAACACCTATGAATGGTATTCTTGGTTTTGCTGATCTTTTAAAAGAGCCACAGTTAAACAGTGAGGAACAGCAAAAATATATTCAGATCATTGAGAAAAGTGGAGTACGCATGCTTAATATTATTAATGATATTATTGATATTTCAAAGATCGAATCGGGATTAATGGAGATGAATATCAAAGATTCAAATATCAACAAGCAAATTGAGTACATCTATACTTTTTTTAAACCTGAAATTGAAGGAAAGAATATGCAGTTTACGCGTAATATGCCTTTGCCTACCGATGAAGCAACTATTAAAACTGATAAGGAGAAATTATTTGCTATTCTAATAAACCTTGTGAAAAATGCGATTAAATATAGCGAAAAAGGGTTTATAGATATTGGCTATGTAAAGGTGGGGAAGCATATTAAGTTTTATGTGGAAGATTCAGGGATTGGGATTGAAAAAGATAGGTTACAGGCCATTTTTAAGCGTTTTGTACAAGCCGATATTTCAGATAAGGAAGCACGTCAAGGTGCTGGTTTAGGCTTGGCAATTTCCAAAGCCTATGTCGAGATGCTTGGTGGTAAATTATGGGTTGAAAGCGAACTGGGGAAAGGGTCAACTTTTTATTTTACCATTCCATGTGAATTAGAGTTGAAAGAAACGAATATTAAGTTTTCTGAACCGGACATTGTTGAATTAGATAGTCAAATTAGAGATTTGAATATATTGATTGTAGAAGATAATGAAGAATCTGCTTTGCTATTGAGTACGCTTTTGAAAAAAAATAGCAGAAAAATTTCACTTGCAAATAACGGGTTTGAAGCCATTGAATTTTGTCGTAATAACCTTGATGTTGATATTGTATTTATGGATATGAAGATGCCTGAAATGAATGGCTATGAGGCTACTCAAAAGTTACGTCAATTTAATAAAGATGTCGTTATTATTTCTCAGACTGCTTTTGGTCTTGCAGGTGATGATGAAAAAGCCATTGAAGCAGGCTGTGATGCATATTTATCTAAGCCAATTAAAAAGAGTGAATTATTGATGTTGTTGGAACGTTACTTTGGTAATAAAAAGGAAATGCATTCAGAATTAGTCGATTGTGATTAATTTCAATAATTGAAATAAGACTTGTTGTCGATACTTCTTCATATTTGACATTATAATAATGTTGCTATTTAAAGGTGGGTATGAAATGCTATGCTTCTTTTATTTAAATTTGCGGCATGCGTAAAATTTTAAGTTTTAAGATATCGGATGCCACAAAGTTTAAGCAGCAGTTGCTACTTTGGAGTAAGCAATTTGAAAGAATTGCTATTCTCGATAGTCATGAAGTGAATCAGAAGGTAAATTCAAAAAAGGAATATAATTCATATGAATTGCTTGCTGGAATTGATGCTCTGAATGAAATTCAGATTGAAGAGAATTGTTTTGATACTTTGCAACAAACTTACGATGCGAATCAAGACTGGTGGTTTGGTTTTATGACTTATGATCTGAAAAATGAGCTGGAGGATTTATCTTCAGAAAATTTTGATGGTATAAGAATGCCGGCCCTTCATTTTTTTCAAGCTCGCTGGGTCTTGGCTTTGAGGGAAGATCAATTAGAGATTCATTATCTAGAAGAAGAAAATAAGGAAGAAGAAATAAATGAGCTTGTTGATCAAATCTTATCGATCAAAGTAGATCAAATTAAGGCTTCATCAGTTCCGAATATTCAACACCGCATAAGTAAAGAAGAATATATTGAGGCTGTTAATGCCTTGAAAGATCATATCCGTTTAGGTGATATTTACGAGGTGAATTTCTGTCAGGAATTCTATGCTGAAAATACGCAAATTGATCCTTTAGAAACCTATAGGAGTTTGAGAGAGGTTTCTCCAACTCCTTATTCATGTTACTATTCTTTGGGTGATAAATTTTTGCTTTCTGCATCACCAGAACGTTATATCAAAAAACAAGGATCAAAAATTATTTCACAACCCATTAAGGGGACTGCTAAAAGAGGTAAGACACCAGAAGAGGATTGTCAGATTAAAGATTTTCTTTACACTGATCCTAAAGAGAGAGCTGAAAATATCATGATTGTGGATTTGGTTCGAAATGATTTGTCGAGGACTGCAGCAAAAGGTAGTGTGAAAGTTGAGGAGTTGTGTGGTATTTATACATTTCCTCAAGTACACCAAATGATTTCTACTGTGGTTTCTGAATTAAAGGAAGATACCCACTTTGTGGATTGTATCAAACATTCTTTCCCTATGGGTTCAATGACAGGAGCACCTAAGGTGCGCGCAATGAAACTGATTGAGAAATATGAGGTAACTAAGCGTGGTTTGTTTTCTGCTGCAGTAGGGTATATCACACCCGATGCCAATTTCGATTTCAATGTTGTGATTCGAAGCATACAATATAATGCTAAAGATGATTATCTTTCATTTATGGTTGGTGGTGCCATTACCATGCAATCAGATCCTGAGAAGGAATATGAGGAATGTCTGTTGAAAGCTAAGGCCATTAAGCAGGTTCTGGGAAATAAGTAATGTTTAACGATACCCTATTCGAAGATGTTAAGAAAATTGATCCATCATATTGAAAAAGAAAAGCTGTTTGGTAGAAATGAAAAACTACTGGTTGCTGTAAGTGGTGGACTCGATTCAATTGTCCTGCTTCATTTATTGTATAAAATGGAAATGGATTGCCTTGTGGCGCATTGTAACTTCCGTTTAAGGGGAGAGGATTCCGATGGTGATGAGGTTTTTGTTGGGAAGTTGGCTGAGACGTATGGTTTTCCTTTTTGTACGACAGCATTCGATACGACTGCATATGCTAAAGAAAAGGCAATTTCCATTGAGATGGCTGCGCGTGATTTACGATACGAATGGTTCGAAAGTATACGTCAGGCAAAGCAGTGTCAATATATTCTCACGGCTCATCATGCTGATGATGTGATTGAGACGGTTTTGATCAATCTGGCTCGTGGTACAGGTATTCACGGTTTAACAGGAATTAAAGCAAAAAAGGATCGTTTGATTCGCCCTTTATTGCCTTTCTCGAGAGATGAGCTAAAAACTTATGCCGAAGAGAATACTTTGAAGTATCGTGAGGACTATACCAATGCTCAAACTGACTTTGTAAGAAATAAAATCCGCCATCAAATTATTCCTGTTCTTCAGGAAATTAACCCTGGCATTCAAAAGACCATGAATGAAAATGTGGCTAGGTTTTCAGATGTTGAGTTGATTTATAATAATGAGATTAGTAATAAGAAATTGACCTTCATCGATCAGAAAGACGATAAATTGTTGATTTCAGTTTCTAAACTCAAGAGACTGCCTGCAAACAAGTCTCATCTCTTTGAATTATTGAAACCTTATGGTTTCCATTCTCGAGATGTGTCCAATATTATTGAATCCTTGGATGCTATTTCGGGAAAGTTATTTTATTCTGAAAATTATGAGCTTTTGCGCGACCGGGAATACTTGATTTTAACAGAAAGAGTAGAAAAAGTAGCTGGTGAATATGAACTCAATGAAAGCGGATTATCAATTGAAGAGGAATTGAAATTGGAATGCCGTATTTTCGAACGCCCCTCAGACTTTAAATTCTCAACAGATCCTCAAATAGCTTGTTTTGATGCTGATAAATTAAGCTTCCCTCTGAAGTTACGTAAATGGCAAGAAGGAGATGTTTTTCAGCCTATTGGAATGAAAGGCAGAAAGAAAATCTCCGATTATTTTATCGATAATAAATTCTCACTCACCGATAAAGAAAATGCATGGCTTTTGGTTTCAGGAGAAGATATTATTTGGCTGGTTGGGCACCGAATGGATGATCGTTATAAAATTACGAGAGCGACACGGTCGATTTATAAGGTAAGTAATGTTTAGAGTTAATTCCATTGATTTGTGTAAATTGGGCGTGCAATTTTATTGCTAACCTAAAACTCAAACAATGAACAAAAGAATTTTCTTAAGTCTACTGATGTTACTTATTTCAGTAGTAGCCCTAAATGCGCAAAATCAGAATCCAATTCAGGAAGAGCTGAAAGACCTCAAGAAATACAATACGAACTTGGATCATAGAATGGATCGTCTTCAAAAAATGGTAGATGATCTGATTTGGTTCGAGAGAGTTGGAGATGTGGCTCATATCGATAAGCTATATATTTATGGACCTCCAAAATGGAAAGAGAAGAATCCAACTGCAAAAGGAGCCGGAAATCCTGTGAAATTTTGGACCTATACTTTTGTTCCTAAAAGCATCAATCCAGATAAAAAATACCCTTTAATTGTTTTGCCACATGGTGGTGTGCATGGTGATTTTACGACCTATTACACACATATTGTTCGTGAGTTAATTGCTCAGGAATATATCGTTGTTGCTGCGGAATATCGTGGAAGCACAGGATATGGCAAAGGGCACTATGAGAAGATTGATTATGGTGGGTTGGAAGTTGAAGATGTATACGCTAGCCGTAATTATATGATAGAAAACTACGATTTTGTTGATAAGAACAGAGTCGGTATTATGGGTTGGAGTCATGGTGGAATGATTACTCTTTTTAACTTATTCGATCATCCCAATGATTTTAAAGTGGGCTTTGCAGGTGTACCTGTAAGCGACTTGGTTGCTCGCATGGGATATATGACTCAAGAGTATCGCGATTTATATTCCGCAGAATATCATATCGGAAAAACGGCTAATGATAATATAGCTGAATACCGTCGTCGTTCGCCGGCATGGAATACGCATAAGTTTCAGAATACACCTTTACTAATCCACACCAATACTAACGACGATGATGTGAATGTTATGGAAGTTGAGCACCTGATTAAATCATTGAAGGCAGATGGGAAGATTTTTGAATATGAGATTTTTAAGGATGTACCAGGTGGGCATTCATTCGACCGTATGGATACAAAAAAAGCTAAGGAGATTCGTGTGAAGATCTATAAATTCCTTGGTAAAGAACTTAAGCCTAATAAACCAATAACTAATTTGAAACAGTTGCACAGAGCTGGCTACAAATTTTAGATAGAATATTATTAAAACGAAAAAGAGCTTATTCCATTGGAATAAGCTCTTTTTTTTATGATCTGAAAATTCTATAAATTATCTTTCAAGAATTTATTGAATCTGTTGTAAAGATGTAAACGAGTCACACCTCCGTAAATACTGTGATTACGGTTGGTGTAAATCTGCATCTCAAACTGCTTGTTAGATTGTACCAGGCGCTCTGCAAATTCATAAACATTTTGTACATGTACATTATCATCTGCTGTACCATGGCATAATAAGAGGTTACCTTTCAATTTGTCGGTATGGTTGATAGGAGAATTATCATCGTATCCTGATGGATTCTCAGCAGGTGTTCTCATGAATCGCTCTGTGTAAACACTATCGTAATAACGCCAGTTAGTTACCGGAGCAATGGCAATAGCAGATTTAAATACATCGCTGGCTTTCTCTAAACAAAGAGAAGACATAAAGCCACCGAAGCTCCAGCCCCAAATTGCAATTCTATCTCCGTCGATAAAATCTTTTTTAGCAAGAGCTTTTGCTGCTGAAATTTGATCGTCAGATTCTAAGCGACCTAATTGCATATAAGTACATTTGCGGAATAATTCGCCTCTGGCACCCGTTCCTCTAGGGTCAACACATACAACGATATATCCTTCCTGAGCTAAGTAGTTGTACCAGTCAATTCCCCAACGGTTTAATACCTGCTGAGAGTTAGGACCACTATACTGAGTCATTAATACTGGGTATTTCTTTGCTGGATCGAAATCGAAAGGCTTGATAATCCATGCATTTAGTTGAGTCAACTCATCAGCAGCAGGTAACTGAATAAATTCTTTTGAAGTGTATTGATAATCTTTAAGCTTCTCTACCAATTCACTATTATCTTCAAGGGTACGAATAAGTTTTGCTTTAGCATTGTAAAGGCTAACTGTTCTTGGTTGCGAAACACTAGAGAAATTATTGATGAAATATTTAAACCCTTTAGAGAAAGAAGCGTTGTTTGTTCCTTTAGCAGGTGTTAAGTTTTTCTTCGAGCTACCGTTTAATTTGATAGAATATATGTTGCGCTCCATTGGCGAAACTTCTGCCGATTGATAGTAGCAAATCTTCTTTTTCATGTCATAGCCAATGAATTCAGTGACATCCCATTCTCCTTTTGTAATTTGTTGGATTTGCTCACCATTCATATCAAATAAATATAAATGAAGATAAGCATCTCTTTCGCTGGAGAAAATAAAATGTTTGTTATCAGCAAGGAAAGTTAAGTCGTCTAGAGTATTGCTGTCAACATAGTACTTGTTTGTTTCAGTAAGCAAAACTGATGTTTTACCTGTCTTTGAGTTGGCAAGCAAGATGTCTAGTTTGTTCTGGTGACGGTTTAGACGACAAATACTAAGAGTTTTAGCATCAGCCGTCCATTTGATACGAGGAATATACTGATCTGTTTCAGCACCAACATCCATTTTCTTAGTCAATCTGTCGTTTACATCATAAACGTAAACCTCAACAATTGAGTTTTTTTCGCCGGCTTTTGGGTATTTGTAAGCATAGTTTTCAGGATATAAAGCATTGCCCTTAACCTGAGGGTACATACCTTCAAACTTGTTCATATTGAAAACAGGAACTTCACTTTCGTCGAATTTCATATAAGCTAAAGCCTTGCTGTCAGGAGACCATTCAAAAGCTTTATTGAATTCAAATTCTTCTTCGTAAACCCAGTCAGGTGTTCCATTTTGAATTTTATTGAATTCACCATCTTTAGTTACCCTACTTTCTGAACCAAAAGCAATATTGTGAATAAAAATGTTATTGTCACGAACAAAGGCAATACGTCTTCCATCAGGAGAGAAAGTTGCTAATCGTTGTTTTCCATTTTTAGAAAGAGGCTTCAGTTCTTTATTTTTAAAACTGAAAATAAAATAATTAGCAGTAAATGAACGTCTGTAGATACGCTCACGATCGGTCATTAGCAAAATTCGACTTTCATCAGCATTAAAATCATAATCGAAAACACTTTTTAGCTCTTCTGATTTTAATTCATTTAAATCAAGAAGTGTAGCTACAGCTTTCCCCGTAGCATAAGCATATTTCACAATTTTAGTTCCATTTTCTTCTAGAGTTGTGTAATGAATCCCATCATTCATCGAACGAAGACCGTGAACAGATTTTTGCCCGAAAGTGTAATTGAGCATGATGTCCTCCATGCTGATTTTTTTCACGCCTTGCTGAGCAAGTAGTGAGACGGAAAGGCATAAGAATAGGCCTAAGGCAAGCAGTTGCTTGAAATTTTTCATACTTTATGAATTGAGTTTTTGTTTAAGATTGTCCAAAAATCGATTAATCATTACAAAATGAACTGTCAATTTTATTCTTGCCTCAAAGATTCCATTTTTTTGAAAAATAGAAAAGGATTTATGTCATTAAAGTACAGTTTTTATCACTTCATGAATTGGAGGAAATAAATGAGACTTATTTGTCCAGAATATTATATCTTTGTGGATTGAATTTCGGAACGGCTTGTTTTCATCGAAAACGAGCCTGTTTATTCAAAGGATATTGATGAAATTCATTTTTTCTATTTTAGTATATCATGCCGGTTTGTAGCGGTGTGAATAAAAATTAAACACAATAGGATGATTAAAATTACATTTCCTGACGGAACAGTAAAAGAATTTGAAGCAGGTATCTCAGGTCTTGAGATCGCCAAAAGTATTTCTAGTCGATTGGCAAAAGAAGTTTTGTCGATTACCGTGAACGAACAGTTGTATGATCTGACACGTGCGATTAATGAAGATGCAAGTATTAAGCTTCACACATGGAATGATGAAGAAGGTAAGCATGCTTTTTGGCATTCTTCAGCTCACTTAATGGCTGAAGCATTAGAAGCATTGTATCCAGGAGTTAAGTTTGGTATTGGCCCGGCAGTTGATATGGGTTTTTACTATGATGTTGACTTGGGAGAAGATCGTATGCTAACCGACAAAGATCTGCCAAAAATTGAGCAGAAGATGTTGGAATTAGCTCGTACAAAAAATGAGTATACACGTAAAGATGTAACGAAGGCTGAAGCTCTGGAGTTTTTCAACTCGAAAGATGAGGGGTATAAAGTAGAGCTAATCAATGATCTTGATGATGGAACAATTAGTTTCTATCAGCAAGGAAATTTCACTGATCTTTGCCGTGGACCTCACTTGCCAAACACCTCATATATTAAGGCAATAAAAATTAACTCTATTGCTGGTGCATACTGGAGAGGCGATGAAACAAGAAAACAGTTGACTCGTGTTTATGGTATTACTTTTCCAAAGAAAAAATATTTGGATGAGTATGTCGTGATGATGGAAGAGGCTAAAAAACGTGACCACCGTAAGTTGGGTAAGGAAATGGAACTTTTCACTTTCTCTCAGAATGTTGGTCAGGGAATGCCATTGTGGTTGCCTAAGGGAGCTCAGTTAAGAGAAAGCCTTGAAACATTCTTGAAACGTGTTCAGAAGCAATTCGGATACGAGCAGATTATTACACCACACATTGGTAATATCAACTTATACAAGACTTCAGGTCATTACGATAAATATGGTGAAGATTCATTCCAGGCTATTCAAACGCCTCAGGAGGGAGAAGAGTATTTATTGAAACCAATGAACTGTCCTCACCACTGTGAAGTTTATAAATTTAAGCCACGTTCATATAAAGATCTTCCTATTCGTTTTGCTGAATTTGGAACGGTTTATCGTTACGAACAAAGTGGAGAACTTCATGGTTTAACTCGTGTAAGAAGTTTTACTCAGGATGATGCTCACCTTTTCTGTACACCAGATCAGTTGAAAGAAGAGTTCAAAAAAGTGATTGATATTATCTTTATCATTTTTAAGGCACTTAACTTTACAGAATATACAGCTCAGGTTTCTTTACGCGATAAGGAAAAAAGTTCAAAGTACATCGGAAGTGATGAAAACTGGGACAAAGCGGAAAAAGCAATTATTGAGGCTGCTGACGAAAAAGGATTGAATACAGTTGTGGAATATGGAGAGGCAGCTTTCTATGGTCCTAAGCTTGATTTTATGATTAAGGATGCCATTGGACGTAAGTGGCAATTGGGTACTATTCAGGTCGATTATAACTTGCCTGAGCGTTTCGATTTGGAGTATGTAGGTAGCGATAATCAGAAGCATCGCCCTATTATGATTCACCGTGCACCTTTCGGATCAATGGAGCGTTTTGTTGCTGTTTTGATCGAGCATACAGGTGGTAAGTTCCCATTGTGGTTAACACCTGAGCAAACGGTGATTATGCCAATCAGCGAAAAATACAATGATTATGCGAAAAAAGTTTTAAATTCGTTAAATAATTCCGATATTCGCGCCGTGTTAGACGACCGAAATGAGAAGATTGGTCGTAAAATACGTGATAATGAATTGAAAAAGATTCCTTATCTTCTAATTGTTGGTGAAAAAGAAGCTCAGGAAAATACAATTTCTGTTCGTCGTCAAGGAGAAGGAGATATGGGTACGATGCAAATTTCAGAATTTGCTGAATTAATAAATAAAGAGGTAGAAGGTCAAATGTCTTCTATTGCAAATTACTAACTAACTAAGGGAGGAACTAGCCATAGCTGGATTTCAACACAGAAACAGAAGAGGCCCGATGAAGCCTCGCGAGGCTCAACATAAAATTAATCAGTTTATCAGAGCCCGCAGTGTTCGTATCGTTGGTGACAACGTAGAACCAGGTGTATTTTCTATTACCGAAGCGTTAAAAATTGCTCAGGAGAAGGAATTAGATTTGGTGGAAATTTCACCTAACGCCGATCCACCTGTTTGTAAGGTAATCGATTACAATAAGTTTCTTTATCAGCAGAAAAAGAAACAAAAGGAAATTAAAGCAAAAGCTGTTAAGGTTGTTGTCAAAGAAATTCGTTTCGGTCCAAATACCGACGAACATGACTACAATTTTAAACTAAAGCATGCTGAGAAATTTCTTGCTGAAGGTGCTAAAGTGAAAGCTTTTGTATTCTTTAAGGGCCGATCTATTCTTTTTAAAGATAAAGGAGAGATCTTATTGTTGAAATTTGCTCAAGATCTTGAAGAGATTGGGAAGGTTGAACAACTGCCTAGACTTGAAGGAAAGCGTATGACGATGTTCATCGCGCCTAAAAAGAAAAAGTAATTTAGTATATAATCAATAAGTTTGTACAATGCCTAAGATGAAAACAAACTGCAGCGCAAAGAAAAGATTTACTTTGACTGCATCTGGAAAGATCAAAAGAAAGCACGCTTTCAAAAGTCATATCTTGACTAAGAAAGCTAAAAAGAGAAAGAGAAATCTTACTTATTTTGGTGCTGTAAACAAAGCTGACCAGAAGAACGTTAAGTTGATGCTTAACATGTTGTAAAAAATCATTTTTGATTTTTTCAGTTTATTAACCGAGTGATTTAGCACAAAAGAGTCCCAATGGGAACGCTAACATTCTAAAATTTTAAATTATGCCAAGATCAGTTAATTCTGTAGCATCTAGAGCTAGAAGAAAAAGAATTCTTAAGGAAACTAAAGGTAACTTTGGTGCAAGAGCTAATGTTTGGACAGTAGCTAAGAATACCTGGGAAAAAGGTTTGCAGTATGCTTACCGTGATAGAAAAAAGAAAAAAGGAAATTTCCGTTCATTGTGGATTCAGCGTATTAACGCTGCTGCAAGACTTGAAGGTCTTTCATATTCTCAATTAATCGGATTAATGCATAAAGCTAATATCGAGATCAACCGTAAGGTTTTGGCCGATTTAGCAATGAATCACCCACAAGCTTTTACAGCTGTAGTGGGAAAGGCTAAAGCAGCTAAATAGCATTATAGATTATTTTACTTTGAAAAGGACTTGCTTATGAGCAAGTCCTTTTTTTATGCCTTACTATTTGAGTTAATGATTGGGTTTCCTCTTGATACTATTAATGACTTGTTTTTTTATTTCTAGCTTTCTTGTTTTGAGAAAAGCATAAACAGCCTTTGATAGAAGTTTATCTTTGATGAGGAATTTCCTGAGGAGATAGGCTGATCCGGCATAGGGTAGAACAGAAATGAGAATATCGTAGCTTTTAACCTTCCCTCTTAGACTAATGGAGATATAAATTAGTTTAGCCAGAATATTACCCACAAGAAATAGTACGGGAGGAGTTAGAACTTTATAATCAATAACGCCATGGAAAATTGCATAAACAATAATACCTGGAAAGAGAATTGAGTCGATTAGTCCTGCTATAAAAGCCCAAGCTGCAAGCACACTACTGACGTATAAAATTCCAGAGATGTTATCATTCAGAATAACTTTGGTCAGATAGGTCTTTTCACTTGATGAAAAATCATCAGCGTGATTAACATATTGGCAAAAATTGTTTCTTGCACAGTCACATTTCTCTTGAAAAGATAGTTTTGATTCCATATGTTCTTAGTTCCAATGATATGTGAAACTAAGATAGTTAATCTTTGAGTAAGCTTTAAATCTGTCTTTTTTTTTAGCCGAGTCGTTTAGCTTTATTTTAGAGGCCTTTTTCTGATCATTCCTCCCTTTGCATCTTTTATACTATGCATAATTGTAAAAGCTTGATCGTCAATTTTATCAATTTCTGTTTGGAGTTTGGTTAATTCTAACCTTGTAATTAAAGTATAAATAATTTCGGTTTCTTGAAGATCTTTTCCATTATGTGTATAGCCTCTTTTACCTTGGTATAAAGTACAGCCATGACCAAGTTTTTCAACAATAACCAACCTGATTTCTTCACTTTTATCTGAAATAATTGTCACACCAACATACTCTTCTATACCAGAGACAACAAAATCTATCGTTTTGGATGCTGCTAAATAGGTTAACATGGCATACATGGCAATCTCAATTGAGAAAACATAGGCTGCAATTAAGAAAATAAACACATTGAAGACTAGAATAACATCTCCAATTGTTAATGAGGATCTTTTGCTAATGAATATGGCTAAAATTTCGGTTCCGTCGATAACTGAGCCACCACGTATCGCCATTCCTATTCCTGCACCCAGGAAAAATCCACCAAAGACAGCAATTAATAGCTTATCATCAGTAATAATCGGAACGGGGATAAAGTGAACCGATATGGCAAGTAGAAAAATGGCGATAATACTTCTTACAGCAAATTGTCTGTTGATGGTAGAGAAAGCCATCAGTAAGAAGGGAATATTTATGGCAACCAATAAGATTGATAATGGAATGTTGGTTAATTCACTTATTATTAGTGAGATTCCTGTTACGCCTCCGTCAATAAAGGCATTCGGTAGAAGAAAACCTTTAAGTCCAAAACATGCAGACAGTATACCAATTAGTATGAAAAAACTTTCGCGGATTAAGTGAGTAAATTCAACTTTTGTTTTTATTACGATGCTATCAAATTCTTCACTAGGATCTGTTTTATGAGATTTTTTTAGTTGACGTCTGACTGTTTCACCAATAATGTATTGAAAGAGTGGATTCATTGTAACTTTTTATAATTAGATATTGAAGATACAATTTAGCCTTGTTCTAATTACAGTTTTGTATAAAAAAATCTATTAAGGATTAAATTTAATTCCAAATTTTGGATCAATATCAATCAGTTTGATCATAATAAAACTAGGGATCGTACATAAGATAACCCAAATAAAGAAATGTTGATAACCAATCATTTCTTGTATCCATCCAGAAACCATTCCAGGTACCATCATTCCTAAAGCCATTAAACCTGTACAGAATGCAAAGTGAGCTGTTTTGTGTTCCCCTTCTGAAACATAGATTTGATAAAGCATAAAAGCTGTAAAACCAAAACCGTAACCAAATTGCTCAATAGCGACAGATATACTAATTAGGATGAATGAATCGGGTAATGATTGTGATAAATATACATATACTAAGTTAGGAAGGTTGATGGCTAAAACCATCCACCATATCCAATATTTTAATCCATTTCGAGATGCCAGATAACCACCCAATATACCTCCAATAGTGAGTGAAAGAACTCCAATTGTTCCATAAATAATGCCCACTTCTGATGTGGAAAGGGCTAATCCACCAACTTCTTTGCTATCCAATAGGAAAGGAGATGCCATTTTTACCAATTGAGATTCACCCAGACGATAGAAAAGAAGCATACCTACAATTGTCCAAATATTTTTTTTTGCAAGAAATGACCAAAATGTTTCTCCAAACTCATGAAATATATCGGAAAAGCTTTTTATGTTTTTGTCACTATCATCTTGTGGTTTAGGTAAAGCAAACTTGTGATAAATGGCAATAATCAGAAAGCTAACTGTCAAGATTCCAAATGTAAATGACCAGGCTAAAGAAATGCTTTTATCACTTTGTCCGAAAAGCTTGATTTCTTCCAGATAACCAGCAAGTATGATTAAAAGACCTTGTCCCGTAATCATTGCTATGCGATAAAAAGTACTTCGAATACCAATAAAATAGGCTTGTTTGTGCTTACTTAAGCCATACATATAAAAGCCATCAGCTGCAATGTCGTGAGTGGCTGAACTAAATGCCAAAAGCCAAAAGAATGCCAATGAAGCTCTAAAAAAGTTGGTAGTCGGAACGGTGAAGGCGACACCTGCTAGTGCTGCACCAATGAGTAATTGCATTGCTACTATCCACCAGCGTTTACTTTTTATTATATCCACCAAGGGACTCCATAGGGGTTTAATAACCCATGGCAAGTATAACCAGGAGGTGTATAAAGCAATATCGGTATTCGAAATGTCCAAACGCTTATACATGATAACGGCAACAGTCATTACGATGACGTAGGGGAGTCCTTCTGCAAAGTAAAGGGATGGAATCCATGCCCAGGGTGATCTCGTTTGTTTACTCATATTCGATACAATTGCTTTTATAATATTCTAATATCTTTTTTCCAGTTGCGCTCCTTTGAAATAATGTAACAGGATTTCTTTGTGGGAATAGCCTTCTGCTCCCATTACGGCAGCTCCAATTTGACAAAGACCAACACCATGCCCCCAACCTGCACCTTTCAGTACAAAATCACTTGAATGGTTTTCTTTTTCAAGTATGAAATTTGAGCTGTACAGGTGTGATTCGGAAAGAACCTTTCGGATTTCTAATTCCTTACCAATGATAAAACTTAATTTTTCACCGATGATTTTTAGCTTAATGATTCGACCTGAGAGCCCTCTTTCGATTGGAACAATATTTAATATACGACCAAAGTCTTTCTCCGTTTTTCTATTGACCAGTTCAGATAATTGGTCTTGTGTATATCTAACTTCCCAACGGAAAAAATCAGGCGTTTCCATATCGTAATCGTTTAAAACTTGAGAGAGAATGGCTTTATCGCTGTTGTTGCAGAAAACATTAGGTGAGCTATGAATCCAGCTTTCAGCATTAGCTTCATTTCTTAAATCGAATTTTAAGTCAGATTCTTCTCCATCGGTAATCGCCTGAAGGTATTTGTGAGCTTTGGGTTCCCAAACATTTTCAAATGTTTCAGAAACCCCACCACAGCATTTCGAGAAGCGAGCATCACAGATTTCACCATCATTGGTCAGGAGAATGCCTTTGGTTGTTTCAATGGCTTCTATAACCGCTTTATTAGATTGTCGCGTGATCCCTTGGTAGCGTTGGCAGTGATCATCAGCACAAACATCGAAATGGTGATGATCTTCTCTGTCGTACCATTTGATCAATTCTTCAGAACTTTCAGTCACAGATTGATAGGCTTGATCTGATGCCAGTATGCTTTCTCCTTTTAAAACTTGTGCTATTAGCCATGAGCGGGAGATAATGGCATGTGCTTTTAAAAGCTCCATATTACCGGTCGCTTTCATCTCTGATGAAATTACGCTGGCTAGGTAATCTTCAAGTTTAAGGACATTGATAGCTCTTAGTTTATCGTCCTCACAAATAAAATGCAAGCTACCTTTAAATGATTGGTCTTCTTTTCGTTCCCAATGAAACTTGATGCCAATAGTGACGTCAAATAAATCGAAAGAGTCGCTTTGGTAATTCTTCGGACTAAAAATTAATTCTTCAGGTTCAATTATTAAACCATCAAATTCAATTTTGCCATTCAGGTATTTTACGACTTGTTTATCCGTATAGTTTTTACCGTTTTTATGAAACGTGTAGATCCCATTCAATTTGAACGAGATTTCCTTGTCGCACATAATGCCTATACGTATTTTTGGTTCTTGCATATGGGTTCTTTACAATTTAAATCATGACCAGTTTTGTGAAATCATGACACAGTTTGTCAAACACTAAATCGTCTAAGCTGACTTGTTTGTAGATGCTTATGATATCTTCTTTTGTGATTTTGTCGAAATCTTCTTTTCGAGGTGTAATAATGACACCACCCATATCTACAGCACCGGGACTAATTAGTAATTGCTCATTGCCTTCAGCAAAAAATTGTGATGGACGATGTTGTTTTCGTGGGAAAATATGAAGTCTATATTTATTGTTTTTGAATACACAAATGGCATTCAACATTGGCTCCGTTTCGTTAGGTTGTAGCTTCTCGAGAAAACGATAAAATATTTTACTGGCACTAACAATATCTTTTGCTCTGTCTGCTTCAATACTAATCATTTTTCGCAGGTAGTGATTGAACCGATAAACTTCAAATCGACCATTCCAAGTGACTAGTTTGCCATAATTCTTTTTTCTATCTATGTATTCTGTATCGATAGGCATAAAGTCGTTTTCTCCAGCCTGAAAGTGCATATGATCGGGTGCAGATGCTCCAGATTTCGGCCCATTGTAGAATACTGAATAACCTTCTAAGCTTTCAGACAAACTGACCATGTTTGCAATATGTTCAACAAAACTCTGATCGGTGTGATCTTTTTTAGTAATGGTGAAATGTTCTTTTAGTATAGGAAAGGGGTTGACTAATAGGCTATAATTGTTTTCCAACTCGATTTTCTCTTGCTCTGTTGGTCTATTCTCTTCACACAAAAAACAAGCTCTTTTTTCAATAGCCTCTTTATCAACTTTAGCGGCAGTGGAAGTTATCCGTTCAGGATTGAACTGAACCTTAATTTTAAAGCCTTCGAATTGAAATTCCTTTTCTTCAACCTTTTCCAAACCTTTATAATTGGTTTTAGCCAATGGCCAATTCTCCTTTTGTTCGTTTAAGAACGTTTGTAGGTTTTCTTTATTGATTTTTTGCATTAGTTCTCTTTTAAGTCTAGTTGATTCTCGTTAAGAGAAAATAATTAATTCGATATTTATTGCTTGAATTGGACTCTCGCAACAATTATTCCCGATTGTAAACGATTCTTCAGAATCATGTCAGCCAAAGGAATATCCGAAATAACAACTTTTTTTGCTTTGCTAGACGCATGCATAAGGTGTAATCTCTCGTTTAAATGTATCGCGATTCCTGTATGAGATACATCAAGACCGTTAATTTTGGTTGTTATTGCAATCAAGTCGCCATCCTCAATTTGATGTTCTATCTGTTGTATTTTGCCTTCAGGAATATAATAATGTTTTCTATTATTAATGTCTTTTTCAGTTTGTATAATTGGTCTAATTAGTGATGAATCTCTGACTAGAGCAGGGTAGGAGTCTATATGGGAACTCATAAAATTGATGGTTTTATCGTATGACTCCCCACCAATCGTTTTTGTGACATCAATGATCAGACCTTTTCCTTCATTATCAAATATCCAATCCGTAAAATAATGTAATCGTGACGAATAATCATTTATATTTCCATTGCGATAGCGAATTAATTTCAGCTCATTTGAGAATTGATCAATATTGATTTCAGAACTGGCTGATAATTTTGAGAGAGCCAAAACGTTCTCAAGAAAAGTGGTGCAATCAAGCTCATGTAAATTGATTACTAATTTTTCTTCCGCACTGTTATCAAGTGTTCCACCCACATAAGGGGTTTGCAGAAATAGTTTTCCTACTTCAATAACTAGATCTCCATTTGAAAGAGAATCAAATGATGAACCTGATATAAACTGGCTCAAGGATTTGAATAGGTCCATATCAATTGAAACAATTTGTAGAGATTCATTTTGTGAAGCAGTCTCTTTCTTTTTATCAGTCTTAGCTTGACATGAAACTAAAATGAACGCAAAAGCGATAAAAATGTAAACAGCCTTGAATTTCATATATCTAACGATTAAGATTTTTTCTTGCTTTTAATTCAATTGTTCTGATCTTGTCCTTATAGCTGTTGTGTGCATTCATTTTCTCAATACTCAGTGAGGCATCTGAATTTTCGTCCCACCGGCGGCATAAGTACAGGGAATTGTAGATACGACCAATTTGGTGCTTTCTCGAAATAGCTAGTCCCAAGGCATAATCTTCACCATAGTTGACATTCGGAAGTGGTGTTTCTCTTAAAATTGGAGTATAGAAAGCACGAGGTGCTCCTAAACCATTAATTCGTAAAGCATTGTTCCGTCCATTTTCAGGCGTCCATTCTTTGTGGTCTATTAAACCTGGAGGGATTTCTTCTAGGTTGAAATTCACCATTTGATAGCTACCTACAACCATAGCACACTTCTCTTCATGAAAGTTTTCGATGATTTGTTGGATGGTTGTTTCGTTAGCATACAAATCATCGCTGTCGAGTTGAATGGCAAATCGCCCACAGTCTTTATGGTGTGCAGCCTCGTTCCAACAACCACCGATGCCTAAATCTGTGCGTTCGGGAATTAAGTGGGTAATTCGTTTATCCTTCTCAGCATATTTTTGAATAAGCTCCGTTGTACCATCGGTTGAGTGATTGTCCACAATAATTAAGTTGAAAGCAAAATCACTTTTCTGCGATAATACAGATTTGATAGCATCTTCAAGGGTTTTAACACGATTTAGAACGGGAATGATAACTGATGCCTCCAGCTCAAACTGTTCAGTATTAAAATCAAGCTCTGTAAACTTAGGCTTAAGATAACCACCCATTCGTTTCAGAAATTCAGTGCATACATGTTCCATTTCTATTTGCACCTCACGATTCTTTGGGTCGACATAATCAAAAATCTTTTCTCCGGATTTTCTAATATCTGTTTCTTCTTCAGTATATAAATATTCAGGTATTCGAACCAGTTCAGCATATTCCGATAAGGCTAAACGAAGAGAATAGAATCCTGCGTATTTATGGTCTTTGTCAACAGAGGTAATCGCTTTCTTAAGTACCTTGGTGTTGATACAAACGAATGATCCAAAATTAAAATCATCTCTTAAACTTCCCTCCTGGTAATCATTAACAGGATGATTCTCTACTTTTGAGTTTTTAATCGTTTTAAAATCAGAATAAGTAAGGGCCGCCTGTGTAGCCGTAGCCACTTGAGTAAATCTTTTTAAGGCAAACTGCCCTAGTTTTAAAGGGCTTGTTTTTGTATAAATAAAAGTGAAATCAGTATTTGATTTTTCAGCTATCTCGTGAATTGTTTTACTAGTAGATAAGGATTCTGACTTTAAGAATTCAACTCCTTCAATACTAAAATCCGCTTTGCCAATAAGGTATATTTCAGATACAAGATTGGAGTTTTTTAATTCATTTATAGTAGATAAGGTTTCTTCTTGATTTCCTGCAGAAAGAAAACATGTGATGGTATGCGTCATTTTACGTTTTGTTTAAAATCTATGGTGTCCTTCAAATGGAATTAATTAACGTTGCCATTTGAAATATATTGTCAATTTTTTGACCTATGAATATAAGATTTATGCTTCAAAATAAGTGCTCAGATTCTATAAATCTTTCTATGTCTAAATGTTTCATTTATGGTGTGATAAGCATGAGTCATCGAAAAACTTAAAAGCTTAAGTTTTATTAAGCTATCAAAATGCAGCATTCTTGGTTTGAATTGCTATTTTTGAAATTCAATAAACAAATATGAAATTGTGATGATATCTGCACTACTTGAAGAGATTCCGCACAGTTTTGAAATGAAACTATTAGCTATTTCTCATTCTAAACCACAGAAATAAAGAATGGGATTAAAAATTTAAGAAACATGAAAATTGCACTGATTGGTTACGGTAAAATGGGGAAAGAGATAGAATCTATTGCTCTTGAGCGTGGCCACGATATTGCTTTGATTATTGATCAAAATAACCAAGCTGATTTAACTGTTGATAATTTGAAGGGGATTGATGTTGTGATTGAATTCACTAATCCAGATTCAGCTTATCTGAATTATATGATTTGCTTTGAAGCTGGTGTTCCTGTGGTTTCCGGAACAACAGGTTGGTTAGATCAATTGGATGCGGTAAAATCTCGTTGCGAGAGTGGAAAAGGATTCTTTTACGCTTCGAACTTCAGTTTAGGAGTTAATTTATTTTTCGAACTGAATAAGAAATTAGCGCAGTTGATGTCTGGTTTCGATCAGTATGATGTTGACATGGAAGAGATTCACCATATCCATAAATTAGACTCGCCTAGTGGAACGGCATTGACTTTAGCAGAAGGCGTTCTGGAGAATAATCCTGTGAAAAATTCATGGATAGAAGGTTTAAGCACCAAAGATTCTGAGATGAGTATTGTGGCAAAGCGTCACGGAGCTGTTCCTGGAACTCATAGTATTACCTGGCACTCTGAGGTTGATGAAATTCAAATTCAACATCAGGCCTATAGTCGAAAAGGCTTTGCTTTTGGAGCCGTTTTGGCGGCTGAGTTTATGCCTGGAAAATCTGGGTTTTTCGGAATGAAAGACCTATTGAAACTTTAAAAATAGAAACTGAATAAGGATTATATGAAAGAATTTCTAAAGAATAAGTGGTTTAAATTTTCATTGGCCGCCATCATTTATATTCTGATGATGATATGGATTGGAAATTTATGGCTTTTGTTAGGCTTGCCAGCATTGTTTGATGTATATGTGAGTAAAATAGTTCACTGGGCTTTTTGGAAGAAGCGTGGTGTAAAAAAGCAATCTTATTTTGTAGAATGGGTAGATGCTCTGGTATTTGCTGTTGTTGCAGCAACGCTTATTCGAATCTTCTTTATCGAGGCCTATACGATCCCGACCTCATCTATGGAAAAATCGATGTTGGTGGGGGATTACCTGTTTGTGAGTAAAATGGCTTATGGGCCTAAGGTGCCAAACACACCTTTGTCTTTCCCATTCGCTCACCACACCATGCCGGGGACTGAGTCTACAAAATCATATTCAGAATTGATTAAATGGCCTTATAAGCGTTTAGCTGGTTTTGGAGATGTTGAGCGGGATGATGTTGTGGTCTTCAATTTCCCTGCTGGTGATACGGTGTGGATGGGAGATACACAGTCAGATATTTATTCTTATATCAGATACTACGGTAAACAATTCAAAATTGAGGATGAACAAAAAGGGAATGCCTTAAAGACAGATACTTACTATAATAAAAAAGCATTTAAATTTCTTGAAAGTAAGAATGAAATTCGTATTCGTCCAGTAGATAAACGAGAGAATTACATTAAGCGCTGTGTGGCTTTGCCAGGAGATACCTTGGTATCGAAGGATGGACAGTTATTTGTGAATGGCAAAGCGCAAGCAACTATTGAGGAAATGCAATTTCTTTATCGTGTAAGAACAAATGGGACTTCGATTAATCCCAGAAAGTTGGACGAGCTAAATATTGCCAATGAAGATAGGGATAAGCTTAGTTCTTCGGAGTATTTAATGCCTTTGACTGGTGATAAAGTTGAAGCGCTTAAGAAGTTTAAAAATGTGATGTCCATTACAAGAGTTTTATCTCCAGTTGGGATGTATGAAGATGTTTTTCCTTTCAACGAAAACTTCAAGTGGAATCGTGATAATTTCGGCCCATTGGTTTTACCCCAAAAGGGTGTGACGGTTACTCTTACAAAAGAGAATTTACCCCTTTATCAGAGAGCTATTAGAACCTATGAAGGCAATAAGCTTGAAGTAAAGGAGGAAGGTATTTTCATTAATGGGGAACTTGCTTCAACCTATACCTTTAAAATGGATTATTACTGGATGATGGGTGATAACAGACATATGTCAGCTGATTCACGTTATTGGGGATATGTGCCAGAAGATCATATTGTCGGAAAAGCCTCTTTTATATGGTTATCGCTGGATAAGGATAAATCATTTCTTAGCAAAATTCGCTGGAATCGAATTTTTAAAGGCGTTGAATAATTAATTGAATTAAGAATAACAGCTATCTTATTAAGGTAGCTGTTGTGTTTATACAGGTGTTGATTTCTAAGTCTATTTAACTTTTGCTGAACATATCTCATCGAAACGATTGATAATTTTTGTAGATTCGCACCAATTGAATACGATATTAGATTGCTAAATAAAATATTTGCCCTATGAAGGAAATTTTAAAGAACAAATGGTTTAAGTTTTCATTAGCTGCCATTATCTATCTTTTGATGATGATTTGGATAGGTAATTATTGGCTTATCTTAGGTTTGCCTATTCTGTTTGATGTTTATATTAGTAAAAAAGTGCATTGGGCATTTTGGAAGAAAAAAGGCGTTAAGAAACAAGGTTTTATTGTTGAATGGGTTGATGCTTTAATATTTGCTGTTGTAGCAGCGACACTTATTCGTATGTTTTTTATCGAAGCATATACAATTCCGACTTCTTCGATGGAGAAATCCATGTTAGTAGGTGATTATCTTTTTGTAAGTAAGATGGCTTATGGACCTAAGGTGCCAAATACACCTTTATCATTCCCTTTTGCTCATCACACCATGCCAGGTACCAAATCTACAAAGTCGTATTCAGAATTGATTCAGTGGCCATATAAACGATTGGCTGGTTTTGGAGATGTTCAACGTGATGATGTTGTTGTTTTCAATTTTCCAGCAGGTGATACCATTTGGGTAGGGAATGAAAATCCAGACTTCCATTCTTACGTTCGTCGATATGGACAACAGTTTAAAGCTGATGATATGAGTAAAGGTCGCTTATTGCAATCAGATAAGGCTTATAAGAATATGGCTCGTAAATTTATGAGACAGCGTTACGATATTCGTTCTCGTCCGGTTGATAAGCGTGAGAATTACATCAAACGATGTGTTGGCCTACCTGGTGATACTTTGATTTCGAAAGATGGCCAATTGTTTGTGAATGGTAAAGCTCAAGCTGCTATTGAAGATATGCAGTATAATTACATTATTAAGACAAACGGTACTTCGATTAATCCACGCAAATTGGATGAACTAAATATTGCTTTTGCCGATAGAGGCAAGAGAAGTGCCAATGAATATGAGATGCCTTTAACAGGTGCTAAGGTTGAAGCACTTAAGAAGCTTAACAATGTTGTATCGGTAACTCGTGTGTTATACCCACTTGGTATGTACGAAGAGGTATTTCCATTTAGCAGAGATTACAATTGGAATCGAGATAATTTCGGACCTTTTGTATTGCCTAAAAAAGGAGCAAGCGTTACTTTAAGTAAGAAAACACTTCCATTATACGAAAGAGCAATTACAGCTTATGAGGGAAACAAGCTGAATGTAAAAGAGGATGGTATCTATATCAATGGCGAATTAACAGATACTTATACGTTTAAAATGAACTACTATTGGATGATGGGTGATAACAGACATATGTCTGCTGACTCTCGTTATTGGGGATATGTGCCCGAAGATCATATTGTAGGTAAAGCTTCATTTGTTTGGTTATCTCTTGATAAGGATAAATCATTCTTGAGTAAAATCAGATGGAACCGAATTTTTAAAGGCATTGAATAAGATTCATTATTCTTAAACTTTATAATTTAAGGCTGTCTCAATCGAGATAGCCTTAATTTTTATTCATTATTTTTGTAGTTTCGCACAAAATCTAGAAAAGAAGATGGAAAACACAGTCCTATTATCTACTGCATATTTTGCCCCAATTCAATATTATAGCAAGTTGGTTCAATTTCCCAATGTGATGATTGAGCAATTTGAGAATTACTCAAAGCAATCCTATAGAAACCGTTGTAATATTTTTGGTGCTAATGGCGAATTGGCATTAACAGTCCCGGTTGTGAAGGCAAGTAGTAAGAAGATTCTAACGAAGGACGTGCGTATTTCTTATGATACCGACTGGCAGAAGTTGCATTGGAAGGGTATTGAGTCGGCTTATAAATCATCACCTTTTTATGAGTTTTATATTGATGATTTAGTTCGTTTTTTTGATAGAAAGTGGGATTTCCTTTTAGATTTCAATATGGAAATTCAGAACGAGATCAACTCTTTAATCGAAATAGATTCTTCAATAAAGAAAACCGACGACTATATTGAAGACATAGGTCAACTTGTTGATTTTCGCGAAGGTATCCACCCTAAAGCTTCAAAATCTATCGCAGACTCATCTTATGTATCGAATAAATACTATCAGGTATTTAGCGATAAGCAGGGCTTTATTGAGAATCTAAGTATTCTGGATCTACTATTTAACATGGGACCTGATAGTTTGATGCACCTTGAGCAGAGTATTAAAGGATAAAGGAAAAGCAAGTATAAAGGTTAAAGTGAAAAATAAATAGCTTAATAGATTATCTTTTTATTTTTCACATCCTTACATTTTGTGCATAATGCTAGGCATCAGTCGTTTGCGAGTTGTGGAAATCTGTCGAATAAATAATTTCCATCACTAAAATTTATCCGATAAGATTATCTCATCGATTAAGTAATTCAGACATGATTAGGTCATGATCGAAAGCTAATTTAGGCAATGTATCTATTGGCCACCATTTTGCTTGCCTGGCATCGTCCATACCTTTAACTTCCGGGAGTTCTTCATGTTCGAGTTCTCCTTTATAAACCACAGATACGGTTCTGCCTCGTGGGTCACGATTAACACCACCATAAGTTTTGAACTGTTTGAGTTCACAGTTTTCAAAGCCAGTTTCCTCTTTTAGTTCACGGTAAGCTGCCTGATCCAGATCCTCATCCATATCAACAAAACCCCCAGGGAAAGCCCAATTGTAAGCAAATGGTTCTTGTGCACGTTCTATGAGTAAAACAAATTTTTTGTTATTAGATTGGCAGAAAATGGCACAATCAACCGTTAGTGCCGGGCGTGGGTAATCGTAACTATACATTTTGTTCTTTCTTCTGTTCTTTAATATAGAATTTACACAAGTCCTTTAAACCACAAGATTTGCACTTGGGTTTTCGGGCAATACAAACATAACGACCATGTAGGATCAGCCAATGGTGAGCGGTTGCGACATGTTCCTCAGGAATATACTTCATCAGTTGTTTTTCAGTTTCCAAAGGCGTTTTTGAATTGGTGGTTAAACCCATACGGGCAGAAACTCTGAAAACATGGGTGTCAACTGCCATGGCTGGCTTATCGTAAACGACTGAGGCAATCACATTCGCCGTTTTTCTACCAACTCCAGGTAACTTTTGCAGCTCTTTGATATCGTCTGGTACTTCTTCCTTGAAATCCTCAACCAGCATTTTTGCCATACCTAGTAAGTGCTTAGCCTTATTGTTTGGATAAGAACAAGAACGAATGAAATTGAAGATATTTTCCTGTGTGGCATGCGAAAGATCGAATGCCGTAGGGTATTTTTCAAAAAGTGAAGGTGTCATCATATTCACACGCTTATCGGTGCATTGCGCTGACAAAATAACGGCGACTAATAACTCATATGGGTTGGTATAATGAAGCTCGGTTTCTGCTATGGGCATATTTTCTTGGAACCAAGCTATGACTTTCTCAAAACGTTCTTTTTTTCGCATGTATTCATTTACTGATTAGACTTACGAAAATAATAATTTTAAATAAGAGATCGAACAGTCTGCTATTAGATCTTTAATTTTTATTAGCTGTAATGGAAAATGAACTATGTTCTTGGATTCAGCGTAGTATAAAGGCTAGTGTGTCAATTCAAATTTGTAAGTTTGCAAACTAACAGAAAGCAAAGTTATTCATGATATCATACTTACAAATAGAAAACCTAAGCAAAAGCTATGGGGACAAGGTTTTATTCACCGACATTAATTTTGGTGTTCTACAGGGACAAAAGATCGCTCTGATAGCTAAAAATGGAACGGGAAAGACTTCTCTCTTAAATATTATTGCAGGGAAAGATAGTCAGGATAGTGGGGATATTACGTTCCGAAAGGATATTAAATTGGGCTATTTGGAGCAGATTCCTGAGATGGATGATAGCAACTCTGTAATCAATGAGCTGTTTAATTCTACTGATCCGGTTCTATCGGTTATTCGTGATTATGAACGAATGATCGAATCGGGGAATGAGGATGGCATGACAGAGATTCTTGAGAAAATGGACTTACACAAGGCCTGGGATTATGAAGTTAAAGTCAAGCAAATACTTTCGAAGCTAAAGATTACCAATTTTGATCAGCCTATTTCGCAGCTTTCCGGAGGACAGAAGAAGCGTGTGGGTATGGCTAAAGTTCTGATTACTGATCCCGACTTTTTGATTCTGGATGAGCCTACTAACCACCTGGATTTAGAAATGATTGAATGGTTGGAAGAGTATCTAAAGAAGTCGAAAGGTACGCTTTTGATGGTGACCCACGATAGGTATTTCCTGGATAGAGTTTGTAATGAGATTATTGAAATGGATGCCAATAGTATTCATTCCTATAAAGGAAATTACTCGTACTATCTGCAAAAGCGTGAAGAAAGAATTCAGAATTTGAATGCTGAAGTGGGTAAAGCTAAAAGCCTTTTTAAAACCGAACAGGAATGGATGCGTCGTATGCCTCAGGCTCGTGCCACAAAGGCAAAATCAAGAATTGATGCTTTTTATGAATTGAAAAAGAAGGCCAAGCAAGGTTATAAAGAGGATAAAATGGATATTGATATCAAGTCAGCCCGATTGGGTAAGAAAATACTTGAATTTGATAATTTATATAAGAGCTTTGGAGATCTAAAAATTCTTGAAGATTTTTCATACAAATTTCAAAGAGGAGAGAAGATTGGTATTATTGGCAAGAATGGTACAGGTAAGTCGACTTTTTTGAATATCATCACCCAAAATATTGCAGCTGACGCTGGAAATATTGAGATAGGTGAAACTGTTGTTTATGGCTATTATAAGCAAGACGGGATCAAGATAAACGAGAATCAAAAGATTATTGAAGTCATCAAGGAAATTGCTGAGAGTATTGACTTAGGTAATGGCAAAGTGATGTCAGCTTCTCAATTTTTGGAGTATTTTCTATTTCCAACCAAGACACAATACAATTTGGTATCGAAGTTGAGTGGGGGAGAAAAGCGTCGTTTGTATTTGATGACGGTTCTGATGAAAAACCCGAATTTTCTTATTTTGGATGAGCCGACCAATGATTTGGATATTATGACTCTGAATGTCTTAGAGGACTATCTGATGAACTTCAAAGGTTGTTTGATTATTGTATCTCACGACCGTTACTTTATGGATAAGGTGGTTGAGCATATGTTCGTGTTCGAAGGACAAGGACAAATCAGAAATTTCCCTGGTAACTACACTATTTATAGAGATACTGTAGCTGAAGAGGAAAAGGAGCTGAAGCAGATTGAAAAACCTGTAAAGCTTAAGAAAGAGAAACCAAAATCAACTACTAAAACAAAGTTATCCTTTAACGAGAAACGTGAGTTTGAGCAGTTGGAAAAGGATATGGAAAGTTTGAATGAAGAAAAAGACGAAATTGAATTAGCCATGAGTTCAGGAACTCTTTCGAATGAGGACTTAATGACAAAATCAGCACGTATTCAAGAGGTCATGGATTTGTTGGATGAAAAGGAAATGCGTTGGCTTGAGCTTAGCGAAATAGGAAATTAGCGAACTACTATATAAAATGAAAATACCGACTTCTGATGAGGTCGGTATTTTTTTGTTGAAGTTTAAAATAATTCATCTTTTGAGATAAGTCCTTCTCGCAGTAACTCTCGTATAACGATTTCTGTCATATCACTTTTAAATTGAAATTCGTAACGAATGTCCATTACGTAGGCTTTTACCCTCATTTTTAGATAAGATCGTCTTTCTTTGACCTCGTTAAAAAACAAAATTGTAATGGGTTTGTTCAGATAGACGTATCGGGAAACTTGAGCACTTTCGGTAGCAATTTGTCTCACTTTGAAGGTGTCAATATCAATAGGGAGATAAATTTCAGCAACTACCTGGCAATTGAGCTCTCCCGAGTTTGCATTTGATACAGATGAATTAACCAGTTCGGCATTGGGAACAGATACAACCGAATCGTCAGCCGTGACTAATCGGGTTGCTCTTAATCCAATCTCAATAACCTCACCGTAATACTTTCCACTGTCAATTTTATCTCCAACCTTAAAGGGTCTGTCGAGTAGCAAGGCCATACCGCCAAATACATTTTTGAGTAAATCCTGTGCTGCCAGACCAACTGCAATACCTACCGAAGCTGTAAAGGCAATAACTGTTTCGAAGGGTGGATTGTAAATGCCTTTTATAATGGCAAAAATAATGATGGACCAAAATACTATCCTGAAAATAGGAATAATCCCTTTTATTGTGATACGAAACCTGGCACTGCGTTCAGAGAAGATATCGAGAATCTTAATGACTATTTGAATAAAATAATATCCAAATAACAAAAGAACGATAGTCCAGAAAATTTTTGATAGGGATATAACTTCCAGAACATCTTTGGGTTTATCTGGTACTGTATTTTCAATATTTGTGAATAGTTTTTTTGCATTAAAAAGCGTGGTGTCATTTTTAAGAGAATCGACTTCCTTTTTTATAATTTCTGTTTGATTGGCCTTAATGGTATCAATTGATGAGGTAATACTTTCTCTACTTGCAATACTTTTTTTAATCCCGATTAGTGTATCGGAATTGTATTGTTCCAATCTAAAAATGTTTGCTGAAGAATCGTTCTGGCTGACAAGCGTATTCACCAAACTTGTATCCTGAGCCAAAGATATTGGCAGGTTTAGGCAGCTTATCAGGAGGAATATATATAGTGTTGTAAAATGCTTCATTATGATACAATTAGTTGATAAAATTGTGAGATTTTAATAAGCTAACCACCTGCCGGAATATGATGGGATTGATATTGAATTTCTCCTTGGGACGAATTAGTAGACCTTTTTCGAGCATTGGGATCAAGATGTTTCGTCCCATATATTCGGGAATATTAAAGGAACTTGCATAATCTTCCAGTTTTAACCCATCGTGTATCAGTATGGTATGCATGGCAAACAAATGTTCGCCAGGAAGATCTTTTACAAATGAAACATCAATCTCTCTAAGAGAACCAATTTTTATCGTATCATCGCTCACCGAGCATGTTGAGCGAAGCCAATAGAGCTGAGCTAAACTAACATTCCCATTAGACATTTGATTGAGTTCAATGAAAAACTGTTTCCTTAAAAATACTTGTTTTTCATTCTCATCCATTTTGTGAAAGGATTTTGAGTTTCTGCTTTCTCTTGATGGTTCAAATATAATTTTATAGCCACTCAGGTTATTACGCTTAAAAATGACTTCATCTAAAGTTTCTCCGTCAAATTTTTGCAAATGTACCTCCCGGGTAAATTGTTCAGAAACATCAACTGTTTTCTTAAGGTATTCCCAGGAGTGAATGGTATATGTCCCAATCCAAAAAACTTTCTTTGATGTTCTTGATACGAGTTCGAATAGCATTTTCTGGCATTTGAACCCCTTCACCTTTTTAATAAAAAAGTGATGGAGGCTTTCCAGAATGAGAATTAAACTTTCGGGTCTATTATTTAGGAAATCAATGATTTCTTCGTTGGATTCAAATTTGTCTACTTCAAGTGTTTCAGCAAAAAAAGCCAGATAAGCTTCCTTATTGTAGATTTTTCTGTCTGCAGACAGATGGATAACAGGAATTTCAGTTTCAATTTTATTCAGGAAAATTTTTATTAATGAGGTTGCTCCATTTCCTTTTTCGGATATTAGTGCTGTTGTGACAAAGCGATCTTTATTCCAATCCGAAAAAGCTTTTTCCAAGCTTTCTAATTCGGCTTGACGACTCACAAAAAAACGATCTTCGTCTGTGGGTGTTAGTTGATAAAGGCGTTGATAGACGAAGGGCAGTTTTTTTAATGCCAGCTCTGTTTGACGAATAAATTCAGGTAATTCGTGTGAGATTTGAACCTTTTCTACATGGATTCCCAGGTGTTTTTTTATTTCGGCAATATAACCCGTTGTACCCGTAAGGTGTTTCTTTAAAAAGGCTATGGTTTTTGGAATAATGTTTAATATCCAGGAAATAGAGTCTTTTCGCAATTTTTTTGATCGTTCAATAGCCTTAATCTTCACAATCTGTAAATTCAGCTCGAGTATTGTATCGATATTTTTGAGTTTCTGAATTTCAGTATGGAAGGTTGTTATCGTTTGACGAAGCTGTTCCTGAGGCTCTTTTTTTATTTCATCCATTAGTTCTGTTGCTTCATCTAAATGGATTAAAGCTCGACTTAAACCTTCTTCTGCAACTTGAACCGTTGATTTTAAAGCTCCTTTTTTCTTTTGCAACATGATTTGAGCAGACTCGAGACTAAAATCACTAACAGTTCCCAAAGCAAGAAGTTTGAATCTTGCTTTTTTCATATTGTCATCAATAAATAGTTTAATCTCCTTAATGGACACCTCAAAATGGGGGAGAGCTTCAAAGTTTAATAGTTCCCTGGGAGATAACCAATTGATCTCTGAGCTTCGAATGCCTCGTTCATAATTCTTACTTTTTATAAAGCTGCGTTTATCAGAAACATTATTAATGAGTTTGATGGTTCTGGTTTTGAATTTTTCCAGATCTTGATTGATGCTGCCTGATAATTTTTTAATGGTTTTAGCCAGTATCTTATCAATAAATTCATTTTTGATATTAGTCCTTTCTTCATTTAAAGCTAGAATCAATTCCTTAGTAGTGGCGGCATTATCTTGAATTCGCTTACTTGAAGAAGTGATAAATTCGTTCAATTGCTCAATATTCAGACTTAAATGTTCATCAATGAACTGACTTATTTTGGAGTGTAGATTTGTATAGTCATCCAGAACGGTAAAATAAAGCTGCGCTATCTCAAGATCCAATGACCAATCATCGATTAGTGTTGTATGGGTATTATTCCATTTCTGATTCTCCAAATCGATGTCAGTGAAGATCTGGTTTTGTTCAGACTTGACTTCATTTGCATGAAACCTTTTTCGCGATAATTCTGGTGAGTCTACACAAAGCAAGGCCTGATCAAGCATTTCGAAATGCTCGGAGTTTGCTAAAGCGATCGCATTTTTTAGTCCGTTACTTAAATCCTTAAGGCGTTGATCTTGTTTTTCAATGAGTTCCTCAATTGATTTACTGTTTGGGTTCAATAAAATTTGATCACTTTGATTTTCTAATAATTGATTTTGAATTTCTGTTTCAAAATCTTTGTCGAATCGCCATATATCAAGTAAAACCAGACTTTTGACTTGCATAATTTCGTGGAAATTATTTGACAGACTTTTGGGAAGCTGAATAGCAAAATAGTGGTTCACCATATTTTTATATGGTATTTTACGACGCTGGAAAGTATCGAGTCCCAGAAGATTGAGTTTAAATATTCTACGGAAGATATTGAAAAGTTTTCTTCTTCGAACCTTTAATTTGAATTTGGTATTGATGCTTAATTTCTTGAATAAAAGGGGCAGTTTATCCTTTTTATTATAGGTGTAGGGCGTGAATTTTTCCTTTCGGATTAAAGTTTTTTTTAATTCTAAGGCGTTGATTTTAGATAAGTAAGACTGAGATGTTTTTTTGAAATCACGATCAAGAATTTTTTCCTGACTTTTTATTAATAGCTTGAGTGTTGCTTGTTTGAATTCACTTAGGCTTGCAAAATTATTTTTCCCTTCAGTTTTTGACTGATGTAGTGATCTGTAATATTCTGCATAGGTATTTAAAATAGCATGGAGTTCGCTAATGTGTACATTAAAGTTTTGAAACAATTCTTCTTGAGATATTGAATTAAAATCATCCCATAACTGTTTTATTTCATCGTTACTGAAATCTTTCTCAACTTTCATATTTAGTATGTTTTATACTAAAATACGTTTTTTTTATGATGAGTGAGAAATTATTTATGTTAGAACTTGATTCTTTGTATATGGATTGGGGGAAATAAAAAAAACTTGGAGACATTCTCCAAGTTCTTTTTATGTTGATTGTTATGTGAATTTATCCGTTCAATAGTTGATTAAATAAATAACTTAATCAACGGCATTGGCTTTATTTTTCAAAACCATCTGTAAAGAATCAATTGTTGATTGCTGACTTTCAATTTGAGTTTTTTGATTTTCGATAATCTTACCATCATTGTTCTTAGTCACTAAAAGCATAGCAATAAACAGAGCCAAAAGTAGATTTAAAACCAAGCTTATTGTTTTCATGCTAACAGCAGGTTTGAATTTTGGAGCTGGTTGCATGTAGGTTGCCATGAAAGCTGTATAAGACCCAAAAACATTGATGATATCTCGTCCCTCAGGAGTAAGTTGTAAGAAACCAAGCCCTTCATCTGTTGCCCATTCGTTTTGTAGAAACTCTTCGATAATGGTTTCGTAAATTGGATCTTCGTCGTTAATCTTGAGATGTTCCATTCCCCAACAAGCGATGTCCAATGACTCATTTTCAGGCTGTGCATAAAGGGCATCAAATATGTAATTGATGATTTCAGTTCTTTCCATAGGCTTATTTTATCTAAATAGAGCTCAAATATAAAAGCTTTGTTTTTGAATTTTCTATATAAAGTTAATTATCTGATGATTATTTGTCTGTATGATAATTCATCAGATAATAGGATTTTCATCAGATAAGTAAAAATAAGAAAGCCACATTCCCATAGGTTGTGGCTTTCTATTTTGAACTAGATTCGAATTTCCATTCGAACAGACTATTTGATTAATTTGATACTACGCTTCACGAAATTTGCCAACTCTTCACCTTTAAGCATGTTATTAGCAAGTAGTGCAAGGTCGATCAATTGTTTTACAATTTGATTGTCCTTACCAAAGCCAGTTAATAGGGCTTCGCGTTCAGCATTGATTTCTGTAATTTGCTTCTGCACCTCAGTTATTTTATCTTTCTCTTCCTGAGGAACTTCGTCTTCTTTCTTGTCCTTTTTAAGCGCTTCAAGAGCTTCTCTTTCTGCAATAACCGGAGTCAATTTCGCAGCAACTTCAGCAATCTTATCACTTAGTTGAGCATCCTTACTTTCAAGAATTGTCTCGATAAGCGCGTGATCTGTATTAACAACCAGATTGTATGAATCTGGCATTTCACCATACATTGCCATGCCTGGATTCATAGCAGCCATATCTTTCATACGACGCATAAATTCAGCTTGAGTAATCATTACTGGCTGAGCATCGGCTCCTAATGCTTCGAAAGCAACAATATAATTCACTTTTTCAGTAGGCAACTGTGAGTTGAAAACAGGAATTAAATCGTTCTTCTGCTCTTCACTTAAATTCGAAGCTTTCACTTCATCCTTCTGAATCAATTTATCAACAACATCAGAGTCAACACGCACATATTTAGTCGTTGTTGTTTTCTGTTCAAGTGTGTTAATCAGGTGGTTATCTAATTGACTATCCATCAATAGAACATCGTAACCTTTTGCTTTTGCCAAGTCGATATAGGTGTATTGCTCTTCTGCATTAGTGGCATACAAGCAAATCATATTACCTTCCTTGTCAGTTTGGTTTTCCTTAACAATAGCTTCATATTCTTCCATTGTGAAGTATTTGCCCTCTGTGTTTTTCAACAACATGAACTTTTTAGCACGATCGTAGAATTTCTCTTCAGTTAGCATACCATACTGAACAAAGATTCTTAAATCATCCCATTTGCTTTCAAAGTCTTCACGATCTTTCTTGAAGATATCGAATAAGCTATCAGCTACTTTCTTAGTAATGTGGTTTGAAATCTTCTTAACATTACCATCACTTTGTAAGTATGAACGAGAAACGTTCAAAGGAATATCTGGAGAGTCAATTACACCATGTAATAGTGTCAAGAATTCAGGTACGATTCCTTCTACTGAATCGGTAACGAATACCTGGTTGCAGTACAATTGAATTTTGTTCTTTTGAACTTCAACAGAGTTTTTAATTTTAGGGAAATAAAGAATACCCGTCAGGTTGAATGGATAATCAACATTCAAATGAATGTGGAACAAAGGATCTTCGCCCATTGGGTATAATTGTCGGTAGAAGTTTTTATAATCTTCATCAGTCAAATCAGATGGTTTCTTTGTCCATGCTGGTTTTGTGTCGTTGATAAGATTTGCTTCTTCTGTTTCAACTTCTTTACCATCTTTCCACTCTTTTTTCTTTCCAAAAGTGATATCGATAGGTAAGAATTTACAGTACTTATTTAGAAGCTCTTGAATACGTCCTTCTTCTAAAAATTCCTTTTCATCTTCTGAAATATGCATCACGATATCAGTACCTCGATCAGCTTTTTCAACTTCTTCAAGTGTGTATTCCGGATTACCTTCACAGCTCCATTTTACAGCTTGAGCACCTTCTTTGTGAGAAAGAGAGATGATATCAACCTTATCAGAAACCATGAATGAAGAATAAAAACCTAAACCAAAGTGACCAATAATGGCATTGGCTTGATCTTTATACTTGTCCATGAACTCTTCAGCACCAGAGAAAGCAATTTGGTTGATATATTTCTCAACTTCTTCTTTCGTCAAACCGATACCACGGTCAGAGATTGTTAATGTCTTCGCTTCCTTATCAATCTTTACATCTACAGTTAACTCACCAAGTTCTCCTTTAAATTCGCCAGTAGAAGATAAAGTCTTAAGTTTTTGAGTTGCATCTACAGCATTCGAAACGATCTCACGTAAAAAGATATCGTGATCTGAGTATAAGAATTTTTTAATGATCGGGAACAGATCCTGACTGGTAACACCAATTTTTCCTGTTGACATATTTTTAAATTTTAATTGTTATTTAAATTTTACGATTCAGTTTAATCAAAGCCTGTGCCATGACTTTTCATCTGACAAAACGACATAAAATCAGAAAGAATTTCAGAATTTAATTTTTGAAAGCGTGACAAACATGGAAATTATTCATAAAAGATGAAGCTTGTTAAGATTGAGTTTGATATTCCTTCTTTTAAGATTGTTGCTGTTTAAGTTTTTATTAGTTTTAAATTAATTTATCAAAAAAAAATATATAGCATGAATTCTAATACTGTCATATCAATAAAGAACCTGCATAAATCCTATAAAAATGGAGGGGCAGTCAAGCCTGTTTTAAAAGGCGTTGATTTGGAAATAAAATCAGGTCAAATTATTGGATATATTGGACCTAATGGGGCTGGTAAATCGACTACAGTAAAAATTCTTTGTGGTATCCTGACCGATTTCGAAGGAGATATTGAAGTCCTGAATATGGACCTGAGAACAGATGATATTGCCATTAAAAAGAGGATCGGTTATATTCCAGAGAATGCGGCTTTATACGACACACTTACGCCAAGTGAATACTTGCAATTTGTTGGAGAGCTCCAGGGAATGGATGAGAGTGATATTCAAACGAAGATCGCAAAACTTCTTGATTTATTTGAGATGAAAGCACATGCCGATGAACGTATGAACAGCTTCTCAAAAGGAATGAAACAAAAGATACTGATCATATCAGGTTTAATTCATAATCCGGATATCATTTTTATGGATGAACCTTTATCGGGCTTGGATGCCAATGCTGTCATCATTGTGAAACGCGTACTGCAGCAACTGGCTAAAGAAGGTAAAACCATCTTTTATAGTTCGCATATTATGGATGTGGTTGAGAAAATATCAGATCGTATTATTTTAATTGATAATGGTGTTGTTTTAGCGGATGGTAGTTACGAGGAGTTGAATTCAGATTCGAATAATGAATCTTTAGAGAATCTATTTACAAAGCTGACAGGAAACTCAGGACACAGCGAAACAGCCAACGAGATTATTAATGTATTTGAGAATTAAACTATGGTGAATTTTATTATTAGAATCATCCGACTTTTTAAGGGGCTGTTTACCATGATGGGAGTGGATTACCATCAATTAGAATGTATACTAAGGGTCAAACTAACGATGGATAATCGTCGAGGCTTTTCAACTTCAACCAAAAAGAAGGATTCAAGCAATCAGCTTTTAATTCAATCCTTTATATACGCTGTTGTCGGAATCTTTATAGTGGTTTTGATTGCTTATGTTGAACACACATTTACGGCTTATACCGTGGTTTTTTCAATGATCATGGTGATGATTGCCATGTTAATGATATCTGAATTTTCGGTGGTATTAATCGATACAAGAGATAATGCAATTCTTCTACCTCGGCCCATAAACAGTAGAACAATGACCATGGCTAAGCTCTTGCATATTGCGATTTATCTTTTGCATTTGAGTTTGTCCTTGTCTATTGCTTCTGTAGTCTTTACTGTAATGATATACGGTTATATGGCAGCATTTTTCTTTTTGATAATGGTTTTTCTATCAACTTTATTCACTCTTTTTCTGACTAATCTTTTTTATTTGGGATTGATGAGGTTCGTGAATGGTGAAAAGTTGAAGGATATCATGGTCTATTTTCAGATTGGGATGGCCATTATTTTTATGGGTGCTTATCAGCTTTTACCACGTTTGATTGAGATGAATGATTTGTATAATTCTCAGATGAATATAGAATGGTATACTTATCTGATTCCTCCCTCTTGGTTTGCTGGCTCTATCACAGCCTTAACGACATCTGTTTACAGTGTAGGGAATGTTTTATTTATACTACTGGCACTAGTTGTTCCATTACTAAGTCTCTGGATTATTGTTAAATATCTTTCACCGAAATTTAGTCAACGCCTAAGTCAGATGGATGCTGTAGCATCAAAACCAGCAAAAATTAAAAAATATGAAACTTCTCGCTTTAGATATTCAGAGAAACTGGCTCAACTTTTAACTCAAAGTACAGTTGAAAGGACAAGTTTTAAAATGATTTGGAAAATGAGTGGGAGAGAGAGGAAGTTTAAGCAAACAGCTTTTCCTGCTTTTGGTTATGTGTTTGTATTTATTGCTATTACTGTTGTAAAAGGTTTTGGTGATGAAGATCAATTTGCGAATTTATTGGCTTCGAAACGCTATTTGCTATTTATCTATTTTATTCTGTTTGCCGCATTTGCTGTCTGTATGAATATTATTTATAGCGATGAGCCCAAGTCAAGTTGGTTCTTTAGTTCTATGCCTGTTTCAAAACCGGGACATATTTTATCAGGTACAATTAAAGCGGTACTCGCAAAATATGTTTGGCCTCTTTATGCTATAATTGGTGGGCTGATTCTCTATTTTTGGTCTTTACAAGCGCTTCCTGATCTTCTTTATGCTCTTGTTTCCATTACAGTTATAACTTCTTTTGTGACTGTGATGCAAAGCAAAGCCTTACCTTTTTCAAAGGAGAGATTGTCCCAGGATTCTGGAGATAACTTTGTTAAAGGTATCTTAATGATGCTATCAGCGGGTATACTTGGATTAACACATTGGGGATTAACTTTTATTCCATATGGTGTTATTGTTGGTTTACCTATCATGCTAGGTTTTCAATACTTAAGTTTTAGATATATCAAAGGTATAGAATGGAAGCAGATTACATCTTAATTTTATGCTAGCTTTTATTACCTTTGGGTTTGTTAAAAAAGAATACTAACATCAATTGAGATTGATGAGTTAAACACGAGTCATCTCAAATAAAAAAATAAACAATGAGCTTACTTAGCGGATTAGAGCCTAAAGTTATTTGGGATCATTTCGAGGATATTTGTCAGGTTCCTCGTCCATCAAAAAGAGAAGATAAAATTATTGAATTCCTTATGGATTTTGGTAAGAAATTGAATCTTGAAACCAAACGCGATGAGATTGGTAATGTACTAATCAAGAAGCCTGCAACGCCGGGTAAGGAAAACCTTAAGACGGTTGTTTTGCAGTCGCATATGGATATGGTTTGTGAGAAGAATTCTTCTACTGAGCACAATTTCGATACTGATCCTATTATTCCCTGGATTGATGGTGAGTGGGTAAAAGCAAAAGGTACAACGCTTGGTGCTGATGATGGTATTGGTGTAGCTGCTGAAATGGCATTGCTATCTTCGACTGATCTTGAGCATGGACCAATTGAGTGTTTGTTTACTGTTGATGAGGAGACAGGTTTGTCAGGTGCTTTTGCGCTTCAGCCTGGTTTTGTTAGCGGTGACATCCTATTGAATCTTGACTCAGAAGATGAGGGTGAGATTTTCTTAGGTTGCGCAGGTGGTATCGATACTTTAGCGACTCTTTCTTATACCAGAGAAGAGATTCCAACTGGCTATTTTGCTGTTCGTTTGGATGTGAGCGGTTTGCAAGGTGGTCACTCAGGTGATGAGATTAATAAGAACCGTGGAAACTCAAATAAGATTTTGAACCGTTTCCTTTGGGAGATCAATAAGAAGTACGATGTACGTTTAGCTGATTTTGCAGGAGGTAACCTACGTAATGCAATTCCACGTGAAGCGTCTGCACTTGTTGTTATTCCTTCTCAGTTTAAGGAGCAAATCCGAGTTGATTTGAACCTTTATGCAGCTGAAATGGAAAATGTTTGGTCTATTGCTGAGCCAAAGCTTAAGATTGAGCTAGAGTCAGCTGATATGCCAGACTGCGTTTGTGATAAAGCAACATCAAATAACCTGTTCGATGCTCTTTATGCTTGTCCACATGGTGTATTTACTATGAGTACGCGTATGCCGGGTATGGTTGAGACTTCGAATAACTTAGCATCAGTTAAATTTATTGAAGGTGATAAGATTTTCATCACAACTTCGCAGCGTAGTGATGTGGATAGTGAGAAATATAATATTGCACAGAATGTAGGGGTTGCCTTTACAATGGCAGGTGCTGAAATTGAGCATACCGATGGCTACCCTGGATGGGCTCCAAACCCAGATTCAGCAATCTTGAAGGTAGCGGTTGCATCATACGAGCGTTTATTCAATGTTGAGCCAATTGCACGTTCTATTCACGCTGGTTTAGAGTGTGGTTTATTCCTTGAGAAGTATCCAAATATGGATATGATTTCTTTCGGACCAACTTTACGTGATGTTCACTCACCAGATGAGAGAATTAATATTGAAACAGTCGATAAGTTCTGGAAGCATTTACTGGATATTCTAGTGAATATTCCTTCTAATTAGTCTGATTAATAGATGTATTGTAAATAGCGATTCCTTTGGAGTCGCTATTTTTTTTGCTTGTATTTTATTAACTTGGTTAAGTTGTTGCTATTAAGTAAAATTTAGTATGCCAAATTAACCACACTATGATTCAGACCTTGAAACTTATAGATGCCGATCCATTTTTAGAGAATTACCAGTCAAAATTATACTCAAGAAAGTATGCTATGGAGCAAAAAGAAGAGGAACTCCTATATGGATTGGATTCCCTTTCATCTTTTGCAAATGGTTATTTGTTTTTTGGTTTGCAAAGAAATGAAAATGGGTGGGTTTTTCGAGAATGGGCACCTAATGCGACTCGGATCTTTTTGATTGGAGAATTTAATCACTGGCAGGAATCAAATGAGTTTGAATTCATTCGTAGAAAAAATGGTGTTTGGGAATTGGAACTGGTATCTTCTGTATTAAGGCATGGTGATTTATACCGCTTCTTGGTATATTGGGAATCTGGCAAGGGGCAGCGTCTTCCGGCTTATGTTACAAGAGCCGTACAGGATTCTGAGTCCCTGTCTTTTAGTGCACAAGTCTGGGAGCCATCATCAAATTTTAATTGGCAAAACGATACGAAGATCTCTGTGGCCAACTCACTCCTGATATATGAAGCTCATGTTGGCATGGCCACTGAAGAGGAAAAAGTAGGCAGTTTCGATGAATTTAAAAAAAATATTCTACCAAGAATAAAGCAGGCTGGTTATAATACCATTCAGTTAATGGCTGTTCAGGAACATCCTTATTATGGTTCTTTTGGATATCATGTTTCCAATTATTTTGCTGTGTCTTCTCGCTTTGGTACCCCCGAAGAATTGAAATCTCTGATTGATGAGGCCCATGGTATGGGTATTCGTGTGATTATCGATTTGGTACATTCACATTCAGTGAAGAATGAAGATGAAGGTTTGGGTAATTTTGATGGAAGTGCTTATCAGTATTTTCATGAGGGAAATAGAAGAAATCATAAGGCATGGGACTCTCTTTGTTTTGATTATGGTAAAAATGAGGTTTTGCACTTTCTCTTGTCTAATATTAAATATTGGATGAGTGAATTTCATTGTGATGGATTTCGTTTCGATGGGGTGACATCTATGCTTTATTTAAATCATGGTTTGGACTGTGATTTTAATTCCTACGATATGTATTTCGATGGTGGACAGGATGAAGATGCGATTACTTATTTGGCATTGGCGAATAAGCTGATGAAACAAATAAATGCTAATTCAATTTCAGTTGCCGAAGAAATGAGTGGCTATCCAGGACTTGCAGTGCCTATCGTTGATGGGGGATTGGGTTTTGATTACCGTTTGGCCATGGGGGTTCCCGATTATTGGATCAAATTGATCAAGGATGTGAAAGAAGAGGAGTGGAGTGTTGGGAATATTTATAGGGAGTTATCCAATAAGCGGGCAGACGAGAAAACGATAAGTTATCTTGAATCGCACGACCAGGCTTTGGTGGGCGACAAAACCATCATATTTCGACTGATTGATAAAGAAATGTATTGGAATATGCATAAGGGCAGTCAGTGCCTGGCTGTTGATAGAGGAATTGCTCTTCATAAAATGATTCGTTTAATCACCCTTGCAAGTTCAGGTGGGGGGTATCTCAATTTTATGGGTAATGAATTTGGACATCCCGAATGGATAGACTTTCCTCGCCAGGGTAACGATTGGTCGTACAAACATGCTAAAAGACAGTGGAGTTTGGCAGATAATAAGGAGTTACGTTTCGAGGGCTTAAAAAATTTCGACGAGGCTATGCTTCAGTTGACCAATAAAAAAATGAAACTTAATGAGAACTACCCGGACTTGATTCAGCAGGACGAAATAAACAAAGTTTTGGCTTTTTATCGAGATAATCTGCTATTCGTATTTAATTTTCATGGAGTTGCATCATATGCTGATTATGAAATTTTTGTTCGGCCTGGGAAATATCAGTTGGTTTTAAGTACTGATGACGAGGAGTTCGGAGGTTTTAATCGTGTTGATACATCACAAATATACTGTCCTCAAGTCTCTGAATCGCTGGTGAAAAATAATCAGATGAAATTGTATATTCCATCACGTTGTGCCTTGGTTTTTGAGCAGATTCATTCTAAGAGGATGATTTGAGTGTGTTTTAATCTGTATATGAGATGATTATCTCAATTTTAATTAATCATCTTTACATTAAATAGTATCAATCTCTTTTAATCAGTGTCAAGAAAAACATGAAGCCAATTATATATCAGATATTACCCCGATTGTTCGGAAATAAAAATGAGGATTGTAAACTCAATGGAAATCGCGACGAGAATGGTGTTGGTAAGATGAATGATATTTCAACAAAGGCATTATTAGAAATTCGGGATCTGGGAGTAACTCATGTTTGGTACACAGGTATTATGGAACATGCAATTGTTGAGGGCTATCCTGATTTTAATATTCCTCATGGCAATCCATTGGTTATAAAAGGCATGGCCGGCTCACCTTATGCCATTAAGGATTATTACGATGTAAACCCGGATTTGGCTGTTGATGTGGATAAACGTATCGAAGAGTTTCAGGAGTTGCTAGCTAGAACACATCAGGCAGATATGAAGGTGATCATTGATTTTGTTCCCAATCATTTGGCCAGGGAATATCATTCTGATAAAAAGCCATTGGGAGTTGTTGATTTTGGGCTAGGGGATGATCCTTCAAAAATGTTTGATAAGGATAATAATTTCTATTATTTGCCCAATAAGAGCTTGAAATTGCCCGATTCTTTATTGAAGCAACACCCTTTTGCTAGTTATTCTGAAAATTCCACTAAGGTGACTGGAAACGATGTTTTTTCATGTTTCCCTTCAATAAATGATTGGTGGGATACAGTCAAGTTAAATTTTGGTGTTGATTATTTGAATGATAGAAGCAAACATTTTGATCCTATTCCGGATACCTGGCTTAAAATGGAGCAGGTGATTTATTATTGGGCTGAAATGGGGGTAGATGCTTTCCGATGCGATATGGTTGAAATGGTACCTGTTGAATTTTGGAATTGGTTGATATCACGTGTCAAAGAAGATTTCCCAAATCTGATTTTTATTGCTGAGCTTTATAAGCCTGATGAATACGATAATTATACCGATAATGGAAAGTTTGATTATTTATATGACAAGGTTGGATTGTATGATACATTAAAGGATATTCTTCATGGCGTCCGTTGTACATCGGATATTTCACAATGCTGGAAAAATTTAAATGGGAAGGATGCACATATGCTGCGCTTCCTTGAAAATCACGATGAAGTTCGTTTGGCATCTCGTTTTTTTGTCGGAGACCCTTGGAAAGCGATTTCAGCCATGTTTGTAGTCGCTACTCTTAACAAAGGTCCCTTGTTGCTTTATTTCGGTCAAGAGCTTGGTGAAACTGCTGATGCTGCTTCTGGTTATAGTGGTGATGATGGGCGTACTACTATTTTTGATTATTGGCGAGTGCCAGAACATCAAAAATGGATGAATAATGGCAAGTTTGATGGCGGTCTTTTGTCAGATTCTCAGAAGGAATTGAGGAAGTCTTATCAGCATCTTCTTTATATGGCCCAACAGGATGCAGTTGTTGATGGTGAATTTTATGATTTAATGTGGTATAATCCGAGTTCCTCTGAATTTGATAGATCCCAACACTATTTATATCTAAGATATACAAATTCGCAACATTTATTAATGCTCGTGAATTTTCATGATTGTGAAAAAGAGATTCGAGTTAAAATACCAGAACATGCTTTTGAATTAATAGGTATTTCGAAGAATTGCAGGTTGAGCTTAGAATCTGATAATTCATATCTGGATGCAATAAATTGTGAAGATTTCATCACCATTGGAAAGGTGTTTAGACTTTCTAAATGGGGGTATTTGATGTGTGAAATATCAATTCTATAAAATTAAATTTGCTATCTCTCTCTGATTCTTGAGTGCTGATATATTGTGGTTTAAAGAAAAAAAACTGTAATTAATTATTATGTTGCTGTAAAAATAACTAACTTGTTAGTTCATAAGTGAAAACTACTAAATAAAAACACACTTAAACGACTAAACACATCATGAATCAGCAAACCGAAAAATTAGAATTAATTGAATGGCTTGTAAAACAAAGTGATTCAAACGTAATCGAAAGAATTCAAAAGTTGAAAAGCGATGATGTTAACTCATCTGATAATAGAAGGGAGCTGACTCCCGATGAAAGAGCTTTTCTTTATAGAATTCAATTTTTGGAAGAACGAAGTATTAAAGAGCGGGATGAGTGTCGCGATTTCTACGAGCAATACTTGTAGAATAAAAAAAACGACTGGTCAAATGATCAGTCGTTTTTTTTTTATTAGATCCATTTCACGTAGTTGAAATCCTGACGATGAGGTAAGCACTCGTTTTTAGCATATATTCTGAGTCCAAAATCGAAAACTCCAGCATCGTCTAGCTTTAAATTAAGCTTATAAAAAGCCAAGCTGTTGACTTTTGAATCCAATGCTAATTCTCGAGTCTGTATCTTTCCCAGATTTTCTGGATCAATAGATGAACGCATAACCAGTTCAACACAGATAGAATCATGAATGAGTTCCTTCAAATCTAAAACAACTTCGATATTATAATTATCGTTAGCGATATATTGTTTTTTTTGTGTGTTGGGAGCATCTACTGAAATCACTTCTATTTTGTTCCAATGCTGTAAGATATGTTGTTTCCATTTCACGATGTTTTTAGCCAATTGAAAATTATCATCCTTCAGTTTCTGAACTCTTTCAAACATTTTTGAATAAAATTTATCGCTATAGTCATCAATCATACGTTTAGTTGTATAATGCGGAGCAATTTCAGCAATACATTTTTTGATGTATTGTATCCATTTTACGGGTAATTTGCCATTTTCACGATCGTAGAATAACGGAATTATGTCATTTTCGAATTTGCTATAGATGATTTTAGCATCTAGTTGATCCTGAAGTTCTTGATTCTCATAAGTGCGTTTGTCCGTTATAGACCAACCCGCTTCATCTTTGTATCCCTCGAGCCACCAGCCATCAAGTACACTAAAATTAAGAACGCCATTCATTACCGCTTTTTCACCTGACGTTCCTGAAGCTTCAAGAGGACGAGTAGGGGTATTCATCCAAACATCTACACCTTTAACAAGACGCTTACCCAGCTCAATATCATAGTTTTCAAGGAATAGGATTTTTCCTGCAAATTCTGGTCGGCGAGATATTTTGACAATATTTTTGATTAAATCCTGACCTGCTTTATCAGCAGGGTGAGCTTTTCCTGCAAATATAAATTGAACGGGACGTTTCGGATTATTCAGAAGTTTAGATAATTGGCTTAGATCGCTAAATAATAGATGTGCACGTTTATAGGTTGCAAATCGTCGGGCAAAACCAATGGTTAGTGCATTTTCATCAATTGATTCAATAATTTCGACCATTCTGCGGGGATCTTCATATCGACGAATCCAGCTTTTTCGGAATTTTGTTTTAACAAAGTGGATGAGATTTTTACGCAGATTTTGGCGGATACTCCAAATTTTCTCATCACTTATATCAAATATTTTTTTCCAATGTTCTGAATTCGATTGATCATGTATGAAATTCTCGGGGAATTCAGATTCATAGAGTGAACGCCATTCTTTAGCTGTCCATGTAGGATAATGTACGCCATTGGTAACGTAGTCAATATGCAATTCTTCGGGAAAAAAACCTTCGTATAGGTTATTGAACATTTGACGTGATGTTCTTCCATGTTGCCAGCTTACACCGTTCATTTGATGGGATGTGTTGGCTGCCAGATTACTCATTGAAAATTTCTCGTTGTGATTTTTAGGGTTTACTCTTCCCAAAGCTAGAAACTGTTCCCAGTTAATTCCAAGTTGCTTAGGAATATGGGAAAGGTAATGACGAATCATACCTTCTTCAAAGGTATCGTGTCCGGCGGGGACAGGTGTATGTGTTGTAAATAATGAAGCTGTTCTTACAATTTCCAGAGCTTCGCTAAAAGTATGCGATTGGGCACACAATTGTGTTAAAAGTTCAATATTGATTAAGGCTGCATGCCCTTCATTACAATGATATAAATCAGGTTGAATATTGAGAGCATCTAAAGTTCTGATACCACCTATTCCCAAAATAATTTCCTGCTTGATACGATTGTCCCAATTACCACCATAAAGTTGATGGGTAATTGACTTGTCCTCTTCCGAGTTTGTTTCGATATTGGTGTCTAATAAGTAAAGAGGTATACGGCCTACATTAACACGATAAACGATTGCATCAACACTGTGATTTGCAATCTCAATGCTAATGATTAAAGGTAATCCCAGTGAGTCCCTTACTTGGGTAATAGGTAGGTGTGGTAATTTTTGTTCTTCTTTAGTTACCTGCTGCTCTCCATTAAGGGAAAGACTTTGCCTGAAATAGCCAAATCGGTACATAAAACCGATTCCGATCAAATTTATATTGGAATCACTTGCTTCTTTCAAGTAGTCGCCTGCTAAAATCCCAAGGCCTCCAGAATAAATTTTAAGATTATCATTTAAGCCATATTCCATGCTAAAATAAGCAATTTTAGGCCCTTTTTTATTTGGGCTCGAAGTCATATAATGCTTAAAATCTTGATAAACTTTATTGTATTTATTAACGAAGTCAATATCAGTCACCAATTGAATAAGACGCTTGCTTGCTACTTGTTTTAATAGCAATATGGGGTTTTTATTGCATTTTTGCCAAAGTATAGGATCGATGGATTTAAATAACTCAATAGCTTGGTAATTCCACGACCACCAGATATTCATTGAAAGTTCTTCGAGTCCTTTGATTGATTCTGGTAAATTTGATCCTATAAATAACTTTCTCCAATGAACATGATTACTTTTAGGCGTATCTAATTGTTGGTTTAAAAATTCGAAGTTCGTATCCCCAATTGTTGTATTCCGATTTACATTATTTCTCATGGCAATTTCGTATGCTTGATGATAATAGTTGATGAAATCCTTCCATAAAGCTTTCTTTGACAAAGCCTGAGCCTTGTTCCGAATGACTTGAATGTTAGCTTCTGAGTTTTTTGAAAAGGACAAAATAGATTGACTAAGCTTTTCGATTAATTCTAGCGTGTTGAGATCATTACGTTCTAGAACTTCAACTCCGCTTAAATCTTGACCATTTGTTTTGTTTATCCATTTCCCAAATCCCGACAAAGTGGTCGTGATGGTAGGTACTTTAAAAGCAATGCTTTCATGAGGTGTATACCCCCATGGCTCATAGTAAGATGGGAAAATTGACAAGTCAAATCCCACAAGCAAGTTGTAGTAAGACATGTTGAATATGCCATCCTCACCATCTAGATAAGTTGGACAAAGAATTACCTTAACTTTATCGTTAGGTGTATTTTTAAAACCAATATTTTGTATTTTATGAAGAATAGCATCTTGATTGTTATTTCCTAAATAATGAGTTACATACGGCATTATTAGCGATTGATTATTTCCATCAGATGTCATATTTTCCAATAAATCTTGTCTGGGACCTTTGGGGTCTCCTGGAATAAATAGATAGGCTACAATTTCTCGATTAAGGCTTTTGTTGTGATTGAGTTTGGCAAGCGATTCCAGAAAAATATCTATTCCCTTGTTTTTATATTCGTATCTTCCACTTGTCCCTAAAAATAGTGTATCTGGAGCTAATTGATATCCGAATAAAGCTTCGGCAACATCTTTTAAACTGTCACGAGCTATATCTCGTTTTTCTTCTAACTCGATATCATCGGGTACAAAATTGTTTTCGAAACCATTTGGGGTAATCATATTGACTGGACGACCGTAAAATTGGCGACATTCACGTGCCGTGATATGACTAACTGTAGTTAAACAGTCGGCTGCAATGGCAGCTGATTTTTCAAGAGAACATTTAGAAACGACACGATATTGTTCAGCTTTTTCTTTGGTGTCAAAATAAACTAAATTGGCATATAGGTTTTCGTAGTTGCTTGCCAATACACGCCCCATCATGGTTGCATGTGTTGTAAATATGGTGGTGATTTCCGGAGAATTCATCTCAATATAAAGACAACCAGTACCGGACATCCATTCATGGAAATGAGCCAATGGAATGTCAGACTCGGATAGGTGAAAATGGATGAAACTTTCAATCACCATACCACTGGAATAACCAAATAGAGCGGCTTCTACATATTCCCATTCGGCATTAAGGGATTCCAATTTATAGACTTCCCATAGACGTGTGAAAATTGCATCTCTCTGGGGAATTAAATTTTTATAATCAACAAGTATGACCAATGGATTTCCAGGAATAGCCCAACGACCAACCTTGATATTTAAACCAGCTGAAGCTAGTTGTAGCTTCCATGTTTTAAATAAATCCGTATCTTCTTCGAATTCGTGGCAAGGCTGATTTTCAGTCCAAATATCGGGACCGATACAGATAATCTTGTCGCCGAAAGTTTTTTGCAGGGATAATACTTTTGTTGAAATTACAGTGTGTATACCTCCTATTTTATTACAAACTTCCCAACTTACTTCAAATAAATAATTTGGATTTACTTTTATCTCCTTCATAATTCATCTCCTCGAAATTCACAACGAAATAAAATCCATTTTCGATCTGACTCTTGTTTAGAGCTATTCTCAAATTTGGTTTTTAAAAATTGAACTTTAGTAAGCCATAATTGGGTACTTTGTTTTTGTTAGATCACCTTATCTTTTATTGGAATTGAAGGATCAATTTGCATTTTAAACTTTCGCATATTCATACCCTGGAACAGCTTCTGCCTCATGCATATTTAATTCAGTGAGTCGATTTTTGAAATCGCTCAAGATATTCATGAAGTTAATAAATGCGTCGTAAGGTGAGTTATATGGATTGCAACAGTTATGCACATCGCCATCGGTGAAGAAATTGTTGCTCATATAATAGAAATGATCCGAAGACTGCAAAAATTTCCAATCCATGTTTATGTGATCATCGTTTACTCTATGGACCGAATTTCGTAATACATACAACTTATTACTTGCCTCTTTTTGCAGATCGTTACCATGCCAGGCTGATAAATCAGTCTCCTTGTTGTTCCATGAAATGGGCTGTGGCACATTTATCGTCGAATGAGGTTCCTGATTTTCTACGATTTCGGAAACAGTGGCAAATTCAAATTTGGTGTTTGACAAAATGACTTTCGGCAAGTTTGTGAAGAAATCCAACATGCCTGTCTTCTTTGATTGATTTTCGTTGAAGATCTCGTAATCCAGGAAAATATTAATGACGTTCCCTTTTTGCTTGCCTTTATTAATTAATTGAGTAAACTTTTCAGCAGTTAGTCCACTTTTATCTACAAATCGAGATGCTATTGCGTCACTCAACCTTTTGTTTCTCACCAAAACTTTAAGATTGGGATTGATGCAGTTGGTGTATAGGTAATTGGGGTTTTTATAGTCGATTAATTTTCTAGCTTCTTCGGTTAACATACCTTTGAAACCAAGTTTGGCTATCAATTCGCCAATATGATCAGAATATATAAGTTCAGTATTCCTGAAAATCCTGGGCTTTTGTCCAAATAGCTGTTCAATGCGTTGAGAGTGTGCCTGTATTTGATAGGTAAATTCGTCTTTATTACTAAGTGAAGCTAAAGAGTGTGAATAGGTTTCAGACAGAAATTCAACACATCCTGTTGCAGCCAGTTTTTGAAAGCTTACAATCACCTCAGGGGCGTAGTGTTCAAATAGATCTAATGCTATGCCCGAGATGGAAAAAGAAATTTTAAATTTTCCATTTAAGGACTGAATCAAATTTAAAAGAATGGCATTGGCTGGTAAGTAGCACTCTTTTGCAATCTTTTGGGTAATGTTTTCGTTAGTATAATCATCGTAATAATAATGCTCGTCACCAATTTCAAAAAAACGATATCGTCTAAGTCTCAGGGGTTGGTGTACCTGGAAATACAAACAGATTGCTTTCATATTTTTGTTTTTGATTGTTATTACTATTCTGTGAACGCTTGATTTAGAATACGAACTGTTTACTTTCTATTGCTTTTTTATAAACATCGTATACGTTGAGAGCTGAGTTCTCCCACTTTAAATTATCGACTTCAATTCTTCCGTTTTCTTTGAATACTTTCGGTAGCGTATCGTAAGTCACAATTCCGAATATTGCATCGGCCAAAGCATGAACATCCCAAAAGTCGAATTTGGCTGCATGGGTCAGTATTTCTGAAACACCCGATTGATTTGTAATAATGGTTGGGACATCGGATTGCATTGCTTCGAGCGGAGATATGCCAAAAGGTTCTGATACGGATGGCATCACGTAAACATCACTCTTGCGTAGCATTTCGAAAACCTCGGGACCTTTTAAGAATCCTGGGAAATGGAATTTGTCAGAAATACCCAACTGTTCAACACGATCAATCATTTTTTCAAGCATATCGCCACTTCCTGCCATAACAAATTTGACATTATTAGTTTTTTGTAAAACCAGTTTGGCAGCCTCAATGAAATATTCAGGCCCCTTTTGTAATGTGATACGCCCCAGAAAAGTTACTGTTTTTTCATTAACAGTTTTCTCTACTTCTTTATAATCTTCCTGAGTGATTGGTTCAACGGCATTATATACAGTGGTGACCTTATTGGGATCTTGATCGTATTTTTCTATCACAATCTGTCTGGTCAGATTACTCACAGTGATAATCTGATCAGCTGCATCCATGCCTCTTTTTTCTATATCGTAAACTTTGGGATTAACCTTTCCTCCACTACGGTCGAAATCTGTCGCATGAACATGAATGACAAGAGGTTTACCAGATACTTCTTTGGCGGCTATACCTGCGGGATATGCTAACCAGTCGTGAGCATGAATGATATCATGTTCATTTTCATGGCTGATAACTGAGGCAACATAAGCGTATTTATATATTTCTTCAATTAGCTTATCTCCATATAAGCCTGAGAATTTTATTTTACCATCTTCGTCGATATCAAACAAATTTTGATTATCAACAAGTTTATCACTTGAGAAAGTATAACGCTTTTCAGGGTCATTATAGGGGATAAGCATAGCATTTACTTCGAGATAAGTGTGTTTGCGTCTAAATTCTTCAATGTTTTTATGAATCTGACTAACTTTTGTGCTGTTAGCTCCAAGTAGTTTGATGCTATTTTGATCTTCGTCGCCGTAAGCTTTGGGTACAACAAACACAATATCAATATCATTAATTTTAGACATCCCTTTGGTTAAACCGTAGCAAGCTGTACCTAAACCGCCCGAAATATGGGGGGGGAACTCCCATCCAAACATTAGTACTTTCATTCTTTACTTATTTCATGTTTTCTAAATATAATCTATCCCGGTCCCGACAGCTGTCGGGAGGGGCGAAGTAGCCCAATCAACCTTTATATATCAGATATATTTGGTTGACTTTTTTCATGTGATTCATTCATTTTCGAATTACTAGAGTCATATAACGGACTTAGTAAATGATTAAAATCACAATGGTTTATGAGCTCAAGATTGTGCTTGATTCTAATCTATTTATTTTGATTTCGCTTTACTCCTTTATTTGTTTTATAATTTTTTGTTCAGCGATTAATTAGTAAATAGAATTCGATTTATTAGCATCATGGTCTATAAATATTATCATAAAAACACTCGATTAATAAAGTTATTAAAAAAGGTATTGAAAAAAAAATAAAAAAAACGCGACATATTATATTGATAAATGATTGATGAAACGAAGAGATTCGAATGTGATTGAAAGTATTGAAGGGATTAAAAGTGAGTGTGTTAATTTTTTAAGGATGAAAAAAATGGTTCAATAAGAAAGGTGTCTTCCATCTCGAATTCGATTTTTGGGAGTGAAAAGGCTTAAAAAGACAAGATGAATCAAGTGAACTCTAGGAGTAATATTTGGAATACAAAAAAAACGACTGATCATTAGATCAGTCGTTTTTGTATTTTGTAAAAAGAGAATTAATTCTCTAAATTTTAACACCATTATTGTGTAGAATGGTTTTAACTTCACTTCCAAGTTCAGAATAAATTAAACTTACCTGCGCGTTGACTTTATCATTGTCCATATCAAGTAAGCCTAAAAGAACATAGGCTGAATGAGCATCGTTTAAATCTTCACGAATCAATTCCAGAAGAATTTTTGCTCCTGAAACAGCCTCTTTATTTGTGATGACAGATAAATTGATAAAGAACTGAGACGCTGTACGAATGATATTTGCATCCTCTTCTACCTGAATAAAAGGGAATAAACTCATTATCGCCTTTGTATTCTTTTTTCTGATGTTAGCACTAAGTGCCGTTAACATCTTAGTTCGTTCCGTAGCAGAAGTGTTGGTCATGAGGAACTCATACATTTCAAAAACGGTGAGTATCATGTTTTTATTTTGAGATTGCCCATAAAGCAAGAAAGTTCTGAAACACATTACTTGTAATTCAGACTTGTTTAAGTCATTCCATTTCTCTTTTTTCAGGGCTATCTGATCGAGATAGCTATAGTCTTGTATCTGTTCTGACATATTGGATAAATTATAATATGGCACAAAGATATAAAAAGCCATGAAAGCACCTTTGAGCTTAAGCTTTGAAAATCAGTTTCAGTGTAAATTAAGTCTTTATTTAAATTCGATTTGAACGCTTATTTCTTTGCATATAAAACATATTTATTACTTTTGCTACTCAATATGCTCAAGTGGCGGAATTGGTAGACGCGCTACCTTGAGGGGGTAGTGGCCAACTGGTCGTGAAAGTTCGAGTCTTTTCTTGAGCACAAAATAGAAGCTTTACAAATCATTGATTTGTAAAGCTTTTTTCTTTTATCTCCTTTATCGTATTTAAGTTCTTGCTTTTCTATTCGATTTCAAAACCATTATAGGTTTCAAATTTCCAAATTTCAACCACCTTGCTAATAGGTAACTCGTAAGGTTTGTATCTACGATTAGAGGAGACCAGTAGCAATGATTGATTTTTTTCAAGCTGCTTATACACGACCTTAAAAACAATTCCATCATCCTGCGTTACGATAATACATGGTGTTCCATCCTTTATTGTTTCCCAATTTTGAATGTAGGAAGCCGTTACCCAATCTCCTTCGGGAATAGGAAGCATGGAATCTCCCTGAATTTGAAAAGTTCGGTAGGTTTTATCTTTGGGTAAAAAGGGGAGTGTGAATTTGGGAAGAGATTCAATGAATTCCATATCGCCATAACTATTGGTGTATCCTGCCTGGGCTTTTAGTGGCACCATTTCGATATTCTCATCTCCGCTTTGGTTGACAGAAATGGTAAGTAAACGTAATTTTTTACCCGTAACATCAATATCGAATCCATCTTCAATTTGCGAAAGCTGAAATTCTGACAATTCCTGCAAATTATATCTCACCAGGGCGTCTATTGATACATTGAAGTGTTCGGCAAACTTAATTAAGACCTTAAAGGGCGGTTGAACACTTTTTTCGTATCCAGCTAATGTGGTACGCGTAATCTTCAATTGCTGAGCTAAATCAGCTTGTGATCTCTGTCTTCTCTTGCGAAGGAACTTGATATTTTCTGGAAAAAACATAGCGACTTTTTTTCAAAGATAAGAAAGAAAGACTAAATTATAGACAGAGTATTGACGAAAATATCGACATTTTATGAGGCGGACCATATTACATATGGATTTGGACACTTTTTTTGTGTCATGTGAGAGATTATTGGACAGCAGGTTGAATAATCGTCCGGTATTGATTGGGGGAACATCGGATAGGGGAGTTGTAGCGGCTTGTAGTTATGAGGCGCGTGTGTATGGCATTCATTCGGCTATGCCAATGAAAATGGCACGAATGCTCTGTCCTGATGCTGTTGTAATTAGAGGTGAAAGCGGGACTTATAGCAAGTTTTCTGATATGGTGACTGAAATTATTCGGGAAGAGTCACCCATATTTGAGAAATCATCTATCGATGAATTTTATATGGATATAAGCGGTATGGATCGGTTTGTGAGGGAGAGTTATATGTGGTCCCGAGAGTTGAGAGAAAGGATTCTGAAGGAAACACACTTGCCTATTTCATTTGGACTTTCAACCAGTAAAACGGTTTCGAAAGTGGGGACAGGAGAAGCAAAACCCAATAACCATATCAATATAGAGTGTGGGAATGAAATTCCTTTTTTGGCGCCACTTTCTGTAAAGAAAATCCCTATGGTAGGCGATAAAACTTACCATAAGTTGCGAAGTATGGGAGTTGAGAAAGTGCGAACCGTACAAGAAATGCCCATGGAGTTAATGGAGCGGGTTCTTGGGAAAAATGGTCAGACGATTTGGAAAAAGGCACAGGGAATTGACAATACACCTGTAGTTGCCTGGAGTGAGAAGAAATCGATTTCCAGTGAACGAACTTTTGAAAAAGATACGACTGATATGGTAAAACTGCGTAGTATTTTGGTTGCCATGGCAGAAAATCTAGCTTATCAACTTCGAAATGGTAATAAACTCACGGCTTGTGTAACGCTTAAAATTCGTTATTCCGATTTCCAAACGTTCACAAAACAAAAGAGAATCCCTTACACATCGCTTGATCATACGCTCATAGATACAATACTTGACCTATTTGATAAAATGTATGAGAGGCGTGTATTGATTCGTTTGATTGGTGTTCGCTTTAGCCATTTGGTGGGAGGTACCTATCAGATTCGTTTGTTCGAAGATTCTGAAAAACTCATAAAACTTTATCAGGCCATGGATCATTTACGAAATCGCTATGGTAATAATGCCGTGAAACGTGCCATTGGTATGGATGTGAAAAGCATTGGTGGAATGAATCCCTTTAATGGACAGGCTCCAATTATTCCCGCTCATCGACGTAGATAGGGTATTAGAAATTACAAATGATGAATTTTAACTTTTAGACCTTTTGACTTTGGAATATGCTATTAAATTGTCATACCTATTACAGCTTTAAATACGGTGCCCTTTCTGTAGAGGAATTATTGAAAGAGGTTCAACAAGGAGGGCATGGTGTTGTAGCCTTGACAGATGTGAATAATACGGCTGTTAGTCTTGATTTTGTAAGACAAGCAAAGGCGTTTGATATATGCCCTATCGTTGGTGTGGATGTTCGAAATAGTGTGAAACAACAATATGTGCTACTAGCCAAAAATGCTAAGGGCTTTTTTGAGATTAATGAATTTTTGAATGAACATACACACCATAAAATAGCTTTTAAATCAGATGCGCCAGTATTGGAAAATACCTTTGTTATTTATCCTTTCAAAAATCGCTTAAGAAATTTAAATGCCAATGAATTTATTGGGATCAGTCCCAGGGATTTACCACATTTATCTTTTTCTGTTTGGAAAAATCATTCGCATAAGCTTCTTATTCTGCAAACAGCAAGTTTTCGACACAAGAAAGATTACAATATTCACCGCTTATTGCGAGCCATAGATCAGAATACACTCTTGAGTAAACTCGCCAAGGAGGAACAAGCCGACTTTGAAGATCAGTATAAGAGCCGATCGGATTTATTGGAATTGTACAAAGAATATCCAGAAATTATTAAGAACACAGAGAATCTGTTGGCAGCTTGCAGTATGGATTTTGAGTTTGGGACTAATAAGAATAAGAAACGTTTTACCAATTCGGAAGAAGAAGATTTCAAACTGTTGAAACAGCTGGCTTTCGATGGCTTAAAATATCGATATCAGGATGTGACAGAAGAGGTTCTGAATCGCTTGAACAAGGAATTAAAGGTGATTCGGGAATTAAATTTTTGTTCATATTTCTTAATCAATTGGGATTTAGTTCGATATGCACAAAGTCGGGGCTACTATCATGTTGGTAGGGGAAGTGGCGCCAATAGTTTGGTCGCTTATTTGTTAAAAATCACCAATGTTGACCCTGTTGATCTGGATCTTTATTTCGAACGTTTTATTAATCCATTTAGAACATCACCTCCCGATTTTGATATTGATTTTTCCTGGACTGATAGAGATGATGTCACGCGATATTTATTTGAGAGGTATGGTTGGGATAGGGTTGTTCTACTTGGAAACTTCATTACTTTTAATCACAAATCAGCCTTTCGCGAAATAGGAAAAGTGTTTGGCCTCCCCGATGAAGAAATTGTGCGTCTGCAAAAGAACTCAAATCCAGCGCAAGCTGATGAGTATGGCAAATGGGTTATCCGTTACAGTGAATATATTTCGGGCTTTCCAAGTCATAATAGTATTCATTCCAGTGGCGTTTTGATAGCCGATGAGCCCATCAGTAATTATTCAGCAACAGAATTATTACCCAAAGGGTTTCCTTCTACTCAGTTTGATATGTATATAGCCGAAGATTTGGGTTTACACAAATTCGATATTCTTAGCCAAAGAGGTTTGGGTAAGATTAAGGATACTTTAAAAATCATTAAGCAAAATCATGGTATTGACATTGATATTAATGATACGAAGCTCTATATGGAAGATGTGCGTGTGAAACAGATGTTGAAAAAGGGGCAAGCCATTGGTTGTTTTTATGTAGAATCGCCGGCCATGCGTATGCTTCTGACTAAACTAAAGGCTGAGGACTACAAAAGTTTAGTGGCTGCCAGCTCCATTATTCGTCCGGGTGTTGCTAAAAGTGGTATGATGCGAGAGTATATCATTCGTTTTCAGAATCAAGGTAGGAGAGAGCAGGCACAAAAGGAACTGCCTGAATTGTATAAAATATTAGAAGAGACTTATGGTGTAATGGTTTATCAGGAAGATGTGATTAAAGTTGCTCACTATTTTGCCGGCTTAACATTGGATGAGGCCGATGTGCTACGCCGTGGAATGTCCTGGAAATTTAAGCAGAGAAATGAGTTCGGAAAGGTGAGAGACAAATTCTTTTCCAACTGTAAGTTTAAAGGCTATGCCGATGTGCTTGTAAAAGATATTTGGAGACAAATTGAAAGTTTTGCCAATTATGCTTTTGCTAAAGGTCATTCAGCCAGTTATGCTGTGGAAAGTTTTCAAGCACTTTACTTAAAAGCTTATTACCCTTTGGAGTATATGGTTGCCACGCTAAATAATGGTGGTGGTTTTTACTCTCCACAATTGTATTTGCACGAGGCTACAATGCATGGTGCAAAAATTGAAGTGCCTTGTGTGAATCGATGTCAATGGAGAAATACGATTAGCAATGAAACCATATGGTTGGGTTTTTATTTACTCAGAGATCTGGAAAGAGAAACAAGTAAAGGGCTTATTAAGGAAAGGGAGATGAATGGCGAATTTACTGGCTTACGTGATTTTGTGAAACGTTGTCCCGTTAGCTTGGAGCAGTTGATTATTTTAATTCGAGCTGGAGCTTTTCGATTTACAGGTCAAGGTAAAAAGGAACTCCTTTGGGATGCTCATTTTATATTAGGTCATTCTAAGAAAACAAAATCGGAGAAAACGCTTTTTCAAACGGAGGTAAAAGAATTTCATCTGCCAAAATTGTGGAGGCATAATTTAGAGGATGCCTTCGACGAATTGGAATTACTGGGTCTTTCTGTACAATCACCATTTAAGCTGCTAAAAGATAAATTGCCATCTGATCTTAAAGCTTGTCATTTACCACGATTAATCAATCGTTACATACGCATTGTTGGTTTCTTGATTCATAGTAAACCAACCAAAGCAAGCAATGGCAAACTTATGTACTTTGGAACCTGGATCGATTTGGATGGATATTGGTTGGATACGGTTCATTTTTATGTGGCGGCCAGAACTTATCCTTTCCGTGGGCCAGGTTGTTACGTTATAGAAGGAAAAGTGACCAATGAGTATGGTTTCTTAAGTATAGAGGTGAGTAAAATGGAGCGAATGGCAAATTTAAGTGTAGAAGATATTGTCATATAAGGTTTCTCAAATCCCAAATAAAAGTTTATTTTAGATCTTTCTAAAAGGTTAAGAAGAGTACTTGGTTAATTTAAAACAGAATACAATGAATCAAACTAAAGAACTAGTTGATTATTATTTTGAGAAGAAGAAATCTGGCATGGATTTCTCTGAAATAAGGAAAGAGTTGAAGGCTAAAGATCTTGATGACGCTCAAATTAAGAAGATCATTAATGAGATTGACTTAAAGACTTTGGAAATCGCTCAGACTTCTGGAAAAATGAAACCTAAAGATTTGCGATTGATTGGTTATGCTTTGATGCTGATTGGTGGTGGATTGACCTTTGCTGTTTATTTTAAGATGCTAGTGCTTGGGAAATATTTATTTGTAGCCTATGGCCCTGTTATCATTGGTTATATTTTGGTGGTAATGGCTCGTCGTCAGCAGAATAAACAAGCTTAATAATCTGACAGAAAATTTTGAGATATGGATATTAAAAAAAACGAAAGCCAACTGGTTTGTATTGCTAAATTTATAGCTGTTCCTGGCGAGGTTGACAAGTTGATTAAAAATCTTCATGCACTAATTCCTGTTACGCTTCAGGAAGGTGGATGTATTCGTTACGAATTGAACCAGTGCATTGAGGATGAGAACCGAATTACTTTTATTGAGAAATGGTTCGACGAAAAGACTTTTAATGCGCATTGCGCTAAACCTTATATTGCTGAGTTTTTTAACGAGGGTAAACCACTTCATGTTAAAGCGTTTGAAGTGACACTGCATAAGCAGATTTTACCCTAAGGATTCGCACAATTACAGAATTTTCATAATTAGCAGAACATGAGAACTTGAATTTGTGAATTCTGTAACATGTTAATGAGCTTGCGAATAAAATTATGACATTATGGGAAAGTAATTTCCTTTATCTAGAATAAAAGAAAGGCTACTAAGTATTAAACTCAGTAGCCTTTCTTGCTGTTGTATATAACTGATTAAAGAGGAATATTACCATGTTTTTTTGGAGGATTGTGTTCGCTCTTATTGCGACACATTTCCAAAGCTTGAATCAACTTGTAGCGCGATTGTTTAGGTTGAATCACTTCATCGATATAGCCCATTTCAGCAGCCTTGTATGGATTTGCAAACTTATCACGATAATCTTCAATAGCATCAGCTCTCTCTGCATCACTTAAGTTCTTACTTACAATGTTAACGGCACCTTCAGCACCCATTACAGCAATTTCACCAGTAGGGAATGCGTAGTTGATATCGGCACCAATATGTTTGGATGCCATCACATCGTAGGCACCACCATAAGCTTTACGGGTAATCAAGGTAATTTTAGGAACAGTTGCTTCTGCAAAGGCATATAGCAATTTTGCACCATGTTTGATAATCCCACCATACTCTTGTTCTGTTCCAGGTAGGAAACCAGGAACATCTACAAAGGTCACAAGAGGAATATTAAAGGCATCGCAAAAACGTACAAAACGAGCCGCTTTGGTTGAAGAATCGATATCTAAAACACCAGCCAAAAATGCGGGGTTATTAGCTACGATACCAACTGGTTGTCCTCCCAAGCGAGCAAAACCTGTAGTAATGTTTTGAGCGTAAAGTGGCATCAACTCAAAGAAATTCTTGTCATCGACTACGGTTTCGATAATTTCCTTGATATTATAAGGTTTGTTAGGATCTACAGGAACCATATTCTGTAACTTCTCATCCTCACGATGAATATTATCAGTACATGGCTTAACCGGTGGATCTTCCATATTATTGGATGGAAGGAAAGTCATGAGTTCGCGAAGCATCATCATGGCTTGCTCGTCGTCGTCAGCAACCAAATGGGCCACACCTGATTTCGAGTTGTGTGTAATTGCTCCACCCAATTCTTCTTTGGTTACCTCTTCGTGAGTAACGGTTTTAATCACATCAGGACCCGTAACAAACATATAGGAAGTATCCTTTACCATCATGATAAAGTCGGTAAGGGCAGGGGAGTAAACGGCACCACCTGCGCAAGGCCCCATGATGGCAGAAATTTGTGGAATAACACCTGATCCTCTGACATTCTGATAGAATATATCAGCATAACCGGCTAAAGATTGTACACCTTCCTGGATACGTGCTCCACCTGAGTCATTTAGACCAATAATGGGTGCTCCCATTTTCATGGCAAGCTTGGTGACTTTTACAATTTTGTCGGCATTTGAGCGGCTCAATGAACCTCCAAAAACGGTGAAATCTTGTGCAAATACATAGCACAGACGACCATCAATTTTACCGTAGCCCGAAACGACACCATCGCCAAGAATTTTATTCTTTTCCATCCCAAAATCGGTAGAACGGTGGGTTACCATTTTATCAATTTCGGTAAAGGTATCGGGGTCCATCAGATCCAAAATTCTTTCACGAGCTGTTTTTTTACCTCCAGCATGATGTTTGGCGATTCTTTCTTCACCACCACCCAATTCAGCTTTTTTACTTAGCTCTTCAAATCTTTTTATTTTATCTTCTATAGTAAGCATGTTTCTTTTTTTATAGGTAGAAATTAGAATAACTATTAGGGAAGTCCCATCTGTTAGTTTTGTAGATTATTCGATATGAACCAAAGCTTGATTGGCTTTAATTGTATCTTCTTCGTTTACAAAAATCTCAGAAATAGTACCATCTTTCCCAGCTTTATATTCACTTTCCATTTTCATTGCTGAAATAATAATGACGGTATCTCCTTTTTTAACTTCATCGCCTAAGGCAACTTGAATTTTAACAACTTTTCCTGGCATTGGAGAAGAAATCGTACTCTGTTCATCATCCATACCACTACCTTTTCTGGCTTGGAGGTATTTAGTTTCAGCATCAATTATTTCAGCATCGTATGAATGATAAAATGTGTTGACCGAGTATTTCTTTGGAGAATCGGTATCGATAAGCTCAACATTGTATGAGCGACCTTTGAATAGAATGGAATAAATACCTTTTTCAACTTGGTAACAATCCAAATCGTATTCATTATCATCCACCATTATTTTTATTTGATTGCCTGATTCTGCTAGCAATTCGACTTTGGCAGTTCTATCGCCCAGTTTTATTTCTAGTGACATAATCTATATTTTAAGTGGATTAGTTTTTATTAGCTCTATGCATAGCAGATCGTCGTCCGAATTCTTTCCATTTGGTTCCCGATGAAATAACATCGCTACCTGGTGCATTTTTGAGTTTGTGATTATAGTCTAGAAAAGCAGCAACAATGGCAAGATCTTCAAATCTATCTTTCGCCGAATCGGGTGCCATTAGGAAATCTTCGTTGTCCTGAATAAAATGCGTATCGTAATTGCCCTCTTTAAAATCGGGACAATCCATAATACGTTCCAGAAATTGAATTGAAGTTTTAACACCTGTAATTTTATATTCATACAAGGCTCGTCTCATTCTTTCAATGGCTTCTTCACGAGTTCTTGCCCACACAATTAGCTTTGAAATCATCGGATCGTAATGGATTGGAATCTCATAACCCTCGTACACATATCCGTCGGTTCTTACTCCTAATCCCATGGGTTCAGTAATATGGGTAATTAAACCAGGACTTGGCATGAAATTATTTTCAGTGTCTTCGGCGTAGATTCGACACTCAATAGCATGTCCAAATTGGAATACATCTTCTTGTTTTATTTCTAAGGCTAGGCCTTCTGCAATCTGAATTTGAGCTTTAACAAGATCGTAACCTGTTACTCGTTCAGTAATTGGATGCTCTACCTGAAGGCGGGTATTCATTTCCAGAAAGTAGTAGTTGTGATCATTATCGACAAGGAATTCGATGGTTCCTGCTCCATGATAATTTACAGCCTTGGCTGCTTCAACAGCAGATTGCCCCATTTTTTCCCTTAATTCAGGGGTCATTAATGGTGAAGGTGTTTCTTCAACAACTTTTTGATGTCGCCTTTGTACAGAACATTCTCTTTCGCAGAGGTGAATAACATTGCCATGTTGATCACCAAGTATTTGAAATTCGATATGATGAGGAGAGGAGATGTATTTTTCGACATAAACAGAATCGTCACCAAAGGAAGATTTAGCTTCTGATTTGGCAGCACGAAGAGAGCTTAGGATATCTTCTTCCTTATCTACCATTCTCATCCCTTTTCCACCACCTCCTGCCGAGGCTTTAATCATAACCGGAAGTCCGACTTCTTTAATCACTCTAAGAGCCATTTCATCGTTTTCGAGGTTTTCTTTAGTCCCTGGGACAACGGGAACACCCGAATTAATCATGGTTGTTCGAGCCGTAATTTTATCACCCATGGTTGATATGATCTCGGGTGTTGGGCCAATAAATATGATACCTTCTTCCTGACATCTTTTCGAAAACTCGGCATTTTCACTTAGAAACCCATAGCCTGGGTGTATGGCGTCAGCTTTTGATATTTTTGCAACCTCAATAATCTTATCGATATTAAGATAGCTCTCATTTGATGGAGCAGGTCCAATAGGATAGGCGTAATTGGCATATCTGACATGCATGGCTGTTCGGTCAGCGTCAGAATATACTGCAATTGATTGAATGCCTATTTCCCTGCATGATCTCATAACTCTCAAGGCGATTTCGCCTCTATTAGCCACAAGAACTCTTGTAATTCTTTTGGTCATAGTTAGGGTTTTGTATAAAATTATGCTCAGTAGAATGTCTGGTTTGTTCCAGACAAGTGTGGTTAACTGGTGCGTAATTTTGAATTAAGCAGTCTAAATATAAATAAAATATAAGAGCTTACACTATTATTCTTTGGATTAATAAGTAATGACTTGGTGTGAAATGAATATGTTTGATGTGAGAATGTATGAGTTAATGATCAGTTAGTGAGGTGTTTTGTGGTGTTTTGGTCGATTGTTAAGTTTAATGGGATAAAAAGATGATAAAATCGTAATTAGTTTAGGATTAAAAAGATTTTATAAAGGAAGTGAGGCGTATGTTTAATAAGGAATTATTTCGGTAATAATAAGAAAAGTATAATAGAATGTGTTTGTGATACGTTTGTTTTAATCGATTTTAGGAATTGAACGAATTCACTTTTACTTTACTTACATTTGTGGGGGCATAAAAAGAACTGTAATACTAATGAATTTCTCTGATGGAAGATAATAATAGACAAACTCAAGCCAATAATCCACTTCATGGTGTGAAGCTAATCGATATGTTAGAATATTTACATGCTGTTTATGGTTGGAAAGAATTGGGTGATAGAATTCAAATTCGTTGTTTTCAGTCTAATCCGTCTATCAAGTCGAGTTTGAAATTTCTAAGAAAAACACCTTGGGCCAGAGAGCAGGTGGAGCAATTGTATTTAGATACCTATAAATAGTAAAGCTGTGTGAACTAATTTTTATGATTTTGATTTATTAAGAATCTTTTAACATTTTTTAGTTCGGAACAAACAGAACTAAGTCTATATTTGTGTCGTAAAAAAAAAAGATAATGAAGACTCTAAAAGAAATAGAAGATCGAAAAAAGGATATTGTAGAGCGATATGGTTTATTTATGGAGAAAAGTGAAAACTTTGCACCAATATCAGCCAGAATTTTCTCAACGCTATTGATGGCGGAAAAAAGAGGAGCGACTTTTGAAGATCTGGTTCATTTTCTTGGTGCTAGTAAGAGTACGATTTCCACAAATTTGCACAAATTAGGCAATATGAATGTTGTCGAATATTATACAAAACCAGGTGATCGTAAAAAGTATTTTCGTTTATCTCCAGTGGGCTTTATTTCATTTTTGGATCAAGATTTAGCTAAGTTTAAAGCTGAAAGTGAATTAATTGAAGAAGTGATTGGTTTTAAGAAATTGGCCAATGAAATTATTGAAGATGCAGAATCTAAATTTATAATACATGAGGATTCGCCATATCTGGACTATATCAATAATTCAATTAAAGGCTTAGAAATTCTGAAAGAGAAAATTCGAACAAAATGTATGATAAGTAATAAATAGATTCAGACTTAAGTGATTTGAATATTTTTTTATAACCATTAGGTTCGTTGAGTACCGAACAAGAAGAACTTGTAGTATTGCCCTTTTGTTTCAATTGAGTTCTAAATACGATTAAATTAATAATAAGTGAATCTGACCAGTTCGTTATTCTAGCGAACTACAAGAATTAAAATAGACTAGAGAAATGAGAAAAAATGTTGTATTAATATGTATTGCTATTTTATTATTTGGAGTAGTATCATGTAAGAATGGGAATCAAGCTCAAATGGGACATGGTCCAATGCCTTTTCCTGTTCAATCGGCTGAGAAAAATGATGTGACCGTTTATAATAAATATGCAGCTAATATAGAAGGAGAGCAAAACATTGAAATTCGATCAAAGGTGGATGGTTTTGTTGATAAAATTTATATTGATGAAGGTAGCAAGGTGAAAAAGGGGCAGCTACTTTTTAAATTAAGTGCTGAAACCCTAAATCAACAAGTGAATGCTGCCGAAGCTAATATTGAAGTGGCAAAAGCACAGGTTGTATCAGCACAGGTAGAGGTTGAAAAGGTGACACCTTTGGTGGAGAAAAATATTATCAGTGAAATACAGTTAAAAACAGCACAAAGTAATCTGAATGCTGCGCAAGCACAATTGATTGCTGCTAAGGCTCAATATCAGAATGCTAAAGAGAATTTAGCTTATACGATTATCAAAAGCCCGGTAGATGGTATTGTAGGAAGTTTACCTTATAAAGTAGGTAGTTTGGTTGGTCGTACTGAGCCAAAACCTTTAACAACGGTTTCAAAAATCAGTAATGTATATGCTTATTTTACCCTGAATGAAAAGCAGTTGTTACAGTTTAACAGACAATTGAATGGTAATACGGTTTCAGATAAAATTAAACTTTTACCAGATCTTGAGTTAATCCTGGCTGATGGATCTACATATAATCACAAAGGAAGAATTGAAACCATTAATGGGATGGTGAATCCAAGAACGGGTAGCATTAGCTATAGAGCTATTTTTCCAAATCCTGATAATTTATTAAGAAGTGGTATAAGTGGTACAGTGAAAATGCCATCTGCTTTGAATGAGGTTGTTATGCTTCCACAGAAGGCAACCTTTGAATTACAGGGGAAACGCTTTGTATATCTATTAGGAAAAGAGAATAAGGTTCAGTCTAAAGAGGTTATCATTTCTAATACAACAGATACTCATTTTGTTATAAAAGAGGGCCTAGATTTGGGGCAAAAGTTTGTTGCTGACGGTTTGATCAAACTACGGGAAGGTATGGAGATTATTCCTCAGACAAGCACTGCAGCTACAGCAGGTTTTACCGCAAGTGCAAACGAGTAATTAGGAAACTTTTCATTACAATTTTAAGAAGAAATCATGTTAAAGAGATTTATTGAACGGCCGGTATTATCGACCGTAATATCCATACTCATCGTAATTTTAGGGGTTTTAGGACTTTCTAATTTACCAAGAGAACAGTTTCCCGAGATTGCACCTCCAACGGTACAAATCACAGCATCTTATCCTGGAGCCAATGCCGAAACCTTACTGAAAAGTGTTGTTGTACCCTTAGAAGAAGCTGTTAATGGAGTTGAGAATATGACTTATATGTCATCAACATCCAGTAATGATGGATCGGCAACTATTAGTGTTTACTTCGAATTGGGAACGAACCCTGATATTGCAGCTGTAAATGTTCAAAACAGAGTTGCAACCGTAAACAGTAAGTTGCCACAGCAGGTGATTCAGTCTGGTGTAACCACTAAAAAGGTTCAGAATAGTGTCTTGATGTTTTTCTCTCTTCTGTCGAAGAATGAAGATTTTGATGCTACATTTGTTGAGAATTATGCGCGTATTAACCTGATTCCTATGGTTAAAAGAATTAAAGGGGTAGGAGATGCCAATGTGTTTGGATCGCGTGATTATTCGATGAGAATTTGGTTAAAGCCTGATAAGATGGCAGCTTATGGTATGACGCCTCAAGATGTGGTTGCTGCTCTAAATGAGCAAAACCTTGAAGCTTCGCCAGGTAAATTTGGTGAAAACTCTCGTCAATCTTTTGAGTATGTTATTCGTTACAAAGGAAAATTGTCGACTCAAGAAGAATACGAGAATATCATATTAAGATCAGAAGGCAATTCAGATTTTCTAAGATTGAAAGATGTTGCAAGAATTGAGTTGGGAGCCTTCAATTATGGAACCAAGAATATAACCAACGGCTATCCTTCTTCTGCAATAGCGGTTTATCAAACATCAGGTTCAAATGCACAGGAAATTATAAAAGAAATAGAACGTACGCTAAAGGAGGCAAAAAAAGATTTTCCTAAAGGAATTGATTATGTGATTCCCTTTAATACGAATGATTTTCTTGAAGCATCAATTAGCAAGGTATTGACAACTCTATTTGAAGCTTTCTTATTGGTTTTCTTGGTTGTTTTTCTATTCTTACAGGATTTTAGATCAACATTGATTCCGGCATTAGCCGTTCCAGTTGCCATTATCGGGACCTTCTTTTTTCTAAATCTATTTGGTTTTTCAATCAATATGCTGACCCTGTTTGCATTGGTTTTAGCCATCGGTATTGTTGTCGATGATGCCATTGTAGTGGTAGAAGCGGTTCACGCGAAATTGGATAATGGTGCAAAAAGTGCCAAGAAAGCGACCTTGTCTGCAATGAATGAAATTACGGGTGCTATTATCTCGATAACCTTGGTGATGTCTGCCGTATTTATTCCAGTTTCATTTTTGGAAGGGCCTACCGGAGCATTCTATCAACAGTTTGCTATTACACTTGCTGTAGCTATTGTTATTTCTGCGATTAATGCCTTAACCTTAAGTCCAGCATTGTGTGCTTTATTGTTAAAACCGCACGATCCGAGTGTAGAGCATAAAAAGGGCATTGTAAATCGTTTTTATACCTCGTTTAACACGGGATTTGATGCAGTAACAGAACGTTACACCAATTCGGTTCGTTTTCTGGTTCGTAAAAAATGGTTGTCAGGTGTTATTTTAGTCGTTTTTATTGCTCTTGCAGGATGGTTCTTTAAGACGACACCTACCGGTTTTATTCCTAATGAAGATCAGGGAATTATTTTCTGTGATATTACTCTTCCGCCAGGAAGTACCTTAGATCGAACTTCAGAAGTTGCAGGTAAGGTGGAAGCTATAATCAATGAAATTGATGTCGTTAAAGAAAAGATGTTTGTTGTTGGTTTTAGTTTAATGAGTAACACTAGGGGAGGATCAAAAGCCTTTGCGGTAATTAAATTAAAAGATTGGAGCGAACGTAAGGAAGATCATCAAAAGGTGAATGCTATTGTAGGACAGTTGTTTGGAAAGACGGCAGGAATCAATGAGGCACGAATCTTATTCTTTACACCACCTACTGTTCGTGGCTTTGGTAACTCTGATGGTTTTGAAATGCGTTTGCAAGATAAATCGAATGGTTCTTTTGATGATTTGATGTCTCAAAGTCGTCTATTCCTTGGTGCTTTAAATCAACGTCCTGAGATAAAATATGCAATGACTTCTTTTAACACAGGTTTCCCTCAGTACGAGATGGAAGTTAATGTTGAGAAAGTAAAAGAAGCAGGCATATCAGTAAGTAGTTTATTTGCTACACTTCAGGGATACTATGGTAGTTGGTATGCAGCTGACTTTAACCGTTTCGGGAAACAATATCGTGTGATGATTCAGGCGGCACCTGAAGATCGTGAAACCATTGAATCGATGAATAATGTATTTGTTCGAAATGCACAGAACGAATTGGTATCCGTAAGTCAATTTGTAAATATGAAGAAGGTGAATGGTCCAGATGTGGTGAATCGATTTAATCTATTTAATTCGGCAACTATAAATGGTAACGTGAACCCTGGTTATAGCACAGGTGATGCGATTAAAGCCATTGAAGAGGTTGCTGCGGAAGTTCTTCCATCAAACTATGGCTACGAATTTTCAGCTATGACTCGTGAAGAGCAGAAAGCAGGTAATCAAGCCATTTTGGTATTTGCACTAAGTTTGATTTTTGTTTATTTCTTATTGGCTGCGCAGTACGAATCTTACATTCTTCCATTTTCAATTATTCTGTCTTTACCGATTGGTATATTTGGAGCCATATTTTTTGTGAAAATGATAGGCCTGGAGAACAATATCTATTTTCAGGTTGCCTTAATCATGTTGATTGGTTTGTTAGCAAAGAATGCCATTTTAATTGTTGAATTTGCTCTTCAGCGTCGCAGACAGGGTATGGAATTATTACAAGCTGCTGTTGAGGGTGCAAAGGCACGTTTAAGACCCATTTTGATGACCTCTTTTGCTTTCATTCTAGGACTTGTTCCTTTAATGATTGCGAGTGGTGCAGGTGCAGTTGGTAACCGATCAATTGGAACAGGTGCTGTTGGAGGTATGTTAATAGGTACTGTGTTTGGTGTTTTTGTTATCCCGGCCTTTTTTGTGATTTTCCAGATTATTCAGGAAAAAATTAGTGGAGCACCAAAGATGGAAGCTTTAGAAGAAGAAATTGAAGAAAATGAAATGGCAATCGTCGAATAATTTAGAGATGAGAAAAAGAAAATTAATATACGGAATACTTGTTCTGGCCATTGCTTCTATGGGATTGCAATCCTGTTTTGTTGCCAGAAAATATCAGCAACCAGAATTTGAAATTCAGGATCAATATAGAAATGTAGCAACATCTGATTCTGCTACATTGGCTAGTATGCCATGGGAAAATTTATTTACTGATAGTCAATTAAAGAATCTAATTGTAGAAGCACTTGATTCCAATCTTGACCTTTTAATGGCCGTGGAACGCGTAAATGCTGCCGAAGCTTATTTTAAGCAAGGGAAAATGGGCTACCTACCTAGTTTGAACTTGAGTGCAAATGGTGGAACTTACGAAACGTCTGATAATAGTTCGTCTGGCCTTGCTGCTGGAGGTAAAGGGGCAAGCTTCGAGAATTATCAATTAAATGGCAATATCTCGTGGGAAGCTGATATTTGGGGCAAAATTAGAAGTAACAGAAGAGCTTCTCAAGCTGCTTACTTACAGTCTGAGGCTTCTAAAAGGGCGGTAGAAAGTGCTTTGGTTGCTAATATGGCATCTGCCTATTATCAGTTATTAGCCTTAGATGCTCAGGTTGAGGTGGCTCAAAGAACAGTAACCAATCGTCAGGAAAGTCTCGAGACGATGAAAAGCCTTAAGAAGGCTGGACAAGTAACTGAAGCAGCGGTAAAACAAACCGAAGCGCAGCTTTATAGCACTCAGATCTTATTATTGGACTTGGAACAGAATGTTGTTTTAATGGAAAACACCATTTCACTTTTGCTTGGTAGAGCTGTTAGTGAAATTGAGAGAGGAAAGTTGGAAGAACAGCAAATTAGTGTGGAATTAGAATTGGGTTTCCCAGTTCAATTATTTAGCAACCGCCCTGATGTGATGGCAGCTGAATTAGGACTAAAAAATGCTTTCGAACTTACGAATGTTGCGAAAAGTAACTTTTATCCGAGCTTAAGTGTTAATGCTACCGTTGGTTTGGAGAGTATCAAGTTCGAAGATTGGTTCAGTACAAGTTCTATTTTCAGTAATGTAATTGGCAACTTAACCCAACCTTTATTTAATAAAAGAAGGATTCGAACTCAATATGAAGTTGCAAAAGCAAAACAGGCTGAGGCAAAGTATAGTTTCAAGAAGGCCTTATTGAGCGCTAGCAAGGAAGTCTCGGATGCCTTGAATAATTACAAGGTAGAACAGGAGCGTTATGAAATAAGAAAGATGGAAGTGCGAGCATTAAGTGATGCGGTAAACTATTCGGAAGAGTTGCTTAACAATGGCTATGCTAATACAACTTACTTAGAAGTACTAACGGCAAGAGGTAATGCTCTTTCATCAGAGATTAACATGATTGACTCTAAATTTAAGCAGTTGAATTCAACGGTTGAACTTTATAAGGCATTAGGTGGAGGATGGAAGAAGTAAAATTTGACTTCTTCATATTTAGGTTAGAAACGAAAAGGCAGCCATAAAGGCTGCCTTTTTTATAGTTAACTCTAGTGTGATTTAATTATTAATTTCACCTCCAAATTCAAAACCTAAGCTCTCAAGTTCTTTTTGAATTGTTTTTAAATTGATTTTTTTACCAGAAATATGAAGTCGTTTTTGTTCCAAATTAACTTCTGCTAAGTCTATGTTTTTTAGGGCTCCAATATGTTTTTCCACCGAATTTTTACAATGGTTGCAGCTCATGCCAAATACGGAGACTAAATAATCTTCTGTTTCCCCTTTTGTTTCGATTGAAGATAAATTTTTGCGTTTTAAGAGCATCTTCTGTATGTATCCATTAATGATTAATAGGGTAAGAGAAATACTACTTCCCCATTGTAACCAGAGTGGTAAGGAAAAATGTCCTTCGTGTGCACCCATATGGGAATGCAGTCCTTTTAGGGTAAACCATTCCCGTGGCAAACTGTAATCAATTAACAAACCAAAAACTAAAGCGCCAAGGATGATTGAAATCAGATAGGCGAATGTGGTTCTTTTACCTAATACCTTATTTAAAACCGTAATAGTAGCTGCATTGGTTGCCGGACCAGCCATTAGAAAAACCAAAGCTGCACCGGGCGAAACGCCTTTCATCAAAAGCACTGCTGCTACAGGAACCGATGAGGTTGCACAGATATATAGGGGAACTGAGGCGATTAGAATTACCAGCATACCAATTAAATCATTTCCAACGTAATTGGAGAAAAAGTCATCAGGAAGGGCAACAGAAATAAGTGCTGCAAGCAATAAACCTATGACTAACCATTTTGAAATATCCTGAAGAAAATCCACAAAGGCATATTTGAACATGCTGTACAGTTTAGAATGTTGCTGTACCGATTGGGTTTCACAATTATCACCACATTCTGAATTGCAAGTTTCAGTTTCTATAGCGTTATTATTTTCAATACCATTGTCCTTCTTATCGTATCGATTAGCCAACATACCACCCACATAGCCTGTAACTAAAGCGATAATTGGTCGTATAATAGCAAATGGAAGCCCTAGTAAGGAATAGGTGACTAGTATGGAATCAACGCCAGTTTGTGGTGTTGATATTAGAAAAGAGACAGAAGAACCTTTACTTGCTCCACTTTTATAAAAAGAGATACCAGTGGGTATAACACCACAAGAACACAAAGGCATGGGGATGCCTAAAAGAGAAGCATTCAGTACGGAACTACTATTCCGTTGCCCCATATACTTATCGATGAATTTCTGGGGAATGGCAACTTTTAAAATACCTGCAAATAGAAAACCTAAAAGCAGATAAGGTGACATCTCATTAAGAATCTGAATGAAATCAATAAAAAACTGTTTTATATATAGAGTGATATCCATGATTTTTTAAATTCTGTTTTACTAATAGCGAAAGTATAAAAATATATGGATTGTTCAATATGTGTAGGCTGTGATTTCGGTGTGTTCAAGAAAAATACCTACATGTAGGTATTTTCTATTATTAAGATTAGATCTAGTTTAGCAGCGTCAAACAAAGGTTAATTTTTGTTTAAAAAAAAGGATTATATCTAAACTAAATAAAAAAATGAAAAAAGGATTATTGTTATTGATGGCTGTTGCTTTTACATTCGGATTGAAAGCACAGGAAGTTAAGGACGAGTACAAGAGTATTGGTACTACAATTTTAGAAAGAGTTAAAGACGAGAAGTTAAGTATTGGTGGTTACGGTGAGATTCACTACAATCAGCAGGTGAGTGGACAAACTCGTTATAATGGTAATATGGATGTTCATCGTATGGTGATGTTTTTTGGGTACCAGTTCAACGATAAAACGTCATTTGTAACTGAGCTTGAGTTTGAGCACGTAAAAGAAGTTTACGTTGAGCAGGCTTTCTTAAACTATAATGTTAGACCAAACACAGCTTTACGTGCTGGTTTGATGTTAGTACCAATGGGTATTGTTAACGAATACCACGAACCAACAACTTTCAATGGTGTTGAGCGTCCAAGTGTTGATAAGTATATTGTCCCTACTACATGGAGGGAGATTGGTTTCGGTATTAATGGTCGTTTAGCCAATGCGCCTTTGAAATACCAAATGTATATCATGAATGGTTTTAACGGTTATGACGGATCAAGCAAGCTTAGAGCTAAAGATGGTGTTCGTAAAGGTCGTCAGAAGGGTGCTGAGTCAACTTTCACTTCTCCTTCATTATCAGCTAAAGTTGATTATTACGGAGTTAAAGGTTTAAATTTAGGTCTTTCTGCTTACTTCGGTAAGACGCAGTCTTCTGCATTCGACGGATTAGATAAGGATGATAGCATTGCTGAAAATTTTGCTGATTCAACTCGTGTAGGTATTAGCATGATTGGCCTTGATTTCCGTTACAGACTTGATGCTTTGCGTTTGAAAGGTCAGTATATTCACTCTTTCCTGAACAATGTTGATGAGTATAATAAAGTAGCTGATGGTGCTGATTTAGGTAAGCAAATGATGGGTTACTATGTTGAAGCTGGTTACGACTTACTACACGGTAAAGATCAAGCTTTAGTACCATTTGTACGTTACGAAAACTACAATACGCATCACAAAATGGTTTCAGGTGAAACTGCCAATAAGGCTTACGATCGTGAAGATATTTTTGTTGGTTTGAGCTACCACCTTGCTAAAGGTGCAGTTGTAAAAGCTGATTATCAGTATTCAAAAAATGGAAATGATGATAAGGCTTACTTCTTAAACTTTGGAGTTGGTGTTTGGTTCTAAGAAAATATTGAATTAAATATTATAATCTTTAATTGCGAAGTAGGTGGTTTTCCATTTACTTCGCAATTTCTGTTTTTAAAACCTTATTTATGAAAAAGATCGCTATTGTAATTTGTTTGCTGACTTCTAGTCTTTTGCTTAATGCTGCCGAATTTCCTAAGTCAATTCAAAAGAAAATTGATAAAACTTTGGTGAAACTTTTTCCCAAAAAAGTGGTTGAGTTGAAGGATGTGGATGTTTCGGATACTTTGATTTCAACGTATAGTTCGGTCAGAAATGTTAAGATCTCGCGATTAAAAACAGCTGAATCAGAATTAGGCTATGCTTGTTTTGCTTCTTCAAAAGGGAAAAATGATTACTTCGATTATATGGTGATATTCGATTCAGACTTGTTTATCAAGAAAGTTGTCGTTCTTGTTTACCGTTCAACTTACGGAGGTGAAATCATGTCACGTTCCTGGTTAAAACAATTTATAGGCAAGTCAAATGGAAAATCCATGGAAATGGATAAGGATATAGATGGCATATCAGGAGCGACCTTATCAGCACCGTCAATTACTCAGGGGGTTAAAGAATTGAGTTTGTTGATTTCTGATATCAACCGGAACAAAGAGTCTAATTAAGAATTTTGTAAAGGGATGGTAAATGTAAAGTTTGCTCCCTTTTTTTCTTCACTTTCTATCCAGATAGTTCCTTTGTTGGTTTCTACGAATTCTTTACAAAGTATTAAACCTAAGCCCGTTCCCGTTTCTTTATTTGTTCCTAATGTTGACGTATTACTTTCAATATTAAAAAGTTTGTTTTGTTGCTCTTGACTAATACCAATGCCATTATCTTGAACAGATAATTGAAGCATCTTGCCATCAACTTTAGCAAAGAGATTAATTTCTGATTTAGGGAATGAAAATTTGATGGCATTGCTGAGTAGGTTACGGATTACCGTATTGATCATGTTTATATCAGCGTAAACATGAATGTCTTGTTCAATATTAGAGTTAATTTCAATAGATTTCTCTTTCGCTTTAAGCCTCTGCAGTTCAATGTTTTCATCTACCACTTCTGAAAGGTTAAAAGTGATCGCTTCGTATTTGATACTTCCTAATTGAGATTTAGCCCATTGCAATAGATTTTCAAGTAGTGAATTTAGATTACGTGCAGATTGATTTAAATAAGTGTTATATTCTGTGACAGTCTTTATTTCTTTGAAAGAAGAACATTCATTATCAATTAAATTTGAAAAACTGAGAATAGCACCCAAAGGGGATCGCAAATCGTGTGCAATAATTGAGAAAAATTTATCTTTGGTGCTATTGATTAGTTTTAGTTTCTCATTTGATTCTTCCAGCTTAATATTAAAGTCTTTAATTGTCTTGTTAGCTCCTGACATTCTTCTCAAAAGGAAAATGATTATAATGAGTATCACGATAGAAATTCCAAAACCAACAATGAATTGATTTTTTCTTTGAATTTCCTTATCAAGATTAAGCTGTGATAATTGATGTTGAGCTTTTAATAAATCGTTTTCTTTTTCTTTTTTGTCTGTTTCATACAGCGTCTGCATTTGAATAATCGTCTCCGATTTATCATTTTCATTACAATAATCTCGCAGGGAATCATACTTGGAAAAGGCTTTTTGTGCCAGATCTAATTTCCCGGTTTCAAAATAGTATTCAGTCTGTAGTTTAGCTAAATCAAGTTTCTTTTTGATTAAGTTTAGTTCTTCAGCCAAAGTTCTTGCTTTTGAAAGAAAAATGGCAGCTTTGCCAAATTCTTTCGTCTTCATATAAACTCTCGATAGGTATTCGTAATTGTAAATGTACAAGGGCTTAGACTTGCTTCCTTGTTCGATAGATAATGATGTGTTTAGGAAGTATATGGCTTGCTCATAATCACCAAGACGATAGTTTATTGAACCCAGGTTGTGGTAGTTAGATGCCAGTCCAATTGTTATATTGTCTGATTTTCGAAGTTCCAAAGATCTTAGGTAGTGGATCAATGCTTTATTGTAATTATTTAAAGCTTCATAAATTGTACCGATATTATTATTAGCTACTGCTTGTTGGTAAGTATCGTTATCTTCTTTAGCTAATACCAGAACTTCTTTTAGTTTGGATAGTGCTGTTTCCCATTGTTCATCAGCACTGTATATATTTGCGATGTTTGCAAGGGTGCTTAATCTTAAGTCTTTAAGCTCATTTTTTTCTACAATGGTATTGGCGCTTAAGAATGCTTGAAGTGCTTTTTGAAGATTTCCTTGTTCCCAGTAGATATTCCCCAGTAGATTGTAGGCGACAGCTTGATAGTAAGCAAACTGATGTTCTTGAGAGAGAGTAATAGCTTCATTATAATATTTAATTGCTTTTTCATGACCAGATATCTTATCATAGTTCATTCCGGTTAATATCTGAGACCTGACAGTTAAATAGGGAAAATTTTTGGTCCTAGCGATATTAAGTGCCGTGTTAAGATGATAAAGCGAAGAATCAAGTTGATTGTGTGTTTCAAAAGCTCTTCCCAAATCTTGATGTGTTCTTATAAGTAAACTATCATTAGAGAACTCGTTAAAATGGTTTATAAGCTGATGAGCGTAGAATGCACAGGAATCAATATTCGTATCCCTGTATTTCTCAAATTGTACTTGCAGATGGTCAGAAATGGAATCTTTTGTGTTAACATTTGTTGAAAAGCCAAAATTGACCGAACAAAGCAATGAAATGAGGACTATGAGGGTGGTTAATTTAGACATATATTAGTCTCGGGATATGGTTAAGTTGGTAAAGAAGTGCACTAAAAACAATACATTGAAGCTGTTTTTTTTATGCCGAATAAAGATATGATTTTCTATATCAAATAGGCGGGAAAATCAATAAGAATAGTTCTAAATAGACAGGTGCGCAAAGTGATTAAGCTTTTGATATGACAGAGATAGGCGGGTTTATTTTTGTTATAGTTGTGTGTTATGTACATAAAAAAAGCCTTGTCGTTTCTGACAAGGCTTTCTGTGTTTATCCGATATCTAACATTCTGTTTATCGAAAGTTGCGCTTTTTTTGTGATCTCAGGATCTATTTCAACCCGATATTGTTCATGAAGCAGTGCTTCGTATAAACCTTGTAACGTAACCTTCTTCATAGAACCACAAATAACCTTTGGATGAACCAAAATGAATTCTTTGTCAGGATTCTCTTTCTGAAGTTGGTGTAAAGTACCTTTTTCTGTTGCGATGATAAACTGTTTCTTATCCGACTCTTTAGCATGCTTTATAATTCCAGCAGTAGAGTAGAAGAATGTTTTAGGATGAGCTAAAATCATGTCATCACCGGAACAATTACTTTCCGGATGAATTAAAATATCTGCTTCAGGGTATTGTTGGTGCATGTCTAAAACCATATCCGAAGAAATGCATTCGTGAACACAACAATCACCATCCCAGAGTTCCATATTCGAACCCGTTTTCTTATTTAAATAAGCCCCAAGGTTCTTATCTGGAGTAAAGAATATCTTTTGATCCTTTCCCAGGTGTTCTATTACTTGTAGAGCATTAGATGAGGTACAGCAATAGTCCGTTTCGGCTTTAACTTCAGCCGTTGTATTGACATAGGAAACAACTAAGCCATCAGGATTTGCATCTTTCCATTTTCTGATATCAGCTCCTGTTATGCTTTCAGCTAAGGAGCAACCACAACGTTGTGCAGGGATTAAAACTTTCTTTTCAGGAGAGGTAATCGCTGCTGTTTCAGCCATAAAGTGAACGCCACAGAACACGATAATATCTGCTGTTGTTTCAGCAGCTTGGCGAGCTAAACCTAGAGAATCTCCTACGTAATCAGCTAAATCCTGAATATCAGTATCGGTATAATAATGTGCAAGAATAACAGCATTCTTCTTCGCTTTCAAGTCTTCAATTTGCTTGATTATTTCTTGTTTTTCCATCTTAATCTCTGATTATAATTGGCAAATATTTTGACTGATATCAAGAGCAATAACTGAGTGAGTTAATGCCCCCACTGAAATCACGTCAATACCAGTTGCTGCAACTCCTTTTAAGCGTGCAATATTCATATTTCCAGAAGCTTCGACAAGACATCTGCCATTAATTAATTGAACAGCTTCAGTCATGAGTTCATTACTCATATTATCTAACATGATAATATCTGCTCCAGCATTTGCTGCTTGTGCGACTTCGTCAAGAGTTGTTGTTTCTACTTCAATTTTAATTTCAGCAGGAATGGCTTTACGAACCTGACCTACAGCCTTAGCTATTCCGCCAGCTATCTTAATGTGATTGTCTTTAATCATAGCAAGGTCGAATAAACCAATGCGATGATTGGTGCCACCACCCATTTTTACAGCATATTTATCGAATGTGCGTAGACCGGGAACTGTTTTACGAGTATCTAGTATTTTAACCTTTGTTCCTTCAACTTCCTTTACGTACTTAGCCGTTTCGGTAGCAATACCTGATAAGCGTTGTAGTAAATTAAGGGCCAGGCGTTCTCCTGTTAACAGTGCTCTGAAACTTGCTTCAATTTCAACAATTAAATCCCCTTTTTTAACCTTGTCTCCATCTTTTACAAGAGGTTTCCAGATAAGATTAGAGTCTAATTTTTCAAAAACTTTTCTAGCAATAGGTAGTCCCGCAATAACTCCATCAGCTTTAGCAGTCATACTAGCTTTAGCTGTTGTGCTTTCAGGAATTAAACTGTTGCTTGTAATGTCGCCACTTCCGATGTCTTCGCGAAAGGCGTGATCTATAATGAAATCGACTTCCTGTAAGTTTAGTCCGGTTTCTTCCATTTTTATTCTTCTATTATTTATTTTCAATGGGAACAAAGCACAAGTCTTTGTCTTTGGTTTGTATTGAATGGGCCATAAAGGCTTTATCTTCTTGTTCAAAATCGCTTCTGATATGACCACCACGACTCTCTTCACGTTGAAGAGCAGCCTTAGCCATCAGTTCGCAAACTTGCAATAAGTTTAGCATTCGAGTGCTGTAATATTCATTTTCCTCGAAAGGGAAATTTTGCTTAATAGCTTCTAATTTGTCAATTAACGTACAGATCTCTTGCTGGCAGCGAACAATTCCTAATTGGCTATTCATTGCATTTGCAATAAGATTGACTTGATTTAGAAACTCAGCTTCAATATCAGGATTACAATGCAGTTCCTCCGTTGCAAATTCTGTGGTATCATTATTTAGCGTTTGATTTGTAGCATGCATGATGGCACGTTTACCAAATACCAAGCACTCCAAAAGAGAATTGGATGCCAAACGATTTGCTCCCATCACACCAGATGAAGCAAGTTCACCAAAACTGTACAAATTGGCAATATTGGTTTCTCCATTTAGACCTGTCTTAATTCCGCCTACCATATAGTGAGCAGCAGGAGCAATAGGTACTTGCGTACACATATCAACGCCATACTCTGCGCACTTTTTGTAAAGAGTAGGAAAACGTCGTTTTATTTTCTCCGAATCAAGATGATCTAGTTTTAAGTACACAAAAGCGTCATTATTCTCTTGCATTTGCTCAAAGATAGAACGAGCCACCACATCACGAGGAGCTAATTCAGCAAGCTCATGTTTATTGAGCATGAAACGTTCTCCTTTTTGATTTAAAAGGTGAGCACCCTCTCCACGAACCGCTTCGCTTATTAAAAAAGTGTTACCATCTTCAGAGTAAAAAGAGGAAGGGTGAAATTGAATGAATTCCATATCGGCAAGTTCAACACCTTCAGAATACGCTAAAGCAATACCATCACCAACCGTGGTATCTGGATTGGTTGTTCGTTGATAAATTGCCGAAGCACCTCCCATAGCTAAAAATGTATGTTTAGCCTTTATTTTAAGGTTGGTATCATCACTGGGATTATAAGTGAGAACACCGAAACATTGTTTGTTTCTACATAGAAGCTTATAAACCATTTGGTTTTCGAGAACTTCAATGTTTTTGTTGTCAAGTATTTTCTGAGTTAGAAATTTAACCAACTCTTTACCTGTAGAGTCTCCACCAGCATGCAAAACTCGTCTTCTTAGATGCCCTCCTTCGAGCCCGCGAGATAATTCACCTTCAAGTGTGTCAAACTGCATACCCATATCTATCAGGTCTTTGATTCTATCCGGCCCTTCATTTACTAAAATGTTAACAGGAGAATAATCACATAAGCCACGCCCTGCTTCAAAAGTATCTTTCAAATGTAAATCTGGAGAATCATTCGAATCTGTAACAGCAGCAATCCCCCCTTGAGCATAATAGGAATTACTAACATTGAGCTTCGTCTTAGTTACAAGAACAACGCGTCCCAATTCAGCTGCACAGTTGGCTGCATACAGTCCAGCTAATCCGCTACCAACAATCAAAAAATCAAACTCTTTTTCTGTAAACATTTTTTTTGAAATCGTATTTTATTCCTATCGAACGAAGACTTTTAATCTTGCTGCGAAAATAGGACTTTTTAACGGTTTAGTTCACACAAAAATAAGCTAAAATTAAGATTGAAGCTGGTTTTACTAATAAAAAGAGTGTGAGAAAGTGGTATTTCAAATATTTCAGATCGTTGCTTATTCGTGTGCCGTTAACTATTAATTCTAAGGCTATAATATTTGATTTCAATTGTAAATGAAAGATTTTTTTTTAAATATAGCTTGTTATAGGTCGCATAAAGACCTTGTAATACGCATTAAGTTTGTTTGCTAACTTTAATAGATGGCTGTTATTTTAGATTATCTTGTTTTATACCTTTCGGTATAATGCGTTGATAATTATTGTTGTATTGGTTAATATTTTATGTTGAAATGAAATTTGAAAGTCGTGTTTAAAAATCTTTTGCAATTTGAGGAAAAGGTGTAGTTTTGCACGAATTATCAAATAAGACTTACAGTGATAGAGGAATCCTATAATAATATTAGAACTTGGTATGATGCTTATGTTTTAGAGTTTTCCAGTGAAGATTCTGAAATAATGATCAATATTGACTTGCTAAAGGAGCATGCGTCTCGTGTTCTAGAGAATGTTAGAGAGTTGGCTTTGAGCGTAAATTTAGATGAATCAAATTTGTTTTTGATTCAAACAGCAGCGATATTGCATGATATTGGGCGATTTGAGCAATTGGTGAAGCATGGTACTTATGCTGATACTGAAGATTCAAATCATATTCAGATTGGTCTGAATGTGATTGAAGAACATATGGTGCTGACAGGTTTGGAGGAAGATGAAAGACAGTTGGTAATTGATTGTGTGAGTTTGCATGATTTAAGCGAATTACCAAAAATATCCAATGAACACTCACTAGCTTTGATTCATTTGCTTCGTGATGCAGATAGAATTGATGTATTGAGAATCGTTTCTGATTATTACACCCATAAAAAGGTACATCCTAATCGATATTTAGATATGGAGCTTAAGGATATGCCTTCAATTGCTAAGAAAATTGATAAAGCTATTATGGCTGAGAAGGTAGCAAGGCGAGAAGATGTAGAAACAGTAAATGATTTAAAACTATATCAAATGTCATGGGTTTTTGATTTGAACCACAAGAGAAGTTTTAAAATGATAAGCGAGAAAAGCTATATAAAAGCCATATTCGAAACATTACCTAAAAATGACAGTGTTATTGATATGTATCGAAATATGAAAATATATATGGAAAATCAATTGTAAGACTCAATCAATATATCGATAATATTTATGTAGACTCGTTAAAGATAGCGAGTCTTTTTTTATATCTTTGTTTTAATAAGAAAAGCAAAAGAGCTTTAAACAAAAGTGTAATTATTGAAAATAGAAATATAGAATGAGAGATATTGTTTGTAATTGTCAGATGGTTGACAGAGAGACTATAGATAAAGCTATTCACGAAAAACATGCGACAACTATTGAAGAAATTCGTCGATATACAGGTGCTAATACGGGATGCGGGAAATGTATGAGTTATATTAATACAATTTTAGATTCTGAAGTTCCTAAGGTTGCTGCTAAGAAAACTACGAGTACCAGTAAGTTTAAGTTGTGGTAAGCTAAATGAAAATATAAATTAAACGCTCTTTCTTTGAAAAGGGCGTTTTTTTTGTTGTATTGATTCTTGAAAAACAAAAAAACGCCACCTATAATGTAGGCAGCGTTTTGTAGTATTCGATTTGAAGTATAATTACTCGCGCTCAGCAAGGAATTTTTCAGCATCCATAGCTGCCATACAACCTGAACCAGCAGAAGTAACAGCCTGACGGTATACAGAATCCTTAAGATCACCACAAGCAAAGACACCAGGAACGTTAGTTCGAGTTGAATCTGGTTCAGTAATGACATAACCATTCTCATCAGTTGTTATATATTGCTTAAAGAAGTCAGAGTTTGGAGTATGACCAATAGCTAAGAAGAAACCATCGATATTGATTGTAACTTCTTGCTCATCTTCTTCACCAAGTCGCTTGATTAAAGTGGCACCTTGTACGACACCATCACCAGTAATTTCTTTAGTGTTGTGCTCGTATAAAACTTCAATATTTTCTGTACGATTAACACGATCCTGCATGGCTTTAGATGCACGTAGGAAAGGCTTACGAACGATTAAGTAGACCTTATTACAAAGACCCGCTAAATAGGTTGCTTCTTCGGCAGCAGTATCACCACCACCAACAACAGCTACGTCTTTACCACGGTAGAAGAATCCATCGCAAGTGGCACAAGCAGAAACGCCTGATCCAGCATATTTAGTCTCTGACTCAAGACCTAAGTATTTTGCTGTAGCACCAGTTCCTAAAATGACAGATTCTGCTTCAATCGTTTTGTTGCCATCAACTACAACTTTGTGAGGGTATGATGAGAAGTCAACAGAAGTAACAAGACCCCAACGGCAATCCGTACCAAAACGTTCAGCTTGCTTCTTAAGATCAGCCATCATTTCAGTACCTGTAACACCTTCAGCATATCCAGGAAAGTTGTCAATTTCAGTTGTTGTGGTTAATTGTCCACCAGGTTGCAATCCTTCAATCACAACTGGGCTAAGATTTGCACGAGCTGCATAAATGGCAGCTGTATAGCCAGCAGGTCCAGATCCAACAATTAGACATTTTACTCTTTCAATATCACCTTCAGGTGTAGTCGATTTTTTTTCCTCTAAGTTCATAGGCTTAAAAAGATCCATTTTATGTTTTTTTGTTCTAATTCTAAATAGTTTTGAATGAGCAAATCTATAAAATATCTATTTAAGTTCAGGCTTTCAGTGTCTTAAAAAACACTATTTATCAATAAGATGTGTAACTGAGATCTCAGATTGGAGCTTATTTAGAATGCAGGGAAAATCAAAAAATGAATTTTACCTGGTTTTTATAGATTGCTAATATACTCATGTAGGGAAAGTTCCTTGTGTTATTATTGAATCATGTGTTTCTTTTTACGAGATAAAAATGATGGTAGAATTTTTTGATTTGATGCTTTTTTTAGAATCAGAATCGGTAATCAGGAGTGAGGATGGAATTATTATCATCTTTCATAAAAGGAAAGGAGTCATGGTTTATAAAAAAATGTAAAGATTTGACCTATATATCACATTCTTTTAATAATTTAAGACAATAAACCAATCTATTAAGCATGATTATTGCAGTTGATTTTGACGGTACAATCGTTGAGCATAGATATCCTGAAGTGGGAAAAGAGATCCCTTTTGCCTTTGAGAGTTTAAAATTGATACAAGAACAAGGTCATCAACTGATTTTGTGGACTTATCGTGCGGGAAAAGAGTTGGATGAGGCTGTTGAATTTTGTAGAGAGAATGGACTTGAGTTTTATGCGGTGAATAAAAATTATCCAGAAGAAATTTTTGATGAGAGCATAAGTCGAAAAATTAGTGCCGATATCTATGTTGATGATAGAAACCTGGGGGGGCTTCCCAATTGGAGAAACATATATTTTCAGATAATAGGAAAGACGTATTATGATCATCCTTCTTTTAAACAGAAAAATAGAAGAGGCTTAAATAAGTTTTTGAAGAAATATTTCTCAAAATAATACATATACTTTTCAATTGAGTCATTCAATAAGAATGACTTTTTATATTTGAGTCGGGATGACAGGATTTGAACCTGCGACCCCTGGTCCCCCAGACTATGTTTGCTGATATTTGATATTTTTAAGCATTGTTGGTGGTTTAGTTTTAAGTTGTTGTGTGAGAGGTGTTTTGTTGCTTTTTGTTGCGTTGCTTTTTTTTGAATTGTGGAAAGATAAAAGTATCTTTAAGTAGTAAATGTTGCAACTATGTTGCAACCAGAGCGAATTAACTATAAAGATATGGCTTCAGTAAAAATTCTTTTCTTCAAGCATAAGGTCCTGGAAGATGGAACTTCTCCTATAGTTCTTCAGATAATTCATAAACGTATTCGTAGAGTTTTCTCATTAAACTATTCGACTTTTAAAGAGCGCTGGAATGATGATGAAAAAGAGATAAAGGTTTTCGATAAATCTCAGAAGCATTTCATTAAGGAGAAGAACTTTTATTTTAAAGGAATGCTGCTAAAAGCAAATCAAGTAATTCTTGATTTTGAAAAAACGGGGAAAGAATTTTCTGTTGATGATGTCATTCAAAAATTAAAAGGGACAGATTCCTCAACCTTCAAAGTTTTCTCACAAAAGATAATTGATGAATTGGAAGAGCAGGGGAAGCATGGAAATGCCACTTGTTATAAACGTGTTCAATCTGTCTTTTTGAAATTTCGAAATGATAAGGATATCAGTTTTGATCAAATTGATTATTCCATTTTAAAGAAGTTCGAAACCTATTTGCTTAAAAAAGGTAATAAGGTCAATACTGTGGCCTTTGAGTTTAGGACCTTAAGAGCCGTTTATAATAGAGCCATAAAAGAGGGTGTAGCAAAAAAAGAATTGTATCCTTTCGATAAGTATAAGATCAAAACAGAGAAAACTCAAAAAAGAGCCTTATCCAAGGATGAAATTATCTCAATACGGGATATTGACTTGGAAGATTTCCCTGGTCAAAAGAAAGCCAGAGATTTATTCATGTTTAGTTTTTACACCATGGGAATGTCTTTTGTTGATATTGCTTATCTGAAAGTAAAGGATGTTCGAAAAGGTCGATTGAATTATTCAAGGCAGAAAACCAGTCAAAAATACAGTATGGCCATACTGGAGCCGGCAATGGAAATTATCAATAGGTACTCTGATTTAAAAGATCCTAATGCCTTTCTATTTCCTTTATTGGATCCCAAACATGAAAAATTACATGAGCTCTACCGTTCATGCATGAGGAATCAGAACAGAAGATTAAAGGAAATTGGAAAAAAGCTCGAGCTATCTTTACCATTAACCTCCTACGTGGCTCGACACTCATGGGCAACCATTGCTAAACGTTCAGGCGTACCAACTGCAGTTATATCTGAAGGGCTGGGACACACAACTGAAAATACAACCCAGGTTTATTTGGATAGCTTCGAAAATGAAGTTTTAGATGCAGCGAATAGGTTGATAACACTTTGATATCGCCTGTTTGGAAATTTTCTATTATGCAATTAAATATTCTAGATTAATCAAGATTCAAAATATCTCTGCAAGTTGTTGTACTCGACTGTTGGATAGGGGAAGTTCTATAATGCTACCATTTATTTTAAGTTGGCAGAGTTTTTCTTTCCGGTTTACAGATTTAAGGTAGTTAAGATTAATGACTACTGAGCGGCCAATTCGAAAAAAACGATCTTCAGGCAATTGTTTTATCACACAGCCAAGTGTCGTAGAAGTTGTTTGTTTTTGTCCATCTTTTAAACAAATATTTGTGTAATTCCCATCAGCTTCACAATAGAGAATGTCTTCTGATCGGATAATTTCGAATCCAACACGGGTATTTATTTTCAGAAGTTGTCGGCGTTCCCAATAAGAGGTCAGCCTATGGATATTAATGTTGAGTGATTCATCATCTTCAACATTTTTTAACCGATTTATGCAATCCCGTATATCGTACTCACCAAAAGGTTTAAGTAAAAAATCGATGGCAGAATAGCGCAGGGCCTGAATAGCCATGTCCGAACTTGATGCCATTAAAGTAAGTCTTAGGGGTTGATCAAAGCTTTTTAGTTCATTAATGCTGTTGAAGTTGTCTTCTTCAAAAAAATCTAAATCAAGAAATAACATACGTGGACGTAGCTTTTCGTATAGCATTATACCTTCTTCTAAACTGTGTGTGTCATAAATCTTGCATTGAAAATCAATACTTTTAAGTTTTTGCTTTAAAATTTCGATAGTGCTATCGCTTTGATCAATAATAAGGTATGTACACATAATAAACCTAATGCTTTAGTAATTAACTTATGCAAAAGTGAGCAGAAGTGATATGAAAAAAAATAACCCGAAGTAGTAGGTTTTAATATTTAAAACTTAAAATTGGATATGGGTTAAAAGATCCTTATTCGATTCAATTTATTAATAATATTCTGTATGTTTATCCTTCATGTTAAGTCTTAATTTTTCCTATTAATGAATGTGATTATAATTGAAGATCACCCTCTTCTTAAAGCGGCTATTGTTCAGATGGTAAGTGAGTTTTATCCGGAAGCTCAGGTCGATAGTTATACCTATCCAAGTTTGGCTTTACCGATCCTGCAAAACCGTCATGTGGATTTAATGCTGGTTGATTTGGAGTATAATAATAAAGAGTGCGGTATTTCCTTTATCAATCAATATAGGGATTTAAATAAAAACTGTCGTTATATTGCTTACACTTCGCACAAAGTGAATCAGATTTTGAAGGAAATAAAGAGGGCAGGCTTTAATGCTTATCTCAATAAAGAAGCCAAAGTGAATGAAATAGCAGAATGTATCGCTGCCGTTTTAAGCAGAGATGCTCATTTATTTTACGAATCAAAGTCTTATCGTGATCAGATAGATGCTTTAGAGGATGCGGAAAAAAAATTCTATAACTCTGATTACGAAAAGTTGAAATCCCTGACGAAAACAGAATCAAAAGCCTTGCATCTTATTGCTGAAGAGGATACCACAACCAACCAACAATTGGCTGAAAAATTAGGTGTTCAGCTCAATACCATGAAAAAACACTTGACTAATATTTATCGTAAATTGAATGTGAAGAGTAAGGATGGCGTCAGGCATTTTAGTGAACGAGTGAAAATTAATAAGGGATTATAAGTCTCTTTGGGGACAATATATTCCTGAAGTTCCCTAAAAACTGATAACTACATCGAGATAGCTACCTTTATATAAAAACCATTTCCTGGTGAAGTTACTATCTCCATTTTACCGGAAAGATAAGCCACTCGCTCTTCAATATTGATCAGCCCATTTCCTTTTTTAAGCTGTTCCGTATCTATGCCGATTCCATCATCAGCATATTCAACAAGCATTTGTTTCTTATTCTGCCTGAATTTGATCACAATGGTAGAAGCTTGTGAATGTTTCAGGCTGTTGTTTACCAGCTCCTGAATAATACGAATCGTGTTTACTTTTGTATTGTATTCTTCAATATCAAAATCATCATCCATTACAATTTGCAGTTCGATTTCTGCAGGGAAGTGGTTCAGATGTAAGGAATCAGACAATGCAGATTTGAATCTCTGACTTCCAATGGCACTCATATTAAGCTGGTGAGAAATACCCCGTACTTCATCGCTGATGCTACGGAGCTTTTCGATAAATGTGTTTTGGGAATCTTCCTGTTCCATATGTTTGCACAGATAGCTTAAACTGCTGGCGACCCCATCGTGCAGTTCTCGTGAGATGCGGTTACACTCCTTGTTTTCTCCGATAATGCGTTCTTCCAACAATTTGTTTTTCTGACGGTGCTTTATAAGGAAAGCGACAGGAAATAAGGCCAATAGAATGATTATTAAGCTTGCACCCAGATAGATGATTTCTTGTTTGCTCTGTGTTAATTGCAAATCTTTGTTCTCATTTTCGAGATTAAGCATTTTTATTTCTTGCTCTTTCTCTCTGGTTTTGAATTGCGTTTCCAACCTTTGCATGTTTTTCACATTTTCACGACTGAAAATACTATCCCGGGTACTTAAATAAAGATCGTAGAAAGCAATGGCGTGGGACATATCGCCTTTTGCCACATAAAGGTTTTTCAATTGCAGATAACTTTCTTTTTGCAAACCCAGTGCCTGAATTTCTTTCGCAATTTTTTGAGCTTGTTTTAAGTGTTGTTCGGCTTTAGTGTATTGTTTTAGTTGAGTGTACAGCTCTCCCAGTAAACACTTGCTCGTAACGATACCTGCTTTATCTTTCACCTCTTCCTTCAGCTGTAGCGAATTAAACAAATTCTTCTCAGCATTGATATAATCAGCCAAAAGCATTTGCAAATCCCCAATATTCATATAAGTTGTAGCTAGCGATTTCTTATTCCCAATTTGTTTTTTGAGTTCTAAAGTCTGATCAAAATAAATCAATGCCTTGTCATATTGTTTTAGCTCTTTGTAGGCATAGCCAATATTGTTTAAGGATCCAACGATGCCTTTTTTATAATCTATTTTTTTTCGAATATCGAGGGACTTCATGTAATATGATAAAGCCTCCTGATATAGTTTTTGTTTTCCTTTAATGATGCCCATTTCATTGTAACAGGAAGCTAGTTCTTTCCCTTGAGGAAAATGCTTTGCATATTGAGTGACCTGAGTTAGGTATTCTAGCGATTTATTATAATTGCCCATTCTTTTATAGGAGATGCCAATATTTAGCAAAGCCAATAGTTTTGATCTACTTGGGATAGTATCAGAATAGAATGACAAGGTTTTTTCATAGGAGTCTATGCTCCTTTCATATTCTCCTTTTGCCATAAATAGTAGCCCTTGGTTGTTGTAACAAGAAGTCAGTAATTGGGTATCCTTTGCCTGTAGGGATTTCCTTTCAGATAATTGTAGATAGTAGGCTGCACTATCGTATTGCTGTTTCGACCAATGATGAATCCCTCGGGTAATGAGCTGAACAATTTCCTCTCGAGAGGCTTTGTTCACTGGAGTAGAATTGCTACTGTAAGTAGCGAATGTGGCAAACAGAAAGAGAGTTAAGAATAGGGCTTTCATCGTTTTATTTTTTCGACCTCTTAGGTCACTCTATACAAAAAAAAGCCGCCCATAGGACGACTTTGATAAAGATAATATTTTTACTAACACGCTTTAGTTTTAGCTTTGAAAAAATGAAATGTCTTTCAAAACCTGACTTTGTTCGTACTCAATATAAATGAATGTCAATTATAGCAAAACGTGCCGGAGTTCCAACTGCAGTTATATCCGAAGGTCTGGGACACACAACCGAAAATACAACCCAGGTTTATCTGGATAGCTTCGAAAATGAAGTTTTAGATGCAGCCAATAGGTTGATAACACTGTGATTTACCGATATGTATTTTTTGATAAATTATAAATCTTTGTTAAATTCAATGATTAACAAAGATAAATATGATCAAAGATTCTAGTTTGATGGCGTTGAAAGAAGAACTTTCTACAGCCATTATATTCTTCGAAGAAGATGGCCGTGATTTGAATTTACACTTTAATGAACAAGTTAGCTTTAAAGAATTTCAAGAAAACTTAGAGCATTTATATCACGAATTTGCCAGAGAGCATAGCTTCAACTTAAGACAGCTCGAACATCCTGGTGAAATAGATCTTTATTTTAAGATGCTGCTCCATGTCTTCCATTTGTTGATAAATAAAATTGGTATACAACCCAATTTTGTCTCTCCGCATCGAAATAGCATGAAGGGTTCAAATGGTAATGTTGAAATATCATGCATTCATGCCTGTGCGGATGAACTGGATCAAATGATCGATTATTTTACTTTTCAGAAGACAATAATTATAATGGCAATTGAGCTTATTTATTGCTCAATGAAAGAACCTGTGTATAGGAGTGATGATCCGAGATTGGGGTATGATTCATGGGAATCTATTTGGCATGAATTCGATCCATTTAGAATTAGATTAATCGAGGAAATTGAAAACATTAATTCGATTAAAGAGAAGATTAAATTTCTCAAGATGGAAAGAAAAAGAATCGACTCTGAATTACGAAAAATGGGTATTGATTCGTATAAGCCTCCTATTAGTATCTTTTTTGATAGTACTCTTATCTATTATAATAATTTACTACTGTCTTATAAAGAAGTCCCTTCTGCAAATACTTCAACATTAAAATGGACAGGCAATATATCTGATTTCTTAGAGTTGATGGTGGCTTTTGATCAATCCAATTGTGTCTCTATGTTAGATGATCTGACATTATCTCGTAAAGAGCTTATCAAACAGTTTGGGCAGTTTTTGAATATAGACCCAATATCAGATCCTGAAAGCAGAATCCACAAGTTAAAAACGCGTTGTGAATGCACATCATTTCTCGATAAATTAAAAGAGGAGTGTGAACGTTTCCTAAATGACGAATAATGAGATATTTGATGTGATTTTAATGTTATGTTTTATACTTTAAGACGTAACTGTCTGATAATCATATGCAGGTTGCATATAATCCTGAATTTGGCGAAGCAATTCGGTGCAAGCCTGTGAAAATCAAACAAGAAGCAAAAAAAAATAAAACGAGCTATCCTTTGTATTTAGCGGTCTACAGCCTTTTTTCTCATAAAGAGCTAAAATTTTTTTATATGCAACCTGCATAATCTTTTTCATTTCCCTCTTTAAACTTGTTGTAGCCATTCGACGTTGTACACATCGTCATTCGTAATTATTAATTTGTAATTTTTTCGTTATGCAACAAGAAAAAGAATTAGTAAAAGTTTTCTTAGAACTTGCGGATAAAATCAAATCTGTAGAAACTCATCTCAAGCAACTTTCCCTAAATGAGAGAAACCCATTAGGAGATATCTATCTCGATACCGATGAAGTATGTACCTTACTCAAGGTTTGTAAACGCACTCTTCAAAAGTACCGTGATGAGGCCAGTATTTCTTTCATCCAGTTTGGAGGCAAAACCCTCTACAAAACCAGCGACATCAAAGAAGCCCTGGAAAAGAACTACCAACCCGCACTGACTAATGCCTAATGATTAATGTCCATGTCTCCTTTTGACTTTTAGACTATTTGACCTTTGGACTTTTAGACTTTTTGACCTTTAGACTTTAATTTCTTTATCCTTTAACCTTCATTGTCCGCCGTAGCAGTTTTTCTGCGAAGGAGGCCTTTATCCTTGCTTGTCTTTAACCTTGAATCACTTTAACCATGTCTTTCCACGCCACTCATCGTTAATTCGTAATTTCTAACTCGTAATTATTAATTCCTAATTCATAATTGTTTCGATGAAACAAATGAACATCCCCATAGAACTCTTGGTGTATGCCCTTTCCAACCGGAAGGTCAATCCACTACGACTTTTCTTGTACTTGAAAAGCCAGGGCTCGGGCTATGTGTCCTGGGATTCTGAGTTTAAGGAAAAGGTTCTTTTAGACTTGGATCTGAAATCAGCCAAGACTATAGAGGCTAATCTAAATTGGCTTTTAAGAAATGGCTGGGTAAGTATGAATACCAAGCGAGGCTCTGTTCGCGTGGTGAGTTATTTGGTCTTAGCCAAAAAACTCCGCTTCCAATGCGCAACAGGAGCTCTTTGTGAACTTCAGAATTTAAAAAACTTCCGCCCATTCATCTATGCAGCGGTGGTGACCTATTACCTTCATTACAAAGATAGGATAGCAAGGCAGTCGGCACGAAAAAAAGGGCGTACCACTACGAATTGTCGCTATCGCGATCTTCCGGCCGATTACTTGGCTAAAGTGCTGAACTTAGGTAAATCCACTATTGTCCGATACAGACAAAAAGCATGGGATGCAGGCTTTATAAAAATGAAGCACCGATACAAACCCTTGCTTTTGCCCATCGAGGAACTCGAGTTTTGTCGCATCTATGGCGATGAGGAAGCCTGGCAATTGGTTATACACAACAACCAGGTCAAAATCCAGCTTTCCAACGCCATCACATCCTACATTCATTTGCGCACAAAACCCAGCTTGAAAAAGCATATTCACTCATGGAAAAAAGTGGACCCGTTATATGAAGGGTTTTAAAGGGAACGCTGCGCTCAGCAGCATTTCCCTTTAAAACCCGATAGCATCCGCTGAAGCCTTGGCGAAAGTGGATTGATCGTATCCGTCCGAAGCCTTGGCGAAGACGGATTGGCTTTCTCCTTTAACCTTCTTTGTCCGCCGTAGCAGTTTTTCTGCGAAGGAGGCCTTTAACCTTTTTCGACTCTTTGACCTTTAGACTTTTTGATCTTCCGTTTTAATCTTTTTTTTAGGATTGGCATCAGCAACGCAGGTGGGGTACCCATAGATGAAAAAGGCGTTAAGAAAAGAATGCTGTTTGAACGAGGAACGAGAGAGTTCAGTCTTTTTAGATTTTGAGTCGTAATGGGTCACCGAGTGCTGCAGCCTTGAGTTTTTGTTTCTTTTGTGTCAAGACAAAAGAATGAAAAAGAATCAATTTAACCATTAAACCATTAAACAATGTAGCCATGCAACCAATTAACTATTGACCAATGACCGTTGACTATTTCAACCGACAACAAGTTTTTCCTGACTCTTGGACCTTTCGACTCTTTGACCTTTCCGACCTCTCAATAATTCTTAACCGTCATTCGTAATTATTAATTCGTAATTCATTTGCCATGCAAACATTGAAAACTCACCTCCTCAACTTATCCCAACAGATCAACATCCTAATCAGCTTCTTTTTAGAAAACGAATCTTTATTATCTCCAGGCCTCATTCGAATTCTGGATCAATCCCAATTGGAGTTAAAAGATCTTCTGGACCTCAAGTTTGAACTGGAGAGAAAAGTAACTTTATTCGAAGCTATAGAAACTGTGATCAAGCATCCGAGATACTTCATGTCTGATTCGCCTAAGAAGCTAGTTGAATCCTATTCTCAAGAAAAGAATTTCCGACGCTTCTCACCAGTTCTGAATACCTTTATGGTTTACGCTAACGACATTGCAAAAGAGATGCTCAACGCTAATCACCAGCTGGTTGAAAGCTTGCCTCCATTATATCAAAACATCCTCTCTAAAAGCCGAAGAAATAGGAGAGAGGGTTTTTGTAAGATCCTGCATAAAATCGTCTACGAACAGGCTTATCCAGCCAACCTCACCAAAGAATGCCATCGAATCAACAACCTCATTATTCAACAATGTCAAAGCAATACCTCTTTCGAGGTTATTTTGTCATCTTTTAATCAAAAAATCTAGGCATTAATTCCCATAGGATTAATGCCGTGGCTCCCTCCTCTTTTTAAATACTCTATATGAAAAGCCGAAAAAATAGGAGAGAGGTTTTAATATACGGTATAAATTTATCTAGGAATAAGCTTATTCGTCCAACCTAGTATATAATATTTCTTTGACACTTCTATAAGCAATAATAACGTGATGTCTAATTCGAAATTATCTTCTTGATTTTCTATGTAACTGTTTTTTTTTTAAGTTTAATTTTTCTGAATAAGGAGAATGAATGATTTGACAGTATGAATCTTAATTCAAATTTCATAGCTTTAGTAAGAATTTTTAACACATCCATATAGGATGTGTGAATTTGGTAAGCATAATAAAAGTTCGAGAATTGATTAGTATGAAAGAGGAAGGCTATTCTTAGTGAGATATTTTAATGTAATATTTTAAAATATATCTCTATAAACTGTAGAGTACTGATGTAAATTAACAGCTTTTTGCTAGTAGTAAAATGTGAAAATATAATTGAATATATGATGAGAAGACATGAATTTATTATAGAAAACAACATTGATAATGATTTTATAAATGAATTCTTAGACTTCTACTCCAACAAAACTCAACCTATTGATGGAATTACAATACATATATCGATTAATAAAAGCAACATAAGTGGGGAGGTTGATCAATTATTCCTAGGCTATCTGTCCCTTTATCTAATAGATTTTGAGCATGAAGATGTAATAATTCACTTTAGAGATATAGGAAGAGAAGATCGTATTTTTAGTTTGGCTCAACAGATCAAAAATGTGGTAGTAACAGCCAATATTGAAGTATCAAGGTTTAAGCTTTATTATCAATTTACAAAGAAAGAGACAGGTGAAATAATAACACCTAATGTTCCATTTAATCTTCAAGTATTAGAGTTAAATGCTAACAAATCTTTTATTCCAACTATCTTTATTAACAAGGAAAAAGATATTCTCTCAAATCATTATTTTGATTGTTCAAAAGAGAGTGAATCTTTAGTTAAGATCAGAAATATATATGAAAAGAAAATACTAGAAGAAATCCCTCTTAGAATTGGCAAAGTAAATGCCGACGAAGAATTTCTATCGAAGTTAAATATTAATCATCTCAATTTTTTTGAATTAACCCTCTTTAGATTACTTATTTCAGAGGAGTTATATTCTCTTTTAGGAGGTAAAGGAATTACAGATAAAGAAAAAGAGAATAGACTAAATAAACATAGAGGTAAAATTTTAAACTATAAGATTTTTGTTCAAAATGTTTCTTCTGGAATAAAAGAACTGGCTAAAAATATTGAAGAGCATTCTTCAAGTGAAAAAGGCTTTATTACTGCGAGGATTTATGATCTTGATAGGATAAAAGAGTTAAAAGGAGAAAGCGAAAATGATTATTTTAATAAAAGAGATGAACATATATATATATCCGATAAAACTGGTAAAAAGAGATATTTTTTAGATATTAATGTTGGCGATCTAGGTGTTAATTCTGTTAAAGAAAAATACATATCAAATCTAAAAGATCATGATAAACAATACAAAGAGAAGCTCGTAATTCAAAATATTGAGAATGATGTTGAAATAATAAAAGGAATGGATTACAAAGACTTTTTTGTAATTAATCCGAAAGTATATTTTGATTTATTTCACCAGCAAAATAAACTTATATCAAGATTTGGATTACATCATTTTACTAATGTAATTAAAAATGCCTCAAACGGTTTTATTAAAGTGTCTTCCCAATTTGAGGGAATTGCGATATACAATAATGAAGATTTAGAAAAAATCGCAGTAAAAGCCAATCTTATTAAGTATGGAACTGCCTACAATTGTATTGTACCAATTGAAATTAATCTACCTAGTAGTTCTAATAAAGAATTAACCAAAGGTAAACGTTTTAAAGAAGGACAACAGATTGGAGCATTTAAAAAACTAAATAAATTCAAAATAATTTCGGAAGAATCTGAATTCAAACTTGAAGAATCTGATAGAATAATATATAAACTGGACAATGATAAAATTCAATTACCTTCAGATTTAAAATCTAAGTATGAGAATCTTTTTGAATTATACAATATAATTATAGGTTTACCACACCGCATTCGAAATAGTATTTTATTGATAGATTATGAAAATTCTGGTATTGAAAATGAAAGTAATTGGCTCAGATTATTGAGCGCTATCAACTCAATTTTCAGAAGTATTATCGTGTATAACTTACCATTTGAGAAAACATTTGATATAATTAAAATCCGAAAAGGGTACAATAAAGGGAATATTCATTTCTGGAGTAAAGATTCTGCAATATTATTTTACTCAATAAAAAAACGAAAAGAAACATTTAGATATGGAGCAACCTTATTATGTGGTAGTTCGACAAATGTTTTCAATAATGTGAATTCTTTAATTTGGCAACATCATTATAGTTTTGGGGGGAATGACGGAATTCATTATCTGTTTAATGAGGATAAGGATCAGGAAGAGTGTGCCGAAATATTAAAAAATCCATTATTTAATAATAGTATTTTAAATTATTTTGAAATTATAATAAATATACCTGATGAATTTGGTGGTGAAGTATCACTTTTTGAAAAATCTATTCAATATTCTCTGAACACTCCTTTTAAGGAAAGATTAAACACTCATACTAATAATAGGGGTTATAAGGTAGAGAAAACTCATTTTAGACTCGGATCTAAAATACATATTTCGGATTTTTATTATGCAAAAAGAATGTTTCAAAATAGCTTCTTTACAACACCGTTAGCTTATAAAATAGCCTTAGATATTAAAGATCTGATTCTGGATTTGGAGTCTTATACAATTGTTGGTTATGAATCATACTCAAGTTTTTTCATTAGTACAATTAGGAATTTATTGTGTCAATTAAGGAGTAATATTAATATCAACCATTGTATTATTGACAAAGATGGTGATATCTCCATTACACCTAAAAGTCTACGCAAAAACATTTTTATTGTTGTCCCTATTGCTTCAAGTTTTTCGACCTCAATAAAAATTAGAAATCAGTTGACAGGAATTTTAGAGAGGCAAGATAAAAAAGCAAATGTTATTGACCCATATTATAATGTTGTTTTAGTGGGGCATCAAGAAAAAAACTTAATAACAAATGAACTCTTACCATTCCAAAAATTAATACATGAAGGTAGTTCAAATGATGATTATTGTGATTTTAATAATTTGATTTTGAATGAGTTTTATTGGAAGTCAATAAATACTCGAAAGAAAATTATTAAAGTTAATGTTTTTAAAACTAGTACAGAGTCTGCAATAAAACAAAAGTATTATGTTCCTGTATATACAAAATGGGAGATTTCAAGTAAATGTATAAACTGCTTTCCAGATCTATATCCCAAAGAAAGAATTATTGATGAAAAGTGTCTTATTGAAACAGGTTCAGCATCAATAACACCTCGGCTTATCTTTGGTTTGCCTAAATCAAAGCAAACGAGACATAAAACAAAAAAAATAAATCTTATAGATTCTTTGATTTATGGTAATTATAAAAAAGGACGTAATAATTATCTTTACTACACAAAAACAGGCAGGCTAGTTAAAAATAATAAAGAAGCAATAATTGAATGGCTGGAAATAATTAAGAAAGAGATTTTTCAAAAAATCAATGGAAAAAAGACAGTTATTGTTACTCCATCGAGTGGTAGTAAATCAAATTTTTTAGATTTAGTGAATGAGATACTCTTTGAATTTACAGCAAATTGCCTAGTTGTTTCATTGGAAGAAGACTATATCGAGAATGCAGAAACCTTATATTCTGATGGATTATACAATGCTGATTATGTTATATATGTAGATGATGTGCTTTCAACGGTTAATTCTTTTTTAGAAACTAACTATATCATTAAGTATATCAGGAATAAAAAGACTTATGGTAAAGGTATTGATTTTTGTATTTCACTAATTAACAGAATGTCTTATGATTGTGAGGAAAACCTGTTATTGAAGTTAATCCCTTTAGAAAGTGAGGAATTCGTTGAAAATATAAAAAATGTTGAAAAGAGGCTTTATTATTTCAGTAAGATGAATACCCCCTCTATTGATGAACCCAATAATGTTTTTCCACTAGATAAAGAAAGAGAAAGATACAATGAACTCTCATTTACCTCATCGCTTGACCCTATTCGAGACAAATTTAAGAATAAGGAATTTAAGCTGAGAAAAAAAGATTTACATAATTTAAGTACAGGAGATATTAATGCTAAATGGGAAAGAAAAAAACTCTTTCAACTCTTGATTCTTGATAAATTATATTCTGTATTTGAATATCAATATGATCAATATACTGTTGATCTAGTACAGTATTTTAATATCCATGAAGTTAAGGGGTTTAAATATTTAAGTGCTTTTAATAACCTAAAGAGGTTTGTGAAATCTTCCCTTGATGAAGATTATTCTGAAGAAGTTATATCTTTTATTAAACCACTTTACTCGAATATTGATTTTACTATTCTAAAAATAATATGTAGTACTCCTTTAGTTTACTATAAAGTGATTAGAGAGACAGCATTTAATTGGATAATATTAAAACTTGAAAAAGAACGAATTTATATCGAAGAAAAGTTATTGAATGAAGATGACTCTAAACTAATTAAATACTTTACGGATGGGGAATTCCCTAGAATTAAAAGTTTGAAATTTTTTCTTAAACGTTCGGTTGAACTAAAAAGTAATTTTATTATAAACAAAGTGTTTTTTAGAACAATCCTAAAGCTAATTGATAAACTTTACGAGTTCAACTGTAAACCAGCAATAGGTTCTGGCTTATTTGCCTATAAAACCAACATACCAACTAAGGAACTTGTTTATAGTCTCAGCGCTTATGTTCAGGAATTATTATTCAACCATGAAACGAAAGCTTTGAAGTTAGAATCAACAATAAATGATATTATAAAAGTTGATAATCGTGATATTAATGGAGATTTAAATAATGGAAACTCAAATCATTATTTAAGGTTGCTGAAACTAGAGAATACAGAAGCTATAGATAGATTTTGGTTTTACTATTTAGATAAAGAGAAAAATAGAAATGAAAAAAATCCTGAGTTAGCAGAAAATGAAATGTCCTTACTTAAGATAGATGAGTTAAAAATCAGTTACGCTAATGATCCAAAATATAAATCAATTATTGAACTAGAGTATAACTGTCAAGATGCTCTTATCGAATTTTTTAGACTTAGAGCCAAGCTCCATAATCTATCTATCCCGAAAGCAAAAACCGTTATTGATGAATTTGAGACAGTAGGGATTGAGCAAAATGTCAGTCAAATTCTAGGTGGAATCGCTAAAATAATACAAAAAGAAGAAGGAGGAGATAATGATGTTATCGTAAATCAATGTTTACTCACAGTTAATTTTAATTCAAAAACGGAGTTTACCAATGGTGATTTATTTACATTTAAATTAAACAAAGAGAATGCTTTTACAGATTCTTATGTTGAACTAGAAAATAGCGCAACAATGGAAATGTTTAAGGGGATAAAGGCATATCGACAGAACAGAGTTAGTAGTAACGAAACCATTAAGTTATCGAATATTGAAATAAGAAAAGATAACGAAGGTAAACTATTGATAAGAGATAATACCTTAAATCCATTTTTTAGAGATACTGAAGAGAATGATTATCTGAAGTCATTAGAGAAATTTCAATCATATTCAGATATTAAGAAGTTAAATAAAAATGAGTCTTTATTATTAATTAGTATTAGTAAATATCAAGAGCAGCAAAATTTAACGCCTCTCCTGATTCAACAAGCTGTTCTGACAATCTTTCTAAACAACAACGAAAGAATTGTTGCAGAAAAGCTACGCCTTATATTATTGTTACGTAAATCTTTGAGTGAGTATTTGTCTGAACATACTACAAACAATACTTTTTTAGAATTGATATCTCAGAAAAATAGGAATGAGTATCAAAAACATCTTAAACATGGAATTGGCAATTTTATTTCATATCAATCTTCAATTGTTCAGAATTATGAAGATATTGAAAATAAGATATCTATAAGAGGGGATGAAGAAAATACAAGGCTTGCGTTAGATAGAGAGTATATTAGAACTGGCTCACAAAAATTTAAAGAATTTTTGATTATTAATAATTCTATTGCAAGTCAAATTGGTATTACAGAAAAGAAGTATACAAATACAAAATATTTGTTTTATGACCTTCTGATTGATATGATAAATACAATATATATATCTGAAAATTTTCATTACCGTGATATAGCTTCTCTTGATTATAAAGAGAGTATTAAGTTTACCGTAGAAAGTAAATTTGAACGTATTAAATTACCACTAGCAGTAATTAATAGTGTCATCCCGGAAATATTATTTAATCAAAAAAAGTATGGTGACAATCGAGAAATTAATTGGAATGATAATGAAGGTCACTTGCTCTTTAGTTTTAGTAATATGAAAAATGATTATGCAAAAAATGGAATAAAGGGGTTTGGTACAAAAATGTGCAAAGAAATATCAGATAAGTTTAGTTTTATAGAAATTAGCATTGATGAAGATGAAGTTATGTATACAGTTTTGTTAAGGATAAATAAAAGTTATGATTAGAGCAGTAATAATTGAAGACAATGCAAAAGATTATGAATTGTTCAAGCAAGGAATTGAACAATCTAAATTTGACTTTAATATTGTGGATATTAATCTTAGTAGTTTGATTAATAGTGTGAAAGAAAATGAATTTCATGATGAAATACCTGAGGATATAGGTCTATTTATCATCGATGTTAGTTTGGAAAAAGGCCAAGATGAATTGGGTTTAGAGATTTTTAAATATCTACAAAAAAATTATGACAATAAATTTAAATATATTATTGCAAGTATCTGGGATCGTTCGGAATTTTCAACTGACATAAAAATTAATGAATTAGCCTTTATAAATAAAAATGATTTTGAAGGCTTTGAACTTTGGATGGAAACAAGAAGCAAAATCAATCAGCTATGGCAAGTATGATAAATAAACTTAGTTCTGTAGCTCAAGAAATTTGGGCTTGGATAAACAAACATTTAAAAGTGAGTTGGCGTAACTTCTTATTAAAGAAAGTTATTGATAATCTAATTGCCTACTCTCTTTATTTTCTCTTATTGGCATCGATCCTTTATTTAGTAATTCAACTAGGATACAAAATATTTAAGAATTTTTTGTCATTTTCTGCCAGTGATACTTTTCCATTTGTACTTGAATTTGCCGAATATTTATTCTTATATTCATTACCAATTTTTATTGTTTTTGGTTTTATAAATTTCTATGAACTTCAGTGGAAGAGACAAATCAATCAAACTAATAAACCAAATCCAGAAGCTAAAGAGAGTTTAACTTTATCTAAGAAATTATTCTTCTCTTCTTTACTTTCATATCTATCTCTTAAATTAATTGATATATTATTTTTCAAGTTTAATGCTGATTATAGTATAGTGAGATTAATAGCTATTGGTCTCTTTTTTATTTTAATCGCTATAATAGTAATTGTACAAAATAAGCATCATTAGGGTGGGCACTAATTTTTAATACGATTATATAGAATCATTATGTGCTTAAAATATTAAAAGGGTGTGTCTTTTATTTATATTAGGGAGAATAAACTGTCAGCTAATATTACAGTTAAGTGTAATTAATTCAGGTGGAAATATGATGAATAAAACTAGATATGAAAGACCTAGATCAAATGACTCCCATGGAGATTGTTCATTCACTATTTAATGAACTTAAATCTCTAAACAAGCGATTAGACAAAATAGAAGAAACCTTTTCAAGTGAAAAATCGAATAACTCCGAGGATATAATGACTGTTGATGAGGCCGCTGAATACCTTAAGATTAATAAGGGAACTCTATATCGGTATACCTCTACCAATAAGATTCCATTCTATAAAACAGGCAAGAGAATATATTTTAAAAGAGAACACCTTAATGAATATATGACCAGATACTACTGTTCTTCTCAAGATGATATTGAAAGAATGGCCAATGAGTACATGCTTAAAAATCCATTAAAGTAGTTGTGCCCCCTCTCCTTGAATTTGGCAAACTTGACATAGTTATTATTTTTTATAATTCATTAATTTTGTTCGTTATTTAGTATTTACAATAAATGTGTATTAATAAAGATTTAATTATGAAATATTATGAATTAGATACCGTATTTACTTTTGGTAAATATAAAGGGAAATCAATAGGTGAAGTCTTAGAAATAAACTCCTTGTATATCAATTGGTGTATAACTAAATTAGATCACTTTTATATAGCAAATGATACTATTCAAGTTTTAAGTGAGGAAAGCGAATCTTTTTCAATATCTCAGGAGGAGCGAACAATTCTTGACGAAAAGCTAAAGGTTTTCCAGGAACAATGTGATGAAAAAGCTGAGCAGCGTAGTAAATATGAAGAATCGAAACCATCTTATGGTCGTTATTCAGGCTCTTATGCACAAGATGAAATGGGATATAGTGATGATGTCATAGATAGCGCTTTTGATGGTGATCCTGATATGTATTGGAATATTGACTAGTTATGTAAATATCAAAAACTAAAAATAGACTAAGTTTTTTATGATTTCACAAATGAAAGGTATACATCATACTTTTTGTGTTTAGTATTGATGTTTTTGTTAAATTCGGATCTCCAATAAAATATATTTTACAATTGATTTGACCATTGTAGAATTCGACATCGAAATATTTCGTCTCAGGCTAGTTTTATAGTATTTTTACATGCTTTAAAGTATAGCCAGAAATTGAATAGATAGAGGGACTGAAAATGGGTAGAAATAACAAATATAGCTTTTCATTTACCACGGCTTCATTAGCGGTGAATGAGATGGTGAAAATAGCTGAATTGATAGCTGAGGGGAAGAAAGAGCAATTGTTGGAATTGGCCTACGAGAACGATTTTCTAGGAAAAGGAAACCGACGAACTTCAAGAAAGTTGATAGGAGAACTGAGTAAGAGGATAATGAATCTTGATCAGAATGAATTGAAATTGATAGTGAGCACTGGCTTAACAGAACAAAAGCAATTGAGCTACTTAGCAGTTTGTAAAACCTTCCAATTTATCCATGAGTTTGTTGTAGAGGTGGTAAGAGAGAAATTTCTTATTTTCGATTATCAGATTAATGAAAGTGATTACCGTTCCTTTTTGCAAGGAAAGATAGAACTGCATCCCGAAATTGAAGAGATGACTGAAGGCACGATCTCAAAAGTTCGTCAGGTAACCTTCAAAATATTAGAACAAGTTGGGATTATTGATACAGTACGTAACAAACAAATACAACCGCAATGGTTGAGTGAAGAACTAAAACAAAGCATCCACCAGGATAATCCTGAGTGGCTAAAGATATTTCTCATGTCTGATAAAGATATTGAACAAGTAAACGAATGAGTGAACAAGCAATAGCGAATAAATTTGATCACCTATTCCAGGTGATACAAACGGAAGATTTTCTGCAGCAGAAAGCGCTGGGCGGTGAAATTCCGTTTTTTATTTTTGCCTACAAAGCCCAATTCCAGAATATTATTGACACCTCTACCAAAGGCTTGATTAACAAGTTGGAAAAGGAAGGGGTTTCTGTTCTCGAATTAAACCTCTATGACATAGGTATGGAAATCTTGCAGGAGGAATTAGGCGAAAATGAAATATTTGAACTGGAACAGGAAATGGATAAAGAAGAATTCAAAGCAGCTATTCAATCGGTTCTTGATCTGCAGGAAGTTTTCATGCCTAGAATAAAACAAAAAATAGATAGTGCTGATGCCAAAGTTTATTTTCTGACCGGCATTGGTATGGTATTCCCATACATTCGCTCTCATAGCATACTTAATAATTTGCAGAACATTGCAAAAGAGGCACCAACACTTACTTTTTTTCCTGGCAATTATACGGGGCAAACCCTTGAGTTATTTGGGAAATTAAAAGATGACAACTATTACAGAGCTTTCAATATCGATAATTACAAACTCTAATATGCTAGTAAAAGATTTTTTTCAGCAGGACATCAACCGTCCAATCGAAACAGTGATTAAAGCTGATGATCAGGAACACATTCTTCAGGAAGTAACCGAATATGTGATCACTAAAGAGATAGCCAAAAAAGTCCGTGATTTCTTTGGAGCCTACAACAATTACCAAGGAGCTAATGGAGTATGGATATCCGGTTTTTTCGGTTCTGGTAAATCTCACTTGTTGAAAATCCTTTCCTATGTTTTAGAAAACAAGGAGCTTAATGGATATAAGTTAGGTGAATTGTTTGCTGAAAAAATTGAGGACGATGCAATGCTCAAAGCAGATATGCTGAAAGCAGCTCGCATTCCTTCTGAGTCGGTTTTGTTCAATATTGATCAACAGGCACAGATTACAAGCAAACAAGATCAGGATGCTATTCTAACCGTTTTCTACAAGGTCTTGAACGATCATCTAGGCTATTTTGGCTCTCAGCGTCATGTGGCTGATTTCGAACGTTGGCTAGATGAAGAAGACGTTTACAAGGAATTCCGAAACCAGTTTGAAAGCCTAACAGGAGAACCTTGGGTAAAGGAAAGAAGAAAATATTTTTCTCCCAAAGTCAAAAAAGGGATTGCTTCTGTTTTGAGTACCATTTTCCAGGATGACGAAGGCAAGTACGATAACATTATCGATACTCTAAGAAAAGATAATGTGATTTCCATAGAAGATTTTTGTCAGAAGGTGAAAATCTACATCGATACAAAACCCAAAAATTTCCACCTGAATTTCTTTGTGGATGAAGTTGGGCAGTACATCAGCGACAATACCAAGCTGATGCTTAATCTTCAAACGATTGCTGAGTCTCTGGCAACCAAAACAAAAGGGAAAGCATGGATCCTGGTTACTTCTCAGGAAGATATGGAAACCATAGTCGGGGATATGAATGCTAAGCAGCAAAATGACTTCTCTCGTATTCAGGCACGTTTCGAAAACAAAATTCCTTTAACTTCTGCCAATGTGGATGAGGTGATTGAAAAGCGATTGCTTTCCAAATCACCTGAGGCAACAAGTCTTCTTAGTGATAATTGGACCGGAGAGAAAGCAAATCTGGAAACGCTTCTGCGTTTTACCGATGGTGGTGTTCAGTTTAAAGGCTACCAGGATGAAAAAGACTTTACCAACAAATTTCCTTTTGTACCTTATCAGTTCGATTTATTCCAACAATGTATCAAAGCCCTTTCTGTTCATAATGCCTTTCAGGGGAAGCACGCTTCTGTAGGGGAACGATCTATGCTGGGTGTTTTCCAGGATGTGATTTGTAAATTGGGGAATAACGATCATCGTAAATTGGTGAGCTTCGAAATGATGTTTGAAGGCATTCGTTCTTCCATCAAAGGGGAAATTCAGAGTGCCATTACTTTGGCTGAAAAAAATATTGATAACGATTTTGCCCTAAGGGTGCTGAAAGCACTTTTCCTGGTCAAGTATTATACCAACTTCAGAACCACATATCGCAACATATCTGTCTTATTACTGGATGATATGGATGTGGACCTGCAATTGCACGAGAAAAAAATTAAAGAAGCGCTTGAATTGCTCGAATTGCAATCTTACCTGAACCGAAACGGCGAAATTTACGAATACCTGACCGATGATGAAAAAGACATTGAAGAGGAAATAAAGTCAACGGAGATTGATAGTCAACAGGTAAATCAAACCTTGAACGAAGTTCTTTTCGACGACATCATCCGTGATACTAAAATTCGTTTTACCGATAACAAACAGGATTACGAATACACCCGTAAGATTGATGGAATTGTTTTTGGCCGTGAAAAAGAATTGACCGTCGAGATTATTACACCCAATAATGAAAATTACGGTCGTGAGAATTTCTATAAAGCCCAAACCATGGGGTATCAAACTATGATGGTAATGGTGTTACCACAAAACGAACGTCTGATGAAAGACATTCGCTTGTGGTTGAAAACAACCAAATACATCAAGCAGAACCAATCTTCCAGCAATAAGGAAAATGTAAAGCGAATTCTCTTCGATAAAGGGCAACAGAATCAGGAACGACGCGAAGCCTTAAAACTTCTTTTGAAAAAGATGTTGGGAGAAGCTTCAGTGTACCTAAATGGAAGCAATCAGGAGGCAAGCATTACGGCTGATGGGAGAAACAAGCTACACAATTCTTTTCAGGATTTGATCAAATTGGCTTATCCTAGTCTGAAAATGCTTGGTGATGCCAACTACAATGAGGAGAGTATTAAAAAAATCATTAAAAATAATGACAATGAACTTTTTGGAAAGACAGAAGGTGGCTTATCCGAAGCAGAAAGTGAGTTGCTTAACCAGATCAATCGTCGTAAAAAACAATCTGACAGAACCAATATCTGTGATCTTTTAGAATATTTTTCAAGGAAACCTTATGGTTGGTACACAAATGGTGTTTTGGCCATAACAGCTCGTTTGTATAAGCACGGTAAAATTGAAATGCGTAGAGATGCCTCATTGCTAAACGATGATGGGGTTTTGAATAGCCTGCTAAATACGAGAAGTCACATCACAACCTTGCTAACACCACAGGAGGTGATTGACCCAAGGACAATCCGCAAATTGAAGGAAATATACAATGAAGCTTTCGATGAACCCTGTCCGGCAATGGAAGCACGTGAAGTGGCCAATGCTTTTAAGGAGCGTTTAGCCAAAGAAATTCAGGACATCGCTCAATTACTTGCTTATAGGAATCAATATCCTTTCTTGAATCAATTGGATCAAGTCAAAAATAGTCTGCAAAAATTGCAACAAAAAGAATACGGTTATTTCTTAAACAAACAATCTGAATTTGAGGATGATTTGCTCGATCAAAAAGAGGATCTTTTGGATCCCATTAAGAAATTTTGGAAGGGTGAGCAAAAAAATATCTTCGATAACATCCGAACCTTCATCAATGGCGATCAATCTAATTTAGATTACATCGATGGGAATGAAATGGATTTGCTCAATGGGGTATTTAATAGCGATAGCCCTTTTAAAGGTGATCAGATCAAACAGGCAAAAACAGCCATGGATGCGCTAAAGCAAAAACTGATCGCAACCATCAATAAGGAAAAGGAAATTGCTTTAAGTGCCATTCAGGAAATGAGGCAAAATATGGAACAACATGCCGATTTTGCTAAGCTAAAACAAGAACAGCAGCAGCAATTGTTGCACCCATTTGATTTGAATATCGAAAAGCTTTCTGAGCAAAGGTATATTGCCAACATTAAGCAAACCGCTGCCATGGTTCGTGAGAAGTTGTATAACGATCAATTGAATCAAATGGTAGCCATGGCTCAACCACCAGCGAAGCCAACTCCGAAACCATACCCTGGTGGTAATGGAAAGCCTACAATTGCAGATGACAAAGAGGAAAAGCCACGCATCCATTATATCAACAAAAACAATGTGAAGGTTCCTTTCTCTAAAACCGAATTGCAAACTGAGGCTGATGTTAAAGAATACATCAAAGCCATGGAAGAGGAGCTACTCAAGCAAATCAAACAGAACAGACGAATTTCTTTAACCTAAAAGATTTATTATTTATAATCTTGGGTTTCATCTCGGAGATTGAAGTCATGGAAAATGAACTTGTAAAGCAATTTAAAGAGAACAGACGAATTTCCATACGCTAAGTCCGAAGGGCTTACATATGAATAACCCCGGGTTTCAACCCGGGGAAATAGAGACTAAGACATCAGCGGCGGAGCATTAACTCAATCAAAGAATTGAATGATTTCCAGCCGCTAGGTATTGGGACTAATATCTGAAACCGATAACCGATAACCGATTATACATGAACACAAATATACTCAAGCGCTTCGCTCAAGAGGCTCGCACCAAACTCATGCAGCAGGTTGCTGCAAAATTAGATTTTGTTTTAACAACCGATACGCCTGAACTTCGTGAGAAGCAGGAACAGATCAAAAATCTGAAAAAGGAACTGGAGCAAAGCAGTAAACAGCAAGTTATCGAAAAGGTGGCTTACACTTGGTTCAATCGTTTAATGGCACTTCGCTTTATGGATGCCAACGATTACCAACCCTTGGGGCTACGTGTAATATCACCAATTGATGGCTATACCTTGCCTGAGCTTCTTTCTGAAGCCAAACAAGGAAACATTCCTGAAGATTTGCATATCGATAGCCAAAAAGTATTGGACCTTTTGGATGGCCGTTTGCAGAGTCAGAACCCTCAAAACGAAGCCTTTAGATTGTTGCTAGTTGCCTCCTGTAATCATCTGAACAACATATTACCCTTTCTTTTCGAGCGTATTGAGGATTATACTGAACTACTCTTGCCCGACGATCTCACCTCGGAATTTTCTATTGTCCAGGATGTGATCAATGGTATGAGTACCGAGGATTGCCAGCAGGTGGAGATTATCGGTTGGTTATACCAGTTCTATATATCAGAACGAAAGGATGTGGTTTTTGCTTCTAAGGGTAAGGTGAGCAAGGAAGATATTCCGGCAGCAACGCAGTTGTTTACGCCTCGGTGGATTGTGGAGTATATGGTTCAGAATACGCTTGGAAAACTCTGGTTGCAAAACCACCCCGAATCGGGATTGAAGGGGCATATGCCTTATTATATCGAATCGGCCTCAGCTCAAAGCGAAGACTACCTAAAAATCAACTCTCCCGAAGAGATCAAATTGGTAGACCCAGCTTGTGGTAGTGGTCATATTCTGGTCTATGCCTTCGATCTGCTTACAAAAATCTACGAGGAGCAGGGCTACAACCAATCGGAAATTCCTGGTTTAATTATTCAGAACAACCTTTATGGTTTAGAGATTGATGAGCGCGCGTCTCAACTTGCTTCCATGGCTCTCATGATGAAAGCCCGGGAGTACAACCGCCGGGTTTTTCGCAGGGCTATTCAGCCAAACATCAATTGCTACGTGGATTTACATTTGACAGATAAGGAGCTGGAGGAAAGCATCTCTTTGGCAATTACCCCATCACAGGAATTATCACATGACCTGAGAAACATGCAACAGGCAACCAACCTGGGCTCTCTAATCATACCCCATGCTCCTCAATCTGAATTGGAACGAGCTTTGGAGATGGTTCAATTTGAAGTAGCCAATGGCGACATGTTCACTCGTCCCAATTTGCAAAAGCTACAGACAGCTTTAAAACAGCTATTGGTTCTAGGTCAAAAGTACCACGCTGTTGTTGCAAATCCACCTTATATGGGAAGTGGTAAAATGAACCCTAAATTAAGTGATTTTGTTAAAGCTTATTATCCAGATAGTAAAGCAGATTTGATGACTTGCTTTATGGAGAGCTCTTTGAAAATGCTTTTGGGTAAGGGTATACTTGGAATGATTAATCTACCATCATGGTTGTTTTTATCTTCATTTGAAAAGTTAAGATCAAAGCTGATAAAAGAAAAACATATTGATTCATTGCTTCATATGGGAAGGGGGATTTTTGGTGTCGATTGGGGGTCAACCGCATTCATTATTACTAATTCAAAGACTACAGTTAAAGGTGATTATTTTAAACTTCACAAAAGAAATTTTCAACATATCTATCCAGAAGATATTAGAGATATATTTTTAGAAGCAAAAAATGACGCTGCTACGAAAATTGATTTCGATAAATATAGAGATGGAGTTGGTACTACATCCGTAAAAGATTTAATAGATTCTAAAGGATTGCAGATTTCTTACACTGCTAATCAAGATGATTTTGAGAAGATTCCTGGTAGTCCTATTGGATATTGGGCAAGTGAGGTTACTATTGATATTTTCGATTCTTGTTCTTCTATGAATGAAGAAACAAAAGCAAGGCAGGGAATATCTACAGCTGATAATGAGCGCTTTTTAAGGACATGGCAAGAAATAGCATGGAAGAAATCAAGCTTGAATAATACATCTTCACCATTTTGGTTTCCACACAATAAAGGAGGTTCATTTAGAAAGTGGTATGGTAATCAAGAATATTTTATTAATTGGATGAATGATGGATTTGAAATTAAAAATTTCTATAATGATAAAGGTCAAAGACGTTCTGTAATACGAAATCCTAAATATTATTTTGAACCTTCTGTTAGCTGGAGTGATGTTAATTCCGGTTCTAATGCTTTCCGTATTATCCCTAAAGGGTTTATCCATAATGGGTGTGCCCCTTCTGCTTTTGGTAAAGACGAAGATTGGCGCTATTGTTTATTAGCATATGGTAACTTAAAATATACTTCATTTCTCGTTAACCTGATAAATCCTACGATTCATTTTTCAGAAGGTTATTTTTCAAAATTACCTTTCCCAAGCCTATTTTGGAAAAAAGAAGTTCTGGAAATATCAAAAAAATGTGTGCAAATTTCAAAATATGAGTGGGATAGTAAGGAGTTGTCATGGGGCTTTCAACGAAATGAACTTTTGAAAATCAAAGGGCAAGATTTAGAAGAAACCTATGATCTTTATCAACAATATTGGAATAATAAATTCGTCCAATTGCATTCTAACGAAGAGGAATTGAACCGTCAGTTCATGGAAATATATGGTTTGCAGGAAGAGTTAACGCCAGATGTACCTTTAGAGGAGATTACCATTCTGAAAGATGAAACTAAAATTGAGAATGGAGACTTGGTATTTAATGCCAAGGAGGTCATTGCCCAATTCGTAAGTTATGCTGTTGGGTGTATGTTTGGTCGTTATTCTTTGGATAAAGAAGGGCTAATTCTCGCCAATCAGGGTGAAACCTTGGAGGATTATTTAGCGCACACTGAGCGGAGTCGAAGTGAAGTGTCATTTATGCCAGATGACGACAACATCATCCCTATTCTAGAGGACGAATGGTTCGAGGACGACATCGCTGGTCGCTTCAAGGAATTCCTAAAAGCAAGTTTTGGTACAGATAACTTTGAAAAGAACCTTGCCTTTTTGGAAGAATGCTTAGGTAAAGATATCCGCAAGTACTTTATAAAGGATTTCTATGCCGATCACATTAAGCGTTACAAGAAACGCCCAATTTACTGGATGTTCTCCTCACCCAAAGGAGCCTTCAACGTGCTTATCTACATGCACCGCTATACGCCTGATACCGTCAGTAACATCCTCAATGGTTACTTACGCGAGTACCAGGACAAGCTAAAAACCAGCAGGGAGAATTGGGTGCGCATGCAAGTTTCGGGTACTGCTGCCGAAAAAAATAAGGCAGTAAAAGAGATTGATAAAATTGACAAAATCCTTTTGGAACTGAACGAATACGAGCGCGAAGTCCTTTTTCCACTTGCCACTGATCGCATCTCAATCGATTTAGACGATGGTGTATTGGTCAACTACAACAAGTTTGGCAAAGCCATAAAACCTGTAGCCGGCCTAAACGATGCCAAAACCAAAAAGAAGGTGAGAGGTTTTGATTGGATTGATGTAGAGGAGATAAGAGATTAGGGTTAAACCTGATAGAGTTGAGAGCAGCGAATCCTATCAGAGTTTAAAACAAACAAGAACTTTGGCTGTAAACCATTTTAATCATACCTCTTGGTAGTTCTGTTAAGCGGTATCGAAGTGACACCAATGGGCGATTAGATGAGTGATTGTCACGCTCTAAAAGAAAATATTCTATTATTAATATGTATAGCAAAGATTACAAAGGAATTATTATAGAAGATGGTAAAGCTATTGTGAAAACAATTACCAAATCTACTGATAAGTTTGAATATTTAGAAAACTTTATTGATCATCTTAAACGAATCAGTGATGAAGATTTATTATCTGAAATTAAGAGTATAATTATAAAAGAAAAGCATTTTCTGTCCGATTTTTTTCCTGAATATGTCGAATCTTTCAAAGAGCAAAAAGTTGGAGATGGTCTATACTATAGTTGGTTCGAAGCTAAAAATATTGAGCCTTATAAAGACACGATAGAGGAAGCCATTCAACAGGAGAAAGAAATTGGGGCTCTTTCCGCTGAGATTCAAACCGTAATGGTGGCTCACCTGAAAAAGGACATTGTAAATGATTTGAAAAACAGGTATGCAAGATTAACCCTGAATATTGATCTTCCTTGGTGGAATGAAATTAATTCCAGAGAGAATACTGTTTTTCTTGATCACTCAACTCCAGGATGGTGTAACTTATCCTTTAAAAAAGATGATCTTTCTATTATTTGGAAAACCAATTATGGTTATGGTATGGGGGCATATCACTATACTGTCATCTCTGTTGCAGGAAAGAAAAAATTGTTTGCAACCACTCATAATGGATTGCATGATAGTAATTATGATGATTTTGGGTTTATTGCGAATGAGGTAAATAAATATTTGAAAGATCCGGTTTTCTATCGTAAAGAATTGTACAAACACAACATCAAAGTTTTAAAAGAATTATATCAAAAAGAATTGGACTTTGCAGACCTGATAGAAAAAGAGACGCTTCCTCGATTAAAGGAAGCACTGGTTTTAGAAAATGAAATTTTAAATAACCTACCTACTGAGGGGGAAGATTTAGTTGGTGAAGCAAAAATTCAGCAAAGAAAAGTCGAGGATTTGAAAGAAAAAATAGAAAAACTTGGGGATTATGACACTAGTAACATAAATGATTTTGAACCATCTCAGAAATCCTATCATCGAAAAAGAGTACGTTGCGAATTGATCAAATTAGAAGTGAACGAGCTGATTCGAAAATACAAAGAGGAAGTAGATCTTTTTGAGCCTTTGTAAAAGGAAATTGTTTACACAGTCTTCTAATAAGTTCTACCCGCAAAAAAAATACAATTTTCACCCTTTAACCAAGTCAATACACTTTCAATATGATTGAAGAAATTTTACACTTTTATTCTGAATACCGAATCATTCTTATTGGATTGCTTTCATTACTATTTTTGATTCTAGGCATTCGTATATGGACACGAATAAGCAATATTAAAACTCAGTCTACTGAGAAAGATGAAATGATTCGTGAAATACACCTTGATGCTGAAAAGATAAGGGAACAGGCATTATCTGAGTCTGTGGAGCAGAAGGTGGTGAAATCAGGATCTGGAAAGCTTAAATCTTCAAAGGGAAATAGACCTCTTGCAGAGAAAAAAGTTAAGAAGTCAGAAGCTGAAGGAAATGAAGGTATAGTAAAAACGAATAAAAGAAAAAAAGATCAAACTCATGAGACTAAAGATTCCATCGCTAAGGAGGTAGATGGTAAGCAAGATGAAAAGCTAAGTCCGAAAGAAATCCCGGTTCTTGTTAATAAGGAAAAACAAGAAGCTCTTGTTATAAACTCACCAAAGAGTGAACGAAGAAAAGCAACACCTGAACTTGAGATTAAGAAGCCAATAAACTCAATTGAAGATGACGAGGGGCTTGAATTAGGCGCATTGCAAAAGGAAAATGTGCCGGTAGTAGAGGATGTTATTGGTAAACTAAAAGCTGATAAAGAGATCAATAATAGAGAGCTGGAAAATGATATTCAAAACTCTAAACCATTATCTTCTAAAGAAAAGAATATAAAATCAGAAGGAAAAGAATATTCAAAATCGGCTGAAGGTTCCACTTGTCTTTTACCAATCAAATATATTCCCAATGACCTTTGGCTACAAACGACAGATTTAAAGACTTACCCCATTGTTAATATGCCGGTAAAGGATGCTTTGGTACTTTTGCCATTACATGGCAAAGTCAAAACCAAAGGGATTTCTGAAGAGCAATTCAAATCTTGTTTTGAAAAGTACTTCCCAAATAAAACCTTGTGTAATCAACATTTGGAGTTTAAAGGAGCAAAGCATGATTACGAACCTGATTTAATCTTCAAGGAGCGTGAATTTAATTTATTCGTGGATATTGAAATTGATGAACCTTACAGTGGAGCTTCAAGAAAACCTATGCATTATACTGGTTCTTATGATATAGATAGAGATCATTATTTCAATAAGTATGGCTGGGTAGTTATTCGTTTTGCCGAATATCAAATCGTTAAAGAAGAGCTTGCTTGTATTAAGACTATTGCTAAAGTCGTTGATTCTTTGATTGGGTCAGATTATGCAAATAGATTCGAAAATATCTCTGATCTTATTCCAATTCCGGAATGGAACTATGATCAGGCAAAAGCATGGGCTGAAGAAAATTACAGGGAATCCTACCTAGGCATCACTTTTAAAAGCACCGTTGACGAAGATGAAAGTGTTGAGACGGAGATTAATATAGAGAAGGAGTCATTCGATGATCTGAATGCTGATAAAATTGATTATCGTGATACAATTGTTGCCCAGGTAGATACAGAATTGGAAGAAAAAATTAAGATTATTAATGAAGTTATAAAAAAGAATTCTCCCATAATCTTTAATTATAGTTCTGGAGAAAAGCGAATTGTTCAACCATCTGCCTTAAATAAGAACAGGTCTGTTTATACGATGGTGGGCAATGATATAATAACATTAAACGAGCAGACTTTCGAATTGAGATTAATTTCAGATATAGACTTAGATGCTTGTCTAAATGATAAAATATATACAAATCAGGATGAAATAAAGCAAATGATTGAGTTTGCTATGGATAATGATTTGTATATTTTAATGAAATATTTTAAATATTCAGGAGAATCGGATATGAGAACCATTAGCTCGATTCAGTATACGGATGAATTCAAGGAATGGGGCTATGAAACAGGGGTACACATCAAAGCTTTTTGTAATTTAAGAAATGAGGAACGCAGCTTTAAAATTGAGAGAATTGCCGGTATGGCAGTTCTAAATTTTTCGTACTCATAAATATTTTTGACCTTTGTTAAGATTAATATAATATTTTACGCCACAATATATATATGAACAAAATACAAGAAGCTCTAGCTAAACTCTTCGAAGAATATCGTATCGTTTTTTGGTACGACGAGAACAAAGAGATGACAGAACAGTTCGAGAATATTTCTTTGGATGAGGTTGAGAAAATACATGTGCAGAATAATGCCTTTGAGATAAAATATCGAGTGACTCGTCAACACTCTAATCAACGTTTTCTTCTTTATTTTGAAATCGCTCGTCCACATCTAACTGATAATTGGTTGTTAGATTTGGAGTTGGCCAACTATGTTTTTCATACCGATCAGGCCTCTCTCTTTGTACAGGAATTGGGCTTAGATTTTGATAAGAAAGAAGTGATTGAAAAGCATATCCAGTTTTTTATAAGTAAGGAGCGACGTGCAAAATTCACAAAATTGGTTCACGCAGATGATGATGATAAAGGCTTAAAATATAAAATGTTATCTATTGTCTTGTCAACCACTAGGATTGACTTGAATGGTTTGCTTTTAGCTCATGCCGAAGCAATAAATAATGAGAAAGTAGAACATATCGATAAGGAATTAGAGCGATACAAGCTCAAAGACTTTTATTGGAAGGAAATTGCAAATCACTACAATTATCTGAATGAGGAGCCTTCCATATATGATTTCTTGATGGAGGTGTTTTCAACTAATTCAGCCTTGGTAGAAAAATCAGAAGATACCTTGTCTGGTGAATCTCGTTTGTTTTTATCCTTATGGAAAGATGCGATTTCTTATCAACAGGTTTTTAGAGATTTATCCGATAAAATAGCAGTTGATTTGGGTGTTGAAGATAAACTGAATATCATGAAATTGGAAGATGTTCTCCCAGGAGATCTTTTCCGTTTAACAGATCTTCGTATCATTTCAGATTTGTCGCATCGTATTGTAGAACAAAACATCAACGAGGATCAGCTGGCTAAAATTGTCAAGCAGCGTCAGAATAAATACTGGTACACCGATTTTAAGAACTATTATATTTGTCTTGATCATGCATCCAAATTGATCAGCGAGATTAAGAAAAACAAGGAAATGGTTTTCTCTTCCTTTCACGAAGGGATAAGAAATTATGCAGGTGAATTATCGCAGATCGATTATCACTATCGTAAATTCATTTACCATTACCGCCAGACCAAGCAGAATAGGGTCTTAGAACCCTTGGCTGAGCGAATTTACAAAGTGTACAGCAACGATTATTTAGTGGAGATAAATAATGCCTGGCAGAATGTACTGGATAAGCAAAAGAATTGGCCTTGTGATTTAAAGTCAAACAACTCGCATTTTTTCAACGCAATGGTAGAGCCCTATTTGAAAAAGAAACAGCGACTTTTTGTGATTGTTTCTGATGCTTTCCGTTATGAATGTGCAGCAGAGTTAATGCAAAACATACAGAATGAAAATCGTTTTGCTGGAGATTTGGATTATATGTTTACAGGCTTACCATCTTATACACAGTTAGGCATGAGCGCATTGATGCCTCACCAGGAAATGGCCTTTGCAGACAATTCAGATAGCATTCAGATTGATGGGATGAGTTCACAGGGAATTGTGGGTAGAACAAAAGTTTTACAAAATTCTTCAGGTGTGCGTGGAACGGCTATTAATGCGGAAGAATTCATGCGAATGAATGCCGCAACCGATGGTCGTGAATTTGTCAAACAATACGATCTTATTTATATATTCCACAATAGAATTGATAAGGTGGGCGATGATAAAACCAGTGAAGATAAGGTCTTTGATGCCGCAGCAGAGGAAATTGATTACTTGTTGGATGTGGTGAAGAAAATTGGGAATATGAATGGAAATCATGTTCTTATAACGGCTGATCATGGTTTCATCTACCAACACCATAAATTGGAAGAAAGTGATTACTCCAGTTTAAAAGTGGAAGGAGATATTTGGAAAGAAAACCGTCGTTTTGTCGTAGGACATAATCTACAGAAGAATAAATCCTTCATGCATTTTGCATCCAATCAAATAGGTTTAATGGGAGAAGCTGAAATTTTGATACCAAAATCAATCAGCCGATTACGAATAAAAGGTTCGGGGTCTCGATTTATTCATGGTGGAGCTTCTTTACAGGAGATCGTAATTCCTTTGATCAAAGTAAGTCGCAAGCGTGAGGATACAACGAGTCAGGTTGAGGTTGACATTATTAAATCAACCGATACCATTACAACAAATATTTTACCGGTGTCATTTATTCAAACCGATTTGGCCAGCGAGAAAGTATTACCACGAGATATTAGGGTAGCACTTTATGCAGAAGATGGCACTCAGATAAGTGATCAGTTTACCTATCTTTTCGATATGAGCGAAGGCAGCGAACGACAGAGAGAAGTGAAATACCGCTTCCATTTAAGTTCGGTGGCAAGCAGCACTTATAAAGGTCAGCGAATCAAATTAAGATTGGAAGAACCAGTTGAAGCTTCTACCAAATGGAAGTTATATAAGGAATTCTTTTATACCTTAAACATTTCGTTTACAAACGATTTTGATTTTTAACGACTAAATCCTAATAGTATGCAATCACTTAACGAGATCATCAACCAATATTTTGCAGGTAAGGTCGTTCGAAAAGATCTGACGAAAATTATTAAGGGAAATGCAATTGTTCCTTCTTACGTTCTGGAATATTTATTAGGGCAGTATTGTGCATCTAATGATGAAGAAACAATTAATCAGGGGGTTGATGCCGTTAAAAATATCATCATGCAGCATTTTGTGCATCGTGATGAAGCACAAATCATTAAATCGACTATCCGTGAAAAGGGCTCACATCGGATTATTGATAAAGTGTCGGTGCGTTTGAACGATAAAAAGGATGTTTACGAGGCTTCTTTTGCGAATTTGGGTTTGAATAAGGTTGTAATTCAAACTGAAACGATCAAAAAACATAAAAAACTTTTAACATCTGGTGTTTGGTGTATCGCGACATTGAGTTACGAACCCAGTGAAGAAAGGGGGCATGTGCCTTGGATCATTGATAATTTGAAACCGATTCAGATTGCAAACATCGATTTGGACGAATATAAGGAAACAAGGAAGAGCTTTACCAAGGAGCAATGGGTTGATCTTTTATTGCAAACCATAGGCTTAAATCCTGAAGAATTTACCTTTCGTTCTAAATTGCTTCAATTGTCCCGTCTGGTGCCTTTTGCCGAGAATAATTATAATTTTATTGAATTGGGACCTAAAGGAACAGGTAAATCCCATATCTATTCCGAACTGTCTCCTCATGGTATCCTGATTTCTGGAGGAGAGGTCACTAAAGCAAAATTATTTGTAAACAATAGTAATGGCGAGATTGGTTTAGTGGGCTATTGGGATGTGATTTCCTATGATGAATTTGCGGGTAAATCAAAACGTGCTGACAAAGGCCTAGTTGACATCATGAAAAATTACATGGCCAACAAATCCTTTTCAAGAGGTACTCAGGTCTATGGCGCAGCTGCATCTATGGTTTTTGTTGGGAATACGGATCACTCTGTTCCATACATGCTAAAACAAAGCAACTTGTTTGAAGCCTTGCCAACAGAATATTATGATACGGCTTTTCTGGATCGTATTCACACTTATATTCCTGGTTGGGAGGTTCAAAAACTGAGGAATGAAATGTTCACTGATGGATATGGTTTTATAGTTGATTATTTGGCTGAAGTCTTGCGCGAATTGCGAAAAGAAGACTATACTCAAGCTTATCGTGAGTATTTTGAACTTTCCGACTCCATTACGACGCGTGATAAGGATGCCATCTCTAAATCATTCTCAGGTCTGGTTAAGGTGATTTATCCGCATGGGGAATTTACCGAAGAGGAGGGAATCGAACTGCTCAATTTCTCAATAGAGAATCGTAAGAGAGTAAAGCAACAGCTTATTAAAATGGATGAAACCTTTGAGGAGGTTGATTTTAGCTACACCATTAAATCCTCCGGAAAAAAAATCACTGTTGAGACATTAGAGGTCTTAGAAGTCTTCGGTAGAAAAGAGCCTGAAGAGTTTAAAGACGAAAATACCGATGAGAAACAAATCAACAATAAACCTCTGGCTTTAAAGGAAGGGCAGGAGATTATCTTCGAAAACCAAACGGGTATTTCCTATAAGCAACTTTTTAAACAATATTTGCAAAACACATCAGAGATTCATCTGATAGATCCATACATTCGTCTGCCTTATCAGTTCCGTAATCTAATGGAATTCGCTCAATTGATAGCTTCTACAAAGGAGAACGGACAAGAAGTGACATTTCACTTAACCACAAACAACAATGAGGAATACATTGAAAATTCACGGGATTCTTTTACTGAAATCGAAGATTCGTTGGCATCAATTGGGATAAGGTTTTCTTATGAATTTGATGAGGAAGTTCATGATCGATCGATTAATCTTGACAATGGGTGGAAAATTATTCTAGGTCGTGGATTAGACATCTTCCAAAAAACAAATGGGCGATTAGATATCGCTGAATATGATCAGAATAAACGCAGATGCAAGGGATGTGAAATCACTTATTTAAAAAAATAAGAAAGTCATATAAAACAAGAGCTTCTTGGTGTGTAAATTCATTAAGAAGCTTTTGTTTTTGTATTGATGTCTTAAATTCTTTTTTTAATCTTAGGTGTAATTAGTGCAAGCCGTATTTGTTGATTTTGGCTTTTAATGTGTTTAAGACAATTCCCAAGTCTTTTGCTGTTTGTGTTTTGTTTTTATGGTTGATTTTTAAAACTTTTTGAATATGAGTTTTTTCAACCTCTTCAAGTAATAATGAATATGAAGGATCTGGATAGCAAAATCTTTCAGGCAGATCTTTTGTTTCAACCATCGTGTCACAAAAAACATAGAACCGTTCAATCAAATTTTCAAGTTCTCTTACATTGCCAGGGTATGGGTAAGATAAAATAAGTTCCTCTGCTTCTTCCGAGAATTGCAAGATGTTACTTTTTTTAAGCATTAATTTCTTGGTCTTAAGAAAATGCTTTGTTAATTCTTTTATCTCAGCTTTTCCTCTTTCTGCCAAATTCGGAAGTTTAAGCTCGGCCACAGATAATCGATAATAGAGATCCCACCGGAACATTTCATTTTTGCATAGTTGATACAAGTTTCGGTGTGTTGCAACTATTATTCGAACATCTATTTTTTTTGTTTTGCCTCCAATGGGTTGTATTTCGCCTTCTTGAAGTATTCTTAATAAACTCTGTTGCAGTTGAGGAGAAATATCTCCTACCTCATCAAGAAAGATAGTACCACCGTTCGCTTCTTCGAAATAACCTATATGGTTTTTATCAGCTCCAGTAAAAGAACCTTTTTTGTGACCAAAAAGTCTAGATTCTAAAAGTTCATCTCTCAAGGCAGAACAATTAATTGAGATAAAGGCTTTTGATTTCCTTGATGAGTTCTGATGGATAAATTTAGCCAGATGTTCTTTTCCTGTTCCGCTGTCACCATATATTACAGTAGTAACCTGATCTGTGAATGCGATTCTTTCAGCTTTCTTATAAACAGTTTGTAGGCTTTTGGTGATTAGATAATCTGTTTCTTTTCTTTTTTCACCAGACATTGATTTTTCCCAAATTGCAGTTGAGAAAATCTCAGGATGATCATCAATTTTTATTTCAATCAATTCAGGATTAGTGCCACTTTTAGTATACTGTGCAGCTCGAGTTTGCAAAAGCCTTGTTTTAAATTTTAGACTAGTGTGTAGGATGTACCAGCTCATTTGCATTGCTGATGTTCCTGGTGAAAAAAAGATATCTATTTCGTCATCTTTATAATTCGATAGTACTCTGATAATTTTAGGGTATATCTCTCCTATGTTAATGACATCTTCAACATATAGGCACAAGGGTTCAATAGTGTGTCTAAAGTCATTTTGAATGACTTTCATAAGTTGAATTATAGAATTTTCCCCCTTTTCGTTTGCATATAAAATGATATGTCTATCGTAATCATCCCAAAAATATTGATGAAACGAATAGCTTGGACCATTTGTATTTACAGTCTTTCTATCTTCCAAGAAATCGTGATTGTGTGCGATCCAGCTGATTAGGATTTTACTCATAATGTGTCAATAATTGATAGGTTAAAGTCAAATGGTGATAATGTAAAAATAGGTAATATATTGAAAGTTAGCAACATAAAATTTGGCATTTGTTTTGGCATATCAGAGGAAATAAAAAACAAATTTTATGAAACGAATCACTCATTTTAATGTAGGTAACGGAAGCTGTTGCCTTGTTGAGGCAAAAGATTTTGTAATGATCGTAGATCTCAACAAAACAGAGGATAAAGAATCCTCGTATGAATTATTAAAACCTTTTTTTCGCAAGAAAGATGGGAAGGATTGTATTGATGTTCTATGTATTACACATGGCGATGAAGATCATTGTTTGAATTATGGCAAATTTCAGGAAGAGATCGATGCTGGGAATTTAACCATTGGAACCATCTGGCATCAGGGTTATGATCGAACTCAGGTAGAGAAAAAGAAGGATTTGCCAGAAGATTACAAAATTCTGCAAAAAGAAATAGATAGAAGGAAGGATGTCACAAATCCTGGATTTGGAGATTTGCAAATTGCCTTGCGTGCTGGCGATACAGAATCGGAAGCTTTTGAAGGTGTTGAATATCCCTCTGATTTAAGCCTGAAATCAATAAGCCCTTTGGAAGGTGAGGATGAAAACTCCGATTACAATCACAACGATTTGTCATTAGTATTCAACTTGAATTTTGATGATTTGGATGGAATGCTATTTACTGGAGATTCTAGTTCAAAATATTGGCAGGACGAAATTATTCCAGAATATCTCGACGATAATGAAGGTGATGCTGAGGCAAAATATTTAGTGGCTGCTCATCATGGCTCATATTCCTTTTTTGGAGAGGACAGAGATGAAGTGCGTAATGCGGATCCATCTCCTTATAATTATGAGGCTCTGGACAAAATCAAGCCTCATGAATTAATCCTTTCGGCTAAAGATAAATTTCCAATTAATGGCGATTCCAATGGTGATGAACCACCTCATTATGCCGCATGGAAATGGTATCACAAGTGGTTCCGGGATAATCGTGAGGTCAAGGAAGATGACAAACATCCGGATTGTTTTCATTACACCAGTGAAGGTAATATTCAGTTAGAATTTAAGAATAAGAAATGGAAGCTTAATGATGATTGGGACCACAACAAGGCGATAAAATTAATTGAGCAGGCTCAAAGAGTTGCTGCCTTGCAGTCTGCAGGTGGTTTGATAATTGATGACATGAAACCAAAACCTGTACACTATTATGGAGATAAATATTAAAAAGTGGTTTCTACGACAAAAGGATGGATTGAAGATAATGGAAAAGCTGGGGAGGATTACTCAGCTTTCCATATCAGGAACTATTGTGTCTCCATGTTTTGAATTCAGTCTAAAACAACAGAATGATTTCTCAGGAGAAGATACGAGTGATATTGATTTCTCGAAATATCGAGTTCGAATAAAATTGACTCCCGGGAATCAACCCATGGTTTCTATGATTAGAGGCTTAGAGCCAGGAAAACCGCCTCATACCTATCCGAATTGGAATTTATGTATGTATCATCCGAGTGAAATGATTTGGTCAGACAGTGGAAGTTTGGGTGCGGATATCTTACCGCTGATTTATACATGGTCTTATTTTTATGAGGTTTGGAAAGTTACAGGAGTTTGGTATGGTCGAGAGTATAAACACTAAAATTATTGATATGAAGATATTTGATGAATACAATTTAAAGGCACGAGTATTTCCAGTTCTAATTGCCACATTTCCCATAATCTTATTTCTACATGAGCAGTTCATGGGAGAGTTGAATTCACTTAAAGCACTTTTGAAATTTGAAGTTGTAGGGGAGACATCTCTTTTGCTAGTAATTCTTTGGTTTGTTTCAATGGTGAACAGGGAAATTAGTAAGGGGATGGAGAAATGTTATTACGGTGAACCCAGAGTCTTTCCTACAACCTATTTGATGCTTTACTCGAACGATGTTCTGTCGGAGGAGATGAAAGATGTTTATAGAGCAAAAGTTACTCAACTTTTTAACAGGAAGACACTTTCGAAAGGACTGGAACTTGAAAATCCGGAGGAAGCAAAAAAGCATATGGGTGAGGTGGCGCAACTCGTTTTGGATTCTTGTCGTGATGATACTTTGTTATTTAAGCACAACATCTGGTATGGCTTTTGGCGGAATCTGATTTCCGCAATTTTAATCGTGTTCCCATTTATTTTGGCAATAGTGATTTATAATTTCTATCACAGCGAGATTCCTATAATCCAAGTTGGGTTTTTGATGGTGATATTAGTGATCATTGTTTTTCACAAACGAATATGGAAAGCAAATGCCGAACGATTTGCAAAGAAATTATTCTCAATATTCCTAGCTTTTAAGCAGGGTGATTAGTGTCTTAGTAACCTAATTGTATTAGGTAGATCTTTATAAAAGCGTAGATTCAGACTGTTTGATGTAGACTTGAATGTGCATAAATAAAAATTAAAGAAAAATGGAAAGATTGAAATTGATGATTAATATTTTAGGTGTGGTTATCATACCCTTATGCTTAACCTACCTAGGGTATTTATACTCAGGTGATTTACAGGAAAAAGAACTTAGAGCCAAATATGTAGGTATAGCTGCAAATATATTAGCAAGTCCTCCTTCAAAAGATAATTTAGGTCTGAGGGAATGGGCTGCAACAACTTTGGATTCTTTTGCTGAAATAAAGTTGCCACTAAAATCTAAAAAGGCATTAGTTGAAAAGAGTGTTTTATATGGCTCTTCAATTATTGGGTCTCCAGTTAGTATACATTTTCGACAAGTAAAAATATCAGATTTATTTCCCGGAAATGAAATTGGAGTAAGGGTTTTTATTTTGTCAGGGAGTACTTTGGATAAGCACTTAATATTTGATCAAATTGTAAATGTTAAAATAGATTCTAATGCAATTAATTTAAAGGAATCTGTTGGTTTTAAAGAAGAGTTTTATGCTACAAGACTATCGAAGTCATCTAATATTCACCTCTTTGAAGAAATATATGATCCGACTACAAATATTATAATATCATCAAAACAAAGTTTGTTGTCTGGTGCATATTTACCGAGCAAAAATATTTGCTCTAATTTATCTGGTAAGTATCAGGCATTATTGATTTGGGATATTGAAGAGGTAAAAGAGTAATTATTTCAGAATTGGAATAATAATGATTTTCAAGTTGTGATTTCATATTTTCTATAGTGAGGTTGTAATTAGATTGTTAGTCTGTTATTAAGATATTGACAGGTTTGACAGATCTGATTATTCTTAAAAAGTGTTAGTTTTAGCAAAAGTGGGCAAAAGTATAATCAGAAAATATCCTGTGAAAGGATAATAAACAATTGCGATTCCTTTTTATGACCCAAAGTTAGCATGAAAAGCTAGCTGTTGTTCAACAATATCTGCTGTGATAATATTAGTTACCCTTTAAATAATAAAATACTTTATGAATATTTTCAGAATTTTATCCTCACATGATGGTTCTATTAATGAGCCTAATGTAAGCTCTTTTTTAGCTTATCTTTTGAATCCTAATGAAGACCATGGCTTGTCAGGGCTTTTACTCCAGGAAATATTAAATGAAATTTTGCTTGTAAATAAGGATTTCCTATCTAAAATTCAATACAATAACAGAGTAACAGATTTGTCAAAGTATTCAGGTTATTCAATAAATGTTATTCCCGAAATGACAGTTAATTTAAATTCTAATGGCAAAAGGAAAAGAAGAGATATAGATATATTGCTTGAAATAGTTGACAGCAGAACAAGTGAAGTTCTTTATGCGATTTGTTTAGAAAATAAGATAACTGATGCTTCAATAAATAAAAAGGATTCTCAGTTGGAAGATGAATTAGCAGGTTTGAAAAACCATTATCAAGACTGTAGTTTAACCCCGGAAATCTATGTAATTTATCTGACCCCTTATCCATCCAATATTTCAAGAGATTCTTTCGAAAAGTTAGAGTATTCAAAGAAGTGTCATCTTTATTGGAATGATCATGAGGGGGCAATTTTTAATAAACTCATAAAAATTTTTAAGGATGATAGCAACGGCCTAATCGATCCTATAAATGATCAATCTTCATACCTGATAAAATCATTCCTTTCTTTTATAAAAACGAATTTTAAAAGTTATATAGAGGAAAGACAAGAGAAATTAGAAAAGAAAAGTTATGGAAAACCAGTTATTGATCATTTAAAAGAATTCTCTGAAACATTAGAACTAGATATGGCTTATAATATTTCTGAAATTAGAAAGAAATTTTCAGAGTATGTCCTTCAGGAATCAGGAGTAGATTTGAATAATGGAACAAGAAATGCTCATATATCATTAGCTATAGTAAATGATAAAAATAGAGCACATTATGGTGTTAAAAGGTATGATGACGAGCGAAAAAATATATTCTATTATTCAGGTGATTCTCGAAAAGTATTAAAACGATTTTATCCAGGTGTTTTAGAAGAAATCCCGATTTATTTTAAAAATGAAGATGAAATTGAATCGGTATTATCAAATGAATTAATCAAGCACTAGTTTATTTGTTTAGAGATTGAATTGAACGAAGGTAATATAGCATTGATTCGACTAGTTGCTGCTAAAAGTTCGTTAGAGGTTATAGCAGTTAATGAATTAACGACATAAGAGATAAGAATCATATAGTTGTTTCAAATATGTTGGCATTAAATATTAAAAAAAATGAATACTGAATCACTAATAAGTGAATTGAAAGAATCACCTTTATTTAATCTTTCACTTAGCTCAAAAGAATTATTTCATAGTAATTTCTTGGCCTGGATTTGTGAAAAATATCCAATTACATTTGGAAAAATATTAAGTAGACATTTAGGTATTAGTGAGAATGATTCAAAGAACGGGATAATTAAGGTATATAGAGAACAAAAGAAAATTGACTTAATTCTTGAATTTGAATGCAAACGAATAATAATTGAAAATAAGGTTAAAAGCGTTCCAGATAAGGAACAGTTAATTGATTACAAAAAAAAGAACAGTACTGAAGACCTTTTTCTTTTATTAACATTAATACCTCCAACTTTTGATATAAAAGAGTGCGGTTGGGAGATTATTACTTATGGTGACTTAAGTGAGATGTTATCAGAATTAAAAGATTCATTAGATTCAAATGATTATTATAGTTCTTATCTTCTTGAAGACTATATCAGTTTTATAAATAATCTTGAGAATATAATTGGCAAGTTATCTTTTAATCCCAATAGTGAGTTATATGATTATTATGGTTTGGAATATTCTCTATTTCAACAAATAAGACTTCACGACTTGTATATTAAGTACAAATACAATCAAATTGTAACTGAGATTTATAAATATTTAAAATTACGATTAAAAGATACTACTGTATCCAAAGGGATTAGGTATTCACATGAGATGCATAAATATCAGCTTGTTATTAGTTCTACTTTGGTGAATGGTAAGGGGGTTGTAAATATTGATTATTCAAAGGACGATGAGATAATATTTGGAATAATGCTTGATGGAGCAAGATATAACCACTACATGTATTCTTGGGGTAGAGCGCGAGAGAAAAGGTATGAAATGGCTAATGAACTAAGAATTCAAGGAAAGTGGTTTAGTTTTGACTCCATTTCTGATGATGAAACATATCCTAAAAATGGAAAAGATTTCAATAAATTCAAAGACATGATTTATCGCTCTTTTAAAATTAGTTCCAACACTCAAATAAATGTTCTTTTGGAAAGAATTTCTAAAGACACAATTAGGTTGATGAATATAAATACTAATGCCAATAGTATCTATAAATAATAGAAGGTTTTCAACTGCCTCAGATTTGTATTCTGAGGTTTTTGAGCCAGAAATTTGCATTTTTTTTTGGAAAGGAAATAAGGCGTTCTCTCCTCGGGCTGCTGCAAAAAGTTCGCCAGCCTTGTCCGCTCTTTCAGGAGGAGGCTTTCCAAAATCCTTTTGGCTGTTCCACCCAGCTTGCTGGTCCCGGGTATCGGGATAAACCTCATCATTTCTACTTTTTATTTGAAGAGGTTCCACAGCCAATAGGCTTTTCTTAAAATATTGCTACTATGGTATTCCTATCAATGAATATCTGTTTCTTTTAAGTCTCCCCTAAAGGGGAGATTTAGAGGGGTGCTTTTATGAGATTTTCGGAGTCTCACTTTTTTGTTGAGGCTCCGAATAAATTTCATGAAACCTGTCAGCGTCTTTTCCGACCTGACAGAGTTTAAAATAATACTCTAACTTATCCCCGCTGGTGCGAGATTGTATCTCGTACCCTGCGAAGCAGAAAATCAACTTAATTCAACTTCAGTTGTTCCTAAGCCTCATCCTTTCCTCTTTTTTTAATCAAAAGTGATTCCACAGCCAATAGGCATTTGTCTCAGTCTTGCTAGTTCATATCCTTATAGATGGTTCTGTCAGCATTGAAATGAATCGACTTACACTTAAGCGCCCAAAAATCAATTTGATAAATTCCTCAATACTTGTTACCTTTTGTAGTACAACTATTTCTGTCTAAAGTGATAATCTTGAGATGAATACACCTAAGTCGTTCTGTACCGATACCAACAAAATTAAAGCCTTTGTTTTAGGATGTGATCCAACAGCATTCGATAAAGATGAAAATCGATTAGAATTCGAATACGTTTTTGATTTAGGAAATGATGAACGCTATTTTAGTGGTGTTGTTGAGAACCTGAAGCAAGTTGGATTATCAATCGGTGAAATCTATGTCCAAAATCTCGTGACTGATTATCAAAATCAAGAAACCGGTAAAAATCATCAGTGGGAACAAATTGCAAGTGGATATATTGCTGAACGTAAAAAAGAGTTTGATAAGATTGATCCCAAAGGTGAAATCCCTGTTTTTCTTACATCTGAAGTGCTTTATAAGGTATTATTAAATCCTGATGAGGAACAATATAAGGCATCTCAACTTTATAATTCCCAAAAATTATTACCAATATCAGCAAAATTCAACTTGCTCAGTAGGCCATTAATCCCACTATATCGGCATTGGAATTATAAGCTTAAAAAATGGCCACAATTTTCTAATGCTATAAAGTCTCTATTTTAATAAAAGATGAATTATGGGATGTCAAAAATTGGTTGTGTGTTCTAACTGTAAATATCCTTTTACAGTTAATGAAGGAGGTGGCATGTTTTTTCATTTACTAAAATGTGATAAATGCGGAAAAGACAGAACGATTTTATTTTCAACCATAGAGAACTTTCATTTAGATACAGATACAATTTCAGAAAAGAAGTATGAGAGCCTGGTTGAAAAAAAATACGGAAATGTAAATGCGGAGGCAGATTCAAATTTGATGCTAAATCTCGATGTCCGGAATGCGGTTTCGATCATTATATTGATGTCCCAGATGCTGGTATTTGTTTTTACGATTAATTTTAAACTTGTCAATTAGTAATGATCTCTATCTAAACTTCTTCTTTATCCAATTAAGAAGATTAGATTGTTCACTTATCCCAACTTCATGTTCTTCATCGTTAGATTGGACTATAAGATCTTTATGTCGTCTCATCTTTATGCCATTCTCAAAAACGATATAGCTTCGATTAATTTCATTAAAATCAATATGTTTCTCTCTTAAGAGTTCTTTAGCATCTTTAAGAAGTAAATTGACTTCTTTTTCTGGAGATCGATTAATAAAATGCCATGTGGTGTATTTCCCATCAGCCTTTAAATATGACAAGTCGGACGGATCGATATACAATTGCTCCTTCTTCCCGTTGGGAATAATAATCTTAGATGATACACTGTGATGAGATTCTGTTGTGTTATTTAGCTTGAGACATATCTTTTTTAATATTTCTTTATCGATAGGCTTATTTAAGTAGCCTTGAATTGTTGCAATACCATCATGATTAATAACCTCTTGAATGGGATTTAGATGACTTGTAACAAAAATCACTTGAGCTTTATATTTAATTTGATCAAGCACCTCTTTTCCATTTAGACCAGGCATATCATGATCTAGAAAGATGACATCTGGCTTTGTTTGATTTATCCTTTGGATAGCCTCGAATGGATCGTCAATCAAAGCTGTTTCTCTGAGAAATGGATATACCTTGAGCTTCTCACTTAGCTCTTCTAAGAAAATAGCTTCATCGTCGACGGCAATATAACTTAAGTACATCATACGGTCAATTGAAGTTTTGCGATATAAGTGTTGTTGTGAATAGTATTCGAAATATCGTATTTGTTACTGGCCTGATCGAGAAACTTACTGTATTCCTGATCACCTAAGCCACCTAATAATTTCTTTTGATTCATTTCAGGATGCATAGGAGTTTCAACACTGTATTCTAGTGTGTTATGTTGAGATGTCAGGCTTACTTTTAGTGCTTTTTTCTTAAAATACCCATGCTTAATTGCATTGTCAATATAATTGAACAAGACTGTAGGCGGAACTTGTATATCCGTACGATCTAACTTGTTTATAATATCCACCTTAATGTTCTTGTTCATCTCAATTAAAGAACAGAACTTCTCAAGATGTGTTATTTCAGTTTGTAGATGAATTTTAGAGATACTATTGCTGTAAATGAGATAGTTTAAGATATCGATGAGTAGTGTTAGGCTTTTTTCTAATTTGTCATTATAGCCTCTAAGGTGCAGCTTGAAACTGTTTAGAGTATAAAACTTATAGCCAAATAATGAAAAACGACTTTTAATAGCCTTGTCTTCTAATTTAAGTTTTGAATCAATAAATGTACTGTTGATTAAATTTTTAAGATAATGAGGAGACAAGCGATAGGCTTGGAGTCGATTTTCGCTTGTTTTATATTTCTCTTTTGCCAGGAGTAGTTCTTGGTATGTTTTTGAGTATTTAGCTAGATAGTCTGTTTTCTCCTCATTGAGAATACGAATGTTTTTTCGAAGTTCGTTTTCGGAGTTTTGATACAATTCGATTTTCTTTCGACTCTCATTAACCTGCATCTGCAACTTACAGCGCTCACCTTCTATCACCTTTATTTTTTGCTCAAAAACTAGTTTTTCATTTTCCAAATCTTCTGAATTTGAATCAGCAAATTTTCGTCTCAAATAAGATATTAAAAGAAGAATTAAGAGGACTATAATTAAGATAGCCTGCCCATCCATGTCCAGAGCATCATGTATTAAACGCTTCAAAAATCTCATAATACGTATTTCATTCTTTTTTTATGGAGTTTCATTCCTTTTTCAAAATTGACTCAAACAGCTTAGCTAGTTTTGAAATGTCAAGAGCATCAAAAATAGTATAAAATCATATTTTTTAAGTTAAATTTCAAAATTAAGTTATGTCTAAAACAAATTCGAGTTCAACATCAGGTTCTAAATCTACTTCAAGTACAAGACCTGCTAATGGTCCAAGTACAACAGGTAATCCTTCAGGAAAGGGCAGAGGAAATAATCCTCCTAAAAAGTAATTATTGAATCAATTTTTAATCTAAAAAAAAAATAGAAAATTATGTCATTAAATTCAGATTACGACTACACTCAGGATGAGCTAGATAATCATTCGAACCAACTAAATCCAAATAATGATGCCTATGAATCGTCTAGGGATCACGATTGATTCTTGGATTAAAGCTCAAAAAATGAAAACCGCAGCAGTTATGTTGCGGTTTTTCTATTACAATCATTCTTATAAAGACTTTAAAACACTTCGGTTTCTATCTGTTTTTCATTTTTGGATTCTATATTATCATTATTATTCCTTGTCTCGGTTTTATGATCATATATATAATCCCCCCCGCTGGTGCGAGATTGTATCTCGTACCCTGCGAAGCAGAAAATCAACTTAATTCAACTTCAGCTGTTCCTAAACCTTATCCTTTCTACTTTTTATTGAAATAGGTTCCACAGCCAACTGTTATCTTATTTGCTATTTCTAGGTTTCCACGATTCACTTCAGAATAGGATGCTTAATTATAGAGTCCAGTTAGATTTGTTTATAAATAAAACCTAAATACTCTTATATCGACAAAGAGTTTCGATAGATGCCTGTCAAACAGATATGTAGGTGATGTGTAGTGTGATGGAGCTTATGAACTTAACAGATTTGACAAGTGAATAGATCATATTATTTAAATTTAATTTAACACTCGAAATGATTGGTTTTAGACTCTATCTTTCGGTGATAATGTTGGGTTATATTTTATGAATTGTCTTATTATAATTAATAGGTTGTGCTCTCAAACAATAATTGCCACGTCTTAAAAAATAAGTTGGTATGCTCAGTAAATAGATCTATTGCATCTTGTGATAGAAGAGAACAACTGCTTATTTTTAATATTTATTAATTGAGATTTTAATAATGTATCCGTTTCTTATGAAGAATTATTTGTTTGTATTCTTACTCTTGGCGCTAAGCTTTTCTGCTTGTACAAAAACCAATTATGAGGATAATCCTCCTCAGTTGGAAATTTCTGTTTTTGATCTCCAAAGTCAACCCGTTTCCAATGTAAATGTTAGTCTTTTCTTGTCTTTAAGTGATTGGGAAAACCAACAGAATTCAATTGTTTCAGCATCTACAGATGCTGATGGGAAGATCTTGTTTGAAAACCTGCAGGAGAAGTCCTACTGGTTCCTTGCTAAAAAAGGTGAGTTGACGAATCAATTCTCACCAGCACGCTTCGAGGAAGCTCTTAAAGTAAATGTAAAAACGAAAATTTCCACTGTGATTAAATAAACTGAAATGAAAAGGAATTTAAATATACTACTAGTCGGTTTTATTAGTCTGATCTTGATGCTTTCAGCTTGTGAGAAAGACAAGCTAAAAGATATAAGTGAAGAAACTCAGAATGGGATACAATTATTATATGAGGACGGGGAAATAATGCCCGTGACTCCTGATGTTATTTTGCCTGAAGGGTCAAATGTGTCTGTAGAAGATGTGAAGGTGAGTTCTATGATTTCTGATGGAGCTGAGGTTATTTTCTCCGAAGTTCCTACCCTTGTATTGGGCGAGGACGCAAATGGAAACACCCTATTATTGGCGTACGCTATACCTAAAACAGAGAATACTGAGTCAAAATCAGGAACATTAAAAACAGCTCCATCAAATCTGGAACTCTCAATTAAATCAAGTGCTGTGGCTTTGGTGATGATGAGGATAGGGGCAGTTGATCCTCAATCTAGAACACAATTAGTTGAGGAGATTGTAAAGCATTCTGCTTTTCCTGCTTTGGTCGATGAGATGGAACAACAGTTTGTGCAAAAGCCTTCCTTTTTGGATGAGGTAATGAATCACGAAACTATAGTAGCTGCCGTTCGAAGCATATCGAAAGATGTATTCGATGCTTATATTCTAGAATTACAAGCATCTAGCAAGTCTGCTGTTCAAAGACTAAAATCATCGGATACAAAAAAATTAAAATTATCTGGTGCTATTGATAATTTTTGGAGATGGAGTCCTTGGAAAAGCGAGGAACCTTGGTATTGGTATGGTGATGCGAATGCCCTTGATGTCACCCTACCACCTTTCCTTGCTAAATCACTAAAGAGTAACATTGAAGATGAAGAGAAGCGTTTCGCAATCGGAAATCCAACGAATATAAATTACATCGCTGATATTTACGAGGCTGATACGGATAAGTTTTTGGATTATCGTTATGTTGGTCGTAATTCAACCTTTATTCAAAAGACTGTTAATTCATACGCTGCACAAACGCCAATTTTAACTGATGTCAATTTTGATGAGTTTGAAGAAGATAAGGTTTATAAAATATCTATTAAAAAATGTTTGACTCAAGATCTCGAGAAGTACTACCATTGGGGATGTTTGGGGTCTCATGTTTTTCATGTAGCCGAAAGTGCTTTAAATATTGTTGCTGATGGAGGTCCATTGGGGATTGTGGCTGAGGTGTTTACTTCTAAGCATTCTGTGCAAATAATCGTTGGTGCGGCAGAAGCCTCTTTGTCTAGTGTTAATGTAGGAGATTTTGCAAGTGCCAGTAATATTGCGTCATTACTTGAGACCTGTGTGACAATTTTAGCGGATGAAGGAGTGAGTCTTTTATTAAAGGATAAGATCAAATCCAAGAGTAAAGATATTGTAAAGAAATCTGTCACAAAACTAACGGCTAAGCTAACTAATCCGGCAGGTTGGGCATTAATGGCTTTTGAGGCAGTAAATGATTTTGTACCCCTTTCTGTGAGTTTAGTGAGTGCCCCTGCAAAAGTAGATTACTACGTCAACTGGTCAAATGGGACGGTCAGTGAAGAGTACACCCCACTTTCATTAAAATTAACAAGTCCTGATGATTTAGCTAAATTCAACGAGAGTTCTGTTACTTTATCTTGGGAATCAACTGGTAATAGTTTTGATGTTTATTGGGGCACAGAGGAACCCTTGGTTGAGATTGCTTCAGGCATTACAACCAAGCAATTTATTAAAGAAGACCTCACTGCTGGACAAACCTATTTTTGGAAAATTATTGCTCACGATGATTTCGGTATCGATATTGAAAGTGAAGTCAGAAGTTTTAGTTTCGTTGATAATACTGGGGCTCCTGAATTATTAGCATTTTATCCACTCACAACCGATGCCAAGGATTATTCCGGAAATGGACATGATGGAACACCTTATGGAGGACTTAGTTTTGGTAGTGCTGGAGCTTCTTTCGATGGAATTAATGATAGAATTCTTTTAGATAATTCATTAATTCCACAAAACAACTATACCGTATCTATGGTTATAAAAGCCGATGTCACTAATGAAGCAACATACCATGATTATTTGTTCTTTGCAGGAACAAGTTCAACATATATGAGAATTGCCTTGAGAAATGATAAATTACTATTTTCAAAGACAGATAACTCCCAACAGTATTTAGATATCGAAACTCCCTTTTCAGATATTTCGAACAACCATTTTCTGACTTTAACATTTAAAGATAACGTTCTTAAAGCATATATTGATGGAGTATTTTTATCAGATGAAAATATTGCAACTTTAGGTATAAATAGTAAAGGAATTGCAATAGGTGGTCATGCTAGTGATAACAATTATTCTTTTAACGGATATATTAAAAATGTTTCTGTATATAATTCAGCCCTATCAGACACTCAGGTCACAGAATTGCACAATAATAATGGTGTGCCAGAAGGCATAACATTACCCAACACAGATAATGGAGAAGTAAACCTTACAAATGGTCTAGTCGCCTATTATCTCTTTAATGGCAACGCCAATGACGTAAGTGGCAATAATTATGATGGTGATTTAGGGGCAGGTGCTCAGTTTAGTGAGGGGAGTGATTCTGGGCATTTGGATATAAATAGCCAAACCGATAGTTATGTAGCCATAAATAATGAAATTTTAGATAAGGCTCAGGATTTTTCAGTTTCTGCAATCGTAAAAATCAACAATACTAATAAGTGGCATTCATTCTTGAGTGGCGCTAACCCACAAAGAGATAATGAATTTCATTTAGGGTATAGTATGGATGAACGTAATGGTTGGTATCTTATAATTGGTAATACGTTGCATACCTTTGATGCAAGTAACTACCAACTTAACGATATGGTATTTCACCATATTACTGTAACAAGAAGTGGTGATAAAGCTAATTTGTTTATAGATGGGGAAAAGATGGGGAATTCTATTACGGTTTCGGATAAAATACTCGAAATCCCATCAGGTGGTTTATTTGTTGGTCAGGATCAAGATTGTGTAGGAGGATGCTTTGTCGGTAGTGAGAGTTTTAATGGTAGCATTTCCAAATTGAGAATTTACAATAGATCCATTAATGAAAATGAGGTGACTAAATTGTCTAATGAACTTCCAACTAGCAATAACGAAATTAATTTAACTGCCGGTCTAGTCGCCTATTATCCTTTTAACGGCAACGCAAACGATGAAAGTGGCAATGGAAACGATGGTGTTGTTAACGGCGCATCATTAACTCAAGATCGTAAGGGCAATACAAATTCTGCATATAGTTTTGATGGGGTGGATGATTATATTGAGATTCCTCATTCGGATGAATTTAATTTAACTGAATTTACTTTAATTGCCTGGTGCCGAATTTCAGAAACTGGGGAGCATGGGGCTAGACTTATTCACAAATGGAATAATAATAGTTCTTGGAATACTTATAATTATGGTTTAGGATTAGGTTCCAATGGATATGGTATTGTAGGATTTAAAAACTTACAACCAAATGTGCAAGGTTTCGGTATTGAAGGAAACACTAACAATAATGATAATAGTTGGCATCAAATTATTGGATGTGTTAAAGGAGGTGAATTTATTAAGATTTACGTTGATGGTGTGCTTGAAGAATCAAACGAAATAACTGCAGTACCAGAACATGCCAACAGTCCTATCCGAATCGGTAAAACTGAAGATAGTATTAACTGGTATGGTTGTCCTAAAGGAGATATAGATAATATTCGTATTTATAATCGAGTTCTTAATGCCGCTGAAATTCAGATGCTTTATGAGCAATAGATAAAGTAATTTATTACCATCTTCGGTTTTTTCATTATGTTGGTGCTCTCACTTTTTTAGTGAGGGTACCAATAGCTACAACTTGGTAGCGTTTAATTTTTTGTTGGTTTACTGCCTCGTCTTTTCAACTTTCTCCTCGTAAGTTAATTTACTTAAAAGTGGAAATAAGGCGTTCTCTCCTCGGGCTGCTGCAAAAAGTTCGCCAGGGGTTTCCAAAATCCTGTCGGCTGTTCCACTGTTTTTAAACCTCATCCTTTCTACTTTTTATTTAAAGAGGTTCCACAGCCAACAGGCATTTGTTACCTAAAGTTGCTATCTCATTAGAATATTTTCGGAGTCTCACTTCAGTTGAGGCTCCGAATAAATTTAGTCCTTAGTTTTTTTATTGTCGCAACCCTGTCATACTTTTCGCGCTTCGCCCTTCGTCGTTCACAGCAATTCCCGGCCCTTTTTTCTCGTGCCAGTTTATAGGTGTTTAATTGGTTTTAGTAAGGGGAGGAGAGTTGTGTAATGATTAGCTGTAATTAGTTAAGATTCACCAGAACAAAAGTGCCTCCATTGCTCATTTTAGGCTCGCCTGCTAGGTCGGCCGCTATCGGTTTTTGTCATCTTTTTTGAGAGGCCACGGACAGAACTTGCTCTTCGTAAAATAATGCGATCTCCACCACTGGAAATCTAATATTGAAAATGATAAGTTATAAATTTCCATTGTTTTAAAGGAGAGTCCACCGCATATTTTAACTCCATCGCAAGCCCTTTACCTACACACCTGGGCCAAGGGTAATTACTGCCCAATATGTTTCATGATTAGTATTGATCAGATGAGGATATGAAACATAGCTGAACTTGCCCTCCACCCAGTTACAACCACCCAGCCTCAAAAAAGCCGCCAAAACCCGCTGGCTGTCAATCACGAGTGCCTTGTTTTACTTGCCAGTCACGGCCTCCCACTCGCAGACGGCTCGCGCCTTTTATGAAGCCTTGGCTTAATGACCACCAACTAACCCCACCACCACCCATTTTTAATGCAGGCATTAAAAACAAAAAAATGAAATAATAGTAGGTCATGTTTGTTGTAGCAGGTAAAGTCCTCTTCATTTGACCTTTCAGACCTTTTGACTTTATCCTTTAACCTTGTCACTCTTGATCAGGGATCAATTCCTCCTACCTGATAAACAAGGTATTCCCTTGTCAGTAACATTTGAATTCTTTTCCCCACGCACTAACTTTTTATCTTTCTTATCAAGTCAAGGTCGGGGCCTTCGGTTTTATCCGATTTTTAATTTGTGTCTTTTCCTTTTGGGAATGAAAAATCCGATAAAAACCTTGACAGGCCAACCGCATCGCGGGAAATTTAAAAGATGTTTAACAGGTAGCAGCAAAAGATCTGCAGGTGATTTTAGCCGTTAATGATTTCCAGAGCGATTTGCTTGCCCTGATTTTCTGCCTCAGCAATTTTGAGGATGAGCTCTTTCTCCAGACTCCCTTGTATAATCTGACTGGTCACCCGATGTTTGGCGATGAGGATACAGCCTTCCGTATCCGAATGCCGGTTCCCACCATGAAAGCGAATCCCTCTGAATTGAATGCCCATGGCATTCACGCTTTCATCACTTTGATTATAAATCAATGGCATCATCCTTTCATACTTCGGACTGAAGCTCAATTTGACCTGATATTGGTAGGCGGGTAGGGCCGTATGACCTTTCACTTTGATGCCAAATGCCCTTACAGTATCCTCAAGCGTATAGCCAAAAAAATGACCATCGATATACATTTTCCCCACAGTCGTCTGACTGGTGAATTCTTCTCGAATAATCCTCAGATGTAAAATATCATGTGCTTTCATAATCAGGTAATTATACAATTTGACGCAATTGGGTGCAATGTGCTGTAAATCAGATTAATGGTGATGCTTTTCGACTTTAATGTATGTATTTTAAGTCTATGTTTAACCATTAAAGTCCTTGAAAATGAAAAATATATCTTCCTTTTTAATTGGCACTGCATCCACAATGGGCATGGCAGAATCCATCGGCATTCAGCCTGACGTTCTTGATGCCGCACAAAATATTCCTGTTGACAGTACCGAAGCCATTCTTTCGGTTGTTGGCGGAACCGTTTCAACTATAGTTGTTGCTTTTTTAAAGCGACTATGGTCGAGAAAAGATAGAAAACGTGACCGTAAAAAGCGGGAACGTAAAGACAAAAAGGAGTAAGGACAAGTAGGTACCTGCTCCGTACCTGTCTCAATTCTATGTTAACTAACCATTTACTAACCCAAATTTTAAATATCATGGGAAAATACAATCAAGGGATCCTGGGCCCATTCACAGGAAAAGTTGGCGCCGTTGTAGGTAGCTCATGGAAAGGCGTGAATTATATCAAGTCACTTCCAGGTCCGAATGCTTCGAATACTGAAGCGCAGCAAAAACAGAGAAGCCGATTTAAGTCGGTGGTCAGTTTAGCCTCATCATTGATGGAGAGTCTAATTCGTCCCGTATGGAATTTATTCAGTGGGAAGATGACCGGTTACAACCTGTTTGTTAAAACCAATATGCCTGCTTTCGATGAAAGTGGAACTTTGGTGAACTATTCTGATTTTCATGCTTCGATGGGAGCTTTGCCACTTCCGGAGAATTTGAATATTCAGGATGATGCAGATGTGGTATCGGGTATTGAGTTATCCTGGAAAGATGATAGTGCTACTGGAATCGGTAATGCCGATGACAAATTGCATCTTATGGTGATGACTGCAGACAAAGTTCACATCTTAAACACAGCTTCAATTCGTTCTGATCAGACGGCCGAAATTACCTTGCCAGTTCCAGCTGGTAATGTTCATGTGTATGCGTTTTTTGGAACTGCAGATGGAGATAAATTCTCTCCGGATCTTTACTCATTAGTTGTTCTTTCTTAAGATTAACTAAATCCATGCATTATGCTGCTGCGTTTTTCGTAGCAGCTTTTTGTTTTTTAAGAAGTAAAGTGAATAATTTGTTGCAACCATGTTGCAACCGATAATTAGTAGTAACATTATTAGTTAAGTAGGAATGGTCTGATTTTGTCGTGGTGATAATCAATTAATTGATTTGGTGAGAAGATGCTTGCGTCTAAAAGCATTGGTTTTGTAGGTGTTTTGGGATGTATGAAAAAAAGGAAACTCTATTAGAGTTTCCCTTTATGTTGAGTCGGGATGACAGGATTTGAACCTGCGACCCCTGGTCCCCCAGACCAGTACGCTACCGGACTGCGCCACATCCCGAATTCTGTATACAAATATAGTGGCTGGATTAGAGTTCTCAAAAAAAAACAGGAAATAATGACGTTTTCTATTGAATTAATTATTCATTTTATTGATTCATTGCCATTTGAACAAAATAAAAGCTGACCCTTTTAGAGTCAGCTGTATCTGTATGAAATTTAGTGTTTAGTTTAATCTCTCAATGGCCTTTTTAATTCTGGAAATCGCTTCGGCCATAGTCTCTTCACTGGTAGCATAAGAAAGTCTTAAACAATCAGGGGCACCAAAGGCTTCACCTGTGACGGTGGCCACCTTAGCTTCATTAAGAAGAAACAGGCTAAGATCAGTAGGATTATTTATGCTTGTTCCGTTACAACTTTTACCAAAAAGTTTGGACACATCCGGGAAAAAGTAAAAGGCACCATCTGGTTTTTTGATTTCGAAACCAGGAATTTTATTTAATAGTTCAAAGGCAACTTCTCGTCTTTGTTTGAAGGCTTTTTTCATCTCCAGGGTACACGATTGATCTCCCCTGAGAGCTTCTGTTGCTGCCATTTGAGCGATTGTTGAGGCTCCTGAAGTCATTTGGCCCTGCAGTTTGGTGCAGGCTTGAGCGATCCAAAGTGGAGCGGCAATATAGCCAATACGCCAACCCGTCATGGCATAACCTTTTGAAACACCATTGATTATTACAGCACGATCTTTTAATTTATCGAACTGTCCTATACTTTGATGACCATCAATATAGTTGATATGTTCATATATTTCGTCTGAAATAATGACGATATTGGGGTGTTTTTCGAAAACTTGAGCTAAAGCACTTAGTTCCTCTTTTGAATAGATGCTTCCTGTTGGGTTGCTAGGCGAGCTAAAAAGGAAGGCCTTGGTTTTAGGTGTAATGGCAGCCTTCAACTGTTCAGGTGTAATCTTAAAATTTTGATCTATTCCGGCAGGAATAAAGATATTTTTACCCTGAGCTAATTTTACAATCTCAACATAACTAACCCAATATGGACTTGGAATAATAACCTCATCTCCCGGATCAATTACCGACATCATGACATTAAGTATGGATTGCTTTGCTCCATTTGAAACAACAACCTGTTCGGGTGTATAAAACAGCTTATTATCTCGTTTGAGTTTGGTGCAAATCGCTTCACGCAATTCTAAAAATCCTGGAATAGGTGAGTAATATGAGCAATTATTATGAATGGCATTATGTGCAGCCTCCTTAATATGATTGGGGGTTTTAAAATCGGGTTCACCTACACTTAAATTAATCACATCAATCCCTTGTGCTATCATATCTCTACTTTTTTGAGACATGGCAAGCGTTGGAGATAGCTCCATTGAAGTGATACGATTTGAAACCTTCAACATTATGGTTTATTTTTTAGGGTTTTATAAAATAGCTTGATACTTTTGTGGTAGCCAAATTTTCATTTGTCTTACAAATGTAATGTTTTTAAACACATTTCATATGTTGCTAGGCATATTCAGAGGTTTCAGTTTAACTGAAATTACCTTCAATTTTCAATTCAAATTGGCATTTTATTGGTGTTGATTTTATTGATTTGAAGTTGTTTAGCTTGATGATTGTGATTTGAGATATGAAACTCATTTTGTGCTATTTTTATTTAGTATGAATTATAACATTGGCCAAGTCGTTTCAAATTTGAAACGTAAATTAAGCGATATCATTTACTCAATATCTATACAATGCTTGAACTTTTAAAATACACATTACCGGCCTTGGTTGTCTTTGCAACTGCTTATTTCCTGATACAAGCCATGCTTAAAAAGGAAGAAAAGAAAATGAAATTGGATGTTTTTCTAGATAATCAGAAAACGATTACACCAATACGTTTACAGGCTTATGAACGTCTTATTATTTTATTGGAGAGAATTCATCCGGAATCTTTGGTTGTTCGTGAAAATCAAGCTGAGATGACCAATCAACAACTTCACCAGGTTTTATTGACGATGATTAGAGGTGAATATGAACACAATTTGTCACAACAATTGTATGTAACTCCTCAGGCCTGGATGTTAATTAAAACTGCCAAAGAAAGCCTGGTACAACTGGTGAATGCGGAAGCTTTACAATTAGTGCCTACCGATAGTTCTATTAGTTTAAGTAAAGCCATTATTGAAGCCCATATGCAAGATAAGAAATCGGCTCATGCAGAAGCTATTGCTTTTTTAAAGGCTGAAGTCCAGACTTTATTTTAGATTCCGATTACACTTTCTTACTTTAATACTTGTCGATATCAGTCTACTCGGAATAAAATGATTACTTTTGCGCAAATTTCTATAATAAAAAAGAGAGTATGAGTTCATTTGAAGACATCAAATTAAGTAAGCAAATTTTAAACGCACTTGCCGATGCAGGTTTCGATAAACCGACTTCGATTCAGAAAGAGGTTTTTTCTCCTGTACGTTCTGGTAGGGATGTTATCGGTATTGCCCAAACGGGTACCGGAAAAACCCTGGCTTACCTGATGCCTATGCTAATGAAACTGGGTTATGCTCAGGGAATGGATCCTAGAGCACTGATTGTAGTGCCTACTCGAGAGCTGGTTGTTCAAGTTTGTGAAACCATTGAATTATTGACACCTTATATGAATATTAGAGCTTTAGGGCTTTACGGAGGGGTTAATATTAATACACAAAAGGAAAAAGTTTACGAAGGGGTCGATATTTTGGTTGCAACTCCAGGTCGTTTGATGGATATTTATATGACTCGTATCCTAAAGTTCACGAATATCAAAACTTTAGTGATTGATGAGGCTGATAAAATGATGGACTTGGGATTTATGCCTCAGTTAAAGGCGATTTTCGAGATTCTGCCGGAAAAACATCAAAACTTACTTTTTTCAGCAACATTCTCTGATATTGTTGCCAAATTATCTGATGATTTCTTGTTGCTTCCTCACCGAATTGAAGTGGCACCGCAGGCTAGTACAGTTAAGAACATTCACCAGAAACAATACCATGTTAAGAATATCTTGAGCAAGGTGAGTTTGTTGAAATTCCTTTTGGAAGATAAAGAGGTATTTAATAAGGTGATGATCTTTACGGAAACTAAGAAGAATGCAGACCGTATTGTTGATCGCTTAGAGGAAATGTTGGGTGATGATTTGAGTGTGATCCACTCGAATAAAGCACAAAATACACGTTTGAATGCTTTAAATGCATTTAGAGAAGGAAGTGCTCGCGTTTTGGTCTCATCTGATGTGGCTGCTCGTGGTATCGATATTGAAAATGTAAGTCATGTTATCAATTTTGATATGCCAAGCAATTATGTGGAGTATGTTCACCGTATTGGTCGAACAGGTCGTGCTGATAAAGAAGGTATTGCCATTAGTTTCGTGAATGCCATAGAAGAGGAATTAATGGAAAAGGTTGAGGCTTTAATTGGTCAACCGGTTGCATTAGAGGAAATTCCTGAAGAGGTTGAATTGACCTCTCAGCTTTTGGAAGATGAGAAGATTCAAACTCGAAATGTTAGGGTAAGACTTGATGCCAAAAAGGGAAGTGGTTTTCATGAGAAATCAGCTAAAAACTCTAAAACACCATCTGGTTCTAAGGGATTGATGAAACAGAGAGAAAATAGAAAAAGAAACGCCAAACGAAATGCGAAGCGTAAAAAGAAATAATTAGTCCTAAAATATTAATCTTGTTATCATTAGACTTTAAGGTTTAATTTCAAGATGTCATCTAAAAACGTTCAATTGTATTGGGCGTTTTTTTTTGCTTTATGTAATTTTCATTAGGTTTGATATTCAAAATAAAACAAACAAATAAACTTCAATTATATGAGATTTTTAGAACGTGCCCTTAGGGGGCCCAATGAGTGGTGGAAGTATCTTCTTCTTCCGATTATCGCATTTGTAATTGCCAATACCATTGGAGCTATTCCTCTGGGCATTGCAATGGTTTTTGGTGCAGTAAAGGGAGGGACTTTAAACCCGGATAATGCAGGTGATTTGAGTGGTTTGGGCCTTGATCCTAATCTAAGTTTATTTTTATTGATGTTTCCATTTGTCATAGGACTGATTGGTTTTATCCTGATTTTAAAACCTTTTCATAAGCGAAGTGTCAAAGAGGTTATTAATGGAACTCTGAACATACGCTGGAACCGTTTCTTTTATTCGGCAGCTGTCTGGGCAATCATTTCCGGACTTATGTTGTTTGTTGATTATTCAATGAATGCAGAGCATTATGAGTTAAATTTAAACTGGTCTTTATTTCTTCCATTAATCTTCATTTCTCTTTTAATTATTCCTTTTCAAACCACTTTTGAAGAGCTTATTTTCAGAGGTTATTTGGCTCAGGGAGTTGCTCGATGGACACGAAACAGATGGATGGTAGCCATATTACCTGCTGTAGCTTTTGGTTTATTGCATATGTTTAACCCAGAAGTTAAAGAATATGGTTTTTGGGTTGCCATGCCTCAGTACATCATTTTTGGTTTGGTATTTGGTATTATGGCTGTACTTGATGATGGTATTGAAACGGCTATGGGAGCTCATGCTGCCAATAATATTTTTATATCAATATTTGTAACAGCCAAAGCTTCTGTATTACAGACTCCAGCATTATTCTTAAATAATCATGTTGATCCTGTGAAAGATCTAATCATGATGACACTTGCTGCCATCCTTATAATCGCCATACTAGCTAAAAAATACAAATGGAATTTTGCTCTTATTAATCAACGAGTTGAAGGGGAGAAGGAGTAAAAGGATAAAGGATAAAGAAAAAACAAAAGGGGAAAGTTCAGTTTTGAAGACTGGTACTTTCCCCTTTGCTTATGAATTAAAAATTCATTGTTTTAGTCGGTTGTTGATTTGGGTTTTGAGTCAGGCTCAGTGCCCCACTTTTTATTTGGGTGTTTACTCATTTTGAATATCAATTCACCTCCTTTAAGGATATCTGCATGATTGATATAGGTCTTATTCCAGGCCTTCCCATTGAGGGTGACAGATTTGATATATTTATTCTGATCGGAGTAATTCGGTGCTTTTATCACAAATGTCTTACCATTTTCCAGATTGATTTTGGCTTCTTTTAGTGAAGGGGCTCCAATCACATATTGGCCTGATCCAGGACAGACAGGATAAAAACCCAGGGATGAAAAAATGTACCAGGCTGACATCTGTCCGCAATCATCATTACCACACAAACCATCAGGCTTATTCAGGTATTTTGTCTTCATGATTTGGTGAATGCGTTCCTGGGTTTTCCACGGTTTCCCGGCCCAGTTGTACATATAGGTCACATGGTGGCTGGGTTCGTTGCCATGCACATAGCCACCCATAATACCTTCACGGGTAATATCTTCGGTGTGTGCGAAATATTGATCTGGAATATGCATGGTGAAAAGTGAATCCAGATGTTCGGAGAATTGCTCAGAACCACCCATTTTATTTATCAACCCGCTGACATTCTGTGGAACATATAAAGAATAGTTCCATGAATTTCCTTCTATAAATCCAGCTGCATGTGTATCCAGTGGATCAAATGGTGAAACCCACTCACCACCTTTAGTCTTTGCTCTGACGTAGCCTGTTTCCTCATCAAATAAATTTTTCCAGTTTTCGGATCGTCTTAGATACTCTTTTTCGATATCCGTTTTTCCCAATGATTTGGCAAATTGGGCTATGGTATAATCATCGTAAGCATACTCAAGTGTGATTGAGGCACCCACTTTACTGGTTTCGTGAGGGACGTAATCGTATTTTTTGTAATCACCAATTCCATCGTAAATCTTGTAGTTCGCACTTGCCAGACAGGCTTCCAAAGCTTTTTCAGGGTCAAAACCTCTTAAGCCATTCACCCAGGCATCTGCAATAACGGGCACAGCGTGATAGCCAATCATGCACCAATTTTCGTTTCCAAAGTGGCTCCAAACCGGTAGGACTTTATGAGCAGATTGCTCATAGTGGGCTAACATGGAATTAATCATGTCAGAGGAACGCTTGGGTTGAATGAGTGTAAGCAAAGGGTGTTGTGCTCTGTATGTGTCCCATAGTGAAAACACCGTGTAGTTTGTAAAACCTTCGGCTTGATGAATATTGTGATCCAAACCTCTATATTTCCCGTCAACATCCATATATTCAACCGGACTGATGAAAGAATGATAAAGCGAGGTATATAGGGTGGTCTTCTTTTCATTTGACGCTGTGACATCAACTTTACTCAGTTCCTTATTCCAAGCCGCCTTTGTTTCTGCTCTTGTACGATCAAAATCGAAATGTGGAACCTCGGCTTTTAGATTTTTCAGTGCACCTTCGGTACTAACTGCTGACAAGGCAAATTTGATTTTAACTTGTTCATTTTCCTCTGTTGAAAAATCGAAATTAGCTGTTAAAGCCTTACCTGCCATTTCTGGAAAATTCTTTGTCTCATCAAATTTTCTCCAGAAGCCATTATAAATGACTTTTTCATCATTCTGGCAGCCGTAATTTTTAATTGGCTTTGAGAAGCTTATAGCAAAATAAAGATAATTGGTTCTGGCCCAACCGCGTGTGATTCTATAACCGGTTACAAGGGTGTCGTTTTCAACTCGAATGGTTGACCACAATACTTTGCCATCATAGTTATAAATACCATGAGTCAGGTCTAAGATGATATGTGCATCATCCGTTTTTGGGAAAGTGTATTGGTGAAATCCTACTCGTTGTGTTGCTGTTAGCTCAGCTTTAACCTTATAATCATCTAACTCTACTGTGTAGTAGCCGGGTTCTGCTTTTTCAGTCTCTTTACGATACATTGATCGGTAGCCTTTTTTTGTATTCCCGATAGTTCCAGGATTGTATTGAACTTGACCTACGGTTGGCATGATTAAAAAATCACCCAAATCTGAATGGCCAGTTCCACTTAGATGCGTGTGACTAAACCCAACAATTGATTTATCAGTGTATTGGTAGCCTGCGCAGTATCGGTAAACATCTTTGTTGTATTTCCCTTTAGTAGAAAATAAGATGCTATCGGTATCAGGACTTAGTTGAACCATGCCGAAAGGGGCACAGGCTCCCGGGAATGTATGCCCCATTTCTTGAGTTCCAATAAAGGGGTCGACGTATTGGGTGAGATCCTTATCTTGAGCATTTAAGTTCGTGTAACTTAAAAAGCCCAATATGGCGACAAGAAGATAAGTTGATGATTTCATGTAAGTTAGGGTTTGTTTTTTTAAGGTTGTTTTTATATGCCGTGTATTTCAATTTTCATGAAAATATGACATCGAATGGTTGTTGAGTAATTTATAAAATAATGAAGGGGAATATTTGAACTATAAATACTCCCCAACAATGAGTTTCCCGTGATAGGCTCTTGCATTAAGATAATCGTGTAACTGATCTACATTAGTTTCTGTGATTTTCCCAGCAGGCATTATTTCAATTTTGTCATCAGCTAAGTCGATTAAAGATTTTAATATCGCTAAGCCTTCTTCAGCTGTTGTCTTTCCTCCAGAAGTTAATATTGTCGTAATTTGGCCTGTTAAAATTAGCTCTTCACAAGCCTGAAGGATATCTGGCGTTTCATCAATTGCTTTGTGAATAACAACCTTTAATGGATAGGCCTTTTGAGCTAACTTTTTAATCGATGATATATCTAAAGTGTTGTCAGTATTGAGGATTCCGAAAACGACAGCTTCAAGCTTCAGTTTTTTACATTCCTCTATTTGAGCCTGCATCGTTTCAAGTTCGCTGTCAGAATAACAAAAATTGCCTGCTCTGGGTCTGATCATAACCCTTATGGGAATTTTCAGATGAGCTATAGCTTGTTGGATTAATTCAAAAGAAGGGGTAGTTCCACCTTCTTTTAAATTATCGCAAAGCTCGATTCTATTTGCACCTAATTGTTCTGCTCTAATGGCTTCATTCAGGTTTTCAACACAGGCCTCTTTAATATATCTCATTTCAGGCAACTTATGGGTTTTGAAGTTCTTTTTTTAATTTAATGAAAACATCTTTTTGTTCGTCAGTTAAATCATCAGCACTAAAGATAGAGAAACCTTTTGCTCCCTTTTCCTTTGATAGGCGAATGGCTTTCTCAAGATCTTCAGGATTTCTCAAGCCCGGGCTGTATAAACCTACCATGATAGGGAAATCAACATCTCTAACGCCTTGTTCAGCAGCAAAACCAATCCAATTGACGTTTTCACGGTAAAAGTTTTGATAAAGCATTGGATATGCAGCATCCAAATTCCAGTCGTTCCATGCCTGTCTAACCATTTGTCTTGCCATTTCTGGGAATGGGAAAACAGCTGCAGTCATTTTATGATTTTCCTTATGTGCAATTTCAACCAGTTCATTCACTAAACTTGTAATTGCATTTAGTCTATATTGGCGCCATTCGGTACTCAATTCAGGATGTTTAAAATCGATTGGGTCCTTATCAAATAATTTTTTAAAACCTTCACGAGCGATCGGGTGATAACCAAAATCATATTCTGGCATCTCAGTGTCCTGTACCAAATCGTATTTGGGTTGAAGATCGGCTCCCAGAATAACGTCTACATATCTGACGTAGTCTAAGTGGATAGAAGCCAAACCTTTAATTTTTGTCAGTTTTCTTACATTGTTTTTAATGTATTCTCTTGCTTCGGGATGAAAAGGACTTAACCATTGGTAGTAATCAACGTAGGCTCTGTATTCAAGTGAATTTTGTCCATTTCGGTTAACAGCATACCATTCCGGATGCTTATTTGCAATGCTATCGTTTGGACGATTAAGTGTCCACATCCAAGCATGTATCTTTATATTAAAGTCGGCAGCTAAAGCAACGATTGCTTCCAGATTTTCATGGTTCCCACCTACCAATACTTCTGAAATTCCAAGGTCTAAATATTGATTGAACTTTTCACTCCAGACTTCTTTGCTAAATTCTTTATCGGCATGGGCCCAAGTGGCGAAAATAAATTCATCTTTTCCCTGCTTTTTTTTTTGATTCTCAGGTGTATTGCAACTTATTAGAACAATACCGATAATGAGAATGAATAATGCTTTCATATTAATTGTTTTTAATTTTATAAGGTTGAGTTTCTTAAAATACTATAGGTAGACTTCTAAACATTCAGTCTTACCTATTGGGTTAAGTGTTAGGTGTTTTAGTTCTGAAGGAATTAAAATACTTTCTCCTTTTTTTACCAGGATCTTCTCCTTGTCGTTATAGTTTATTTCGAATTCGCCATCCAAACACATATAAATCACAAAAGAGTCAAGATCAGAGTAATTACAATCAATAAGCTTATCGAAAACTAAACGATTGGTGGTGAAATATTCACAGCTTGCCAATTGTGTTGTTTTGTTTGTTTCAGCTTTATATTGTGTTGCGTACTCTTTCTCTTGCGTGTAATCAATGGCATCTACTGCTTGCTCGGTATGAAGTTCTCTGGAATTACCCGACTGGTCGACTCTATTCCAATCGTACATTCGATAGGTAATATCTGATGTTTGCTGAATCTCGGCCAAAAGAATGCCTTTACCTATGGCATGAACACGACCAGCCGGAATAAAGTAGCAAGAACCGTTCTGAACTTTTTCAGCGTTAAGAATATCTTCAAGTTCACCTGCATCGAGCTTTTGCTGATAGATTTGCTTATCAACCTCCTGATTGAAACCAACGATTAAATTGGCATCTTTCTCTGCATCCAGAACGTACCACATTTCTGTTTTCCCGAAAGAATCGTGACGTTCTTTTGCAAGTTGGTCATCTGGGTGAACTTGTATCGAAAGTGCATCATTGGCATCAATGAACTTGATAAGAAGAGGAAATTCGTTACCAAATCTTTGATACACTTTTTCTCCAAGTAGACGGGCACCTAAATTGAGAATCAGATTATTTAAACTTGCCCCTTTCAGGTGACCATTAGATACAAGTGAAATGTCATTCTTAACGCCTGATATCTCCCAGCTTTCACCAATCTTTTTGTCTGATGGAAAATCTTTTGAGAGTACTGTGCTTAATTTATTTCCACCCCAAATGGTTTCTTTAGCTATTGGGGTGAATTTGATCGGGTATAATTGCATGCTTTATTGTTTTGATTTTAAGACACCTTCTTCATTAATAATAAAGGTGGTATTCGTTTTTGTATTTTTAGTTGTAATGGAAAAGCCTTTTTTCGTTTTTATAAATTCTGCCTTTAGAAATTGATTTGTAGCGTACTGTGCATTTATGCTTTGGTGATATCCTTCTTTCTTTTTTAGAAGAGCCTGGTTTGCACCAAATCGAATATCTCTGAAAAGGGCATAAGCAATTTGCTTGATTTGCATATCAGGATCACTTATAAACTCAAGGGAATCGCTTGACTCTTTCTCTGTAAACTGCAGAAAACCCCACTTCTCAGGTTCGTGCATATTGATGACCTTCTGCTGGCTCCATACCCAATTGTATTCACTCAAATACTTACCATTTTCTTTCTTACGCTGATATTTTCCGTCTATTAAGTCATGCTCCCATTCAACACGCGAGAAGTTAATTCGCCACTGTTCTCCTTCAATAGGTAGGTTTTTATTGATATGTTTTTCCTTGGCAATATCCTTTAATGGAATGGCCCATTCGATCGACCAGTATTTGTCGATATCATCGGGGTTGTTTAGACTGCCGTTGATATAAACAGCGGTCTTGATACCCTCAGAATTCCACTCATCTTCTGCTTTTCCTCCCACACGATATGCTTTGTTTAGTCTTAAATCCCAAAGGGTGTTTAGCGCATTCAATTCAAACTCAAGGTAATTCGTAGCCGTGCCCGAAGGATCAATAAAGATTTCAAAATCGTTATTGTAAAAAATAACGGTATCTCTTTGTTTTAAGTTTCCCCATACATGTGGTTCTTCCATTAGTGCATAGATGTAGAGGTATTTCTTATCCCACAACATTTTCACTTTGGTATCGTATTTGGGTATTTTAACACCTTCAATATCGATGAATGATTCAGTGAATTGAGCCGACTGCCAGCTTGATTCATCGGCTATACCATCTATATGAATCGTTTCGGAGGTTTTGGAAACGATATAATGATTTGGATTAACGATACCTGTTGAAACATCGATTTTGATATCTTTTGTGGGCTTATTATCACATGAAAAAAGAGTGATAAGTATAAGAGTTGATAGGATGAAATAATTTCTCATTATATAGTGTGTTTAGCAGGATTTATTTTGTGAACATGCAATGTTTAGGATCATTATTAAGCTCTTGCACCAGCTTAAGCATTTCAAGGCCGATGTCAATTTTATAACCTTTATTCAGATAGATAACATCAGAATTGGGTTTAACAATACAGAATACCGGATACTCATTAATGAGATTTTGTCCCGTTTTAATCTCTAACTGTTGCAATAAGTGATCGTCTTCAATAAACTGAACTTGTTTTGGAAGCTTTTGATTTTTACTGTCGAATGATGCCGTTTGCTTTTCTTTAGGCACAATAAAGGCTATAGAAACCTTCGTGTTTTCGAATTTAGCTTTTAGTTTATTAAAATCGACTAAGGCGTGTTTGGTTGGTTCTTTATCAGGAGCCAACCATCCTATTATTAGAAGTTGATCTTTGGCTAAATCGCTAAGCTGGCTGTTGCCGTCAAGTTTAAGATCACAGTACACCTGATTGCTGTAATTTATTTTCTGAATAGCCACCTTGACAGGGGTTGTTGTGTTGGCCTTTACTTCGAAGAAAGATAGTTTGGATAGAACACCACCATTGAGTTTCCTGTTGGAAGTAGTCAGCATATAGGTGCCTTCCTGCAGGGGAAGTTTGGCGTCAAAAGTTGAAAGTTTTTTCATGAATTCAAACTCTAAGCTTTTGTATTTACCATCCTGAACACGAGCAATGGTGAAGTTTTTAAAATATTCAGGATCTATATCAAAATCTGTTGTTGTGTTTTGAAGTGTGATGTAACCATAGGCTTCCTCTTTCTCGGTATTGACTTTGAACTGCACATTATGCCATTTTTCTTTAGAATAATACTGAGGCATAAGCGTAGCAGGTTCGATTCGTGATGCAATACCAAAACTCCGGCAGATTGCAACATATAGAATATCTCTGGACTCTTGATCACTTATTTTTAGATCTAAACTACCAATAGGTGTCAGAGGTGTTTTGTAATAGTTATCTCCCTCTTCCAGTTTGATGTTTTTGTTTATCCAGTTTTCTACAGTTGAAGAGTTTAGCTTGTTTGAATCTTTGAATTCTGACTTGAATTTAGAAAGTATTTCAGATCTGAAAGGCGATAGGATTTCATTTTTGATTCTAGGATTCAGAATATAATTCTTATAAATTGGCTTGATATCGCTGGTCTCTTGTGCGTACAAAATATGATCTAAAAGAACTGAAGCTGGTGTATCATGCAGATCTTTTTCTGAAATGACTTCCAGTAAGGGGAAAATAAGTTCTTTTTTAGCAGCAGGTACTTGCTCAATAAAGCTTATGATTTCGGCATGGTTACCTCTTGATTTCTTAAGAAATTCAAGACTTAATTCCTGATTGATTTCATGCTTCGCTGCAAAGGTTTTGATGTCATCTTCAGATATAAAAGTATCTTCATAGGCTTTTCTAATCTGGTCTTCCTCTTTAAGTTTGGCGTCATTTTCAGGATTATGAGGTGTTGAACGGCTAAGTCCTCCTTGTTTAGAAGGGTTCAGATCATAATAAAATTCTTTGCCTGTTAATTTTGAATCATTCGTTAACCTGACTTCAAGATTCTTCGTTTTTGTAATGTCAATATCCTTAAAAGCATATAAACCATTTTTGTTCACCCAGATAAATAGACTACCAATCCCCGTGGTAAATTTACTAATCCCTTCTTTATTTGTTCGTTTCGTAACAAGTGGATAAAATTCGGCGTAGTTTAAAACAGAATAATGCACCTCGGCACCTTCAATTGTTTTTCCATTTTCATCTACTACACGAACAGTTATTTCCTTAGTGGTTGTGTATTTTTCTAAAAGATTTAGCTCGGAGAAATTATCTGTTTGATAGGTCACTCTTTCATCACCCTTATATTTTCCAAAGACTTTGGTATGAACCAGCATGGCTTTTTTTGCGGATTGGGTAAACCATCCTAAATTCAGTTCAGCTTCAGGCTCGCAAGCACCTACATATTGCCATTTGCCATCAACACAAATTTCAACCCAGGCATGATTATCGTCGCAATGTGCCCAACGGGGAGTATAACATTGACGAGCCGGTATACCCGCTGCACGGTAGGCTGCAACTGTAAATGTCGATTCTTCACCACAACGCCCTTTGGCATTCTTAACCGTAGCCAGTGGGGCAGATGTTCTAATATCAGATCCTATATACGTGACCTTTTCATGACACCAGTGATTGATTTCTAAGGCTGCCTCATGCATAGACAAGCCTTTTAGTCTGTCCTTAAGCTCGTCAAAAAAGACAAGTCTGGCTGAATCCAGATTTTCATTATTGACACGATAAGGGAGCACAAAGTGTCGGAAGTTATCCTCAGAAACTGTTTTACCCCATGGAAATTCATTTTGAGCTTTAAAGGTATATTTAACTTGCTGAAGGAAAAAATCACCTGAATAATCAGCTAAATCATTCAGTGGCATATACGCATATAGAAATATTAAAGCTTCTTTTTCCTTTAAGGAAAGTGGTTTATCGAATACGCTTAACAAATCTGATTCCCGGTTCTGGAAAATTTGTTTTCGGGATTCAAACTTGGCTTGAATCTCATTTCTGTATGTGGTGTCTTTAAGAAAGTGCTCTTTTTGTGTACAGGAAAAGCTGATACATAAAAGCAGGATGTAAATGATTTTATTCATCTGAATTAAGCTAAAATGGTTTCGTATATGCCAATTTTTTAATACCGATACGAATTTGAATCAACCGAGTTAAAGTTTCACTAGCCAAGCGATGATTTAAATGGTTATCAAATTCTGTATCGGTCTTATTCAACGCAAATTGATATTGAGTTGAATTATTTTGTGACTATAAATCTAAGAATACTTCGCTTCACGATTTAACGTAAATAGATTTTTATAGTTTATAGTGATTTATTTTTAAGATGCGTGATGATCTCTGAAATGTATCCAAAGGACATGCCTACAACGGTATCAGCTGCACCATAATATACCGCAACTTGATCACCTTCAGTTAAAGCTGCACAAGGGAAAACAACATTAGGAACATCACCGGCCAGTTCATAAGGAGCCGCTGGAGCCAATAAATAATCCTGTGAACGGTAAAGAACCTTATCTGGTTTTTCAAGATCTAATAAAGCTGCACCCATAGAATATCGGAAGCCATTACAAGTATTTATTACACCATGATAGAACATCAACCATCCCTCTTCTGTGCGAATAGGTACCGAACCAGCTCCAATTTTAGTACACTGCCAAGCACTCTCTTCAAACGGGCTAACTTTCATGACACAACGGTGCTCTCCCCAATATTTCATATCAGGACTATAGCTAATGTAAATATCGCCGAAAGGCGTGTGTCCATTATCACTTGGACGACTTAACATGGCATACTTTCCATCAATCTTCTCTGGGAATAAAACGCCATTACGGTTGAATGGTAAAAATGCATTTTCACATTGGTGGAAAGTTTTGAAATCGAAAGTGTAGGCAATGCCGATGGTTGGTCCATGGTAACCATTACACCAAGTCACCCAATAACGATCTTCGATAAAACAAACACGAGGATCGTATTTGTAATCCGAATCAATCATATCGGTGTTACCAGAAACCATTTCAATAGGATCATGATTGATTTCCCAATTGATACCATCTTTACTGAATCCGGCAAAGATGTTCATTTGAACGGATTTGTTGTCGCAACGAAATACGCCAGCGTAACCATTCTCAAAAGGGACAACGGCAGAATTAAAAATACTGTTTGAGGAAGGGATGTCATATCTTCCTATAACCGGATTTTCTGAGTATCGCCACATGATATCATTGGAACCCTCAGGTCTGTTTTCCCATGGCATTTTTATCGTATTGTTCATTTTATTTTTGGTTTAGTATGATTGTCTCTTTGTTTTGTAAATCAAATTGTTTTTACAACTGTCTGGATTATTTATATGTCTCAGACTTGACTCTTACAGGTTTCACTGCATCTGTGTTTTGTTCTCCACGATCTTCTGTTTCGTTGTTCTCTGCATGTACAAATGGAACATATCTTGCTGCAAACAGAGCTGGAATGGTGACGATAAGTATACATATGAAGAACAACTTATAACCTAACCAATCACTCATAAACCCACTTAACATACCAGGCAGCATAAAGCCCAGATTCATGATTCCTGTGGCAAATGCATAATGTGCCATTTTGTATTTGCCAGGTGCTACTTGTTGCATCATAAACAGCATTAGGCCAACAAAACCAAAGCCATAAACAAAGTATTCAACTACAACGGCTGAGCCAATTAAATATAGACTTTCAGGTCGGTAAATGGCTAGCAGAGCGTAGACAATAAATTGGATGTTGAAGATGCAAACCAGAGAGAATAAGGACTTTTTTAAGCCTCGAGCCGAAATATAATAGCCAGCTAAAATGGAACCCAGAACAAAAGCTCCGGAACCAAATACCCCATAAATAAGTCCAATATCAGAGGTACTCAATCCTAAACCACCATCAGCAATGGCAGCTTTAAAGAACAAGGGCGCAATTTTGATGGCAAAACCTTCAGCAAAACGATAGATTATAATAAAAGCAATAAACCAACCTATATATTTTTTTTGGAAAAAGGTTTTGATGACATCCCACAGGGTTTTAAAACCTTCACCCAACGATTCGACTTCACTAGTCGCATTACCTCCTGAAGGCAACATGCGAATGTGATATAAAGCCAAAGAAATCATGATTAAGGCGTAAGTGAGCATAACAGCCATCCAGGCATGTAAGACGCCAAATTTTTCTTCCAGAATACCAGCCAGATAAACAAAAGCACCAGCCGTTAAGATTTTTGCAATATTGTAGGATGCGCCTTGCCAGCCAATGTATTTAGCCTGTAATTTTCCGGATAAGACACTTAAATAGACACCATCGGTAGCAATGTCGTGGGTTGCTCCACTAAAGGCCACGATTGCCAGTAGGGCTATTGAATAGGTGAAAAAGTTGTCTAAGGGCAATGTGAGGGCAACCAGGGCAAATGTTAAACCGGTTACCAACTGAGTGGCAACCACAAAGTGTTTTTTTGTTTTGAACATCTCTAAAATGGGACTCCATAGAGGCTTTAAGGTCCAGGGTAACATGATGAGTGAAGTCCAGAATGCAATGAGTGAATCGGAAACCTCAAAACTCTTAAACATGAGGACTGAGGCCTGAGCGATTGCAATGAAGGGTAAACCCATCGCAAAATAAGCTGTGGGAATCCATGTTGCAGGATGTTTCTGTTTGCTTTTATTAAATGACATTTGCTTTTATAATAGTTTAGAGAATTCAGGTTTATTTTTCAAGGAAGAATTCCAATCTTCCTCCCTTAGTCATATCATTGTGATTGATGAAATAGGAATGGTGTTTTTTTCCGTTCCACATCATCTTTTGAATGAAATGATCAGTAGCATTTTTCTTATGGCTGATGATTTCCAGTTTATCCCCCTGATAATAGTTCGGATCCAGTTGAATGGTAATTTTATCGAATACCGGACTGCTAATGGCGTAATCTGTATTCCCAGGACAAACAGGGTATAGGCCCATCATACCATAAATAAGCCAGGCAGACAGCGTTCCACAATCGTCGTTTCCTGGAATTCCGTCAGCTGAGTTTTTGTAATAGGTATCAATCAAATTACGAACTTCCTTTTGTGTTCGCCATTCTTCACCTTTTACAAAATTGAATAAGTAGGGGTAATGGATATCAGGCTCATTTGCCATGTCGAAGAGATTCTCGTCGAAGATCTTTTGTAGTTTGTTTACAAAGTTCTTTTTACCTCCCATTAACTGACTTAACCCTTTGATATCATGAGGAACACAAAATGTATATTGCCAGGCTGTACCTTCATGAAAGCCAGGAGAAGGTTCGAAGTTCTCACCCTGATTGGGATCAAAATTCTTAAGGAATGCTCCATTTTCCAATTTCGGGCGAAGGATTCCATATTCTTTGTCGTAATATTCTTTATAGCCCTGAGACTGTTTGAGGAATTTCTTATGATCCTGTGGTTTATTAAGAGCTTTGGCAAATTGAGCCAAATTCCAGTCAGCAATATAATACTCCAAGGCATGAGAAACCGAGTTGTCGAATTTCTCTTTTAAAGGCACATAACCATTGGAAATATAATGATTGATATCAGGTCTCAATTTGTTTTTAGATCCTTCGGTTGTTGCTGATTTATACATGGCCTCATAAGCGGTTTCCACATCGAAATCACGTAAACCCCGCATGTAAGAATCTACAATGACAGGAATTGCAGGATCACCTTCCATCACATGAGTTTCCCTGCTGTTTAATTCCCATTTTGGCAACCAGCCACTCTCTTTATACATATCCACCATTGAGCGCACCATATCCAGTTGATCGTCGGGATATAAAAGAGCCATCAGAGGATGATAATTGCGGTATGTATCCCATAATGAGAAAACGGTGTATCGATTACAGTCAGCCGATTCTTTAATCTCATAGGATTCCATGGCCGGGTATTGCCCGTTAACATCGTTGATGATGTTGGGATGAATCTGTGTATGGTAGAGAGCCGTATAAAAGATACTCTTTTGATCTTCGGTTCCACCTTCTACTTTTATTCGGGATAAAACCTCATGCCAGTCTTTAGATGCCTGAATTCTGGTTTTTTCGAAATCAAACTGATTGGATTCGGCATTCAGATTCATTCTTGCATTTTCTATGCTGACATAAGAAACACCTACCTCAACACTGATTTGCTCATTGGTTTTAGTATCGAAGGAGAAGTAAGCCCCAACATCGTTACCACTCATTTCCTGATTGTAGCCCTTGTAATATTTATATTGCCCATCGGTTTTACTCCATGCTGCCTCAGCCTGCATATTCGGCATTTTTTTCCAGGTTCCAAATTGGTCTGCTGCTCGACTAAATCGTGCTACAAAATAAACCAGGCGTTCAGAACCTTCATTATAACAAAAGGTGCCAGTCATTCTTGATCCCTCAATTTCCTTATTATTCACAACTCGAACAGAAGCTCCGGTTTCATTGGTTAAGCCTAACCCCAGGTTTAAGAGAATATTAGACTGACCTTCAGGGAAAGTATATCGACTGATTCCAGTTCTCAACGTTGAACTTACTTCAGCTTTAATATCATACTTTTCAAGTGAGGTTTGATAATAGCCAGGTTCAGCTTTTTGATTTTCCATGATGGAACCATAAACCTTATGATCGGCATTAATTTCGCCTGTTGTAGGCATCAAAATAATGACCCCTAAATCAGGACAGCCAACACCGCTTAAGTTCACATGTGAAAATCCGGTTAAATACGAATTCTCTGAGGAATAGGGGGTAGACCACCATCGGGCATCCTTGTCAAAGGTATTTAGTTCGGAGCCTGATACGTTAAAAGGCGTAACCGATACCATTCCTCGCGGAACGATTGCTCCCGGATTTGTGGTGCCAAAATTACTGGATCCAATAAATGGATTGACGTGCTCTACGTATTGAGCAAAGCTCGTTGAGCATAAGAGCAGGCTTATTAAAAGGCTATATAGTCGTTTCATGATGCTTAGTTTATTTCAATCAATTCAATGGCTTGTCCACCTCCTGCAACCATTTTTATTTCTAAAACAGAATCAGCGTTTACTTCTATGGATCTGATTGATATGGCCGTTGGGTTTTCTTTTAATGATGTTTTTTCATTATCGGAATAAATGGTAGCCTTGTATTTCTTTCCCGATTCTAAAAAGGATAAATCAAGGGAAAGGTTTCTGGCTGTTTCATCTGTCATGGCACCTAGATACCAATTGGCTCCATTCTTTCGGGCCACGGCGTAGTAATCGCCAACTTCGGCAGCTAAGACTTTAGATTCTTCCCATTCAGAAGGTAAGTTTCTAAAAAATTGAAAAGCGGCTTGTCCCTTATAGTTTTCGATAAGATCAGAGGCCATTTGAACAGGAGAATATAAACAAACCCACATAGCTAATTGCTTGGCAAGTGTGGTGTTAACTCTACTATTACCTTTATCGTTACTGTTCCAACGGGTATATTCTTTTCGGTTTTTGTATAAGATGTCGAAAGTTCCAGGCGTATAATCTAAGGGACCGCCCAAACAACGTGTAAATGGAAGCATCACATGATGCTCAGGAGGATTGCCCTCGCTCCAGCCATTCCACTCCATACCACGAGCACCTTCACGAGTCATCATGTTCGGATAAGTGCGTCGTATGCCAGTTGCCTTAATAGGTTCATGAGCATTGACCATTATTTTATACTTGGCGGCAGTTTCCACAACCTTGCGATAATGCTGAACCATTCGCTGGCCGTGATGAAAATGTCCTTGAGGAATAGGTCCTGCATAACCCGTTTTTAAACTACGGATACCAGCATCATGAAGTTTCTTCATTGCCTTCTCCATTTGCTGTTCGTAAAAGAAGATATCTCCACCCGTTTCGTGGTGACCGATAAGCTCTACACCTTTTTTATCTGCGTAAGCGACTATTTCTTCGAAATCAAAATCAGCATAAGGCGTTACCTGATCGAAAGCTCGGGCTTTACCCCAATTTTCCCAGCCAGTGTTCCAACCTTCGGCCAATACGGCTTGAATATTGTTATTTGCTGCAAAATCGATGTACTTTTTCATGTTTGCGGTTGTAGCACCATGTTTAGGGCCCATTGTCCATGTTTCGACACCCAAATGCATGCCCCACCAGATACCCACGTATTTTTGAGGTTCTATCCAGGAAGTCTCTTCTAGTTTGTTAGGTTCATTTAGATTTACAATCAGGTTTGATTCAGCTAATTGTACAGCATCTTGAGTAATAGTGATGGTTCTCCAGGGAGAAATAAGCGTTTGATTTGCTTTTACTTTCACACCATCAGGCCAGGGCACCAAATTGCAGGAAAATGAATTGCCTTCAACTTGTTTTAAAGTCATACCAGAATAGTCAGTAAGATTCGCTTCATGAATACTCATATGTATTCCAGACTCGGTACGGCAGGTCAAAGGCGTATTTGCATCTTTCACTTCGCTTAAAGGGCTGGTTCTATACAACATTTCATATGACTCATAATTAGCAGGGATAGACCAGGCTGTGACATCATTCGCAAAATTAAATTCAGTAAGCTCATTCATCACCAGAATCTCATTTAGCCCTTTCTGCTTAGGAATTTCGTAGCGAAAACCTAAACCATCGTTATACAGTTTAAAATAAAGCTTCATTTTTTCACCATTGGCATTTTCAAGTAATACTGAAAGTTGCTTGTAATTATTGCGAATGTTTGCATTTTCACCCCATACCGGCTGCCAAATTTCATCTTTCTGACTGTTCTCGGTTTTGAGGACCTTAAAAGAATGTGAGAAAGCATCCTTATCTCTTAGTATGAAACCCAATCTTGAAGGATTAATCAACTGGATTTGAGAATTCTTTAGCTGGTAATAGATTTCGCCTTTCTCGTTCAAACTAACTTGAAGATTTAATTTTCCATCGGGAGAAGCCAGGCTTAACTCCTCATTAGCACTGCAGGAAACAGCACTAATAAATAATAAGAAAAGGCTTAAATAATAACTTATTTTTTTCACTGTATTCATCTTAAATATTTACACTTAGCTAGCAAACACTACTAGTCTATAATATAGGTTTGCTTATGTGGCCCTACACCTTTAATTGTTAGCTTCTTCCACTGTTTAGGTAAACAAGGATCTTTCTGAATTATGCCGTCTTTAGTAATATGCAAACCTGCAAAACCAAAGATGACAGATTGAAGCATACCACCTGCACCCGTTGCAAAATAAGGGTTGTGACTAATTGCCGATTCCGCCAATGCACCAAAAGGAGCACGCTTATTGGGTTCGTAAGCTCTTTTAAACAAGTCGAATGCCTTTTTCTTATCGCCTAATCTAGCATGCAGAATAGAAAGGACCGAATGACTCATTGCCGGACCTTCAGGAGCCATTTTAGGCTCGTAATATTCCAGATCCTTTTCAATCGCCTCCTTTTTAGTTACAACAGACAATGGATAAGCCAAAAGATTAACATCAGCTTGTTTGATAATGGCACCATCATAAGTGGCATGCTCCATCATGGTTCCATCTTCAAAAAAGTTGAACTTCAGATGATCAGCTACCTCTTTCCATTGCTTGTTCGGTTTGATACCTAGTTCCAAGGCTGCTGAATATGCATATTCAAGGACTGTTTTTGCCGATCCATTGGTAAAGGCATTATCGTCGACATTAGGCGCAAATTCATTGGCTCCAACAACATTTTTAATGGAATAACTTCCATCTGTATTTTTAAAGGAACGACTCAGCCAAAAATCAGCGACCTCTTTCAACATAGGGTATCCATCACTGGCCAGCCATTCTTTGTCTTTGCTTATTCGATAGTAATTCCAGAATGCAATTCCAACATCAGCTGTGATATGATGTTCGAAGGTTCCTGTAAGTGCCCAGGTGGGTGTTGCTTCTTCGCCAGATTCGTCGGATTCCCATGGGAACATAGCTCCCTTGTATCCAAAGTTCTGAGCTTTCTGAATGGCTTTATCTAATCTGTTAGAACGATAATTCAATAAAGATTTTGCAATCCCCTGATTAAAGACCAATAGGGGAGGGTACATCCACAATTCAGTATCCCAAAAAACATGACCATTGTAACCAAGAGACGAAAGTCCCATAGGAGAAATACTTAAGTTGGAATCTTTACGTGAGAATGAATATAGATGGTATAAGGCCAGACGAACATCACGCTGCGATTCCAGATCGCCTTCTATCTCAATGTCCCCTTGCCAAAGCTCATTCCACAATTGCTGATGTTTAGCAATCATTGCATCCTTATTACCTCTTAAATTGAAGATAACCATACGTTCTGACTCAGACTGAGGGTCATTAAAATCTTGTGTGGTACAAATGGCACCTGTCCATGCAAAATTATAGGTTTTCCCTTTAGCTAATTCTCTTTCGAAACTTAAAGCATGCTGATAATCATTATCAATTTGATGTTTGAATTCAGGGAATTTGTGATCAAAAATAAATGAAGCTGTTGCAGCCAGACTGTGCTTACCATAAGGACTCTTTGCAACAGTTTGCAATAAAGGCATGCGTGCCTCAAGATCTCTCAAAATTCGAAAGGTTGAAATCTGATCGGTATACTCAGTAGGGCAGGTTATCTTACCCAAAACTTTGATTTGAATATCCTTTTTTAGGGGCGTAATATTCACATCGATTAGTCCGCCATAAGGCATACCACGCAGGGCCCGGGTGCTGTATTCAACCCGTGCAATATCCTTAAACTGAACGCTCGTTTTTAAACAGGCTCCTTTCATATCGAGAACCTGTTTCCACTTACTGGTGTTTGTTTCGTCTACCTTTTCACCATCAATCTGAAGTTCGAGGTTTGCAAAGTTGATACCCAATAAGAGTTTACTCACACCCAAAGGCGATTCCTTGTCGAAAACATGATTAAGTATAACCGATTTGACTTCCAATGGTTTTTGCGAAGGCATGAGGCCAATACGACCATTTGCTAAAGCAATGCCTACATAATCGGTAGGATTCGTGGCAGTAATATGCCAAGGCGAGTTTTGTTGTGCCTGAACTTTTCCGAATAATAGAAAGCAAGAGATGAATAAAGTGAAAAATATATGTTTGAAAGATCTCATATTAGCTAAGCCTTAAATGTTTGATAGAATACTTGGTCTCTCATTATAAATTTTCAGAATTAATTCTCCGAATAAAGTATTGGCCCAGGCAAACCATGAGCGAGAGAATTTCTCAGGATTATCCTTATGGAATGTCTCGTGCATAAAACCTGTCCCAGCATGCGTTTTAATCAGCATAGAAAGGCATTCCTTTATTTCATTCTCATCAGTAGATGTCATAGCTCGCATAATAATGCTCATAGGCCAAATCATATCCTCACCTACATGTGGTCCACCTACACCTTCTGCAGCTTTACCTTTGAAAAACCAAGGGTTATTTTCGCTAAGAACAAATTTTCTTGTGTTCTGATAAATTGGATTATCTAAATCCATAGCCCCCAGGTAAGGTAAGGATAGGAGGTTAGGAATGTTGGCGTCATCCATGAACATTTGATTACCAAAGCCATCAGCTTCAAAGGCGATAATCTCTCCATAGTTTAGATGATTGCTAGTTGCGTATTTTTCAAGAGCCGTTTCTACTTCTTTGGCTAGTTCTTCCGCGTCTTTTGCCAGCTGAGATTTTAGACCGAATGCCTGAAGCATTTCAGCCATTTGTTTTAAGGATGTTACTGCAAAATAATTTGAAGGAATCAGGAATGGAAAAAAAGTGGCGTCGTCTGAAGGGCGAAAGGATGAAACAATTAACCCAACTGGATTAGTCGGATTTCCATAACCTATACCAGGCAGGTTATCATAGAAACGATCCGTTACTCTTAAAAAGGAATAGGAGCCATTATCTTCTTTTCTCTGCTGATCCTTAAAAGTATCAACAATTGTTTGCATGGCATCTAACCAGGATGTTTCGAAACAAGCCGTATCGCCAGTAGATTTCCAGTAATGATAAGCCAGGCGAATTGGGTAACAAAGTGAATCAATTTCCCATTTACGTTCGTAAATTTCAGGTTTCATATCCGTTACATCAGTATCCCAATGACCTTTTTGAACCTTATCAAAATTAAAGGCGTTGGCAAATGGATCAATATTGATGCACTTGGTTTGTCGGTTGATCAAACCTCTAAAAAGTTTTTTTAGATCTTTATCGCCATTCACTAAGGGTAAGTAAGGCCATACCTGAGCGGTTGAGTCGCGTAACCACATGGCATTGATATCACCCGTAATAACGAATGAATCAGGTTTTCCATCGATCTCAGAATATTTTACGGTTGTATCTAAAGTGTTTGGGAAACAGTTTTCGAACATCCAGGCCAACTCCTGATTTGAAATTGATTTTTTGACCTTGGCGATCGTTTTATCAACAGCTTTGCTCACAAATTGACGTTTGCTGCTTTCAGGTCGCTGGCTGACATATTTTAGATTCTTTGCAGAGACAAGATTAGGCGCTCCAACAAGAGCTAAACCACCTGTGAATAATAATGAGTTCTTTATAAAATTTCTTCTTTTCATTTTATCAATTTTTTGAGATATCAGATTACGATTAAAGTTTAAATGGGCTTATTTGTTGCCGACTATAATTCCGGAAACACTCCAGTGATTAAAGCTGGAACCCTCATCGTCGCCCTGATCGATAGTTACTTTAATGCTATGTTTTCCGATTTCTAAATGTTCTAAAGGGATATAAAAAGGTTGTGTTAAAGTTGCAGGACACCAGTTTGATCGACTTAAATCACTACTTGATAAACCATTGCCAAAGTTCCCTGAAGCAGGATTCGACATACGGTATGTGCCACAATCGCTACGCCATGGCACGTGTCTGAATACTAATTTATCATCAATAAAGACTTGATTTATTTTGGGGACAAACTCATCTCCATTACCCCAGCCTCCATGGCCAGTTGTGGTAAATAGTAATTGAGGGTTTTTAATATTCTTATCGATATTAAAGGTCATGCTTAATGTGTCGTTTTTAAACATGCGACCATAGTTTTGACCTTCGGCCTCCATAACATTCAGAGTATAGAATAAGGGTTTTATGAATTTTTCCTTAGCTGGATAATCTTCGAAAGGAGGGTAGTAGTTAAGTTCTAAACTTACCTTATGTCCACCTTTATCGTAGTTACCTATGAAAACTCCTATCCATAATTCACCCTTATCTGTTGAAATAAGTTCTGTAATATCTTGTTTATACACCACAGAATCCTGCCAGTTGTATGTATTAATAGGGCGTTTGTCATTAAAATGTCCGACTCCAAAGGAGGTGAAAAATCGCATCAGCTCGGTAGGCACGGTATAATCATCGGTACTAACAACTCCCTGATATTCATTCCCTTTTTTGTCCAGGTAAACAGGTAACTCTTCTTTACCGTTTTTTAGGGCTGACATTATCGATTTCTGGTTATCATCGGCAATGGTGAAGACACAGCCGGTTCTATCGTAAGCATCACCATTTGACCAATTGGTAAGCTTCACAAATACATTACCTTGCGAATCGAGCTCAGGTAATTTTATCTTTTTCATGATCACCGTTCCCTTAGAGAAACGATAGGTGTGGTTCAGTTTTTCCTCTTTAGGATTTGTTATACCTCCCTGGAAGTTGATCTGTTCCTTGTCGAATACAGGAATGGTGATATACCTCGATTTTATAATGAGTTCACGGTATCGAGCCTGATTAATTTCAGGCATATTTTCTTGTGGGGATTGCATATGGCCTTTTACATGCTCTATAGCTTTTGCCTGAATGGTATAATTACCATTTGCCACATATTTAAGAATTAAACCATTGTCTATTATGGCCGATAGAGAAGGGGATGCTTTAAACTTTGTATCAGTCGTATACCAAACATCAATTCTGTTTGAGAATATAATGAAGCTGGCCTTTTGACATTCGTAGCCCAGTATACTTTGCTTCTCATCCGATTCTTTCGCTTCAGCTAATCCGGAGAAAGGGTTTATTTGCTTGTATTGTGTAGAATCAATATCAAGAACTTTAACGACAGCTTTGGAATTGTAATCGATAAAGAAGCTCTCAACTTTAGAGGGGTTTGATAGTTTAACAAGTCCATTTGCACAAGTTAGTACGACTTCCTTATTGGGAATTAATTTACCTCTACGGAATTGTTCGTAGGTAATTTTTACCAGTTTTTCTTTCTTATTTGTCTTTTCTGAGGCAGATGAAAAAAGAGAGAGTAATATACAGAATACGAATAACAGGGTTTTAATTTTCATAGGTGCATTCCTTATAATAAGCTGAACTCAAGCTATAAGTGTAAGTCTTATAGCTTGAGTCTAAATTTTTATTTTGACATTGACGATGGGTAAGCACTTTTCTTAGTGCCTCTTTTAAAGTTCGGCTTATTGGACATTTTAAAGTCAAGTACGCCGCCTTTAAGGATATCTTGGTGTTTTATGAAATTAAGTTTGTGATTTTTGTCATTAAGCTTAATGTCATCTACAAATACATTTTCAGAGGAATTATCGTTCGATTTAATTACGAATGTCTTACCATTCTCTAAACTGATCGTCATTTTCTTGAATAGTGGAGAGCCAAAAACATACTCATCTGTACCCGGACAAACAGGATAAAAGCCCATTGCACTAAAGACATACCAGGCTGAAGTCTGACCATTATCTTCATCACCGCAATAACCATCAGGTTGTGGGGTATAGAGTCTGTCCAATACTTCTCTGATACGAGACTGTGTTTTCCATGGCTGACCGGCATAATTGTACAGGTAAATCATGTGCTGAATAGGTTGGTTCCCATGTGCATAATTTCCCATGTTTGCGATTTGCATTTCACGAATTTCATGAATGGTAAAACCGTAATAGGAAGCATCGAATTTTGGAGGCATATTAAACACACCATCTAAAGTAGACGTGAATTTCTTTTCTCCACTCATTAAGTCGATTAAGCCCTGAACATCCTGGAAGACGGACCAGGTATAGTGCAAACTGTTTCCTTCGGTAAAGGCATCACCCCATTTTAAAGGATTGAAAGGTGACTGAAATGTGCCATCTTCGTTTTTACCTCGCATTAAACCTGTTTCCGAATCGAATACATTTCTAAAATTCTGAGCTCTTTTGGCAAACAGGTCTATTTCTTCCTGTGGTCGGCCTAATTCTTTTGCCAGTTTGTAAATGCAGAAGTCAGCATAAGCATATTCCAAAGTTCTTGCCGTATTCTCATTAACACCTACATTATAGGGTACATAACCAAGCTTGTTATAATATTCAGCTCCAAATCGTCCAACTGAAGTAATGTCTTTATTATAGGATTCTGTGTTTTTTAGAATGGCTTCGTACAGCGTTTCAATATCGTAGCCTCTAATTCCTTTTAAATAGGAATCAGCAATTAGTGATGCTGAGTTAGATCCAATCATACAACCCCTATGACCCGGACTGGCCCATTCAGGCAACCAACCACTTTCCTTATAGGTATTGGCTAAACCTTCCATGATTTGAGCGTTTAACTCTGGGTACATTAATGTAAAAAATGGAAAGACTGCCCGAAATGTATCCCAAAAGCCATTATCTGTAAACATATAGCCAGGCAGTACTTTACCATTGTAAGGACTGTAATGAATGACTTCATCCTTATCGTTAATCTCATGAAACTTGCGTGGAAATAGTAAGACACGGTACAAGCATGAGTAAAATGTTTTTAATTGATCGTCGCTGCCACCTTCAACTTTAATTCTTGAAAGTTCCTTATTCCAGGCCAGTTCAGCTTCATCCAGAACTTTGTCAAAACTTTTGTTGCCAATTTCACGATCCAAATTCAATTGTGCCTGCTCAGGACTGATAAATGATGAGGCAACTTTGACGTGAACCTGTTCTCCTTTTTTTGTTTTAAAACCGATAATTGCTCCAACATGATCTCCGCTAGCACCTACTGAGTTCTTTTGCAAATCATCACCATTCCATGTGTGAGTTAGCTCAAAATCCTTATCAAACTCAGCAACAAAATAGTTGTGAAAATTATCCGGAACACCACCATTATTGTTACGGCAGTAGCCAATTATTTTTCTTTGTTTAGGTAGTATCTTTACTTCTGATCCTTTGAAAAACCCATCCAATAGAATGTATGAGTCCTTGTTTTCCGGAAAAGTGAATTTGAACATAGCAGCTCTTTCAGTAGGCGTCAGCTCTACTGTCACATCATAGTCTGCCAAATATACCTGATAGTAATTAGGTTTAGACACCTCTGCCTTATGCGAAAACCAGGAAGCTCTTTCCTCTTCTTTATATTTTAATTCGCCGGTAACTGCCATTAAAGAAAAAGCAGCATAGTCGTTAATCCATGGACTAGGTTGATGGGTTTGTTTTATGCCTCGAATGGTTTTAGCATCATAAGCATAACACCAGCCGTCGCCCATTTTTCCTGTTTGGGGCGTCCAAAAATTCATTCCCCATGGTAAGGCTACAGCAGGATAAGTGTTTCCATTTGATAATGCATGTTCAGAGTCGGTTCCCATTAATGGATTTACCAGGTCGACTAGTGAAACATCCGGATTATATTTTTGCGCCTGCACACTATTGGATAGTATGCAGGCAAGAGCTAATATTAAAATTTGAAATTTATTCATCGGTTTGTGATTTTGATCTATGTTGCTAACTCTTTCTTCTAGTATACAAGTGATTTCGGTCTATCTTGCTCAGCTTTTCCAAAATTGATATTTGGTGTTGCTCCCATTTTAAAAGTAAGAGTTCCACCTTTTAAGATATCCTTGTGTGTAATAAAGGATTTGGTATATTTTTCTCCATTTAAGCTTACCGACTGGATATAAATATTTGAGTCGCTGTTATTCTTAGCGATAATATTGAATTTCTTATTCATCGGTAAATTAATGCTTGCTTCGTCGAAAATAGGACTTCCGAAAACATAGGCTCCGTTAGCTGGGTTTACGGGATAAATTCCCATTGATGACATGATATACCAGGCTGACATTTGTCCGCAGTCTTCGTTTCCACATAAGCCATCTGTTTTATCAGTGTATAAGTCGTTCATAATGGTGCGTACCTTATCAGCTGTTTTATATTGCTGTCCGGCGTAAGCATACAAATATGTGGTATGATGACTTGGCTCGTTACCATGCGCATATTGCCCAATCAAACCTGTGATATCAGAAGAAGCTCCTTCGTTTAGTTCCGATGAAATTGAGAATAAGCTATCCAGTTTGGTGATAAATTGATCTTCGTTATCGAATAGAGCGATCAGGCCTTCTACATCATGAGGAACCAACCATGTGTATTGCCAGGCATTACCCTCACAATAATCATCTTCTCGATGAGTTGATTTTATTGGGTTGAAAGGTGTTCTCCATGAATTATCTTCCAATTTTCCTCTCATAAATTGACTTTCCTTATCGAAGTATTCCTGATAGTATTTAGCTCTTTCAGAAAAATACTTGTAATCGTCAGTCTGGTTTAATTTTTGAGCCATTTGGGCAATACACCAATCGTCTATTGCATACTCCAGGGCTTTAGCTACCGATTCGATTTCCTTTTCAGCAGGAATATATTTTTTTTCTTTAAGGTAATCTAAACCTCTTTCATCTCGCATGGCCGATGCTTTAACCGCTTCATATGCCAGATCGATGTCGAATCCCTTGAATCCCTTTAGAAAAGCATCTACGATGACTGGTACTGCATGATAGCCCACCATGGTATTGGTTTCGGATCCCATAAGGTGCCATACAGGCAATTTACCCTGTTGCTGATAAATGGCTAACATCGAATTCACCATATCATCAACACGTTCGGGCTGAGTAATTGTGAATAAGGGATGGGCAGCTCTGTATGTATCCCATAATGAAAATACAGAGTAGTTATTAAAACTCACATTAGCGTAAGCTTTCTTATCTGTTCCTAAATAATCTTTGTTGGCATCATTAAATAGGGAAGGAGCGATCATGGTGTGGAACATGGCCGTATAGAATGTTCTTAAATCCTCTTTACTATCAGTTTTAACCTCTATCTTTCCCAATTCCTTATCCCATTTTGTTTGAGCTTGAGCAAGAACCTCCTTAAAATCCCATTCCGGAATTTCAGCCTTAATATTATTGCTGGCTCCTTTAATGCTAAGTGGTGAAATTCCTGTTTTAAGCATCAATTCACCATTACCCTCGAATTCCAGGATTGCTAATTGAAGCGTAGAATCAACAATCGTCAGGCTTTTAATCTTCTTTGAAAACTGAGTGACATAAAATAGTCGCTGATCTTTTGACCATCCTTTAGAAAAGCGATGTCCGCCAATGGTATAAGCATCCAATTTTTCAATGCTGCCTTCTTCAAGTTTATCCCATCCAATTCCTCTGCCTAAATCGATTATGAGCTGTGAATCACCCTTTTTATTGTATTTGTATTTCTGTAAGCCAACACGTTCAGATGCTGTTAGTTCAACATCGATATCGTATCGATCTAAGTGAACCGCGTAGTAGCCTGCTTTAACAGTTTCATTTTCATGAGAGAATCCCGAAAGTCTATTTTTTGCAGCTAAAGCTGTCGCGTCCGCATTCTTTAAATTACTAGTGGGCATCATCAAGACATCGCCTAAGTCTCCTATGCCGGTTCCACTTAAATGGGTATGTGAAAAACCGATGATGGTTGTATCAGAATGATGGTAGCCAGAGCACCAGTCCCAGGTCATTTTGATATTGTTGGGACCCAATTGAACGGCGCCAAAGGGAACACTTGCTCCCACAAATACATGGCCATGTCCTCCTGATCCAATGTGTGGATCGACATACTGAATGTAATTCTCTTTCTTCGATGTTTTATTATCATCAGACTGACAGGATATCAGGCTGAAACCCATTATAAATAATAGGAGTAGAGTTCTTATAGATTTTTGGTTGTGCATTTTTCTTCTGTTAAAACTTTGGTTGTAAGGTTGTATATCTGTAAGCTCAAGGCTTTATTTGTCATGATTCAGTCTATCTACAGCTTTTTTCTTATTTATAAAATCCATGGTCATTAAAACAGGGTAATGATCTGAAATATGTCTGTCATTATCTAACCTGTCGTCAATATGTGAATAGGATAATATGTTGATGTTTTTTACAAAACAATAATCAATGCGTTTTGTTGCGGGCTCATTTTTAAATGCATTAAATGTGCCTTTAGGACCATAAAAAGGTGAAGATGCGAGGCTGATAGCATCTCTTAGTTCTTCTTTTAATAGGCTGATTGTCTTTTCTTCAGGAGTCACATTTAAATCCCCCATAAGAATGACTGGTAAATTGTCCTTGTTGATAGTTTCGATTTTCTTTAGGATTAATCGAGCTGAATTTTCTTGAGCAATTTTACCTTGATGGTCAAAATGAGCATTGAAAATATAAGCTTGTTCTTTGGTTTCTAAGTTTTCAATAAGAGCATATGTAGATATGCGTTCTAAGGCAGCATCCCATCCAACCGATACTTTATAGGGCGTATCTGAAAGCCAGAATGTAGATTGTTTGATAACTTTATACTTTTGGGTATTGTAAAATATGGCACAGAATTCACCTTTTGTCTTGCCATCTTCTCTTCCTATTCCGACATAAGTGTAGTCGGTTAATGCACTGTCAATAAATGTAATTTGATTGTAAAGACCTTCCTGCGTCGCAATAATATCAGGCTTGTAGTTTTCAATCAATTTAATGATTTTGTTTTTACGCAGTTCCCAATTGTTCTCAGTATCCCATTTGTTATCATATCGAATATTAAAAGACATGATCTTAGAAGATTGAGCTAACAATGAATTTGATAATGTTAGAATTATCAAGATGAAAAAGAATAGCTTTTTAGTGGGGAACATGATATGAGGTATACTAGGTTATTTAATCTATTAAAGATGACGATTTTGTTTGAGTTATAGAAATGAAGCTGCCTAAAAAGACAGCTTCATTATTCACATCTACTTCTTACTCAACATTCCACTTAATTCCACGCATTTCACCATCATAATTACCAGTAACATCTTTAAATTTGATACCAGCAACTTGGTCAAGAGGGAAATATGCATTCAGTCCAGTTTCTGTACCGTCTATATCAGCGTTTAGGTCTGCAGTAGCACGTGCTACATCCCAACGACGGAAATCTTTGATTGAGCCATTCATTTTACCCCAACCATTTCCTAGCCAGGTTTCACCCCATCCAGAATTTTCAGGAGCACCTATGTCTTCTTGAATTGCTTTTTGAACACCGTCAACATAAAGTATCGTTGTACGAGCAGTATTGTCATGAACAATTGCTACATGTTGCCACTCACCAGGAGTCATTACCAAAGGATCAGTTTTAGGACCTTGCCAGCCGTTTCCAGCATTGGTAAAGTTCCAAAGACCACCTGCTTTTAATAGGTTTTCTTCAGTTAACTCTTCATAACCGTATACCCAAACACCATAGTTTCCATTATTGAAAAGTTCACCTGTATTATAACCAGCGAAAGTTTTAATGTTAACATCGAATTCTACGGTATAATCACCTTGAGGTGTATAGTTAGGAGTGATACGTAAACCAACTGCATTTTTATCATCTCTGTCGATATAGATACCAGTAGCATCAGCAACAAGATTATCTTTTACAACTTCAAGCTTAGCATTAATCTGTGTTACCATTTCATCTACTTCGTCCTGACGTTTTGCATCAGCAATTTTAGCTGTCGCATCATCAGCAAGACCTTGTAAGTAAGCTTTAGTTCCAACTGGATAGTCACCTGTTGTTGTACCTTCAGTAATACTGTTTTTCAAATCTAAAACAGCTGTTTTAGCCGCATTTAAAGCATCAAAATTGATTACAATTACTGGAGGAATACCATCAGCAGCCCAAGTGACATCACCTTTAAAAGTAGCGGTGTAAGTTCCAGTATTATCTTTAAATTCTGTTCCTAAGTCAGCATCAAATGGGAAATACATGGCTAAATCAGCTTCACTGTTTTCGAAAGTAGCGTCTTGGTTATCTGCAATTTGTTGTGCACTTCTTCCATTAGACCAAACGCGAACATCTTTAATCATCGCATTTACAACACGATCTGTCCATGTTGGACCATTACCAATTACGAATGGAGCTCTACCAGCAGGCATATAAGTTTGAGTCTGAGACAAAACTTCAACACCATTAATGTATAATTTCTGACTACTAATCTCATTGACAAAGGCGATATGCATCCACTCACCAGATTTCATTGTACCTGGTTCGGTTTTAACGTCTCTCCAACCATCAGCTGTACCAACGTTTAGATGAATAACACCATCGTTGAAATAACGGATTACAAAACCACTATCTGGACCATCTTGCTCAGTTGCAAAGATGTTGTTTGAATAGCCTTTTTGAGCCAAATCAACGACATATATTTTTGTTTCAATAGTAAAAGCCTCATTGAATATTGGCTTAATATTATCAGAAATTTGAATATAAGTATCGTTTGCTTGTGCGATAATTGGTACTGCAAGTTTTACGATATTTGCTTTGAATTTATCGATGTAAACTTGAAGTTTTACTGCAGCATCTGTAATCTCATCCTGAGATTCAGCATTGGTAATTTTCCAATTTACCCAGGTAATTACATCTTGTAGTTCTTTTTTTGACCCCGGCTTATATGCTCCAGGACTTGTTCCTTCCTCACTGTTTGCTATTAAAGCTTCAGCTTCCTCTATAATTGACTCAATTGCGACAGAATCAACCTGCCCTAAATTGTCATCATCGTCGCAAGCTACCATGGTGAACACCATTAAAAAGGCAGCTAGAAAAGACAATATTTTTGTATTCAATTTCATTGTTTTCATATAACAAAGTTTAAGCAAAGTGAAAGGAGAGTGTGGTCTCCAATTCACTTTGATTATTTTATTCTAATTAAAATTGCTATTCATTAAACCACCAGTTTTGGATTTTGTATCAGCAGTATCCCACCATAATCGAATATCCATTCTGTCCGTATCAGTTGTGTTTAATGCCGTAGGAATATTATCCTTATTTTGTTGGTGCTCATTATCTGGGTAACGAACTCGTTTTACCCAAGTTCCACTTGCAACAGTTGAACTACCACTAACACCATCCATTGGTAAAGCCACATCAGGGTAATCAGTTCTTCTGAAATCAGCCCAACCTTCTACACCATTAGGGAAGTTAGCAACCCACTTTTGAATAATCACTTGTTTAAGTTGATTCTCGTTTGATCCTGTAATATCTGGCATACCAGAAATATAATCTGTTGCAGCGCTTTCATCTACTCCTACATAGTCCATTGATGCTGCAACACCTTCTTTATACAAAGCATTAACATCACCAGAAGTCCATCCACGTAAAGCTGCCTCAGCTAAAAGGAACTTTACTTCAGAGTAGAACATGACAGGACAATACATTTTATGAGATGGCTGACTTAAACTTCCAGAGAAATCTTCGTATCCACCTTCAAGGTTAATAGTCGCATACTTCTCTTTGGCGTCAGAAGGAACAAGATTGTACCCATTTTCAAGACCTTCATACTTGTCAAAACCTGCTTCTTCTTTTGTTTTAGCTTCAGCTTTCTTCAAATCTTCGTTGAAAACCTTATACGCAAACCATTTTGGAGCTCTTGGGTCTTCACCAGCTGTAGATTGGTTGTATAGATAATTAGAGAATGTTTTAGACATACGAATGTTATCCCAATTCCAAGCCATTTGGTGGATATAATCGAACCAACCATCGCTCCACATTGGAACTCTAACAACATCAGAGTTACTAGCTAATAAACCACCAGCACCATTGATAGCTGCCTGAGCTTCAGTTTTAGCCATTGCAGGATCGGCATTAGAAATTCGCATGGCTAAACGTAAACGAAGAGAGTTACCAAATTTTTGCCATTTGCTAGCGTCACCACCATAAATTAGATCATAACCACCATCGTACTTGTATTGTTCTGATCCTCCGGTAATGCTTGAAACGGCTTTTTCTAATCTCTTAAATAGATCAGCATAAATTTCTTGTTGAGACGTATAAGGAACTGCTTCACCCGTACCGGCATTAAAATAAGGAATGTCACCATAAGTATCAGTCATTCTTGACCACCAGTAAACCATCCAAATATCTTTAATTGCTAAAGCATCTACATAGATTGGATTCTCTGAATATGAAGCATCAATTGCACGTGCATCACGCAAATGTCGTGTATAATGCTCTTTCCATTGATTACCTATCCATCCATCAACATATTCGTATCGTGGTGAACCAAAACCAGAAACGGTATTGGCCCAATACTGTGAATAAAGATCAGGATACAGGTTAACGTTACGTTGGTAATTAGAAAATACCTCTTGTTGCATTGAACTAAGAAAGAACTTAGGTTCAACGTCAGTCACGGCATCTACTGGGACATTTGTATCTCCAAAGTCGTCAGAACAGCCACTGGCTAAAACGAATAGTCCTAGTGAGATTAGGCCTAAATATATTTTTTTCATGATATTCATTTTTTAATAATTAAAAACCAACATTTAGAGAAAATCCGTATGTTCTAGTTGCTGGAACCGGAGCAAAATCGTAAGCTTGCGCTGATAGAGCTGAGCTGAATGCACTTGCATCAGGAGCGGTACCAGGTGTGTGCTTATAGAAATAGAATAGGTTTCTACCGACAAGAGATAATCTTACAGATTTAACTGGGTTGTTAGGGATTTTATTCAATAGTGATTTAGGGAAGTTATATCCAATAGCTAATTCCTTTAATTTCATGAAAGAAGCATCATAGATGAATTCCTCGTCAACTTTCGAAAGTTGTCTCCAGTACTCTTCTGCACTAATCATGACATTGTTTGAACCACCATCAGCAGTTACACCGTCAACGAAAAGAGACATACGATCGTTCTCAGTTGTTCTTTCAGCAGTACCTGCAGAAACAGCACCTCTTTCAGATGAAGAGTAGATATCACCACCTTCTTGAATAGAAGTCAATACAGAAACATAGAATCCTTTGTATTCAGCATTAAGGTTGATAGAACCTGTCCAATCGGCTTGAATATCACCAAGAATCTGGTTCTTGTCACCATCAATTGTTTGAAGACCTTTATCGTCAACGATTAATTGACCATTATCGTTTCTGTTGTATTTAGTTCCACGGATAAGTCCAAGTTTTTCACCAGGTATACCTACAACTTGGTTATTATCATCAATCTTATAAAGAGGAGATTCTCCATCTAACTCTTCAAGAATTGTTTCGTTTTTAGCAAAGTTGAAATCGATACCTAATCTAAAGTTGTCTGTTTTGATAGGTACAGTGGTCAGCATAAGTTCGATACCCTTGTTGGAAATCAAACCTGCATTAATAAGTCTGTACTCGTATCCAGAACTCTGAACGGTTGGAACAGCTAGAATTTGGTTTTTCGTTTCTTCGTTGTAGTATGTGAAATCAAGCCCAATTCGGTTGTTCAAGAATCTCATATCAGCACCCAGTTCCCATGACTTAGAAATCTCAGGCTTAAGATCTTCAATCACCTTAGTCGATTCTACTAATCCTCGAGATAATCCGAAGTTCCAAGATTCTATTTTAAAGCTCTGACTTGTGTTATATGGAGTAGTTGCTTTACCAACTTGTGCCCATGAACCTCTTAATTTAGCGAATGAAATGAATTCTGGTAATTCTACCATTTCAGAAACAATACCACTTAAACTTACAGAAGGGTAGAAGTATGAATTGTCATAGTCAGAATCTTTAGCTGTCAGAGTTGATGACCAGTCATTACGAGCCGTAAAATCTAAGAATAAAAAGTTTTTATAGGCAACTTGACCAAATCCGTAAATAGAGCGAACTTCGGATTTTTCGATGCTCTGAGTTGAGTTGATGTTTGAACCAGCACCTAAAAAGAAATCACCTTCAGAACTTAAGCGACCAGAAGTTGACTTTAATTCATTGAAGTAGCGTTTCATGCTGTTTGCTCCAACGTTTAATCCAATTGTGAAGTCTTCATTGATTTCTTTGTTATAAGATAATAAGAACTCATAGTTTTCTTCTTTAAAGTTAGATTGGGTAGGGTTGTAGTTTGGTCGGTTTGAATCGATCGCATCAGCATATAAGTAACCTTCTAAACTTTCAAACTGATAGAAATCCATTCCATACTTAAGCTTGGCTTTAAGGTCAGAGTTGATCTTAATGTTTGCAGATACATAGCCGAATGTTCTGTTTTTCTTATCCTTGTTGGTAGTCTGTGCTTGCAAGAAATAAGGATTTCTAAGGTTAGCACCAGTAGAGGTGTAAAGCTTTTCGACATGCTTACCACCAACGATATCATAACCAGGAGCTAAATCCTTATTACGAATATTCATGGGCATTGTATTGAAATAAGAAACATAGCTATAGTTCCCAATCTCAGGACGTTCGTTACCTTCAGTTACAAAATAAGAAAGCTTGGTGTCAATATTCAACCATGAGTTGATATCGTAGTCTGCTCTAAGATCGAAAGTTAATTTCTCAACTTTATGATCTTCGTAGATGCCATTCATAATGTCTTTCCCTAAAGAAACTCGGTAAGCACCTTCGTCGTTACCACCAGTAAATGAAACGTTGTGTTTTTGACTTGTTCCAGTGCGAGTAAAATCTTTCAGACGATCTTTTTGAGCATTAAAAGCAAGTGTTTCTCCTGTCCATGATTCAAACATTTGACCTTTCATTTCAGGTCCCCATGATGAAGCATTTGATTTGTCATATTCACCTCTAGTACCTTGTCCATATTTATCTTGAAGATCTAACATGTAAGCAGCATCAGAGAATGTATAGCTTCCAGAATAAGAAATACCCAGACCTTGTCCTCTTGTTCCTTTCTTAGTAGTAACCAATATCACACCATTACCACCTCTTTCACCGTAAAGAGCGGCAGCATTAGGTCCTTTTAGTACCGATACAGATTCAATATCGTCTGGGTTTAGGTCAAAAGCACCACCTGCTCTTGAAGTACCACCCCAAATAGAACCATCGCGACTGTTACCATCATCAAACGGTACGCCATCGACAACCCAAAGAGGAGCGTTGTTTCCAGACAATGAACTTGCACCTCTAATTTCAATTCTCGATGTACCTCCAATACCACCACCAGACTGGCTTATTTGTACACCGGCAACTTTTCCTTGTAAAGAACTTACAAGATCTGAATTACCTGTTTGAGTTAGCTCTTCTGATTTTACATCCTGAACAGCATATCCCAAAGCTTTCTTTTCTCTTTTAATACCTAAAGCTGTTACGACAACTTCATCCATTTTAAGAGCATCTGCAAGTAACACAATGTTTAAATTTGATTGTGTTCCAACAGTAACTTCTTGTGTTAGCATTCCAATAAAACTGAATACTAAAACACTAGATTCGTTAGGTACTGAGATTTCGAATTTTCCATCGATATCGGTAACGGTTCCTGTCGTAGTTCCTTTTACTACGATTGAAACTCCCGGCAGTGATACTCCACTTTCTTCGGTTACAACTCCTTGAATAAGTTTTTGATCTGAAACAGATGTGTTAGCATCAGGTAAACTGTTAACGTTTGCACTCACGCTTAATGGCAATACCATTATTGCGAAAAGCAAAGCTAAAACTCCTATCTTTCTCTCAAGCCTATATAGGTTAGTTAAGCTTGAATGAAGATTTCGTAAAACGTACTTCTTCTTCATAGTTAGTTAATATTAATTGTAAATGGTTTAAACAATTTGGTTATTATGTAATGGTCTGGTTTTTAATATAAAAATGAATTAAATGTTAATTACTAAACCGATTTAGTAAGTTTGGTAAAAAAATAGAGCCTTTAAGACTTATCGCTTATTTTTCTTGCGGGCCCTATAAATTTAACCCTGACTAATTTCTTTTAATGCATATGCGTATGCTCCAATTCCAATGGCTTTACTTGCTCCCAATTTACTTGAACAAATAGCTAAGCGAGGTTCTGGGTCATACTGTAAACTTTTATCAGTTCCAGGAATTGTAATTTTCGTGGAACGATCTTTTATAAATTCTTGAAATTCTTTTTTATTGTCAATATTATATACTTTCTGAACTAAACGTGCTTGGGCTGATCCTTCTGCTGTTTCAAATTTCCCATTTATCTCTTCCATAACTGCAGGCATGTATAAATCATGTGCTCCAGAAAGTCCACCTCCAATCACAGCAATTCCATCCGTAAGAGTAAGTAGGTTTGCCAAACTATCGCCCAAGCAATTCCCGAATTGTTGAAAAGCCAGTTGAGCAGCTTCTTTGTTCGGGTGATTCATATCCTTAGCTATCTTGTATATATCTACAGGCATTAAATCCTTGTTCGATTCATTGCTTGCATTCTCATAATAGGTTCTTTGAATAGCTCTTGTGCTAATACCTTCTTCTGCAAAACGCTTAGGAAATAACCTTGAGCTTGTCAGCCAAACTTCACTTGCTATTGAATTATCACCAATAAAGAGCTCATTATTATGGACTAATCCTCCTCCAAAGCCAGTACCTAGTGTTATACCAACTAGATTTGAGTATTGTTTAGGGCTATTAGCCTCCTGTAATCGTTTGTTAATTTCCGGAAGTATGCCTCCCAGAGCTTCACCATATGCAAACAGATCCCCATCATTATTTATAAAAACGGGAATGTTAAAGTGTTCTTCTAACATCGGCCCTAGAGCTACACCACCTCTAAAAGCAGGAAGGTTTGCCAAATCACCAATGATTCCTTTTTTATAATCAGAAGGACCAGGGAAAGCAAAACTAATTGCAATAGGATCCTCTTTTATTAAATCTTTAGTCTCTTGAAATCCTTTTATTATTGTCTTTAAACAAAGTCCTAAATCATTAGCATTAGAAGGTTTCCTAATTGGGTCCACAATTTCGTTACCACCTTTAATAGCTGAAAAAACAAAGTTTGTCCCACCTGCATCAAGAGTTAATACAACTCTTTCATCACTCCATATATTCATGTTCGTCTTTTACTTTCTTTTATAAAATGATAAGCCTAAAATGTAGCCTATACATACTAGTGTTACTATGAATCCAGCCATCAATGAAAAAATATCAGCTACTGCACCAAATATTACAGGAACAATTGCTCCACCAATTATTGCCGTTACCATCAAACCTGAAATTTCATTACTTCTCTCTGGCATTGCATCTATCGTAATTGAAAATACAAGAGGGAATATATTCGCAAAGCCTAGTCCAATAATAAATATTGACGCAAATCCCATTACTGCGTTTGTAGATACAAAAAGCCCTAGGATTCCGATTATAGATACTAGTGTCGTGATTTTAAGGAATTTTTGAGGTGACATCCAGTTCAAGATGATTCCGCCGAAAAATCGACCTGCCATTAAAGCTAAAAAGAAGAATAATGTTCCCCAAAGCCCCAATTCTTTAATGTCAAAGTTGAATTTGTGTTCTAAAAAGTTTGGCAGCTTAGCACTCATGCTAACCTCAGCACCTACGTAAAGAAAAATAGCTAATACCATAAAAAAGATATAAGGATTTTTCAATAATGATAAGACGGATTTAAAGGATGCAGGTGTTTCTGAATCATCTTTCTTTTCGTCAATTTTGACGGACCATAAATAGATGATGGCAATGATTAGAATCGATGAGTAAATTGGGAAAAGGATTTTCCAATCTAAACCCCAATATTTTGCCGCAAGCAAAGGGAGTAGGGCACCTGACAATGAACCAATGGCCTTAAAGAATTGTCCGAAAGAAAGATTTCGGGAATATTTACCTTTCGGTGATACATCTCTCATTATAGGATTACCTGCCACTTGCAATATGGTAGCGCCCGTACCTAAGAGAAGTAAGGAAGCTAAAAGTAGTTCGAATGAAGAAAAATCACCTAGTATGGGTAGTATTAGACCTATTAATGCTGCTATCATCCCAAGGACTAAGACGGGTTTTTTACCTTTACGATCCTGGTACAAGCCCATGGGTACAGAAAGCAAACCAAACATGATAAAGCCCATAAAGGTTACTAAGCCTGCCATGAAATTTGATAATTCGTATTCAGCCTGTAGCTGACTAGTTAGAGGGCCCACAACATCGCCAAATCCCATGCATAAAAATGCCAGGAAAATAGGGCCTGATTTTAAGTAATTATTTTTCATTCGTTATTTTCGTTCTATTAGTTTTGGTGACAACTCAATTCTTTTGTTTTCACTCTTTTTAGAGTTTATAATTTCTTCTATAATTTGAGTTGAATACATCGCTATTTTTTCAATCGGTTGCGCAACCGAAATCACTTTAGGTAAAGAATAATCGAACAAATCGACATTATCAAAACTGACAAACTGGATGTCATTTACCTTGTCTTTATAATAAGTATTCATTAACCAAATGGCAATAACAGCAATCTGGTTATTGGTAAATACAACCGTATCAACACCCGACTCAATAAGTTTTCTGAGTTCTCTTTCAGTCCCACTTTTTAAATCGTTGTTGTCAACAATTCTAATTAAATCATTATCAAAATCGATACGATTTTCCGATAAGGCCATCTTGTAGCCTTCAATACGATTTTTTAGAGAATAGACATCGGGAGTCAGTGTTATTAAACCCAATTTTTTTGATCCTGTTTTGATTGTTTTTTCAACTGCATTTTTCATTGAAATTTTATTTTCAACTAAAATGTAGTTGGCTTCAATATCGGGATCTTCTCTATCAAAAAACACGAGAGGAAAATTTGCAGCAAGTAATGATTTAATTGAATCTCCTTGTATAAAACAAGATGCGACGATTAATGCATCAACCTGACGATTCACAAACATATTAAGCAATTGTGCTTCTTTGTCTGTGTTTTCATCTGTACTTCCTATTAATAAATGATACCCTTTTTCCCAAAAATGATCTTCAAGTAAACGTCCTATTTTAGCAAAGAATGGATTGGAAATGTCAGGTACTAAATAACCTATCGTATTTGTTTTTCCTTTCTTTAAACTCTTTGCAATTTGATTAGGCTGATAGTTGACTTCTTTTACATATTCTAATATTCTCTGTTGCGTCTTTTTACTAATATTCTTCTCATCTCCTTTGTTGTTAAGAACAAAAGAAACAGTCGTTTTTGATAGACCTAAGTCTTGTGCGATATCTTTAATTGATTTTTTCTTCAATGTATCTTCAGCTAAATCGGTTTACTAAATCGGTTAATCAAAAATATGCCTATTTTTTTATAAGTCAAAATATATCTTTCTATTTTGAATGAATCTAAGTAGTAGGTCTTTGTTAATTCTTCCTGTAAGACTGTCTAGAAGGTAGAAATCGGTATGTGATAGACTTTAAATTTATTTTTTTCGAGTGAATACCCAGCTTCCGATAACAGCTGTGAAAGGAGCAACTAGAATAAGTCCAAAGCTGCCAACAAGCGTATGGAGAAGTTCGCCGGATACGTAGTTTAGGTTTAAGATATTTGTCATAGGAGTTCCTTGCGCAATAAAAACCATTAGCAAAGCTGAGAAACCTCCAGAGTAGGCAAGGAGTAGAGTTGTTGTCATCGTACCAACGACAGCTTTCCCAACTTCGAAGCCAGATTGACGAAGTTTTTTAGCGCTGATGCCCGGATTGTGATTGATCACTTCAGCTTGTGATGCAGCAATATCCATAGAGATATCCATTACGGCACCTGATGAGGAAATGAAGATACCTGCTAAGAATATTTCTGTCAGGTTTAGATGAGCAAATCCAGAATATAGTAAGGTCTCTGAAAATGGCTTTATGGCACCATGAATATTGAAAAGATCGCCAAAAATGATTGCCATTATACAGGTGACTGCTATTCCACACATTGCACCCAAAAATGCAACCATTCCTTTTTTATTTGTACCAGCTACCAGAAAAATAATGGCTGAGGTTAGTAAAGCGACAATACCAAGTGAAAGTGGAATGGGAGAGAAGCCTTTTAAGAATCCAGGTAATAAGAGTTTCCAAATTGCCAGTCCGGCAAACATAAAAGAAAGGATAGCTTTTATACCTGTCCAGCCTGCAAAACCTATTAGTAGAATAACAAATAGAACCAAAAGCCATAACTCGATATTAATTCTATAATGATCGACTACATTGGCACTGATAATTTGAGATCTATCTTCATTTAGATTTAAGACTGTAAGTGTTTTATCTCCTTTTACAAAAATCTTGTCAAACTCCATTCGACCAACCAATTGATTAAAAGCCTGAAGCTCTTCACCTTTAAAATGACCATTCAGTATTTTGATTCGTAATGACTGAGTTCCCGTTTTTAAAATACCGGTTTCTACAAGAAGTGAGTTATTTGTATCTAATACTTTAGCTTTTATTCTAAGGGTATTTGTATCAGTGGTTTTATCAAAACCATTGGGAGCGAGAATTAATCCAAGGCATACAATTAGGAGAAGACCAACTAGAATCAGATCAGATTTTTGAGGTAGCTTAAACATGGTGGTGAGAAAGTTAACAAGGATAAGCCTAATGACTTATCCTTGTTATGAGTTTATTTAGAATTCAGTAGTCTGAAGATGTTCTTCGCCATATCGGTATTATCGTAATAGCCTGAAAACAGTTCTGCACCAACACCAATCGCTTTCACAGGAATGGGAGTAGCGGTATGAGAAAATGATGTCCAGCCAATACCTGCTTTTTGTGATAGAATATGGCAAGCTGTTACAGTTAATGGGTTATAGCTACCATAGAGTAAGTAAAACTGATCATCTTTTTTGAATTCTTTATTGTAATTCATGCTTTGCTCGAAAGCGTTTTTAAGTTGTTTTGTTTCGAATTCGGATAGCTCAAGTCCTTTTTCTTTATCGCCTAATCCAAAATGCTTTTTTACTAAAGCCATTCCATCTTCTAGCTTGTAGTTGCCAACATTATCTTTTTTATACTGATCGACAATTTCAGTGAATCCATCGTTAGATATATTTTGGTATTGAAGAATGTTAAAAGCCGAATGGTAATGACTTCCTGAAAACCCTAAAGCCATACCACCAGTTTCATGATCACCTCCAATAACAATCAATGTTTCTTTTGGATGTTCCTTATAGAAATCAAGTGCAACTTTAATGGCAGCATCAAAATTAATAACCTCTTTAATGGCTGTAGCAGCATCGTTAGCATGACAGGTCCAGTCAATTTTACCACCTTCAACCATCATGAAAAACCCTTTTTTGTTATCTAATAATTCAATTCCTTTTTTGGTAAAGTCACTTAATGGAATATCATCTTTGGTTTGGTCAATGGCATAAGGTAATGCCTTACCACCTACTAAACGAGGTGCTATTGCAATAATTTTATCATCACCTTTTTTTAATTTTTGAAATTCAGCTTTCGTGTTTAAAAGTCTATAGCCACGTTTTTTTGCGAGTTCAATAGAGTTCGTTTGCTTGTTTTCAACTTCTTTTTCAGATCCTTGTCCGAAATTTGCCAAGATGTTATTTTTATCCAATTTCCCATCTCCCTCGGGATGTTTAATGCCACCACCAGCAAAATAATTAAAGTTAGATTCACTTAGGTTTAAGCTGATGTTGTAATACATGCTTCTGGATGGTTGATGAGCATAAAAAGAAGCAGGTGTGGCATGGTCAATGGATACCGAAGATACGATTCCTACTTTGTAGCCTAAATCTCGGGCTCTTTCTGCGACTGACTGAAGTGGTTTTTGTTTTGAAGCATCCATACCAATAGTATTAACACTGGTTTTATGTCCCGTTGCTAATGCTGTACCTGCTGCAGCCGACCCCGTAATGAATCGATCTGTTGCATTGGTGGTATAAAAACCGTGATGAGGGAGTTTGCTCATTTCAAGTTTTTGGATGCCATTTTTTCCATTAACGGCACCAAGATATGCTTCTGCGGCATTGGCTTGAGATAAACCCATACCATCTCCGATGAAGTAGAAGATGTATTTAGGTGATTTTCCCGTATAATTTTTTCGCTGTTTTTCAATGTTAGAATCACTTGCGCTGGAGGTAAGTGTAAGTAGTAGCAAGCCTAAAGTTAATAGGCTATTGAGTTTTTTGAAGTTAAATTTCATTATGATTGTATCTCTGTTGTGTTTTAGTCGATTGTATGCTAGTCCTTAAATTAAAAATTCTGGATTGTTTCCTTATTTTTAGTGTTTAGGAAGTTTTTCCCTTCTGGAGTATATAGATAATCCACAAAATCCTTGAAATAAAGAACCACTTTATCACGAACAACTTTCATCGTCGAATTCACCAGTTTGTTTTCTTCGGTAAAAGCTTCGGGTAGAATTCCAACAGCAGTTGGCATCCATCTTTGTGGGAACATATCCTGATATTTTCCACCTATTTTATATGCATTTAGCTCCGATTGCAATAGCTTAAGAGCTTCAATTTGTCCTTTTTCACTCTTGGAATCCAATCCTTGTTCTCTCAGGTGAGCTTGAATAGCACCCTTGTTTGGCACCAGCAAAGCGATTGTGTATGGATCTTGGTTGTTATATAATAAGCACTGATCAATATAAGGTGATTGATCAACAAAAGCTTCTTCAATACCCTCCGGGCTGAATTTTTCACCATCATTAGCAATCAATAATGATTTAAAACGTCCAGAAACGTAAAGAAAGCCTTCTTCATCAATATGTCCCATATCGCCCGTGTGTAACCAATCATTTTTTAAGGTTTCAGAACTGGCTTTATCGTTTTTCCAGTAGCCTTTCATCACATTACCACCCTTGATCACAATCTCACCTTTTTCGCCGATTGGTAATGGCTTGCCCTGATCATCGCAGATTTTGAAATCCATATTATTTACCAGGAATCCTGATGAACCTAACTTATGACGGTGATGTGCATTTGAGGAGATAATTGGGGATGCTTCAGATAAACCGTAGCCCTGATACATTGGAATACCGATTGCATAGAAAAAACGTTGTAATTCAATATCGAGAAGCGCTCCACCGCCCACAAAGAATTTCAGATTACCACCAAAGTTGGCTCTGATTTTTGAAAATAGAATTCTATCGTAGAATTTATATACAGGTTTTAAGAACTTACGAGTTCCTTTTCCCTTGTCGATACCCATACCATTATAACGGTATGCAACATCCAATGCTTTTTTGAACATGCGTTCTACCTTGGGACCTTTGGCTTTAATTCCTTTTTCAATATTCTTTTTGAAGTTCTTGGCTAAAGCAGGTACACTTAAAAGAATATCAGGTTGAATTTCTTTGATGTTATTCGGAATGTTTTTTAATGCCTCCATAGGTGACTTACCTTGCTGAACAGCAGCAATCGAAGCCCCTTTAAGCATGAAACTATAAATACCTGCCGTGTGAGCGAAGGAATGGTCCCATGGCAAAATTAGCAAGGTTTTATAGGTTTCAGGAATATCCATTAAACTGGAAGCCTGTATCACATTCGAGGTGTAATTGTTATGTGATAAAATAATGCCTTTAGGATCAGCAGTAGTTCCTGAAGTGTATGATATATTCGCATTATCTAAAGCTTCAATCGCTAACCAAAGGGTTTCCAATTTAATTTTATCATCTGCAGGTAAATTCTGACCAAAGTTTAGGACCGAAGACAGGTAAATTTCTTTTGATTCAAGCTCGATATCTTCATCTATGACAATAATCTGTTCCAAGAGCTCAAGATCATCTTTAATTTCTCTTATTTTTGAGATGTGATTCTTTGAAACAATAAGCAGCTTGGATTCGGAATGCTGCAAACGGAATTTTAATTCATTTTGAGCATCTAATTTTACTGAAAGAGGAACATTCACTGCTCCTGCATATAAAATACCTAATTCAGCAAGTACCCATGCATTTCTACCCTCTGATAACAAGCCTATTCGATCGCCCTTTTTGATCCCCATAGCATATAACCCGGCTGCGAGTAAGTGAACTTCGGTATGTAGTTCTTTATAGGATTGAGAAGAATAATTTCCTTCGGTTTTTTCCCATAAAAATGGGTTGTTTGGATATTGTTCTACACTTTTTTCGAAGAGTTGAATAATTGTCTCCATATATCTTTATTATCTTCTGTAAATGAATTGTAATATCGAGGTCTTTCCTTTTTTTTATGAAGCCAAATTTAGTGTTTTCCCTTCAAATTCTTCCAATCTTCAGAAATAGCATCCATTCTAAATAAGAGGTGGAATTATTTATTGTAAATCAGGAGTGTTGTTTTCTTAATAATACAGGCTTGTAATCAGGTATGTAGGGCATCTATTTAGAAAGTTGTGTGGGTCCAAATAGCTTAGTTTATAGGAATATATATGGTCACTATTTGTATTCCTTTTTCAGAATATCTAATTTTACGAACGTTCTTAAATCAGACCAAACAGTCTGAATATTAATTGATTTGAGACAAACAAAATCTGAATAAACAACAAAACAAATAAAACTAATCTGACTAATGAGCAATTTGGAAAATCATTTCAAAAAGTTCCGAAAGAATACGGTGGGAAACGAAGCCCGATTTTATTCTCCTTTTGGTAAGCAAACAATCGTTTATGGCGACTGGATTGCGAGCGGACGTTTATATAAGCCCCTTGAAAAAAGAATGCTGAAAGACTTTGGTCCTTATGTTGCCAATACACATACTGAAACCAATGTTACAGGTACTTTAATGACTCAAAGTTATCATGAAGCTCAAAACCTAATTAAGAAACATTGTAATGCTGGACCTAATGATGTTTTAATGCATGCAGGTTACGGTATGACGGCAGTAGTGGTGAAATTACAACGTATTTTAGGTTTAAAGGGCTGTGGTCCTATGAACTCTAAAAATTGTTTGAAAGATACTGAGAAACCTGTTGTATTTATTACACATATGGAGCATCATTCAAACCAAACATCATGGTACGAAACTAATGTTGATGTTGTGGTTGTTCCTCCAGGAGAAGGTTTAACTGTTGATTTGAACGAGTTGGAAAAGCAATTAGAAAAATATGCCGACCGTAAGATGAAAATAGGTTCATTTAGTGCTTGTTCAAACGTGACAGGTATTATTACTCCATATCATGAAATGGCTAAGATGATGCATAAGCATGGTGGTATTTGTTTTGTTGACTTTGCTGCATCTGCACCTTATGTTGATATTGATATGCATCCAGCAGATCCGGAATGTAAATTAGATGGTATTTTCTTTTCCCCTCATAAATTTCTTGGAGGACCCGGTTCGTCAGGTGTTATGATTTTCGATTCAGCACTTTATGATCCGGAATCAGCACCAGATCATCCGGGTGGAGGAACAGTAGACTGGACTAACCCATGGGGTGAATATAAGTTTGTCAATAATATTGAGGCACGTGAGGATGGTGGAACTCCGGGTTTCTTGCAGTCTATCAGAACAGCTTTGGCTATCGATGTGAAAAATCAGATGGGTACTGATAAGATGGAAGCTCGTGAAGAAGAGTTACTTGACCTTGCTTTCAAGTTGATGCGTGAGGTTGATGATGTAACGATTCTTGCTGACGATGGTCAGAAGCGTATCGGTGTGATGTCTTTCTATATTGAGTACATTCACTTCAATTTATTGGTGAAAATGTTGAACGATCACTTTGGCATTCAGGTTCGTGGTGGTTGTGCTTGTGCAGGTACATATGGACACTATATGCTCGATGTAACTCATGAAAAATCACAGTCGATTACATGTGAAATTTCTGCTGGTGACTTAACTCACAAGCCAGGATGGGTACGTTGGTCATTACACCCAACTACAACTAATAAGGAGGTTGTTTACTTTGTTGAATCTATCAAGAAAATCATCGCTAACTTTGATGAGTGGAAAAAAGATTACGAGTATAACAGTAAAACCAACGAATTTACATACACTGGCCTCAATAAGGTTAAGAAAGAAGTTAGTATCGATAAATTATTCAAGCTATAGTAGTTAATTACTTTCGATAATAATTAGATTCAAAATATAAGCTCTCCTTATTGCATTGCAATAGGGAGAGTTTTTTTTGTTTTTATATCTTTGATAAAGTGAGAACGTTTAGAGATGAGTATTTACAAAATAGAATTGATTTGTACGATATAATAGGAGATATACACGGCGAGTTTGAAAGTTTAGAAGAAATGCTTCAAACTTTGGGCTATAAAAAGGAGGCTGGTTTTTATGCTCATCCTGAAAGGAAAGCTGTATTTGTGGGAGATTTTGTAGACAGAGGATTTCGAGTGATTGATAGTCTTTGCTTGATAAAAAATATGGTAGATCATGGTTCGGCCTATGCAATAGTTGGCAACCATGAACTCAATGTTTTGGCCTATTATACCAAAGATGATGAGGGGACCCCTTTGCGTGAACATAGCTTGAAAAATAAGGCTCAAATTAGAAGAACGTATCTTGAGTTTCAGGCAAACAAGGAGGCGAAAAAAATCTATTTAAAATGGCTACGATCTTTGCCTTTATTTTTAGAGTTCGAAGACTTTAGAGTTGTCCATGCTTGTTGGGATCAAAAAGCGATCGATTTAATCAGAACGAAACATCCTGAGAATCGACTGAATAAGAAATTTCTTAGGAAAATATATGCTAGCAAAGGCAAGTTATATGATGCTTGTATGCTTTTACTTAAGGGAAGAGAATTTGCTTTGCCCAATGATCTGGTTATAAAAGATAGCTATGGCATTAAGCGAAATATGTTTCGAATAAAATGGTGGAATAAGATGGAAGGGGAGAGCTTTAGTTCTCTGGCATTTGGTAATCGATTCAAATTACCTGATTATACGATTCCTCCTGAGCTTTGTGAAGAAATACCTCCTTATTCTGAGCAAGAGTTACCTGTGTTTTTTGGGCATTACTGCCTGAATGGGCAAGCAGGAGTTGTGAGAGATAACTTATGCTGTGTAGATGCTTGTGTTGCCAATGGTGGGCATTTGATTGCTTACCGATGGGATGGTAAGAGGGAATTGAAGCAAGAAAATATTGTAGAAGTGTAAAGAGTTAAATAAAATAACTCTTTACACTATTTTTTTTAGAAGGTAAAGGCAAAGTCAAGGCTAACTAGCCAAGCACTTAGACCGTCACTTCTGTCATAATAGGCGGTTCTTAATCCAATACTTTTTAATTGAGCCTGCTTATTTTTTCTGAAGGGAGATTTAAAGTTTCCAACCCCCATTACAGGAGAGTATTGCAAACCCAAACCTATTTTTGTGCTATTCAAATCTGATAAATCGTAATCAGAGGTGTAGAATTCAGGTCTTTGTGTGTTACTAGCCTGACCAAACTCGTAGAAATCATCAGCTGCAGTTTGCGTGTGATATCTGAAAAATGGTGAAGCGATAAGTGACGGCGTCACTTGCATAGGTAATTCTATGCTGGCTGTATGAGCAGAAATTCCCCAACTGTCGGAATAATAACGGTAGAAAGTTCTTATTCGCATAAAGTCATTTAAATAATAATTCCAACGCATCGAAATTGGAATCTTCAGACGATTATCATCCAGCATTTCGACATGACTTTTCTGCATCAAATCATTTTTACTATCACCAACACTTGCATTGTCGAAATAGAAACGATGAAATGGTGTACTAAGAAGCCCAGACTGTGATACGACTTCCAATGAAAATAAGGCTTGCAAGCGTTTATTAATAACTTGTGAATAGGATAAGCCAAACTTCATTGTGGTTCGAGTATCATCTTTCAATCCTTCAAAGCCTTCTTTTCCTCTTAACTCAACAGGATAAATTAATGTCCATTTATCATTCATATAAAGAGCATCCATACTCAACGATCGATTCTGATCTTTAGAATTGATGGTATATGAACCACCAAAATTAAAAGAGGAAACATCGTATTCTTGAGAAAAACCAGCCATTAAACCATATTCATTCACAGAATGTTTAAGCTTTCGATTATAAGCTGCATTCAAATGCGCACGTACATCTTTACCGGATGCACCCGATTTTGCACCTTCAAAAAAGTCAATATTGTTTGTTGAAGCTGAAGAGTAAATGTCTATGCCAAAATTTAAATTGAGGCTCGATAATGAATCCATTGGAACATGGACAACAAAAGTCGGTGCGATATTATCAAGTTTTTCAGTGCCACGTCCACCGGTTACGGGGGAATGATCACCATCTTGCTCGTAGTAATTTAATAAGAAATTGACTTCAGTATCTTTGAAATCAGTTTCTGATTTTTTCACCTTCTTTCGTTTCTCATTTTGCTTGTCGTCAATACTGTTTTTATCAGTTTGTGCCATGGCCATGATAGAAGTTCCCATCAATGCCACAATTAGTATTGTTTTATTTAATTGCATCCACAACCTCCTCCTGATTTTCCGCCGTTAGCACCAGCAGACCCTTCACGGTATGATTGAAAATTAAATTCATAGCTTTCAAGTTTCTTGGCTTGAAGAGCCATCGCTTCGTCGTTAAGCTTTGCTTTCTGGTAGGCTGCAACTGACATACATGAGTTGAGACCAAACAATAAGCATAAACCACCAAGCAATAGTTTGGTTTTGTTCTTATTTCGCATGATTATTCCCTATTTTAATTTGGTATTTGTGGTTAATAATTGGTTTATTTATATAATCTAAGTGTAAGTTCTTTGAAGTGAAGAGTTCTTGTTTGTCAGTTATCAGAAGGCACTCTATGCCTTTAAGTTGGTTGATCAATTCAAGTCCTTTTTCTTTTCCCAAAACAAAAACTGATGTAGCTAGAGCATCGGCTAATTCAGCATTGGGACAAATGATACTCACGCTACTCAATCCTTTTACGGGATAGCCCGTTCTAGGATCGATAATATGTGAATAGGTTTCACCATTTATTTTGACAAATTTTTCGTAGTTGCCTGATGTGACAACTGCAGTTTCGCTAATATTAAGCCAGGAAAAGACTTTTTCTTTTTGTTTTGGATTCACGATGCCGACCTTCCAGTCTTTACCATCTTCATTTTTTCCCCAGCTGATCAAATCTCCCGAGGCATTAACCAAAGCTCCGCTTAAGTTCATCTTCGACATGATGTCAAGTGCTTTATTCGCAGCATAACCTTTCCCAATAGCACCAAATCCTATCTTCATTCCTTTATCCTTTAGGAATACTGTTCTTGTATCAGGATTAAGGATTATGTTTTTGTAATTGATTTTTGCTACGGATGCCGCTACAACACTTGAATCAGGTAATTGTTTCATCTCTCCATCAAAACGCCAAACTTTATCCATTGAGGCATAGCTGATGTCAAATGCGCCGTGCGTTAATTCTGAAACTTTAATTGATCGACGAATTAAATTGAATAATTCCTGATCAACAATAACGGGTTTTATGCCTGCATTTCTTATTATTTCTGATGTTTGAGAATTTGGATCCCATGATGAAATTAATTTTTCAATTCGTTTGATTTCTGTAATGCCGGCTTCAATAGCTTTATTAGCATTTTCTTGATTTCTACTAATAGCTGTCAGCTCAAATCGAGATCCCATAAGAAGTAGAACCTTGGTGTGAGATTCTTTTTGCCCTAAAGAAGTAAGAGAAAGGAAAACTAGTAGTATCGTTGCAATATTTCGAATCATCTTATTTTTCAATCAGAGTTTTAATGTGATCAATATATTGGCTTGGACTTAGACGCTTGTATCCCGTTTTTGCCACTATGTTCAAATCGGAATCTAGAATGATAATAGTAGGGAATTGTCCATTCTTATTATATTTCTCAGCTAATTTTTCATTGTATTCTGTTTGCTCTTTACTCAATCTATTTTTCTTTTTTCTTGGAAAATCAACATCAAGTAGAACCAGTTTTTCATCAGCAAAAGCCTTAAATTCCGGTGTGTTTATAATAGATTGTTTTAAGACCATACATGAACGGCACCAATCAGAACCTGAGAAATTCATGAAGATGAGTTTATTCTCTGTCTTGGCTACTTTGGCTGCCTCTTCTAGTTGATTGCTTTGTGAGAAGCCATTTGATAGACTGGCTAAGATTAAAAAAATACTAATTATAAATGTTTTAGAGTTCATAATATTCTGTTAGAAATTTGATCTGCGATTACCAAATGTAGTTAATATAGTATTTAATTATCTAGATAAGTTGTTAAAAAATATAAATAGTTTCAGATCTCATTGTTTTAAAAGTGTGTTTTCTAATGAATCAAATAAAAAAATCCCCACTTAATTTTACTTAAGCGGGGATTTCTAATTTATGAAAAATTAATTACTGCTTTATTATTTTTCTCGTTAACTGATTCCCATCATCAAGATCAAAAACAAGGATATAAATGCCTTGGTTTAAATGACCAAGATCTAGAATCTCGTTACTATCAGGATTTTGTTTGTAAAGGATTATTTTTCCTGTAAGACTATAAAGATTGATACGTTTCACATCTTTTAAATTATCTAAATGTAATAAGTCTTTAACCGGATTAGGGTATAATCTCAATTCTTCATCCAATACATCTTCAATACCCGTTGCATAATCTATTTGCTGCGAATAATTGGAATACACTTTTTCACCGGTAAGCAATTCACCGCTTAAAGCAATGGGTGTTACGGCAAAACGTAAATAACGACCAACATCCTGACGTGAAATTGTGTATTCAAGTGTATTCGCTCCTGAAATAGCTATTTCGTTAGTCCCTGATTGATCATCTGCAAGATACCATTGAATAATAGAATTACCTTCAGTATCTCCTTCATTATCAGAATAAGTATAAGATGCTGTTATAACAGCATCCTGTATGAGTTCACCATTAATAGCTAAATTACTTGCGACAGGTGGATTCACAAGTGAAACAATTTTACTAGTGTAAGAACTATATGTAATATCTCCCTGCAATAATTCTCCGGTTTGTGCTACAGGAGTTATTGAGAAGCGAATGAATTTGTTACGATCATCAGCACCAGGAATGTAAGTTATATTAGTTGCACCTGTAATTCCTATTTCATTAGTACCATTGACATTATCTGCCCGATACCATCTGTAAACTGATGTTCCTTCTGCATCATCATTTGCATCGGAGTAGGAGTATGAGGCAGTCAGGGTTTCATTCTCTTTGGCAGTGCCAGTTATATGAACATTGGATGCTACAGGAGCGGAAATTACATTAGGTGTGGTTAATTGTTTAGTTGTATATATATGATATTCTCCAGGAGCAAGTTGTATGCTGGTATCAACATCTGTTACATTGATTTCTGTGCCAGAGAAATAGTCATACCATATACCGGTTTTACTGAATTTTGGAGAGATACTACCTGTCTTTACATCGAAGTTACCAATGACGCGTACATCCATATCAGCATGGTTGATCTCAATTCGTTTCAAAGCTTGGCTTGTATTTAGGATAAAATCGTCAGATTCAAATGCAGCTTCTTCCTTTTTGATTTTAGTAAGTGCTGCAAACACTTGGTAAACTTTTTTTCGGTTCGGATCGTCCTGATATTCCCACTTGATTGGCTTTTTACCAGTTCTACCATTTTCGTCAATGGATATGTCGTAGCCCAATTCACCAAATTGCCAAATCATTTTTGGTCCGGGAATGGTTAAGAATAAAGCTGCAGCTGTTTCAATTCTGGAAAGGGCTGTTTTCAGATTTTTTACATTATAACCATCTAAAGAAATCCCTTCTGTAAGGTTTAGGTACATCATTCGTTCTTCATCGTGGCTCTCCATATAACTAACCACTTTGGGGCCATCCCAACCTCTGTTTTTCCAAGAAGTCCAACTAAAATTGGAGCTACTACCCTTAGTAGCTTCGCTATAATCATGGTTGGCATTTCCCCAAAGGTGAATACCATGAGCTGCCAATTCCTTTTCTTCTTGATTTTCGGAAAGATGTTCGAAACTTACAAATGCATTGGGATTAGCTTCCCAAATTTTGTCAGCCATTCGTTTTAAAAGAGAAATACGTTGAGAATCGTAATTACTTGCCCATGGATCACTAGAGCTGTGATAGGTATTAGAGAATCCTTTGGTAAAATCGAAACGATAACCATCTATATGATACTCATCAATCCAGTAGGCATTAATTCTGTCAACCAAATCTTTTGTAGCTTGACTCGTGTGATCAAAATCATATCCCCAATGTGCAGCCGTATTTTCAAAGTTGTGTTCAACATTGTACCACGGATTATCAGCCGAAGGCTTTCCCCCCTCAGTGTACATTCTATAGAATGGTGATTGTCCAAATGAGTGATTTAAAACCATGTCCATAATGACAGCTATGCCACGTTTGTGACATTCATTTATGAAAGTTTTATAATCGTTCTTGGTTCCGTACGCTTTATCAGGAGCAAAATAAAAGGCTGGATTATAGCCCCAGGAATCATTTCCTTCAAATTCGTTGAAAGGCATCAGCTCAATTGCATTCACACCTAGTCTTTGTAAGTAATCAAGTGTGTCTGTAACTGTCTTGATATTACCAGCTTTAGTGAAATCACGGATTAAAAGTTCGTAAATCACAAGATCATCATGATTCGGCATGGCAAATCCCGTATCGTCCCAGCTAAAGTCTGTCTGTGCTGTTTGAAGTACAGAAGCAAATTCACTTGTTTTATCACTTGGATAAGCAATGAGATCGGGATAAGTATCGTTAGTTATATATTGATCGTTCCAAGGATCAAGTAATTTGTCAGCGTAGGGATCTGCAATTTTGATATCGCCATCAATTACGTATTGGTATATATATTCTTTGCCTGCTGTAAGATTGTTAATTGTTAACCAGAAATAATCCCCATCCTTTTTCATTTGATAGGTATTGTTGAATTTCCAGTCTGTAAAATCTCCAATCACATAAATGTATTCTTTATTGGGAGCATATAAAGCCAGAGTTAAACTGGTCGCATCAATATAGTTTATACCAGGTATAACACCGGTAGGCAAAGTTTCCGATATCACATCTTCACGAACAAAGAAGTTTACTGTGTCTCTAACTTCTTCCGATCCGTCTGAGGCAACTGCCACCAATTCATGATTACCAGCAACATCAGTGTTAATGATTTTACTAATTTCTGATTCTATGCTTGTTTCATTTTCAACCCCATCAAGGAATAGGGTAAGATTTGTACTGGCATTTGACTGTATTGTTACTTGTAAATCTTCATTTTTTTGAATGACCTTATTGTTGGCAGGAGAGGAGAAACTTACGTTTAGGCCTCCTTCGCTAACTTCAACATAAATGTCTTTGCCGCCATCGTCTTTTCCTTCTTTCGAGTTGTCTGCAGAACGGAATACGAAGGCCATTTTTAATATTTTTTCACCATCAGCAACGCCGTAGTATTCGCGTATGCTAGGAGTGATTGTAAGTTGCCACTTGTTGTCTTCAAGTAAAGTTAATTTGTATTTTTCGCTGTTATCACCCCAGTTTGGAGCGTATTTCCAGTCTGTATCGCTTGTGCTTTTATCGGTAATTACCCCAGTGTGAGCGTAAACATCCCCGGTATAATCTTTTAGCCCTGCAGTTCCAAGGCTGGCATCAAAGGTAATGGTTACTTCATCACTTTCGGTAGGAAAGGCGGGAGAGGTTGTTATGATCTGTGCCTGACTAATGAATGACATTAGTAGGAATATAAAGGTAAGATATGTGTAAAGTTTCTTCATAATCAGAACTTTGTATAGGTTGAATTCCGTTTGGTTTCAGTATAAAAAAATGCAATTAGCAACCAGAATAGTTACCAATTGCATTTGATTATTTGAAGCAGGGTAGCCTCATGACTACCCTACATGTTTATAGTTTTATTAAGGTGTTGTGATCGAACCAGCTCCAGTTAAGAAGTTAAGAGAGATATTGTCACCTGCAGTAACATTCACTCTTTCCTGGTCACCACCAGTTCCTCTGAATTCAATCATGTTGTTAAGAACGATGAATTCAGCTTGCCACCAATCACAGTTCAATGTTGGTGCATCAACATACATTCTTAATTCTCCATCATTAGGAACTCCATCAAATTTGATAACGCTATTGGTATTGTCAACTGTGAATAGGTCAGCAGGATCTCCTCCATCCCAGCCACCGAATACATTACCCATACCATAAACCTTAGGTTCTGTAATTTCAATAGTATTGTTTTCTAAATCAACAACAACCATGTAGTATCCTTCTGTAGCAGGAACAGGAATATTATCTCCTCCAATTGCATAAACATCGTTAGTAGCATCTCCTGTTTTACCGAAATCGCCACCAGCCCACTCAGCTTGAGGAGCACATTTAAATTCTCCAGATCCTTTCATCCAAACAATCTTCCAGAATAATTCAGGATGACTGTTAACAGGAACAAATTGAAGTTCGTTTTTCCAATCCCAGTTTTCATCATCCGGACCAACACCATTACCAGTCATGTAAAGTTCAGTTGGGAAAACAGGTTTAGCTTCAATGGTATAAGTACCAGCATTTAGATCGACAGTAATGTTGTAAACAGCATCTCCACCATCAAAGGTAATATTATCATTTTTTCCTTTAGGAGCTAAAATACCAGAATTACCTTTTTCTCCGATGTTACCCCAATCTAAATCTCCCCAGCTTTTTTGACCAATAAATTTGAATTCAGCACCATCTTGCAATTGTTTTTCAATAGTGAAAACACCTTCACTTTTCTTGGTCATGGCAACCGCATTTCCAGCATCCCAGAATGGATCTGTAGAGTTGTAACCACCTACCAAGTAAAGATTGTCGTAATCAAATCCATAAGTAGTTGACTCTACAACATGTGAAGTAATTGTAAGTGTACTTGATACAAAATCAGCTTCAACTTTATACCAGCCTGTTTCACCAGTAAATTTGAAATTACCCGCATCATCTCCGGCTGCTTCAATATTATCAGAAGTTGTTGCAAATTTACCGAAGTTATAGTCGTAACCACCATCTTCTTGCTGTTTTGAGAATTTAAATAAACCATCTTTTGAAAGTTTCAGATACTTTGTGAAGATGTTATCCGCACCATATGCTTTTAGGGCATCTGTTACTTCAGTAGAAGCTGTAGCTGATCCAAATATAAATAAATCAGAAGGAATTGGTACATCAAGATAAGGCGTTACTTTCATACTAATAGAAGCCGAATATAAACTATTAAGCTGTTCATTAGTAAATGCTCTAACTCTAGCTTCAAGCTCAACCATTTTAGCAGGAGCATATCTGCTGGATATCAAAGTATTTAAACCTCCTACTGTAATTGTAGTATTTATCTCAGATACTCTATCAAATTCCAGGGCGTTTTTAAATTCATTACCTATAGTATCAATTTGAACATAGTATCGAACCCCAATAGGGTCAGCATAAGTAGCTGCAGACCAACTTAGTTCGACAATAGTATCATTTTCATTCTTTTTCTCAAGAACCAAATCTATTTCTTCGGTTAATGGCTCAAGTACCGGAGCTGTTCCTTGAACTGGCTCAGTTACATTTGGTGTTTCAAAATCGTCTTCGCAAGCGATAAATAGAACAGCAAATAAGCTCAAAAATATATATTTCAACTTGTTCATAATTTTAAATTTATTGTTAAATCAGGATGTTGCAAAGTGACCATTACAACATCCTGATGAAATATATTTATTTCTTTATCAGTTCGTATTTATAATCAGGAGTACTTAGGTCAAGAATAATAAGATAAGTACCTGCCTCCGGAACTGCAATATTAGTACCTCCAGCATCCATTGTGCCATCAGCATCAGTGTCACCTAAGTTAAGTCCCCAGTCATCGTTAGTTCTAAACTTAATACCTGTTTCTCCAAGATCACCACTTGCTGTAAGTTCCAATTCTAATTCTAAACGTTTAGTCTCAAAATTGTATACCATATCGGTATCTGAATCCCAACCAGTAGGAGTACTAGATCCAATAACACCCCAATTACGAACTTCTGTAGTGTAGGTTTTAGCTAAAGTATCAACTTTAACCCACTGCATACCTGCTTCACCAATTACAATGTTATCATCAGAATCAAGATTTCCGTTAGAACCTCCAAATTCTACACCATCCCAGTTAGGTTGTGTTGCGAATTTAAATTCATCAGCAGCAGATTTGAAATAGATATAACCTTCGTATTTCTCATTCTCTTCAGCTGAATAAATAACAGGTGCGTTTGCAGGAAGCCATTGTTTAGCTTCATCAGTGTGCTGATGTGTACCAGTTACGTATAGTTTTGGTAGTCCTGCATCGAAAATAGTAAGTACAGTATTGATTGTTGCAGAGTAAGTTGGGACAACTAGATCAGAAACAGTTGCTTTAACTCTAAATTCAATGTCTGTAGCTGTTAAGGGTAGATATTCTGCATCAAATAACTTTTTGTTAATTTCTGCAATAGTAATATCGATAGTTGTGTTTGTGCCTGCGTTAATTTCTAATGCATTCGCAAACTCATTATCCTTAGTATCAAATTGAACAGTATATGTGGTTGCTAAATCAAAACCATAATCAGCTCCAGTCCAACTTAATGTGATCCATTTATCGTTTTTATTCTCCTTTAAGAAAATATATGATGAACCTTCTTCTAAACCGGTAACTACAGGTGCAACAGCAGTATCAATAACAGGGCTGATGTCATCATCTTCACATGAGAAAAAGCTAACTGCAAGAAGTAATATTAGTAAGTATTTTATATTCTTCATAACGTATTTTTTAATCTATTAATAACCTGAAATATTCGACAGATTTGGATTTGCATTGATATCTGACGATGGGATAGGGAATACATTATATTTTGCATTTGTACTTGTTCCTTCCGCAACAGCACCTTTCCATGGCCATGTGTAATCGCCACCAGTTAATTTCCCAAATCTAATAAGGTCAGTTCTTCTGTGACATTCCCAGTATAACTCACGTCCTCTTTCGTCTAGAATGAAATCTAAAGTTAAATCAGCTTCTACAATATTGGCAGTAGTATTACCATATGCTCTTTCTCTTAGTTCATTAATATAACCTACGGCTTTTGATTTTGTTCCTCCTGAACCACCACGTAATACCGCTTCAGCATACATTAAATAGAAATCACCCAATCTGTAAAGTGGAAAATCTGTATCCGGAAAAGAAAGATTTGAACCAACAGCCCCTGTTGAAGTAATATTTTTGAATTTACGAAGAGCGTATCCGTCTCTAAAGTTGAAAATATCACCAATCTCTAAGTTTTGTCCTTCGGTAAAGAACATACCTCTTTTATCTGTTCCTGTTGCATCAGGGAAAAGTTCTACAAAAGATTTTGTGGTTCTGTTACCACCCCAGCCTCCGTCAATACCAGACTCGCTAGCAGGCATATCGCCTCCAACTGTTGAGTGAATGATAAAAGTCATTCCACCCCAAGACTGAGAGCTATTACCATCTGAAGCTATTGGGAAAATGATCTCATTTGTTCTTAAATGATTATCTGCTAAAAATAAATTGGTATAGTCAGATTCAATTGAGTAACCACCATCAATAATCTTATTCGAATAGGTAATTGCTTCTGTGTATTTAGGTACGCCAATATATACTTCAGCATTTAAGTACATTTTTGCCAAGATTGCCCATGCCAGACCTTTATCTGCTCTACCATACTCATTGGTCATTGGATCGGCTAGATCAGACTCAATAGTAGTTAGTTCCAATTCGATATAATCGAATAATTTTTGCTGTGTAGCCATCTCAGGAAAGAAGAATGAACCAATTTCATCTTTTTCAGTTACAAACGGACCACGTCCAAACATATCTAACATATGATAATAGCTTAAAGCTCTTAAGACTCTAGCTTCATCATTAAAGGCTTTGTATTCTGATTTGCCTTCGGTTAGTTTAATTAGATTATTACAGTACGTAATTTGAAGTGAAATTCTGTAATACATTGCCTTTACAAATTCATTCGCACTGTCCCAGTCCTGGTCATGTAAATCTCTTAAGTTTCCATCGTTCCAAGCACAAATTGCTTCATCAGTTGGAAGTTCTTGGTGATTCCATAACAGTCTTAAATAAGAAGAAAACCCACCATTTATACTACTGATATCAGGATCCCCATCAACACCCGTTTGTCCGCCTAGAATTAGGCCAGCATAACATTTTGCTAAAAGTTGCTTATATGATTCAGCATCCGTCAGAACATTTTCACCTGTTTTTATATCCTCATCTAGAGGTACCGTATCCAAATCATCAACACACGACACACATGCAAACAATAATGCAAATGCTATCATGATATAATTTGTTTTAAAATATTTCTTATCCATAATTAATAACATTTATCAATTAAAATTTCAAGTTTAATCCAAACAAGAATGTTCTTGGTCTTGGATATACATCATTGTCAATACCTCCGTTTACTTCAGGGTCTAATCCGCTGTAATCAGTGAAAGTAAATGCATTTTGAACAGTTGCAAATGCTCGTGCGTTAAAATCAAAACCTAATAGAGGTTTCAGTAGTTTAGTGAAGTTATAGCCAAGAGTGATATTATCTATCTTTAAAAATGATGCATCTTCAAGGAAATAATCAGAGTACTGTTGTGCAGTTTCAAATTTCGACTTATTAATTTCAGAAGGCATGTTTGTTAAGTACTCATTTACCGTCATTTCTTGGTAACGACCACCTACAATAACATTGTTATAGATTTGTCCTCCGATTCCAATTCTACCATTAAATCCAAAATCGAAATCTTTATACTTGATATAAGAAGAGAATCCCATATTATAATCCTGAGCAGGATCTTCGGCATAATACTTATCGTCCGATGTAATCTGACCATCTTTATTTCTATCTACATAAAGACCTTCGATCGGTTTTCCGTTAGTATTATAAACTTGCTCGTATACATAGAATGTGTTTAGTGCATGACCAACTGCATTTTTTTGAATCGTGTTTCCTACACCAACACCACTAATTCCGCCTACATCTACACCTTTATAATTAGGATCATCATAATTTGTTAAACGTGTAATTTCGTTCTTATTATAAGCTAGGTTAAATCCAACTTCCCAATATAAATCATCTTTATCCATTAGGATACCATTAATAGAGAATTCAAAACCATTGTTCTCAAGGTCTCCAACATTGGTTAGAAGTAAGTCGGTAAAGTTTGTTCCGGCAGGAACTGGGATGGTATTTAAAAGATCTTCAGTTTTACGCTTATAAATATCTAGTGAACCGTTAATTCTATTATTTAATAATCCAAAGTCGATACCTGCATTGTATGTCGTTGTTTTTTCCCATTGTAAACCTTCGTCGTATCCATCAGGTCTTATTAAAGTATAAAATTGATTTCCAAATTGATACCTGGTTCTTGAATCACTTAATCGGAAAAGGCCCATATATGGGTAGTCACCTTGACCTAATTCTTGCTGACCTGTTATACCATAACCCAATCGAACTTTAAGGCTACTAATTGCCTCAACATTTTTAACGAAAGCTTCTTCACTCATTCTCCATGCAAAAGCTGCTGAAGGGAAAGTTCCCCATCTGTTATCTTTGTGGAATCTTGAAGAACCATCTCTACGTAAAGTAGCTGTAAGGATATATTTATCTTTAAAGGTGTAATTGGCTCTACCAAAGAATGAAACCAAATAGTTTTCTGTTTCATTTTTTGAGTCTTCAATAGTTGTATTTTCTCTATCTATTTCAAAAGCTGAAGATTTTGACCAAAAATGTTGCCACTCATAACCTCCCATTACATTAATTTTACTACTTAATGATGGAAGATCTTTATTGTAGGTCAAGTAAAAGTCTACTAATTCATTCTTTTTTTCTTGAGTATAATCTCTATTTACACCTGAAGATGGAGTTTGTACCCATGCAGCACTTAGATCTGTATCAACATTACCTTCACTATCAGAGTAATCATATCCTAATTTAACACTTGCTTTTAAATCAGGAAGGAAATGTAATTTGTAATCTGCCTGGAAGTCAGCAATTACTCTTGATACATCAGATTTGTCATCTTTTTGTTGCAGCTGAGCAACAGGGTTGCGAGTTCCGTTTACGTTTCTAGAACCATCACTCATTAACCAAGTTGTATAACCGCCGTAAATACCTGTTTTATTAAAAACTGATTGAGTTGGGTCATAGCGTAATGCACTTCCTATGGCTCCTTTATCCGCAAAGCGATTTTCAATCATCATGTATTTTACACCCATATTAATCTTTAGATGGTCATCTAAAAAACTAGGATTTACATTTAATGTTCCTGTGGTTCTTTGCATTTCAGATGTCTGTAATATACCACTTTGATCTGTGTAACCAGCTGAAGCTCTAAATGGAATATTTTTATAAGAACCTGAAATACCAATATTATGCTCTTGGCCAGTTGCATTTCTGTAAATTTCATCTTGCCAATCAGTTGATGCTTTACCCATTAATGCAGGATTAACAGACGAGTTTGTAAGAGCTCTCTCATTAACAAGAGTTCTATACTCATCAGCATTTAAAACATCTATGGTTTCTTTAATTGTACCAATTGAAAACTTGTTATCGTAGGTGATCTGTAATTTCTGACCAGCTTTACCTTTTTTAGTTGTTATAAGGATCACACCATTAGAAGCACGTGAACCGTAAATAGCAGTAGAAGATGCATCTTTTAATACAGTAAATGTTTCAATATCATTTGGATTCAGTGAACTCAAAACATTACTCATGCCATCAATCCCTTTGCTATCTAAAGGCATTCCATCGATTACAATTAGTGGGTCGTTACTTGCAGACATTGAAGATCCTCCACGAATTCGAATTGTGGATCCAGAACCAGGAGCACCACCATCACTGATGATTTGTACACCAGCAACTTTACCAACAATTAAATCTTGAGGAGAACTAGTTGATCCTTGGTTAAAGTCATCAGCTTTTACTGAAAACACCGCTCCAGTTGCATCGTCCTTTCTTACTTGACCATAACCAATAACCATGACTTCGGAAAGGTTTTCGACGTCAGCACTTAAAACAACGTTCACTTGAGTTTGCTCGCCTACTAATACCTCTTGACCTTTATAGCCAATAAAAGAAAAAACTAATGTAGAATTGGCATTTGCAGAGATAGTAAATTTGCCATCAATGTTTGTGCTTGTCCCTACAGTTGTGCCTTTAACAACTACAGAAACACCAGGTATTCCCATGCCATCGTTTGCATCGGTAACTGTACCAGTTACTACTCTCTCTTGAGCTTGCGAAATGGTAATTGAACATACCATAACCAACAAGAGAAGCAGCTTTCTGAACATACTAATGTTAAGTTTCATAAATTTAAAATTTAAGATAAATAAGAAGTTAGATGTAATGATAGCTTTCTGATATAGAGTTTAATTTTAAATCGTTTCCGAAAGAAATACCACTCTATTACATGATTCTATCAAGTTTCGATTTAGTAACTAGTTTACAATTATTGAGCTCAATGTTTCCGACTATGAATCTTCCTTTATTGTATTCTAATTATTACCTAAATCTTTAGTTAGCCTTAATTATTTTCTACATAAATATATGAAGTGCCTGATCAATCACATAAGTTAATGAATGTTAAAAGCTCTGAAAATCGTCGCAAACGTCACCGCAAACGTTTGATATTATCATATATGTATGTTTGAATATGTGTGTCATAGAATAAGGTTTAATTTTATTATTATTTATTCCAAATATTAACACTTTAGGATAGGGGTTAGAATTCTGTTTGAAGTCTTACTTCGAATAGTATCAGTGTTTTAATAAAGTTTAGTCGACATACTAATATAAGAAAAATTAGTGAAAAGTGAATAGTAAATTATAGATGAGAGTGCGAAAGACATTGGATGGCCGTATCAAAATTTTGTATATGACATTTGATATAGGTGAAGAAAATGAAGGAGGTAGTTAATACTTTTGGAGCTGAAATTATAAAACGGATGTACTTGTTGCATGTTTGTATGTGTTGAGAGTAGTGGATTTCTCGTATTATGCAATGATAGAGGGGGAGATTTAAGATCTAAAAGTTAGAAGCTACGAGTTAGTCTAAGAAGAAATATATTGATAAGAGTAGTCACAGGTATATTGTGAAGAAGGCATTTGAAAAAAGGTCGTTTATTTAAAATAAACGACCTTTTTTGATATTAATAAATTGTTACGGTTTTATTGCCGAGATCAACAGTTATGATATGTTTTCCTTCAGTTCCCTTAAACCAAAGGTTTTGGTCACCATCTTCTCTATCTGCTTGTAATGCATTTTCAAGATTAGAACTTACACCTCCACTGAAAAATGGGAAATTATATGAAGTTGGTCCCCAATCTTTTTGCCCCAAGAAACGGAATCTGTCTAAGGCAAATTCTGTAATGGTCTGATAGACATTTGGCGCAATATTTACCATTTCTACAGCTTTACCAGGATCCCATCCTGCATCCGGAACACCCGCTCCAACAATATAGATTCTGGAATTGTCATCTGCATGTGCAGCATCCAGTATTATTGATTTGGTGTTTAAATCAACTGTAATGGTGTAGTCTCCTGGAGTTCCTTTAAACCAAAGGTTCTCATCTCCATCTTCACGATCATCTTGTCTGGCATTTTCGAAGTTGCTGTCAACATAGCCAGTGAAGTCTGGGAAAATGTATTTGATCGGATCCCAATCTTTTTGTCCCAAGAAACGGAAACGTTCCACTGCAAAAGTTGTTGTTGCACGATAAACGTTTGGTGCAATATTTACCATTTCGACAGCATCGCTTGGATTCCATCCTGCTGGTACAGCTCCACCTACCATATAGATACGAGAACCATCATCATTAGGATCCGCTAATTTATATAGTGTGAAATTTGTTTCAATAGCTTCAGAAGCGATAATTGCTGAGTTTGATGCTAGAGAAGCAGTAACTCTTAATAGAACGATTACCGGTTTTTCTGCTTCAAAATCATTTCGCACTAGCATGCTGTTTACAACACTACTTTTTAAACTGATAAAATTATTGGTTGTTTCACCCAATTCAATAGGGTTAGAGAAATCACCACCATCTTTATCGGCTTGTAATTTATAGGTCACCTCTGTTGGTACTCCATAGTCAGCACTTGACCATTTGAATGCAATGTTGTTCTCGCCAGTTGCCTCACTGATAATATAAGCCTCCCCATTTTCAGGAAGTTGAAGAACTGGTTTTTCCGGATTAACACTCAGGTATACCTGGTTCTCATCCTCGGTACATCCAGAGAATAAGGCTAATCCAGCCATTAATGCAGAATATAATATTTTTTTCATCTTCATTTGATTTTAGATTAGTAACCAGGAGTTGGAGTCAAATTCGAATTTGAATTTAATTCACTTAATGGAATTGGGAATAGGTTGAAGTGTGAGTCTACTGACTTACCTTCCTTAAGACCACCTTTCCAAGGCCACAAGTAATTTGAGTTACTGAATTTCTCAAAGCGAATAAGGTCTGTTCTTCTCATACACTCCCAAGAAAGCTCTCTCGCTCTTTCATCAATAATAAAATCCAGAGTTAAATCTGCCTCAGCAATATTTCCAGAAGTGTCACCATAGGCGCGGGTTCTTATTTGATTGACATATGAAATAGCATCTGATATTGAACCCCCATTACCGCCGCGTAATACGGATTCAGCATACATTAAATATACATCAGCTAATCGGAACATTGGGAAATCCGTGTCTACAAAGTTATCGTCAGAACCATTGGTTCCATCAGAGTTTTTATTGGTGTATTTTACCAGCATATAGCCTTCTGTAAATTCACCCACTTTATCAATCTCAAGAGCTTGACCATTTGTAAAGAACATAGCTCTCTGGTCGTTGTTCTGATCAAATTTATTTACAAAAGCAGAGGTCACGCGGTTTCCACCCCATCCACCGTTAATACCGGCATCAGCAGGTACATAATCACCACCAATTGCAGCGTGAATGATATAGGTGGTTGCACCGTAAGTTTGAGAATTCAACCCATCACATGCAAATGCAAAAATCATCTCATTTGTTCTTAAATGATTATCAGCCATAAAGAGTTCCTGATAGCTGTCATTTAATGTGTAGAAAGGCATCACTTTCTCACAATATTCAATACATTCAGAGTATTTTGCCTCGTTAATATATACTTCAGCATTTAAATACATTCTTGCCATAAGTGCCCAGGCAGCACCTTTGTCAATACGACCATATTCGTTATTCCCTGGTTCAGCTAATTGAGATTCAATTTCACCAACTTCAGTTTCAACAAATGTGAATATTTCTTTACGTGTTTTCTGCTCTGGCTTGAATTTACCTACTGGATCTGCTTCCGTAAGGATAGGTACATTACCAAATAAGTCTAAAGCATTGTAGTAAACCATGGCTCTCAGTAAACGCGCTTCCGCTCTATATTGCTCAATGTTTTTAAGATCTTCGCTAGTAAGTGAGCTAATTAATTTACCAGGTTCAGTATCTCTTAAATATTGATTGATGAAACCAATTGTAAGGTATAATCGAGTGTACATATTACCCACAAAACCATTACCTGCAGTCCATTTTTGATTATGGAATTCTTTGATGTCACCATCATTCCAGGCTACAATAGCTGCATCTGTGGTTAGTTCCTGGCAGTAGTATAACAAACGAGTATAAACTGTAGAACCCGGATCTCCACCGGCAATATCAGCATTTCCTCCGGCTCCTTCTTGTCCTGCAAGTACAAAAGAACCGTAAAGTTTTGCTAGTCCTTGCTTGTAGGAGTCAGCGTTTACATAGATTTTATCTCCTGATTTAAAATTAGGATCGATAGGCGTAGTTTCCAGGTCGTCAACACATGAAGTTAATGTTGCGCCCAAAGCTACTGCGGCCATCAGTATATATTTTTTTATATTAGTTTTCATATCGAAATGAATTAGAAATTAACATTTACTCCCAAAAGGAATGTTCTTGGTCTTGGGTAGATATTATTGTCAATACCACCATATATCTCAGGATCCAATCCTTTGTAATCTGTAATTGTGAAAACGTTTTGAACCGTTGTATACAAATAGACATTCAGTTTATCTTGACAAATTTTACCCAAATCATATCCTAGAGTAATATTGTCAAGCTTAAAGAATGAAGCATCTTGTATATAATAGTCAGAATGGTATTGCGCAGAAAAGAATTGCGCATCATTTGCATCAGCCACACGGTTGGTGATGTTGTTAAGTGAGCTAACGACCCCTTCGTAATGACCTTTGTCTGATTCAATGTTGTTATAGACGTAATTGCCTAGGCTTAAACGGGCATTCATTGAAAGTGTCCATCTCTTATATCCTAAATTAGATCCGAATCCGAAAGTCCAATCAGCAGATGGCTTTTTATAGATGTATCGGTCACCTTCAAGAGTAATTTGACCATCGTTGTTACGGTCTACATAAACCCCTTCAAGAGGTTTCCCGGTCTGCTTATCATATACTTGTTGATAGACATAGAATGCGTTTGCAGCATGACCAGTACTGTGAATTTGAATATTATTACCAGTACCACCAGAAATACCACCTGTAAAGACCCCTTTGAAGTTAGGATCGTTTGAGTCTGTTAATTTGGTGATTTCATTTTTGTTGTAGGCAGCATTGGCATTTAATTCCCAATTCCAGTCTTCATTTGCAATAACAATACCGTTTAAAGAAAATTCCAGTCCTTCATTTTCAAGAGAACCAATATTGGTTACAACACGGTTTTTAAGGTTTGAACCTGCTGGTACATCAATTTCGTTGATTAGATCTTTCGTCTTACGCTTATAAACATCTACACTACCATTTAGTCGGTTGTTAAAGAAACCGAAATCTAAACCAAGATTGTAAGTTGTAGTCTCTTCCCATTTGATGTCAGCATCGTAAGCATTAGGACGGATTGTGTTGTAGTAAGTATCACCAAATTGATAGCTAGCCTGATTGTCACCAATGTTATAGATCCCCTGGTAAGGGTAATCACCTTGTCCAATCTCTTGTTGACCTGTTACACCATAGCCTAAACGTAATTTCAAGTTCGATAACTGTTCAAATTTCTTAAGGAAAAGTTCTTCATTCATTCTCCATGCAAAAGCAGCAGATGGGAAAAGTCCCCAACGTTTATCTTTTGAGAATCTTGAAGATCCATCCTGACGAAGCGTGAATGTGAACAAGTAACGATCTTTGAAAGTATAGTTCATACGTCCAAAAAATGAAACTAAGTAATTTTCGGTAGCAGATTGTGAAGCTGGATTCTTTTCAAATGATCCATCAAATGTAGTCGTTGCACCATTGGCATCCTCTCTCCAGAAATGTTGCCATGAATACCCACCCACAAGATCAATTTTTGAATCAATCTGTTCAAGATCTTTTTTATAGTTCAAGTAGAATTCAACCAGCTCGTTTTTCTTTTCTTGCGAATAAGCTTTTTGGGACCCATTCCCGTTTTTCGACTCTGTCCAGGCTGCTTCAGCATCTTCAATAACCTTACCTTCTGATTTTGAATAATCGTAGGCCACATTCAGATTGGCTCTCAGTTCAGGTAAGAAATGGAACTTATAGTCCAGTTGAGTATTACCAATGAAACGTTTTACTTCAGAGGTGTTACTTTTTTGATTTAAAAGAGCTAATGGATTTGTTGGTGCTAATACGTCTCTAACATCTCCATTGAAGTAAGTATAGTAGTTACCGTATTTGTCGTATTTAGTATCGTCTGATTTTACAGGACGGCTTGGGTCAAATGCAAGGGCACTACCTATTGCTCCAGTATCAGCAAAACGATTTTTTATATATAGACCTTTTGCATTAAAGTTGACTTTCAAATGATCTTCAAAGAAGGTTGGGTTTACGGTTAATGCACCAGTGTAACGCTCTAAATTTGAAGTTTTCAAGATACCTTCCTGATCAGTATACCCAATAGAAACACGATAAGGTGTGTTAAATTCCGAACCAGAGAAGTTAATGTTGTGATCGTGGCTGATTGAAGTTTCAAAAATTTCATTTTGCCAATCTGTATTTTCTGTGCCTAATAGATCAACTTTGTCTGGGTAATATTGTTGAATAACATCTCCTAGTTCTTCTGTATTAAGAAGATCAATTTGTTTTGCAACCGTATTTACTGAAACGTTACCAGAATAATTGACTTTAAAATTCTGTCCTTTTTTACCCTTTTTTGTTGTTACAAGAATAACCCCGTTAGATGCTCTTGAACCATAAATTGCTGTTGCTGAAGCATCTTTCAACACGGTGAATGTTTCAATATCGTTTGGATTGATCGTATTTAATGGGTTACGCATACCTGAAACGGCATCGCTACTCACAGGAACACCATCAATAATAATAAGTGGATCGTTACTGGCAGAAAGAGAAGAACCACCACGAATACGAATGGTAGAACCTGATCCTGGAGCGCCACCCCCAGAGGTAATGGTTACACCTGGCATTTTACCCGTTAATAGTTCCTGAGGTGAAGAAATGGATCCTTTGTTAAAGTCATCTGATTTGATAGCAATAACAGAACCCGTAGCATCTTCTTTTTTAACTTGACCATAACCAATCACAACAACTTCGGAAAGGTTTTCGGTGTTGGTTCCTAAAATAATGTTAAAGTTAGTTTGATCGCCAACCAATATCTCCTGACTTGTATATCCAATAAACGAAAATACCAAAGTCGAAGAAGCATCGGCAGAGATGTTAAAACGACCATCAATGTCGGTACTTGTACCTGTGGTTGTTCCTTTCACAATCACAGAAACACCTGGGATCCCCATGCCATCGTTTGCATCGGTGACTGTACCAGTTACTACTTTTTCCTGTGCTTGTGTCATGGTAAAAGAAGATACCATAACCAACAGAAGAAGCAGTTTTCTGAACATACTAATGTTAAGTTTCATAAATATAATTTTAGTGTAAATAAGAAGTTTGAGATAATGATGGCTTTTGAGGTAGAACTCAATTTTAAAACGTTTTCGAGATTTGTGTGACTCTATTACATTATTCTATCATTTTTTGATTTAGAAAGCCTCTTACAATTATTGAACTCAATGTTTCCGACTATGAATCTTCCTTTATTGTAAATTAGAGCTTATCTAAATTCATGCTTAGCCTTAATTATTTCGGCCATAAAGGTAAAAGTGTGCCATTAATCATCTATTTTAGAGAATATGAAAAAGCGCTTAAATCGCCGCAAACGTCACCGCAAACGCGTGATATTTTCATATACACATGTTTAAATAAGTCTATGAGGGCTGAGGTCAATATTAATTGTTGATTTATTCTTATATTTACGCATGATGTTGGGAAATCAAAATCTTGTTAAAGTCATATTTTACGGACTATGAAGGCCCTGTTGGTATAGATTATTTAGTAAATAAAAAAGGAAATATATGAGAAGCGGACAGGTAACGATTAAGGATATCGCTAAAGAACTAGGGATTTCAGCTTCAACAGTGTCTAGAGCTTTAAAAGATCATCCGGATATAAGTGTAAAAACAAAAGAGGCCGTTAATGCCTTGGCTAAGGCCTGGCATTATAAACCTAATGCAGTTGCCTTAAGTTTACGTAGTAGTAAGAGTAATGTCATAGGAGTGATGATTCCTGAAATTGTTCATCATTTTTTCTCTTCTGTAATCAGTGGTATTGAGAAAATTGCTCATGATGCGGGTTATAATGTGATGATTTTCCAATCAAATGAGTCTGTTGATCGTGAAATGGATAACACTCAAGCTCTTTTATCTAGTCGAGTTGATGGTGTATTGGTGTCCATGTCGAAGGAGACTAAAAATTACGACCACTTTCGTGAATTGAGAAATAATGGTATTCCCATTGTGTTTTTTGATCGTATTTGCAACGAAGTTTCTTCCGATAATGTTATTGTTGATGATTATGCAGGTGCATTTTCTGCCGTTCAACATCTGGTTGAGTCTGGTTGTAAGCGCATTGCTCATTTATCTGCACCTCAGCATATGCTTTTAGGCCAGAATAGGTTGCAAGGTTATCGCCAGGCATTAATTAAAAATAAACTTGCTATCGATGAAGATCTAATTATAAAGTGTGATAGTTTTGATGAAGCCAAAGAATTGGTGCCTGCCTTATTGAATCTTTCTGAACGACCAGATGCAATTTTTGCAGTAAATGAGTTGACGGCAGCAGGAGCGCTGTCTGTAGTTAAAAAAGCAGGATTACGTGTACCTGAAGATATCTCTATAATTGGTTTTACCGATGGTTTGGTTTCACGCGTTACTGATCCAGCCCTTACAACTTTGGAGCAGCATGGTCATGATGTGGGGTTAAGAGCCATGGAATTGTTGTTAAGTCGGATTAATGAGGGGGATATGGATTATGAACCTGTAACCAAGGTGGTTAAGACATCTTTGGTTGTTAGAGAGTCAACGAAGTAGAAAGATTGATTTTTTTTAGTCATATAATATAAGAGTATTTCAGTTCATCTTTAGAGTTTGATTGTAATACTCTTTTTATTTTTTCACATATTCAGTTCTATAATTGAAGCGGATATTGAAATTTTTTCGCTTTTTTTTAGTTTTCTCCGCAACCGTTTGAAATGCGCTATAGCTCAATGTTTATAGGCTTTTTTGAGTGTCAAACTCCAAGAGTGTTTTGATATTCTGTAAAATTTATTCTAATTTTGAAATGCAGAGGGCAACCTCTGTTCCGACTATATTATAATTAATCCTTCCTTTATTATTGATCTCAAAACTGAGCATTAGCTCTGTTTAATTGGGATTGGTACCCTAAATTTTAGGGGACACAAGCTGAGTTAGTCTATATTGTGTCACGATCCATATGACGTTTTTTTGTAAATTATTGTTATCGTTTTCTTTAACATACGTATTGAAAAGATTGTCTTATTCAATTTTAAATGTATCGTTTGATACAAAATGAAAATCTAATGAAGAAACAACCTCGTTTAAGCTTTTGGCAAATCTGGAATTTAAGTTTCGGTTTTCTCGGAGTACAATTCGGTTTTGCTCTGCAAAATGCGAATGCAAGTAGAATTTTAACAAGTTTAGGAGCGGACCCACATGAATTATCATTTTTTTGGTTGGTAGCACCTATCATGGGCTTGATCGTACAACCTGTTGTTGGAGCAGCCAGTGATAAAACTTGGAATAAATTAGGTCGAAGATCACCGTATATTCTTTTTGGTGCTATTGTTTCTATGTTGGCAATGTTCTTTATGCCAAATGCTCCGATGATTGTAAAAGGAGGAAGTGCTTTGATATTTGGTGTTGTTATGCTTGCACTAATGGATGGTTCATTTAATGTGACATTTCAACCTTTTAGAGCTTTGGTTGCTGATATGACTCCCGAAGAACAGAGGAATGTCGGCTATTCAATTCAAAGCTTTTTAATCAATGTTGGAGCTGTAATTGGATCAGCTTTACCCTTTATTTTGACTGCAGTTGGAATATCTAATGACTCTATTGGAGGAAATGTTGCTCCATCCGTTATTTGGTCATTTTATATTGGAGGGTCCTTACTCTTGATAAGTGTTTTAGTAACTGTATTTAAGACTAAAGAATACCCTCCTGAGGAATTTGAAGCTTATAATAACATTACTGCTGAGGATAAAGAGGAAAAGGTTAGTTTCTTTCAGTTGTTAAGAAATATGCCGGCAACTATGAAACAGTTATCTATTGTACAATTGTTTTCCTGGTTTCCTTTATTCCTTTTATGGGTTTATTCAACTACAGCTATCTCTCAACACTATTTTGGTGTTCCAATTAATTTTAATGCTGAAACAGAAACCAATACAAACATACTAAGTGCATTTAATGAAGCTGGTAATTGGGTTGGAATGTGCTTTGCTGTCTATAGTTTGGTGGCTGCATTGTTTTCGATCGTGATGCCTAAGTTAATTAGTCTAACAAGTCGGAAAACGGTATACGCAGGATCTCTTTTACTTGGTGGTTTAGGATTTGTTTCCACAATGATGTTTACCAATCAATACATGCTTTTAGTTTCTATGATAGGAGTTGGAATTGCATGGGCCGGAATTCTTGCCATGCCTTATACAATTTTATCTGGAGCTTTACCAGCTAAACGTATGGGAATCTATATGGGATTATTCAATTTAACCGTTGTTGTTCCTCAGATTTTAAGTGGTGTATTTGGTGGCCCAATATTAAGAACATTCTTTGGCGGACAAGGTATTTACATTCTTGTTTTGGCTGGTGTCATCATGATCCTGGGAGCTGTGTCAGTATTTTTTGTTAAGCAAACAGAGAATTAATTTTTATTAAAATATAGAGATGGGAACGATTAGTGCATGTATTTTTGATTTAGATGGTGTTGTTGTTGATACAGCTAAATACCACTATATAGCTTGGAAAAGCTTGGCCAACGGATTAGGCTTCGATTTTACAGAGGAAGATAACGAGCGTTTAAAAGGTGTAAGCCGAATGCGTTCGTTGGAAATTCTAATGGAAATTGGGGGTGTAGATCTTGATGAAGAGACACAATTAAAGCTAGCTGCTAAAAAGAACGAGGAATATTTAGAATATATTCTAAAAATGACACCAGATGAAATTCTACCTGGTGTGAAGACTTTCTTTGAAGATTTAAAAGCCCGAGGTATTAAGATTGCCTTAGGTTCTGCGAGCAAGAATGCCATGACCATTCTTGAACAATTGAAACTAACCTCATATTTCGATGCGATTGTTGATGGTACTCACGTTAGTAAGGCTAAGCCTGACCCTGAAGTGTTTTTGAAGGGTGCAGAGCTTTTAGGTTTCGCGCCGGCCAATTGTGTAGTGTTTGAGGACGCTGAAGCTGGCGTTGAAGCTGCAATTAACGGAGGTATGCCATGTGTTGGAATTGGTTCTCCTGATGTTTTAAACAAAGCCAATTTTGTGGTTCCTGGTTTCGAAGGTTTTTCTTTTGAAACATTGGAGTCTGGTTTAAGTAATTAATATAAAGGCTATCAGGCCTTTCGCGATTTTAAGTAGCAGATTACTATCTGCTCCCGATAACTACGGGACTGTAATCTAAAATTAAAGTAAAATGAACGAGTATTTGAAGCATGATGAGTGGTGTATAATCGAAGAGGGATTTAAGCCTGAAAATCACCAATCATCTGAAAGTATATTTAGTCTTGGTAATGGTAATATGGGACATCGAGCTATGTTCGAGGAAGCATATTCCGGAGAGACTCTACAAGGAACCTATATCGCTGGTGTTTATTATCCTGATAAAACCAGAGTAGGTTGGTGGAAAAACGGTTACCCTGAATATTTCGCTAAGGTGCTTAATGCGCCCAATTGGATTGGTATCGACGTTAAAGTAAACGGAGAGATGCTTGATTTGGCTAAATGTAAGGTAAGCGAGTTTGTTCGTACCCTTAACATGAAAGAAGGCGTGCTGGAACGTTCTTTTGTGGCTACAATGAGCAATGGCAATCAGGTTAAGATTGAAGCTAAAAGATTTTTGAGTATTGTGACTTCTGAAGTTGGCGTAATCCGCTACTCAGTTACTGCTCTTAATTTTGATGGCAAAATTAGCTTTAACTCATACATCGATGCTGACGTTAAAAACGAAGATTCGAACTATGATGAGAAGTTTTGGGATATCTTAAACACCAAGTCGATGACTGGTGAAGCCTACATTACTGCCCGTACCAAGAAGCTTGATTTCCATGTTTGTATGAACATGCGTTACCAGGTATTAAAAGACGGACAACAATTAGAAGCTAAGGCTGATATTATTGAAAAGGAAAAGTATGTTGCTAATTTTGTTGAGCTGGATGTTAAGCAAGGTGAGGAACTAAGCTTTTATAAATATGTAAGTGTTTTAAGTTCATTGAATCACAGCAAAACAGAACTTAGTAGCAATGCGGCTAAAGTTTCTGCGGCTGCTTTCGTAAAAGGTTATGGTGCCTTACTGGAAGAACATGTTGCGGCATGGGCTGAAAAATGGTCAATTTCAGATATTGTAATTGAAGGTGATGTGGCTGCTCAACAGGCTATCCGTTTCAATATTTTCCAGTTGAACCAGACTTATACTGGTGAAGACGAGCGTTTGAATATTGGACCTAAAGGATTTACTGGAGAGAAGTATGGTGGCTCAACTTATTGGGATACTGAAGCATATTGTGTGCCTTTCTATTTAAGTACATCTCGTCCTGAGGTGACTCGTAATCTTTTGATTTATCGTCATAAACAATTGCAAAAAGCGATTGAGAATGCTGAGAAATTAGGATTCACAAATGGCGCTGCTCTATATCCTATGGTAACCATGAATGGTGAAGAGTGTCATAATGAGTGGGAAATTACTTTCGAAGAAATTCACCGTAATGGAGCCATTGCTTTTGCCATTTACAATTACATTCGTCACACCAATGATAAGGCGTATTTAGCTGAATATGGCCTTGATGTTTTGGTTGGTATTTCACGTTTCTGGAGCCAGAGAGTTACCTACTCTACGGCAAGAAAGAAATATGTGATGTTAGGCGTTACTGGACCTAACGAGTACGAGAACAACGTGAATAACAACTGGTATACTAATACCATTGCTTGTTGGTGTATGTCTTATACTCAGGAAGCTTTTAAATATGTGAAGGATAGCAATCCAGCTCGTTACCAAGAAATCATCGAAAACTTGAATTTTGACTTCGATACTGAAACGGCTAGATGGAACGACATTGTTGAGAACATGCACTTTCCAGTTGATGAAGAGACTGGTGTTTTCATGCAACAGGATGGTTTTATGGACAAGGAACAATTGATGGCTTCTGATTTAGATCCTCAATTCCGTCCAATTAACCAGTTCTGGTCTTGGGATAGAATTCTACGTTCATGTTTCATCAAACAAGCCGATGTTCTTCAGGGTGTTTACTTGTTTGAAGAGAACTACGACATGGAAACAATCAAGAAGAATTACAACTTCTACGAGCCAAGAACACTTCACGAGTCTTCTTTATCACCATGTATCCACTCAATTTTGGCTTCAAAAATTGGTGATATTGATAGTGCATACGAAATGTACTTGAGAACGTCTCGTTTGGATTTGGACGATTACAACCGTGAAGCTCACGAAGGCTTGCATATTACCAGTATGGCTGGTACATGGATGTCCATTGTAGAAGGTTTTGGAGGTATGCGTGTGGTTAATGGACAACTTAGCCTGAAACCTCTTATTCCTGGACAATGGAAATCTTATTCTTTTAAAGTTTTATTCCGTGGGAACCTACTTAATGTTTTTGTGTCAACTGACGAAGTTGGTGTAATAAATGAAGAAGGTGAGGACGTTTCAATCTTTATTAAAGATGATGAATATAAAATAGAGAAGAGCAGTAGTCTAGTCATAGAAAACTAATCTCTCCAATGATAAAATTGGCTTGCCGAATTGTGTATAAGAACAAGGATTGCAAGCCAATTTTTTTTACCTTTTAGGTAATTACGATACAGGATTTAACCTTCATATATGATTTTATATGGGAGGTGAATGAAATAACTCAACAACCAAGATTCCGATGTATATCGGATAAACAACAACTGAACCATGAACGGATTAAAAAGCTTATTTATCGCTCTAGGTCTCACATTAATATGTGGTACGTCTTCCTTCGCAGGAAAAATCAAATTAGATCATGTTGAACCTATGTTTTGGTGGGCAAACATGACCAACCCCAAACTACAAGTCATGGTTCATGGCGAAAATATTTCTGATTGTCGAGTGGCAATCGATTATCCGGGTGTTGCAATCGAAAGAGTCATTAAGACAGACAACCCCAATTATTTATTTGTTAATCTTTTGATTGACAAATCGGCTCAAGCCGGTAGTTTTGATATCCTTTTCACGATTAAAGGAAAAACAAAGGCTATCTACAATTACGAATTGAAACAAAGACGAGCAGGTTCTGCTGATCGTAAAGGTTTCGATACTTCAGACGTGGTTTATCTTACTATGCCTGACCGTTTCTCAAACGGAAATCCTGATAACGATTCAGTTGATGGAATGAATGACAAATTAGACAGAGAGAATCCTGATGGCCGTCATGGTGGTGATATTCAAGGTATCATCAATCATTTGGATTACCTGCAAGAGCTTGGTATTACCGCTATCTGGAATACACCTTTGATGGAAGATAATATGGATAAGGTGTCTTACCATACTTATGCCATTTCCGATTTTTATAAGATTGATGCCCGTTATGGGACAAATGATGATTATGCTCGTTTGTCTGCTGAAGCCAAGAAGCGTGGTATTAAACTAATTATTGATATTGTAACCAACCATTCTGCATCAGCGCATTGGTGGATGAAAGATTTACCATCGAAGGATTGGGTTCATACGTTCCCAACTTTCACAAATTCGAATCACCGAAAGAGTACAACCAATGACCCTTATGTCTCAAAAGTAGATTATGACTTAAATTTTAATGGCTGGTTTGATACCAGTATGCCTGATTTAAATCAAAAGAATGATTTGTTGTTAACTTATATGATTCAGAACACTATTTGGTGGGTTGAGTTTGCTGATCTAGGTGGTGTTCGTGTGGATACTTACCCATACAACGACAAGGGTGCCATGGCCGTATACGCTGCTGCCATTATGAATGAATATCCTAATTTCAATGTGGTTGGTGAAACCTGGTTAAGTACGGCTGCTGAAATTTCTTACTGGCAAGAGGATGCCTTAAATCATGATGGATACAATTCAAACTTACCATGTGTGATGGATTTTTCATTGCTTGAAGCCATGACCAAGGCATTTGATGAAAAAGAAAGCTGGAATAAAGGTCTGATCCGTTTGTACAACTCGTTGTCATTCGATTATTTATACCCACACCCAGAGAATCTTTTCACTTTCATGGAAAATCATGATACCGACAGAATGATGACGGTATTGAATGGTGACATGCGTAAATACAAAATGCTAATGAGCTTTTTATTGACGACTCGTGGTATTCCTCAATTGTACTACGGTGGTGAAATCCTGATGGAAGGTCGTAAATCTGATGGTGACGGAGTAATGCGTATCGATTTCCCAGGAGGCTGGGAAGGTGACGAGAGAAATGCCTTTACAAAAGAAGGAAGAACTGATCGTGAAAATGAAGCCTTTGATTTCTTGAAGAAATTGTTGAACTATCGTAAAGAGAATTCGGTAATCCATTCTGGTAAATTGATGCACTTTATTCCACAGGATGAAACTTACGTTTATTTCCGTTCGAATAATGAAAAAACGATCATGGTTATCATGAATAACGATGAAGAGAAGGCTAAAATAGTCGACCGTAAACGATTCGATGAAGTGATGTTAGGTTTCACATCTGCTAAGAATGTGATGACAGATGAAAAATTGAATGATATCAGCACAATTGAAGTGCCTGCCAAATCAGTTATGATTTTGGAATTATATTAATGTGATGATTTGTTGATGTGCTAATAGGCTAATTGAGAATCAGGCTAGCATAGGAAAAGCCTGAATGGCTTAAATTTGAATAACCGTGGGTTAACCCACGGTGAAGCTAAATGACAAGCAACAACCCTGAATGGGTTGAACATTGAAAAGTGAATTTTAAGAATCTATTTGAGAAATGAATAATCTCTTTAAAAAAATACAACTTCTGGTTTTATTACTGATTTTATCAGGAGTTGTTTTTGCTCAAAACACAGACCGAAAATATTTGAGCCACGAATTAAAAAGTGAGCACTTGATTGTTAAGACCAACGATGGTCAGTACCAGATTAAGTTTTACGATGAGAATATTGTTGAAACTAGCTTTATTCCTACAGGAGAAAGTTTTAATCCCGAGTCGCATGCTGTTGTTTTGAAAGCGGAAGAAGTCAACGCTAAATTGACTGATAATAAGTCAGAATTGACTTATGCCAGTTCAGGAATGACTGTCTTGTTAAGCAAATCGCCTTTTCAGATTAGCTATATCTACAAGGGAAAGCAATTACTTTCAGAAAAGCGGGGATATATTGCTTCTAAGGAAAATGAAAGTATCGAATTTAACCTTGACAGCACAGAATCCCTAATGGGAGGTGGTGCTCGTGTTTTGGGTATGAACCGTCGTGGCAACAGACTTCAGCTCTACAACAGAGCACACTATGGTTATGGAACCCGTTCCGAATTGATGAACTACACCATGCCATTGGTGATTTCTTCGAAGCGTTACGCCGTTCATTTCGACAACGCACCCATCGGCTTTCTGGATTTGGACAGCGAAAAGAATAATACTTTAGCTTACGAAACCATTTCTGGAAGAAAAACCTATCAGGTTATTGCAGGTGATACCTGGCCTGAATTCATTGAAGAATTTACCGACCTGACAGGGAAACAAGCTTTGCTTCCACGTTGGGCGCTAGGGAACTTCTCATCTCGTTTTGGTTATCATTCTGAAAAGGAAACACGAGCCACTGTGGATTTATTCAAAAAGGATAGCATTCCTTTAGATGCGATTATTCTGGATTTATTCTGGTTTGGGAAAGAAATGAAGGGGAATATGGGAAATCTTGAATTCCATAGAGATTCTTTTCCTAATCCTAAGCAGATGATGGCTGACTTCAATAAGCAGGGCGTTAAAACGATTCTGATTACGGAGCCTTTTGTATTAACGACATCAAAACGATGGGATGATGCTGTTGAAAACAAGGTGTTGGGTACCGATTCTTTAGGAAATCCATTCAAATACGATTTCTATTTTGGAAATACAGGATTGATTGATGTCTTCAAACCAGAAGCGATTGATTGGTTCTGGAATATCTATAAGGAGCAAATCAATAATGGCGTAGGTGGCTGGTGGGGCGACCTGGGCGAACCAGAGGTTCATCCTTCAGCCTTGCAACATATTAATGGATCTGCCGATGAGGTGCATAATATTTATGGACATCAATGGGCTAAGCTGGTTTTCGAAGGCTACCAAAAAGATTTTCCTAATCAGCGTCCTTTCATTCTGATGAGAGCTGGTGCAGTGGGATCTCAACGCTATGGTATGATTCCTTGGACTGGTGATGTGAGCCGCTCATGGGATGGTTTAAAACCACAAACTGAAATCTCTTTGCAAATGGGCTTGCAGGGCATTGCTTATATGCATTCCGATTTGGGTGGTTTCGCTGGAGATAATTTGGATGATGAACTGTATACACGCTGGTTGCAGTATGGTGTATTCCAACCAATTTTCCGACCACATGCTCAAGAGGCTGTACCTTCAGAACCTGTGTTCCGAGAAGCAAAAACAAAAGCCTTAGCTAAAAAGTCGATTGAGCTACGTTATAGAATGTTGCCATACAATTACTCTTTGGCTCATGATAATTCGGTGACAGGTATGCCATTGATGCGTCCTTTGTTTTTTGAAGAGCAGGATAATGCCAAACTATTTGATATTTCAGATACTTACATGTGGGGTAATGCTTTCTTAGTTTCGCCAATTACCGATGCCGGTGCCACTGAAAGAGAAGTTTATTTTCCAGCCAATAATACCTGGTTCGATTTCTATACTGATGAAATAATTGAGGGAGGATTAGCTAAGAAAGTTGAAGTTGTTGAAGATCATATTCCCGTATTTGTAAGAGCTGGTTCATTTGTACCACTTGCGAAATTGGTGCAGTCAACTGTTGACTATTCCAGCAAGCAAATCGATCTGCATTATTACCATTCAAATGCTGTTGCCATAGGTAAAGGCCATTTGTTCGATGATGATGGTTCAACACCCGAGGCTTACGAAAAAGGCCGTTACGAATTGATTAACTTTACTTCTCATACAAGAAAGAAGAATTTAGAAGTTGGATTCGAATCAGAAAAAGGAGAACGTTTTGCTGCTGTGGATCGTGAATTTGAACTGATCATTCACAATATTGCCAAGCAACCTAAAAAGGTGAAAATGGCAGGCAAAAAAATAGATTTCACCTGGAATGCAGAGAAGAAGCTTTTATTAGTAAAAGTGAACATCAAGTCTGGTGATTCGACCACTGTAAATGTAAAATTTTAGTTTAAACCTGACGAGTGTTTTAAAACAATTGAAAATTTTAAATATGAAACTTCAATCAAAACTAATTAGTCTATTGACACTGCTTTTGGCTTTGGGCGGTTGTGTTAATACCGACAAGCAAGCAAAGAAAAGCGAAACGCCCTTTATTTGGGAGGGTGCTAATGTGTATTTCTTATTAACTGACCGTTTTAACAATGGTGATCAGTCTAATGATGTCAACTTCGATAGAACAAAGGAAACGGCGAAATTACGTGGTTTCGAAGGTGGTGATATCAAAGGGGTAACTCAAAAAATAAAAGAAGGTTATTTTAATAATCTGGGGATAAATGCCATTTGGATGACGCCTATTACGGAGCAAATACACGGTGCTGTAGATGAAGGAACTGGCGCAACTTATGGTTTTCATGGCTACTGGGCCAAAGACTGGACGGCACTTGATCCTAACTTTGGAACAAAAGCTGATTTGGCTGAGCTTGTTGAAATAGCCCATGCACACGGTATCCGTATTTTATTGGATGGTGTGATTAACCATACCGGTCCTGCAACAGAAAAGGATCCTGCCTGGGAAGAAGAATGGGTGAGAACTTGTCCGACTTGTGATTATACCAGCTATAAAAACACCATTGAATGTACTTTAACCAATAACCTGCCTGATGTAAAAACAGAAAGTACGGAAGAAGTTTCGATTCCTGTGGAGTTAGCTAAAAAATGGAAAGCTGAAGGTCGTTACGATGAAGAGATGGCAGAATTGGATGCTTTTTTTGCAAGAACAGGTTACCCAAGAACACCAAAATACCACTTGATCAAATGGATGTGCGATTACATCACAGAGTTTGGTATTGATGGTTACAGGGGTGATACCGTTAAGCATACTGAGGAATCAGTTTGGGCTGATTTGAAAAAGGAATGCGATTATGCCTTTAGAACCTGGAAACAAAATCATCCTGATAAAGTGCTTGACGATAATGAGTTTTATTTGGTTGGTGAAGTATATAACTATAATATCAGTGCAGCAAAAGCTTTCGATTTTGGCGATAAGCAAGTGAACTACTTCGATTATGGCTTTAACAGCATGATTAACTTCGAATTTAAGTACAATGCCAAGGATAGTTATGAGGTCTTATTTTCTCGCTATTCTACTATTTTGAACGAAGAATTAAAAACGGCAGGTGTATTAAACTACTTGACATCGCACGACGATGGTAGTCCTTTTGATTCATCAAGAAACAAAACTTATGAGACAGCAATCAAGCTATTGCTTTGTCCGGGAACCTCACAGGTTTATTATGGTGACGAGTCGGCGCGATCATTAGAAATCGAAGGAACTCAAGGTGATGCCACTTTGCGTTCGTTCATGAACTGGGATGAGATTGAAAAAGATGCGAAAACTCAGGCATTGCTAAAACACTGGCAAAAACTGGGACAATTCCGTAGAAACCATCCAGCTGTTGGAGCGGGAGTGCATCAAATGATTTCTGAAAAGCCATATGTCTTTGCAAGAAGCTTTGCTCAGGAAAACTACTTTGACTATGTGGTCGTTGCTCTTGATTTGGAGAAAGGACAGAAAGAAATTCCAGTAGCAGGTTTCGAAGAGGGAATTCAGCTAAGAGATGCTTACTCAGGAAAAACAGTTAAGGTAAAAGATTCTAAGGTTGTTTTGGATACGGAATTCGATATCGTATTGCTTGAAAGATTGTAAGGTCTAAAGTAAACAAGGATAAAGACTGCGATTTGTCGCGTCTTAAAACTAAGGAAAATCTAAAGATCAGAAGGTCTAAGTGGTTATTAAATCTCCACAAACTTGATTTTAAACAGTAATTAATAAATCTAAAAATATGAACAGAATAATTAATTCAACATTAAGCCTGCTTTTGATGGCAAGTTTATTGATGTCATGCCAAAATACGCCAAAGGCAAAGAAAGAATGTTGTTCAAAAGAGAAAGAAGCGTGTTGTGCTAAGTCTGCCGATATGCATTTGGATTGGACACGAAATGCGAACATCTATGAAGTGAACATTCGCCAGTATACACCTGAAGGAACTATCAATGCCTTTGCAAATCACTTACCTCGTTTGAAGGAGATGGGTGTGGATATTCTTTGGTTGATGCCTATTTTCCCTATTTCAGAGAAGAATCGTAAGGGTAGTATGGGATCTTGTTATGCAGTTGCTGATTACCGTGCTGTAAATCCTGATTATGGAACCATTGATGATTTAAAAATTATGGTGAAGAAAGCTCAGGATTTGGGAATGAAAGTGATTCTTGACTGGGTAGCAAACCATACAGGATGGGATAACGTGATCATGAAAGACCATAAAGATTGGTATACGCAGAATGAAAAAGGTGAGATTCAGATTCCAGCAGGAACGGATTGGACAGATACGGCTGACTTAAACTTTGATAACAAGGACTTGCGTGAGTACATGAAGGGCTCATTAAAATTCTGGATTGAGAAAGCCAATGTTGATGGTTACCGTTGCGACATGGCTGCCATGGTACCAACTGATTTTTGGAACGAAACACGCAAGGAGCTTGATGCCATTAAGCCAGTGTTTATGTTGGCTGAGGCCTGGGAACCAGAATTGCTTGAGTCTGCATTTGATATGGGGTACGCCTGGGATTTCCATCATCTAATGAACGATATTGCTAAGGGTGAAAAAAACGCTAATGAGATTGATGCTTATTTCGCTAAAATCGATACCCTATACCAGAAGGATAACTACCTGATGAACTTCATTACCAATCATGACGAGAATTCATGGGCTGGTACCATTAAAGAAAGAATGGGTGATGCAGGTAATGCATTCGCTGTTTTGACTTTCACAATGCCGGGTATGCCAATGTTGTATTCAGGACAAGAAGCTAGTTTGAGTCACCGATTGAAGTTTTTCGAGAAGGATGAAATTGACTGGAACAATAAGGAGTTGGTGCCTTTCTATACCCAATTGATGAGCTTGAAAGCCAACAATAAAGCCTTATTGAATGGCGCTCAGGGTGGCGATTTGGTACGCATTGCTACTGATAAGAACGAAGCGGTTTATGCCTTTGCCCGTGAAAAGGATGGCGATAAAGTTGTTGTGGTTCTAAACCTAAGCAAGAATGCGGTTGACGTTAAATTAAACACTGAGGCCTATGCAGGCGCTTACAGCGACTTTTTCACTAAAGAGAAACAAGAATTTGATAAAGAAAGCTCAATGTCTCTAAAGGCATGGGAATATAAAGTATATGTGAAGTAATTTACTTTTCGTTTACGGAAAGTGAGTACCCCTCTAAAAGCCATTCTCTAAGGGGAATGGCTTTTTTTCATGATAAGAAATCCTATTGATATAATAAGTCTGATATGAGAAATATACTCCTGCTTTTGATCTTTTGTTGCAGCATATTTGCCTGTAATAAACAAAATGAAAAACCACTGACGTTTAATGATTATCCGGCATTTCAATCAAAATATATTCCAGCTCGTGATGTCAAAGTGATGCTGCCACCGGGCTATGATGCTAAGAAATATTATCCTGTTATCTATATGCACGACGGGCAAATGCTTTTCGATAGTACAAGCACTTGGAACAAGCAGGAGTGGGGAGTAGATGAGACGGTTGATCGTTTGATTAAAGCTCAAAAAATTAGACCTGTGATTGTGGTTGGTGTAAACAATAATTTGAATAGATATTTGGAGTATATGCCTAATAAACCACAGGATGAATTGAAGTTGACAGAGCGGTCAGATAAGTTTAAAGGTCAAATTTTATCAGATGAATACCTTAAATTTTTGGTAGAGGAGCTCAAGCCTTTTATTGATAAGACCTACAATACCCAAGCTGATCGTGCCAACACCTTTATATTAGGATCGAGCATGGGAGGATTAATATCCTGTTATGCGATTTCGGAATACCCTGAAGTATTCGGAGGAGCCGCCTGTCTGTCGACACATTGGCCAGCGCTTAATGGAGTTTTTCTGAACTATATAAGAACGAATTTGCCTGATCCACAAAGCCATAAGATCTACTTCGATTATGGAACACATACACTTGATTCGCTTTATGAACCCTATCAGTTAATAGCTGATAGCTTGATGGAGGAACGTGGTTATAGTCAGAATGAGAATTGGCTGACCAGAAAGTTTGAGGGAGCTAAGCATGATGAAAATGCCTGGAAAAGCAGGTTGTATATTCCTCTTGAATTTTTATTAGCTAAGGAGTAAGTTGGATATGAAATATACCCGCTGGTGAGCGATTAACTTCACCGCGCTCTACTTCGTTTTGGTAGTATCGCGTTCCTGTGAGGAAACACCAATTTATTAGAACAAAAATGCTTTCGAATAACTTTATTCAATCAGTAACCTTAAGGTTAGAAAATACAAAAGGCTGAGTTCACCGCTCAGCCTTTTGTATTTATAATGGATGTGATACTAGTTCACCATTTCTAAGCTGATTTCTTTGTCCAGCATTTTCTCCAATGGTAAAGAGAACTTAAGCTGACGACCTATATGGGCTGCCTCGTTTACCGAATAAGCTTTGTATTTAACCAGGTAGGCCATAAATAGTGTTGTAACTCTGCCTGCACTACGACAATGGATCAACAGTTTTTTGTCTCCCTCAATTAATTTAGCAAATGCCTCTAAATTCTCCGGCGTATAATCTTTAGAGCCACCTATTGGTAAGCAGTGGTAGTCTAAACCCAATTCCTTAGCCATATTTTCCTCGTTAAAAGCATAATCAGTAAAGGACTTATTCTCTTTTTCGGTGCGAAGGTTAATAATGGTACTGGCACCTTGAGACTTATACCAACGTAAAGCTTCCAAGCTTGGTTGTGCACTTAAGTAATAGTTCTGATATTTAAAGGCGCCTTTAAATTCTTTGATGATTTCAACTGAATCTGTTTTTACAGTTTTGGTTTTGGCTTGAGAAGTGAAAGCCAAAAATAGGCTTAGCATTAGAGCGATAATCGGTGTTTTCATTTTGTTGGTTTATGTTTGGTCGGGTTCTTTATGAACGAGGCCAAACTTCGCTAAAATATTACGATTAGGCAAGGGGGTATGTTTAAAAAAGGCTCTTCTACATGGTGGAAGAGCCTTTTAATTTTCTTGTAAATAATTTCTATTTCTTCAAAACCAGATCAGCCGTTTGTAAAATCTTCAGTTTCAGGTTTTCAGGATAATCTGGACGATCTTCCAAAAATTGACGTGTGATATCTCCCGCTTCTTTGGATTGATGACCGCTATAGCTAGCACTTAACCAATTGTAAGGGAAGAAAATATCGCCAGTCACTTGAATCTCCTTCAATAAATCTAAGGCTTGAGGCAAGTAAACTAGTGCTTCTTTTTCCCGAAGGGGATGATTCAAATAGCCTAAGGCTTCCAATGCCCAACGTTCAATTTGTCGGTTTTCTTCTTTCTTTAGGCTTTGGAAGAAGGCTTTGCGTACTTGTGAATCCGAAGAAAGGGCAGGTGCTACAAATTGCATCTTTTTCTTACGATCTGGATTCTGAATTCTATCAATTTGTGTCTTAACCAATTCTTCAGATTTTTCGGGCATTTTAATGGCCAGCTGACAGGCTAAGGCTGTTTTTTTATTCTCCGAAAGCTCGAAACCTCCCAATGTGATTTCCTCTTTCCACACCTTATAGAGCTGATCTAATAGTTTAGGCGTTTCGGCAATATTGCTTAGAGTTGAGTAGAGGCTGGATTTATTACCCATATCTTTTTCTGAATTTAGTCTGATCCACAAACTTTCTTCCAGATATTTCCCCATTGTTTGTCTGTCCTCAGAACTGATATGCAACCAGTAAACTGAACGCATATAGGAAAGCATTCGTGATAAAACCAGCGTGTTTTCTTCTTTCGACAACTGCTGTTCAGCGGCTTGTAAAAATGCTTTGCCATCAATGATACCTTCACGCAGATTTTCATATAAGTTGATCCAGGCAATGCCTCGAAGTAAATCGTCTTCTATGCTGTGGATGTTCGAAAGCAAGTATTGTTTGCTTGCATCATCCATTTTAAAGAAGCCATAAGCATTCCCACTGCCGTTGGGGATGATATAATCAGGTGTTTTCATGCCCTTTGCCTCTGGAATAAGCATTTGATACTGATCAAATTTCACTGGCAGACTTACAATTGTATCCGTATAGCCAAGAATAAGGTTCAAATTCTGATTCCAGTCTCCGGGATTTCCTTGGGCGTCGGTTTGTTTTAGTTTCAATTCTGCGATCTCAGTATTTTCAGTTACCAACTCAGTTGTAATATTTGCTCTTCCGGCTTTATCCACCCAGACTTTGCTCCATTCCTTTAAATTACTGGAAGAGTTTTTATCTAAAATCCCAATCAGGTCTTCCCAACTGGCATTACCATAAGCATAGGTTTTCAAATAAGTCTGAAGTCCTTTTTGTAGAGCTTCTTCTCCGGTAATCTTCTCTAACATATCCATCACAATAGGCGATTTGTGATAGATGATGCTGCCATAAACGGTTCCCGCATCTTTTAGGTTGGGCAGGACCTGATTAATAGGATTGGCTCCAGTGGTTCGGTCTATGCTGTATGAACTTGGGAAATGAGCCATCTCAAATTTGAGTTTGTGGTTCATATCCGGAAAGCTTGGGTTTGTGATTTTATCGGCAAGGAAATTGGCAAAAACCTCTTTTAGCCAAACCTGATCGAACCATTTCATGGTTACCAAATCGCCAAACCACATATGAGCCGTTTCGTGAGCAATTAGGTTCGCTCGACCCAATAAACGATTCTGTGTTGGATTATTATCCAAAAACATTTTTGAGGCATTGTATAAGGTCGCACCTGTATGTTCCATACCTCCGTATTGGAAAGAAGGGATCACAACAATATCATATTTGGCAAAAGGATAGGGTACATCCGTATAGTCTTCAAGCCAGTCTAAGGATTCGAAAAGCAAGCGGAAAATCTCATCCGTATTATTGGCTAATTTCTCAGGATCAGTCTCGCGATGATACATGGTATGCTGATGCCCATTGCGCTCACGAGTTATGGTTTCGAATTCTCCAGCAACAAATGAGAATAAATAGGTCGGCAATGCTTTGGTTTGAGCAAAGCTGTAAAGACTTCGGTCTCCTTCATTCTTTTTTGTATTCAATTTGCCATTAGCCATGGCTTTCCAGTGGGAAGGCACACTTAGATTCAATTGGAATTTAGCTTTCAAATTAGGCTGATCAAAACAAGGAAAGGCCGTTCTTGCACGATCGGGAACAAAGAGGGTATAAAGAAATTCATCGTTGCGATTTAAAGATGTGTTTCCAGCAGTAAACGCAATTTCAATTTTGTTTTCACCTATCTGTAATTCCGATTTCGGGATAATCACATGTTCTTCTTCAAATAAGAAGGCCGAAATTTCACCATTACTTCTCACCGACTTGATCAGGCTCGAATCTTCACGGAAATCAATCTGTAAATCTTGTTCAAGCGATTTTAGATTGAAGGTGATGGTGTTTTTTCCGGGAATGGCATCTTCACGTTTTTCAGGAATATCAAATTGCAATGTATAGGCCAAATCTGTCATGTTATCTACTCTATAATCAGCCAATTGTTTCGATACACCAGCCTCAATAGGAAGTGGTTCGCTGGTTTTGCTACAAGCAGCCAGTAATAAGCATGCTAAAATTGCTAATGTCTGTAATCTTTTCACCTTGTCGTATTTTGAGAATGTTTCCTACAAATATAAGCGAGTGAATTTTGATAAGGCCTAATAAAAGTCAATTTCCTATAAAAAAAGCAGAGCAATTTGTTTGCTCCACTTTCTCTGAAGATATAGAATCTCTTTATTTTTCTCTAAAGTTGGTACTTTCAAATATTTTATTGGCATTGGCAGCAATAAAGCCTGAAAACACCTGGCCATCTGCTTGCGGATAACGGATAGCAAATTCGTAGAAACATGCAGGCACTTCATAAGTCCCTTCTTCAAATTCCATCTGAATCATCTCGGCTAGGGTTGACGACTGCTGAAGGAATTTCTCCGGAATGCCTTTAATTTCCCCACCTGTCGTATTCATAGGGTAGCCACTGTCTTTAATAAATTGATTCACCTTTTCGATGGTATTGTATTTCTTAAGGGCATTAATGCTAACCGTAAAATGGTTGGGTCTGAAACCGTGAATGTATAACCAGGCTGCATATTCAGATTCCTGACGAAGAAACTGGTAATCAGCAAAGGATGGTTTTCCCCAAACACTGCCTTTGTGTATCAAATCGGGATCGGCATAATAGGCATTACCTACCGAATTGAGTCTTCTTTTTACCGTATTCTGAAATTCCTCTGAAAATTCAGACAAGATTAACTCAGAAATAAAAACACGGGGTGTCTGCTCAATACTAGGGTGTTCAAGATGAATGGCATTCAGGTGTTTATCTTCAAATTTATATTCCCCTTTGGGTACATAGCCCAGTTTGATGAATTTTTTTGATAAAACTTCAATATTCATTCTGGCATCGTCGAAGGTTCGAAATGCAATATGGTCATTAATAACTTGCTCATTTTCTTTAGTAAACAAGTCGTGTATAGTTTGTGCTGAAGGATTCTGCTCTGTGTAATCCCTCCAAAGGATGTCAAATACTTCTAATGGCATGATTTGTTAATTGTTAGTGAGTTGATTCGTGATTAATGAAATCTAATTATTGAGTTAACAGATTATTGACTATTTGATTTTGAATAAACTTGTTCAAGACATTGACTCATTCTTGTGTAAGTCCTCTCTATATCGTCATCCAGACCAATGGAGATACGTACCAGTCCGTCGGTAAGGCCCATCTCTATTCTTTCTTCTTCTGGTATTTCGGATGAAGTACTGCCTCCAGGTGCACTGAAAAGGGTCTTGTATGAGCCTAAACTAACGGCCAGATAACCAATATTGGCCTCCTGCATGAGTTCCATAAAGCGATTTGCCCTTTCTTTTTCTTTTAGGTCGATTACAAAAAGACCACCTGCTCCGTATTTGCTATGAGAAATCTCCTTCATTAGGTCATACTGGGGATGATTTTCCAGTCCCGGATAAATGACTCTGTAGCCATCAGTCTTTAGATGTTGAGCCAGACTTAAGGCATTATGGGCATGTTGTTGCATTCTAATGTGCAAGGTCTTCATGTTTTTTAGAATACTGGCCGATCGATGACTATCCAATACAGGGCCCATTAGCATGGCGGCACCCGAATTAACATCGTATAATGAATCGATGAATTCCTGAATGCCGCAAATGGCACCGGCAACGCAATCGCTCATCCCATTTATGAATTTGGTTAAGCTATGAATCACAATATCAGCTCCTATTTCAGCAGGAGAGAAGATGAGTGGCGAAAAGGTGTTGTCAACAACCAAAAGGCAGTTGTTTGCTTTTGCAAGCTTAGAAAGTGCTCTAATATCGGTAATCTCCAACATGGGATTACTCATGGTTTCACAATAAATCAATTGGGTTTGTTTGCTGATGGCCTGTGCGACTTGTTGTACATCGGTTGTGTTAACAAACTTGGTTTTGATACCGAACTTTGGCAGAAAGTTTTTCATAAGGGCATAGCTGCCACCATAAATAGTTCTGCTGGAAACAATTTCATCGCCAGCACTGCATATTTGCATGAGGGTTGAACTGATGGCGGCCATGCCAGAGGCGGTCACCAGGGCAGATTCAGTGCCTTCGAGCTGTGCTAGCGCTTTTGATAGATAAAGATTACTCGGGTTCCAGTGGCGAGAGTATAAATAACAACCCTCAATTTTTCCCTCAAACACATCGCCCATGGTTTTGGCCTTTAAGAAAGTAAAAGTTGACGAGTCGCTTATGGATGGATTAACGCCACCAAATTCTCCAAAGAACTGCAAATCCTGTATACGATCTGCGGATTTAAAATCTTTCATCTGCTTTAAAGTCTTAGTACATAATAATTTCCTATTAAAAATGGGAAAAAAAATCCAATAAAAGACTTTTGTGTCTGAATTATTTGAAATGATTCAGAAAAGAATTTGAATATTATTAAGAATAATAGTGGGAGAGTTGGGGCTGGTATAAAAAGAAAAAACTCAGGTCCCCACCTGAGTTTTCTTACTAACCTAAATCTAACCTATGAAAAACTTACTGAGCTTTTTGGAGTTGGCTCAGTTCTAATTTATGAAAAAATTAGTTTTGTTTCTACATTACAAATGTAGGGCTTTCTTTCGTTAAGGGGAGTCAACACAAGTTAAAGAAGGTTAAGATTTTGTTTTTAAAACGGTTTTTAGGTTGTGATCTGTTAATTCCAGTTTCCAGGAGGAGTTTAAAAGTGAAATTTTAGGGCACAAAAAAAAGACGATACGTTTGTATCGTCTTTTTGTGATCCAGCCAGAAGCACAAACTTATCTGGTTCAAATGCTTTATGTATTGTTTGCTAAATCAAATGAGGAGCAAATGCAAATCTTTACCTCATTACAAGCTTATATGGCTGATAGTGGAGAGGTAGAAGATTTACCTTAAAAGAGATTGGAAATCCCGTAACCCGATAATGGTTGCGGGATTTTTGTTTTTAAATGAGGCCTTTGTGATTTTGACTTGTTCTGTATTTTAATGATTTTTAGGATAGAATTAGTGTAAATCAGAACGTTAGGTTTAAGCATGATTATTCAAGATCAAACAGTAAGAGGAGGAGTTTGATTATTGCTTGTTTAGATGTTTGTTATTAACAGTAAATCTCTATTATGTAATTCATTGTAAGTCTAAATAAGTAGTGTGAGTCTTATCTTGTACAGGGTGTAGAGATTTAAGATAATGGCGCATATAAGCTTAAGTAAATCTGGCAGGTTTGACAGGATAAATATTAGTTGAGATTTTATAAATTAGTAACAGTAGAATGTTATCCTAAAAGGATATTTTAGATAATTCATCATAACAATACATTTTTTAGATAGATAATAAGAAATAACAACCATTGGGTTGTTTCTAGCAATATTAATAAATACTAAACAATGAAACTTAAAAGCCTAATTCTAGTGCTACTTCTACAACTAATTATATTTGGTTGTTCTAAAGACGAAAATGAAAACTACCTCAAACTAGAAATCTCTACATCGGAGGTATCCGAAATAACGAATACGACCGCTATTTGTGGTGGTGATTTATCCAGCGATGGTGGTAAAATAATTAAAGCAAAGGGGCTTGTTTGGCATACGTCATCTAATGCTACTTTAGAAGTAAATACAGGGAAAACAACAGAAGCAAATAAAGTTGGTAAATTTGTTAGTAGCCTAACCGATTTAACAGCAGATACAAAATATTTTGTTCGTGCTTATGCAACCAATGAGTTGGGAACTAAATATGGTGTTGAAAAAGAATTTTCAACAACGAATGATCGCAAGCCTGAAATTACCACATCAGAAGTGTCCGAAATAACGAATACGACCGCTATTTGTGGTGGTAATTTAATCAGCGATGGAGATAAAACAATCACTGCAAAGGGGCTTGTTTGGCATACGTCAGCTAATGCTACTTTAGAAGTAAATACAGGGCTAACAACAGGAGCAACTGAAGTAGGTGAATTTGTAAGTACTCTTACGGATTTAACCGAAAATACAAAATATTTTGTTCGTGCTTATGCAATCAATGAGTTGGGCACTACCTATGGTGAAGAAAAAGAATTTACGACAAAAGAATCTGTTAATGTCTATATGGTATTTGTACAAGGCGGTACATTTCAAATGGGAAGTACTGATGGAAGCAGCGATGAAAGGCCTGTGCACAGTGTGAGTGTTGATGATTTTTATATTGGCAAGCATGAGGTAACTCATGCGCAATTTATTAAGTTTCTTAACGAAGTGGGTGTTAATAGCAATGGTTCTTATAACGATTCGGATTATAATTCGGTAGAATATATAGATATGGAAGATTCCGATTGTGCCATATCACATAATGGTTCGGCATTTTATTTCTCGGGCAGTTCGTATGCCAGCGAACAGACTGCTCCTGTAATTAGAGTAACATGGTATGGGGCAAATGCCTACTGCAAATGGGCAGGTGGCAGACTACCCACCGAGGCTGAGTGGGAATATGCAGCTCGCGGAGGTGTTTCGGCAAGCTCAACAAGCTATTCAGGGAGTAACACAATTGGCGATGTAGCTTGGTACGGTAGTAATTCAGGAAAAAAAACACACGAAGTATGTACAAAACAAGCCAACGAGTTGGGTATTTACGATATGAGTGGTAATGCGTGGGAGTGGTGTAGTGATTGGAGGGGTAGTTTATATTATGGCAGTAGCCCAAGTTCTAATCCACAGGGGCCTTCATATGGCACTGGCCGAGTTATTCGTGGTGGTAGTTTGTACAGCGACGCTAGTAGCTGTCGTGTTGCCAATCGTAGTGCCTTCAACCCGGACGGCAGCTCCTTCGATCTCAGTTTCCGAGTAGTCCAAGTTAAATAAAAGTGAGCTAAAAATAAGATATAATTAAGGGAAATAACATTATTAATAAAAAATATGCAGATAAAATTATTTACAATATTAACCAGTGATAGTGGTTCTCAGTAAGCCGATATGAATAGTTTTTTGTGAGCTCATAAAATATTGTATATGTCGGAGAATTTTGTGCAATTTGTAAATGGAAAGGTTTGTAGGAAGCTCAATAAATTCCATAGCAACGTCACCAGATAGGTAGTTTTCTACATGAGCAAAACCGAAATTCTTTTTCTCTTCAGCTACTTTTAGTTCAAAATCTTCAAGTCCTGAGATCAGATCCCTTAACTGTTTATTTAGTCGAATTTGATTAGGATGGTTTTTGACTTGTCTTTTTGATGCATCCCATTGTTTGGGTATAAGATAAATGCCAGTAGAAAAGAATCGCTGTTTTCTTTGTAAACAAACTTGAAGTTGCACAAGAGCTTTGCCTTCTTTATTCAGTTTTCGTTTACGGTTGTACACTATTTTATAGCTTGCTTTCATATTTGGGTATTATTGGGTATTGCAACGGGTACTGCAATGGGTATTGCGCCCAGTACTGCACGGGTACTGCAAATTTATTAAAAGAAACGTTTATTTTGTGTATCAGACGTTTTATGTAATACCTAAAGATAGTAGGTTTGGTGGGTGTTTGCAACAAAAAAGCCGATACTTATGTATCGGCTTTGTGATCCAGCCAGGGCTCGAACCTGGGACCTATAGCTTAGAAGGCTATTGCTCTAATCCAACTGAGCTACTGGACCATCCTCTAAATATGTGTTTGCAAAAAAATCAAGTGATCCAGCCAGGGCTCGAACCTGGGACCTATAGCTTAGAAGGCTATTGCTCTAATCCAACTGAGCTACTGGACCATTTTTCCTTAATTGCGATGCAAATATAGGGATTAATTTTTGTCTCACACAAATTATTTTGTCCTTTTTTCTCAGGTTTTACGGCAAGTTCACGCTAATTCTCTAGCTGTCAGAATATCCATTTTTAAAATTTTATTTATTTTTTTTCAAATACATGTCTGTTTTCATTCTTCCCTTTACTAAATTCGCATGCTCCGAGCTTTTTCGGACGCAAAAGAATAAATAAAAAAGACCTATGGCCAGGAGCTATTCTTCTAATATACCCAAACTCTATATCATCAAATTGGCAAAATGGTTCATGCTGACCATGCCCATTATTGTCCTCTTTTACCAGGAAAATGGTTTGAGCATGCAAAATGTTTTAACCCTAAAAGCTTTTTATTCGGTTGCCGTTGTCATCATGGAAATTCCATCGGGGTATTTTGCTGATATCTGGGGGAGGAAGAAGACTCTGATTTTGGGAAGTATTCTGGGTTGTCTGGGTTTTGTGGTTTATGGCTTCAGTTCCGATTTTTATGGCTTTTTGCTGGCCGAACTGGTTTTGGGTGTTGGTTCTTCTTTTATTTCAGGAGCAGATTCGGCTTTACTTTACGATAGTTTGTTGCAGGATAAAAAGGAGGGTACTTATTTGAAGCAGGAGAGTCGCATGATGTCGGTAGGTAATTTTGCCGAAGCCCTTGCAGGTATTGCGGGTGGTAGTCTGGCTTTAATCAGTTTGCGAACCCCTTTTATATGCCAAATTTTCATCGCTTTTATGGCAATACCAGCTTCTATGATGCTGATGGAGGTGGAAAGGAGTAAGGATAGCTCTAAAGGCGGCTTTATACACATTCTAAAGGTGGTTCGCTACGCTTTGTGGGAAAACCTTCAGTTGCGGCTAAATATCCTGTATTCCTCTATTTTTGGCTGTGCCACACTTTCTCTGGCTTGGTTTGTTCAGCCCTATTTAAAGCAGTTCGATATGGATGTGAGCCGAATTGGTGTGATTTGGACTCTTCTGAATTTAACAGTTGGGTTTACGGCTCTGTTTGCTCATCGAATCGAAAGCCGTTTGGGTAAGATTGGAACATCACTCTTGATTGTTATCGGTCTTTCATCGGGCTTTGTTTTGTCGGGTGTTATGACCACACAATTGGGTATTATTTGTCTCTTCTATTTTTATATCATCCGCGGGATTGCTACGCCTATACTCAAGGATTATATCAATAGGATTACTTCATCGGATATGCGAGCGACGGTGCTTTCTCTGCGTAATTTTATTATTCGTATTCTGTTTGCCATTATTGCACCATTCCTGGGCTGGTATAGCGACCATTTCAGCATCGGAGAAGCTTTAATCTTTGCGGGTAGTACAATCTTTGTTCTGGGCGGTTTTACTCTCTTCTTTATCTTTAAAACAGAGCGAAAGTAATAGATCGGTTTCAAAAGTTGTGTCTTAGTATGCGAAATCTATTTTTAGGTTATATATCTATTGAGGGATTTCCTTTTAAAAATTTCGCTAGAGCCGCTGGGCTTCTACTTTTCTCCTTAGATGAGAAAAGTAGACAAAAGAATCAAGTCAGCCTGATCCTTGTTTTCGTTCTGTAGGAACATAAGCATCACGCCTAACGGCAGGCTGACAAAGTCCGCTCAAAACATATAATAGATAAATTCTCCCTTTTAGGGGATATCCTAACAGGGAGAGGGGTGTTGAATGCACTGTTTTTTACTCAAATAAAGTAAATCCAGAAGTATGAATGTTTTTGAGCAAAAAAAAGAGTCTCAAACGAGACTCTCTTTTTATTATATGACAATGTAACTTGTCTTATTTCTTTCTTTGGTTTGCTTGTTTAGCTGCATCTTCCAAACGTTGTTGGAATTTTGATTTCTTAACCGGCTTTTTCTTAGCAGCTTCCAACATAGCCAATACCTTATTGTCATCAACCATCCATTTACGAATTGCCCATGTTTGGATAATGGTAAATAGAGTTGCTATAAAGTAGTAGTATGATAAACCTGATGCGTAGTTGTTGAACCAAACTAGGAACATCAGTGGCATCATGTACATCATAGCCTGCATACCTGGCATCTGATTCGATGTTTGCATCTGACCATTCATCTTAGTATAAACTAAGTTGGTTCCTGCCATCAACAGACAGAACAGAGAGATATGGTCACCATACATTGGAATATCCCAAGGTAAAGTTACGATTGAGTCATACGACGACAGGTCTGTAGCCCAAAGGAAACTCTTCTGACGCAACTCGATTGAAGACGGGAAGAATCGGAAAAGAGCAATCAAGATAGGGAACTGCACCAGCATTGGTAAACAACCACCCATCGGGTTCACGCCGGCTTTCTTATATAGGGCCATGGTCGCTTGCTGACGCTCCATTGCTTTATCTTTCGGTATTCTCTCGTTAATTTCATCAATCTGAGGCTTCAAGACTCTCATTTTTGCCGTTGATAAGTACGACTTATAAGTTAGAGGCGAAAGAACCAGTTTGATAAGAATAGTCAGAATCAGAATAATCAGACCATAATTGCTCATGTAATTTTCAAGGAAGTTGAAAACAGGAATCACGGCATATTTGTTTACCCATGCAAACATTTTCCACCCCAGGTCAACCAAAGCGTGTAGTTCGATTTCCTTGCCATAATGTCTAAGGGTTTTGTATTTGTTTGGCCCGAAATAGAATTGCATTGGGTAGCTCTCTTTCACATCACCACTGTAAGGGAGTGAAATTTCAGCAGCAAAGTTTTTAAGGATAGGCGATTTGTCATCCATATTTACAGACTTCAACTTAATGCCTTTGAATGTGTTTTTAGCAATAAGAGCCGACGAGAAGAATTGTTGCTTAAAGGCAATCCATTTAACTTGAGTTGTTAAATCTTCTTCATCATCACCACCAGCACTTAAATTATCAACATCATCTTCATTGAATTTGTAATATAAGCTGGTGTATTGGTTTTCAAAATCTCTACCTTTTTCCTTACTGTAAATATCAGCTTGCCAATTGAATGTTAAGTTATTCTGAGCGCGAGAAATGATATTGTTCAGACCAATAGCCTTAATCTCGAAATCAAGCATATAGCTATCTGGAGCTAAGGTGTACACGTATTCAAGATATTGATCGTCATTGGCCTTAAGCTTCATGCTTAATGTCTTTTCTTGAGAGCTAGCATCGATATTATCAAACCCAGCATCCGATGTAAAGAACAAATCCTGAGTGTCAATAGCTTTGTTGTCAGCATAAAAACTCATACCAAAACGAGTCTTGTCACCTTCCCAAAGGATTAATGGCAATGAGTCATGCGTTTGATAGTCTTTAAGCTGAACCGAATAGATACGCCCACCTTTATTGCTGACCTTAATCTTAACAAGTTTGTTCTCAAGAGTGATAAATTCTTCTTTTTGAGCTGCCGCTGAAGAAAACACACCAAAGGTTTCTTGCAGATGTACAGGATCTTTTTGCTTTTCTACCTCAATGGCTTTTTGTGCAGTAAGTCTCTCGTTCTCTAATTTTAGATTACGTGCTTCTTCAACTCTGGCAATAGAGTCGCGGGTTTTTATAGCCTTTAATTCCTCAGCCGATGGTTTGGTCAGGTAGGTATACCCAATCAAAATGGCTCCAATAATGACTAATCCCCAAATTGAATTTTTATCCATTTATTCTTTTCTGTTTAGACAGACTGTGTGAGAGCAGTTCTTATTGAAAACTGCTCTGTTGATTGTATAATCTATCTTATTGATAATTCTATATTATTTGTCGCTATTAGCTACCTTCACAAACTCAACAAAAAGTGGGTGAGGATTGATAACAGTACTCTTATATTCTGGGTGAAACTGAACACCAACAAACCATTTGTGGTCTTTAATTTCAACCACTTCAACCAAGCCTGTTTCAGGGTTAAAACCTGTTGCTTTTAAACCTGCAGCTTCAAACTGCTTAAGGTAGTCGTTGTTGAATTCATAGCGATGGCGGTGACGTTCTGTAATGTCGATGCTATTATAGGCTTTAGCACAGTTAGAACCTTTTTTAAGTTCACACTCGTAAGCACCTAAACGCATGGTTCCTCCTTTTTCAGTTACATTTTTTTGTTCCTCCATCAGGTTGATGACAGGATTATGTGTTTGAGGGTTCATCTCCAATGAATCAGCATCTTCAAGTTTCAGTACATTACGAGCGTACTCAATAACGGATACTTGCATACCCAAGCAAATTCCTAAGAAAGGAACGTTGTTTTCACGGGCATATTTCACAGCAAGAATTTTACCTTCCATGCCTCTGTGACCAAAACCAGGCGCCACTAAAATACCTTTAAGGTCTTTTAGTTCGTTCTGATAGTTTGCATCGGTTAACTTTTCAGAGTGAATCCATTTAAGGTTCACCTTACACTCGTTGGTTGCACCAGCGTGAATAAAGGCTTCGGCTATGGATTTGTAGGCATCCTTAAGCTCAACATATTTACCAACTAACCCGATCGCAACTTCTGATTTAGGGTTCTTATGTCTTTTCAGGAATTTGGTCCATTCCTTAAGTTCTGGTTCACCTTCAGATGGTACGCCTAATTTTTCAAGAACAATAGCATCAAGTTTTTCCTCGCGCATTTTCAATGGCACATCATAGATGGTTTCCACATCGATAGACTGGATAACCGCTCTTGGATCAACATTACAGAATAAAGCCACTTTTCTTCTAATATCAGAAGAAAGATCATGCTCAGTTCTCAATACTAATACGTCTGGTTGAACACCTGTTTCCAATAGTGACTTAACAGAGTGTTGGGTTGGTTTTGTTTTTAACTCGCCTGATGCAGCAAGGAAAGGAACAAGAGTTAAGTGAATAACCAAAGCATCATTCCCCAATTCCCATTTCAGCTGACGAACAGCTTCAATATAAGGTAGTGATTCGATATCACCAACAGTTCCTCCAATTTCAGTAATAACGAAATCGAATTTATTCTTCGTTCCTAATAGTTTAACGTTACGTTTAATTTCATCCGTAATGTGAGGGATAATTTGAACGGTTTTACCCAGGTAATCACCCTTACGTTCTTTATTGATAACGTTTTTGTAGATTCTACCCGTCGTTACATTATTCGCTTGAGAAGTAGGTATGTTTGTAAAGCGCTCGTAGTGACCTAGATCCAAGTCTGTTTCAGCGCCATCGTCAGTTACAAAACACTCACCATGCTCATATGGGTTAAGAGTCCCTGGATCAACATTTAAATAAGGATCCAATTTTTGGTTTGTAACAGAATACCCTCTGCCTTGTAGTAGTTTAGCTAAAGATGAGGCTATAATTCCTTTTCCTAATGATGAGGCTACCCCTCCGGTAACAAAGATGTATTTAGTTGCAGACACTTTAAGATGATTTAATGGTTGATTAAAACTGCAAAAATAGGCAAAATATAGCGTTTTGGAAAACTATTTCCCGAACTAAAAACACTTGATGTGATAAAAAAAATACCTCGATGAAAATTCAAAGAGGTATTGAGTCGTTTTGATATGATTTTTCAATATTTATTTGATCGTTCTAAACGATTGTTATTTAGCTAAATCGTCAATGAGTTTTATTTTTTGGTTTAGTAAGCCAAGATTCTTTTTACCCTGGTTTATTTTCTCGTCCATTTCCTTTAAAATAGAACTCGATTTATCAGACAAAGAGAAGAATCCCATATTGTTTTCCCAAAGGGTAATGTCCGTTTCCAATTGTTTGATCTTGTTGTAGAGCTTGTTACGTTCGTATATTAATTTGTCCTCAGGTTTTTTACCTTCAAGAATTGAATCAATCTTCAGCTTGAATTTTTGAATTTCCAGATTGCTTGAATCCAGATTCATTTTATCGTATAATGCATTGATCGCTTTACCGAAATCATTCTGAATGTTTTCTTTGTTCTTAAATGGAACATGACCAATCGCTGACCAATCCTTTTGGAATTGCTTGACGGCATTTAAGTTTTCTTCATTATTCTCCCCAATCTCGAAGGCTTTGACTTTCTCAATGACCTCTTGCTTCAGTTTCAGATTTTCTGATTGTTTCTGATCTAGAGAGCCAAAATGCTCCGATTTACGATCAAAGAATATATCACAGGCTTTTCTAAATCGATTCCAAACTTCATTGGAAACTTTTCTGGGGACATTACCAATGTTTTTCCATTTTTTCTGAATTCGAATTAATTCATTGGTGGTTTGTTTCCAGTCGGTACTGTCTTGTAATGATTCAGCCTTTTCGCAAAGCTCAATTTTAACTTTTAGGTTTTCGTTTAACTTTTCTTTGTGCTCAACATAGAAATCACGTTTATGATTAAAAAATAAATCACAGGCTTCTCTAAAACGCTGATAGATAGAGTTGTTGTCCTTTTTTGGTGCAAAGCCAATGGTACGCCATTCTTTCTGGATATCAAGCACTTCCTTAGAGGCAGCATTCCAGTCTTGATGAGAGTCCAGATGCTTGCCAGCGATCTCTTCGACCTTTACACATAGTGCCGCTTTTTTCTGAAGGTTATAAACCTGTTCTTCACGAACACCATTATAGTAATTTTGTTGATTTTTATTAATGGCGTTTGATATAGTTTTAAATCGTTGCCAAAGCTCTTCTCTTAGGTTACGCTCCACAGGCCCCACCTCTCGCCACATCTCATGTAGTTTCTGAAGGTCATTAAAAGCTTTTACAGGCGAATCTGAATCAAGGAGTTTTTCAGCATTTTCGCACAGATTTAGTTTTGCTTCGTAATTTTTACGCAAATCTAAATCACGCAATTCACGGTTTATCTTACTGTAGTCGTAGAATTGTTCAACAGCATGGTGGTAGTTTTCCCATAAGTGTTTAACCGATTGAGAAGGTACCATACCATAATCTTTCCACTTTTTTTGCAGATCTCTAAATTCGTTGAATGTTTTTTCAAATGACTCTTTCCCCGTTATTAATTGTTTGATTTCATCAATGATTAATAACTTTTGTTTTAAGTTGTTTTCTTTTTGCTGTTCAAAACTTTTTTGAACCTCAGCTTTCTTATCTCTGTATTGTTGTAAAAGTTCTTTAATTTCAAGTTCCTGATCGTCTTTCTCAGGTTGGAAATCTTTTTCTAAACCACCTTCTTTGATGAAAACTCGTTTTAACTCCTCAATATTTGCGTTATGTTTTTTATAGAAGTGAACTTTAATACTCTCAGCTCTTTCTTTGGAGTCGTTATCCAGCTCCGATTCAAGTATCAGTTTAAGCCTTTGTATTAACTCATGCTTTTCCATTGAAGCATAGTCTGGTTTATCCTGAAGCTCTTCTTCTTCTGCATTCGACTTCAAATTATCAGAATCTAAATTAGAATCAGATTTCTCTTCTTGTTTTGGAGTTTCTGATTGATCATGAGTGACTTCAGCTTTTGATTCAACTTTGGGCTCAGTTTCATTCTCATGTGAGGGTGTAAGATCTTGTTCTTTCATGTGCTTTTTATTGAAAAGTAGGCTAAAAGTACCTATTAAATTGACAATATAGAGATTAGAGTATTGAACTTCTATTACGAATTTAGTTATTAAAGTATGAAACATCAAAGAATATAGTGAAATAATTATTTGGCTAAATTGGGGGAACAAGCATGGAACAAGCTTTTTAGGGATATCGGGTCGGTTAATTACTGAATTCTATTTAACTTTTTTTATAAAATTAGATGGTATTCAATTTCTAATAACAGTTTTTTTTGTTTTACTAAAGCTTGATGTCTACTTTTGAGCAAAATTTAGAAAAGATGAGAATTGATATATTAACCGTTGTGCCGGAATTATTAGAAAGTCCATTGGGACATTCAATTATTCAAAGAGCAAAAGATAAAGGTGTGGTAGAAATTCACATTCATAATATTCGTGATTTTTCTGAAGACAAGCATAATAAGGTCGACGATTATGCTTTTAGTGGAGGAGCGGGGATGGTGATGCGATTGGAGCCAATAGTTAAGGCGATTGAAAGTTTAACAGATAAGCGAAAGTACGATGAAATTATTTTCACCAGTCCTGACGGTGAAAATTATAATCAAAAGGTCGCTAATACACTGTCTTTAAAAAAGAATATTATCATTCTTTGTGGACACTATAAAGGCATTGATCAGAGAATACGTGATCATTTTATTACAAAAGAAATCTCGGTGGGTGATTTTGTTTTAACAGGAGGAGAGTTGGCGGCAGCCATTATTACAGATAGCGTTGTTCGTTTATTGCCAGGAGCAATGGGAGATGAAACCTCTGCTCTAACAGATTCTTTTCAGGATAATTTATTGGCACCACCCTTGTACACACGTCCAGCTGAGTATAGAGGATGGAAAGTGCCTGAAATTTTACTGTCAGGAGATCATAAGAAAATAGAGATTTGGCAAGAGGAGCAGGCCTATAAAAGAACGAAGCGTTTACGTCCGGATTTATTGGACGAATAAGAATAAAAAAAAAGCTGCAAATTGATTTTTGCAGCTTTTCATTTATCTAGTAGTTTTCGCTTTTTTCTTCAAAGTAAGCTTGAGGGTGTTGGCAAGCAGGGCAGCTATTAGGTGCTTTTGTACCTTCGTGTACATAGCCACAGTTTCTGCAGTACCATTCTGTTTTTTCCTCCTTTTCGAACACCTTACCTTCTTCGATATTCTTCAATAGCTTTAAGTATCTTTCTTCGTGCATTTGTTCAACTTTAGCAATTGTTTTAAATGCAGAAGCCACTTCTTTGAAACCTTCTTCAGTTGCAATTCGAGCAAATTCAGGATACAGATCAGTGTACTCCTCATTTTCGCCCATAGCAGCAGCTTTTAGATTTTCAGCCGTTGTAGCAATTCTTCCAGCTGGGTAAGTTGCTGTAATTTCAACCTCACCACCTTCAAGGAATTTGAAGAAACGCTTAGCGTGTTGCATTTCCTGTTCAGCCGTTTCTAGGAATAGTGCTGCAATTTGTTCGTAGCCTTCTTTTTTTGCTTGCTTTGCAAAATAGGTGTAACGGCCTCTTGCTTGTGATTCTCCTGCAAATGCTTTCAGAAGATTCTTTTCTGTTTCAGTTCCTTTAATGCTCATACCAATTGAGTTTTGTTATGTTTTCTTATATGCAAATATCAATTTTTTATTAGAAGTATAGAAGTGTTAATAAAACAAGCTGTCTAATTTATAATGGTGTTAAATAGGAGTGTGCTTCTTGTTTATTGATAAGAAAAAATGAAATATATTTTTGTAATAAGCATGATTTTTTCGTATCTTATTTATGTAGATCTGTTCGATTTACTTTTCAATTAAATTTCGGAATATATGTCTAAACTGTACCTCTGGTCTGAGTTTGTGGTATTGTTCTTTGTCATACCACTATTGTACTTCTTTGAATTGATTCCAATTCATAAGGCAGTGCCGTTGGTCTTTGTTTTTATATATTGCTTAGTTGTTATGTATAACAGGAAAAGTATCTCACGACGTATTTTTAAAATTAAATCCTCTTACCCATTGAAGGAGGTTGCCTTAAAAAGTTTATTTCTCCTGGTTGTGTCTTCAATCTGGGTTTACATCTTTCGTGAAGATGTTTTTTTTCACCTTCCTTTAAATAATTTTTGGTTTTGGGTTTTTATTGTTTTGACCTATCCCATATGGTCGGCTTTTACGCAAGAGTTTATTTATCGCTTCTTCTTCTATCAGCGATATAGAAAACTGTTTGACAGTATTCTGGTCATGATTTTTGTGAATGCCCTTTGCTTCTCCATGGCTCATATTATTTTTAGAAATTGGGTTGCCTTGGTTTTTACTTTTGTAGGTAGCATTGTTTTTTCACTGACTTATATTCGTAGTAAATCCTTAAATGTGGTTTTTATAGAACATTCTCTTTATGGTAATATCTTTTTTACCAATGGATTTGGTATTTTCTTTTATCTTCCTCTTTAGTTTATTTAAAACAAATAAAAATAAAGAGTATATTTATCTCTATGCAAAAAAGATATAAATATGCCCTTTTGTTATCAGGTTTTGTATTTTTTGGAGTACTGCTTGTTAATTTCGTTTGGGCTCAAACACACCATAAAATAATGAAAGAAAAGCATATCAACGCCCTTATTAATGAAACCAGTCCTTATTTACTTCAACATGCTCATAATCCTGTAAACTGGTATCCATGGGGAGATGAAGCCCTGCAAAAAGCCAAAGTTGAAGATAAACTTCTTTTGATTAGTATTGGTTACTCAGCTTGTCACTGGTGCCATGTAATGGAACATGAAAGTTTTGAAAACGAAGAGATTGCTAAATTAATGAATGAGCTTTTCGTTTGTGTGAAAGTTGATAGGGAAGAACGCCCTGATATTGATCAGGTTTATATGGAAGCTGTGCAGCTGATTACCGGGCGTGGTGGTTGGCCGTTGAATTGTTTTGCCTTAGCGGACGGTAGACCTTTTTATGGGGGAACTTATTTTCCAGCTGGTGATTGGGTAAAGATTTTGATGGCAATCAGTAATGCTTATATCACTGAAAAGGATAAAGTTTTACGGTCTGCCGAGCAGGTTTCCGAAGGTGTAAGATCAAGTGGCTTGATTGCGGAAAAAGTGGAGAGTAGCCCTTATGAAATATCAGCTTTAAAAGCATCTGTAGATGGCTGGAAATCGAGTTTTGATAAAAAATATGGGGGTGAGAATCGTGCGCCCAAATTTCCTATCCCTATTTCTCTGGATTTTTTAATGAACTATTATTATTACACGAAAGATGTTGAGGTGCTTGATCATGTTGTGTTAAGTTTAGATCAGATGGCTAAGGGTGGGATTTACGATCATGTGGGAGGTGGATTTGCCCGCTATTCAGTTGATCAATTTTGGAAAGTGCCACATTTCGAGAAAATGTTGTACGATAATGCGCAGCTTATAAGTTTGTATTCTAATGCCTATCGACTAACTAAGAGTCTCCTTTATAAAAGAGTTGTTGAAGAAACAATTGCCTTTCTGGAACGAGAACTTTCGATTGCAGAAGGTGGCTTTTACTCTGCCCTGGATGCAGATAGTGAAGACGTAGAAGGTAAATTTTACGTTTGGGAAAAGGAAGAGATCGACCAACTTTTGGGAAATGCTTCTTCTGTCTTTTCAGAATATTATGAGGTCTCAGAAGTTGCCAATTGGGAAGAAGGGAATATTCTTCATATTAAAAAGGATAAAGGTGAATTGTTAGATAAATATAAACTGTCAGAAAAGGCATTTGACGATTTATTAAAGAAGTCGAAACAGACGCTTCTACTCGCCAGGAATGAAAGAATAAGACCGGGCTTGGATGATAAATTCCTAAGTTCATGGAATGCTCTTTTAATAAAAGGATATCTTGATGCATACAAGGCTATTGGTAATGAATCTTATTTGAGGAAGGCAGATCAGATAGCTAATTTTATGGTGGAGAGGATGACTCAATCAGAGGTTCAGTTGTTTCGAACCTATAAAAATGGAGATGCCAGGATTAATGCATTTCTCGATGATTACAGCTTTACAATTGAAGCATTTGTCGCCTTGTATCAAGCCAGTTTCGATGAAGTGTGGCTTAAACGAGCTGATAGGATGATGGCTTATGTGATTAGGAATTTCTACGATGATAAATCAGGCATGTTTTTTTATACATCAAAGGAAGATGCAGCGCTTGTAGCTCGAAAAATGGAGGTAATGGATAATGTCATCCCTTCTTCAAATGCTTCAATGTCTGAATCGCTTTATTTGCTGGGGCATATATTGGGTAAGGAGCAGTATTTGGAATTATCGGGCCAGATGCTTGCCAATATGAAAGAGCATACTTTGAAATATTTGTCTTATCATGGCAAATGGGCGAATTTAATGTTGAAGCAGATTGAGTCACCTTACGAATTGGTTATATCAGGTGTGGATGCAAAGCAAGTTCAAAAAGAGTTTAATAAAAGATTTTACCCTAACGTTCTGATATTGGGAAGTGAGAAAGAAAGTGAACTGCCCTTGTTGAAAAATAGATTTAATTATGAAACGACAAGTCTATATCTTTGTAAGGATAAGGCTTGTTTCTTACCTACATCAAGTATGGAAGAAGTCATAAAACGTATCGATCTCAAATAATTTTAAGATAACTATAATGATGAAGAAAATTTTCTTTTTGTGCCTGGTTGCATTGTTCACAGCTTGTGCTACAGTGCCTATTACGGGGAGAAAGCAGATGAGTTTGTTTCCCGAAAGTCAGATGATTGCTACAAGTTTAACTCAATATGATAGCTTCCTTAAGGAGAACAAGTTATCAACGAATAAAGAGCAATCTGCGATGGTGAAGCGAGTAGGAAAGCGAATTGCCGAGGTGGTTGAGATTTTTATGAAAGATAATGGAATGGCCGATCGTGTTGCTGATTTTGCTTGGGAGTTTAACCTGGTAGAGGATGATACGCCTAATGCCTGGTGCATGCCAGGAGGTAAGGTTGTTTTTTATACAGGTATTCTGCCTTATACGCAAACAGAAGAGGGCTTAGCTGTTGTGATGGGGCACGAAATTGCACACGCTATTGCCCGACACGGTAATGAGAGAATGAGCCAGCAAATGGGAATTCAAGCATTGGGGACTGGATTGAGTGTAATGTTGAATGAAAAACCAGCTGAAACTCAGCAGATTTGGATGACTGCTTTTGGCGCTGTTTCTAATGTTGGCGTGATGTTGCCTTTTTCAAGATCACACGAGACGGAAGCGGACAAGATGGGTTTGATCTTTATGGCTATGGCTGGCTATGATCCTGCTGCTGCTGTTGATTTTTGGAAACGTATGGGTGAAAGTGGTGGACAAAAGCCACCAGAGTTCTTGTCAACTCACCCAGCCGATGATACTCGCGTTAAAAACTTGCAAGCTTTTTTACCTGAGGCAATGAAATATTATAAGGAATAGAGGGTGAATTCACTCTGGAAAATAGAATAAAGGAGGTGCTTATTGGGCGCCTCTTTTTTTTAGAGATGCCTCTATTGCCATGCTTTATCTTTGTCGTGGTTATTGTGGTTCCATATCTCTTCGGGGATTTCATCATCTTCATCCTCCTCCCAGACGATATCGGGTTTTTGAGGTCCTTCATTTCTAAAGGCAAAAGCATAGATAAGCCCTGAGCATGCACCAAATAGATGGCCTTCCCAGGAAACATCTTTAAGAACAGGGAAAATACCCCAAAATAATCCCCCGTAAAGGAAAGCGACTGCAAATGAGATGGCGATTAGTTTGTAATAATTTCTGAAGAGACCACTAAAAAATAGGAATGAGGCAAATGCATAGACTAAGCCACTTGCACCAATATGCCAGGCTTCACGACCACCTAACCACAATAAAATATTCGTGGTGAATAAGCAATAAAGAACAATTCGAATAGCTAGCTGCCTATAAAAATAGAAGATTCCCCAGCTCAAGGCAAATATTGGAACCGTATTGGCCATGAGGTGTTCAAAGTCACTATGTATAAATGGGGAGGTGATGATTCCTGGTAGTCCCTTCGTTTGTAAAGGGAACACACCTAGTTGGTAGAAGTTAATATCAAGTCCCCACTCAAAGATTTTTAGAAGCCAGGCAATACAAATAAAGGCAACAGGAAAGATGAGAGATTGCTTTGATCGAATCTCTTGAATCTTTTTGTCATATGGTTCTTTTTTATTCAAATGTTTCCGTTTCGGTGAAGTCGATTACAGTGTCAGCTGTATTTTTTGAAATTTCATTCAACTCACCATTTTTACATTCGATAACGCGTGCAGGAAATTTAGCTAGTAAATCGTGCTGATGAGTCGCCATAATAATGGTTTTGCCACTTTTGCTAATGTCGTGAAGTAATCGAACTAAGTCATCCGATGTTTCAGGATCTAAATTTCCGGTTGGTTCATCAGCTAAGATAATGTCAGGAGAGTTTAATAGGGCTCTTGCAATAACAATTCGTTGTTGTTCTCCACCAGATAATTCGTGTGGCATTTTATAGCCTTTATTATTCATGTTTACTTTTTCAAGAACTTCTGAAATTCGAGCTTTTATGTCCGTTGAATTTTTCCAACCTGTTGCTTTCAATACAAAATGAAGATTGGCTTCAATGTTTCTATCGGTAAGCAGTTGAAAATCCTGAAAGATGATGCCAATCTTTCTTCTTAAAAATGGCACTTGCTTGTTCTTTATGATAGAGAGGTAGTAGCCGACAACTTTACCTGATCCTTCTTTTAGAGGCAAGTCAGCATATAAGGTTTTAAGAAGACTACTTTTTCCACTTCCAACGCGACCAATAAGATAGACGAATTCTCCTTTTTCGATTTTTAAATCGACATCTTTTAGGATGATGTTATCAGATTGACGAATAGTAGCATTATTCAGTTTTATGATAGAAGTTTCAGACATAGTTCTTGCTCTAGTTGAGGTGTGTTTAGACTTTAATGGCTTTGTGAAGCCTCTGTCCTACAAATCTAGAAAATTATTTGGTATGGTCTTTCTTCCCTTTTTCAAAATTCTCCATTTCTGAAAACAATTATTCATAATTGAGCAATTTCTGATTTTTTTTGCCGTTCTTAAAGCAAGGATAAGAATTTTCTTAAAACAAGGCTTTTTCTATGAGAGCTGCGATCTGTTTTTTGTATCTTTGAGCACATTTTTCAAAGCTAATTTCAATCATATATGATAATTGACAATATGCGCCTTAAATTTCTACTTTCCATCATTTTAATATTCATATTAAGTATTCCATTTAAAAGCTCCATTGCACAAAAAAATGTTGCAGGTCAGACTTATTCTGACAATTGGAGAAAGGGACATGATCTTTTTAAACGTCAGGATTTTGGAGGGGCCCGTTTTTGTTTTCAACAGGTACTTGAGAACGAGAATGATTTCTCCGATAGGAAAATTGAAGCTGAATTTTATTTGGCCTACTGTGCTATGGAGCTTTCACGTCCGGAAGCTGAGAAAAAAATGCTTAACTTTTTAGATAAATATCCAGGAAGCCCATGGGTACATCAGGCGTATTTCCAGTTGGCAAGACAGAAATATAAGCAAAAGAGATACAAGAAATCGCTGGGTTGGTTAGAGAGAACAGATGCATACCAGATTAATAAAGATCAGGAAGATGAGTTTTTGTTTTTAAAGGCCTATTCTTATTTCAAAACTGAAAATGCTGAGCAGGCAGGAAAGTATTTTTTCGATCTAATCGATAGGAAGGGAAAGTATCAAATGCCAGCCAATTACTATTATGCGCATATTGCCTATCAGAAAGGGAATTATCAAACGGCATTAAATGCTTTTGATAAGTTAGGAGATGATGATAGGTACTCATCTTTGATTCCATACTATATTACCCAAATATATTATCTGCAGGAAAAATATGAGAAGTTGATTACATATGCTCCTGATTTTCTTAAAAAAGCTGATGTTGATAGAGTGCCTGAGATTGCAAAGATGGTCGGTTTGGCTTATTATAACCAGAAGAATTACTCGGCTGCCATACTTTATTTGATTCAGGACAAAAAGAATCTGCTAAGAGAAGAGATTTTTGCATTGGCATTCTCGTATTATCAAGAAGAAGATTATGAAAACGCAAGTCAGTGGTTTCGCAAGGTGAGAGGAAAGGAAGATGTGATGCAGCAAATTTCAACCTACAATTTAGCCGATTGTTATTTGAGAACTGGTGATAAAGAAGCAGCCAAACTTGCTTTCGAAAAAACGTCTAAAATGAGTGCTGATGCAGATATAAAGAAAAGTGCACTCTTTAACTTTGCAAAAATAACTTACGAACTATCCTATTCTAAGGTGAATGAAACAATAAGCGCCTTTGATGATTATTTGAACCTGTACCCGGATTCTGATGAGAATGATGAGGCTTACGACTTTTTGGTAAGTGTTTACATGACAACTAAGAATTATAAGTCAGCTCTATTGTCGATGGATAAAATTAAAAAGAAAGCATCGCGCATAGAGGAAGTGTACCAGCGTGTGGCCTATTTTTATGCATTAGAATTATTTAAAAAAGCACGCTACGAAAAATCCGTTCGATATTTGAATAAATCGTTAGCTTATAAAATGTACGATAGTGAAATTGCTGCTGATTGTTTATACTGGAAAGCTGAAGCTTATTATAGTACGAATGAATTTATAAGCGCGATTAAATATTACCAGGAATTTATAAGAACACCAGGTGTTGGTAATTCAAAACACTTTAGTACGGCCTACTATAATCTGGGCTATTGTGAGTTTGAGCTGGACGCATACTCCAAAGCCATTAAGTGGTTTCGTAAATATGAGCAATTGATGAAAGGAAAATCATCAGATTATTTGACTGATGTACAGAACAGGATAGGCGATTGTTATTTCTTGGATAGGAACTACGATAAAGCTTCAGAATATTATTCTAAAGCTGCTAAAGCTAGAAATTGGTCTACGGATTATGCTGTATATCAGAATGCTCTTTCTCTAGGTTTGTCCGGACAATTAAATGAGAAGATTGCTCTTTTGAAAAACTTTTCAGAAGAATTTCCTAAATCGGAATATAGAGATGATGCTTTGTTTGAGTTGGCTAAGGCTAAAACTAAAAAAGGGAACGAAAATGCGGCTGTATTGATCTATAAGAAATTGATTTCTGATTACCCCAATAGTGAATACGCTGCAAAGTCATTATTGCAATTAGGACAATTGAATTATAATAGGAAAGACTATCCTGAAGCCATAAAGAGTTATAAACAAGTTATTTTGAAGTACGCAGATAGTAGCGAAGCTAAAAGTGCGTTAGTAGGAATGAAGAATGTTTATATTGATATGAACAATGTGCAGGCTTATTTTTCTTTTGCAGAATCATTAGGTATGGGGCATGCGGTTGATTTATCAGAGAAGGATTCTTTAACATACTTGTCAGCAGAACGCCTATATATGGATGGTCAGAATGAAAAATCAGTTGATGCTTTCTCAGATTATCTGAAAGAGTTTCCTCAGGGAATGTTTAGAATAAATGCAGCTTATTACAGAGGGGAAGCCGCCTTTAATCGTGAGGATTATAATGAAGCGCTATTGGCTTTTGAAATGGTTCTTGAAAATGGGGATAATCTGTTTACAGAAAAAGCTTTATTGGGTGCATCGCAACTCTATTTTAAGCAAAGAGATTTTTTGAAAGCAAACAACACGTATCAATTGCTTAAGCAAAAGACTAAGCTCGTTGAAAATAAACGAATAGCAGATTGGGGCATGTTTAGATGTTATTATGAGTTAAAAAAACATGATGATTTGATTGCTCTTTCCAAGGAACTAATGCTTTCTTCAAAATTGAGCACCCCAGAAATGCGAGAGATCTTATATAAGCGAGCTAAGACTTATTTAATATTAAATCATGATGATCTAGCTAAAAAAGATTTACAAGCTTTGGCAAAAGAAGTTCAAACTTCTGAAGGAGCCGAGTCCAGATTTTTATTGGCGAACCTCCTTTATAGAAATAAAAACAATGTTGAAGCCGAAAAAAGAGTTAATGAATTTATTGAGATGAACTCTCCGCATCATTTCTGGTTAGGTAAAAGTTTTATTTTGCTTTCGGATCTTTTTATGGAAAAGAAAGATCTGTTCCAGGCACGTTATACCTTACAAAGCGTGATTGATAATTATTCGGTTAAGGATGATGGTATTATTGAGGCTGCAAAGTTAAAGTTGGAGACTATAATAGAAGCTGAGAAGGTAAAGGAATCGAGTTTGAAACAAGTTCCGGTGAAGACAGCGAAGGAGGTCGTAAATAAAAAATCAATTAGTAAGGGAAATAAGAATTTGCAAAAGGCTAAGAAAGATTCTTTATCAGTAAGTGATGCGAAATCAATGCTAAATGAGATGGTTGGCGAGCTTGACGACTAAATCCTTATTTAATATTATATCAGAAAAAGAAAATTACAATATATGAGAATAAAATCAATTTTATTAACAGGTGCATTGGCTGTAATGTGTTTGTTAGGACATGCTCAGGAACAAAGAGATTTAGATAAAGAAGTTAAGGTAAGGACTAACTTTAAACCTAAAATTAAGAAGGCCAAACGAATTGGGAAAATGCCTAATGTTGTTGATACGGTTACTTCTAATCAGCAATTTGATTATTCAATCAGATCTAAGTCATTGGATGTGAGTTTTAAACCCGTATCGATTAAAGCAGCTAAAATGAGCAGTACTCGTTTTAAAAAGGTACAGGGGCATTCTTTTGACCTGGCTGCAGGCAATTATGCTAGTTTGTTTGCGGACTATCGTTATAATAATCTTCAATCAAAAAAGACAGATTTTGGTGTTCATCTACAACATTATTCAAGCAATGGGAAATTGGAATTGGAGAATGGAAGCAAGGTGAAGCCTGATTGGAAGGAATTCTTGTCAGAAGTCTATGGGAATCATTATTTAAATGATGCCAAATTGAGTTCTCGTGTTTTTTTCAAGCATAAAGCTTTTAATTTTTATGGGTCTCCATTAAATGTTGTAACGGGAAAAGAAAATATTTTCAATTACAATAATCAAAGATTTAACCATTTGGGACTAAATACAACTTATGAAACCTTGAAAAAGAATGCTAAGGATCTAAATTATAAGCTTGGTGTTCAATTTGAATATTTCAATGATAAGTATAATGTGAGTGAAGTGGATTTAGGTGTGAATGGGAGTGCTGAATTAAAGGCAGGAGACGGTTTATGGACTTTAGAAAGTGCATTGAATTTTATTCAAAGCAATAATTTGGTGTACTGGAATTCGGGTTTGAAGGATCACGATGTGCGATCTTCATTATGGACAATAAACCCATCATATCATATTAGTTTGAGTGGATTCAAAATGAAGCTCGGTGTAAAAGCTCAAACGGTATTAGGGAATGATTCTGATTTTAAGCTTTATCCTGATGTTAAATTCAATTTGGTTTTGGCTGATAAAATTCTGGATGTGTTTGCTGGTTTAGATGGTCATTTAGATTTGAATACAATTCGATCAATTTCAGAAGTGAATCCTTTTATACATTCAGGCTTGGATGTTGAAAGCACGAGTTTAAATTATAGGGTTTATGGTGGTTTCAAAAGTCGAATTTCATCAAAGTCCACCGCCTTATTGTCAGTTGAGTATGCAAATATTGATAATCAATACTTTTTCTCAATGGCGAATGCTGCTGTTTCACCACAAGGAGAATTACCAGGACAAACGCACTATTCGAACAAATATGCCGTTGTTTATAATGATTTGGCCAAGTTAAGTTTTACTGGAGAAGTCGATTTGCAGCTAAATAAGGAACTTAAGCTGTATGCACTGGCAAAATATACACATTACTCATTGGATGGCATAGAAGAGCCTTGGCATATGCCAAATTTCGAAATGGAGACCAGAGCAACTTACCAGTTTACCAATCAATGGTTGTTTAATGCGCGTTTGATATTTGTTGGAGAGAGAGAGGTAATGACGAATGGAAATAGCGCTCAGCTTGATGCACTAGCTGATTTTGGTTTAGGGGCTGAATATAAATGGAATGATATTTTATCGCTTTATGCTAATGTGAATAATATATTTAATGCAGAAACTTACCTTTGGCATGGCTACCCAAGTCAGGGTATTAACGGTATGGTTGGCTTAAGATTGGTGTTTTAAATCTAATGTTCTGTATGGTTTTTTAGTACGGGTTAAACATTAGATAATTGAATTATAAGAGTTAGGGTTTGAGTTAATATTCTCTGTTGAGATTTAAACTTGAGCCCTTTTTTTATGCCAAATAAATCATTTGTAAAAAACTCTGTTTTTACTTGCTTTTTTATTACAATAAGGTGAGCAAAATTCATCATTTTTATTATCTTTGTTTATCTCAATAGAATTTAATTTGGTTTGTCGTAATGTGTTGATTGATAGAAAATTTGATCGTTTTTGGTTTGAGTAATCAACTTCATTATGACCTAATCATATTTGAGATTAAACTCCGAATGTTTAGAATCTGTAATTGAGATTCTTTTTTTTTGAAAAAGAGTGTTCTTTTTCAGACTTCTTTCAAAATAATACTAAAGATCTGATAAATGAGTGATTTAGAAAATGTGAATAAAGAAAATGCCAACTATTCAGCGAATAGTATTCAGGTGTTAGAAGGCTTGGAGGCGGTTCGTAAGCGTCCTTCTATGTATATTGGTGATGTAAATGTAAAAGGTTTGCACCACTTGGTTTACGAGGTTGTAGACAACTCTATAGACGAGGCTCTAGCCGGACATTGTAATAATATTGAAGTTTTCATTAATGAAGACAACTCTATTACGGTTAAAGATGATGGTAGAGGTATTCCTACTGAATTGCATGAGAAAGAGAATAAGTCAGCCCTAGAGGTTGTTATGACAGTTTTGCACGCCGGTGGTAAGTTCGATAAAGATTCCTACAAGGTTTCTGGTGGTTTGCATGGTGTAGGTGTGTCTTGTGTGAATGCGCTTTCAACCTTGTTACAAGCAGAAGTTCATCGTGAAGGAAAAATATTTTTGCAAGAATACTCGCAAGGGAAACCTCTTGCAGATGTAAAAGTTATTGGAGAAACCAATGTCACTGGAACAAATATTACCTTTGTGCCGGATGCTTCAATTTTCTTGACAACTGAATATAAGTATGATATCTTAGCCGCTCGTTTGCGCGAATTGGCTTTCCTTAATAAAGGCATAAAGCTGATCCTTACAGATAAGCGAGATGTTCAGGAAGATGGTTCTTTTAAATCGGAGGTTTTTTACTCTGAAGAAGGACTAAAGGAATTTGTTCAGTATCTTGATATGACTCGTGAGCGTCTTATTGAAGATACAGTTCATGTTTCTATTGAAAATAATGAAGTACCTGTAGAAATTGCTCTTCAGTATAACACATCTTTTTCTGAGAATATTCATTCCTATGTGAATAATATTAACACGATTGAAGGTGGAACTCACTTAACAGGTTTCCGTCGTGGTTTAACCAGAACCTTAAAATCTTTTGCTGATAAATCAGGTATGTTATCTAAGCTTAAGTTTGATATTTCAGGTGATGACTTCCGTGAAGGGCTTACAGCAGTGGTATCTGTAAAAGTTGCCGAGCCTCAGTTCGAAGGTCAGACCAAGACAAAATTAGGTAACTCAGAGGTTAGTATTGCTGTTGATAAGGCCGTAAGTGCTTTATTGACCAATTATCTTGAGGAACACCCAAAGGATGCTAAAACCATCGTTCAGAAAGTTATTATGGCTGCTACTGCTCGTCATGCAGCTCGTAAGGCACGTGAACTTGTTCAACGTAAAACAGTTTTAGGTGGTTCTGGTCTTCCAGGAAAACTTTCTGACTGTTCTGATAAAGATCCTGCTAACTGTGAAGTATTTCTAGTCGAGGGAGATTCGGCGGGTGGAACTGCCAAGCAAGGTCGAGATAGAAAATTCCAGGCTATTCTGCCACTTAAGGGTAAGATCTTAAATGTGGAGAAAGCAATGCAGCACAAGGTTTTCGAAAGTGATGAGATCAAGAATATTTTTACAGCTCTTGGTGTTACAATTGGTACCGAAGAAGACAGTAAGGCGGCTAATGTTGAAAAGTTAAGATATCACAAGATTGTAATCATGTGTGATGCCGACGTCGACGGTAGTCATATTGCGACTTTGATTATGACTTTCTTTTTTCGTTATATGAAATCATTGATTGAGAATGGTTACTTGTATATTGCAACGCCTCCTTTGTATTTAGTTAAGAAGGGTAAGAATCAGCAATACTGTTGGAACGAAGATCAGCGTTTAAGATTGATTGAAGAATGGGGTGGAGGAAAAGAATCTTCTATGCATATTCAGCGTTATAAAGGTCTTGGAGAGATGAGTGCTGAGCAGTTATGGGAAACAACAATGAATCCAGAGGTAAGAACTTTACGTCAGGTAACTATTGAAAATGCTGCAGAAACAGATCGTGTATTCTCTATGTTAATGGGTGATGAGGTTCCACCTCGTCGTGAGTTTATCGAAGAGAACGCCACTTACGCCAATATTGATGCTTAATTAAAGTGTCTTAGAATTAATGAATTCTATTTGAATTTCTATATAATGGCCCTTGTGATTTGTTCACAAGGGCTTTTTGTTTAAAGAAAAAACGATTATGGATAAAAATATATGTGTATTTTGCTCGTCGAGTGATCATCTGCCAGATAAATATTATAAGGCGGCCAAAGAACTTGGCAAGGCAATTGGCTCCTCAGGGAATCATATTGTATATGGAGGAACTAATGTTGGATTGATGCATGCATCAGCTTTAGCAACTAAAAATTCAGGCGGTAAAGTGATTGGTGTCATTCCTGAGTTAATTCAATCCAAAGGCATCGCTTCTGATTATGCAGATGAACTTATCGTAACCACTGATATGAAAGAGCGAAAAGAAGTTATTCGTGAAAAATCGGATGCTTTTATTGCTCTGCCAGGTAGTTTTGGAACCCTTGAAGAAATTATGGAAGTGATTACGTTAAAGCAATTGGGGTATCACTCTAAGGCCATTGTATTTGTTGATGTCGATGGTTTTTACTCCGCTCTTAAGGGACAGTTTGAGATGCAATATCAAGAGAAATTTGCCAATGAATCTTTCCGACAGATGTATGTTTTTGTAGATAAAGCAGAAGATGCATTAGATTATATCAACAATTATACGGTGGTAGATCAGGTCGCTAAGTGGGATTAGAATTTCAAGAGCCATCTATATAAACCAGCCTTCAATTTCTGATGAAATGAAGGCTGAATTTTTTTAGTGATATTTTCATTAAGCATCAAGCTTACCATCAAAAACGAAGCTTGCTGGTCCCTTGAGCCAAATGTTTTCAAATTTATCATTCCCTTTGTGATCAAAGAAAACTTCTAAATTTCCTCCTTTAGTTTTAATATAGAAATGATTGCTTTCGGTATTGAATTGTAGTTTAGCAGAAATACAAGAGGCGACAACCCCGGTGCCACAAGAATAGGTTTCGTCTTCTACACCTCGTTCATAAGTGCTAACCTGAATTTGATTGTTCTCCCCTGATATGAAGTTGACGTTGGTTCCTGTCTCTTTAAAACGCTCATTATATCGTATCTTTTTCCCTTCAGAATAAGTATCGAATTTTTCGTGCCTATTGATGAACTTGGTATAGTGAGGAGAACCTGTGTTTAAAAAGTAAAAATCTGTCCCTTTCTCAATCTGATCAACATTCTGCATTTGCAAGCTTACGATAAGTTCATCCTTTTTGAAGCTAAGCTCAGCAAAGTGTTCCCCATCAACAGCGATGAAATGTGTTTTATCTTTTATGATACCCAGATGATAAGCGAAGGCGACAATACAACGTCCACCATTACCACACATGCTTCCTTCTTTTCCGTCAGAGTTAAAATAGCGCATTTTAAAATCATATCCCTCTTCGTTTTCGAGTAGCATTAGCCCATCACAGCCAATTCCAAAGCGTCTATCGCACAACTTTTCAACCAGAGAAATATTCTCAGAAGGAAAAGATTTATCTCTATTGTCAATTAGAATGAAGTCATTCCCAGTGCCTTGGTATTTTGAAAAGCAGATTTGCATGTTTATGATCTGTTAATAATTGTTAAGGAGTAATAATATCTGGAACTATAATGATGTTATAATATTAAATTAAGGTCAAAAATAGTAATCCTGATTTAAATACATTCATTCAATCGGGAAATAAAGATTAAATACAAACTTTTAATTATGAATTCTAAAATGTTCTTAGGGAGATTACTAACAGCAGTTGTAGGAGGTTTAATTGCTGTTTCTATTTTTATTTATCTGGATGATAGAAAACTTGAAGTGAGTGAAACCGACGGTTCTCCAGAATTAAAACTAACGCGTGTGACCCATGTTGGATCGGAGTTGATTGACTTGTCTTACGCGGCGGAGTCATCTGTCAAATCAGTCGTTCATGTTAAAACACTATATGGAGGTCAGTCTTCCGGTTCTATATATGATTTCTTTTTTGGAAATAGACGTTCTTATCATTCACAACCCAGTCTTGGAGCAGGCTCAGGTGTGATTATCTCTGAAGATGGCTATATTGTAACTAATAATCATGTGGTAAAACAATCGGATCGTATTCAAGTCGTTTTGCACGATCAAAGATCATTCGTTGCTAAATTAATAGGACAAGATGTCTCAACTGACTTAGCTTTATTAAAAATAGAAGGTAAAGATTTTCCCAAGATGGATTTGGGAGATTCTGATTCTTTGAAACTAGGCGAATGGGTTTTAGCGGTTGGTAATCCGTTTAATTTAACTTCTACGGTAACGGCTGGCATTATTAGTGCCAAGTCGAGAAATATTGGAATTATGGGAGGGCGAATGAGTATCGAGTCATTCTTGCAAACAGATGCAGCTGTAAATCCGGGAAATAGTGGAGGAGCCTTGGTTAACTCTAAAGGGCAATTAATTGGAATTAATACAGCTATTGAGTCAAGAACAGGATCCTATTCGGGTTATTCTTTTGCCATACCTGAGAGTATTTTTAAAAAAGTAATCGCAGACTTGAAAAAGTATGGTGAAGTTCAGCGCGCATTTTTGGGCGTATCGATTCGAAGTGTTGATGCCGATTTAGCAGGTAAATTAAAGCTTGATACAATTTCAGGCGTGTATATAGATGGTGTGAATAAGAATGGCGCTGCTGATAAAGTTGGAATCCAACGAGGAGATGTGATTGTTGAAATAGATGATAAGGATGTAAGAACAAGTTCTGAGTTGCAAGAGCGAATTAGTCGATATACTCCCGGAGATAAAATAAATATTTTAGTAAAAAGAAAGGGGAAAAAGAAACATTTTCAGTTAACTTTACGTAATATGATTGGTGGTACCCAACTGATTAAGGATAATCAGATCGAATTATTGGGCGCAAAATTTCAAAAGATATCAAAAAAAGAGAAGTATACTCAGGGGATTCCGTACGGAATACGAGTCAGTAAATTGGTTGATGGAAAATTGAAACGTGCGGGCATAAAAGAAGGGTATATCATTATGAATATAAATAATAAACCCATTACTAGCGAAAATGACATTCGCAAGGTTTTAAGTGAGATAGAGGATGAGGGGGTATTTATTTCGGGTATTTATCCCAATGGAACGCATAAATATTATGCTTTTTCTTTGGCAGTGGATTAATAGACTCGAAATCGCAATTTAATAAATAACTGGAATAAAATGCGAATCAATTTTGGCTATAAATTTTTAAAGAGCTAATTTTGCGCAATATTTCGAGTTGAAAAAGGGACTATGAGACAATTAAAGATAACAAAATCAATTACCAATCGTGAGAGTGCTTCTCTCGATAAGTATTTGCAAGAGATTGGTAAAGAAGATCTTATTACTGTAGAAGAAGAAGTTGAATTGGCACAACGAATCAAAAAAGGCGATCAGAGAGCCTTGGAGAAGTTAACCCGAGCCAATTTACGTTTTGTTGTTTCTGTAGCTAAACAATACCAAAATCAAGGCTTAAGTCTACCTGATTTGATTAATGAAGGTAATTTAGGTTTGATTAAGGCTGCTGAGAAATTCGACGAGACTCGTGGTTTTAAATTCATTTCTTATGCGGTATGGTGGATTCGTCAATCGATTTTGCAGGCTTTGGCTGAGCAGTCTCGTATTGTTCGTTTGCCATTGAACCAGGTAGGATCTTTGAACAAAATCAACAAAGCTTTTTCTAAATTTGAACAAGAGCACGAGAGAAAGCCATCCCCAGAGGAATTGGCTGATACTCTTGAATTGCCTGCTGATAAGGTTGCTGATACCCTACGTGTATCAGGACGTCATATTTCGGTAGATGCACCTTTTGTTGATGGAGAAGATAATTCTTTACTTGATGTACTGATTAATGATGACTCACCAATCGCTGACCGTAGCTTGTTGAACGAATCGCTGACTAGAGAGATCGATCGTGCCCTTGCTACTCTAACAGAAAGAGAGAGCGATATTATCAAATTATTCTTTGGAATCGGAATTCAGGAAATGACTCTTGAAGAGATCGGCGAGAAGTTTGGTTTAACACGTGAGCGTGTTCGTCAGATTAAAGAGAAAGCGATTCGACGTTTAAGACATACTTCAAGATCTAAACTACTTAAAACCTATTTAGGTTAGTACGGTTAGAACTGTGAAAAAATAGATTGAGGCTATTGAATTAATTTTCAATAGCCTCTTTGCTATATATAGCTTTTGTGTTTTTAAGATTTCTCTTTTAGGAGTTTTTCGAGCTTGTACATTTCATCACGGAATTGTGCCGCCTGAAGGAAATCCAGATCTTTTGCCGCTTTTTGCATTGATTTCTTCGTTTTAGCAATGGACTTTTCCAGACTTTCCTTACTCATATATTGAACGACAGGATCCGCTGCAATTTCAATGGTTTCAGGACCACTGTAAGCTTTAGGATCAGTACCACCGCTATTTTGCATGATACTGGTTTTGTCCTTAATAATTTGAGTTGGGGTTATGTTGTGTTTGGCGTTATAGGCCAGTTGTTTTTCTCTTCTATAGTTGGTTGAGTCAATCGTTTCCTGCATCGATTTGGTAATCCTATCGGCATACATGATAACCAAACCATTTACATTACGAGCGGCACGACCAGCCGTTTGAACTAAGGCTCTGGTAGAACGTAGGAAACCTTCTTTATCCGCATCTAATATAGCAACCAGTGAAACTTCTGGTAAGTCGAGCCCCTCACGTAAAAGATTGACACCAATCAGGACATCAAAAAGACCTAATCGAAGCTCTTCCATAATTTTCACTCGGTCTAAAGTATCAACATCAGAGTGGATATAGCGACAACGAATATTTAAATCAGCAAAATATTGCGAAAGCTCTTCGGCCATACGCTTGGTTAGGGTTGTAACCAAAACACGTTCGTCAATCTCACTTCTCTTATTAATTTCAGCGACTAAATCATCGATTTGATTGAGACTAGGTCGTACATCAATTTGTGGATCCAGTAGCCCAGTTGGCCTAATAATTTGTTCTACGACTACACCTTCTGACTTTTCTAATTCGTAATCAGCAGGTGTTGCACTCACATAAATTGTTTGAGAGGTTAATGCCTCAAATTCTTCAAATTTTAGAGGTCTATTATCCAAAGCTGATGGAAGCCTGAAACCGTAGTCAACCAAATTCACCTTACGAGAATGATCACCTCCATACATGGCTTTCACCTGAGAAAGTGTAACATGACTCTCATCTACAACCATTAACATATCGTCGGGGAAATAATCTATAAGACAGAAAGGACGTGAACCTTGAGATCTTCCATCAAAGTAGCGGGAATAATTCTCAATACCCGAGCAATAGCCAAGTTCCCGAATCATCTCCAAATCAAAATTGACTTTATCTTCAACACGTTTGGCTTCTAGATGTTTTCCAATACTTTTCATGTATTCAACATGAGCGACCATATCATCCTGAATCAGTTTAATGGCATTCTGAACTTTATCCTTACTGGTAACAAATATATTGGCAGGATAGATCGTGATTCTATCGTAGCGTTCAATTTTTTGTCCATTGAGAGGATCAAACGAGTAGATCTCGTCAATTTCATCATCCCAAAATATAATGCGGTATGCAAAATCGGCATAAGCAGGGAAGATGTCGATGGTATCACCTTTTACTCTAAAGTTACCACGCTCAAATTCCACTTCATTTCTTGAGTACAAAGCATCTACAAAGGAGAGTAAAAGCTTGTTTCTTGAAATACGCTGTCCCTGTTTCAACTCCAATACATTAGCATGAAAATCTTCTGGATTACCAATACCATAAATGCAGGAAACGGAAGAAACAACAATAACATCTTTTCGGCCAGAAAGGAGGGCTGAGGTAGCACTTAGCCTTAATTTTTCGATTTCGTCATTTATGGCAAGATCTTTTTCAATATACGTATCCGTGGTTGGTAGATAGGCTTCTGGCTGGTAATAATCATAGTAGCTGACAAAATATTCAACGGCATTATCAGGGAAAAAGTTTTTAAACTCGCCATACAACTGTGCCGCAAGGGTTTTATTGTGACTCAAAACTAAAGTTGGTCTCTGAACCTCCTTAATCACGTTGGCTATGGTAAAGGTTTTTCCCGAACCTGTCACACCTAAAAGTGTTTGAAAGGGATGATTATCATTCAAGCCTTCAGCAAGTTGTTTAATGGCTTCCGGTTGATCGCCAGTGGGGTGAAATTTTGATACAAGTTTAAAATCCATTCGACAATATGTGCTTTGTTTGTGGTTGTAAAACTAATAAAAAGAGAGCATATACATCAAATGCATATGCTCTAAAGCTATTTTGTAACTCTGAATTGAGACAATATTAGGATTGATTTATTTCTTCAGTTTGAAATACACAGGAAAATGATCGCTAAAACCGCCATAATATTTAGGGCCCCCATAGGTTCTACTAGGGGTGTAAGTCCCTTGTTTATTTTTGTAGCAAATCCATTTATTACGATATATTCTGCCTGCATTGTGTTGTGTTTGGTAGCCTCTTGACTCATTTAGAAGTGAATTTGAGACAATTAAATTATCCAGCATATTCCAGTCGCCTCTGTAGTTATAAGAGCCTTCATCATTCGCTTGTAAATCAAACATCAAGTTGTATAATCCCATGGGATTATCTGTATTTTTGTCATGACCAGCCTTTAGTGTTTTTACGACTGCCTTATCAGTAGGTTCATCATTAAAATCACCCATGATAATAATTTTAGCAAATGGATTTTTTGCTTGAATGGCATCAATAGCTTTTCTTAATTGTTTGGCGACAAAAATTCGATTAGGTTCAGACTTTTCTTGTCCTCCACGACGAGAAGGCCAATGATTCACAAAAATGTTTAAAGTATCTTTTCTACCAACTAAGCCTTGTACATATAAAATATCTCTTGTTTTGTATTTCTTTTCCCAGGGAAATTCAATATTTATAGTTTCGTGCTTTAGATACTTAAATTCACCTTTTCGGTAAATTAGTGCGCAGTCAATTCCTCTTTTATCTGGACTTTCATCGTGTACAATTTGATATTTCCCTTTCTTTAATCTTTCTTCTTTAATAAGATCCTCAATCACTTCTTTGTTTTCAATTTCACAAAGACCTATGATTTCAGGTAATATCTCTTTATTTATTGAGCTCAGGACATGGCTAAGTTTGGTCAGCTTGTCTTTATATCGTCGAGTATCCCAATTAAGTTTCCCCATTGGTGTAAAATCATCATCCCTTTTGTCAGGATGGTTAATGGTATCGAACAGGTTCTCGACATTATAAAATACAACTGTCATTTCTTTTTTCCCTTTCGAAAAGGATGAAAGACAAATGAGAGTCGCGGCGAGCAGAACTAAAGATTTTTTTAACATGAGTTTATTATTAGAATTCGGTAATATCTTTTTGCGGTTTCGTGTGGATTTATGGGATGACCTCAAAGTTAATGAAATTATCGATTAGTGGAAAGTTATCTGCATCCCTTGAATTTAAAAGAGATTAATCAATTTTACGTTTAGAATTATTGAAAGTTTGAATTTTTTAATGTCAGATAAAGAGAATAAAAGATAAAAAACTCTTAAAAACTTTTCTCTTTGTAACATTCGTTACACTTTTTACTGATATCTTGCCTCATATTTGTGGTGTCGAAAGGGAATACTACTTAATTATTTTAGATTTTATTCATTCGATTTTGTAAATTGAAAACTCTAATAATAACACTATAAAAAATTTAATTATGGCTATGTTTTGTTATCAGTGCCAAGAGGCAGCAAAAGGAACTGGATGTACAGTTAAAGGTGTTTGTGGAAAAACCGACGAGGTTGCAAACATTCAGGATTTATTGATGTACGTAATGAAAGGCATTTCTGTTTTCAGTACCAAAGCTCGCGAAGCTGGTATTGAGAATGATAAAGTGAACAACTATGTAATGACAGGTTTGTTCATGACAATTACAAATGCCAACTTCGATAAAGTAAAATTTGTAAGTTTTATTCGCGAAGGTTTAAAATTACGTGAAGAGATTAAGACACAGGCAGAAACTGCTGGTGTAACTTTTGAAAATCTTCACCATTCTGCAACTTGGTATGCTGATGCAGAGCACGATTTCGATGCTAAAGCTCGTGTAATTGGTGTTCTTTCTACAGAAAACGAAGATGTTCGTTCATTGAGAGAATTATTAATGTACGGCTTGAAAGGTTTTGCAGCTTATGCTGAGCATGCTTATAACTTAGGTGTTGAGAAAGCTGAGATGTATGCTTTCATGCAAAAAGCTCTAGTAGCAACTACTGATGATACATTGAGTGCTGACGATTTAGTAGCTCTTGTAATGGAATGTGGTGCTAATGGTGTAACTGCTATGGCAACTCTTGACGAAGCTAACACAGGTGCTTATGGTAACCCGGAAATTACTGAAGTAAATATCGGAGTTTCTAATAAGCCAGGTATCCTAATTTCAGGGCACGACCTTAAGGATATGGAAGAACTATTGAAGCAAACTGAAGGTACTGGTGTTGATGTTTACACTCACTCTGAGATGTTACCAGCTAACTACTATCCAGCGTTCAAAAAGTATGAGCACTTTGTAGGTAACTACGGAAATGCTTGGTGGAAGCAGAACGAAGAGTTCGAAACTTTCAACGGACCTATCTTGTTTACTACGAATTGTATTGTTCCTCCAAAAGCGGATTCAACTTATCAAGATAAAGTATACACTACTGGAGCATCAGGTTTTCCAGGATTCAAGCATATTACTGCTGATGAGAATGGAAAGAAAGATTTCTCTGAAATTATTGAAGTAGCTAAGAAATGTGCTGCACCAACTGAGATTGAGAACGGAACTATTGTAGGTGGATTCGCTCACAACCAAGTAATGCAGTTGGCAGACAAAGTTGTTGATGCAGTTAAGTCGGGAGCTATCCGTAAGTTCTTTGTAATGGCTGGTTGCGATGGTCGTATGAAAGGTCGTGATTACTATACTGAATTTGCTGCTGCTCTACCAAAGGATACTGTTATCTTAACTGCAGGTTGTGCTAAGTACCGTTACAACAAGCTTGAGCTTGGTGATATCGGAGGTATTCCAAGAGTATTGGATGCAGGTCAGTGTAATGACTCGTACTCATTGGCAGTTATCGCAATGAAATTGAAAGAAGTTTTCGAACTAAACGATATCAACGATCTGCCAATTGCTTATAATATAGCATGGTACGAGCAAAAAGCAGTTATTGTATTGCTAGCTCTTCTTTCTTTAGGTGTTAAAAATATTCACCTGGGACCAACATTGCCAGCTTTCCTTTCTCCAAATGTAGCTAAGGTATTGATTGATACATTCGGAATTGGTGGAATCGGTACTGTTGATGAGGACATGAAGATGTTTCTTAACTAAGAATTAATTTATACAACTAAATTATAGATACGTAGTGACGGGTTACTACGTATCCTTTACAAGCATTTGATAGGCAACTATCAGATAGATTGACTAAAATCTTGTTAATAGGATTGGCGTTAGATCATATTTGGGTTAATGACTTAAACTGTTCAGAAAAGTATTCATTCTTTTTTGAGCAGTTTTTGTCTATTTTAGGCATAGGTTTAAGTCCTCGAAATACAGTTATCGATGAAGAATTGGACAAAGTTTTTTAAGAAACATCATAAGTGGCCATCACTGGTCCTTACATTATTCATTTTGTTGTTTGCTCTTTCAGGTATCGTAATGAATCATCGCGAAACCTTTTCATCTGTTGATGTTAATAGAGATTATTTAGGAAGTGAATACCAATATAAAAATTGGAATAAAGCTGCTGTCAAATCTGGACTTCAACTGGAAGGAGATACTGCGCTTATCTATGGAAATATTGGTGTTTGGAAAACGAATGATAATTATAGAACATTCGAAGATTATAACCAGGGTTTCCCTAAGGGTATTGATAATTGTAAAATTGAGAAATTACTTAAAACTGGCTCGGGCGAACTTTATGCCGGGACTTTATTAGGGCTTTATCAGTTTAAAAATGACATATGGATAAAGATTGAATTACCTGTTGCAGAAAAGCGTGTGGTAGATTTACTTGAAGTCAAAGGTGCTTGCTATGTATTAACTCGTTCGAACTTATTGAAACAAACGACAACCGGATTTGAAAAAGTTGAGTTGTTAGCTAAGTCTGATTATGATGGTAAGATATCCTTATTTAAAACATTGTGGGAGGTTCATTCCGGTGAAGCCTTTGGCTTGCCTGGTAAATTGTTTGTCGATTTTATTGGTTTGATTTTTATTCTTCTTTCAATTTCAGGTATCATTTATTTCATTTACCCTAAGTGGATGAAACGGGTGAAAGCAAAAGGGCAAGACGTAAAGAGAAAAGCAAAATTTCTGAAGTTTAATTTGAATTGGCACAATCGCTTAGGTGTTTGGATGATTATCTTTTTGATATTATCTGCTTTGACGGGTATGTTTTTACGTCCACCCTTATTAATACCCATTGCAAATGCCAAAGTTGATAAACTACCATATACTCATCTCGATGATCCTAATCCCTGGTACGATCAATTGAGACGAATAATGTATGATGAGAAACTGGACAGGCTACTCTTGGCCAGCAATGAGAGGATTTATTATTCAGACGATTTTTTCAAGACAGCACCTCTGCCATTTTCAAATCAGGCACCTGTTTCAGTCATGGGCGTTAATGTTTTCGAGGTGATAAAACCGGGTCAGTATCTTATTGGTTCATTTTCTGGTTTGTTTTATTGGATTCCAGAGCAAAATTTAATTTTTGACTATTTCACAAAGAAACCACATGTGCCAATAAAAAGAATGGGACCTCCAATTTCATCTCATCCTATTGCCGGTTATTTGCGCGATGCCGATGGACGTGAATTTGTTTTCGACTACAATTTAGGAGTGGGGAATATGTCTGATAGGACTCGCTTTGTTAATATGCCTGAGCAAATTAAAAGCTCGCCTATGTCCTTGTGGAATTTATGCCTTGAGATACATACGGGAAGAATATACCAATACATTTTTGGACAATTTTATATTTTATTTATTCCTCTTGCTGGATTAACGATACTTTGGATTCTAATTACTGGCCTAATACTGTATTTGAAAAGACTGAAGAAGGGATAGGAAAAGGAACATTTTATTTTAGCTTCGAGTCGTCTCGGAGCTTTTTATTTTACTAAACTTTGAGCTTTAGTTATCTTAAAAATGTTTATTTTCGATATTCATTATAATTAATCCTCTTACAAATGGCAGTTCTTGGCTCATACCCACTTATTATAGCTGGATGTTTAATCATTTTGCTTTCGTTCATTTTCAATAAAATAGCTAATAAAACAAATGTTCCCGCGGTTCTCATGCTTATCGCTTTGGGCGTTGTTATTCAGTATGGCTTAAAATGGATGAAAGTTCCAGAGATTAATTTTTTTCCAATCCTCGAGGTGATTGGGATCATAGGCTTGATCATGATTGTATTGGAAGCAGCCTTAGAGTTGGAATTGAAGAGGGAGAAAATCAAGATTATCTTAAAATCACTTTTAATAGCCACATTGGGGCTTGGTTTTTCATTAATAGCGGCGGCTGCAATTATTTTCTATTTAATTCCAGAAATGGATTGGTTTACAGCCATGCTTTACGCGACACCACTTTCTATATTGTCGAGTGCCATAATTATTCCAAGTGTCGGAAATTTGAGTGAAGAGAAAAAGGAATTTCATATTTACGAAAGTACATTCAGTGATATTGTAGGGATTATGCTTTTCTATTTCGTTTTGAATGTCATCGAGTTTCAAAACTCAGATCCTTTAGTCGCAGCAGAAGTTATGCATCCTATGCTCAGTTTTGTAATAAGCATAGGTGTATCTGTACTTGTTGCTTTTGCCGCAAGTTATCTGCTTTTGTATATCTTTCAGTTTATAAATGAAGGTGCACGTTTATTCCTATTGATATCTCTTTTGGTCTTGCTTTATGCCGTGGGTAAATTATTGCACCTGTCTCCGCTAATTATTATTCTTGTATTTGGTGTAATTGTTCAAAATAACGAACTTTTTTATAGAGGTTTCTTGCGTCGCTATTTCCATAAGGATAAGTTTGAGGTTTTAAAACGTGAATTGCATGTTATAACGCTGGAATCTGCGTTTGTAGTAAGAACCTTCTTTTTTGTTATTTTCGGAGTCAGTATCCTGGTGTCAAGTTTATTTAGTTTGAAAGTATTGGGGGTTAGTTTATTACTTTTAGTGAGTATTTATGCTATACGTTGGTTATTTCTTCGCGCTTTCATGGGATTTGATATTTTCCCTCAGCTTTGGATAGCACCGCGCGGACTAATAACAGTACTTTTGTATTATGCCATTCCTCAGAAATTTAGCAATGAATCTTTCGATCCCGGGATTCTCCTGTTTATCATTATTGCCACAAGTCTTATTATGACTTGGGGGCTGATACGTTCAGCTAAGGGCCAGGAAATTCCTTTTATCATCAATCCAATTGTGGAAGAAGATACCATTGAGAATCAGGACTTGAATCTGTCTATTGATGAGGATGCACAAGCGAGTGGACCTGCCGATAAAGAATAAAACCATCGGCAAATCGTTCTTGATTACTTTATTTCGAAAGATAAACTTAGAATGAAGTTCCTGCCAGGAGCAGAAATGCCTGATGAATAAGGACGGTATGCTGTATCAAAAATGTTTTCAACACTAAAACCAAGAATAATCTTATCTCTAAATTGATAACTGTTGTTTGAGTTGACACAAACCCATCTGGGAGAATAGGGAAGACCATTATCATCTTTTGCATAAAGATGTGGTTTATCTTGTTCTGAATCGGCCAGATTTTTATTGGATATTTCTCCATTGTAATTGACAGATAGGTTTGATTTTAGCTTTTTAGACTTGTATTTAAAAGTCATAGACGCAAAAGCAGGTGGTACGTGTCTAACAGGGCTTCCATCATTGTATTCGCCTTTAGATCTGTTGTAATAGGCATATATTTGCAGATTTGATGAGAGTTGAGCGTTTGCTTTTAAACTAATACCATAAACAAGTGCTTTATCATCGTTAACTATTGCTTGAACTTGACTTTCAACTCCATCATACAACAGAGTTGATTGCCCATCGTAGCTAAAATCACGTCGTACCATAGCATCTTTTAAAATAGAATAAAAGCCAGTGATATCAAGATACAAATCTGGTGTAATGTTCTTACTCAGACTGATATCAAAATTATATGCATATTCCGGTTTAAGATTCTTATTGGGGACAACAACTTTTCCAGGTTCAGAGTCAAAAACTTTTCCGATGTCATCAATATTGGGTGCTCTAAAACCCGTGGTTGCATTTAGTTTTAAAATGTAATGGTTGCTAGTTTGAAGCGTTGCACCTATACTCCCGTTTAAAGCACCTGTATTTAAATCCAAGTTGTCGAACGGGAAATCGTAGAATTCTGTATCTAAATCCGACTTCAACCAGATGTGTGAATAGCGAATGCCTCCATTTAGTGTCCATTTATCATTAAGCTTCCATTTAATATTAGCATAGGATGCTAAACTAGAATAACTTGAATTGTCAGGATAACGACTTGCAAGGGGAGCGGTCTCTGAATTTAAGATGTTTTTTTTATATCCACTTGAATTCAGATAATTGTATAAATGCTCTGCTCCATAAAAAAGCTCGAATTGCTTCTTTATTTTTTTATTAAAATCGAGATTCGTTGAGAAAATATCAAGTTCTTCAAACCGTTTATTGATATGACCCTTATTTAATTTTCTTGAATGGCGACTCTCTTTATAATTTTGATAGGCAGCTATTAGTTTGAAGCTATCGAATAATGGATTTGCTTTCTTATTTGTGATATTTAGTGAATGAAACTGAAGTCTTTGTGGACCATAATACCAATCGGCATATTTTAGTTCACCCCCTGAATATTGGCTTAATCGATCGTATCTTGGTATATCCGAAGTTGTTGAATACAGGAAATTGTATTGCAATTCAGTATTATCAGAAGGCTTATATCTTAGTTTTTGTATCACATTTAATTGCTCAAATTTACTTCCTTCCTGCACATGAGGATGAGAATTTTGATTGATTTTATCTTGTCCATCTTCTCGAATAACATATTCGTTTCTATTGTATTGGTTCGTACCATTTCTTCCCATTTTTAAATCAGAATAATCAGAATGGCTAATACTTCCTGCATAACTCCATTTATGGTTTCCTACAAAGTAGCGGGTATGTAGACCAAGTTCGTGATTTGCTGAAGCATATTTAGCCTTATGATTGAATTGAAAATTGAAGTTTGAATCAGTGGAAAATTTTGGTTTGATTGTGTGGAAATCCATAACCCCTCCAATGGCATCACTTCCATATATAACCGAACCAGGCCCGAGAACAACCTCTGCTGATTCTAAACTGTAAGGATCTATATTGAGAAGATTCTGTAAGTTCCCACTTCTGTATATCGCATTGTTTAAGCGTACACCATCCAGAACAATTAAAACTCGGTTGGCTGCAAAACCTCTAATCATTGGACTACCTCCACCCATCTGACTCTTTTGAATAAATATTTGTCCACTTTCGTGAAGCAAATCGGCTGATGTTGAAACTTCAGAATTTCTGATTGTTCCATTGTCAATATGAATGAGGTTTACAGGCACTTCATTAGGATTTTGTTCCCATTTATTAGCGGCAACAGTTACTTCATTTATTTTAAATAGTTGTGGGTGAAGTTCCACAAGGAACTTATTTTCAACGATCTTTTTATACGTCAGGTGTAAGTTTTGAAATGAAGGGTGTTGGAAAAATATGATGGCATCTTTTGAAAACTGAGAAAGATCGGCTTCCCCACTTGTAGAACTTGTTGTTGATGTCTTATCATTATATAGGTAGACATTCTCTATCGTTTTTTTTGTAGAAGCATTTATTATCTTGATGTTTTGAGACTGGGCAATAAATGAAAAGCCTATTAAAAGACTGAAGAGTATAGATTTTTGCATAGAATATCTTTAGAACCAACTAATAAATTTAGTTTGTATTGAGTATGTCTTTTATTAACAGTACAAAATTAAAATAAACTTTGACATAAATATGATAAAAACAAAAGCTTGTCCTAATGGACAAGCTTTTATTTTTATGAAGGATTAAGCTTTATTTCATCGCCAGCTGATCACCCTGATCGTAAACAACATCTTTAGGAATTCTTGCCCTCTGAATACGATATAAGTCATTCAGAAGTTCATTATGAATATAGCCTTTGTCACGAATTATTTCGGATGCCATTTCATAATCACCATTACCTTGAATCTCTAGAACTAGTTTAGAAAGTGATTCAATGGCTTTCTTCATTTTGTAGTCATTGACCCTATATGTACCTGCTTTAGAGTCGTACTTGAAAGCTTCCTGTTCTTTAAAATAATTAAATCGAATCATATTGGCCACACCTTGAGCATCAGTTACGCCAAATCGAATGGATCGGAAAACATCGGCCATATGGGTCACATAATTATCCACCAAGTCAACGTCTTTGAGTTCGTTCATCTCATGAAGCTTGGTAATGAAAAACATTCTCAAAACATCATTCTTAAGTACATTAATGATTGCATGATGTTCTTTTAGGGCATCTTTGACACTACCTTTATTATTAATAGTTTGTGAGATGCCAAGACTATTCGAAATCTCATAAAAAATTGTATTCTGGAAGAAAGAAGTAAATTTAACATGCTTTCTTTGTTTTTCATCGATAACGAGATCAGTAATGGGGCGAAGGATTTTTTGAAACTTAGCTTCCATTACATTCTTAAAATGTACTTTTCTGGAATTTGAAAGAACTTGTTCTGTTTCAATAGGAAGGTTTAAGCCAATCAGTTTATTACCAGCATTACAATAACCAGAATTATACAATACGTCATAGATAACGATATCTGATGTCTCGTCAGGTGATTCTGCTTTAAATTTATCATCAACAGGTAAGTTCTTTTGTAAGTAAGGAAGAAGTAATGAGTATTTCTTAACATTCTCTGTCCATTCAGTATTTCTCAATAGAATAAATGCACCGTATGAATACTTTGTCCAGATTAGATGATCTTCCAGATTTTCAATAGGGCCGGCAATAAAGTCGATTTTATTATCTTTTAAGTTTAACCAAAGGGCATCACTCTTTCTAAAATCATCCGTAAGTAAATCTTCAGCACGTTGCAATAGATATGCTTTGAAATCTGGACAATCACACGATTCTGCACCTTTTCTGATATGTTCAACGGCTTTATCTATTTGAGCTTTATAAGCAAGGTGGTAAGGTAAAACCTTGAAATTACCTTTTGTATCTTTTTTTACAATTGTGAAAGGTTCAAATTTTTCATTCCCAGGTATTGCAAAGAAATCATTCTGATTCATATCGCTTGGGAAAAATCCCATACCAAGTGGACGAGGTGGATAATCATCAGTAAATGGTGAGTTACCATCCAACCTATCCCACGGACCGTAATTAATCATGGCATAAGCCTTAATATCCGGATCGTCACCCATTTTGCTTAATAATTCATTCTTGTCACCATATGATTGTAGCCAATACAGTTCATCGATGGCATCTGCAGCTTTTAGAAGGTGTGAAAATAGTTTGGTATGATCTTCTGACAGACTGCTTAAATCAGCGCTGAGCTTGACTTTTGCATAATTCGCAAGCTTACGTTGCATTACGGTGTCTTTTGTGGTTTTAACCTCTTTCTTATTAGGTTGGCAAGCAGTAATAGAAAAGAGTACTAGCAGAATGCTTAGGAAAAAAAGGTTGTAACGTTTCATAATCGAGGGTGTTTGGCGTTAGATATTAATTGGAATATGTTAGCAATTATTCTGTGCAAACAGATAATAATGAATTGTTTAATTTCTAAGTTAAGGATTGTTTCGATTAATTACAAGAAAATTTATATGCTCATGTTTAAGCTTAGGATCAAAAGATAGTATCGTGATACTTAATCTTTTCGATTGAGTATTAATAGATGAAAAAAAACTTGACTGGTATAAGCCAGTCAAGTTTTTTTTATTAATCTCGTTTGATTTCTTCGGGATATTCTATTCTGGCATGATAAATATTAATAAGCATTTGAGAGAATATCTGTTTGACCTGATGGATGTTTTTAAAACTGATATCTGCTAATTCAAATCGATTTTCAGAAATTTGTTTGTCAATTAAGCTGATAACCAGAGATTCGATCGTTTCAGGTGTTTTTTCTTTTAAACTTCTAGATGCAGCTTCAACAGAATCAGCCATCATAAGAACAGCGGTTTCTTTTGAAAATGGATCTGGCCCAGGATAGGTGAATTTTTCTTCGTCAATTTCCTTATCGGGATACTTATTTTTGAAAGAGGTGTAAAAATATTGTACCCGCCCTGCACCATGATGCGTTTGTATGAAATCAATAATTTGTTGTGGTAATTTGTGTTTCTTAGCAATCTGAACACCATATTTCACATGATCCGTTATGATTTGTGCCGATTTATCAAATTCTAAACTATCATGAGGGTTTCTATTGGTCATTTGATTTTCAATGAAATATACAGGGTTTTTCATTTTACCTATATCATGATAGAGAGCACCGGTTCTAACTAAAAGTGGGTTGCCACCAATTTCGTTAATAGCAGCTTCTGCAAGATTCGCTACAGTAAGTGAATGTTGAAAGGTACCAGGTGAATGCTGAATGAGCTGTCGCAAAACTGGATGATTTTGATTAGCCAGTTCAATTAAAGTGACATCAGAAATAAATCCAAACAGTTTTTCGAAAATATATATCAGTGAATAAGAGAAGGTTAGTAGTAACCCGTTTATGGCAAACCATATGAAATTCTTCCATTCAATCTCTTGAATACTACCCTCTTGTGTGATAGCAAAGGCGAAATAGACAATGCTATAGGTAAAGAAAGTTATAATAGCCGTAATAACAAGTTGCCCTCTTCTTTCGAGTTGAGGTAATGAGTAGATGGCCATGATTCCTGCCGATAATTGCAAGAAAAGGAATTCAAAGCTGTTAGGGGCTAGAAAACCACATAATAGCAGAGAAATGATAAAAATAAATAGGGCTGATCGAGAATCGAGAAGTGTTCTTAATACAACTGGAATCAAGACAAATGGAATAATATAAATATTGATGTTTGGAAACTTAATGATTAAACTTGAAAGTCCTACAAATAGGATTATAAGAAGTAATATGAAAAGGAGTTTTTTGTTGTCTTCAAGTATTTGTATTCGAAAATTACGTAGATATAAAAATAATAAAACAAGGCAAGCCAGAATAAGTAAGCTTTGTCCACCCATAATAAGGTAGTGGCTTTGTGAAGAACCTAAGATACTTTCGTATTCTCTTTTTAATGATTCTAGAATTCTGAATGTGTCATCATCTATAATATCTCCAATTAAAACGATACGAGTTCCAGATGTTACTAAACCTTTGGTCAACGAAATACTACTGAGCATACTTTGCTGAACCTTGTCAGACATATCCTCGTTGTAAAGAAGGTTTGGCCTTAGGTAGGTATCAAGGTTTAAATCTTGAAAAAAGATCTGGTAGCTTTGGTTTTTAAAATCATTTTTTAAGCTGTTACTAATAAATTCATAAGCGAGTCTTGGCGTGTATAAATTTTGTGATTCAATTTTCTCGCTGACATTATTAACGGTTCTATTAATTTTTTCAGGTAGTTTAAATTTCGTGTTGGTGTCTTCGATAATTCCAACATCATAAATCCCTGAAATCAGATCATTAAAATAGAGTTGAAGACGTTTTTTTTCTATTGAAATTTTAGATTTCCTCTGGTTTAGGTTTTTGAAACCTTCGGTCTGAGCATAAACAGTCCATTTTTTTTCGAAATTGGAATTGAATTTAGCTGTTATTTCACTTAAAATTTCAGGTTTGTATTGATAATAAGGGTAGTAGTTAGCAAGAAGACTATCTCTGTTTTCTTTTAATTCAGCTTCCGTTTTATGAATGGCGAAATCGAATGGAGCGATAAGGGTTTCGTGCATCCAGGGTTTTCCCTTCTGGAATTCATATCTGAAATTACCAATATTAGGGTATATTAGAGATAGAACACCTAAAGTGATAATGAAAAGTAAAACTCGATATATGGCATTGATATTCTGTCGAATCCAGCGAATGTATTTTTTCATATTTAATAAATTGGAGTCTGTCTTTAATCTGAAATTATAATCAAAATGTTCAGATAAAAGTAATCATTATCCTTTAAAATTAGGCCTTATTGCCTCTTTTTGCATTAATATTAAGCTTAAAGGGAAAAAGCGAGTAATTCATTTGATTTATTTATATATTTGATACAATTACGTTCAACAATATAAATTGAGTATTAATCTATTTCTAAATCTTGCATTGCAAATGACCTATGGCATTTCTGATTTAAGTATTATTCCTGTTCGAAGTGAGCCAACTGAAAAAAGTGAAATGGTCAGTCAAATTCTTTTTGGCGAGCATTTTGAAATTACAGAGTCCACTGAAAAATGGTCAAAGGTTCGTTTAGCTTTTGATAGTTACGAGGGGTGGGTGGATACTAAGATGATTTCAAATATAGACGAGGACCTGTTTAATAGGTTGAATAAGGATTTTCCTGTTGTAGCGAATGATACATTCAATTTAGTTTTTCAAGAAAAGGATTATTCCAATAAGCTTATTGTCCCTGGTAGCTCATTCCCTTTTTGTGATTTGGAAAAGAAAACGTTCTTGCTGGCGGATAAACTTTATCACTATCAGGGTGTGGTATCGTCTAATGGTAAGAAACCAGACGAGCTTAGAGATTCTTTGATTGAATCTGCCTTGAAGTATTTTAATGCACCGTATTTATGGGGGGGGCGAACTCCTTATGGAATAGATTGTTCAGGCTTAAGCCAAATTGTCTACAAATTAAACGGTATTTGTTTGCCTCGGGATGCTAGTCAGCAAGTTAAAGAAGGGGAGGTATTAACTTTTGTTGAAGAAGCTCTACCTGGCGATTTAGCTTTTTTCGATAATGAAGATGGTGATATAACCCATGTTGGTATTATTTGGGACAGACACAAGATTATACATGCATCAGGTAAAGTGAGGATAGACAATGTGGATCATATCGGTATTTTTAATGTAGATACTCAGCAATACTCCCATAAATTGAGAGTTATAAAAAGGATAATTCTTTAACTTAGATTTATTATATAACAAGAATGCCACTATAGAAAAATAGTGGCATTTTAGTTTTTTCAGTGGAAGAACTTATAAGAAAAGCAATAAGCTTGCAGCCATGACCGCCATTCCTGCTATCAGTCCATAAATTGCAATATGATGTTCGCCATATTCTTCTGCAGTAGGTAAAAGTTCATCAAGAGAAATAAAGACCATAATACCAGCGACACCGCCAAATAGCGTGCCAAATATAGTGTCGTTTAAACCGAGAACATAATAGATAAGCACAAAGCCTATTAGTGCACCAACTGGTTCTGCTAAGCCAGATAGAAATGAATACAAAAATGCTTTTTTACGACTACCGGTTGCATAAAAGATGGGGACCGACACTGCGATACCTTCCGGTATGTTGTGGATGGCTATCGCCACTGCGATGGGAATGGCTATAGTTGGATCTGTTAAGGCTGCAGCAAATGTTGCTAAGCCTTCAGGGAAATTATGAATCCCGATGGCTAATGCTGAGAACATTCCCATTCTCATTAACTTTTTATTTTTAGCCTTTTTTTCATCGAGATCTTCAATTTTCTTTACCTCGTGAGGGTTTTCATATGAAGGAATCAGTTTATCGATTATGGCAATAAATAATATGCCACCAAAAAAAGATAATACAGCATAGATGGTTCCATTGGTTTCGCCGTGTGCGCCAACGAGGGCATCTTTTGACTTTTGCAGAATTTCCACAAAAGAAACATAGACCATGACACCTGCGGAAAAGCCAAGCGATAGTGATAAAAATTTGGTATTTGTTCTTTTTGCAAAAAAGGCAATAGCACTACCAATTCCTGTTGATAAACCTGCAAAAAGAGTCAGACCAAATGCAAAGGCTAGAGTAGAAATGTCGAATTCCATATAGATAGTTTTGTTTCGTTTTACTGTTTCTAAAAGTACAAAGATATATAGTATGTAGAATAAATCTTAATAAGCCGACTTATTTTTTTGTAAAAGAAAAAATCATGTTTTAAATTTACTATAATTATCGACGAACGTTTAATTTAATGATTCTACTATGACTTATTTTATTTCCAATGAATGTATTGCATGTGGTAGTTGTATGAATGAGTGCCCAGTTGACGCCATTTCGGCTGGAGATATATTTATAGTTAATGCTGATGATTGTATTGATTGTGCAGCTTGCGCTGAGGTTTGTCCTGTTGATGCTATCTCTGAGATCTAAATTATTTAAAAATAAAGAAAAGAGGATATTCAATTAATGAATATCCTCTTTTTTTGCGATTAATTCCTTGATTTTAATAAAATCAGATAATTCAATACCGATTTTATAAGAAGAAAAATAATCCTTTCGAAATAATTATTGTGATTTTAAGCCTTTATTCATTGTAATGTTGTGTCATGAATTTAAGTCTAATGTAGCATTTATGAGACTTTTTCTCTTAAATGTCAAAAAAAATCGCTTAGAGAGTAAAATAAAATTAGTTGACATGTGACTTATCTGTCTGGTATTTAATAATTTATAATATGATGTTTTGAAATGTTTAATAAGTTTTAAATCGTTGATGCTCTGACTACCACTTGTAATACAGGTTATTAAAGACGAATTTGTGTGTTTTTAAAATAAAAAGAAGCATCTCTCTCTAATAGTATTTTTTATTATGTATTCACATCTGGTAAATGGAATGTGTTATGTTTAATTAACTGTTACGCACAAATATGTTTAATCGCCTGAAAGGCAATGTGTTGTAAGGTGTTAATTTCTTTTAAAAGATGATTTTATTCGTTAAATTAAGCTCTTGCTTATCGCAAGTTTTTTAATAACTAATAAAATAATCTATGAAAAAACTGACCTTTCTTGTTTGTGCTTTCTTGTTAATTATACAAGTTGTTAATGCACAAACAAAGCAAATCACTGGTACCGTTACCAGTGCAGATGACGGCCTAGGTATGCCAGGTGTATCTGTCGTGATTAAAGGAACTACTGTCGGTTCTAGTACGGATATTGATGGGAAGTACATCTTGGAAGCTCAAGCTTCAGATGTGCTGATCTTTAGTTTTGTGGGTATGGTTACTCAGGAAATAACTGTTGGTAGCCAAACAGTAATTGATGTTGTGCTGGTAACAGAATCTATAGGTATGGATGAAGTTATTGTTGTTGGTTATAGTTCAAAGGCCAAGGATGAAATTGCTTCTGCTGTATCTACTGTAACGGGTGACCAATTAAGTGGTTTAACTCCTACAACTTCAGTTGATAATATGTTGCAAGGTAAGGCTGCAGGGGTTGAAGCGACAGCTTTAAATGGAAAGCCAGGTACAACTGCAACTGTTAAAGTACGTGGAGCTGTATCACTTAATACTAAGGGGGGGGATAAATCTCAACCTTTATATGTTGTTGATGGTATCTTTTTGGATGGAGATGATTTAGGTTCGATTAATCCAAATGATATTGCAACAATGTCTGTATTGAAAGATGCGTCGGCTGCAGCTATTTATGGTTCTCGTGGTGCCAATGGTGTTGTTGTAATTACCACAAAAGGAGGGAATATAAATCAGGCTCCTCGAATTAGTTTCTCAGCTAAAGTGGGTTATGGTGATAAACCAGATGATCCATATGATATGATGAATTCTGCTCAAAAGATTCAATATGAGGAAGAATTAGGTGTTTCCTGGTCGGATGCCGAGAAGACCCAATATTTAGCTTATGACCACGATTGGCAGGATGATATTTTAAAAACAGCCAGAATCCAATCCTATAATCTATCGGCCGCTGGAGGATCAGATAAGTCGACCTATTATATGTCTATTGGTTATGATGAGAATACGGGTATCGTTGACGGACTTGATGGGTATGAAAGAATTTCAGGCCGATTGAACTATACAACTCAAATGACGGATAAATTGAAAGTAGGAACCAATATGGCTGTATCCTATTCAACTTCTGCTGAGCCTCGAGATCGAAATAATGTTCAGAATCCATTTAGTGCCATGTATAGTTATAGTCCTTATGAAACTGTATTCAGAAGAGATGGGGACGATAATATTCTATTAGATGATAATGGAGATCCAGTTTACAATCTCACACATCAAGGGTTTCAAATTCTTGAAGCAATTAAGAACAACCCGGAAGAAGAAAGAAATATTCGAGCCATTGGAGGTATCCACTTCGATTATAAGATTTCTGAAGAATTTAGCTTTAGAACAAAAGTTTCCGGAACATACGATCGTTTTCAAAGAGAAGCATATACACAACCAGGTTCCGTATTAGATGGTTATGTTGGTGATCCAGCTGCTCCAGGATCTAAAAGAGATAATGGTAGTGATACCTTTGAATACACATGGCTTAATCAAGTAACTTTCAATAAAGAATTTGGGGATCATAAAGTTGATGCCTTGATATTTACAGAGTTTACCAAGAATAAATGGCATTCATACACTCTTGGGAGTAAGGGATATGCCTCTTCTTTATTAGTCACACAGGATAATTCTTCCGAAGCGACGTCAGCTTCAACTTCTCGAGAGGATTTTAGTCTGTTTTCTATTGCGGGAGCGGCTAATTATGCCTACCAAGGGAAATATTTAGCGTCAATTTCAATTCGTCGTGATGGGGCTTCTCGTTTTGGTGAGGATGAAAAATACGGTATTTTCTGGAGTGGAAGTTTAGCATGGAATATTGCTAAAGAAGATTTCTTTAATCTTGAATATGTTGATCATTTGAAAGCACGTGTGTCTTATGGTACTTTAGGATCATGGGATATACCTAATTATGCGAGTCAAGGCTATTATGGATTTTCAGCCTATGGTGGAGAATCAGCTGCGGTTCCTAACACAAATATTGGAAACAGAGCTTTAACCTGGGAAGAACAATCGACGTTTGACTTTGGTGTTGAGTATTCACTATTCGATGGTAGAGTAAGTGGTGTTATGGATTATTTCGTTAACACAAGAACTGAATTTTTATTCGAAAATCCACTGCCTTATGAAGGGGGATCGTATACCCAGTTTACTAATGCCGGTGAGATGCAAACTAAAGGTTTCGAGTTTGAGCTTTCAGGAGACGTGATTAAAACGCAAGACTTCACATGGAATATGGGATTGAACATGACTTTCCTTGATTATGAAGTAAAGGAACTGAATGGACAGGAACAGATTATTGTTGATGGAAATAATGTTCTTAAAGAAGGTGAAACACCATTTACCTTTTACATGCCTCGCTATGCCGGAGTAGATCCAGCTAATGGTGATGCATTATACTACGACCTTGATGGAAATGTCACTAATGTATTTAGTTCTGGTAATTCTGTTGCATTAGTCGGAAAATCTCCTTTGGCTGATATGTATGGCGGTTTACGTACAACTTTCTCTTATAAAGGAATTGATTTAACGGCTGATTTTTCGTTTAAACAAGGTAATTACGTCTATAATTACATGACTTATAATCAATTGAGTGATGGGGATAATATTTTTGACAATCAACGAGTTGATGCTGCGAATTATTGGAAGAATCCGGGTGATACAAATGTTTTGCCTAAGCCAAATCAAAATACCAATCAGGTAACTGATCGATTTTTACAGGATGCATCATATATTCGTTTCCGTAATTTAACTTTAGGTTACACTTTACCTCCTAGTATTGTTGAGAAATTGAATTTGACTAAGGTGAGAATTTATATTCAAGCTCAAAATCTGCATACTTGGACTGATTTTGAAGGAGATCCAGAGATTTCTGTTGGATCTGGTGAGAATCAGCTAGGTGCCACTCAGGATTTTATTCCTGGAGCTTTTGCATTGTATAGCTATCCAGCTACTCAATCTATTATGTTCGGTGTTGATATTAAATTTTAATATAGGAGAAAATTAGATATGAAAAAAATATTTTCAATAATGTTAGTTCTTGCTATATTCTCATTTGTCTCTTGTGAAGATGAATTAGATGTGATACCATATGATGGACTAACGGATGCTCAGTTGTTTCAAAGCGCGAATGGGTTTGAAACTGCAACGAAAGGTGTATATTCAGGCTTTCGAGCTTTTGGATACTATGGCGAGAGTATAGGTATGTTAGGAGGTCCGGATATTCTGGCAGATAACCTTATTATGAATCCTCAAGGTCGTACCACACAGCAAGATCTGTTTGAGTGGAGAAATACAGCTGTTGACGAAGCTTTTGGATTGTATGAGAGAGGTTATCGAATTATAAGTAGAGCCAACCGTATTCTGGATAATTTAGGTAATCTTGACGATGGCTCGGTAAAGGATAATTTTGAAGGTGAGGCCAAAGCTATTCGTGCTTTAGTTCATTTTGATATTGCCAGAACTTATTGTAAAATTCCAACACAAAGTGCTGATGCCAATAGTTCATTGGGGATTTTTTACGCAATGACTTATGACCCAGCTCTTCTACCTAGAAGAGTCGGTACAACTGTTGGAGATGTATATTCAAAGGTTGTAACTGACCTTGTGGCTGCTAAGGCAAAAATTGCCGTAGACAATGGTGCTGGCAGACTGAATAAGGCTGCTATTGATGCTATTTTGTCACGAGTTTACTTACATATGGGAGATGATGACATGGTGATTTCTTCAGCTAATGCTGTTAGTGCTCCTGTAGCGAGTAATGCCAATTTTGGTAAAGTTTGGATAGACGAGTACGACGATAACGTATTGTTTAAAATCGTCTTTACCGATCAAGATGATGTTTCTATTGGTAATACTTACAGCCAAACAGGTGGAAATGGAGAAATTAGATCGGAGTACGTTCTTTCTTATGAGTTGTTTCAATTGTATGGAGATGATGATATTAGAAAGTCTACAACCATCGAAACAAGTATTTTCTCGGGTGATTTATATAATCATGTTTCTAAATATTTAGGAAGAGCATCTGGTCAGAAAAACGTAGTAGATGCCAAATACATACGTATGGAAGAAGTGCTTTTGAATAAAGCAGAAGCTTATGCCAATAAGGATATGGATACGGAAGCTCGAGCCGCTCTTGATCTCGTTAGAGATGAGCGTTATACCTCGTATGTTGGTGGTGAAACAGGGACAGCACTTATGGATGCTATACACTTAGAAAGAAGACTTGAACTAGCTTTTGAGGGTGATCGTTTTTATACGCTTAAGCGTTTAGGTATGGATATCACTCGTTCAGCTACTGATGGTGAATTTTCTGATGGTACAGGTACACCTGCAAATATAACATCTTTACCAGCTGGTGATTTCAGATGGCAGTTGCCTATTCCACAGGGAGCTCTTGATGCAAACCCTAATCTTACCAGTGAAGATCAAAATCCAGGTTATTAATCTCTCTATTAATAGAATATAAAAGGGCCTCAAAAGAGGCCCTTTTTATTCATTATCTTTTCATAGAATTAGAATCCATTCAGCTCCATAGTTACTGTAGGAATTAAAAGTAAGAATCCTAAAATAATAAGAACTACCATAAATTTACCAAGCCATTTTACCCACTTGTCGTATGGGATTTTAGCGACTCCTAAAACACCAATTAATACACCAGAGGTTGGTGTAATCATATTGGTAAAACCATCACCAAACTGGAAAGCCATCACAGTAGCCTGACGTGACACACCAATCAAGTCTGAGAATTGAGACATCATAGGCATGGTTAAAGCCGCTTTGGCAGAACCAGAAGGAATAATCACATTAATGATGTTTTGAATCACGTACATCATACCAACCGATGCAATCTTACCAAAATCGTTCATCGACTTGGAAATATAGAATAGAATCGAGTCAATGATTTGTCCTTCTTCCAAAACGATAAGGATACCACCGGCTAAACCAACAATTAGGGCTGCAGACATGATATCATTTACACCTTCAAGGAACAGTTTTGTGATTTCGTTAGCCGATTTACTGTATGCAATACCAGAGAAAATACCCATGGCAAAGAATAGGGTAGATATCTCCATGATATACCAACCGTATCCCATAACACCAACAATCAGGTAAATGATGGTGAAAAGAAGAAGGTTTAGAATAAAGAAATGTACCGATTTGCGTAAAGACATAAAACCAAATAGGGCGAATAAGCCTGTAACAAAAGGAAGGACATAGGTTGTTGATTCTGAATTACCAATTTTCAATGTGCTTTGTGGGTAATAGAATGAGAATACTAGCATTGTTACTAATAAGATAAAATAAGTTACCCAAGCTGCAATTGGAGTATAGTATTCAACATTTTCCATATCAGAAGAATGGTGCTTTCTCCAGTAGTTATCATCAGTGTAAACCAAAGAGCTTTCTGGATTTTTACGAACTTTAGCTGCGTAACGAAGTATAAAAGTAAAACCAATAATATTTAATACGAACCAGCAGAACAAACGGTATTCAATACCGGAGAATAAGGGAAGGTTTGATAAGCCTTGTGCAATACCAATGGTAAATGGATTTAGTAGAGCTCCAGCAAAACCTAAGCCAGCAGCTACAAAACAGATGGCAACACCAGTAATAGAATCGTATCCCATTTTAATAGCCATTGGAACAAAAATAATGGTAAAGGCTATGGTCTCCTCACTCATACCAAAAGTAGCTCCAAAGACCGAGAATATGAGCATGATAAGCGTCAGTATGATATTATTGACTCCAATTTTCCTAATGAACTTATTTTTTTCGAGCTTTTTGGTAAACTCCAAAAAGGAATAGATCCCCACGTCAATAGATTTACTGGCATTCATAATCCAAAAGGCACCACCAATAATCAGAATAAACATGATGATATCGGCTTTATCAACAAAGCCCTTGAAAAATGAAGCAAAAACTTCCCAGCTTTGTCCACTATTATCCACTTGATGGTAGGAATCTTGAACGATAACAGAGCGATCTGTTCCGTTGACATTTACAACAGTTCTATCATATTCTCCTCCCGGGATAATCCAGGTTAATATAGCTGATAACACAACTATAGCAAATACAATAACGTAGGTGTGAGGTACTTTTTTAAACATGTTTTTTCAGTTTGAGATAACAATCCCGATGGTTATTGGATTGAGCAGAAGTTGAGATTTGAATGAAAATATATTAGTCAAACAAAAAACAATCTGCTTCAGTAAATTTTCGATCGGTAAAAATAAGAACATTCCACAGAATACAGTCAATATTGAATAGATTATCGGCTCACTTTTGTATGTTGTCGAAAAGGTTTGCATTCTTGTGATTTTTCATGGTATTAAGGTGTATTATTCTATCATTTTTTTTACTTTCGCAAAGTAGTTAAATTAACAATTATCAAATGATTACGTTAGTGAATGAATTGATAATCATTAGTTATTAATTGAATGAAGTATGAAATTACTTATTAAGAATATAAAAAGATTGGTTCAGGTTGAAGATGAGCCAAGAAAGTGGGTTGCTGGTGCTGATATGGCTAAGCTAAACTGCATTGATAATGCTTTTTTATTAATCAATGAAGGCAAAATAGAAGACTTTGGAATGATGTCTGCCATTCCGGATTTTGATGATATGGAAGGCGCTGAGGTTATGCAGGAGATTGATGCGACGGGTCGTATGGTTTTCCCATCTTTCTGTGATTCGCATACACATTTGGTTTATGCTGGTTCTCGCGAGATTGAGTACACAGATAAAATCAAAGGCCTTTCTTATGAAGAAATTGCTAAGCGTGGTGGAGGAATTTTGAACTCTGCTAAGCGTATGCACGAAGCGACTGAAGACGAATTGTATGAATCTGCAATGGAACGTCTTCACGAGATTATCGGAATGGGAACCGGAGCTGTAGAGATTAAATCAGGCTATGGTTTGACTGTTGAAGATGAATTGAAGATGCTTCGTGTGATCAAGCGATTGAAAGAAACCACACCTTTAAAGATTAAATCAAGCTTTTTAGGAGCTCACGCTGTACCTGCTGATTACAGAGGTCGTCAGGGAGAATATGTTGATATGGTAATCAACGAGATGATTCCTTTGGTGGCTGCTGAAGATTTGGCTGATTATATAGATGTATTCTGCGATAAGGGATTCTTTACTGTTGAAGAAACGGATCGAATTTTGAATGCAGGAATGAAACACGGAATGCGCCCAAAGATTCATGCCAATGAATTGGATTACTCTGGTGGTATTCAGGTAGGTGTGAAATACAATGCCCTTTCTGTTGATCACCTTGAGTTTGTAGGCGATGCTGAAATCGAATCATTAAAAGGATCGGAAACCATGCCAACGGTTTTACCAGGTGCTGCTTTCTTCTTGAATATGGTTTGTTCACCAGTACGCAAAATGATGGATGCAGGTTTACCCGTTGCTTTAGCTTCTGACTTTAACCCAGGCTCATCTCCATCAGGTAATATGAAATTCATTTTGTCTTTGGCATGTATCAATTACAAAATGCTACCACAAGAAGCGATTAATGCAACTACGATTAACTCGGCGTACGCTATGGGTGTACAGGATGAAGTGGGTAGTATTGCTCGTGGTAAAATTGCCAATGTGTTTATCACAAAAGAAATTCCTTCAATCGAATTTATGCCATATGCTTATGGTAGCAATCTCGTTGATACGGTAATACTTAATGGACAAGTCCTTTAAGAATTGATAATTATAAATTATTCTCCCTTTTCAGGGAAGATGTCCGAGTCTCGAAGGCTTTGGGGCAAAGGGGAGTTTTTTAGTTTAAAAATCATATTTGATCATAAAGAATCTGTAAAATCAGCGTCAAGCTTGTTTTCTAAATAATAGAATATTTAAATACAATATACAATGAAACAATTAATCGAATGTGTTCCTAATTTTTCTGAAGGGAACGACATGAATATCATTAAGCAGATTACTAACGAAATTGAATCTGTAGAAGGTGTAAGCCTTGTTGATGTTGATCCAGGTAAAGCAACTAACCGTACGGTTGTAACTATGGTTGGTACTCCTGATGAGGTTTTGGAAGCAGCTGTAAAAGCTGTTAAAAAAGCGGCTGAGTTAATTGATATGAGCAAGCATTCTGGTGCACACCCTCGTTTCGGTGCAACTGACGTTTGTCCATTGGTTCCTGTTGCGAACATTACAATGGAAGAGACGGTTGTTTTGGCGCACAAATTGGCTGAGCGTATCGGTACAGAGCTAGGTATTCCAGTATATTGTTACGAGAATGCAGCACGTATCGAAGAGCGTAAAAATCTTGCTACATGTCGTGCAGGTGAGTATGAGGCAGTTAAAGATCGTATTGGAACTGAGCGTTGGAAGCCAGATTTCGGACCTTCTGAGTTTACTGAGGCTGTTGCAAAATCAGGTGTTACTGCAGTAAGTGCACGTAACTTCCTAGTTGCATATAACTTCAACTTGAATACAACTTCTACTCGTCGTGCCAATGCAATTGCATTTGATGTACGTGAACGTGGTCGTTCTAAGCGTGAAGGAAACCCTATTACAGGTAAAATTATTAAAGATGAGAATGGTAATCCAGTAATGGAGCCAGGAACATTGAAGGCAACTAAAGCTATTGGTTGGTTTATTGAGGAGTTTGGCGTAGCTCAAATTTCTATGAACATGACTGATATCTCTGTGACTTCTATTCACCAGGCATTCGACGAAGTTTGTGCTAAGGCTCAAGCTCGTGGTATCCGTGTAACAGGTTCTGAGCTTGTAGGTGTTGTACCATTGAAAGCGATGTTGGATGCAGGTAAACATTACCTACGTATGCAAGGTCGTTCTACAGGTATTGCTGATCGTGAGATTATCAAGATTGCGGTTAAGTCTCTAGGTCTAGATGAGCTTTACCCATTCGATGCTGACAAGAAGATCATTGAGTATATTCTTGAGAACGAAGCTAAAAAAGGATCGAAGAAATTGGTTGACATGAGCTTAACTGCTTTTGTTGAAGAAACCGCTTCAGAATCTATGGCTCCGGGTGGAGGATCTATCTCTGCTTATATGGGTGCAATGGGTGCTGCTCTAGGTTCAATGGTTGCTAACCTTTCTGCTCACAAGCCAGGATGGGACGAGCGTTGGGAAGAGTTCTCTGACTGGGCTGAGAAAGGTAAAGAGTACCACTCTAAGTTGAATTGGTTAGTTGACGAAGATACAAACGCCTTCAATAAAATTATGGATGCCATTCGTTTGCCTAAGAAAACTGAGGAGGAGAAAGCTGCTCGTGCTGAGGCAATGGAAGATGCAACTAAATTTGCAACTATGGTTCCTTTCCAAACTATGGAGCTTTGCTTGGGATCTATGGATGTTGCTAAGGCAATGGCTGAGATCGGAAACCCTAACTCTGTAACAGATGCTGGTGTTGGAGCATTAGCTGCTCGCTCAGGTGTAATCGGTGCTTTCATGAATGTGAAGATCAACGCTGCTGACCTTACAGATAAGGCTTGGGCTGCAGATATCATCGCTAAAGGACAAGCAATTGTTGACAAGGCACAAGCTCTTGAAAACGAAATCGTAGAAATGGTAAACGCTAAGATCTAATAGCAAACCACACTATATTTTATTCAGACCTGTCAGACTTCAAAACCTGACGGGTCTTTTTTTTACTGTCATTATGATGGTATTAGAATTGTCATTACGAAGGAGCCTAAGCGACTGATGTAATCTCACATAAATACATCCAACCTGCCTTTAATCAGTACTGTTTTAATATCCATTGGGGCGTTCCCTTCGGGGCAGGCTTTCCATTACAACTCCTCGGATGGTTTTCACTGCAAATAAGCGAAGCGATTCACGAATACAATTCGAAATATATATGAATGAGTAATCCTTAATGCAAGTTTGCTGAGCTTTGTGTATTTTTCATAACTTTAGAAAAAATATTACAATTAAATTAGTTATAAGATGATGAATTTTTATTATCACCATTATTATGCGCAATATAGGTTTTATGCAATAATGGATGATACTCTAGGTACTATAACTTTTAGAGAACCAGAAAAAACATGTGTGAATTTTATTACTATACTTGAAGTCGTTAATTTAATTTCAATATGGAGTCATTTTAATCTTCCTCCTCTAATTTTTTCGGGTCCTTTTAGTACTTTGATTGCATTAGGCCTAATCGGTCTTGTGAATTACTTAGTTTTAATAAGAAACAACAAATACAAGGAAATAATTTGTGAGTTAGACTCCAGTGCAAGTAGTAATATTTTTGTTGCCTCTACAATATCTTTCCTTTATGTTATTTTAACTTTTGTATGGCTTTTTATTGAGTTTTATTGAAGAATAAATCTGGACCAGCAACTTTCATAAATCACAAGTTTGTCATGCTTTGACTATATGTGAACATCAAATGTCGAGGTATAGCTTTCACCTAGTTTATTGAGAGCCTCACAAAAAAGTGAGACCCTCATTTTCTCAATTAGTTATCGATTAAATCTTAAAGAAGATTTCCGATTTTAAGACCAATACTGATTGTTCTTGGATTCCCGGCACCGTATATATAGGCTGGATCTCTGTCAATGCCTTTGTCAAAGTCATCCTGATAGGAGTTGAATATATTCTTGACACCACCCCAAACTTGTATGTCTGCTCCATTCAACTTTGTAGTGTATTCTATTTTTGCACCAAGGTCGGTAAAAGCTGAGCTCTCTCTCAATTCACCTTCAATTGGATCGGCAATTGTGTTTCCATAATAAGGCACATACATCTTACCTGTATAGTTTCCTGTAGCAGAGAAACACCATTTGTCCATGAAATCCCAGTCTATTGCTACAAAACCATAGTTGTTGGGCGTGCGCATAAACTCTTTTTTCGAGAAATTAATTTCCTGAGGCTTTTCATACTTACTTTTCTGTGAGGTAAAGCCGGCAGTCAGACTGAAATTGCTTGAAGGGACAATATTAAGTTCTGTGTTGATACCATAAACTAATGCACCATCAGTTGCATTTGTTCGTGTTGAAATAACTACTTTATCTGCATCAGGTTCTGATCTTTCATTCACAAAGGCATCATTTAATTGAGTGTAAAAACCTTCTACCAAAAAGCCAATTTGGGTTGTTCCAATCTTTGTATTGTAGTCTAAGGATGTCATATAAGAATGACTGGTTTCTTTCTTCAGATTGGCACTGTTCTTATGAATGATTCTTTGTGCTGTAGATGAGATGATGTGTAAGTCTTCATCAAAAATTTGCGGCGCTCTATAGCCTTGAGAATAACTTACCCGGAATTGTAGGTTAGGAATTATATCGTATAAAATATTAACTCTTGGACTGAATACAGTTCCTGATTTGTCAGTGTTCTCATCTCCTGATTCTTTAGCATTATCCTTTATATCGTAATGATCCAAACGACCTCCCAGGGATAAGCTAAGTTTTTCAAATTTATAAGTGTATTGACCAAATAAACCCGTTGTACTACTCGTTTGATCAGAGATTAATTTATTATCGGTATGCATATCATTTTCTCTATCATAGTATCCCAGTTTGGTGTCTTCCAGAGATGAACTCGTATATTCTAAGCCCAATACAAAAGATGAATTGTCAAACTTTCCATTGTATTGCGCACCCACATTGTAGGTGAAATCGTCTGTTTGTCCATAGTCTGAGGGTGATTGTTCAACCCCATAATAGGAAGCTCTGTCTACTTTTTGTCCAGACAGGTATATAGATAACTTATCTTCATCTCTGAAAAATTGGTCGTATGATATGGCCGTTGTTGTTAGCTTATGCTCCAATTGCTCTGCAATATCGGCTTCGTGAGGCAGGTAATCAAACATGTTTCCTCCACGTCTTTCTTCATTTATATGAAAGAAATCAATCGCAAGTTTTCCTCTAAAACCAAAACGATGGAAAAAACGTGAACCTACTGTTGTATTATCTAATTGAGTTAGCTCGGAGAAGCCATCATTATTGGCATCAAAAGCTTCTTTATCTCTGTAAAAACCATAGACTGATAGTCCGGTTTTGTAGTCGTCCGAAACGACAGATGCATTAAAGTTGACATTGTAATCCAATGCTGGATGATCTGAACCATCAACACCAACACCTATAAGACTAGAGCTAGTTCCGATTTCAAATGAGTCGTTAAGCGGATCTTTAAGAATCATATTGATGGTACCTGCTATGGCATTACTACCATAAAGAGCCGAGCCTCCACCACGAACTACTTCAACCTTTTCAATCATATTGGTAGGTATCAGTTCCAGTCCGTACACACCAGCCAGACCACTAAAAATTGGTCGGCTATTAATTAGGATTTGAGAGTAGGGACCCATCATGCCATTCATTCGCACCTGATTGAAACCGCAGTTCTGGCAGTTGGTTTCCATTCTCAAACCAGGACTGAAATTCAAGCTTTCACTCAGTACCGTTGACTGACTGACTGCAAATAGGGCAGGTGATATGGAACTTACAATTACCGGAGATTCAGTTCTTTTACTTGCTCCTTTATCACCGGTTACAACAACCTCGTCTATACCTAAGGCATCTGCTTCGATATTAAATTTTACTTCGATGGTTTCATTGGCTTGTGTAATAACCGTTTTTTCCTGGCTTTTATACCCCAGGGCGGAAACCATAATGGTTAGTTTCCCCAGTGGAAGGTCGATTAATCGATAATGACCTGTTGCATCGGTTGCAACACCTATGGTTGTTCCTTTAACAATCACATTAACAAAAGGGATGTGTTCTCCCTGACTGATGACATGTCCAACAATAACGGCGTCGTTGTGTTGCTTTTGGCTAAAACTTAGTTGAGTAATAAATAATAAGGCTATTCCGAAAATGTATTTTTTCATATTTGTGTGTGTGCATGCAATTACCATTGATATTATAGTTAATGGTAATTTTATTTTAAGAGTAAAAAGGATGAATGATTTCTATTTAGTATGCTTTCATGGGCATACTATTATCCTTTGTTGATTTTTGTTTAAAGTAAGAGTGTATTATTGTATTGGGGGGGCTCTGCCAAATTTGCGTGATAATAGAACGTTAACATATTCTATTTGCGGTCGATGGTTTTTATCGAAGTAAACATACGTGAAGGTTAGGCTAATAGCTATTGCACCAAGAAAAAATAATAGAGTGATATTATTTAAAATCAGTAGTTCATTTTCGTGATGATTGTGTTTCGAAGGGGGATTTTCTGTTTTGTCGAAAGGATGAGCATGAACGATAACTGATCCATCAGATAAGGTTTGGCTGTGGGTAAACAGGATACTATTAATAATTAGTAGTCCAATTATACTCATACCCAAATAGGATAGTGCTTTTATATCGTGTCTTACTCTTTCCATTCAGAGACAAATATAATTTAAATTGAATCTAAATAAAAGATTTTGTCGGAAATCTTACCACTAATATTAGAGTCTTTTTCTGTATTAAAGGCTAAGTCTCTTAGATCGTATTCTTTAAGTGAAAAAGTAGTCTCAAATTTCCTTATTGGATTTTATTTTCAAGCTCAAATAAATAGAGCCTCACTTTAAGTGAGGCTCTGTTATGTATTCTTTTAATTATGCTTTTCCTTTCTTCTCTTTTGGAATTGCGTAAAATATCTTGCTTACTATTTTCCAGCCATCTTCAAACTTGATAAGCGATAGGTAATCGATGAATTTTTTCTTACCACCTTCATAGAACTCTATTTTTGATATAGCCACGTTTCCAGTAATATCAACAGACAAAAATTTGATGGTGGTGAATTCGTCCTGAAAGGCATATTTATGCTTCTTTTTGCCTGCTTTGGCATTTTCTAGCCAGTTGTAGATAGGGTGTTTCCACATGGTATTGCCTTTTCCTGCACCTATTAGAGTAAAGCCAGGATGAATGCCTTTGTTTACAGCAACTTCATCGGCATTATTGCATAGACCATCAACATAAGCATCTTGTATGACCTTTTTAATGCTTTCTTTTTCCTTTTGGATATCATCCTGAGCGAAAGAAATTGAGCATACAGAAATGAAACAGATTGCAGCTAGAATAAGTTTTTTCATCGTGTAATAGGTTTTGATTAATATTATTTGATTTTGAAGATGACTAATTTAATAAAACATACTGATAATTAAAAGTTTGCGTCATTTGTTAACTGTGAGATGCTTAATGGGTATTAAAAAATCAGTCCGAAAGTTGCAGCTATCCCTGATATATTATCTGGGATTATGGAGTTGGCGATTTATAATCGCCTTGTAACCATTAAAATATTGAAGAGACGTATTGACTCTATTCTGATTAGTTTGTAATTTCAGGTATGGGAATTAGAAATAAAATATCTGATGGTTATGTTTATTTCTTAACATTGACCGTTATTGATTGGGTTGATGTATTTACACGACCAGTCTATATTCATATTATCATTGATTCTTTAATTTTTTGTCAAAAAGAGAAGGGATTGATAATCTATAGCTGGTGCTTAATGAGTAACTATTTGCACTTAATAGCGCAAGCTAAAGAAGATATCAGTTTATCCGATATTGAGGGATTTTAAGAAATTTACAAGTAAACAAATCATTAAAACAATGCTTGAAAATCCTGAAAGTCGAAGAGAATGGATGTTGGATCGTTTTAGGTTTGCAGGAAAGTTTAAAAAGAATGTGACGTACAAATTATGGCAGGATGGAAATGAAGCTAAAGAAATTCATTCTTCTGAATTTTTATTACAAAAATTAGAATACATTCACGACAATCCAGTTAAATCTGAGGTTGTTGAGAATGCTATTGATTATAAATACAGTTCTGCTATTAATTACTCAGATGAGAAAGGTTTAATTGATGTTATTTTGATATGAATTTATGGGATTTAAAATCCTGATCTCCAAACCTGCAGATTACAAATCTGCAGGAGCAAAAAAATGAGACTCGAAGGCTGTTGCTATCCCAGATATATTATCTGGGATTATTGAGTTGGCGATTTTCAATCGCCTTGGGTGTAACTTATAATTTATTTATAAGGGGATTCAAAATCCCCAACTCTTAATATGCTGAATGCAAATCAGCAGGAGCAAAAAAAGCAGCTCGAAAGCTGCTTTTGTATTTTATCTTATGGGTGAAGAGAATTAAAATTTCTCGTCATAGTTGGTCCAAAGGCCATCACCAATTTCCCACGCTTTTTCAACCACTTCAGTTCCAAGATCGATAGTTCGATTGGTTAGGAAAGCACGACGCTTACGCTTACTAAGTGATAAATACTGCTCATCGATTTTAGCTTGCTCTTCGAAATATTGCTTTTGCAAAGGAACAAAGACCTTATCTACATCGTGACGCATATCGCCCCAGCGCTGAGCTGTTAATGTGCTTAGGCGGTTAAATGCCCACCATGCAGATGTACGTGTATAACCCAAACGACGAGCTTTTACCTTATACGAAGGTGCTAAGTCAGTGGCTCCGGCATATACAGGAATATAAATAGAAGTGGCTACATTGTCCTGAGCTAACCATACGATACCACCTACATCATCAGGCAACCAACTACGGCATTGGATAATGGTTGCGTACATGGTGTACCAACGTGCTATAGTACGCTCACCAAGTTCACCCCAACCTCCATTTACTTTGAACAGACGATTCATTCCGTAAGGCATAAATGGATTTGCAAAAGGAGAGATAGCTTCTTTACCATCTTTATCGGCCTGCTTGATATTCTTCACAAAGTTGAATGGAGTACCTTCGTAGTAATCTTTGAAAATTTCGACCAATTTATCCATACTTACCTTCTCATCAGGTTTTACTGAGAATGGATAGTCCTTTGCTGTAGGATCAAGATCCAATGATGGGGCAGCCATTGAAAGCACACGCCATTCTCTACGACGAGATGCCATAGAACGACGACTTTTTGGTGCGTAAGCATAATTCCAACGGAAGGTTTCCTTTTCAGGATTGTACCAGCCATTCTCTTTAGCTAGTTCGAAGATATTCTCAGAAGCCATAAAGTAATCGCTATTCTTCAAATCAACTTCCTTGATGGTTGAAGCATTGGCATTAACCGAAAGGTGATTGTCAGGAACACGTTGAGCAACCCAAACAGCTCCGACTTTACCTTTACCAGGACCAACAACTTCGAAATGCCATACCTCTTGCTTATCGGCAATTGTTAAACACTCCCCGTAGTCTCTCCATCCGTATTTTTTCAATAATTCATCAGCCATTTTAATTGCTTCACGAGCCATTGTACAACGCTCCAGCATCAATTGCTGAAGTCTTTGACAATCGATTAAGCAGGCTTCAGAATATAATTCTTCGCGACCACCAAAAGTTGATTCGCCAATAGCCAATTGCTTCTCGTTAATACATGGGTAAGCTGTGTTTAAGAACTGATACGTTTTAGAAACCTGATCGATTTCACCAATTTTTTTATGCTGATAGGTTGGCATGCGCAAGCTATCGTATGCTGAACGTTCGAAAAGTTCGAACTTGCTGTTTTTGTCGTGTGATTTGGCTGGTGTTACTGACATCCAGGCACGTGTACGGTGACTATCATCAGTATGAGAAGTGATAACAGAACCATCGAATGTGGCTGTTTTACCTACAGTAATAGTGGTGCAGCCTTCAGGAACACCATTTTGCCAATCGGATTTATCTTGAGCCACACTTGTTGCGGAAGCAAAGCATAGACCGATAAATAGCAGTGATTTTAATCTTTTAAGAATCATGTTTGTTTTAGTTGGTTGTGTATGTAAAAAGAGACAGTAATCAGATGTTGAATCTTGCTACTGTCTCTTCGTGTTTTTTATTTTTGCTCTTTTACAAGGTGTATCCCATCTTTCTCGATGGTAATCAAACGTTGTTTGTATAGTAGACCGATTACCTTCTTAAAGTTCTTCTTACTCATTTGCAAGTTGTCGTAAATCTCTTCAGGAGAACTCTTGTCGTTTAAGGGTAGGAAACCATTTTCTTTTTTTAGGATTTCATAGAGTTCTTCACCTACTCTTGGCACCTCAAGGTGGTAGCCTTGTTGTTGAAGGCTAAGGTCAATTTTTCCATCAGGACGAACTTTCTTAACCCAGGCTTTGTAAACATCACCTTCGCGAATGGCTCCAAAAATCTCGTTATTATAAAGTATACCGATACCTTTATTATCGATAATTGCTGTGTAACCTAAATCCGACTGGTGACCAATCATGATACTAACTTCTTGCCCTTCGGTGAATTCAGCATCAAGATCCTTAAGGATTTGCTCAAGTTTTGCAGTTGCAGCAATACGTCCTGTTTTTTCATCGACATAAACGTAAACCAAATAGCTACGACCTTCTTCCATATCCATTTTTTGCTCACGGAAAGGACAAAGCAAATCTTTCATTAAACCCCAATCAAGGAAAGCACCTACTTTAGTTACTGCTTTTGCTCTTAACCAGGCAAATTCACCTACAATAGCATATGGCTTTTCTGTTGTGGCAATCACTCTATCTTCCGAGTCGCGGTAGATAAAAACCTTAATGGTATCGTCCAGCTGTGTATTTTCTGGTACGTATCGGGTTGGTAATAAGATTTCACTTTCATCTTCACCTAGAAGGTAAACGCCAAAGTCGACCAACTTGGCAACTTTTAGATCGGCATATTTTCCAATTAAACTCACGTTTCTTTGTTTTAGTATGTGGTACATGGGCGCTGGTTTTGAATATAACCAGGCTCTGTATTTTTCATCTTGATTTCAATCCTATTTTAGAGATAGGAATTAGAGTTCAAAAGTACGCATCTTTTACGAGATTTTTTTGACTAATTTATTTTTTAGTATCTGACTTAGATGTAAGAGGCGTGTAGGTTATTGAATGACCTCATTTTTTACAGTGATAAGGGGCTTGCTTGGAAATATGTTCTATTTTTGAGCTGCTTAAAGTAAACACTATGACATATGATAATTTGGTAGATTTTTCGGTACACCCTTCAGATTTAAAGCGTTTGGAAGGTGGTTGGAAAGGTCTCAAAAAATATATAGAACAATCAGAGGCTGATGGTCTCGAGTTGTTAATTGGTTACGAGCCTGCATCGGATGAAATTCCTAAAGATCTGGTAAAAAGTATTCACCTGCCTTTTTGGATTACCTGGCTTGATGTTTGGCGAAGAGGGGAGCAGGGCTTGAAATCCTATTTCCCGCCTATGCCAGCTGATCACATTCAGTATTGCTGTGGGGGAAGTAATCAAGTTGAGATGATTGCAACTCAGAAAAAGTTGTGGGAACTTGCAGCTGTCTATCAACCTAAACAAGCGGTGATGCATGCTGCCCATGTGGAGTTGGAACATGCCTTTACCCGGGAGTTTACTTATACAGATACTGAGGTCTTAAAGAGCTTTTCAGATTTGTTAAACCGAACCACTCAGGAATTCTCAAATGGAGAACCGCCTTGTGTGATTGGTATTGAGAATCTTTGGTGGCCAGGCTTGAATTTTAATGATTCAGCGCAGACAGATGATTTTGCTGCCTCCTTGAGCTTCGATAAATGGAACCTGGTTTTAGATACGGGGCACTTGATGAATACAAACCCAACTCTACGTTGTGAGGATGAGGCTGTGGACTTCGTGTTGGAAAAGTTGAGTCGGCTTTCAGCTGATATCAGAAATCGAATTCAATCGATGCATCTGAATTTGAGTTTGTCGGGGGAGTATCAGTTGCAGCAAATTCGAAGAGGTCTGCCAGCAGACTGGTCAAATCTAACTCATGGAGAAAAATACAATTCAGCTCGTAATCATGTTTTGAAAATAGATCAGCATCTGCCTTTTGAAACCTCAAGAGTGAAAGAGATCGTTGATCTTATTCAACCTCATAGTGTGATTCATGAATTTATTACGCCTACCATGAAGCAGTATGATGAGCACTTGAAACAGCAGATGGCAGTATTGGTTTAGAAACAGATCTGGAAATATAACAGGAAATCCTCGATGCTTATGCGTTGAGGATTTTTTATTTATTTAGGATCAATCCGAATTTTCCAATCACTTTTCCTCAATCATCCTCTTAGCAATAATTGCCAGCAGCCTTATTATTTCGTATTTTAGATTAAGGACTTATATCGATCTGTTTTTAATTATAAGATGATGTAAGTCTTTTCTGGCAAATTCTCTAATTATAAACGCCTCTGTCATGAAACGTAAAGCCACAATTTATCTCTCAGTCTTGATGCTTCTGTTTATTGGCTTTCCATTAAAGGTAAATGCACAAAGCGTAAAGCTTACAGAAAAGGTTTTGCTGATAGGTACAAAAGAGGCACCACCATTTTCATTTAAAGATAGTAATGGGAAATGGACCGGCATCAGTATTGATCTTTGGGAGAGTATTGCAGGCGAAATGGGACTTCAATATCAATATGAGGAACAGACCGTAAAAGGCTTATTGGATGGAGTTACGAACCATTCTCTTGATGCTGCTGTTAGTGCACTAACACTGACAACCGAACGAGAGGAACGTTTTGATTTTACACACCCCTTTTACAATACAGGACTAGGGATTGCAGTACAAACTAAAAAAGGAAGTGTTTGGAAGGCCGTTTTGAAAGAGTTCTTATCAACCGAATTCCTTGAGATTATTGGCGTGCTGATAGGCACCATGATTATGCTTGGTTTTATTATCTGGTTGTTCGAAAGAAAGAAGAATCAAAAAGATTTTGGTGGAACTCCCAAGGAGGGGATAGGTTCAGGCATATGGTGGTCGGTTGTTACCATGACGGCTGTAGGCTATGGCGATAAAGTTCCCAGAACTTTTGGCGGTCGCTTATTTGCCACAATCTGGATGTTTACTGGGATTATACTTATCTCAACCTTTATTGCAACCATTACTTCTGTTCTCACCGTCTCGCAATTGGAATATGCTATAGATGGTCCCGAAGATTTAAGAATGAATACGGTGGGAACCATTCGTTATACGACCAGTGAAATTTATATGCAGGACAACCGCATTGTCTATATCCCTTACGATACTGTTACTGAGGCTCTGGATGCCCTTGATCTTGGAACCATTAATGCCCTTGTCTACGATGCCCCTTTGCTCCAATACTTTATTAACAGGGATTTTAAAGGGAAAATTGAAGTTTTGCCAAATACCTTCCTGCGTCAGGATTATGGGATTGCCCTTCAACAGGGCAGCGAATACCGGGAACCCATAAACCGGATACTACTCAGGCGAATACATCAGGACGAATGGCAGGATTTACTTTATAAACATTTGGGAGGGCAGGAATAAGTAGGGGGCCGAATTCAGCAGGACTAATCAGCCCAATACCCTAGATTTTGATTCTTACTTAAATATTAATTTGAAGCTTCTATCAAAAGATTTTTGCAAAAAAAAGTCAAAAATACTTGTATGTACAACTAAAAGATCTATATTTGCATCAGAAAAAGAAACTAATATGAGCAAATCAGATAAAACATTTCACGAAAGCTGCCTGTATTTTACGGTTAATTCCCTTGCCAGACAGATTAATGAAATGGCGGAAGAAGAATTTAAAATAACAGGTCTGACACCTTCTCATGCATATTTGATGCTAACTTTGCTTGATGAGCCAGGACTGAGTCAGAATGAATTAAGCAAAAAAATGAATCTGAAAGCTTCTACTATGACTCGTTTTATAGACAAGTTAATGCTAAAGCAACTGGTAGAGAGAATTCAGGAGGGAAGATCGGTTTTTATTTACCCAACCGAAAAGGGAAAAGAACTGAGAGTATTGATAGAAAGCGCAATGAAAAAAATGTATGAAAGATATTATGAAGTGTTGGATGAAGATTTTTCCAAAAGTCTGACTGAAGATATAAACAAGGCAAATTTGCTTTTAAAGGGTTAGAGCCCTTTATTTTACACATATAGTTGTATGTACAACTAATCGATTGGAAGGAATAATTTTATTAAAGCAAGTAGAGATGTAAATTACCATATGTGCCAACATTCTTAGATATAGTGCGAAAAGTTTTTATTGGAAATAGTGTATAATAAATTTAAAAATTAAAGAAAATGAGTAAACTGATTATTACAAAAGACAATGGAGTGGCAAATGTTATTATCAAAAATCCACCTGTAAACATCCTGACAATTGATTTAATTAACGAAGTCAATGCATTTATTCTTTCCTTAAAGGATGATCGCGACATAAAAGTCGTTGTGTTTAAATCTTATCATCAGATGTTCTTCTCGGCTCACCTCGATCTCAATGTCATCAATGGTACACTAGGAGGGCAAGCTGCAATCATTGAATTCAGTAGTATGATTAATAACATCAAAGCCATGAAGCAACTTTCAATTGCTATTGTTGATGGTGTTGCACGTGGTGGTGGAAATGAATTTGTCATGGCTTGTGACTTGGCATACGGAACTGAGAATGCTGCATTTGCTCAACCAGAAATAGGAGTTAACATCCCTACTGGAGGTCAGGGGGCGGTACAATTTGCTCGCAGAATGGGGAAAAACAAAGCTCTTCAAGCACTATTGATAGGCAATGATTTCACAGCACAAGAAGCAGAGAAACGAAACATTATCACCCAGTTTGTGCCCAAGGCAGAAATGGATAATTTCCTTGACCAAATACTATCGGTTATTAGAAACTTGGAGATTCGTGATATCGTGATGTATAAAGAAATCATAGCTGCCTCCATTAAGGATGAAGAGGCTGGAGTGGAGCTTGAACTACGTTACTTTCTTGAGCGCGCCAAAGAGAAAAAAACGGCGATCATTATCGAAGCATTTTTGAAGCATGGCGGTCAGACAGAACGTGAAGCCACAGACTTTCCGGGTTTGTTCGCCGATTTAGCTGCAGATCTCTCAAAATGAGCCCTGTAAATAGTGAAGAAATATTTAAAGGTATTACAATAACTAGTAATGTGTCTATTTAATAATGAAGCCCAGTAGGGAATGTGTCACAATCCTTACTGGGTTTATATTATCCGGAACAACAAGCTTAGTTAGATATAGAATATTAAAAAAGTAAAAAAAATGAAATTTGAAGGAACAACCTATAGACCCCCGGTAGAAGCAAACAGCATGTTATTGCAAGTAACAGTCGGATGTGCTCACAACGAGTGTACGTATTGTAATATGTATGATGATGTTAATTTTCGTGTAATAAATACCGATCAGATAGAGCGTGACCTGCAGGAATCTAGGCAAATGTATCGCAAGGTGGAACGTATATTTTTGGTGAATGGTGATGCTTTCGTCTTGAGTGCAAAGCGTTTGAAAAAAATCGCTGAGATGATCAAAGATTATTTTCCGGAATGCAAGACCATTACCATGTATGCCTCAATTCAAAATATCCAATCAAAAAGTTATGAAGATCTTAAAGAACTGAAAGCTTGTGGAATTAACGATTTGTGGGTGGGAGTGGAATCTGGTTGGAATCAGGTCGTTTTAGATATTAAGAAGGGATATACTGTGGATGAAGCCAAAACAGAACTTGCCCGCCTAAATGCTGCTGGTATCAATCACATGGCTGGTTTAATGCTTGGTGTGGCAGGAAAAGACAAGGGCTTGGAGAATGCAAAACAGACTGCAGCCTTTCTGAACGAAACAAAACCCAAACTGATATGGGCAGGCACTTTGGGCTTGTTTGAAGGTACGCCCATGGCAAATGATGCCAAGAACGGCTTGTTTTTGCCTGCCTCAGAAATCGAAATTCTTGAGGAAGAAAAAGAACTGATCAGAAGCATCAATCTGGAAAATATTCCCTTTTACGGGGTTCATCCTACAAACACGCTTCCGGTTATTGGTAGCCTACCCAGAGACAAACAAAAAATGATTGATAAGATAGATCTTGGGATTAGTGAATTGGGGGAGGAGAGGCTTTCAGATTCTTTCCAACGAAATTCCTTATGATACGACAATAAATAGAGACGACTATTAATTGCAAAAGTTAAAATTTAAAGAACAACAAGATGAGATATGAAGGCAAAATTTTCAGACCCCCTCCAGAGGCAGATAGCTTTTTGTTGCAATGTACCATTGGCTGCTCCCACAATCAATGCACATTTTGTGGTATGTATAAAGACCGTAAATACAGGGTACGCTCCCTGCCCGAGATCATAGGTGATATTAAGATGGCAAAAGTTACCATGGGGCGCCGCTTGCTAAAGGTTTTCTTATGCGATGGGGACGCCATCTCTCTTGATACTGAGATACTGCTTGAAATTCTATCCGAGCTATATAAGGCGTTTCCCTATCTCAGACAAGTCAGCACTTATGTGGGACCACAGAGTACATTAAGCAAAAGCGTTGATGAGTTAAAACAATTGCGCGAAGCCGGATTAACAACAACTTATCTGGGTGTAGAGTCTGGGGATGATCAAGTTTTGAAGGCTGTCCGTAAAGGTAGCTCTTCATCAGAGATTCTTCAGGCAGGACAAAATATTGTCGAGTCTGGGATGAGTCTGACGGCGATGGTGATGCTCGGCTTGGGGGGGAAAGGTTCGAAATCCCATATCATGGCAACGGCTGAGATTATTAATAGGATGAAACCTCACCACCTGGGTATTTTGACGACGGTTCCTGTTGAGAAAACAAGCCTGTTCAGGCAAGTGGAAAAGGGTGAGTTTCAGCTTCTGGATGCCTATGAAACTTTGGAAGAAATGAAAATCCTTTTAGAGAATATTACCCTTGATAACTTGGGAATAGACGGAACCCATAAGTCAAACTTTTTGCCAATGATGGGGTATATGCAAAGGGACAAGCAGAAATTAATCGATCAGATCGACCTTGCTCTGAAAAACAAAGATAAAGACTTGGTAGGCATTCCCTATTGGGGACAATTCTAAAAACCTTTCTTCCCGAGTTTGTTTATTATCTACTTGGAGATTTTTCATTCTTTAACCTATCCTTTTTGATAATTTTAGTCCCTGAAGATACTTGATTGGTCTTTTCAGGGCTTTCTTTGTCTTTACTCCTCTTGCGGAATCACCCAATTATAAGTTTGGCAGATTTGACAGTATGAATGTTAATGTAGTTTGTGTATTTTCGCATTTCTTTTATTCTAGAATAGAAATTAAACCTGGCGGGATTACTAAATAAATTGCGACACAAAAAACAACTCATAAATAATATGCTGAATACAATCATTACATTTTTAGAGCAATCAATCGAATTGTTTAAGAAAAATTATAATCTATTTTTATCACTCTCAGTAGTCAGTGGCTTAATAGCATTTTTTTATCAAACCTTCCAAAATTATGCATTTAATCAAAATGATTCAATTGTTAAAATTTTGTTGGTGATATTCAGTATTGTATTCTTGATATTTGGTTTTATTTATTACGGATCAAGGATTAATATTTCATTATTCTTACTAATTGATGATAAAATAAATTCCAGAGAAACGTCAATTTCTAAAGTTTTTGATGAGTCTAAGAATCTATTTTGGACCTATTTTACAACTACTGTTAAGCTAGGACTGTTACTTATGATTCCTATCATATTATTCATGATTGCTTTAATGCCTGAAATAAACATATTTATTAAAGCTCTTTTAGTCATCACTCCAGTTATAGCAATTTTATATATCGTTCTAAATTACGGCCTTGCAATTAATGTAAGTATTTTAGAACCTGATGAGACTAGTTATTTTAATAAGAGTAAAGAATTATTTGAGATTAATAAAAAGATGGTTTTTCTGCTTTTCTTTATTGTTATTGGTCTTTCAGCTTTAGCAAGCCATATGCCTTCCTGGATATTTAGTAATGCTTATATCTTTAATATTATCGATAGAAATTTATTGCTTTCTACAATTTTAACGGTCTTAATAAGTCCAATATTAAATGGATTCAGCATATATACATATTGGCATCTAAATAGTAGGATTGAATCGAATAAGAATGAACAAGAAGGAAATGCTATAGGTATCGACGGTTCTGAAATATAGGATCAGATTCTCAGTTTGTTTTCAGCTTTAGATGATAATTAAATCAATTGGAAATAAAGACATATAAAAAATCCTCAAGAAGTTATCTTGAGGATTTTTTTATGTGTATAATTCTGAAATCAGAAATTAAAGTGATTTGCACATTACTTCTTTGCCTTCACGATTGCAGGTTTGGAAGCCCATCTTTTTGATGTATTTCAGGTTGTCTTCAATTTTAGAATCGCAAACAATACATTTAACCTGATGTTGCGAAAGGATATCGCTTAGCTTATTGTAAAGGTAGTTGGCAACTTTAAAGTCACGGTATTGAGGTAAAGCATAATCAATGTCAATTTTAAACATATCATCTTTTACTTCACCAATAAAGATACCTGCTACTGACATATCACGTAAAACGAATACACTAAGTTTCCCTTCAGTACTTTTAAAATCAGGGAAGAATTTAGCAATATCCTTCTTGTATGAATCTAAGTAGTAGTTTAAAATACCATCATTGTCTTTCACTTCAATTACCTTGAAACTTTCTTTATGCTTATTCATTTTCACCAAATAATAAATATTGGTGCAAACAATCATAAAATTCATAATACCTACCGGGTAAGCACCAATAAGGAAACCATAAGTCGAGAACAAAGCGGAACCAATTAAATTGTACCACCTGAGTTTGATAATTGAAGCCATTGATAAAGAAACCAAGACAACAACTGATGCTGCATAACCTAACCATTCCAAATAAGAAATGCCTAAAAATTCTAACATACTAGAAAAGTTTGTTTCGCTGAAATAAATTCAGCTGAGTTAATAAATAAGATAGTTGGATGGTTGAAATAGTAGGATGCCCATGGTAGGCGGCACTAAAATAGTTAAATTTATTTAAAAGATAAATTGGCAATTGAGATTCTAATCGAAATTTTAAAATATGAATTGCATATTCACAATTCTTTAAGCCCAGCGAATAAACCCTGGGTAGTCGTGCAATTTTCTTCATCCATACAGTTAGTCTAAATTAAAGACTTGTCATTAAAAATAGGGGTTGTAGTTCGAAACTCTTGTACTTGGGACGTAAGCGTTCCGTATTGTAATAACGATCGATATCGACTATTTTTTTTGAACTGGTAACTATATCGATAGGTGCATTGTCATAGCGTCCATTTCTGAGTGTAACTAGACGGCCATGTATGCCTTTTATGATTAGGTCGAGTGCCAGGTTGCCAAATGCCATGGGTACAATGGAATCTATAGCATCGGGGTCTCCGCATCGAACGAGGTATCCAAGTTTCTGGTTAATGACATTCACAGGAACGCCCTTATTATATTCCAGCGACAGATGTTTCATTTGGTCAGACACCCTTTCGCCAATACCACCCAATTTTTTATGTCCATAATCGTCCATATCGCTATCCTGGAAAGTCATGCTTTCACCTGTAAAAGCAGCACCTTCAGAAATTAAAACCACAGAATATCGGCTAGGATTTTTAAATCGATCTTCGAGCATCAGTTGAGTGAGCTGGTTGATGTCGAATTTGTGTTCGGGAATGACACAACGATTGGCTGCACCAGCAAGTGTTGGCAGGATAGAGGTGAAGCCTGCGTATCTGCCAAATACTTCAAGTACCAGAAAACGCTCATGGGAACCCGCTGAGGTTCTTAAACTATGGGTTAATGATATGGTTCTTGTAATGCAGGTGCTGAATCCGATACAATAATCCGTTCCAGGCACATCATTATCCATGGTTTTTGGAATGGCTATCACCTTGAATCCTTCTTTATACAAGCGTACGGCATAACTTAAGGTGTCGTCACCACCAATGGGAATGAGGTAGTCGATGTTGAGAAAGGCCAGATTGGCCAGAACTTCCTCAGTAAGATCGTTAATCTCTGAATTGTATTTACCCTGCAAGTGTATTGGGACACGGGATTTTGATGTTTTTGAGGGATTGATTCGGGAACTGTGCAAAAAGGTACCACCAGTACGACCGATTCTATTTACCATTTCTTCAGTCAGAATAGAATAATTATCGCTGTTATCCACTTTTTCATCTCGGATAATGTCTATTAATCCCTTCCACCCCTTTCGAATACCAATTACAGTATAGCCCTCGCGTAAAGCTCTGATGGTTACAGCGCGAATAGCTGGATTTAGCCCCGGAACATCTCCTCCTCCAGTTAAAATGCCAATGACTCCTTTTGTATTCTTTGGTATTTTCATAGCAATCTCCTTTCATCATTAATCCCATCAAGTTAATGATTTTTTCGCGGAAAAAGGCTGGCTCTTTATGAAGAATAATGAATCTGCGGTAGACGAATTTTAATGGGAAAAGACGAACGACAGGATGTTAGCACCCATTCTAAGAGCATTGGTGTGGTTTTCCTCTGTGTCGTTGTGTACCGATGGATCTTCCCAACCATCTCCCAAATCACATTCATAGCTATAAAAGCAAACGAGGCGACCTTTGTGAAATATACCGAAACCTTGTGGTGCTTTCCCATCGTGTTCGTGAACCTTTGGCAGGCCTGTCTTAAAATCGTAAACCTGATGGTAAATGGGATGCGAGTAGGGGAGTTCAATCAGTTCTTCCTTAGGAAACACTTTCTTGATTTCTCTTCGGAAATAAGCATTCAAACCATAGTTGTCATCCACATGTAAAAAACCACCTGCCTCAAGATAATGACGCAGATTTTGAGCTTCCTGGTTATTAAAAACAATATTGCCGTGTCCTGTTAAATGGACAAAAGGATATGAGAATAACTCCTGACTACCAACTTCAACGGTTGCTGGTTCAGCTTGGATGTTGGCAATTTTATTGGTCTTACAAAACTCAATCAAATTAGGTAAGGAACCAGGGTTAGCATACCAATCGCCTCCGCCATTGTATTTAAGCAAAGCAATGCGAACGCCACTTACCTGAGCAGTTACATTTATGCTTAGAGCTAAAAACAAAAGTATGGATATGAATCTTGACATAGTTTGAACTCTATTTATGAATGATCTGCAAAAATCTGATTTGTCTGTGGGAATACCGTTTATTGATTGGCTAAACTTACAATATTACAGGCCACAACACCTGCTGTTTCTGCTCTTAATCGACTTGTTCCAAGAGTGATTTCTTTAAATCCATTTGCTCGAGCCAACTCTACTTCCTGTGGACTGAAATCCCCTTCCGGACCAATAAGAATTAGAGCATTTTGCTTGGCAGAACACAGGTGCTTCAAATGTGTTTTTTCTCCTTCGTAGCAATGCGCAATATATTTTTCACCTTCAAAAGGAGCGTTTACTAAATCTTTAAATTTAGTAAGCTCATTCAATTTTGGGTGATAGGCTTTTAAGGATTGTTTAACTGCTGAGGTAATCACCTTAAATAGACGTTCAATTTTTACCACTTTTCGCTCCGAGAACTGACATAAGAGAGGTGTGAATTCGTCAATGCCAATTTCCGTACATTTTTCCATATACCACTCAGTTCGTTCAATGTTCTTAGTAGGAGCAGCAGCAATATGCAGTTTGTAATCTAGCTTTTCAAATTCTGTCTGAGTCTCAATGCACTCAACCGTGCATCTTTTAGGATGTGCGTCTATAATTTTAGCAGTAAAAAGGCTTCCCTTTCCATCAATTAGATGAATTTGATCATCTTCTTTTAAACGAAGAACTCGAATGCAATGTTTAGATTCAACTTCATTTAATTGATAAAATTTATCTTCTATATCAGGGGTGTAAAATAAGTTCATTGGAAATTTTTGATTTTTGCTTTAGGATTTATGAAAATATTTTAAACTAAAATCATAAATCCAGAATCTTCAATTTTTAAAAGAATACGGGTTGGTATATCGCTGCAAAAATAAAACTTAGTACCGATATAATTAAACCAAACATGAAAATAGTGTATGATCTTCTAAGCAAATTGTATTTTTTTCCCAACACCATGCCCAAATAGTATTGATCTTTGATTAAACTGTCATATAAATCGTCGTAATCAACCATTAAACCCTTCAATGCTTTTGAATAGTCTTCGATCTTCATACGATGAAAGTTTCCAAAAAATAAAAGATTGACTTTTTTCTTTTCAACATCTTCCTGCGAGAATGTTCCTGAGGTCACATTAGGTCTTGTGGCTAAAACTGAATAGATAATTGTAATTAAAGCGACGAATAACAGAATAATGCATGGTATAATAAACTCGGGAGCTTCCATGATATTCTTGTAAATAAAGAAAATCGCTGTAATGATGATTGAATTAACCGAGATCATTAAATTAGCTTTATTATCTGCGATTGAGCTTAGACTAATTTGATTTCGTGCTGTGACCTTAAACATGGTTTCAATACCACGTTGAGGCATCTTCAATTTTAGATTCTGATTCTCAAGTTTTATCAGCTTGTCGTTAAGTTTCTGAATTTCTTTGTTTTGGTAAGAATTAACTTTCTCCGTGACTTTTTGAATGTTAAGTTCTTTCTTTTTAGCTAATACCTTCTTTCCATAATCGGTTCTGTAAGTGTGTCTTTTTAAAAAGTTTAAAGTCTCTTCCCAATAGGTTTTTGTTGAGAATTCATGATTCATTAAAGCGGATCTTTCTTCTCTCAATTTATCTGAAGATTTCATGAAACTCTTTGAAGCTAGATGTTGCAAATCGGCATCACAAAGCACCATTGATATAGGACAATCACAGGTGGTGTAAGGTATTTTTGTGTTTTGGATGGCACATATAACCTTTGCAATTCTTTCAGTTGGATAATCATGTTCTTTAAGAAACTTTTCGGCAATTTCTCCACTGATTATTTCATGTTTAATGAAACCTCTGAAATAGCCCGTATCATGAAACCAAGCGGCTAAAACAACCGTTTCTAAATCTTCTTCTGAAAACTCCATGATGCCAGCAATTTTTGTTGCTTGCTTTACGACGTTTTCAGTATGTTCTATATTGTGATAAGTGTAAATTGGTTTATGATTCTTCTCAAAAAAATCAATAACGAAAGCTTTTGCTTGTTCTATAATAGACATATGTTTATGTATTGGATTCTATAAAATACAGGTGACTAAAGATAGTAATAATCTTGATTCCTTTGAAAATACGGCTTGTTTGTCATTAAAATGAACATTGGTCTTGAAGATAATTCTGATTTTATCGATCCTTAAATGATTAAGAAAAATGCAAGAGTTAAGCGTTGTTTTAATCGTTTAAATTGGGATAATGCATGGGTTTTGTTTATTTTTATCGGTGAAAATAATATCTGATTATGCTCTGTTCTAAGAAAGTTAACCTCTTGATTTTATTAGCTTTTAGTTTGGCTTTTACAGCTTGTTCAAAGAACAAAAAAAACAAACAAAGCTGTTTCCTTTCTGAAAAATATTCACATATCCCTTACTCAATTAATAGACCAAGTTATTCTTATGAGCTGGAGAATCAATTACGTGAGATTTCGGGTTTGACCTATGCGAAAAGTAATAAGTTGCTTTGTGTGAATGATGAACAAGGCTATGTTTTCGAATATGATACACAGCAAAAGAAAATTTCCCGAAGGATAAAGTTTGCAAAAAAAGGTGATTTTGAAGGTGTTGAGTTAATTGGGAATGAATGCGTTGTTTTACGTAGTGATGGTAAGTTGTACTTTGTCAGAGATATTGATGATGTGGTCATTGAATCAGATAAAGTTAAAACGGGTTTAAGTTCTAAAAACAATACTGAGGGCCTGGCATATGAGGCATCTACTCATTCTTTGTTGATTGCATGTAAGGGGCTAGCTCATAGTGATGCCGCTTATGCAGATAAAAGAGCAATCTATCGCTATTCAATAACTGATAGTATTTTAAGTCAGAAGCCAAGTATTCTGATTGATCAGGGAGATCTGGAGAATATTTTAAATTTGGATGCCTACACGAAGTTTTCTAATAAGTTGCTTAAGGGGTTGGCCCCATCAAAAGGGAATTTAACATTTCAACCTTCAGGTCTTGCAATACACCCAATTAGCAAAAATATTTATGTCCTGGGATCGGTTGGCAAACTCCTTTTGATTTTGAATCCACAAGGTGAATTGTTAGCGGTAAATAAATTGAAACGTAAGGTTTTTCCGCAGCCTGAAGGGATCTGTTTTGCTCCGGATGGAACATTGTTTATTTCAACAGAAGGCAAGGTTGGGAAAGGAAAGATTTATCAGTTTCAGTATAAACCAAACCCCAATAATTAACCATCGAGCTTATTGTTCTTTGTCTTAAAATTGATTATTTCTTAATTACAATGACAAAATATCTATTATATCTATTACTATCATTAGTTTCTTTAAGCTCGTTTGGAAATTCGGTGTCATTTATGGCTGATAGTACACGGCTAAAACATAGCATCTATTTTATTGGTGATGTGGGTGAAGCTCCCTTGGTTGATGCCAATATACAAATGCTAAAAAAGCAGTTAGATTTATCCCAAAAGAATGGAACTCTTGTTGTTTTAGGAAATACGATTTCAAAGAAATATCTGAAAGATGATACGGATGAAGAGTTTAATAATAAGGACCTGAACAGCTTTCTTGCGTTGGCTAAAGATTTCAAGGGGGAAGTTATTTTTATGCCAGGAGATAAGGAATGGACTCTGAACCGAAAAAATGGATGGGAATCTTTGAAGAACTTTGAAAATTACGTTGAAGATTTTCTTGATAGAGGTGATGTGTTTTTGCCGTCGGGAGGTTGTCCTGGTCCAATAGAAATTGAACTGAGTGACGATATTGTTCTTTTGATAGTTGATTCGCAATGGTGGCTGCATTTAGGTGAAAAACCAGAAGCCGAATGTGAATTTGAAAATAAGGCAGACTTTTTAATTCAGTTAAGCGATGTTTTTAAACGTAATGAAAATAAAAAACTGATTTTGGCAAGTCATCACCCTATTTACAGTGGGGGAAATCATGCGGGGCATTTTCCGTTTCTTGGTCCGGTGGAATTGTATCGAAAATTTATTGGGACTCCTCAGGATTTTGCTTCGCCCTATTACAAGCAAATGCGTTATATGGCTAAGAAAATGATTGGTAAATCCCCTCATTTGATATCTGTTTCTTCTCATGATAACAGCTTGCAGTTAAAACAGGTTAAAGATGTTTTTCAAATTGTTTCCGGATCTGGTAGTCAAGCTGATTATGTGAATGAAAAGAAAATGGATTTTGCTCTACGCGAGATTGGTTTCTCAAAGTTGAACTTTTATGCTGATGGCAGTGTCTTTCTTGAATTCTGGACAGTTGGTAAAGAAGGAGATCAAGAACCCAGAATAGCTTTTAAGAAATTTTTATACAAGCATCAGACGATCACGAACGAGGAAATAGATAAGCGTCTCGATCAGATTGATTTTTCAGATCGTACCATTACTATAGCGGCTAGTCAGGTATATCAAACCGACAGCAAATTAAAACGAAAGTTATTGGGTAATAATTACCGCAAGGAGTGGGAAACAGCAATAAAAGTACCGGTTTTTGATATCGGTAAGGAGAAAGGTGGACTAAAGATTATAAAGCGAGGTGGTGGTCAACAGACACGATCTTTAAGACTGGAAGCCAAAGATGGGCGTCAATATGTTTTACGTTCAGTTGAGAAATATACGGAAAAGGCGATTCCTGAGAGTCTGCAAAAAACATTTGCGGCTCAAATTGTGCAAGATGGAATTTCAGAATCTTACCCATATGCTGCTTTGGCTGTACCTAAAATGGCTGAAGCTGCAGGTGTTTATCATACAAATCCTAAAATTGTTTATGTTCCGGATGATCCACGTTTTGGAATATATCAGGAGGGCTTTAAAAACGAACTTTTTTTATTTGAAGAACGACCTTCGGGTGATTGGTCAGATTCAGATCTATTTGGTGGTACAAAAAAGATTCTGAGTACCGATAAATTACTAAAGAAACGTTACAAGAATTCCAAATTAATGATTGATGAGCAGGCTGTCTTGAGAGCCCGTTTATTCGATATCTTTTTGAATGACTGGGATAGACACGATGATCAGTGGCGTTGGGCTAGTTTTGAAAAAGGAGGTAAGACAATTGCAAGACCTATTCCTAGAGATAGGGATCAGGTGTTTTTCTACAGTGATGGTAAAATTCCAAAATTGATGCGCCGTAAATGGTTGATGCCAAAGTTTCAGGTTTTTGATACCATTTTTGAAAATGTGGTTGGACTTGGCTTTAATTCTCGATATTTTGATCGGAGTTTTTTATCCTCGATAACTAAAAAAGATTGGATCAAGATGGCTCATGATCTGAAAACGAATCTGAAGGATGAGGTGATTGAAGCTGCCGTTTCGGATTTACCTTCAGAAGTCTTTGAAATATCCGGAAATGATTTGATCTTAAAACTGAAAGCGCGAAGGGATCAGTTACCAGAAATGGCTAAGACCTTTTATTCCTTTTTGGCTAAAAAGGTTGATGTTGTTGGAACAAATGAAAATGAATTCTATCAAGCTCAATGGAATGATGATGGAAGCCTGAATGTACAGGTGAATAGTCTCTCGAAAAAAGGGAAAAAAGGAAAATTAATCTTTAGTAGAACTTTCTTTTCAGATGAGACTAAGGAAGTGCGTTTGTTTGGTTTGAAAGGTAAAGATAGATTCAATATAAAGGGAAATCCTCCTAAGCATGCTGTGAAGTTAAATGTGGTGGGCGGAAAAGGAAAAGATGTTTTTGCACTTGAGAATACGCGAAAGAATAAAGTGAGTATTTATGATAAGACCAAAACCGATCTAAATGATGCATCGGCTTTTAGGAATAAAACATCGAATCATTCAGATGTTAATGTTTACAACAGAAAAGCTTTTAAGTATGATATTCTCAGTCCATTAATTAATGCAAATTTTGTTAGTGATGATGGTTTGATTCTTGGAGCAGGTTTTAACTATACTTCCCAAGCTTTCAAAAAAGAGCCTTTTGGATCCCGACAAAAATTTTTGGTTAATTATGCTTTTAGATACCCTTCATTTGAAATTAAATATGAAGGTGAAATCAATTCTGTTTTCCGGAATATTGACTTTGTAAGTACCGTAGATTATAACTCACCAAATTTTCAAGGTTATTATTATGGTTTAGGTAATGAAAGTGAAAATCCAAAATCTGATGATAAAAGGTATAATAGTATTCGTTTCGAAAAAATCTTAATTAATCCACAAGCCAGATTAAAATTTAATAACCAGCATCAAATAAAAATAGGCTTGTTTTTTGAACAATCGAGGTTGCAAGAGACTGAGAATCGGTTTGTGACAGATTTTTCTAATCCAATGAATGATTTGGATCCCAATGAGGATTTTTCAACAAGGAAATATTTGGGACTAAATATTAATTATATTTGGGACTCCAGAAACTCAAAAGTACTTCCTTCGCGAGGTATGTATTGGCAATTGGGCTATCAGGCATTCAGGGGATTAGAACGATATGATCGTGATTTTAATAGGTATTCTTCTGATTTGAGGATGTTCTTTAGTTTTAGTCCTCCTGCCAGAACGGTTTTAGCCGTCCGAGTCGGAGGAGCATATAATTCTGATGGGTATTCAGTATTTCAAGCTAATAAGTTGGGATTGAAATCTAATTTAAGAGGATTCCCTTTGGATCGATTCGCAGGAGATGGTGTTGTCTATCAAAATACAGATATAAGGTTTCGATTGTCCAAGTTTAGATCATATCTGTTAGCGGGTGAATTTGGTTTGTTGGCTTTTAATGATGTAGGGCGTGTATGGATTTCAAACGAACGTTCAGAAACGTGGCATCATGGCTATGGTGGTGGTTTGTGGTTATCACCTTTTAAATTGATGGTACTTACAGCGAATTATAGTTATTCTAAGGAAGATAAAATCTTCTCGCTGGAATTCAAGTACATGTTTTAGGGATAAATGTAAAATAGATTTTGTTGAAATTGACGTGTAGAATTTAATATTAAGATGGTAGAGATAGATAAGTCAAATTATAAAATCCTTCTGGTTGAAGATGATTTTGTAAACGGCAAGATTGTAAAGACTTTGCTTGAAAAAGCAAGCTATAAGGTAGAATGGGTTAAAAATGGAAAAGAAGCTTTAGATATTCTGATTCCTCATTCAAAGGAATTTGATTTGGTTTTAATGGATATCCAAATGCCAATTGTTAATGGCTATGAAGTTAGTATTAATATAAGAGAGATAGGGATTGAAATCCCTATTATATGTATGACAGCTAATGCCTTTTGTGACGAAAAACTTAAGTCGAAAGAAGCTGGAATGAATGACTACATCTCAAAGCCGGTTACTAAGGCAGCACTTTTTGAGATAGTTGAAAAATATTTATAGATCAGGTAATTGATCGACTTGTTTACGTTTATAACGTATTGATAATTTTAAATAATTGCGGATGAAAGTTTGTATAGCTGAGAAACCAAGTGTGGCACGCGAGATTGCAATGATCTTAGGTGCTAAGAGCCAAAAAAATGGGTATTATGAAGGAAATGGCTATCAGATTTCTTGGACTTTTGGGCATCTGTGTACACTAAAAGAACCAGGTGAATACAATCTGAATTGGAAATATTGGCATTTAAACGATTTGCCTATGATTCCAGGGCGTTTTGCAATTAAGGTAATTGATGATACCGGTGTTCAGAAGCAGTTTGATATTCTGGAAAAATTGATAGAGGGGGCTGAAGAGGTTATAAACTGCGGTGATGCTGGCCAAGAGGGAGAAGTTATTCAAAGATGGGTTCTTCATAAGGCAAAATGCAAAGTGCCTATTAAGCGTTTGTGGATATCATCTCTTACAGAAGAAGCTATACGTGAGGGATTTGATAATTTACGTGATGGAAAAGAGTTTGATCGGTTATATGCTGCAGGTTCATCACGAGCCATTGGTGATTGGCTGCTTGGAATGAATGCGACACGTTTATTCACTCTTAAATATGGAAGTGGTAAAAATGTTCTTTCTATTGGACGTGTGCAAACACCAACACTAGCACTGATCGTTAACCGTCAAAAAGAGATTGATAATTTTGTTCCTCAGAATTACTGGGAATTAAAAACGGTTTATCGTGACGTTACTTTTTCTGCAACACGTGGTCGTTTCGAAAAAAAAGAAGAAGGTGTTGAATTCTTAGGTAAGATAAAATCAGAGCCATTTGAAATTGTTTCATTTGAGCGAAAAGCGGGAAAAGAATTACCACCTCAATTGTATGACTTGACTTCTTTGCAGGTTGATTGTAACCGAAAATTGAATTTGTCTGCAGAAGAGACCTTGCGAATTATTCAAAGCTTATATGAGAAGAAGTTAACCACCTATCCCAGGGTTGACACCACTTATCTAACAGATGATATTTATAAGAAAATTCCTGAAATTCTTAAGAAATTAACCCCTTATAAGGAGTTTACGGAGGTTTTGTTAGGAGAAAAAATACGGAAATCGAAAAAGGTATTCGATAATAAAAAAGTAACCGATCACCATGCAATTATTCCTACTGGTGTTCAGCCAGGAGGCTTGCGTTATGAAGAAAAACAGGTTTACGATTTAGTAACTCGACGTTTTATTGCGGTTTTTTATCCTGATTGTAAGGTAAGTCATACAACCGTTTTGGGGCAAGTGACGAATATTGATTTTAAGGCAACGGGTAAGCAAATTATTGAACCTGGTTGGCGTGTGCTTTTCTCTAAGGATAGTAATGTGGGAGAGGGAACAATATTGCCGGTTTTTGAGAAGGGTGAAAGTGGTGAGCATGTTCCGGATTTAGCTGAGAAGCAAACTCAACCACCCAAATATTATTCTGAAGCAACTTTATTGCGTGCTATGGAAACGGCAGGTAAGCAGGTTGATGATGATGAGTTAAGGGAGTTGATGAAAGAGAATGGAATCGGTCGTCCATCTACTCGTGCCAATATTATCGAAACGCTTTTCCGACGTAAATACATTAAGAAAGAGAAGAAGCGTCTTGTTGCTACTGTTGCAGGTATTCAATTGATTGATACCATTCAAAATGAACTCCTCAAATCTGCAGAGCTTACAGGTATGTGGGAGAAAAAACTAAGAGATATTGAGCAGGGTAACTACGAGATTGATCAGTTCATGATAGAGCTAAAGCAGATGGTCTTTAATATCGTTAAGGACGTGAAATCCAGAGTTGATGTTAAAAAAATTGCGGCTGTTGAGGATGTGAAAGAACAAGAGAAAACGAAGAAGAAAGCTCCTGCTAAAGCAAAAGAACTTGTTTGTCCCAAATGTAAAGAAGGAAAAATTCTGAAAGGAAAAAGTTCCTGGGGATGTAGTAATTGGAAAAATGGTTGTGATATCAGATTGCCATTCGAATTTCTTAATAAAAAACTAACTGATAAACAGATTGAGGCTTTAATCTTAAAGCAAAAGACAGCTAAGATAAAGGGCTTTGAAATTGATGGGAAAAAGCAGAATGGTATTGTGACCCTTGATCCATCTTTTGAACTCAGTTTTGTTGCTGAGGAAGATGAAGTTTGGCATTGTCCTTTGTGTCAGGACGGAACCATGATGAAGGGGAAGGCTGCCTATGGTTGCTCCAATTATAAGCAAGGTTGTCGTTTTATTATTCCCTTCGAGTTTATGGGGAAGAGTCTGACTGAATCTCAAATAAAATCCCTGGTAACTCTTAGGAAAACCAAATTAATTAAAGGTTTTATAAACCCTGAAAATCAGGAAAAAGTAGATGGAAAACTGATTGTTGATAATATGGGGAAAATCGTTTTTGGAAAGCAATAACACATTAAAGAATAAAATAAAAGGTCAGTTTTAAACTGACCTTATTCTTTTAGCATTTTAGGCGTGGTGTAGTGAATTAATTTTCCCGATCGCGCATCGATGTCAGACCAATTGTCCACATCGAATTCTATACCAATAGCTGTTCCGGTAGGAACATGAAGGTAGCCTTCATCCAGAAGCTTAGAAGCCCAGGAAGCGATATCTGGGTTGTGGCCAAATACCCATAAACGCTCGTGATCATTAGCTTTTTCTTGTAACATCTCTAAAAACTCTTGCGTGCTAAAGCCATCGTAAAGTTGATCTACCTGAACGATTTGATCTAAGTGAATATTAAAACGATGAGCGAAAAGTCTGGCTGTGGCGATGGCCCTATTAGCTGGACTGGAAATGATCAGATCCGTTTGAATGCCTTTGTCGAATAAGTGCTTCGAAACTAGAGCTGAATCGTTTATACCCCTCGGCGTTAAGTTGCGTTCGAAATCGCTAATGTCGTAACGAATCACCTCCGTTTTTGCATGTCGAGATAAAATAAGTTGTTTCATCTTATTCGTATTTAAAGAAATTAGAGTTTTTTTGAATTCTTATTTTGTTTCGTAAGCTCTATTCTTTCCAGATATTTATAGATTTCTCTTTGAGCTTTTCTTTCCTCTTGATCAACTTCATTTTGAAGTTTAATGTTCTCTAATTGATCATTTATTATTCGAGCGTTGGTATTGTCTTTAAGCTGAATATTTAGAATATCAATGAGTTCTTGCTTTAGTTCCGTTTTTTCAATAGGAAATGCACACTCTATACGTCTGTGTAGGTTGCGTGACATCCAATCAGCAGAAGAAAGATAAACATTTTCAGAACCATTGTTGTAAAAATAGAAAACTCTGGCGTGTTCAAGAAATTGATCAACAATACGAATGATCCGAATATTCTTAGAGTATGGTTTGTTGGGGACCAGACAGCAAATTCCTCTGATGATAAGATCAATCTTTACACCTTTACTGCTTGCTTCGTAAAGTTTCTTGATCATTTCTCGTTCCTGTAAGCCATTCATCTTTAATATGAGATGACCTTTTTTGCCATTTTCAACATGAGCAATTTCTCTATCGATCATATCTAAGAACTCATCTCGCATATTGAATTGACCGATGAGTAGCTTATTGAATTTGCATTCGGTTTCTTGGTTTTCAAGGTAGTCAAATAAGAGTTTTAGTTCTGAAATGGTTGCTTCATCTGATGTAAATAAACCATGATCGGCATATATACGTGCGGTTTTCTCATTAAAATTACCTGTGCTCAGATAGGCATAATCTTCCTTGTCCGTTTTTCGAATGACCAGAGCAATTTTGGCGTGAACTTTTAAACCAGGTAAACTGTAGATGATTTTAACACCAGCTTTAATCATCGCTCTGGCTGAGTTCATATTGGCCTCTTCGTCAAATCTGGCTTTTAATTCCACAAGAACCGTGACTTTTTTTCCATTTAAAGCAGCATTAATCAAGGCATTTACGACCGCCGAATTTTCGGCAACACGATACTGAGTTGCTTTTATCTCTTCGACCTTTGGATCCAAAGCGGCTTCATTCAAAAAGCGAATAACGTATTCGTAGCTTTGATAGGGGTAGTGCAATAAAATATCCTTCTTACGAATCGCTTTGAATATGGATTTACTTTGTCCTAGTTCCTTTACCTTAAGAGCATGAAAAGCCGGATCTTCAAGTTCTGAACCAGCCGGATTTGGGAATCCGAAAAAATCCTGAAAGTTATGATATCGCGCACCTTGAACAAGTTCATTATTGGTTAGGTTAAAGGCAAGCTTAAGTAAATTCAAAAAATCGCGTGGGATGTTTTCATCGTATAAAAAACGTGATGGATCACCTGTTTCGCGTTTTTTCAAATTACGCTCGATCATGTTCATGATATTTCCGGAATATTCATCTTCAATTAAGATATCGGCATCACGACTCATTTTAAAGCTATAGGTGGAATCGATTTTAAAGCCAGGAAAAACCACTTTCATATGAAGTTTCACAATATCGTCGAGAAACATGATGTGATGTTTATCGTTGATGGCTGGCAATTCAATAAATCGGTCGAAACGGTTGTTCGGAATTCTAACAATGGCATATTTTGCTCGCTTTGGCTTGTCCGGATTATCTTTCTTGCTTCTTTTTTTGTAGAGTTTTACAGCCAGGTAAATGGCATTGTTTTTTAGAAAGGGCTGAATCTGTTTTTTTAATAGCAGCATTGGCTGCATGTGAGGGAGCAGGTTCTCAAGGAAGAATTCTTTGGTGAACTCATAATGTTCATCGCATAGTTTCTCTCCTTGCATCAAAACTATATTATTTTCAAGTAGCTCGGGAACAATTTCTTTTGTGAAAATCTCACCAAATTCAATTTGTTGTCTATGTACTTGTTGCTTAATTTTTTTTAGTGTTTGATCAGGATTTTCTCTTAATTGTATTTTGTCTTCAATAGGTAATTCCGTAAATCTTTGGTATGACGCAACTCTAACACGATAAAATTCATCAAGATTTGAAGAATAAATCGCTAAAAACTTAATTCTTTCGTAAAGAGGTAAGTCTTGGTTTCGAGCTTCGTCTAAAACTCTGTTATTGAATGATAACCAACTTAAATCGCGATTGAAAAACTGATATTTTGACATATAAATGAAAGATTCAGAATGTATTCTAACAAAATTATAAAAATTTAGACAGGCTTTGCTTCTCTCTTAGTCTAAATAAGATCTAATTGTCGGTTTATTATGGCTGTTGGTTGTTTAAATGTTGGCAGCTTCAATCTCATGCAATTTTTTGAAACGTGTGACTTTCGACATGGGGGCTAAAAGGTAAAGGTAATTCAGTCTGCTCACAGGATCTCTGAATCGTCTTTCATCTTCCTTAACTTCCTCCATGGCAATATTGATTTCATGAATTGATGATCTCATAAACATGACTTGGTTCTGATACTCGAAATAGAACCAATTACCATCTTCAAGTTCCATATACAGATACATTCGGTTACCTCGCCTGCTTTTTCGAATCTCCATCTGACCTTTTACTGTGATATTGTGAGTTGTGTTGAAAATACTTCCGATTTCAAGTTCTCCCACAGAATAATAGGCTTTCTTTTTAGTATTCCAGACTAGCTTAACCTGGTTGAAAAATAGTGTTTGTCTTATGGTATCAGGTAGTGCATCATAGGAACTCTTCTCTTTGATTTCCTTCACTATTTTATTGCCTTCAATCTCAGGCATTATTAGAGGGAAAGTTCTGAGGAAATGCTTGTTGTTTAAATTACTTGGTCTTTCAACCGAGTTTGAGAAATGCTTATTAATCATTTTCAATAATAGCTCTGAAAAGTAGAAATCGAAGCCTAAGCAAGTTGTCAGACTTACTTTTTCTTTACTCGAATCGTAATCAACAGTTCCTGCTGCTGTTAGTTTTACGTGACCTAATTTTGTTCCAAGATTTATTAGGCCTTCACCATTTAAATTACAATTATTCATATTGTAAGATATTAGGTTTCCAGGCTGTTCCTGATTTTTAAGTTTTTGTTCGCTACCAACTTGATAGATGTTTTTTGTCTTATTATAAGTCAGATAACCATCAACAGTAAGAAGCGGGTTGTCCGTATAGAACTTTCTGGTGGATAAGAAAGCAGGATAAATATGTATTGAATCGTTAGTGAGATAGAGTGAGTTAAATATTTTGACATTTTCCTTATCCCGTCCAATGGTGTCGATGGGGATCATGATATCTTTAGGATTAATGGGTGCATTGAATGTCAACCATCTGTTCTTGATGTTATTACATTTGTTATGAATTTGAGTTTCACCGTTAAAACGCAAATGTTTTTCTCTGGCTGCCAAATGGACTTCACCTCTGAAATCGAAATCAGGACTCAGGGTAAAGGACATGGCATCAGGAATTGCCCCGGAAGCAATCGTCTGACCTGTTGAATCCACACTTATTTTGTTGAAATAGATTTCTTGTTCTTCATCGATGTCATCTTTATAGGTATAGAAGCCAGAACCGGTATAATTTCTCCTTCCTTCAACTTCAACCAATGCATCTGTTATTTCATGGAAATGTTGAAGCGTGTCTGCGAATATTCTACAATTGCTTAGTGGAGCTAAATAACCATCATTTTCTATCGTGATATTACCATGCAGAGGAATGATATCAGCATCAGCAATTTTTAGTTTCTCTACAAATTTAGCTGCAATGGTATAGTTGGTCGTGTCATATATGGCATATGGGCTTATGAAACTCAATGAATCCTGATCAAAGTGAGTTGAGATAAACGTGTTATAAGAATTTTTAGGAAGTGACTTGATATTACCCGTTTCCCATAATAGGTTCAGGTTTGCTAATTCTTCACTTCCGAATTCAAGTTGGTCATTGCTCATATTCCATTTAAAACTATTGAGCTGACAGATGTAATTGTTGGATGGAAAGCTACTGTAATTCCCCGCAATCGTACTTTTGAAATCAGAGCGTTGAGTACTTAGATCGATAATGGCATCACACATTTCTGCTTTAAATGAATAGCCCATCTCATTCCCGCTGAGTAATTTGAATTGACTGGTATCTGCAGTAATTTTTGCCCCCGAATAATTAAAGTAATTTGAAGTGAAAGAACCATTAGCATAAATCATCTCTCCCGAACCAGCCATTTTATCATTGGTAATATTCACAATCCCTGATAGTGAGGCATGACCTTCGTACATGCTTAAAGGAGAATCTTTCCCCTGGCTCTGGATCTTGAATTGATCCTTGTTGCTTTGCCACTCAACCCAAATGTTTTTACCACTGATATCAGGATGAGAATAGGGGGTGCTTTGAGCTAAGAGTGTGTACGACTCTGCATGTCCTTTTGCACTTTCAGGAAGAAAAATGAAGTGGTCTGATACAATCTTGGTGTTCTTCTCGGTAAAAGTTCCTTTCCCCCATAGTCCGTCATTATTTAGGAATAATGAATCCGTGAAAATTGCTTTATTATACACTAAAACACCATTGTCTTCAATGGCATGAGCAAAACCAATGGAATTGTCATTGTTTACAAGTAAGGTTTCGCGGAAGGCTGGAACAATACCACCAGATTTAAACTCACCCTGAAATTGCAGATCTTGGTCGGATAGTTTGTTGATATTGTCAATGGTAAAGGGATCTACTTTGATGTAGAATTTATCCTTTTTATAGATGCCATTTTGAATATATGCCTTGTCGTAATATAGGTAGGATGAATCGTATGAGTTGAAGATGGGGTACTGCTCCAAATATTCGTTACCTGATTTATTTGAAGGATCATCAATCAATAGGTTCGCTGTGGCATTTTTCACTATGTTTTCAAGAAATATGGCATTCCTTCTGGCAAATTGACCTTTGTCATCGGTGGGAATATAGGCTTTTAATGAATCAATGAGTCCCATGTCAACTTTAAAATCATCATAAGAAAAATTGAAGTTTTTGCCATACATATTTAAAGGTCCGGCTTTTACTAAGCCATTGAATTCAAAATCGCGATTTTGTTTAACCAATAGTTTTCCTTCTTTAGGAATGAAACTTACATTTTGTGAGTTACTGACTGATACTTGATCAACACCATTAATTTGTAAATGAAAATTTTTCAGATTCAGAGTAGCATCATCTTGAAGTTTCTCGGTATTCGAAGAGAAATGAATAACGTCGTAATCCTGTTTTCCCATTGCAGCAGAGATATAATCGCTGCTGCGTTTTTCAATTGTGATTTCATCCTCAGAGGCATCGTAGTTGACAAAACCTTGAAATGACAGGCCTATTACTTGTTGTCGGGTCTGGCTGATTGGTTTCTTGATATAATTGGCATATTCCTCTGTCGTAAAGGTATTGGAATAGGTATAATTGGCATATTCGTGTAGTAAAACTAAAGGGTGTTTATCATCCATACCCTGAAGTCTCAGGTAATGGTTGTTTGTAAAATAGTTTAGAGATTCAAACTTTGCCAAACGATGAGAGGCACCTTTCATCTTTTTAAAATGAATCATATTTTCGTTCATATTCCAATGAAGAATTCCAAAATCCATGAGTAGGTTGTGGTAATTATTATAATAGGGACTTTGGGACATGCCAGTTCCATCTCTGGTCAGAATCAGTTCTTTCTTTTCTGTTAGAATTTTTAAGTAAAGGTTGGGGTGGTAAATTTTAAAGGTATCGAGATGCAGAGTGATCTCAGTATCTTTTCCGAGAATTTTCTTGTTCGAAAAGCTAAAGTATTCCGATGAGGCTTCAATAAATAAGGTATCGTTCCGTGTCAATTTTATTCTTGCTGGCTGTTCTGAATTACCTTTTCCAATAAATTTAGCACCTTGAATAGCAATACCTCCTTTGTAGCTTATATTCTCGAATAAGCTGTCAATGGATATATTTTGTTCAAAGGAGTTAAATCTGGGATATGTTGCTGAAGAAGGTTTTCTAACAATATTGACTTTTTCTACCAACGAACCTGATACGAAATCCTTAAACAGTAATTTATTTCTATAGTGAGCGGTGTCAATGACTATTTTTGGTTTGGTAATATCTAGTTTATAATCCTTAAACTCGGCATATTCATCATTAGCAGATTTGCCAGCTCTGGTCCATGCAATTTTTCCCTTGTCGCCTTTCCATTTTTTCTCGAAAGGGTAGTAGGCCCCACTTGTATTATAGATACAGCAGCTATCTTTTTGTGAATAACAAACTAATTCTGTTGACTTGAAGACTATCTTAAGCGTATCCTCATAGGTATAATGAAAATCGTTCGATCTGGTTTTCCATTTCGTTGAGAAGGATTTATACAGGAGTTGATTTTTGAGTAAGTCGTGGGTTTGTTTTAAAAAGCCGTTGATATTTTTAAGCTTGACTTTGGGTTTGCTAAGTTCATGAAGTAAACCTTTCTCCCAATTAGAATAATCATGATCACTTAAGCCTTTCTCGTCAAATAAAATAAGACTATTAAAGTAATCGTAAAAATCGGGTACGACACGAGCTCTTTTTTTTCTGAATTTTGCACAAATAGAAAGAATGGAATCCCTTTTTGCAGAAGATAATTGAGCTTTATCCCAAAAATTCTGAAACTTATATTGAAACTCCTTTTTTTCTTTTTTGTTTAAGGATGGATGATTCATCAGTACATCTATCTCACTTATTTTAATAATTGAATCTTGATTAAGACGATTAGCCTTTGTAGAAAAGCTAGTTAAGAAAAATCCTAAAAAAATAAGTGAGTATAGGTACCTGGACATTTTTATTGATTTTTGATTAAAGAAGGATCAAAAGATAGTTTTACTTTTTCTCAAAACGAACAGCAACCCAGTTCTGGTCAACTTTATGGTCGATATAGTTCATGTTGTTCTTTTCAGCTTCCTCTAGAATGTATTTTAAATCTTCGGTGTAGAACCCACTCATAATTAGAAGACCATTTTGAGGTAAGCAAGCCACATATGACTTCATATCATTCAGCAGGATGTTGCGGTTGATGTTTGCTAAAACGATATCGTACTCTTTGCCCTCCAATAGGCTGGCGTCACCCAGGAAAACGGATACATTTTCAGCCTGATTGTTTTTAATGTTTTCAAGAGAGTTTTTATACGGCCACTCGTCAATGTCGATGGCATCAACTGTTTTTGCACCACGCATAGAAGCTAAAATGGCTAATAAGCTAGTTCCACAGCCCATATCAAGGACTCTTTTATCTTTGATATCGCTATTTAAAATGCTCTGAACCATCAGCGAGGTTGTTGAATGGTGACCTGTTCCAAAAGACATCTTAGGATCTATGACGATATCATAGGGCACTTTAGGCGTGTCGGTATGGAAAGAAGCTCGAATGACTACTTGATCTGAAATGATAACAGGTTGAAAATTGGATTCCCATACAGCATTCCAGTCTTGCGAGATTACGGTTTTATAGCTGTAGTTCAATTCGAAGTTTGTATCAGGAAGGTAGTCCAGATTGATTGCCTTTACGGTTTCAATATTAAATAGATCTTCAGTTATGTAAGCATCAACCGAATCGTCATTTTCAGTAAAGCTGTCGTAGCCAAGCTCTCCAAGTTCTGCGATTAGAATTTGAGCTACAGCTTCGTTATAAGGGATAATTTCACATTTTAATTCAATGTAATCCATGATTTGTATTAATTAATTCTTATTTAGTTGAAAGTAATTCTCAATTATTTTATGTTGTAATTTACAAAAATAATCTTCTTCATTTAAAAGACTTCATTTATTTGAGAATAAAGCAGGATGTAATTTTTTAAGGCTGATTTATCTTCGAATTTAAGCGCTAGTTTGATGTTTGTAAGTTTCTTCTAATTAGTGGTTTAGTGTTTACGCAACCGTTTTCGTTATTTGAAATAGTTCTAAACTTCTCGTTTTTGTTTCTAATTTTATTGACATTAAATCAAATAGTGGTATTATTGCCATCAATTATTAGGAATAACTGTTGTTTTATTACAATTTATAAGTAAACAAATGGATTTTCTTGCAATTAAATTTTATGTGATGGCTTACCTTGTATGCTACCTTGAAATCTTCGGAGGACTATAATCCACTTCCTATTCTCGATCCCTGTGATCTATTCTAGAATCTTCTTTTCTAGACCTATCCTATCTATTTTTTTTGAGTATTTATAATTGGTGTATTTGAACATCAATGATTATAAAATAAGACACTTACATTTCATTTGTATAAGTGTCGTACCCTATAGATTAATAAAAATCTTAAATAAAAAAACATGCAAAAGTCACTATTGTTAGGTGTCGAAGCTATTGCTCAAGGAGCAATTGACGCTGGAATGTCAGGTGTTTACGCTTATCCAGGAACACCTTCTACAGAAATTACAGAGTACATTCAGCATTCAAAACTTGCTGCAGAACGTAAAATTCACAGCGAGTGGTCTGCTAATGAGAAAACAGCTATGGAAACTGCTCTTGGTATGTCATATGCTGGGAAAAGAACGATGGTTTGTATGAAACACGTTGGTTTAAATGTTGCTGCCGACTGTTTTATGAATGCAGCCATTACAGGTGCTAATGGCGGTATGATTATTACTATTGCTGATGATCCATCTATGCACTCGTCTCAAAATGAGCAGGATTCACGTGTGTATGGTAAGTTTGCAATGATTCCAATTCTTGAGCCTTCTAATCAGCAAGAGGCTTATGATATGACTCGTTTTGGCTTTGAATTATCTGAAGCATTTGGAACGCCGGTAATGATGCGTATTACAACTCGTTTGGCTCACTCTCGTGCAGGTGTTACACCCGTATCTGAGATTGTAGCAGAGAATGAAATGCATTTGCCGGAAGATAAGCAGCAATTTGTATTGTTGCCAGGTATTGCTCGTCGTCGTTATAAATTGTTATTATCTAACCAGGAGAAATTCGAAGCAGCTTCGGAGGAATCTCCTTACAACCAGTATACTGAAGGTTCTGATAAATCTCTAGGTATTATTGCTTGTGGTTTAGGTTACAATTACTTGATGGAAAACTATCCTAATGGTGATTGTCCATTCCCGGTATTAAAAGTTAGCCAGTACCCACTTCCTCGTAAGATGATGCAAAAAATCACTGAGGAGTGTGATAAAGTAATGGTGTTGGAAGAAGGTTACCCAGTGGTTGAAGAATTATTGAAAGGATACCTTGAGAAAGAAGCTGTAATTGGTCGTTTGGACGGAACTTTATCTCGCGATGGTGAGCTAACTCCTGATATGGTTGCTAAGGCTTTAGGTTTTGATGTGGAGGAAGGTATGGCTATTCCGGATCTTGTTTCTGCTCGTCCTCCTGCATTGTGTGTGGGTTGTAGTCATCACGATGTTTATAAAGCCTTGAATGAAGTAATTGCTGAGTATGGCGAAGGTCGTGTATTCTCTGATATCGGATGTTATACTTTAGGTGCTTTACCTCCATACCGTGCTATTAATACGTGTGTTGATATGGGTGCTTCAATCACCATGGCTAAAGGGGCTGCTGATGCAGGTCTTATTCCTGCTGTTGCGATGATTGGTGACTCAACTTTTACCCACTCTGGAATGACCGGTTTATTGGATGCGATTAATGAGAATTCTCCAATTACGGTTATTATTTCAGATAACGAGTCTATCTCAATGACTGGTGGTCAGAAATCTTCAGCTAAAGGTAAATTGGAAGATATTTGTGAAGGTTTAGGTGTTCATCCTGATCACATCAAAGTATTTACTTCTCTGCCTAAGAAACATGAGCAGGTAAAAGATATTATTCGTGAAGAATGTGATTACCAAGGCGTGTCAGTTATTATTCCACGTCGTATTTGCGTTCAGAAGAATGTTCGTGATCAGAAAATTAAAAAAGCGATGAAAGCTAAAGCAGCTGCAAAAGCTTAAATTATAATTACGCATTATTAATTACGAATTGATAATTCGTTAAAAACACTTCAAGGTTAAATATTTTATAACTTAAAGTATTTTGAAGATGTAAATAGTCTATGTACTAATTGCTTCGTACTTGATATTAAAATTGAAAAGACATGAAAACAGATATGGTTATTGCAGGTGTTGGCGGACAAGGGATTCTTTCCATTGCTGCTGCCTTAGGATCTGCTGCTTTAGATAATAATTTACACATGAAACAAGCTGAAACTCACGGTATGAGTCAGCGTGGTGGTGATGTTCAGTCATTTATGAGGATTTCTGATAAGCCAATTTACTCGGATTTGATTCCTAAAGGAGGAGCTGATATTATTTTGTCGGTAGAGCCTATGGAAGCTTTAAGATACCTGCCTTACCTTAAAAAAGGTGGCTATGTGGTAGCGAATTCGTCTCCATTTATTAATATTACTGATTATCCGGATGAGGCAGAATTGGTGAAAACAATTGAAGCTTTACCAAACTATGTATTGATTGATGCGGATGAGATTGCAAAAGAAGTGACAGGTTCTACAAGAGCTTTCAACTTCGTGATGTTAGGTGCTGCATCTCCATTTATCGATGTGCCTTTTGAGTATTTAGAAGAAGGTATTCGTAAGATTTTTGGTAGAAAAGGTGAGGATGTGGTTAAAATGAACATCGACGCATTGCACGCAGGACGCAAGTTCTCTCAAGACAATAAATAAGATCTTAATAATACTCTGGCAATAAATTGTCAGCTAATTCACTAAGGCCTCAGAGTTATTCTTTGAGGCCTTTTTTCGCCAATGAGCCCCTCCTGATGAATCAGGATTGCAGTGGCCATAAATTAAATATGTCTCACGATCTATATTTTTTAATGTTTAGGGCGGGCTTTGTCGGCCTGTCGTTAAGCGTGTCACAGTACTTCCAATAGGGTGAATAACAGGATCAGGCTGACTTGATTTTTTATTCGCGGATTAAATTTTCGGTGCTCATGGACCCTTCGGGCTTGTCTACTTTTTATCTATGAACTGAGCGAAGCGGCTCTATTAAAAATTTTAAAAGATTCTTCTAACAATGGATTAAGATCATTATTGATCGTTAACACATAAGATCTTCGATTTTTAATTGTGAATTTTCTGTATGGAAAGCTATAAGGTTTTGCTTGTGAAAAGTTTTTCTTATTTTATTTAATTCTGAATTGTTAAAAATGTTGAAAAGTTTTCAACAAACGTTTGCGATATTCCAAAATGAAAAGCTATATTGCAAGCGCTTTTGGAAAAGGGGCCACCCTTTACAAAGCAAACTCTTATACTAACCGATAAGATTTCACTAACCGCTAATCCGCAAAGAATCCTACAGGCCACTGTAGGATTTTTTTTATTTAGAGCCTGATTCACAGTTCGGTTCCGTAATTTGCGTCTTGAAACAGAATAAATATAAATGTGTTTTTTTCTGATGAAAAGTTGATCTTTTAGCTCGGAATAGAGAATAAAATCGTTAATCTGTTTTATAACATTTCCAGCATACAAAAAAAGAAGCCAAAGTCCTTTGATATTTTTTGAAAGACTGCAACATTTGTACACTGAAAATCAGTTGAAATTTTGAAGTGAAATCTACTAAGTAATTCGGTTTATTTAGATTGATTTATGATTCGGTTTCGTCTGGTTTTTTTAGGTTTAACACAATCAATAAAAATTTCATCTTCATCCGTAATAGAAGGGGATGGATAATAACAACTAACGATACAAAATAATGACACCTAAGTTTAAAGCTCAAGCTGGAACTTTCGAATCAAGCGACATTATGGTTCTTATAGAGCCAGTTGCGGAAGGATCTGGAAGACAGGTTGACATTTCTTCAACTGTAATGTTGCAGTTCGAAGAAGATCTTAAAGCATGCATCAATCAAGTTTTAGATGTAATGGAAATTGAAAATGTGCACCTTATTGCAAAAGATAAAGGCGCATTAACACCAACCATTAAAGCGAGAGTTGAAACCGCAGTTAAACGTTCTTTAGGTATTCAGGAGGGTACATTGTAATGGCTAAGAAGAAAAGAAGATCAATGTTGTACATCCCGGGTAATAATCCGGCTATGATTCAACAAGCAGGTGTTTATGGCTGTGATGCTGTATTACTAGATTTGGAAGATGCTGTTGCATTAAACCAAAAAGATGCGGCTCGTATTTTGGTACGTAGCATGCTTGAAACCGTAAATTTTTACGATACTGAAGTTTGTGTTCGTGTAAACAATATGCAAACTCCATTTGGCCTTGCCGATTTGGAGGAGATTGTTCCTATGCAGCCAGACAATATTCGTTTCCCTAAAACGGAATCGGTTCAGGATGTTAAAGATTTCATGAAAGAAGTTCGAAGAATCGAAAAAGAGCATGGAATCGAAAATCCTAAGATGACCATTCACGTGATGATCGAGACGGCAAAAGGTGTAGCTAACGTATACGATATTGCTGCCTGTGAGCCACGTGTAGATGCAATCACCATTGGAGGTCAGGATTTGACGGCTGATATGGGTATTGTGAAAACACCGGACGGAGCTGGTATCGATTATGCTCGTAAGAGAATTGTAATGGCAGGTAAGGCTAATAACTTAGATGTATTAGATACTGTTTTTGCTGATGTAAATGATGAGGAAGGTCTTAAAGAGGAGACTGAATACATCAAGAAATTAGGTTTTGCTGGTAAAGCATTGATTAATCCACGTCAGGTTGATCCTGTACACGAGGTATTCAATCCTAGCGAAAATGAAATTCGTAAGGCATACCGTGTGTATTCTGAGTTTTATAAGAATACAAAAGCGGGAATCGGTGTTTTTGCCATCGATGGTAAAATGATTGATGCGCCGGTTGTTCAGCGTGCTATCACCGTTTTAGAATTTGCTAATATCGATATTAAGGATATTGAAAAGAGTTTAGACTAATCAATTTACAAGCAATAAAATGAAAAACGCATTAGGAGTTGAAATTCCTGAATATATAGAAGGTTTAGGCGAATTAAAGCCTTACCAGGGTGTTTGGAAAAGTATCATCGAAGATGAGGTTCCATCTACCAACATTTCACGTACATTAAAGGCAAAGAAAGCACACACATCAAAATTCTGTGATAGTTTAGAAGAAGCGATCAAAAAGTGTAAGCCTTTTGATGGTATGACCGTAACTTGTCACCACCACCTTCGTGGAGGAGATGGTGTATTGATGCAGACAATCGAGATTTTGGATAAGATGGGAATCAAGGATATTACCTTGGCTTCTTCATCTCTAACTTCTGCTCACGATGGTTTGGTTCCTTATGTTGAAAAGGGAATGATTACAAAAATCTTTTCATCGGGAATTAGAGGACGTCTTGGAGAGATCATCTCAATGGGAAAATTGAAGCATCCTGCCATTATTCACTCACACGGTGGTCGTGTTCGTGACTTTTTAACGGGTCGTATTAAGCCGGATTTGTCAGTTCTTGCTGCTTCAGCTGCTGATGAAGAAGGAAACTCAACAGGATCTCACGGACCATCTGCATTCGGTTCTATGGGCTATGCTGATATCGATGCTCGATACTCTAAAAACGTAATTGTCGTGACTGATAATATGGTTGAGTATCCATGTGTGCCAAGTACAGTTCGTCAGCATTTTGTTGATCACGTTGTGAAAGTGGATAGTATTGGTGATGCTTCTAAAATTGCATCAGGTACTACACGTATTACATCTTCACCAATGGACTTGCGTATTGCTCGTATTGCTGCGACAGTAATCGAACATTCAGGTTTGTTTAAGGATGGTATGTCATTCCAGGTTGGTGCCGGTGGTGCTTCTTTGGCTGTGGCAAAATTCCTACGTGAGGATATGAAGCGTAAGAGCATTCAAGGGTCATTCATGATTGGTGGTGTAACATCTTACGGTGTTGACATGCTTGAAGAAGGTTTGTTTAAAGCGATTTTCGATGTTCAGTCTTTCGATGCGGCTGTAAGTACATCGGTATTGAACAATCCTAAGCATGTAGAGATTACTTGTGATCAGTATGCGAACCCTAATAACTGTGGTGCCATGACCAATAAATTGGATGTGGTTGTTTTAGGAGCACTTGAGGTGGATGTTGATTTCAATGTAAATGTTATCACTGGTTCATCAGGAGAGATTCGTGGTGCTTCAGGAGGTCACTCTGATACGGCTTCAGGAGCAAACCTTTCTGTAATTGTTTGTCCATCTTTCCGTGGTCGTTTACCAATTATTATGGACCGTGTTCATACTGTGGTTACTCCAGGTGAAAGTGTTGATGTGATTGTAACAGAGCGTGGTGTTTGTGTTAATCCTGCAAAACCTAATTTAGCTGCTGCCTTGAAAAAAGCAGGTGTTAATGTGGTTGATATTAGAGATCTTAAGAAAGAGGTTGATTCTATGACGGGTATTCCTGCTGAAAAGCAGCTGGGTGACAAAATTGTTGCCTTGGTTGAGTACCGTGATGGAACAATTATCGATGTGATCAAAAATGTCACTAACTTAGAGTAAATCAATTCTTTTGGGAATTGAACACTATATTCCCCTCTCCATGAAAATGGAGAGGGAATCCTTTCTTTTTTGAAAGAAAAAAACTGGTTTTTACAATAAACCAAAACAAACTTTTGTCATGATGGCAGAGATGGATAAGTCGATAGAAGAATTGCTTTTGGCTAAGGATAAGCGAAGAGATTTGAGGCTGCAGAAACTTGAAAAAGCTTGTGTTACTCTGAGCTTTAATTTGAATATTCCAGGCTTGCCTAAGTCTAATGACAGCTTTCATGCTTTTTTTTCAGCTTGTTTAAAGGAGCTGAAAAACTACCTCCTGGCGCATCGAATCGTCATTAATAATGAAACCCTTCATTGTGAAACCGATGCTGCGGGTGATTTTTTCCTTGCAGAAATAGTCGATTCTGATTATACCGCTATTCAAATAAAAAAATGTTGTGAAACCTTTGAAATGAACCATCCTGTGGGACGTCTTTTAGATGTTGATGTGGTTGATGAGAAGGGAGAGCCTGTTTCTTCGGGAAAGGCAAAACTCTGTTTCTATTGTAATAATGCACCGGCCATTTATTGCATGCGTAAGCAAGCACATGATTACGCGGCTATGCGAATGAAAGTAGAATTGGAGATTTCAAAATATCAAGAACAGAAGAGGCAAGAACACATTTGTAAGCAACTCTCCATATTGGCGACACAAGCCTTATTGCATGAGGTTGCTTTAGCACCAAAACCAGGTTTGGTTGATCGATTTGATGAAGGGTCGCATTCGGATATGGATTTCTCTACTTTCTTGAATTCCAGTGCTGCACTGTCCGTTTCATTCAGAAGGATTGCCGACTTTGGTTATACCTATTCGGGAGACGATTTGAAACAAGCTCTTCCAAAATTAAGGTTACTTGGCTTAGAGATGGAAACTGATATGTTTGCCGAAACACATGGTGTTAATACGCACAAGGGAGCTATTTTCCTTTTGGGCTTTTCAATTTTTGTATCCGCACATCTCATAGCAAAAGAATCCTTTACCAATGAAGCTTTCATTTCTGTAATACAGAATATGAATGGTGATTTGGTTGCCAGAGAATTAGGAAAAAAATTATATATCGGAAAAGAGACACATGGTGAAGAGTGTTTCAGACGTTTTGGTAAGAAAGGTCAGGGTATAAGGGGTGAAATTCAGGCTGGTATGCCTTGTGTGTTTGAGAAAGCACTTCCTGTCTTGCATCAGCATTTCGATTCGGAAAAAATATTGAATGATAAACTGCTTAATAAAGGATTAACGCATGCTTTGTTAGCTATCATTTCACAGAATGATGACAGTAATATCCTTTATAGAAAAGGAGAAGAGGTTTTGGAAGAGTTAAAAGGCAGAGCTTCTATTTGTATGAATAAGTATAATAGTGATGACTTCAGTGATGAGTACGAAGCTTTAATAGAATTTTGTAAGCTGAAAAAAATATCACCAGGAGGTTCAGCCGACCTTTTGGCAGTTTCTTATTTCATGTATGGTGTGAAAAGACAACTGGTTTGTAATAAATGAGAATAATCGGTTTAATAAATTGAACTAGATCCCCAATTTAGGGGGTAATACGATATAATAATGGGCGTAGAAAATACTGACTATAGAGAAGAATCCTTAGACTTGAAAAACCCTTTTGATGTCAAACTACTTTCTGAGTTTTTAAGTGATTTGGGTTTCGATTACATCCCTGAGGATGTGGATTATTCCATGATTCTATATAATTTGAATGATGAAATTATTGGAACAGGCTCCTATAAAGGTCGTGTGCTGAAATATGTTGCTGTTGCGCCTAAGTTTAGAGAAGGGGCAGCTTTTGCTCAAATTGTGACACATCTTATAGATATTGTTATCCAGAAGCACAACCATATTTTTGTTTATACCAAGCCTCGTAACTTAATGGTGTTTAAAGGTCTTGGTTTTACTGAGATTGCCACAGCAGAACCCTTGTTCTCTGTTTTAGAGTTTGGTTACGAGAACATAAAAACCTATCAGGATTATTTGCGTTCTATTAAGCGTGATGTGAATGTAGGTGGTATTGCAGCTGTGGTTGTGAACTGTAACCCATTTACCAACGGTCATAAATACCTGATTGAAAAGGCTTGTAGCGAGAATCGAGTGGTTTACCTTTTTGTTGTTGAAGAAGATCGATCATCCTTTAACTTCACAACGCGTTGGCGTTTGATCAAGGAGGAGTTGGGCCATATTGATAATTTGGTGATGGTTAAAGGTGGCAACTATGTGGTTTCAGGTACGATTTTCCCATCTTATTTCTTAAAACAAGAGAAAGAATCAGATATTGCAGCTTGTCAGGCGGAATTGGATGTGATTACCTTTATGAATTATATTGTTCCCATATTGAATATTAATCGCCGATATGTGGGGACTGAAATGTATTCTCCGGTTACTCAGGCATATAATGATGCGATGATTAAGCATTTGCCACCTAATGGGGTTGAGCTGACTGAAATACCTAGAATTGCAAGTGGATCGAAGGATAATTACATTTCGGCTTCAAAAGTAAGACAGGCTATTCGGGAGGATAAGTTGGATATGGTCATTGATTTTCTTCCAACATCCACAAGACGCTATCTGCTGTCTGAAGATTCTGCTCACATTCGAGCACAAATTAAATCGAAAGTAACGAGGCATTAAGCCAAGCTTATAAAAATAGCGCCTAAACTACTAAAGTTTGGGCGCTATTTTTATTTTGGTCTAACAGTCTAACAGTCTAACAGTCTAACAGTCTAACAGTCTAACAGTCTAACAGTCTAACAGTCTAACAGTCTAGTGTTTCAGGTTTCCAAGATTCCAATTTGATCAAATCAGGGAATGCTTGAGGTTTGTAGATTGATTTTCCTTCAAACACACGCAGACATTCCTGCACACCTTCAGAGATGCTTGGGTGGGGATGCACATTTTTTCGAATATCCTTAAGGGTGCCTTTTTGACTAATTTGGTAGGCAATGGATGTGATGAGTGTTGAGGCTTGTGGTCCGGCAGCACGCATACCCAGTATACGGCCTTCACCATCATCGCTTACTATTATCTTAACAAATCCATCGCTGGCTCTCATGGCAATGGCTCGGTTGATGAGGGAGTTGGAGTAGGTCACTGCTTTGTAAGGGATGTTTTTACTTTTGCAAGCCTTTTCGTTTAAGCCAACTGCAGCAACCGCAGGTTTAAAGAACATGAGAGTTGACATATTGGAATAATCCAAAGGAAATTCTAAATTACCATATAAGGCTTCAACAATAAAACGACCTTGTAGTTCACCTACAGAGTAGAGTTGAGCGTGCCCCGACACATCGCCAGCAGCAAAAATATTACAGGATTTAAAGTTGTCTATTGCACAAGCTTCATTGATATCCAAAAAGCCTCTTTCAGTAGTTTTGATGTTGACATTTTCAAGTCCTAAATTATCAAGGTTTGGAATACGACCTACAGCTACAACGGCAACATCCACTTCAATTACTTTTGAATGGCCATCCTGATAATCGAGAACAACTTCCAGACAGTCAGGGCGTTTTCTAATGGTTCTAAGATTTGCTGTGTGATGAATAATAACACCATTTTGCTCAAGACCCTTTGATACAAAGCTGCTTACATCATCATCTTCGTAGGGGATGACTTTGTGTTGACGATCAAGTAAATGAACCTCGGTTTGATCGTAATTGGAAAAAATGGTCGCATATTCACAACCAATAATACCAGAACCAATGATGATCATTCGTTCCGGGAATTCCTTTAGATTCATGATCCCATCTGAATCGATGATGCGTTCCTGATCGATTTCAATATCAGGCATTGTTCGTGGACGGGCACCCGTCGCAATAATGATATTGTCACCTGTGATTCTTTCTTTTGTGCCATTTTTATCAATTTCAATGGTATGAGAATCGATGAATTTGGCCCAACCATATTTTAAGCACATGCTTCCATGTGTATCAGTTGTTTCAGAGAAAGTCTCAATCTGAGAAAGCATCTGAAGTTGTTTCTGTTTGGCAGCTTGTATGATTGTTTTTTGCACTTGTTTGTAGTCAGCAAATAGGCCTGAAGCTCGATAACCTCTATTAACCGCAGATGCAATATTAAAATCTTTTGATAACTCCCACATGGTTTTAGATGTCAGTGCACCATTCATAATACCGGCACCTCCCAGGTGGTTCGCTTCTATTATACAAACAGATTTTTTAAAATCTATGGCACGTGTTGCAGCAGAATAGCCAGCGGGTCCACTACCTATTACGATAAGATCGTATTTTTCTTGACTCATATTTTAATATCTCGGTTCTTGTAGAAATTCGGATTCTTTATTCTCTTTTAAAACAAGCCTCAAGATAAGAATTATCGATCAAAATAAACTTAAAGTTTAAAGTAAATTCAAGGATAAAGTAAACAAGTCCCGATAGCTATCGGGAAAAGGTTAAAGTAAAATAGGATGAAAGTAAAAACTGTCGAGAACGCGATTTATAGTGTCTTAAGTCAAACCCCCGAAGCCTCGAGGGAAAAGTCCAGGAGTCAAAAGGTCAAAAAGTCCAAGAGTCGAAAAGTAACCTGTTAGAGTGCGACGTAGTCGTTCCTGACAGGTTAATTAAAAAAAAGTAGCTTAATAATTTGGTTTTATTAGAGTATACGCTCAGTGACCAATCACCACTGACTAATGACCATTGACTAGCTAGTAGTTAATTTTCCCTTCTTTCAGTCTTTGTAGGGTGTGTTTGAATAGGATTTTATGTAATAGTTGGGCCTCCTTTAGGTTGTCCGATGTGATTTCATCTTCCAGTTCAATGAAATTGGCTGTGTCCAAAAGAAATTCATCATCTCTTAAGTTAGGGTAATCTTGTTCGATATCATAGATATCTGAGAACTGCATCAGTGGTAATCGGCTGAGAACAGCTTTTCTTTGTTCATTATAAGTTTCTCTGTCCTTAGCTTTTTCATTTGCGTAATAGAAGTCCTGTAAGCTGTCCACGAAAAAATCATCAAAGCTTTTTAATAGAATGATACGGTCTTTACGAATACGAAACATTTCGCAAAGATCGGTTTCGGGCATTTGTTCTTCTTTTTGGATGCCCTTTGATAAAAAGAGGTAGGCCAGAAGTGCTAAGCCAATGCCTTTTTCTTCATCATCAATCAAATCGAGGTGAAGCATAAGGATAAGACTTTTTCCCAATTGGGAAACCTGAGAACTTTCCCAAAGAAGAAGCGGATTGGTTTGAAGCGATGAGTAGATCAGGCGTAATTGCTCGTTACAAGCTCGGGTTTTACCATTTTGACCATATTCCAGTGCTTGTAAAACGATATCTTGAAGTTCTTTGCTAGTCATACTCATTTATTCTTCTTGTTATAGAGGTCAAATACCTGCTCGTTATTTTTCTGCCGCAAAGGTAAGGAAAAGAAGATAAGGTTAAAGGAAAGAAAGGATAAAGTGGGGAAAGTCAAAAAGTCTAAGAGTCGCAAAGGTCGGGATAAAACCTGTGACTAATGACTAATTAACCAATGACTAATGACCAATGCCCAATGACCAATGCCAACCGATAACTCCTAATGTAAATCTCCTTAATTAGCGTTCAATTTGTGCTAATCAGTGGTTGAATTTTTTTTAATAAAATAGGAATGATGAGTTATGAATTACGAATGATTGACAGCTTATAGCAGAGTAAGGATAACCAGCTATCAGCACTTCGACTCCGCTCAGTGACCAATGACTATTGACCAATGACAACAGATAACAACCAATGACTAGTGACCAATGACCATTGAGAACCGACAACTGAAGACAATATTTAGACTTGGCTTAATGCACGACATTCAGAGATCCGATAAGCCTAAATCATCAATCAGCATTCACCAATCAAAAATAGAAAAGGAGCCCCATCATGGAACTCCTTTGTATTTGTATTCAGTAATTTAGTCTTACTTGATGGTAATGTTCTTGTGATCGGTAATTTTTTCGCAGTAGTGGCACTTTAAAGTAATAGGTGATGAACTCATAACCTTAAATTTGGTGTATACTTCTTCAACGTTGGTGATGCATTTTGGATTCATGCATTTAACGATGCCTTCAACCTTATTAGGAGCTTCAACAATACTTTTTTCAACAACCTGGTAATCTCTGATGATATTGAATTTCACATTGGGAGCAATCAATGAAATTTTATTGATGTCCTCTGCTTCGAAAAATTTCTCTGATATTTTGATGATACCTTTTTTACCTAAGATGTCACTTTTGTAGTTATTCCCAATAGTAACAGAGGTTGAACATTTATCCAGCTCCAGAATGTTAATTACTTTGAAAAGGAGATCAGCTGGAATATGGTCGATAACGGTTCCATTCTTGATGGCTCTAACCTGAAGTTCTTTTTTTGCTGTCATATCTTAATGTACTTTTAGTCTAATTTAATAAATCGTTCCTAATGATTATGATCGGATTGCCTGTATCGTCTTAGATTTTTAAATCCAAAGCCTTAGCAATGATAGCCTGTCGAGCATAAACGCCATTCAGTGCTTGCTCAAAATAGTAAGCCTTAGGATTAGCATCTACATCTACAGCAATCTCGTTGACTCTTGGAAGCGGATGAAGAATACGCAGGTTATCTCTCGTATCTTTTAGCATGTCATTTTTAAGAATGTAGACATTTTTAACTTTCTCATACTCCAGAGGATCGGCAAAACGCTCACGTTGCACACGCGTCATATAAAGAATATCGGCATCATTAATGATAGAATCGAATTCGGTATGCTCATGGTAGGTAATATTATTCTTATCCATAAAGAGTTTATAGGCTCTTGGAATTTCCAGCTCCTTAGGTGCAATAAAATGGAAAGTTGGATTAAAATGAGAAAGCGCCATTAATAATGAGTGAACCGTTCTACCATACTTCAGGTCACCGACCATAAAAATGTTCAGGTTCTCAAGTGTCCCTTGTGTCTTTTGAATGGAATAAAGATCGAGCATGGTTTGAGTTGGATGCTGATTGGCACCATCACCGGCATTAATCACGGGAACATCAGATACTTCAGAGGCCCATCGAGCAGAACCCTCAATTGGGTGACGCATCACAATCAGATCAGAATAGTTGCTCACCATTTTAATGGTGTCGTTAAGTGTTTCCCCTTTGGTGGTACTTGATGATGAAGCATCGGTGAAACCAACAATTTTACCACCCATACGGCTGATGGCCGTTTCGAAACTCAGGCGAGTTCGGGTTGATGGCTCAAAAAACAGAGAGGAGACCACTTTTCCTTCCAGCACATTGGAGTTCGGATTCTTTTCAAATTCTGCTGCTTTAGCTAATACTTCCAAAATTTCTTCTTTGGTGTAGTCATCAATAGACACTAAGCTTCTGTTATCCATTTCTTAATTTTTAGAATTTGTATATAATGGTTGTTTTAATATCAAAAAAAAACCAACGATTGTCGATAAAATAGACAATGTTGGTTTTAATATAAAATATAATAAATGAGATTTGAGACCTGAATCACAGGCTTTTCGTCTCAAGAATAAATCGAATCGGGAAAAATAATATTGAAAATAGGAATCGCAAAAGTGAAGATCTCCACTTTCTAAGAATTGTTGTCTAGATTGAATAATTGCGTGTTCCATTCTAGGCTACAAAGATAAAGATAAAGAAAGGACATTATCAAATTTCCTGATCTTTATTTTTTGAATAAAAGAGGATGTGGCTTATTGTTAGTTGTTAAAACCAGTAAAGCTAGGTTAAGGAAATTCAAGTATAAAGGGCAAAGGAAAGAAAGGTTAAAAAGTCAAAAGGTCTTAAAAGTCTAAGGGTAAATATGAATACAGTTGTCGGTTATCAGTTATTGATGTACAGCTGTGATGAGCTTCGGAGATCTCGTAAGCTCCGATAAAATAAACACCCCCTTGTGTTCCCTCTAAAGTGGGAAGTTTTATCTTACGATAATTTTATTGTTAGAATGCCAATATGTGCTATATGATCAACCAGAAAGAGACTCTCCCTTTCAGGGGAGATCCCGGCAGGGAGAGGGGTGTGTTATGTAAAATCAATGATGACGCAGATTTAAAGAAGATATTTTACCACAGATGGACTTTGTCGAACTCGCTAGCTCGTTTTTCACAGATTAATTTCATTGAGATCGCAAGCTCGGTACACACAAATCTTTAAAATAATAAACCACTTATTATCACTAATTGAACACTAATTTAAAGGAGAAAAATAATTAGTCAGTTGTCCGTTAGAAACTGGTCATTAGTCATTGGTTGTCTATTGTGTGACCTGTTTGAGCAGCCATAACAAGAAAAAGAATTTCTCCTCATTTTTAAGGAGGAGTATCTGTCCCCGTTCCGATAGCTATCGGAATATTGGGAGAGGGGGAGGTGGTTTCCGTTTTAAAAAAGATTGAACCACTAATGAACACTGATTAACACTAATTATTTAGATTATATTTTATCATCCTTTATCTGTGTCGAAATATTTTTTATTTCTTGATATTTCGACAAGCTCAATATAGCGCTCCGCTTCGCGAGCACAATCTTAAATGTTTTGTTTCTATTTTCGCTTGATGTTGAGACGCGATAAATCGCATTCTCTACATTTTTTAACTTTATCCTTCTTTGGTCGCCGTAGCAGTTTTTCTGCGAAGGAGGCCTTTACCCTTTTTTTACTTTATCCTTCCCGTAGGGTAACTTGACAGATTTGACAAGCACCAGGATTTAAGGAATATTCTATTTTTGCACCATAACAAGAAAAAGCTTTGACTGTATTATCGAGGAAAAGTTACGCATTAAGTTAAAATGTGGAGGTGTTTGAGCTTAGTTGCTGTATTCTTAATTGTTTTTAACCATTAAACCATTAAGCCATTAAACCATTTAGCCATTTAACCTTAATTACTTTATCCTTTTGCCGATGCTTATCGGGACTTTATCCTTGTTTTCTTAAAATTTTTTTTTGTTGAATTGTGAGGGTGGAAAACTTGCTGCTTTGAGCATTAGTTTTTACTTTTGCCTGACTTGGATTCGGCGCTCATCCGATTTTTGTTTTTATTCGTCAAAACAAAAAGAATTTCGATCCGGGTATACGAATAATTGTAAAATTGATAAAATACACATTATGATTCGGTTTCTGAAAACCATTTTAATTCTTTTCATGTTTCTTGGTCTGTCACAGACTGTATTGGCACAAAGTGTGAATCCCGCAACGGTTAATGTTGAAAAGTTGAGTGATGCTCAAATACAAAAAGCCGTTGATGAGATGAACAAGAGAGGCTTGAGTATAGAAGAAGCCATTATGATGGCACGTGCCAAAGGTTTTTCAGAAAGTCAGATTGCTGACATGCGTCGTAGAATGGACGCGATAAAGTCTGGTGTGCATAGCGAAAATACAATGGTGCTTGAGTCAGGAGATGAGATGACTCCCGTTGTGGTTTTGAGTGAAAAGGCTAAGCTTGATGATACCGCTACTAAAAAAGGATCTAAGATTTTTGGTTTCCAGTTTTTCAATTCAGATAAATTGACTTTTGCACCCTCGCTTAATGTGCCGATTTCGGATTCTTATACCTTAGGGATAGGAGATGAATTGGTCGTTAACATATATGGCGCATCCCAGCAAATATATAATTTGCAGGTTCAGAGCAATGGGAGTGTTTATATTACCGATTTAGGACCGGTTCAAGTTGCCGGTTTGACTTTCCTTAAGGCTCAAAATAAGCTTAAAAACCGTTTGATGTCTATCTACTCCGGTTTGAAGGGGGATAAGCCCAATACTTTTGTAGATGTAAGCGCTGGCTTACTTAAGGCGGTAACCGTTAATGTCATTGGTGAGGTGAATGTGCCGGGAACTTATACCTTGCCTGCCACAGCTTCGGCCTTTAATGCCTTATACCTTGCTGGTGGACCCAATGAAAAGGGTTCGTTCAGACAGATTGATGTTTTGCGTGATGGTAAGATCATTTCGACTATAGATGTTTATGCCTATTTGATTGATGGGAAAACACAAGAGAATGTTCAGTTGAACGATCAGGACGTGATCATGGTTCGTCCTTACTTGAATCGAGTTAAGGTGGCCGGTGAATTCAAGCGCGAAGGCTGGTTCGAAGCGAAAAAGAATGAGACACTTGCCGATATGCTTCGTTATGCCGGTGGCTTTTCAGAGAATGCCTACACGCATCGTGTGGAGTTATATCGTAATAATACCAGAACCATGACTTTTAAAGATGTGAATGCTGAGGATTTTGCATCAAGCTCTTTAATGAGTGGGGATTCTATTGTTGCCGGATTGGTGATTGACCGTTTTGAAAATAAGGTGAGCCTTGAAGGGGCTGTCTATCGTCCGGGAAATTACGAAATGATGGATGGCTTGATGTTGTCTCAATTGATAGACCGTGCAGAAGGTGCCAAAGAAGAAGCCTATATGGAGCGTGGTGTGATTATCCGTAAAAAGAAGGATTTTACTTTTGAAAGCCTGTCTTTCTCGCTTCGTGATGTTTTAAATGGAAAAACAGATATTGCTTTAAAGAAGAACGATAAGATCCAGATTTCCTCCATCTTTGATATGCGTGAAGCGCAGACTGTTGAAATTGTAGGTGAAGTTCAGTTTCCTGGAACCTACGCTTATGCTGAAGATTTAAAATTAACTGACCTGATTTATATGGCAGGTGGTTTCCTTGAGCAGGCAGAGGTGTCAGCTGTTGAGGTGAGTCGTATCCTGGATAAAAAGGAGATAGAGTCCTTAACAAAGAAATTATCCCACTCTTTTCAATTCCCAGTTGACCGACAATTAAAAATGACAGATGAAGATGCCGCTTTTTCACTTCATTCATACGATAAGGTTTATGTGCGACGTGCACCGGGTTATCGCCCACAGGCTGTTGTTAAAGTACAAGGTGAAGTGGCTTATGCAGGTGACTTTGGACTGACTTTCAAAGGTGAAAAGATTTCTGATGTGATTAGACGTGCGGGTGGCGTAACGCCTGAAGCTTTTGTAGAAGGTGCTTCCCTAAGACGTCAGCATGTGATGAGTGATGCAGAATATGATGCCAAATTAGCCTTGGCGAAACAGGATTCGACCTTGAGCGAGGCAGATGTGAAACGTGTGACTTACCAGGTGGTAGGAATCGATTTGGTGAAGATTTTGAAAAATGCCGGAGGTGTTGAGGATTTACAATTAAAAGATGGAGATCAGCTTTTTGTACCGGAGCAAATGCAAACCGTAAAAGTATCGGGTGCTGTTTTAAGTCCTGTGGCATTAACCTTTAAGGATAATAAGAGTTTAAGAAAATATATCAGATCCAGTGGAGGCTTTGCTCAGTCAGCAAAGAAAAGCAAGGTTTATGTGCTTTACGCCAACGGAACAGCAGCATCAACACGAGGAAGCATTTTCGGTCGTCGTTACCCTAAGGTCGCACCGGGTTGTGAGATTATCGTACCGGAAAAACCTCAGGTTGATAAAACTGCTCAGGCTGGTAAGTGGTTGGGTATCACTTCAGCTGTTGTGAGTATGTTTACGGCTATTTCGATTGCAATTAAGTAATTGCTTACTAGTTGTCAGTCCCGATTGATAAGGAATGAGTTGTCGGCTATTAGTTGTCATTAGACATCAGTCACTGGTCATTAATCACTAGGCCGCACAATGAGTGGAGTCGAAATGTAGTTGAAGTGTCATTGGTGATTAGTCACTGGTCAATAATGATTGGTCATTAGTTAGTCGCACATTGAGCGCGATGAACAGAGCTTGTCGAAAAGTAGTTGAACTGTAGTTGAAGAGATGTTGGTCATTGGTCATTGGTCATTGGTCACTGGGAGTGAAGGTTTGAGTTCTTGTATGTAGATTATAACTTAGTTGTTATGAATGATATAGAAGATTTAAAAGTTTATCAGTTGGCTTATTTGTATGAAAAGCGAATATGGGAACTTGTTATGACCTGGCCCTATTTCGAGAAGTCAACCATTGGGAAACAGCTGGTGAGATCGGCAGATTCAGTTTCGGCTAATATTTGTGAAGGATACGGTCGATATCATTATAAAGAGAATAAGAATTTTTTGTTTTATGCAAGAGGCTCTTTGTATGAAACAAAGAATTGGTTGAAGAAAGCAAATGATAGAAAATTAATTGATCAGGATTCCTACGAGAGTCTTAAGACAGAAAGTGCTGTCATAGGGAAAATGCTCAATGCCTACATTCGATCAATTGGTAAAAAAAACTAATGACTAGCTGACTATTGCCCTAATGCCCAATATCTAATGCCTATTGACCAGTGACTAATGATCAATAACGAGTGACTAGTGACGTGAAACACGATAAATAATTTTAAAGAACAAGTTAAGTCCATATAATGAGTACACTTACAGAACAAAATAAAACAATGACTTCTCGTGTTGAACACGAGGATGAGATTGACTTGATACAATTGGCCAAAACCCTATGGGCTGGTCGCAGAACGGTGATTAAATGCACCCTAATTTTCATGGTTCTTGGATTATTTATCGCCCTATTTTCTCCTAAAGAGTATACGGCATCCACAACCATGGTGCCTCAATCGGCTGAGGGAGGATCAAAACTGGGTGGTTCACTGGGTGGACTAGCGGCTATGGCGGGTATTAATTTGGGTTCTATGGGGGGCGGATCGACTATTCCTCCGACTCTATATCCAAAGATTATTAAGTCCGTGCCTTTTCAGAAAGAAATGATGAAAACCCCTTTGACCATAGCAGGCCAAAAAGAGAAAGTGACGTTTCAAGACTACTATTTGGAGATTGCCAAGCCGGGCTTATTGGGTTATATCAAGAAGTATACGATTGGATTACCATTTGTTATCATCAAGGCCATAAAAGGTAAATCCCTGGTGACTAATGACCAGTTAACCAATGACCACTTATTGACTATATCTGAAGATGATAAAAAGTTAATGGAGAAATTGTCAGCCCAATTGTCTTTGGAAGTAAACGATAAGGATGGTTATATTTCGATTGCTGCTCGCATGCCAGAGGCCAGACCAGCTGCTGAAATGGTGCAACGTGCGCAAATTCTTTTGCAGGAAGCCATTACGGATTTTAAAATCAAAAAGGCCAAAGATCAAATGGCTTTTGTTGAGGAGCGTTATGCAGAGAAGGAAGCAGCTTTTACCGCTGCACAGAATAAGCTGGCTCGTTTTCGAGATCAGAATAAAAATGTGAGTACGGCTATGGCCCAAACTCAGATGGAGCGCTTGCAGTCGGAATTCTCCATGGCATCATCGGTCTATACCGAACTGGCCAAGCAGTTGGAAACTCAAAAAATACAAGTGAAAGAGGATACGCCTGTATTCACTGTTATCGAACCAGTAGCTGTACCACTGGATAAGTCAAAACCCAAACGCCCTATGATTCTTATTATTTGGACTTTCTTGGGTGGCATTGTTGGTGTGGGGATGGTTTTCGGTAAGCAATTCCTGGGATCGATTAAAGAGCAGTGGTCAAATTAAATGTCATAGCGAGGAAGAATGACGAAGCTATCTCATGATAAAGGAGCTGTTGTCAGTATAGAAATGAATTATAAGGCCTGGTATTGCCAGGCCTTTTTTGTTTTCTGAAAAAAAGATCTAACCACTAATTAAACAAATGTTTCTCCTCCAGGTTTCTGAGCAATTCGAAGGGAGGAAGGAGTACCCGGTGGAGGTGATTTTAACTTCAAAAAAAATAACTAACCACAGATTACACAAATTTCACAGATTTAAAAAAAATCAAACCACTCATCAACACCAATGAACTTCGTTCCCGAAATTCCCCTTCGGTTTACATAGCCAAGGTTGATTCTGATTCTCGAGACCGCCTCACACTTTCATGTTATTTTTAATAGATTAAATCTGTGTCAATCTGGGGAATTTACTCGCAAGCTCGTTAACATGTTAGTGGTTCTATCTTTTGTTAAATCATATTTTATCAGTGTCTCTATTATTTTTTATCTTTTAACCTTCTTTGTCAGCCGTAGCAGTTTTCTGCGAAGGTGGTCTTTAACCTTTATCCTTGAATTTCCTTTAACCTTGTATTTCTTCACGTCTTCGATTAGCCTTTCTACTCAATAAAAGCCCCACTTCAGACAGTAAAATCGTGCTTGGCTAACTTGACAGATTTGACAACTTGTATTTTACTTTTAAAAAATTATTTTTGTTCGGCCCTAAAATAGGGTAGGGTCAAATGCGGGGTTTCTTGTTGTTTAATTGGAGTTGTGATTTTTTATCGTCTGGCTCTGGCATGTTGTACAAATCGAGAAATGAATGATGAAAACTTTTTGTTATTATCAAAATAAGATTTACTTTCGAGTAAAATTTCTACTCAACCTTTATTTAGTCATAAATAAATGTTGTTTAGTCATGATAATTGGTGTGGTGACGGGGATAACCTTTAACCTTTAACCTTTAACCTTAAATAAGTGTTAGAAAGTTTAATCACCTCAAAAACGAGGATCAAAATATTATTGAAGTTCTTTCTGAATGTTCAGATGAAATCCTATTTGCGTGGCCTTGAGGCTGAGTTTGGAGAATCATCAAACGCCATTCGTTTGGAGCTGAACCGTATGGAAGAAGCCGGTTTGTTGGAGGCAGAATCTGAAGGAAATCGTAAGGTTTTTCATGCCAATACCAAACATCCGCTTTTTAACGATTTACATTCCATTATCCGCAAACATGTGGGTTTGGATAGTATCATAGAAGAGATTGCTGAGAAGTTGGGAAATTTAAAACGGGTTTACCTGACAGGCTCCTTTGCCAAGGGACAGGACTCTAAAATAATTGACCTCTTGTTGGTGGCAGAAAGTATCGATAAGAATTACCTCAACACTTTGGTTGAGAAGGCTGAGGATTTAATTAATAGGAAAATACGTTTACTGACAGTGAAGCCCGAAGAGGAGAGTTCTTTTGTGAAGAATGAAGCCTGCTTTTTGGTTTGGGAAAATATGAGTCATTAGTCATTTGTCAATAGTCAACTATTGCCCAATGACTAATAAACTAATGACTTCCGTTAGCTATAGGGGTGAAAGTTTAAAACAAAGAAATAACAACATATAGAATTAAAACTAAGATGAATACAAAAAAGATTACAAATATCTGCTGTATTGGTGCTGGTTACGTTGGCGGTCCTACTATGGCTGTTTTAGCGCAAAAATGCCCACATATCAAAGTGACTGTTGTGGATATGAATAAACAACGCATTGCCGATTGGAATGATACAGATTTAGATAAGTTGCCTATTTATGAGCCTGGATTAGCTGATGTGGTAGCAGAAGCTCGTGGTCGTAATTTGTTTTTTTCTACAGATGTTGATCAAGCCATCGATGAAGCAGAAATGATATTTATCTCGGTGAATACGCCTACCAAGACCTATGGGGTTGGTAAAGGTATGGCAGCTGACCTAAAATATATCGAGCTTTGCGCCAGACAAATTGCCAGAGTATCTAAGGATGATAAAATTGTGGTTGAGAAATCAACTTTGCCTGTGCGTACAGCAGCAGCCCTTCGTACCATATTAACGTCGACAGGTAACGGGGTGAAGTTTGATATTTTGTCCAGTCCGGAGTTTTTAGCTGAAGGAACCGCTGTTCAGGATTTGCACAATCCGGATCGTTTCCTAATTGGTGGGGAACAAACTGAAAGTGGCGAAGCTGCTGTTCAAGCTTTGGTAGATATTTATTTAAACTGGGTACCTCGTGAAAACATTGTGACAACTCGTGTTTGGTCTTCGGAATTATCAAAATTGACCGCTAATGCCTTTTTGGCGCAGCGGGTATCATCTATTAATGCCATTTCTGCCCTTTGTGAACGCACGGGTGCTGATGTGGATGAAATTGCACGTGCCATCGGGAAGGATTCTCGTATTGGAGCGAAGTTCTTAAAATCGTCTGTTGGTTTTGGTGGTTCATGTTTCCAAAAAGACATTTTAAACCTGGTTTACCTTTGCCAGCATTTCAATTTGCCCGAGGTTGCTGAATATTGGGCACAGGTGATTAAGATGAACGACTTTCAAAAGCATCGTTTTGCTAAGAATATAATAGATTCTTTATTTAATACCGTATCAGGTAAGAAAATAGCTTTTTTGGGTTGGGCCTTTAAGAAGGATACCAACGATACACGTGAAACAGCTGCTATTTATGTGGCTGATGAATTACTTCAGGATCGTGCTGAAATTCATGTTTATGATCCTAAGGTAACAGAAGAGCAAATCTTTGCTGATTTGGAATATTTACAAACCCATCGTGTTGGGCAATATGTGGAGCAAGGTGAAATGATGTCTATGGACGAGATTCGTTCTTTGGTAACGGTTCACTCTGATCCGTATGAATCAATGGAATCTGCTCATGCAACAGCTATACTAACTGAATGGGATGAATTCAAAACTTACGATTGGAACAAAGTTTATACAAACATGTTAAAACCAGCCTTTGTTTTTGATGGTAGAAATATTGTTGATAAGAAACAATTGGCGGAGATCGGGTTTGAAGTTTATAATATAGGTAAAGGAAAATAAAATTGTAATGAAAAAAGATATAAAAATTGCTGTAATAGGCCTTGGCTATGTAGGTCTTCCATTAGCTGTTGAATTTGCTAAGAAATACTCTGTTGTAGGTTTTGATATTAATCAATCTCGAGTTGATGAGTTAAATAATGGAACAGATTCTACTTTGGAGGTTGATGATGCTAATTTACAATCTGTTTTGTTGGTAGATCAACCCGATAATATAGGAATGTCCTTGACTACCGAGAAAGATGCCCTAAAAGACTGTAATTACTATATTGTTACAGTACCTACTCCTACAGATAAAAATAATCGTCCGGTTCTAACTCCTTTGGTTAAGGCTTCGGAAACTGTTGGGGCTGTGCTTTCCAAAGACGATATTGTTATTTATGAATCGACTGTTTATCCTGGTGCAACTGAAGAGGACTGTGTGCCTGTTTTGGAGGCAAGTTCAGGGATGAAATTCAATAAGGATTTCTTTGTAGGATACTCTCCTGAGCGAATCAATCCTGGAGATAAGGAACATACTGTTACAAAAATCTTAAAGGTAACATCAGGTTCAACACCCGAAATAGGAGAAAAAGTAAATGAGCTTTATAAGTCTGTTATAGTTGCGGGTACTCATTTGGCACCAAATATTAAAGTTGCTGAAGCTGCGAAGGTGATAGAAAATTCTCAACGTGATATCAATATTGCTTTTGTTAATGAGTTGTCAAAAATCTTTAATAACCTGGGAATAGATACGAATGATGTATTAGATGCTGCAGGTACAAAATGGAACTTCCTGAAATTCACTCCAGGTTTGGTTGGTGGACACTGTATAGGTGTGGATCCTTATTATTTAGCGCAAAAAGCGCAGGAAACAGGATATAATCCTGAAATAATCTTAGCTGGTAGACGCATGAATGATGGTATGGGTGAATGGGTAGCATCCCAGATTGTTAAATTACTCATTCAAAAAGGGCATGCCGTAAGAAATAGTAATGTACTGGTTCTTGGAATTACGTTTAAAGAAAATTGCCCAGATATTCGTAATACCAAAGCGATTGATGTGATCAATGAACTGAAACAATACGGATGTGATGTAGACGTGTACGATCCTTGGGCAAATAAAGAAGAGGTTAAGCAAGAATATGGACTTGACTTAGTTGATGCATATGATGAAAAAAAATACGATGCTGTAACACTTGCAGTTGCTCATAATGAATTTAAAGAATTAGACTTGTCTGGTTTGCGTAATGGACATGAGGCCGTTATCTATGACATTAAAGGTATTTGGAATAAAGAATTAATTGACGGGAGATTGTAAGAATATGAAAGTACTTATAACAGGAACAGCTGGTTTTATTGGATTTCATTTAGCAAAGAAATTATTAGATAGAGGTGATGAAGTCGTTGGGATAGATAATATTAATGATTATTATGACGTCAATTTGAAATATGCTAGATTAGCTGAAACAGGAATTTCTAGAGATGCTGAAAATTGGCATACGACTATACAATCGACAAAATATCCAAATTATCGTTTTGTAAGGATGAATTTGGAAGACCGTGATCAGTTGAATCAATTATTTCAAGAAGAAAAATTTGACAAGGTGTGTAACCTAGCTGCACAGGCTGGAGTGAGATATAGTTTGGAAAATCCTCATGCTTATATTGAAAGCAATATTGTAGGTTTTATAAATATACTAGAAGCTTGTCGACATCACAATATTAAACATTTAGCTTATGCGAGTTCTTCTAGTGTATATGGTAATAACACCAAAATGCCCTTAAGTACTGCTGATAGTGTAGATCATCCAATAAGTTTGTATGCTGCCACAAAAAAGAGCAATGAACTAATGGCACATACTTACTCTCATTTGTTTGGAGTGCCTACGACTGGCTTACGTTTCTTTACGGTATATGGACCGTGGGGACGACCAGATATGGCTCTTTTTCTTTTTACAGAGGCCATCTCAAAAGGGGAACCGATTAAAGTTTTTAATAATGGAGATATGGTTCGTGATTTTACTTTCGTTAGTGATATTGTTGAAGGTATTACAAGAGTTATCGATAATCCCCCAAAACCTTGTGATCAAGGGAATATTGATGCTTCTAGAAGTAATACGGCTTCATATAAAGTTTTTAATATTGGGAACTCTAACCCTGTGAAATTGCTTGATTACATAAAAGCCATTGAAGATAATTTAGGGAAAGAAGCAATAAAAACACTATATCCAATGCAGCCTGGTGATGTTCCTCGTACTGAAGCCGATGTATCTGATTTAATATCTGACCTAGGTTATAAACCAAATACTACGGTGCAAAAAGGAATTGAAGAGTTTATAAAATGGTATACAAGCTACAATAATTTAATAGCACAGTAAAATGGCGTCTTTAAAACGTAATGTTATTGCTAATTACGTAGGCAAATCTTGGTCTGCAGTTTTAGGAATAGTACTAGTTCCTGTATATATTAAATTTGTTGGGATTGAGGCGTATGGCTTGGTTGGTTTTTCTGCAACACTTGCGAGTGTTATGAGTTTACTTAACCTTGGATTTGGTGCTACTATAAATCGTGAATTGGCAAAGCGTTCTGTGCTTCCAGATAGTGGAAAATCTCAGAGAGATTTAGTTCGTACTTTAGAAACAATCTACTGGGGAATTGCGATTTTTTCAGGTGTTATTGTAATATTTGGTGCATCTTTTATCACTAACTCATGGATTAATATTGAAAATCTGGACTCTAATGTAGTTTTAAAATCAATTCAACTTATGGGAATTTCGGTTGCACTGAGATTTCCTATGGCGTTGTATCAGGGTGGATTGATGGGACTTCAGAAACAAGTTTTAGTTAATGGTATTTTAATTGCTAATGGAACTTTGCGCGGAATCGGTGCTGTTTTAGTATTATGGCTAATTTCGCCGTCAATTTATGTCTTTTTTGCATGGCAGGCATTTACAAGTTTGACAGGAAGTCTGGCATTATTCGTGGCTGTATGGAAAAGTCTGCCAAAATCAAAAGCTAGACCCAAATTTAGATTTATTATTTTGAAGGAAGTATGGAAATACGCAGCAGCAATGTCTGTAAGTGCAATTGTTGGTGTTGTTTTATCTCAATTAGATAAAATAATTTTAAGCAAAATGCTTCCTTTAAAGATCTTTGCATATTACACTATTGCTACTACTGTTGCTTCCGCTGTATGGATGATAATAATACCCTTTAATCAAGCAATATTTCCCAAATTAGTTCAATTATATGAAGAACGAAAAAAATCAGAACTGATTAATCTGTTTCACATATCAACCCAAGTATTATCTTTGATTCTTTTACCTGTAAGTGGAATTCTGATATTTTATTCAAAAGAAATTCTTACTATTTGGCTTGATGATCCCACTGTCGTGGAGAATGCATATTTAATAATGAGTCTTTTAGTTACAGGGACTATGCTGAATGGTTTGGCAACAATTCCTTCGGCAAGTGCACCTGCATTTGGTTGGCCAATGCTTGTTACTTACACGAATTTATTACAAGCAATAATAATAATCCCATTGATTATTATTATGGTTTATTGGCTGGAGGCTATTGGGGCTGCTATTTCATGGATAGTTATGAATAGTACATATCTAGTCTTTATGACACCTATCTTTTTTAAGCGCCATTTTAAGAATGAGAAATGGAGGTGGTATATTAATGACATTGGAATTCCATTGTTATTATCTTTTTGTTTGTGTTTTCTTTCAAAAGCGTTGTATGTTGAATCTTCTTCTAAACTGGTAATGTTTTGTTGGTTATGTGTAACTGGTTTTATAGTTTTAATTTTAACAGGGTTATCGATGCCTCAGCTAAGAGAGATGGGGCTGAAAAAGATTAAGTATTTCGGGCTTAGTAAAGGATTGAAATTATGAGAAAAATATCATTAAATAAGGTCGTTGAAAAATATATAGAAATAGGATTTTTTCAAACATTTAAATTAGCTATCCGCTACCTTAAATCCGAATTGAAATTTTGGAGAGGATCTTATATTGCAAAGTCAGCAAGTTTGAAAAATAGAAGATTGATTGATATTAAAAATCGAGCTGAAATACAAGAATATGTAATTATAAGAACACGACGTAATCGAGTTGTAATTGGAGAATATACACAAATTAATCCTTTTACTGTTATTTATGGAGGTAGTGGAGTAAATATAGGTAAACATGTAATGATTGCTCCACACTGTATGATAGCATCGGGAAATCATGATTTTAAGCAAATTGAAAATCCAATACGACATGCAGGTAATTTAACTAAAGGACCAATTTTTATAGAAGATGGTGTATGGATAGGTGCTAATACAACAATTACAGATGGTGTAAGGATCGGACATGATGCAGTTGTTGCTGCCGGAAGTGTAGTCACTAAGGAAGTTGCTCCTTATGATATTGTTGCTGGTGTTCCTGCTAGAATTATTGGAAATAGATTGAGTATAAGTAATCGATGAAAATCGAATTTGTTTTTTTTAGAAATATTAAATTTTGAAAAGCCAAATATGAAATTGCTGAGTTTGAATAAGTCAATAAGTATGGTGAGTAAATTCATTTCTTCTCCTGATAAGTTTTGGTATTTAAAAGGTTTCTTTTACGTTCTAATATTTAGGAAACGATTTGTGAAAATTTCATTTCCTTTAAAAAAATATAAAAACGTCTGTGTTTTAAATAAAGGGAATATTGAATTTGGAGAAAATATTACCCTAGCAAATAATTGTTATTTATCCCCGGTGTCACTGAAAATTGGAAATAATTGTTGGTTAGGTGTTAATAATTTTATTTGCGGAACAGTTGTCATAGGAAATGATGTGCATTTAGGTCCTAATGTTTGTATACCTGGGGCTACTCATAACATTAATTCAGATAAGCCTATTTCAAAAAGTGGGTCAACTTTTAACGGAACAATTATTGAGGATTATGTCTGGGTTGGGAGTAATGTAACAATTGCAGATGGTGTTACAATAGGAAAAGGAGCTGTTGTTTCAGCTAATAGTTTTGTAAATAAAGATGTTCCAACAAATACAGTTGTAGGAGGTGTCCCTGCTAAATTTCTTAAAAAGAGAATTAGGATTAATGAAAATTATTGATTGTTGCAATTGGATCTTATCATTCGTAGGATTTTTTTTCATTTTAATAAGATGCAGAAATAATTTATTGATAGATATTTGCACTAGCAAAGTTTATAAACTCGTAATTAATGCTTCTATTCAAACAAATGATTTGAAGCGACAGTAAAATAATATATGAAAATTGTAACATTTAAAGGAGGGCTTGGTAATCAAATCTTTGAATATGCCTTCTACTTATATTTGAAAAAGGGTACTAATGATAATGTGTATGGTTATTATAATAAAACTTGGTTGAAAGGTCACAATGGTTTAGAAATACAGAATGTTTTTGATATAGAACTTCCTAAATCGGCAGTGTTTGCAAATCTGATAGCCATTATCATTAGATTTATTAATCGTTTTTTTAAAAATACCCATTTCATTAGTTCTGAGAATTCATTAAAAATGGGGGCAGTTTATTTTGATGGATGGTGGCAAAATAAAATGTTTTATAAAGAACAAAATGACTGGATTAAGTTTAAGGAGTTTGAGCTTGATCATATTAATTCTCGACACATTAAAGAGATTCAACAATCTCAATCAATCTCAATACATATTCGTAGGGGAGATTATATAACAAATCAATTTGTGAATAAATATGGAGGTGTTTGTACTAAAGAATATTATAAAGAGGCCATTCAAATTATACACGAAAATTTTAATGCTCCTAAATTTTATGTCTTCTCAGATGATATGGAATGGGTTAAAGCTAATTTGCCCTTAGAGAATGCAATTTATGTCTCCAATAACTCAGGGGATAAAAGTTATCTTGACATGTATTTAATGAGCCATTGTAAGGCAAATATAATTGCCAATAGTTCATTTAGTTATTGGGGAGCCTATTTGAATAGAAATTGCTCAAAAGTAATTTATCCTAAAAAATGGTTTAATAACGAAGAAGCTGCACCAGAAATTTTCAAACCCGATTGGATAGGAATTTAAACAATTATGAAGTCAATGAAAAACCCACTTATATCTGTCATATTACCCGTATATAATGCTGAAAATTACCTTGCGGAGTCTATAAAAAGTATCTTAAACCAAACTTTTAAGGATTTTGAACTCATTTTGATTAATGATGGCAGTACTGATGGTTCTGAAGATATAATTCTGTCATTTGATGATGAAAGGATTGTGTATATTAAAAATGATATTAATCTAAAGTTAATAAAGAGTTTAAATAAAGGAATTCGTGCTGCAAAAGGATATTATATATCACGAATGGATGCGGATGACATTGCTTTACCGAATTTGTTTGAAAAACAATTAGCCGTATTTAAGAGGGATAGTAATGTCGATATTATAAATATCCGATCTTTTCTAATGACAGAGAATGGATTAACTTATCGAAGAAGCAATAGTATTATTACGGTAAATCATGATGTGCATGCACATATAGTTTTTTTACAAAACTTAATATCTCACCCTGGCGTTATGCTTAAAGCAGATATTTTAAAATTACATGAATACTGCGAAAATGAAAAAGAAGTTCCATTTCAGGATGTAGATTTGTGGAATAGGTTGTTGAATCATGGGCATTATTGTTATACCATTGATGAATGTTTGCTCCTTTATAGAAATACGCCAACAGGTGTGACGAATACGCTTCGTACTGGAAGATTAGCAAAAAGACTTAGGTATTGTCAAAATATACTGGAGACTGAATATGAATCATATTTTACTGAAAATAGTCTCAAGATTATTTTAGGTAATTTTGATGTTGCAAATATAAGTGAGTTAATACGATTGAATAAAAGTTTATCAAATCATATAACTTTTATACAAGAGAATAAAGGCATTAGTAAGAATGGATTTTCGGATTTGGTTTTTTGGAAGAAGAATTTGATGTTTGTTTCCTCTTTTATGGCATTAAAACGTGTTCCTTGGACCAATAAAATAGGTGTAATTATTTTTGTTATGTGTCATCTACCTTTATGGTTCTCAAACAAAAAATGGAGATCTTATTTAAGTGGGATCATGTTTAATCCAATTAGATATAGGTAATTCTTCTGTAATTGAATTATAAGAATAAATTTATCATTTAGTATCAAAATGAAATCTCAATTATTAAAATATTACTTATTTTTTGCATTCCTATTTCTATTGCTCTTCCTTGAGGATAGAGTTTTTCTAATGGGGATGTCCTTATCCAATATCTGGAAGATTGTTGTTGTTGCATGTTTAATGTTGTTTATTGGTAAGAAAAAAATAAATTTGGGGATAAGTTATTTTGATATTTCCGTTTTATTATTTTCACTATCATTCTTAATTAATGGTCATGGTTTTTTTACTATGGACGATATTGAAGAAGTAATATTGATACTTATATTTCCAATTTCTTACAATGCATTTTATTATTTGTATAGAAAGAAGCCTGATAAGTTAAAATCTAACTTACTTATTTTTTCAACTTTTTTATTATTAACAACAATACCTTTTTTATTGGGGATCCTTGAACCCGTAAGTGATTTTAATGAAAGTAGAGCAAAGTTTGTAGAAGGATATGAGCTTAACTCTAATATACTAGTTGGTTTTTTTAAGCAACCAGCCTTAAGTTCAAAAGTTTTTGTTTTTAGTACAATTATCGTTGGGATGTTTGGTATTTATATGGCAAAAGGTAAAATCACCAATCGATTATTCTTTTTAATCATTTTGGTTCTTGGTTTATACGATGTTTACCTTGCTTTTACAAGAACAGGGTGGATTATGTTGATTGCATTTGTTTTTATTTTTATATTCTTAAGTAAGAGTAAATTTTCATTTAAAAAAATATTTTTTATTGCGTTAGTAGCTTTTGCTCTAGCATTTGTTTTTAAATCTAATGTTGCTATCCAAAATAGACTATTAGGTAATAATATTAATAAAACGAGTCAAGCTGGAGATATTAATAATATTTCTTCTGGAAGAACTATATTAATGGCCCTTGCAATTAATTCGGTACTTGAAGATAATACCATGTCATTATTTTTTGGACTAGGTAGGGAATATGCTCTAGAAAAGAATTATGGAGCATTGGCACATAATCGTTTTATTGAGATTTTTACTTTTGGAGGTCTAGTCTCTGTATTCCTATATCTGTTCTACTTATTTCGGATGTACAAGGAAATTCATAAAAGAAAATCAAAGAGGGTGACATACACCTTGTCCCTATCACTTTTTTTAATAATGCTTCTAGCGCTTTTACCTTCTCATGGATTAGCACTCTGGGCGGATGTAATATTTGGTGGAGTTATTGCACTCAATAGGCTTGAGTTCGAAAATGAGGATGTTAGTTTGATACAACAACCAATAGTTTAATAGTTTTTGATTTATATCAATATATATTATAAGTAACAATGCAGCATAAAAAGATTTTATTTATTGAGATTTGTAATTTTATAGATTTCCCTATAGGTGGATATCTATCCTTTGCAAAACAAATGGTGACGGCCTTTAATGGTCAGCTTCTATTGGTTGGTTTATCGTCTGATGATACTCCTGTTGGTAAATGGGTTAAAAAAGAAATTAATGGTGTTACTTTCGATTTTTTTGCAGTTAGAAAGGTCGTTAAGAGTAATCGTCGAACTATTATTCCACAAAGATTAAAATCGTATATAGCAGTAAGAAAATATCGTAAGGAAATCTTATCAAAAGAAGTCGATAATGTTTTTATACAAACTCCAGAAGTTTTGTTTGCTCTCAAGAAAAGTGGTATTAAAAATATCTGTACACGCATACCTGGTGTTGAAAACCCTATGAGTATATCTAGGTACTGGTATGGTAAATATTTTGCAAAACTATATGATTTTCTTTTCTATAAAACAGTAAATCAATCTTCAGTCATTTTAGCTTCTGCTGATAAAAATGCAATAAATAATTTCATAAAAAGGGGGAAAGGTGTTTTACCTGACGATAGGGTTATTCAATTTCCAACAAGAGTTGATACATCTATATTTTATCCTGTTAAAAAAGAAAATTCCCGAACAATTTTAAATCTGGATCAGAATCAGCTGATTATCTCAACTTCTGGACGATTAAGTAAATTGAAGGGGTGGGAGTTTCTTTTAGATTGTATTAAAGAATTAAAAAAATATCACCCGAATTGCCTTTTGATTTTTTTAGGAGATGGTGAAGACCGACTTAAAATTGAAGAACAAATTAGAATCAAGAATCTTACATCGAATATCTTATTAGCCGGAAGGGTTCCACATGAGAAATTGTCACAGTATATAAATGCTTCTGATATGTATGTGATGGGTTCTTATATCGAGGGATGGTCTACTGCACTTGTTGAAGCAATCTCTTGCGCGAAACCTATTGTATGTACAAATTTTAGTAGTGCAAAGGAGCTTGTGTTGAATGATGTCAATGGTTTTGTTATAGATGATCATGATGTTGACGAGTTCACAGAAGCAATGCTAAGGGCTTTGAATATTAATAAGGAAAACTTGCTAGGCAAATCGAAAGAAATGGAAAGGTACTCATCTGATAATTTGAGAGAAGCAATACTACACAATTGGAAACTTGTTTGATATGTTAAAAATAATAAAAATCTTAAAAAAGTTAAGGAATTATTATCTAGCTCAATATAAGTGGAGACGTTATTGCATAGGTACGAATTTTCACTCAGGGCGCAAAGTCTTCTTTTGGGCTAAGAATAATATTAGTATAGGAAATAATTTTTACATAGGGCGTTATTCACAAATTGAATGTGATGTAGAAATTGGGAATAATGTGATGTTTGCCAACTGTGTTGCTCTTGTAGGTCGTTATGATCATCATTATGAGCAAATAGGTGTTCCAACAAGATTAGCATCTCAAATTAGAGATGTCGATTATAATTGGAAGGGATTGCAATCTAAAGTAATAATCGAAGATGATGTGTGGATCGGGTATGGTTCTATCATTATGAGTGGAATAACTATTGGTAAGGGGAGCGTTATCGCCGCAGGTTCTGTAGTTACAAAGGATATTAGTCCTTATTCAATTGTTGGCGGTAATCCTGCTAGATTTATTAAGTCAAGATTTACGAAAGAAGAACAAATTCTGCACGAGAAGAAAATGGCGTGATATGTATTTGGCTGTCTATGTGTGTTATGTGTGATTTATTGATCGTTTGTAGAAAGAGATTATAGGAAATCTATAGCAGGGAATCACTATTTCTTATAACAAAGTGTAAGTAACTGTTAGAAGCAAATCTTTGCAAAATATTGTAGTGTTTCAAACTTGCAATAGATTGATAAGTGGTTTACATATAGTTTATTGATGTTTTTTACATTAACTAAGTTGAATTTTTAGTGCTTAGAAAATAATTAAATAAAAAAATATAATTAATCGAATAATAGGCAATGAACAAGATTGAAACTTTTGGTTTTAAAGTTTTTTCAGATGATCTGGAAAATATTAATATATCTGACAGAGAATGTCCGTTGTTGTTAAATACAATAAGCCCTAATTCATATGGAATTTCAACTAAGGACTCTAATTTTAGAAATGCCTTAAAGAAGTCTGATATTCTTGTTTTAGATGGAGTTTATTTTGCTTTAGCTTCCATTATCTTCAACAAGAAAAATATACAAAAGAATCAAGGTCCTAATGTTTACGATAGCTTCATAAATAGAATGAATAGGGAGCAAGGAAAAGTGTTTTTCCTTGGTGCCAGTCAAGAAACTTTGGATAAAATTAAGATTAAACTTAAAAAGGAATATCCAAACATAACAGCGGGCTATTACTCACCACCTTTTAAAAGTGAATTTAGCGAACAGGATAATTGCGAAATGATTAATGCGGTTAATGCATTTGAACCCGATATTCTTTTTGTTGGTATGACCTGCCCAAAGCAAGAAAAGTGGTCGTTTCAGAATAAAACAAAAATTAATACAAAACTAATTTGCTCTATAGGTGCGGTTTTTGATTGGTATGCGGGAAATGAAAAGTCAATTTCTCCTATCTGGTGGAAGCTTCGTTTAGCGTGGTTAATTAGGACAATACACCGCCCAGAGATATTAAAACGGTATCCAAATATTGGCATCTTCTTTTGGCATCTTTTTTTATCAATCTTAGGAAATAAAAAATATAAATATGGTAAATTCTAAAATTAATCTTGGAATAATTGGAGCTGGTAGAATGGGAATAACCCATTACTCCATTATTAATAGTCATCCTGATGTTACAGTGACTGCAATTGCAGATCCTTCAGGGGTAGTTCTTTCTCTTATGGAAAAATATTTAAATGGATTAGAGACATTTAAAGACTATGAGAAATTATTAGATAGTGGTAAGGTAAATGCTGTATTAGTTTGTACGCCTCCTTCTTTGCATCATCCAATCATAAAAAAATGTGCGGAAAAGGGTATTCATGTTTTTGCTGAAAAACCTTTTACCACGAACTATTCACAGGCATCAGAACTTGCAGAATTATATAAATCAACAGATTTAGTTAATCAAGTTGGCTATGTGAATCGATTTAATGATGTTTTTGTTAAGACAAAAGAACTGATCGATAATGGTATAATTGGACAGGTAATTCGTTTTAAATCAGAAATGTTCTCATGTACAATTACAGAGTCTGATGAAGGGGCTGGTTGGAGAGCCTCAAGAGAAAATGGGGGAGGGGCAGTATTTGAAATGGCTTCTCACGCGATTGATCTTGTTAATTATTTGGTAGGAAAGCCTGATAAAGTCACTGGTACAAGTCTTAATAATATCTTTTCAAAAAATGTTGAGGATGCTATTTCATCAACTTTCCTCTATAAAGGAGGTAAATCTGGAACAATTTATGTTAACTGGAGTGATGAGAGTTATCGTAAGCCAACTAATAAGATGGAGATATTTGGTTCTGAAGGAAAGATATTAGCTGACCAACACAGCCTTAAAATTTATTTAAAAAAGGAAAATAAAGAATTAGAGTTAAGAGAGGGGTGGAATACACTATATATAACTGATATTTTTACTCCCGTTCCATTTTATGTGAGAGGAAACGAATTTACCAGACAATTATTTGATTTTGCAGATTGTATCTTAGGTAAGAAAAAAGATTGTCTTTGTAATTTTAGTGAAGGTGCAAAAACACTTGAAGTGATTGATTCAATTTTCAAAGATTACGAAACTAACGGAAAGATTTAAGGATGAGACAAATAGATAAAATAATTTTTGGAGACAACCAATTTTTTGGAATCAATCATATGTCTCAGGAAAAAGCTCAACAGTTATCTGAAACATTTTTTGATATAAACAATATTTTTAAAGTTTACGATCAAGCTATAGATGCTGGTATTGAAGGCATCATGTTGAATAGTAATGATCGAGCAAAAGATATTTGTAACTATTTCAGAGAGAATCAAGACAAGTATGGCCATTTAAATTGGTATCCATCAATTCCATATCCTCATAAATATGCCAATATGGTAGCTGAAAAAGGAATTATGCCAACCATTAACGAAGTTCTTTTTAAGGATAATTCAGCAGGAGGTGTGCTGGGAATGATTGCTAAGGGTAGTGCTGCAGTCCTAACTAAGGATGCCATTAAATTAATGCAGATGCTAATTGATGTTGAGATGAAAATGTTTAAGGGACTAAATGTAAAAGTTGTCTTTCTTCAGAACATTGTCGTTGATTTGATTTTAGGTTATGATGTCAAAGAAGTGTTTGTTGAGTATTGTAAACATATAAAGAAAAAATACAATGCACTCCCTGGGTTAATTACGCAAAATATGCCTCACTTAAAAGCTAAGCTTGAAGAATGGGGTGTTGAAGAGGTTGTCATCTGTAGCTCCTTCAATAAAATAGGATATTTGATGTCACCTAATGTTGAAAGTTATGAGCAAGCAGCAAAAAATAATGATTCTTCTAAATATCAACTGATGGCGATGTCAACATTAGCTTCTGGTGCAATACCTGCGAAAGAGGCTTATAATTATATTAATCAGAGAGATATTCAGTCTGTTGTTTTTGGTGCCTCATCTCAAAAACATATTGAAGAAACAGTAAGCCTAATTGATTTAAAATAAAACAAGTAATAATATGTCAAAGAAAGTAGCATTAATCACCGGTGTGACCGGTCAGGACGGAGCCTATTTGGCTGAGTACTTATTGAAACAAGGGTATATTGTTCATGGGATGAAACGTCGTTCTTCCTTGTTCAATACCGATCGTATCGATCATCTTTATCAGGATCCACATGTAGAGAACCGTAATTTCATTCTGCATTATGGTGATTTGACTGATTCTATGAATATTACCCGTATTATTCAGGATATTCAGCCAGACGAAATTTATAATTTGGCTGCTATGTCTCACGTAGCTGTGAGCTTTGAAACGCCTGAGTATGTGGGTAATGCTGATGGTTTGGGAACGCTTCGTATTTTGGAAGCCGTTCGTCTCTTAGGTTTAACAGAGAAAACCCGCATTTACCAGGCATCAACCTCTGAGTTGTATGGTTTGGTGCAGGAAGTGCCTCAAAAAGAAACAACACCATTCTACCCACGTTCACCATATGCAGTAGCTAAAATGTATGCTTACTGGATTACAGTAAATTACCGTGAGGCATATAAAATGCATGCTTCAAATGGGATTTTATTTAATCATGAGTCACCTATTCGAGGGGAAACTTTTGTAACCCGTAAAGTAACCCGTGCTATGAGCCGTATTGCTTTGGGTATGCAGAACGAATTGTTTTTGGGTAACTTAAGTTCTAAAAGAGACTGGGGACATGCTAAAGATTACATTCGTGCCATGCACGCTATTCTTCAGCAGGATGAACCTTCTGACTATGTGATTGCTACTGGTATTACGACGACTATACGTGACTTTGTTCTTTTGGCAGCTAAAGAAGCTGGTTTAACTGTTGAATTCCGTGGTGAAGGTGTAGAGGAGAAAGGACACCTTGTAGCAGTAAATGAGGAAATTTTCAAAGAGCGTGTAGGTGAGCAATATTTGGCTGAGATCGTCGAAAAGTCGAAAAATCAAAAAGTCATAGTAGGCGTTGATCCTCAATATTTCCGTCCAACTGAGGTTGATTTATTAATTGGTGATCCACACAAATCCAAAACCGTTTTGGGTTGGGAACCAGAATACGATCTAGCTGGCCTTGTTGAAGACATGATGCAATCAGATATCAAATTATTCAAGAAAGATGCTTACCTAAAAGAGGGTGGCTACCAGGTATTGAATTACTTTGAGTAAAGAGTCAAACCGTCGAAGTGTTTAAAAGTCGAAAGGTCATAAGACTTTTCGACTTTTAGACCTTTAAACTTTTAAGACATGATCAAATGAAAAAAGACAGTAAAATATATGTGGCGGGTCATTTAGGCTTAGTTGGTTCCGCCATTACCAATAACTTACGATCAAAGGGCTATACCAATTTGCTATTTCGTTCCCTGGAAGAATTGGACTTAACGAATCAGGTAGCCGTTGAAGCTTTCTTTGAGGCTGAAAAACCGGAATATGTGATTTTGGCAGCAGCAAAAGTAGGTGGGATAGTCGCGAATAATACCTATCGTGGTCAGTTTATTTACGAGAACATGCAGATTCAGAACAATGTAATTCACCAGTCCTATGTACATGGGGTAAAGAAGTTGTTGTTTCTGGGATCAACCTGTATTTATCCTAAAATGGCTCCACAGCCAATGCCAGAAGATTGTTTGTTGACAGATACTTTAGAGTACACTAATGAGCCTTATGCGATCGCTAAGATTGCAGGTTTGAAAATGTGTGAATCTTATAATCTACAGTATGGTACCAACTTTATTTCGGTGATGCCAACCAACTTGTACGGTCCTAACGATAATTTCAATTTGGAAACCTCTCACGTCTTACCAGCTATGGTTCGAAAAATCCACCTTGCAAAATGCCTGGAAGATAATAATTGGAATGGAATCAGAGAAGACCTAAACCGTCGCCCAGTTGAAGGCATTGATGGCTCATCGGAGGAGAAGCAAATTCTTGAAATTCTAGTGAAATATGGTATCCAACCGGCAACTGAAAACGGACAAGCGATAACCCTTAATCTTTGGGGTACTGGTAAGCCAATGCGCGAATTCCTATGGTCGGAAGATATGGCGGATGCCTGTGTGTTCTTATTGGAGAATCGTAATTTTAAAGATGTAGTCCAAGAGTCAAAAGGTCAAAAAGTCGAAAAGTCTGAAGTACGCAATACCCACATCAACATTGGTACGGGGAAAGAAATTTCTATTCGTCTTTTATCTGAGACGATCCAAAAGGAAATTGATTTCAAAGGCAAGATCGATTTTGATACAACAAAACCAGATGGTACCATGCGTAAACTCACGAATCCTTCTAAACTTCATGGCTTAGGCTGGAAGCATACTGTAGAATTGGCAGAAGGGATTAAGTTGATGTACCAGCACTATCTGAAATAAAGTCTTAAGAGTCAAAAAGTCTATCCCGATATCCATCGGGAGTCTAACAGTCAAAAGGTCAAACAGTCTAAATATTGAGATATGGCTAATGTTAAGAAGTTTGAGGATTTGAAAATTTGGCAGGATGCCAGAATTCTTGTTGGCACTGTTTATTCAATAATGAAAGATAACAAAGACTTTGGATTTAGAGAGCAAATTCAAAGAGCTTCTGTATCTATCATGAACAATATTGCAGAAGGTTTTGAAAGAAACTCTGATGTTGAGTTCAAAAGATTTCTGGATATAGCAAAAGCCTCAGCAGGTGAGGTACGAAGTATGCTTTATCTAGCTGAAGACCTTAATTACATTACTAATGAAAAAGCTAAGGAACTAAGAGAGAGTGCAAGTCATCTATCAGGTGCGATTACCAATTTAATAAAGTATCTTAAAAGATCTTAGTACTCTGGAGGACTCTTCGACCTTTAAACCCTTGGACTCTTAGACTTTTTGACCTTTCGACCATTAACACATTATAAAATGAATAATAACAACTATATCGTCATCATGGCAGGTGGAGTCGGTTCTCGATTCTGGCCAATGAGTACTGAAGAAAAGCCTAAGCAATTTTTAGATGTTCTGGGAATTGGTAAAACACTTTTGCAGCAAACTGTAGCCCGTTTCAAAACGGTAGCGCCAGCAGAAAATATTCTGATAGTCACTTCGGCCAAATACAAAACTTTGGTAGCAGAACAATGCCCTGAACTGTTGGTGAGTAATATTCTGCTTGAGCCATGTATGAGAAATACAGCACCTTGTATTGCTTATGCTGCCTACAAGATTAAAGGTTTAAATCCTGACGCTAATATTGTAGTGGCTCCATCGGATCATTTGATTACCAATGAGGCAGAATTTATTCGCATTATCGAAAATGGTTTGGATTTCACGGCAAATAATGACACTTTATTGACTTTGGGTATTCAGCCTCATCGTCCTGAAACGGGTTATGGCTATATTCAGGCAGATGCTAGTCATGAGTCATTGGTCAATAGTAAATCGATAATCGATAACGGACAACCGATAACGAAAGTCAAGGCTTTCAAAGAGAAACCAGACCTTACTACTGCGAAATCTTACCTTGAAGCAGGTAACTTCTTCTGGAACTCAGGTATTTTTTTATGGTCGCTTAAGAGCATTCTTTCTGCATTTGAATCTTTTGTTCCTGAAGTCGCTGGCATTTTTCAAAAAGGAGATATTTTCTACAATACGGAAAAAGAGCAAGCTTTCATTGATGAAATGTTCCCAACCTGTACAAATATTTCCATTGACTATGCTGTGATGGAGAAGGCAGACAATATTTTTGTACAGCCAGCTGATTTTGGTTGGTCAGACTTAGGAACCTGGGGATCACTTTGGGAAAAACGTGAGCGTTGCCAGCAAGGGAATACCGTAGTCGGTGAGAAGGTTCATGTCTTTGAATCAAGCAACTGTATTGTGAACATGCCAAAGGACAAAAAAGTGGTGATTCAGGGCTTAGACGATTATATCGTTGTAGAAGATAATGAGACCCTTTTGATTTGCAAAAAAGAAGAAGAACAGCGCATTAAAGAATTCCGTGCTGCTATATTAAACCACTAATTTACACTGATTATCACTAATTTTTAGCTGTGAATTTCTCAAATTGATATGAATTTAATCTTTGTTACCTGAGTTTATGAACTCGATGATAACAAATAATGGTTTTATTCTTCAATAGATAACAAAGAAAAGCCTGAAAGTTTCCTCCCGATAGCTATCGGGACAACTTTCAGGCTTTCTATTTTTTAATGACCATTAGTGGTTTATTTTAGGAATTAGGAAATCAATTACGAATTATTAATTACGACAAAGACCCCTGTCATCCTGAACGAGGCACGAAGTGAAGGATCTAATCGTTATATACCTGAGAGATCTCTCGTCGCTTCGCTTCCCTCGAGATGACAACCACCTGATTAGCGTAATTCGCTTTAATTGGCGTAATCTGATAAGCACCGACAACTGATAACTGGGATCAGATATAAACCTCCAGCATCTCCACCTGGTCTTTAGGTTTCAATACCAGGTCTTTAAGTTTAGCAGGTATTAGTATAGTTTCTCCTTTCTCAAGTGTGATATTTCCTGTTGCGTATTCTATTTCAAACTCCCCATCCAAGCACATATAAATCACAAAGGAGTCGAGCTTTGAATAATCTTTCTTAATTTCCTGATCGAATGTGAGCTTGTTGGTGGTGAAATACTCACAAGTTGCCAATTGACTGCTTTGGTTCAAGCTATCAGCATATTGTGTTTCATATCTTTCTTCAAGGGAATAATCGATGGCATCGAGTGCCAGTTTGGTATGCAATTCCCGGCCATGGCCTTGTGCATCGGTTCGGTTCCAGTCATACATGCGGTAAGTAATATCAGATGTTTGCTGAATTTCAGCAACCAGTATGCCTTTCCCTATGGCGTGCACACGTCCAGCAGGGATAAAGTAGGTCGATCCTTTTTCTACCTGTTCAACATTAAGTATCTCTTCAAGTTTGCCCGCTTCCAATTTCTGCTGGTATAAGTTTTGATCGACTTGCTGATTAAACCCCACAATAAGATTAGACTCTTTTTCGGCAGCTAGTACATACCACATCTCTGTTTTACCAAAGGAATTATGTCTTTTTTTAGCCAGTTCATCATCAGGATGCACCTGTATAGATAGCACATCGTTGGCATCTATAAACTTGATGAGAAGAGGAAATTCAGATTTAAACTTTTGAGCGTTCTTATTCCCTAATAGCTGTCCCGAATAGTCTTGAATGAGTTCACTTAGATTCTTTCCTTTGAGAGCACCATTGGCAACCACCGAAATATCCTTTGGTACACCTGATATTTCCCAGCTCTCACCGATCTTTTTTTCTGGTGAAAAGTCTTTATTCAGTTCTTCTTGTAATTTATTACCTCCCCAAATGGTTTCTTTGGCAATGGGGGTGAATTTTAATGGGTATAATGACATGCTTATTTTTTTTGTTAGAAAATCAAAGATAAGTTTTCATGCTCGTATTGCAAGCAAAGATATAGCCTGCAGGTGTGCATGTAGAAGATAAAGTGTCAAGGTTAAAGTATAAAGGAAAATAAAGGTTAAAGGAGATCAAGTGTAAAGGTTAAAGTAATCCACCTTCGCAATAAAACCGCTATGGCGGATAAAAAGAATAAAGTGGAGTGCAAGAACTGATAACAAACTGTATCCCGTATTTCGATAAGCTCGATAGAATGCTTGCTCAATATAACGTTATTGTCTATTGACCAGTGACTAATGCCAATTTATATTTTAGTTTACCTGTATCTGCTTACTTATAAATTATTTTAGCTTTCAAGAACTAAATCTAAAATTTTCGACGCATTTTCGCTATCCCCCTGGTTGAGGATGCGTTCAGCCAATTGTACAATTTGCGAAATGGTGGGAGCGTTTTCAATTTCCTGTGCAATGTCCTGAGGTAGGTTTCCAAGTTCCATTTTTTTTTATTTTGTTTAAAATTTCTGTTTCACTTTAGCAATGATTATGCCAAAGCTGTTCAGGGAAAGTTAATTTAGTTCTTGGTTGTTTAATAAATGCAAATGTAAAATAAAAAGGGGAGGGTATGGCTTGTCAAATCTGTCAAGTTACCCCAAGGGGAAGGTTAAAGTAAAAACAAGGTTAAAGGATAAAGACCTTCTTCGCAGAAAAACTGCTACGGCGGTTAAAAAGGATAAAGTTGATAAGGATAAAGGAGATTCAGAGTTAAAGGATAAAGTGGAGTACGACAAGCGAAAACTGACAATATCCGCCATAGCTCTAGCGAAGGTGGGTAATCGACAACAGCCTGCATTTCGATTGTGCTCATGCTCCATTAATTATTGTCTAGTGACCAGTGACAAATATTTCCCTAGAATTAGTGTGAATTTACTCACAGGCTCGTTAACATGTTAGTGGTTAAAAAGTCAATACCCCGAGGTGTCGGGGGAAAAGGTTGAATGTTGAAATTTAGAGCTTTCCCCTTTTAGGGGAACTGAAGGGGTGTTTGAGCAGAGCTTTGAAAAGTCAAAGAGTCAAAAAGTCCAGAGGTCAAAAGGTCAAATGTTGAAATTTGAGTTTTCCTTTTTTTTGGGAACTGGAGCGAAGCGGAATTCGACGAAGTCCATAGAGGGGATGTAAAAAACCACCTCCCCCGATCCCGATCGGGTACTCCTCCTTGGAAAGGAGGAGAAATGGCTGTTGTCTTTTGACTATTGTATATGAATTCCCAATAATGACTTAGGTAGCCAATGGACTCGTGTTTTTTTTCCTTTTTTTAACCTTATACTTGATTTCCTTTAGCCTTATTCGAAAATGGTACCCTCAAATCGCTTGAGAGCACCATGATCATAGCAAGGCTTGTTTTATTAATCCGACACGTTGTCCTTTTCCCGATAGCTATCGGGACTTGTTCACTTTATCCTTGAAAACGGCCGTTTTCCTCTGTCTCCATTTCTATCTCCAGCACATTGGTTTCACCATAGCGGTGAACGAGTTGCATGTTGATACTTTTATAGGTTACGGCTTCAACTCGCATATCAAAGGTGCCGGGTTCTACAGAAGAAATTCGGAAGCCACCTTTTTCTCCAGAGCATTTGTGATCAATATCTGCTTCAGGAATGATGATGTGCGCCTGAGGTACGGGCAGTTTGGTTTGTTTATCTAGAATATGTCCTGTAATGGCTATTTTTCGGTGCCCTACCTTTTCAATATCTCTGGCTTCTACATAGGCCTTGTACAGATCAGGATCATCTTCCTCAAACATCGATTTCATGACTTTGTCCAAACGATATCTAAAGAGGCTATTGATTTGCTTAGCCAGTGTAGAAATTTCGTTGGTCGCAATCTTACTGGTACTTTGTAATTCCTTAGGACGAGGTGTTAAGGCTTTGAATTCTGATGCTAATGTTTTTAGTAAAGTCAGCATTTCCTCACTCACACCTGTATCTACCAGTTTTTCAGCCAGAGTATCGCAGTAAGCAGTGGATAAATCCACTCGTGAAATCAACTTTTCATCCCCATAGCTTGCATAAACACTGCTGCCCCCCTTAAAGTTCTCTATATCTTCCAACTCATCGGTTTTGATACAATAATTATAAATCAGCTGGTTTATTTTAGCCAATTGTAGGGCTAGTACATCCTTCTTATTCCGTTTGGTAAGCGTGGTTCCCTTATAATCCTTTTCCCTAACCGCCCAGGCCGCTTCGAATGAGACATAAAAGCTCAAAATGAGCGTGATTATTTCCTTAACCACAGGAATGGCATCCAATTTAGCTTGATAGACTTTAGTAAAGTCGCTGAAACGTCTAAGCATTTCTCTAAGGTTTAAATATTGCTTTTTCATGATTCTAAATTTTTTAATTGAATTGGTAAATACGATAATTCATTTATAATCAAATTGAAATAGGCATTAAAGCTTGATGCATATCCCTTTAGTCTCTTTGATTGTAAAGCTATTACAAAGACTAGTTTGGGTTTCCTCTAATGCCCTCAAGCTCTAAAGCCAATTTTGAAGCTATTTATTCCATAGGCAAAGGTTTTTAAAAGTTCATTTTGTCATTCTATTTATAAATATCGTTCGATTGTGAAAATCAAATGTGCCTTTTATGTTTTGATCTCTTTCGGAGATCTTAATCCATTAATCCGATCTTTGAGCTGTCTTTATAAAAGACAAGTAGCCACCTTAAAAATATTTCGACTCTTTATATCAATTGTACTGATTCATTCATAAAATAGTGATGCTCTCTTTGTCAAGGGCTTTGCTCTTGTCTGCCAGGGTTCTAATGCTTTCGTAATATTGAATGTCTCTTTTATAAGATCACTTGACTCATATATCCAATAGAATATTCTCTTAAGTCCAATATTGATGCTCTTTAATACGATAAGCTGACTCTGGCTTCCAAGTGTCGTGTCTATCTCATTAAATGTTTTAGCTCCTTCAAGTTTATAGCTTGTTCTAAAAGAATGTTTCAAGACTCAGTCTTTATAAATCACGGTTCATGACTAATTTATAAGTGTATGTCCTTAAAAGAGGAGAGGCTGAATAGCTAGTGAAAGAACTTCTAATCTTAAATGATCAGACAGTCTTGTATCTTTATTAGTGAGGAATTGAATAAGTATGGCTCCCAATGATTTAGGAACTTAGCTTGATGATAATGAATAGCTTTACAAAATCACTAGTAAAGTTAAAGAATTATTTCTTTAATAAAAAAAATCTTTTTACTCAGGTCATGATAAATAGTTCGCTGGTCAGGTTTATTTGTTGTTTTGTCACAGGAGAGATTCTTGGCTATGATTGCCAATGAGCAGTGACTAATGACTTTATTTAAGCTTATTCCTTTTAACTTATCCCGAAATTTGGAGCTTTCCCCTTTTAGGAGAACTGGAGCGAAGCGGAATTCGATGAAGTCCATTGAAGGGGTGCTTGGGCTGAGCTTTGAAAAGTCCAAACCCCGAAGTGTCGGGGAACAGTCAAAAGTATGAAGAGTCCAATTGTCGAATGTCGTATAACTAATAACCGATATGTTAGCTTTATTGGTTCTATACATCGGGAGTAACCGACAACTGATAATAGAGATGTCATAACTGTTTTTTTTAATCTGTGTTTATCTGTGTCATCCGTGGTTTATAATTATTTATCTTGATAAAACCACCTCCCCCGATCACAATCGGGTACTCCTCCTTGGAAAGGAGGAGAAATGGTTGTTGTCTTTTGACTATTGTATATGAATTCCCAATAATGACTTAGGTAGCCAATGGACTCGTGTTTTTTTTCCTTTTTTTAACCTTTTGCCTTTATCCTTTATCCTTGTTTACTTTAACCTTTATCCTTTTTATCCGCCGTAGCAGTTTTACTGCGAAGGAGGTCTTTTATCCTTTAACCTTTTCCCGATAGCTATCGGGACTTGTCAAACTTTATCCTTGACCTCCTTGACCTTCTTTATCCGCCATATCCGTTTTTTTACGAAGGAGGCCTTTAAGCTTTCCCTTTTTCACTTGTGCTCCTTGTATTTTATGCTAAATTTGCAGCAGTAAAATTTAAACTAAATGAAGCTTGGTTATAAACGAGAATCAAATCAGACTTTATAGCCTTCTCAAAACATTAAGATATAATGCATAAGAACATATTACTCCTGAGCGTCGGCTTGTTTATTACAAGTTTGGTTTTTAGTCAAAAGAAAAACCTGAACTACGAAGTGGGGGCTTCTGTCCATTTATCTTCAGCATCCAGCTTGCCTTTCTGGTTGGTGAGTAATCAAAACGGGCGAGTTCCCAATGAAAATTCGGCATTAACTGATTGGTCACTATTTAAGAACTTTGATCGTAAAGACTCAGATTTGTTGGATTATGAATTGGGTTTGAGTACTCGTGCTGCCGTTTATGATCAAACTGACTTGATGATCTCACAGGCTTATGCTCGTTTTTCATGGAAAAAAATTTTATTATCTGTGGGATCTCGTTATGAAGACCAGCAATTCGATAATCTGTCGGCCACCAATGGTAATCTTTTTCTATCGAATAATGCCCGTCCCATTCCCCGATTGAGCATGGGTTTACAAGACTATTGGGATCTGCCTTTTTTTAAGGGATGGCTAGCCGTAAAAGGCATGTTCTCGGAGGGTATCATGTTGGATGACCGGTATGTGGATAAAACAAGAGTGCATTATAAGAATGTTTATGCGAAAATTGGTGGCGATCGTCAATTAAACCTGATAGTAGGATTTCAGCATTACGCCCAGTGGGGCGGCAGCTCATTGAATCCGAAAGTAGGGCAACTACCCTCTGATTTAGGGAATTATCTTCGAATGATCGTTGGGAAAGGGACGAGTGAAAACGTCGTTTATGGAGAATGGGAGAATGCTTATGGCAATCATTTTGGTGGATGGGATATTCATCTGCAATACAAAACCGAGAAGGTCGAGTGGGAGCTGTACCGCCAAACTATGTTCGAAGACCATTCCGGCATCTACATCACCCGTCCGGATGGGGTAACGGGTTTGTATGCCAAATTCCTGGGGGATAAAAACTGGATCCAATCGATCATGTACGAGAATTATTATACCAAATACCAATCAGGAGATACGCCGGGAGGTCAGACTAATCCTGAGGGTGGCTTGTATACAGGTCGGGATGATTATTTCAATAATTACATTTATCGATCGGGATGGACTCATCATGGGCGTACTGTGGGACTTCCTTTTTTTACGTCACAGCCTAAAAATGAAGAGGGCTTAACATTAGGTGTCTTAAACAACCGTATTGTGGCACATCATATGGGGGTGAAAGGTTTTTTATTTAATAAAATCCCTTACAGGGCTTTACTAACTTATTCCCAAAACTGGGGGAGATATGCTCAGCCTTTAGATGGTGGTATGCAGGAACAATTATCTGGTTTGCTGGAACTTCAATTACCGGAAAAAACCTTGCCTTTCGAAATCAGCTTTGCCATTAGTATGGATCAGGGAGAAATGTACAAGGACAATGTGGGATGTTGCCTGAGAATTTATAAAAAAGGTGTTTTTTAAGATAAACTCTTTAGGGATACGAATTCAAAAATAAATGTTTAGCCACGATGAGCACAGATTAAATTTGTGTTATCTGCATCATTTACTGGAAGGCTAGTAAATATGTTTGTGATGTATTTAAAAGGTCTATAAAGTCAAAGAGTCAAAGAGTCAAAGAGTCAAAGAGTTAAAGGGTCAAAAGAACAAATGCCATATGATTCATATCTTATTTCATGTAACCAAGTTTGTCCCGAAATTTCCCTTAGCTTAGTGGAAATTAGTGCTAATTAGTGGTTGGTTGTTTTTTTGAAATTTGTGTAATTTACTCGCAAGCTCGTTAACATGTTAGTGGTTAAATGTTATTTTGAAATACTAAACCACCTCCCTTTTTTCCAATATTCCGATTGCTATCGGAACGGGGACGGTTACTCCTCCTTTCCTTCGACTCCGCTCAGGAACCAGGAGGAGAAATGGCTGTTGTCTTTTAACTATTGGACACTTCATACCATTCCCCGAGTCTTCTGGGTTTCGACTTTTTAACCTTTTGCCTTTATCCTTTTTTACTTTAACCTTGATTTCCTTTAGCCTTATTCGAAAATGGTACCCTCAAATCGCTTGAGAGCACCATTATCTTAATTAATCACTATTCATTTACTTTCGTGACTTTTAGACCATTTGACTTTTAGTCCTTTACACTTGAGTTACTTTAACCTTGATTTTCCTTTACTCTTTAACCTTATCTTTACTTTTGCCTTAACGCTTCCCCTTTCTCTTTGAGTTTAGACGCGATAAATAGCGCTCTCTACATCTTTTATCCTTTTCACTTTATCCTTGAATTTCCTTTATCCTTTAAGCTTTAGCTTTGAATTTCCCTTATATTTGTTGATACATAAAAAATTATTAGATAACTTGTATCGATCAATAAAAATTTGAACGACTAGTTATCATCTAATACTCTAAGCATGAAGGGAATCATACTAGCAGGTGGATCAGGGACACGTTTATATCCCATAACCAAAGGGGTGTCGAAACAACTTCTACCCATTTACGACAAACCAATGATCTATTACCCACTTTCCGTTTTGATGCTGGCAGGTATTCAGGAGATATTAATCATATCGACGCCCGAAGACCTGCCTAATTTTATCAAACTTTTGGGAACGGGAGAAGAACTGGGCTTGAAATTATCCTATAAGGAGCAGCCAAGTCCTGACGGTTTGGCACAGGCCTTTATCATTGGTGAAGACTTTATTGGAGATGATTCGGTTTGTATGGTTCTGGGTGATAATATCTTTTATGGACATGGCTTTACAGATCTTCTGTATCAGGCACGAAAAAATGTGGATCAGGATGGTCATTCAACGGTGTTTGGTTACTATGTGAATGATCCTGAGCGATATGGTGTGGCAGGCTTTGATGAAAAGGGTAATGTCACTTCGATTATTGAAAAGCCTGAAAAACCTTTATCCAATTATGCCGTTATAGGTTTGTATTTTTATACCAATGATGTGATTCAAATCGCTAAGGAAATGAAACCTTCTGCCCGTGGCGAATTGGAGATCACATCAGTCAATCAACATTATCTGGATAAGGGGAAGCTGAAAGTGGAGTTGATGGGACGTGGTTATGCCTGGTTGGATACGGGAACTCACAAATCTCTATTGGATGCGGGCCAGTTTATCGAAACGGTTGAAACAAGACAGGGGCTAAAGATTGCCTGCCTGGAAGAGATTGCTTATAAAATGGGCTATATCACAGCTGAACAAGTTGAAAAATTAGCAGAGCCTCTTAGTAAGAGTGGCTATGGGGAGTATTTATTGAAGATGTTAAAAGATAGATTTTAAACCACTAATTAGCACTAATTTTCACTAATTATGAAATCTGACATAAACAATGCTTTCAAGCAAGAGTGTTATGATATAGTTGGTTTATGCATGGCTGTTCACTCTGAATTAGGAACTGGATTTTTAGAGGGAGTATATCAGGAAGCTATAGAAATTGAGTTTGTGAAAGCCGAGATAGATTATATAAGGGAATGTCTGGTTGAAATAAATTATAAAGGAGTTATATTGGATAAAAAGTATAAAGCTGACTTTTTGTGTCATAATGAGATCATCCTTGAGCTGAAAGCTGTGAAATATTTAGATGATAATCATATGGCACAATTAATGAATTATATGAAAGCCACAAATAAAAAAGTTGGCTTACTTGTTAATTTTGGTGCAAAAAGTCTGGAATACAAAAGAATTGTCTTTTAGAAATTAATTAGTGAAAATTAGTGCTAATTAGTGGTTTTTGAATAAGTTGGAAATATGAATTATATAAAAACAAATATACCTGATGTCTTTATTATCGAACCCAAAGTATTTGGGGATGAGAGAGGCTATTTCTTTGAATCTTTCAACCAGAAAGAGTTTGAAAAACATGTGGGGAAGATCGATTTTATTCAGGATAATGAGTCTAAATCATCAAAAGGGGTCTTGAGAGGTCTGCATTTTCAGAAGCCGCCCTATACACAATCCAAGCTATTGCGCTGCATGGAAGGGGAGGTTTTAGATGTGGTAGTGGATCTCCGTCAGGATTCATCGACCTATAAGGCGTCATTTTCCATTGTTTTAAGTGGAGAGGATAAGAAACAAATTTTTGTTCCTAAAGGCTTTGCTCATGGTTTCCTGGTTTTGAGTGAAACAGCTCGCATTGCATATAAGGTAGATCAATATTATGCACCGGATCACGACTCAGGTATTGCCTGGAATGATGAAGAAATAAATGTTGATTGGGGCGTTTGTGCTGATGAAATTCAATTATCTGAGAAGGATAAAGGTTTGAAAGCACTATCAGAAATTGAAAATCCTTTTTAAACCGCAGATGATCACTGATAATTAGAGTAGATAAACAACAGATGACTATGAAAAAGGAGTATTTGTATGAAGAAGAATGTCGAGCTATTATTGGAGCATGTTACGAAGTGCAAAATAATCTAGGTCATGGTTTTCTTGAGGCTGTTTATCAAGAAGCTTTAGTGCATGAGTTTTCTCAACTAAATATTCAATTTGAAGAAGAGAAGAGATTGAATATTTTTTATAAGGATATTCAGCTTAACAAATATTATAAAGCAGATTTTTATTGTTTTGGAAAAATTGTTGTTGAACTGAAAGCTTGTGAGATTTTAACTGATGATCATTTAGCTCAGGTGCTGAATTATCTTCAAGCAACAAAATCTCAATTAGGCTTATTAATAAATTTTGGAGCATCTAAGGTGCAAGTAAAAAGAGTAATTAATACATATTAATAAAATATTCATTTGTGTGTAATCTGGTTTTAATCAGTTTAATCTGTGGTTTATGAAAAATATACTTATTACTGGCGGTGCAGGCTTTATTGGTTCTCACCTCGTTCGTTTATTGGTTAATAAATACCCAAACTACCGTATCATCAATATGGATGTGCTTACCTATGCGGGGAATTTGGCTAATCTTAAGGACATAGAGGATAAAGCAAATTATGAATTTATCAAGTGTGATATCTGTGATTTTGAGAAGGTGCAGAAAATCTTCTTGGATTACCAGATTGATGGTGTGATTCATCTGGCGGCGGAATCACATGTTGATCGTTCCATTAAAGATCCATTTTCATTTGCTCAAACCAATGTGATGGGAACACTTTCTTTATTACAGGCTGCAAAGTTTGCCTGGGAGGGTCAATTTGATGATAAGCTATTCTATCATGTTTCTACCGATGAGGTATATGGATCGCTTGGAGAAGAAGGCTTCTTTACTGAAGAAACGGCCTATGATCCACATTCGCCTTATTCGGCATCTAAAGCCTCTTCTGATCACTTTGTGCGTTCTTTTCAGGATACCTTTGGTTTACCAACCATCATTTCTAACTGCTCGAATAATTACGGATCTTACCAATTCCCTGAGAAGTTAATTCCGCTGTTCATTAATAACATTTGTAAGAATAAGCCTCTTCCTGTTTATGGTAAGGGTGAGAATGTTAGAGACTGGTTATTTGTAGAGGATCATGCCCGTGCTATTGATGTGATTTTTCACAAAGGAAAGCAAGGGGATACCTATAATATTGGAGGATTCAACGAGTGGAAAAATATCGATTTGATTAAGGTCATGATTAAAACGGTCGATCGCTTATTGGGGCGTGAAGAAGGAAGTTCTGAGAAACTGATTACCTATGTGACAGATCGTGCAGGCCACGATTTACGCTACGCCATTGACTCGAGCAAATTGAAGAACGAGTTAGGTTGGGAACCTTCGCTTCAATTTGAAGAAGGCATCGAAAAGACTGTGAAATGGTATCTTGAAAATACGGAATGGTTGGATAATGTGACTTCTGGAGCATATCAGAAGTATTATGAAGAAATGTATAAAGATTAAGGTCAAAAAGTCTAAATAGTCTAAAAGGTCAAAAGGTTCAAAAGTCAATTTTAATTACGAATTACAATCAATTATCAAGTATTTTCTAATTAGTGTAAATTAGTGCTAATTAGTGGTTGGCTGTTTTTTTGAAATTTGTGTAAATCTGCGTAATTTACTCGCAAGCTCGTTAACATGTTAGTGGTTAAATATTTTTTTAGCCAATCTTTTTTTTGTCTCTGAACGAAGTTGGAGTGTCTTTTATCCTTTTTTTTCTTTAACCTTATCTTTACTTTATCCTTCTTCAGGCAATAGCATAGGGAAATGTCCGTTCTATATTTTAATTGGTAAAATTCACTTTATCCTTTCTTTACTTTAACCTTTTCCCGATAACTATCGGGACTTGTCAAACTTTATCCTTGAAACATGAAAATACTCATCACTGGCTCAACTGGCCAATTGGGATCCGAAATAAAAGCACTCAGTTCTGCCTATCCGGAATTGGAATTTATCTGTCCTAGTTCTAAAGAACTTGATATTTGTAATCAAGCTCAATTGAATGAGTTTGTCAAAGATGTTGGTATTCAGGGTATCATTAATTGTGCAGGCTATACAGCTGTTGATAAGGCTGAGCAAAATGCAGGCATAGCTGGTTTGGTTAATGCTAAGGCTGTGGGGCATTTGGTTGCAGTCAGTCAGAGGTATCAGCTGAAACTGATTCATATTTCCACAGACTATGTTTTTGATGGAACATCCAATAAGCCTTATACAGAGAGAATGCCGGTTTGTCCTTTGAGTGCCTATGGTAAAACGAAGCGTGCAGGCGAAATGGAGATTATGCATTCCCCAACCAACTCAATTATCATCAGATCATCCTGGTTGTATTCTTCTTTCGGGACTAACTTTGTGAAAACCATGATGCGTTTGGGACAGGAGAAAGATTCTTTATCTGTTGTTTACGATCAGGTTGGCACACCAACTTCTGCGAAAGATTTGGCTCAGGTCTGTTTGGATATTATAAGTCAACCGGGGCGTATGGATACTAAAGGCAAATTGTATCATTATTCCAATGAAGGGGTGGCTTCCTGGTACGATTTTGCACAAGCTATTATGGAGATGGCTGATATTGATTGTCAGTTGAGGCCCATTGAGTCGAAAGATTTCCCAACAGCCGCAAGAAGACCAGCTTACTCGGTTCTGAATAAAGCGAAGATTAAGGCTGACTTTGGCATTGAGATTCCACATTGGCGTACATCACTTAGGGCGTGTCTGTCAGAAATTAAAAATATTTAAACCACAGATGACACAGATTCACACAGATTTTTAATATTTAAATTGCATCATATGGTTGATAATGATTTTTTGTTTAAAGATGAGTGCTATAAGATATTAGGTTGTTGTATGGATGTTCATTCAAATTTGGGTTGTGGTTTTCTAGAATCTGTTTATCAAGAGGCTTTGGAGCTTGAGTTTATTCGAAATTCCATCCCGTACGAGGCAGAATCTCAGATTGATATTTATTATAAGGGAATTGTATTAGATAAAAAATATTATTCAGATTTTATCTGTTATGATGAAATCATTCTAGAGTTGAAAGCAGTGAAGTCTTTAGAAGATATACACACAGCTCAGTTGATGAATTATTTAAAAGCAACTCGCAAGAAAGTAGGCTATCTAATTAATTTTGGTTCGACAAGTTTAGAATATAAACGTTTTATACTTTGATTTGTGTAAATCTGAGTCATCTGTGGTTTGATCTTTATTTAACTTATTCGCTTTAGAGAACTCTGAAAGTCATGACAGGCATTAATGAAGTAATTCTAAAAGCTCAATATTTAGATAAATATTTAATTTTGGGGCTAAGAGTCTCGAATATAAAAGAGTTATATATTAATGAAAATTAGTGTTCATTAGTGACAACCGAGTTTACAAGCTCGACGAAGTCCATTAGTGGTTTATCTAATTTTAAAATTTGTGTAAATCTGAGTCATCTGTGGTTTGATCTTTATTTAACTTATTCGCTAACGAGCTTGCGATAACTCCTTCGCAATGACAGGTTTATTGACGTTTTATATTTTAATCTGTGAAAACCGATTTTATCCCGAAAATTCGAGAACGAGGTCCATTAGTGGTTAATTTTTTTCACTTTAACCTTTTCCCGATAGCTATCGGGACTTGTTCACTTTAAACTTGTCTGACTTCTGACTTTAAAAAAAGCTCTACTGTTATTAAACAATAGAGCTTTTTTCGTATTCTAGTTTTGTAGACTAAGCCTCTACAGCAACTTTTTCTACTTCAACAATTTTTTCATCTGAATGCCAAAGACCGTGCTTTGTACAGAAAGCAGCAGCAGTTAACTTCATTTTTTTACCAGGAACGATATAGAAATCTACCTCAGCCTGATTAGGTGTGCTACCAAGTGCACCAGCAGTGAAGTTCGTTTGTGCTAACATGTTTTCACCATCCCATAGTTGAACCCAGGCAATATAGTGATCGAAATCATCCGGATGTGGATAAGCATCACCAACTTTTACTTTTACAGTAAATTTCTCACCAGCTTTAGCTGAATCTTCACAATGTAAAAATGCTGAGTGACGGTCGATATAATCTTTCTTTCCTTCGCCTTCGATCGTTGTAATGTCCTGGTATCTGTTAATCTTCATAATGTCATCTTTTGTACTTAGAGATACGATTTTACTGATTCTGAGAAAATTCTGTCTGATCATTAAAGAATCTAATAGAAGCGTATCTCCTAAAATGTTTTTTTGATTGAATTGTATTTTTTGACGATTCGATGAATCGCTCTATTTCTCCGTAAAGCTAGTGGAATTCTTTATTTACTTAAGTATTCCGATACACTTTCTTGTGTAGCTTCCATCGCTTTTTCACCCTTAGCCCAGTTTGCAGGACAAACTTCACCATTCTCTTCGAAATGCTGCAAAGCGTCTACCATACGAATGGCTTCATCTACACTTCTTCCCAATGGTAAATCGTTGATTACTGAGTGACGAACGATTCCTTTTTTGTCGATAAGGAATAAGCCACGGTAAGCTACTGGAGCACCGGTTGAAGTGGCATTACCTTCTTCATCGTAATCGTAGTCCGAAGCTAAAACACCAAAGTTTTCAGCAATAGTTTTAGAAAGGTCAGCTACCAATGGGTAAGTCACACCTTTAATACCACCTTTGTTTCTCTCTGTGTTTAACCATGCAAAGTGAGAGAATTCTGAGTCTACAGAACAACCCACAACGGCAACATTACGCTTTTCGAATTCCTCTAATTTATCCTGGAAAGCAATAAGCTCTGTTGGACAAACGAAAGTAAAATCAAGTGGGTAGAAGAAGAAAACAACTTCTTTTTCACCAACAAATTGTTCCAATGAGAAACCTTCAGTAATTTGATTTCCGTTTAATACTGCGTTAGCCACAAATGCAGGGGCTTTTCTTCCGATTAATGATTGCATTGTATTTAGATTTTAAGATTTGTTACTCTGTTATTGTTTACGATTACAAATGTATATAGGGAGACTCTAACAGCCAAATTATATTAATCAATAATCTTTATGTCGATATCGATAAATGTAATGCTTCATCCTAAAAGAAGTGATAATGAGAATATCAAAATATGGAAGTCCTTAAGTTAGTCAAATCATTGCAAAAAGAAAAGCCTCAATTCCCAATTAATGTCTATTTTTGCGAAATCTTTGAAGGGATTAGATATTCAGTTCGTCTTTAGACATAAAGGCGATGTATGCTGAATTCTACAGACTTTAGAGATGTTTTCCAAACTTAATATGGCCCATTTACTGGGCAAAAACAACACACAAAACAGTTATGTCAAAACAAAAGTCAACTGACGCATTAAATTATCATTCAGAAGGACGCCCGGGGAAAATTGAGGTTATTCCCACAAAACCCTACAGGACTCAACGTGATTTATCTTTGGCATATAGCCCGGGAGTTGCGGAACCCTGTCTGGAAATTGAAAAGAATCCTGAAGACGCTTATCGTTATACAGGGAAAGGAAACTTGGTCGCTGTTATCTCAAACGGAACGGCAGTACTAGGTCTTGGAGATATAGGCGCTTTAGCTGGTAAGCCAGTTATGGAGGGAAAAGGTCTTCTATTTAAAATATTTTCTGATATCGATGTCTTCGATATTGAGGTGGATGCGACGGATGTAGATAAGTTCATCGACACTGTAAAAGCGATTGCACCAACCTTTGGAGGTATCAACCTTGAAGATATTAAAGCACCTGAGTGTTTTGAGATTGAGGAGAGATTGAAAGCGGAATTGGATATTCCGGTGATGCATGATGATCAGCATGGAACAGCCATTATTTCAGCAGCTGGTTTATTAAATGCTCTGGAGATAGGGAATAAAAAGATTGAAGATGTTAAGGTTGTTGTAAATGGGGCAGGTGCTGCCGCTGTTTCTTGTACAAAACTATATATATCATTAGGTGTGAAGCCTGAGAATGTTGTGATGTGCGATAGCCGTGGTGTTATCAACGCGAAACGTACCGACCTGAATAAGCAGAAAAAGCAATTCATTACTCAGAGAGATTTAACAACTTTGGCAGAGGCTGTAGTTGGATGTGATGTGTTTTTAGGTCTTTCAGTTGGAGGTGCTATGACAAGGGAAATGGTTGAATCTATGGCTCCAAACCCGGTTGTGTTCGCTTTAGCTAATCCTGATCCGGAAATTGGATACGATGAGGCGATGGAGGTTCGTGATGATGTGGTTGTAGCTACAGGACGTTCAGATTATCCAAATCAGATTAATAATGTATTAGGTTTCCCTTATATTTTCCGTGGAGCGCTTGATGTTAGAGCGACTGCTATTAATGAGGAAATGAAAATTGCTTCGGTTCACGCAATTGCTGAATTAGCCAAAGAACCTGTGCCGGAATCGGTACATGCGGCTTACAACGAGGCTAATATTACTTTCGGAAAGCATTATATTATTCCTAAGGCAATGGACCCTCGTTTGGTATCTCGTGTTGCCGTAGCTGTTGCTAAAGCAGCTGTTGATTCGGGTGTAGCACGCAAAACAGATATGGATTGGGATGCTTATGCCGAGGAGTTGAAAATGCGATTGGGTACAGAGAATGAATTGCTACGTACCATCTTTAATAAAGCCAAAAAAGCACCTAAGCGTGTGGTATTCCCTGAGGCAAACAATTTTAATATTCTTAAGGCGGCTCAAATTGCACTTCACGAAGGTATTGCAAAACCAATTTTATTGGGTAATACCGAGAATATTCAACGATTGGTTAAAGAGAATGATCTTGACCTTGAAGGTGCTGAGATTATCGATATTCGTTCAGAAGAGGAGCGTGAGAGAAGAATGCGTTATGCTGATGTTCTTTGTGCGAAACTTGGACGTAAAGGTTTGGTTCATAAAGAGGCTGTTGAGAAGATGTTCGATCGCAACTACTTTGGTGCTACCATGGTCGAAGCTGGCGATGCGGATGCTTTTATCTCAGGCTATGCGACTCGTTATTTCGAGACACTTGATATTGCTGAAAAAGTAATTGGTAAGGAAGAAGGTATGAAAACCCTTGTGGGTATGAATATCGTGATGACCAAGAAAGGGCCATTATTCTTTGCAGATACCACTGTCAATTCAGAGCCAACAGAAGAATCATTGATTTATACCACCTTGAGTACGGCTCGTGCGGTTAAGAAATTCGGTCAGGATCCGGCTATGGCCATGTTATCCTATTCTAATTTTGGCGCTGTGAAAAAGGGTAGTCCTCAAAAAGTACACAATGCCATTGAGTTTCTTCACGAGAATCACCCGGAATTGGCGGTTGATGGTGAGATGCTATTGAATTTCGCCATGGATAAGAATTTACGTGATGCGAACTTCCCTTTCAATAAGCTGAAAGGAAAAGATGTGAACACCTTGATTTTCCCTAACTTAAGTTCTGGAAATATTGCTTATAAGTTGATGCAAGATCTAGGTGATTCTGAAAACATAGGACCAATCATCCTGGGAACGGCTAAGCCTTTCCACGTTGTGCCAATGGGTTGTACGGTTCGTGAGTTGATCAATATGACAGCTATTGCAGTTGTTGATGCTCAAGAAGAAAAGTAATACAATTAGCGATGAGTAATTAATATTAGTGTAAATACTTTAATTCTACCTTTGTAAGAATTTGTCTCGAGAAGTTTACTAAACTGATCTTAAGATTGGATTTTTATTTCCAAGAGAGTTTTAATTGCTAATTATTCATGGCTTAAAAATAGAATAATACAAAGAGCCTCCTGATTTGATTAGGAGGCTCATTTTTAAATCATTTAATTATAAACTGGAATCTATGTCTGTAATATACGCCCTTGATTTGATTGGAACATTTGTTTTCGCAATCTCAGGAACACTTTCAGCTGCCAACAAGAAACTTGATTTGTTTGGCGCGTACTTTACTGGTTTTATAACCGCCATTGGTGGAGGGACATTGCGTGATTTGATATTGGGCAACTTCCCGGTGGCATGGATTTCTGATTTGAATTATTTGCTTGTTATTACCCTTGGTGTCATTGCTACTTTTTTATTTAAGGGCATGATTATGCAACTAAAAAGAACGCTATTCCTTTTTGATACCATTGGAATTGGTGTATTTACCATTATTGGGATAGAGAAAGCAATATCTTTATCCATTCATCCCGTATTAGCTGTTATTATGGGCTTGTTTTCTGCTGTAATGGGCGGGGTTATTCGTGATACACTATGTAACGATATTCCTCTCATATTCCGTAAGGAAATTTATGCCGTTGCTTGTATTGTGGGTGGTTTATTGTTCTTATTCTTAAAATATCTGCAGGTCGACCCAACGGTCAATCTTTTTGTAACGGTTATCTGTATTATTGTTTTCAGGCTGATCTGTATTCGTTACAAGTTAAGTCTGCCTGTTATGAAATATTAAGAACAAAAAAACGAATCCCTGAGGATTCGTTTTTTTTGTGTCTTAACTCATTGAGATGAGGTTGTCTAAATCGAGATATTTACCGGCATCTTTTCCAAAGGATTCAACATCTTTATCTGTGATTCGATAGGTGCATTTCTCCCCATACGTTCCAGAGAAAAGAATTTGCATTTCCTTATCCTCTTCATCTTGCATGATAATGCCATAAAGATTTTCATGAACCTGGCGTTTCTTAAGATTTTCATTGCAGGATGGACAAAACATATTTATTTTTTCTCCTTTTTCAATATTAAAAGAGGGGTGTTTTAATACGGTATAGTCACCAAGTTCCATACTCAAAAGAAGAATGCCTTTTTCTTTTTTGCTGTTTTTTGCAGCAATAATGATTTTATCGCCAACGTTTAAAAAGCTTCGACAGTGCGGACAAATGTAATTTGCTTTCATAAGGCTCCATTTTTAGTTTTATTCCAATAGTTTGCTGCTATTTCTAATTTTTCTTAATTCTATAAAAAAGATAAGGCGAAAAAAGCAGAAAGTCAATAAGAGATGCTCATCAATATCTGAACAAAGGACTTAAAGGCTGTGATTATTTATCTGTGGATATTCAAATATTCAGAATAAGGCGGGTTTAAATTTTCAAAATTTTAATTATTCATCTATATTTGAAAATATCAATCATGCTTCTCTAAAACATAAAAATGCTTAAACTCATCACCTCAATTATTCGTTGGCTTGCTCGATTCTTAGGGGTGTTTCTATTCCTGTTTTTTGCCTGGTTTGCTATAGAGTTTGGTGTTGATGATCCCGATTGTATGAGTCCTCAATTGCTGAAGCTGTTTTATACGCATATGCTTATGATGTTTGCTTTGCTCATTGTTTGGCGATTCGAATTGTTAGGGGGTCTTATCTTAATTGTAGCTTATTCTTATTTTTCTATCATCAACCATACGTTTTGGACGAACCCCATTTACCCCATATTCTTTTTAATCGGTTTACTTCATCTTTTCTCGTGGATTTTCCGATATGGTGTAAAGCTTATCAGGGGAGGATTTCTTTTCCGATATTTATTTCGATAGTTTTCTATATCCGTTTTTATGAAAATTGAGTTTGGAATTATTTCGGTGTGAATAATTCATCAATCATTAGCTTTTCGGATAAAATAAAAAAATAATATGTAGGCTTATCTTTTTTTTCTAATTTTGATAGCTGAAATACGACAACAAATATTAATATCTACTCATGTTAAATATAGCATTATTCGGCCCTCCAGGTGCTGGTAAGGGAACTCAATCAAAAATGCTGGTTGAAAAATACAATCTGGCTTACATCTCTACAGGTGATATTTTGCGGGCAGAAATTGCAGAAGGTACCGAGCTCGGTCTTCAAGCAAAGGATATCATTAAAAAAGGGGGACTTGTTCCGGATGAAATCATCGTTCAGATTATTGAGGAAAAAATTACTTCGAACAAAGAGGTGAATGGTTTCTTATTTGATGGTTTCCCTCGTACAACAGTTCAGGCTTATATTCTCGAAGGTTTATTGCTTAAATTGAATACCAAACTGGACTGTATGTTGAGTTTGCAAGTTCCTAATGAGAACTTAAAAAGACGTCTTCTTAAGCGTGCTGAAACGGAAAATCGCTCTGATGATACTGAGGAGGTGATCAATGTTAGACTTGAGGAGTATGAAACGAAAACAGCTCCTGTGGCTGAATTCTATAAAGAAAAAGAAATCTATCATCCCATTGATGGAATTGGCGATATTGAAGAGATTTTTGGACGATTAACTTCTGTTGTTGATCAGACGCTTGAGCGTTCATGGATCAATATGGTTCTTTTGGGCCCTCCGGGTTCAGGAAAAGGGACTCAGGGACGTATGTTGGCTAAGAAATTTAACCTGGTTTATATTTCTACCGGTCACTTGATGCGTCAGGAGATTAAGAAGGGAACCGAAATGGGTATGAGTGCCAAGGAGTATATTGAAAAAGGTGATATCGTTCCGGATGAGATTGCCATTAAGTTGATTGAGCGTCAGATTAAAACACATCCTGATGCCAATGGTTTTATCTTTAAGGGATTCCCTCGTACCATTGTTCAAGCTTATATTCTTGATGGTTTGTTAAGAAAAATGCAATCGACCATTACAACTGCTTTGGAATTGGAAGTGTCGACTTTAGAGTCTATCAAGCGTTTGGCAGCTCGTGGTAAAACATTTAGCCGTAGAGCTTATGATGCAGATACGGATATTATTATTCACCGATTGGAACAATACGAGAAACGTAGTTCTAAGGTGAGTGAGTATTATGCCAAGCAAAACAAAATTCAGGTAGTCAATGGTGTGGGTAACGAAGAAGATATTTTTGAAAATCTTTCACAGTCTGTAAGTGAGGCACTTAAGACGATTCGATAAAGACCTATTGCACTTAAAATATAAAATCCTGATTCTTATGAGTCAGGATTTTTCTGTTTGAATTCGATAAGTTCTACGGGGGCACCATTATGCTTGATCATAGCGACTCGTACATTATCCATTGGAGAATTGGGCTTTGCCAATAGTTCGAACTGATGTTTCTCCAACTCATGATCTAAATCTTCTACCTCAAATGCCAAATGGGGGACTGTTTTAATTAGTTCATGCATGGGACTATCCGTTTCAAATCGCATCCACTCTATGCCGAAAGGGCTTTCTGAAAATCCAGAGATATAAAATTTAAATTGAGCTAAATAACGCTCATTAGGCATTTTTATTGATGTGGGGATACCCAAATGATGGTATTTCCAGCCCCATTTTTCTGTTACCAGGGGTAATTCGTGCTCTTGTCTTTTCATCTTGAAAGGGCTTGGATCGTATTTACATTTAGTCGATTTTTCTAATTCTAATCTGATCGATAAGCGCAGCTGTATTTACAATGTTTTGATTTTTGTTGAATCGCTCCAGTTTTAAACTCAAATTGTTGCTTCCTTTTTTTAGCTTGATTCTAAGTTTGTTAGAAAAGCCCCAGTTTTTCCAATCATCCTGACCACGCTGTGGAAATACCACGGTTCCTATATAGTCATGCGAAACCCAAAGACTACGAGTGGCACATTGGTTATTGCTGGTTAGAGATCCATTACCATTGGCATACTTAAAATCGATATAATAGTCACCGGCTTCTTTCACTTTTAATTTGAAAATAAAATTGGGCTGTTTCTTAGGATTTAACTCGATATAGGATTTCTTTTGATTGGTGAACCATTCAGCTTCTACGACCTGAATCTTTTCCTTGGGATAAGTATAAACAGGTGCACTTAAAAAAGATTCGTGCCTGCTTTTATCCACACTTTCTACCTGATATTCACAATTGATTTTTGCCTCTGATATTTGAAAAATTGTATCATGTGTGATTCGAACTAATTTGCCATTACGGTAAATTCGATATTTTCTTTCATTTTCATGTTGATGCCAAATCAAATTTGAATCAATTAATTCGACTTGAGGTGTTTCCGGAGAAAAGGCATTCGGTTTCAGCTTAATTTTCGATCGGTACGACATGCTGTTGGTCATTTCAATCACAATTTTATGGTGTCCTTTTAGTCGGCCGGATACTTCATTTTCATTTAATGGAAAACTATCGATCATGAAAGAATTGATTTGATTACCAAAACCTAAAATTTTGATATCCAAAGTAGAGTTTCTGTACTTGAGATTTGTAAGGTTTAATTCGCCTTTAAATTCTCGAGGAATAAATGGACTGATTTGAAGATGATCTTCCTTGAAATTTAAGCCTAACAATACTCTGTATACACTGGACAAGGATGCTGCGACGCTCCAGAGTTGTCTGTTTGAATTAATTGCAGTTCCCTTAAAATCACCAGTCTCGGCTACCATATTTTCTTTATTAGTTAGGAATAAAGCTGATGATCTGATTAAAGAGGCTAGGCCATGTTTTACGGATTTGTCATTCCCGGTTTTAGTTGATGCCCAATTCCAATAAGCCTGTACAAAAGGCCAAATGCTATTGTTGTGATAAGGCGAAATATTCGGAATTTGAGGATAAAAACAAGGTATACCGTAAGGCAGTTGAACCGTATGGTTAATGATCTGTTTTTTTTGTTTTTCATTGGCAATATCAAAAAGTATACAAAGGCTTTGTCCTAGATTTTCAGTTCTTGAGGAAAGTGCTGAGGAGTGTGAATTGTATTTAAATTGAGCATAGTGTTTCTTGTTTCTTAGCCAGAGTTTCTCATTAATACTTTTCTTTAACGCTTCGGATATATGTTGGTATTTTTGTGTGTCATGATTAAGTATTTTACCCATTTTAGATAATACAACTAAGTTCTGATAATGCACAGCTTGAGTGCTTAGTGAAAAGGCTGAGTAGATATCTTTAGCATCCATCCATTTTGGATAGCTTTGTTCTCGCCAATCGAGAAATGAAGATTCACCCTTGAAAAGATGTTCGTTATAGTCCCAAACAACATTTAGATCGGTTTCGGTGGATTTTTTTATAATAGAATAAGCCTTTTTAAGCCATTGTTTATCTCCGGTACTGAGGTAAATTTCCCAGGCAGCGGTGGACCAAATCATTCTATCCGAACTGACAGGCCAGGATCCACCGGTTCCGGTATCTTGAATGATTTTACCATGTTTAACCTTATGCATTAGGCTTCGCTTTGATACCTCTGGGTTTGTAATGGCTAATGCTAAAATGACGGAATAGCTGATGTCTCGGGTCCAAACGCCTTTCCATTTTTCTCCCGTATCAAATAAACTATCCTGATTAATATTTAGTTCTAATTCCTCCAAAGACATGTTATACAGTGCATTTAAAATTGGGAAATGAGAATCAAATTCCGGATAGTGTGAAATATCTTTTGTGAGACGCCAGTGAAGTGTGTCACTCGTTTTTTTTGTGCTATCCGAAGGATAATTAGAAACAAGATGAGTCGAGTTTAATGCCTTTGCATAAAATTCACCTTGTTTTACAGCATCAGGAAAAACTTTATATTCTTGAGAATGATGAAGATTGGTTTGATTAAAATCACAACTAGTAATCAAAACAGAACTAATAAGTAAACTAAAGTATAGTATGAATGAGTAGGGATGCTTCATAGATTGAATTTAGTATCTGTTTAAAGATAGTTGAAAATGGTGAGCAAAAAAACTGTTTAAAAGCTTGATCAATTTGTGAAAATTGGATTTTTAAGCAAAACGATAATTACTTATTGAATTCATTTAAAAAAGCATTAAATTAAAGTACTCAAAAATGAATTAGATCGATGAAAGAAAATATTTGGTGTTTAGAAGGGGTGAATTTATATCATATTTTATGTCCTTATAAATTAAAAGATTTTGCAAAGGATCATTTTCAGAATTATAAGAGTGGCGATTTTATTTACTTTCCAGGGGATAAGTCAAAAAATATATTCATGATAAGTAAGGGGAAGGTGAAGATCGTTTCGTACAATAATAATGGAGATGAGGTGGTGAAGGCAATTTTGGGTAAAGGTGAGATCTTTGGTGAAAAAGCGATTTTGGGTGCCGATAAAAGAGCTGATTACGCCATGGCTTGCACGGAACCAACTTTACTGTGTCCTATGGATATACCCAGTATGTACGAGTTGATGCGAAATAATGAGAAGTTTGGCTTGTCCATTTACAAGCTTATAGGTTGGCGTATAAAAAAGATGGAGCGCCGTTTTGAGTCCCTTCTTTATCATGATGTTAGAACGCGCTTATGTGATTTTTTAAAAGACTTAGCAGAGGAAAGTGGTGTGAAGCATGGAGACTCCTTAAACATTAGTCATTTTTACACCCAAAAAGATTTTGCTGATTTAATAGGAACCAAACGAGAAACGGTTACTCGTTTGTTTAATGAGTTAAAACAGGAAGGTATTATCGATTATTCAAGAAAGGAAATCCAAATTCTATGTCCTCATAAGTTATAACTGATTCTATATATGATTAGGACTTTGTTCTAAAGTAGAGCTGCAATTGAAAAATTGTAGCTTTTTTTTGTGCAGAACATCTGCAAATGTGATCCAGTTTACATTTCAAGGGTAAGCGATATTTTACCTTTGAAATACCAAGCTTATTGATAGATAATAGGCTCTGATTTTTAATTGAAACTTGTAAAATATTAGAACTATGAAAAATTTAATTTATGCCTCGATGGCAAGCCTGTTTTTATTTACATCTTGTTTAGATGACGATGATGACCCTATGGTGATTCCTATTGAAAAGGGAATGTTCACCGTAAAAATTGAAAATATCCAAATGGGAAAAGCTTATTTCAATTCAGGTACAACGGATGGTATTGGTCCAGGTGGAAGCTATTCTTTTAGTTTTCATGCAGGCAAAGGATCCCGGCTTTCTTTAGCGACTATGCTCGCTCAGACTAACGACTTATTTTATGGATTTGGAGATGATGGTTATGCGCTTTATGATGCCAATGGTGATGCCGTTGTAGGCGATGTGAGTTCTGCACTAATGCTTTGGGATGCAGGTACAGAAGTGAACCAGGAGCCGGGAATCGGAACCGATCAGGCACCCCGACAGGCAGGTCCTAATACCGGTGCAAGTGAGAATGGTGTCGTAAAGTTGATCGCTGATGTGAATGATGGATATAGCTATCCAGCACTTTCAGAAGTCATAAAAGCTGAATTGGCTCATGATGGAGGAACAGAGTTTACACTAACATTAACCAATGTTTCGGATATGTACGCATTCCAATCGCCTTTAGCACCTGGAGTATGGGTTGTGCACAACAATGGTATGCCAATATTTACAGAAAATGAAGCCGCGGCAAATGGATTGGAAGGACTGGCTGAAGATGGTTCGAATACTGAATTGGCCACTTATTTGGATGGTATGAGTGGATACGTGACGCCATTTGCACCAGGTGTATATGCAATCAGTACTCAGGGTTATCCTTTGTTTGAATCGGGAAAGCTGGATAAGGGGGCAGGCTTGGAAGCTTTGGCAGAAGATGGTAGTCCAGGGGAATTAGATGCAAGCCTTGAAGGTGTATCTTACATTTGGTCTCACGCTGTGTTTGCTGTTCCTAATGGGATGAATTCCGGAGCGCCCATATTCCCCGGGGAATATTATGAATTCAGTTTTGAGGCACAGGAAGGCGATTATTTGAATCTTGCGAGCATGCTAGTGCAATCAAACGACCTATTTGTAGCCTTCGATGATATGGGCATCGCCTTATTCAACAATGGTGTCGCGAAAACAGGGGATGTAACGAGCATGTTAAAAATATGGGATGCTGGTACCGAAGTGAATGAATATCCAGGTGCAGGTCATCATCAAGCGCCTCGTCAAACTGAAGCCAACACAGGAACCCCAGAAACAAAGCTTGTGATGGAAGTTGATAATGAATTTGTTTTACCAATGGTAGATCAATTAGTAAGAGTAACGATAAGTTTCAATTAGAATGGTGTAAATTTGTTTACTCTGAATTGCAGGGAGTCTTTCATAGGGCTCCCTTTTTATCGATTTAAAATTGATCGAGATATATGGTTTATGGGGTAATTGTTTGTGATTATCAAAATAAATACATCGCTTAACAAATATTAACAATTAATTAATGGTTGAGTTTCACCCATAATCTATTTTTGGGTGTCTTTAGAATAGAACGCCGAATTGGTGTTTGTATCTTTGCAAGATGATTAGATAAAGAGTGCTATAAATGAAGAAACTATTTCGTAATACAATCTCAATGCTCCTGTTGGTTTTCTACCTGACAGGATTTTGCGGTTTGAACTTATTGAAGCATTCTTGTTCCGCTTGTCATCAAGACGATTTTCATCTGATTTATGATTTAAATAATTGTGGAGATGAAATGCACCTTTGTGAAGCAGATCCGCATCCCCATGTGATTCATTATCATGGGAATACTGCTCATACACATAAGATTGGTGAACCATGCTGTGCTTTGGAATTAATTTATTTAAAGAATTATCCAAAGACTCTGGTAAAGCAAGTTGTGAAATCACCTTTGGTTTCGACTCTTGATTTATTTTTATGTGCTGATTTACATTTTTATAATTTTATTGAAGCTAGTACAGAGCAAAGAGCTGATTACTTGCAGAAAATAATTGATCCTCCTGAAATAACACAAGAATTATTGTGTTGCTACCTTTGCTGATACCTACCTGTTCGTTGTTTAAATAGCTTAAATGTTGGGCTCTATATATGAGCTGGTAAGCTATAATTAATTAAATCTCACACAAGTATTTCCATGTATAGACGATTACCCATTGGGTGTGGTTTATCATGATGCGTAAAATATTAGCGTATAATGAAAAGAATATTATTCTTATTCCTTTCCCTACTTCCATTGTTCTCGGTTGCCGAAACTTTTGAAGGAAGAATTGTTGAAAAATTATCAAATAAAAAAGAAGCACCCTTACCTGGTGCATCTGTATTTTGGAAAAATACAACCACAGGAACAGCAACTGATGCCAATGGTCATTTCACCATTGACAAATCCAATAAATCAGATATTCTGGTTGTTCAGTTTGTTGGTTATGAAACACGAGAAATTAAAATAGATAAACTAGAAGGTAATGAGTTGGTGATTGCGTTATCACCTAATATAGAATTAAATGAGGTTGTTGTATCCAAACGTAGAGCAGGAACTGTTCTCGATAGGGAAAACCCAATCCAATCGCAAAGCATTACTGGTGCGGAACTTTGTAAAGCAGCCTGTTGTAATCTGGCTGAGAGTTTTGAAACCAATGCTTCAGTTGATGTATCTTATGCCGATGCCGCTACAGGAGCCAAGTCGATTAAATTACTAGGTTTAACTGGAAAGTATATTGAAATGATGACTGAAAAGAATCCCAACTTCAAGGGATTAGCCTCGGTTTACGGTATGGTTTATGTGCCAGGCCCATGGATGGAATCTATCCAGGTCTCAAAGGGGGTTGGTTCTGTCGTTAATGGTTTTGAATCCATTACAGGACAGATTAATATTGAATACCAGAAACCTCAGAATTCCCCTAAGTTGTATTTAAATGCTTATACCAATAGCATGGGGATGTCAGAAGGGAATTTAATCACAGGTCTTAAGTTTTCAGAGAAATTATCCACATCAATTTTAGCCCATGGTCAGGATAATAAGAAAGAAATAGATCACAATCATGATAATTTCCTTGATGATCCTATGGTCCGTCAGTATAATATCGTAAACAGATGGCACTGGAAACCTAATAAGAATTGGATTACTCAGTTTGGAGTGAAGTTTATCGATGAACAAAGAATTGGTGGTCAGAAAGGTTTTGACGAAAGTAAAACCAATGACATGAATAATGCATACCGCATTGACATTGATACGCGTCGTTATGAGGCATTTGCCAAAATAGGTTACGTTTTTCCAGAGAATGACGATAGAAGTTTAGCCCTGATCACGAATTATTCATCTCATGAGCAAAAGTCATTCTATGGTTTAAGAAATTATGACGCAAAACAAAAATATCTATACGCCAATCTATTGTTTCAGTCTTATATTGGAAATTTAACGCATAAGTATACCGCAGGATTATCTTTTATCTACGATGATTTTTACGATAATTTAGTTGGTCATACCATTATGGGAACGAATAGATCTGAAAAAATTGCTGGTGCTTATGCAGAGTATACCTGGTTACCATCGGATGAAATAACCTTGCAAGCTGGCTTGAGATACGATCATAATTCCGTTTATGGTGGTTTTATCACACCTCGTTTACATTTCAGATATAATTTTGCTGAAGGTTCAACATTGCGTATCGCTGCAGGAAGTGGTCGTCGTACTGCAAACCCTATAGCTGAGAATAGTTTTCTCCTGGCATCAAACAGAAGCTTTAATATTCAGTCTGACTTAGAGCAAGAGAAGGCTTGGAATTATGGTCTGAGTGTTACTCAATATTTTAATTGGTTTGGTCAGGATTTTACAGCCTCTGCCGATTTTTATCGTACAGAATTTCAGAATCAGGTTATTGTAGATGTTGATCGTGACATTAATGAGGTTAGTTTCTACAATCTGGACGGGCAGTCTTATGCTAATAATTATCAAGTTGAATTGAAGTTTGAGCCTGTTGATCGTTTGGATGTAACAACAGCAATCCGTTTCTCAGATGTAAAAGCGGATATTAATGATGAATTTCAAACGGTGCCTTATGTGAACAGATATAAAGGTTTGTTTAATCTGTCTTATTCGACCAATATGAATATTTGGCAGTTCGATTTCACAACACAGATTAATGGAGATATGCGTATTCCTTCGGCTCCGGCAGAATTTAACCGTCGCGAAAAGTCACCTGCCTATGCCATGCTAAATGCACAAGTTACAAAGCGTTTCAGAATTTGGGAAGTTTATTTTGGTGCAGAGAATTTAGGTAACTATACTCAGAAACACCCAATAATTGAAGCTGGTGATCCATTTGGAGGAAATTTTGATGCCTCTATGATATGGGGACCTATTCAGGAACGTAAATTCTATTTGGGTGTGCGTTTAACCATAGACAGAGATTAGGGCTTTAAAAAGAAGAACTCTTATTAAAAATAAATATTTAAACCATTGACTAATTGCCTAAGACATGACGTCTGAAGCTCAAACAAATAAACATGAAAAACTTAACTCAAAGTCTAAAGAAGGCTTTAATGGCCATTGCAATTATTTTATTTACATCAGCTGCCTTTGCTCAAAAACAAGAGTTGAAAAAAATTGAAACGGTTGTTTTTAATGTAGAAATGGATTGCCAGGGATGTGCTAAGAAAATTCAAAAAAGTATGCCTTTTGAAAAAGGGGTAAAGGATTTACAGGTAGATTTTAAAAATCAGAAAGTAACGCTTAAATATAAAACCAAATCTACGACTAAAGAAGCGCTTAAAAAAGCCATTGAGAAACTGCATTTTAAAGTGACCGAAGTCAAACTTTAATTTAGGATAAGCATTATTCAAAAGCGGTATTCACTTAATGAGTACTGCTTTTTTATAAGCCTATTGATTAAAAAAAGGCGTCATAAATGACGCCTTAGCTGAATTTTAATAAATTAATAGAGCTTATTGTACAAAAGTCTCTCTTGGTCCACCTGCAGCAAAAATAGATCTGATTCTATCATTTTGCCCATTTGTAAACATATACATACATTGGTCGTTCACATAGTCCATATAGTTCATTGTCATGTCGTTAGACTTGCAGTGTACAGTTGGGTATGTTGGGCAACCGTAGTTTGGCTGGTCCGAGCTTGGTGTATCTGCAACAAAGTCATCTTGTCTGCATCTACCGTCACCCCAGATGTGACGTAGGTTTAACCAGTGACCTACTTCGTGAGTTGCAGTTCTACCGTGACCATATTCGCCACCTCTAGTGTTTTCACCAAAGAAATCGCTACCAATAACAACACCGTCAGTTGCTAATTCACCACCTGGGAATTGAGCGTAACCTAGGATTCCACCACCAATTTCACAAATCCAGAAATTTAGCTTGTGAGCCGGATCTGTTGCATCAATACCACCTTGGCTTGAAAGTTTCATTGCATCATTAGTTCCCCATGATGATTTAGAAGATGTTTTTCTATTTACAGCATCCAATACAAATGTAATATCAACATTAGCAACATCGTTATTGAATTCATTTGGTACACCACCTGTTAATGGGTTCAAGTCGTTAAAGTCCTCATTCAAAATAGCGATTTGAGACGTAATATGAGCCTGAGTAATTGGGTGACTAGCATCCTCAAGAATGTTTACAACCACCGGAATAGTAATACTTCCCTGATATGGAGTTGGTGCTGGAGTTCCTCCGCCACCTGGCTTACCTTTTGAAGTTGTGTTAGCAGCTTTTGCAGCAATTAGTTTTCTCGTATGTTTTTCGATATTATACATACGATTTTCCAGGCTAGGATTTTCTTTTAGTTTGCGGTTTAATACTTTCATACTACCACACTGAGGACCATGTACGTGTCCTGATTTTACTGTAGTTGCTTCGTCAGTGTATACATAGAAGTCACTCATGTCTACTGCGATTTCTTGTTGGTCGGGTGTGATTTCATCAGCCTTGTTTTGGCAAGATCCTAGAACTAGAGCTAAACATGCTGCTGAAAGAAGAATTTTTTTCATAATAAGTTAGTTTTGGGGTTAAAATTTTAAATTAGGTTTATTAAAATTCGATCGAATCTAATCATAAGAAATTAAAAAATGAAATGTGAGCGGTGATTTTTTATTGATCAATGAGTGGTTTTGCCTGATGAACAGGTCTGTGTTGTACTGTTTATCAGGCTTACATGAAATTTTAAAAATTATAATATTTTAAAATAAAAGTTAAAAAAGCTTAACATGGGTATCGAAATGCATCAATTCTATAGATGTGATCAATTTGTTCTTCTTACCGATTAATTTTTGCTGTTTAAATAGATTTGTATAAAGACCTTTAAAATGGATGTAAGTGAGTGTTTATTGTTGATTTAAATCCGTATTGATAATTCTTGTTTTTATCTGGAATAAAGATGAATAAAGAGATGCGTTTTGTATTGAATTAAACTTATTAATAGCAATTTTGGTGATTATGTTGCTATTTGTTGTGTTTTTATTAATTCGATTAGGTCATCTACTTGTTAAGATTGTACGAATATGTCAGACGAATGGGATCAGATTTTAGGGAATAATTATCTAAGCAATTTTTAATGTCTCAGGTATAATAAACAATAAATAATTTCTGCTCGTTCATATCTTTACTTTTAAACTCAATTAATAGAATTAGACTAGTTATTGTCCCAAAGGGTGAGTTTTAAATTCAGTCGTAAATTTGATGGTAGTTCTGAATTGTATAGATTTATAGATCTCTCCCTATTATTGGTCGTTTATTTGAAACTAACAAATACAGAATCATGAAAAAAGAAGATATATTAGGACTAAGAACGGTTGTTTATAAGGTTAACGATTTAGCTGAAGCTAAGGCTTGGTATTCAAAAGCATTTGGTGTTCAAGCTTATTTTGATGAGCCTTTTTATGTGGGATTTAATATAGGCGGTTATGAGTTAGGTCTTCTACCTGCTGAGCAATCTAAGACAGACAAAGGTGAAGGCGTTCTTGCATACTGGGGTGTAGAGGATATTGACGCCGTATTTAAAGAGATGATCAATCTTGGTGCGGAAATTCATGAAAAGCCAACAAATGTAGGAGGAGAGTTAATGGTTGCAAGTCTTATAGATCCTTGGGGTAATATTATTGGCCTAATTTATAACCCATCATTTAAGTTGAGTGATTGAGAAAAATCTTACTGTTTTTATTTAGTATGATTCCAAATATGGATAATTAGAGATATCTTGTGATCGATTAAAATACAAGAATGATCATTCCATTTAGAATCTTACAAATGACTTCATATATATTAAATACGGCACCTAAGGCTTTTTCTATCTCCAATATCAAAGGTATATCATCTCCCATAACCATCCTTTATGGTGGGAAATCAGGTAATTCAGCTTTTATAGCTGAACAAATGAGAAGCCAATTCCAAGCTTATGAATTGGAGCCTGCCGTGTATAGCATGGCCGAATATGATGTGAATAATCTGGAGAACGAGAAGTATCTTTTTATTGTTGTTAGTACCCGTGGAGAAGGAGATCCTCCTGCACAGGCTCAACAATTTCACAAATACCTTTTAGGTTCGAAAGTTCCCCAATTGCCAAATTTGCATTTTTCGGTTTGTGCCCTAGGCGACTCAAGCTATCAACATTTCTGTCAGACTGGAAAAGATATCGATATGAAGCTAAAGGCTTTGGGAGCAAATCGATATTCGCAATTGGTGACTTGTGATTTGGCCTTTAATGCAAAAGCTGAAGAATGGGCATCTACTTTGATTAATAAATTTCAGAATAGACTTAATGGTGATGTTCTGTCACTTAAATTTGGCAACAATTCAGTTGGTCCAACATTTACCGTTAAAGTAAAGGATAGGTATCGAATTACAAGTAATGATTCCGCGAGTGAAATTCATCATCTTGTTTTACAATCGGATCATCCAGACTTCACTTACCAGGCTGGTGATGCGCTTTCAATCAAACCTAAAAATCCTTATTCTTTGGTGGTAAAGATCATGATTAAGCTTGACTATTCTCCTGAAACGATGGTTGTTTATAAAAACAAGAAAAAGAGTATTGAAGAATTGCTGGCTGTGAAATTGGAACTCACAAAATTAAATGAAGAGGTGTTAAGAGCTTATCAGACACATACGGGTGATACGAACTTGAGAGACCTACTGGAAAATGAAGAAGAGCTGCATGACTACGTTCGGAAAGCTGATGTCTATGATATGATTTGTGATTATCCATTTGCGATCGATGCCAATCGTTTCTGTCAGATTCTTTCTAAGTTACAACGTCGTGAATATTCTATTTCATCCAGCATAAGATCGACTCCTGATGAGGTGCATTTAACAGTGAAGCAATATAGTTATTCCGTTTATAACAGGGATAGAATTGGAGCTTGTTCTTCCTATATCAATAAAGGTTTGCAAGTTGGTTCCAGTCTGAAAATTCAGTTTATTCCCAATGAAGAATTTCGTTTACCAGCCGGTGATAGTCCGATTATTATGATTGGATCTGGTACAGGAATCGCACCTTTTATGTCCTTTTTAAATGAACGAAGGGCTAGGGGAGCTAAGGGCAACAGCTGGTTGATATTTGGAGAGAAACAAAAAGATTATGATTTTATTTATCAGAACGAAATTGAAAAATTTAAAGAAGAGGGGATACTGAAACGATTGGATCTGGCCTTTTCCAGAGATCAGCGTGAAAAGATATATGTTCAAGATCGCCTTAAAGAAAAAGGAAGAGAGATTTTTGATTGGCTTGAAAAAGGTGCCCATATCTATATATGTGGGGCTATAGCAATGGGAAATGATGTCAAGACAAATTTGATTGAATTGATTCAAAAAAAAGGCCTAATGAATGGTGCTCAAGCTTTGTCTTATCTTGAGACCCTTCAACAAGAGTCCCGATATCATGAAGATTTGTATTAAGTCAACTTGTCTTTCACTTCAAGTCGGTTAAAATGTTAATTATAAAGTGGCTGTTAATAGTAAATTCCTATTTGAACTTAAGGTTTATGTTTTATCTCATGCCTTGCTATGTCATCAGTCAAGCTTGGTGTATATTAATAATTAAATTTGCATTTTCTCACTTTTCTTATACATTTGTCCCTACGCTTTTTTTTGCCACAAAGTATAATTGAATGATTCAGTCAGTAGGGAAGATAGATATTCGCAAAATTGATTTCAGAAGTATTTTCGATAAATACTTTCCTTCCTTATGTGTATTTGCCAATAGGTTTGTGAATGATGAGGATCTGTCAAAAGATATGGTTCAGGATGTTTTTCTAAAAGTATGGAATTCATCTACTGAGTTTGAGTCGGAGAAATCTCTGAAAGTTTATCTTTATTTGGCAACGAAGAATACATGTTTCGATTATTTAAAGAAAGAGAAGCGCAGAAAGCAAAATGGTGATTTAGATACCGACCAATTAGGTGATGAGATTTTCCTGAATGATGATGGTGTTATGCTTGATATTATAAGAGAGGAAACCTATCGTCAACTAGAAGACGCCATAAAGCTATTACCGGAAAAGGCAATGGAAGTGGTACGTCTCAATTTAAAATCCCTAAGCAATCAGGAAATTGCTGATGAATTAAATATTTCAATAAATACGGTGAAAACTCATAAGTTGAGTGCTTTTAAAAAACTAAGAGAACTCTTGGGGCATCAGTTTGTTGTATTTCTTTTGGTCGATTTTTATCAATTCTTCGAATAAGTAACTTCCCTGTAAATTTTGTAACAATTGAGCCTGTGTTTAGTTGTTGCGATATGATTGTTCAACTGTTTTATTAAGTCTGGTGAAGATTCTTTTCACTGATTAAATTTCTATGAAAATTTATTCTACCTCATTGTAAGTTCGTTTTAAATTTAAGTGGGGTTTTAATGATCTGACTTGTTTTACTCAAGTTAGGGATAGGTGTGTGAAAATTTTCAAGAAAATTCGGCTGGGCTTTGTTGTTGATATACAGTAGTTTGTTTAGGTGTTGATTGTGATTGTAATAAAAAAAAAGAAAAAAATATAAAGTTGACCCACCCGGGTTTCAAATTTTGTCGTCTGTAGTATACAAGTAAAGAATAAAATTACTTGAAATTAATGTTTAGTATGAAGAAGATATCTGAAAAGATAGAAATAAGTGATTTGCTTTCTCGTTTTCTGGGAATAGGACTTGATGCCAGTGAGCAGGCTCAGCTTGATGATTGGTTGAATGAAGACGTGGCTCATCAAAACTTATTGAATGATTTAGTAAGTACTGAGGAGAGAGAAAAACGTCTTGAATTGATTGAGCGTATTAACCTGGACTATGAGTGGAAGCGTTTTCAGAAGAATAGTGCTCCAAAAACAATTTCGATGCCCAATAGATGGCTTGAAGTAGCTAGATATGCAGCCGTTATTGTTCTTCCTATGTTAATTGCAGGTTATTTACTTTTTCAAAATTACAATGCCAATCAGTTTGCCGTAAATTCACCGGTGATTGAGCCAGGTACTCAAACGGCACATTTGGTTTTAAGTAATGGGAAAAAGGTTGCTCTGGATGATATGTCACTTCGTATGAGAGAAGCAAATAATGAAGTCATTATTGAAAATAAAGAAAGAACACTGAATTATACATCAGTAAATGATAAAACAAAATCACAACCAACTGTTTTTAATGAATTACTGATTGGAAAAGGAGAGGAATATCAATTGGTTTTATCAGATGGAACACGTGTTTGGTTGAATTCTGAAACTCGTCTGAAATTCCCGGTGCAATTTTCTAAGAATAGAAGAGAGGTGACTTTGGAAGGTGAAGCCTTTTTTGAAGTAACCAAAAATCTGAATGCCCCTTTTGTTGTGAAAACTGGACCAATGGATATTGAAGTTTTGGGAACTTCCTTCAATGTGTCAGCATACAAAGATGAGACTACTATTCAAACCACCCTTGTTGAAGGAAAAGTGAAGGTGTCTTCAAATATTGGACAGTCACAGGAACAAATTCTGAAACCCAATGAGCAGGCTGTTTTTTCGAAATCGAATAATCAGTTTGAAATTATAGAGGTTAATGCGGCTTTATATGCTTGTTGGCGTGAGGGCATATTCATATTTGATGAGGAAAACCTGGATGATATTTTACGAAAACTATCCAGATGGTATGATATCAGCGTGTTTTTTCAATCAGAAGAAGTCCGATCTTATCAATTTTCAGGAAAATTGCCTCGTTTTAAAAATTGCAATGAATTGTTGGAGATGATTGAGAAAACAACAGATGTTCAGTTTACTATGAAAGAAAACAGAACTGTAATCGTAAATAAAAAATAATTAATAAAAAAAATACCGAGATATAGTACCAGTATATCTCGGCTATTTAGAGATGAGCATCCATAATGGATGATATGTGAACCCTAAACCTTACAAATCTATGAAAAAAATGCTTCTTTTGCGAATTCCCATTTTTGGGGGGATTCGGAAAAAATGGCTCTTTGCTATGAAAAACTTTATTCTTCTATTTTTTGTATTCAGTTTAAACCTGAATGCCAATATTATGTCGCAGGCTCGGGTGAGTTTGGATTTAAACGATGTAAGCATTAAAACCCTGATTACTGAGATAGAATCTCAGACGGAATTAGGTTTTTTATATAACCTGAACGAAATTAAGGGTGTTAACCATATTTCTGTTGAGGCGAATGAGGAAACCGTAAAGGAAATTCTTGACCGTGTTTTAGAAAATACGAGTTTGACTTACGAATTAGATAGAAATGTTATTGTAATTAAACCTAATCCTTTACCTGTAAAAAGTCAAGAAGAGGGGAAAAGGAAATTAACAGGTACCGTTACGGACGACACAAAGGTAACTTTGCCCGGGGTTTCTATTGTCGTTAAAGGAACGAGCAATGGTGTCTCTACTGATTTTGATGGGAATTTTACATTGGATATACCGGAGGGTGGAAGTGTAACTCTTCTCGTATCTTTTATTGGAATGGAGCCACAAGAAATTGTGGTGACTAATCAGGAACGATTGGATATTGTGATGTCTAGCTCTTCGGAGCAGTTAAATGAAGTTGTCGTAACTACAGGATATCAGAAAATTGACCGTAAGTTATTTACAGGGTCAGCACAGAAATTGACCGCTGACGAAATTAAAGTGGAAGGTGCTCCTGATATTACCTCTTCATTACAAGGTAAAGCTACAGGTGTACAGGTAAGTAATGTGTCTTCTACTTTTGGTTCTGCTCCGGTTATTACAATTCGTGGTAATTCATCGATTAATGGTAACAATAAACCTCTTTGGGTTGTTGATGGCGTTGAACTTGAAGATCTAGTTGAGGTGAGTGCTGATGATTTAACATCGGGTAATCTATCGACACTTTTAAGTTCGGGAGTTGCGGGATTAAACCCAGAGGATATTGCTGACTTTCAAATTTTGAAGGATGTATCGGCAACAGCTCTTTATGGAGCAAAAGCGATGAATGGTGTTATCGTAATTACCACAAAGCAAGGTAAAGAAGGTCGTATGACAGTGAATTATACGGGTAGTGTTTCCGTTAAAGATAAGCCTCAGTATTCAAATTTCGATATCATGGATTCTGGTTCAGAAATGTCGGTTTATCGTCAGTTATCGGATTACGGATGGGTTGATATGACGACTGTTGCGCGTGCAGAGAATTATGGTGCATTGGGTAAGATGTATGATGGTATTAATAACGGAACGGTAGAGTGGGGACCTAATGGTGGTTTAAATGAAGATTTTCTGGAGCCTTATGGTAGAGCAAATACGGATTGGTTTGATCATCTATTTAAAAACGGAGTGACTCAACAGCATTCATTCAGTTTGTCAGGCGGAACTAAAAATAGCTCTTATTATGCATCTATGTCTTATTATAATGATGCAGGTTATACCATTGCTGATAATGTAGATAAGTACACGGCAGCATTAAGATTACAATTTAAACCTACCGAAAAATTAAATGTAGGTATTAAATTGTCTGCAAATGTTCGAGATCAGAAAGTTCCTGGGACTAAAAACAGATCCTTCGATGTGATGACGGGTGAATATACTCGTGACTTTGATATTAACCCGTTCTCTTATGCTTTAAATGCGAGTAGAAGTATGAGAGCTTATGATGACAAGGGCGATTTGGAATATTTCCGAAGAAGTTTTGCTCCTTTTAATATCATTCACGAGTTAAGAAACAATTATGTTGATGTTGAGGTAAAGGATATTACTTTTCAAACCGATTTGGAGTATGCTTTGACAAAAAAGATAAACCTGAGATCAACTTTCCAAATGCGTCGTGCCACAACAATGCGCGAGCATAAAATTCACGAAACATCAAATCAGGCTGAGGCTTATAGAGCTGACGGTACACAGTCGATAATTGATGCCAATAAGTTACTTTTTAAAGATCCTGCTAATCCAAATTCGAATGCTTATTCGATATTACCTGAGGGAGGTTTTTTAAATGTTAGTAACGACAGATTGTCGCACTATTATATTAGAAATAGTTTTGATTGGAGTCCCAGACTTGGTGAAGATCATATCATGAATGTCTTTTTGGGTAATGAGATAAATATTACTAATCGTGAAGGTTTTGATGATGATATCTGGGGAATTTCCTACGACAAGGGTGGTGTAGTAAGCACGCATCCTGATTTACAAAGATATTTAAATGCATTAGGTCAGGGGAATTTTCCTACTAGTCTGAGAAAAGATAGAAGAGCTTCCGTATTTACGACTGCAGCTTATACCTACCAAGGTAAATATATTGTAAATGGTTCTTTCCGTTATGATGGATCAAATCAGTTAGGTGAAAGCACATCTGCAAGGTTCTTACCTTCGTGGACAGCTTCTGGAGCTTGGAATATTCATGCTGAGCCTTTTATGGAAGATGTTACTTTTGTTAATCACTTAAAAACAAAAGCATCTTATGGGTATAATGGTATTATGGGGCCTAATACGTCCGCAGCATTAGCTATGTTCTCTGGTCAAACGCTTCGTCCTACTGATAATGAAACGTATTACTACGTAGCAGCTTTAGATAATGAAGATTTAACCTGGGAGAAAATGTATGAGTTAAACCTGGGTATTGACTTTGCTTTGTTTAATAATAAAATTGCGGGTGAAATTGGATATTACAATAGAAAATCTATCGACCTTATTGATGTGGTGAGTACTTCAGGGGTTGGTGGACATCAACTAAAGTATGGTAATATTGGTGATATGGAATCTCATGGATGGGAATTTATGTTGAACACCACAAACATCAAAACCAATGACTTTTCATGGACAACAAGCTTTAACTGGAATTACCATACAAGTGAGATCACTAAATTGGAGAATACAGCCTCTATTTCTGAGGCAATATCCAATATAGGTGCGCCTTTAAAAGGTTACTCTCATCGTTCATTATTTTCTGTTCGTTTTGCTGGTCTTGATGGCAAAGGTATTCCAACTTTCTATGGAGAAAATGATGAAGTTGTATATGATATTAACCTACAGAACAGAGAGGATATAACGAAAGTCCTTAAGCATGAAGGATCTTTAGCTCCTAAATTTTATGGTGGATTGACGAACAATTTTAAATACAAAAACTTCACATTAGGTATTGGAATTGTGTATAAGTGGGGTAATGTGATTCGTTTGGACGATGCCTTTAAGCCATATTACACCGATTACGATTCTTTTTCTAAAGAATTGGCTAATCGTTGGATGATTCCAGGTGATGAGAATAGAACAAATATTCCAGCCATACTTGATAAAAGAACCTACGATGAACTTGGTGAGAAAAATGCTTACGATTTGTATAATAAGAGTACAGAACGTGTTGCTAAAGGAGATTTTATCCGCCTTAAAGATGTTAGCTTGAAGTATCAGCTTGGAGCAAAAGTTTTGGATAAGGTTAACTTGAAATCTGGTTCTCTTTCTTTTCAGGCGAGTAATCTATTCCTTTTGTACTCTGATGATAAATTAAATGGTATCGATCCGGAATTTTATTCATCAGGAGGGGTTTCTATGCCAACATCAAGAATGTACACTTTTACTTTAAACCTAGGATTTTAATACTGTAGAGCTATGATTGATAGAATAAAAATATTAATTCTTGTATTAGGTGTATTTACCCTAACAGGTTGTGATGATTTTTTCGATACAGTACCTGACTCAAGAATCGAACTTGAAGATATTGATGACGTTGCTGAATTGGTGACCAATGCATATCCAGCAGGGAGTTACCTGTTTCTTGAAGGAATGACGGATAATGTGGGAGCAGTTCCTAGTAATATTCAGCTAACCCAAATGGAAGAAGCTTACAATTGGCAAACAATTAGTATGGAAGGTCAGGATACGCCTTCGTACTACTGGGCTAATGCTTATAATGCAATTGCTCATGCCAATCAGGCTCTGAAGTCATTAGAGACGATTGATGGAGATAAAAAGAAGAAAGACGCTGTAAGAGGTGAAGCTTTATTGTGTAGAGCCTATTCTCATTTTATGTTGGTGAATATGTTTGGGAAGCATTATGATGCGACTACCGCAACTAGTGATTTAGGTGTTCCTTATATCAAAGAACCGGAAATGACTCTCCTTGTTTCTTATCAAAGAGAAACGGTTGAGAAAACTTATGATTTCATTGAGGAAGACATGCTCGAAGGGCTTTCATTAGTATCTAACGATTATTATAAGAATACCGGAAAATATCACTTTACAAGAGAAGCTGCTTTGGCTTTTGCTTCCCGTTATTATTTATATAAAGGTGATTATAGCCAATGTTTACATTTTAGTAAGCAACTTTTGGGTAATACATACAACGAAAACTATGTAAGAGATTACAAAGCTGTATTGGCAGGACAAGGCCCTAAAGGACGAGCACAGATTTTTTCTTCACCAGAAGATCAATCTAATCTTTTGATTATTCGTAAGAAGTTGGGGTACCAGTTGTATTTCCAGTTTGGCTATAGAATGACGCAGAATATTGCAAGCAGATTATATTTAGGAGATAGTAGATCTTTAAATATGTGGGGTGCAAATGCTGATCAGTCAGCTGTTTACCAGTCGAAATACGAAGCTTTAGTAAAAAGAGCCTCATTAACGTCTAATTCAGGATTACCTTATACCGTTCAGCCTGTTTTACGAGGTGAAGAAGTCATGTTTAATATGATGGAATCTTTAATGGCATTAGGCGATAAAGAGACAAATATTGAAGAGCAGAAGTTAATGGATCATCAAGCTGCGTCTTTCTTTAATAATTTTTTGGTAGAGAGATGGAATGGACCTAAAACAGCACCAGCTAATACGAATCCAGATACCTATTTCTTTGATGAGTTTATTGGTGCTTATCGTCGTGTTTACCCTGATTTATATCCTGATTACACGCGCAATAAGGCTTATAATAAGTTTTTATCTGATGGTGTAACACTAAATCCCGATTTTGATCAGGCGATAAAGGATGAGATGGATGAGAAGATAAGACTTGATAATAGAGTTATTTTAAGTTTACTTATTCATCTTGAGCGTCGACGTGAATTTGCTGAAGAAGGACTAAGATGGTTTGATATAAAACGTCTTAAGCTGGAAGTTATTCATCAAAATGTATCTGGAGCAACAGATATTCTAAAGACTGATGACCCACGTAAAGTATTGCAAATTCCACAAGCCGCTATTTCTACAGGTATTGAGGAAAATCCAATTGAGACACCTGCTCCGGTTGCAGAAAAATTAGTAAGACTTTAATCATGACAACTATGAAGATTAATAATAAAATATTATTCATGTTCCTGGCTGTACTCACCCTTTTCACTTCTTGCGATAAGGATGATGAGCTGAACTATGAAAAAAGAGAGGTAGCTGAATCTACAGATGAAATTGATTTATTTATGAAAGAACATTTTCTGGATAAATACAATTGTGCGATTCGTTGGAAATGGGACGATAAATTTGTGGCTATTGATTATTACGTTTCTCCTCCGATGCGAGAAGTCGTGATTAAAACAGCTGAAATGGTGGAAGACTTTTGGGTGAATCCTTTTATTGAGAGTTCAGCTGGAGGTAAAGCTTTTATTGAAAAGAATTTTCCTCCAGAGATCGTTTTTATTGGTTCTGAAATATTAAATGAAAATGGAACTGAAACGTTGGGTTTTGCTGAAGCTGGTGTTCGTATTACATTAACTGAATTAAACCAGTTTGATCTTACTGACGAGAAATGGCTTAAGACACAGTTACATACCATTCATCACGAATTTACACATATCGTGCATCAAACTTATAAGCTACCGGTTGGTTTTGAGAAAATATCAGGATCGTTTTATTCCGGAAATTCGTGGACAACACTTGTCGATTATAAGAGAGATGCAAAAGGTAAGGTATTGCGTGATGTAGATGGTGAGCCAATTTTTGATCATACACCTGCAATTAAACGAGGAGTAACAACAGCTTATGGTACAACCAATGAGTATGAGGATTTTGCTGAACTGGTTTCAAATTTCATTATTACTGATGCTAATGAATTCGAGGACATGTATTTTCCTGTTTCGGATGCTGAAATTCAAGAAGAAGTATTGAAAGTTTACAATGAAATTATTGCTGCTACTACAGAAGAAGTTATAACCATTAAAATGGAAGCTTTTTATGCTGCATATCTAGCGGGGAAATCTATGGAAGAATGTCAGGCTGCTGGCGACAAAGCGGTAAGCGAATATGCTATAAAAAAGAGTGTTGAAAAATCAGATGAATTGAGAGCTTTGAATTCCGGAAAGAAGATAATTAAGGAGAAGTTGGAAATGACTAAAGCTTATTATCAAAATAATTTTGATGTTGATTTGGAGAACTTGAGAGATATCGTTCAAGAAAGAATTGTTAACGCACAAAAAGGGGAGGAATAGGATATGAAAAATATATTTTCACTTGTATTACTTTTTGCAGTCATCACTTTTTCAGCTTGTTCTGATGACGATTTCGAAAATACGTTTGATAAAAGTATGGAAGAACGAGTAGCTGAACTCAATAAAAGTCAAGTTGACATTTTAGCAGATGCTGAGTTTGGCTGGATAGGCTACTACAGTTCTGTTGAGACAATGGGGGCCTGGCCAGTTTTAATGAATTTCACCAAAGATGGTTGGGTGAAAATTAAAAACCAGATTGTTGAAATGCCCGATGACTACGGTAAATTGTTTACAGTGATTCCAGGCCTTTCAAATGAGTTAAGCTATAATGTGAACACCACACAAACAACAAATTTGGTTTTCGAATCAGCTTGTGTGTTTAATGCCTGGCATGCTATAAAAGTGAATAAACCAACTTCGAATGGTGGATCTACTGTTGTTCCTTTAGGTGGCGGTGAATTTCAGTTTGTTATTAAATCAGCTAAGGCAGATTGTGTTATTCTTGAGAGTTTGACTGATAAAGGTGAATTTAAAACCCAATTGGTTTTAAGAAAAGCCAAAGAAGAGGATTGGTATTTCGATCAGGATAAGACTGCTGAGATGAAACGTATACTTACTGATGGCGCAACTTCTGATAAGTTTTTTAGAACAGTTTCCATAGAAGGCAAGGATTATCAAGGTCAGTTTAGAGTTGATACGGATCTTCGCATGGCAACTTTTGATTATCTGGATGAAGATGAAATAAAAAGTATTCACCGTAGAATTGCCATTACCAATGATGGTTTCGTCTTGATGGATTCTTTAAGAATTGACGAGACAACTCTTCTGTCAAAATTTATTTACGATAAGGAAAATGATACCTATTCATCTGAAGATAGTGGCGTAAAAGCAAAAATTGAATATTCAAATCGTCCAGGAATTATCTATTTCCCATTTGTTGATGAGTGGGGGTTTAAAGATGGAAAGAAGGTTGAATGTACGATGGATTATTCTGCACAGAACAATTGGGTTCGTACAGGAGCTGTGTCATGGGATTTTTATAATCTTGGTAGTGCGGTCAGAAAGAGTGATGGGCTAAAGAATATCGATTTCTGGATGAACAACGAGAAAAATCCGAGTGGGTGTCCTACTACTATCTCGTTAAAGTATTGGAAATTGGTGACCCCACCTTTTGGATATAGAAACATCATCGTTGATATTCCTGTTGAAGTGATTCGTGAGAAAGATACACGAGTTATATTCAAATTGAAAGATGACTATAGAAAGGCATATAGAGAAGAAATTGAGAATGTCGATTTACTAAATCCTGATGCTGCTGAAGAGTTAGTTGAAGTATTGACAAATGAGGAAGGATTTTATTTAATACCTCAAACATTTTATACCTCCTATGATAATATTCCATTTCCTGTTGTAATAATGATTAGTGTCGCTAACCCTGAATATCGTTTTGTGACTGAATATATGGATTATACTATCCCGGAAGTCAATTAATACCAGAAGATTAATTTAAGTAATAGAGATAAATCCTCTCTTTTTTTAATTGAGAATAACTTTATACGGTATAGCTAAAACTGTGTCATGCAGCGCTAGCTATGTCCATTAACTAACCTAATAATTAAAAAGAATGAAAAATCTTTGGAAATTTTCCCTCATCGCTTTGGCGATGTTAAGTATCGTATCTTGTGAGGATGATGATGCTAAGAATATGGAGCCTTCAATTCCAACAACATTGAGCCCTGCCAATGAAGCGGTGAATGTTGCAAAAACAATTACATTAAACTGGAAAACCAGCGAAGACCCTGAGAAAACAATGGTGAAATATACCTTGTTTGTTGGAACAAAGGTTGAGCTTACTGATGAAGATATCAAAGCAAAAGATCTTGCTGAAACAGAGTATGAAATCACCCTAAATGGACATACCACTTACTTTTGGAAAGTTGTAGCTAAGGATGCTGAAGGATTGGCTGCTGAAAGTGCTGTGTTTTCTTTTACCACAGACAATAGTGCGCCAGCTAAGTCGGTTGGATCCTTCCCTGCACATGAGGCGGTTGACGTAGCAAAAACAGTGGCTTTTGCATGGTCTGCTGCAACCGATGAAGATGGTGATGCTATTAAGTATGATTTATTTGTTGCTGAGAGCGATGTATTTGCTGACGCAGATAAAAAAGCAAGTGAAATTACTGAGAATACTTTCGAAGTAGCCGATCTTAAAGCGCACACTCAGTATTTTTGGAAAGTTGTGGCTACCGATGCTCAGGGTGTAAGCGTTGTTTCTGATGTGTATTCTTTCACAACTTTAAATGCTTTGCCAACAAAATCTGAAATCATAGAGGTTGTTGAGACTTTGGAAAATGATAAAATTAATCTTTTGGTTAAGTGGACTGCATCTACTGATTCTGATGAAGATGAAGTTAAGTATGACTTATACCTATCTGCTGATGATGTTTTTGAAGCAGCTGATATTGTAGCTACTGATATAAGCGAAACTGAATATACTGTTGAAGATGCTTCTGGTTACACGAACTATAGTATCAAAGTTGTTAGTAAAGATGGTGTCGATGCTGTGAGCACTGAGACTAAAATGCACAAGACTCAAATGATTGAGGGGGAAATTTACCTTGAGGAAGGTACATTTACGGATGCACGTGATAATCACGAATACAAAACAGTGACTATCAATGGAACGACTTGGATGGCTGAAAATTTAGCCTTTTTGCCATACTTTGTTAATGATACTCAAGATGAGAAAAAATGTTCTGTTTATGGAGCACCAATTGTTAAGCCTAGATTTGGTGGCGAAACTTGGACAATGCCTACTATCGAAGAGGCTAAAGCTCACGAGAATTTTGCCAAATATGGTGTGATGTATTCTGCATATATGTTAGAAGATCTTGCTCCTGAAGGCTGGCATGTTGCTACTGATGAAGAGTGGATGGAATTAGAGAAGTTGAGCGGTATGTCGGATAGTGATATTGACTGGACTGGATATAGAGGTTCAACTTTGCATAAATTTTTAAGTAAAACATCAAACTGGGCAAATGATCCTGCTCCAACTGATGAGCTTGGATTAACGATCAATCCTGGTGGTTATAATAAAGTGCTTGAAGATGCGGGAGAGAATGCTTATACATATTTCTGGACCAATTCATTTACAAATAATCCCTTTACAGGAAGTAAGTCTTATTGGAACAGAGCATTCTCTGGTACAAAAACAGGTGTAAACAGAGGGAAAACAAAATCGAGCACATACAGAATGTATGTTCGTCTTGTAAAAGATAGTGAGTAAGTATGTTTGACTGTTGTTCTCTTATTGATAAAATAATGTAGTTTTTATTGAGTCGATAAAATGTTGTCCTTTTGATTATCTCAAATCACAGTAAAGAGAACATGAATAGTCAGTTTAGTTGTAAAGTAAAAATCCTCAGTCCTTAAAGGCTGGGGATTTTATAGTTGTACGCAATTCAAGTTTTTGTTTATTAGGGATTTAATTTCAGCTTGTATGGATAATGCTTGTTCGTTAAGGATGTTTTTTATGATTATTCATCATATTTGTTTAATTTCTTAGTGACAACTTGATATTCTAATTTTGTTTTTATTATTTTCGAAAAATAATTCAGAGGCTTTTTTTCAGCCTTTAAATTAGATACAAAATACTTTAACTTACAGATTTACTTATAATACGACAATGGCTAAAATGAAGGCTCTAGTAAAATCCAAAGCGGAAAAAGGCTTGTGGATGGAAGAAGTTGATGTTCCTAAAGTAGGGGTTAACGATGTTCTGGTAAAAATTAAAAAAACTGCTATTTGCGGTACCGATCTACACATTTACAAATGGGATGAATGGGCACAAAATACCATCAAGCCAGGAATGATTATCGGTCATGAGTATGTGGGTGAGGTTGTTGAGATGGGAGCTGGTGTTACTGGCTTTAAAGTTGGCGATCGTGTAACAGGTGAAGGCCATATTGCTTGTGGACATTGTAGAAACTGTCGTAGAGGTCGTAAGCACGTTTGCGAAAACACAGTTGGTATCGGTGTTAATATCGACGGTATATTTGCTGAGTACGCTTCTATTCCATCATCCAATTTGATGAAAATGAGCAATCAGATTGATGACGAATTGTTGGCAATCATGGATCCATTTGGAAATGCAACTCACACGGCTTTATCATTCTCTGTGATTGGTGAAGATGTTCTTGTTACTGGTGCAGGACTTATTGGTTCTATGGCTGTGGCTATCGCAAAATTTGCTGGTGCACGTTACGTCGTGGCTACAGAAACAAATCCTTACAGAATTGAATTGGCTAAGAAAATGGGGGCTACCCGAGTAGTTAATCCTATGGAAGAAAGCCTTGACGATGTTATGAAGGAACTAGGTTTAATTGGTTTTGATATAGGATTGGAATGTTCAGGAGCTCCTGCAGCTTTTAATGATATGGTTTCTCATATGTACAATTCAGGTAAAATTTCATTATTGGGTATTTTACCATCTCAAACTCAGGTTAACTGGAGTGATATTATTTTCAAGAGTCTACAGTTGAAAGGTATTTATGGTCGTGAGATGTACGAAACCTGGTACCAAATGGAGCAGATGTTGATGAGTGGTTTGGATTTATCTCCAATGATTTCACATCGATTTGCTGCAGATGATTTCCAAAAAGGTTTCGATATTATGGAAGAAGGCAACTGTGGGAAAGTAATTTTGAATTGGGACTAAGCTCAATTTAAATATATAATTTTAAAAAGCTCAGTTACGACTGAGCTTTTTTTATACTTACTGTATTATAAAAGTCGTTTTATGTCACGCGAAATTTATTTAATAAGTGCTTGTTTACTGGGCGTTAATTGCAGGTATAATGGAACGAGTAGTAGGATCTCAGAACTTGGCAATCTACTTGATACGGGGCGTTTAATATCGGTTTGTCCTGAAGTATTAGGTGGACTTCCGACACCACGTGAGGCTTGTGAAATTATCACTCAGAAAGATGGTAGTAAAAGGGTGATGAATCAGCCAGGTCTTGATTGCACTTCTGAATTCCAGGCTGGTGCAGAAAAAGTCTTAAATATAGCCCGTGCTTGTGGTGTTAAGAAAGTTATTCTTAAAGCCAACAGTCCTTCCTGTGGTTGTGGAACTATTTACGATGGTCAATTTTCCGGTCGATTAATTGAAGGTAATGGCTTGACGTCTCAACTTCTCCTTGAAAATGATATAGAGGTTTACAACGAGAACAATTGGAAGCAGGGCGAGTTTGTTTAAGTTTTCTTAGGCTTATTATATTAGAGCGTATAATCTTTCTATATATCTTTGCACCCCATTCGATTATTGTATCAAAGGTGTTACAATAATCTTTCCCTATCAATTATTAGAAGATGACTAGCAAAGCAATCTATAACTATTTCAAATCATACCAAGATCACTACAAAGGATTAATTAAGCTTGGAATACCGGTGATATTGGCTCAGTTGGGTCAGGTTACTGTTGGGGTAATTGATAATATGATGATTGGACATGTTGGAACTCATGAATTGGCTGCGGCTTCATTCGCAAATACGATATTTTGGTTAGTCATTGTCTTCGGAACAGGTTTCTCATATGCCATAACACCATTGGTAGGTAAAGCAAAAGGTCATTTTGCAATGGATAGAGTAGGGGATTGGTTTAAGGCTTCTATGTGGGCTGTTCTAAGTATGGGTGTTTTTTTAAGCATTGTGATATACCTTTTAAGCCTGTTTATGGATAATATGGGACAGTCAGCCGATGTTATTATACCTGCCAGAGAGTATTTGTGGATTATTAGTTTTTCCATTATACCGATGATGGTATTTATGGGCTATAAGCAGTTTTGTGAGGGCTTAGCTAATACAAAGGTTGCAATGAATATAGTTTTGATAGCCAATCTTATCAACATCATATTCAATTATATTTTAATAAATGGAGAACTTGGCTTACCTGCCATGGGACTAAATGGTGCCGGATTGGGAACTTTGATATCAAGAGTATTCATGGCTGCCAGCTTCTTTTTTGTTTTTAAAAAAGGAAGAAGCTTCAGAGCTTACGGAGAAATCATAGATAAGGCTCAGTTTGCAATTAAGGATTTTTTTAAGATTTGGAAGTTGGGAGTGCCTATTGGTGCTCAGTTGGTGATGGAGGCATCAGCCTTTATGCTGAGTACAATTATGATGGGCTGGATAAGTGTTGCCGGTCTTGCTGCTCACCAAGTTGTTTTGAGTATCTCAACCATAAGTTTTATGGTTTATTTAGGTATAGCTTCCAGCACAACAATTCGGGTTTCTTCATTATTGGGACAAAATAGAATTGAGGAAATGCGACAAGCAGGCTGGGCGGCAATTCATTTGGTGGTTTTGATGGTTTTCGTTATTGGGCTTGGTTTTCTTTTGTTTAGAAATCAATTACCAACTCTATTTTCTGAAGATCCATTAGTTATAGCTTTGGCTGCTCAATTTATTGTTGTGATGCTCATTTACCAATTGTTTGATGGCTTACAGATTGTGTTTGGCAGTATTTTACGAGGCATGTCAGATGTAAACATACCAACCTTGTATACTTTTATAGCTTATTTTATTGTATCCTTACCTATGGGGTATGTATGTGCCTTTAGCTTTGGGTTAAATGAAGTTGGTATCTGGTGGGGCTTACCAGCAGGTTTGGGTACCGCTTCAATATTATTTATGTTTCGGTTTATGAAACTCGCAAAACAGAAACGATTAACTCAATCAATTAAAACCAATAACCAAGATTAATAAAGCCTCTAACCTTTGTTTCAACATCTGATAGACTAAATGTTACTTCCATTGGGCCAACCAATGAATTGTATGAATAGGTTAATCCAATTCCTTTGATCCATTGTCCCTGTGTTAAAGCACTATTTACATCTTCAACTATTTTTCCAATATTGGGTTTTAAAATAAGGTAGTTGTTCTTGAATAATTCGAACTGAATATCAGAACGAAAGATGAAGGAGTTGGATGAGGCTATTTCCATACGTCGTAAGCCAACAAATGGAACTTGAATATCAAAATAGTTGGTCTGATCCTGACCGCCTGTATAGGTTTGAAAAACGGGAGGGATAGCTCTACCCCAAACAACACGACCAAAAAATTGAGGGTATAAAGTCGTTTTACTATTTAGAGAAATCGCTTTTTTGGCTTTGAAGTAAGCTACTGATCCTGGTTTGTCATTCCCATCAAGAGTGACTCCATTATTGGTTATAATCTTGTATTCTCCATACAAACTAAATCCTTTTTTAGGGTAGTAGCCCTTATCATGAGAATCCATATTGATGAAAGCATAGTAGGTGAAATAATAATCTTCGTCGGTTACATCAAGTTCCGGGGTTTTTATATTTGATGAAACTCTATACAGTTCCATTTTTCCACCAAAACCTATTGAATATGATTCTCGAAAAGTGGAATGTAGATTTGCATCTAACTTAAGGTATTTTAAATCGAAACTTCCAACTTTTTCACCATCTTCAAAACCAAAAACCTCAGAATCATTGATATCGAGTTTTAATTGATACCCTGGTTTTAAGCCGTTATCTAAATTATAAGTGGCTGTAAATCGTGGATTCTCAGATAACTTTAAATCCAGAGAGAGACTGGATCCGTCTTGGATTTTATTTTGGAATGTCGTATTCAGTAGAACAGATGCTTTATTATCATCATCATAATGCATCCCCACATTAAATCGATTGGAGCGACGCTCAACGACGTTAATAACGAGTGTTTTTTCAAGATCTCCTTTTAGTTGAAAATCGACTTTATCGAAGTATTTACTTCCGTAAGCTCGGTTGATACCTTTTTGAATTTTCTTAATACTCGTCCAGGTTCTTGTTTCAATATCAATTTTTCCAAGAAATGTGGATCTTCTAACATGTTTAAGACCGTTGATTATAATATTATCAATGAAATATTGAGTAGAGTCAGTTACAATTGGATAATCCTGGGTCTGTGTTTTAATTAATTGATGTTTATCAATAATTTGTTTTAATTCGGTTATTTGAGACGGATGAATCTGTTCGCCACGATGTATAAGTGAATCAGCTTTCTCAAAATCAGCAACTGTATATCCTTTAATATCGGGTTTGATGTAAATGTCGCATAGCTGTCTGTTTTTTACAAACTCCTTTTTTGCCATGAGACTGACAGTCTGATTGATAATGTCTTCAATAGAATTTAATTGATCTTTACTTTTAGGGCCAGTTTGTACGTCAACACCTATGACAATATCAGCTCCCATTTTTACGACCTCTTCTACCGGGAAATTATTAATCATTCCTCCATCTGCCAATAAACGACCGTCAATTTCTATTGGAGTGAATACCGTTGGAATTGCCATGCTGGCTCTCAAAGCTTCAGCAATATTTCCTTTGTCAAGAACAACGGCCTCTCCGGTTTCAAGGTCAGTAGCGATACATACAAATGGTATAGGGAACTCTCTAAAATTAGTTTTGTCGTGGTATTCAATTGTGTATCGTTCGAAAAGATTGATGATATTTTGTCCTTTGACTATACCTGCAGGAATTTGAATGCCTTTGGGTTTTATTGGAAAGGAGATAACGTATCGATCCAGGTTAATTTTATCTTTAACATGAATGAATTTTCTGGATATTTCATCTTTTAGTAATGATTCCCAATCCTGACTTAAAACTAATTTTTCAATTTCACTGGCAGGATAGCCCATAGCATAAAATGCTCCAATAATACTTCCCATGCTTGTACCAGAGATATAATCAATGGGCATGTTCATTTCTTCAAGTACTTTTAAAACTCCAATGTGAGCAAAACCTTTGGCACCGCCGCCACTTAGAACAAGGCCAATTTTAGGTCGTGTATTACTTTGTAAGCTATCCTTAAGTTTTTGCCCATTAAGATTTAAACTCAATAATATTATAAGTAGTGAGAGTATCGTTTTAGCCATATTGGTCGTTAGTTGAATGCTAAGGTATCTTGTTAATGATTCGTTTTTTTATTCACTTAGCCCAATCTCTTGAGCCAACTCTGCTATATCTTTATTTTCGTTGCTACCTTCTTTTATAGTAACACGTAATGCGCGTAAGCCATAAACGCCTTGTAAATCATCTAAGACCAGATTCTCAATTTTATCTTCAAAGTAACCTTTCGCAATTAGGTATTCAAGGTATCGTTGATATTCGAACATATCATTACCCTGAGAGAAAATAATTGATAATTTTCCTGGTTGAGTTAAGCGTTCATTGGTCCCTTTAATTACGGCCTTATCAATTCGTTTTTTTACAATTTCGTATCGAATATTGTAAGCACCATCTACATCAAATTTCTTTTCATCCTGACGGAAGCGAATAGAAAGTTTCTGAGAGTGAACAAGAATAAGAGCTGTTGTATCTAATGGAATTGGTAATGATGATTTTAATTCAGCTGTTTTACGACTCATTTCACATGAAATGATAAGTTGCCATAATCTCAAGTTCTTTAAATACATTGGATTATAGTCCTGATTCTGTGTGATAGCCTCACCAAGATAAATATTGTGTTCCACACCATCTGTTCTATACTTTTCAAAATAATGGGGGTACATTTGTTGTGCAATTTCTTGTTCTTTATCCAAACATTTTATGACACAACTGTTTATCATCGCTAGTGAATCTTCAAAATCCTTTCTGCGATTGTAAACCATTTTCAGTTTCGGATCTAAACTATCTTTATAATTCTTAATAGCTTCCTCAAATTGTTCATCTTCAAAATTGAAATGCGAGAACAAAGGTTCAACATGCTCTTGTATGAAATTTAGAATATTGGATTCGTCGCCTGAGGATAATCCTTTCTCAATGCCTTTATTGTATTGTTCGATCTTATAAATGACTTGGTCGTAAATCGGCATTTGCTTAATGCGATAAGCTTCTTTAAATACATTCTTAGCTAAATTTAGCTGTTCTAAAAGATCACATTGTATACTAATATTTCTTTCGTGTGAAGAATTACGAATATCGATAGCTCCATATAGGGGATGGACGTTTTCGAAAACAATTTCTTCCATCTTAGCATTTTCGTCAATTACTCTTTCATTTAGCAAATTGAGGGCAGCTTCTTCAAATCGCCATTCTACACTTGGATGTATAGCGGTACATTCTTCCTTGATTGTAGCTTGCATTTGTGTCTTCAGTTCCTCGCTTGTTCTTAATAAAGCAATAGAGAAAACTGGTACAAGTTCTTTAATTGTTCTTAGTTTGGTGAAATTGATATCATAGGCATTGGGAGAGCCTAATTCCAAGATACCCACTAGCTGATCTTCCAGAATAAGTGGGGTTAGTATGATATTATTTATGCCTTTCCCAAGAATTGCTTTTTCAATTACACCCGTGTTTTGATACTTAGATAAATCATTTATAATGATTGGCATCTTAGTTCTTAATGCTTCTCCATAGATTGAACTCTCATAATCATTGCATTGAAATCCTGAGTCTCCTAGTAAACCGCGCCAAAAGTTAGTTCTATTTTGAAGATTACCCTGATTAATGTTTAATGCCATAATTCCCAATCTAAGCTGAGAATTACTAAACAGTGCACGAATATTATTTTCGAGATTCGTAAAATTAGATGGATTGATGATACTGGCTTTCTCAAGTAGATCTGTTTTTAGAGATGAGATAACTTCGAGATGAGTTATATCTACAAACTTATATTTCATGAAACCAGTAAACTCAAATTGGTCTAATGGCAACATTTCAAGCCACAGGTCCATGTTTAATGGGTTGTTTATGAGCTTTTTTATGTCGTCATCAGAAAGTTTAACTAATTCATTCTTGTAATCGACATTGATATAGGTTGAGTCAAAATCGAGTTTAAAGAAATTGACCAATCCATTAAGTTTATTGTTTAATTGATAACGTATGAAATAATCCATACTTAGATCTGAGTTATAGAATTTCTTTAGAATGATCGCATAGGCAAACATTAGCTTTGAAAAAAGGTGCATGCATTTATCATCACTCAAATCATCAATCATGTTAAAGTCCAGGTCTTTATCATTTTCGATGTTTTTTAGAAGATCTGACTCAAAAATTGGGTCATCAGTAAAAGGTGCACCAACCCCACTCATAGAACTTTCCACCTCGTGAGGCGAAAAGACATAAGACATTAGGAATGGAATCTGATCTGCAACTTCATGAAGTTCATTTATATCTGGCGACTCTTTTAAGAAAACTGGATAATTTTCAATTTGAGCCAATATCAACTGTGCGTGTAAAGCATAATCCTTTTTATTTTTAGCCGCCGATTTTATTTCATTAATAAGCGGTAAAAAGCTTAGATTGCTTCTAAATGGAACTTCTGAAATGCTAAGTTTAAAATTTGGCTTCATAATACTTCTTATCTGTTGACTTAACTCTAGTAAGTTAATCAAATCTATTTTGAGTGGATATCCCGTATAAAGGATATTAATATAGTTTTGTCTGGTTGATAGGTAAAAATACGAATAGCAATCTAAATATAGAATAAACTTCTATTAAAATCGGTGAAGCCCGATAATTAGGCTGGGAATGGAGTCTGGTCTGGGTGTTAATGGGCTAAAATCTCAGACAGAAAAGCTCCAGTTCATATGAACCGGAGCTTTTATATATGGATATTATATCCGTATTCGTTTATTTTTTTTGCTTCTTTTGTTTCTTCTTAATCTTTTTAGCCTTTGCTTTTTTAGTTTCAAATTCAAAGTCTTCTGCCTCTTGCATCAGTTCTTTTAAACTTTTTGAATAATCCTCAGAGAAATCTATCGTTGTGGAATAATCATCCTTAGAGATTTCCATGATTGCAATTTTCTTGCCTAAGTATTCTTCGATTTCATTTAGCATCAGCTTTTCTTCTTCGCTACAGAAGGAAATCGCTACACCTTTTTGAACACCACGACCTGTACGTCCTACACGGTGTACATAGTTTTCGTCCACATCAGGAAGATCATAATTTACAACGTAATCTACATTTGGAATATCGATACCACGTGCACTAACATCGGTTGCAATTAGAACTTTCACTTTCCCTGTTTTGAATTCTTTAAGAGCTAGTAAGCGATCTTTTTGTTCTTTATCACCATGTAGAGTTTGAGTTTCAATATCTACCCTTTGCATGGCTTTGAAAACTCTTTCTGCACGTACTTTAGTTCTAACAAAAACAAGAATTTTGCTTTCTGAATTATCTTTGATGAATCGTTCAAGGAAGAAACGTTTATCATCCATCTTGATAAAGCCAACTGAATGATCGACGTTTTTAGAAACTGGATCTTTAGGAGAAATTTGAATTCGAATTGCTTTTGTCACCAAAGAATATGCCAGTTTCTTAATTCGTGGGCTAATGGTTGCTGAGAAAAATAGCGTTTGTCTTTTCTTAGGTAAGTATTTAATTAGATCTTGAATGTCTTTTATAAAACCAAGATCAAGCATGTGATCGGCTTCATCCAGAATTAAGGTTTCAACATCGCGAAGATAAATATAACCTTGATTAACAAGGTCAAACATTCGACCAGGAGTGGTTACAAGGATATCGATTCCTTCTTGCAATTTTGCAATTTGTGGACCTTGTTCTACACCTCCGAATACACAAAAACTAGTCACATTGGTTTTTTTGCCAATTTCCTGAAAAACTTCTGTTATCTGAATAGCAAGTTCACGAGTAGGAACCATGACAACAGCTTTGATACCTTCTGAGGTCTTATTTTTTTTATTTCGATGTAGTTTGTCGATAATAGGAATAGCAAAAGCAGCTGTTTTACCCGTACCTGTTTGAGCAATAGCCAAAACATCTTCACCTTTCATAATGGGAGGGATTGCTTTGAACTGAATATCTGTAGGTCGTTTAAATCCTAAATTTTCCAGGTTGCTTTTTACCTTTGGACTAAAACTATATTGATTGAATCTCATTGATGTGTTTCTGAATTTTTCTTTTAAAATAGCGAGACTTGCTATCTGAATTTTGATGGGACAAAGATACAAGAATCTTTCGATGTATCATGTGCTTCTTTTTTTGATTAATTAGGAGGTCTCTTTTTTATTAATCAAATCAGGGGCATTTTTAATCCATATTTTATCTGATTGTCGTATTCAGAAACTCGCTTGTTAATCTTCCTTCTTTGCTACATGTAACATATTGGCATTAATTCTTTTCAAAGCTTGTTGTATGCTTTCTTCGGGTTCAATATAATTTTGACTTCCCCAAAAATCGGCATCATATGGTAATCTGGATTTAGACATCACGGTATTAGGGCGTAAACGCTCTCTATATTTGAAACGCTCAATATTTGAGGTGTCAACTTGAGTAATGGCCATTTCAAAGCTCGTCTCAAAAGTTTTGGCAAAGAATTTACGTCTATGTCGGACTTTAAATTTTAGGTTACCTTTTGTGTGGTTTAAGTAATACTTACCATTGATATTTTTATAGGATACAATATATTCAATTCGTAGTGGACGGACTTTTGTTTTTGATGATTTCTGTGCTACAAACCTATTTCTTGTTTCTCCTACTCGTGCTAATGGATAAGAAAATTCGGCTCTAATGATGGCTAAACTTCGAGTGTCAATATATAAATCTCCCTGCATTAAAGGATATTTTTGATTGACTTTGGGTTGGAAATGAATGATATAAACAGGATGATTGTTGTAAGAACTAATATCATCAAGATAAAAATCATAAGAATATAAGTTTTCAGGATTCAGAAAATCAATCCTGTTTTTTACGATATCAAGTTGCAGACAGCCTTCAACACCACCTTTTAAGCGCAGAGATACGGTATCTAATCTATTGGAGTCATAAATTTTTCTTGACTGAAAAACTTTGGCCATATCAAGTCGATTAGTCGATTGATATGATGATTTATAGATATCAAGAATAGATTCCAAATAAATCATGTAATTCCGATTTTTACTAACTGATTCTCTATAGAATGCGGTCAATAAACTGGGTTTTTTTGGGTAATTCTGGTTAATGTTATTGATTGCTGACTTTATTAATGCTAGGGGATCGGTATTTCTAATCACAACTTCTTGTAAAGAAATATGATCTTCTCTAAGTTCTACAGTGATTTCCTCACTTGTAATATCATTGATGGGAATTTCTGTGTTTTTAAAACCAATGAAAGAGAAGCTTATTGTGTCATTGAAATGTTCAGAATTTATATTTAGTAAAAACTCACCATCTATATTACTGATGGTACCAATAGATTTACCACGTATGCCAATACTTGCATAGGCCAATGCTTTTCTGTTTCTCTTATTGAGAATTTGACCTTTAATCTTTTTGAGAATTAATTGCGGTTTTAAAACTTTCTGAGATAGATTTTCCTTTTGTTTTGCCGGGAATATGATGATTTGTTTGTTTATCAATTGAAAATCTAAAGTTGTGTCAGGAATAATTTGCCTTAATACATCATATAAGATTTCTTTTTCTGCCTTAAGATTTACCAAAGGCTTGCCTTTTATAATGCTGGCATCGTAGGTGAAATAAGTATTTGTTTTTTGAGCAATTGAGTCTAAAGCCTTTTCCAGACTGATTTCATTTAAGGTAATTGAAATTTTTTGATTGAGATCTTTGTCTTGCGCTAATCCATGCATGCTCATGATTAGTAGACAAAGGAAGATAAAAAAGCTCTTTGTCAGAATTTTGTTGAGTGTATGAATAAAAGACCTTGGCATATATAGTTGGATTTAGAGTGTAGGGAGAGGCTTGATTTTTTAACAAAACAAGCCATTAAATTTAATGCTTAAGAAAAACTAATTTGCTTTCTTAATCAGGATCTGATTCCCCTTTTTTTCGTAAACTAAATTGAATGGAATACACATGTAATTTAATATGTGATCCAATGGGTCATGATCAAATGTTGTGGTAAGAGGTAAATTCTTAAGTTCCGCTTCCTCAAAACGAATTTGTACTTGATAGGTTCTGTTTAAAACTTTAGCGACTTCTTGTAGTTTGGTATCTCTGAAAATCATTTGTCGAGTTTTCCAAGATAAATAATTGTCGTCTCGAGTTATGATCTTTTCAAGAGTCGATTCTTGTAGGCTAGCAAAATCACCAGGCGTTAAAATAAGCTTTTTGTCTGGTTTAGTGATAGATGAAAATTGAACCTTTCCGGTTTTTACAAGCACTTCAACCTTGTTTGTCGCAGCATTAATGTTGAATGATGTTCCCAAAACTTTTACTTCAGCATTCTTCGCGTTAATTATAAAAGCTTTGTTTGGATTTTTCGCTATATCGAAAAATGCTTCACCAACCAATTTGACACGACGCTCATTATCCTTAAATTTTCTAGGATAAATTAGCTTAGAATTTGAGTTAAGTGTTATAACAGATCCATCATTGAGTGTTATGCTTTTGCTTGCTTCATTCATCTCACAAACAAAGGTTTTATTTGGATAGAGCTGTGTGTATGTTGTTTGAGCTAGAAGCCCAATGCCGAATAAAATTATAATAGAAGCTGCAAGTCTAAAAAATGTTTTAAAAGGAGACGGTGTTGAAAAAGTAAAACGAGAGCTTTCATCAGCTTTGTTTACGATTCTCTTTTTAACATTAGACCAGGCATCTTCTGAGTCAAAAGCTTCATTTGCCAGATATAAATCAGCATGTGTTAAATCCTTTCCAGAAGCTTTTATAGCTTCAGCATAGCTAGGATTTACTGCCATCTCTGCTTCGAAAACCTCTCGTTCCGATTCTGTCATTTCTCCACTCAAATATTTCGAAATGATCTCCCAATCCAGTGTATGTGAAAATTCTTTTGTCATTCTGTTTGTTTTTTTGCAGTTGCTTAAAAATTAACTGCGGCAATAGTCTTTATTAATTGTTGTCTTTGATCATATGCTTTTCTTAAAAGAAGCACATGTAATCTTTTAAATTGTGTCGAAATGCTTTTAGTGCTTTTCCCATATTCGCTTCAACAGTTTTTATCGATATGGAAAGCTTGTTAGCGATTTCCTGATATTTTAATCCTTCAAAACGACTCATTTTAAAAATGGTACCACAGCGTTGTGGTAATGAAGAGAGCGTTTGATGTACAATTTTATTTATTTCTTTTTCTTCGAGTTTATTCGTTGAAAAATCGTTTTCATTAAAGTGGTGTTTAATGTATTCTTTGTATTTATTTTGACTGCCAATTTTTCTTAAAACCTGCAGAGCATTGTGATAGGTTGATCGGTACAGATAGGCTTTAAGTGATGTGTGAATGTTTAGATCTTTTCTGTTTTCCCAAATTTGACAAAAGAGATTCTGTACAATTTCTTCTGATAAATCTTTTGTTTTAACAAAGCGAAGTGCGTAAAGACATAATTGGGGATAATATTCCTTGAATATTCTTTCGAACTCCTTCAGGTTGCCTTCTCGTATTTGTTTTGTAATATTTTTAGTGTCCTCTAACATTCGTGTTTTAAGCTTCGATTATTTTTAATAGATAATTAAAAATAGGTCTTTTTTTTAAGTCTTTTATATGCTTTAAAGATTAGTTCTGAAAATATCCTGGAGTAGGTACTCCAGGATAAACTTCTAACTGCGTTTTTTTAGATTATTTTCCTCTTCTTTTTAATTTTCTAATAGCTGCCTCAATTGATTGGTCTGGTTCAATGGTGTTAGCAGCACCCCAAAAGTTCTTGTCACTGAAGCTTCCAATTTCATCTGCCATAACCTGATTGGATTTAAATCGTTCTCTTGCTTTGAATCTTGCGGCTTCAGTATCGCTTCTGTCTGTGATAGCCAACTCAGTCATAACTGAGAATTTGGAATTGAAAAGCTTACGTTTCCAGTTACACTTGAATTTTATTTCTCCACGGGCATAAGTGAAATACCATTTGCCTTCTTTTTCTTGATAGTTGACAATATAGTCAGCTGACAAAGGAGTTACTTTAACGCCGGATGGTTTTTTACGAATAAACATCCTTCTAACCTCAGACTCATTGTTCATATTTAAGCTGAATTTAGCGCTACTCAAGGCTAAGTTATTTGCGTCGATAAAGAACAAACCGTAATATAAAGGTAAATCGATTCCTTCTTTTTGTCTAAATTCAATCACGTAATGAACCTTATCATTTAGTTTAGTGATGTTTTTAAAGGTGTAATCGTAATTCTCAATAAAATCACCTGAAAGCAGGTTGTATGGATTTTTAATGATGTCAAGCAAAAGAGTCGTTTTAGGTCCACCTTGTAATTTGAATAATAGGGTGTCCATTTTTTTAACGTCCTGACTTTTGCGTCCTTTATAGATTTGAACCTGATCGTCGCGTATTTGTCTATATCCCGATTTATTGATGTTGACTACAGCTTCAGATAAAGCAACATAGCTTCTGTTTTTCTTAATCGTCTCACGGTAGAATCCTTTCATCATGTTTGGATCAAGCGTGTAGTTCTCAGCAACTTTCCTTAAAATGCTTCGCACCAGGAATAAAGGGTCGTGAGGATAAATGTTAATTTCACCAAGTGGTACGATAGCCGATTCTAACTCGAGAATATTCTTTTTGCGTTTTAAATTAGCAATCGCAAAATCTTTATTCTTAAAACCGATATGTGAAACGGTAATTGTTTTAGCATCTCGATTTTTATCAATTTTTAAAAGGAATTCTCCATCGCTGTTTGATACGGTTGCAACATTAGAACCATTAACTGAAATATTGGCGAAAATAAGCAAATCACCTGTTGCTTTGTCTTTAATCACACCCTTATATACATTGTATTTGAGGGTATCTATCACTTGTTGAGTTTTAACTTTCTTCTTCTTTTTGAAGTTGAAACTTTCAGCTCCCATTACTTGGCTAAAAGAAAGTACCAAAATAAATGAAAGCAATATCGAAACTTGTTTTCTGAAATTTGTTTTCATGACTGTATATTTTAAATGCTTAAAAGAGTTAATTATATTTTGAGAAGGATTGGCCTGATCTTTCCGTCTTTCTACTACTATGATGCTTAATCAGGATTGTACCCTATCAGAAAACATTAAAATATACATTTTTTTTATTGCTTTATCTCGAAACAATCTGTAAATGAGGCTTGTTAGCTTGTGGGATGTTTGTTGTAAAATAGTAAGGCTCCATTACTTTTTATTGTAATGGAGCCTTATTATTTAAATAATGAACGAGAAAGAATAAATCTTATTCAGGAGCTTGTTCAATAATATGGAAAGCTTCGTGCAACCAGCCTTTACGATCTTCATTCACAGTAGAGATTGCATCCTTTAATTTAGCCATTTCATTTTGTTTCGACTTAGGATCAAGATTCTCTTCCATATTTTCAATTACGGTTAAAGCCTCGAAGGCAACTTCAAAATCACCCGAAATCAGCAGATCTACAAAAAGTCCAATGTGTTTAGCAAATTTTAAACTTGATTGCCAGCATATCTCAATTAACTTCTTTTGAATGGATTGATATTTAGTGTTTTGTATTCCTGCTATAATTGGATCGACAGCTTTAGGATCTTTAATGTCAAAAAGAAAGTTGTATAAAGCTTTTTCGACCTCAGCATTCTTGGGAGAGGTTAAATAATCAAGAATAGCAGGTAAATCATTAATACTGCCTTTTGCACGTAGCTTCTCGATATTTTCAATAACGACTTTATTGTCCTTTAAATTTAAATCAATCATATTGTAGTTCTTTAATTTACCATTTTGGAATCAAATATCTTTACGATTAGATATTTATAATTTTTCTTTCAAATATTCTCCCGTAAAAGAATTTGATTTCTGTATAATATCTTCAGGTAAGCCTTCAAAGCAAAGCTGACCTCCATTTATGCCGCCATCAGGCCCTAAGTCAATAATCCAATCGGCACATTTAATGACTTCCATATTGTGCTCAATTACAATTAAACTGTGACCTCTGGAAATTAAGGCGTTAAATGCATCTATTAGTTTATTTATATCATGAAAATGAAGACCTGTTGTAGGTTCATCAAAAATGAAAAGGCAAGGTTCTGCTTTTTCTTTGGCTAAAAAAGAAGCCAGTTTTACCCTTTGACTTTCACCACCACTTAATGTACTAGACGCTTGCCCAAGTTTGACATAGCCAAGACCGACATCAACCAGTGGCTTCAATCTTTGAGCAATCTTCTTTTCGATCTTGCCGGTAGATTCCATAAAGAATTCTGTAGCCTCATTTACAGTCATCTCAAGAATGTCGTGAATGTTCTTATCTCTATATCTTACATCGAGAATATCATCTTTGAATCGACGTCCCTTACAACTTTCACACTGTAAATAAACGTCAGCCATAAATTGCATTTCTACCTTTATGATTCCTTCTCCCTGACATTCATCACATCGTCCTCCATCAATATTGAATGAGAAATGAGCTGACTTGAAACCACCATATTTTGAAGCTTGTTGTTCGGCATATAGTTTTCTAATTTCATCGTAAGCTTTTAAATAGGTTACGGGATTCGATCGGGATGATTTTCCAATCGGGTTCTGATCAACAAATTCAATATTGCTAATCATGTGAAGGTCTCCTTTGAGTGCATCAAAATGACCACTTTTATCAGAATAACCACCGTAATGTTTCTTTAAGGCAGGGTAGAGGATAGTCTTTATTAATGATGATTTTCCTGACCCACTAACACCAGTAACTAAAGTCATGGTATTAAGAGGAAACTTGATATCTAATGATTTCAGGTTGTTTTCTCTTGCGCCAAGAATTTCAATATAGTTATTCCATTTTCTTCTACTGGTAGGTGTTGGAATGCTACGTGTTTTAGAAATATATTGAGAAGTTAAGCTAGCATCGGAGCTTTTCAGCTCTTCCAAATTACCTTGAAATACCAGTTCTCCACCTAATCGGCCAGCATATGGTCCTATATCAATGACCTGGTCAGCAGCCATGATAATGTCTTCGTCGTGTTCAACTACAACAACAGTATTACCTAAGTCACGCAGTTGACGTAGCACCTTAATAAGAAGTTCAGTATCTTTTGAGTGAAGACCAATACTCGGTTCATCAAGTATATAAAGAGAGCCAACCAGGCTACTCCCAAGTGATGTGGCAAGATTTATTCGCTGTGATTCACCCCCTGATAGACTGCTGGATAATCTGTTTAGGGTTAGATATCCCAGTCCAACATCTGAAAGGAATTGCAAGCGATTCTGAATTTCAATTAGAATTCGTTTCGCAACCTTTTCATCACTACCTTCTAGTTTCAAATTATTGAAGAATTCGTTGAGTTCAGAAATTGGCATTAAGACTAAATCCTGAATATTCTTACCCGTGATTTTGATATAACCAGCTTCTTTTTTCAATCGAGTACCTCGACAATCGGGACAAGTCGTTTTTCCACGATATCTGGATAACATAACACGGTACTGAATCTTATACTGCTTGGATTCAATATATGCAAAGAAGGCATGCAGGCCTTTGAAATGCTTATTCCCTGTCCAAAGCAATTGTTTCTGCTCTTCGCTAAGCTCGAAGAAGGGTTTGTGAATAGGAAAATCGAATTTATCGGCAGTAAATACCAACTCATCTTTCCATTTTCTCATTTTCTCACCTTTCCAACATACGACAGCATCTTCATAAATGCTCATTGTTTTATTGGGTATTACAAGGTCTTCATCAATACCAATAACTTTGCCGAATCCTTCGCATTTAGGACAGGCACCAACAGGATTATTGAAACTAAAGGTGTGTGTGTGTGGATCTTCAAATGTGATGCCATCAGCTTCAAAACGGTTTGAAAAGCTATGATAATTTAAAGCTTTGGAATCAGAAATTGAGATTAAACATTCTCCTTTTCCTTCATAAAAGGCTGTTTGAATAGAGTCTGCCAGTCTGTTCCTGGTATCTTCTTCCTTATCAATACGAAGTCGATCTACAATGATATGAATATCTTCTTCTTTTGAAAGTAAATATTGATCCTCTAAAACATCAAATATTTTGTGAGCTTTCCCCTCAATCTCAATTCTTGAAAAACCTTGCTGTGATAAAACTTCAAGTTGTTCTTTTCTTGAGCGATCACCATTGTGATGCAATTCAGCCATAATCATGACTGTGGCATCTTCTTCATTTTCCAAAGTGAATTTAACAACATCACTAACGCTGTGTCTTTTGACCAGAGTATTAGAAATAGGGGAATAGGTTTTTCCTACTCGTGCAAATAGTAATTTAAGATAATCGTAGATTTCTGTTGAGGTTCCTACTGTCGAACGTGGGTTACGGGTGTTTACTTTTTGTTCTATGGCAATTGCTGGTGGAATACCTTTAATATAATCGACTTCAGGTTTGTTGATTCTTCCCAAAAATTGGCGAGCGTAAGCAGATAAACTCTCTACATATCTTCTTTGCCCTTCAGCGTAAAGTGTGTCGAAAGCCAAAGAGGATTTTCCAGAACCGGAAAGTCCTGTGATCACAATAAATTTATTACGAGGAATTTTTAAGTCGATATTCTTAAGATTATGGACTTTTGCTCCTTTTATGGTGATGAATTTATCTTGATGAATCATGTTTAATTCTTGAAGTTCTGAGCGAAATATAAAATCTCACAAATTTATTTAAGTTCTATGGATTTGCAAAACTCTTTATTATTTATAATCTTGCAAGTGATATAATAATTGACACACACTAAAACCTACTTTGCTTATAGATCAATCTCTACACCGTATTACTTAAAATCTAAGATGTGAAAATGGAGAATTTTGATTTAAAAAGCGATCAATATTATATTGAGCGGTTTATTTCTGGCGACCAGTCTGGGATAGAAGTGCTCATAACTCGCCACAAAGATAGGGTGTTTACCTATATCTATTTAATTGTAAAGAATAAAGATTTGACCGAAGATATCTTTCAAGATGTCTTCATTAAAGTCATTCAATCCTTACGAGCAGGAAAATATCGCGACAATGGTAAGTTTTTGGCTTGGGTATTTCGTATTGCTCATAATTTGATTATCGATCATTTTAGGCAGGAGAAAATGAATAAGGTTTATTCGAATGACGATTTTGAGCTGGATCTTTTTAATTCGGAGAAATTTAGCGATGATAATTGTGAGGATATCATGATTCGATCCCAACAGCATTGTGAAGTAAAAGAATTGGTGGATCGCCTCCCATCAGATCAGAAAGAGATAATTGTTTTACGTCATTATAAAGGCTTGAGTTTTAAAGAAATTGCTGATGATACTGATGTTAGTATCAATACAGCATTGGGCCGTATGCGTTATGCTTTGATAAATTTGAGAAAGATGATTGAGGAGAATCAACTCAATCTTTTAATTTCATAGGGAATAAAATGTTTTGTTAAATCTTAGATACTAAATTATAAATGTTCGCGTTATAGTTGGTAGAAACCAATAAAATATGCGAATGAATTCAATTTTTACACTTGTCGGTTGGGCATCAACAAAAAATCATGATGATTTTCTTACTGAACTTGAAAGCATCTCAATTGATGACTTGATGGGATCGGGGGATCTAATCAATTATATTGATAATTCGTTGCTAGAAGCACCAGCTAGTTTAATTAAAAGAATTATGCGTTATTCAGAAGCTCATAGTTATCTGAAAACGCAGCATGAAGGTCTAAATGATCTGATATTAAACTAAAAAAAAGGCCAGATTTAAATCTGGCCTTTTTAGTGAATAATTGGTTCGTATTATTTCTTTTTCTTCTGCTTGTCTTTTCGACCAAATACAGAAACCTGAACATAGCGCTTAGGATGGGCTTTTAGATCAATTAGCAATTCATCCAGATGTTTAGATGCAGATTCCATATGATGGTAAAGGCTATCGTTTTTAAGAAAGGCTCCCATACTACCTTTACCTGAATTTATTTGTTGGAATATTTCGTTTACCTGAGCTAAAGCTGCATTGGCATTATTGACTGTTGAAGCAATTTCAGCTTGTTTTAAAGAATCTGAGATACTTGAGAAGTTATTGAGAATGTTATCAATGTTTTTGCCGTTAGATTCAAGATTTCCAGTTATGGATTCAATATTAGCTAATATCTTCTCCATGTGAGATCTTTGTCCTGAAACTAATGTGTCAAGATTACCCGATGTATTTTCAAGTTTGTTGATTGTGTTTTTAATGCTTGTTAAACTCTGTGATATATTATCACGAGCATCAGCATTAAAAATATACTGAATAACGGTTAGGACTGAGTCAACACTTGACATCAACTTCTCAGCTTTATTCTTTAGTGGTAGCATTTGCATGCTAACTTGTTCTTTCAAGTCCCCTTCAATACTTCCTTTTATCGTATCACCTGCTTGCAGGATAGACTTAGAATTACCTGGATTAATCTGAATTTCTTTCGTGCCCATAATATCGGAACTGACAATTCGGGCTGTCGTATTCTTAGGAAGTTTGAAACCGTCACCCACCGAGAAAGACACAATTAAATCATTGATATTTGATTCACTGAATTTGATAGACTGAATTTGACCAACTTTGAAGCCTCTTAGAGTTACAGGGCTCGATTTTTTTAAGCCATCAACTCGTTGATATTTTGCATAAAATAACTGGTCTGTTGAGAATATACTGTTTCCTTTAAGGAAATTTATTCCCCAAATAAAAATCGTAATGGCAGCTACAACCAATAATCCAATAGTAGCTTCTTTTGATATTTTCATTTAGTAATATTGTGTGATTACGTCATCCTTTCTTAATCAAAGGTAGAGAATATTTATTATGATTTTTGAATCTTTTTGGCTTCTTTAATAGAAATAGGCTTCCCATTGTGGTAAGCAACTATAAAACAGTCAGGAATTATTTTTTTCACCTGCTTTTTTTCGCTGATAACACTCTTAAGGTTTGAACTTTGCGCCACCGAATATTTATAAACACCATTCACTTGCTTTTCTATCACATTATCAAGTCCTTTAAAAACATTAGCATTTAGGGGTATTTTCTTTGTTGAGGATTTTATCTGCACGCAATAATAAACTCCCTCAGAGGATTCATATACTGCAGGTTTTTCTTTTGCCTCAAGGGTTCGTGAACTATGTCGTTCAATTTCCTCTTTATACGACCTAAATGCTCTGAAGATAGCCGAGGCCATATAATCTTGTCCTTTTTTAGATTTTAGAAAACGTTCTTCATTAGGATTAGAGATAAAGCCAACTTCTATTAAAACAGATGGCATACTTGCTTTTCTTAGAACCCATAACTCAGCAGCTTTTACACCTCTGGATCGTCTGCCAACTCTGTTTTTAAATTGATGTTCGGTATGCTGAGCCATAGATGTGCTGTTGTCAATATGCAAGCTATGCATCAAATTAAAAATAATATATGAAGCAGGGTCTTTAGGATTAAAACCTTCATACTTGTTGCTATAATCATCTTCGTAAAGCATTACAGAATTTTCTTTCATCGCAACAGCCAAATTATCTTTCGATTTATGTAGACCTAAGATAAAGGTTTCTGTACCATAGGTTCTTGTATTATTTTCAAGGCTGTTTGCATGGATAGATAGAAAAAGATCTGCCTTGTTTTTGTTGGCAATTTCAGGACGTTCTTTTAAGGGGATGAAAACATCAGTCTTTCTCGTATAAACAACTTTTATATTGGGGAAATTATCTTTGATATACTTCCCGGTTTTAAGTGCAATATCTAATACAATATCTTTTTCGTAGCTATGTTTACCTACTGCTCCTGGGTCTTTGCCGCCATGACCAGCATCAATGACGATGGTGTTAATTTTATATTCTGAGTTTTGTCCGAAACTGCTGAAACTAATCGAACATAGAACAAAAAACATTAAAAAAACTGATACTCTATTCATTATATATTGTGAAATTTTATTTGAAAAAAAAATAAGATAAGAAATCTTCATAAAAGAACTTAAAAAATGATTCCGAACAGTGTTTATATTAGGGAATATAGTAGTTTTATTTGTAATTTTGGCGACCTGAGACCTTTCTGTTTGAAATAGATGGTATGCATCATTATAATTTAAAGAGTCTTAGTTGCTTAAACCTTAGTGTACTATATCTGATTTTTAAGTTCATTAGTCGATCTCATTCTTGTACAAAAATAACGATAAAAATTGCAATTGAAATTACAACAAAAGCTTTTTATACTTTCAGTTCTTAGCTTAATTCCCTTGAATATATTTGCGGATTTTAATCTAATGGCTAACGAAAGTTATGAATGTGAGAATTTAATTGATTCTCCTTATGAAGTTAACGCGTATGCTGGATTTTTGCAGCAAGTAGATTCTTTAGACTTAAAATTAAAGAAAAAAAATACGGTCGAAAATGATTCAATTGTAGCTGATTCAACAGCTAAGAAGCCCTTTCTTGAGACGGCCATAGAATACAATGCTGATGATAGTGTGACCTTTTCCTTAACGGGCCAGAAAGTGTTTTTGACTAAGAATGCTTTTGTAAAATATGGTGCCACTGAATTAAAGGCTTATTATATCGAACTTGATATAGCTAAGAAGGAGGCCTTTGCATATGGTATTAAGGATAGCACTGGAAATTATATACACACACCTGAGTTTAAAGATGGATCAGAGGAATTTAAGTGCAAGGAATTAAAATATAACTTTGAAACTGGTAAAGGATTAGTGAACGAAGTTATCACGGAACAAGAAAGTGGCTATGTACATAGTGAGATCACAAAGAGAATGGATGAGAATACTTTCTTCTTGAAAAATGGAAAGTATACGACATGTGATCATCCTCATCCTCACTTTTATGTGCGAATGACTAAAGCTAAGATGATTAAGGATGATAAGATTGTTTCAGGCCCTTTGCATATTGTTTTAGAAGATGTACCCTTGCCAGTTGGTTTACCTTTTGGTTTTTTCCCCTTTAGTAGTAAATATTCTTCAGGTATTCTTTTACCGAGTTATGGTGAGGAGCAACGAAGAGGATTTAACCTTCGAGGTGGAGGATATTATTGGGCGATTAATGATTACGTGGATTTAGCTATTCGAGGCGATATCTTTTCTAATGGTTCATGGGGACTCAATTTACAATCGAAGTATAAAAAGCGATATAAATATAGTGGTCGTTTAGAAACAGAATACCATAAAAATAAATTTGGAGATAAGGGCTTAGATGATTATTCTGAAGTGACTGACTTTGCTGTTAGATGGAGTCATACTCAGGATGCTAAAGCAAATCCATATCGGACATTCTCTGCTTCTGTTAACTTTTCAACCTCAGAGAATGATAGAAATAATTCGACGAGTATCGATAAGATTGTAAATAATCAAAAACAATCGAGTATTTCATATAGTAAAAAATGGCCGGGCAGTCCTTTTAGTTTGAATGGATCCTTACGTCATTCTCAGAATAGCCGGGATACCACAATTTCGTTAACACTACCAAGTTTATCTTTAAATATGACTCAAATTTACCCATTTAGAACAAAAGGGAAGAGTTCAAATTTAAGATGGTACGATAAGATTGGAGTGAGTTATTCATCGAAAATGGAGAATCGTGTGAATATCAAAGAAAAAGAATTGATGTCTTCTTCTTTAACCAAAGACTGGAAAAATGGTTATCAGCACTCTATTCCAATTACGACAAATTTTAAGTTAGCTCGTGACTTAACCTTGGCACCAACGCTAAATTATAATGGTGTTCTATATTCGCGATCTATACGAAAAGAGTGGAAAAATGAATTGAATGATGGGGCTGGTGGTGTTCATATTGATACCATTCAAGGAATGCGTTATGCCCATAATTATTCCACATCAGCATCTTTGTCTTTAAGTCCAAAGATTTATGGGATGTATACCTTTAAGAAGACATCGAGGATTGAAGCAATTCGTCACGTTATGACACCTTCAATTAGTGTGAGCTATACCCCGGAAATTGGGGTGGATAGAGAAAAATACTATAGGACCTACAAGGATGGGAATGAAAATGATATTGAATATTCCATTTTTGAAGGCAGCTTGTATGGAACGCCAACGGGTGCCAGAGAGTCTGGAAGTATTAATTTAAGTTTAGATAATAATATTGAAGCAAAAATTAAAACAGCAAACGATACAACTGGTAATGAAGATTTTAAAAAGGTAAAGCTTTTAGAGAGCCTTAAGTTTTCTACCAGTTACGATATGTTCAAGGATTCTTTGAACTGGTCTAATATTAGAATAAATGGTCGTACAAAGATTTTTAATAAAAAGCTAGATTTGAGTTTTAATTCGACCGTTGACCCATATGCTTTGAATGCCAATGATGTTAAGATTGATAAATTTGGTCCACGTGTAACCAATGCTTCTATTGACTTAGGCTTTAGGTTATCATCGAGTGATTTTAAGGGTGATCCTAAAGAAGGGGGTAAGGGTAAGGATAAGGGTAAGGATAAGGGTAAGGATAACGAGAGTGTGCCTGATGAAATGACATATGTGAGGTTTGATGTGCCATGGTCTTTTTCATTGGATTACGGTTGGACGTACTCTAAACCAACAAGTAAGAGTAATGTGAATCAGAATATAGGTCTTCGTGGTGATTTTAGTTTGACACCTAAGTGGAAAATAAATTTTTCTACAGGTTATGATTTCGCGAATAAATCAATTACAGCCACTCAGTTTTCTTTAACTCGTGATTTGCATTGTTGGCAGATGACTTTCAATACGATTCCATTTGGTACCTACCAATCGTATAACTTTAAGCTTAGCGTAAAATCTTCTGTTCTTCAGGATTTGAAATATGAGAAAAAGAAAGTTTGGCAAGATAACTAGGCCTGTTACTTTCTTAAATGAACCGATTAGCCTTAAGATTTTATCCAGTTTTTTAGAATGTCTGAACCTTGTTCAGTCATGATGGATTCTGGATGAAACTGAAGGCCACAAATGTCTAGATCTTTGTGACGAATTGCCATAATAAGATTGTCATGATCAGTAGCTGTAATATGAAGGCAGTTGGGGAGTTTTGCTTCGCTTAATGCCCATGAATGGTATCGGCCAGAATTGAATTTCCCTGGGATATTGTGGAATAAAAATTCTGACGCATCTGTAACTAAAGTTGGTTTTGGAATTCCATGTACAATATCTTCGATATTGAAAATTTCACCTCCGAAATAGATTCCAATATACTGCATGCCTAAACAAACGCCTAAGATTGGTTTCGTTGTTTTGTATCGATCGAGAATTTCTCCCATTACTTTCACGTCTTCTGGTAAACCAGGTCCTGGTGAAAATATGATTTTATCACACTCCTCCAGAATTTGCCAATCGACCTTATTGTTGCGCATCACGATCACTTGCTTGCAGAATTGCTCTACAGTATGTACCAGATTGTAGGTGAATGAATCGAAATTATCAATAATGGCTATTTTCACTATTTTCTATTTGAATTAAGAGAGGATTTGTGCAATCGTGAAACTGTATCGAGTTGATTTATTTTGTAATCCGACGTTTCAGTTGGGCTAATGCCGTTGGTACGCTGTTGTATCTGTATTTAGCAAAGATCAGATAAAAAAGCATGATGAGATTGAATATATAATTAAAATATAAAGGCACATGATAAACTTTATTGCTAATATCATCGATAATGATATACCAAAGGGTAAATACTTCGCCTAGAAACCAAAGCCAGATAAAAAGCTCATTTAAGTCGTCAACTTTTCTGGTTTTATATGTATGTACTGCTTGGGGTAGTGCGCAAATTGCAAAGAGGATGCTTCCCATCCAGCCAATAATTTCGTTTGGAGTCATGATTTGTAATTTTTGACAAATGAACAAAATTAATAGCGAAATGAGAAAGTTAAAGCTTAATTTTTTTGAACAAGGAGTAGGGTTCTGTCATCGTCGAACTTAGAAATATTTAATGAATGGATCAATTGATGTTCGACATCAGTGAGTTGAATAAGCCCTTTTTCCATAACCTGATGTATGTTCTCAAAGAAAACTTCATTTCCAACCATATTGCCAGTTCTATCATTCACAGCTTCAATATACCCATCTGTATAGAGCAGAATTTTATCTCCCTGATTAAAATCTTGTATTAGACTTAAATAATGGGCATCGGGTATTACCCCCAAAAGTGTTCCAACAATATTAAGTTGCGTTAGTTTGTTTTCTTTGGCATTATAGAAGAGAGGCTGAAGAGCTCCGGCAGATGCAATACTGATTTTTGAAGTTTGTGTACAAACAGTTACAATGCTGAGTGTGGTGAATACCTCGCTTAGTTTTAAATCCTTAAATATGGATTTGTTAATTATTCCCAGAAATTTACCTGGTGATTTGATAAAATCGAATTCTTCACGACTCAAGAAAAAGTTAATTGTGCTTCGTATGTAGGCAATATAGGCTGGTACAAAGAACCAAGCATCCCATTTTTTACCCATTACGTCGCCAATTACAATGATCTTTTTCTGATTGTCAACACTAAATATTTCATAAAAGTCACCACCTGCAAGTTTGTTGTAAGCCTGGTGTTTTACCTGAATATTGAAGTCTGAAACATCTTCGTGGTATTCATTTTCAAATCGAACAGGCGACTGTTTAGCTGCTGTGTTAAGAGCATTAAAATATTTGTTTTTGAGGTTTAATTCCTGTTGAACGGATGAATTTATTTGATGAATAATCAACCTCTCATCCAATTGTTTGTATAGAAATGAATCAATATGATTCGTTAATAAATAGTCAAATTTATCGGTGTCCTTGGAATCTGAAATTAAAATATCAATGGGAATTAATTGTTCTATTGTTTTACTAATCTTATCAAGAATAGAAATAGCCCAAATTGCATTGTCGTCGATAATAATACGCCAGACATGTTCTTCTTTTAGATAGGTGAATAATTCCTGATCAGAATAAACATGCTTGACTGGTGTTTTAATATATTGTTGAGAAAGTTTGAATTTATTCTCTTTTGGGGTACAAAATACAATGTTGCCTTTGTCAAAATTGAGGTTGTTTTTAATAGTTGAATCTGTAACTTCTTTTCTGAGTTTTGTTTTCTTTAGATGGGCTTTGATTTTTGAGATGAAAACTTCCTGTTTGAAAGGCTTTGTAATAAAATCATCAGCTCCATCATTTAAGTTTTGGATCCAGGTTTCCTCTTCTTTGTTGTCTGATAGAATGATGAATGGTGTGAGTCTGTATTCCGGAGTTTTGCGAATTTGTCTGACAAGATCATTGCCGCTCATCAAAGGAAGATTGAGGTCAGAAATAATAAGATCGAAATGCTGGTTTTTAGCTTTTTCAATAGCTTCTATACCATTTTTTGCAAGTGTCGATTTATATCCGATACCAGTAAGGGTAAATTCGATATATTTTAGAGTGGCGTTATTGCTATCTACAACTAATATGTGAGGCGTGTTTATTGTCATATTAAAGCTCTAGTAAAGCTTTTCTTAATTCGTTAATTGCTATTGGACTTTGGTTTAGAAATTGGCTGACAAGTGCCGGTATGAATTCAAGGTCAATGTCATTAACTTCTTCATTACGAACGTTGTTCCAAATTCTTAAATCATCGTCATTAAGTTTATGTCTATCTTCAATTTTCTGTTGAAGTTCAACTTTCTGATTACCTTTAGAATAGTGTTCAATTCTTTCTAAACAATCACCTAACTCATCCATTCCCATTATTCGAACAGACGATTTTGCTTTGTGAGCAATAGCTCCAAGCTCTGTCCATTGTTTATTTTGAAAGTAGCTGGAAATCCCCTCAGTAAATTCAGGGTTTTGTTCGATAAATATTTCAACCATTTCAATCATGATGTCTTTGTTATTACCAGACATTTCTCTTAAGTATGATAAATCAATGATTTTAGTGTTTGAGTTCATTTTCGGCTTATGAATTGATTATTGAAACTGTATCCTTATAGTTTTAAATAAAATTGCTTTGTATAAGTTGTTCGATTAATACTGATCGTAAATAGATGAATTTATATAGATGTAAAAATGTTTATATGCGTTCCACTTATTATACAATATTAATGAATTATTTTTAAATAGTCTATAATAATCTTTGATTGTAGGTTTAGACATGACTTATCTAGGTCGACCTCTTATTATGCTTGATTTTGATTTATTGTAATTCTACGTTTTGAAAAACAGGAATAAAGCTCTTAATTGTTCTTGAAATTTATTAATTTAGTTGTTTGTTATTTAACTAAAGATATAGGCTATGTCCATGTTTCGTATACTAATATTGTTCTTTGTTTTTTCTTTTGGGAGTGTTAGAGCTCAGGAATTTATGCGAATTGATCCAGGCGAGTTTGCCGGAGGGGATATTGAAGGGAAGAAGTTGTTAAAACATATTAGTAAGGCAAAAAGACTTTTTGGCAAAGGGGAAGCTTCTTACCCTGAATGTCTAAATCTTCTTTTAGAATGTTATGCTTATAATAATAAAAATGCAGAATTGAATTATAATATTGGTCAGTCTTATCTAAAGTATGGTAGAAAAGAATCGGCAAAGCCATTTTTTGAACAAGTTAAAGCATCCAAACCAAATATAAATGCAGAACTCTATTTGTTTTTAGGTAGAGCTTGTCAGTATGATCATGATTTTTCAAACGCTATTTTGAATTACAAAACTTTTGTGGAAATTATTCAGCATGATGATTCAAAGCGAAATAAGGAGAAATTGAAAACTGTCTTTAAGTATATGGATGAATGTAAAAGCGGGCAAATTCTGGCAGATAAGTCTTCGGGCTTTGATGTTGAAAGGTTGCCTGCTCCCATAAATTCAGAAGCCAATGATGTGCTTGCAATAAAAGATGGAGCCAAACTGTTTTTCAACTCGGATAGGACAATTGTTGGCGATGATAAAAAGAATAAAGAGCTTGCATCTTTAAGAGGTTTTAGTGTTGCCTTAATAAATGGTGAATGGGCAAATTTCAGTGTCTTAAATGATGAGAAAAAATCGCGAGATATACCTATAATGGTTGCTAAAGTTGATGATAATCAGTATTTATTCTATGACAAGGATAAAGATTTAGGTGATTTAATCTTTATGCAAAAAGATGATAAATTCTGGACCAAAGAAATGGATGTATTTTTTGTGAATGAAAAAAAATCTAATGAGTCATCTGCATCTTTTACTGCTGATGGGAATACCGTTGTTTTTGTAAGTGATAGGGATGGAAAGCAAGGCGATATCTTTTATTGTCAGAAGAATGATGATGGTGAATGGGGGAAGCCCATAAAACTAGGAAATCAAATTAATTCGAATTATGACGAGAGAGATGTTTTTCTTTCGGATGATGGAAAAGTGATGTACTTCAGCTCTAAAGGAAGAAATTCAATTGGTGGTTACGATATTTTTAAATCTGAAAGGGATGAAAGTGGAGCTTGGCTGCAAGCTCAAAATATGGGGATGCCAATTAATTCTGTCTATGATGACCGTCATTTTATTACTTATGAAGGTGATTCGTTTTTATTCGATTCCAATAGAGGTCAGAATGGTAAATTTGATATTTATACGAAAAAGTTGATTGTAGAGAAAGTTATTGAAGAAGAATTGGAAGAACCTGTAAAACAAGTCGAGAAACTTGAAGAAGCTATTCCAGTTCAAAAAGTAGATGTTTTACCTCCTGTAATTCAACTTCCTACTCCTGTTGTCGAAAAAGTAGCAACTATTATAACAACTTATAAAATTCAGATTGCAGCTTCAAAGATTGAAATGAAGGCCGATGAACTGAAGAAGTTATATAGTGGTAAGCAAGAGGTTGTAAGTTCGTTTGATGGCGAGTGGTACCGATATACAATTGGAGATTATGACAAAATGGAAGATGCAATCTATTTTAGAGATAGATCCGGTGTAAATAAGGCTTTTATTGTGTGTTTCGAGAATGAAATCCGAAAAAAAATAATAACGAATTATAGTTTGACCAGGAAGTAATTCTAAATTTAGAATAACCGGTTAATTTTCAAAATATGCTTTATAATACAATGTGTATTTTGAAGTTTAATCGGTATTTTTTTGCCTAGAATTTGTATTCTTCTACATTTGCAAAACAAAACAGAATGAAAATTCTATATGTACAATTACAGCGGATTTTTAAACGGTTAAATTCTTTGTAATTGAGTGATTTAAATAAACAATACTTAAATAGGAAATGATGTGTTTTTTTTAATTACGAGACACATTAAGATCTTAAACTTCAAACAACAAACAGATGAAAAGAACTGCATTCACTAGTTTTCATGAAGAATTAGGCGCTAAAATGTTAGAATTTGCTGGTTATAACATGCCTATTGAATACACTGGTATTAAAGATGAGCACATGTGTGTTCGTGAAAAATTAGGTGTATTTGATGTTTCTCATATGGGTGAGTTTTGGGTTAAAGGCCCTAAGGCTTTTAGCTTTGTTCAGAAATTGACCACTAATGATGTGGCAGCTTTAACTGATGGAAAGATTCAATATTCATGTTTTCCTAACGGAAAAGGTGGTATTGTAGATGATTTGTTGGTTTACTGTATCGATTCTGAAACTTATTTATTAGTTGTAAATGCAGCTAATATCGAAAAAGACTGGGCCTGGTGTTCAAAAAACGCTGAAGAAATGGGCTTAGAAGTTGGTAAAGAACTTTATAATGCGTCTGATGAAATTTGTCAGTTAGCAGTTCAAGGTCCTTTGGCTCTTAAAGCAATGCAAAAGCTTATCGATGTTCCTGTTGAAGATATGGAATACTATACTTTCAAGAAAGTTAATATGGCTGGTATCGAGAACGTAATTTTCTCAACGACTGGCTATACAGGTTCTGGTGGATGTGAGATTTATGTAGCAAATGAGGATGGTGAGAAATTATGGAACGCTGTTATGGAAGCTGGTAAGGAGTTTGGTCTTCAGCCAATTGGTTTAGCTGCTCGTGATACACTTCGTCTTGAAGTTGGATTTTGCCTATATGGTAACGATATTGATGATGAACATACTCCTATTGAAGCAGGTTTAGGTTGGATAACCAAATTTGTTGATGGTAATGACTTTATTGATAGAGAATTTTTCGAGAAGCAGAAAGCTGATAAGCCTAAACGTCGTTTGAAAGGTTTTGAAATGATTGACCGTGGTATCCCTCGTCAGGGTTATAAGATTGAGGATGCTGAAGGAAACGAGATTGGTGAAGTAACATCTGGAACAAGTGCTCCTGCTGTTGGGAAAAGCATTGGTATGGGCTACGTTAAAGAAGGTTTCTACAAAGCTGATACCGAGATTTACATTCGTGTAAGAAAGAAAGCGCTTAAAGCTAAAATTACAAAAATCCCTTTTTATAAAGGCTAAGCATATTTGATTATGGGTTGAGCTTATTTAGTTCAATTGCAATCAATGATTTTATAGTAAAAGCAGGTTTGTGAAGTATCGCAAACCTGCTTTTTTTTTGTCTGTTTGGGGCTAACATCTGAAAACGATTTCGAAATCTGTTTGCGTGTTTGTTTAACTGTAAGATATTCAATTGTATAACTGGGTAATATGAGCTTTTGTTATTTTTGTTGAAAAACATATAAAAAATGATTTTTGACCTCGTTATTCTTCATTTTTATTTGCAAATTTGCGCATGAATATGCAAACGTTCACATTTTAAAAAAATATTGAAAATGAAAGTACATAATTTTTCTGCAGGACCCTCAATCCTTCCTGACTCAACAGTAGAAAATACTGCTGCAGCTATTAAGAATTTTGCCGGAACATCTCTTTCTCTAATGGAAGTATCTCACCGTAGCAAAGAATTTGTTGCCGTAATGGATGAAGCTATCGCTTTATTCAAAGAATTATTGGATATTCCAGAAGGATACTCAGTAATGTTTGTAGGTGGTGGAGCTTCAACTCAGTTCTGCATGATTCCTTACAACTTGATGGCTAAGAAATCGGCTTACCTAAACACTGGTGCTTGGGCAAACAAAGCTCAGAAAGAAGCTAAGTTGTTTGGTGAAGTTGTAGAGGTTGCTTCTTCTAAAGAAACAGTTTACAACTACATTCCAAAAGGATACGAAATTCCTGCGGATGCAGATTATTTCCATATCACTACAAACAATACCATTTATGGTACTGAGATCAAGCACGACATGGACGTGAATGTGCCTCTTGTTGCTGATATGTCATCTGATATTTTCTCTCGCCCTGTTGATGTATCTAAGTATGCATTAATTTATGGTGGTGCACAAAAGAACCTAGCGCCAGCTGGTGTAACTTTTGTAATCGTAAAAGATGAATTACTAGGTAAAATGGATCGTCAGATTCCTACAATGTTAGATTACAGAACTCATATTAAAGGTGAGTCTATGTTTAACACACCTCCAGTAGTTCCTGTATTTGCTGCTCTTCAAACTTTGAGATGGATCAAAGAAATGGGTGGTGTTTCTGCTATGCAGAAAATGAACGAAGATAAAGCTGCGGTTCTTTACAATGAAATTGACCGTAACCCAATGTTCAAAGGTACTGTTATCAACGAAGAAGATCGTTCATTAATGAATATCTGTTTCGTGATGAATGATGAGTACAAAGAATTAGAAAAAGATTTCTTCGAATTCGCTACTTCAAAAGGTATGTCTGGAATTAAAGGTCACCGTTCAGTTGGTGGTTTCCGTGCTTCTACTTACAATGCTTTACCTAAAGCATCAGTACAGGCATTAGCAGATTGCATGAAGGAATTCGAAACAATGCATGTAAAGTAATTACCTGATTATATGGGTTTGAGTGTGGCAACACACTCGAATCTCTATTTTGAGTCATTAAAGCATGAGGAACGACTAAAGGGATCCGTAAGGATAACTTCGATTTGGCTGGCAATGACATTTTATTTTTAACGTTTGAAAAATAATAAAATGACTAAAGTTTTAATTGCAACCGATAAACCTTTTGCTCCTGCTGCTGTAAACGCGATTCGCGAAGTAGTTGAAGGTGCAGGATATGAACTAGCTTTGCTAGAGTCATACACAGATAAGGCTGAGTTAATCGCAGCTGTTGCTGATGTTGATGGAATGATTATTCGTTCTGATAAAGCAACTCGCGAGGTGCTTGAAGCAGCTAAAAACCTAAAAGTAATTGTACGTGCAGGTGCTGGATACGATAATATCGATCTTGAAGCATGTACTGAAAAAGGTATTGTGGCCATGAATACACCTGGTCAAAACTCGAACGCTGTAGCTGAGCTAGCATTAGGAATGATGGTTTTCCTTGCTCGTAAAGGTTATAACGGGAAAGCTGGTGTTGAGTTAAGAGGTAAGAATATCGGTATTCACGCTTATGGTAACGTTGGTAAACACGTTGCTAATATTGCTAAAGGTTTCGGAATGACAGTTTATGCATTCGATCCTTTTGTTGCAAAAGAAGCTATTGAAGCTGATGGAGTTAAGGCAGTAGACACAGTAGAAGAGCTATATAGCACTTGTCACTATGTTTCCTTGCATATTCCTGCCAACGACAAGACTAAAAAATCAATTAATTACGATTTGTTGAACAAGATGCCTGAGGGTGGTATCCTTGTTAACACAGCTCGTAAAGAAGTAATTGACGAAGAAGGTATGTTGAAACTTATGGAAGATCGTAAAGATTTTGCTTATATCTCTGACATCGCACCTGACTGTAAAGATGAATTTGCTGCTAAATATGAAGGCCGCTTTTTCTTTACTCCTAAGAAAATGGGAGCACAAACTGCTGAAGCAAACATTAATGCTGGTATCGCCGGTGCTAATCAGATTGTGAATCTTATTGAAAAAGGAGACGAAACATTTAGAGTGAATAAATAATCGTTAAATACGATTATTTCGTTCCTTAAATTTTACAGAAAACAAAATACAAAACATACAAAATACCAAATCATGGCAATTGTAAAACCATTTAGAGGCTTACGCCCAACTAAAGATATCGCTAAAGATTTAGCATGTTTACCATATGACGTAATGAATTCAGAAGAGGCTGCACAGATGGCTGAAGGTAAAGATTGTTCTTTACTTCACATCACTCGTGCTGAGATCGACTGTCCTGCTGGAACAGACGTTCACTCTGCTGAGGTTTATGAAAAATCAGTTTCTAACCTTAAGCTATGGCAAGAAAAAGGTTGGTTGAAGCAGGATTCAGAAGCTAAATTCTATATCTATGCTCAAACAATGGATGGACGTACCCAGTACGGTATCGTTGCAAATGCTGCTTGTGAAGACTACAGAACTGGTGTGATCAAGAAGCACGAGCTAACTCGTCCAGACAAAGAGGAAGATCGTATGATTTTGACTCGTTATACTGAAGCTAACCTTGAGCCAGTATTCTTTTCATACAAAGCTGTTCCAGAGATTGATGCTATCGTAGCAAACATCGTAAAGAACGAAGAAGCTGAGTACGATTTTGTTGCTGAAGACGGATTCGGTCACCATTTCTGGCCTGTAAACGATGCAGCTACTAACAAAGAGTTGGAAGAGTTGTTTGCAACTAAAGTTCCTTCTACTTACGTAGCTGATGGTCACCATAGAACAGCTGCTGCTGCTCGTATCGGTGATGAGTTTGCTGCTAAGAATCCTAATCACACTGGTGATGAGGAATACAACTACTTCATGGCTGTACACTTCCCAGATGATCAATTGGCAATTATCGATTACAATCGTGTAGCTAAAGATCTTAACGGAATGACAGAAGTTGAATTCCTTGCTAAATTGGAAGAGACTTTCACAGTTGAGTGCATGGGTGAGGAGATTTACAAGCCAGCTCAATTGCACGAGTTTTCTATGTATTTAGATAACAAGTGGTACAAGCTTAACGCAAAAGAAGGTACTTACGATGATAAGGATCCTATTGGTGTATTGGATGTAACAATCCTTTCAAACCACGTATTGGATAACCTATTAGACGTTAAAGATCTTCGTACAACTACTCGTGTTGAGTTCGTAGGTGGTATCCGTGGATTAGGTGAGTTGAAGAAACGTGTTGATAGCGGTGATATGAAAGTTGCTTTCGCTTTATACGCAGTATCTATGCAACAACTAATTGATATTGCTGATACAGGTAACATCATGCCTCCTAAGACAACTTGGTTTGAGCCTAAACTACGTTCAGGTTTATTGATTCACAAATTGGACTAATTCCAATTTTATCATATTTTTTGGAAAGGGAATGCCGTGAGGTGTTCCCTTTTTTTATGCTATAAATTCTTTCTTACGAAGCGGAATTATAACTGAAAATAGTTTAATTTAAATGTTTGAATCTAATAAGATAAACTATGTCAGAATTTATAAATAATACAGAGGCAAGAATCAATTCTTTATATGATTTCTGTTACCGCTTAACTATTGGTGAAAAAGGAAGTGAGTTAATTAAAATACATCAGGCTGCTATTTATGATTTAACCGCTAATGATATTATACTTGTTGTACATCGACTGGTAGAATCTGATCTGCCAATGGGGGATTTAAAAATTGGAATTAATAAGGCCTTAAATGTTTTTCAAAAACAAATATTAGCCCAAAAACCGATATCATTACCTGAAGATCATTTTTTGACTTATCTGAAAAAAGAGAATCGTGAACTTGAAAGACGATTGCAAAATTTGAAATCCTGGGTTAAAGATTTTAATAATAAGGATATTGATATTTCAAAAGTAGCTGAGCATTTAAGAATAGGGATTGAAGATCTGATGCAAATGGAAAAGCATTATGTCAGAAAAGAGAATATTCTTTTTCCTTATTTTGAAAAAGAATACCCTCAATACAAATGTCTGGGAGTTATGTGGTCTATTCATGATGATATCAGAAGTAGACAGAAGGCCTTATTAATGGCTCTCTTGGAGGTAAACTTAGATAAAAAGCATATAAATAAGCTCTTGGGTGATCTGTTTTTTGATATGTATACGATTATTTTCAGAGAAGAATATTTATTGTTTCCTGTCGCTCTAAATGCTGTAAATCAAAATGCCTGGGAAGATATGTTACAGCAAAGTGAAGAATTGGGGTATGCTTATATTCAGGCTCCAAAGCTAAAGAAAAAGATAGAAAAGAAAGTTGACGAATCATTTGAATCTGATTTTTTAAGTGAGAATAAACTAGAAAGTACGCTACTTAACTTTGATACAGGTTTGATGACCTTGAAACAAGCCATTTTGTTATTGAACAATCTTCCAGTTGATATTACGATGATTGATGAGAACGATAAGGTTTGTTTCTTTTCAAATCCCAAAGAGCGTTTCTTCCCAAGGTCTAAGGCCATTATTGGGCGTACCGTTCAAAATTGTCACCCGCCGGAGAGTGTTCATATTGTTGATGAGTTGGTACGAACTTTTAGAGATGGAAGTAAGGATAGTGAGCCTTTTTGGATAGAAATGAAGGGACGTTTTATTCTGATTCAATACTTTGCTCTTAGAGATGAGCAAGGTGTTTATAAAGGCTGTATCGAGGTTAGTCAGGATTTGACAGATATACGCAAATTAACCGGAGAAAAGAGATTAATGTAAGTTAGCTTATTGAAAAGAAGAACATAGATTAGGCTGAAACACAATATTTAAGCCTAATCTATGTTTGTTTAATTATAAACCATTGGAATCTTTGTAACGGAATTCGTTATATTTACTCACCCAAATCAAAATAAACTACCCCATGAAGTTTGATTACTGTAAAGATGATATGATTCTAAAGGTTTACCCAACCGTAAGCGCTTGTTTCGAAGAAGCTTTTTCGTTAATGAAAAAGCATTTTTGGATGCTGATTTTGATTGTCTTCGTTGGTAGTGCTATTGAGACTCCTATGTGGCTGATGCAGCAAAATAAACCCAGCGCTGATGGCTTCAATATTACCTTTAGTATTTTAGAATTTATACAAGTCGTTTATTATTTTGCTATCGCATCGATATACTCTTATGGTGTGATCCATGTCTTTACTAAAATTGCCAGAAAAAAAGACTTTGTATTTGAAGAAACCCTCTTAGGTTTTAGAACCTTTTCTAGGGCTATTCTAAGTCGATTATTAGTTGTGTTGGTAGTTGGTCTTGGACTTGTTCTTTTATTGATTCCGGGTATATTTCTCGCTTGTCGTCTGGTTTTTGTTCCCTATTTAATTATGGATAAAAAGCATAAAGTGGTTGAATCACTTAAACTGAGCTTTTATATGACCAAAGGGTATTTTTGGACCATTTTTGGAATGGGTATTCTTTCTTTTATCATCATCATGCTTGGTTTGGTTTTATTAGGCTTTGGTATTTTTATCTCACTCGTTTGGATAAATTCAGCTTTTGCAGTATTCTACAATGCAGCAGAGGATCTTCACTATATTGATGCCTGTAAACAAGTGGGTGTCGTTCCAGAAGAGAAAGAAGAAGCTTAAGCTCTCTTTAAGCAATGTTAACTCTACTACCAGTTTGTATGAGCTCGTGTGTGTTCCTTTAAAGTTCCTAAAGTAAAAAAATATTATATTTGTCTGGCTTTTGCTCTATGCCTAAACTGGTAAAGCAAAAAAAATACATTTCCGAAAAATAATATAGGTAAAGCCTGCTACCTACGAGGCTAGCGCCAAAACCATTGCTCAGTTGATAGATAGGAATAATGAATTGGTAAAACGTCGTCGAACAACCGATGAGGTAGACAGTGGATTATCCAGTAAAATTAGTGACTAAGGGGTTCACAATATATTCTGAATTCATCGGATTACCATTTATAAACGAATCCAACAAAACCGTTACCAATAATGGACATAGAAAACAATCACAAGAATGAGTTGACTGATAAACCGAAGCAATCAGATGAACTTTCGAATGCAGAGTTTAAACCAAAGACGAATGAAGAGCTTAATGAAAAGAAACCTGCCAGACGAAACAGGAGACAAGCTACCGAAGAAGAATTAAGTAATCCTTTACATGGAGTGAAGCTGGCTCAGATTTTAGAACGTCTGGTAGAGCATTATGGTTGGGAGTATCTGGGAGACCGTGTCAATATTCGTTGTTTCATGTATAATCCTACAATGAAATCAAGCCTCGGATTTTTAAGAAGAACGCGTTGGGCCCGAGAGCATGTTGAGGACGTTTATTTGGATATGTTGGAAGAAAGAGAGCTCTAAATGGCATGGTGAGCAGAAGTTAAAATCTAGTTCATTAAAGAAGGTGTTTCGTTTGAAATACCTTTTTAAATTCTCTGAGCATTCCCTTGTATCCCCCTTTAAAGGAAAACTAATAAATTCCCCTATGGACTGCGTCGATTACTTTGTAATTGAGAGGGGAAAAAGGGGCGTGTTTTAGGTTAAATGAGCCATAAAAGAAAAAGGGTATCTCAAAATCTGTAAACAGACTTCAAAATACCCTAATCATCGACTAACTAATAATTAACTGTTGATTGTTATTTGTTCTCGTCGCTAAGCAGCATCAAGTAATGTGCCGCTGACCAAGAGAAATGATTTGCATTTAAACCTTTTCCACTGATGGGGTGGTAGTTTTCTCTAATAGGAGAATCCCCAAGCAGGCCTTCCGCATTTTGCAGAAGCTTTTCACTTAAAAGATCTGCTTCCTTATTGTAGCCATATAGCTCTAGTGCTTTTATTCCGAAATAAGCCTGATCTAACCAAACCGGACCTCTCCAGTAGCCTTTTAAAGGATTGAATTTTTTGTGGTCGGCTACCAGAGTAGGGAAGGGTACTTTGGTGGCAAATTTGGTTGAATCTAATAATAAACTAGCCACTCTTTTAGCTTGTTCTTTTGTTGCAATACCAGTGTAAAGTGGCGTCCAGCCTTCAGGTCCTTGTTGAACCGTTAATAGCTTACCTGTTACAATTTCTCTATCGTAGAAAAATCCTGTTGCCTCGTCCCAAAAATCAGCAGCAATCCTCTTCTTAAGCGATAAGGCTTCAAGCTTGTAGCTTTTTGCTTCCTCAGCACGATCGATAAGTTTTGCCAATTCGGTTAAATCTTCTTTCTCGGCTTGTAAGTAAGCATTCAGGTCTACCGATTCCTGATTCATCGACCAACCATTTGCATTATTTTTTAGCATTTTGGAATCATCAAAACGAACGGCATTGTCCATACCTGATTCCCATTTGGCAGCGATGAGTGTGCCATCCGTTGAGCCATATTCGCATAATCCATTCTTATCGTTGTCACGGTACTGGTACCACCACTTATGGTATTTCACCAATTTTGGATACATCTCCTTCACAAACTCAAGGTCGGATGTCGCTTTGTATATCTCTAAAACAGCCCAGCTGGCCAATGGTGCTTTGGTATCACGCCAGTTGTTTTCCTTTGGATCGAAATACACACAATCGGCTACCATGCCCATCTCGTCCTGGTACTGGAACATAGAATGCAGGTTGCTCTTTGCCAATTCGGGGTTGAAACGAACCAGGGCAACGGCCTGTTTCCACGAGTCCCATGACCAAAAGCCATAGAAACCTTGATAAGCAGCCGATGGAAAGACTCCTGAATGCTGTAAGTCGCCTGCTGCCGATCGCCAGTTAGTTTGTAGGGTTTGCACACACTTCGCTGCTAGTTTGCGATTTTCCACCTTGTCTAATAATGGATTCTTGCTGTCTAGAGCTTTATTTAAGTAGCCATTCCATCTGTTTTTATTGTCAGCAAATAACTGATCGGTTTGAGATAGCCAATTGTTATATTGACCGGCTTCCTTTGCAGCTTCCTCTTGATTGAAATAGTAGGAGTGAAGCAAGTTTACGCTTAAGGTCTCACCCGCGGCAATATCGCGCTTATCCGTTAATATCATTTGATACGATTGCTTATTGGACGAGATTTGAATTGACTTGTCAGAATCGTTATGTATCAGGAAAAATTCATCACCTTCTTCAAAATCGATTTGTAAACCTTTTCCCGATTTGCTTAGTGCGATACCTTTAGGGAATAGCTCACCATTCCAGCCCACAAAGAGGTTTTGGCTCTTGTCGCTTTTGTTTGTGATATCGGTTTGAATAAGTGCCGATCTGTCGCTCACAAAAATCAGACTCAGCTTGATGCTCAACTGCTCAAGGTCTAAAGTTTGTTCCAGTTTCCCGGGCTTGTATTTTAGCTCTGCCTTTGCTTTACTCAAATCGATGGCCGTCATGCTGCTCGCATCAGTCAACTCCAGTTGGCACAGGTTTTTACTTACCCATTGTCCCCACATTTTCATGGTCAGTGGGCCTGAGAACCCGCCGTAGTAGTTCGTGCTATCGATATTCGGAAGCGCATAGCCATGCCAGGCACCCATATCGGAAAATCCAAAGGGCTCCAGTTCGTACTGTGCCTGTGGAATGCCTTGAATGTTGAGTACATTGGCCATTTCTTCCTGAAGGTCTGTTGCTTTATCAGCCTTAGGCTGGCAACCACTCCAAACCAGAAGGATTAAGAGTAGTAAGGTGATGTTTTTATGTGTCATATGGTTTTTCGGTTTTCGGTTTTCGGTTGTGAATAATCGACAACTGAAAACGGATAACATTTTGTTTTTTAATATTCTTTAACCGCAAAGTTCGCTAAGAAAGTGCAAGGCTCGCAAAGACTGTCGCGAAAAGTTGACTATTTTTTCTTAGCGAGTATTGCGAATCCTTGGTGTCCTTTGCGGTTAAGATGATCATTTATTCAAATCTGTTTTTACTCAACTCATTCAAGTCTTTCTCTCCATTTATCGGACGAAGGATGAACTCGTAGCTATAATCTTGAGCGGGAATCGAATATTCCGAGTGTACGGGTGCTCCCCATGAGTTATCGCCACCAACACCCATTTGCTTGTAATCAATCTGCCAGCTGATGACCTCACCAGGCTTAATTTCAGCCCCGTGTTTCTGAGTGTTCCCCTTGCCTGAGTGATACAGTTCTTTATAGTCGAAAGGCAGTGCCGATCCGGCTAATTCTGATTGAGAAAGTACCATCAAGCCCAAAGATTGCTCATTGGTAATAGCCATCCATCTCAGGTCGGTTTTGTTACCTGTTTCCTGTGGGCGCACGTAAGGGTGATATTGCTCAGCTACGCTACTTTTGTAATGTCCTACCGGATAGCCTGTTTTTCTATCGCTCATGCTCTCCTGAGGGCCACGACCAAACCATTCAATTTGGTTGAAAGCCTTAGGCAACTGCATTTGCATACCCAGTCGGGGAAGCATTGGAATATTATTCGCTTCAGGATGGTAGGTGTTTTTCACCTTAATATCACCATTGCCATAAATCAGGTATCGCGTCTGATACTTACTCTTAACTGTAGGAAGGTCAAGTGAAACAATGACTTCCACCACCTGATTGCTTAGCTTTTTGCTTTCGAATGAAAGAACCTGAGCTTTTTCGCTAGCCTCTTTCCAAGCCTGACACTTTCCTGGCATACCATTACCCAAGTCGTTATCGGTAACTGCTCTCCAGAAGAATGGTTTCAAATCCTGAGCCATCAGTTCCTTGCCATCGATCTGGTATGAACTTAAACTTCCGGATTGTTTAGAGAATCGAATCTGAATGTCACCGGCAATTAGGCTTAGCTCTTCTTTGTTCTCTTTTAGTTTCACTTTTCCAAGTGTGCTTGTCGCTTTTGCAGATATTGCTTTTGAAACAGGTAATTGGAATTGTTCCCAAGCGACTAAATGTCCTTGAGGGACTAAAGGCTGCTTTTCTTTGCTGTGAGCCTGAAATTCTAAGAAATATTCTTTACCAGCTTTAGCTTCTATTGCAGGATATGGTATCGTTATAACTTTTTCTTCGTGAGCTTTTAAAGCAATATTATTTAATTTACCTGATGCTATTACAGTTGCATCTTCTTTTAATGTCCAATTAAAATTAAAAGAAGTCAGGTCAATAAAATCGTGACGGTTAATAATTTTAAATTGATTTGAAGAGTGATCGATTTTTTCGAAAGCAATAGGTTGATAAACTTTTTTCACTTCCCAAATATGTGGATGCAATTTTCTATCTCCCGTAATTAAGCCATTGGCACAAAAGTTAGAGTCATTCTGAATTTTATAGATTCCCATATCGCCACCATAGGCAAAAATAGTATCGCCTTCTTCGGTTTCTTTTCTAAAGGTTTGGTCTACCCAGTCCCAAATAAAGCCACCTTGCAGCTGTCTTTGCTTGTAAATTAAATCCCAGTAATCTTGAAGGTTTCCAACGCTATTCCCCATGGCATGAGCGTACTCACACTGAATTAGTGGACGTGTTTGAACCTTTTCGGCATACTTTGTCATCTCCCATATTCGATCGTACATGGGGCAAAAGATATCAGTATTGAACTCCTGTCCAGAATCTTCTGACTGTACAGGACGTGAACTATCTTGTTCCTTTAACCAATTGTAGGTTGCTTCGAAGTTCTGGCCACGACCAGTTTCATTACCTAAAGACCAAATGATGATTGACGCATGATTTTTACTGCGCTGAAACATCGATTGGGTTCTGTCCATAAATGCCTTTTTCCAATTTGGTTTATTGGCTAGTGTTTTTTCCTTATTGTAAGGTTCACAACCGTGCGCTTCAATATTGGCTTCGTCAATCATATATAAACCATATTCATCGCAGAGTTCGTACCAGCGTTCACGGTTTGGATAATGTGAGTTTCTCACGGCATTAATATTGAATTGTTTCATCAATTCAATATCTTTTATCATTGATTCTTCAGTAATTACACGACCATTATCAGCATCGTGTTCGTGACGGTTTACTCCTCTAATAATAATAGGTACGCCATTAATTTGAAGTAAACCATTCTTTATTTCACTGGAACGGAAACCAATTTTACGACGAATAACTTCAATATCTTTACCTTTTGCTGTTTTTAAGCTGATTTGTAAATCGTATAAATTAGGTGTTTCTGCAGACCATTTTCTTACATTAAGAATTTCATCAGTGAATGTAAGTCGGTTTGTCGGTTTGTCTAATTGAGTTTCAACTTCCTTGTTGATAATGATTTTTTTGCCATCTAAAACCTGAACACTTACTTTTTTTGTTTCAGATTTTGAATTGATTCTGTTTAAGTCAACTTCAAGTTTGAATTGACCATGCGTGTAGGTTTCATCTAAGTCTGCATGTACGAAGAAGTCATGTATATGAGTTTTTGGGCGGGCATATAGGTACACGTCTCTTTCGAATCCACTAACTTTCCAATAGTCCTGATCCTCTAGATAAGAGCCATCGCTAAAGCGATAAATTTCTACGGCAAGCTGGTTTACACCTGCTTTTACGTATTCGGTAAGATTAAACTCAGCAGGGGTTTTACTGCCCTGGCTATAGCCAACCTTTCTGCCATTCACCCACAAATACATGGCTGAGCGAACCCCGCCAAACTGGATATATATTTCTTCACCAGTCCAGTTCTCAGGTATATTAAAGTCTCTTTTATACGAACCTACCGGATTGTAATCGTGAGGAATAAAGGGTTCGTTATTCGGGAAAGGGTAGGATACATCCGTATAGATCGGTACCCCGTAGCCTTGCAATTCCCAATGTCCCGGAACCTTAATGTCTTTCCAATCTGAAATGTCGTAGTTCGTTTTATAAAAATCCACAGGACGGTCAGCTGGTTTTCGAACCCAGTTGAATTTCCATGTTCCGTTTAGATTGATGTAGTATTCGGAATTCTCTTTGGTATTCTTAAGCGCATTGTTCAAGTTGCGATAGGCAAAATAAGATGCTCTCGGTTTTTCTTTGTTAATGCCAATGACTTGAGGGTTCTCCCAATCGTTGACACTTGCTTTCTCTTGAGCAAAAATGCCCTGGTAGAAGAGTATAAGCAATAGTGTTAAAGTTGTCTTCATTATAATTGATTTACGATAAACAAATTGTGATTATTAATTGACACTAATCATGAATTATTAATCACTAATTGTAAATTACTAATTGATTAGCTTCCTTGTTTATTATTGGTGTATTTGGTAATTAGAATGTTCCTGATTTGAGTATATAAATCGACTACGCCTTGCATATTTTCATTGCTTTTCTGAGTCAGGAATGCCTTAGCCTTTTTAGGGCTTTTATTATAAAGAGCTGTTGCTTTTTTGTCGTTAACTTCTAAGTTGTCGAATAAACTTTGCTGAAACGGATCACGATACAGTTGCATGTCCTTCACAGCGTCCTGCCAGCGCAAATACATCAAGTTATCTACAAAATCGATGGCCCAACGTGCCGACTCTGGATTGAATTGATTCGGGTCGTAGTTTTTATATGACTGATGAATCTCCTGTGTGCCGGCATAAATAGGCACATAAGGAGAGGTGAACTGATTGTCCTGAAATACCCAGTAAACCCCGCCAATGGCATCGGGTAACCACGAACGTAACTGACAAATCATGCCATAATTACCTTTGGATACATTTCTACGATTGGTAATGTCCAGCAATTCACGCATAGCTGTGGTTGGAAACGGTGTTGTTAATGGACTTTTTACCAATTTTCCGTCTTGTGTTGGTACATACCAATCGGGATCGGATGTTTTATCGTAAATGGTTCCTTCGAATGTCGATCGCTGAAAAGCCATGATATCCTGTACAGAGATTTTCTTCTCAGGCTTAACAGAGAAAGGGTAGCTCGAAACATCCTCAACATATTGATGGTAGGCATCCTGTCCCTTGTAAGGGTTGTTCAGACTACGATCAGGCCATGCCTTTAAATTGGGTGCAAAACTGCTGTAAAATAACCAAAAACGACCACTGGCCCATTCGCGAAAGCAAGGGCTGTAAGCCTCTTGCCAGATGAATGGTTTGCCTGAGTCCTCTTTGTACCAGCCATGGTCGATGGCTACCTGCTTGTAATTATTCGATGCCATAAACCATTCCGGTTTCGAAAGATCGATTTCTTTAATGATACTCCAGTTAGGTACAATGGCAATATGATCGTCAGGCACACGTTGTGCAGCCCAAATAGCACCCGGTTTTCCTGATTCAGGAGTCCAATCCTTACCAACAGCAACGATCTCAAGCACCCAAACTTCATTGGGGTCAGCAATGCAAAGGGCTTCTGATTCCGGACCACAAGAGGGTAAAAAACCATATTGATCCATTAGTGAAGTAATCAGTTTAATAGCTTCGCGAGCCGTTTTACAACGCTGCAAGGCGAAAATCATGGCTTGCTCAACCGTCATAATTTGTTTGCCTGTTTCTCGATCCACCTGCAATTCGGGCTTTTGACTCATGGTACTTTCGGCAATGGCCAGCTGGTACTCATTCATATGAGAGTAGGCCGAGTGAAAGTAGGTGTAGGTTTGTTCCACTTGTGGAATTTGACCTATAATTTCACCGTAATTATCCAGTGCACCATTTATCTCCTGAAGGCCATAATAAACCGGCGTCATGCTTCCAGCAGGGAATTTCTGCCCGTGTACAACACGAATTCGCGTATCATTACCCCCATAGGTGTGGGAGGTGATTACTGAACCGTCTACCGTTGCCTTTTTCCCTGCAACAATATCGGTACATGCCTCGGCATTTTGTCCTATTGCCAGGCTGATGAGGCCTATTAGAATGATTAGTTTTTTCATATGATTGTAATTGTCTATTATCGGTTTTTAATATCGATAACAAGATTCATCATTTATACTTTATCTTTTTTACTGATCAACTTTTGCTCGTCAATCTCCATTTCCAACCAGCTCTCCAGCGTCTTTACAATCTCTTTTTGCAACTCGGGAGGAAAACTTTTGATTCGGGTTCCATGAGCGCCAGCAGGATTAATAAATTTCTGGCACTTATTGTTGTCCTTTAGTTCCACCTGAGTGGCGGACCATGTGTCATATTCACCATAGATGAATAGCATTTTTTCTGCATCGGTTTGTAACCATTGGTCAACTGCTATCATGCTTGCTGGATTAAATGTTCCTTCAGTACCTTCAGGTAATGTAAAATCGAAAGTCAGATCCTTATTGTAATTGATGTATTTCTGAAAAGGAGAAACTTCGTAGCTGTACATACCAATCTCCGTTAATGCCTGATAGAAAAAAGGCTGTTGCGTAATGATATCTTTGGCTTCAAAGAAAGAGAATGGTGACGTTTTAGTTAGATGTTTGAATAAGTCTTCGGCATTGGCATCAGCATTTGGAATTTCATTGAGGCTAGTATTACCCCATTGCCAAAAAGCAAAGGAATATTCTAATATATTTAAATCTAAAGCACCTTCTATTCCCATAGAAAATTCCCATTTCTTTTTTGTTGCTAATTCTTCAAGTAGTTTCAGTAGTTTATCTTTATTTTCGAAACATGCAAACTGAAAATCCTTAACCTTTTTCCTTGCATCTTTGCTTCCTACTGTTGCCAGATGTTGATGAATTCTCTTATCCTCGCGGCTCAGATTCATAGGAGCCACATAAGGCACACTCACATCGACATCGTTAGGGTAGAAGAAACGGTGATAAATGGTTGTTTGCCCACCTTTACTGATTCCTGTTGAGATCCATTTGTTCTTATAGATCTTTTTCAAAGCCTGAATAACGGCATGTTGATCGGCAGCAGCTTGTTTAATGGTCAGCTTGTCCCACTGCAGACTATCTGGTCTCGATTGTTTAAAATAGCGATGTTCAATTGTTAACTGATTGGCATCGATTAATTTGCTGAGTTCTCCAGCCTTTGGAGTCCATATATTATAGCCTTGAATCTCTACAACCATAGGTTTCGAAAGATTGTAGTGTCCTAAAAGTACTCTTTGCTTAAAACTACCAAGTTCCGGGTTTTCGTGATCGATAGGTTGTGTGAACCACATTTCGTAGTATTCCGTGAAGGTGGTATCGCCCACAATCTTTTCGACACTGACATTGGGCAATTCGTTGAGTTGAGTGAGTAGATTTTGGGTTTGGTTCTGGCAGGCTGCCGATATCCAAATAAAAGCGATGATTAATAAATAGTTGAATTTTCTGATCTGCATCTTATTATAATTTGGTGTTTGAGTGTTCAAAGTAAAAAGAAAACCTGATAGCCAAAGTCTAAGGCTTATTGCAAATAAGGTGAATCTTATATAATTCTTTCGACTCAGCTTACAGGTTTTCTATCTTCATGGTTGTTGTTGCTTCTTTTTTTATCTAAAAATAAACCCATCCTTTAGAGGATCATTCGGGTCAAAATAAAATTCGTTTTGTCCTGTAATCGATGCGGTGCCACTCACTTCTGGTATTACAGATTGATGATTGCCATATTCACAAGGCTCGACAACTTTTACAGTCATCGTGCTACCCAAAATACTTTCGATAGTGATATCTTTATTCATTTTCAATTCACCTTTTGCGTAGTGGATGGCTGCTCTTGCACTCACGCCTGATCCTGTTGGGGAACGGTCGACTTCGCCTTCGGCAAAAATGCAGACATTGCGAGAGTGATGCTTTGGATTCCTAGCTTTTCCTATAAAGATCGTACCATATAAAAAGCTCAAATCTTCTTCGAAAGGATGTTTCACCTCGAATTGATCCATAACCGCATATTTAATTTTACGACCATAGTCAATCAACTTATTATAGTCTGACTCATCAAGATTTAAACCCAAATCTTCAGCCTGTACGTAGGCATAAAAGGCACCACCATAAGCCAGATCGAACTGAACTTTACCCAATTCCGGTACGTCAATCACCTGATTTTTTAGGGACATAAATGAAGGGACATTCTTAAAGGCCACACGCTCAACTTTCCCATTTTTCCTGAAGGCCTGACAGGTAATTTGTCCCGGAGGGGCATCAATTCGGATGATAGGATTGTCTTCATCACGAACCATCATACCCGTATCCAATACCAAAGTAATCAGTGCAATCATGGCATGTCCGCACATGGTGCTATAGCCCTCGTTGTGCAAAAAGAAGGTGCCAAAATCACCATCTTCGCTTGTGGCTTCAGTAATTATAGCGCCATACATATCGGCATGCCCACGTGGCTCCCACATGGTTCCAGTACGGATGTAGTCGTAATTGTCTCGAAAATAACGGCGTTTCTCCAGTATCGTATTGCCTTTAATCTCGGGTAAGCCCTGTGTAAATACACGTAGAGGTTCACCTCCTGTATGTAAATCGATGGTTTTTATTTTTAACCAGTCTTTTGGGGCTTCCCATTTCCAATTGTCAAGTATGTTCATCGCTTAAGGATAAAGGTTCAAGTAAAGGAATCTAGTTGATTTTATAATTTTGTGGAGCGTCCTTATGCATGAGATGTTTCACGAAGAAGTCCCAACGCTTACGCAGAAAATATTTGTTGTAATAGACACTTCCATGGTCGCAACCAGGAATCATCAGTAATTCAAAATCTTTATTAGCCGCAATTAGGGCATCGGCCATACGCATGGATGCTGCCGGGTTTACATTATTATCCATATTTCCGTGAACCAATAAGAGTTTACCTTCCAGTTTATCGGCAAGGAAAAAGTTCGATTGCTCGTCGTAGTGCTTACCAACAGGAAATCCCATATACAATTCGGGCCACCAGGCTTTTGCCGATCGATGGTCGTGGTTCCCGGCTGATGAAACGCCTACTTTATAGAATTCCGGATGAATTAATAAGGCATGTGTGGAATCGTAACCACCAGCAGAGTGTCCATAAATACCTACATTCTCAATGTCCATATAGGGGTATTTTACTGAAAGCTCTTTTATGGCTTTTATGTGATCTTGACATCCGATATCACCTAAGTTTTTGTAAGAGAAGTCATGGAATTCTTTCGACCGGAAAGCAGATCCCAAACCATCAACTGTTACAACTACAAATCCTAATTGTGCCATAGGTACGTCCATATTCACCAGACCTCTGCGAAAAGTCTTTGGACTTCGTATGGTTTGTGGACCGGAATAGGTCCCATCAATTACAGGATACATTTTCTTGTTGTCCAGATTGAAAGGTCGATATATGACGCCAAAAATATTCGTCTTATTATCACGTGCTTTTACTGAGTACATTTCAGGTGCCTGCCATCCCATTTCAATGATGTCTTCGATGTCAGTTTCATCCACTTTCATGATCAACTTGCCATTCTTACTGTTGCGAATAACAAATTTGTCAGGCAGATCAACTCTGGAATAATTATCGAAGATGTATTTTGTATTCGGACTTATTGAGCAGATATGGTAGGCATTTTCAGGGCTTAACAATTTCAAATCTGATCCATCAAAGTTGATGACATATAGATAATTGTAATAAGGATCACCTTCTTCTTTGCCACAGGCACGGAAGTAGATTTTTCTGTTTTTTTCATCCACCTTACATATCTCACGAACCACGTACTCACCTGTTGTAATTTTATTCTTTAGTTTACCTGTGGTTTGATCATACAGGTAAAGTTGGTGCCAGCCTTCTTTTTCTGAACTCCAAATAACTTCATTAGACTTTTTTGTAACATGATAAACAAGCATGTTAGGATCTACGTAGGTTTCTGCTGACTCGGAGATTATGACTCTGGATTTTCCGGTAATTACATCAACTTCTATGAGCTCTCTCTTCTGATAGCCACGATAGTACCTTAGGGTGTAGGCTTTGGAATTATTCAACCATTTGAAGCCATATTCAAGGAATATGCCATTTTCGGGTAAATCACACTTGATTTCTGTTCCAGTTTCCGTATCAAATATCGTATATGAGATGCGGGTTAAATCCTTATCGCCGGCAATGGGTCTTTCGTAAGAATGGACTTCGGCACGAAATCCTTCCTTAGGACTGCTTTTATACATATAAAGACTTTTTGCATGCTTGCGATTGTATTTTGCACAAATCAGGTATCTGGAATCGGGAGACCATGAGGCATCAATCTCAAACTGATCTTTCTGACTGGCACTTTCATTTTTTACAAAATACCATGAAATTGATGTCCCATAGCTCAATTGTGCATTACCATCCGTTGAAAGCTGCTTTTCATTATTCTCCCCGATATTCTTCAGGTAAATATTATAATCCTTTATAAAGGCTATCTTTTTCTTATCCGGAGAAGCTAATTCAGTCTTATTACTAGACTTGATTTTTTCATGCTTAACCAGACTATAATCTTGTTTATTAATACTTAATATGGAAGAGTCTATTTGGAAGGAAATTGTTTTATTTCCCTTTACTTTTACTTGTCTAAGTTTTAGATTAAAAATACTGAATTCTTTGTTTAGAACAGTTGAAAGCAGGGAAGCCATTCTTTCGTGATCGAAAAGGTGGTTTTTCTTCTTCTTTTTGATGTCAACAAGAAAATATTCCTTTCCCTTTCGGGTTTTTGTACTGTACCAAAAAGAATCGCCTTCATCTATCCAGTTGGGACTGATGTTGGTGTTGTAGATCTTATTATCGATATTGGACCAAAGCCATTTTTCGGCTTCCTGATAGTCCTTAAGCTCACCCTGACCGAATCCTTTTACGGTTAATAGAATGAAACTAATAAAGAGAATTATTGTTGATTTCTGCATTGGGTTTGCTTTTAGATGTTTACTTGAGAACCGATATTTAATTCCAGCGCACGAGTATATATTTTCTGCGCCATTACCACATCAAACAGGGCCATGCCTACCGATTTAAACAGGCTGGTGTTTTCATTTGTAGGTTTACCTAAAGTCACAAGTTTACTGATAGGCGTGACTTGGGAGTCATCAATTAAAGAATCTTTTAGAGCAGTGGCCACATCTCCTGTCTCTTCTTTGGCAAAAGGTGTATCTACGTACAATTTATTTAGAAGCGGGTAGAGTTGTACAGGAAATTCATGCATATCGGGTTTATATGAACCAATACCAATAAAATGTTTGCCTTTCAATAGCTCTGCATCATCAGGTATAACAGCTTGCTTCGAGGTAGTCGCTGTAATTATAATTTGACTTTTTTCTACCAGTTCCCGATTGCTACTGCAAGCCTTTATATTCACATCAGGTAATTCTTTCTGAAGCTTTGAGATGAATTCATTAGCTTTTGTTTGCTGCATATCGTATACATAGAGCTTTTTGATAGGGCGAACTTTACAGGCAAATAAAGCCTGAGTAAACCCCTGAACTCCGGTTCCAATTATGCCTACTGAATCAGCATTTTCGGGAGTGGTGTATTTGATTCCAATTCCACCTACAGCTCCTGTACGGAAAGCTGTTAAAGCTGCCCCATTCATTAGAGCTAATGCTTCGCCACTTTTACCATCGTTTAAAATCATACTCCCGTAAATGGAGGGTAGGTTTCTTTTTGGATTTTCGGGGTTAACACTAACGAGTTTAGTCCCAAAAAACCGATCGGTAAAACAGGGCATCAAAAGAAGGGTGTTGTCTCCATGATGTGCGTGCATGCGATCAGGCATATGAAAATCCCCTGCCTCAAAAAGCTGAAAGGCTTCTTCCATGGCAGTCAGCGCCTCCTCGAAGGAAAGTGCTGACCAGACTTCTTTTTGGTTTAGTATGAGCATGGGTTTAAGGAAAAAAAGGATAAAGTGAAAAGGTTAAAGGCGCCGCACTGAGCGGAGTCGAAGTGAATAGGTATCAGCTATCCGTTATTGGTTGTGTTTACCGACAACGGATAACCGACAACAGAATTTATCTTTGTGCTTCGACGTCTGCAATGGTTTTAGGAATTGGTTTTCCCAATAAACGAGCGCCATCCTTAGTAATTAAGAAGTCTTCTTCATTTCGGCAACCTCCAAAGTCTTTATATTGCTCTACTTTGTCATAGTTAATAAATTCAGAGAAGCGGTTTTCAGCTTTCCACATATCAATGAGCTCAGGAATAAAGTAGATACCCGGCTCAATGGTAAGAACAAAATTTTCTTCCAATTCACGTCCTAAACGCAATGATTTTAGTCCAAATTGTGTGCTTTTAGGCTCACCATCATATCCAACATAAACCTCACCCAGATTTTCCATATCATGAACGTCCATACCCATCATATGTCCCAACCCACATTGGAAAAATAGAGCATGAGCACCTTGTTGTACCGCTGCGTCCAAATCACCTTTCATAAAGCCCATTTCCTTCATACCTTCTGCAATAGTACGCCCGGCTTTTAAATGAATATCTTTAAATTTAACTCCTGGAGCAAGCATATCGATTGCAGCTTCGTGAGCATTAAGTGCGATCTGGTAAATTTCCCTTTGACGTGTTGTAAATGTTTTATCTACAGGGAAGGTGCTTGACATGTCGCCTGCATAGTGCATGCTATTTTCAGCCCCACAGTCGAGAAGTAACATATCGCCACTTTTAAGCGTGTTCCCATGGTAATGGTTGTGTAGTGTTTGCCCATTGATGGTTGCGATAACCGGAAAGGAAAGCTGACCACCAGCAGCAATAGCGACTTGCTGAACCGCTGCAGCAATCTCTGATTCCTTCATACCTGCGCGAGCCATTTTCATTGCTGCTAAATGCATGTCGGCAGTAATATTAACCGCGTCCTCAATTAATACGATCTCTTCCTGGCTCTTATAATTACGTTGGTTAACCACAGCTTTTACAAAATCGATGGATTGTCCTGCATTAGCTTGTGATGGAATCACATTTAAAAGATCAAATAATTTAATTTGATGTTCTGGACGATAAGGTGGCAAATAGTGGATTTTTCTTCCTTTTGCCATTGCAGACTGGAGGTAATCCTTTAGTTGAGAGGTAGGTGCTGTTTCATTAATGCCAACATGTTCAGACTTTTCTTTTATGGTAGGTTGCGTACCCATCCAGACAATATGATCGATGGTAAGTTCGTCACCAAAAATGATCTCGCGATTTTCATCGATATCGATAATGGCATTTAAGCCTGCATAGTCAGATCCGAAAAAATATAGAAAGGTGCTATCCTGACGGAAATGGTAGGTGTTATCGGCATAATTCATGCCTGATTCATCATTCCCCAGGAATAAAAGGATACCAGATTTAACATCAGATTTGAGCTTGTTACGTCTGTTGATATAAGTTTCTTTTGAAAACATATGATTTGATTTTGGGTTTGTTTGGACTTGTATTATAGCTTCTTAAGATAAGAATGATTGAGTTTATTGTTGTTCTTATTGCTCAATTTATAGAATATAATAATCCCATGTAAAGAGTATAATCTATTAAAATTGGATGAACGAAATAAGTTAAGGGGTGAGGGGAGGTGCTAACAAATCCAGCATTCGTACAGACCTTTGTACGAACAATTGTAGAGGAGTATGAATTCGTTATAGCAAATCATTCAATTAGATGTTAATTGTGGAGTAAATTTAAAAAAAATAAATAGCTTATTTGTCTTATCTCCTTTAAAATGAGTTTAAACTGATAATTATCATGTTTATGGTTTGATAGGAACAAGAGCTTTTGACTAACCCATATCAAAAGCTTTTGTTTAAGGATGGTCTATTTTTCTCTCTTTATAAAAATTGAAGAATTAATGGTACAAATAAGGGCACCAAAATAGTTAATACGATGCCACTAAAGACAGCAATAATAGCATATTCTTTACCTGAATATTGTACGATAATTGGCATGGTGGTATCCATCGCTGTTGCGCCACCTGAAGCGATACCTGCTAGTTTACCAAAATATCTCACAAATAGTGGTGTTGCCAAAAGAGTAATGACTTCTCTTATAATATTTGATAGGAGAGCGATAACGCCTAAAGTTTCAGAATGAAATTCGGTAATGATAACTGAAGAAAGACTATAATAACCAAAACCAGCACCTACGGCCATAGCTTCTCCAATGTTGATGCTTGATAATAAAACAGAAACGGCAGATACACCAATTAATGAACCCACGATTACAGAAAGAGGAACCAGTATAATTTTAACGTTGACCTGACGAATCACTTTCCAGGAGTCACGATCGGTACCGATGCCTATGCCTACTAAAAACATAAGTAGGTAAAGTGCATATATACTGAAATCTCCTTCTAAAAGGGAAGTAGGTAAAAAGCGAGTTAGTCCGAGGATTAAACCTAAAACAAAAAAACTGAGAATGATTAAACTGCCTTTCATAGTTAATTTAAGATTGTTGATTTCAGATTTTGAATTGAAATACTGATGTTAGAATATATAATTATTTCCCGGTTTTGAAGAAAAACTTGTAGGTTACCCAGGCACAAATTAAGGATCCTAATATTGCACCAAGTGTAAGCACTAATGCTTGTAAACCTATTGAATGGAGGTTGTTGATTATTTTATCATTGGTACCAACACCTATTCCCAAAAGAAATAACAAAAGGAAGATTGAGAATGAGGTTAGTATCCCCACAACTTTTATGATTTTTGGTCGATTCCCAATAAATAGGCCAATACCCATTCCTAAAACCATAATGGCTAATACAATGATGATGTCGAGTAGCATAGGTGAGTCAGTGTTTATAATAAATATTAAAAGAATAATTCTACCGGCAAAGTAAATAAATAAAGAGCCAGAAAGGTATTAGGAAGTGAAAAATTTGTTTTAAAATATATTGAGCGGAGTTAATAAAAAAACTCCGCTCAATAATCTAACTACTCACTATACTAACTAATGAAAAAACTAACCTTTAATCAATTGCATTATTTGAGTTGGTTTCACTTTCTGGAATTGGAAAGAAATGTGTTGCATCGCTAACACCTGTTCTTCCGTGGTCTGCCATAGTTGTGTTTAGTTTTCCCCAACGTCTTAAGTCATGGAAACGTGTTCCTTCCATCGCTAATTCACAAACTCTTTCGTGCTCTAGCTGGTTGCTTACATCTGTTTTTGAAGAACCCGTCATTGCCGGCATTCCTGCACGTGCTCTAACTGCATTGATATGAGGAATAGCTGCTGAAGTTTCATCCAGTTCGTTAAGTGTTTCTGCATACATCAACAAAATATCTGCATAACGCATTAAAGGCATATTGTTACCGTGACTGTAGGCACCTAGTTCATCTGCAGTAGCAGGAAGATATTTTCTAAAGCCTGTGTAATCATATGGTGTTTTTGTATAATCCCACCAGTCTCTGAATGTATAATCATAAACTCTAGGATTTGCCGGATCATTAAAGTATTCGTCATCAAAGAAAAGTGTACTGTATAATCGATGATCATATCTGCCATCTGTAGCTGTTTTCCCTTCTTTTTTGAATTCCTCCAGTAGGAAGTCACTACCAGCTATTTCATCCCATCCATTTAATCCTTTAGGTTTTAACCAACGATGATGAGGGAACTTAAACCAGGCTCCATTATCAGTATTATTGGATAGTTGAAGTTCGAAAACGGCTTCGTCTGAATTCTGATTTGTCCCATTAAATAAACTTAAGAAATCTGAAACTAACGAGAATTTATTACTCTCGACAAGTGGTTTGAATGCTGCTTTAGCTTCGCCATAGTACACTGAAGCATTTCCCGAATCTTCACCAGCTCTATAAAGATTGGCTTTGCCTAAATAGGCTAAAGCTGCCCATCTTGTCGCTCTACCCAGGTTTTCTTGGGAGTAGCTCTCAGGCAGATTCTCTGTAGCTGCTTTAAAGTCATCAATAATGAAATCCCAACACTCGCTTCTTTCACTTAAAGCTTTGTCAATGCTTGATAAGCCTTTAGGGTAAGCATCACGAATTACAATTTTTTCCCAAGCTAATAGTAACTTAAAATGGTAATATCCTCTTAAGAAATGAGCCTCAGATAGTAATTCTTTTTGTACATCAGCATCAATCTGCTCTACAGTCATTTGACCAACCTTCTCAAGAACCTGATTAGCAAAATTAATCCCCCTGTAATGAATATCCCAATATGAACTTGTTTGTGTATTTGCCGAGTTGACGTTATATGTGTAAATAGTCAACCAATCTTCATAATTATTGGCATCACCACCGATTTTCACCAAATCTGAAGGATATAGTTCTACAGGGAATTTAATCTCAGCAAAGCCCCAATACGAGGTGGCACATTCAAGTTGCGAATAAGCAGCTGCCATGCCGGCTTCTGCATCGTTTTGATTTCTCCAAAAATTGTCTCCGGTTAACTTATCCGGAGATTTTGTATCCATAAAATCTTCGTCACAAGAAGTTAATCCAAGACAGACAGATATGAATAATAAATATATAATCTTTTTCATTTTATTCTGATTTTGTAATTAGAATGATAATTGAACTCCAGCAAAGAAAGATTTGTTGATAGGGTAGAAACTACGGTCGATACCCAAACTTAAAACATCTCCACGTCCAACTTCCGGATCGATACCTGAATAATCGGTAAGTGTCCAAACATTTTGTGCATTAAAGTAGATTCTACACTTGCTAATACCCAGACGATTAATAATGTTTTTAGGTAAAGTGTAACCTAACTCAATATTTTTCAGACGCAGGAACGAACCATCCTCCAGGTATCTTGTTGATTCTTTAGAGTTATTAGTGTCTTCAATGACTGCTCTTGGAATATTTGTATTTTTATTGTCTTCAGTCCATGCATTTAAGCTTGAAGCTAAGAAGTTTTGACCAGCCGACATGTTTTCTAAATAGTAGCGATTCCCATTGTAAATTTCGTTGCCTTGTACCCCGTAAAACATCATTGAGAAATCAAAACCTTTATAGCTTGCATTGAAGTTGATGGAGTATGTGAAATCAGGAATACTCGATCCCGAATATGTTCTGTCTTTAGGATCTATAACTCCATCACCATTCATATCTTTATATCTGATATCACCAGGTTTAGCATTTTCCTGCAATAAGTCACCCTCTGTATTTTTGTGTGCATTTACCTCGTCCATAGATTGGAAGATACCATCCACCTGATACAAGTAAAAAGCTCCAATTTCAGTGCCAACTCTTGTTTGGGTTGGAAAGTGAGCATCACCAAATTTTAAACCTTCACCAAATAAGGCTTGATCCGTATTTGCTAAGCTAACGACCTCATTTTGTGTGGTTGTTAAAGTTGCATTGATCGTGTATTTGAAGCTGCCATCATTTTTATGATAGCCTAATTCCAATTCAAGACCTTTATTTTCAATTTCTCCTACATTAAGAGTCGGGTCATCTAAACCAGCCGAACCAGGAAGTTTACGTATTACCAACATATCTTGGGTAGTTGTGTTGTAATAGTTTACTGTACCTGTAATTTTCGAATTCAACAAAGCAAAGTCAACACCCAGGTTTTTAGAGATCGTTGTTTCCCACTGTAACTCTTTATTCTCAAGAGCAGTAGCTATACTTCCAGTCCAGGGGTTTGCTCCTGATCCGCGAACGTAACCACCATAAGATTCTGTACTTGAAGAGATTAGCGCCTGGTATTCATACAGTCCAAGAGATACCTCATTACCCAATTTACCCCAGCTGGCACGAAGTTTTAGGTTATCTATAAAGTCATAATCAGCCATGAAATCTTCTTCCGTAATTCTCCAACCCAAAGCAACCGAAGGGAAGGTTCCGTATCGTGAATCTTCACCAAATTTTGATGATCCATCTCTACGAGCTGTCAGTTGAAGTAAATATTTACTCTCGTAAGAGTAGTTAATACGGCCTAATATCGAAGTTCTTGTGTATAAGTTTTTACTTCCCGATGCTTTATAAGTACCACCTTTACCGCCATCTAAAGTCATGAAATTTGGATCAAGAAAACCTGCGGCAATATCTTTTGTAATTACAGCATCGTCTTCGGCAGAATATTCAGTTTTTTTGCCTGTGACATTTGCTGCAATCCAATGATTTTTTGTCTCAGAGGCAGTGTAACCAATTACAGAGCTTACTGAGTGTTTACCAAAATCTTTCTGGAAGTTGATTAAATGCTCCATGATCTGATTGCGATAGTTGTTACGTTCTTCACCGTAATAGATCCATTCTTCACCGTCTTTAGGTGAGCGCTCAAATTTGGGATGATAACTCCAACCCAGACTATTACTATTGACTATACCTAAGTTAACCTGATACGACAACCAATCGGTAATCTTTAATCGACCAGTGACGTTTGCAGAGAAATATTGAAGATCGCTTTCCCCTTGCTTGTTTAGATGGTTAGCATATGGATTTGCATTAGCGGGCATATCACCTGTCGTTAATTGAGCGTTTCCATTATCATCAAACGGGTTAATTAATGGGGTTAGGTTGTATGTGTCTCTTAACGAAAATTTTGCATTTTCAGAATTTGTTTCAGCGTATGATATGTTAGCATCAACTTTTAATCTGCCTTTTTCCATTCCTAATTTTGCACGTAGTGTTTTTTTTAGGTAACTGCTACCAATAAGAGTACCTTCTTCGTCATTCCAACTACCCGAAATGCCGTAGTATCCCATATCATTACCGCCATTAATACTAAGGTTGTAGTTTTGTTGAAGAGCAGTACGAGAAACTTCATCTTGCCAGTTGGTATTGGCTGTAATAGGTGATGTTACATAATCAGGAAGAGCTTTTTTGTCAGCCTCAGCAGCATACATATTATAGTTGTCATACATCATCTTATGAACTTTAACATAGCCTTCTGAATCTAATAAATCGAACTGGTCAATAGCTTTTGTCTGTCCAATATGCATGTTGAAATCAACATTAACTTGCCCTTTTTTGCCTTTTTTCGTTGTGATTAACACCACACCATTGGCAGCACGTGAACCATAGATAGCCGCTGCTGCCCCATCTTTTAAAATTTCCATTGAGGCAATATCATCAGGATTAAGTAAGGACATTGAGCCTGGTAATCCATCAATGATATATAAAGGTGAATTGTTGCCAATGGTACCTATACCACGAATTACAATGTTAGAACCTGCTCCTGGAGCACCTCCATATTTTGTGACAGTAACACCTGCAACTTTCCCTTGTAATGCATTGACAGCATTTGATGATGGCGTTTTTTTAAGATCATCAGCTTTAATAGAAGCTACAGCACCAGTTAAATCTGATTTTTTTTGAGTCCCATAACCAACAACAACGACTTCTTCTAGTCCTAGGTTTTCTGATTCAAGAACAACATTTAAAGAGTTGCCAGTAACAACAATTTCTTGTGTGGTCATCCCTACAAAAGAAAAAATAAGCGTTTTCCCTTCTTCAACTTGGATGGTGAAATTACCATCAAAATCGGTACTTGTACCATTTGATGTTCCTTTCACGACAACCGATACGCCAGGGATAGAAAGCCCATCGTCAGCAGATGTAACAACACCTGTGACAGTGTTTTGGCTTTGCTCAATATTGCCGAAGTTTGATGTTTGCGAAGCTTTCACCAAGATTGGTGAAAATAGAATTGCTACAATGCATAGTTTCATGAGCCATGAAACACAGCGTTTTTGCGCATAGTGGAATTGCGCAAAATAGTTTGCATTTTTTTTCATAAATTTAGGTTCGTTAAAGTTAATGCCAGTTGTCTTCTTTTTTGCGATGGAAACAACGAAGCGTTTTTAATGTTAGGCAGAGATTGTTGGTAGCTTTCTCTGTCTTTTTTATGTAATAAGGTTTAATGTTGAGCTGTTCATTCAATCATATATTTCAATGCTTATTGAACTAATTGATTGGTTTTCTAATCCTGAATTGGATTTTGAAGGAAATCTCTAGTGTGGTGAATATATAGAGATTCTATAGCTTTAGGTCTAGTATAACCAGCACTCATACAATCCTTTGTATGATTTGTTTTGATGATGCTTAGAATTAGTTAGTTTAATCATAATTACCAAAACTAGACGTGTAAATAGTAGCTATTTTTAATTTGTTTGATACAAATATATAAAAATACCTACCAGTTCCTACCAGTATGGTAAATAAAATTGATAATTTAGAATGTGTTTTATTATCTTTAGATCTGTAAGACTTGTTTTTATAGAGGTTTTAAGTCGTTGTAAGAAATGAATTATTCTTTTGAGATATCATGAGATTTAAGAAAAGAAGCACCATTTTCGGAATTTGCAAGCTGTTTAAATTGCTTTGGTGTGTACTTATATTCCTTTTTAAAACATCTTGAGAAATATTTTGGATCATTAAAACCGACATTAAACGCAATTTCAGAAATCGTGTAGTTGTGTTTCACTAGAATGAAAGCCGCTTTCTTTAATCTCAAGCATCGCATAAAGTCAACAAGGGTTTTGTTGGTTATGGACTGAAACCTACGATAGATATTTGAGTAACTCATACTCAATGCCTCAGATAAGTCCTCCAGTTTAAAATCAGGATTAGTTAAATTCTTCTCAAGTTCAATTAATACTGATTCAATAAATTTTTCATCAGGTGACTCAACCTCAGGGGCTTCAGTTTGAGTCAGCAATTCAGTTCTGTATTTTTGAATAAGGTTTTTATGAGATTCCAGAATGTTATTGACTTTAAATATCAGTTCTTTAACATTGAAAGGTTTGTTAATGTATTCTATGGCACCATATTTCAAGCCTTCCAATTTAGATTGAGTTGTATTACGAGCTGTTAAAAGGATAATCGGTATATGGCGTGTTGTTTTTGTATTCTTTAATTCTTTGCAAAGAGAAATGCCATCCATAATAGGCATCATGATATCACTTATAATGAGGTCGATTTTGTTTGCCTTCAATACTGGTAGGGCTTCTTTTCCATTTTCAGCAGTGAATACATTATAAAATGGACTAAAAGTCTCTTTTAAAAGCAATAACATTTCATAATTATCTTCCACAATTAGGAGATGAATCTTGCTGTTGGAATTTACGCTTGGTGTGTAAAGATCTTCTTTATTCAAGTTCTCATCTTGCCTAATAGCCTGAAGTGGTTTGTTGTTGATTATTTCTTCTGTTTTTAAGTGCTTATTACCTAAAGGGAGCAATAAGGTGAATTTAGTACCTTGGTTGAGAGTAGAGTCAACCTTTATTTCTCCTCTATGAAGGGTAATTAATTCCTTACTTAGAGCAAGCCCAATACCGGTGCCTCCAACTGCTCGTCCTTCTTTCGACTGATAAAACATATCAAAAATAGTGTTAAGATTTTCTTCTGAAATACCAATTCCGGTATCGGACACATTGATGTTGATATGAGATTCATTACATTCAATATTGAATAGAATTTGTCCTTCACGGGGAGTGAATTTAAACGCATTTGACAGTAAGTTGTAGATGATATGTTCAAGCTTCTCTTTATCATACCAAAGCATGATATCATTTTGTTTCGATTCAAATACAAAATCGATATGTTTAAATCTTGCTTGTTCGGTAAAGGATAGAGCTATAGTTTGGCAATGTGAGTGAATATTATTCTCACTTGCACGTAATTGTAACTTACCCAATTCTCGGTTTCTTACAGTCATTAATTCAAGTGCAATACGCGATAGGCGTTTAGCGTTGTTATGAATCACATTCAAACGTTGTTTTAATAGGAGGTTACCTTCAGCTCTCTCAATCATATTTTCTATTGGAGCCATAATAAGCGTAAGGGGTGTTTGAATTTCATGCGACATTTTTGCGAAGAAATTCATTTTCATGGCATAGAGTTCATTGTTTTTCTCATTTTGCCATTCTTCCAGCATGAGTTTCTTCTTTAATCGGGCCCACATTATAGAATAACGAATGATGAAAAAGAGAGCAATGATTACAGCAAGACTGTAGATTGTGTATGCCCACCATCTTTGCCATAGGGGAGACAAAACGCTCACTTGTATGGATTGAGGTTTAATATCCCAAAGGTTTCTTTTGGTTCCTGCTTTTACCTCGAACGTGTAATCTCCGTATGGGATATTGGTATAGGTTGCAATTCGATTGTTTTCTGTTGTAATCCAGTTTTTATTGAACCCCTTTAATCGATACGCATAAAAGTAATTGGGATCCAGATGATCATTAATCACAGAAAATTGAAAGGAAAATGAAGTCTGTTTGTGATTTAATTGAATCGATTTTAGGTGTTCAATTCCTTCTGATAATTGTTCTGGAATAATCTCGTTGGCATCTCTATTTACAATCTCTAATTGATTGATTCTTAGTTGGAATTCTTTTTTGCTGGTTTTCATCTTATTCGGATCGAAAAAATTGACTCCACCAACACCACCAAAATAGATCAGTCCGTTTGGGTTAATACTAGCACTTCCAGATAGGTAGTTATCTTTTAAAGTGCCATTTTTCCAGGTGTATGTATAAACATGTTTCGTATTTAAATTTAGATGAGAAATACCATTAGTTTTTGAGAGCCATAAATCAGAACTATCAGCTACCACAATAGCTATTCCCCCATGTAATTCTTCGTTACTGAAACCTTTAATAGGTTCTGCTAACTTGGTTTTAAGATTGAATTTAATCAATTTAGAGTAGGAGTTGAGTAGATACAAATAACCATTTAAATTCGCTACACCGTGAGTGACGCTACTTTCCATTTGATTATTAGACTTCGATAATTTGTAGGTTGCGAAATTTGATTTCTCAAAATACTCATTCTCATTAAATAGGCAGACACCGCCCTGAAACATACCAATCCATAATTGATCGTTTTCATCTTCCAAAAAAAATTCAGCAATACTACCACTAAGCCCATTCTGATTATTAGGGAAAAAAGCAATTTGTTTATTGAAGTCCGAAAACACAAAGATTCCAAGATTGGTCCCTACCCAGATGCGGTTTTTTTTGTCGATATATAAGGATCTCACATCAGTAGCAATTTGCCTTTTTTCGTTTTTAATTTGTATCGGTTTGAATTGATCTGTCCTGGCATTGTAAAAACAAAGTCCATTTAGGTAGGTGCCTATCCATTTATTTTTAGACTGGTCCTCAACAATGGATTGAATGTAATTCCCGCTCAGGCCCTTGCTCGATTTTGAATTGGAAATAAATTGTTTGATGGCCTTACCTTGTTTGTTTATTACAGTTATACCTTCACCATCTGTACCCAACCAAAGCTTCCCATCTTTACAATTTAACATGGATAGAACACGTGTTGGCGATCCTGATAAGCTTCCGCTGTAATACCCTACGGTTGACGATTCGTGAGGTAAAATATTGATGTTACCATAATTGGTGAAAATCCAGATGTCATTATTACGTGTTTCTCCCAAACCAATAACTGTATTGCTTTGAAGTGAGAATTTGTTCGTTTTGGAGTGTTTATATATTTTGATTTCTTTCGTTTCAGGATTAGCCTGACAAAGGCCACCCCCATCGGTTCCTGCCCAGATAATACCTTTGCTATCTCTAAAAATTCGAATAATCATATTAGTAGGGATAAATTTGGACGACGGTGCACGCTTATGAAATCTTTCGAAGACTTTCTCTGTTGTATCGTAGAAGAAAAGACCATAAAGTTCCGTACCAATCCATAAGTTGCCATTTTTGTCCGTAGTCAGTATAACCGTATTCGCAGCGTTATTGTATGGAAGTTTTAATTGCGTATAGGTCATTGTAGAAATATCTCCACGAAACACCCGACCATGGCTGGTGCTGAACCATACAATATTGTTTGCTCCCTCAGATATAGATGTAATGGTTTCGTTTGGTGATTTTATATCAAATTGAACATGTGTAGAGTCAGATAAGGATTGCCCAATTAGCGTTCCAAAATTACTTCCTACCCAAAGTCTGGAGTCACCAATAGCTAGCGATTCAAGATTTTGGTGTTCTTTTAAGTTCTGTATACTAGAATATATAGGCTTAAATTTCCCCGAGGTTAAAAGCCTTGAAATATGTCCCTTTTTAGAGACACACCAAATTCTATTATTTTCGTCTTTGATGATGTTTAGGATAGATGATGGGCTTGCATTTTTCCCCATGATCTCAGAAAATGGATAGGCTTTATAATCGTAACCATCGAAACGAAGAATACCACGAACTGAATTGAGCCATAAGTAGCCCAAAGAATCTTCAATTACATTACTAGCATTGGTTTGTTGTCTTTCTACTTCAGCACTTAGATGAATAAAATTAGTTGATTCATCAGCAAATGAAAAGAAATAAGAGTGAACGACTAGAATAAGTAGAATGAGTTTTCTTCGATGAGTATTCACTTTTGTCATATGGGTTAGTTTCTAGGTTTTGGGATAAAACAAAAATAGATATCTATAGTAATCCTACCAAGCAAAAATCAAACAAATAATAAATGCTGATTAGTTGTATTGGGTTGATATATAGTATGATGGAAAAATGTCTACCTATTAGCTCAAAATGTCCACTTTATTATAATATCTAATCACCACTTTTGGGTGTCACAAAATTAGACTTGAATACACATAGAAGAATTTAATAGTAAATCCTTTTTGTAATGTAAAGAAGTTAAATGTAGGCCTCTTGATCCACACGCAGGAGGTCTGCATAATTTTAGAGATGACAATAGTCAATGTTGTTCCCGAAAGGGAGAAATAAAAAAAAAAGAACAATAATGAAATTTAAAACTTGTTTTGTTTTAGTATTACTTCTAGCCATACAGATTCTAATGGCATGCTCTTCTACTTCTCAATCTGATAGTGATGATAAAAACAAGCCTCGTTTGAATGAGCTTAAGATAAATATCCCATTGAAAGGGAATACCTGGATTGTTGACGATGTTTCTTTAAACAAGAGTATGATCACTGATCAAGGCCTAAAAAAATGGTCGAAACAATCATCTCTAATTCGAACTTTTGTTAGGTTGAATTCAACAGGGAAGTTGAGTTTGGGATTAAAAGCTAAATCACTAAAAGGAAGTTCTGTCGTTCGAATTTCAATAGGAGAGGTTGCCAAAGAAATTACAATTGATAGTAAGGAATTTGAAGTCATTCCAGTCGGTTATTTTGATATTCCAGAGGAAGGTTACATTCAGATTGATATGCAAGCTGTTTCAAAAACAAGCGATTATTATGGAGAGGTTTCTCAGCTTCTTATTGGTGGAGAAGCAACATCAACTGGTACCGATTTTGTGAAAGAAGATTTTTACTGGGGGCGACGTGGGCCATCGGTTCATTTATCGTACACAGTGCCAGAAATAGCCGGAGACATACGTTGGTTTTATAACGAAATTGAAGTGTCTGAGGGAAATGATGTGATTGGGTCCTATTATATGGCCAATGGTTTTGGTGAAGGTTATTTTGGTATTCAAGTGAATTCTGAAAGGGAACGACGAATTCTATTTTCAGTTTGGAGTCCTTTTGTGACAGATAATCCCAATGATATTCCTGATGAGGATAAGATAAAGTTGTTGAAAAAAGGAGATGAGGTGAAAACGGGTGAGTTTGGTAACGAAGGATCCGGTGGTCAAAGCTACAAAGTGTACAATTGGAAAACCGGAAATAAATACCGCTTTCTTTTAGGAGCCAAACCTAGTCTTGATAACTCGACAGATTACACGGCTTATTTTTATGCGCCGGAAATCGGTAAATGGGAATTGATTGCGAGTTTTAGACGCCCTAAGACCTCAACTTACGTAACGCGTCCTCATTCATTTCTTGAGAATTTTATGACAGAAATGGGGCAGTTTACCCGTAAAGGAATATACTCAAATCAGTGGGTGAGAAATACAGATGGTAAATGGTTTGAGCTTACTGAGGCGAAGTTTACTGCAGATGCCACGGCTCGTAAAAATTCTCGATTAGATTATGCGGGAGGTGCAGAAGAAACACATTTTTTTCTTAAAAACTGTGGATTCTTCAGCGATAGAACAACGATGGGCTCATTTTTTAAAAGAAGTGAATTGGGAATAGAGCCCTCTGTAGATATTGAAAAATTACCCTTATAATTTTTTTTACATAGATGTAGTTAGTTAATGGAGGAGATGAAAACGGAAAATAGGTTTGGTAGCTTTTATAAATGGTTTTGGTTTAAATCTCCTCTTTTATTTTAGTAAATGTAAATAGTGGGAAAAGCTGATCTTTAGGATCGGCTTTTTCACAATTTTTCCATTTTAAGTGATTTTTTTGAAAGAATAGCACTTCATTTTGTCATAATATTTATCTGATTATTATAAAATGTTTAATGGTAGGTGCTAACAGAATTTAAGTTTAACCCACTAATAAATTAATAATGAAACCACTTTACCCGTCCAACCCCGTTTATTGTTTTCTTTTCCTACTTGTTTTCTTTGTAGGGTGTTCAAAAGAGGATTCTCCGGAAATAGAAGAAGCTGTGCCAGAAGAGGAAACCTTTAACTACAGCTCTTCGGCTAAATATAATTTGAATGTCGTTTATTTTCTTCCTACTGATGTTGAAGAAAGAAAAGATTCTCATCGCAGACTGAGTGAAATCCTTTTGCATGGACAGGAATTTTTTAAGAACAATATGCAGGAGTATGGCTTTGGAGATAAGACTTATAATATGCTTGTTGATAAAGTAAAGGATAGAGTGAAAATCATTTATATCGAAGGTAAGTATCCAACTGCAAATTACCCTTATGAGGGTGGAGGTGCCAAAATAATTGAGGAAGTAGATGCTTACTTTGCTGCCAATGCAGATGAAAAAAATAGTGATCACACCCTTATTCTTACTCCGGTTACGGATCATGATAATCCGGATGTTCCTTTTTATGGCTGGGGACGTTACTGCTTTGCTCTGGATTATACCGAGATGGATGTCAAATTCTTCGGAGAGAATAGTAAGAGAGGAAATGATGCTACCAAATACATTGGCGGTTTATTGCATGAACTTGGGCATGGCCTAAACCTTCCGCATAATAAAGAGAAGGTGTCCGAGGTACATAAGTCAAATAAAGGCACAGCCTTAATGGGAAGTGGTAATTACACCTACGGAAAAACCCCTACTTTTTTAACTGAAGCCAGTTGTGCAATACTTAATAATTGTCAGGTGATTAGTGATTTTGAGGATTCATTTTATACTTCAGCTTCTCTTCAGATGACCACTGTTTTGGCATCTTATAGCAATGGTGAGCTTAAAATATCCGGAACATTCAATACGGATAAGGATGTGAATTACGTTTGTTTTTACAATGATCCTGCGACTGATAATGCCGATTACGATGCGGTTACCTGGGCTTCTCCTGTAGAAGGAGAGAATGCCTTCAATATTTCTATGCCCATCAGTGAATTGCATCAAAAGGAGAATACGCCTTATGTTTTAAGATTGCGCTTTTGTCATTCTAATGGAGAGATCTCCAAGTTCTCATATTCCTACAGCTTGAAAAATGGTGAACCCATTATTGAATTTGGTGACAAAGAAAATTTTGACCGAACGCACTGGCAGATCATCGACTTCAGCTCCGAAGAAAATAAAGAATATGCAAGTTATGTTTTGGATGGTGATGCCAATACATTCTGGCATTCGCGATGGTCTCAGAATGCAACTTCTTACCCACATTATCTGACTATCGATATGGCCGATATACTAGACATATCTGGTTTCTCTTTTTTACAGCGAGATGGCATGCGAAAGGTGAAAGATATTGAAATAATGGTGAGTACGGATAATGCGCAGTGGGAGAGTATGGGGGATTTCCAATTGAAGGAAATCAATACCCTTCAGCATATTAAGCTTAATCAGAACACAAGTTTTCGTTATTTTAAAATCATTGCGAAATCAGCTTTTGATGGTCAGCAATATGCAGCAATGGCTGAGATCATGTGTTTTTAGATTGATTTTCCGAGCCGGGAGTGGATACTAATATTTATCAGTATTAAGTGTAGGTGATTTTTTTATATTTGAAGTCTGTGAGTTTAAAAGGGAAAATATTCGGTTTAATACTGATACTTCTGCTTATTCTGGTGTATCGTTCAATTGAAAAATTGGATGTTTATACCTCAAAGGATTCGTATTGTATAAGCTGTCATGTGCATACTGATGCCGATCAGTCCTGGCTTTTATCCTCACACTATAAGACTGATTCTGGCGAACAAATTCATTGCGTTGATTGCCACCTTCCTCCTAAAGGAAATGGAAATTACTGGCCTGAGAAAATTAAAGCTGGTTCTAAAGATCTTTATGCCTATTATTTTAAGGATCATGATAAAATCAATTGGGCTGAGAAATCAGAAATTGAAAATGCGGTTCGCTTTACAGCAAAATCGTCTTGTATCGATTGTCATCAAAACTTATTCCCGTTTGGCTTATCTGAAAAGGGGGAGAAAGCCCATTTGTATTATCGGAGAAATGAAGCTGATTTGCATTGTATCAATTGTCACAAAGGTGTAGGACATGGTGATCATAAAGCCATGTATGAGGAAAATACGGCATTTTTAAAACGTCAGGAGATTGTTAATGAGATTATTCATACTAAATCCACAAAAGTTGAGGGTTTTAAAAACTATATTGAATGCATTCCAGGTTCATCGGTCTCTTTCGATATGATGGCTATTCCATCTGGCTCTTTCGAAATGAAAATTTATGCTGATAATAATTTAAAAAAGAAGCCCATTAGTAGCAAGCATGTCAAGCTTTCATCCTTTTTTATGGCTAAAATTGAATTGACCTGGGATGCTTACCGGGCTTTTTTAACTGATGTGGAATCAGAAGGACGTGTACATGGTAGAATGGCAGATGATGATTTGGATGTCATAAGCGGGGCGACACCACCTTGGGGTGATCCTGCTCAGGGATGGGGTATGGGACAGCGGCCAGCCATCAGTATGACCTGGCAGGCAGCCCAGACGTATTGTAAGTGGCTTTCAAAGAAGACAGGGAAAACATACCGCTTACCTACCGAAGCCGAGTGGGAGTATGCTTGTGTTGTGAGCTCTAAGTCAGTGAGTGAATTGTCAGAAAAGGAGCTGGATAGTCTAATTATTTACAGAGATAATTCGAAAGGGAAAACACACTTGCCCGGAGGAATGAAAGCGAATCATTTCGGATTGGTTAATATGCTGGGGAATGTGAAAGAGTTTTGTTCAGATTGGTATACTGATCATCCTTTTGCAAATGAAAGTGAGTCACTTTTATTCAATCCTCAAGGACCAGGTAAAGGGAAGGAGAGAGTCATAAAAGGAGGCTCATATCGATCTAATAAAAAACAAGTGCGAGCCAATTTTCGGGAAAGTACGCAACATGATAAATGGCTGAAAACCGATCCTCAAATGCCTAAAAGTATCTGGTGGTATTCCGATTGCAGAGATGTGGGATTCCGACTGGTTTGCGAATGGGACGGTGAGAATGAAAAGAAATAAATAGGAATATTAACCGCAAAGTTCGCTAAGTTTTACACGGAGTCCGCAAAGTGTTCATTGGTGTGTTTTGTAGTTCTTTGCGAACTTAGCGCTTCCTCTGCGTGCTTTGCGGTTAAATTTTTATACTCTATATAGTATTTTATTTTTTTGACAATGAAGACAAAAAATAATAATAGACGTGAATTTTTGAAAAATGCCGGCACGGTAGGTGTGTTTTGTGCTCTGGGAGCTGCAGGACTTATTCAGTGCGAAGGCAGAAAAGAAAGACCTTATGCTTATCCGTCCTTACTCAAACAAGCCCCCGATGGTCCTGTCCTAAAAGCTGGGCTTATTGGTTGTGGTTATCGGGGTACAGGTGCTGCGCTCAATTTTCTGAATGCCGGATCTAATTTGGAAATCACCGCTTTAGGAGATGTCTTTATCGATAGAATAGATCTGTGTAATAAGATGCTGAAGGAGAAAAAAGGAGTTGAAGTTCCGCAAGAACATTGTTTTGTGGGATTCGATGCGTTTGAAAAGGTGATTGATAGTGGCGTGGATGTGGTTATTCTGGCTACCCCTCCTAATTTCCGACCAGAGCACCTGGAAGCCTGTGTTAAAGCTCGTAAACATGTATTTATGGAGAAACCCATTGCTGTCGATCCTGTTGGAGTACGATCGGTGATGATATCTGGCGAAAGGGCTAGTGCATTAGGCTTGTCAATTGTAACAGGTACCATAAAGCGTCATCAGAAAGATTATCTGGAAACTTTTCGTCAGGTAGCGAAAGGGGGAATAGGTGATATTGTATCGGCCAATTCGTATTATAATGTGGGAAAGCTTTGGCATAAAAATCCACGAGCTGAATGGAGCGAAATGGAGGCCATGATTCGCGATTGGGTAAATTGGTGCTGGTTATCAGGTGACCATATCGTAGAGCAAAATGTGCATAATCTCGATACGGTGAATTGGTTTGTGGGTAAACATCCCATAAAAGCAGTGGGCTTTGGTGCACGTCAGCGAAGACTTACGGGCAATCAGTACGATATGTTTAGTGTCGATTTTCTTTATGAAAACGATGTGCATTACCATAGCATGTGTCGACAAATCAATGGCTGCGAAAACAATGTCTCAGATCAAATCAGAGGAACACAAGGCTACACCAATTGTCAAAATACCATCTACGATCAGAATTCAAACATTAAGTGGCAATTTGATTATGGAAATGAGGATCAAGTTCTTGATATAAGTCCATTCGATCAGGAACATATCGACTGGATAACAGCTATTCGAACTGGTCAACCCGTAAACGAAACCCAAGCGATAGCCGAGTCGACCATGACGGGTATTATGGGGCGAATATCGGCTTATACAGGTAAGGTAGTCACATGGGAAGAGATGATGAACTCCGACCTATACCTTTCACCTAAACATTATAGCTTTGGAAAAGTTGACGTGGATAAATCCATATCTGTGCCCGGAGGGTGAAACAGATAGTTACACTTCTAAATCTTATAACTTCAAGTATTATAAATACCCTGAACTTTAAGTACTCAAAACCCCTAACCCTAAAACCCAACCCAGATGAATCTCTATTCGAGTAAATCCATCCTGATGGGATCTGCCATGTTAATGACAGCAGGTCTTTCAGCTACAAAACAAGTACAAGCCCAAAAGAAAACAAGCCCCAATATCATCTATATACTTGCCGACGATTTGGGTTATGGAGAATTGGGCTCATATGGTCAGAAATTGATAGAAACCCCCAACTTAGACCAATTGGCAGCTAAGGGCATTCGATTTACACAGCACTATTCAGGGGCGCCGGTTTGTGCTCCTTCCCGTTGCGTTTTGCTAACCGGAAAGCATATGGGACATGCCCATATACGGGGTAACGACGAATGGGATGAACGTGGTGAAGTCTGGAATTTTGCTAAAGCAGCCGAAGATCCAAATCTCGAAGGACAACGTCCGCTTCCGGCAGGGACCAATACCATTGGCAGTCTTCTGCAGGCGGTAGGTTATAAAACCGGAATGGTTGGTAAATGGGGATTAGGTGCACCCTTATCCGATGGTATCCCTACAAACAGAGGTTTTGATTTTTTCTATGGCTTTAATTGCCAAAGGCAAGCACACACGTATTACCCCAAACACCTTTGGAAGAATGATCAAAAAGTTTGGCTGGATAATGAATTGGTTGTTCCGGGAACAAAGCTGGAAACAGGCGCTGATCCTTTGAATGAAGCCTCTTATGCCAGGTATCGATTGAAAGAATATGCACCGGACTTGATGCATCAGGAGGCCCTGAATTTTATCAAGGAGAACAAGGCGAACCCTTTCTTTTTCTATTACGCATCGCCTATTCCTCATGCACCTTTGCAGGCACCCAAACGCTGGGTAGATTACTATGTGAAAAAGTTCGGTGATGAAGTGCCCTATGATGGTAAAAGAGGCTATTTCCCTTGCCGATATCCTAAAGCGACCTATGCAGGCATGATCTCTTATTTGGATGAGCAGGTAGGGGAGCTTATTACAGAATTAAAAGCTCAGGGTATTTATGAGAATACGCTCATCATCTTTAGCAGTGATAATGGACCAACCTACAATGGCGGAACAAATTCTCCCTGGTTTAAGAGTGGAGGTCCCTTTAAAAGTGAGTATGGATGGGGAAAAGGTTTTGTTCATGAAGGTGGCATTCGCGTACCGATGATAGCCTCCTGGCCCTCAAGAATAAAAGCGGGACAAAAAACTGATCATATCTCGGCTTTTTGGGATGTCTTGCCAACTCTTTGCGACATAGCGGGCGTTGAGACTCCAAAGGATGTGGATGGACTTAGCTTTTTGCCTGTATTAATGGGAGATGAAGTGAAAAATGCGAACGCTTATTACTACTGGGAATTTCCTGAGTACCATGGACAACAGGCGGTCAGAATGGGCAAATGGAAAGCGCTTAGAAAGAATATTAAAAAGGGGAATATGGCCATTGAACTCTTCGATTTGGAACAAGATATTCAGGAACAGAATAACCTTGCCGATCAGTACCCGGAAATTGTAGCAGAGATCGAAGACATTTTTATGCGGGAGCACAAGCAGGCTGATATGAATCAGTTCCGGATGAAACAATTGGGTGACGATAAAAAACCGAATAAGTAGTTGGAGGAGGTATTCTTTTTTTTTTACCAGGATGTGAGTCGCCTCAAACCTAAATTTACATTGATAACAAATACCTATGAATAAAATGAAACGATTCGTTCTTCTGCTGTCATTAATGGCAACAACAGCTATGGCTCAAAATGTAAAGGTCATTCCCCAACCTTTGGAGGTAGAAAAGGGGGATGGGCATTTTATCATCACATCAGAAACGAAAATTGTTACTGATGCAGTCAATCGTGCTAATGCCATCTATCTTCAGAAGATGCTGGAACCTGCCTTTAATCATGAGCTGGAACTGACTTCAAAAGGAACGAAAGGCCTTGTGCTTAAGCTCGATGAAAATTTGACAGATGAACTTGGCTCAGAAGGCTACTTGCTAGAGGTAGGAAAGAAAGCCATCAAAATAACAGGCTCAAATCGGGCAGGTGTTTTTTATGGCATACAAACATTAAGACAATTGTTACCTCTTGATTTGAATGAGGCGCAGGGTGAACTTTCGCTTTCTTCTGTGAAAATAAAGGACAAACCGCGTTTCAGCTGGAGAGCCTTTATGCTTGATGAGGCTCGTTATTTTAAGGGCATGGATCAGGTTAAAAAGATACTCGATCAGATGGCCTTGCTTAAAATGAACTTATTTCACTGGCATCTAACCGATGATCAGGGCTGGCGTATCGAAATCAAAAAATACCCGAAACTGACGAGCATTGGCTCCACACGAAAAGATAGCCAAATTGGGGGCTGGAACAGTAAAGAGCGATCAGGGAAAGCGCACTCTGGTTTTTATACTCAGGAGCAAATTAAAGAGATTATTGCTTATGCTACAGAACGACATATCAATATTGTGCCTGAGATTGAAATGCCCGGACATGCATCGGCAGCCATAGCAGCTTATCCCTGGTTGGGAACTATTGGCGAATTGAAAGAGACACCTGTTGTATTTGGTAAATTGCCTGACTCTTATAATGTGGCTGACCCCAAAGTGTATGCCTTTATCGAAGATGTGCTTTCTGAAGTGATGGCACTTTTCCCAGGCAAAACCATCCATATTGGGGGTGATGAGGTTAAATTCGATGCCTGGAAAGAGTCCGAAGAAGTGCAGGCATTTATGAAGAAAAAAGACCTGGCAACACCTGCCGATCTGCAGATTTACTTTACCAATAAGGTCTCGAATTTTATGGATAAGAAAGGCCATCGCATGATGGGGTGGAATGAGATTCTGGGAGGTAATGTACACGAATGGCAAAAGGCTAATGATGTTGAGGTTAAAGAGAAATTGGCCACCAGTGCGATCATCCACTTTTGGAAAGGTAAGCTCGATTTAATTCATGAAGCGCTTAATAAAGGTTACGATATTGTGAATTCATACCATATGTACACCTATCTGGATTACTCATATCAGTATATTGCTATCGAAAAGGCCTACGCATTCGATCCTATTCCTGAAGGTCTTGATGAAAAGTACCATGCCAAAGTTTTGGGTAGTGGATGCCAAATGTGGAGTGAGTGGATTCCTGAGGTGTCGGATATGGACCGCATGATATTTCCACGACTGGCTGCTTATGCTGAGGTGGGCTGGACAGCTAAAGAGCGAAAAGAATTCCCTGTGTTCCGTACTAATCTGAAGACCATGCTTGAAAGATGGAAACTTGAGGGTATCGGGTATGCAGACAAGTTTGAGAAAAAGGATTTTCCGAAGCAAAAGTAAAGCCTGACTTTTAAATTTCCCCTCCTTGCTTTTAAGGAGGGGTGGATCATTTGGCGAGGAACGAGTCAAATGAGACGGGGTGGTTTTAATCTCAATTTTTTGTGAAAAAAGAACGATCTGAAACCACCTTATTAATATCTTTAAAATTAATCAATGAAATACTTACTAACGCTTCTTATAGGCCTGTCTTCTTTATTCGTAAATGCCCAGTCGGTCAATTATGCCCTTCAACTGGATGGATTCGATAATGATTTAAGAATAGGCATGGATACCATTAATACCCATTGGACGCTTGAAGCCTGGATAAAAGGGAACGATGACACATGGCGAAATGAGGAAGTTATTATTGGTGGCGGCGAATACGCTAATTTAGATGACTATGATTATTACCCCTTATTGATCAAGAACGGAAGGGTGCATAGTAATTTTGCCAATATTACTTCCAGGACCAAACTCGACAGCAATTGGCATCATATTGCTCTTACTTGCAATGGCGAAACAACGAAACTGTATCTCGATGGGGTAGAGGAAGCCAGTGCCAACAAGGCGATTTCAATTATACCGGGCTGCGTGGGCTCAAATACCGAAAAGGATAAGACTTTTGGAGGTTTAATTGATGAGGTTCGCATTTGGGAACAGGCTTTAAGCGCAAAAGAAATTTTGGCTTGGAAGAACAAAGCACTTGAGGCCAGTCATCCCGCATTTTCTAACTTAAAAGGCTATTATACTTTCGATGATCATCAAAAGGAAATGTCAGCTAATTTGGTTGGAAAAGGGGTAGAACCCTACCATTTAATCATTACCCGAATAGATAAGTATGGTTCAATACCATTGGCAAAGCACCTTGTGAACAGGAATTCGCATTTTAAAAATTGGAATAAAAAGATGAAGCTCTTTTCAGCTGTTTGTCAGCATACCGAATGGGATTCAGATCAGGGAACCAAAGATGAACAGCTCATTAAGTTGCGTTTGGTGGTTCATGGTGACCGATCAGCTTTAAAATTACGAGAGTTAAACCTTGATTTTTCCGAGACAGATGTTTTATCTGATATATCAAAAGTTCGGGTTTATTACACCGGAAAATCGGCACATTCATCCCTAAGAGAGAAGCTTTTTGAAACTGACAGATTAAAATCATCAAAGGTCAGGTTTACAAAATCAGCTGACGAAGCTAAGGAACTCAGTGCTGGTATTAACTACTTTCTGGTCACTATTGATATCAATAAACAAGCAGGTATCGGTCACGCTTTGGATGCCAGAGTCTCATCATTCAAGTTGGACAATAAAGTCTATATGCCTGAGGATGGCGCTTCCATCATTAAAAAAGAGGTGAATTCAAACAGTACAAACGATCCGAATATATACAGGGTGTTATCCTGGAATATATGGCATGGTGGCAGGCACATAGGCGATGTGGGGCCGCAAAGGGTAAAAGATATTGTAAAGGCTTCAAAGGCTGATATCGTTTTAATGCAGGAGAGTTACGGTTCTCAGAAAATGATTGCTGATTCGGCAGGCTATCGCTTATTTAGCCCTGATGAAAAAGCGAATTTAGCCATATATTCAAAACAGGATCAGTCTGAGCCCATAGAGTCAAAAGTTTCGACCTTTAAATCCATTGGACTAAAAACCCAAGCTGAAAATAAGCAGATGCTGGCCGTATTCGATTGGTGGTTGCCCTATGCCTATCGTCCCGAATACTCTTGTGTTTATTTAAACCGGGGATTGGATACTCGTATATGGATTGATGAGGATAAGGAGCTGGCCGTTGCTGATGCAGAGAAAATCATAAGTCTTGAGATTGATTCAATTGCAAGGCATTTAAATATACCTGTTATAGTCGGTGGTGATTTTAATACCTTTAGTCACCTGGATTGGACCAAAGAAGCGGCAGGCATACATTATGGCTACGGACCTGTTGATTTCCCGACATCCCATAGCATGATGGATTATGGCTTTACAGATAGTTACAGAGAAAAGAATCCCAACGAATTGACGCATCCTGGCGGTACATGGGCAGTGAGTATGGGCTTTTTAAATGCTCGTATCGATTTCATATATTATAAGGGTGATCACATCAGAACTCAAGCCTCTAAAATTATTAGAAACCCCAGGGAAATTGATGCTGTTTGGCCTGGAGACCATGCTGCAGTATTATCTACATTTAAACTATTATTCAAATCATCTCATGGTTTAGAGAAATAAGTATATAAAATAAACTTTGATAATTTGGAATCAAAATTAATATCATAATTGTCAATTTATGATGAATATGATTTGTTCGATAATGTTTAAATTCATGCTCTAAATTGAAAATACATGATACTATGACAAGAGAAGAGCGAATGAAATTTTGTAGTCAGTGTGATAATTCCAAGTTTGATACTAAGCAAGGAATTGTGTGTGGCTTGACAAATGCAAAGGCTGATTTCGAAGAAGAGTGCCCAGATTTCACAGGCAATAAAGAAGATGTGTACGTCTACTCACCACCTGAGGAAAAAAAAGGACTGTTGGTTGAGAAGGTCATGGGTTTTATTGAGCTTATGACACCCAAGGCAGGTTTCTTTATGAGTCCTATTATCATCATCTTTTGTGTTTTAGTCTATGTATCCATGGTGGCATCGGGGGTTCATTTTATGGAACCTACTATTGAGAGTTTGGTTAACTGGGGAGCTAACCTTACAACTTTAACTTATAACGGTCAGTATTGGCGACTCATTAGCAATTGCTTTCTACACATAGGGCTAATCCACCTCTTATTTAATATGTATGCTCTCTTGTATATTGGTTTGATGTTGGAGCCCATTATTGGAAAGTGGAAATTGGGTTTTGCTTTTATCATTACGGGTATAGGCGGCAGTCTGGTAAGTTTGGCCTGGCACGATATGATTGTTAGTGCGGGAGCATCCGGGGCTATATTCGGCTTGTATGGGGTGTATATTGCTCTGCTTATTACCAATTTGATTGACAAGGAAAGCAAGAAAGGCATTCTGGTGAGTATCTTAATCTTTGTTGGTTACAATCTGCTTTTTGGTTTAAGAGGCGGCATTGATAATGCGGCACATATAGGAGGTTTATTTTCGGGTCTTCTTTTGGGTTTTTCTTTATACCCAAGGCTATCGAATCCGGAAGCTAAACTTCGAGGACTGTTTATTCCCGGGCTGACCCTCGCCTTTATTTTAGCTTGTGGGTTTATCGTTTTAAGATCACCGAAAAAGTCAGTGATATACGAAACTCGGTTGGCTGAATTTGTGGAGTTGGAGCAGAAAGCTTTGAGTGTTTACCCACAGTATTTTACAGAAGCGAACCTCGAAGCAATAAATGAATATGGAATTCCCAATTGGGAAAAATGTAAGGCTATTATTCTCCAACTGGACGAATTACCAGGTTTCTCAGAAGAAATATATGAAAGAAACACCTTACTGATAAGATATTGTGATTATCGAATTGCAAGTTATAAACTAATTGCCAAAGTGCCGGCTGATAGAAGTCGATTTCTATTTATGAAAATAGAGGCATATAATAAGACACTTGAGTTTATTATACGAAAATTGAAGGGTGAGATAATTGCTGATAATTTATTGCGATATAAAGAGCCAATAAAGCCCAAGCCTGTTAGAAGAGAATCATTTAGAAGCACTGTAAATAAGAAAGCTCCCTTGTATATTGTCGATGGGAAAATCATGACGGATATGTCTGATATAGACCCCAAGAGTGTAAAAGAAGTGAATGTGATGAAGGGGGCAGCGGCTAAAGCCGTGTATGGCTCTCAGGGAGAAAATGGCGTGATGATTATTACTACAAACAATTAAAATTTTAAGATATGGATAACTTAATAACATTAGCAGAATTTAATAATACCATCGAAGTACAGTACAACTTGTTGAAGGACATGCTCGATGAAGCGGGAATAAAGTATGTCGTGGTAAATGAAAATGCCCGAAGCGTGGAGCCCTTTTTAATGACACCCTCTAATATTGCGATTGAGATCAAAATTTTAGAATCGGACTCAGAGCAAGCTTTAAAAATTCTTGAATCAATTTCATAAGTTTGCAAACTTATAAACGGTAAAGGTATAGCAGGGATGTTATACCTTTTGTTATTTTATACAAGCTTATAATAAAAGTATTAAATGCAAACGTTAACGTCGCTACCCCTTTAAAATCAAGTGATCTAAGATGATGAAGATTGAGATGATTTCAGTATCTTTATTTTATTAAAGTAATCATTAACTTAAATAAAAAGGAAGACGCGAATGATAGAAGAAATTGTAACGGTCCATGATAAGTTTTCAGTAGAGATTAAAATGGGCTATGAGGCTCGTAGAGATCGTAAAGTGAATGAGTTTTCGGTAAAGACCTGGTTGTTTATTCCTAGTAAGCTCGATATTAACTCGTCTACATACAAAAAGGAGGACTTTTACAATGACTTTAACTCCAATATTCGCTTGATAGCGCCTCCTTACGCATTGAGAGAAATTGCTCAAGGTCAGCATTCAGTTTTCTCTTTTCTTGAAGATGCATTTAAGAAGGTTTCAAACTATTCATCGCCAAAGAACGAGGCCAATTACGAGTATCATATTCGTATGTTCCATTCCATACTAAAGTCGGCACTTCGACGTGAAATTCAGCATATTCTTAGGAGCGAAGTGGCAGATGATCGTCGTTTTCTGATTGTAGAATATCTGGATAATGTAAAAGCTATAGCAAATCATTATCGCGATTTACGTCGTATCGTGAATGTGTCTACCATGCAAAAGGAAATGTTTGATTACTATTTGTTTGGCGATGAATTTATGAGTAATCAACTGGAGCAACACACTTATTATTTGTTTAGGGGGTTGAGGAAAATGCATGCAGTAGATTTTGAATATTCTAAGAATGATATTCTGGATCTGATAAGAGATGAAGTTGCTTATAAACGTTCTCAAGGGTATTTGGTTGTGGAGAAGGACTCTTCAGATAAAAACCGTTGGTTGGTGCACCGACGTGGTGTCTTTAATAAATATTTCGAAGGCCAGCTTTTACTGAACTCCCGAAAGAAGAAGGAAGGCGTTTTTATGATGCAGTTACTTTATAGTGTGGCTGCAGGTTTGGCAATGATTATTGGAGCAGCACTGACCCTTGTCTTTCAGAAAAGTCTGGGGGCTTTCACTATTCCTTTATACGTCGCTTTGGTGATTATTTATATGCTTAAGGATAGAATTAAGGATTTGAGTCGTCATTATTTGGTTGGAAAGATTAATAAACGCTTTTTCGACCACAAAACGATAATTCGTGTGAAAGGCGATGAGAAGATAGGTTGGTGTAAGGAAAGTTTCGACTTTGTGTCTGAGGATTCGGTCCCTCTACGTGTAAAGAAACACCGTAACCGTTCCCGTATTATCGATATAGAGAGTAGGGGAGTGGGAGAGAAGATTATCTTCTATCGTAAATTGCTTCGTTTGGATCAGAAAGCCTTAGATAACTCATACGGAAAATACAATATCACGGGAGTAGCTGATATCATCCGATTCAATGTGTCGCGATTTATTCAGAAAATGGATAACCCGGAAAAACCGCTTTACTATTTGGAGGGTGATGAGTTCGAGAAACTATCTGGAGAAAAGGTTTATTTCATGAATATGGTACTTCGCTTTAAGCTTGATGATGAAACCAGTTACCGACGCTACCGTATTATCTTCAATCGTCGTGGTATAAAAAAGGTTGAAAAGGTTTAATTTGCTGGATTCGTAATAAGTATTATAAGTTTTCCGATAAAGAAAAACAATTGCGATAAAAAACTGAAGGAAATTAAATTAAACGGGTAAAAGGTGTGATCGGCAGGTCACACTTTTTTTTTACAATAGATGTAATGAATTAGTCTTCAACTTCAGAGTTTACCTTAATAATGATTAACTTTCACAGGGATTTAAACTTTCATTTACCCGACCAATAAACCAACTAACAATAATTTGAATTAAAATGATGAAATCATTCAGTTTAGCTTCACTATTTTTAATATCAGTGATGCTATTTTCATGTAAAACACCAACCCCAAAAGATCTTTCAAAAGAAAACCTGATTCCTAAACCTGCAAGTCTTGTTGCCACAGGTAGCTCCTTCCAGTGGACTGAGAAAACAAAAATCTATGTGCCTGTGGAGCAGGAAGCCGTTCAAGCTATTGCAAACTATCTGTCCGATTTTATTGCACCGGCAACAGGATTTAAAACAGAGGTAAAAGCTGTAAATAAACCTGTATCGAAAAGAGGAATTACTTTGCTTTTAAACAAGGAACTGAAAGATTTAGGTGATGAAGGCTATCAATTGAATATCACAGATAAACGCATTGTTTTGGAAGCCTTTCAGCCAGCAGGTTTGTTTAGAGGAGTGCAAACCATCCGTCAACTATTACCTGCTCGTATTGAGTCTAAAGAATTACAAGTTGGCCCATGGGAATTAGCCAGTGGTACAATTGAAGACAGACCCGAATATGGATACAGAGGCGCTATGCTCGATGTGGTTCGTCATTTTTTCCATGTGGCTGATGTGAAACGCTTCATCGATTTGATTGCGACTTATAAAATGAATGTTTTGCACTTACACTTAACCGATGATCAGGGCTGGAGATTGGAAATAAAAAGCTGGCCTAACTTAACGAAACATGGTGGTAGTACCCAGGTTGATGGTGGTGAAGGTGGCTTTTATACTCAGGATGAGTATACCGAGATTGTGAAGTATGCTCAGGAACGTTTTATCACTGTGATTCCTGAAATTGATATGCCAGGACATACCAATGCCGCTTTGGCTTCCTATGCTGAGTTGAATGCTGACGGTAAAGCCAGAGATTTGTATACAGGAACCGATGTTGGGTTTAGTACCCTGGATGCCAATAAGGAAATCACTTACAAATTTATTGATGATGTGATTCGTGAATTGGCAGCCATTACGCCAGGTGAATACATTCATATTGGAGGTGACGAATCAAATGCAACCAAGAAAAAAGATTACATCAAGTTTGTGAATAAGGTACAGGATATTGTGCATGCTCATGGTAAAAAGATGATGGGTTGGGCTGATATTTCTGCCGCGAACCTTAAGGAGAATACCATTGCTCAATTTTGGCACACCAAAACGAAAACAGCTTTGGATGCAGTCAATCAGAATGTGAAAATCATTATGTCGCCAGCCAAAAGAGCCTATATGGATATTCAGTACGATTCCCTATGTCCGCTGGGATTACACTGGGCAGGTTATACCGAAGTTGATGATGCTTACGACTGGACGTTGGAAAGCAATGTGAAAGGCATCAGTAAAAAGGATATTGTCGGGATAGAAGCACCGCTCTGGACCGAAACGGTTGAAACGATTGATGATATCGAATACCTGGTTTTTCCACGCTTACCGGGTTATGCCGAATTGGGCTGGTCCAATCATCCTGATAAATCTTGGGAGGAGTACAAGATACGCTTAGGAAAACAGAAATCTCGATTTGAATATATGGGGATTAACTATTATCCTTCGGCTTTGGTCCCTTGGGAGTAGTTAGTCAATAAGCTTATTCAAAAAAAAATAAAGGCGCTTAATTAAGTGCCTATTTATGTATTTAAATGCTTGTGAAAAGTTTTGTACCCCAAACCCCTAAAGGGGCTTTGTCTAGTGTGTTTTATGATTTTATTCTTGAGGTATTATTAAAATTTTAAAACTTTTAATCAATGCTTTTTTTTAATCCCCTTTAGGGGACATAGGGGTAGTTACGGGATGTTTATTTCAAGATCAGAATCAAGTAGAACTATGAAAACCATCCCGTCTTTCTTAGATATATAAACTGTAGCACGCCTCATGGCAGACTGACAAATTCTGCTCAAAGCATTCATGAAATTTAAGATTGCTGTACTTTAGTAATTTTGATTTCGGACCTAGTTCCTTGGAGCTATTAGTAATGTCTTAATTCTCCCTTTTCAGGACAGAGGGGTGTTTTGTAAAATGAAAATGTAAAAGCGACAAAGGCCGCAAGGAGATTGACTCTCTTTGCGGCCTTTGCTTTTTCTTCTTTGTGTGCTTTGCGTTGAGCTTTTTATAAACTAGGCTTCACGAACAGGTTCATGTATTAATACCTGTTATAGAATCGCTTTAACTCTTGCGTAAGTTGCGTGTAGATTGGTTTGGTAAATTCCACAAACAAATCCTGTTTTGCAGGTGGAAGTACCGGTTCACTTTTGCAAATTTCCAGTTCTTCTTTTGTTAGAGCTCTTTCGTCACCATTAAAGTGGCCCCATTCGCTAAACCAAACATACTCACCACCCATTTTTTTATTATTGATGATTCGTTTGTTTTGATACTCTTCAATCTGTAAGGAAAGCAAACCTTTAGAAATAACCTCACGTTTGTGAACATGCAGTTTGGCTTTTACCTTATTATAGACCTTAATGGTTTCGCCATTTTTAAGTTTTGTGGAACCAACTTCAACACTGTCAGCACTAACAACTTGTCTTTCGATATCTGTATCGTGTGTTTCACCCACAACAAAATCTTCGAAACGCATGGCAATCACATGGTCTGGGTATTCTAACTTCTCCATCTCTGCTTGTTTCGGCGTATAGAAACGAACAAAGCGACGTCTGATGTTATTTGTAATATATTGCGTCACCTGATCCTGGAAGAATTCGGCACTAAAGCTATATTTTGCAGAGTTGACAGGAATGTGCTCAATAATAACCTTGAGTGTTGCCATATATTCAGCTTCCTGCATTTTAAGGGTAACATCTTTGAAATTGGGAACAAACTGATTGGCTTTTGCAAAATGAGAGTAGGCCGATTTTGCAGCCTGACGGGTTTCTTTAGCCAGTTCTCTTAAGCCTAAATCATAACACTCAGGAGCTGCCAGTTGTCGGGCCATATCTTCTTCTGCTCGGAACGATTGCACATTTGAAAGCAAACGCAAGGCAGCCGGGCATCGGTTTATCTCATTGTACATTCTATTTAAAACCTGATACTGTGCAATTGATTTTGTGTTTTTTAAAGGATCAGGAGAATTCAATAAGGCTGTGATTTCTCTCTTAGACCAATCTACAGCCAATGGGTAGCTAGCCATTAATGCTTGTTGTGCTTTGCTTTTGTCTGGATTCGATCTTAATCTGTCAACTGATTTTAATACGGCTGTATAGTAATCTCCGTTTTGCAAGGCTTTCTCTCCTGAGCTGCAAGCAGCACTGATAACTGATAGAATAATTAGTGAGTAGTAAATGATTTTTTTCATAGATATAGAATTAGTTGTGTATGCAAAATTAATTTTTTAATTGAAATATCGATAGAAGGCATTTAGGCATTCTGTTTTTCTAATAATCTCAATCAATATGAAGTTTGCAAATATCGAACCAAAATTGTTTGTAGGCTTGAGTTTCTCTGCAATTGATTTTTTCTTATTGATTAGGATGAAGCATAATTATAAAATACGTTTGGTTGTCATTTGTTTATGTATGTGGTTTTCATAAATTTGAATGTGTTTACTATATGTCAGAATTATAGTGAGTTAATTTACTTTCAATTAGATGAGCCTTAGTTTCGTATTGAATGGTTTTGAAGAGGGGGAGTTGTAATTATTTTATGAATTCTAAAATTAATCAGAAATGAGAAAATTAAATCTTATTAGCCTGTTTATTCTTTTGGCTCTAATTACAAATGCACAAGAGACAAAGGTTCTTTATCGTTATCTTTCTCACACCATCTATTTAGAGGAAGATGAGAAAGCAGAAGATGAAGAAGCTATTTCCGGTTTTCAAAAATCGAGAGGAATTCTGGTTAATGCAAATATGCCCTATGAACAGCTATATATATGTCATGGCGATACGCTTTATTCTGAAAAAAAATATGAACATATACCTTATCCTTACAAATGTATTGTTCAGTTAAAAGAGGAAGCCTATTCTTATAACTCACAAACAGGTACGAAGACTGATTACCGGTATAGTCGCCCTCTGTTGCCAGAGACTCATTTCAAGAAAGTTTCTAAAAAATCGAAAGAATTGAAAGGTAAGAAGTATGAATGTTATGAAGGGGAAAACAACTTTGTTAAAATTCATATATGGGTTGAGAAGAATGGTGAGTTGACTGAGGGGAAACAATTTTATAGTGGTTTTATTTTCAAAAAGAAATTGATTTTAAGGCATGAAATCTATTATAAGATGAGGAAGGTGAAGCGAGTTCGTCATTTGACTGAGATAGTAAGCACGAATGTTCCAAATTGTTCAGAAAAGATTGCTTGGGTGGTTAATCGAAATGATGAGAATAAAATGTACGCGCCAATAAAGGGAAACGAAACTATTGAGACTGTAGCTGTGAAAGTCGGTGATATTGCACCTAGATTATATTATAGGAGATCAAGCGATTTTGAGGAAACCTCACTATACTCACATAAAGGCAATGGGAAATATTTGTTGATTGAGTTTTGGGGAACTTGGTGCGGACCTTGTTTAGCAGCAACGCCAAAAATAAAAGCATTTTACGATAATAGGAGAGAAAAGCTTGATCTGTTGTCTGTAAACTGGAGAGATAATCTATCTTCATACGTCAGGCAAATGGTGGAGTTGAAGCAAATGAACTGGAATCATGCTTTTGGTTCTGAAATCTTTTTAAAAATTATGAACCCTCCTTTAAGATACCCAACTATGGTTTTACTTGATGATGAAATGAAGGTCTTGTTGATAGGAAATCCACATATGGATATGGATAAGCTAAATGAATTAGTTAATTAAGCTTGAATAAATAAATGATCTTATTATGGATTTATTGAAGAAAGAATAATCCTAACTTAAAACGATTGCGTGATTTTTATTGTGATTTTATTAAACTTATGTTGGAAAGAATTAATTTTTGTTGGTGAAGTCTAAGAGAAAAATTGTTTCTTTGATTTACTGTTTTAAGCGTCTATTGTGTGGTGAAAATAAATAGAACTGGAACTAAACACTATCATTAGAAACAAGTAAAAAAAACATGAGACATGAGTAAACAAATTCTTGTTACCGGTGGAACGGGATTTATTGGATCACATACAGTTGTTGAATTACAAAAAAACGGTTACGATGTGGTAATTGTGGACAATCTTTCCAATTCAAAGATTGAAGTTTTAGATCAAATTAAGGAAATTACAGGAATACAACCTAAGTTTGAAGAGTTTGATTTGACAGATAAACAAAAGGTAGAAAGCTTCTTTCAGAAGTATTCTAACTTAGAGGCTATTATTCATTTTGCAGCTTCAAAGGCGGTAGGTGAGTCTGTTGAGAAGCCTTTAATGTATTACAATAACAATCTGAATTCATTAATGAATATTATGGGCTGCATGATTGAGTATAAGGTGCCTAACCTTGTGTTCTCATCATCGTGTACCGTTTATGGTCAGCCGGATAAACTGCCTGTTACGGAGCAAACGCCTCGTAAAGAAGCGGAATCTCCATATGGTAATACAAAGAGTATATGCGAAGATATCATTCGTGATACTCTGAATGCTTACCCTGAATTGAAAGGAATTGCTTTAAGATATTTTAATCCAATTGGAGCTCATGAAACAGCTAAAATTGGTGAGTTACCTTTGGGTGTGCCAAATAATCTAATTCCATTCTTAACACAAACTGTAGCTGGTATTCGCCCTGAATTGAGCGTTTTTGGAGATGACTACAATACGCCTGATGGGTCTGCGATTCGCGATTATATTCATGTTGTAGATTTGGCAAAGGCCCATGTTGTGGCCATTGAGCGTTTGTTGAATGATAAGAATAAAGAAAATTGCGAGTACTTTAATGTGGGGACTGGCAATGGTGTTTCTGTGTTGGAAATCATTGAATCATTCGAAAGAGCGACAGGAGAGAAGGTTCCTCATAAGATTGTGGCGAGACGTGCCGGTGATATTGAGCAGATTTATGCAGATACCACTTTTGCTAATGAGGAATTAGGCTGGAAAGCTCAGAGTACTTTGGACGAAACATTGCTTTCAGCCTGGAAATGGCAAGAAAATATTGGGAAATAGTATTCCTTAATCTATATGTTAAACGCCTGTCATTCATTTGATAGGCGTTTTTTTGTATTAATATATCAAGAAGTCGATTCAATTAATATGATAATTTTAGTTTTCATAAATAGTATTGGTGAATATAAAAATATTAGATTTATGTATATTTATATAGAAACTAAAATGTAGATTGCATGGAAATATTTATTACCATTCTCATAATAGCTTTGCATGTTTTTGTCATAATTGATGCTTCAGCTAAAGTTAAACAGAGACATGGCGTTTTTAGATTACTTTTAGCATTTATTCCTCCAGTATTTGGTCCAATAGTTTATTTGTTAACCCAAAGAAGAGGGACTAAACTTGAACGAAAGAGATTTTTCATGGAGGACAAAAGAAGATTTTCGTAGTACTTTAAGAATAAAATTGAAACTTTAATTAAAAGAAAAATGGAAGAAGACAAAACCGCTATTGAAGAATTAAAGGAATTTGCAAAAAAAAACGGGCGTGAAATTGATTTCAAGGATGAAACTTATATTGCAAGTGGCATAAATCCTCGTAATTTGGTTAAGCAGCATGTCGTTATATCCAATTCGATTGAGAATGAGGCTTATTTTGTAAATTATTGTGATATGGCCGCTATGGGTGATAGTGCTATGTACAGTGGTTTCTTTTTTCCGATTGAATTTCCTTCTTCAACATTTATAAAAGTACGTCAGAAAAATGTTCTGGATAAAATGAATTTGTTCTCAAGGAAAACCAAGTTTAAAACCCAATCAAAGAAGTTTGATGCCAAAGTGATTATTGAAGAAAACGATGAGAGATCATCGGGGAAATTGTTTTATAGTCAAGGTCTTCAAACTTTGATCCTTGATATTTTTAAGTTAGATCCTCGACTTAAACTTTGTGTGAATCATATAAATGTGGATCTTGTTCCAGAATTGAAAGGTAAATCTACACTAGGAATTTACATCACCGAGCAATGGTTGTTAGACGAAGCTATCATTAAGAAATTGTATGCTTTAGTTGGGAAATTAAAGATGAAGGTTCAAATAGGTCATGAAGTACATTCTTGAGACTGATCGTTTGTTATTGAGAGAGTTTGATATCTCCGATGCCCAAAGTATGTTCGATTTGAACTCAGATCCAGACGTGATTCGTTATACAGGCGATCCTGCATTTGTTTCAATTAATGAAGCAAGAATTTTCTTAGCAAACTATTCGGATTATAAAAGAAATGGATACGGTCGTTGGGCCGTTATCTTAAAAGAAACCAATGAGTTTATCGGTTGGTGTGGACTAAAATTGAATGAAGAGAGTTTTGTGGATATTGGTTTTCGATTTTTTAAAAAGCATTGGGGAAAGGGGTATGCGTCTGAAGCTGCTAAGGCAACATTAGCATACGGGTTTCAAAATCTTAATATCGATGAAATACTCGGTCGTGCTGTTGTCGATAATTTGGCTTCTATACGTGTTTTAGAAAAGTTGAACATGAGTTATTTAAAACAGGATACCTGCCATGGCTTTGAAAATGCCATCTACTACAAGATAAGTAAAGATGAATTCAACAAAAATACAAGTCAGACCTGAAATTTAGCTCCAGACCTATTATTTTTGCAGGCTTAAATACAATAGCAGAAAAGTAGCATGAAAGATTATAAAGAGTTAAGCACAAAAGAAGCCATAGCAAACAGACGTAGCATTCGAAAATTCAAAACAGATACTATCTCCGATGAGATCCTAATGGAATTGTTGGAATCCGCAAGATTAGCACCATCAGGCTGTAATTCGCAGCCATGGCGATTTAAGATTGTAAGGGATGAGGCAACAAAAAAGCAGTTGCAGACTTTCTCTTTCGATCAGAAGTTTGTAAGTGAAGCTCCGGTAGTACTTGTTGTTTGTGCAGATGTGCAAGCTTACCTTGATGGACGTGTTTCAGGCGTACAAGATCTTGGAGAGATTGGTGTCTTTGATGATGATATTTGCGAAATTCTTAATAAGACGACTAAAGCAAAATCTTTACTCAAGATTGAGGATCTACAAAAATCAGTTGCTTTTAATATTGCTATCGCGGTTGAGCATATTGCACTTAGGGCTTTAGATTTTGGACTAGGGACTTGCTGGATGAGGCTTATTGATGAGAAAGCTATACGTGAATATTTCGAGTGGGATAAGAATCTTTATCCTGTGGCAGTTCTACCAATTGGTTATCCCGATGAATTTCCTTCTGCAAGAAAAAGACGAGCAATTGGAGATTTGATAATTGACTAATTAAGTATAAGGTACCTGATATAGAGATGTAGCTATATTGCTACATCTTTATATGGTATTTTTAGCCAAATAGTCGAGCTAAGCCTTTCTTATGTTTTTTTCCTTTTGAATTGACGTTTTTTGAGTTGGTAATGTTCATATAGATTTCACCCCAATCAGGCAATCCTCCATAATTCATGTCATCAATATACATGTCTGCTTTTATTTTACGACTGATATTGTCTTCAAATAATTCTTCAGGATAATTTTTGTTAACAGCGTAAAATTCAAGCCCTTTTGAGCGACAGAACTCAACGGCATCATTTAATTCTTTTCCTGAACGGTAAGTCCATAAAATGAGTTGATGTCCTCTTTCTTGTAACATTTTTAGTGTTGATGTTGCAAAAGGAATTTCTTTTCCAACTCGAGGATATTTTTGTTCTACAATGGTTCCGTCGAAATCTATAGCTATTATCATGATATAAATTATTTAGTTTTTAGAAAAAGTACTCATTAATCGATCTTTCAAACTTTTTGTTTGGTGATCTTCATCATAATAGCCATTCCCATAGCCATAGCTTCCATATGTGTTTCCATAACCATTATTAATAGCATCATTTAAGATTATTCCTACATTTTGCATATCTTCTTTTTTGGATAGTTGGTTAATGAATTTTATTTGATCTTTTCTGCTATAAGCCTGACGAAGAACGAATAGGTTAGAATCGGCATATTTTCCAGTCAAAATACCATCAGTAACAAGTGTAACAGGCGCATTATCAAGAACGACATAATCATATTCGCTTTTGGCCTCTTCGATAAAGGTTTTAAAATCGCCATTCCCTAATAATTCGGCAGGGTTAGGAGGAATCGGTCCTGAGTTGACAAAATGAAGATTCTTGACCTGTGATTGATTTATAACATTTTTTAAAGTATGTTGACCAATTAAATAGGTCGATAGGCCATTAGAGTTTGGAATGCCAAAGATATCATGTAATCTGGGTTTACGAAGGTCACAACCAACTAACAGAACTTTTTTATTATCCATAGCAATGATGGTCGCTATATTTACAGAATTAAAAGTTTTACCTTCTCCTGGAATCATAGAGTGGATAGCAAGAACCTTATTCAGATCACCCTTAAATAAATATTGTAAGTTAGTTCTGAGCCCTCTGTATGATTCTGCGAGGCCTGAACGCGGATGATCTAGGATTGCCAATTCATTTTTATAGTTATTATGGGCAATTTCTCCCATAATTGGTAATTGAGTTAAATTTTCTAATTCCTCTTTAGATTTAATACTATCATTAAAGGTGTCTTTTATTAAAATGATAAATAACGGAAGCATCAAACCTAACATTAATCCGATAACAATAATGAGCAATGTCTTCGGACCTACTTTTTTTGCTGTTCGAACTCTTGCCACATCTATTATCTGAGCATCGGGAATATTTGATGCCGTTGTAATAGCCGCTTCTGCACGTTTTTTTAATAAAAATGTATAGAGTTCATTATTCAAATCGAAACGTCGTTTAATATTCACCATCTCTTGTTCTGTTTCTGGTAAACCTGCAAGTCTCATCGTAATTTGATCTTTTCTGTTTTTAAGAAATCTGTCTTGAGTTTCTGCATTAGTGAGTAGATTTCTTAAGTTCTCTTCAAGTGAACTTATAACATTTTTGATCTCATTATTGAGCATTATTAAGCTCGGATTCTTTTCTTTAGCAATATAGGAAAGGGTTGACTTTTTGCTATATAGTTCTCCAAGTTTCACAACTTGCGCATTTAGACCAGGATCTATTATTCCAACGACAGATGGAGCCGTTATTTTTTCCATTTTATCAGAATCTCTCATGTAATTAAGAAGATTTTTGAAATAGTCTAATTGAAAGTTAAGTGTAGCTTGTTCTGTTTCAATTTCTCCAACTTTCTCTAAAATTAACTGAGCTTCATGACTTAAGTCAATCGATTTTTTCTTAGAGCGGAAATCGGTGAAGTTTTGTCCTGCTACTCTCAAGGAATCAACTATTCCGTCTATTTGTTCATCAATAAAACGTACGGTATTAAATGAAATCTGATTTTTTTTCTTCAAACCAAACTGAATGTAAACATTGCATAGTTCATTCAAATAATCTACAACACGAGAAGGAGTATGCCCTTGCATTTGTAGTTGAATTAATTCTGCATTTTTATCAACTAGACTCACATTTGTTTTTTCAACGTAATCTAAAGCCATAAGCTCTATATCATTAAAAACAAAATAATACTCAGAAGGTAAAATAGTATTCTTCTTTTCTAAAGTGAAATCAAAAAAATCATTTTTGAAAGGTAAACCATATTGTCCTATCGATTCGAATTCAATAGGGTATGCAGCATCATCATCTTTAAATTCGTCATCTACTTTTATATGATAAGAATTATCATCTATGCTTGTGATTGATATTCTGATTCCGGCTAGATTATTTGCACTATTCTCTGTTACGTAGAAGGGTGTCTTTTGGTATAAATCAGTATTCTTAAAAGACCCTTTTGTATACCAAGTTGTTCTCCACTTAAGGTTTTCAAGTGTCTGAAGATTAAGAGTGTATGAGTTGAGTATTCCAATATGATTTTCAATGTTGGTTTTACCTCCAAGTTCCATGCCTTCAAAAAGGTTTTCAACTCCCATTCCATTTGATTCTTCTTGAACTAACATGACACTTTTAACATCATAAATGGGTTGAGAAAAACGACTGAAAAAGAAAGCCAGAAGGATTCCCAATGAGCCACAAAGAACAAACCAGTGCCATTTAGACAATAAACGAAAGAAAATTGATTTAAGATCAATTTCATCTTCGTTACTTAAGCTTAAATCATTATTTAATTGCATGTTAGGTTGTTTTTAGGGAGTGGTAATTGTTTAAGACATGACTAAAATGTCAGAAACTAGAGCACATTAAAAATTAGGATCAATGTTGAAATTGTAGATAAAAATAAAGAGTACATGGGGGAATTAAGTTTTACATTTTTATATTTATCAGGCTCTACATAAACCACATCGTTGGGTTGCAAAAAGAAAGCGTCAGATTTAAGGAAGTTTTTATTTGTTAAGTCTAATCTGTAGGTTTTGCTTCCTCGTTCCTGTGGGCGTAAAACAAGCACTTTTTTGATGCGTCCATAATCGGTTATCCCACTTGCCATACTTATACCTTCTAATATTGTCAGATGGCTATTGTAATTGTAATATACTCCGGGGTTTTTAACTTCACCCATTACTGTAATTTTAAAACTTAGTAGTTTTACTTTAACTGTAGCATCTTTTATATATTCATCCGTTTTTTTCTGAATGATTTGACGAGCTTCATCTAAACTTTTCCCTAAAAGGTTTACTTGACCTATAATAGGTAAATTGATGTTCCCTTTTTGGTTCACAAGAAAGCCATTCAAATATTGACCAGATAATTGCCCATAGTTTTGCTGAGTTCCACTTTGTGGACTTGATCCTTGTGAGGGATTAAAGACAGCGTTAACTTCCGGACTTATTGATTGAATATCTACAAATAAGTTATCGTTTACTTTTATTTTATACGAAGATGTATTTATTGGTAAATCGTTCAGTACTTCTTGATCAACTGTATTATTAAGGTAAACTAAATTCTTACTTGTTTTGCAAGAAAATAACAGCGATAGAATAATTATTGTAAAGCTTGCTAAATAAATTTTATTCATAAATCTGATTGTAATTACTATAGCTAGAGAGATGTTTTTGATTTGATTCTTCGTGGGGCGCGAAATTAAAAATCTTATTGATAATATCTTGTTGTCAAATTTGAATGTTGGTAAATGCTTGTTAATTATTGATAAATAATCTTGTTTTAATGATTAACATCGATATTTTGTTCAATTGTTGATTTGTGTACATACGATAATTTATTGTGTTTGTCATTACAGTAAACATAGAATTATGAATGTTATATAGTATATTTTGTTTATGGCTTTGCTTTGTCTAAATTTGATAGTATCCGTTCTAAACATCATATCATGAAAACAACCATTTTAACCCTAAGTTTTATTTTAATATCATTTCTGTCATTTGGGCAAGATTGTTACAAAGAGGCTCCTCTTGAAAATATGAAATTGGATTATTGTGACTTGTGGTCAGGCTATACTTTTCAAGGAACTATAGGTGACGATAATCAGAGGATAGAGCTTCGTTTCATTGAAATTTCCCAGAACAGTGCAAACCCTTCCCAATACTTCGTACAAGGTAAATCAAGAGTGCATAATAATGTTTGTGATTTTGAAGGTGTCGTAATTATTGATAAAATAATGCTCCTGGATATGGCGAATGGTGGATGTGGGGAGCCATCTATGTCAGACGGTATATTGCATGGGACATATAGCTTTAAAGAAAATCCAGAACAATTGCATGTTGGTCAGTTTAAAGGTGAGTTTAAAACCATGTTTGACAAAAAGGAAAATCGGTTTGTGGTGAACACAGGATGGCTTGGACAAGAAGACTTCAATTGTTTTATGGGAATCTGGCAAGAATATAATCAGAATGAAAGTCGATATTGTGCCTGGGGATTTCATATTCCACCATCAAAGAAGGAGAATTTATTAAAGCACTACGATAATGAGTTTTATTTATTTAACCCCATGTATATTGAGAAAGGTTGGAAACCATATGTTTTGTCAAAATTAAATGCATTTATAAAAGTGCCTTTAGATTTTGAATCGAATGTTTCAAGAACGAAAGATGACTTTGTTGAATATACAGCCGAAGAAATAAGACAAGCAATTGATGAGGAAAATAAAATTTGGTGGAAATAAAATATTTGAGTTTGTAATGAACTAACTGTTCAAATAGCTTTTTTCTATTTTTAATTTAGCACTTTAGACAAAATTGACCTTAAAATGACAATCATATGACAAAGAAAATTATTGCATTCGGAGCTAGTAATAGTTCAAAATCTATAAACAAGGCATTAGCATTATACGCATCTCAACAACTAAAGAAAGTTGATTTTGAATTGTTAGATTTGAACGATTTTGAGATGCCGATTTACTCTGCAGACAGAGAAAATGAATCAGGGATTCCTGATTTAGCTCACCAGTTTAAAGCTATGGTTGAAGGTTCCGATGGCATATTAATTTCATTTGCGGAACACAATAGTGCCTATTCAGCAGCCTTTAAAAATATATACGATTGGGTTTCTCGAATAGAATCAAATGTTTGGGGGCAGAGGCCCATGTTTTTAATGGCAACATCACCTGGAGGCCATGGAGGTAAGTCGGTTTTGGCTATGGCTACCGCTCGATATGAACGTTCTAATGATAAACCGATCTGGAATTTCTCCTTACCTTCTTTTTATGAGAATTTTTCCAGTGAAGAGGGTATTAAGGAAACTAGTTTACGAGACGAATTTTATAGAAAACTAAAGCAATTTCAAGAAGCATTATAAATGACGAATCTTTCTAAAAAAAAGTGTAGCCCTTGTCAAGGAGGAATTCTACCACTAAAGGAAAATGAAATTATTCAACATCTAGTTAATCTTCAAGCTTGGCAAGTGGTGAGTAATCATCATTTGCTGAAATTGTTTACATTTTCTGATTTTAAATCAGCTTTAGCATTTGTTAATCGGGTAGGTGAAATTTCAGAAGAGGAAAATCATCATCCTAATATCAATTTTACCTGGGGAAAAGTTGAGATTTCGATCTGGACCCATAAAATTGATGGATTGCATGAGAATGACTTTATCCTGGCAGCCAAGATTGATACAATTAAAAATTCATAAACAAGAGAATGAAATTAGACCTTTTTCAAATTGATGCTTTTACCGATACCGTTTTTGGAGGAAATCCGGCCTGTGTAGTACCATTAAAATCATGGCTACCTGATGAGCTACTTTTTAATATTGCGAAAGAGAATGCAGTGCCTGAAACAGCATTCTTTATTATAAATGAAGAGAAAGTACATTTGCGATGGTTCACGCCTGATGTAGAAATGGATTTGTGTGGTCATGCGACTCTGGCAAGTGCTTATGTATTGAATGAAATATTGAATTATCCTAAAGATAAAATCGTTTTTGAAAGCTTAAGTGGTGATATAACGGTTGGTGCAGAAAATGGTTTATATACCTTGGATTTTCCATCTAGAATGCCAGTTAAGGCAGAATTGCCTCTACAAATCAAGAATGCTTTAAACCTTCAGCCTAAACAGGTTTTAAAATCAAGAGATTATGTTTTGGTTTATGAATCAGAGGCTGATATTCGAAATATTAACATAGATAGGCAAGTCTTTGATCAAATCAACCTGGATCCGGGTGGCGTAATTGTTACTGCAGTGGGTGATGATTGTGATTTTGTTTCACGATTTTTTACGCCACAAGCTTCAATTTTGGAAGATCCGGTAACGGGTTCAGCTCATTGTTCTTTAATTCCTTATTGGTCAGGTGTATTAAACAAACAAAAGATGCATGCTATGCAAATTTCGGAACGCCTGGGTAAATTACAATGTGAGAATTGTGATGATCGTGTTCTAATTAGCGGAAGGGCTAGAACTTATTCTGTTGGCAGCTTTTGGACTAAATAATATTCGAAAACTAAAATATGTTTTAAAAATATGAGCCTAAGTGTTGTAATAAGCCTAGGCTTCTTTTGCGATTACCCAAAAATAAAGGGATGCAACAGTGCTGTAGGGTGAAAACCTTTTACGATATACATCAAACTCTTTTTTCGACAAGCTATCTAAGTTATACATTTTCATTATTCCGTTTCGTATGGCCAGGTCACCATAACTGATAATATCTGGCCGTGTTAAAGAAAAAATGAGTAACATTTCAGCCGTCCAGACTCCAACACCATTTAAGGTTGTTAGTTTTTCTATAATTTCTTCATTGCTTAGTTCGTGTAGTTTACCGAAATCAATAAGACCTGATTGTTCAGCTTCTGCTATGCCTCTAATATAGTTGACCTTTCTATTGCTCATGCCACAAGCTTGAATGGACTCGTGGCTTGCGTTAAGAATATTTTCAGCATTTACGATTCCAATTAAGTTATTCAATCTTTCTTTAACTGTTTTGGCTGCTTTTGTTGATATCTGCTGACTAATAATACTGGAGATAAGAGCTTGAAAAGGATGTGGTAAAATTGGGCGTTCAATCATTCCTATGCGATCAATAGCTTTGGCCATTTTATCACATTTACTTCTGAGATATTCAAGTTCAGTTTTTCCGTATTTATAATAATCCATATCTGTATTTTGAAAGGATGTTAATAGTTGAACTAATATAGACGATTTTTTTTTAGTGCTAAAAAGCCTCAAAGACCAATGGGGCTTTGAGGCTTTTAGATAAACTTTTGATTGGATTATTTCAATAATTTTTTGTCAGAATTTTCACTTAGGTGATAAAATTTACCATTCTCGATAAGTAGTGCTTGATTGGGGATAGCATCATCTGCCAATGGAATGTTCACATCTATGATCTTCCCATTGAATGAAGTACTCAATACCTCGTTTTCTGTGTGTCCGACTACAATTCGAGAAACATTCAAGCTTTTGAGAATGCCATCAAGTTCATCTCCAGTAATCTTCTTATATTTCGAACGATCCATAAAGTATCCTCGGTACCAAAATGGACCAAATGATCTTAATATCTGTGTGTATTCTTCTTCATTTTTAGCATTCGAACCAGCAAGTAAGTATTGTCTCATCAAACCATTCACTTGCTCAGGAGTCATTCCTGATTCAACCTGTTTCTTAGAAATACCGCCATGTACGAAGAGAACATCATTTATCTTAGTCATTGAATTTTTAGAACGTAACCATTCCCCCAATACCGAGTTGGGGTGAAAAAGGGCATCGTAATCTAAACCTAAGTTGTTGCAAAGGTTTTTGTAATCACGAGCAATATACCTGTTATCCTTATTAAGAACCATCAATTCGTGATTCCCGAAGGTAATATGAACTTGTCCGCCAGCTTTTTCAGCCTCCTGCTCTAAATGATAGATGAACCAAAGCGTTTCAGTGACCTTATTTCCTCTATCAAAAATGTCACCAACAAATACCAAATGGCCTTTGCCCCAATTCCATTTTAGTTGTTTATTTATCACACCATGGCTTTGTAAATTGTTTATCATCCTATCAAATTGACCATGAATGTCACCTAAAACAAAAATGGGTTCTTGAGTTTTTAATTGCCAATTGGGTGTATGGCTTTCTTTTATGGAGTATGAACATGTATCGCCTGCCCAACCTTTGAACGTCTTTGAATCTAAGAACTTCCCGGTCAGATAAGATTTACTTGCAACAGAATCGTGCTTTAAATAATAGGCATAAAGCCCATCTTCGGTTCTATCTATAAAAGGGCCATCGCTCAGATTTGACAATCCGTTTTTATAGACAACAGCTCCAGCCTTAAGTAGCAAATCTATTGCTTCTGCATTATTGGCTCTAATGGCATAGTTCAGTGCTGTATAGCCTTCTAGGTTTAAGGCATTGATGTCGCATTCCTTTTGTAAAAGAGCATCTGTAACTTTAGGTAAAGCTCTTTTTGCGGCCCAATGAATAGGAGTGAGACCTAATGTATCTCGAGCCTCTAAACCAATTCCTTTTTCGATTAGGTGAAGTGCGGTTTCTGTTTGTCGCTTATTAATGGCCTGAATAAGTTCTATACTGTCCTTATTTGGAGTGCATGAAAGCATCGTTAGTAGGCATGAAAAGAGGAATCCTTTGATAAAGATTTTAAGCATGTGTTGTGTGTTTTTTAGTCGTTTAAGGTCGAGTCATTTTTAATAATGAGATTCAGTTTATTCTAAGTTTGAATACAAGGTTAAAAGTGACATGCAAGGATAATAAATCTATTTCATTTGGACGATTCATCTTAAATATTTGTTGCAATATATATGTGAGAATGCATGTTGGTTCAGCATCTGTTTTCTTAAATAAGAATGTTTTCTCCTTGTTGATGTGTGTGTATTGTACTGGTATTGGGGTGTTTGTGTAATCATCTTTAATTCTTAGACTTTTATGTTTATACATCTCTTTTTTATCTATATTTGCACCGCATTTGGTATTTCATTCCTCATAATTCAGGATTGAAATGAAAAGGGAATTCGGTGTGAATCCGAAACTATACCCGTAGCTGTAAGTTCTAAAAATGCTTTTTGAACGACCTATGCCACTGTTCGCCTCAGGCGGATGGGAAGGCCTCAAAAAGTAGAACAAGTCAGAAGACCTGCCTTTGCAATCAATTTAAGTCATTGCTTTCGGGAAAAAGAGCAAGTGAACGAAAAAATATCAACAGAGTTAATAAGGATTGATCTGCCATAACTGGTCCTTTGTGTCATGTTGTGAAATTTTCTTTTAGCTCCCTGTTTGCGTTGCATTAGTTAAAACATTTTTCATTTATTAAAATCAAACATGAAAAGAACATTTTTAACGGCTTTTGCATTGCTTTCATTTATGAATTTTGCATCTCAAGCTGATGATAAACCTGTGGTCGATTCCACTTCGGTTCGTCATTTAAATCTAAACGAAGTACAAATTAATGCCTCACGTGTTAAGGCAAAAGTTAAGGATCTGCCACAGAAAGTAGAGGTTGTAACTAAAAGAGTTATTGAAGCAACACCCGCATCGAATATGGGGGAATTGCTGAAAAAAACGGCTGGCGTTGATATTATTCAATATCCAGGAATATCAGCAGCAATTAGTATGCGTGGTTTTGCACCATCTACATCCAATAAATACAATGTTTTATTAATCAATGGGAAACCTGCAGGGACAAAAAACATAGCCACAATTGATATGTCGAATGTTGAACGTGTTGAAATTTTGAAAGGCCCTTTTTCGGCTCAATATGGTTCTTCAGCGATGGCTGGTGTTATTAATATTGTGACAAAAGAAAGTGTCAATGACATATCAGGAAATATAAATCTTGCATATGGTAGTTTCGAGACTTTTAATGGATCAATGACAGTAGGAGGGCAACTTTCTGAGTCATTAGATTTTGATATGAGTTATAATTATCAGAATCAGGGAAAAGATTATAAAATTGGAAAGAAGAATTTTCTTGGGAAAAAGGATGCAAAAGAAATTTTAGATCCTGAATCTTATGGAAAAAGGATGGAACATTCACAATTTGAACGTCAGAATATAAATGCTCGTTTAGGTTTTATATTGAGTGATGATTGGAAAATCAATATCAATCAATCAGCTTTTATTGCTAATGGAATTGAAACGCCAGGTTCCTTTTGGCATGTTTATGGAAAGAATTCAAAGGATATCGAGAAATATAGAACCAGTGCCGATGTTTTAGGTAAAATAGGCATTCATAACTTAAGCTTTTCTCCATTTCACTCAAAAGAAGAATCGACCAACTATAATTCTGTTTATGGAAATTCAGAGAATGTATTTACTAATTACGGATTTCTATTAAAAGACGCCTTTCAAGTAGGTGAACATTCCTTAGCATTTGGAATCGATAATAAGCATGATGTTTATGAGAGTAATAAATGGGATAAAGATGGTTTAGTAAGTGCTCCTTCAACACCAAAGTATAAAAATATTTCTACGGGTATTTTTGGTCAGGTTAATACGAAAACTCTAGAAGGTAGATTGAATCTGGCGTTTGGAGCACGATATGATTTTGTGAAATTCAAGCTGGAGGCTAATGAACTGCTGGGAAATGAAGCAAAATCTGAAGAATACTCAGTTTTTACACAAAATATGGGTGCAAAATATGAAATACTGGAAGGATTCAAAATTCATTCGAGCTGGGGGAATGCTTTTTTTGCGCCAGATGCTTTTCAGGTTGCAGGATTATATAAGAATGCTTACGGCACAACCAAAGGGAATCCAAATTTAAAACAGGAGCAGAGTAATACTTTTGATATTGGTTTGGAATTCAAGAATTTTGTGAAAGGGATCAACTTTGATTTTACTTATTTCAGAACTCACCATAAGAATATGATTGTGGGGTATACTGAAGATCCGGATGGAATACCATTCAATGGTGACGAATTTAAAACATTCAAGAACGCTAATTCAGCCGATATGGATGGTCTTGAAATAACAGCTTCTTACGATTTTGGTGCTTTTAGTGATTACGATTATTCATTAAAGGCGTATGTTAACTATACGCATATAATTGATGCAAAAGTTGCTTATGAATTAAATGGGAAGCCAGCTGTGGGGAATATGAGGTATGTAAGAGATAATAATGCCAATATGGGGATTGAGTTTGATAACCTTACGAGTTTTAGAACCCGATTAAATGCTCGTTATATTGGGCATAGATATGAAGATAATTGGTACACTTGGTATCCCGTTCGAACTGATGTGACCGATTTAATTCTACGACATCCTGTTTCGTTTATTTTCGATTACTCAGCTTCGTATACGATTAAAGAAAAATATACCATAGGCCTAACAATTGCTAACATGTTAGATGAAAATTATACGGAAAAAGACGGCTTTAATATGCCAGGCAGATCCGTAACGGCTAAGTTCTCTTATCGATTCTAAAATCTATTTATCTGATTTAAAAGGGATGTTCCAAATATGGAATATCCCTTTTTTTATGATGGGGAGTTTTTTGAGTGTTGATTTACAGTATGTTTATTGGTGAATTGTAAATAAGAGATTGGGTCGTCTGATTTTGTTTTTTTTTATACATTTGCAGCGTAATTGGTTCTCGTGAATCTGATTTTTGTCAGATGGAGATGAAAAGGGAATCCGGTGCGAGTCCGGAGCTGTTCCCGTAGCTGTAAGCTCATAAAAAAAGCTTTTTCACCACAATGCCACTGTTCGCTTCTCGCGGATGGGAAGGCCGGAAAAGTTGAGTAAGTCAGAAGACCTGCCAATGCAAACTTATTTTTTAAACATTCGGAGAAAATGTTTGGAGCTGTGTCTTATATATTTATTGAAGTAGACCCATCCCTTATATTTCCTTTGCTATCAAAACGATAATGAGGAGCATACTTACTTATATTCTTTTATTCTTTGCTTTAAGCCCGGCTTATTCAAATTTTTCTGATGCCTATTATACTACAAGTGATAGCATAATTGTAAACGCACATAAGACGAATATTTTAACCGTATTCGATACCATTCAGCTAAACGAAGTGGTGAGTTATGGCAAGCTGAAAAAATACCAATCCGGGGCAAAAATAGAAAGCATTCCTGCTCCCCAGTTCGACGCTCATCGAGATGGAAGTTTAGAACAGTTATTATCACGCACCCTCCCGATCGTTCTAAAATCAACAGCAGGTACCTTATCTACTATACGCCTGCGAGGTACTTCACCTGACCATACAAGTGTCAACTTTGGAGGTATCAATCTTAACTCACTAACACTAGGACAGTCGAACATGAGTAATGTGCCTATGTACCTGTTCGATGAAGTGGGTGTTCAATTCGGTAGTGCCAGTACAGTTAATGGTTCAGGAAGTATTGGAGGTGCTATACATCTTGGTCTTAAAAATAACTGGACTAAAGGTGTTAAAGCAGAGACTCGAATTTCTCATGGCTCATTTGGTGAAGCCTTATATGGTACAAAAATATATTTAGGTAATGGAAAGTTTGAATCTGTAACAAGAGCCTATTACTATAAAAAAGACAATGATTTTAAATTCACGAACACAGAAAAGCGTGATTTTGAAAATAATAACTTTCAGGTTGAAGATAGACAGCGATTTGCAAATGTTGAAAACATGGGTTTAATTCAAGAGTTAAATTATAAATTTTCAGAGAAAGAGACATTTATATTTAACCTTTGGTTAGAGAATGATTGGCATTTGATTCAGCCAAATATGCAAAATAATCTTTCTGATAATCTCTCTAAAGAGCCTTATGAAGATAAACACATTAGGTTGTGGACATCCTATAAAAATGATAAAAATCCTTTAAAGTATGAGATAAGTGGTGGTTATGTATACGATAATGGCATACATAATGAAAATACCGACGATACGATTCAGACTCAACGGGTAATTGGGGAGGCTTGTGTAGAACATGAACTCAATAAAAAAATAAGTTACAAAGTTGGAGCAAAAGCTAGCCGAATATTCCCAACAGTTTACACTTATTCAGAGGATATAGAATATGAAGATAGAGTCGACTTTTACGCTTCATATTTTCACAAGATAAATCGAAAACTAACTGCTACAATTAATTTACGTCAAGGTTTGGTGACAAATTTTAAAGTTCCTTTCACTCCAACTATAGGTTTTAAATACCTTCTTTTTTCTAAGGAAAAGCAGGCTCTTAATATTAATGGAAATATTGCTAAAAGTTATCGTGTCCCAACGCTTAATGATCGTTTTTGGGGTGACCAGGGGAATCCTGATTTAAAACCTGAAAAAGGCATGAATTACGAGTTAGGTTTTAAGTGGAATTATTCGGATAACGAGACTTCTGGACTCATTCAATTGAATACTTTTTATTTGAATGTTGATAAATGGGTACTGTGGAGGAACAAAACTGTATGGGTTCCTCTGAATGTTCAAGAAGTAAAAAGCAAAGGGGTTGAATTAATGACTCAATGGAATTACTCTCTTTGGGGGGTAAAAACAGTATCAGGATTCAATTATTCATATACCTCTACAGAACCGATAAAATCACTGGACCCAACCATTCCAGTTGGTCGACAATTGGAATATGTCCCCTTACATAGTGGTAATATTTATTCAACGACTAGTTTTAAAAATACCGATGTTTCAATAGACTGTAAGTATACAGACAAGCAATTTACTAATGGTGAAGAGGATAATATTCTATCATCTTATTTTCTTCTCAACTTTTCATTAGGACATCAGGTTAAATTGAACAACAAAAATAAAATCAAAATAAAAGGTATGCTTAATAATATCCTGAATACGGACTATCAGTCAACATATGGATTTGCCATGCCAGGAATTAATTATCGACTTAGTCTAACTTATAATATCAATTAAAATAAAGGGAAATGAAAATTAAATTCTTATCGATGTTAGCCATTGCGGCTACTCTATTGATCTCGTGTAGTGATGATGATACTAATGAGATACCTGTTTTAGATACTAATCAAGGTATCATGCTAAAAAATGGTGACACTAAATTGATTACTGAGGAAGAATTAAAAATTACAGACTCAGAATCAAATTCTTCTGAGATTATCTTCACTATTATAAAATCACCTGTACATGGTAAATTGGTGAAAGTAACCGATACAGAAACTTCAATTGTAACTTTTTCACAAAAGGATATTGAAGATAAGCAAATTCAATACATTCACGATTCCAGTTTTGAAACTTCAGACAGTTTTACTTTTACAGTTAGCGATGGTGAAAATATAATTTCAGAATCAGAATTTTCGATTTCAATTTACTCTAGCTTAAGCTATGTTATAAACTATGGTAGTTATTCTGGAGATAAATCAACCATTTCGGTATATGAGGAAAATTCAGAATTATTAACGAATAGACATTATGAGACAGTAAATACTGTTCCTATGGTTTCTAATGTACAATATGCCTACAATTATGACGGGAAAATTTTCATGATGGGAAATAATTCGGATCAGCTTTTTTGGGTAGATGAAGTAACATTTAAACAAACAAAAAATGGTATTACTGATGACATCATTAAACCACGTTATTGTGTAGCTGATGGAAATTACCTTTATGTCTCATGTTGGGGTGGTAATATCTGGGAAGATATTACACTTTCCTATATCGCAAAAGTAAATCTTGATACCGAAAAAGTAGAGAAGAAGATCGCATTAGAAGGTGGACCTGAAGGTTTAGCTATTGTTGATGGCAAGCTATATGCTGCTCTTAACTATAAAAAAAGTATTGCTGTTATGGATCTAGATACTGAAGCTATCAGTTATATTGAAACTCAAGCGGTGTCAAGTTATTTTATAAAAGATAATAAGGATAACTTATATGCTTCACAAATTAGTAGTTATTCTACTCCATCTACAGAAACAGGTTTAGCTTATATTAATACGGCTACTAATGAGTATGAACTATATAAATTGGATGGTGTCAGTTCTAGCTATGTGAATATCATGTCGGCTAATGATGATTACTCAAAGTTATATGTAATGACTTCAGCTTACGATACTAGCTGGAACCTTTCTGGCGCTATTGCCGTATTTGATACAGCAAGTAAAAGTTTCAAAGCTACAAACCTAGTAGAAGGTATTTCAGGCCTGAACGGTGTTGGCTTTAATGATGACAAAGTATTCGCTTTTGTTTCTCCAAGTACGACAGCTAATGGTCAACTTGTGACTTATAGCACTGATGGTACTTTGATTAAAGAATATGAAACTGGTATTTCTCCACTAATGCTTTTAGAGGTTAAATAATTAGTTATTATAGACATATTAAACAGTCTTTTAAAAAGAGCAAACACAAGTTTGCTCTTTTTTTATACATTATAATGTCTCGTTCTTGTATAGAGTTGCACAAAAAAAGCAACACTATTTTATATCGACGCATTTTTAAGATTAAAGGAAACTCCCTTTTTTAGAGTCGAATTATCGTTATTTAAGAAGCGTGACCGAACCTTCTCTATGATACTTACCATCTACTTTCACACCTTCCCAAGTTTCACCATTTTGAAATACAGCTCTAATTTTCCAGATATAAACACCTTGGGGAAGCGGTTTCCCTTTAAAACTTCCATCCCAGCCTTCAGCAGGTCTGCCATCTTTTAGCTGATTGGAAAACCAGATTACTTTTCCCCAATGGTCGAGAATCTCTATGGTATATGTGTGAATTCCAATACCCTTAGGAAGGAATAATGCGACCTGAGGATTCGGATTTCCAGGGTTAAAAGCGTTAGGCACATATAGAGCACTCATTAAGTTAACAGCAACCGGTATTGTAATTGAATTCTCGCAAGTATATGTTGATCGTGCGTTTAATTTGACCTTGAATTCGCCGTTATTCTTATATTTATGCAGGGGATCTTTTTCCTCGGAAGTTTTTAAATCATCAAATTCCCACTTATAGGTATAGTTGTTGTCTTTCATCCAATCTGCATGCACAATCTCAGTCTCGTTTTTAAATTGAATTAAACCATTGTTTGGAGGCTTTACACCTTTTGAAAATTCGATACCTTCAGGTGGTGTGTTTACATTCTCCCAATCAAAATCAACATTGGGTTTAGGATAGACAAAAATGGAATCTTTGGCGAATAAACTATCGGCACAATTGCCATCACCAATAACCTTGAGAGATAAATCATATCTGCCGTAATCTTTAAAGATATGGCTTACATTTTTGCCTTCAGCAGTTGTTCCGTCACTAAAAGCCCAATAGCAATAATGGTTATTAGTTGATATATCAGTAAATTCAATCAGTTCATCCTGACAAGTCGTTTGGGATGCGATTTTGTACTTGGCCACGGGAGGGGTATAGACATTTAATTCTCGTGTGAACGTGTCGGTACAATGAAACTGATTTTTGGCGATTAATTGAATGTTATATTTCCCTTCACTATCAAAAGTTTCTTCAATAGGTTGTTTATTTGTACGTATTGCCCCATTATCAAAATCCCAAACATAGCTGTTAAATCCATTGTCGGGACTGGTATTGTCAATTTTTAGAGTTGTAGGTATCATACAGGATCTATTACTGTCCATTTCGAATTGAGCAACAGGTTTTGGACGGGATATTATCTCTGCGTTTAGTGTATCCAAACAGCCATCAATTGATTCTGCAATTAGAGAAACCGTGTAATTCCCCTGTGAAAACTGATGTGTTGGATTCTCTGCTGAACTCTTACTACTATCATTAAAATCCCATTGATAATAGTCTGCATAACTCGACTTATTATTAAAGCTGACCTGAAATGTTTCACAGCCCTCATTCGAGGATAAACTATAGTCAGCTATTGGTTTTTGGTGAATAACAAGTTCTTTGTTTTGTGTTTTCTTACAACCGTTCTCTTTCGAAATAGCACTTAATTTAATGAGGTAGCTTCCTGCCTTATCGTAACTATGGATGATGTTTGAACCCTCCATATGAGTGCCATCACCCAAATTCCAAGTGAAATTTGTAAACTGATCGATGACTTCTTCAGGAATGTTCAGTTGTATCTCTTCGAACATGCAATATTTACGTGCCTCCATTTCAAAATCGATCGTATTAGCGTCGTGCACAATTATTTGACGAGTTGTAATATCACTGGCACAGGTGTCGTGCACACTTAACTGAACCTGATAGATACCCTCTTTTTCAAAGGTGTGGTATACGGTTTCACCTTTGTATTCGCGTATAGCCGCTTCTCCATCTTCGAATACCCAATCCGATTCCAGGTAATCACCAGCTCCGGTAGATAGATTCTGAAATGCAACAGTAAAAGGGGCACAACCTTCAGCTTCGTCAACTTTCATGACAGCTACTGCAGCATTGGGATAAACCGTCATGTTTTTAGTGATAGTACTAGAACCACATTCGTTTGTCGCAACTAAGCTTATAGGATAAATGCTTTTTATATCTCCGGTAGTATAAGAATGTTCAAATGGACGCTCGATATTCTTAGCCTTATAGGCATATGTGCTTCCGTCACCAAAATCGAATTCATAGTTGGTGGCTAATCCTTTTGACTGATTAAAGATTTCACGAAGAACAGGAGAACAGCCGTAGGAGGCAGGTAGAATTTCGAATAGAGCTGTAGGTATGGGTTTAACGATGACTTTATCACTCGATACAGAAATACCGGCTTTATTTTCTATGGTTAAACTGACAAAGTAAGTGGTATCGCTGAGCACACCTTGCTCATATACCACAGGGGGAGGATTGGCTTGGGTCGACTGGGTCCCATTTCCAAAATCCCATAGATAATTGACAAATTTTCCTGTTGATGTATTGGTGAATTCTACGCTTAAAGGACCACAGCCATTGCCTGTTTTAGTAAAGTTGGCTTCTGGCTTTCCTATAATTTCTATCTCAGACGTCAATTTGTTGGAACAGCCGTCCATCGATTCGGCCCATAATCGTATCGTGAAAAAACCTTTGTTTGTAAAAGCGTGTTTCGGATCAAAGTCCATAGATGCTTTGCCATCTCCAAAATCCCAATGGTAAGTGACGGTGTTAAGACTGTTATTTTTAAATTCAACTGGGGTATTAATAGCTGCAATGCTTTCGTGGGTGAATTCAATTTCTGGTAAAGGATTCACACTGATCATCTTTTCAGTCAGCTCGGTACAGCCTTCGCTATTTGTGATGCTTAGCGATACCTTATAATTTTTTACTTCATAGAATTGGTGTTCCGGATTTTGTAGATTGGATGTTGTACCCCCTTCAAATGTCCATAACCAGGATTCTACGCTATAGTTTTCAGCAGTACTCAGATCCTTGAATTGAATTGGATTTTCAACACAAGACTCTTCTGTAGTGAAATTTGCAATTGGTGTGGGTACAATGTTTAATTGCATTTCGTCTTCGACTTGATCGCAATTCGCATTTCCGTTGGCCTTAAGGATAAGGCGTACAATTCCTGTTTCATCAGGACTTGCAATATATGTGGGTGCAAGGGTATTACTGTTTTGTATAGAACCATTCCCACTTGTCTCCCAGATAATTGAACTGTAATTATCAGCATGGGAGCCCATAGGGTTATCTTCAGATTTTTGCTTGATCGTATAGCTGCCTGTTTCCTGACAGATTTGAGCATCTTCTCCTGCATTAACAGTAGGGGTAGGTGCAAAATTTAGCAACATTTCATCTTCTGCATTTAGTGTGCAGGGTTCAAGTCCTTCAACTCTAATTCTTAAAAGAACAGAACCTGACATATAATCCTCTTCGCTTGGTACATATGTGGCTTTTAATTTAGATGCATCAACGAATTCGCCTGTACCGGAACTGGTCCAGAGAACTGTAGAAAAAGATGTGGCTTCTGTCGATATTAAGTCGTAGCTTTTCCCAAAACAAATGCTTGCATCATCACCAGCACTAACGTGCGGAATGGGAATAATGTTAAGAGATAAAATATCTGAAGTACTGGCACAAGAGCCTTGTCCTTTTCCGATGAGTTCCAGTTGCACAATTCCTGTTTTTCCATTGGCCGGGGTATATGTGGGCTTCAGAATATTCTCATCAGAGAAGCTGCCACCATCGTTTGTTTTCCAGATTAAATCAGAGGTGTATTGCTCATGTGCATTTAATAAGGTGTAGCTGTCGCCCTGACAAATTTCAGCATCAGTTCCAGCCTCAACTTCAGGTTCAGGCGTAATATTAAGCAGCATATCATCCTCGGCAGATTCATCACAAGGATTAATTGAATAGGCTTTGATCTTTAACTTAACCTGACCAATAAACTTGTCATTTTCACCCAGAATATAGTTGGCATTTAGTCCATCTTGATCCTGAAAAAAACCATCGCCTTCTGTTGTATATTCAATACTGGACCAGGAGTTTGCGTTTACCTGGTTAAGTTGATCACCAACATTCATTTGGTAAACCTGATTAGCACAGACCTCGCCATCATTTCCGGCGTTTACACTTGGATGTGGAACGATTGTGATGTTGGTACAGGCCGTTTTTTCGGCACACAATCCATTGCCTTGTATAGTTAAGCACAAAGATATATCTCCTGTTTCTCCTTTTTTAGCGGTGTAAGTAGGCTTTAGGCTATCTTCATTTGTTATCGTTCCCTGTCCAGTTGTAGACCAGTTGTAATCAGGTGTGTGTTGTACTTCTGTTCCTGTTGCCAAATAAATTCCATCCTCACATATGTCAGCATTATCCCGAAGGCTAACTACTGGTGCAGGCGTCATATTTAAGATCATATCATCCTGAACAAAGGAACAGGAGCCTTCTCCATGAACAATTAGACTTAGTGTTGTTGCTCCCATCTCATCAGGTCCAGGATGGTAGGTGGGCGTGAGTGTTTCTCCGTTTTCGAAGTACCCATTGGCAGATGAGGTTTTCCATTCGAGACTTGAGTAATTGGATGCTGTTGCTATTGTAATTTCATGCATTCCCCCCTGGCAAATTGTTTTATCGTCGCCGGCATTGGCTATGGGTAAAGGTGTAATTGCAAGTGTCATTTCATCACTGTGTGATTCAGTACAAGGCGTAATGGGATTCGCAGTCAATTGAAGTACTACACTTCCGTTTGTTATATCTTCAGATCCCGGTGTATAATTCGCATTTAAGGAATTGGGGTGATCGAAACTGCCATCGCCCAAGCTCTGCCAAAGAACTGATTGTGCAGAATAAACCTTTGCCCCATCGTTTTCTGTATTTAGATTATAGCTTTCATCAGCACAGATTTCAGAATCGATTCCCGCATCTGCAACAGGTTTGGCTATTAGTGTTAACTTCAAATTATCGCTAACAGCATTACATGAGCCTGTTGGCTGGGCTGTAAGACTTAGAATGATAATTCCCGTTTCATTTGGATCAGGTGTGTATTTTGCATCTAATTTTGTGTCATCGTCAAAAGTTCCATTTCCAGAACTGGTCCATAATATGGATGAGGCATGATTGGCAGTCCCGTTTAAATCTATTATACTGTTTTGGCAACTTGTTATATTATCTCCTGCATCGACTTCCGGAGGATCGGTAAAAGATAGTGTCATAAAATCAGAGGCAACCTCAGAGCATGGGGTTAAAGGATTAGCTTCCAGTTTGAGTTCAACACTGCCATTGTCCAAATCATTTTCTGAAGGAGAGTAGCTTGTGTTTAAAACAGTAGTATTATTAAAGGTTCCTGTTCCGTTGCTTGACCATTTTATTGAAGCGTAATAGTTTGCATTCGCTTGTCCTTCTTCATCGCCCACGACTATTGTATACGAGCTTTCAGTTTTACAGATGGCAATATCTTGCCCTGCCTCTGCTTTTGTATTTCTTATAATATTAATTTCTTTACTATCAAATACAGATGTGCAGGGAGCATCGCCTTCAGCTTCGAGTTGTAATATGACCGAACCGGTTTCAATATCATTGGTTCCGGGAACGTATTGGGTAGTAAGTATAGAAGCATCCGTAAAATGCCCATCACCTAAACTCGTCCACAGATTTGTTACACTACTGGAAGTTCCGGTAAGTTCTACTGTTTGATCTTCGCATATACTTGTGTTTTCTCCTACTTCAACTATAGGTAATGCTTTTACTGTTAGTTCAATTTCCTCTTCTATGTCGGAACAGGATCCGTTGGCAATAGCTTTTACAGAAAGATGAATTTGACCACTAAAATTGGCTGGAGGCGTATAAGTTGGATTTTCTACTGTCGAATTGGAAAATGTGCCTCCCTGATCAGAAGTCCATTGTAAGGATTCTGCATTTGCAACACTTACTCCTAGAATATCTAAACTTGAATTTTCACAAATTGTAGCTGTAGGTGAACTTATGCTGATACTTGGTTTAGGGGTGATGATAATGTGCATGAAATCATTCTCTTCTCCGCAGGGAGCGTTCCCGGTTGTGGTAAGCGTTAGTTTGATTTGTGTCTTTGTTTTATCGTTTGTGCCCAGAGTATAGATTGGATTTAGGATGTGAGTATCAGAAAAACTACCATCTCCCTCAGATTGCCACTCGAGTGATGCAGAGTTGCTAACGGAAGCTCCTGATATACTATAGGTATTGTCGCTGGTACAGATATTCGCATCGTCCCCTGCCTCAACTCCAGCTCTTTCCAAAATGGTTATCTCATGACTGATGCTGTTTTCACATCCATCCGTTGAGACGATTGTAAGACGATCTGTATAAGAGCCTGCTGTCTGGAAAGAGTTTGTCGCATTCTGGACACTAGCTGTGTTTCCGTTACCAAAAAGCCAGGCGTATGATTGCATTGCATTAGGAAGTGCATTGTAAGTTATCTCTTCATCTTCGCACGAGGGGTCTATCCGTGTGAACGATGGCTCAGGAACAGCAAAAATATCAAATTCGATCTGATGCACATCAGACCAGCCACATAGGGAATTTCGTGCTTTTAAACTGATGCTGGAATTTCCAACCTTTGTGAATGTAATGGGGGAAGGATTGCGTAAAGTTGATGTCGAAATGGTTCCGTTGTTATCGAAAGTCCACAGGTATTCCTCTATCTCGTTATTTGAAATACCAAAAGTTTCTTTCCCATTGTCGGTAAAAGTGGCTGTTGGCTCAAAAGTAAAATCACCACAATATCCTCCATTATTTAGACCTGAAGGCAAATTTATTGCGACCTCAGGTTTGTCCGAAACGTCAATTGTATATTGATAATCTTTTGTTCCGCATAAAGATGTTTTGCTTAGAGTTACTGTAAACTTGCCCGCTTGAGTGAATTGAAAGTGTGGGTTTTGACTGTTATTATTTGTTCCGTCAGCAAAGACATATGCACCAGTGTTAACTGACCAGTTATATTCTGTTTCCTGAATGGCTTCTATTTCTTCATTCTCAGTCGTTTCAAATACCACAATAGGATGATCATCTAAACAAAAACTTTGTGGAGCATATGTGGTTGTATTTATATTTTCGTAGATATCGATATCACCCGTTTCCTGCTCAAGTACATGACTGCAGGAGTTCGATAAACTAAATCGTACACGGTATTTTCCGGTATTTAAAAATGTTATGGAAATGTTGCCCTTAGTGTTTGCACTACCATAGTTATAGATATAATCCGTATTTAATATTGCAGGTTCTTTTGTTTCTCCTTCTAGCTGATAAACAGTCCATTCATGTGTGTTTGATGTTCTACAGAGGTAATTATTTAAACCGTAATCGGAATTGTTTGTAAAGTTAAAGGTCGTCTGATTTGCGCAGCCGGTATGTGGGGATTCAATTGTTTCGGGGCTTGTGTTTACCCACAAAGTAAGATCTAGACTTATATCTTTTGATATAATAATAGGTCCCGCTTTTTTCCCGATACCAATAAGAAGTTGCCCCTCTTCTATAATGGGAACAGCTCCAGCATCATAGTGTTCTCCATAATTTTCCGAGATACAGGAACTTGTGTTGTATGTATGCGATATGCTTGCATCATTCGCCATTAATTGGTCTAAAGTCCAGTAGATTTTTGTTGATCCATCACCAAAATTCCACTCATACACCGTATTGGGCGGATTGTTTTCATAGCCTGTTAGCTTAAATGTAAATTCTTGTCCCTCGCATCCATTTTCTCCTTCCAGAATGTCGGTATTAACTGATGGTTTTGTGTTATATACAATGTAGGGATAGTCGTATACGGTTCCATCATATGTCAACTTGATGATTAGATTGTATTGACCTTCAGAATAGGTGTGAGATAGCGGAAACCCATCATTGGTAATGCTGATTGTTTCTCCATCCCCCCACTGAATTTCATAATTCGTGATCTTACTCTTTATCTCAGGAGAAGTACTATTGCTTAATTCAAAGTCAAAATTAAGATTGTCAGCATCAAAATCCCAATGATAGAAATATCCATTTGTATCGTTGAAATTACAGTTGGGATTTTGTGCCTGTAGGGTGTGGACGTTAATACAGAGCAAAATAAAGCCAATGAATTTTGGCATATTTTTTAAACTTAATGAGTCGAATCGGTTCATATACAATTGACTTTAATATTAGTAATCGTATGATAAGTTTAATAAATTTAATTACCTTAAGGTAAGCATTTTATAGGAATTGAATTTAATTATTCTAAGAAATGTGAAAATTGAAATCCTTTATTGTTAAGTTGGTTTTTATATGTATTAATAGTTTTAATGGTTGTTTATTTAGGATAAAGTATCCTAAAAGCCTGATGAGTAATTAAGGTGTAGATTGATCAATAATAATTTTAGTGAGAAATATGTAATATTGCTGTGTTTAATTTAAATGGCACTTCTCTTGAGAAATTCGATCATATATATATGTCTCAATTTTTTTGTCTTCTTGGTGTATTTATCAATATCATTAAAGGGGCAAGATGTCACGTTCTCTCTTTTCGATCAAAATAAAACATATTATAACCCCGCGCTCACTGGTCTGCACTCAGGATTAATTCAGACCAATTTTGTCTATCGAAAACAGTGGTTTAATTTTCCTGGTGAGTTTAGTACCAAACATTTTAATACGGATTTTAAAAACTATGATTCAAGTGGATTTGGACTATTTGTTCTTTCAGATATAGAAGGTGAGTCCTTATTAACCACTCATTTGTTTGGGGGGAGTTATTCATGGCGAGTTAATATTAATAAGTATTCAAATACATTTATTCAATTAGGTGTAAAGGCCAGTTATAATATCAAAGAGATTGATTTGAGTCGGCTGACATTTAGTGACGAGCTAGACGAAATATATGGGCCTATTTATGGATCGACTTATATTGCTGATCGAAACAGGTCTGAATATATTGATTTTTCAGTTGGGGGAATGGTCAGTTTTAAAGCTTCCGACATGTTCACAAACAATATTGGGCTTGCTGTTCATCATTTTACCCGTCCCAATATATCTTTTCAGGGAGCTTCTGAGAAAATCCCGATTAAATTAACCTTACATGCTCAAACTGAATACAATACTCGGGGATATAGTTTGAACCGACGTGATAAATTCCGACTAAGTTCTACTTTTGTTTATGAGATGCAAGGTAGTTCATTGGCAAGCAATCAAACAGCCAACAATCTGATGGGCGGCTTTGATGCTGATTCGGATCCTTTTAGTGGAGGGGTTTGGTATCGCACACAACTGTCAGATAATTCAGCAAAAAGTTACAGTGCTTTGATTTTTAAACTTGGAGTCCGTATATATTCTCAAAATAACAAAGCGATTTATAATTTATTCTATGCCTATGATTTGGCAACCAAAAACTACACTAAATACACCCGGGACTCTCATGAAATAGGGCTTTCTATATCGATTTCCTTTAAGAGGAAATTCAAGTGTAATAACAAGTTTTAAATCAGTCTGCTAGAACTCAGTCATAATTAATAGCTAATAGACTGAAGCACTAATAGAATATGTATTAAAGAAGGGACTTTCATTAGAAAGTTCCTTTTTATTAAGCTATTTTCCTAATGGATGAAAAAATACCTAGATATAGTGATTTTTAATATTTCCATTGAGAATGGATGATAATTTTACTTGTATTCTAATTTTTATAGCTAGATTTAATCTGGAATAAGTCTAAATAATGTTTCGTTTATACATGCACGATAAGATAGGGTAAAGTCTCTTATTTGAATTTGTTTAGCGGAAAGTTCATAATAGCAATTTTAAATGTGCCTATTATAAGTTATATTTAAAGGACAATGCTTTATAAATGAAGCTATTCTACTGTATAAATATCAATAACTATATACACAGCCTATGATTCTAGGATTATTGAAGGAGCAAGGCGCTGAACAGCGTGTGGCTCTTCTACCAGAAATTGTCTCCAAGCTGGTTCAAGCAAAAGTGGAGGTATGCGTAGAAATTGGCGCAGGAACTAAAGCCTTTCAAAATGATGAGGCATATAGTGATGCTGGAGCTAAAATTATTAAGAGAGATGAGCTTATAAAGAAGGCTGATCTGTTTGTACAAATTGGTGAACCTGGTGAGGAGCTGATTAAGAGCTTGAATGATAAACAGGTTTGGTTAAGCCAATATAATCCACTTTGGAGAACAGATTTGGTTAAGTCTTTTCAAGCAAGTGGGATCACGAGTTTTAGCATGGATTCTATTCCTCGTACAACAAGAGCACAAGCTATGGATGTTTTATCGTCTATGGCTACAGTATCAGGCTATAAGGCGGTGCTTCAGGCTGCCAATGAACTTCCTAACTTTTTTCCCATGTTTATGACAGCAGCTGGCACTATTCGTCCTGCTACCGTTTTAATTCTAGGTGCTGGTGTGGCTGGATTGCAGTCAATTGCGATAGCACGTAAGCTAGGTGCACAGGTTGAAGCTTTTGATGTTAGAGCAGCCGTGAAGGAAGAAGTAAATAGCTTAGGCGCAAAGTTTGTTGAAGTAGAAGGTGCCATTGATGATTCTACTGCTGGAGGCTATGCCGTTGAGCAAACAGAAGAATTCAAGAAGAAACAGCAAGAAGCAATTAACGATCATGCAGCCAAAGCTGATGTGGTAATCTGTACAGCCCAAATACCAGGAAGAAAAGCGCCTCTTTTAATACCAACAGAAGCCGTTGATCGTATGCGAGCAGGATCGGTTATTATTGATTTGGCAGCCTCAAGCGGAGGGAATTGTGAATTGACAAAAGATAATGAAACCGTGATTCACAATCATGTAAAGATTATTGGTCAGTCAGATTATCCATCTCAAATGCCTATTGATGCCAGTAAGATGTTCGGTAAGAATGTACTTAATTTTCTGGAGTTGATGATTACCGAAGATGGTTCCTTAAATCTGAATTTTGAAGATGATATTGTAAAAGGTACATGTATCACTCATGCAGGTGAAATCTTTAACGAACGTGTCAAGTCAGTTGTTGAATCCTAAATCATATACAAATGGAACAAATACTCGTCTATTTTTTTACATATAAGGAGGCAATTTTTATTATTGCCCTGTCCATATTTTTGGGAATTGAAGTGATTTCAAATGTTCCCTCAGTTCTTCACACACCTCTCATGTCGGGAGCCAATGCCATTAGTGGAGTCATTATTATCGGTGGAATCATTTTAGTAGGTCATGCCGATACGACGACGCTTTCTTTGGAACTCATACTTGGCTTTTTTGCTGTCATATTCGGAACGCTCAATGTCGTGGGTGGTTTTGCTGTGACAGATCGCATGTTGGAAATGTTTAAAAAGAAGAAAAAATAAGAAGATATGGAACAAATAATCGGAAATATAAATGGTATTGATTTCACTTTAGGCGAAACAATTCTAGAACTAAGTTATTTAATTTCAGCCCTTCTTTTTGTTGTAGGCTTGAAACTCTTAAGTCATCCGGAAACGGCTAGAAGGGGTAATTTTTATGCTGGAGGAGGTATGATTTTAGCCATGATTACAACCTTACTTTTGCATAAAGATGCAGGTGGAAGTGGTATCGCATTGGCTAATGTCTGGATTATTTTATCAGCCATAATCATTGGATCAGTTGTTGGTTTGATTGTTGCGCGTCGTGTGAAAATGACGGCTATGCCGCAATTGGTCTCTTTATTTAATGCATCGGGAGGTGCTGCTTCGGCATTGGTTGCCTTGCTTGAATTTCCCAATGCTGATATGAATAATCTGGGTTCGGTCTTGGTTACCATTCTGGGTTTGATTATCGGTTCTGTTGCCTTTAGTGGCTCTATGATCGCCTATGGTAAATTAGATGGGAAAGTGAAGGATATCTTTTCAGGAATCATGACATATGTCAATTTATTGTTATTAGTGGCGGTCGTGGTTATTTCGGTATTTATCATGATTTCAGGCCAAACACCTGAGCAATTGAACTGGGCGATCTACTTGTTACTGGGTGTTTCTCTTCTGTATGGTATCATGTTCGTGATGCCGATTGGTGGAGCCGATATGCCGGTAGTAATTTCTTTACTGAATAGTTTTACAGGAATTGCAGCTGCAATGGCAGGTTTTATTTACAACAATCAGGCAATGATTTTAGGAGGTATTCTTGTTGGAGCAGCGGGTACAATTCTAACCTTACTTATGTGTAAGGCAATGAATCGTTCTTTATTGAATGTGATTGTTGGTTCCTTCGGTGGTGATTCAGCATCTGGATCAGGGTCAGATGGCGGTGTGATGAAAGAGATCAACTTAAGTGATGCTTCTATCTTATTATCCTATTCAAAATCAGTGGTTATTGTTCCTGGTTATGGCTTAGCTGTTGCTCAGGCACAACATGTTTGTCATGAGTTGGAAGAGTTGTTGAGTGGGAAAGGCGTCAATGTGCGTTTCGCTATTCATCCTGTAGCAGGTCGTATGCCAGGACATATGAATGTGCTATTGGCCGAGGCTGATGTGCCATACAATCAGTTAGTAGAAATGGAAAATATCAATCCAGACATGCCAAATACAGACGTTGTTATGGTTATTGGTGCCAATGATGTGGTTAATCCTGCCGCACTCAACGATCCTTCAAGTCCGATTGCAGGAATGCCAATTATCAATGCTCACCTCGCTAAAAATATCATTGTTATGAAGCGCGGTCGGGGTAAAGGATATGCTGGAATTGAGAATGAGTTGTTCTTTGGAGAAAAGACTCGTCTGCTCTTTGGAAATGCAAAAGACAGTTTGCAAAATTTGGTTAATGAAATAAAGAGTTTGTAATAGATATAAAATCAATTGTATCATTAAGATTTAAAAAGATGAGACAGAAATTTATATTGACCGTATTGGTGAGTTTACTTTTTTCAATACCTATACTAAAAGCTTCGGAAGTGAATCTTAAAAATGATGACGTAAAAAACAAAACGGAGATGAATGAAGCAGATAAGTTAGTTGTCGTTTGGACAAGTGGAGATAAGGAAGTTGCTATGAAGATGGTATTTATGTACACGTATAATGCCAAGAAACAGGCTTGGTGGGATGACGTTACGCTTCTGGTTTGGGGACCATCTTCAAAATTACTTTCTGAAGATAAGGAGCTGCAAGATTACGTGAAGAAAATGCAGGACTGTGGCGTTTTTGTAATGGCTTGTAAAGCTTGTGCCGACCAATATGGAGTTGCAAATAAATTAACAGACTTAGGTATAACAGTTAAGTATGCCGGACAAGATTTGACAAAGTTCATTAAAGAACGGAAGGTTGTTACCTTCTAGAAGTGAAAAAAAATAAAAAGCTCCTGAAATTATTTGTTTTAGGAGCTTTTTGTGTTTCCGTAAATTGATTATGTCTTGTAATGTCTGAATTTTATTGATTAATAAATATTATTGTTGTAATTTCAGGAGTCAACTATTTATTCATCAACAAATTAGAAAAATGAGAATCAGTACAACGTATTTGTGTATTCCCGTGTTGGCCATATTTGTCTTTGCCTGCACAGCTAAAGAAGCAAAAGTGGAAAGACCTCCTAAAATTGCTCTCGAAGATTTTTTCAAGAATCCATTAAAAACTTCTTATCGTATTTCACCAGAAGGAACCAAGTTTTCGTACAGAGCTCCTTTTGAAGATCGTATGAATATTTTTATTCAGGAAATTGGAAGCAAGGATGCCGTTCAGATAACTTTTGAAAAGGATAGGGATATTTCAGGCTATTTTTGGGCTAACGATAATCGCATTCTGTATTTGAAGGATAGTGGTGGTGACGAAAACTTCAAATTATATGGTGTTGATATCGATGGAAAAAATCAAGTATGCTTTACTGATTTTGAAAATGTTCGTACAGGTATAATTGACCGTTTAGATGCTATTCCTAATGAGATTATAATTTCAATGAATAAAAGAGATCCCAGAGCTTTTGATCCTTATCGTTTGAATATTGTAACAGGTGAGTTAACGATGCTTTATGAAAACCCTGGGAATATTACAGGTTGGATGACAGATCATAATGGCAAATTGCGTATTGCAACTGCAGTTACTGATATGGTAAATACAACTGTACTTTATCGTGAAACCGAGAAAGATGAGTTTAAGCCAATTATTACGACAAGTTTTAAAGAGAACATGTCGCCACAGTTTTTCACCTTTGATAATAAGAAATTGTATGCTAGCTCTAATTTGGGTAGAGATAAGTCTGAAATAGTTATATTCGATCCTGCAACAGGAAAAGAGACCGAAACCCTATTTGCCAATGATATGGTTGACGTGGAAGGCTTATCATATTCTAAGAAGCGCAAGGTGCTTACTAAGGCAACCTATACAACCGATATGGTTAACTTCAAGTTCTTCGATAAGGAAAGTGAAGACATGTATAATCGTGTAAAAAAGGAACTATCAGCTTATGATTGCTATTTCACGAGTTCAAATAAAAATGAAGATAAATTTTTGGTGCGTACTTATAGCGACAGATCTTTGGGAGCCTATTATATCTATGATAAAAATACGGATGAATTAGAATTAATTTCTGAAGTGAGTCCATGGATGAATGAATCTCAAATGGCAGCTATGAAACCAATTAAATACACCAGTAGAGATGGAAAAACCATTCATGGTTATTTGACTTTGCCGGTAGGTGTTGATGCTAAAAATCTTCCTATGGTCGTTAATCCTCATGGTGGACCATGGGCTAGAGATCATTGGGGATTTAATCCAGAGATTCAATTTCTTGCAAATCGTGGTTATGCCGTTCTTCAAATGAATTTTAGAGGTTCTACAGGATATGGACGCGAATTCTGGGAATGCTCATTTAAAAAATGGGGCCAGGAAATGCAGGATGATATTACGGATGCTGTACATTGGGCCATTGCTGAAGGTTATGCAGATAAAGATCGTGTCGCTATTTATGGTGGAAGTTACGGTGGTTATGCAACTTTAGCTGGTTTGGCATTCACACCTGACCTATACAAATGTGGTGTTGATTATGTGGGTGTAAGTAATATGTTTACTTTCATGAATAGTCTGCCTCCTTATTGGGAGCCATACCGTCAGATGCTTTATGAAATGGCTGGTGATCCGGTTAAAGACAGTGTAATGCTTGCTAAGGTGTCTCCTGTTTTTCATGCCGATAAAATTAAGGCTGCTTTATTCGTTGCACAAGGAGCCAACGATCCAAGGGTAAATCTTGCGGAATCTGATCAAATGGTTGCTGCCATGAAAGCTCGTGGGGTAAATGTGGAGTATATGGTAAAAGATAACGAAGGACATGGTTTTAGAAATCAGGAAAACCGATTCGAATTTTACAGAGCTATGGAGAAATTCCTAGATGCCAATATGATGCCAAAAGAATAATATGAGTAGGATAAAACAAAATGCCCAAACGATTAAGTTTGGGCATTTTTATATGATATAAATGTATGTGTTCTTCCTAATAATATAGAAAACGTTTTATTTTATGAGTAGCGGTTTTCTGAAAAGGATCAGCTTGTGCAATCACCAGTTGAAGCTGTGAAAACTTGTTCACTCTGGAGTTAACGTAAATTTGTAATTCTTCCAACAATTCATCCACTTGTTGATCAACGTAATCTTCTACTTCTCTTTTAACATGTTTGTATTGTTGTTCTAACTCCTCATAATTGAAGTGTACCATGGCAACCAGTTTGCCTTTTTTCTCTACCACAACTGATTCAACCACATGCTTAAAGTTGTTGATTAGCGATTCAATGGCTTCAGGATAAATATTCTCGCCACTGGCACCAACAATCATATTCTTAAGGCGGCTTTCAATATAGAGATAATTGTTTTTGTCCATTTTGGCCAAATCACCCGTTTTAAACCAACCATCATCGGTAAGCACTTCTTTTGTTTTTTCAGGATCTTTATAATAACCCATCATCACATTATCACCTTTTGCCCAAACTTCACCAATTTGAGTCTGTGGGTCAGGATTATTGATTTTAAGTTCAACGCCTTCAAGTGCCGGACCTGTAGAGCGATACTTGGTGTGATTGACGCCAATACCGGCTAATAGGGGAGAACTTTCTGTCAGACCATAACCAATAGCATAAGGAAATTTTGCCTCACGCAAAAACAATTCGACTTGGTCGTTTAATTTTGCACCACCAATACCAAAGAAAGTTAATTCTCCTCCGAATGTTTCCATCAATTTCTTTCCTGCAATAGCATTTAGTTTTTTACGGAAAAAAGGAATCTTATATAGATTTCTGGTAATGGCTTTACTATTTATTGAAGGCAAAATTTTACTTCTGTAGATTTTTTCAATAATCAGAGGAACCGAAAACATGATAGTCGGTTTCACTTCATTTAAGGCCGAAATTAATAGAGATGGAACCGGCGTTTTGCCTAGATAATAGATACAGGAACCCGCAAGCATCGGAATCACAAAACCTAGAGTGTTCTCGTAGGTATGCGAAAGAGGTAAAATTGAAAGGAAACGATCTCTTTCATCAATAGGATGAAGCTTTCGGGCACTTGTTGCATTGGAACAAATGTTTTTATGAGAAAGCATCACGCCTTTTGAGCTACCAGTTGTACCTGAAGTGTAGATAATGGCAGCCATATCATCCTCATGGACTTCATATGATTTTTCAGCTTGAGCAGATGAGTCAAATTGTGTTGAGCTTTCAGTTTGATTTATTATTTCAAACCCTTCAATTCCAATAGTGAACTGTAAGCTATCAATATTGATCGTGTCTAATTTAGACACTAAGCCCTTCGAAACAAAAATAGCTTTAGCTTCGGAATGTTGCAAGATATTTTCAATTTCGAATACCGTAAAATCAGGTAGAATAGGTACAACAACTGCTCCCATAAAAGTTGTTGCGTAATAAGTAATACCCCAATTGGGCATGTTGGTACTTAAAATTGCAATTTTGTCTCCAGGCTTGATACCTAGCTTCTCATAGAATGCAATTAAAGCTTTAATATTGGTATCAAGTTCCTTATAGGTAAGTGGTGTTTGACCAACTAAGGCCATTGCTTTTGAAGATCCAAATTTCGATACAGTTTCCGAAAAAATTGAAGGAAATGTTAAATTTTTATATTGTGTCATCATTGTAAGTTTAAATAGCATTTGTGTGGATTTAAGTCCATTAAAATCACAAACACGGTATGCAATTTAATCAATTTCTGATTGCCATGGCTATTTTATTCCAATAGCTTTAGCTGTATGGCATTTTAAAAACTGAAAATCCAAAGCTCTTAAGCTTCCAATAACTTATGTGATACGGCTTTCCAAGCATGTTTTATTATGATGTAAGAATTCAACTGGATTATGGAAATAAATCCATAAATAGTCTTTATTCCTTCGTCGTTTCATCTCTCAACATAATAATAAGGGTAATAAACGCAACAAATTTTAGGTAAATTCGTCTAATATGCATAGTCTTAATCTGAAAGTGAGAATGATATGAATAGAATGTTTTTAATGGTGCTCATGGTTGGTCTTTTATTTTCTTGCTCCGATGATGAAAAGGGGCAGCTGTTCGTTGCTGAAATAATTGGAAATTGGGATTGGGTCGAATCTACAGGAGGTATTGATGGACGGACCGACACTCCTGCTTCAACAGGAAACCAAATTGTTATAGAGTTTCGGGTCGGTAGCTATAAAAAATATGTGAATGGTGAACTAGAGGACGAAATGACCTATAAACTGGAAGAAGGTCAATCGATAATCTTTGGTGAAAAAACAGTTCAAATTATCTTTCAAAATGGATGGAAGCAGTCCATAGAAAGATGTGATTCCAAACTGATATTACACGATGAATGTTTAGATTGTTTCCGGAATGAATACACTAGGCAATAATGAGACTGTATAGTTTTAACCACAAGTGCTATTGTTTTAAAACCTCTTTGAGGAGTTCTATTTGCCTTGTCTTCAGATCAAGATGGTTTTTTTATTGAGTGGATTTTCCTATTTTAAAGCATTGATCTGATTTTTAGATTGTATTGCATAAATAAAATAGGAACTATGAAAGGTATACAAGATTATTATCCTGATCATTTTGGACAGTGCTATGGTTGCGGTCGTCTGAATGAGCATGGCTATCAATTAAAAACAGTATGGGATGGAACAGAAACACGGAGTATGTTCACACCTGCAGAATTCCATACAGCAATACCTGGTTCGGTGTATGGTGGGCTCCTGGCTTCATTAATTGATTGTCATGGCACAGGTTCAGCGGCTTTGGCTTTAGCTAAAGAAAAAGGGATTGAACTCAAAGGGTATAATGCACCTCGCTGTGTAACAGGATCACTCCAAGTCTCCTATAAAAAGCCGACACCTATCGATAGTGATCTTGAAATCAGAGGTGTGATTAAAGAAGTAAAGGGAAAGAAAGTTATTGTGGATATTCGCTTACTCTCAAAAGGAGAAGTTTGTGTTACTGGTGAAGTAATAGCCATACAAGTTCCCGATGATTTTGGAAAATAAATAGGATCGATATATCAGAGAGACCTTACAATTTGTAAGGCCTCTTTATATTTATGCGTCAATAGTTTGCTTTATTTTGGGTTTTGCTTTTCTGAATATATACTTTCCAGGTAATATAACGGTTAGCAGTCGTTTGCCTATTAAACCCAGAATAACAGCAAAGGCTAAACCTAACAGGCTAATTAGAAGAAACCATGCTTTTTCTCCTTCAATATTCTTCAAAAAGAAAAGTGCCACAGAAACTCCAATGATAAGCACACCAAAGATGAGTTTATTTCGAAGTAAGGGTGGCTTTAAACTTTTAAAACGGGTTATACCATCAATAATGCCGGTAACAAACGCCAATAACATACTTAATGGGAGTAAAGCGATACAGAATTTGATCACAACTGCAGATTCCTCGAAATAGAAATTGGGGAAGAGGATTTGATTTATAAGTAGAAGAGGGATGAGTGCCATAAAACTTTGTGAGAGGTGAATGGCAATAGGATGTAAATCAAAATTCAAAATCATCAAGCGGTTCAGTGATACTTTTTCTCTGTAAGGTTCAAAGACCTTATGCGGAAGTCCGCAAGCAGGGCAGACATCCCCTAGCTTATCTTTTTCCATGACATAACCACAAGGGCGACAACGGACAAGTTCTTTCATAATTAGAGTTTTAGTTTGCAAGCTTAAGGTATAATAAAATGTTTAATTATTGAAAGATATTGTGTTGCAAATATGGCTGTATGCTCTCGCTTTTAGAGAATGAATTTGTTCGGTTCTGGCTGGAAATGTGATAGGAACATTATTTTTTTTAGACTCAAATTCTTAAGTTTATGGCTCAACTATTAACCAAAACCAATTAAGAAGTAGAATTATGTTGGAAAATAATATGAATGCCATATTACTATTTACTTGTCCGGACCAGGAAGGCATTGTAGCAAAAATATCTCAGTTTATTTATAATGGTGGTGGGAATATCATCGATTTAGATGAGCATGTAAATCAAAATCAGAAGTTTTTTTCCATTAGAGTCGTATGGAGTATGAAAAATTTTTCCATCCCGGCATCACAGCTGCATGATGCTTTTGATGTCATAGGAAAAGAATTCAATGCCCATTGGCGAATCGAATTTTCAGAAAGCAAACTACGATTAGCGATATTTGTTTCTAAATATGACCACTGCCTTCAAGAGATTCTTTGGCGTTACAAGATGAATGAGTTTGATGTTGAAATTCCACTTATCATTTCGAATCATCCCGATTTACAAGAACTTGCTGAAGTTAATGGAATACCCTTTCATGTTTTTCCAATAACAAAAGAAAATAAGCAGAAACAAGAAGCCAGAGAAATTGCTCTGATGAAAGAAAACAATATTGATTTAATAGTCCTGGCAAGATACATGCAAGTGCTAACACCTGAGTTTATTCAGGAATATCAGAATAAGATTATTAATATTCATCATTCTTTTTTACCCGGTTTTATTGGTGGGAATCCTTACAGGCAAGCTTATGAAAGAGGAGTGAAGATTATTGGTGCTACTAGTCATTATGTTACTGAGGAATTGGATGAGGGACCTATTATAGAGCAAGATATTATGAGAATTACGCATAAGGATACCATTAAAGATCTGATTCGAAAAGGACGTGATTTGGAAAGAACTGTACTTGCTCGTGCGCTTCTTTATAAAGCCGAGCACCGTATTTTAGTGGATGGAAAGAGAACTATTGTATTTAATTAGAATCTTAATGATTCGAATATTGTTTTAGTAATTTATAACATATAGAATTTGCTAGATTTCTAAAATTCCTTGTACATTTAAGACTTAAACATCCGAAAACCTCAAGCTCTGTTTTTGTACTGAGATTGATTGGTATAAGGATCGTATAGTGAGTTTTTTAGAACCATTAAATACAACCAGAATGAAACACTTAATTATCTACACACATTTTAATCCAGATAGTTTTACAAAAGCAGTAACAGATAAATTACTTGACACAGCAAAAGCCAAGGGGCATGAAATTAAAATAATCGACCTTTATGCTGATCAATTCGACCCGGTTTTAAAAGCTTCGGATATGCAAGCTGAAATCGAAACGCCTAAAGATATCCTGGCCTATCAGGAATTGATAAAGTGGGCTGATCATTATTCTGTTATTTATCCATTATGGTGGGGACAAATGCCGGCGATACTGAAAGGCTTTATTGATCGGGTTTTTGCTAATGGTGTGGCTTTTCAATATGGACCAGAAGGCCCCCAAGGCCTCTTAGAAGGACGTTCAGCCAGACTTATTATTAACACTGGAACACCTGATGTTTATTATGCTCAATCTGGTATGCATGATGCACAGGTGAGAGTGAATGATGCTGGTGTTTTTGGATTTTGTGGTATAGATACTCAAATTACTTTCTTTGGAGATGTTGCCATGGGAAGTGATGATTTGCGTCAGGGGTATTTGGAGAAGGTACCTGATTTGGCACCATAATTTTGAAAAATATATGAGATCAATGAGCAAGTAAGGCCTTTGGTTTTGCTTGCTCATTTTTGTTAGATCATATCGTTTACTTGATAAAAAAATATCGTTCGCCGTATATTAATTTTTAACTTTATAATAATTAAACATTCAAGAAGACAATTCCTTAAAATAACATGTAAATGAAAAAAGCGATTATAATTGGTGCAACTTCAGGTATAGGCAAGGAGCTTGTCAAGTTATTGATTAGCAACAATTATAAAGTTGGCTTAACCGGTTTACATACAAATGGCATAGAGGAATTAAGCCAGAATAATCCAGAACAATTGGAACTCAGATATTTTGATTGCACCAAAGAGAGTAATTCTGAAAGGATAACAGAATTAGTAGACTCTCTGGGTGGATTGGATATATTAATTTTTAGTGCTGGCATTGGACATTTGAATGGTAATCCTGGCTTTGAGGTTGAAAATCATGCGAATAAATTAAATGTGCTAGCCTTTACTGAGATCGCAGATTGGTCGTATCGATTTTTCGAGAAACAGGGTGCAGGTCATTTTGTAGCTATCAGTTCAATTGCAGGTTTGCGTGGGTACAGAGTTTCACCAGCTTATCATGCTGCAAAGTCATATCAAATAAGGTATTTGGAAGCTTTAAAACAGAAAGCTTATCGATCAGAAAAACCCATTTATATCACGGATGTTCGCCCTGGATTTGTTGAAACAGAAATGTCGGTTGGAAAAAAACAATTTTGGGTGACGAGTAAAGAAAAAGCCGCTAAGCAAATATTTAAACTCATAAAAAAGAAAAGGGGTATGGGCTATGTTTCCAGGCGTTGGCAAATAATTGCCCTTATTATGAAATTATTACCTCGTTGGATTCACAGAAGGATGTGAAAACTCAGTTCTCAAGTCGATACCTTATTTTGTAAATTAATTAAGCCTATTTTCTTCCTGTAAGATAATTGATTTAGTAGCTTTGAGCTTTATACTGTAAATATATAATCAGATTATATCCTAACACAAACACATAGAAGACAATGCAAAAAAAGAATCTTAAATTTGCTGCCTTTCTTCTCATTTTAATGGGAATGATTGGCAGTGTGAGTGCACAAAATGATACTCGCCTAATGCGGTATCCTGATATAAATAAAAATCTAATCGCTTTTGTATATGCTGGTGATATTTGGTCAGTAGATGCAAAAGGAGGGGATGCCATCCGATTAACGTCTCATAAAGGCATGGAACTGTTTCCAAAAATTTCTCCGGATGGTCAATGGATTGCCTTTTCAGGTGAATACTCTGGAAGTCGTCAGGTTTATGTGATGCCAGCAGCTGGAGGGACACCTCGTCAGTTGACCTATTACAATTCGGTTGGTTTAATGCCGCCACGAGGTGGTTTTGATAATGTGGTTTTGGACTGGACACCTGATAGTCAGTCGATATTAGTTCGTATGAACCGCACGCCTTTTGGAGAAAGAAATGGAACCTACTATAAGGTGAGTTTAAATGGCGGTTTAGAGCAGCCATTACAAATTCCTGAAGGAGGAATGGGGGTATTCTCTCCTGATGCTAAAAAAATGTGTTTTGCACCAATCAGTCGCGAATTCCGTACATGGAAACGCTATAAAGGAGGACGTGCCGCTGATCTTTGGATTTATGATTTGGAGAATGATCAATCGGAGCGTATAACCAAATTCGTTGGATCAGATCAAATTCCTTCCTGGTATAAAGATGCTATTTACTTTGCTTCCGATCGTGATTTGAAGTTAAACATCTATAAGTATGATATCCCTACTAAAAAGCTGACTCAGATGACTCATCACAAGACTTTTGATGTGATGTGGCCTTCTGGTGAGAATGGACAACTTGTTTATGAAAATGGTGGACAACTCTTTAAGTTAAACTTGGAAACAGGTGAAGAAGAGCGTGTTGTTGTTAATATTCACTTCGATAATCCGAATATACTGCCTTATTATAAGAATGTGAAAGATTTCGTTCAGGGAGTTGCTGTTTCTCCTTCGGGCAAACGTGCTTTATTTGATGCCAGAGGCGATATATTCTCGGTTCCAGCTAAGAATGGTCCTAGCATCAACCTAACTCAAACTCAGGGCGTACGCGAAACAGCACCAACTTGGTCACCTGATGGCAAATACATTTCGTATTATTCTGATGCAACAGGTGAGTACGAGATCTATTTACTTGAAAATAAAAAAGGAGCTAAAGCGAAGCAAATAACTTTTGGCTCATCAGCCTGGATGTACGATGCTAAATGGTCTGATAACAGTAAATATTTACTCTTTTTTGATCGTAGTTTGAAACTGAAATATCTTGATATTGAAAGTGGAAAAGTGAAGGTGGTGGATACCGCTAATCGTAATGAAATTACAGATTATAATTTTTCTCCGGATTCACAATGGATTACTTATTCTAAAGAAAGTCAAAATAGTCAGTCTGCTATTTGGGTATACAATCTAAAGAATGGTAAGAATTTCCAGTTGACCAATGATACCTTTAGCGACTCAGAACCTGTTTTTTCAAAGGATGGCAACTTCATTTTCTTCTTATCCAATCGTAACTTTAATTTGAATTTCTCTAGTTTTGAATTCAATTATCTGTACAATAAAGCAACTCGAATTTATGCCATTTCTCTAAAGGATAATGGTCCGAGATTATTTGCTCTGAAAAATGATATTGAAGAGGTGAAAGCCGATGAGACGAATAAAAATAAGAAGGCAGAATCAGAGACTGATTTGAAGATTGAGATTGATTTGGATGGGATTTCAAATCGTATTTCTGTTTTTCCAATGTCATCGGGAAACTATGGTGGTTTAACGGCTGTAGATGGGGGAATTCTTTATACGACTCGCCGAGAATTACACCACTATAATATCGCAAAAGAAAAGGATGAGGTCATTCTGGATCGTGTTTCAGATTATATGCTTTCAGGTAATGGAAAGAAAATTATGTACCGTTCTGGTTCTACCTATGGTTTAATTGATATCAATGCAGGGCAGAAAGTAGGGGCTGGTAAATTGAATTTGGATGATCTTGTCATGAAGATTGATCCTAAGAAAGAGTGGAAACAGATCTATACCGATGGTTGGAGAATTTTCCGTGATTATTATTACGTTGCCAATATGCAAGGTGTGGATTGGGCTCAAATTAAAGCCAACTACAATCAGTTGATGCCATACGTGAGTCATCGTGCAGATCTGGATTATATCATTGGAGAGATTATTTCTGAAACCAATACCGGTCATGCCTATGTGAACTATGGTGATTTCGAAAAGGTGAAGCCTTTGGAAACAGGTTTACTGGGAGCTAAGCTTAAAGCAGATGTAAAAGCCGGTAAATATATCATCTCTAAAATCTATCAGGGTGAAAACTGGACGCCTAATCGCAAATCACCCCTAACAGAACAAGGGGTGCATGTGAAAGAGGGAGATTACCTTTTGAGTATTAATGGGCATGCCTTGAGTCTGGAAGTAAATCCATACTTGTATTTAGAGAATACAGTGGGTAAGATGATTGAAATTACGGTGAATTCAAAGCCAAATTTCGAAGGGGCAAGAACTTATACCATTAAGCCTATCGCTTCTGAATTGGAGCTGATGTATTTAAATTGGGTGAATGAGCGTCGTGAGATTGTGAACAAACTATCGGATGGTAAGATTGGTTATATTCACGTGCCTAATACTGCCGTAGAAGGGAATCGTGAGTTGCACCGAGGCATGTATGCGTATCATGACAAGCAAGCTTTGATTATTGATGATCGTTACAATGGTGGCGGATTCATTCCTGATCATATGGCAGATTTACTTGATCGTAATGTGCTTTCATACTGGCACCGAAGAGGTTTAGAGCCAACTCAAACACCGGGTATTGCTCATGATGGACCCAAAGCTATGCTAATTAATCATTATTCTTCTTCAGGAGGAGATGCTTTCCCATATTATTTCAGAAAGAAAGGATTAGGTAAACTTATTGGTACACGTACCTGGGGTGGACTTGTTGGTATGTCGGGTAATGCAGGTCTTGTAGACGGTGGTTATATCGCCGTACCTCGTTTTGGTATTTTCGATGAAAATCAGAAGTGGATTATCGAAGGTATTGGTGTTTACCCTGATGTAGAAGTTTACGACGAACCTCATAAGGTGGCTAAAGGTATCGATCCTTCTATTCAGAAAGCTGTGGAAATGCTGCTAAAAGAAATAAAAGAGAAGCCAAGAAAGAAAGTGAGTGCACCTAAAGATCCGAATCGTTCTAAATGGATTGAAGAGGATGTGAAGTAATCATTTACTTTAGATCATATTTAAGGCTGTTTCAATATGAATTCATAGGAATCTCATTTGGAACAGCCTTTTTATTTTCCCCTTATCTAAAAGAATCGATCAAGTTTAACTTCTTCGTCGATTTCAGCTTGTGGGTTTTCTAATAATTCAAGCATTTGTTCCGAGAAATAAGGAGCCAGCATAACCCCTTTGGTTCCAAGTCCATTAAATATGGCCAAACGATCGTTCTGTGGATGAATACCCAGAATCGGTCTTCTATCTTTCACAGTTGGTCTCACACCAGCCCAATGATTCAGGATGGTATAATCTGTATCAATAAGTTTATCCAGTTTTGTGAGAAGTTCTGATTTACCTTCTTCGCTGGTAGCTTCATCAATAGTATCCCATTGATAGGTTGCGCCAACTTTAAAGTGATGATTCCCGGTAGGAAGAACAAATAGGTTTTTATTTAGAATGTAATCTTCGCACAAGGAGCTAGCTTCAATTTCGATTAATTCTCCCTTTGTGAGGTAAAAACTATCAGCTGGGAAAAGAGCATTTTTAGCATCCAGATAACCTCTGCAGAATATGATTTTCTCAGCTGAATGCTCTTTCCATTGTACATATTTATCAGAAAATGTGAGACCTTCAATCTTAAGGTGATCTTCAATGAGATAATGATGCTGTTTAAAGAATTGACGCATAGCTTGAATCAATAGGCTCAAATTGCATGAACCTGTTTGTTTGAGTGCGCCGTAGTGCTCAACCTCTTTAAAACCTTTTAGTTTTAGATTCTTATCGATTCGCTCAATATAATGGTTCATTTTACCCTGATCGATTCGCTTTTGCCACATGGGAATATCTTGCTCTGCTAAAGGTTTAATCATCTCTTTTTCTTCTATGAATTTTACCGAAAGCAATTTCTCAATATCCGAGTAGGTCTCATACATTTTTGGGAAAAGGATGTCAGCCATCCAACTTTTTGTGAGTCGTTTAAAGACAAGAGGATTGATGAGACCAGCAGCAACTTCTGAAGCAGCTTTCTGTGCCGGGTCAACAATAATTTTGAAAGGGATTTTTTTTAGATGCATTTGGTAGGCAAGAAGGGTACCTGCCAGGCCTTGTCCTACAATAATATATTTGGTCATTTTTTTTAAGCTTTATTTATCCAAATATAAGGAATCTTGATTTTTAAAAGTCCTTAATGATTTGTTATAGGCTAATTTAGAATTGAAGAATGCTGATTTTATCTGGGGTGGAGGAAATAGGTTTTTTTCTCAATTGCTTATTTTTTTACCCTTTTTGAAAAAAATGTTACCCCTTGTTTATAGAGATTGAAGATATCTTTGAGCATCAAGTTAGGACATTGATGAATTCAATGAAAAGCAAGTTGAAGAGTAATAAAAACTACTTGATACTTGAAGTTAGTTTTTAAAAAGAAAATTAGTAATATAGAGGTATTAAACAGTACAATATTTAATCAGACAGTTTTATAACTAATGTTCTGAATGAAGGTGACTCTTTTTTAGCTCCGAAAAATATTTTAAAAGATTAAACTATTAGAATTATGGCAACCACCCGAAGATCATTCCTAGGTAATTTGGCTCTTGGAGCTGGAGTTCTTGCAGCGGCGCCCTTGGCAGCCTGCTCAAGCACTAAAGATGAAAGTAATTTTGCTCATATTAAAGCTGCGGCATCGAGAAACCCATCTATGAGTTTTAATATGTGTGGCTATGCGGCTCCAAAACTCGATACGGTTCGTGTTGGATTCGTTGGTATTGGAGATAGAGGTTCTGGAGCTGTAAGACGTATGACTTATATCGAAGGAGTTGAAGTTACGGCTCTTTGCGATACACGACAGGCAGCTGTTGATGGAGGACAGAAAATTCTTGCTGATGCAGGACTTCCTAAAGCTAAGGAGTTTGTTGGAGGTGATTTAGGTTTTAAAGAATTATGTGAGAGTGGTTTGGTTGACCTTGTTTATATCGCGACACCATGGGAATGGCACGTACCTGTTGCTATTGCCGCAATGGAAGCTGATAGTCATGCGGCTGTTGAGGTTTCAACAGCTAAGACGATGGATGAATGTTGGCAAATGGTCGAAACCTCAGAGCGTACTCGTAAACATTGTGTTATTCTTGAGAACTGTTGTTATGATTTCTTCGAAATGCTAACTATCAGTATGGCTCATCAAGGTGCCTTTGGTGATTTGGTTCATGGTGAAGGAGCCTATATTCACGATTTGGATTATTGGCATTTCAATAAGCCAAAGGATAATAAAATGACAGATGGAGCCTACACTAAAATGTGGCGCTTGCACGAAAACAAACGTAAGGCTAATGTATATCCAACCCATGGTTTGGGACCAATCTGTCAAGCGATGAACATCAATCGTGGTGATAAAATGGATTATTTAACCTCCATGATGTCGGACGATTTTACATTGAAACACCGTATTGCAGAAATGGCAAAGGAAGATCCTTTCTTTGAGCAATTCTTAGGTTGGGAAATGAGAGGAAATATGGATATGCAAATGATTCGTACCAATAAGGGACGTACCATTATGATTCAACATGATATCAGTTCTCCAAGACCTTATTCCAGAATTCATATGCTGAGTGGAACTAAGTGTTTTGCTCAAAAATGGCCAAAACAGCATATTGCTTTCGGACATAATGTGATTGATGATGCGAAGTTTAAAGAACTGGAAGATAAATACACGCCAGAGATTATCCGAAGAGTTGGTGAAATGGCCAAACAAGTTGGTGGCCATGGAGGGATGGATTTCGTGATGGACTGGCGTTTGATCGATTGTTTACGTAATGGCTTACCGATGGATATGGATGTGTACGATGCTGCATCATGGTCTTGTATCACACCATTGAGTGAATGGTCTATTGCTAATAAATCGAATTCTATTGAGATTCCTGATTTCACAAGAGGTGCCTGGAAAACCAATAAGCCAATCGATTTGACTTTGAATGGCGGAGGTACAACAGGTGTCCGCAATCTTAAAAAGGCTGATTCAAAAGGTCAACTGGAAGTGCATTAAACTCAACAAACATAGATTATAATTATTATGGCGAATAGTTGATTCAAGATCATTTTGGTTTAGTTTCATTTATTCGCCATTTTTTGTTAGAATTAAATTCTGCAGTGTTTAACTCTTCTGGGAGAACAAAATCATTTATTTTATCATCACTCTAGTAGGTACTGGTGTGTTGAATGTGGAATGAAAAAATAAACTAAGAATGCGTAAATTAATACTGGTGCTGATTGGATTATTCGTCTTTGCATCTTATTCTATAAAAGATACGTTTGGGGTATCGATAAGGCATATCGGAGATAGTCTTCCGGATATTGAAAATCCAAAGATGTTCAATCAAAACAAAGAGGCTGCGCATGCGACTTTAATGCCCTTTAAGAGTCTTGATGAGGCCCTGACAAAAAAAAGAAATGAATCCACGTATTATAAGAGTTTGAGTGGTGTTTGGAAATTTAACTGGGTTAGAAAACCAGCTGATCGTCCACGCGATTTCTATAAATTTGACTATGATGTTTCTGCCTGGGATGACATTCCTGTGCCAGCCAATTGGGAACTTGAAGGTTATGGGGTTCCAATATATGTGAATCATCAGTATGAATTTGCCGATTATAAAGCGCCTGTTTCGGATGAGATTGAGTTTGTTGATAGAATTTATCCCAAGAATCCTGGTCAGGTGCCTCAGGATTATAATCCTGTAGGTTCTTATCGTAGAAGGTTTACGATACCCGAGAATTGGGATGGTCGTCAGGTTTTTATTCAGTTTGGAGCGGTTAAATCGGCCATGTATATTTGGGTAAATGGTATAAAAGTTGGTTACAGCCAGGGAAGTAAAACACCTGCAGAATGGGATATCACTCCATATCTTGTAAAAGGAGATAATGTTTTGGCGTTAGAGGTTTACCGTTGGTCAGATGGTTCATATTTGGAGTGTCAGGACTTTTGGAGAATCAGTGGAATTGAACGAGATGTTTATTTGTATTCAACAGCCAAGGTTCGTATACGTGATTTTTTCGTTCATGCGGATTTGGATACTCAATATAGGAATGGTCTTTTCTCTTTAGATGTGGAATTGAAAAACCATGTTAGCAAATTGCGTTCAGGTAATTATGAAATTGAATACCGTTTGGTTGATAAGCAAGGTGAATTGCTAGCTGTTGATTCACAAAAAGCCCTTATCAATAAGAAATCAGATCTCAGTCTGAAATTTAGTAAAGAGATTTCGAATCCTAAAAAGTGGTCGGCCGAAACGCCTAATTTATACACCTTACTTATTTCCCTAAAGAATAAAAAAGGTCATGCAGAAGAAGTCGTTTCTTGTAAGGTGGGTTTTCGTAAAGTTGAAATTAAAGATGCGGTATTCTATATCAATGGTGTAGCAACATTAATCAAGGGTGTTAATCGCCATGAACACGACCAGTTTAAAGGTCATGTGGTGAGTGAAGAAGGTATGCTTAAGGAAATTGCATTGATGAAGCAATTCAATATCAATGCGGTAAGAAATAGCCATTACCCTTGTGATGAACGCTTTTATGAATTGTGTGATCAGTATGGCTTGTATATTACGGATGAGGCTAATATTGAATCGCATGGCATGTACTACGGCAAACATTCATTAGCTAAGAAGCCTGAATGGAAAGAGGCGCATCTCGATCGTAATATTCGTATGGTGGAACGGGACAAGAATCACCCTTCCGTCATTGTTTGGTCTATGGGGAATGAAGCGGGTGATGGCGATAATTTTACGGCTGTGTACAAATGGATTAAAGAGCGTGATCCTTCACGACCAATCCATTACGAACGAGCTATTATGGGACCGAATACCGATTTGTATTGTCCTCAGTATCCTGGTGTTAAACATCTGCAAAAGTATGCTTCCAAAAAGCAAAGTCTCCCAATGATTATCAGCGAGTATTCTCATGCTATGGGTAACAGTTCAGGAAATTTAGTTGACCTGTGGAATGTGATTTACGATGAGAATAACACACAATTGCAAGGTGGGTATATTTGGGATTGGATTGATCAGGCCTTGGTTAAGAAAGATGAAAAGGGAGTTGATTTTTGGGCATATGGTGGTGATTATGGCCCCCAGGGGATGCCATCGGACAATAATTTTTTGGTGAATGGTATTATCTCTGCTGATTATACACCACATCCAGCCATGTGGGAAGTCAAATACGCTTATCAGAATGTCAGGTTCTATCCCATAGATCTTGAGGAAGGGCGTTTCCTGATTAAGAACTTTCATGATTTCATCGACCTTAAGAATTATCAAATCAAGTGGAAATTATCGGCTAATGGAAAAGAAATAAATTCTGGAGTGCTTGAGAACTTTAACCTGAAAGCTCAGAATAGTAAAGAAGTTAAACTTCCTCTTTCTGAAATCAATGTCGAAGCTGGTGTTGAATACTTTGTCGATTTTTCTGTTGTTTTGGCTATTGATCAACCATTTAGGTCAAAGGGTTTTGAGGTGGCTCATGATCAATTTCAGTTGCCTTTTATGACAGAACCTCTGAAAACTGTAAAAACAGATTCTAAACTGACATTAAAAGAGAGTTCTGAAACTGCAAGTATATTGGGAGATAAGTTTGAGATTATTTTTAACAAGTCAACAGGTATTCTGGCTTCTTACAAAATAGGAGGTGAGGAACTGATTCAAAAAGGGCTTTCTCTTAATTTATGGAGAGCTCCAAATGATAATGATAAAGGATCGAATATGATTAAGCGTTTGGGAATTTGGCGCGAGGTTTCAAATTCACCGGAACTTTCAGGATTTGAGAGTTCTCAAACGGAATTAGGAGATGTTCTTGTGAAAGTCAAATACAAGCTGTCAAAAGTAAATTCGAATCAAAGTGTGATATACACTATAAGTGGAGATGGAAAAATAGAAGTCAGTTGTTCAATGAAAATAGGCGAGAAAGATCTACCGGATCTACCTCGATTTGGGATTCGACTTGATTTGCCCGTTCAATTTGATAATCTGGAATACTTTGGTCGCGGACCACATGAAAATTATATGGATAGGAATAAGGGAACTTTTGTGGGACTTTATAAAAGTAAAGTTGCTGATCAGTACTTCAATTACGTTCGACCCCAGGAAAATGGATATAAAACGGAGGTTCGTTGGTTTGAATTGAGAAACGAAGATGGTTTGGGGATTCGTTTTAGTGGTCAGCCACAAATAGGCTTCTCTGCACTTCACAATCCACTTGAGGATTTCGATCAGCTAACACATCAGGATTTTCGTCACACCAATGATATTGTGAAGAAAGATGGGGTATTTATCAATCTTGATTTAAAGATGATGGGAGTTGCTGGTGATAATTCATGGGGAGCAAGACCCTATGAGCAATACGCTGTTCCAGCAGAAGATTATGAATTTCAATTTAGCTTTCAACCTATTTCTAAAAGCTTATAAAAATAAAAACTATAGTTATATAGTAAAGCCTCGTAAATGTTTGCTTACGAGGCTTTTGTATATATCTGAAAATACTAGCTGTTGAAATGAAATTCCTGGTAAATATCCCATTGTTTCCCACTATGTTTTAGGAGGAATAAGCTCTGGCATAAAAAAGAGCCTTCGAATGCCTTATTTTTAAATTTCTTCCAGGCTAATTTAAATTTTTCACTGCTTAAATCTCTGGTCGCAATGGTCATATGTGGATGGATTTTTGGACTAAGCACTTTCTCACCAAGATCCATTTTCTCACTTAAAAGATTGATGAGTTTTTCGTGAACAGGTCTAATGGGATCATGGTCAACTACTTTTATAAAAATGACTCTGGGTGAAAAACAGTCAAAGCCAGATAGTTTAATCTCAAATGCATCTTGATTTGCTGCAGTTTTGCGCAAAATTTCTATTAAGATTGGTTCATTACTTTCATGAATTCTAAATGGCATCTGTAGTGTAATGTGCGCGGGTGATTTTAGGGCATGTTTGGCATTAAAATGCTCCTGCATATCCTCTTTTAAAGCCTGAACTTGCTCCCTAAGATCCATATGAGGAATAAGAGCAATGAAATAGAGATTTGGTTTTTGATCAGTCATTCAGTTAGATGTCAATATTTAAAAATGGACTAACTTAAATTTCGTGTTTTTATCTGATTTTAAAAAGCTTTAATTGCGAAGCTCTAAATTTCTTAGAGCAGGTGAATATGGATGACTCAATCGTTCCTCGCTCATTATTGTATTTCGCCTGCTAGTCTCAAAAATTTTCAGGATCATTCCTTTTGAGGTTTAAAATTTCAGCATAAAAAACTCACCAGTTTTCTGATGAGTTTTTTAACGGTTATTTTGAGTTTAATGGGAGATATTCCAGTTAATGATGCGAACAAGAAAGTCTTTAAGTAGAATTGTAAATGATAAAATTGAGAATAAATAAGTATTTATAGCACTCCAGAATTAATTAAATCCAAGGTATAAAGAAGTTCTGCATTTGTATCGAAATCATATTTTTTGAAATCATCCCATTGTAATTTATATTGTGGTGTTAATTCTTTTCCTTTGGCTGCATCATAAGGGAAATACACTTGTTTACTTTTAGAGATTGAGCCTCTTAAACCTGATTCGGTTAATGAAAAACCAATGCCATCCATATAAGTATTACCAGCCTGTGCAGGGGTTACACCTACCGATATTGCACCATAAGGCAATAGTTTATAAAGCATACTATAAGCGGCACTAAAGGTATAGGGGGATACGAGTATTATAATTTTGGGACTGTATATGGGTTCTCCATTTGTGGCCTCAAGTATTTTGAAAGTAGATGTTTCTGCTTTTTTTAAACGTTCGAAATAAGCTTTTTTATCATCAGTTGCTTCTTCCTCCTGTTTTTCAGGACTCATTTTTGATGACCAAAAACTAAAGTCGCCATACTTATAGTTACTATTATTAGCATCATTGTATTGGGCAAGTGTTATCTTACTCCTGTCTAATAATAGCTGAGAAACTTTTACAATTACTTCTCTGCTAACGGTATCTTTAAAGGCCTCATTGCCATACATCAAGTATAATAATGGTTTGTAGCAATCTGAATTTCCACCACCATTGTGTCTCAAGTCTATAATCAGATGTTGAGAATCGTTTTTCTTCATTTTTTGTAAAATGTCTAAGGACATTTCTGTTAATGATGGAATGTTTTTAAGAATGTCTTTTTTCTTCTCAGGCATCACCTTACCCCATTTTTTATACCAGAATCCACCATAAACTTGAAAAATTCGTGACTCTACAGGGAATTGTTCAAGAGCTTCTCTAGTTGCCATTTGATCAATTTGTAAGTAGGCTACCTTTTTCTTTTGATCTACAAATTTCCAGTCAATTATTTTAGAGTCATTGTGTAGCTGATGCTTATCGTTTGTAATCCATGCCATTTTGATCTTTTTTTGATCGAAATATTTCATTTCATAAGTCCGAAGATTATTGTCAATATCGGTAAAATCAAAATTTATTTTTAACTGGATATCTGATATATATGACTTGATTCGGGCATATTGTTTAATGTATGATGCTACGACTAATTTCTCGTGAAAACTATTCTCAAGAGGTTTTAATGCTTTTAATTTTGTTATAAATCCCTCAATGCTTTCGCCGTTTATTTTAATCAATTTACAGCCCAGAAGTTCTTTGTATTCTTCAGAAGTTTCTGATACAAATATACAGTCGTCGGCTATTTTAAATTTGATGGGTAATATATAGTCTTTAAATATAGAGAGTTCCGATTTAGGTAGACGCAGTTTTGTATGTCCGTCGTCAATTTTAGATAGTAAGGGAGATAAGTGTTTGAAAAATGCAAGGGTGTCCATTCCTGTTTCAGGCAATTCATCGATTAAGTGTTTTACTTCGCGATAAAATTCAATTCTGTTTCCATATGCCGAAAAAGGATCGGGATGGGTCTCGTCCAGCATTTTTGCCATTTGTTTTATGTCTTTTATCAAGCTTTGTTTAGGGATTTTTTGTGCAAAGCCTGTAAATGCTATCGCTGAGAAAATTAAAGGGAGTAGGATTTTAATCATTCTATTTTTTTGAGTTAGTGTTTATTATGATTATTTTTTAACATATATGTTATAAATGTATATAATATAAACGATACATTTATCTAGTTTTACCCTACCTTAATCTTATAATTTTTTTAATACTATGCTATGGATTCCAAGTCTCGGTGCTTCGGGATTATCCCAAAATCTTGTGCAATAAAAAAAGAGATCAATCAAATGAATGAAAGATCTCTTTTTAAAGTGAACATGGAGGGATTATTCGCTCGTTCCTCGCTCATTAATGTATTACGAACCCTAGTCCCGATCGATCGGGATCATCCCTTTTAGGGGTTTAAAGTTTGGGCATAAAAAAAACTCACCAGTTTCCTGATGAGTTTTGTGTGAACATGGAGGGATTCGAACCCCCAACCTCCTCGGCCGTAACGAGGTGCACTATCCAGTTATGCTACACGTCCGTTTTTGTCTCAAAGACGCTGCAAATATAGGCATTCTAAGCTTTATATCGCAAGTTTTTTTTGAAGTTTTTTTTCGTTTTAATACTTTCGATATTTTAAATGATGCTTAATTAAAGATTAACAAGTGCTTAACAAATCTGATTTTTTCATATTTAAGAATAGTGGTATATTTAGACTTAGTTTAAATAAAAGCATTACCAATTAATTCATAGACTATGAAAACGAAAAGACTATTATTAGGATTAGCATTTGTAGTGGGAACAATATTTTTGACAACAAGCCTTAGTGCTCAGAAAACCATGGATTTAAATCTTGACAAAAGCAAGGTGGAATGGACGGGTAAAAAGGTGACCGGCGAACACAACGGAACAGTGATGTTGAAGTCGGGAAAACTCATGATGAAGTCATCAAAAATCGTAGGCGGTGAATTTGTTATGGATATGAGTACTATAAAAAATACCGATATCAAGAGTGATGATTATCGGGCTAAACTTGAGAAGCATTTAAAATCTGATGATTTTTTTGGTGTTGAGAAATTTCCCAAATCTAAGTTTGTGATTAAAGAGAGTCAGAAGTTAAAGGATGGAAGGCTACTTGTAAAAGGAGAGATTAGTATTAAGGGGATTACCAAGCCATTGGAATTTGAAGTTGATTCTCACCAACATGGTGATTCATACCATATGAGTGGCTTGATCCTTATTGATCGTACTCAGTTTAATATTAAATACGGTTCAGGTTCATTCTTCGATAATTTAGGAGATAAAACCATTCATGACAAGTTTGAACTGAAGTTCGACTTGATGTTTTAAACATAGATTTTAGTATAAAAAAAACGCCACATTCATATGTGGCGTTTTTTTATGAATGGAGAATTGTATTCTCGAATTTTTTATCGATTAGAATGAATAAGCAACCTCAAATTCAATTTGACTCATTTTAATTTCAATAGTCTGGTTCGGTACCATTTTACCCTGCATAGCTTGTGCTGCATCGAAATCCATTGGGTTGTATCCTTTAACAGAACATTCTGGCGCGTAAACAAAAGCGAAATGCAAAGCATTTCCTTTTTCATTTAATTCCTTTGAACAACCTAATGTAATGTGATCGCACATCACGCCAGGAGCTAAGATATTAAACAGAACTTCTGATTTTTGAATAGGTTGATCACAGTGCGAGTAACCCGCTCGTAAAGTCCAGGTATCAATTCCAGCATATTCAACACCCACCTTGTAAACGTTAATATCTTCCCATCCAAAACCAGCACCATTATCGGTACCCAGAGGAGAGAATTGAGGATTTGGCGATCCATCTGCGAGTTGTGGTAGATACATTCTGTTTGAAACAGAAGCAATATCAGTATAGTTGATACGTTTGAAATCAGCCGCAAATACCCAATTTTCATTAGCCTGATAAGCTAAACCAACCGTCCAGGTAGATGGAATATTGAAATCACCTTGCTCAGCAAAAAGACCAGCGTAATCATCAAACTCACTCATATAAACCATAGTCTGGTAACTGGCACCAAGGCTTAGTTTATCTGATAGCTGACCTAGATAACCCAATTTAAATCCCATACCAAAAGCACTGTCGTGACCATTGTCAGTCAATTTAGTAGGATCACTGGACATCATTCCAAATGAACCGATACCTTTAGCTTCGAAATATTGGTAAGCAGCAATAGCTGTTACACCAAAACTGTGTTTTTCACTAACCTGGTAAGCATAGCTTAAGTTCAAGAACATTTGTCCTAAATCAACGCCTGTATCAGCATTTGGCATGCCGAATGTTCCAACACCATTTTTAGGAGCATAATCAGTATTCATTCCACCATTACCATAAAGAGCTACAGAGAAACTGCTTTTCTCATTCAATAGCCAGTTGGCGCCAAAAGTAGGCATAAAAAAGACTTTGCTATCACTTTCAACAGTTCCTGGAGCTAGACCAAAAGTTCCTGGCATACCGGATGGATTTCCAGTTACCGTATATTCACGGTTGGGGTTAAACATGTTTACACCAAATTGGTATTGGTTTCCCAGTTTCACTAAAGAAGCCGGGTTACCGTTAATTAGTGAGTTTTTGTACCAGGCGATACCAGCACCAGCCATACCTTTGTTTTGTGTTCCATAGGCAAGGCTAAAATAGCCATCAGTTGCACTCGCCGTTTGGCTCGTCATTAGTCCAGCAAAAATCAGGGAGGCTGAAACTAAAAGTTTAGATCTCATCTTCATAGGTCAATAATATTTGATTGTTTTGTTTATTATCTAATTGCTTCAACAAAATAGCAACTATAAACCTATGTAAGTATGTTATATATCACATATGTATATATGGAGACTTGTGTGGTGTGATGTAGGTTGTTGATAATTAGACGGATGGTGTTTGAAGATTTTTTTCGATAATAGACTTATACTTATTTGGAACAAATAAGAGCGATTTTGAGGAGCAGTTAATACTGTTAATCTGTTAAAATAGACCTTCTTCTCTAAGGCTTATGAGAGTAGCTTTTCGTTGAATTTTGTTTGTTAAAGTGCGCTCAAATTTTGGAACGATAAAAATAGCCCGAGGACGCTGGAACTTTTCTAAATAAGAGTCGATTTTGGCATGAATCTGCTTTTTTTCGTCTTTATTTTTCTTTTTTGATTCAATCAGGAGAATCATTTTTTCACCCAGATGCTCGTCGGGAATACCAATTAGAAAAAAGGGTTGATTGATGAATGAGGCAAGTTGTTCCTCGATTTGTTCAGGGAATAGTTTTAAGCCTCCCGAATTGATCACATGATCAAATCTACCTAGCCACTCAAACTCCTTATTCGATAATAGATTAACAATATCGTTCGTTGTAAGGTCTTGATCTAGTAGTTTTGGTGCTTTTATTTTTAAACAGCCCCTGTGGTCCGTTGATAGTTCTATACCACCTAGTGCTTTATAACGATTCGATTTGTCAGAACCATTTAAGTTCTTAATGGCTATATGCGAAAGTGTCTCGGTCATGCCAAAGCTAGAGTAGCAAGTGCAGTTCAAATGTTGAAGTTGATCATTTAAATGTTTGTCGACAATTCCACCACCAATCAAGATGGTGTTCAGTCGATTGACTTGCTCTTTATTATGTATGCTATTGTGAACCTGTAGCGGAATCATTGCGGCAAAATCAATATTCACATTAAGCTCAGAAAGGGGATGACCATCTGGCTTGACACAAATCAGATGCATTTGCCAAACGAGAGCTCGGACAATCATCATTTTTCCTGCAATAAATTGAGGCGATAGACAAAGTAAGGCTTTGTCTTCTTTATTGAAATTGAAGAATTCTCCAGTCATCTTTGCAGACTGAATCATTTTTGCCTTATTGAGCTGAACAGTTTTGGGTTTTCCAGTTGATCCGGATGTATTAGCCTTTACATGCGAATTATCATCTAACCATTCTAAAATAAAGGCATAGATATCCTTCTGCCATTGCTCAGTTGAGGTTTGAATCTCGTCTTGGCAAAATGTGATAAGTTGCTTCTTCTTGATTTGAGAAAAATTAAGCTCCAAGCTTTTCATTGACTTCCCAATTTTTAGATTGATTGTAGATTAAATGCCCTTCGCTAACTTCTAAAGGTGATTCGATATTGTTGGTAAAAAGCTGGCCAGTTCCCAAACCTTGCGGCATAGGGTTATTCAAGGTATAAGCCCATTGTGCAATGGCATTCAAACCGATATTCGATTCCAATGCAGATGTCATCCACCAGGGGATACCTTCCTTTTCTGCGATATCGATCCACTCCTGGCTACCCTTGAAACCTCCAACTAAACTTGGCTTTAAAATAATATATTGCGGTTGAATTTGTTTAATCAGATTGACTTTTTCGTCTATATGATAGACCCCAATCAATTCTTCATCAAGTGCAATAGGCAGTGGCGTTTCTTTACAAAGCTTAGCCATCGCTTCCCAATTACCTGGCTTTATGGGTTGTTCTATGGAGTGAATATCAAATTTGCTTAAAGCCTTTAGTTTCTCCATTGCTTCATCAGGATGAAAAGCACCATTGGCATCAACTCGAATCTCTATTTGTTTGGAATTGAACTTCTCTCGAATCGACTTCAATATTTCCAATTCTTCCTGAAAGTTGATGGCACCAATCTTTAATTTGATGCAATTAAAGCCTGTGTCAATTTTCTCTTGAACCTGCTTTTGCATATAGGTTTTGTCGCCCATCCAAACCAAACCGTTGATTGGGATTTTCGCTTCTCTCTCGGTGAAATCAGAATTGAAAAGAAGACGTTTCCCACCATTTGAAAGATCTTTCAAAGCCATCTCAAATCCGAAATAAATGGATGGCCATTCAATTAACTCATCATTGAGATAGTTTTCAATTTGGTTAATAGTATTGCAAACCTCCTGGATCTTTTCCTCGTAATTTTCTCTGTCATCCGGACTTAGGCCTCTAATTATGGAACATTCACCAATACCTTTCACTGTTGGGTTTTTATCATCCCATACATATACAAACCAGGCTTCTTTTTTGGTTAGAATACCGCGTGAGGTGCCACTTGGGCGTTTGAAATCTAAAGGAGAATAAGAAAAATCTGCTACTAACATAAGTTGAAAAGATGTAAATATTATAAAATAGCACCTAGACCAAAGGTAAGACTAAAAAAGAAACATGACAGAGCCAACTTCTTTAATTCCGGATCTAAGTCTCGTGGATTTTGGTTAATATTTACGATGTAAATGTTTTTTAAAATTAGAGGAAAACTCAATAGATATATAAATTGATAAGCTTTACTGTAATTGATTATGCTATAGGTGACAGCAAAGATCATGGCCAATAACAAAATGATTAGATGGTAATTTTTAGCTGCTTTTGAACCAATTTTAACCACTAAGGTTCTTTTACCTGTTTCGGCATCGTTTTCAATATCCCGCATATTGTTTAGGTTGAGAACACCAGCGCTTAAAAGGCCAACGGAACTTGCCGGCAGAAGTAGATCCCACATCAAACTCCCGCTGTGTAAAAAGTAGCTACCTATTACGCCAACCAAGCCAAAAAAGATGAAAACAAATAGATCGCCAAAGCCCATATAACCGTATGGATTTTTACCTACAGTATAATTAATTGCGGCTAAAATTGCCAGAATACCAATGGCAAAAATAATGAGAGCTTGTTGTAAGCTGATAAGTTGAGCGGCATCATAAATCAATAGTGAGCCACTAATTAAGGATAGAATAATAAAAAGGTAGAGCATGCGCTTCATTTCGGACTTGCTGATGATGCCACTTTGAACTGCTCTTTCCGGACCCACTCGGTTTTCGTTATCTGCTCCTGAAATCGAATCACCCAAATCGTTTGCCAAATTCGAAAGAATTTGCAAAAAAAGCGTCGTGAGAACAGCTAATATAAGAATGCGTGTATTGAATGAATGATGCGATGCAGCAAGCAAGCTTCCAAGAATGATACTGGATAAGGCCAGGGGAAGTGTTCTTAATCTAAAGGCATGTATCCATGCTTTTGTTTTACTCATGGTCAAGGTTTATTTTGAAAACACAAATTTAACCAATTTAAAATAATGCCTTAGGATTGTTGGTGTCAATTTTAAGCAATGTTCATAATTGTCTCATGTAAAAGCGCTTGCTCTGCTATTTTTTATTTCGTAACTTTTATTCAAACAAAATATTCTGATACTCTAATCTATTCTTAATTTAAGCAACATACATGTGATTAAATATAATTTATAATGAAAATTTTTAGAAATTTTAAAGAGATCATTGACTTTGCTATTGAAAGTGAGATGGATGAAATTCAATTTTATTCTGAACTGGCTGAAACAATGGAGCGTAAAAATGTCAAACAATTGTTTCGGAGTATTGCTCTTGAAAAAACAGCTAGAATGCTTCAATTGGAGAATATGAAAGATATTGGAGTTTTACTTGATATTGAGGACGTGCAAGATTTAAAAATTGCAGGTTCTTTTTCAGAAATAGATTTCACAAAAAAGAATTTGTCTTATCAGGAAGCTTTAATAATGGCAATGAATAAAGAAAAGGAGAAATTTATTCTTTATCAGGAGTTGGCCGATTGTACTTCCGATAAGATATGTAAGCAAGCATTTTTAAGTTTAGCTAATCAGGAAGCACGACAGAAATTAAAACTGGAAATTGAATATGATGAGTTTATTCTGTCTGATAATTAAGGAGTTTGATGTGTTTGTAATTTGAGTCGTTGTCATTTTATAACCCGTATTATGGAAAAATATAACAGTATAGACGAGGTTTTGAATTTTGCTATAGAGCAAGAGCAAGGTGAGGTGGATTTTTATAATGATTTGGCCGATAAAATGAGTAAACCCAAGGTTGAACAGTTGTTTAGAGACATTGCCATTGAAAAGCAAAATCATATTTTAAAGTTAGAAGCCATACGAATCAGTGGAACTTTTGATCACAATTCCTATGATCAGATAAAGGAATTAAAAACGGAACATTATATCGCCGATGTGGATTATTCCAATGAAGATCCCAGCTATCAGGATGCTTTAATGATGGCCATGGAGAAAGAAAAAGCCACCTTCATGTTTTATTGGGATTTGGCTGAACGGGTTTCTTCTCCTGATCTTCAGGATCTTTTTTATATGTTAGCCTTACATGAAGCGAAACAGAAAGTAAAGATGGAAATTCAATTCGATAGAGACTGCGAAGAGCATTTTGAAGACGAATAAAATGCCTTAGATGAACAAAAGCCCCACATTATGTGAGGCTTTTTTGTTTATGATCTCTTCTATCAGTATAAAATTATTATTTTTAGCATTCCATCAACAAACATTCATATTTATGCGCTATACGCTTATAAGCTTTTCTATTCTTGTTTTTTTTCTTCTTTTAGGGCTGTCGTCATTGGCTCAAATTTCACATGGTGGTACACCTGTTTTTAAGGCAAGGGCAAGTCAAATGAAGTTTGAAACCGTGTTGATGCCAGTTGAAAAGATGCCTAATGTAAAATCGGAGAGAGCTTTTGAAAGCAGGTCAAGATTGAAGCATGCTAAGTTTGCTCATGAATTTATTGTGGATAAGACAACTGATAATTCAGGAAGATGGACCGTTTTGTCCAATGGACAAAGAGTATGGAATCTGGCGATTGCTTCACCAGGAGCTTATTCGCTAAGTGTTGTTTTCGAGAAGTTTCGTTTACCTAAGGGAGGAAAGTTATTTGTTTACAACTATACCAACGATAGAGTACTCGGAGCTTATACGGAAGAAAATAATAAAAAATCCGGACGATTTGCTATTGAGCCATTAGCTGGTGATGACTTAATTATCGAATATATAGAACCCATTAATCCGGACTTTAAAGCTGAAATCGAACTGGGAAAAGTTTATCACGATTTTAAGAATATTTTTAGAATTCTGGATTCTAAGAGTTCACAAGTCAAAAGTACCTCCGGATCCTGTAATGTGAATATAAACTGTGATGAAGGCTTAAATTGGCAGGTTGAGAAAAGAGCGGTTTGTCATATTACTTATGGCGGTTTTATTGCTTCGGGTACTTTAATCAATAATTCTAAGAAAGATGGTCGTCCCTTTATTTTAACGGCTCACCATGTCATACATGAGGAGTCACTGGCACAGCAAGCTATTTTCTATTTTAATTATGAAGCTGAAACTTGTGAAGGTAGGACGGGACCTAAAAGTCAGTCCATTTCTGGCTCAAGTTTAAAAGCAACGACAAATCATTTGGATTTTTCTCTTTTGGAGATGAGTTCGATTCCTCCATCTATTTATCAGCCTTATTATGCTGGATGGGATCGTTCAGGAACCATACCTAATCAAACCGTTTGTATTCATCATCCCAGTGGTGATGTGAAGAAAATATCTATAGATCAGGATCCTTCAGGAACAGATACTTATATTGATTCAGATTATTCCTTTGATCCCAACACACACTGGCTTATATCGAATTGGGAAGTGGGAACGACAGAGGGTGGTTCTTCAGGTTCTCCTTTATTTGATACACAGCATCGACTTATAGGTGATCTCACAGGGGGAGATGCCAATTGTTTTAATTCAGTAAATGATTATTTTGCTAAATTTTCTAGTAGTTGGGACAGCTATCCTGCTAAAGAGAATCAGCTTAAGTATTGGTTAGATCCTGATAATACCGGTGTTATGGTTTTGGATGGTTACAGTCCTTCAATTCAGTTTGATAAGAGTCTGGCGTGTGTGGAATCGGATGTTCTCGTTTCCTTTAATTTTGGAATGGATTACGATACCTATTCCTGGAACTTCGGAGCTGATGCGACACCCTCAACAGCGACAACGAAAGGACCACATACCGTTCAGTATTCAACATCAGGCGTAAAACAAGTAAGCTTGGTTTATACCAATGGTGAGATTAGTGAGAATGAATTTTCGAGTCTAGTGGTTGTAGAGGAAACAAAGCCTGACTTTACTTATCTGTTTAAGCAAAAAAGTTTTGATTTTAGAGATGCGTCAACGAATGCGGTCACTTATTTATGGGATTTTGGTGATGGACAAAGTTCGTCATTTATGAACCCAACTCATGTTTATGAAAATACTGGTCAGTACAATGTGAACTTAACCGTTGGTAATGTTTGCGGAGAAAAAAGCGTCACAAAGACGATCAATACAAGTTACGACTCAGAACTTGCAGTTTATCCCAATCCGAGTAAGGGTGTGAAAACCCGGGTTGATTTGAATGCAGTTTTATTTAATAGGATTGATTGGTGGCTTTATGATACGCGAGGGGCAGAACGTTTGAGTGGTTTTGTTTCGCAGTACAACTCTTTTATCGATTTGGACTTGAGACCATTTCCAGCAGGGCTTTATATTCTGAAAATGGATATCGATGGTTCCATTGTGAATAGGAAAGTTGTTGTTTTGTAGTTTTTGATTAGAAATAAATCAAAGGCAGATGACTCATTCTTTGAGAATCTGCCTTTTTGTATTTTAAAGGTGATTCAAAAGTTCTGAAGCTTCACTGATAATGGCTTTAGCTCCATTAGCTTTCAATTCATCAGCAGCACGGAATCCCCATAAAATGCCTACACCAAACATACCGGCATTTTCAGCTGTTTCCATATCAACACCTGAGTCCCCAACAAACATGAGTTCTTTAGGTGAGATTCCCATTTTCTCAGCTGCCATTAAAGCCCCTTGTGGATTTGGTTTTCTTGCAATATCACCACCTGCTCCAATGGCAAATGAAACATCCCATTTTGCCAAAAGCACTTCGACAACTTTTTGAGTCAGATCGTTAGCCTTGTTTGAAAATACAGCAATTTTAAGCCCTTTTGCCTGAAGCTGATCCAGCAGATCGGCAACCCCTGGGTAAAGCTTGGTTTTGTTAATGCAATTGGCACCATAAACCTCTAGCATTCTATTCAAATTCTTAGTGAATAGTTCATCAGTTCTTAGTTTTTCAGGTAAGGCTCTTTCAACCAATTTGCGAATACCATTTCCTACAAAAGTTTTATAAGTATCTATACTGTGAGTCGCTAGATTTTGTTCTTCTAAAACTTGATTCATTGATTCTGCGATGTCCTCAATCGAATCGGCTAGTGTGCCGTCTAAATCGAATACGATTCCTTTTATATTCATTTTATGTATTTAGAGTATGCGTTTACGACTTTATATTTTGTTAAAGCCTCTGCAAATATCGTTATGAACAATTTAGTAGCAAAAATTTTATCGTCTAAATAAGGGCCGCATTAAAATATTGTTTTAGAATGGCTATTCTTCAATCTGATGAGTGGATACGATTAGGTATGATATAGCAATCTATCCACAATTCATTTGCTAATATAGGATTCGTTGATTGTGCAGGCTTAGTATCTTAAAAAAAAATGAAATATAAATTGAAATAATATTTGTATTTTAACATATTTTAATTGAATTATATTCACCCAAAGTATAATAATGGGTGTCATTATAATAGTCAATAAGAATAATTTAACCCTTACACACCTAATGTGTAATACTAAAATTCTAATTATATGAAAAAGATTATCCTATCACTAGTTGCCTTATTCGTTTTTGGGAACGTATTCTCACAAGGAATTGAATTCGAACACGGTACTTTTTCCGAGGCTTTAGCTAAAGCAAAAAAAGAAAACAAAGTCGTGTTTATGGATTGTTACACAACTTGGTGTGGTCCTTGTAAGTATTTGGCAAAGAATGTTTTTACTCAAAAAGAAGTGGGTGATTTCTTCAATAAGAATTTCGTGAATGTGAAAATGGACATGGAATCAGAAGCAGGAAAGCCTTTAATGGGAAGATACCAGGTATCTGCTTTTCCTACTTTATTGTGGCTGGATGGCGATGGCAATATTCATCACAAAACCATGGGAGCTGGCGATGCTAAATCTTTAATAGCAACAGCCACATTAGCTTTAGATATGGAGAACAATTGGTCGGCTTTGGATAAGCGATTCAAAAAGGGTGATCGTAGTTCTGAATTCATGCAAAAGTACATCATGACATCTTCAAGAGCAGGTATTGATGTGAAAGAAGCGACCGATTTCTATTTTTCAAGTAAGAAACCTGAAGAACTGATTAATTCTGGCGATGCTGAGTTGATTACGAATACAATTAAAAGGACTTCGAATCCAATTTATCACTATGTATTGAAGAATAAGGCTAAGTTTTATGCCGTAGCTGATAAAGGCCGAGTTAATCAATTTCTGGAGTATACCATGCTGGGAGAACTGAGCCAGTTAGCTCGTAAAGGAGATATGGATGCTTTTAACCTTAAGAAAAAGGAATTTATTGTACTGGATAAAGAAGTGGGAACTAAGGTGGTTGCTTTTATGGATATGAACATGCTAAGGAGAAGTCCTGATCAGAAAAAGTATTATCAGGCCATGGCTGATTATGCCGTTAAGTATGATTTTGATAATTCAGAGAATCTAAACCGTTACGCATGGGGTATTGCTGAAGCTAAAGAAGAGCTTGGTCAAGAGCTTTTAAGTACAGCTGTTAAAATGGCAAAGCGTTCGGTAGAATTGAATGCCAATTTTGCTAATATTGATACTTACGCTTTTTTATTGAATAAAGTAGGACAAAAAGCGGAAGCTAAAGTTCAAGCTGAAAAATCGGTGAAACTGGCTCCTGAGGATCAGAAGAAAGATCTTTGGGCAGCGAAATTTCTTAAGGGAGAAGAAAACTAAAGCCGGAGAACTAATGTCTTGTTTTTTGTAAAAAACAGACTGATTTATAGAAACTGCAGATAGAGAGCCATAAGCTTTTTGTCTGCAGTTTTTTTTATGTATTTGAATGGATAGGCCATTATTCAATTTCTCATACAAAATCTATTGTTCGTTTTATGCTTCCTCTAAATTTTGTGAATGTGAATATTAAAAGTGCATTAGAAGTAAGTCTTGTGATACCTAAGTCTCTTATAAATCCTATTGATAATATTATAATAGCGCCTAATGTGTGTGACATCTTAATATTAGTTGTGTACGCTCACATTTTTTTTCTTATCTTAAAGACTTCATATTGATGTTACAAATTGTTGTGGTTCTGTTAAATGCAAAAAAAATAGCTTGATTCTTAAACTAAGATTTGAGGAATTTGAAAATTAGATTACAAAAGTTTAATAGTAAAATAATATTCGGATAAATATTTGAAAAGGGAAGCTAACATGAGAAATGATGAACTTGAACAACCTCTACTACAGAGAACTTCAGAATTAGAAGCTGCCAATAAGAAATTGTCTAGAGAAATTGAAATCAGAAAAGAGGCTGAAGAAAAACTCTTGAAGGAGCATAACAATTTTCTGAAAATATTTTCTACTGTGCCCCTGGGCATACTCCTCCTAAATGCAGATACAAGGATTGTACATGCCAATCAGGCCGTTTGTTCCATGGTTCTTCGTGATCCAATAGAAGTAATAGGGCAGGTGGTGGGTGGCGGACTTGGTTGTGTGCATAGTTTGGAAGCTCCTAAAGGTTGTGGTTTTTCCGATTCTTGTCCAGCCTGTCCTCTACGAAAAGGAATCATGCAAATTATTGCTGAAAGGAAACAGATACATGGAGTAGAACTCAATTTATCATTACTGATCAATGGCAAGCCTGAAGATCGTTGTCTTAGTGTTAGTACTGAGCCTGTTGAAGTGAATGGACGTCAGCATATTATTGTTGCGATAGATGATGTTACAAATCGCAAAAAAAATGAAGTCGCGCTACAAGAAAGCGAAAAACGTATTACGACCATTCTCGAAACGGAACCCGAGTGTGTTAAGATTCTCGATTTGGAAGGGAAATTAGAATACATGAATCCGGCGGGCCTTAAAATGATTGGAGCGGAAAATCTAGATCAGCTTATAGGAAAATCGATGCTTCCTTTAATAAGTGAACAGCATAGGAAGCCTTTCTCTGAACTCTTTCTTAAAACATTGGATGGTGGAGGTGGTAAACTGGAGTTTCTAGTTACTGGCTTAAAAGGCAGAAAGCTTTGGTTGGAAACCCATAGTGTGCCTCTACGTCTTCAGAATGATGAGATAACAGGTGTTCTCGGTATAACACGTGATGTCACAGAACGCAAAAAAGCAGAAAAGAAACTAAAAAAATCCCTGTCATTAGTGAATGCAACATTAGAATCAACGGTTGATGGTATTCTTGTGGTTGATAGGAAAAGGAAGGTGAGACGGTTTAATCAAAGGTTTGTGGAACTGTGGCAAATTCCTGATTCAGTTCTAGCGACTCGTGAAGACGAAAAGTTATTAGCATCGGTTCTCGATCAATTATCCAGACCTGAAATTTTCTTAAGAAAGGTTGAAGATTTGTATTTGACTGACGATGAGTCTTTTGATGTTGTTGGATTTAAAGATGGTCGAACCTTTGAATTTTATTCGAGACCCCAGGAGTTGGATGGGAAAAACATTGGACGAGTATGGAGTTTCCGAGACGTTACCAAACGTAAAAAAGCGGAAGAAGCACTAAAAGAAAGCAAACTCCAATTAGAAGAACTTAATGCTACAAAAGACAAACTCTTTTCAATCATTGGGCACGATTTGCGTTCACCCATTGGCGGTTTAAAGCAGCTAGTAGAGCTAACGCTATCAACATCTGACTTAAGTGATGTTCTAAATATAAGCGAAATATTAGAAGATATTCGAAAATCAGCCAGTACAACCTACGATTTATTGGAAAACCTTCTGGCTTGGGCAAAGAGTCAGAGAAGTACGGTTGTGTTTAAGCCGACGCAAGTGAACTTGCATGAAACAATTGAGGCATGTGTTTTATTGTTAGAGGAAACGATAAGAAGTAAAAATATTTGTATCCATAACCATGCATCACATAAGCAATTGGTTTATGCTGACCCCAATATGCTCATGACCATTCTCCGGAATTTGTTGACCAATGCCATTAAGTTTACGCATCCAGATAAACATATTTATGTGTCGGTAATGGATACCGAAAAAGACATTCTTATAAGCGTTAAAGATGAGGGGGTTGGTATTAATCCTGAAAATTTGAACAAATTATTCAAACCCAATGATTTTTTAACCACCTATGGTACCTCGGGTGAAAAAGGAACGGGTTTGGGCTTGTTGCTATGTAAAGAATTTGTTGATAAACATGGCGGTGAAATTTGGGTTGAAAGTGAATTGGGAAAGGGTAGTGAATTCAAATTTACTTTACCCATAAATGGATGACGTTTCTGCTTATTGACAATTGGGGTTTGGAGAATAATAGATGGAAATGTGTACATTTGTATACCATTTTCGATCGACTCCGTCTATTAGCTATCATCAAATTCTACAAATCATTTTTGTATCAAGTTCAAAATGAAGTTCGCATTGTTAGATAAAACTGTTTTTTTATATCTCTAAAGTAGGAACATTGATTTATGAGATCTTGTAAACAAAAAGAATGATTAGTAAAACTGGGAAGTTCCGAGCTTGCGAGGAAATCACCCAGCTGCACTTATCATTCAGGCAGTTTGAAGATTGAGAAAATCACAGTTCTTGAATTTTTGGTTCTTTTGTTTCAAGACAAAAGAACAAGTAAAAAAAGTTCAAAAACGATTTATCCCACTGAAATAACCAATGCGGCTATTCAATCACCTTAACATTCTCCTTAAGCGATTCCGAAATCAGTTTTTTCAAACGTAAAGTTTGGGCCTCAAGTTTGCCCTGCTTTTTAGGATCGTAAAGATGTTTATACTGACAAGGAACGAGCTTGTATTTCAAGTCCTCCATGGTACCGCTTACATCTAAACCTAACCTAACCGGTAATGGGGTATCGGTTACCGATATGTGATAGTTAAAGCGATTATCCATATTATGACGTCCGGCAATAACGGCTTTATAATTGTCCATGACAATGAGGAAAGGGTATAAATCAATCTCATCTCTAAAGAGCGTCATTTCAACACTTAAGCTGTCTATCACATTTTCGGTTTTCTTCTTAAACATCAGTTTACTGGCAATCATGTCGAATGTTTCGGTATCCATAAGGGTGAGTTCCTGCCCCTGAAAAGCCGCCGCACCACGAATGGTTGATTGTTTAAGCGAATAATCGCTCTTAAGGTAGGTCTCTCCGGCCAAATGAAATTCGCCTTTCCCTTTGAATGATTTTAGCATGGGAATGATGGTGTCAACCGAAGGAATCAGGTCAATCAATTCAGCCACATCAATATCCAAAAGGTGAAAGTCGATGCCGGAAAAGAGGTGGTTTTTTCTGTCGGAACGGTACATGGCCGTTAACTGCATATTGGCAGCCTTGCTGGTGAAACCCATTTGGTCCAGAATAAGGGTACCATCCTTAACGGTTAGGCCTCCTTTGATGTTTTCGATAACATTATTATTGACGAGAGTCTGATCGATGCTTGTGTTTAGTCTGATTTCAATACCCTTAGGGACCATAAAGGGATCATCTTCTGATGTAAGCGTTTCATTGCTCACAAGTGTCGAATCCTGACTGCCCATGCCGTTAAAAATGTCCATTAGTTGATAGACATCGGTCTTTTTAGAAACCAAATTAAACTCGCCCTTAAGCAATGCCTGCTTCTTTAGGTAGTTTGATATATCGGTCAGTTGACCGCTAAGGCTAAAGTCGGAATCACCTAAAATTAAATGAGCTTTCTCAATCGCCATGTTATCAGGATCAAGCCTAAAGGCTATATTGGGAATTTCCCCCTTCAGCTGTTCTCCCAAGTTATAATTGGCATCGGAGAAACGGACGGCCACTTCGGGTTGCCATTTAAGTATAAGATTATCTTGCGAATCGTCGTACTTCAGATTTGTTTTGGCAGATAGCTTTTTAGCATCAAAGAGAGTTGAATCTTTGCTGGAGATAACCAATTCCTGACTATTCATTGTAGAATTGATATGCGCAATCTCTTGTTTGGCTTCACGTCCTGGAGCGTATTCAAATTGTCCCTCTGCATGATTGGCTTTAAGGGATAAGGTGTCGGCTGTTGCATTTAGGCTGCCAAATTTAAAATGACAGGACGCTATGGGGGCAGAAAGCTCTTTTGCCAGTTGATTAATATCGACAGAAAGTTCAAGCTTTTCACTCACCGCATGCATGCTCGGTGACATCTCGATATTCAGCTCGGGTGCATCCATTTTGATGTTGGCAAACTTAAGGTTTTTGTCTGCTCTGCTATGGCTGGGTAAATCAAGCTTCAGCTTTGCCGAAGGTAAATCTACCTTTATACTGTCCTCATAGATGGCATAAAAGTTCTGAGTCTCGAAATCGCCACTTAAATAGATGCGGTGATAGGCTTCCTTATCCAAATCCGACTGAGTGAAGCGGGTATGCAGATGACCATTAAGCGCTCCCTTAAGACTGATGTTTTGATCTTTGGGTATAAAGGGTTTAAAATCGACCAGGTTAAAATCCCCATTTGAATGGATGTCGTAGACAGGAATTTCCAAAATGTCCGAAATTTCTCCTTTTACAGAAACAGTACTCTGTTCTATTTGGGCAGAACTGCTATTGATTGTAAGCGTCGAAGCCTGCTTCTTATTCATATCCACCAAAGTCGACATGGATAATTGAATGTCCTTTACTCTTGGGTAACCCGTATATTTGACTTCGCCCTTAGCGTACTCTATATTGGCGTCAACCAGGGGCATACTTGTGTCAGACAGAAGCCCTTTTACCGATCCTGATACTTTGGCAAAGCCCTTAGCGCTGACATCTTTTAGAGGTTCCGAATAGGCTTTAGGAATTAGAGCTATCATTTTTTCAAGATCCAATTCCCCGGTTGAGTAGCTCAGGTCGGTCTCTATTGAATAATCTTTTAAGACTTTTACAAGACCATCAAAAGAGATGGTGTGCTCATCCTTAATAAGCAGATTGGCCTCTTTAAAATTATAGCTGTTTTCGGATAAGTTAAGACCCAAAGGCAAGTGACTGTCCACCTTCATCTCAGATAAAAGAGTGTCACCAGCCAGTGCAAAGGACATGGCCTGGCAGACAAGCTTGATATCGGAATCGAACAGGTTTTTGTCCTTAGCGGTCGTCTTAATTTTCAGATCACAATCTTTGGCATCAAGATAAAGTGCCATGGAATCGGCTGTTTGAAACAGCAATCGATTCAATTGCATATCCAAATCTAAAGACTGGTTTGCCTTATTGTATTTAAAGCCAAGTTTGGCATTTACCTTTTGAATATCAGCCTTTCTGAATGTTGTCTCATCACTGTAAGTGGCATTGAAATTCTTCAGTTCCACATGGCTAATATCCATATCACCCAATGCTGAGGCTTCCGTATCCGCTTCTGAGTAATCGGTACTGCTCTTTAAAATATCAAAATTAGATTTTCCTTGCGAGTCTATTTTGAAATTCAAAGATGCATCTTCCAAAAGAAAGGGGGCAAGCTGTATGTTTCCGTCCCATAAGTAGGCCATCACATTTAAGGAGGCAAAACACTTGGGGGCGAATAAGAGCGTATCTGCTTTCGCAGCATTATTCTCTGTCAAACAGAGATTCGTAAGCTCAAGCCCAAAAAACGGATAGGAACTAAAAAAAGTGGGTTCAACTTTTTCGATCATCGTATGACAGGTTAAATAATCTTTGGCCTGTTTGTTAACGATGGGACTTAATTTTTCGGGTGTAAAAAGATACCACAGGCCTATTGAGGCAGCGATGATCAATACAAAAACCAATGCCAGTAAAGCGATTCCAACTTTTTTTAATATTCGCATCTTATTATTGTTTGCTGAATGATTTTGTTACTCCGAAATCGTCTTCATATTTCATGGTTGTTGCCGTTAAATCTGTAATGGTGTATCTTTTGGGAACGACACCGCCATTCACGATGATATGAATTTGCTCCAACTGATCTTTGTCTATGGTCCAGGTAAATTCCTGAGCTTCTTCTTCCTTTACGTCATCAGCCGTATCCCAGGTAGCACCTGATTGATCTGCATCGTATCTCTCGTATAAAGTTTCACTCTTCCATTTTCCAATGATTAATGACTCATCAAAACTAGGTTTTGTTTCGTCGTCTGAAGAACACGAAGTTGAGAATAGTGCTAATAGAGCAATACTTAAAAGGATTAATGTAAACCGTTTCATTTGTTTATAGTTTGTTTATGAATACACGTATGGGTTGATCAGAAATAAACGCCAAAAATAGCACTTTATTGTCGTAATTGAATGAAACATGATTCCCTAATTATGAAAATCATGAAATATAATTTCCCACCAGAGTTTGAATTTAGCGGAGTAGAAAGGCTTGTCCATTGTTCAAACTTATAATAAGTATATCGTTTCCCCTCCTTTTTTAGAGGAGGGGTGGCTTGCGAAGCAAGACGGGGTGGTGTTTTCTTCGACTCCGCTCAATGCCCGTATTCCTTAGGTGCTTTCAGGCACTGAGCCACCGCACTGAGTTTTCGATTATTGAGCATAGCCGAATTGTTGGCGAATAGACAAGTCTCCCCTTTTAGGGGAGATACAGAGGGGTGTTTCTTTCACATATGTCTGTCCCTAACTATATAGACCTATTCTATTTTACATATGCCACATATTTTACTATATCTTAATTTATTGTTTGCTATATGTTTTTCATAAATTTGATTGGCTCGAACAGGGTGCCTTCATTTTAATAATTCATATTAGAATAAACGCATCACAATAGCTGTGCTTTACCTACCTATATGGAGTGGGTAAATACACAATTTCTAAAAGCGAAATAAACGCCATTGCGTTTATCTATACGTTGTACGCAAGCTAAAAGAACCATACTGCATGAAGTCAGAAGTTGAAAATAAGTTACAAAGAATTGCAGATGTCTGGAATAATTTTATCTGGGAATATAAATTCTGTAGTAGGAAGATAAAGTTTTCGGAAGATGTAAAGTCAAATTATTTCGGGGATATTTTAGGTTACTTCCAAGATACATTTGCTATAATTCTCACTGAGAGGGATACTAAATCATATGTAGACAGGTTTTCTTATCATATGAGTTTGCTTCAAGCAATTTATATACAACAAGATTTCGTTGAAGAATTATTGGTGATTTTCAAATGTGGTGTAGATAAAGGGGAACTAAAAAAGGATGATAATTATTCAATCAATAGAGAAATACGAAATGAGTTAGTCGGTCATCCAATTCGTAAGACAAAAATTCCTGACTCTAAAGGAGAAACTATTAGCTGTGATTCTTGTGGAACTGTTATCAGTAAACCTAAAAACAAGTCAGTATTATTATCATCTACCTTATTTAGTTATAATTCTAATAATGACACAATTCAATACTTAAGATACCACAAGGACAATAACTACAATTTTGAATCTCGAACATTCAAGATATCAGAAATAATTGCCAGACATAATCAATTTCTTAACCGCTATTTTGACGTGATTGTTAATAAGTTAATTGGCATCTTAAGAAAATATGATAACGAATTGAGTAAGCTTAATAGTTTAATTGAAAATCGAGATTTTGAAACCTTAATTAAATTGGTGGGGATTACCTACGAATCCATTTTTAATTCCGATTACATATATGACAAAGACTCTCTGATTACAGTTTATAATAGAAAGTCAGAGCATGAAAGGTATCAGAATATAATTGATAAGTTCTATTGTGATTTAAAAGCGGGTATTATTGATACAAAAAAACACATTCAAGAATTGATTGAACCTAAGCCTTTTGTTGCAAATGTGGACTTACCAAAGATTCAAATAACATTTAAAGATTTTAGCAATTCAGATAATAATGACTTTGTAGAAAAGAAAGAAACTTATCACTATGAATTAGGGAAACTTGCAAGTAAAAGAAATCCAATGGACTTTGATTTTTTTAGTGGTTTTCTAAAGTCAAAATGTTCAGAAAAAGAATTGGTTATTAATGAACTTAAACATATGGAGAATAATATCTATGATGAAATAGAATATTATTCTGCATTTAGGTTAATCTGTAGGGAACTGAAAGAATAAAAGCCAGCGTACAACATACGCTATATACCATAGGCGGGTTGCGGGTTTTCGAGGGTTTTGTGCTTTTAATTAGCAACGGCAAGCTAGCCATTTTAGAATAGTTATAGTTAAATGTAATCCTAAAATGGCTACCTTTCCTTTTTATAAATATTGAAACATAAATCAACTAAGGCGCCTACGTTACATAGCGCCATCCGTTAGCAACAAGGCCACAATAAAATAACATATTATGAAAATTGAAAAGAAAATTTTTAAATTCCATTTATTGGAGACATTTGTGTTTTTCTTAATTACGAGTTTACTAAGTTTTGTATTGACTTACATATATACAACAATTATAGGTAGTCAAAAATTGTTTTCAAACGTCTTTATTTTGTGTGGACAGTTGTCTATATGTTTGGTTTCCTCTATTGTATGGAATTTAGTAAACCGTCATGGAATTTTATCAGTACATGAGCTAGAAGATTCGAATAACCTATTTGAAAAAATTAATCTTTATCTAAATAAACGATTTGAACGGATTGACTTAAAATCTGGAGGCTACATGTATATTAAAAAGAAAAAATGGCAAAGATTTCTTGACCGGTTTTTTAAAGAGAATATCCAAATTGAGGTAAAAGACAACCAAATAGTTATGAATGCTAGGGAGAAATTGCTTGATTCGATTGAAGACACAATAATTGAATGATTGCTTGATAAATGGGAGAAGAAATATTTTGCTGGAAGAGAGCTACAAATCAATGGAAGAGAATCAAAATGAATGGATAGCCCAGTTGCTAACAAAAGCTAAATCTCATGGGCAGTGATCCGATAGCAATCGGTAGCCTAAGAAACTTAGTAAGCGGCTCAGCATAAATTTCAGATCGACACAAGCAAGACCGTAATCATTAAACGATTTTAGACAAATGAAACAAAAAGAATTAACTGATTTAACTGAGGAGGAGCTGCTCCAGGAGCAAAAAAAGATAAAATCAAACAATACGGTCAATGGATTTCTTATTGGCATAATGATAGGTATTGCCGTATATAGTACGGTGAAAAATGGCCTTGGATTTTTCACGTTTTTTCCATTGTTTTTAGGTTTTATTGCATTCAGTAATAGAAAAAAAAATAAAGCAATAGAGAACGAATTAAACTCACGAAATTAAAATAGAAAATGTCGGAATATTGTCAAAATTGTAATGAAATCATCACAGGAAGTTTCTGTAGTCATTGTGGGCAGAAAAAATATAAAAGGATTGACAAAAATTATATTTTGGAAGAAATTCAATGCCTTGCTTTTGATATCAACAAAGGGTTTTTATATTCCGTTAAAAATATTCTCAAGAATCCAGGGAAAACGGCAAATGAATTTATTGATGGAAACAGAGTCAATCATTATAAACCGATGCTTTTGGTTTTTGTTTTGAGTGGACTTTCCACATTTCTTTCCTTCAAAGTTTTGAACTTTAATGAAGTGATGAATGGCTATTTTTCACAACAGCATGTGAATTCAAATGCTATGAGTGATATGATGTCTTTTGCGTCCAGTTACAATTCTATAATGATACTTCTTTTTGTTCCGCTTCTTGCTCTAATAAGCAAAATTGCATTCAGAAAATGGGGAAATAATTATTATGAACACGTTGTGATGAATGCTTATTTTTTGTCATTTTACACACTGATAAGTATTGTTTTAGTGTACCCAATTTTATTTGTTTTCAGAGACTCGCCAGGTGTTTTTTTTAATATAAGTCAACTTGCAAGTTTGTTAGTTCCCATAATATTGGTTTGGTTTTTTAGAGAATTTTATAAAGACAAACCTTTGAAATCTATTATTTTAAGAGTATTTGGAATTTTAGGTTTGTCAATTTTAGTTTTTTCGATTCTTTTAGGTGCTGGTATATTCGCTTATGTCTTTTTAATGCCTAAAGGATCTTAATTATTACAAGACATAAAACTGAAATAGACTTCTAAAATATAGAAATAAGAGTCTTTGTTTATCAGAGCAGGTGGTGTAAGCCATGCAAGCTTTACAATCGTACGATATCCCTGTATATAAAATGAACATTTAAGCCTAATAGATATGAAACAGTTTAAGATCGTTTTTATAAGCATACTGCTAGTATTAACTGTAATAGCATGTAAGAACAAAGAGGGAAAATCAAATACGGAAAAAAGCGGAATTGCTGAGACTTCCAATGCTGAGCACTCTATGCATGAAGAACAAGATATTGTTTTCCAAAAAACATTGAGCTTGCAAAACATATCTTTTGATATAAAAACCAGTGGAGAAGGATCTATTCGTCGACTTTCAATTCAACCCAAAGGCTTGGAAATTAATAATCGAAAAATTGTACAGGAAGTAGATGGGCAAGTAGTTGATGCCGAAATTGAAGATTTAAATTCCGATGGATTTCCTGAAATTTTGATTTATACAGTGTCGGCAGGAAGCGGTAGTTATGGTCATGTGATTGGGTATTCTGTAAATAATGGGAAGTCCATAAGTCAAATTTATTTCCCGGAACTATCCGAAAATAAAGAGGCTGGCATTGGCTATATGGGCCACGACGAATTTGCAATTGTAGAGACCAGTTTGGTACGACGATTTCCGATTTATAAGGATGGCGACACCAATAATAAACCAACAGGAGGGACTCGCCAAATACAGTATAAACTAAAAGATGGTGAAGCATCCAGATTGTTTGTGATAAATAAAATCAGTGAGTATTAATTCAAGTGGTTGAATAAAAAGGATAAACGCCACAGGAAAGGATTCCTGCGGTAACGGGGGTGAAGATTATATTTTACGTACAGCAGAACTTGTACTATATGGGTTTTTGCCTTCCATTGATAAAAATAACCAGACCACTTCCAGATGCCAAAATAAATAAGTACGAAGCGACTATTCCAATGAAAAAATAGAGAGATTCTTCAGTTTCCAATAGGCCTGATTGCACATTGTGCATGATGATACCGACTATAGCAATAGCAAACGATATTCCGGCTGCAATACTTAATGTTTTCAAGCTTTTTAATTGCTTTTTAGCTAATCCGGGATCAATTTCTTCGTGGAAAACACGCTCCCTTTTCCTAAGTATCACTCCCAAATAGATCCAAAACGCCAGGGAGATGATCATACCAAATGGAAAGGCGAACAAGAGCATCACGACTAATCCTAATCCAATTAATAACTTCTTTTTCATAAGCTCTATATATTTATTTAAAATTAGCCAATATTATAAAGCAAGTCAAGTAATCTTAATGACATCTGTATTAAACAATAATATATGCGGTTTGGCAAGCTTGTAGCTTCGGTCTTCCTTCGGTGAAGGTTCGATGAAGGTTCGAATAAGCCATATTTGGGATTTTTAAACATAATAATAAAGTTGCAAAGGGTGTTTTATGTTAATTAATCTGAGTGCCGTTTTTTTTTTTTTTTCAATGGCTCTTTTTACTTGTGTTCTAGATTATCCTCTTTCTCTTGGATTAAAGGTTTTTAACAAGATGATTCCAACTAGGCTGTTTGAAATATGTGGGGCATTTGTATTGAATTCGTCAATCTTTTGTATTATCGTCTGAAAAAAATACCTTTAAGCCATTCTAAACGACCTTTAATTCAGAATATGTTTACCCCACAAGACTTTGACTTATTTCGCAAAGGCGACCGACAGGCTTTCAAAAGTATTTTTGATACTTATTATAAGGCCCTGCTGATTTTTGCAAAAAAATATGTGCAGGACAATGATTTGGCCGAAGATCTGGTACAAGAGGTTTTGGTAAAACTGTGGGAAAAGAGGAAAACGATAGAGGATGCTTCAACCATAAAGGCTTTCTTGTATATGAGTGTGAAAAATAAAGCACTGAATCATTTTCGTCACCAAAAAGTTATTGACAGCCATCAGAAAGAAATGTTACAGGATAAGTCCAATGAGCTTTTCTTTAAGAATCACTTGATTGAGGAAGAAACCTATCGTTTGTTGATACAGGCCATTGAAGATTTGCCTGAGCAGACCCGAAAGGTGTGTACTTTGAGTATGAACGGGGCTAAGAATGCACAGATTGCTGAAGAACTCGATCTGTCGACCAGTACTGTAAAATACCACAAAAACCAGGCGATTACGATTCTAAGAGAACGCTTAAAGGATCAACTTTTCCTACTACCGCTATTGGCCCACCTTCTCGATTTGTAAGCGTTTGAACGTGAATGACTCCCGGCTCTTAAAATGCTAAGTCCCTAAGCCCTTATCTCCAGGCTATTTACTCCCAAGACTTCCTTTGCTTTATCGTCCTAAAAGCCTTAACTTACTATGAGAGGCTGAGTATAAGGGGCATTAATTTTAGATTTTTTTAAGAAAAAATACATTACTCACTGTCCTTTTATTTGACTCGGGTGTATTATTAATACCAAAGCCAATTAAAATGATGAGCATGACCAAAGCCTATATTAAAATATCAAAACTTATTTACAAGGAGAAAACCGGTTTATTGAGCGATTCGGAAAGTGATTTTCTCAATGCCTGGAAGAATGAGTCTGAAGAAAACAGGTCCATTTATGAGAGACTCATTCAGGACTTAGACCTCGATTCAAAACAAACAGAATACAATCAAATTGATTTGGATGAAGTTTGGAAAAAGCTTGAGCCTCAATTAAAATCAGAAACAAAGGTGCGTACACTGTTTAAAGAGTTTGTACGCTATGCGGCTATTTTAATTCTGCCATTGGCAATAGGTGGTTATTTGGTTTATAATGCTATCGATTCAGTTGAGACCTATGATGAAATTTTGGTGGATCATATCACTCCGGGAACGCAAAAAGCCACTTTGGTTTTGGCCAATGGCGAAATGATAGACCTTGAAGATCAGAAGAACCGTTTAATAAAAACCAAAGAGGGCGATCAATTGGATAACAGAGATGATAAGCTGTCTTATAGTAGCGCACAGCTGGCTGAAATGAGTACAAATTGGCATCGCCTGGTAGTTCCCAAAGGCGGGGAGTACCAGTTACAACTGTCTGATGGTACACAGGTTTGGCTTAACTCCGATTCTGAATTAAAATATACCGACAGGTTTGTGGGAAAAGACCGTATTGTGCATCTGAAAGGAGAGGCCTATTTCGATGTGGCTGAGGATAAAACACAGGCCTTTATCGTTAAAACCAATACAATGGATATTAAGGTTTATGGTACCGAGTTTAATGTAATGGCTTACGAGGATGAGAAAGAAGTACATACCACCCTCGTTGAAGGAAGCGTAGGTGTTGATCTGAAAAATGAGACAGGCATTGTTGAGAAAATGATGCTAAAACCTAATATGCAAGTTGCCTATAATAAAGGTAATGTGAAAGGAGTGCTCAGAACTGTTCAGACTAGTTTGTATACGGGTTGGAAAGATGGACGATTCCAGTTTAATGATGAGGATCTGGGGAGTATTATGCGAAAGCTATCGAGATGGTACGATGTGAAGGTCTTCTTCCAGAATCCTTCAATTCAAAATATACGTTTTACAGGTGAAATGAAACGTTTCGAAGATTTCTCAACCATCCTGGATTTATTGGAATTGGGATCGGATGTCGAGTTTCAAGTTAAAGGAAATGTGCTAACTGTTAATCAAAAAATATAATCGAAGCCTAAAAGAAAACCCGAAAAATGCGACAACACTTTTCGGGCAGTTAAAAGAATACTTGCGGTATTCTTAATTTAACCTTAATCATTACAAATTTATGAAAAAAAACTGGAATTGTCATTTCCTCCCGACAAGAGGGAAATGGCTGAAGAGCTACTGGCTTATGAGGAATTTTATTATCCTTTTTTTTGCACTCAACCTAAGTGCTTTTGCTAACGGACTTTCACAGGAAGTTTCTTTAGCCCGATACGAGAACGCCACGCTAATTGAGGTGTTTGAAGATATCAAAGTACAAACGGGTTATGGTATTCTTTACAAGATACAGGATGTTGATCCTGATATCAGGGTGAATATGAATATGGCAAACTCGAGTGTACAGGAAATTCTGGGCAATGTACTGGAAGGAACAAACCTGGATTATAAAGTACAGAATGAAGTGATTGTGATTTTCAAGTCTGAAACAATTAATCAACCCAAAGAGACAGTTAAGGAAAAAGAAAAGAAGAAACTCACAGGAGCAGTAAGCGATACGGATGGAAATACATTACCTGGTGTATCTGTAGTTGTAAAAGGAACGACTACCGGTGTGGCCACTGATATTGATGGAAATTTCTCCATCCAATTTGAGAATGAAAATGCGGTATTAGTATTCTCATTTGTAGGCATGCTTTCTCAGGAGATTATTTATAAGGGGCAGGTGATTCAGAATGTGACTCTTGTTCCCGATTCAGAGCAAATGGCTGAGATTGTTGTAACAGGATACCAAACCATTTCGAAGGAAAGAGTAACGGGATCATTTGCGAAAATTGATAATGAAGTGTTGGAGCAGCGCCCGGTAATGAGTTTGGTTGAAAGGTTGGAAGGGACTGTAGCTGGATTAAATGTGGTTAAAGGTAAAATACAAATTCGTGGTGTGAGTACACTTCACGCCGATAAGGAGGTTTTATTTATTGTTGATGGCTTTCCCATTGAAGGCGACTTGTCTTCGATTAACCCGGAAGATATTGAATCGGTAACGGTATTGAAAGATGCTTCGGCTGCTTCTATTTGGGGGGTAAGAGCAAGTAACGGTGTTGTGGTTATTACAACCAAAAAGGGAAAGAAGAACGAAAAACTGAATGTGAGTTTTTCTACTCATATTGGCATAACAGAAAAGATCGATTATTCTAAAATGAATTATATGTCTACCTCCGATCAGATAGATATGAATCTGGAGTTCTACGATAAAGGATGGAATTTTCATGAGCAGGCCCTTGGGGCAAAGAGAGACATAAGCTTACTTGATGAGGCGTATTTACATTTACTGGGTAAGACGCCTGATGGGGATGTATGGTCTCAGGGGCAATTCAATAAATATGTAGATGATTTGCGAAGCAAGGATGTTGAGAAACAATGGGAGAAATATCTGTTAAGAAATGCAATTAGCTCAACCTACAACCTGTCCATATCAGGCGGAAGTGATAAAAATACATTTTATAGCTCTTTGGTTTATAACGATAACTTAGGTTCATCCATAGGGAATTCATCTCAGAACTTTACATTCAACCTTCAGGATACTTACCAATATAACGATAAGCTTAGTTTTACTGTAGGTGTAACGGGTTCGTTAAATGAGACCAAGATGAATGGGGTTGATCCCACACTTATTACGACCCAACATCCCTACGATGAGTTAGTTGATGAGAACGGACAAAGCATACAGTACTACACAAAAAGAGACCGCTGGACTTCTCTCCAAAGAGAACAGTTAGAAAGTGTCGGATCCTATGGTTTTAATCAATTGGATGAACAAAGAAACACCGATAGAAGCAACGAAAGATTTTCAATCAGAGCTAAATTCGGTCTGGATTATAAGATTCTTGAAAACTTAACTTTTTCTTCAAGCTTTCAATACGAGAAGGAGAACAATAATGTAGATCAGTATAATTCTATGAACTTGCCAAGTCATAGAATTAGAGTGAATGAATATGTTGTAAATGGAGAGTCTCAAATTCCTTATGGCACTGAATATAACTATAACAGGTCAGAAGTAAAAGCCTGGGATTTTAGAAATACCATGACCTGGGATAATGAATGGACTGATCATAAATTAAATGTATTTGCTGGTACCGAAATAAGAAAGCGTACCTATTCTATTATCAGTAATAAAGAGTATGGTTATAATAAGCAATCCGAAACGTCGGTTCCTGTTGATCAGGCAAAATTTAGTGGGGGCGAAATAGCTGATTGGCGAGGAGAAGAATGGATATATGATGAGTTTTTTAAGACTGAAAATACAGATCTAAGAGAATTTTCACTGTTTTCAAATATTGGTTACGAGTTTAAGGAAAAATACTCCTTAACAGCCAGTTTTCGTGTCGATCAAAAGAATTTGTTTGGTAGCGATCCTGATTTTAGATATAAACCTTTGTGGTCAACCGGTATTGGATGGAATATGTTCAAAGAGGATTTTATGCAGAATGTTGACTTTGTAAATCGATTGAGACTGAGAGCAACATACGGTATAAATGGTAATGCGAGTAATCAATATTCACCATTTGCGCAGGCTACCAGTGAATTTGACATGTTGGCTGGAAAGCAGTTTAAGTATTTAGAATTATCTCAAGCTGCCAATGAAAAATTGAAGTGGGAAGAAACGGCTGTATTTAATGTTGGAGTCGATTTCGCCTTATTCGGTAACAAACTGAATGGTAGTGTTGAATACTATTCACGGAATAGTACCGATTTGTTGGGAGTTGTAGAGTTAGATCCTACAAAAGGTTTTACAAGTGCTGTCATGAATTATGCCTCAATGCTTAACAGAGGGTTTGAACTCAACCTGAATGGGACGATCATGCAAAAAGGTGATTTTACCTGGACTTCGAATCTTAATTTTTCTTATAACCACAACGAAGTGACTGAGATTTTAGAAGAAAGACCTCCTTTCTGGATTGTTGATGCGGGAAAATTGGCGGTAGGTGAATCGGTTAATAATATTTACAGCTACAATTATGCAGGATTAGATGCTAACGGAAATATGTTATTGTATAATACGGATGGAAGCACTAAAAACAGAAAAGATGTCGACATTTTTGGAGCATTTCCAGAAGAAGAACTTATTTATAGTGGTGAATCAGTTGCCCCTTATTATGGCGGTTTATCCAATACTTTTTCCTACAAAAATTTCGATTTGAGTATTAACCTAAGCTATAAGTTCGGACATAAATTTCGTCACAACTATGGAAGTCTCTTTGGTGGTTTAGCCGGCGTAATGACCAAAAACCATTGGGCTGACAGGTGGCAAAAGCCAGGCGATGAATTGACTACCAGAGTGCCTAGAATAGGTTATTGGGGAAGCAACCCTTCTACAGGTGAAAGCGAAGGTTTTGAAAAAGTCTATTACGATGCTCAGATTTATAGCTATACACAAGATCATGTTTATGATGCTGCTTTTATTAGAGTTAGAGATATCATTTTGGCTTATACCATGCCCGATAATTTTATGAATATAAGCTTTATTAAGCGTCTTAGGTTAACGGCTCAGGTAAGCAATCCTTTTCTTTGGGTAGCCAATAAAGAAGGTCTTGATCCTGAGGCTTACGATGGAATGGCATACGATAATTTAAAAACATTCACCTTTGGTCTAAAGGCTAATTTTTAAAATATGACTATTATGAAGAACTATATATATATCATACTCATTGCTATATTGATGAGCTCATGCAGCACTGATGATTTTCTGGATGTAAAACCTACTGGAGTTGTTATTCCTGAGTCGGTTGAGGATTTTGAAGGGCTTCTGCAATCTCCTGAGATGCATACATATTACTGGACTAATTTGAATTATTGGGACCCCGATGTTCTGCTTAGCGAGGAAATGCTGAATTTAATTCAGTCTGCAAAAAGCCTGGTGAATATGTACAAATGGGCCGATAACATTTATACCCTTAGTGAAGATGATAAAGACTGGAATAAAGCTTATAGTAATATTTATGTGTTTAATACAATAATAAACGAAATTGATAATGCGCCTTTAGGTCTTCTTACCGAAACGGATAGAATAAGAGTAAAAGGAGAGGCTTACGGGCAAAGAGCTATGGAATACTTCCTCTTGGCTTGTGAATATGCTCCGGCCTATTCGCTCGTATCAAGAGAAGAGCCTGCTATACCCATGCCCCTGGAAGCTGATATTACGGTTGATGTGCCAAGATCAACAGTAGGTGAAATTTATGAACGAATTTTATCTGATTTAAAAATAGCAGAACCTTTATTGGTTAATGCCCCGGCAATTAATGAGGCAGCAAACTTCAGGCCTGGTAAAGCCTCTATTAAAGGCATGCTCGCTTTAATCAGCTTGCATATGGGTGATTTTGCTGCTGCAAAATCATATTCCAGTGAAGCTTTGGCTTTATATAACCATTTATACGACTATACCACTTTTTCGAACGTGACTCCTGGTGATGCCTGGTCTGGATTAAATATTGGCGATTTTAAATATGGTGTAAATGATAAATCGGTTATTTGGAGTCGAATTAATCAAAGGTCATATTCTTATCCTTACGATGGGCATTTATACCATCCTGATTTACGAGCCTTATTCGATCCGATTAATGATCAGAGATACGTCTTGTTCAATAGCTCAGAAACTGACCCTAGCGGTGGTTTTGGGAATCTTAATGTGAGTCCGTATGTTGCCTATGCAAGTAAGGATAAAGCATCACAGGCTGGACTATCTGTTGCAAATTTGACTTTGGTTTATGCCGAAGCCTGTATCAGAACCAAGGATAAAGACGGAGCGGTAAATGCTCTAAATACATTATTGGTAAAACGCATCAAGAATTTTACGCCCTTGGTGGCTTCTGATTTTGCTGATAATGCGACTATTCTCGATAAAGTAAAGGATGAAAGACGTAAAGAGTTAATGGCTACAGGTAATAATGTAATTGATTTGAAACGTTATCATGCCCTGGGGGAAACAATCCCAACATTTACACGTGTCATCAATTCAGAGACTTACACACTAGAACCAGGGAGTTCAAAATACGTACTGCCAATTCCAATGAAAGTGCAGTCCTTAAATTCTAATCTTTAAAAATATTAATCAGAGGAAATAAACTTGTGAATTCAGCAGTCTAAATCACTGTGTCCGTGAGATTGTTGAATTCACTTGTGACTTCCTTCCGCCCAATAGCTATTGGGAATCAATAGGGATGGAAGAAACTCAAAAATATTAATCAGATGAAAATATATTCATTTATAAAATATGCATTGATTATGGGATTTATGATTTCCATGCAATCGTGCAGCGACGATTTCTCCACAATTGAAGAGATTGAAACCAGCTGGCAAGAAGCTACTCATTTAAATATTATTCCTGTTGAAGGTAAAGAGGCCTTTGTATGGGAAAAAAATATATTGACGCAGGAGCAGTATTGGAAGAATACTGTTGTTGAATTAGATCTTGTCATCAATTCAGATTTAGCCAATACTGAAGTCTCCAAAATTGACTTTTATATAACAGCCGAAGAATTTGAGGGGTATAATTATACAGCTCCCTTTGATAGCAATGGGAGATTGGTAAGTACTGTATCCGGTGTTTCAGAAGATGGAAAATTCACACTTACATTAAATGCAGAAGAGGTTTATGAATTGTTTAGCTCCGATTTCAAAAATAATAGAACAGAATCTCAAGTGCTAAAAGATGATCTGTTTGAGTTGCATTGGGTAGTTACGGCAAAAGATGGGTCTGAAATGGATTCTCGCAATTATGTTGCTGGTGAGTACCGTTATTCTTTTGCTGGAAAATATCAGGAACTGGCACCTCCTATATGGCAAGACACCTATGATTTTGAATGGTTGAGTGGTATAGATATTTTTGGAATGCTAGGCTTAGTTGTTGCACCTACAGGCGAAATGACTGTTACAGAAAGAAGTGGTACGCCTGGCACATACACTATTCCTAATATGTTGTTTAATGCTGATTTTGGCATACCGATGACAGGAGATTTAGTTTTCGATTTTGAGAGTGGATTAACAACAGTTTCTAATGCTTATGGTTTGAGTTGGACTGTCTCCAATATTAATGGGTCATCTTTAGATATTGAAATTACTGGTATGGATAATCTTCTGCCAATTCCAGGTGCAGTATACAAAGTGAGATTAACCAGACAGGATGGCGCCAATTGGCCAACTAATATCCACTCAAATTAGTAAAAGTGTTTTTTTATTCTAATTGGGTATCCTCTTAGTATTAGGAGGTCCTTTATTCTAATATCATTAATTAATTTAGATATGCAGAGCAAAAGTGGCTCTGCGTATCTTATCCTAAGGTGGGTGTCTTCACCCATCACTTTACACCTACAATTTAACCTGATTCCCCAAAGTATTTGTTTCTAATGATATTGCATGCTACACTATTGTGGTTTTAATTATAAATATTTCACATAAAATTCATAAAATGAAAAAGATTAACCTAATGTTACTTGTGGTTATTACACTAATTTCTTGCAAATTAGAGGCTCAAGTAAGTCATGTTATTGTTACTGGCAAAATAGAAAATTTAGCTACCGCTCAAATTACAATACTTTCACAAGATCAAGATTGTGTAGCTACAATAGCTCTTGATGATGATGGGAGCTTTGAGGAAAAGCTTGATCTTAAAACGGGAGTATATTACATGGTAGATGAAAATCAAAACGCAACTTTTATATATTTGGATAATGGTGCTGGAGTAAATGTTAAATATGACAGTAAGGACCACAAAAATTCACTTAAAATATCGGGGAAATGGAAAAACGTAAGTAAATACCTATCAGCCAAAGGAAAGAAAATTGCAGATACTTTTTCTAATGCAGCGAGTAATCCTTATGAGCTGGAACCAGCAGATTATAAAGTGAAAATGCAGGAGTTTAAGAAGAATCTTGAGAATTTGTTGTTGTCGACCAAAGGTATTCCTTCTGATTTTAGGGTGCTAGAGAAAAGAGATATAAATTGCATATATATAACAATGTTAGCTCAATACTCATGGGGACCCCAAGCAGATAACTTACCTGAAGGTTTTTTGTCAGAAGTAAATGATTTTGATATTAATAATGAAGCCGACTATGAGTTTTCAATTTTTTATAGAATTTATTTGATGAATTGTATTACTCGCATGTCGTATGATATAGAAGAAACTGGAACTGTGGCAGCAAATATGGGGGTATTTAAGGCTGTTGAGGTTTTTACAAATGATATTATTAAGAATCGGGTATTGTTTGATAAAGTATCAACAGATATTGTCCGAACTCCAGATATAGATGCTTATTACAATATGTTTATGCGTACTTCAACAAGTGAAGTTCATAAAAATGAAATAACCAAGATCTATAATGAACTGAATTCATTGAGCAAAGGACATTCATCTCCAAAATTCAGTAATTACGAAAACTTCAATGGTGGAACCACATCATTAGATGACTTTAAAGGGAAATATGTTTTTATTGATTTATGGGCAACCTGGTGTGGAGCTTGTATTAAGGAGTTTCCATCCATAATGAAGTTGGAAGAAGAGTATCATGGTAAAAATATTGTCTTTGTAGGTATTTCTTTAGACGAGCAAAATAATCATGATAAATGGAAAAAGTTGATTCAGAAGAAAGGATTGAAAGGCATCCAATTGTTAGCTGATAAGGCTGTGGAATCAGAATTTGCGAAAGCATATAAAGTACATTCTATCCCTCGTTTTATCATCTTAGACCCTGATGGTAATATCCTGACATCCAATGCACCATTTCCGTCAGATCCAAAATTGAAAGAATTACTAAATGGCTTAAACTTGTAACCTAAAGATTTTTTAAATATCACTTGTTAATAAATATATTAAAATGAAAAAGATTATATACGTCTTAGTTGCAATTTTAGCGATTGTAGCTTGTAAACAAAAGGCTCAGGTAGATTATGCCATAGTTTCAGGCACAATAAAGAATTTAAGTTCAGGTGAAATTACTCTTGGAACACAAGATGGTGATTTTACAAAAACAATAAATCTAGATGATAATGGGAGCTTTTTAGATACGCTTAGAATGGAAGCTGGAACATGCTATCTTGTCGACATAGATCAAAATAGAACACCTATGCATATTGATAAAGGTATTAATATCAATATTGCATATGACTCTAAGGATTACAAAAATACAATCAAATTTTCTGGAAAAGGGATAGATATAAGCAAGTACTTATTAGCCAAAGATCAAAATTTGGTTGCTACTTTTAGTGATAGATTGAATAATCCTTATGATTTGGAACCAGCCGACTTCAAGGCAAAAATGCAGGAGTTTAAGAAGGATCTTGAGAATTTATTGTTGTCGGCTAAAGGTATATCTTCAGATTATAGAGTGTTGGAGAAAAGAGATATCAATTGCACCTATATAACGATGTTAAATCAATATTCATGGGGGCCCAAAAAGGATAGCTTACCTGCAGATTTTTTGTCGGAAGTAGCTAGTTTTGACCTAAATAATGAGGCTGATTATAAGTTCTCATTTGTTTATAGAATCTACTTGACAAACTATGTTAATCATAAGGCATGGGATGTTCAGGAATCTGGTGCTGCTGCAAAAGACATGGGTATTTTTATGGCTGTTGAAGAATTTACAAATGATTACATCAAAAATATCTTGTTATTTGATAAGGCTTCGACTGCCATAGTACGTGTTGATGATATTGACACCTATTATAAGAATTTTATGGCTGTATCTACTGATGCTACACACCGAAAGGAGATGAAAAAAATCTACAAAGAACTGAAAGCTTTAAGCAAAGGACAGCCATCGCCAAAATTCAACAACTACGAGAACTTTAATGGCGGCACAACCTCATTAGATGAATTAAAGGGAAAATATGTTTTTATAGACCTATGGGCTACCTGGTGTGCACCTTGCGTTAAGGAATTACCCTTTTTAAAGAAGCTGGAAGAAGAGTACCATGGCAAAAATATTGAGTTTGTTGGGATTTCTTTAAATGATCAGAAAGATCGTGACAGATGGAAAAAATTGATTGAAAAGAAAGGTGTGAAAGGCATTCAGCTCTTGTCTGATAAGGCTATGGAATCTGATTTTGCAAAAGCGTACAAGGTGTTTACCATTCCTCGCTTTATTATTTTAGATCCGGAAGGAAATATAGTTGATGCCAATGCGCCATTCCCATCAAATCCAAAATTAAAAGAATTACTAAACGGATTGAATTTGTAAAAGAAGACTAATGTCTTTCATTAACTACAATTAGTTCATGCATTTTGACTCGTGCAATGAATTAGGTTTGGTACCACCTCCATCTCGGGGGTGGTTTTTTTATGACTAACTCTTTCTTAAAATGATAAAAATCATAAAAACCTGCTATGCAAAGGTTTGCGAAATTAAAAGTGGGAAAAAACATAACAAGGAGTGAAAAATCTCACTATATTTGTAAGGCTGATGATGAATTATCGATAGTCAGTATTTCTAACTAGTACCAATTTAATTTCAAAAGTATCTTGAAATAAAATTAATTAGTTTTTAGCTAGATCGAGGCAATTACGGAGTAATCATGAAGACAATAAATATTGACACTCCTGAATAAAAAAGTAAAAGATTCCCGAGGCTTCGGGAGAGTTACCTTGCATCTTTTTTAACGAAGAGATAGCTGAAAAGAATCATTTTATAAGATATGTTTTGGTATTAATTTGGTATACAACAACCATTATTAAAATGCACGTAAACGGAAGGCCACAATCCGAATTGAATTACGAGGCGCAGGTATTTATCAACCTGTACCAGTCCCTGGGCGAAAGAGCAGAGAACTTTCTTCCACATCGTATTTTTGAAAGCCTTACACAATTTGTAAGGCTTTGTTATGAAGAATCAGACGATCCGGTCAATCAGGATCTGGAAATCAACAAGCGACTGCTAGACCTTAAAGAGTCTATTCCGGGTTACGTTGATGTTTCCCTGATGATTTTCCCTCATGAAAACTCGAAAGCATTTGAGTACAGCGCTAAACGACAGTCCTTTGTCAAGAGAATTAACCACCTAATGGATATTGAAGCTGTAAATGAGAAGGAAAAGAAACAGCTGAGACATATTTTAAATGCGCCTGACTTTTCTGTTGGAACGCCACCGGTAAGTCAACATCTGATCAACTTCCTGTACCAGATTTTACTTGGTGATAAGGTTCGTGAGCTACGCAAGTTTCGAGACGTCATCGGTGTAAATGGTTATATTGAAGAGGCTCAATGGAATTACCTTTTGGATGTGATGGATCAGCTTGTTGTTCAAAGTACCCATTACACAACGGGTAAGGAGAAAGAACATTTCTTAACCCGTACCGAATCCACCGTCAATTTTAAGGGCTTGAATGGCTTTATCAGAACCCTGGTTTCTGGAACGGCTGACACGGCTATAAAGCTCATTCGCGATGAGATTTTCCAGCCTGAGATTGTTCGTGTGATTGAATTCACAAGTCCCGATGAGGTTTACGATCAAATTTGTGAGGACACAACCAGTATCTTTATTGTGAAGGTGCAGCATATGCGTCGAAACCCACTGAATGATTTCAAATGGTTTCCATTGCTAACGCGTATGATCTTTGTCGATTGTTCGCCGGAGTCATTAGCATCGAACACCAGCCTGGTCTTCTCCTTTCACAACGAAGTAATTAATACTTTGAATAAGATTCATACCAAGAAATTGGGAGCCCCTGCCAATACGCAGATGAATCTTCGTTTGATTTTGGATAAGGTGAATTCCCGCAATTTGGAGAAATTCCGTTTGGCTGCCGAAGCTAAAATCAAGGATTACGAAGAGGAGTTGGCTCGACTGAAAAAGGAACAATTGGCAGAGCCTGAAAATCCGGATCAGGATATTATACTCTATAAATTTGATGAGTTCGCTCGTCAGATTATTAAAGACAAATATATTCTGTCGAAACTGGTTGCCTTCATCTCTTTTGTTGAAAATATAAAAGATTCAAAAAAGCAGACGGAGACCATTGAGATTTTGCTTCAGGAGTTTGAATCTCGCATGAAGTCCTATTTCTATGGTGATAGCAAGGATATCGACTTGGCTACCATTGTTGAAGGTGGCGGACGAAATCAACTGAAAACCTATGGTGAATATTTGCTTGAGCGTAAGCTAAAGAGTTTAAAAAAGGATGTCGTTGAGCGTTGTCGTGTCATTCTGGATATCATACCGGATAGCTATCAGCGTACCCTTCACAACCATTTTCATAAGAATTTTGGGATTAATCTTTTCCTCGAAAAGTATAAGGAGTATCTCATAAAAGTTGAGAATGAAGCGGATAATAAAGGCCGTTTCAGAAATCTTTTGATTGATCTTGGTATAGAGAAAAAGTACGAACAGAAAAGCGAAGAGGATAAACAAATTATTCGTGAATTCATCTCAGGTCTGGGTAATCTGGAAAAGACATCAATCTCTGATGATGTTCAGATGATTATTCGTGATTTGGTCTTGAATCGCAATCAGGTGAAGCCATTCATTTTCCTGAATCAGCAAGCCGCCTGGGAATATAAAGATTTGTTCCCAATTGAGCAGTTCGATATGAATGCTTTCGATGTTGAAATTGAGTTAGATGAGGAAGGTCGTATCGATTATGAGCGCTTCTTGATTAAACTACAGCGTATTAAGAGTTCATTCCAATTGTTTGATGAGACCGGTAGTTTGTGGGATAATTTCTGTGCCAATTCAACTATCTTAATCAACGACCCATCGAACCCAACAGGCTATACGGATTTTAATAATGTGGCATTAATAAAATTCCTGAAATTCATTAGTAATACACAGTTAACCCTTTTCTTAGATGAGGCCTATAACGACTCTGTAAAGATTGATGATCCAGAAGAGCCAAAATGGAGAACGATTTCTTCCTATATCATTAATAATATCACCAGTTACGCGCGTATTTCGATGGTGGCATCCATATCGACCACTAAGAATTTGGGCGCAACCGGCGATCGTTTGGGAGCACTGGCTGTCACCGAGGCTAAAAAGGATTTAACGGCTTATGCCCGTAAACAATCAGATGCAAGCAGAGGTAATTCTTGCTCACTCTTTATGTTGGTCAATGTTTTGGAGGTGGCTCAACAAGCCAAGCGAATTAAGGTTCAGATGGATGAGGCTCTTCCTAAGGACGCATCTCGTCATAAGGTGAAGCAGAAGCTGGAGAATTTCATTAAATCGAAGGTGAAAAGTAATGTGCCAACAACCATTGCACGAAGTTCGGAATCCTCAAAGAGAGAATCTTTGTTTGAGGGGAGTCCGCTTCATATTTTCCTTTTGGATGAGCTACTATCTTTAGATAAGCTGGATGTACTGGAACTTCCTGATGATTTTAAATATAAAGGAGAAGCCTTTTTTAGCTATTACAAGCAGCATATTGTAGGTGAGTTGAACCAATTCCGTGTGAACCGCATCTTTAGAACCGAATCAATCAAAAGATTGAAGATGGCTAAGGAAGTGGCTGCTAAAATTATAGAGGAACAGCAATTGAGCGATGTGGGATTTTTGAAATCTGAGGGGGCTTACTTATTCAATATGACCTTGAAGGGTTATTCTTCCTATCAGGATTTGGAAGCCTTTACTCAGGTATTTGCTGAGAAAAGAGGTATTGCTGCTATACCCTATAAAACGGGCATTGTTCGCTTCTCATTAGGTGACTACGTAGAAGGTACTGAGGCTAGTTATCAGGTTTATGCCAAAGAGTTAGAGAATGCATTCAGATTGTTTATCACAAACTGGATTCGTTTTAATGAAGGTAAGAAAACGGGTGGCCTAGAGAATGATGCCGTTTTAAAAGAACTCTTCCCGGTGAACTTGGATAGAGCGTTTATCGAATCAGTTCTTGAGGATTATAAGCAAATTCGGGATCTTGAAAAACGTACGAATTATAGCTTGAAGATTAATGATATTAAAACCATGTACCATGCCTTTCCTAATGTGTGTGGCGTGAGTATTAATTCCATTGGTGACTCAAAGAATGCCGTGATCGAATTCTACGAGAATATTGGTCAGTGTACCACTTTAGTCGAATTTTTGAGTAGTCAGGCTTTCTCAAAGATTTATGAGAATTTATTACCCCAAATCTACAGGAATATTCCTGCGATTAAGCATTTGGATATCAATGAAGTCTTGGCTCGTTATGGCAAACCAACCATTCAGAAATATGTGAATAGTAAGTTGGAGTATCAGCCCAATGCTCATCTTCTTGACGGACCAGATGAGAAGTTGATCATGACGGAGATTCTGATTGATATGGAGCGTATTCTCTTTTCCGATTCCAAGGTGAAGATGTTGGTTTTGAATGCCAATGAAAAAGATCCATCGGGTGATTTAGCGAAGCTTGAGGGTTATAATGTTATTCTACGTAAGTACATACGCGAAATTCTCTTGCACTTCAACCTGCCTTTTGAGAAAGAGTTGATAGAACCTTCGGTTGAGCAATTGTTTGCAAAAGCAAATGAGCGTCTGCAGGAGATATCGGGTAAGCAGATGAATGGCGTAAATTTTGATTTACTGGTTCATGAATTATTACAGAATTTAGCTGCTGAAAAAGAGTTGAATGAGCATTCTCATAAGAATCTGATACTTGCTGCTGTTCAGTCAGAGCTTGAGAAGATATTAATGGATAAATCGGCAGAGTCAAAGCTATTGTCAATTTATCTGATTCAATCGGATGTGGCTTTGCTTAAGAATTTAATGGATTCTGTGAATCGTTTATTCAGTGGATTGGAAACACATGATGAACCAGACACGCGCTTGTATTCGGAAAGTTTGATTGCTAACGAAGTCAGGGTATTGCTGGAGCAAATTGTTCTTCGTCAATCCTTTAAGCTCGTTGAAGAGCAGATTGTAAGCGAAGCCAGACAAATGAGTTTGTTCTTGACTTCAGCCTTGAATCGCACTCGAAATACACAGCTTTACAATAGGTTCAATCATATTCTGATTAAGCTCTTAAGTATGGATTACCTGTGCCAAAACTCCAAGCTGAATGAGATGATTCAGCATGGATTTACTCTGTATCAGGATTTTGAAATGGAGAACAAGGTTTTGGATACCCATGAAAAAGGGAAGCTTTCCTGGATTAATGAGGTGATGACTAAATGTGGTGTGATTGCCGCCGAGCAACCTGTTCAGACGCACACGCGTATGAATACCGATGCGAAAAAGAGGGAGTATCCATTCCATAAAATTGACAGAGCTAATCTTGAAGATTTTAAAATTTCGGACCCTAGTGAACAATCGCCAAGAGAATTCATTAAGAACATGTCGACACGTCCATCTTCCGATTTCTTTGGGACACGTATGTCTAAGTTTATCCAAAATATGGATACCGACGATTACCGTTGTCGAATTGTAAAAGGTGGCTTGGTTAACGAACTGTATGTTTTCCAAAAGTCGTACATGAAGTATTTGGCAGATAATTACCGTTTGATTCAACCCAAGGCGGTGAGTTTGAAAGAGGCTAAGAACTTTGTGCCAGATATTGTCTTGTTTTTGGGTGCACCTGAAAAGGTGATCTCCTATCCACAAATCGGCTATTTTGATTTAAGTGGTCCTAATGGCAATATCAAAACGATTGTAACGCCACTGAAAAAGCGTGTGGATTATTTTGGGGATGTGAAGAAACCAAGACTGACCATGCTGAACGAAAAAGTGAAGGAGATGGGGGGTGCACCTGTGCACGGTTCCTTCTTTGTAATCGAAGGAGATGATGGTTCATTGTTTGGTTTGCTAATTAGCGGGGATAGTGGCGTTGGAAAGTCAGAGATGTTGGCTGCCATGATGTTGAAATGGCTTAAAAAAGATTTGCCGGGTATTCGATCAATCAAACTGGTTGCGGGTGACATGCTTCATCTTTTCCCGGATACCGAAGGGAACTTGTATGGTGTAGGGACCGAACTGGGTGACTTCTCGAGGGTAACCGATTTCGATCCTGAATATATTCGTCAGTATCGACCTCTTTTTGAGAGTAGTGCCGACTCCAATGTTGAAGACTTGAATTCAAGATCTACCATTTCAGGTTTCTGTGATATCAGTATGCCTTATAAGGTGGATATTGTGCTTACAGCCAATAATTTCTCAAAGAATGAGGCCGGAATATCCAAATATTCCAATGCTGAAAACTTTATGCTTTACCGTGATGGTCATGGAGAACGTAAAGAGAAGGCAACCAGTGGTGATGATCCAAATTTCCAGCGTACCCTTTTGAGATATACTGCCGATAAGAACATCGTTGAGGTACTGGATACACATGGTAATTATTTAGATGACGTTCTGGATTGGGAAATGGATGTTAAAACAGGTCAATATTACCTGGCTTCATCTTACAAATTGATCGAAAGAATCGATTTGGAGGAAGTTGTGAATAAGATCTTTGTTGGAAAAGAGTTCTCTAAGAATGGGAATAAGTACAAGATTGATGGTATACGTTTCGATATCATTAAGAATCGTTTTGTTGTTAATGCAAACAGCGAGGAAGAAACAGATAAGATCAATTTCCTTTTGGATAAAGTTTTCTTTGGAACCATCTTTGATGCTATAGCCAGTACGCCAGGTGGAAATCCTTTTATTGCTGAGGAAGGAGAATTGGATATTCGTAAAAATCTGATTGATATTCTGAAAGGCGGAAAATCTGGAAAGGGAAAAGGAAAGAACATTCAATGTGCTATTCTTTCTACCGATTTGGGTAAAAAAGGTAAGGAGATTACAGGGCCACAAAAGGCGGCTCAGGACGTGAGACGATTGATACAAGAGGTTCGAAATGCCAATCCCGACATTCACAGAACCAAGAATGTGGTAAAGAAGGATATCGAGCAAAAGTATGGCTGGTTATTCTTACATCACAAGAAGAGTTTGGAAATAGAGCGGTACAATTTCTTTTTGTACCAAATGGAGCAGATGAGAAAGGCACGTTTTACCAGGCTGGATAATGCCAGGAAAGCAGTTGATTTGTCAATGTTAGATGGTTACGAGCCACTTCCTAAGGATCATCAGTTTAGTCCTTTACTGGTAACGCCAAACATCAATATTGAGTTGAATAGTTTCACAGAAACCTATGAGCAACTCATGTGGCTGCCCAATAATCAGGACTTTGCTGATTCGTTTTACGAGGATTGTGATCAGGTTTATATTGCTGATGCATATAGTGAAGAAACCATTGTTAATAACATGATTATCCAGCTTCTTTTGAAGAATGGTTATATCGCTGTTGAGGATCTGTCAAGAGGTAAGATTACCGAAAAAGCAAATCGTGAAACCGTAGCTGCGGCCAAATTTGCTGCAGTGAAAAAATACAAGGAGCATATCGCTAAGAAGAGTAAAATCTCTCAGCCTCATGCTAAAAAGCAAAACAAGACAAAAAAATAGTTTTGTTTTCCTTATTACTTATGAAGCCATCCTTAGGGGTGGCTTTTTTTATAAAATATGACTTGAGCTCAGGTAATTAACAAGCTTTAATGATTTTTTCTGCCTATTAATTCACCCATCTTAGTATTTTAGGGGTCATTATTATAGTAAGATGCAACCTTACGGCATAATTTGTACAAATTAATTAAAGAAGATATGAACAGAAAAATTATAGTATTAGTTGGTTTATTGTTAATGGTAAGTAGTTTGTCTTTTGGGCAAATTTTAAGGCCTGCCAAGTGGCAGGTGAATTTATCGAAAACCGAAATTAAGGTAGGTGATGTGATTGATGTTGTTTTTAAAGCAAAAATTGATAAATCATGGCACTTGTATTCCAATGATTTTGATCCGGAACTGGGGCCCATTTTGATTGAGTTTGACTTTGAATCTCACGCTAGTTACGAACGTATAGGGAAAGTTAAGCCTGTAAATGCAAAAAAACACTACGATAAAATTTGGGAAGGGGAAGTGAGCTATTTTGAAAATACGGCCGAGATGCGTCAGAAAATTAAGGTGTTGAGTTTACCTCTAAAGGTTGAAGGAACCTTCGATTTTCAGTCTTGTTCAACAGAAAGTGGTCAATGTGTACTTGGTGATGATGAATTCGATTTGAATTACCCAAGCAATTAGGAAAAAACAATCAAGAAATTAGATGAGCCATCCTTCGGGGTGGCTTTTTTTATGTGTGGATTGTTATATAAAGGCTTTTTTAGTCGTTTGTTTGAAAGATGGAGCCTTTGGTTGTCTTACCATCTAGATCATCAATTATCTGAAACGTATGCCAAACAGTAGATCTTAATAATTATTCAATAGAGGGCATGTGACTTATATTTTTGGAAAAATAATTCTGATTTTTTAGCTCTTTCATTCACCCATTTTCTATTTTTAAGGGTCTTATAAGTATATTGGGATGTTATTATCTTAAATATAAGTTGTATTATGAAACACTAACCCACAAGATTAAAAAATATGAACAACAACACCCCTTGTAAAAGAATTAATGGTTTGTCATCCTTAGTTGGAAACACGCCATTGTTAGCTATTGAGTTTGAGTACAAAGGTAGTATTAGAACCATTTATGCTAAAGCAGAATATCTGAATATGACCGGTAGTATCAAAGATCGTATGGCCTTTCATATACTCCAAAAAGCTTATTCTTTAGGAAGCCTGAAAGAAGGTGATCGAATTATTGAAGCCACTAGTGGTAACACAGGTATTGCTTTTTCTGGTATAGGTAGAGCCATGGGACACCCTGTGACCATTTATATGCCTGATTGGATGAGTCAGGAACGTATTAACCTGATGAAAAGCTATGGTGCTGATATTCGTTTGGTGAGCAAAGAAGAAGGTGGTTTCCTAGGTAGTATCGATATGGCTAATAAGTTGGCTGCTGAAGATGAAAAAACATTTTTACCACTGCAATTCTCTAATGGCGACAACTGCGAAGCTCATTATAATACAACGGCCCCAGAGTTGTGGTGGCAGTTAAAATATAGAAATATCTGTCCCGATGCTTTTGTTGCTGGTGTAGGCACTGGTGGAACGGTTATGGGAGTCGGCCAATATCTAAAAGAACAAAATCCGGCCATAAGGGTACATCCTTTGGAGCCATCAAACTCACCTACCATGTCAACAGGACACAAAGTAGGTAAGCACAGAATACAGGGGATTTCTGATGAATTCATTCCTTCAATCGTTAAGCTTGAACAGTTGGACGATATTGTAAGCGTTGATGACGGGGATGCCATTATTATGGCTCAGAAATTATCATCTATTCTTGGTTTAGGTGTTGGGATTTCTTCAGGTGCTAACTTTTTAGGAGCATTAAAAGTTCAGGAAGAATTAGGACCAGATTCTGTTGTGGTTACTGTATTTGCAGATGACAATAAGAAATACTTAAGTACTGATTTGATGAAAGAAGAACCGGTTAAGGAAGATTTCCTGGCTACAGGTGTTGAATTAAAGAAATTTAGAGCCCTTAAGCGTGTATGCCACACGTGTTGTGATCCTACAGATTGTGTGGAGTCAACATTTGAAACCAGTTATGAAATGGTTAAACTACCTAATTGTCCTAGGAGAAATTAGGTGTGTTTTATTCTAAATAATTAAAAAGGGAGGAACAGGTGTTTTCTCCCTTAAATTTGTTTGATATATTGAATACATTAAGGAAATTATTCTACAATAAAATTTCAGTTTTGATCATCTTTTCAAGTCATTATACATGTCATAATAGTCTATTTATGTAAGATCGTTTAAGGATTTATTTTTTTTGTGTTCTAGTTAGTTTTGATTCGTTATTTTTGAATTTCTGAAAAGAATATTTATAAATATAAGCCTATAGAAAACTTTACTTCCCCAAAAAGTATGATTAAGAGAACAAGATTAAGATCAATACTGTCGATATGTTTATTGACAGTTCTTCCTTTATTTGGATTTGCAGATAATTTCAATTTGAAATCAGATAATATCCCTCCAAAGATTTTTATTAAAGCCCCCAATACCTATTTTGAGGTTTTACGTGGAGATAAAATACCTGTTAATCTTCATTTGCAAGATGATCAGGAATTAGCAAGCTATAGAATTGTTATAACTAAAGGAGGTATTTCTTCGGATAAGTATTCTGATGCTTTTTCAACTTATGAGCAATTGGATGCTGATGGTAAAACTTTTCCAAGTGTTATAGGTACAAAAACATATGAGCTCAATTTAGAAGTGAAAGTAAAAGAAATGGCCATTGTTGGAGATTATAGCTTGAAATTTTATCTGAAAGATAAGGCAGGTAATGAAAGAATGATTGAGCGCTTTTTTAATGTTTGTCGTCATTAAGCAAATAGAAAAACGAATATAATTATCTTATTTAATATTGAACCACCTCTACTTAGAGGTGGTTTTTTTGTTTTATCATGGAGCCAATATATCTGTTTTGCTCAAACAAATGCCTTGTTTTTATCCCAATAGAGATTTCTTATTATCATGTATATTATTGGAATGGGTATTAAACTTAAGAATTAGAATATTTAGTGATCAACTTACTTTTCGATAAGATTCGGATACATTAGGTTTGATCCGTATCACCATTGGATACATTGTAAAGCAGGGGTAAAACCCAATAATAACACCTAAATAATGATAAGTTTTTTTAGTAATCAATAAAAAGAAATTGTGGTTTTCTGATTGGGGTGTCGTGTTAATGGATTCATGTTCAGGGATATATGTTCCTCAAATATTTCATTAGTAATAGGTGTTTATCTATTAAAAATCTTATTTTTATGTAATGCCTAATATTTAACCAATATTTTTTACAATGAGAAAACACAAATTTCGCTTAGCATGCTTTATTGTGATGCTTTTTTCAGTAATGAGCGCATTTTCCCAAGGTGTTACCACCTCTTCACTGACCGGAAAGGTCGTTGACTCCAATGGAAATCCTATTTTTGCAACCACTGTTGTAGCCACACACACACCAACAGGTACACTTTATGGTTCCATCACCGGAGAGGATGGACGTTATCACATCCGAAATATGAAAGTGGGAGGCCCTTACCTGGTAAAGGCTAGCTTTGTTGGCTATCAGGAGGCTTTTCAAGATGACATTTTTCTACAACTGAATAAAACGGCAGAGGTTGATTTGACTCTGGCAGAAGCTAATTTACAAATTGATGAGGTTGTGGTAAAATACGATAGAAACAGTGTGATAAGTTCAGATCGTACCGGTTCTATGACCAGTGTTAACAGGGAACAGATTGTTGCTCTACCTACTATTTCCCGAAGCCAGAAGGATTTAACACGACTCACTCCAGAATCAAACGGTAATAGCTTTGGTGGGAGAAACAACCTCTACAATAACTTTTCTTTGGATGGTTCTATTTTCAATAATTCCTTTGGTTTGGATGTGTCTACGCCAGGTGGACAGGCAGATGCCCAACCCGTATCCCTCGATGCCATTGACCAGATCCAGGTTTCTTTAGCACCTTTCGATGTTAGAGAAGGTGGTTTTACAGGAGCTGGTGTAAATGCGGTTACCAAATCAGGAACTAATGAGTTTAAAGGAACAACTTATTATTTTTTCCGTAACGAAAGTATGGTTGGTGAAAAAGTAAAAGGCACTAAAGCACCTAACCTCGATTTTAGTACCAAGCAGTATGGTTTCAGTCTCGGAGGTCCAATCATTAAGAATAAGTTATTCTTTTTTGTGAATGCCGAAAAAGAGAAGCGTGATCAATTGGCTCACAATTTTGTTGCAAATACCCCAAGCAACGAAGGTTCTAATGTCACAAGTGTGGAGGAAGCGGATGTTATAGCCGTGCAATCACATCTTCGTGATAACTGGGGGTATGATCCAGGTGCCTATCAGGGGTATAGCCACAAAACAGATAATACCAAATTCCTTATCAAGTTAGATTATAACATCAATAAGGATCATAATTTAACCCTACGTTATAATATGCTCGATGCCTGGAAGGATATTTTACCTCATCCAGAAGCAATTATTGGTCGTGGACCAACCAGCTTCCGTTTGCCTTTCGAAAATTCGTCTTATAGAATTTTCAACAAAATCAATTCTATCGTAGGTGAATTGCATTCCATGTTCAATAATAAGTTTTCTAATAAATTATTGGTTGGTTATACCTCATTCCGTGATAAGCGACATCCAAAGTCTGCTCCTTTTCCTGTTGTCGATATTTTTGACGCCAATGGTAATTTGGCTATAAGTTCAGGATCCGAAATGTTTTCGACCAATAATGTTTTGAATCAGGACGTTTTTCAGTTTACGAATAATTTAACCTATTATAAAGACAGGCATACACTCACAGCAGGTGTGAACTTTGAGCGTTTTAAGTTTGAGAATTCATTTAACCTGTTCTATTACCCTTGGAGAACATATGGAAGTGTACAGGAATTCATCGATAATCCCAATGGCTATGATTTAAATCAGGATGTTGTTGATTCTCAACAGAAACCTTTCTTGTGGTCAGATGTTGATGTGGCCCAATTTGCTCTCTATGCTCAGGATGAATTCAGAGTGAATGATAACCTGAAATTGACTTTTGGTTTACGTGTAGATATCCCAATTTATTTTAATGATATCCCGAATACTGACGCCGTGAAAGAAGCAACTGGTTTTGGCGGTTGGGTGAATGAAAGAGGAAATCCTGCACGAATAAATCCAGCCAATTGGCCAAGTTCTAAAGCACTTTGGTCACCTCGTTTCGGGTTTAACTATGATGTTAAAGGGGACAAGTCAGTTCAGCTTCGTGGTGGTACAGGTATCTTCACTGGTCGTATTCCATTTGTATGGTTAGGGAACCAATCCTCCAATTCAGTTATTAATCCAGGTTATACCTTCCAGCTTAATGCTACTGCCGATGATTTCCACTACCCTCAGGTATGGAAAAATAACCTGGCAGCTGATTTTCAATTTGGTCAGGGCTGGTTAGCTACAATAGAGACTATTTATTCAAAGGATGTCAACGCTGTGGTTCACCATAACTATAACATGCGTCCGCCAACAGGAAATTTATCCGGAACAGGGGATACGCGAGCCGTATTTGCTGATTTTTCGGAGCAGAATATTTATTCTTCTTCAGCCGGAAATATTGGTTTTCTGGAAGCTGGAGCCTTAGTCCTGGATAATACAACAAAAGGACACCAATATTCCTTGACCGGGAAATTGGCCAAAAGATGGGCTTTGGGATTGAGTGCTGATGTCGCTTATACGTATCTTACTTCGAAAGATTTAACATCTATACCTGCTGAAATTGCTGCCGATGCTTTCCAGAGAAATCCAATACTTGGAAATCCCAATGACCCAAGCTTCTCCTGGTCGCGTTACGGTTTGAAACATCGTTTTGTCTCTTCTGCTGTGTATCGTAAGGTTTATGGTAAAGGGAAATTTGCTTCAACCATCTCTATGTTTTTCGAAGCCGGTAAAGGAAATCGATATTCCTATACCTACGCAGGTGACGTCAACAATGACGCCATTAACAACAATGATCTTTTGTATGTTCCAAAAAATGCGGATGACATCATGTTTGGTACCGTAGACGGCGGTGTTGGAACCATAGCGGCTGATGCGGCCGAGCAATGGGCTGCTTTGGATGCTTTTATCAAGCAGGATGATTACTTGAAGGATAGACGTGGCAAATATGCAGAACGTAACGGTGCCATGTTACCTTGGTATACCCAAATGGACGTTCGTTTCTTACAGGATTTCTACTTGAAAATCAATGGAAAGAAGAATACCTTCCAGTTTTCAATCGACATTCTGAACTTTGGTAACCTATTGAATTCCGATTGGGGTGTTCGTCAGTTTGCCTCCACTTTTACGCCAATTTCTGTAAATGGGGTAGATGCCAACAATGTTCCTTATATGAAATTTAACAAGGATCTGAAAGATTCCTATGTTGATGATTTTTCAGTAAATTCAAAATGGCAAATGCAAATTGGATTGCGTTATATCTTTAATTAATACAAAAGATTTTAAAATGATGATGGCTGCTCCTTAAAAGGGCAGCCATTGTTGTTTTAATCTGATTAAATAGATTATCAACAAGTTTGCCTCAGTAGAATATATAATATAAGTTCAATTGTCAGGTTCCAACATTTGTTTCGACTGTTTCAATGATATATTATAAGTTGGAAACGTTATTTAAGTTGTAAGCAGTGTTCTATTTAATATATGAAATTTCTATTCATATTCTATCTATTTTGAGACTGGCTTATTTGAATAGAATCGAGTGAATTATTAATTGCTTCGATCTGCAATTGTTAAGCCCTTGTTAAAAGAACGATGGTTCCATTAAAAAACGAGTAAATTAGGCTTGGAATTAATCTGAATTTATCAAATTTACCTCAGATTAAGCTCTAAGTGAAGTTAGATTAAAAAAATAGAGGTGAAATATTAGATTGTTTTTAATAAAACTTGATTTTTTATTTTTATCTAATCTGGATTGTTTTTGAGATTGTAAGTTGAAGTATATTAAGCTTATTGTTCGAATGTGAGTTAACAAAACAATCATGTTAATTGTTTAGTCTGAGAGGCGCTATGTAGCTGGTTTTAACTTTTTTTGACAAAAAAAAATGAAAACTGATTCACCCTTTTTACAAGAATAAGGGTCTTATGAGTGTAAGAAAACTAAAATCAAACAAAACAGTCATCCTAAAATTAGGATGAAAAATAAAAATCAGTGATAATTTGATTATCACACACAACAACTAACAAAAATTAAGACCGATGAAATTGAATTTTAAATTTGCTCTCGTTTTTATTTTGAGCAGCATGATTACTTTAAGTGCATTTAGTCAGATTGTTCAGCCTGCCAAATGGAAGGTTGAGTTCTCTAAGAAGGATGTGAAGGTTGGAGAAACTCTTGAAGTATTAATTAAAGGAGATCTTGAGGATACATGGCATGTGTATTCAAACGATTTTGATCCAGATTTGGGTCCGATAGTAGCGACCTTTAACTTTGAAAGAAATGATTCTTACGAATTAGTTGGAAAAGTCATTCCAATTAATGCACACAAGAAATACGATAAAGTATGGGACGGTGAAGTCAGCTATTTTGAGAAGAAGGCTGAATTCCGTCAGACAATTAAAGTATTAAATGCAAATTTATCGGTTGTTGGTTCTTTCGAATATCAGGCTTGTACTGATGTCTCAGGACAATGCGTAAATGGTGAAGAGGATTTTGATATTGCTCTTCAGGCTGAAGGTGGAGCTGTAAAAACAGCGGCTAAAGAAAATGCATCTAAAAAAGAAGTAAAGAAAACTGTTCCTGCTGAAAGCAAAAAGGATTCGAAAAAAGGTCTTTGGACTATTTTTATTGCCGCTTTCCTTGGTGGTTTAATTGCCATTGTAACACCTTGTGTATTTCCAATGATTCCTATGACTGTGAGTTATTTTATGCACTCAGGAGGTGGTAATAAGGCTAAGGGAAGAATGAATGCTTTCTTTTATGGTTTCTCTATTATTGCGATTTATACCGTAATTGGTACTATTCTAGCTGTTGTGATGGGACCCGATTTTGCTAACTTCTTGAGTACGCACTGGATTCCAAACGTCTTCTTTTTCTTAATCTTTATTGTTTTTGCTTTCTCATTCTTTGGTATGTTCGAAATTACCATGCCAAGCTGGATGGTAAATAAATCGGTTGCCAACGAAGATAAGGGTGGTTTTATGGGCTCATTCTTTATGGCCTTTACTTTGGTACTGGTTTCATTCTCATGTACAGGTCCAATTGTAGGTTCAATTCTAGTTGCTTCGGCAGGTGGTGAGGTTTTGATGCCAATTGTTGGTATGTTAGGATTCTCATTAGCATTTGCACTTCCGTTTACATTATTTGCAATCTTCCCGGGTTGGTTGAATAATATGCCTAAGTCAGGTGGTTGGTTGAATTCTGTAAAAGTTGTATTAGGTTTCTTAGAATTAGCTTTAGGTTTGAAATTCTTAAGTATTGCAGACCAGACATACCACTGGGGAATTCTAGATAGAGAAGTATATTTAGCAATTTGGATTGTAATCTTTGCATTAATGGGATTCTATTTGTTAGGAAAATTAATGTTTTCACACGATAGTCCGGTTAAACATGTAAGCGTTCCTCGTTTGATGTTGGCCATTGCTTCCTTTGCTTTTGTTGTATATATGATTCCAGGTTTATTTGGAGCACCTCTAAAAGCATTATCAGGATATATTCCGCCAAAAGCGAGTCTTGATTTTGATATTCAATCTCTGGTTAGAGAGAATGCTGGATCAAGTACAGTAAAGCAAGCTAAGATTAAAGCAAAATACAGCGATTTCCTTCACTTACCTCATGGCTTACAAGGTTACTTCGATATGGATGAAGCTAAAGCGGCAGCTAAAGCTCAGAATAAACCATTATTCATCGACTTTACTGGACACGGTTGTGTAAACTGTCGTGAGATGGAGTCAAATGTATGGTCTAATCCTGAAGTGTTGAGACGATTAAGAGACGATTATGTAATCGTAGCCATGTATGTTGATGATAAAACTAAACTGCCAAAAGAGGAGTGGATTGTTTCTAACTACGATGGTAAAACCAAAAAGACATTAGGTAAGAAAAATGCGAATTATCAGATCGAAAAATATAATATAAATGCACAACCTTATTATGTGCTTTTAGATAATGAAGGTCAAGCTTTACATACACCTACAGCCTATGATCTAAACGTAGATAACTTTATCAAGTTTCTTGATGAAGGAGTAAAGAATTTTAAGAACGGGACAAGCGTTGCACTCTAGTTTTCATGAGTAAATAAGGCGATACAATTGCAGCGCCCTTGTTCTTAGATATTTGCAAATAGTTTTTTAATTATTTTTTTAGTTAGTCGGTAGAGGGGCAGAATTCGTATAGAGTCGTTTGGTGTCAAGGACACAAGCTTTTTTAATAATCATCTTTGGTCGGATCTGATTTTAGAAAAATTGAAAACGATTTCTTGAATTCTGTCCTTTCTTATGTGAAAAACTAAAGGAATCAGATGCTGTATAACTCTAAAGATTAGTGAAAACCAGTTGAGTATACAAGACGTTTTTCTTTTAAATCAAATTCAGTTGAAATAGAAAGCAGGGCTTTGCACACCACTATTCAGAGGCGTTTTTCTCATGTATGAGCTGGATTAAATATTTTAAATATGACTTCAAAATTAAAATTTTCACTTCTATTATGCTTTAGTATTTTAGGATTGAACTCTTTTGCTCAGTTTACTACTACTGTGCCTGTCAATGAGGCAGTAAAGACTGGTAAGCTGGAGAATGGTATGACTTATTACATCATGCATAACGAGGAACCTAAGGATAGAGCAAGTTTCTACTTTATTCAAAACGTAGGTGCCATTCTTGAAGAGGATGCTCAAAATGGATTAGCTCACTTTCTTGAGCATATGGCTTTTAATGGCCTAAAGAACTTCCCAGGCAAGAATATGCTTGATTATTTGGAGAAAAATGGTATCCTTTTTGGTCGTGATATTAATGCTTATACGGCTCAGGACGAAACGGTTTATAACCTAAGTAATATTCCTGTTGCGAACGAAAATTTATTAGACTCAGCTTTATTGGTGCTTCACGATTGGTCTGGAGGTCTCTTATTAGAAGGTAAAGAGATCGAGTCTGAGCGTGGTGTTATTCATGAAGAATGGCGTACACGAAGAAATGTACGTAAACGACTAAATGACCAGACTTCTGCGGTGATGTATAACAATTCAATGTATGCGAAACGTGATGTGATTGGTTCCTTAGATGTAATTGATAATTTTGAACACTCAGCACTTCGCGATTACTATGAGAAATGGTATCGCCCGGACTTACAAGCTGTCGTTATTGTTGGTGATATCGACACTGAGAAAATGGAAGCTAAAGTAAAAGCTTTATTCTCAAAAATTCCAATGCCTAAGAATGCCGCTGAACGTATTTATTGCCAGATAGAAGATTCAAAAGAATTGGCCTATGTTGCAGCTAAAGATAAGGAGGCAAGAAGTCTGAATATTATGTGGGGATTCCGTTACGATTTAGATGCAGTAATCACTGAAGAGACTCAAAGACGCGATATGGCTCATTCGATGTTCTCTCAGATGATTTCAAGTCGTATAGCTGAAAAAACGAAGAAGTTGGAATGCTCTGCTGTTGGAATGCAGCTTGGTCGTTTTGAAATGGCTAGAACCAAAGGGCTTAATTATATTTATGTATCTCCTAAAATTGGAAAAGAACTAGAGGCTTTCGAAGAAGTTCTAACAGAATTAGAACGTGTGAAGCGTCATGGTTTTACGCAATCAGAATTGAACCGTGTTAAAGTTCAAACTCAAAGATCATACGAGTCGTATTATGCGAACCGTGCCAAAATCGATAATGATACTTGGGCAAAACAATTGGGTGATTTATACCTAAAGTCTAAGCCCTTCCCATCTATCGATTGGGAGATGGCCTTTGCAGCTAAAACTATACCTGCAATCACGCTTGAAGAAGTGAATGCAATGGTTGAAAATTATTCAAATGAGAATAATTCAGCATTCATCTTAAAAGGCCCTGAAAATGAAACACAATATTACCCAACTAAAGAAGAGTTATTGGCTGTTTCGGCTAAAGTAAAGTCTTCTGATGTTGAAGCTTATAAAGATGAAGCTGGTGATCAGCCTCTTGTTGCTAAGGAATTAGCTCCAGTGAAAATTGCAAGCACATTCGAAGTTGAAGGAACTGAAGCAAAAGGTTATGTTCTTGAAAATGGTGCAAGAGTTCTTGTGCTTCCAACAGAATACAGCAAGGATAATATTTCAATGTCATCATTCAGTTTTGGTGGAACATCATTAATTTCAGAAAAGGATTTAGCTTCAGCTGATATGGCTACTGGAATTGTTGGTATGTCGGGTGTTGGTGAATTTAATGCTACTAACCTGAAGAAGAAATTAGCTGGTAAGATTGTTGGTTTACAGGCGAATTTGGGTGAACTAACCGAAGGGTTTTCGGGTTCTGCATCTCCTCAAGATTTTGAGACTTTAATGCAATTGTTATATTTGAATTTTGAAGCACCTCGCTTTGAAGAAGCACCATTCAATGCACAGATGGCTCGTATCAAAAACTACCTTGCAAATATTGGTGTCGATAATAAGAAAGCTCTACAGGATACGATTTCTTTAGCAACGACCAACTATTCATCACGTACCTTATTATTCGGTGAAGAATTTGTTAATAATATTGACTTTAACAGAGCTTCTGAAATCTATAAAGAGCGATTCTCTGATGCCAGCGACTTTACTTTCATCTTTGTTGGTAATATTAACGAAGAGAAGCACCTACCAATGATTCAAAAGTATATTGGTAACATTAGCTCTTCTAACAGAAAAGAAACTTATGTAGATCATAAAGTTGGACCTGCCAAAGGAAAAACAAGCAAGATTTTTGATCGTAAAATGGCAGTACCTAAAACAACTGTTTCTTATGCTTTAAGTGGTGATTTCGATTACACTCTTGAGAATCGATTGAAGCTAAATGTTGTTGCCCAATTACTTTCTAAGCGTTATATGACAACAATTCGTGAAGAAGAAGGTGGATCTTATGGTGTTGGGTGTCGTCCATCTGCATCTAAATTACCTACTCCCGAGTTTGCTATCAATATCAATTTTGATACTGACCCAGCAAAGTGCGATCGTTTGGTTGAAATTGTTGAGGAAGAGATTGAGCGAATTCAGAAAGAGGCATGTAATGCAGCTGATCTTGTTGAGATTAAGAATAACTTTATTAAAAGTAGAGAAGAAGCGGAATTGCAAAATTCTTTCTGGATGAGTGCTTTAAGAAAGAATCAGATGCTAGGTTCGGAATTTACTTCTAAAGAAGATTATAAGAAATTAGTTGAAGGTATCGATGCTTCTTCTGTTAAGAAGTTTGCTAAGAAACTTTTAAAGAAAACTGATATTGTAGAGGTTATAATGAACCCTGCAGAATAATTTTGATTGTTAGTTTGTGTTAGTTATTGGGCCGGTAGGGATTTATCCTTATCGGCCTAATACATTTAGTGGATTGATTGTTATAATCACCAATAATACAATTGAGCTGTCGAGAAATTTATTTTCCGGCAGCTTTTTTTTAACCCTATGGGTTAGGCTGACCTGATTTTTATTGCCTCATGATTTTTTGAAGCCAACTTTGGCAATAAATGCTGTCGATTTATTTGTTTCAGCTTTACTGACTAGGCTGGCAATTAAATAAACTAAGGCAGAGCCAAGCATACCAAATAGAACATGTTTTGCTGTACCAATTTCCCATGGTAGAGGCAGGTTTGCACCTAAAGCTACCGCCAGATTATAGAGGGAGAAGATCGTTCCAAAAAGCATGGATGACATGGCACCAATGGTAGTCCCTCTTTTCCAGATAAAGCCCAGCATTAAAGGAACGAAGGCGCCTGTTGAAAGTAGGTCGGCAGCCAACCAGGAAACCTTCAGTATAGAACGAATTTCAAGTCCGATGACCAGTGCAATAAGCGTCACGATAATGGTTCCCAATTTTCCTATAATTAGAAGTTGTTTCTGTTTGGCATCAGGCTTAAACTTATTTTTATAGATATCCACACAGAGTACCATGGCTCCTGTATTAATAAGTGAATCCATAGTCGACATGATAGCGGAACAGATTCCCACAAAGATTAAGGCACCAAGGAGTGGAGGCATATAATCATTGATAATACCCGAAATGACACCTCCTTGAGGCATTTCTTCGAATAAGCCCAAGGCTAACATGCCTGTATAGGTTACCATTAAATAAAGAGGAATATAGACTAGAAAACTTAAGCCTATCATCTTACGAGCATCTTGAGGCGATCGGGCCGCTGAAATACGTTGCCAAACATTGGCTTGTATCATCCAGGCAGAACCAAAGGTGACGATATAAACCATATTACTTGATAACTGGTGTGTGAATGAAAAGTAATTGGTTAATTGTTTTGTGTCAGCTATACTTCTAATTTCTTGTATACCTCCCGAATAATAATAGGCGTAGGCAAAAATTAATAGGGAAGCAGATAAAAGGAAAACAAACTGTATGATATCAGTTCGAACGACTGCATTGAAACCACCAAAAAAGGAATAGAGCAGAACAATACCCGTTCCAATAATGGCTGACATCTTATAATCTAAGTGTAGAAATTTTTCGAAGAATATCCCAATTCCCACAATTTGTGATGCCGCTGTAATCGTCATGAATAAGAAAATCAGAACTGAAAGCATCAATGCGGGTGCTTTCCCATAACGTTCTTCCAATAGTTGCGGTTGTGTAATGCTGCCCACCTTACGGATAGCCCTGGCAAACACAAAGAGCAATCCCGTTGAGAATAAAACAGGCATCCCGTATATCCAGAAGGCAGAAATTCCATTTTGATAGGAGTGATCAGCCGTCTCTATAGCTGAGCCAGCTCCCCACCAGGAAGCAATAAAAGTGATGGCTAAGGCCAAGAAAGAGAGAGATCTGTTGGCCAGGAAATAACCTTCGACAGAATCACTTTTCTTAGAAAATAGAGATGATCCAACAATAAGGATAACATAGATTGACAGTAGAGTTATGGAAAATATTTGAAGAGGTGCCATGCTTTATTTTAATGCTTAAATATTCGTTTATAATACATAGATACTGCTTTTTCTATTGGAATTGAATGATGAAAAAGAATAAATAGTCTGATTTAGAAAATGTGATTGCTCAATTTTAGCTTTTAGTTCTGATATTTAACAGCTGTTCAGGATATTGATGTTTTATAACAAATCTAAAAAAGAACAAATTGTCTTTTAATTGTTTTTAGCATGAATAAAAACACCTACATTTGACGCAGTTTTGGTGAAAGCTTCATCTTCGATTGAGCTTTAAAAGGGAATTCGGTTAAAATCCGAGACAGCCCCCGCTACTGTAAGTTTTTTATGGTTTTTACTATATCCACTGTTCCAACACTCGGAATGGGAAGGCATAAAACCGATCATTAGATCTACGAAACAAGTCAGGAAACCTGCCAAAATGGTAATCAAACTAAAGACTCTTGGGGAAGGGAGTTGTTTGTAGATATAGTCATCTTCAATTAATCAGACATACCCCATTTTATTTAGTTGCTTACCTGGAAATTGATTTGTTAAAAATCAGAGTGTTAATGTAAACTAAAGTGCGATGAGCTGGTATCCAGTAAGTTTAAATTTAAAGGGCCGTAACTGTTTAATTGTAGGCGGTGGAAAAGTAGCTGAGCGAAAGTTGAAATCTTTGATTAAAGCCGAAGCTAATGTTACCCTAATTGCTCCAAAAATCAATGCAATATTGCAAGAAATGCGTGAGGCTGGTGCCTACCATTATCTTAACAGCACCTATCAAGCCAATGATGTGAATGGCTTTTTTCTTGTGATTGCTGCAACGAATTGTACAGAAACCAATTCCCGTATAGGAGCAGATGCAGAATCACAAGCTATTCTATTTAATTCGGCCAATTCATCTGAATATTCCAATTTTTATCCTGCTGCTGCAAGTCATTGTGGTGATATTCAATTGGCTGTTTCATCCAATGGTCAAAATCCTTTTTTAGCTAAGAAAATTCGTAAATATCTCGATCAGAAATTTGATGACGGTTTGAAAGAAGAGGTTATGGAATTGGGGCGTTTGAGAAAGCAGATGGTTGAGAATACTATGGGGCTTGGAGAAAAAGAAAAGAAGGCTTATATGAAGGATAACTTACTTGAAAAAGTTGAAGCCTTATTAGATAAGATTGATAAAAACACCTGGGAATTATAAAGTCGACAGATTATCGATTTATTAAGATACTTGATATAAAAAGAAGGAATGAACGGAAAAGTATATATAACTGGAGCAGGACCCGGAGATAAAGGTTTAATAACGGTTAAGGCTGCTGAGGCTTTAAAAATAGCCGATGTGGTATTTTATGACTACTTGGTTAATATTGAACTTCTGGACTATTGTAAGGATGCTTGTGAGAGTATTTATGTGGGTAAAAAACATAAAAACCACACTTGTCCTCAGGAGGATATCAATCAAATGATTGTGGATTATGCTAAGATGGGAAAAACGGTTGTGCGTTTAAAAGGTGGCGATCCTTACGTATTTGGCAGAGGGAGTGAAGAGGCAATTAAACTGCTTGAGAATGGGATCGAATTTGAAGAGATTCCTGGTATTACTTCCGGTATTGCAGCACCGGCTTACGCCGGTATCCCTGTAACAGCACGTAATGTTTCTTCTTCAGTTGCTTTTTTTACAGGGCATCCACCAGTGCGTAGAGAAAGAGATTTACAATGGGATAAAATATCAACAGGAATAGATACCCTTGTATTTTATATGGGAGTGACCAATGCGCCAGTTATCGTCAATAATTTAATGGAACACGGACGTTCAAAAGAAACACCAGTTGCCTTAATTCGCTGGGGAACATGTCCCGAGCAGGAAGTTGTAAAAGGTGAATTACACAATATTATTGCAAAAATGGAAGAACTAGACTTTCGTCCACCAGCCATTATGGTTGTGGGGGAAGTGGTTTCTATATCAGATAAACTAATGGCTGTGGCTGAAGAAGCTCAGATGGCTTACTAAGATCCAAAGATTTAAAGGTCAAAAAGTAAAAAGGTTAAAACCCGTCAGCGTCACTTGATTCTGATTTTTTGGGGAGACCTGCCAGAGTTGAAACGAAATAATTGAAGGAAAATGAAAGGAATATTACTGTGCGGACACGGTACGCGTGTTCAGGTTGGAGAATTAGCTTTTAAGGCTTTTGCAGAGAAATTTGCCAATACAATTACTGATTACGAAGTTGAATATGGTTTTCTTGAACTATCGGAGCCTAACTTTGAACAGGGCGTAAGCAAACTTAAAGCTAAAGGTGTGGAAGAAATAATTGCTGTACCGGTTTTCTTATTCAATGGTGTTCATATAGCTTCTGATATTCCGAATATGCTTCACGGGCTTCAGGAAAAATATGAGCTTAGTATTAAGTTGGCCAACTATATTGGTGTTTGTAATGAAATGGTTGATTTGTCAATCGATTTAATTAAAAAGAGTATCTCTGATGAAGACATGAGTGATACGGCTTTCTTCCCAATTGGAATTGGTGCTTCTATGGCGGATTCAAATGGAGATATGCTGAAATTATCTCGATTGGCTCAGGAAGAGTTGAAGATGCCATTCATGATCAATGCCTTCACTTCTCGAATGACTTTCCCTTCGGTAGATAATGCTCTGGCTGTTTTAGATCAGTTATCCTACAAGCGAATTATCGCTTTACCTTATATTTTCTTTCCAGGCGTTTACCTGGATAATGCAATCAGAAGCATAGAAGATTTCAAATTGAAGCATCCTGAAAAGGAGTTCATTCTATGTCCTAAAATTGGCGAGAGTGATATGCTAATCGATATTCTGATGTTGCGATTAAAAGCCGTAGAAGAGGGTCAAGTTGATTTGATTGAGAGCAGAGATCCTTCTGCCTGTTCACATCATCACCATCACCATGGGCACGATCACTCTCATGGACATCACCATCATCACGGACATTCACACGATCATAAGCACTAGAATATGGCAGGTAAAGTATATGGTGTTTCTTTAGGACCTGGCGATCCTGAATTGATTACAATAAAAGCACTAAAAACACTTCAGCACTCGGATAAAATTTATTATCCAGCTAGTGTTTCAGAGACCAAAGGGAATTCAAGTTTTTCCTTACCTATTTTGAAAGAATTGGGTTTGAACGATTTGCAACTACATCCTATTCCACTGAAAATGTCTTACGATAGATCAGAAGCCGAAGGAGCGTATTATGCATTGTATGAGAAAATTCAGGAAGATATCAATCAGGATCTTCATGTCTCAGTGGTGAGTGAAGGTGATATCTCCTTCTTCAGCACTTTTGCTTATCTCTTAAAGCATCTTAAAGCAAATGCTATTTCTTATGAAATGATTCCTGGTGTACCAGCATTTATTTTAGCAGGAGCAAAATCAAAACTACCGATTTGTACTTTAAGTGATAAGGTTTTGGTCGATCCAAATGTAGATAGCAGTGAAGACTTATTAAAGCGATTGGAAGAAAATGATACCATTGTGTTGATGAAGGTTTCTAAAGTAAAGACTTGGATTGCAGGCTTTATTTTAGAGCATCAGCCAGAATTATTCTATGGTGAGTACTTAGGAACCGATAAGGAGTTTATCACAAACGATGCAGAAGTGCTTCGTGACAGAAGAATCCCTTATTTCACCATCATTATCCTGAAGAAGCTTAAAAAGGGTAAAGAGAATAAGGATAAAGGTTAAAGTTAATGAGTGATGAAACCTGTTAGCGCGCGACGAAGTCGTTTCTGACAGCGTTGAAAAGAGTATAGTCTTAAAAAGTTAAAGTGAATGTGTAAATGAGTGATTTAGAATTCATTCTAATATCTCATTCCGAAAGTTTTCGGAACTGACATCTCATATATGAAAAAAATGCAAGGAAAAATATATATCGTTGGTTTGGGTCCTGGAGATCCAAATATGTTTTTAAATCCAGCTATCGATGCCATTAAAGAGGCAGATGTGGTGATTGGTTATAAGTACTATTTCCAATTTATTCAAACTTTCCTTCAGGAAGGAACAGAGTGTTTGGATACAGGAATGAAACAGGAAACTCAACGAGCTGAGATTGCTTTTGAGTATGCTGAGCAAGGTAAAAAAGTAGCTGTGATTAGTTCTGGTGATGCGGGCATCTATGGTATGTCGCCACTGATTTACGAGATGGCTGAGAAGCGCGAATCGAATGTTGATATCGAATTGATTCCAGGTATTTCTGCTTTCCAGGCTGCTGCGGCTAAATTGGGAGCTCCTATTGGTCACGATACGGTTATCCTTTCTTTATCAGATTTGTTAACCCCATGGGAGTTGATCGAAAGACGCATAAAAGCGGCTGCTTTTGGTGATTTTGTAACAGTGCTTTATAACCCTAAAAGTAAGGGACGTTACTGGCAAATTTATCGTCTACAGGAAATTTTTCTTGAGGAGCGTAGTCCGGAAACACCTGTTGCTATTGTCCGTCAGGTTGGACGTGATGAGGAGCACATTGAGATTAGCACTTTAGCTGATTTTGATATCGAGAGAGTGGATATGTTCTCATTAGTTGTGATTGGAAATTCACAATCGTATGTATCGAAAAATAATAAATTTATAACCCCACGAGGTTATTACGGAAAATACAGTGAGAATGGTAAGCCAGGACCACAAATTATGCAAAAGAGTTTTGCAACCATTGCTGAGGAGTTAAAAGGAAAGGATATTCCTTTAGAAACTAAGTGGGCTCTACTGCATTTGATTCATACTTCAGCCGACTTCCAAATGGTTGATTTGTTGAAAGTGCGAAACGATGCTTTGAATGTTTGGCATGAGAAGTTGAAAAATGGAGGCGTGATTATTTCTGATGTCACCATGATAACCTCCGGAATTCGCAAGGCAGCTTGTGAGCGAATGGGTATTGAAGTGAAATGTTATTTACACGATCCTCGTGTAGCAGAATTGGCTGAAAAGCATAGAATCACACGCACACAAGCGGGTATTCGCCTTGCTGTTGAAGACCATCCAGATGCGCTTTACGTATTTGGTAATGCACCTACAGCACTTATCGAACTGACTGCATTGATGCGCTCTAAGAATTTCTCTCCAATGGGTATTATTGCTTCACCAGTAGGCTTTGTTAATGTACAAGAATCTAAGCATCGAGTGAAGAGTTTTGCAAAACTACCTGCGGTGATAATCGAAGGACGAAAAGGGGGGTCTACCCTGGCAGCAACCATTGTCAATTCGGTATTAAGTCTGGATGATGCGAAAGAATTAAAAGTAGGTCGCGATGTCTAAATTTGTGGTCATAGGCATTACAGATATGCCACATCCCAATCTGAATAGAGAGGCGATTCAGCATATTGCTGAGTCTCGTTTCTTTTCGGGAGGAGTTCGTCATAAAGAATTGATTCAGGATTATTTGCCTGAAAATGCGGAGTGGATTAATATCACGGTGCCTTTGACTGATGTCTTTGATCAATACAGGCAAATTGATGAGACCATTGTGGTTATTGCATCGGGCGATCCGCTTTTCTATGGCATTGGAAATACAATAAAACGTGAATTCCCTGATGCTGAAATGGTCGTTTACCCAGCTCACAATAGCCTTCAGCTTTTGGCACATCATTATCAACTGGAATATGGTAAAATGCATATTGCGACTTTAACTGGTCGCGATTGGCCAGAGATTGATCTGCCATTGATAAGAGGTGAACAGATGATTGGGGTTTTAACGGATAGACAGCGAACACCCAATACTATTGCTCAATATTTATTGGATTATGGCTTTGATAATTACGATTGTTATCTGGGTGAAAAACTTGGTGGTCCTAATCAGAAATGTCAGAAGCTTAGCATTGAAGAACTTTTAGAGGTGGATTTTGTTCACCCTAATTGTATGATATTGGTTCAAAAAGAGCCTATTGTTCGTCAGTTTGGTATTCCTGACGAAGCTTTTCAGACTCTTGATGGGAGACCAAAGATGATGACCAAGAGTCTGATTCGTTTGGCTAGCTTGTCGAGCCTACAATTAGATGCTGCTTCAGTACTTTGGGATGTGGGTTATTGTACCGGTTCGGTTTCTATCGAAGCAAAACAAGCTTTCCCAAAACTAAAGGTGATTTCCTTTGAGAAACGAACAGAATCGGATGTTATCATTCGTAATAACATGAAAACCTTTCATGTTCCGGGCATCGATATTCACAATGGTGATTTCTTTGAACAGAATTTAGAAGTTTTACCAGCTCCCGACCGCATTTTTATTGGCGGTCACGGAGGTAGACTTCCTGAAATGATGAAGAAGCTACATGCTCAATTAAAAGCAAATGGCTGTATTGTCTTCAATGCTGTAAGTCGTGAAACCATTGCAGCATTTATTGATTCAGCTACAAGCTTAGGAATGAAATTAGAAAAATCAAGCCGCATACAATTGGATGAGTTTAATCCGATAGAAATATTAAAGGCTACAAAAGTTGATTTGAGGATGTGTTGAAATGATGATTTGATAATGTATTGAATCAGAAATTAAATATTGCTAAAAAGTATTTTGATTTCTCCTCCTTATTTTCAAGGAGGAGTACCCGAGGAACGAGGGGGAGGTGGTTTATTTAATGAATACGAAACCTTCAAACTATAATAAAGAGAAATAAGAACCATGGATAAAATAGCCATAATTATAAATAATAAGCAATCACTGGAGCTTGCTGATACACTTCGTAAAGAACTGGATCAGGTTGAGATTGTTTCAGTAGGTGCCTACGAAGGAACAACTAAAATAGAATCTATAAACAGCTTCCTAGAGAAAGATTTCATTCACTACAAGGCTTTTGTATTTATTGGTGCTTTAGGTATTTGTGTTCGATCAATTGCCCCATTTATTCAGAATAAGCAGATTGATCCGGCCATTATTAATATGGATGTTAAAGGTCAATATGTGCAGTCGGTATTGTCAGGACATAAAGGTGGTGCCAACTATTTGGCTAAAACCGTTGCCAATATCTCTGGAGGAACAGCTCTGATAACAACGGCTAGCGATACGTTGAATCTTTGGGCTTTGGATATTATTGGTAGAAAATATAAGTGGACCAATGAGTATTTCAATAGCACAGAGAATGATTTTATTGCTGCTTTTGTGAATGGCAAAAAGACTGCTTTGTTACTTGATATAAAAGATGAAGGTAGTGAGCAATTGGAAAGAACGCTTCCTGATTTTGTAGAGGTTTTTTATGAATTTTCTGCAATTAATCCTAAGGACTTCGATTTGATTATAGCTTTAACACCAAAGCTTTATGAAACAACACTTCCAATTTTATTCTTCCGCCCTAAATGCTTGTACCTGGGAACTGGTGCACAAAAGAACATCAACGCAGAAGAATATGAAGCTCAGGTTTTAAATTTTCTCGAGGAAAAAGATTATTCCAAGCATTCATTGGTAGCGATCAATACGGTTGACCTTAAAAAGGATGAAGCTGCTTATAAAGCGATGTGTGAAAAGTATGATGTGGCATTTAACTACTTTGGAGCAGATGATTTGAATGAAATTGAGGCTGATTTATTATTCTCTGAAGCGGCACATGCTGCCACAGGAGCAAATAATGTAAGTGAAGCATCTGCACTATTGGCATCGGGAGCTAAGGAATTATTGATTGGAAAATCGAAGCATGTTGATTCCTTTGGTAAGCACTTCACTTTGGCTTTGGCTATGGATGTGCGTCAGGAAAGAAAGGCTGGTTTTGTGACTATTGTAGGAGCAGGTCCTGGAGACCCGGAATTGGTATCGGTTAAGGGAAAGAAACTATTGCAAAATGCAGATTTGATTCTTTATGCTGGTAGTTTGGTTCCACGTCGTTTAACTGAGTATGCGAAAGAAGGTTGTGTGGTTCGTAATTCGGCATCAATGACCCTTGAAGAGCAATTCGATATCATGCACAAACACTATAAATTAGGTCATTCAGTTGTGCGTTTGCATACAGGTGACCCTTGCATTTATGGTGCGATTCAGGAGCAGATGAATTATTTCGATCATCACCGAATGTCTTATGAAATTGTTCCGGGTATTTCTTCATTTCAGGCAGCAGCTGCTCGTTTGAAATCACAATTCACGATTCCTGATCGTATTCAGACTATTATTCTGACTCGAGGGGAAGGCCGCACGGCTATGCCAGAGAGAGAAAAATTGACTGAGTTGGCTAAGTTTCAATCTACCATTTGCCTCTTCTTAAGTGCAACTTTGGTCGATCAGGTACAAGCTGATTTATTGGCGGCTTATCCTCCAGAAACGCCTGTGGCTATTTGTTACAAACTGACTTGGCAGGAAGAAAAGATTTGGAGAGGGAAATTGAAAGATTTGGCTAAAATCGTAAAAGAAAACGAATTGACCTTAACCACCATGATTGTTGTGGGAGAAGCCATTGATAATAGAAAGAACCGATCGAAATTATACGATCCTACTTTCAGACACATTTTTAGAGAGACGAAGTAGAGACGCACGATTGTGCGTACGATGAATAGATCTAGTTTTTAGTTAGGAAATACAAGGAATGAAAAGGCAGATTTTAATATTTGGGGGGACGACAGAGGGACGCAAAGCAGCCAATTGGTTGAGCGACCTGAAGCAGCCATTCTACTATTCGACAAAAACCAATAGCCATCCTTTAATTTCGGATATGGCCGAGTGTTTGTCGGGTGGAATGGATGAGCAAGAGATGATTGAATTCTGCCGTATTCAGGAGATTAATTTGATTGTTGATGCAGCTCACCCTTTTGCGGAGAATTTGCATTTTAATCTTCATCGTGTTGCCAGTGAGTTGGATATAGCCTTTGTTCGCATAGAGCGCGAATTTGTTGAGCGAATCGAAAGTGAATACATTCATTATTTACCTTCTGTAGATGCTTGTATGGAAACGATTCGTGATAGAGGAATTCAACGCTTTTTATCATTGGTAGGTGTTAATAATTTACCGAAGATCAAGAAAAGCTTACCCGATTGTGATATCTGGTTTCGAATATTAAATTTCCCAAGTTCCATCGAAATAGCTCAGCAAGCTGAGGTAAGAGATGACCGATTGATTGCTTCTTCACGTTTTGAGAATTTGTTGCTAGAGGCAGAGTTGATAAAGAAGCATGATATTCAGGCTATCCTAACAAAAGAGAGTGGTTACACGGGCTTGCTTGATAAAAAGATGGAGTTGGCTATTCAATATGAAATTCCTCTTTTCGTTGTTAAACGTCCAGAGCTGCCGGAATATGATAAAATTATCAAAACACGTTCGGAGTTTCAATCCTATTTGGAAGAGGCCTTTGGGGTTAAGAGGCTGGAGTTAGCTCATGGCTATACAACAGGAACTTGTGCATCCATTTCAGCGAAAGCCGCACTAAAAGCACTAATTACTCAGGAAAAAGAAGAATGGGAGCGTGTTGATTTACCTAACAATAGGGAAGCTATGATGTCCATTCATTATACTGAATTCACAAGGGAATATGGAATTTGTACAGTCATAAAAAATTCGGGTGATGATCCTGATATTACCGACGGAACAGAGATTGGTTGCAGAATAAGCTTTAATGAAACTGGAGGTATTCGATTTGTTAAGGGCGAAGGTGTCGGAACAGTCACCAAGGCAGGTCTGGAAATGCCAATTGGTGATCCGGCAGTTAATCCAACACCTCGAAAGATTATTGAACGTGAATTAATTAGAGTTCTAAATCAATATCAATTGACAAAAGGTGTTGATGTTTCAATCTTTGTGCCCATGGGTGCTAAGCTTGCAAAGAAGACCTTTAATCCACGCTTGGGAATTGAAGGAGGTATATCAATCATCGGAACGACAGGGCTTTTGAAACCTTTTTCAGCGGAAGCTTATATCGAAACCATAAAGAAACATGTAAGGTTTGCGGTAGAAAACGGAAGTTCTCAGGTCTTTATAAACTCAGGTGGTCGCAGTGAGCGTTATCTGAAACAAAAATTTCCTGAAATGCCACAGCAAGCCTATATCCAATATGGCAATTTTATTGGTGATACCATTCATGCTATAAATGGGAGTGGTGTTGAAAAAGTGAGTATGGGCATTATGATGGGCAAGGCGGTGAAGTTGGCTGAAGGTCATTTGGATACGCACAGTAAAAAAGTCGTTTTTAATAAAGAATTTCTGATCCAACTTGCCAGGGAAGCTAATTACGATGAGTCATTTGTTGAAAAGATTCGAGAAGTGAATATGGCTCGTGATTTAGAGGGAATTTTCCCTTTTAATAAGGATGAAATATTCTATAAGCATCTGAAACGTAAATGTTGTCAAGTGTTGGAAAAGGAAATTGTAGACTATGAGATTGAATTACTCCTTATGAACATTAAAGGAGAAATCATTTAATGATGAGCTGATTTGATGATATGTTGAGGTTGTACCCAGAGGGGAGTCGAAGGGGGAATATTAATCTACATATTTGTTTAGATAATGTGCTCCTGCTGATTTGTAATCAGCAGGTTTTGACTGAGGGATTTTTAATCCTGTAATAGATGAAAAATGGTTGATTCCAGATACCAAGCTACATCTTAAATATTAAGCTGAAATGTAATATAAAACCAGGCAGAGTAGTCGTACCTGTCAGCGTTGAGAAAAATAAAGTAAAAATGAAGAAACTATTAGTTCTATTAGCCATATTATCGCCAATACCTGCATTTAGTATGCACATTATGGAAGGCTTTTTGCCAGCCTTTTGGTCCATGTTTTGGTCAGTTGTTTACTTGCCAATATTTATTCTGGGATTTAGAAAAATTAAGCAGCTGCTTGTTGAAAAGCCAGAGTTGAAATTACTTTTAGCTTTAGCTACAGCTTTTGCCTTTGTTTTATCGGCTCTTAAATTACCATCGGTGAGTGGATCGTGTTCGCATCCAACAGGAGTTGGTTTAGGCGCTCTGCTTTTTGGGCCTTGGGTGATGTCTGTAATTGGTGTTTTAGTACTCTTATTTCAGGTTTTACTTCTGGCACATGGGGGTATTACAACCCTGGGAGCCAATGCCTTTTCAATGGCTTTTATTGGACCTGTTTTTACTTGGTTGATTTTCACTCTTGGTAATAAGTTTGGTCTGAATAAGAAAGTGGCGGTATTTTTGGCTGTTTTTGTTGGAAATATGGCTACTTATATTTGCACATCTGCTCAATTGGCTTTTGCACACCCTGATGTTGTAAATGGCGTAATAACTGCATTCTATAAGTTTGTTAGCATTTTTGGCTTGACGCAAATTCCTATTGCGATAATTGAAGGTTTATTGACTGTTGTGGTATTGAATTTATTATCCGATCATGTTCCGATGCGATTCGATTTTTTAAGTCAATACAAGAAGAGAAGTTAATTCGATAATGACATGATGTGAAGATGTGTTGGTTAACTGAATTAAGAAGAACAAAATCTTAGATCTAAAATCATAATTCTAAAATTTGAATGATGACGAATAAAACGAGTAATCTGCTTTTAATAGGTGCTATCATCTTAATCGTAGTGCTAACTCTATACTTTTTTCCAAATGCTGAATTTATGGGAGCTGATGGATTAGCTGAAGATTATATTACCGAATCGCAACCTGACTATGAACCCTGGTTTTCGAACATATGGGAACCACCAAGTGGAGAAATTGAAAGTCTTTTGTTTTCTTTGCAAGCTGCTATCGGAACAGGTATTGTTGCCTACGTGATTGGTTATTATAAAGGGAAAAAGAAAGCTGTCTAGCTAATTGATGATTATTCTGTGAAAAACAATCTCAAATCATAATTTTTAAATCGACAATTAGTTTGTTTATAAGCGAAAAATACAATCTACTTCAAGCCAAACTCTTCTGGCATCCTTTCGAAAAGTTTACATTTTTTGTTGCTTTTCTTTTGGGTAGTTTGTTAACGCAAAATGTTTTGGCACCCTTTCTTGTTGTCTCTTGCATTTCGATTTTTTTTCTTTCCCATGGTTTGTCCTTGAAAGCTTTATTACAAATTGCGGCACTACCTATGAGTTTCATGCTGGTAGCCGTAGTGAGTATTATTTGCATTATCAGCCATGAAAGCTTCGAAGCAATATATATAACACAGATTAGTGATTATTATATTGGTTTTTCTCAAACCAGTTTGGATACGGGAGTATTCATTATTGGAAAGGCAATGGGAGCCATGTTTGCTTTTTATTTTTTGATACTTACCAGTCCTATTGACGAGATTGAGTATTTGTTGAGGAAGATGAAAGTTCCTGATCTATTGATTGAACTCTTTGTTTTATCTTTTCGATTTATCACGATTTTATTGATGTTTTCTCGTCAATGTTATTTGTCACAAAAAAAGAGAATGGCATACGGCAGTTTTAGTTCCTCGATAAAAGCACTGGGCATGCTAGTTTCATCTGTTTTGGTTAAATCTTTGGTTCATGCTGATTTTTCTCAACAAGCTTTATTAAATAGGGGGTATCGAGGCGAAATGAAATTTATAGATGTACATGGTTCTTTTGATATAAAACGCTTCATTTTGCCCACGATTTTAATTATTAGCTTGATCGTGCTAGGCCAACTAAGATTGTGACTTTTTTAATTCAATCTTAGATTTTAACATATCATCACATTAACACCCTTCGACTCCGCTCAGGGCAACGCATCATCTAATCAACATATCAAAATGGCATATATAGAATTAGAAAATATCAGTTTCGAATACCCGAATCAAACTTTGGCACTTAATCAAATTAGTCTAAGTGTTGAGAAAGGGCAGAAACTAGCTGTTGTCGGTGAGAATGGTTCAGGTAAATCATCTTTATTTTTGTGTCTTTGTGGCATTCATCATGCCCAAACGGGACGTTATATTATTGATGGTGAAGAGCAAAAATGTAAGCGAAAGGATAGGAATAAGCTTTTTAGAAAAGTGGGTTATGTGTTTCAGGATCCGGAAGTACAGTTGTTTGCATCAACAGTTGAAAAAGACATTTCTTTTGGCGCCATTAATGCTGGGATGAAAGGTAAAGAGTTAGAAGAATGCATGGATGAGGTTATGGAGATGACTCAAACCTATGATTTAAAAAAGAAACCACCACATCAACTGAGTTACGGGCAGAAAAAGCGAGTTGCTATTGCAGGAGTATTGGCTTGTAAACCCGAAGTCTTGCTTTTGGATGAGCCTTTTGCCTGGTTGGATAATCGACAAAAGAAAAATACCATTCAGATATTAGATGAACTTCATAAGCAGGATAAAACCATCATCATTTCGACACATGATATCAATTTTGTGTACGAATGGGCCGATAAACTTGTGGTGATGAAAGAGGGGCAGATTTTAGCTATAGGCCATCCTCATGAACTATTAGAAGATGAGATTTTACTCAATAAGGCCGGATTGGAAATGCCTTTGATTCTGCAATTAAGCAAGAAGTTGAATTTGGAGTCAATGCCCGAAACGATGGAAGCGTTTCTAAAAGCTTAAAAAAAGTCGAATTATCTATATTTTCAGACGATTCGACTTTCGATACTTTTATATTCTTATAAGGCTAATAAGCCTTCAATATTGTTGGCTTGAGAGTAAATACCAATTACTTCATCGGCATTTTTCATTTTTATCTTAATGGTAATGCTAATGAAACGGATATCCTTTGACGTTTTAAAAGCAAATTTCGTTCCTGCTGGGAACATGGCTTTTACCGCTTCCAGTTTTTCATCCTTATTGGGAATGATGAATTTGAACATATATAGGGATGGCCACTGAGTTGACTCAATAAGCTGTTCGCGTAATTTCTGATATTTTTCCTGATCCATATTAAGCTTGATTTATTTTCTGCAAAAGTCGAAAAGATTTTTCAAAATACCATAATCCATAGGAAGTTATTAAAGCCAATTTGTAGATTATTCATTTTTTAGTTTATTCAATTGTTTTCATAATAAAAATGTTTACTGAACTTCAGGTCTTAAGCCGAATAAAACTGATTTTTTAATGGTGAGATTGTAAGAATCAATGGACTTTTTTAAGCATTTATTCACTATATTAAGAGATATTATCAGCAATCCCCATTGTCATTAAGTGTTGATTTAAATCGTGTTTAACCCAAACTTTGACTTATGAAAAGAATCGTCTTAATTTCCGCCTTGTTTCTTATTTTTCAAACCGCTTTTGCGCAAGAAGAAGAAAAGAAACCTATACTTTCTTCTGAAATAAGTATTCAAACGAATACAGCTTCTCTCAACTCTTTTAATGAGCTAGAATCTTGTAAACAGATTTGCAAATCAGAGTCTGTAGATATTGCAAGAAATAGTGGAGGAAAGCATGGTGAGGGTAGACTACCGACTGCATATAGTGAAAGTCTGAATAGACTCACAATCTCAAAACCGGCTAAATTTATTGATAGAAATAGTAATGGAAAGCAGGGTGAAGGACTGTTTCCTGGCGAATACAGTAAAGGCTTAAGCAAAGATCGAAGGAATGTAATTACAGATGATATTGCAAGAAATTGTGGTGGTCGCAATAGTAACTAAGAAAGGGCTATTATTTTTTTGAAAAACTACTCTTATCGTTGAATATCAATTGACAAGATTAGTCTATTCTTTTAAGCTATTGGTGAATCAGATTTTTAGTTAAGAATCATTTGATTCATTTTGTTAGTCGGTTTTTCGTACAAATTTAATGATAGTGAATTGAAAGCTCTTGCTTTAAGTATTATTGCTGAGATTCAGGCTTTTATATGGTAAATAGTTGGCTTTAGAGAATCGATTTATTTTTTTTTGCTTGCCTACTTTTTAGTATATTAAGAAGTGTGTCAAAATCCCCAAGTTTTTAAAAGCTATGTTTTGACAGAATTCTTTCTAAATCTTGAGCTATGAGAAAGGTGTTTATCTCCCTAGTATTAGTCTCGATTGTTTCGTTTGCATTTGCGCAAAATCAATATATTAATCGAGATATAAAGCCCAATATGAGCTTGGACAACCCCAAGGCTTATACGCTCGGATTTTTCAATGGATTAAGTTTTCCCCAAGGTGATTTGAATGATTTTCTGAAGGATGGTTTTAACAGCGGGATTCTATTGCATAAAAATTTCTCAAAAAAAATATCAATAGGGCTTAGTGCCAATCATAGTCGATATAATCACCGAGAGGCTTTGGGACTTGAGCAAAATTCACACCGACATGAATTAAGTACGACTTCTTTTGATATAGGGCCCCAGTATAATCTGAAACTAGGTCGGTTTGCTATTGAGTTTTATGGTCGCTCAGGATTATCCATTGTTAATTCACCACAAACATCCATGATGTATCCTGAAACAGATATTACCATTACGACTTTAGAGGCTTATAAAAATACGGCACTTACGACGCGTTTGGGTGCTAATATGACGGCTAATATTTTTCAGGGGCTTAATTTCTATTTCAGCTCGGAGTATTTGACTAGCTTAAATAAAGATATGAATTATCAAATCCGCGATATCTCAGCAGCAATACGAGAAGATGGTACATTGGATTCAGATGCAGCCAATCAATTGCCTTATAGAAATGAGAGTCTGTCATTATCAATGCTAAATGTGAATATTGGTGTTCGTATTTTTATTGGAGGCAATACACATAAACGAAAGCATAAACCACTTTATCGTGATGATAATATATTAGGTTCTAACTTGGTATATGAGGAGTTAACATTCTCTGATAGTGATGTGAGAACAGGAACGGAGGATAATAGTTCAAATCAAAATAGTCAGGCTACGGTTGATACATCTGAAAGCAATGATAATCGTTTTGTAAATTATGATTTCGATCAATATGGTCGATTTGATATGGGGGGGAGGAATGTTGATTCTCAAAATAATGAATCTCGTGAACTTGACTATTATTCAAATCGTCCTGTCAATACATCTATAATAGCACCTGATCATGAGGAGAAGGAAAGTCGATTAGATTCCCGATCAAAACCTGTTGATGAGGCTGCATTAGTTGATATCCCCAAAGAGAAATTGAAACTCAAAACCAAAGCGCAATTAGCGAAAGAAAGAAGGATAAAGAAAAGAAATGAGCGTCGACTTAAACGGTCGAAAGCTAAACTTTAAAGGCTTAAAATGATCTTGGAATTATAATCAGATGAAACACCCTTTCTTTCTCAAAACGAATTGGAAAGAAAGGGTGTTTTAAATAGTTGAATTATCTTTTATAAGATATGATGAAAATCTCTATTCTTTAAAGTGGTTATTACTATACCAGACATAATCTTTGACGATTTTTCCTTCTTTGTCGAATGTTGTACTAACCATGAAAGGGACTTCAATTTTTTTGTCTTTCCCCCATTCGATATAGAGCCACCAGGAATAGACTACGTAGCCATCTTCCTTGGCATAATACAGGCAATCAGGATAGCCGATTTCTTTAATTTTAAATTTGGTTTCAGGTTTGAAGAAGCGACTCTCTTTTAGCCCTTTGATTTGATCTTCCAAATTATTGGTCTCACCAAACTTCATTGTTGAGTTACCAAAAGTGGCTTTTTCTGAGAAAAACGATGCCCATTTATCAATGTCCTTTGCTCTAAAGGCATTCATCAAGTGTCTTACTTTGGCAATAAGAGGGTGATTAATATAAACCTTACCATTCTCTGTGGTTTTTTGACTACCTCCAATCTGTTCGAATACATCGTTGTTAAAGTAATAATGCAGGGAAGTGATCTTACCATCCTTATTAAAGCTATACAAATGATGAATAGGTAAATCGAGCATAATGCCACTCTTTTTATGAATTGCTGTCAATTTCACCCAATCCTGAACCCACATGCCTCCTTTTTTATAGTCAATAGCGTCAGGATAAGCAGGTTTGTGATCTTTGATCTTGACATTCTCGTAATCATCCCTGTAACGGTTAACATAGCTAATTGCTCCTTCTCTGGTTGCCTTTACATCTTGGCCATTGACATAGACCTTTACGGTATCTGCCATAAAACTTAAAAAGGCATCGGCATCTCCGGCTTCAAATGCTTTCCAAAGTTCGCGGGTTTTAGTTATCGCATCGTGATCAGAGTAAACGGTTCCACTTTTCTTTTGTGAATACGAGGTGATGCTTAAAAATAAACACAATAAAAAAATACTAAAAGCTTTCATAAAAGTGTGATTTTAAATAATGATGAAAAGATGTCTACCATGTTTGAGTAAACATTAGAGGGATAAAAACCGTGACTTATTCTCTAGCAGTTTATTATACTTGCTTAATAATTATGATGGTTTTTAGGTTCTGGTTATTCGGTGAAAATGTTTTTGATTTTCGTTGAGAGTATAGATGACTAAGACAGATGTTTACATCTGCAAGCCGCATAAAAGAGGTAAGGACTTTTAGAATTCACCTCACAATTTACGACTCTTTTGTCAGATTGTCAATCTTATGTGGTGCAAATGAGATGCTTGAAAGAGCTGTGTCTGAATAATGAATTCTTTTTATACAGTCGAATAGTCGGACTAATAGAAACACCCTATGCGTATTTATTATGTAGAGTCGTTCTGTTTTGATATCGTACTTTAGTTTTACTTCTTTTTAATTATTGTTTAGTGTGGTAAATTAATAAATTTGATAGCGTTCCACTTATACGTATCTCTTATCACAATTATAGGCCGTGTAAACGTACTATCTGTAAAAGGATAATAGAGCTAAACGTAATGACTTTGATTATACATATTTATAGGCAAGCCAATAAAATGGAAACAAAATAAAGACGAATGATGATATCTTTTATGCGATTCCAATAGGAATTTACATCTGGGGTTTTTTGCTTGTTGATATGTATCCGATTAAAATAGATTTAGAATGAAAATAATAGAACTGATTAGAAGAGTGAATTTAGAAACGGGTGATAAGTTAATCGCTCATTATGAGTTTTTTGAAAATTTAATAAAGGAATTGAACAGCAGGGAACTGCCTTTGGAAATCATCAATGCCATTAATAGAGATGTTGAGGAGCTGAATAGTTTTAGTGGCTCGAATAAAGACTTATTGAAAGGATTGATAAAGAAGCAAACTGGGATCCTTCAATTATTAGAGAAAGAACTCAAACTTGTAACCAAAGGGCATTATCGTAATTTGTGGATGTCTCTTGGAATGGCAGCATTTGGACTTCCTTTGGGGGCTGCCTTCGGACTCAGTTTAGGCAATATGGCCTTTATAGGTGTTGGCTTACCCCTGGGTATTGCACTGGGCATGGCCTATGGAACCACATTGGACAAAAAGGCTTGTGAAGAGGGTAAGCAACTTGATGTAGAAGTTACTTTTTAAAGTCAATGAGCAGGGCGTGGAACAGATAAAATCAAAAACTGAATTAGATAAAGCAAATGACAAAAAAACTATTTCCTGAAATTATTGACAGACATCCCAATGCGGATATTCCTATCGATGGCTTGATTTCTAAATTAATACAAGCTGGCGACCAACAGTTTGTTTTTATGGAATTTGAAGAAGATGTTGAGGTCGCAGAGCATGCTCACAATGCACAATGGGGCGTTGTGCTTGAAGGCGAAATGGAACTAACGATTCAGGGTGTGCCTCGAACTTTAGGCAAAGGTGATTCCTACTATATTGAAAAGGATGTGGTGCATTCAGCCAAAATAAAGAAAGGTTATAAAGATTTAACCCTATTTGATCAAAAAGACAGATACAAAACAAAGTAAGACAATGGGATACGATTGGAAAAAAATATGTCGGACAAAAACGGATAAGGAATTATACCTGATTTATTTGGGACAAAAGAATTTGAGTGAAGATGCACAAATTTCTGCAGAAGAAGAGCTTAAGAGTAGGAGTTTTGATTTTGATAATGTTGGAAAGCATCAGAAGAAATGGGAACTTGAAAAGTTGATTGAAGAAGAGCGTGATGCTAAAAGTTTGTTCAGTTTTGGTATTCAATCGTCCAAACACTTCCTTATCAGTGGGATTGGGGGAGCACTGATGTCTTCACTGATTATTCTCGATTATTTCTTCGGCTTTATGAATAGTGAAGGACCGGTTTTAAAAGAATCGGAAATCTATATTTTCTCATTTTTAACTCTCGGTATGTCAGCCGTTGGTTTTATTGGCTATCACAATAAGAGAAAAAGAGAGAAATATCGCGAAAGTAAAATGAAAGAGTTGATTGAACAGTTATAGTTGCTAATATTTAAATAGAGATTTATGGGACTATTTGATAAGAAAGAACCGGAAACAATTCATGTGGCAGGGCATGCCTTAGTTTGTCCTATTTGTAAAGCGACCTTATTCTGGAAACGTGAAGCGCAGTTGAACACCTCGGTGGCCAGTTTCTTTAATTTGGATTGGGCAAATAAAACAGCCACCTGTTTCGTCTGTTCGAAATGCACGCATATATCCTGGTTTTTAGACTAAAATAAAGATGTTATTAATACTAACATTAAATCAATAAGATGGAAAGAATTCAATTGTATAAAGTAAAGAAGCTGAATATAAGGTTCCATGTTATCTTCAGTATTTTTGCCTTTCTTTATGGCTTAGTAGGTACTACTATAAATCTTTTGAAAGGTTTTGATATGAGTTTTCCTGGAGGAGATTGGTTATTTCCTATTTTTATTGTTCAAGGGATCGTTTTTTTAATGGTTGCTTATCAACAATGGTATAAAGGGAAGTATTTTATTGCTCTCGATAATCAATATTTAAGCTATCAATTGCTTCGCAAAAAAAGGACTGAACGAATTGCTGTTTCAGATATAAATCAGATCAGTATGGATGGTATTGAAGTTCAAATTTTAACCAAAGAGGGGAGTCGAGTTCTTCGTTTTGAGTATATCGAATGGCAAGAGTTAAATCGTGTGAAAGCACTGATTAAGGACTTGCAACAAACTATAGAGAATTAATAGAATATTATTTTATAAATAAAGCTGTGATTGATCAATCGCAGCTTTTTTTATGCAGACTTTTATCTTGGATACTTTGTTTGTCTTTCTGCTTTTCATAAATTTGTGCCATCCCCAATAAATACCCTCAAAGTTCCTTTTATTCGTGAGTTTGACTCAACAGAATATCTTAATTATTTAACAATGAGAAGACATATTCATTACGTTTTAATCCTCTTGCTGCTTTCTTTTTCTTGCTCTAAAGAAGAGGCCAGGAAAGATGAGGTTGCTTTTTACCATTGGAAAGCAAAAGCAGATTTTACAGAGTCGTATCGTGAGGCCATTAAGACCACAGGTGCCAATACAGTATATATGCATTATTTCGACATTGAGTCCATAAAAGAACCTTCATGGAGAGATGATGGGGTTTATCCAACCTATGTTTTGAAATCGGTAGATAAGGCATATCAAAATTTGAATATCATACCTGTTGTCTATATCGATAATCGTGTGCTTAAAACAAAGAAGCTGAATGTCCTGCATCTGGCTGACAGGATTTCAAAATTAATTGATCAAATTAGTACCCAACATTTTCAGAAGAAAATTCAACAGGTACAGATCGATTGTGACTGGACCGTGAAAACGAAATCAAAGTATTTTGCCTTGCTAAAGGCGTTAAAGACGAAATACGATATTGGTGTTACGATTAGATTGCATCAAATTAAATTCCAGGATAAAACAGGTGTGCCTCCGGTGAATAAGGGGACCTTAATGCTGTATAATATGGGGGATTTAAGAAACACAAAAGAAAATTCCATACTCGAAAGTGCTATCGTTGGGCAATATATAAATGAGAGGAGTACCTATCCTTTAGAATTAAAAACGGCTTTGCCTTTGTTTGCTCAGACCGTAGTGACCAACAACAACAATAAGATCAAGCTGATTAAAAATACGGATAGAAGGCTTTTGGAAAACGATCCGCATTTCAAGCAAATTGATGCGACCAATTTCAAACTGGTGAAGGATACGCTTTATAAAGGTTTTTATCTTGCCAAAGGCTACAATCTTAAACTGGAAGAGGTCAAGTCATCTGAAATAAGCGCTTCCTATGAGTTAATTAAGGATAGCAAGTTGAAAACTGATGGCCTTATTTTTTACCATTTAGACGATCGTTCATTATCAAATTATGATTTAAAAACAACAATTGAAACATTATGAAAAAGCTCTTAACCTATATATTCCTATTGATTTCAGCCAATGTTTTTGCCTGTGGAGGCGGCTTTTGGGAGGGAATGAATTTTTATAATTTATTTAAGCAAACCAATATCGCTGCTGAGGAATTTTACCCTTTCTTAAGAAGCGAATACAATGCATTTTACGGGGAAGATTTTTATGGACAAAATGAGCCTCTTGTTTACCCCAAAGGGAATGTGGCCCTATGGCAAGAACTGCTCACAGGATGGGACACCCAAGAGCTTGAGCAAGCCGTTTATGAATTCGATAAATTTGATTGGTCGGGGAAAAACAAGGAAATAGAGCAATCTGCAAAGACTTATCTTGCTTTTGCCAATCGATGTGCTGAGGCCTTTTCTTACAGAACACGTTTGAATTCGTGGGATTATGATGAGGTTCTGGAGAAAGGAAAAGTTGACGAAGCAGCATTGCTTGAAGAGGCGAATTTGCTCTTGAGTCAGGTGAGTAATCAACAGTTAAGAATGCGTTATTATTACCAGATGATTCGAATCATGCATTATTCGAAAGACTGGTCATCAGCTGTGAGTTTTTACGAAAGCAAAGTAGAAAACCAGTTACCAAAGAACGAGATGTATTATTACATCAGTGATCAGGCTGCCGGTTGTTATTACTCGCTTGAGAATTACGAAAAAGCAGCCTACTTATTTACCAAAGTCTTAAATAAGAGTCTGGACAGAAAAAAGACAGCTTTTTCGAGCTATAACTTTTGTACCTATAAGCATGCCGAGGGGAAATCGCTTTTCAAAGGTTTAGACGATGAGAAGGATCTTCTGTTAATAACCAGCTTGCGCAATTTCACCGATGAAATTAGTAATCTAAACAAGTTTATAGAACTGGACGCTCAGGACGAAAGGGTAGAACTTCTTTTTATGCGCGCCTTAAACAATGTGGAACGTGATGTGTGGCCTAAAGATATTGGGGTTCGAAACAAAAGCTTGCCTTTTTACGACAACAACGAGACCTATGTGGATCTTTTAAGAATTGCAGAGCAACAGGTTGTTAATCCAAGTGTTACGAATAAAGCCTTTTGGGAATTGTCAAGTTCCTATTTGTCATTTATTAAGCAGGATATTGCAAGTGCTAAAGCCAAGCTTGCTAAGGTTGATGCCTACCCGGAACAGAAGGAAAAATTAGCCATTATTTACGAGGTTTTTACCTGGGAAAACCTGACGGCAGAAAATGAAAACTATTTTGCTAAAATATTAAAGGATAATCCCAGAGGTACGGATTGGCGATACGAGAATGAAAATGACTGGCGTCGTTTGATTTTGGCTAAGGTGGCGCATACCTATTACAAGAATGACAAGCTAGCCAAAGCATTTTTGGTGCATAACAGATTGGAGAATGTGAATCAGATTAATTCGATAGAATTACTTGAAGATCTGGAGGCCTTTTATCTTCAAACCGATAAGAGTGAGTATGAGAAGGTCTTATTAAGCCAAAAATCAAAAGCTACCCATAGTTTTATTGATTATATCAACGATCAAAAAGGGATCTATTACCTATATCAGAAAGATCCCGAATCGGCACTCGAATTTTTCAATAAAAATGAGACTTATGAAGGTCGTTCGATGATTCCTGCCAGCATTTTTAGCAATAATATTAAGGAATGCTTTAGTTGTTATGTGGAAGATGTGATGGAGGATGAGGTGTACAAAGCCGATGTCTTTTCTTTTATAGAAGATAATTTCACAAGAAAAGATTTGGCGAGGAATTTACTTGAATTGGAGAAACTGACTCACAACGAGAAGCAATGGAAAGCTAAACTTGCCAATTACCTTTTGGGGAATTATTATTTCAATATTTCAAACACGGGTTATTACAGGGGCTTATTAAGAAATAAGGGTAATTGTTGTCAGTATAACTACATGCATTATTCTTATTACTCAAAGAGAAAAATTAGTAAGGATATTATTGCTCAAAGAAAAGGTTATAACCTGTTCGATATTCGTTATTATGGCGAAAAGTATTTCGATTTAAGCAGTACGGCTATGCAGTATTATCAGAATGTGATGGATATGTCGACCGACAAGGAATTAAACGCAAGATGTTTGTACCTGATGGCCAAGTGTGAGTTAAATACCTATTATAACCTGGGTAGTAAGGATGAGCTAAGCTTTAAAATATCGAAGTATTACGATTTGAAATTACCGAATTATAAAAGTTTCAAGATTCTAAAAGAGTCCTATTCTGATACCAGGTTTCATGAAATGATTATTAAAGAGTGTAGTTATTTTAGACTATACAGTTCTCATTATTAACGAACAGAATTCGTTTTATATGTAAGTAATCTGTAAATTAAGGGAGCTTTTAAATACAAAATCGTCAACCTTAATTTACGCCTGATGAATACAATTTTAAGGAACATACTTGCAGTAGTAGCTGGCCTTATAGTAGGTAGTCTTGTTAATATGGGACTTGTCATGATGAGTGGTTCTATCATTCCACTGCCTGCTGGGGCTGATACCTCAACAACTGAAGGCTTAAAAGAGGCTATGCCTTTGTTCGAAGCCAAACATTTTATTTTCCCATTCTTAGCTCATGCTTGTGGAACTTTGGTGGGTGCTTTTGTTGCCTATTTATTGGCCGGAAATCATAAACTAAAGTTTGCCCTGGGCATTGGATGCTTTTTCTTCCTGGGTGGACTTTCTAGTATTTTGATGCTGCCTTCACCTCTATGGTTTAGTCTTCTCGATTTGATGGGTGCTTATCTGCCAATGGCTTGGTTTGGCTCACAATTGGCTAAGTCCTTATCTAAAAATTAGGCTTAAGTACCTTGTCGGTTAGGAGTTAAGTAAGCCTTTTTTATCCAATGTCTTTCTCAGACGCTTGTGACGTTTCCAGAATTTGTGCTCGATCTTCTCAATTAAGTTCATGAATTCCACATTGCCTTTCATATTATCAATCAGAGGATCAATGCTTAAAAACAAGACAGTCCAATAGTGGTAATCATCTTGTTCGGAAAAGAGCCTTAAGTGTTTTATGGCATTGTCGGTATCGTTTTTATAAGCGTAATACATGGATAAACTCAGATCTTTATAAATAGATTCTGTGGTTTCCGCATTGCTTTTATAAACTTCTAAATAGTTATTGGCTTCATCTTTAAAGCCCATTTTATCTAAAACAAGAGCAATCTTGGCATTTTCGTATGTGTATATATCCAGCTTGTATTTCTCTCGGGCATCCATAAAATGCTTGTAATAAGCATAAGAGGTTTTATAATCTCTCATATAGTAATGGATTTTTCCAACTTCCTGCAGAACGTCTAAACGAGTTGTGTCTTTTTCCAATGTATTAATAAGAAGCGCCTTAGTTTGAGTGAGATTCTTTTCTTTAGCATAAAGAATATAGGCCTTTACATATTGTGAAAACAGATTGTTGGAATTGTATAACAGGGATTGATTGATGTAAGTTTCAGCCTCATTGGTAAATCCCGATTGTATAAAAGCATTACTCAGGTGCAAATACATAAAACTTGTGCTTGTTGAGTCTTGAGCATTGATATCCAGCTGCATGCCTTTTAGAGCATATTGCAAATACTTTTCAGTGTTTGGTTTTTGGTTCGCATAATAGTCGGAGAGGAAATTAATAACCAGGGCCGAATTGGGTTTGTATTCCAGGGCTTTTTCGAGATAGGTGATAGCAATATCTTTTTCACCCTTAATGTTGTAGGATAGGGCTTTAGCAATGAGAGCTTGTGGTAACTTAGCATCTAAAAGGAAGGCCTTATCTGCATGATGACTAATTTGCTTAAGGTGTTTTTTATCTGCTTGAAAGAGATCCAGAAAATAATAAGACATGGAAATACTCGCATAGGCACGGGCATAATTCGGGTCTTCATTTATGGCCTGATTAAAATAACGGATGGCTTCTTCAAAACTTTCTTTATTCCCTTTTTGCATTAGGTCTAAGCCTTTAAGGAAAAAATCATAGGCTAAGAGATTTTTTGTTGATTGTTCGTTTAACCTTGCTTTTTCTTCGGGTGTGATGATAACCTGTATTTTATCGACAATATGTCTGGCGACCTCTTTTTGTAAGTTGAAAATATCTTTGGCCTCACGATTGTATTGTTCTGCCCATAAATGTTTGTCATCCTCAGCTTCGATTAATTGGATGTTGAGCATGATTTGATCACCAATTTTTTGTCCACTGCCTTCAACAAAATAGGAGACATTGAGCTCTTTGGCAATCTCTGCGCTTGATTTGGGATTGTTACGGTACTTTTCAACTGAGGTTCGACTGATAACCCGAAGCCCTTCAATTTTCTGAAGCTTGTTCAAAAGTGACTCCATTAAGCCGTTAATAATATAGACATTGGATGAATCGTTACTATCATTTTTGAAGGGGAGTACAGCTATCGATTTATTAAGATTTGGCCTTACAGCTTGACTCGGTTTGTAAATAAGATAAAGAATCGCGATAATCACGACTATGGAAAGACTTGCAATGAGAATGTTTTTATTCTTTTTGCCAAAGTTTGTTTTAGCTTGACTGGGATCTGTTTTGTCCTCTTTATGTTTGCCGGTTTCGCCAGGCGGGTAGCCGTAAAAGTCACGAAAACATTTAATGAAATAAGAAACACTGCCAAAACCAACCTGATAGGCGACTTCTGAAACACTGCGTGATTCATGTCTCAGCATTTCCATTGCATGTTGCAAACGAATCTGACGGATAAACTGACTGACAGAGAGATCGGTAAGCTTCTTTATTTTACGCAGTAGATTTGAACGGCTCATGGCCATTTCGTCGGCAAGTTCCGAAACACCAAATTTTTCGTTTGAAAGATTCTCTTCAACAATCTGGGTCAGTTTTTTCAGAAAATCATTTTCTATCGGACTTGAATCTGGCATGAGTTTATTGGCTTAGTCAGTGATCTTAAATTTTCACAAAAGATACGAATATTGACTAAGGATACAATTCTGCAGGCCTTAAACTCAAATTGATATTGATGAATATACAGGCCTTGTTTTGGCAAAATACAGGTGAATTATTATCGGGGTTTTTCATTCATGATTCAAGTTTTGCGTCATAATTGATACCCTTGCGTCATAAATGCAATGGCTAAATCAAACTTGATATCATTCGCATCATGACTGATTAGTAGTGCGTCAGGCTTTGCCAGACCTTTACAGTATCGAAAGTAAGTCACATTTTAAAACAAATTCACAATGAAAACACAAATGATTAATACAAGTAAAAAACTGGCAAGCTACCTATTTCTATTGAGTCTGATAATAAGTTTTTCTTGTCAGAATAAGTCTGCAGATTCTGTCAAAGAGAATAAGCAAAAGACTGAAAAGGAAGCAAAAGTGGAAGCGCCAAAAATGGATATTCATGCGGCTGCTTTTATGGGTAATGTTGAGGTTATTCGCCAACATATAAAAGCGGGAACCGATTTAAATGTCAAGGAACCCATGGGTGGATCCAGTCCATTGATTTCTGCAACTGTATTTGGAAAAACCGAGGCTGCTCTTGCTTTAATTGAGGCGGGTGCTGATTTAAACCTCACCAATAATGAAGGATCAACGGCTTTGCATTCAGCTGCTTTTTTCTGTAGAAATGAAATTGTTGAAGCTTTGATAAATAAAGGGGCAGATAAAACGATTAAGAACAAGGCAGGCTCAACGGCACTGGAATCGGTACAAGCACCTTTTGAAGCGGTAAAGGGAATTTACGATTACATGAGTAAGCAACTAGGACCATTGGGATTCAAACTTGACTATAAAAAGATTGAGACCGATCGACCTAAAATTGCAACAATGTTGCAATAGAACTTTGGGGCTAAGCGATTTTCATAAATGAAGGTCGCTTGGCTTGATTTAAAGACATTAAAAAAAGAAACGAATCAGATAAGAAATAAACAAGATGGCACATTTACAAAGAAGATACGATATTGATTGGTTGCGAGTGATAACTATAGGCTTGTTGTTGATCTACCATATAGCCATTGTTTTTCAGCCCTGGGGTATATTTATAGGCTTTATTCAAAGTGCTGATTCCTGGGAATCATTATGGATCCCCATGTCGATCTTGAATGTTTGGCGAATTCCTTTGTTGTTTTTTGTTTCAGGCATGGGTGTTTGTTTTGCCATTAAAAAAAGGAATTTGAAAGAACTGTTGGTGGAACGCAGCAAGCGAATATTGCTTCCTTTCATTTTTGGTGTACTTCTGATAGTCCCTTTGCACTTTTTAATTTGGCAAAATTACTACAATCAGGATTTAAGCTATTCTTTAAATCCAAGTCACCTTTGGTTTCTGGCAAATATCTTTATCTATGTTCTTGTTTTATCTCCTGTGTTTTTTTACCTGAAAAGAAATAGGGACGGGCGATTAATGAGAGGTTTCAGAAAGTTGATTGAGAAGCCTGCTGGCTTGTTACTTGTCCTGATTCCTTTTGTGATTGAAGTCCTATTGGTAAAACCGGAAACCTTCGAAATGTATGCCATGACCTGGCATGGTTTCTTTTTAGGCGGTTTAGCTTTTCTGTTCGGTTTTTGTTTCGTTTTATCCGGATCAGCATTTTGGCAGAATATACTCAAATGGAGAGGCTTGTATTTATTGATCGCACTCGGCCTTTATGCGCTTCGTTTGTTGGCTTTCGAACTTAAATCGCCTGATTATTTAATGGCCATTGAATCGAACCTATGGATATTTGCGGTAATGGGTTATGCTTATCGATATCTCAATCAACCAAGCGAATTATTGAGGTATTTAAGCGAAGGAGCTTATCCCATTTACATTTTACACATGTTTTTCTTGTATCTGGCTGCATCACTTATTCTACCACTTCAACTACCTGTGATGATTAAGTTCATACTGATTGTTCTTTTCACCTTTGCAGGCTGTTTTGCACTTTACGATTTGCTCATAAGAAGAGTCAACTTTCTAAGACCAGTATTTGGCTTGAAGCTGAAGTCTCAGTCTAAAAGGGGGTATGTAAATGACGATAAGCAACTAACTATTTTACACTGATGTCAAACTCTGGAACATGAGAATGACACCTCACGGCAGGCTGACGAGTTACGCACTAACCTTTTTTTAAGACTTCTCCCTTTTAGGGAGATGCCGAAGGCAGAGGGTGCTTTTTTTCTCCTGCTAGTGCGCGATTAGCTAGCTTAATGCCTCCGGCCGATTGTATGGCGTTCACCTTCCTTAGTAAAATATTGAATTCTTTCCTGCGGCAGCGGGGGCTTATACTCTTATAAACAGCTTGATGATTTTGAGCGAATAATAGATTATTTATGCTTAATATTTACTAAGTTTGAGAAACATAAAATAGGAGTGCACAAAGCTGTACAATACATTCCTTATATGGAAATATAGGTCAGGTTTTGTGAACACATAAACAAGTTGGGCATAATTAAAAAATAACACAGTGAAAATATTTATAAGTCATAGCTTTAAGGATTCTAATATAGCTAGTTTACTTAAAGAAAAACTCTTAATACGAGGGGTGTCAGTTGTTCAAATTGAACATACACCAAAAATAGGTGATAATATAGCCTTTCAAATTGAAGACGCTGTAAATAATGCGGATGCATTTATAATTTTGCTATCAAAAAATTATATTGATAGTAAATGGTCTGATTTGGAGTTAATGATGATTTATGACCAAACATTAGGGCGAAAAAATGGAAAACATATATTGCCAATATTATTAGAAAAAGGAACAAAAATCCCTCCTGTTCTGAGAAATATTGCATACGCAGACTTCACTGATAGAAAAGAATCTAACCTAGAATACCTTATAGATAATATTTCAAATCAATTATTCTCTCAAGTATCAAACGAAAATAGGGAATATAAAAAAATTCGAAACCTATTACGAGAACAAGAAGTATTTCTGAAATTACAGGAAGTGGAATATCAGCTTCAGAGGAATAAACAGAAAAGGATTAGAAAAGTATTTCAATGGTCATTTATTCTAATTGCAGTTATTTCTTTAGTGACATCGTTTCTGTTATTTGCAAAACAATTAGACATTAAAGAATCACTAGAGTTTTCTATTAATGTTCAAAATGTGATTTTTTATTTATTTGGTTTTTTGACAGCAATAATACCTTCACTTTATATTACAATTAAACACAAAAGAAATGGCAAATAGTTCTGCAGCAGGTTTAACAAAGGCTGCAGAAAGGCTAAGGCAGCAAAGAGAAACTTTTAATCAGAGAAAAAGACATGATAGTCTTTGGTTTTGGTTAAAATTGGTAATGGGGTATTCAGCAGTAATTTTACTACTTGCTATTTTGATAATATCCTGCACGATAATATTTGATTATGCCAATTACCCTGATAAAATAATAAACTGGGCAGCACCAGCACTGTTTGTTGATATTTTAGGTCTAATATTTACAGTTTGGAAAGTTGTTTTATCACCTGGAGTGTCTACAAAACTAGAACCTGAGATAAAATAACTATGCCCAACAAAGTGTATAATTCATAGCGGTTTATACTGTAAATTCAAGCAGTGTAGTTTTTATTAGGCACCGCCAAATCTGCCGATTTGACTATTTTACAGGAGGCAAATTTGGCTCATTGGGTAATTTGACCATTATCGCTTTTAAATTTGCTACGAAACCATACATAGACCGTTGGCATTAATTTTAGAAAGCACTCACGTACAATATAAATGATATGAAAGAAAGAACATTATCACAACAAGAAATAATAGACTTTTCAGATAGAGAAGAAAGTCATTTTTATGATAATAAAGCTTTTGGGATTAAAGGGAATAAAATCCAAAAAATCTCAGTAGCATTTGCAAATGCAGACGGTGGAGAATTTATAATCGGAATTAAAGATAAAAAAGATGAGCCTGACATTTCAAAAAGATGGGAAGGCGTTGAAGATAAAGAAGCGTTAAATTTTGTTTTTCAAAATATAATTGAATTAACTCCTTCAATCCCTCATTCTGTAGAATTTCTAAAAGATGGAAGTGGTAAGTATGCTTTAAGAATTATTATCGAAAAAAGTGAGTCTGTACACAAAACTGCTGACAATACGGTCTATGTAAGGCAATCTGCTCAATCAATTCCAATTAAAGACCCCGCACAAATACAAGCATTATCTTTTTCTAAGGGTGAATCTTCTTTTGAGGATACAATTGTTAATTCTGCATTAGCCGAAGATATTTTTGAATCAAATGAAATAAATAAGTTTTTAAACGATTATTCACCACAATCAGATGCTATAGATTTCACAGTTAATCAAAACCTTGTCGATCGAAAGACATATGACCCAAGAACTGCTGGAATATTAATGTTTAGCGATAATCCAATTCCTCTGTTACCCAAAAGATGCGGTATAAAAGTAAGTAGATATGATACGTCTGAAGACATACCAGAAAGAGTACATTTGAAAGAGCAGTTTTCAATTGAAGGTTGTTTAAATGAACAAATTAATCAGTCAGCTATAAAAATTACAGAAATAATGGAATCTGTTCAGATTATTGGAGCGAAAGGACTAATGAAAGTTAGCTATCCTCCTGAAACAATTTGGGAGATATTAGTTAATGCAGTTATCCATCGTGACTATTCAATATCGGATGATATACATGTATTGATTTTTAATAATAGAATTGAGATTAAGAGTCCTGGTAAATTGCCTGGATATGTGACAATTGATAATATTTTAGACGCTAGGTTTTCACGTAATTCTAAAATTGTAAGGGTTTTAAATAAATATAAAAATCCCCCAAATAAAGACATGGGCGAAGGTTTAAATACTGCTTTTCAGAGGATGGAGGAATTTAGATTAAAACCACCGACAATTAAGGAGGAAGGAAATTATGTGAATGTTACAATTGCTCATACTTCTTTAGCTTCTCCAGAGGAAACGATTATGGAGTATTTAGATGTTAATGCTCATATAAAGAATCGAGAAGCAAGAGAAATTACAGGTGTGAAATCAGAAAATGTAATGAAACGTCATTTTTATAATCTTAGAGATAGCGATTTAATTGAACCGGTAATGAGTAAGACAGGAAATAAAATTATTGCATGGAAGAAGAAAAACTAATGCCAACATTTTGTATAAGTAATGGCAGGTGATATGGTAATTGTCAAGGTTAGTAGCTCGCTTTAAGCTTATTGTAGTTTGGATGGAAAGAAGCCCGCAATCCTGTCACTGGTGCGCGATTACATCGCGTTCCATGAATTAAAAAATAAAAGCCACACGATAAAACCGAAACGCAGTGAGCTCACGACCAGAGGGAGTAACATAGCTAATCGTGCGGCAGCGAAGGGCTACCTTGCCTTTTTATAAAATTTGAAATATAAAAACACTAAGTTGCCTACGCCACTTAGCAAGACTGTTAGGCACAATGTAAAATGAAAAAGGACATACCGAATATAATGAAAGTGAATATACCTTACGATCCTCATGGCATTGAGAATTTACTACTCTTGAGATATGGGAGGATTATCGAAAAGGGATATTCTTTCAGCGAACATGATTTCGACCTTTTCTGTGCCATCTTGATTAGGAAACATGGAATTGAAAATCTATCACCTGATCTAAGAGAAAGAATATTAAATGGAGATATAATCAAAACATCAGTTCAATTTCAAATAACTGCTTTAGCTATTGAACAAGGAGAAGAAGTTCAAGATGAGGAATTAGAATCCCATACAAAAGAGAGAATTTGTAGAGCTATAGAACGTAAAAAAACAGTTAAAAAAGAAATTGCAAGAACAGGTGTAAACGCACAAAAAGTAACACTTAGTAATTCTAAATACTATCGTACATTACTTAATCTAATCAAAGACTTTGTTGATATAACATTAATTGATTGGTTAGTGCCTATAACTTTGACTTTCGGACGCTTTGTTCATATCTACGTCAAACACATTGAGGAAACAAAATTCGGAGAAGGTCAATTCAAGAGACGATCATTTTTCGATTACAAGCACGATGAGCTCTATAGACTTATCAAGAAAATATTAAGCCATGAAGAAAAATCAATTAAAGATCACTTTCTAGATGTAAGTGTAGGATTGGCATTAAATAAACCCGAAATGGTGAAAGATTATCGAAGAGGAATCGGGAAACATCCACCAATAGATATGAATGGTGATCAGTTTAAGTTGACCATCGACAAGACTGGAAAGATAATGCAATTCCATCAAATAAAATAAAGAACACTGTGCCCCACAAAACCTAAATGACATAGGCTTGCCGTTGTGTATTATTAAAACTCACAGAATATGAAGATATTAACTTACCTCTTATTAGTTGCTCTTATTTTTGGGTGCTCATCATCCATTGCTGACAGTTATAGAAAAACACTTGATTCACTGGAAAAGCAGCATCAGACAGAACTTGACAAAGGAGAAAGAATGGTGCTCGTAGAACAAGAATATGGAATTACAATGGATAGCATGTTAAATGTGGTTTATAAAGACCTAATGCTTAAACTAAACGACTCAGAAAAAAAGAACCTTAGAATAGCACAACGCGAATGGATTAAGAAGAGAGATATAGAATTTGAGGAATTATGGAAACCATTAAATGAAATGACAACAGAGATTGGTTTTGCCCCACAGGATGCAAGAATGATGGTTTACTCTCAGGAAGCAATTTATATAAAGAAAAGAGTGTTGGAGCTAGTTGACCAACTTGAGGAAAAATAACAACACAACCAAAGCTAAATTCTCATGGGTGTTGACGAATAGTTTGACTTATTTCCCTCAAAAAGCTAAAGGGGACAAAAAATGACTTGTTTTTTTAGATCCCCTTTAGGAACCTTGGAGGTTATAAGTTATTTATGAGCCCAATGCCACGGCCTCTATTCTGGCCTGAGGCAAAGAGTTAATATCAAGTTTGTCAGGCGTGAATAAAATCGTGCTCTCTTCATCCCAATACCTCATCAGCAATTTAATTTAGTGGGCTGAGCAATCAAGCCCTAAGGGTAAAAACCATCCCTCCAAATCCTTCAAAACAGGAGGGATGCTTTATTGTAAGCAAAGGCTTACCAGAGGATGAAAATTCCGGCAGCCTGCTTTTTCTCTGCCGGAATTTTCTTAGGATGAACCCTAACGCTTTAGTTTTGTGAGGTCAAGACCAGTTCTTTTAGAGTTTCATTACCCGGATGATCAAAGGCTTTAACAACAACTTTATCTCCAGCATATTCTGCATTGGCAACACTTGCTGTGTAGTGCCATTCATAAGGATTTCCATTGGTGCTGGCCATGCCTTTTTCCACCAGGCTGCCATCGGTATGGTAAATTTCAACAGCAACTTTCTCCACCTCAAGGTCATCATAAGCTTCTACAATGATCTCATCACCAATCTCACCATGATAGGCATTGGCATTAAGTGTTTCGATAACAGGCGGTCGCAGATAATCTTGAACGGCTAAATTGTTCGGATTACTAAAGCCCTTGTTTTTTGCCATGATACGATACTTTTCCCCAAATACGGGATCAGCCATCTGAGTTTTGGCATAATGGGCAGCCCTGGTAAATAATTTTCGATGGTCTTCCTGTTTTTCACTGCTGATACCCGTTGGAGTGGGGCTGCTTGTCACAACCGTTTTTCCATTACTTTGTCTAAAAACTAAATTTTTACCAAGCTTACCACTTAAGCCGTCGGTTACGATGTTTTTCTTTACTATTGCCATAATAAATGAATTTAAAAGTGAATAATACTAAGGCGGTTAAGGCTCAAACTTTTAAATTTCTCGAAATCACGTGAACAGATTGAAATCTATGACCAAGTTCTGATTATTTTATTTGAATGACAAAAAGTTTCCTCTTCGATATCGAAGATAAGCAGGTCAAAAGCAAAATATTAAGTTTGTTTCTATTGAACAATAGAATGAGCGTTTTGGCGAGATTGTAGCTTCGATGTTTCTTCGATGTAGCTTCGATGTAGCTTCGAAGAAGCACTATTCGGGTTTTTGAAACATAATAATTGAGTTGGGAGTGCTATTTTATGTCTATTAGATTTAATGTAGATTTTTTTCTCTAATATGCTTGTTTAGTTGTGTTCTAAATAAGAAAGGCCCATATTTGGGTGATTTGCCCTAGATAAAGAGGTCAAATTTCGAGAAGATCAATAGGAAAACCTTCATCTAATTGTTAAAATTAATTGGTTCTATGTCAAATATAGTGGGTGAAGTTTAAACGATTAAATTAGGACTGTTTTCTATAGCTGGAATTATTGAGCATTGATTTAAGAGATCTTATAAACCAAATGAATGATTAGTAAAACCGGGAAGTTCCGAGCTTGCCGAGGAAATCACCCGGCTGCACTTATCATACAGGCAGTTTTAAGATTGAAAAAATCGTGGCTCTTGAATTTTTGGTTCTTTTGTTTCAAGACAAAAGAACAAGTAAAAAAATGCTTTAAAAATAATTCACTAAGCCAAAACAACATAGCATCAATTTATTTAGGAAGCTATTGGTTTTAAGTAAAGTTTAAATATTTAGTTGATAATAAAGTAGTTTGTAGATTAATCTTAGATCTCATGATTTATGTATAAAATAATACTTAAATAAAAAAAGGCAGTTCCAATAAAGGAACTGCCTTGATCTATTTCGTTTGAGAAATACTATTTCTCTAGCTTTTCAATTTCAATAGCCAATTGATCAACCAATTCATCCAGTTGATTGATGACAGCTAAAATAGCCTCAGGTTTTGACAAGTCAACACCTGCTTTTTTCAACTGCTCCATTGGGAAATCATTTCCACCCGATTGCAATAAAGTTGTGTAGCGCTTTAAAGCCGCTTTCTTATCTTTCTTGCTACCTTCAGTAACATCTTTGTACAATTTAGCCGATGATGCAAAACAAGTTGCATACTGGTAAACGTAGTAAGGTGAGTTATAGAAGTGAGGAATACGAGTCCATGGGTAGTTTGAATATTTTGTTTTCTCAGAAACATCACCGTAATACTTCTGTGCAATATCACCCCAAAGCTTGGCAAAAATATCAGCATTTACGGGCTTATCCTGCTCTACCATTGTATGTGCCTGATATTCGAAATCAGCAAACATCGATTGTGCATAGAAAGTACCAATAATACCTTGAATCGCCTGATTCAATAAAGCAATACGCTCCTTAGGATCTTTGGTGATCTTCATCATATGATCTAACAACAAACGCTCGTTGAAAGTTGATGCAACCTCAGCAACGAAAATGGTATAGCCATGAGTGGCGAAAGGCTGCGTTTCATTTGATAAAGTTGTGTGCATGGTATGACCTAGCTCGTGAGCTAAAGTGAAAACATACTCCAGTGTCTCATCGTAGTTCAATAGCATATATGGGTGAACACCATAAACACCAGCAGAAAATGCACCACCGCGCTTACCAGGGTTTTCATAGACATCTAACCAACCGCTTGTAGTCGCCTTCTTTAATTTAGCCTGATAATCTTTTCCTAAAGGAAGAACCGATTTCGTTACAACTTCAACAGCTTCTTCGTATGGGTAAGTTTTTTCGAAATCAACCAAACTCATAGAGCCATCAAAACCATAGTATTTTTCAAGACCTAAAATCTTCTTACGAAGCTTGGTGTATTTCTGTACAGGAGCTGTATTTTCTCTAACCGTATTGATTAGGTTTAAGTACACATCCTTTGGAATGTTATTACCTTCCAATGAAGCATCTAAACAAGATTCATATTTTGCAGCACGAGCATTAGCCCATTCTGACTGAATGATACCTTTGTAGATGGCAGCGTAAGTGTTTTTGTTCTTGTAATAAACATCGTAAAGAGCCTCGTAAGCTTTCTTACGATCTTCCTGGTTCTTGTTTGTGCTGGTGATATGTGAATACATACCAGGCGTTACTTTCACCTTTTTACCGTCAGACAATTCAATTTCCTGAAATTCGATATCGGTAGTTGATAAAGCTTTAAAAACATCACCTGCAGTACCTGATGATTGAGAAAAGAAAGAAACCAAACGGCCCATTTCTTCATTCAATACGTGTTTCTGCATACGGTACATATCCATCAAGTCGAAGGCATGCGGTTTTAAAGCGGGTGTTGAAGCAATCCACTCTTTCATGGTAGCCTCAGGAATCTTGATCATTTCCGGAGAGATCCAGGTTGTCGTCATTCCCATATTTGCAAAGAACATACCCACTTGCTGAAGCTTAGCTTGTAGTTCCATATTCTTTCCATCAACAGTTGATTGGAAAGAAACGAACTGATAAACTTTATAAGCCTTCTTCATCATGGTTTCTTGTGCAGAAAGAAGTGTTACCAGGTTATTAACATCCTCACCAAGCTTTCCCTTAAGTGATTGCATCACTTCAATATCCTTGGACATCGATTTGAAATCAGCTTCCCAGGCTTCCCAATTCTCGTAAATATCAGAGAAGTTCCATTTGTATTTCTCTGGAATCTCTTCACGGGTCTTATAACTCACCTGTGCCGTAGCTTGTAAGCACATGCTTGCAAGTAATAGGGTCATGATAATAGCACCCTTAAAATGTTTAAACTTCATGATCATTTTATTTAATTATGTAGGTTAATTGTTTTGAATCTTTAAATTCAAAGATAGATTCATATGACGATATTTTCACAACCTATTATCTTATAAAAAGGGTAAAATCGATTATCAGCGAAATGTACAGGATAAACAGCAGATCTGACACTTTAAAAATATGGCTTAAATCAGGGATGAATGGCAAAAAAGGAGTAAATTTAGGAGTAGTCGAATTTATGCATAATGGAGGAAAATATGAATCAAGAAAAGAATCCGGTTGTTGTCGAACAAAGCTTTCACGTATCTATTGGTCAACTTTGGAAAGCCATAAGTGAGTTAGAGCAAATGAAAATTTGGTTTTTTGAGAATCTGGAATCTTTCTCGGCTGAGGTCGGATTTGAGACTCAATTTAAGGTTAAATCAGGTGAACGGGAGTTTATGCATATCTGGAAATTGACAGAAGTTATTCCTCTGGAAAAGATTGTTTATTCGTGGAAATATGAAGGCTATGAAGGTGAGTCATACGTTAGTTTTGAAACCTTCATAACAGAGGGAGGTTCCAGTCTGCGGGTGAGTCATGTCGTGACCAATGGTTTCTCTCAATCCATACCTGAATTCACCCGGGAAAGCTGTCAGGGGGGATGGGAATATTTTATCAATCAGCGATTAAAGAAATTCGTAGACGAAAAGGTGGTCTAATCACCAATTATTAACTTTAAATCACAAAACAAGTTTATCAGCTGAAACCCTGGCTCTTTCGCTTTCGTATACATTAATATACCTTTTGTTATGGAAAGAGCCCTATATTATGAAACGCTAAGTGACCGGCGGGTACGATGTACCCTTTGTCCTCATTATTGTACCATATCTGAAAAAGCCCGAGGTGTTTGCCATGTTCGAATGAACCGGGAAGGCACGCTTTTTACCGATGTGGATGGCAGGTATTCAGCCATTCATATGGATCCCATAGAGAAAAAACCGCTTTATCATTTCTTTCCAGGCAGCTCCATTTTGTCACTGGGGACAAAAGGCTGTAATATGAGGTGTAAGTTTTGTCAGAACCATGAAATCTCGCAAGCCACTCCAGGCGATTACCCCTATATGAGACCCATATCAGATGAAGAGATTATAGAGATTGCAAAAGAAAGTAAGGCCTGTATAGGTCTTGCATATACCTATAATGAACCGACTGTTTTTTTTGAATCTATGATGGCCCTGGCACGCAAGGTGAAGTTTAATGATTTAAAGAATATAATGGTGACCAATGGCTATATTAACCCTGATCCACTCGATGAGCTATTGGAATTTATCGATGCTTTTAATATCGATTTAAAAGCTTTTAGGAGAGGTTTTTATAAGAAATACACCCATTCACAATTAGATCCGGTATTGGAAAGTTTGAAGACGGTTCGAAAGAGTGGCAAACATTTGGAAATAACACATTTGGTGATTCCAGCTTTGAACAGTAAAGATAAAGAGTTTGAAGAACTCGTCGCCTGGATCGCCGGAGAATTGGGACCGGACACTGTGTTGCACTTATCACGATTTTTTCCTGCTTACCAATTGATTATAGATCCGACACCAATAGACGTATTGTATCGCTTCTATGATATTGCCAAAGAACATCTGAATTATGTGTATTTGGGTAATGTCAACACACGATTTGGAAATGATACCTCTTGCCATCACTGCGGGCAGGATTTAGTGCGCCGTTTTAATTATATGGTTGAGGTAATCGGCTTGGAAAAGGGGCGTTGTATTGATTGTGATAATCAGATTATTACCTGTTGAGTTTGTGAATATTGAAATCTAAGATACTATGAAAGTAAGGAAAGCATCGGTTGCTGGTACTTTCTATCCTAAGCAACCTGAAAGAATAAAGGGGATGGTTCAGCACATTTTGAGTAAAGAATCTAAGTTGATTGATTACTCATTAGGTAAGAATCACATACTTGGTGGCGTTGTGCCTCATGCTGGTTATATGTATTCCGGTTATGAAGCAATCCATCTTTATGAATTGATTCGTTATTCTCAAATTCAATTTGATACCATTATCATTCTTAATCCCAACCATTCTGCTTATTTGGAAGAAGAAGTGAGTGTCGCTGGAAGTGATGCCTGGGAAACACCACTTGGGAAAGTTGAAGTGGATATAGAGTTGGGTAAATTATTGAAATTGCCAATGAATACTGAGGCTCATCAAGCAGAGCATTCCGCTGAGGTTCAACTTCCCTTTCTTCAATTGCTTTTGCGCGAGGGTTTTAAAATTCTCCCCATATGTATGAATCATCAAACTCTGGAATGCGCCAGGAGTTTAGCACTTTCTATTGCTGAAGCCAATAAGTCGCTTAAGCGTAAGTTATTGGTTCTGGCTTCTTCTGATTTTTCTCATTACGTTTCACCTGATCTGGGATTCAGACTCGATCACCTGGTTGTTCAAGCCATTCGGGAGTTGAACGTAGAGCAGATTTTTAATGAAGTTACCCGACATCGCATCTCGGTTTGCGGTTTTGGACCTATTATGACTCTTGTTGAATATTTGCAATTGTTTCATAATGATATTAAGGTGAAAGTTCTTCGCCAGGGGAATTCAGGAGATGTTACCGCTTCGAATTCAGTTGTGGATTATTTCTCTATCATGTTTTACCGTTCAAATATACTTTAGTCGTCTTACTCCTTATGAATTGATTAAGGCTCATGTCTTATCCTTTTATGACTGCCAATGGGATCATTTCCAATACAATTTTCACCAGATCGTTTTGGTTCCTCATAACCTGATCAATGTCTTTGTAGGCACTGCAGGCTTCATCCAAATCGCGTGTGGAAGTGATTTCATGTATGATGCCTTTAGCATTCATAAAATCAATTTCTTCATCCAGATTCAGTTTTCTTTTGGCCTCTCTGCGTCCCATTTTGCGACCCGCACCATGCGAACAGCTTTCAAAGCTTTCGGCGTTTCCCAGACCTTCAACAATATAGGATTTTGTTCCCTGTGAACCAGGAATAATACCAGCCTGTCCCTTACTTGCTTTGGTAGCTCCTTTTCGATGCACCCAAACTTCCTGACCGAAATGCGTTTCCAGGGCGGCATAATTGTGAGGAATGTTTATGAAATTGGAAAAAAAGATCGGCTTACGACCCGCAAAATGATAGAGAAAGGCTTCTTTAACCCGATTCATCATTGTTTTCCGATTAAGAAAAGCAAAATCAACACAAGCTTGCATTTCCTTTAGGTAAGTCTGAGATTCTTCCGAGTTTAAGGGAAGGTAATCGAGTTGCCATTTTTTAGGAATAGCCTGCTTGTATTTCTGATTGAGATCAATGGCTTTGTGGTTGTATATCTCGGCTACCGTTTTACCCAGGTTTCGGCTGCCGGAATGAATCATGATCCAAATATAGCCATCCGATCCTTTTTGAATTTCAATAAAGTGATTACCACCACCCAAAGTGCCTATTTGTCGAAGTGAATTCTGATATTCCATTTCAACAATCGTATTTTGGAGCTCTTTCTGTTGATTGGCAGAAAGCCAATCTTCCTGAGCATGCTTGTGCCAACCTTTTCCTCTAGGGATAATGCTTTTTATTGATAATAGAATTGACATCAAAGAGCTACGGCTGATTTCAGTAAGAGATGTTTTTAAGGAGCACATGCCACAGCCAATATCTACCCCTACGGCATTGGGAATAATAGCATTTTGTGTTGCCAGAACGCCTCCAATGGGCATACCGTAACCAAGGTGACTATCCGGCATTAAGGCTATATGGCTAAATGCACAGGGGTGATTAGCCAGGTTTTGTGCCTGCTCAAGGGTCCCCTCATCTGCATCAGGAAGCCATAACTTTATGGGCTTTTTTTCCGTGCTTATAATTCTATACATTCTGGTTTTGTATTAAAGAGGGAGGAGGTTCATGATTTCTCTATTGCTAAGATAAAATGAAAATTCCATTATAATACGTATTGGATGAAGTATTTAAGGAAAAAGAGATGGTAAAATTCGTTTGATTTGAACCAGAGTTTGTAAATTACTTAACGTAATGGCATCTCGAATGTATTAATGAACTGATTTTTCAGCTTTAATTTCACATGATTCCTTATTATGTCATATATCCGGTTTAAGTTTTGACCCGAGCTTAATAAGGTAATCTGTTACAAGCTGAAGAGTTCATCTCTTATGTATGAAATACGGATCTTACTATGGTTTCAAAGTTTAGTTTACATGTTTTGGTTTTATTGGTTTTTTCCTGCTTTATAGTGAGTCAGGGCTTTACTCAGGAGGATAGTGTCAGCGCTAAGGAGATTTTAAGAATAGCCGATGAAAAAATGCGGGGACTAAGTAGTAAGGGAGAATACAGTATGACCATTGTTCGTCCTACATGGTCGAGAACGGTTATTATGAAATCCTGGTCGAAAGGAACCGACTATTCTCTGATCTATATTACTTCCCCTGCCAGGGAAAAGGGACAGGTGTTTCTGAAAAGGGAAAAAGACATGTGGAACTGGGTGCCTTCTATCGAAAGATTGATCAAGATTCCACCTTCTATGATGATGCAGTCCTGGATGGGATCCGATTTCACCAATGATGATTTGTTAAAGGAATCTTCTGTTCTTAAGGATTACGATCATGAGCTATCGGGAGAGGAAATCATTAGAGGTTACGATTGTTACATTTTATCCTTATACCCCAAGGAGGAGGCCCCTGTGGTTTGGGGCAAGCTTCTGATGTGGATTAGTAAGGAGGGCTACCACCGCTTGAAAACGGAATACTACGACGAAGATCAATACCTTATAAATGAAGAGAACCTGTTTGATATTCGCAAAATGGATGACCGGGAAATTCCAACCCGAATGGAGATGATTCCATTGGACAAGGAAGGAAATAAAACCATTTTTGAGTTTCTGAATGTGAAATTTAACATTGATATCGAGGAGAGTTTTTTTAGTCAACAAAATATGAAACGCGTTCGGTAACCTATATGAGTAACATCATATGAAAAACGATAATCAAGTGGGGCTAACTTATATTATAATGGCTTGGCGCAATTTGTGGCGCAACAAGAGGAGGACACTTATTACAATGACCTCCATTCTGTTTGCCATGTTTTTTGCTCTTGTGATGCGATCCATGCAAAAGGGATCCTATGCCAATATGGTTGATAATGTCGTTGGAAGCTATACCGGATATATTCAGATACATGGGGCAGAATATTGGGATAAGAAAACCATAGATGAAAGCCTGGATGTCAGTGAATTTCCCGAGCAGCACATTCTTGATCTAAAGAATGTAGAAGGATTGGTGCCCCGTTTGGAATCTTTTGCTCTTGCCTCCTCAGAGAATGTAACTAAAGGAATCCTTCTGACCGGTATTAATCCTGAAAAGGAGGATCAGTTCACAGGACTTTCCGAAAAAATAGTGCATGGAGATTATCTGGACACAGGTGACGGCAAAGTGATGTTGGCGGAGAAGTTGGCTTCCTATTTGAAATTAGGCCTTGGTGATACCCTTGTGTTGATTAGTAAGGGGTATCACGGCGTAAGTGCGGCCGGAAAGTACGCAGTGAAAGGCATCCTGCATTTTCCATCTCCGGAACTGAACAAGCAGTTGGTATATATGAATCTGGAAGATTGTCAGATGTTTTTTGGAACTGAGAATCGTTTAACCTCCTACGTTGTGCTTTTGAGTAAACATAGTCCCAAAATCATTGCTCAAAACAGGGATGCAATAAGGAAAGTTCTGTCACAATCCTATGAGGTGATGAGTTGGCAGGAAATGATGCCTGAACTGGTGCAGATCATTGAGTCGGATAATGCTAGTGGCATAATCATGTTGGGTATTCTTTATATGATTATTGCTTTTGGTATTATGGGGACCATCATGATGATGACCCTTGAAAGAATTCGTGAGTTTGGTGTGATGATAGCCGTGGGAATGCAAAAGTTTAGGCTTGGGATGGTTATTTTAATGGAAACAATACTGATGGGTTTAATGGGAATTACTCTGGGATCGGTTTTGAGCATGCCCTTTATTTATTACTATCATTTAAATCCGATTCGTCTCACAGGAGATGCTGCTGCCAGTATTGAATCTTTTGGTGTAGAGCCGATTATGCCCTTTGCCTGGGAGAGCTCTTTTTATTTAAATCAAGCTCTCGTGGTGTTGATAATTACCTTGATAACGGCACTTTATCCTTTTTTTAAGGTGATTAAACTGGAACCTGTTGATGCACTTAAGAGTAAATAAATTACTGTATATCTAATTTGAACAGAACCCTTAATAGAAATAAATAAGATGCTTTTAATTATTGCCTGGCGAAATATTTGGCGGAACAAGCTGCGAAGCTTTGTGGTTATTGTATCGGTAAGCCTTGGCTTGGTAGGCGGTGTTTTTTCGATGGCTATGATGTATGGTATGATTAACCAGAGGGTACGTGACATCATTGAAAATGAGATTTCACACATACAGGTACATCACCCCAGGTTTACCGAGAATTACGAGATGCAGTATATGGTACCTGAGGCTTCGGATCTGAGGGATAAACTGATGGCCTCTTCCGAAGTAGAAGCGGTATGCAGCCGGTTGAGAATACCTGGAATGGCCAGTTCAGCGCAGTCCGGAGTAGGGGTCATGATTTTGGGTATTCAACCAGGTGAGGAACAAAAACTCACAAAAATTCATGATAAAATAGTAGAAGGTACTTATCTGGAAGGGAGAAGGAATCCCATAATCATTGGGGAGAAACTGGCTAAGAAATTGAAAGTGCGTCTTCGATCGAAAATAGTACTCACTTTTCAGCCCAGAGAGGGAGAGTTAGCTCGTGGAGCTTTCCGAATAGTAGGCATTTTCAAAACCAATAATTCGGTCTTTGATCAAGGGCAGGTTTTTGTTAAACGTACCGACCTCATTCAAATCTCCGGTTATGAAGATGATCGGGTGAATGAGATGGCTTTATGGCTGAGAGAAGTGGATGAAGCACCAATGCTGAATAAACAATTACAGCTGAATAATCAAGAACTTCAGTTCAAGACCTGGCGAAAGATACAGCCGGACCTGGCCATGGTAACAGATTTTATGGCAGAATACTTTGTCATTTTTATGAGTATCATTTTGGCGGCGCTTGGCTTTGCTATTGTTAATACCATGTTAATGGTGGTGATGGAAAGGATACGTGAACTGGGGATGCTTATGGCCATCGGTATGAATCGGGGGCGTGTATTTCGAATGATCATTCTCGAAAGTGTATGCCTTTGTTTGATAGGTGGTCTTGCCGGAGTGGGTATCAGTTATCTTCTGATAGAGTATTTTGGTCATGTTGGCATCGATTTGAGTCTTTTTGCTGAAGGTTTCGAATCGGTGGGCTATGCATCACAGGTTTATCCTGAGCTGGAATCCCGATTCTTTTTTATAATTGGATGCATGGTTGTTGGGATGGGAATTGGGGCTGCGGTGTATCCCGCATGGAAAGTGCTACGCTATCAGCCTGCAAAGGCTTTAAGGATGGAATAATCATAAATTTTTAATTGGATGAAAATGGCCGTTATTGAATTGAAAGATATCCGAAAAGTATATACCGAAACCAAGGTGCCTGTTTATGCCGTAAATGGTATTGCCTTGAGTTTTGAAAAGGGTGAGTTTGCTGCCATTGTAGGTCCTTCAGGTTCCGGAAAGACGACCCTCTTAAATATATTGGGTGGTATTGATGTGCCTTCAGAAGGAGAGGTCGTTATAGACCAGAATAATATAGCTGACCTGTCTTCCCGCAAGCTAATTGACTTTCGTTTAAGAAATATTGGTTTTGTGTTTCAGTCCTACAACCTGATTCCGGTTCTCACTGCAATCGAAAATGTGGAGTTTATCCTTCAATTACAAGGTCAACCGAAGAAGCAACGACGAGAACGAGCTCAACAATTATTGAATGAGGTTGGTTTGGGTGATCGTATGAATGATCGTCCTGCTCAGCTTTCCGGAGGACAGCAGCAACGAGTGGCTGTTGCCAGGGCATTGGCTTCCCGACCTCAATTCGTCCTGGCAGATGAACCAACAGCTAATCTAGACTCTAAATCAACAGAGAACCTACTCAATATCATGGAGAAACTGAATAGGGAAGAGGGAATCACTTTTATTTTTTCAACCCATGATTCGCGGGTCGTAAATAAAGCCCGCAGAGTCATCACCATTGAGGATGGTTGTGTGGTTAGCGATGAACGGATTGCTCCGAATAACATATGAACCCCATTATCTTAAGTATGCGTAGATTTTTGATGATAACTCTTATGCTGTTTTTTTCCGGGCTCCTTTGGGGGCAGGATAAGAACTGGTCTTTAAATGGTTATCTAAAGGATATGCAACTGATCTACTATGTTGAACCTTCGCAAAACTGGACGAATCAGAACCTTCTGCACAATCGACTGAATTTTAAATGGTACCCTTCGTCTTCTGTCGTTTTTGTGGCTGAGATGAGAAATCGATTCTTTACGGGCAAGTTGGTGCGTGATATTCCTGAATATGGGCAGTTGATTGATCAGGATAATGGTTTTTGGTATCTGTCAACTCTGTTGGTAGATAGAAAAGGGGCCGTGTTTCATTCTATGATCGACCGAGTTTACCTGGATTATTCCATTGGAGATTGGCAAATTCGTTTGGGGAGACAACGAATCAACTGGGGAATAAATCTGGTTTGGAATCCAAACGATGTGTTCAATACCTATTCCTTTCTGAATTTTGACTATGAGGAACGCCCGGGAACTGACGCCCTAAAGGTGCAATACTATACCAGTGCAACCTCTTCCCTGGAGCTGGTTTATCAAATGGGAGAAAGTAATGATGAAAGGGCATTGGCAAGCCGTTTTCGTTTTAATAAGTGGAATTACGATTTCCAGTTATTGGGCGGATGGGTTGAAGAAGATTTGATGTTGGGAGCAGGATGGGCAGGAGATATTCATGGAGGAGGCTTTCGAGGTGAGTTCACCTGGCTTATTCCCAGAGAGGCGAGTCATAAGGAAGCTATTATTGCTTCAGTGTCGACTGATTATAGCTTTCCCAATAGTTTGATGCTACATGCCGGATTTTTATACAACAGCACGGGTACAAGTGATCCCATGTTTCGAACAGGCTTGTTTGCAACCGACAAAGCTTCTCCCAGGGGATTGAGCCTGGGGAAATATGCCATATTTGGGCAGGTCTCCTATCCGGTTACGCCTTTGTTTACGACTTCTCTGTCGTTTATATCTAACCCGAAGGATGGCTCCTTTGTTTTGAATCCCAGTTTGGGCTATTCTCTGGTGACTAACCTGGATCTTTTACTTGTGGGACAGCATTTCTTTGGCGATGAATTTACGGAATATGGAGATATTGGTCAGGCTTTCTTCTTGCGTTTGAAGTGGAGCTTCTGATATGTTTCATTATAAGCCTTTCAGCATATTTTAACAGCTTATTAAGACATTTGGATACAACTATGTTTTAAAAATGAACTATTTTAGTACTTTAAATAATTGAAATTATAAAACACTACCAATAGATGAACCGAAAAGTCGTAATTGTCGTCTCAGTTGCTCTGATATTAGCCATAGCCTATGCAGGTATGGAGGGTCTAAAGAGCCTTAAAAAGCAACCACAAAAAGATATAAACCGAAAGAAAGTCCCTTTTGTAAAAGTCGAGCAAGTCAATTATCAGGCTATTGCGACGCCGATTGTAGAGAAAGGACGTTTATTGTCTAATCTGGAAGTGAACTTGAGTTCTGAGGTACCAGGACGAATTGTTGAGGTAGGTGTGCCATTGAAAGTGGGGCAGCGATTTAAGAAGGGGGATCTCTTGCTGCAGATATACGATAAGGATGCTCAAATGGATCTTCAGGCTCAAAAAAGTAAGTTCTTAAATAAGCTGGCACAAAGTTTACCTGATATTCGTATCGACTATACCGATAGATTTGATGAGTGGATGGACTTTTTTAATGCCATTAAGCTGGATAAGGATCTGCCTGCTCTACCGGAAATGAAATCTGGCAAGGAAAAGGTGTTCCTGGCGAGTCGTAATATCTTGGGTGATTATTATGCCATCAAATCTGGCGAAGTTAAACTCTCCAAATATCGTATTTATGCGCCATTCACAGGTTCATATGTTCAGGTAAATACCCAAATCGGGGCGGTTGCAGGTATGGGATCCAAGCTTGCAAGTCTTATTGAATCAAGTAAGTTGGAATTGCAAGTACCTATCGAATCAGAGGATATCAAATGGTTACGTATTGGGGAACAGGTTGATATTTTAACTTCAAATGGAGAAAAAGTAGCTTCCGGTAAACTCTTACGTAAATCTGAATTTGTAGATGAAGGGACTCAGTCCATTGCTGTTTTTGTAGGTCTTAATACAAACAAGAGCGAACTCTATCAAGGTCAGTATTTAACCGCAAGGTTTAGTGGTAAATTGATTGATCAGGTCATGGAAATCCCTCGAAATGCGGTCTTCCGCTCCAATAGAGTATTTGTTGTTGAGAAGAATATGTTGAAAGAGAAGCAAATAAATGTGCTTAAGAGAAACGAAAATACCTTGATTTTTAATGGCCTTACTAAAGGTGAACTATTGGTAACAACAGTTCCGGTAAAAGCTGCTGAAAACATGAAGGTTCAGATTCTGAAATAATCTTAAGTCTTAATTCTCAAATCTAAATTTATGAAGCATATTATATCTCATTTTGTCAGATATCCTTTTTATGGGAAGATGATTATTGCACTTTTTGTTATTGCAGGATTTACCTCCCTGTATCATATGAAAAAGTCATTTTTCCCAGAAACGGAATCCAAAACAATTACGGTATCCATGGTTTATCCCGGAGCTTCGCCCAAAGAGGTTGAAGAGGGGATTACCTCTCGAATTGAAGATGCCATTCGAGGCATAGTGGGTATTAAAGAAATGAACTCGGTATCATCAGAAGGGTTTGCCAGGGTAACCATCACCACAACGGGTGATTTGAAACTGGATGAAACACTTGCTGATGTCAAGAATGCCGTTGATGGGATTCCTTCATTCCCATCAGGTGCCGAAAAAGCGGTTATTGCTAAGTTACGATCCACAACACCGGCTGTAAGGATGGCCGTGACAGGTGATGTGGATTTATTAACACTTAAGCGCTATTCCGATTTGATCTATGACGATTTGATGCGTTCGAAAAAAATGTCTCAAATATCCATTTCAGGTTTGCCTCGTTTGGAACTATCTGTCGAGGTTAAGGAAGATGATTTGCGTCGTCATCAGTTAACCTTTTCGGAAATTTCAACGGCTATTGCCAGCAATAATATTGATATATCTGGTGGTGTCATTAAAAATGCCAAAGAAGAAATTCTGATTCGCTCTCGTAACCGATCCGTAGATCCTGATAAGATAGGAGAGATTATTCTGCGTGCGAATCCTGATGGATCCTACATTCGATTAAGAGATGTTTGTGATATTCATTTTCAATTTGAAGATGTGCCACGTTCTTCCTATGTCAATTATAATCCAGCTGTATCGATCCGAGTAAATAAGTTGAATAATGAGGATTTGGAAGAAATTTCAATCTTCTGTAATCAATATGCAAAGGAGTTTAATGCGGATCATACCGATGCCAAATTAGAGATCACCTTTGATTATGTGAATATGTTAGAGTCAAGACTGAATCTACTGTATAAGAATGGTGGATATGGTTTACTTCTGGTTGTAATTGCCTTGGCTTTATTTTTAAGTTTTAGACTGTCCTTATGGGTGGCCTGGGGAATTCCAGCCTCATTTTTAGGTATGTTTATTTTTGCCAACCTAATGGGAGTGACCATTAATATGATTTCTCTTTTTGGTATGATTCTAATCATCGGTATTCTTGTTGATGATGGTATTGTGATTGGTGAAAATATTTACACGCATTTCGAAAAAGGGAAGAGTCCTCGTCGGGCAGCCATAGATGGAACCATGGAGGTTGTGCCAGCTGTTTTAACTTCGGTAACAACAACCATGGTGGCTTTTACACCACTTCTACTTGTTACGGGTAATATGCAATTCCTTTATGAAATGGCTTTTGTTGTGGTGTTTTGTCTTGGGATTTCTCTTTTTGAAAGTCTCTTTGTACTGCCAAGTCACGTGGGGAATGAAAAGGTTCTGAATGTGAGAAAAAGACATACTGCGTTTAACCGTTTACGGGGTAAAATTGAAAAGGGCATTATTTATATGCGTGATTACCTTTATATGAAATTTTTGACGAGAGCTATTAGATGGCGATGGATCATTGTTTTTCTGCCTGTAGCTTTCATCTTCATAACCATGGGCTTGTTTGGTGGTGGTTTTATAAAAAGTACCTTCTTCCCGAATGTAAGTTTCGATACCTTTAATATCAATGTGGCTTATAAGCCAGGAACCAATAAGGCCATTACGGTTAAAGCTCTGAAAGATTTCGAAGCTGTTGTTTGGGATGTGAATAAGGAACTAAAGAAGGAATTTAATGAAGATACTGATTTCATAAAATATACGAATTTAACGGCAGGTTCCGCTTTTAGTGGTCAGGAATCTGGTCCTCATGCAGGAAATATAACGGTTACACTTCGCGATATGGAAGGATCTCCTATTTCCAGTTTTGGTATTTCTAATCGAGTCAAGAAAAAGATTGGAGATGTTAATTCTGCTGAGAAGTTTACGATTGGTGCCTTCAACAGATGGGGGGCAGCTGTTTCGGTTAGTCTTTTGGGGAATAATTTGGATGAGCTTAATGCAGCCAATATCTATTTTCAGGATGAGTTAAGGAAAATGACTTCTCTGTATAATATCAATGACAACAACCCATTGGGGAGTCGTGAGGTGCGTTTGAAATTAAAGGATAAGGCCTTTTATCTGGGAATGGACTTGCGTGGCATAACAGCTCAGGTTCGTCAAGGATTCTTTGGTGGTCAGGCACAGCGTTTACAGGAAGGCAAAGATGAGATTAAGGTTTGGGTGCGTTACCCTAAAAGCGATCGTGTGTTTATCGGACAAATGGAAAGCATGAGAATCAGAACGCCGAAGGGAGAATATCCTTTATCTGAGCTGATTGAATATGATATATTACGTGGACCAGTTAGTATTCAGCGATACAATGGTGCCCGAGAGATTCGTGTGGAAGCTGATTTATTGGATCCCAATGAACCTGTTCCTCCTATTTTAGAAGAAGTGACCAATAATATTCTACCAGTACTTAAGGAGAAATTTCCGAGTGTACGACCAGAGTATCAAGGCCAACAAAAACGTTCAGCCGAGGATATCGCAGAGATGAAAACTTATTTCTCTGTTGCTTTTATTGCAATCATGTTTATCGTGATGATTCATTTTAGAAGTTTCACTCAAGGGATGATTGTGATTATGATGGTACCTCTGGGTATTATTGGTTCTACATGGGGACATGGTATAGAAGGTGTTCAGGTTTCGATGCTTAGTGTTTGGGGGATGGTTGCGCTTTCGGGGGTGATTATTAACGATGCTGTCGTCTTCCTCTCCAAGTATAATTCTTATTTGAAGGAAGGCATGAATCCTGAAGCTGCTGTTATTGGTGCAGGGAAAGCTCGTTTTAGAGCTATTGTTTTGACAACCATTACCACATCGGTTGGTTTATATCCACTAATTCTGGAGAATTCATTCCAGGCTCAATTTTTGATTCCAATGGCTATTGCTTTAGCTTACGGTGTCTTGGTTGGAACATTCTTTATTCTAACACTTTTCCCAATCATCATTCTTGTTTTGAATGATATTAAGCGTAAGGTTAAGGAGTTGTGGACGGGTGATAAAGTTGATCCAATTGATGTAGAACCTGCAATTAAGGAAGCAAAAGTAACTTTAGATTAAAGAGGAAAATAAGGCTAAAGGTTAAAGTAAATAAGGATAAAGGATAAAGGATAAAGGATAAAGGAGCCTGTCGACTTTCGAGTATTTGACTTTTCAGACCTTTTGGATTTTTATAAAATAGAAACAATGAATAGATATATAACACTGGTACTCATGTTATTTTGTGCAGGCTCTTTATCTGCACAGAAAGGTTTAAATCTTGCTCAAGCCATTGAGATAGGCCTTGAGAAGAATTACAATATTCAAATCGTTCGTCAATCTGAAAAGATTGCTGATTTGAATAATACATGGGGAAATGCAGGGCAATACCCAAAGGTGGAATTTAACTTTCGTGCTAATAATAAAAAGGATTATAACGAAAGTGATGATTTCAGACAAAACATACTAACGCCATCCATTGATTTAAACTGGACTTTGTTTGATGGTTTTGCAGTTAGAATTCGTAAGGATAAATTTAATGACCTTGCTGCTCTTTCTAAGGGTAATACAATTGTCGCTGTTGAGAGTCAAATTCAGTTGATTATTCTTGCTTACTATAAAGCTTTGATGGAACAAGAGCGATTGGAAGTGAGCCAAAGAATCAAGGAGCTATCTGAAGACAGATATGGAAATGAAAAAGTGGCTAGTGAGTTAGGTACAAAGGGCAGCTATGAATTGTTATTGGCTAAGAATGCTTTTCTTGAGGATAAATCCAATTATCTGACTCAGCAGGTGAATTATAATAATGCAGTTCGTGATTTGAATTTTCTTCTTGGCGTTGAAGAAAGCACCCAATACATTTTTACCGATGCTTTTATGACCAATGTAGAGGATTATCGTTTGGCTGATATGCTTGATAAGATGTTTGCAAATAACAATAACCTGAAGAACCGTTATATGCAAGAGGCCATTCAAAAGCGAGATATTGAAATGGCACGATCAAATTATTATCCTCGAATTTCTTTGGGAGCAGGTGTACAAGGCAATAAATTTATGCAGAAGCACGATGTGGCACCTGAAATTGACACAAAATCTCATAACCTGTATGCGAATTTAAGCTTGAATTATCTCATATTTAATGGAAATGCTAATCGTAGGGCATTGCAGATAGCTAAAATTGAAGAGGAAATTTCGAGGATACAAACAGATGACCTCAAACATAGTTTGACGAATACTTTGGCTCAGAATTTTGAATTGTACCAGTTACGTAAAGAGTTGTTAGATTTAGCTGAGGAGAACAAATTGGCAACGGAAATCAATATGCAACTTTCTAAAGAGAAATACGAGTCTGGAAGCATCAATTCATTCAATTATCGTGATGTGCAGATTTCATATCAGAATGCCTCACTAGCAAGACTATCTGCTATTTTTAATTTAATTCAATCGAAAACAACTTTAGTGAGAATGACTGGAGGGATATTGAGCGAATTCTAAATAAGGCTTAAAAACTATAAGTATAAAAAAAACCGTCATGAGAATGACGGTTTTTGTATTTAATAATAAATAGGTTTAGAATAAACGGAATCCTAAAGTCACATTTACCATATTTCCTTTTAAATCTTCAGCAACATCAGATAAGCCTACTTCGTAGTCAATATCTAAAGTTAATTTCCAAACATCAATACCAGCTCCAAATTTTGCATTCCAAACGGCACTATTAAAGTCCCCTCCTTCAATATCACCCAAAGTTGTTTTGATTTTATCATCAATATTAAAAGAAGCAACAGGTCCTGCAAAAGCTCTCAGTTTGAATAGAGGTAGTTTTACTATTTTATAACCTAATAAAACAGGAATATCGATACTCTTTGTTTCAATAGTAGGGAAAATATTTGATCCCATAAGACTCTCTGAAGACTCGGATTTACGTTTCACGTAATTCAATTCAGGTTGGATATACCATTTCTTAATATTAATTCTTGCAAAAGCACCCAACATCATGCCATTATCAGCATTAAAATCACTACCTGAGTTCGGTTTAAATTTAGTACTTACAAAACCGCCATGTACACCCAGGCTAACTGGGGAAGCCAATTGGGCAAACATTGTTGAAGAGAATAAGCAGATAACTGCAACTAATAATAACTTTTTCATAGTGTTGGATTTGTGTCTTGATTAATGATTGTCTATTTACAAACTAGATTATAATATTAATAATATTGCATATGTTACGAATTTATATTAAATGTTTTAATTTGTGAAGTTCTTTAAAATGAAATCTTTATCAGAAGTAAAATTGCAGTTTTACTAAAAAAAGAAGAGAGTATCCCTATGGAATACTCTCTTCATTATATGTCATTATTATTTAATCTAGAATAAACGGAATCCTAGAGTTACATTCATCATTTTGTTTTTCTTTAGGAATTCAGAAGAAACATCAGTTAAACCAAATTCGTAATCAACATCTAAAGTTAATTTCCAAACGTCAACACCAGCACCAACTTTAGCATTCCAAACAGCACCTTTAAAATCAGCATCTATTACATCATCAACAGTAGATTTAATCTTGTCATCGATATTAAATGATGCTACAGGTCCAGCAAAAGCTCTTAATTTAAATAGAGGTAATTTTACTAATTTGTAACCTAGTAGTATTGGTACGTCAAGGCTTTTTGTTTCAATATCAGCAGTTACAGAACCCAACATTGGTACATCTTGCGAAATACTTGATTTGCGTTTTACGTAATTTAATTCAGGTTGAATATACCATTTGTTCAGATTGATTCTTGCAAAAGCACCTAGCATCATTCCATTTTCTGAATTTTCTTTAATATTACTTAAGTCTGTGTCAATTTTAGTACTAACAAGACCTCCATGAACACCAAGACTAATAGGTGAGGCTAATTGTGCAAATAAGGCTGAAGAGAAAAAGCAGATTACTGCTACTAATAATAATTTTTTCATAATATAGGATTTTTGTATTTGTAATCTAATGAGTTTGTTACTTAAGTATTCATTATTGAAATAAATAAACTTTACAGATTGACGAATTTATATTAAATTTTTCAATTTATAAAACATTCAAAAATCAGACCAATTGTTAGAAAATGATGATAAATGCTGCAAAAAAAAAGCTCGACCGTGGTGGTCGAGCTTTTCAAAATATAATTGAGTTTGTTGATTACAAACCTAATTTCTTTTTCAATTTTGCAGGAACTGCATCTTTGTGAATCATGAAAGACATGGTCTTGTATGATACAAATGGGAATGAAGCATAAAAATAACCTTCATATGGATTGTTATCAGTACCCCATGAGTTCTTTACGATGAAGTACTTGTTACCTTTTTGATCTTTAGAAATACCAACAATGTGCATACCGTGATCATCAGTCGTTGTGTAGTTATCGAAAGCTTCTTGGCGCATTGCCTGAGTAATCACTTTTTCCTGACCAGGACCTTCGAAGCTATATAGTTTAGCATTCTTTTTCTTATCAGACATATCCTGCCATTTAGAAATCTCAGAATCGCTCATGTTCTTAGTATCCGCTTCAGGAACAATAGCTACACCTTTGCGGTATGCAAATCCTTTTTCACTAACGTCAGATGCCCAACCAATGGTATAACCATTCATGATAGCACTTTCCATAACTTCCATCATCTCGTCGATAGGTAAGTTATAAACCTCGTCCCACAACCAGTTGTCTCCAACTTCGATAATGAATTTTTCGTAGAATGGGTGGTGAGTATAAGAAGAGATCTCGATATAATCATCAGCGTTAAGACCTGTAAAGTCTTTTGCAAACGACTTTGGTGTGTACTCTTTTCCTTCGTACTTAAATGTCTCAGGTAATTTTCCTAAGTAAGCATCCAAAACGCCATCAAAACCTTTGTGCCAGTTTGGTGTTAATTTTCTGTTTTTATTTTTAATTACTGCATCCACATAGTTACTAAGAATAATATCCATTTCACCATGAGTATGCCCTGGCTCACCGTAGTTTAATCCAGCATATACTGACTCAGGAACGATACCGTAGTTTTTCCATACGTAAGTTACATCATGGAAAGCTCCACCGCCACCAAAGTTGAATTTTCCGCTCAAACGAACATCCTTAATAGCTTTATCTGAGTAGCAGTTATAAACCACAAACATTTCTGACAAATCTACCTCAGGCTTACCCATACGAAGCATTTCTGACTCCATGAATGAAAGTCCTGAAAAAGCCCAACATGTACCTGAACGATGTTGATCTTTTACCGAAGTCGCTGGCATACGTTTAACATCAGTAAATACGTAACCTTCTTTTTTGTCCTTTTTTTTGTCTTTAGCCGATGAAGAAAAAACTGTTCCTCCAATAAGTAGGGCTGCAACAAGAATTTTAAAATTCATAGTATTGTTGTTTTAAGTATTAATGGTTCTTGTTATCACATTTAAATCTATTTTAATATTTTCAATCTAACTTGAGAATATCGGCAGATTTAGAACCGCAAAAATAACAAAAACTTAAACCTAGCCAATTGAAATAAGGGCTTTGCTTAAGTTTTTAGATATAATTATGATTTGACTCGATAAGATTGCTTGAGACTTTCAATAGTATGATGTTAATCATGCTTATGCTATAGTCTGGAGAAGATAGATTTAAATTATATTTTTTGCTTTAAGGATATCAATTGTTGCATTTACAATGACTTCGTCTTCCAGTTTCATAGAGTTAAACACGAGGTCGAAATGACTCAATTCGAGAGGTTTTTTATTGAAGAAATTTCGGATAATATCTCTCTTATCATCTACCGTTTGAGCATAGGTTTTCATTTCCTCAAGACTTCCACCATGGTTTTTCTGTAATTGTGTAGCGCGCCACTCTAAAGGAGCTTGAAGTTTTAGATGTAAGGCTTTTTCGATTTCTTGGGTAAGAATAACACCACCACGTCCAATAATCACGCAATTTCCGTGATGGGCCATGGCTTGTACTACTTCTGCTATTGTTTTTTTTATCTGCTTATCACTCTTATAGTATTTATTCGACATGGCAGAAAAAACATCATCCCAAGTCGATTTTTCTTTAGATTCGAAGACATACTCAATTTTTTTTGGATGCAGTCCCAGTTGTTCGGCAGCCTCTTCAAGAATTTCTTTGGTTAGTACTGTCCATTTATTACCCGTAATTCGACTAAGCTTATCAACCAGTGCATTTGCCATATTAATGGCATAACAGCCACATTCTCTCGAAATAGTTATTACCGGGCCGGGAGTTTGATCTTCGAATGAATCTTCTTCTTTGAGTTGATAACGTTTTTTCATGTATTGATGCAGGATATCTTTCATAGCGTATGTTTTAAGTCATAAATATTATAAGAAGAAGGGGTTAGTTTGACACAATATATATTCGTAATACGTCAAATCTTTCATATGTATAGCGAATTGTAAATGAGCTTTCATCTTCAAGTTAAGGTTTTTAGGAAAATAATAAAAATGGAATGTATCTGTTTTAGATGATACGAAATTGAATAGAAAAGCGTCTTAAATTGGTGATTTTAATGATTTAAAATCTGTTAATTTGATCTGATTGCAAGCTAGATTTTTTAAGTTTGTAACTTAACACCTGAAATCATTATTTCTATGCGTTTATACCGACTTCTGATATTATTAGGTTTCATTTTTTGTTTAAAAATGGCCAGTGCACAACTTAACACTGAAAATTTATTATCAAAGGGGCGTAATGCCATCTATTTTGACGATTATACTGAGGCTATTATAAAATTCAATGAGATAATTAGAGTCAAACCTTATCTTCCAGAACCTTATTTGTTTAGAGCTCTAGCTAAATATTACCTTGAGGATTTTGAAGGTGCTGAGATTGATTATACCAAGGCAATTTCAATTAATCCGAATTATACTCTAGCCTATCTTTATCGAGGAGTTGCCAATAATCATTTGAGTCGCTATAAGCAGGCTCTTAAGGATTTCGATATGGCAGAAGATTTAAATCCTAGTAATCCAGATATATTTGCCAATCGAGGCATTACATTGGCTGCCTTAAAGCGTTTTGTTGATGCTGAGAAAAACTATACAAGAGCCCTGCAGTTGAAAAAGGATATGATTGGTGCCTACCTAAATAGAGCTGTTGTAAGAGAGCAGTTAGATAATATTGATGGAGCCATATCAGACTGTAATAAAGCGGTTCAGCTTAATAACTTTTCTGCAGATGCCTTCGGTCATAGAGCTTATTTAAAATATAAGAATAAGCAGTTTAAAGAGTCGGTTGAGGATTATGAACGAGCTTTGAAGATCAATCCCGAAGATTCACGCTTGATAATGGGAAGAGGTATTTCGAATTATGCCTCAAAGAATTTAAAGGGCGCCCTGGCAGATTACGATAAGGTGATAGAACTGGATCCCAACAATGCTTATGGTTATTATAACAGAGCCTTACTGAAGTCAGAAGTTGGTGATTTTAATTCAGCGATTGACGATTTTAATATGGTTTTGGATATGAATCCTGATAACATGCTGATTTATTTTAATAGAGGTCTGGTGAAGGCTGATATTGGAGATAATCTTGGAGCTATTGCTGATTATACAACGGCAATTGAGATTTACCCTGATTTTGCAAAAGCTTATCTGGCCCGATCATCAGCCAAACGCGATATTAATGATGTGGATGGTTCCATTGAAGATAGAAATCAAGGGCTTATTATCATTGATAAATATAAGAAGATGAAAAACGAAGGTTCTATGGCTGCCTTTGTTGACACTACAGAAAATTTTCAGCGTTTGATTGATTTGAATTCACGTGAAAAAATCGTTGAAGAAATTATCAAAGGACGTGTTCAAGATAAATTTGTGGCCATTAAGCTTGCAAAAGATTTTCATATCAGTCATCTTTCTATCGATAGTCTTCGTGCTGGTAAAATGCAGTATTACGATCAGGAATTGATGAATTACAATCAAAAGCATAACTATTCGCCTGCTTTCACATTTAGTAATAAGCATTATCCATTTTCAAAGAACTTGGTCAATCAACAAATCAAAAATGCCGAACTCGAAATTAAATCTGGTAATAGCGAAGCCTATTTCTTTAAGGGATCTTATGAATTAAGCAATAAGAAATATAATAATGCAGTTGCCTCATTTAATGCATGTATCGATAAGAATAAGAACTTTGCCTTTGCCTACTTTAATAGAGCCAATGCTATTGTTGATATGACAGATTACATCCAATCTATTGGTGTAAATGATGATACCAATCTCCGTTTGAATGATGATAATAAGAGCAAGAATAGTGAAATTATTGTTGATTATAGTTCTGCTATCAAGGACTATTGTAAGGCTATAGAGCTTAATCCTGATTTTATTTTTGCCTATTTTAATAGAGCTAATACCTACGCAAAATCGAAGCAATTTGATAAAGCAATCGCAGATTATAATAAGGCCATTGAATTAGACGATAGACTAAAAGAAGCCTACTACAACCGAGGGTTGGTCTATTTGTACAATAATGATAAAACATCGGCTTATGGCGATTTAAGTAAGGCTGGAGAACTTGGCCTGCTTGATGCGTACAATGTAATTAAACGCTACTGTAATAAAGAGAAATAGACAATCAGTAGTCACTATTTAGTAATGCAATACTGAGCTCACCCGTAGCTTAACTTTTATCCTTTTTAATCTTTATCCTTGTTTTATGACAGCAAATCAACCTTTAGCAGAACGATTACGACCTACCAGCCTTGAGAATTATTTGGGGCAAAAGCACTTGGTGGGAGAGAAAGCTGTTCTTCGAAAGATGATTGAATCCGGGAATATTTCTTCCTTTATACTCTGGGGACCTCCTGGGGTTGGAAAGACAACTTTGGCAAAAATTATTGCCAACCAGCTTCAGCGACCATTTTATATTCTATCGGCGGTTAATTCTGGTGTGAAAGATGTGAGAGAAGTTATCGCTAAAGCCGAAAAACAGAAGTTCTTTTCTACGCCAAACCCTATTCTTTTTATCGATGAAATTCATCGTTTCAGTAAATCACAGCAAGATTCTCTTCTGGGAGCTGTTGAGAATGGTACGGTGACTCTCATTGGAGCTACAACAGAGAACCCTTCTTTTGAAGTGATTTCCCCTTTACTTTCCCGTTGTCAGGTTTATGTTCTGAAAGCACAAGAAAAATCAGATTTAGAATTTCTGATAGAGCATGCTTTAACGAAAGATCTGTACTTAAAGGAAAAGAAGGTTACGGTAAAAGAAAAGGATGCCTTAATCAAGTTTTCGGGAGGGGATGCTCGTAAACTTCTGAATATATTGGAGTTGGTGATTAATTCTCAGGTTACTGAGGAAATTGTATTGACCAATGAATTAGTGCTTAAGGAATTACAGGAAAATCCTTCGATGTACGATAAGGATGGAGAGCAGCACTACGATATTGCCTCTGCCTTAATCAAATCGATTCGAGGGAGTGATCCTGATGCTGCCGTATATTGGTTGGCCCGAATGATTGAAGGGGGAGAAGATCCTAAATTTATTGCTCGACGCTTGGTTATATCCGCAAGTGAAGATATTGGATTAGCCAACCCCAATGCTTTGCTTTTAGCCAATTCTGGTTTTCAGTCGGTAAATTTGGTAGGTATGCCTGAATCTCGTATTATTCTTTCAGAAGTAGCGATTTACCTAGCGACATCTGCCAAAAGTAATGCGTCTTATCTGGCAATTGGTAAGGCTCAAGCTTTAGTTCGAGAAACAGGGAATTTATCTGTGCCTTTACATTTACGTAATGCACCAACCAAGTTGATGAAGGATTTGGGCTATAGTAAAGAGTATAAATATTCACATGATTATCCGGGTAACTTTGTTAATCAGGAGTACCTTCCGGAAGAGATTGCTAATCAACGTTTATATATTCCACAGAATAATGCCCTTGAGGTAAAAGTTCTTGAGCGATTGAAATTTTGGTGGAAGAAAAGATTCTAAAGTTCTAAACTTAGGATAGAAGAAAAGTGTAAAGTCACTTATAACAGTTGGCTTCACGCTTTTCTTTTAGGATTCTATTTGTCTTTATTCTTTTTACCGAAAATTGACTTAATCTTGTCGTATATCGATTTTTTATTTTTCTTTCGCTTAGCGCGACGTTTTTCTAATTTTTCTTTATCATTTTTCTTGTTGTCCAGACCTAGAAGTCTTTCAAAGAAACCCGCTCTAGGCGGCATATAATGTGGCATGTCTAACTTTGCCAAACTTACATTATCTGGTTTGAAAAAAGGTGCAGAACAATAATTGTGATATTTACTATTATTGTTGAGCTGGTGCATGAATTTGCCATAAATAGGTAAGGCCATAGAAGCACCCTGGCCCAGACTCAAAGAGCGGAAATGAACTCGCATATCATGGGCACCAACCCAGGCACCGGCAACCAGATTTTGATTATACCCGATATACCAACCATCAGCCTGCGATTGAGTTGTTCCTGTTTTACCCGCGAACTCACCCTTTAAACCGTATACAGATCTCAAACTTTTAGCTGTACCACTATCGACAACAGCTGTTAGCATATGGTTGATGATATCAGCATTTTCAGGAGATAAGCTCGTCTCCAATTCTGCACCCAGAGGGTTTAAATCGACAATAACTTCACCTTTGTTTGTTTCAATTCTTGAAATATAATAAGGATCTACTCTTTTACCTCTATTGGCTAGATTGGCATAAACTTGTATCATTTCTAAAAGCGAAATATTTGCCGTTCCCAAAGCCAAAGAAGGGACATTAGGTAATGGTGAAGAAATCCCCATTTCTTCAGCTAGTTCGATGGTTGACTCAATGCCTGTTTCCATGATAAGATCCACAGCTATTGTATTGACTGATTCAGCCAAAGCGCCTTCCATACTATAACTTCCTTCGTAATTGTTATCCGCATTTCTTGGCGACCAATCCTGATATTCAGAGTAAACCTTACGCTCATTAGGATAATAATCAAATGGAGACATGTCAGCTTCAAGAGCAGCCGCATAAACAATAGGTTTGAAAATTGAACCCACCTGACGTCTGCCTGTAACATGATCGTATTGGAAATGTTTAAAATCGATACCACCAACCCAGGCTTTGATTTTACCAGTATTGCTCTCCATTGCGACAAAACCAGTGTTTAAGAGCTTAATGTAGTGCTTTATAGAGTCAAGAGGACTCATCTTCACATCTTTTTCGCCATTCCATGTGAAGATCTTCATATCTCTTTTCTTCTTGAGAAGCGCATCAATCTCCTTTTTCTTTTTACCTTTTTTAGTTAAGGATTTATAGTACGGAGATCGTTCAATTGCTGAAGTCAGAATTGCCTTATTATTATCCCATGGATTTTGTCTGCCCCAGTGCTTGTAGAATAAATTCTGTAAGTTTTTCATGTGCGATTTAACAGCATCCTCTGCATATTTCTGCATGCTGTAATCAACCGTACTAATAATTCTTAAACCATCGCGATAGATATCGTAATATGAACCATCAGCTTTTGTATACTTTTTAAGAATGTTATCGGCCTCCACACGAATGCGTTCTCTTAAATAAGGTGCAAGTCCCGAATGTGTACTTTGTTTTTGATAGTTGATTTTTAGGGGTAATCGTTTTAATTGTTCTGCCTTATTTTCTGAGATAAAATTGTTCTTAGTCATTTGACCGATAACCACATTTCTACGTTGTTTCGATCGCTCAGGGAAACGTCTGGGGTTGTAATAGGATGGTGCCTTAAGCATTCCTATCAGGACGGCGCTTTCGTCAAGTTTAAGTTGATAGGCCGGTTTGCTGAAATATTGTCGCGAAGCACTTTCAATACCAAAAACCTGTTCTCCAAAAGGAACGGTATTTAGGTAAAGCTGAAGAATCTTTTTCTTAGAGTAGATCTTTTCCAATCGGGAAGCTGTTATGGCTTCCTTGATTTTATTGACAGGCATAGAAAGTTTACCAAAATTCCTTCTGGGATAAAGATTTTTTGCCAATTGCTGACTAAGTGTACTACCACCTCCGGAGCTCTTATTACCAAGGATTAATGTTTTTACCAGTACGCGAACCAAACTGATTTCGTCTATGCCTTCATGACTATAAAAACGGGAATCTTCAGTTGCAACCAGAGCGTTGATCACATTAATAGGAATAGCACTAAAGTCAATATTTGTGCGATTTTCGGCATAGATGCGCCCCATAATCTTGCCATCTTCAGAATAAACTTCTGATGCATCGGCATTCTGAATATTTTTCAATGTATGGTAATCGGGTAGTTTTCCCCAAGCACCATAATAAATACTTGCCAAAAATAAGCCAAATAGAGAACCGGCTATAAGCAGGCAGAAGAAGAAAAATCGAAAGAGGCGTGTTTTGAATGTTCTCTTTGTTTTTCCTTTTTTTACAGGTGTTGATTTTCTTTTTGGAGGATTCTTTCTTTTGGCTTTAATAGCCGTGTTTTTGCCTTTCGTCATTTATTCCTACGGTTGTAATTTCGGACTCAATTTTTTGTGCATAAAAGCCTGGCTAACTGAATTAATTCAGTTAACGTTGGTTGAATAACTTTTATTGCTTAAAGTTTAAATATTGAGTTTCAAGGTAAGGTCGCTGCAAATATAGGTAAAACTTGTGAATTTGATTCACGAATCATAAATTGTACTCTTGAAGTTTCATCTGTTGATCTATTCTAAAATTTAGAGGAAATGTTCTTATCACGAAATACAATATTTTGTATTTTCTGGTGTTGATGTATTTAGTGGTAGATTATAATGACTTATTGTCCTGTTTTAGACAGAAATGTACTAGTATGTGTAGTTTATAGAGATATGTATCTGATTTTTTGAAATTTAGAAAAGATGCTTGTGTTGACTATTATTAGGCAAATACTTACATTTTTATGTCAGATATTTAAAGGGAATGTCTTATCTTCATAGCTGCTTATTGAGAAAAAATAATCACTTTTGTGGCGAATATTGATTAGAGAGATAAGTATCCTTAAAGAATCTTGTAATGAGATCTTTAATAAGATAAAATGTGGAGAATGACTGTAAAACAAATCATAATATTGATATTAACCCTGGTAGTCGTATTGTTTGATACACATACCAGCTCGTCGAAACGAGAAGAATTGCATATACCTTACGATAGCAAATTAGATCCGGTTTCACATCGTATTTCAAACGAGCTATCATCATCTGAGGTAACTAAAAGAGCTGATTATAGGATAAAGAGGTTTCTTGAATATTGGCGAATTAATGGAGCTTCTGTTGCTTTGGTAAAAGATCAGAAGCTGGTTTTTGCTAAGGGGTATGGTTATGCTGATGTGGAAAATAAAGTTAAGGTTGAGCCCGATCATTTGTTTCGTATTGCCAGTGTTTCCAAGTTGATTACGGCTACGGCAATCATGAAATTGAAAGAAGAAGGCAAATTGCAATTAAGCGATAGGGTATTTGGTGAGGAAGGAATTCTGAATTCTGAAAACTACTTAAATATTCGCGATAAGCGATCGAAGAGAATAACGGTAGAGCATTTATTAAGACATACAGCTGGATATACCAGCCGATATGGTGATCAAATGTTTTTGCCTTTAACCATTGCAAAAAAAATGAATGTTCCGGCTCCAGCAAGTGCTGAAACCATTATCGAATTTGCCCTTTCAAGACGTTTACATTTCACGCCAGGTAGCCGAGGTAGTTATTCTAACTTAGGGTATGTCATTCTTGAGAAGGTTATAGAAGCATCGTCAGGTCAAAATTACGAGGCATATGTGCAAGAACATATTTTGCAACCAGCTGGTATTTTTGATATGCATCTGGGTAAAAATCTACGTAAAGACAAATTACCTAATGAGGTCAATTACTATGAGCAATCAAATGCGATTCTGATTCCAGCCTTTGATGGTTCTGGAGGAAGAGTTCATCGTAGCAATGGTGGTAATAATATTGAAGAACTTGGAGGTGCTGGTGCATGGATTGCTTCTGCTGCTGAATTAATGAAATTCTATGTCGCAATAGATGGCAAAGACAAACAAGCTGATATTCTTTCTAAGGAAAGTATTGAATACATGACCAAGCCTAGCCGAAGAGGATTTAGTCCTATTGGATGGAAAGGAACCCGATCAAATGGAACTTGGTGGCGAACCGGAACTCTGGCTGGTAGTTCTGCCTTAATGAAACAAAATCCTGATGGAACAACTTGGGTTATTATAACCAATACTTCTTCGTGGAAAGGTTCTGATTTTCCAAAGGAATTGAATAAATTAATGAATCGAGTGATGCGATCAGTGAAGCAATGGCCCGAGACTGATTTGTTTAATTATTTTGAAGCTCAGCCAAGTATGTTAGTGTTCGAAGATGTTTCTGATTTTATTGATCGTAGCTAATATTTTTTGTTTATCAGAATTTTATAATTAATCATGATTAAAGATGAACATTCTGATTGCTCCCAATGCTTTTAAAGGTAGTCTTACTGCTCTTGAAGTTGCTGATATCATAAAAAGTAGCCTTTTAAAAACGAAGCTCAATTTCGATTGTAGGACCTTACCTATTGCAGATGGTGGAGACGGAACCTTCGATGTACTGTTGGAACATTATTTGGGGGCCAAACATATTGTCTCTACTTATGATCTTATTGATAGGCATATCGATGCGCCTTTATTTATTACGGAGCAAGGTACTGCTATTATCGAGATGGCCCATGTTGCGGGCTTATCTTTGCTTAAACCTTCAGAATACAATCCTTTAAATACGCATACCTATGGACTTGGAGATCTGATTCATTCTGCTCTTGATCTGAATTGTACGAAGATTATTCTTGCTATTGGTGGTAGTGGTACACTCGATATGGGTTTTGGAGCTTTAAGAGCTTTAGGATTTCGATTTCTTGACAAGAATGGGAATGAACTCAGTGGAGGAGGAGGAAATCTAAAATCCATTCTTACCATCGATTCTGGAAATTTTGATTCCCGATTACTTCAAGTTGATTTTCAAATAGCTTGCGATGTGGATAACCCTTTACTTGGTACTTTCGGAGCTGCTTTTGTTTTTGGGAAACAGAAAGGAGCGACTGAAGAGGAAATCATTTTATTGCATCAAAATCACAACTGTTTTGCTCAGGTAATAGAGAAACAATTCAATATAGATATTTCAACACTGAAGCATGGTGGTGCTGCAGGAGGAATTGCAGCCGGACTTTATGCCTTATGTGGGGCTAAATTACGATCGGGTAGCGAATTGATTTTTGATTGTTTAAATGTGAATGAGGCTCTTGAGAATTGTGATATTCTAATTACAGGTGAAGGGTGTATTGATTCTCAATCTTCTTTCGGTAAAGCTCCTTATGTTTTAGCCCAGAAAGCTAAATTAATGGGGAAGCGCGTTATAGCCTTTTGTGGGAGTTCAGAAAATCTAGTAAACTCTCCTTTTGATCATGTGATTCCCATAAAAAAAGAAGGTCAAAGCCTTCATGAAGCAATGAAGTTCGCGCAAAAGAATTTAGAAAGTGCTGTTTTGTATAATGCGCATCTCTTGTAATTTATTGATTAGCTGTAGTTAGTGTTGGTTTGTTCTGTGTGATGTAAAGCATGAAAAAAGATTTATGTTTTTGTGTTGATATCATTGAGAGATTGGTATTTTTGCAGTCAAATACTAAACAAACAATAAACTACTATTTCTAATGGAAAATCGCAGAATTTTAGCCATCAATCCGGGATCGACTTCCACAAAGATTGCCGTATATCAAGGTGATAAATCAGTATTTCTTAAAAATATTAAGCACTCTAATGAAGAGTTAGCTCAGTTTAACAGCATTTCAGAACAATTCGAGTTTCGTAAGGATATCATTCTTAAAGAATTGGTTGATGCTGAAATTCTTATCGACCTAATTGAAGCTGTTGTTGGACGTGGTGGTTTGGTTAAGCCTATCGAGTCTGGTGTATACTTGGTTGACGAGAAACTTAAAGCTGATTTACGTGTTGGTGTTCTTGGAGAGCATGCTAGTAACCTTGGTGGACTGATTGCAGATAATATTGCACAGTCATTGCCAAATGCAAAAGCCTATATTGCTGATCCAGTTGTTGTGGACGAGATGATTGATGTTGCTCGTGTTTCAGGACACCCGGAATTTGAGCGTATCTCAATTTTTCATGCCTTAAATCAAAAAGCTGTAAGTCGATCATTTGCTTTATCAGTAGATAAAAATTACGAAGACTTAAACATTATTGTTGCTCACTTAGGTGGTGGTATCTCTGTTGGTGCTCACCTTAAAGGTCGTGTTATCGATGTGAACAATGCTTTAGATGGTGAAGGACCTTTTTCACCTGAGCGTTCTGGAACTCTTCCTGCTGGTGCATTAGCTAAGCTTTGCTTTAGCGGTGATGTGACTTTGGATGAAGTGAAGAAAATGATCAAAGGTGAAGGTGGATTAGTTGCTCATATGGGAACTAACGATGCTTACGAGATTGAGTTGAAAGCTAAAGATGGTGACGCTAAGGCTAAGTTGATTCAAGATGCAATGGCATACCAGGTAGGTAAATCTATTGGTGCTTGTGCTGCTTCTTTAAAAGGTCAGGTTGATGGTATTATCTTAACAGGTGGTATCGCTCATAATGGTGACCTTGTTAATTATGTGAAAGATATGGTTTCATTTATTGCTCCAGTTGTTGTATACCCTGGTGAGGATGAAATGAAAGCTCTTGCAATGAATGGTTATATGGTATTGAGAGGCGATGTTGAGCCTAAGAGATACGTTTAAATCTATTCTGTATAATATTTCAAAAAAAACCTTCGACTTAAGTCGAAGGTTTTTTTTTGTTTATGAAAGTTGATGCTAAAGTAAATATCTTATTTTTGTCAGGAACCATAAAAAGAATATGAATGGCGCATATAGAACTCTTAAATCATCTCCTCCTTTCTGGAATTATTTTAGCCTTTTGTTTGATCTTAATTCTTTCAAAAAAGAAGCACCGGAATATACCCAATTTGCTCTTTGCTACTTTAATGGTTAATCTAATATTGTATTGTTCTATAACTCTTTTTAAAAATTTAGGCTGGTTCGGTTCTTATCCTTTTCTTTTTGCTATTCGGGTTCCTGTTGAGATATTATTTGGCCCCTTCCTATATTTATATTTTATGCTGTTGGCAAAGCGTAAGGTCAATTTTAATTTGAAATTTTTCCGACATTTATTTATTCTATTTTCGAGTATTCTTCTCTTAATCCCGTTTCTTATTCATTATAAGACTCCATTAGGACAGAATGTTTCGATGGATCGTTATTTTGAATATTATCAATTGTTTGGGACTGATATTGTAAGTCTTCAGTTTTTACTGTATTCTTTAGCTGTTTTTTTCAGGTTGAAAAAAAATAAGTTTATTGATTTGGCTAAAGACCATCCTATTTGGTCAGGGCATTTCAAACATATTCGTTTGATTGCTATACTTTTAATTTTTCATGGTATTGTTCGTTTGCTTGAGGTAAATTTAGCCTATTATCATGCGCCATTTAAGGAGTTTTTTGAAATTGGAAATGTTGTCATATACGCGGCTGTAAGCTTGATATTTACTTACTCATTGATCTCGAATCCAGTTGTGTTGCATTACGATTCTTTAAACTTTAATCTGTCCTCACGCAAAAAGAAAGAGGGCAGTTCCTTTGAAAAGGAGGACGCTCTAGCTTATGTTGCGAAACTGAATAATCATATGGAAATTGCGAAACCTTATTTGAATCCAGATGTGAGTATTCAGGAATTAGCAGAGCAAGTGAAAATACCTTCGCGTATTATTTCAGAAGTTGTCAATAATTATATTGGGAAAAATTTTAATGATTACGTTAATAACTATCGGGTGGAGGAATATAAAAAACTAGCAAAAGATACCTCTAAAAATCATTACACTGTCTTGGCTTTGGGTTACGAAGCCGGATTCAAATCTAAAACAACATTTAATACAGCCTTTAAAAAATTTACAGGAAAAACACCTTCTGAATACAGAAGAGAGGCGACTCGAAATTAAGCTCTACGATAAAATCGAGAGTAATTGCCATTTTTACTTTCTAGATACATGGTTGAATCACCAATTTGACACCTAATTACATAGGAGTCTCATGTCTTTAGACTTTTATTTGTTTCGGTTTTAAATATTAATATACCATTCTTATTATTAGGTCATTGTTCGTTCTGATTCATGATCTGGAACCTTGAATAAATCCCCCAATTCAGACGGAATCAGGATTCGGGACGATGACTATACTGTTGAAAATTTTCTTTGTTGTAATGATTCATGCTAATTGAATCTTTTCCTGATAACTGTCGGGAAAGTTATGAGTTTTATTTGTGATTGATGACTCCTAACTGATTCTTTGGCATTACACCAGATTATGGATTTTGATAACTGGTATTGTATCTACTAACTACAATTATAATACTTATGGCAAAGGAAAAGGAAAAAAAAGATGTTGTTCTCGGAAGAAGAGATTTCTTGAAAATTGGTTCTGCAGGTGCAGTATTGGGTGCTGCCGGACTTGCTGCTGCCCCACAAAAAGTTGTTGGCGAAGTGCTCGATAATGAAACAAAAAAGGTCGCTATAAAAGCGATGGATGAATTCCCGGTTAAAGTGTCTTCGGCCTACAAACCTTTTCGCCAAAAGAACACTGTTTTTAGTAGGGCTGTAGGCGGACTGGATCCTGAATTGGCAGCTCTGGGTAGAACTTTTGAACGTTTTGAAACTGATGAGTCTCGCCCTGGTTATTCTCGAATTGACTGGGCACTTCATCATGGATCATGGGCCATAGAACATGCAGCAACACCTGGGTCCAAATTTGGTGTACCTAATTCGGGTTGGTACAGTTGGCAACAAAATTCTCATGAAGAGCGAAACAATTTTCTTGATTTGAATTACATTAATGATACAAAGCATCAATTTGAGTCCAAACAAGAAGCATCTGCAATTATTAAGAGGGCAGCCCGCCATTTTAAAGCTGATTTGGTTGGTATCACACCTCGTAATAAAATGTGGGATTACGATAAGCATTTTGTTGCTCTGAATGGTGAAGAGATTGGATGGGATCAGTTCCCTTTTGAGCCTAAATCTGTTATTGTTATTGGTGTAGAAATGGATTATGAAAATATTGCTACAGCTCCTTCCTATACAGTTGAAGGTGCCATTGGTGAAGGTTATTCACAGATGGCTATCACGGCATTTCAGCTCTCAGTATTTCTAAAGAATTTAGGTTATAAAGCCGTGGCAGCAGGTAATGACCTTGGTATGAGTGTTCCTTATGGAATTGCGGCTGGATTAGGCGAAGGAGGACGTAATGGCCTTCTGATTAACTATAAATACGGACCTCGTTTTCGTATTGCTAAGGTCTATACCGATATGGAGTTTGTAGAATACGATAAACCAGTCACTTTTGGTGTACGAGAATTCTGTAAGCGTTGTCAACGATGCGCTGATGCCTGTCCATCAAAGTCAATTCCGAAAAATGTGGAACCAACAATGGAACCAACACATGGTGGTGAAACCTGGTTTAATAATTCAGGGATAGAAAAATGGTATTTGAATGCTAAAACTTGCTTTGAATATTGGTGTGAAGGTAATAATTCTTGTGCTACGTGTATAACTTCTTGCCCATACAATAAACCTGATTTTTGGCATCATAAGTTAGTTGATAAAGTTTCAGCACTCATGCCTGGACCTGTTCACAGCTTTATGCGTGAGATGGATATTGTCTTTGGTTATGGGGATACTTTTGATGAAAAGGCAGTCGAAAAATTTTGGGCTGATAAAGGTCGAGAATACAATGGTATTTAAATTTGATGGTTCTATTTTAATGATTTTAAAAACGTATTACGATGATATTTTCTGGAATTGAAGTGTTGTTTTTTCTTTTGGGATTTTTAACCTGCTTATTTATTTTTATGTTTTTTCGTTTGTATAATAAATATAAAATGAATTGGAAATTATGGAGTATGGCTAGCTTTGGAGCATTTTTAATGTTGTTTTGTATTGCTTGGTCGGTGAGTTCTGTACTTGAAGGAGAACCTCGAGCGGCTAGTATGGGAATGGTTGTTTTTGGTCTTCCTGCCTTAATTTTATTTGGTTTAGTCCGACGTATGCTTCTGTATAATGTTAGAGAGTAAATAAAAGAAAAGTTGATGTGAACTTTAATCGGTTCAACTAATGAAATATATAAATTAAAACCTTCGGTTTGAACCGGAGGTTTTTTTTATATCTGAGTTCTTTTGTTTTAATAAGTCTAAATTGAAATTGTTGGCAATTTGTCCTTTGATCATTATGATCCAAATCATTTCTAATGTCAATATTAATGGGCTTATTCGTAAGTGGTTAGTTTACAGTATTAAAGTAAATTGTTGATATCATTTAGTCTTTTTATTTATTAGAGAAATATTTCTCTAATATTTTAGTATATTAAAGCGAATATTTGATGGAGTATACAGTTGGATATGAGTTGACTTAGCCGCACTCATTAAAGTTTGAATCTGAAATTGTACAAGAATAATTAGCATAAAAACTAATCTATCTCACAATAACAAGATGATGAATGAACCTTAACTCTAATATGTTTTTTTAATCTGAGCTTATCACTTAAGTTCGGAACTAAGATGTATATGGTGTTAGGAGTTATTTGTTATTTAACAAAAAATCAAACTATGAACAATCAGGCTGAAATCGTAAAAGATCTTGTAATTGAGCATGGAGTGAAAAGGGAGGAATTACTTCCTATCCTGCAAGCTGTTGTTGAAAAAGATCGTTATTTATCAGAGAGTGCTATTCTTAAAATAGCTGAAGAAACTAAAATCCCTGCCGCAGATGTCTATGGAACGGCTAGTTTCTATTCATTTCTCGATATTGTTCCAAGAGGTAAATACGTTATTCGTGTTTGCAAAACCATAACCTGTGCCATGAAAGGGAAGAACCAAATTCTTTTGGCACTGGAAGATTACTTGAAAATAAAGTTAGGAGAAACCACTCCTGATAAACTCTTCACAATTCTGGAAACCAATTGCCTGGGATGGTGTCATAAGGCGCCAGCAATGCTTGTGAATGATGATGTTTATACTGAATTGACTCCAAATATGGTTGTCGATATTCTAAGTTCTTATAAGGCAGAAGCCGATAAGGAGTAGATCTTATTTTCAAAATGTAAAAATCTGGAGTTATGACGACTAAAACAAGACAACTCAATAGAATAGATTTAATCTTTAAGAATGAAAATGATTGTAAAGAGATTTTAAAGAAATCGTTTGATCGTTCTCATGATGAGATTATTAATGAAATGGTTAACTCAGGGCTTAAAGGACGTGGAGGTGCTGGTTTTCCAACAGGATTAAAGTGGAAGCTGACTGCTGAAGAGGTAGAACCCACCAAATATGTTATTTGTAATGCTGATGAGGGAGAGCCTGGAACTTTCAAGGATAGAGAGATTCTGACTCGGGTGCCACATAAAGTATTGGCAGGTATGGCTATGTGCGCTAAGATAATAGGTGCTAAAGAAGGGTATATTTATTTACGTGGTGAATATAAATTCCTTGTGCCTCAACTTAGAGAAGAGCTAGAGAAATTTCATCAAATAATGAACGAACTAGATCTCGATTTTGAAGTTGATATTTTCTTAGGAAGTGGCGCTTATATCTGTGGTGAGGAATCAGCCCTTTTCGAATCGATGGAAGGCAAGCGTGGTGAACCAAGGAATAAACCACCTTATCCAACTCAGTGTGGTTATTTAAATAAGCCTACAGTCATCAATAATGTAGAAACTTTGGCACACTCATATACAATAATGAAATATGGTGCTAAGAAATTCCGTGAACTTGGTGTTAAAGATTCATGGGGTTCCAAAGTGTTTTCTGTTTCAGGAGACACGCCTATACCAGGAATCTATGAACTGGAATTAGGTATGAGCGTTCAGGATTTTGTTGATGATTTTGGTGATGGAGATACCAAGGCTGTGCAAGTAGGTGGAGCTTCTGGTTTTCTTGTACCGCGAAAGCGCTTCCCAAAATCTCATATTGGTTATCAGGGCAAGTTGAGAGGGGTATCCTTACCTACGGGTGGTTCTATGATGATTTTTAATAGTTCTCGTTCCATGTATAATGTGTTGAATAATTATCTCGATTTTTTTGAAGAAGAATCTTGTGGACAATGCACGCCATGCCGTGTAGGTTGTCAGCAATTGCTTAAAGGGATAAAGGCTGTCAAGCGTGGTGAGAAGCCTGCAGCTTATCTTGATAAGCTTCTAAAATTGACAGACACAATGCGTTTAACTGCTAAATGTGGTTTGGGACAATCAGTCGCAAATTCTTTTTCTTCTATTGTAGAAAATTTCCGGGAGGAGATGATTTACTAATGGATTCTAAATAAATGAGTCTAATGTTCAACTTTTTTAAGGTGAAATAATGAGAAACCTTAATATCTAAAGAGAATAAAAATGGCAAATATGATCAATTTATCAATTAATGGAATCGCTGTCAGTGTTGATGAAGGAAAAACCATACTCGAAGCAGCTGAACGATTACATATACATATACCAACACTATGTTATCACAAAGACCTTTGTGTAGCAGGTAACTGCAGGGTTTGCGTAGTGGAACAAGCTGGCGTTGATCGCCTGGTTGCATCTTGTGCGACTCCTGTTAGCGAAGGCATGGAGATTAATACCAATAGTTTAAAAGTTAGAAATTGTCGAAAGCATATCATTGAACTTTTGTTGGCAGAACATAATGAAGAGTGTACCAAGTGTTATAGAAATGGGCATTGTGAATTACAAACAATCGCTGCAGATTTACAAATAACAAACCAGGATTTTATCGATTTGGTACCTGATAAGTTTTACACTGTAGATTCATTCTCACCGTCTATCGAGAAAGATGATAGCAAATGTATACGTTGCCAGCGTTGTGTGAGAACTTGTGCTGAAATTCAGAGTGTGGGGGCAATTGCTGTGGCTCACAAAGGGGCAGATATGAAGATATCAACTTTCTTTGATCAGCCACTAAATGAGGTGGTTTGCACCAATTGCGGCCAGTGTATTGTGCATTGCCCAACCGGAGCTTTGGTCGAGAAATCGTATGTAGAGCAAGTGTGGGATGCTATAGCTGATCCTGAAAAGCATGTGGTGGTTCAAACTGCACCTGCTGTTCGAGTTGGTTTGGGTGAAGAATTGGGATTTGAACCGGGTACCCGAGTAACCTCTCGTATGGTGTCAGCTCTTAGGCGTTTAGGTTTTGATTCCGTATTGGATACTGACTTTACTGCTGACCTGACGATTATGGAGGAAGGAACAGAGTTATTAACACGTCTTAAGGCAGCATTGCTTGACGACAATCCTGATGTTTCACTACCTATGGCTACTTCTTGTTCGCCAGGATGGGTGAAATATATCGAACACAAGTACCCTCAATACTTACCAAATTTATCAACTTGTAAGTCACCACAGCAAATGTTTGGCGCTTTGGCTAAAACCTATTATGCTAAAAATATTGATGTGGATCCAGCCAATATCGTTTCTGTTTCTATTATGCCGTGTACGGCAAAGAAATATGAAGCTAATAGACCAGAGATGAAGGATAGCGGTTATAAGGATGTTGATTTTGTTCTGACAACGCGTGAGTTAGCGGTGATGATTAAACAAGCAGGTATCGAATTTGATCAGTTGAACGAAGAGAACTATGATTCTATTATGGGAATTGGTTCTGGAGCAGGCGTCATTTTTGGTGCTACAGGCGGCGTTATGGAAGCCGCACTAAGAACTGCTTATGAAATTGTAACGGGCCGCGAGGTGCCTTTTGAGAATTTGGAAATTAAACCTGTTCGTGGTTTAGGAGGTGTGAAAGAAGCTACCGTGCCAATTGTAGATGTTCGTCCAGAATGGTCATTCCTTGAAGGAGTCGAGTTGAAATGTGCTATAACCAATGGTTTGGAAAATGCACATCAACTAATGGAAGCTATTGAAAGAGGAGATCGATTCTACCATTTTATTGAAATTATGGCTTGCCCAGGCGGTTGTCTTGGTGGTGGTGGTCAGCCGTTCCCTGTTGATGATGAAATTCGTCAGAAAAGAATGGATGCCATTTATTCGGAAGATTTATCACTAGCTCTTCGAAAATCTCATGAGAATCCTGAAGTAATGCAGATTTATAAAGATTTTCTTGAGAAGCCATTAAGTCATAAGTCTCATAAATTGCTGCATACCTCTTATGTGAAACGTCAGCCATATTAAAGATCTAATTCGATTTTTAATAAATCGCTGAAAATATAATGCAAATACCTTGCGTCAGTATTAAGGTGATGGTAATAAGGTGAAATCCCTTGTAGGCACAATGCTTACAAGGGATTTCTATATGTTTTAAGAAGAAAATTCTTTTCTTAGAATTGATTGACCACCTTACGGATGGCAACCAGTTTAGTTAATAGGTCTTCAAGATGATCTAAGTGTAACATATTGGCACCATCAGATTTAGCATTAGCAGGGTCAGGATGCGTTTCGATAAAAATACCATCTGCTCCAACAGCAATACCTGCTTTAGCAACTGTTTCAATTAAATCAGGACGTCCTCCTGTTACACCAGAAGTTTGGTTAGGCTGTTGTAACGAATGAGTAATATCTAAAACAACAGGGCAATTATTTTCTTGCATGGTTGGAATGCCACGATAGTCAACAATCATATCCTGATAGCCAAACATGTTTCCACGGTCGGTTAATATAACCTGATCATTACCCATTTCTCTTACCTTGTTCACAGCGAATTTCATGGACTCAGCAGAAAGGAACTGACCTTTTTTAATATTCACAACTTTTCCTGTTTTAGCAGCCGCAACGAGTAGGTCAGTTTGACGGCAAAGGAACGCAGGAATTTGTAGGATATCAACATATTGAGCTGCCATAGCAGCTTCTTCTGCTGAATGAATATCTGTAACGGTAGGGACACCAAAAGTATCACTAACTTTTTTTAGAATTTTCAATGCTTTTTCATCCCCAATACCTGAAAAAGAATCTAAACGAGAACGGTTTGCCTTACGGTACGAACCCTTAAAAATATAAGGAATTTCAAGTTTGTTCGTGATTTCTACAACACGTTCTGCAATTCGCATTGCAATTTCTTCACCTTCGATGGCACAAGGACCTGCTAAAAGGAAAAAGTTACCCGATTCGGTGTGTTTTATGTTAGGAATGTTCTTAATCATGATGTATAGAGTTTTATTTAATGCAAAAATAAGAAAAGCTTTTGATATATTTTTAATGCCTGGTAGAGTTAATATTGAAAGATCTTTTAGTCCTTGTCCATTTTTACTCTGTTGAGACTTAAACCTTCTGATTGAATGGCACGTGGGTATTTAACGGCAGATTCTCCGAAAACCAGCCCATAGCCCACGGTGTAATCCTTAGGGATGCCAATTAATTCAGCTATACCAGGGTCGATATCATTCAATACCCACGTGAGCATGCCATTCCATAAAGTGCCAATATCATGACTGTTAGCTAAAAGTTCGAAATAACTTAAAGCAATTAGGCAGTCGGGTAGTGGGGATGAGTTTTTCTTGGGAGCTGAAGCAATTAAAAGGTGAGGGGCATTTCTAAAAATAACATCAACGCCATTACTTTCCCAAACTTTTTGAATGGCATATAAGAATTGGAATTGAGGTAATAGAGTTTTTGCTTCTCCAGCTTTTTTAATCGCTGCATACACTTTATCTCTAAATAAGTACAGATCTTCTTTTTTATCGATGAGGGTAAAGTGTACCGAATTGTAGTTGTGACCTGTAGGAGCATAAGCCGTTGTTTCCAAAAGCTCTTGAATAAGCTCTTGATCCAAATTTTCTGGGATGTATTTCCGAATTGATCGTCGTGTTTTGATCAAACGAGTCATGGCTACATAAGCAGGCAATTCGCCTTCTGAAGACAGACTATCTTCAGGCTTTTTTCCTAAAATAGATAGGGCAGCGGTAGGGCAAATTGCTAAGCAGTGTTGACATTTAAGACATTGCTTTTCTCGTGATTTTCGGACGCTCGGTTGTGGATTCATCTCGATAATTCCTACAGGGCAATCTTGTGCGCATAAGCCACAACTTATGCATTTATCTATATCGACTTTAAAATCTATCATTTCTAGGCTTAATTCTGTTTTATAGGCTGCAAAGTAAATCACAAAGTTCTAGATAGGAAAATAAGCCATCGATATTGTTTCAGCAAATTTATTCTGCAAAGTAAATTTTATAGCTTTGCAGAATATTCACAGAAAGAGATACATGAAATTACGTAATAAATCCATAATATTCACAGGTCTTGTTATTATCCTAACTTTTGGGATCGTTGCCTATTTTATAGGCGATAAAATGGCTATTACCGCACGTAAAATGAGTGTTGATTTGGCATTGTCGAAAGGGCAAAATAGTTTTCTGATTGTTCAAACTGAAATTGAAAACAGGTGCAGACAAGCGGAACTTTTTACCGATGCGATTGAAGAATATGCCTTGGGACGAGAATTCCTTGTGATTAAAGAGATCTTACAATCGGATCTAATGGAAAGCCCGGAAATATCTGCTCGTTGGTTCATTAGAATGGATAGGAATAATAAAATGAGTGGAATTGTCCTGGAAAAGCTAAATGACTCTATTATTGAGAAATCGACTTCTCCCATTCATGAGAAAATACTATTGTATCAACTGCAGAATTTAAGAGGAACAGTTTTATCACAACCATATAAAAATGATCAAGGCAAGGAGTTAATCAGTATTCTTACCCCAGTCATTGTAAATTCACAAGTCAATGGAATCATTGGTTTTGATATTGACTTGAGAAAATTTCAACAGATCTTTTATGATGTGAAATCTTTGGGAAGAGCGTATGTGAGTATTATTTCAAAGAATGGTATTTGTATTACGCATCCAGATGAGAATTTAATTGGAAAACAAATAGGCAATCATCAGGATTCGAGTTTTGTGCAATCGGCATTCCAAACTGGGGTAGAGCAACAGAAGGAAGTACATTCCGGTTTTTTGAATCTCCCGGTAATGAGGGTGTATAAACCAATTCGAATTGCAAATGGAAAGGATTATTGGTTGATTACCGTAAGCGTACCCTTGTTTAATGTTGAGGAGGCTGTTCAAGAGGTGAGAAATTCAACGGCACTCATCGGTATCGTGTTGGCATTTTTATTAATGGTATTCTTATATTATTCACAACGTAGATGGCTTTTGGAGTTTGAAGGACGACAAAAAGCAGAAACAAAACATCGCAATATTTTGAATAAGCTATCCTCTATTATGGAGAGTACCGATCAGATTAGAATTTTTTCGGTTGACAGGAAATATCGCTATACAAGTTTCAATTCTGTGTATCAAAAAGATGCATTTGCTAATGAAGGAATGGAAATTGAGGTGGGAATGAGTGCACTAAATACCTATCATCATGATTTTGGAGAGTTAATGAAGAAACATTTTGATCGTGCTTTGAAAGGTGAACATTTCTTAACTGAATATAAAAGAAATGGTAGGAGTTATCAGCAGGTATTTAACGCTATTTTTGATGAAGATAATAAGGTTATTGGATTTTCTAGTTTTCGATTTGATATCAGTGAAACGGTTGAATTAAGAAAGCGTGCTCATCAGGAAGAAGAGGAGAAAGTGAAAGCTCAACTTAAAAACATCAAGAATCAAATAAACCCTCATTTTTTATTCAATTCATTGAATTCCTTATATGCCTTAGTCGAGACTGAGCCACGATTAGCCCGAAAGTTTATACTTAAATTATCGAAAGTATATCGTTACCTTCTAGATCGGAATAACTCAAGTTTGGTGGATTTAAAGCAAGAACTAGATTTCATGAAACATTATATTTTTCTTCAGAAAATACGTTTTGGTGATAATCTGAGTTTGAAATATGATATTCCTGCTTGTTATATGGCTAATAAGTTACCATCTGTTAGTTTGCAATCTCTTGTTGAAAATGCAATCAAGCACAATATCGTCACCACAGAAAAACCTTTGGTCATATCATTAAGAGTTGAGAATGAAAGATTGTTGGTTGAAAATAATCATCAACTGCGTTCTGATTTAGCATCGACTTCCGGAACAGGCCTGAAAACGTTAAATGCTTTATATGCTTTTTTAGGTAAAGAACAAGCTGAGTATGGTGTAGAAGGAAATAAGTTTGTTGTCAGATTACCATTGTTATAGTACTACTAGTCATTTTAATCTCTTAGATTATTCCAGCTTTTTTATTGAATTGAGATCTCTTTATCAAGATATTGCTCTGTGAAACTGTGTCTGGGAATGAGTTTTCTGCCGTGTTTTCTCATCTGTTTGCTATCGCGATTTTTTGAAACCAGAGTGAGGCAGTTTTTATTCATTCCTCGTTTTTTAGAATTCACTCTCCATTTTTCCTGATTCACTCCTTCCTTTTTTATTGCTTCTTACAAAAAAATCATATTTGTTTCAGATTCTCCTTAAGGGATCGGAAATATTTTTTGGTTAGTAAATGGTTAGATCCTGCAGGGTGATTGATATCCAAGAGTGAATTGCAATTAACTTTTGGTATCAACCTTTGCAAAAGAACAAAAAACACTGAATGAACTTAACACACACACTCAAAAAGAATTTAATTGTAGCGATGATGTCGGCTTGTATTCTTGGTGGAATGCAAGAGCAAACATTTGCTAATAATTTAAATCAACACCAGTCTGAAACGGGAATTTTTAAATTCTTAAAGAAAAAGAAGAAGAAAACCGAAAATGAGGACTCAAAGGATACTGAAAAGAAAAAATCAGAATTAAAGAATTACGATGAAGTCATTACATCTGAGGCAATCAGTAAAAGTGGGGTAATCGATATTCATAGAGTAAAGAAGGATTATTATTTCGAATTAAATAAGAATTTATTGGAGCGTGATTTCTTATTAGTGAATAAGATTTCAAAAGTACCAACAGAAATTAATGAGTTAGGATTTAATAAGGGAATAAATTATCAAAACTTATTAATCAAATTTGAGCTTGATACTATTCTTCAGAAAGTATGGGTCAAAACATATAAAGGATCCTATTCAAGTAAACAAGGTGATGCAATTACAAAATCGTTTGAGGATAACTATATCCCTTCAATTAGAGAATGCTTTGATTTAGCTTGTCTGGGAAAAGATTCAACCTCATATATATTTAAGGTTAATAAGGTTTTTGATGGTTCAGAAAAGAGTCTGAATGACTTGTTTGGAATTCTGGGATTGCCAGGATCTGCGGTAACTAAGTTGTCTAAGATAAATGAAGTGAAATCCTTTCCTAAGAATGCACTGGTAAAATCTTTATTGACAACAAAGGCTGAGGGAATTACGGTTTCTATTGAAGTGACAAGTAATATTGTTTTATTGGATGAAAAGCCGATGAAACCAAGATTTGCGGATAAAAGAGTTGGTTTCTTTTCTACCAAGCAACATTATTTTAATGATGATCAGCAAGCGCTTGAGAATCGCGAATTGGTAACCAGATGGAGACTAGAACCTAAAAAAGAAGATGTCAAGAGTTATTTAGCTGGTGAGTTAGTTGAACCTCAAAAGCAAATTATCTATTATGTAGATCCTGCGACCCCTGCACAATGGCGACAAGCTATTAAGGATGGTATTGATGACTGGCAAGTTGCTTTTGAGCAAGCTGGTTTTAAGAATGCTATTATTGCGAAGGATGCACCTGTTGATGATCCTGATTTTGATGGTGACGATGTTCGTTATTCTATGGTGACCTATGCCGCATCAAGTCAGGCGAATGCAATGGGACCTTCTGTTGTTGATCCACGATCGGGAGAAATTATTGAAGCCGATATTATTTGGTGGCACAATGTGATGACTGCACTACAATCCTGGATTCGAGTTCAAACTGGAGTTATTGATCCTAAAGCAAGAGCTAACAAATTTGAAGACGAGCATATGGCACATGCAATACGTTTTGTTTCTTCACACGAAGTCGGTCATACCTTAGGTTTAATGCACAATATGGGAGCTTCTTATGCTTACCCGGTTGATTCATTAAGATCGAAAACCTATACCGAGAAGATGGGCGGGACAGCACCTTCGATTATGGATTATGCTCGTTTTAATTACGTTGCACAACCTGGTGATGGTGTTAAGAACATCACACCTCAAATTGGTATCTACGATATATTCGCCATTGGTTGGGCTTATAAATGGAATAACAAGAAGAGTCCATGGGATGAATTGAGTGATCAAAAGGCTATGATTCGTAAGCACGAAACAGATCCTTTATACCATTATGGTCCTCAGCAAAATGGTAAGAATACAATTGATCCATCGGCACAAAGTGAAGACTTAGGTGATAACTCCATGCACGCCAGTCGTTACGGATTGAAAAATCTTGAACGTATTGTTCCTCAGGTTGAAAGCTGGACTTACGAAGAAGGTCAGGATTATGAGAAAGCCGGTAAGATGATGATGGGTATCATTGGACAATGGTTTACTTATGCCAATCACGTGGTAACAAATGTGGGTGGTGTTTATCTGGATCAACCAGTTTATGGGGAGAAGAAAGCGGCTTACAATCATGTTGAAAAAGCTAAACAAAAGGATGCTATTAAATACTTACTTGATGAAGTAATTGATATTCCTGAATGGTTGACTAAAGCGGATATCTATAATAAGACATATCCTATAAAGGAATCTCCAATTGGTGATATTGAATATGCACCTACAACTTTATTCCGTGATTTGCATGCTCGAATTTTCTATTCGCTTTTACAAAAAGAGCGTCTGTTAAGAATGCTTGAAAACGAAGCGAAGAATGGGAATAAAGCTTATACCGTTGCAAATATGATGAATGATTTGCATCAGGGAATCTTTAAGAAAACAATTAAAGGTTATAAGCTGAATGTGTTTGATCGTCAGAGCCAAAAGAATTTTATCGATGCCTTGATTATTACACAGAATAAGTCCATGGCAAAAACGACGAAGAAAACTTTACAGTCGGCATGTTCATGTTCTTTACATAAACACATGCCTGTTTTGTGTGACTATTCGGTTAAGAACGATAAGATGTTTGAAGAAGAAGTTACTTCAGACGATTCAAAAAACTTCCGTCGTAACGTGTTTTATTCCACAATGAATCGTGTTTCAGATGCTGTTTCCATGAAAAGAGGTGAACTTATGAAAATTAGAAGCCTTTTAAAGAAACGATTGACGATAAAAGATGAGGCAACTCGTTACCATTATAATGATTTGATCATGAGGATTGAAGAAGCATTAAATTTAAAATAATATAAAACGACTAGACAGGTAGGGGGAAGAATTTCACCCTATCTGTCTTTTTACTTACAAAAACCACTATTTTAATAACCTTTAAAAATTAAACTATGAAAAGACTGCTAACCTGGCTTTTGATCTGTTTGCCTGCTTTTGTTATGGCACAAGAGACAAAGCAACTAAAGGGGAGAGTACTCTCAGCAACCGACGGCGATGTGCTGATCGGTGCTTCGGTGTTTATTGACAAATCGACAATTGGAACCGAAACGGGAGTAAAAGGAGTGATTGAGAATATCACGATGGGAACGATTACAGATCTTGATGGAAACTTTGTACTTGAAGTACCTACTGCTTTAAAAACTATTTCATGTAGCTATTTGGGGTTCGAAACTCAAGTTGTTGAAATCGAGGGAAAAGATTTCGTTACAATTAAGCTAAGCGATGCTAATAGTGAGCTAGGAGAGATCGTTGTAACAGGTTATCAGAAAATTGAAAAGAGAAAAATGACCGGTGCTGTTACAACGCTTGATGTTGAAGATAGTAAACAAGCAGCTGTTCTTGGTGTTGACCAAATGTTACAAGGACAATTAGCCGGTGTTAGCGTACAAACAACAGGAGGTGCTCCTGGTGCACCCGCACGAATTCGTATCCGTGGAACGGCTTCACTTAATGGGCCGCAAGATCCACTTTGGGTTCTCGATGGTATTCCTTTAGAAGGAACAGATCTACCTTCGGATCAGGATGATATAGATGTTGACCAATTAACAAGTTCTCCAATTGCTGGCGTAAATCCTGATGATATCGAAAGTATCACTGTTTTAAAAGATGCTTCGGCAACAGCAATTTATGGTGCTCGCGCAGCAAATGGCGTCATTGTAATTACAACAAAAAAAGGTAAAAAAGGTAAAGTGAGGGTTAACTATTCAGGAACGTTTAGTTATAAACCAAAGCCAAACATTGATCGATTAAATTTGATGAATTCATCAGAGAAAGTTGATTTGGAACTTCAATTGGCAAAGTCAGGGTATTCATATAAACCCAATCAGGGTGCTATAGCCCGTATTTTAAATAATTATAACGCGCTAGATTTGTTTAAGTCAGATGGCTTTTCTGCTATTCCAGCTGACGCCCAGTCAGAAATAAGTGCATTAAGAAATGTGAATGCCAATTGGAATGATCAATTATATGATGATGCATTTTCTCAAAATCATCACTTTAGCTTTTCCGGAGGAACTGAAAAACACGATTACTATATTTCGGCTGGTTATTATAATGAAAAAGGAAATCTTTCAGGAACTTCAGTAGATCGTTATAATCTTTCAGTAAAAAATAATTTTAAGGTTAGCAGTCGCTTTAAAGCTGGTGTTTCCTTAATGGTTAATCGAAGAATTAATAAAAGTTATTTAACAGACAGTCAGTCTTTTTCCAATCCGGTATATTATTCTCGTAAAGCCAATCCTTATTATTTACCTACTGGTGAAGATAATGCCTATCTATATGATAAGGATATTAACAGTACAACGGGACAATTACTAGATTACAATATATTGGAAGAACGTGCAAACACTGGAAACGAACTTAAAAGTGACGGTGTGTTGGCAAATTTCAATATCGAATGGAAATTGTCGAAAGCCTTTACATTTGAATCGCAATTAGGCTTACAAGTAGATAAGCTTGCAAACGAAAAGCTTGCAAAACAGGATAGCTATTATGTAAGAAAAGAACGTTATGATAGTCGTTATAATGGAGGAAAAGATTTCCTTCTTCCCGAAACAGGAGGAATTATTCGAAACTATACAAGCGATCGTTTTCAATATACCTTAAAAAATATATTGAAATATAGTAAGAATATTAATGGGGATCATGATGTTTCTTTCATGTTAGGTAATGAATTAAGAGAGGCCTCTTTAAAAACGATTCAAAGCTTTGGTTATGGATATGACCACCTGAATTTGACTACTCAGGCAATATCATATCGTGATGAGCAAGATTATAGAAAATACCCTTCTTACCTGGCAGGAGATGTAAAAGATAGATTCGTTTCTTTCTTTGGTACTGGTGGATATACCTACAAAGATAAATATACTGTTTTCGCAAGCGTTCGTTGGGATGGATCGAATCTCTTTGGTGTAAACCGAAAGTATAAATATCTACCATTGTGGTCTCTTGGGACTACTTGGAGAATAAAAGAAGAAAGCTTTCTGAAAGATGTTGCGTTTTTGAATAAACTACAGTTGCGTGCATCATATGGTTTACAAGGTAATATTGATAAATCAACATCTCCTTATGTTATTGGGATTTATAACCGAGTTAAGGTTTTACCAGGAGTTGATGAGAATGGCTTAACCGTTTCGTCACCACCAAATCCAAAATTGAGATGGGAGAAAACTTCTACTTATAATTTGGGACTTGATTTTGGTTTTTTTAATAATACGATTAGTGGTAGTATAGATGGATATGTTCGTAAATCTTCTGATTTGATTGGGCCTAAATCTCTTCCATATTCTACAGGATTTAATGTGACATCGGTAAACTTTGCGGAGACTACCAATAAGGGAATTGAATTCTCTATTTACACAAGAAATATTAAAACGAAAGATTTCTCATGGTCAACTCAACTCAATATTGCTTATAATACGAGCAATGTAGATAAGATTTTAAATGCGAATAATTTATTAACACCATCGGTAAATCAGGCAGGTCATCCTATTAATTCTATATTTACGTTGAAACAGGCGGGATTAGATGAAAATGGTATCCCGATGATTTATAAGAAAAATGGTGACAAGGTTAAGCTGGCTGATGCCTTCCAAATGGATGATACATCGATTAAAGCGAGACAAGATTTAAAGGCATTATATGAAAGTTTTGGTATTATTTTAACGGATCAGCAATTATTGGATATTGTGCCTCCAACTTTTACTTCGAAACTAACTGCTGCTGAGCAACGTGATTTATATACTTATTCAGGATCATCAGATCCAAAATATTCAGGAGGTTTAACCAATAAATTTACCTATAAAAGTTTTGATTTAAGTTTAGGTATTGTTTTCAATCTTGGTCATAAGGTTCTTGCACAGCCCAAGTATAGTATGACAAATTTTGATAGAGGACTCAACTGGAATAAATCAGTCTTAGATAGATGGACTCCTGAAAATACAGGGGCTACACTACCAAGAATTATAGATGGAGCATCTAAATCGGATCCATTGTATAGTACTTATTATTTATTGGCAACAAATCCTGCAATTGAGCAGTTGCTTAGTTCAAATGTTCGCGATGCTAGTTATGTTCGTCTTCAAACTGTACGATTGGGGTATACATGTTCAAAAGAGTTTGTAAGAAAACTTCAACTTAGTGGTTTAAGGGTATTTGTTGAGGCTAAGAACCTAGCAGTGCTTTATGGTGACTATAAGGATTATTTAGATCCTGAAACAATTGGGAATCCATTGGCACAGCCTCTACCTAAAACGGTATCATTTGGGGTGAAAGCAAATTTCTAAAATTAAAGCAGATTAGAACCTTATAAGAATATTCAAAATGAAGAATAGAATAAGAAATAACATATTTGTATTATTTGCAATTATTGCAATTGGATTCAGTTCTTGCGATAATTATTTGGATGTGAAACCCAAAGGACAAGTAATTCCAACACGTGCGATTGAGTTTAGAGAAATGCTTACAAAGGCATATGGTAGTTTCCCAAATAGTAGGGGATTGGTAGCAATTGCCTCTGACGAAATGGATTTAAAAACAGGGGATACTGAAGGATTGTACGATTTCCGTAATATTTATCAGTGGGATCAAAATGCAGGAGGAGCCGAGTCTGATCTTGGGTATTTACCAATGTATAAAACAATTTTTTATTGTAATTATATTTTAGAAAATATTGATAGTGCGATTGAAGGTACGCAAGAGGAAATTGATCAAACCAAAGGTGAAACCTATCTTTTGAGAGCTTACTCTCATTTTATTTTATCAAATATTTTCGGAGATCAATATCAACCAAGCGTTAACGATCAGTTAAAAACTGCTCCCTTAGTAACTTCTGTTAATCTAGATGCAAATCCTTTCCCATGCACTTTAAAAGAAATGAATGATAGCATCGTTTCAGATATTGATAGGGGTAAAAGCTTGATGAATGTTGATAAACAAGAAGAAGCTGGGTTGAGATATCGTTTCTCTCAAAATGCAGCTAATGCTTTCGAGGCTCGCTTTTATTTATACACAGGACAATGGACAATGGCGCTTGAAGCTGCTCAAAAGGTAATTAATAATAAAACTTATTCTCTTGTAGATTTTGCAAGTTTTGGCGATGATGATGTATTGCCAACACATTTTGAGTCATCAGAATCGATTTTAGCATTAGAAAAAACATGCGATTTTAAAATTCATAGTGCTGTTGTGGCATCCTCTGCATTAACTGATGCTTTTGATCAGGCAAATGATATGCGTTTTTCAAAATATTTGAAGTACGACTATGATGCTTCAGGATATCAATTTTCAGGGAATAAGGTTAGTTACGATAAATTTAAAACAACATTCAGATTGTCGGAACTTTATTTAACTGCAGCAGAAGCAGCTTTTAACTTGAAAGATTTTGATGCATCAAAAAGCTATTTAAAATCATTGATAGAAAAGAGATATTCAACAGAATCTGTTGAAGCTGAAAAAACTGTTATTGATAATCTTTCAGAAACTGATTTGAAAACACGTCTTTTTAACGAACGTTTTAAAGAATTATGTGCGGAAGGTCATCGTTGGTTCGATTTAAAAAGAATGGGAAAACCTTCGATAATTCACACTGTGAAGGAAACAGCGGACGTTTCTAAGGAGTTCGTCCTTAACGAAAATGATTCTCGTTATGTATTCCCTTTTCCAAACGAAGTTGTTCAAAATAACCCAAATTTAAAAAATTAGAAGTTAAGGTTAATAAATAAATCTGAATCAAAAAGGGGCTTTCTGTTACAGAAAGCCCCTTTTCTTTTTAAATTTACAAGCTAAATACGAAAAGCTATGATTAGTGTTGCAATAGTAGAGGATGAGCGTTTAGCCGCTCGTGAGTTGGAGAAGAACTTATTGAGCTTGCGTCCGGGAGAAATAGATGTCAAAATAAAGCTTGAGAACGTCAGTCAGGCTGTAACTTGGTTTTCTGAAAATCAGGTTGATCTTATTTTTATGGATGTGCATCTGGGTGATGGGAATAGTTTTTCCATATTTGAGAAAATTAAACTTAAAACACCTGTTATATTCACGACTGCTTACGATCAGTATGCCATTCAGGCTTTTAAGCAATGCAGTATTGACTATTTACTAAAACCTATCGATGAAGAAGATTTAGAACAAGCTCTTAATAAATATGATGAGATGTTTGCGAAACCTAAGTCTCTTGATATTGAAGCTTTGCAGAATTCATTACAATCAATCATAGGAGGCAATAAGTACCAAGAGCGTTTTATGGTCAGTCGTGGTGAGCGTCTTATTTCGATGGATTTGGATCAAGTCTCCTATTTTATGGCAGACGGAAAAGCCTGCTACCTTTTTAGCAAGGAGGGAACACGTTACTTGTTTGATGGAACTTTAGCAAATCTGGAAAAGAAATTGGATCCTAATACTTTTTTTCGAATCAACAGAAAATTTATCGTTAGTTACTCTTCGATAGTTGATATGGCTTACTATTCAAAGACAAGAATAAAATTGAATCTCAATCCGACTTGTGATGAAGCTATGGATGCTATCGTGAGTCAGGACAAGAGTGCTGAATTCAAAAGATGGTTGAATCAGTAAAGGATTTACTAAAATCTTATTATAAATAAAAAAGGCTGAGTTTCCTCAGCCTTTTCTTGTATACAGAACTTCATGATTAAATTTCTTTAAAGGAAAATGATTTTGTGTAAGCTCCAGCTTGACCATCATTTTCTACAATAGGGTAGACAAAGAAGTTGACAGAACCTTTAGAATAACCTTCCAATATTAAATCACGACCTTGAGTCATCTCAACACGATTGGCATCCAAGTTTCCATAATAGAACTCAGCTTTTTCAGGTGCTTTATCTGCTTCAGAAATATCTACAGGAAACCACTCATTATTTTGATGGTAATCTGCCCAACAATGGTAACCACCAATTTGTCCTGTCTGACCTTTAGGAATAGAGAAGCCAATATGAAAACGTGCCGGCACATTCATGCTACGAGCCAAAGACATAAAGTAAGAATGAAAGTCGGTACAATTACCTACCGAAATATCACAGGCATAGTTTGAATTACCATTCCCAAAAGTAAACTCACCGGCAATTTTTGTTGTATTTAAGTAGAGGGAAACAACACTGTCTTTACTGATTCCTTTTTTGATGTTTGAAGGTAAACTGGCATAATATTGATCGGAAGAATTCTGAGCTTTTGGCTTGCCATAATACATCTCATTTAGAATGAAATTGTAAACAGGCTTCATATTATCCGATGAAAAGTAGTTTGCTTTTGCGATTGAATCGAAACGTTCCCCAATAGGAACCAATCGATTAGCTTTAAGGTATAGGTTTGGATCTGTATCCTCAAACTTAGAATTTGTTCGTTGCTTTCGTTTCACATTAAAATGAATGTTTATATCTGCAGTTTGAGCTAATCCTTCTTTTAAATCAGCATAAAAGTAAGTATTACCATGCTGCTCTTCAGTCTTTATTTCATAAGGAATATCCGTATCAATAGATAACTCACTAATCGTTTGTACTTCATTCGATTGAGGTACAGGAATCCAAACCTTCATGTTTTTGCCTGAATTGGCTTGCAGGCTCACTTTATAATTGAACTCAAAATTTCTCTCCGGCACTTTACTGCAACTGCTTAATACAATTACAGCTATAAATAACATCCATCTCATCATCATCTCTTTAAAGGATTTAGTATCCAAATTTTTAACAATCGTGCAAAAGTAGACTAAAGCTTTTGTATTACAAAGTGATAGAAGTAATGAGTCGTAGGAAATACCTTATTTATAAAATAGTGAGGTGATCATCATGAAAACATAGCTCCTGCTGATATGTTATCTGCAGTTATCGATTTGGGGATCTGAGATCTCCTTTATTTCCAGCATTGGCGATTGAAAATCTAGGACATCCTTCGTTTTATAAGGAGTAGGCTACTGTAGATATGTTATCTGCAGGTATCGGTTTGGGAATCTGTGATCCTCCTTAAATACTTGCGATCTTTGCGAAATTGATTTCGCGATCTTTGCCTTTAAATTAAGACATACATCCTTGCTGTATTGCTGTTGACACCTTTTTACTAAATTTGCAGATTCAAGCATTCAGATCATTAAAATCCTTTCAACTTGACATTCGATCCTTTCAGTATAGATTTACGCGTAAGAGGCATTATATCAGAAACCAGAGAACATCTGGTGAATAAGAATACGCTTATTATCTCAGCTCCTCCCGGTGCGGGTAAAAGTACTTTATTACCTCTAGCTCTGATGGAAGAAACATGGCTGAAGGGGCAAAAAATTCTGATGCTTGAACCCAGAAGATTGGCAGCTAAGAGCATAGCAACACGTATGGCTTCACTCTTGGGTGAGGAAGTTGGAAAGCGTATAGGTTATCGTATCCGTTTTGAGAAACAGGTTTCAAAGGCGACACGTGTTGAGGTTCTGACTGAAGGGATTCTGACCCGAATGTTACAGTCCGACAATGCCCTTGAGGATGTGGGCATGGTAATTTTCGATGAGATTCATGAGAGAAGTCTTCATGCTGATTTGGCCTTGGCTTTATGTAGAGAAGCTCAGGATGTCTTGCGTCCTGATTTACGCATTATGCTCATGTCTGCTACAATTAACGGTACTGAATTAAGCGATCGCCTGAAAGCTGATGTGCTTGAAAGTAAAGGACGACAGTATCCGGTTGATTTGATTTATACGGATGCCAGTGATGTGAGGCTACTCCCCGAAATTACAGCCAATACAGTTGTTAGAGCAGTAAAGGAGCAGAAGGGGGATACTTTGGTCTTCTTACCTGGTGAAGGGGAGATACGGAAATGTGAAACTCTACTTAAGAATCAATTGGATGATTTTAAGATTTACCCTTTGTTTGGAATGTTGGCAGGGAATCAGCAGCAGGCTGCGATAATGCCTGACAAACAAGGGAAAAGAAAAATTGTGCTGGCAACTGCCATTGCCGAGACCAGTTTGACCATTGAAGGCATTCATACTGTTGTGGATTGTGGCTTTAGTCGGGTGTCGCGGTTCGATCCTAAAACTGGTTTATCGCGATTGGAGACTATCGAAGTATCTAAAGATTCTGCAGATCAGAGAGCAGGTCGAGCAGGACGATTAGGGCCAGGGGTTTGTTATCGCATGTGGTCCTTGGCAACGCATAATCGATTGAAAAAGCATCGTGTACCAGAAATACTGGAGGCCGATTTAAGTAGCTTGGTTTTGGAAATGGCAGCTTGGGGTGTAGACGATATTCAGGAACTCACATGGTTGAGTCCACCACCTGCAGCGGCAATAGCCTTGGCTAGCGAAAGTTTGCACGAGCTTGAGGCTTTGGAGGATCATAAAATTACACAACACGGGCGTCAGATTCAGAAATTGCCCTGTCACCCGCGTATTGCCCATATGCTGCTCAAGGCAAAGGACGAAGATCTTTTACCACTGGCTACCGATTTGGCTGCACTTTTGGAAGAACGAGATCCTTTGCCTCGTGAAGCAGGTATCGATATTAATTTGAGGATAGAGGCTTTGCGTCGTCATCGTAAGGGTGATAGAACGCTTAAAAGCTTGAATAAGATTGAGAAAGTGGCTGCTTCCTATAGGCAGCTTTTCAATATTAAAGAAGATAATGGCCCGGTTGATCCTTACGAAACGGGTGTGATTTTGGTGCAGGCTTATCCCGAAAGAATTGCTCATGCCAGTCCGGGAACCAATGCCCGTTTTATGATGGCCAATGGCAAGCAAGCTATGGCGAGTCATCAAGATGATTTGGCGCATGAAGCCTGGTTGGCAATCGCTCATGTCGACGACCGCGAACGTGGGGGAAAGATCTTTATGGCATCAGCTCTTAATCCTCAGGATTTAGCTCCTTTGGTAAAGGAAAGGGAGAGTATTGCTTGGGATACACGCAAAGGTGGACTAATTGCTAATGAGGAATTAAGAATTGGTAGAATAATATTACAATCAAAACGCTTAACTCATCCTAATTTAGAACAAGTTGTTGAGGTTATTTCTAAAGCTATTGAGAAGGAGGGAATAAGTTTATTGAACTTTAGCCCCGGGTTTACACAATGGCAAAATCGGGTGATGAGTTTACGAAAATGGCAACCAGATGGAGAATGGCCTGATGTTAGTACCAATACTTTACTAAAAACCAATTCGGAATGGTTAAGTCCTTATTTATTACATGTACGTAAGCCTGAGGATTTGTCTAAGATCGATCTTGAGGAAGTACTACAAAACCATCTGCCCTGGGAAAAGCAGGGAGAATTGGATGTGCTTGCTCCCAAGTATTATATCGTACCCAGTGGTTCTAAAATAAAATTGGAGTACCAAGCTAATGGGGATGCACCAGTATTGGCTGTTCGCATTCAGGAAGTTTTTGGATTGATTGATAATCCCAAGGTGAATCAAGGCAAGGTTTCTGTGCTCATGCATCTTTTGTCACCTGCATCACGTCCCATTCAAATTACTTCCGATTTGCCCAACTTTTGGGAGAATACCTATTTTGAGGTCCGTAAGGAATTAAGAATTCGCTATGCCAAGCATTACTGGCCTGAGGACCCCAAAGAGGCAGAGGCGATTCGTGGCGTCAAACGAAAAAAATAAGAAACGGGTAGCAATAATTTGATTTAGGCCTATCCAGATTTCAAGATATCTTTACGTTAATTAATTCTAAATAACCACTCGTGTTATTTTTCTTTCGACAGACTTGAGTTAGAAACAATATAAGCCTTGTTAAATGAAACAATAGAGCTTATTATATTTCTAGCTCCAAATATTGTTTATAGTATGAAAGGTGATCTGGTTGTTTAAATGTTTGTGAATGTGTGTGTCCAGTCAGATACTCTCTGAAATTAATATTGTTTGTATATTTTATTGAAAAAAATAACTTTGCAGGGATATTGGATTGTGGAAAATATTTTATGAATAATATAAGTCCAGATAGTTTGTTAGTATTTTGTTATTCCTTTGTTTAGAGTATACGAAAGCGTGGTTTTGTCTTTGTTTAAGCCTGACTTAAATCGTATATTAAAAGCTTATTCAATAAAATTATTATTTGTTTCTATCCTTATTTTTAGAAATCATTAAAGGTTATGGTATCTCGATCAAAATATAAAGAACGTGCATTTGATTTATTGGCTAAGTCTGAAATCAATCAGTCTGTTATAGATTCGATTGAGAAAAGGCATAACAAAATTGAAGAGGCTCTGGAGCAAGAGCGTCAATTGTATTTTGATTTGGCAAATTCTCAACCCACAGGTGTTTATCGTTTACGCATTCTTAAAGCATCGAGATGCAAGGAGGATAAATGGCGAAGTTCTAATGATGCACCTTATATTATAGAATTTGCCAATACGCGCTTTTGTGAGATTTTAAATATTGGTCTTGAAGCCTTTCAGAAAAACCCAGCTCTTATTAATGATTTAGTATTTGAACCAGATAAGGAAAGTTTTGTTCAAAAAAATATTGAATCCGATAGGGATTTGATGCCTTTTCTCTGGGAAGGCAGATTACTTGTTCGCAATAAGCTTATATGGGTGCATTTTGAATCGACACCAAGACCCTTACCTAATGGAGATGTGATTTGGACGGGTGTTTGTTTTGATATTAGCAGGCGTAAAAAGGAACAACAGGAGATTCAAAACAAGAATGAGGAACTGCAATTGGCCAATGCCGAAAAAAATAAATTTTTCTCAATAATCGCACATGACTTAAAAAGTCCTTTTAATGCCATAGTTGGGTTTAGTAAGTTACTGATTGATGAAATTAAGCTTAAAAATATTGAAGAGGTCGAGAAGTATGCCGAGATTGTCTTAGATTCTTCTAACACAGCTTTAGATTTATTGACCAATTTAATGGAGTGGGCACGTTCTCAGACAGGTCGATTGGTATATAAGCCTGAATCATTCAATATATACGATTTGATTAAAGATACAGAATCTGTTTTTTCTCATATTGCAAAAGGTAAGAATATTAGCATTCATGTTGATATGGATACTCAATTAATGGTTTGTGCTGATGTATCTATGATTTCGGCAGTTATTAGAAATCTCATTTCCAATGCCATTAAGTTTACACATACAGGAGGTCAGATAATCATTCGAGCAGAGCAGCTGGCTTATCATCTTAAAGTTATTGTCAGTGATACCGGGGTTGGAATGTCCGAGTCGGTTATTGATAAGCTTTTTAGAATTGATGAAAAGCATTCTACATTGGGAACACAAGATGAACAAGGAACTGGTTTAGGATTAATCCTATGTAAAGATTTTGTTGAGAGGCACGAAGGGCATATCTGGGCTGAGAGTGCAGAAGGAATCGGTTCTAATTTCATTTTTACACTCAAGAATAATAAATAATCTTTATTGTCTCAAAAGGAATAATTTCAGCCATATCAATATTGATGTGGCTTTGTTATGATTGGTATAAGTGAAAACAGATTAAATGCCTTATTTTTGATGGCTCATAGTCATGAGAGGGAAACTTTTAGTTTGTAAGCCTCTATCTTGATTAATATATGTTGATTGTGGAAAGAAAAATAGAATTACTCGCCCCAGGTGGAGATGTTGATGCCATAAAAGCAGCTATACTTGCTGGGGCGAATGCCATATATTGTGGACTGGATAAGTTTAATGCCCGTAACCGTGCTGCTAATATCAGTTTCGACGATTTACAAGGGATTTTAAGATTGGCGCATCAACACAATTGTGAGATTTTCATTACTCTTAATATCATTATTATAGAGAGTGAAATACGTGCTCTGATCAATCTTTTGAATAAGTTAGCGAATACCAGTATCGATGGAGTGATTGTTCAGGATTTGGGCATGCTTTATCTTCTGAATAAATATTATAAAAGCCTTGATGTACACGCATCAACGCAGATGACCACTCATAACCGAGGACAGATTAAATTTCTTTCTAAATTGGATGTTTCGCGAGTTAACCTGTCCCGTGAGTTGAACATTCATGAGATAAAGGAATTAAGTTTTGTGGGACGTGAAAATCAGATTTTGACCGAGGTTTTTGTGCATGGTTCTAATTGTATTTCCTTTTCGGGTATTTGTTATATTAGTTCTGTTCAGAGCGGCAATTCGGGTAACAGGGGCCGTTGTAGCCAACCCTGTCGCGATCGCTATGTGAAAACACCTGAAGGAAAAGATTATCCGCTTAACCTGAAGGATAATTCGGCTTACTTTGACATTAAGGCGCTGTACGATGCAGGCGTTTATTCATTAAAAATTGAAGGTCGAATAAAAAAAGCTGACTACGTTTATACGGTTGTGGACAGCTGGAAGAAGAACATTCAGTCTCTATTTACGAAGCAAGAAGAAACCGATAATAGTGCTTTATATAAGGTCTTTAATCGTGATTTTTCGAATACTTATCTAAAAGGAGATATCAATAAAAAGATGTTTATCGATAATCCTCGTGATCATTCTATCAAACACCTTTCTGAAAAGAATACTTATGCATCGGCCGATAAGCTGGAAGAAGCTCACTTGGCTTTATATAAAGAAAAGGATGAAATGAAGGCCTTTGTTGAGAAACAAATTAAGGCTGTTAGTGCAGAGAAGGCTGCTTTGATTATTGATATTTCAGGGAAGTGTGATGAGCCTCTAAAAGTATCAGTGAAAACACCCGATTCTTCCTTTGATTTATATTCGGAAACCAAGCTGGTGAAAAAAGGTTCTCAAACTTTGGATAAGATGATGATCCTAAAAAGATTTAAGGCATTAAATGATACTGAATTCTATATTGAAAAGCTTAATCTGGATAATTTAACTCCTGATCTCTTTATCTCCTTTAATGAGTTGAATTCCATAAAGAAAAGGCTTTTATCCATCTTAAATGACTTAAGAGAAACAATTGAACCCATAAGGATTCCTTCTCTTCCTAAGTCAAATTTGAATGATTCAAGTGCTGAACTCTCAGTCTTAATATCATCTCTTGATGATATTTACCTGTGTGAGCAAAGTGATGCGAGCTTTTATTGTGAATTGCCCAATAGTTTTAAGAACCGTCTTGAGGAGTATGTTGCCCTATTCAAGGCAAATAAGCGCTTAATACCCTACTTTCCATCGGTTATTATTGGCGAAGCTTATGAGGCTGCATGTGAATTTCTTGTTCGACTGAAACCTAAATTTATTGTGAGTAATAATAGCGGAATAGCTTATGAAGCCTATAAACTGGGAATTGACTGGGTAGCAGGTCCGCACTTGAATATATCAAACTCATATAGCCTATTGAATTTAAAAGAGAATCTGAATTGTAAGGGTGCTTTTTTGTCCAATGAACTCAATCGAAACCAGATAAAACAAGTTAAGTGTCCTGAAAATTTTGAATTATATTTTAGCATTTATCATCCCATTATTTTGATGACCAGTAGACAGTGTTTGTTTCATCAGGTGACGGGTTGTGAGAAAAACCAAGTTGATGCTACTTGTATTCAGAATTGTGATAAGGCATCCACAATTACTAATATGAAAAAGGATTCTTTTTTTATTGAAAAGAGTAAGGGGAACTATCACAATATTTATAATGCCAGTAACTATTTGAACACAGATATTGTTAAGGATTTGCCAAATACTTTTTCACGTTTTTTAATTGATTTGAGAGCTATTGAAACTGAAACACATATTAATGTAAATAAGTTAGAATTGATACAAAATTTTGACGCTTATTTAAAAGGAAATACCGAACCAGAAGAAGTTCTTCATGAGCTTATTCAGCAGACGACTAGTGTGCAGTATATAAATGGCATTTAACTTTAGGAAAGATTCCTGATTTATAACAAATTTTAAGTTTATTAGATTATACATTTTGTTTACTTTATGAAATCAGATTTGGATTAACAAAAATGATTTTAAAAAAAATGAAATGATTTTCGGAACAGATAAGCAAACCAAGCAAGATTTAAATTTATTTTCAAGGCAAAAGGGAGAACTCTCCGTGTTTGACTATTTCAATCAGACAAAGACAAAAGGTGGGGTGTTGGAATTGGAGGGTTTGATGGAGAGCCCATCCTGCGATTTAAAAGAAATAAATCAGCGAATTGAAACAATCCAGTTCATTTGTGATAATCCCATCAATATTGAATTTGACAAGGATGCTTTGGATTTCATTGAGCATTATCTCAATCAGAACACAAGCATACTTCGAGATAATTTTATTGATTCGTCTTTCCTTTGGCTTAAAAATAAGTTGCAACCCAGCAATGACTATTATATCATCATGAGAGGACTTGAATATCTGAAAGAATATATTCAAGGTCTTTTATTATTGGCTGAGGATTTAAAACAGAAAGCAATACCTGAGTTTTTTGCGAACTTAATTGATGTTCTTCGTGAATTTGAAGGTATACCCAATATAAAAAGAATGCTTACTTCTGAATCAGAAGGGCTAACACCCAGAGAACTGAGTCGAATAGATTCTTTGATGAGGCTTAAGGAAAAAGGGCGTATTCTTGAGCTTTTAAGATGGACTTATCGGTTTGATGCTTATCTGTCTGTTGCTGAAACGGCAAAGAGGAATACTTTAACATTTCCCCAGTTTATTAATTCGGAGCTTCCCAGCTTAAAACTAGATGGCTTTTATCATCCCTTTCTTGATGATCCCGTTCGTAATGATATTGTAATAAACAATAAGGAAAATTTATGCTTTGTTTCCGGAGCAAATATGGCAGGAAAATCAACATTCTTAAAGTCGATGGGGGTGTGCGTGTATTTAGCACATATCGGATTTCCAGTTCCCGCAAGTGCCATGACCTGTTCTGTATTCAAGGGCTTGTATTCAACCATCAATATTTCTGATGATATTGAGAAAGGTTACAGCCATTATTACAGTGAAGTGAAACGGGTGAAAGAAGTTGCCATGAAGATTAAAGAAAAAAAGAATGTTTTTGTTCTCTTTGATGAATTATTTAGGGGAACCAATGTGAAGGATGCTTATGATGCAACTTTGATGGTAACAAGAGGGTTTGTAAAAATTAAATCGTCTCTGTTTTTTGTTTCGACTCATATTGTTGAGGTTGGTCGAGAATTGGAAAAGTTGGAGGGAACCTGTTTTAAGTGCTTTAGATCACGCCTGAAAGATGGGAAGCCCCAATACGACTATAAGTTGGAAGAAGGTATTTCTTCGGAAAGATTAGGATTAACTATAGTTGAAAACGAGAAGATTATGGAAGTTATAGATGAGATAGTGAAGGAGTCAAGCTTAGTTGAATAGACCCATTCTTAAGCGTATTTAGTTCTATTTATGTGCTTCGGCATAGTGATCCGAATTTTCTGCGTAATTTTGCCGGCATATCCCCTGTCAATCCGATTTGGGAAGTAATTATTGAATCAAGCAGCGCCAACTTCAGAATTAAGAAAGTGGTATCTGAATAAATATAATAGACACATGCGAATTGGAATCATAGGAGGGGGAGCAGCAGGTTTCTTTTCAGCCATAGCCGTAAAGGAAAACTATCCTGAGGCGAAGGTGGTGATTATTGAAAAATCAAGACAGCTTTTATCCAAGGTTAAAATATCGGGTGGCGGTAGATGTAACCTGACCAATGCTTGTGATCCTAAAGATCTTTATCAGGCTTATCCCCGAGGTGGGCGAAGTTTGAAGAAAGCCTTTCACTTGTTTAACAACGAGGATTGTGTTGAATGGTTCGAATCAAGAGGTGTGCCATTGGTCACTCAGGATGACAATTGCATCTTTCCCGTTTCACAGGATTCCCAGAGTATTATCGACTGCTTTATGAAGGAATGCAAGCATTTGGGTATTGAAATACAAAAAGGTCTGGCCGTGAAGTCGATTAAGCCAGTTGGTGAGCAATTCGAACTGGAATTTGATACAGATAAAGTATTGTCGGGAACCTTTGATAAGCTAATTGTAACAACCGGGGGCTCGCCTAAACGAAAAGGATTGGAGTGGCTGGAAGCCTTAGGGCATAGGATTGAAGACCCTGTTCCTTCATTATTCACATTTAATATGCCCAAAGAAGCTGTCACCATGCTAATGGGTATTGTAGTTGAGGATGCTATGGTATCGCTTCCGGGTACCAAATTGAAATCAGAAGGTCCCTTGCTGATTACCCATTGGGGAATGAGTGGACCGGCAATTCTAAAATTGTCGGCTTTTGGAGCCAGAATATTAAGTGAAAAAAACTACGATTTTAATATTCTTGTAAACTGGGTAAAACAAGGTTCCAATGATGCAGTCCTTGCTGAATTAAATAAGATTATTAAAGAAAATACCAATAAGATTCTGTCTAACTACAGACCCTATGCTTTGCCCGACAGGCTTTGGCAATTCCTTTTAGAAAAAGAGGATTTGTCACCTCAAAAACGATGGGGGGAATTGGGAAAGAAAGGACTGAATAAATTACTCAATTTGCTTACAAACGATGAGTATGCCGTAAAAGGCAAGACGACTTTCAGGGATGAATTTGTAACCTGCGGAGGCGTGAGTCTGAAAAGCGTGGATATGGCAAGTATGCAATCGAAAAAGTGCAAGAACCTTTATTTTGCAGGAGAAGTTCTGGATATTGATGCCATTACCGGAGGTTATAATCTACAGGCTGCCTGGTCAACTGGATTTTTGGCGGGCCAGTTGAAATAAGCCAGACAGATTGATGATTTAGGATTGGTGGATTGCAGATTTGAATGTGTAATGCAAAAATTCATAATTCTGAACTCACAAATCCTAAATTATGTGTTAGCCATTCTTAATGATGAGCTCAAGGCTTTCTGGTTTGATAATAGAGATGCATTTATCTTTTAGTTGAATGATTCCATCGTTATGAAATTTAGCCAATGTATGTATGGTGCTCTCCTTTGAGCATCCAGCTAGTGAAGCAAGTCCTACACGTGTAACTGGTAAGGTAAAACTACTGCTTTTGTAAATCTGATTAAACTCCATTAAAATCATAGCTAAAGACCCTTCTACATTCTTACCGGCTATGCGACTTGTTCGGTGCATAATATCATTGGTAAGTGATGACATATGACGCATGAGTTTAAGCGCAAATTCTCCATTTTCCTTAATCAGGCTTAAGAAGATATCCATATTGATCATTCGTATGGTGGTGTTTTCCAATGCAACAGCAGAAAAATCAAGGCTTTTGCAAGCAAAACTACACATGATACCGACGAAAGAATCGTTACTCAATAGTTTTAAAGTAGAAAGTTTTGAATCGTTTGTGACATCAAGTTTGGCTAGACCATTTTCGATATATAGGATATGTGAGGCCACAAAACCTTGTTTAATGATGGTTTCTCCCTTAGCAAACTGAAGTTGGGTGGTGGATCTTTCCACCTGTTCTTTTTGGTTTGGTGTAAGGGAATCAAAACAGTCTTTAGCGCTAACAGATTGACGATCGGAACAATACCCGTCAGTTTGATATTCAAAATTCATTTCTGGAATTTAACTAATTTAAAAATAGCCTCAATAATTGGTGTCAAATTGCATCAAATATAGTGAATCTATACTTCTGTAGATAATTTTATTGTTGATTAAGATGCCACATTTTTGTTGGGTAATTTATTTAAAACAACTAAACCAATATAAAATGTCAGATTTAAAATTTAGAGTAAAGGCGTATAGCGAGAATCCTACTAAGACGATTGTAAAAGCAAGAGGTTTTGAGATTATTATCGATGAACCAGCTGATTTAGGTGGAACTGATGAGGGAGCAAATCCTGTTGAATACATCCTAGCAGCATTTTGCGGATGTATCAATGTTATGGCTCACGTAATTGCTAAGGAGATGAACATTGAACTGCGTTCTGTTAAGATTAAAATGGCTGGAGATTTAAATCCTAATCGTCTGTTTGGAACTTCCTTTGATGACAGAGCGGGTTACAAAGGGATAGAGGTTTCAATTGAACCTGATTGTGATGCTTCGCCTGAAGTTTTGGCTAAATGGATGGAGGCAATCGAAGACAGATGTCCGGTTTCGGATAACCTTAGAAATATTACTCCAGTGAATCTAAAGTTAAAAAAGAAGAGAATTCAGGAAGAAGCTATGGCTTAAAGAATTTAATTATGCTTAAAGGTTAGAACTAAGAAGCATGGCTGTCACTCTACGGGTGGCAGCTTTTTTATTTCTACCTTCATACAAACCCAAGTAAATAACAAAAATACCGGCACCCCTGTGTTCATCATTCAATGGGATACCGATATTTAGGCTCATCTAACTTCTTACTTATCTTTCTTCATTTCTGAAGATTATTTCCTGCGTAGCTTTTGATAATCGATATAATAAAGCACGCGTAAGGAAATGCTGTTGTTTTGATCACTTCCCAGTGTTTTTGAGAAGTTGTCAAAATAATTCATGTCTATGCGTTGGTTGTTGGTTTGTATGCTGTTTTTCCAGACAATGGCAAGTTCACTTCCCGGTGCAAATTCCCAGGTATAGGTCATGTCCACATTAAAGGCATTGTAATTGATGTGATTGTTGTTTTCGTAATCTGTATTGGGGTTCATGCTGCCATTTTTATTTAATAGATAGCATTCCTTGTATTCCACTTCCGACCAATAATGGCGAGCCCTTAGGCTTAGCGATGCTTTTTGGTTGAAAATCCAGCGTCCTTCGAAGGTATTGATAAAGGTATTCACGTCGCGATTCACAAAATAAATTTGACTGGCATCTTCATTCTCGCCGGCATAACCCAGATTGTTTGTGTTGTTTTCGTATGTGAACTGATGATTGAAAAGCAGCTTGTCACTTACTCGCCATTGGGGGCTTAGCTCCAACCAAAAACTGGATTTATCAAAGCTGTTGCCATGCCAGATTGCTGCCTTGGTGTTTATAGCCAGGGCTTTTCGGTGATCGGTATTAAAACTCAATCGCGTCCAGTAATCGGTGGGTTCCTTATACTTCCATCCGGGTACACGGGCTTCGTAAAAATCGTATTTAGGAACGGGTGTTAGGCTCCACTCCAATGCCAGTGTAGAGTAGTTGCGGAATACCGCTTGGGTTTGCCAATAGATTTCGATACGGGCAAATTTGTTTGGATGATATAAGCTGTTATGGTTGATCTCCAATTTATTGCTCAGTTCGTTGATTTGCCAAAAGGGTTTGTATATGTTGTATTTAAGTGTTGCTGTATTGGTTATTTCATTGTTCTTTTCCAGATAACCCATGGCATTGGGATCGAATTTGTGATCGACCAGCAAATGTGCCAGGTCGAACTGGAATTTTCCCTTGACCTTGGAGAATTGCAATTGGTAACGGTAGCCATCTTCATTGCTTTGATCCTCTTTGTTTTGGCTTATTGCTGCATTTCCCGATAGGGCATATTTTCCTGCTTTATTGGTCAGTTTAAATTCAGTTGCCGTTACCATGGAGCGATAATCCGATTTTGGACTGGTTATGTGTGTGTTAGCCAGACTGACGTATGACTGGTTTCCCAGTGATTGATCCAGTACCAGCATGTTGTAGTTCGAAAACCCCTGAGTCAGAAATCGACGTGTATCGCCGCTAAGGCTGTCCTTAATTTTGGCATAGGTATTCGAATTCATGGCATTTATGAACCCGATTCCTAGCCCCTTGTTGGTGCGTCCTGAAAGTTTGCTTGCATTTAGTATTTGGGTTTCGTTGGGATTGTCGCTAATAATCTCGTTGGTTCTTAAATCCTGATTGACTTTATCTTTATGGATAGGAGAGCCACCCAGTCGTCGTGAATAAAAAATGTTTCCTTTATTAAATATCTCTGTTCCTTCTGTAAAGAAAGAGCGTTTCTCGTCATAGAAAGTCTCGAAAGGCGTTAGGTTCAGTTGCTGATCGTCCGATTGCACCTGACCGAAATCGGGAATTAGCATCATGTCGAGGGTGAAGCTTTCGTTTATGCCGTACTTCACATCCATACCTCCTTTTAGCGATCGGGATACTTTTGAGCTGTTGCTTTGTTTTTCAACGTAGGAACTCATGTAGGGCGTGAAGGACAGACGGGTTTGAGGTTCCACCCCTTTGATGCCATGCAGCTCGCCAGCCTGATTGAGCCAACCGAATACTTCCTTGTTTACAAAGTTCCAGGTGATGCCCTCATTCTTTCTTTTAATCAGACGGAAGAAATTCATTTCCCAGGTCTGCACGTCCTTCTTTGGGAAACGCAGTGCCGAATAGGGGATACGCATTTCTACTATCCAGCCCTGTTCGCTGATGCGAACCCGACTCTCCCAAACGGCATTCCAATTTTTGTTCATGGCATAAATGGTGTTTCGCGAATCCATTTGGATGCCCGAAGCAGAGACCATAAATTCCTCAGAAGCACGCCCATCGTTCCAGGTATTTATTTCGATGGAGAAAAGGTCGGCATTGAGTTGATCGCCGGCATCGCGCAAGCCGTACTCGGTTAGGATGCTGTCTGGAGCGGCATCGTAGAGAATCGCCGCCACATATAAGGCTTTATCGTCGTATGTTAGTTTTACATGGCTGCGTTCGGTAGGTTGAGCCCCATTCAGGGGACTCTGCTGTATGAAGTCTTCAGTAAAAGCAGCATTCTGCCAGGCAGGATCGTTTAGAAAGGCATCGATTTTGGGCGCTTTCTCACAACGGCTAGCATTGAATTTCTTGCGTAGTGGATGTGTTTGTGCCTGCGAACCGAATCCGGTACAGATTATAATAAGAAGGAAAAGGGGGTAAAATCTTGATTGCATTCGTTTTGTTTGAGTTTGTTGTTGATATGGAAAAGCGTATAATTCTTTTCGAGCTTGAATGTCCCTAATTGAATTCGTTTGGACAAGTAAGTTTAACCACTGGGCATTTATCCTCTGTTTATGGTAGCTGTGGTATGTCATGTGGCGTATGCGATGTGAAACCTGTTGTTTGTGGAGGAAAACTTGCTGTCGATTGAAATTAGCCCTTTACCAAAGTTTCATTGGTGAAATATGTCTATTTTTAGATCCATTTTGGGCTACATGTCAAGCAAGTAGAACGCCTTAAAAAAAACTGATACGAAAACCGCATTTGAATGAACGATCGATTTCTTGAGAATACCAACCTGATTGCCTATTTTGGAAAGAACAAAGTGCTCCTGCATGTTTTGTATTGGGTTTTGTGGGTTTGTTTCTTTGGATTTATATGGGGAACCTACGATAATTATTATCTCAAAACCTATAGTGTCGAGCTGATTCAACTTCCGGTGAAAATGATACTGGTGTATCTGAACCTTTACTACTTGATGCCGCGTTTCCTTTTTCAGAAGCGTTATGTTGATTTCTTATTTTTATCCCTGGTATTTCTTTTGGTCGGAGGATTAATTCAGCGCTTATTCATCTTTTATTGGATAGATCCCTTGTTTTGGCCTGAACGCTTGCATGAGGGTTATTTTAACCTTTCGGGCATATTGGGTGCCATTATGGGGATTACGACTCCCATGATTATTCCCTCTTCGGGCAAGCTGTTAAAATATTGGTATCAGAACCAGCAAGAAAAGCAGATGCTTGAAAAGGAGAAGTTGCAGGCTGAGTTGAAACTCCTGAAATCCCAAATCAATCCGCATTTCCTCTTTAATACACTTAATAGTTTGTATGCCTTAAGTTTGAAACGTTCGGAGAAAACGCCCGAGGTGGTGATGAAGCTTTCCGAATTGATGCACTTTATGCTTTACGATGCGAATCAGTCCAAGGTGGCTTTGTCAAAGGAGATTGATTTCATTCGCAATTATATCGATTTGGAGAAGGTGAGGTACGAAGGTCGCTTCGATTTGAGTTTTACGACTTCGGGTGAAATCCGCAGCAGCTATATAGCCCCTCTAATTCTATTGCCTTTTGTAGAAAACTGCTTTAAGCATGGTGTCAATCGTGAGATTAGCGGTGCGTGGATTACTTTTGATCTCAGGGTAGAGAATGGGAAATTGACTTTTAAATTGGAGAACAGCATTTCCCTGGAAAGTGATAAGAAAGTTGAGGGGCTTCCCGAGGGGATTGGACTTACCAATCTAAGAAAGCGATTGGAAATTCTATATCCAGGAGCCCATGAATTGAAAACTGTGAAGGATGAATCGTCATGGTGGGTGGTTTTAAATTTATCTTTGTAGAACAGATAAAGTCTAAAGGACAAAAGGTCCTAAAGTCGAAAGGTTAAAAGGTAAATTAAATGATGAAAACTAAATAAGGGGTAATGAAATTAAGATGTCTGATAATTGATGATGAGCAATTGGCTCTGGATATTTTGGAGGATTATATCAGTCGCTTGGATCGTTTGGAATTGCTTGGTCGTTGCAAGAGTGCTATTGAGGCCTTTAATGTCCTTCAGCAAGAACAGGTCGACCTGATTTTTGTTGACATTCAGATGCCCCGTTTGACGGGTATCGATTTGGTGAAGAACTTGCCCCATCCACCCAAGGTTATTTTTACAACGGCTTATCGTGAATACGCTCTGGACAGTTACGAATTGAATGCATTGGATTACCTCTTGAAACCCATTTCCTTTGATCGTTTTCTGAGAGCCGTAAACAAGGCTTTTCCACAAGTTACAGCTCATCCCAATCTTGAACCTGTTGAGCAAGCTGTTCCTTCGGATCAGGATGCCTTTGTTTACCTGAAGTCGGACAAGAAAATGGTGAAGGTTTTCCTCAAGGATATTCTCTATATCGAAAGTTTGGCTTCCTATGTTCAAGTGCATACAATTGACCGGAAGATTACCTGTTATAAGAAAATCAGTGAATTTGAAGAGAAGTTACCTCAGGATCAATTTCTTCGGGTTCACCGTTCTTTTTTGGTGGCGATTCGCCATATTGCTGCCTATACATCAGCGCATATAGAGATTGAAAATCAGGAGATTCCCATCGGACGAAATTATAAAAACGAGGTGCTAAAAGCACTTAAAAATATTGGCTCACTTGAGATTTAAATCTGTTACCCTTTTTCAGCATGTCTAAAGACAAATCTTAGCAATAAATAGATTAGTTTTGTATCAAAATTGAATCACAAAGCGATTATACCTTCGTTTAATAGGCTTTAGCCTGATTTCGCAAAGCGCAAAAACACCTTAAGTAAAATGTTGAAGAACCCATCAGGATTGGAATTGACCGTATCGAACAAGACCATTCAAATTGACCGCCCAGAACCGATAATGGATGTTGATGTTTTGGCCTACAAACGTCGAATGGATCCCTTGGATGCTGTAGATGCCCTGATTGAGGGAGAATATGTTTTAATCGTCGATTATTTTAGCAGTGGACTGACGGTCTTAAATGCATTGAAAGACTACCTTAAAAAAGAATATACCGATCAATCTTTTAAGGGACAGCGTGATTACCGAGCCAAGTTTCGTGAACTCTCACATCGTCTGTTGTTGTTGGTTAGCAATAACAAGTTAACCGTTAGAAAATCACCAGAAATAGGCTGGCTTAAAAGCCTGTATCCTGAGATGCCAGAGTTTTTATTGCCCTTTCCACAAGTTCAAGGCTTGAACAGTTCTTGGCAATGGCATGAAAAAGGAATTTTTATTCCCGTTTTAGGTCGAAAGATTCGCCCTTTTTTCGGGACTTACTTTCCAACACGATTCGAACACCTCATCCTTTTTGATAATTGGTTAAAGCGTTATGAAGGTGAAAAGAAATCTGCCATCGATATTGGAATTGGAAGTGGTGTTCTTAGTCTGCAAATGCTAAAACATGGTTTTGGGAAATTATTTGGAACTGATTCGAATCCTAATGCTATTGTAGGTATTCACGAAGAACTTAAAAGATTTAGACTAGATTCAAAGGTTGAGTTGTTGCACGGCGATTTGTTTGCTGATTGTTCTGAAAAAACTGAACTGATTGTTTTTAATCCACCCTGGTTGCCTGCTTCACACAATTTGGAAGGCATTGATATGGCCATTTATTACGATGAGGATTTATTCCCTCGTTTCTTTGCTGAAGCCATTAATTATTTGAAGCCTGGGGGTAGAGTGGCTTTATTGTTCTCCAATATGATTGAAATCACTCATAAGGATGCGGATCATCCAATTAAAAAGGAGTTGGCAGAAGGTGGGCGATATGAGCTGGATGTGCAACTTACAAAGAATGTAAAAGCCGCCTCAGATAAAACAAAAAGGAATCAGAATTGGAGAGGTGAAGAGAAGGTTGAATTGTGGATTTTAAAGAAGAAATAGTCAAGGGGTATATATATTACTGCAAGTCAAAATTAAAAAAAATCAGTATGAGCTGCCATATGTTACTAGCAGCATAAACAAACAACTATAATGCAAATACATAAACTTAGTTCTCAAGATATATTACCTCTAACCTGTTCTCGAACTGGTAATTGCTGCTTTGGTAAAATTATATATTTAAATCCATGGGAGTTGTTTCATCTTGCCAGAGAGAAAAAGAATACACCAAAAGAATTTCGTGATCTTTATACCCACTTTGGAGGAATTCAATTGAAGTTTGATGGAGAAAAAGGCTATAAGGAACAAGAAGCTTGCTCACAGTATGTCGATAATTTTGGATGTTCTGTACATTTAGGGCGTCCATTAGCTTGTCGTTTATATCCTCTTGGTCGACAAATACAAAGTGAGGAAGTTCACTATATGTACCAGGGAGAAGAGTTTCCTTGTTTGGAACCCTGTCCTGAGGTTGTAGAATTACCTCAAATGAGTGTTGGTGAATATTTGGAAGGTCAAAAGACAGATAGCTTTGAAAGGGCACAAGATGCTTATCTTGAATTGATGCAGAATTTGGCTGATATGGCATTTGAGTTACTTCTTGATACTGGCTTGGCTGAATCTGGAGATAAGAAAACACTTGCACTATGGAGAAAAATGGGCAGTGAGCTTCCTGAAGAATTGGCTGATAGGATTGGAGATAATTGGCTTGAAATGTTGATGATTCCGGAGATTTCTAATGAAGATCCTATTGGATTTGTGACAGAGCATAACAATATGCTTCAAATGAAAGCACAAGAACAATTTGGTGCTATACAAACCCTGGAAGAATTGCATGAAGCTTCTGTTTTGATCATGGGAATTGCTTTGCATCTTGCTCGTGGTTTAGGAGCAAATCCCAAAGAACTCTCAGAGCTATGGATCGATATTGCAAAGAACAACGGAGCCCAAGAATAATATTACTTATTGTGTGGAGTAGGTGATTAGAACGAAATAAAGTAAGCGCCGTTTTAACAGATGAGTACAGATTAAATTTGTGTTCATCTGTTAAATCTGTGGTTAATTAGCCTCGTGCTTTCCGTGTACGTTTTCTCAGCTTAAATAATCGATCCTCATAATAATGTTTAAGCTCTTCAGCAAAAAGCATAGGATTCTGATATGTTTTAAGAACGATATAAGTTGGTCTGTTTTTAGCCTGAATCAATTGCTGTTCTAAATTTTCTTTTTCCCGGATGAGATAGATATCATTAGATACAGGAGTTGATGGGTTTGAACCTATGCCCGCTACATCTATGGCATTCCCTGAAAAAATGTGAGCATGAAACAACTGAAGTTCGTTAAGGCTACCGGAATTGTAGATTTCAATCAACTTGCTGGTGACCTCCGTTGCCAGATCAACTTTGTCTTCATTCATCGAGAATTTGTCGGGATGCACATGTAGCATGGCCTCACGATAAAGGCGTTTCTTTTCCTTCTGCTCTTCTTTTGATGTTGGACTAGGTACGCTTGACTTGGAAATTCTTTTAACCCCTACCGGTTCTTTATAATTCTTACCTCGTTTTTTCTGTTCCAGGCGTTTTTGCTTTTTAGCCTTTTGCATTCTTCTATAAAGATCGCTGAGCTCCTGTTCCTCAATAATCAAATCGATGAGGATGGCACGAAGCTTGGCTTCGAAAGCATGGGTTTCCTGTTCAACAATTTCCAGTTCCTCTTTCAAAGCTTCTATTTGAGCTTTAAGTGAGAGCTGTTCCTGCAAGGAATTTTTTGTGTTGGGAAGATTCTGTTTAGACATATATCAAGTTGTGAAGCCGCAAAGTTGCAGAATATTAATCGAGAAATAAATAGGAGCAGGGAAGAATTGAAGAATCTTTTTTTTTTGTTTATAAATTGTTTAAATAACATAAAGAGATTTCATAAGTTTGAAAGAGATTAGTATATCGTTATGACGAATAAGTAGGGGTTTATGGACTATAGAGATGAGGTTTTTTTATTGGTGGCTGAAAATTTAAGTTTCTCAAGGGCAGCAGAGGATTTATTTATCAGTCAGCCTGCTGTAACCAAGCATATCAAAGAATTGGAATCGAAGTTGAATATTGCTTTATTCGAAAGAAAGGGTAACAAAATTTACCTGACAAAAGCAGGAAAACTAATTTATACGCACCTTAAGAAAATAAAGCAGGAGTATCAGGAGATGGAATTTGAATTGGGGCGCTTGAACGATACCTTTAAAGGGGTTTTGCGAATAGGGGCTAGTTCTACAATTTCACAATACTTGATTCCCAAAGTTATTGCTGCCTTTCATAAACGATACCCTAAGATCGAACTTCATCTGCTAAATGGGAATTCCTTTGAGATGGAGCAGAAGTTGTTTGAGAATGAAATTGATCTTGCTTTAGTCGAAAATGTATCATCGCAAACGAGTATCAAATACATCGATTTTCTCGACGATGAACTTGTCATTGTAACCGGCAGTAATAGTGTTTATGCCAAAAAGAAAAGCCTTTCAGCTAGCGATCTTCAAACATTTCCAATCGTTTTGAGAGAGAAAGGATCGGGTACACTAGAAGTGATTCAGAAAGCCTTGTCGAAATATAATATTCCAATAGATAAACTCAACATTCTTATCCATTTGGGGAGTACCGAAGCCATTAAGAATTTCTTATGCGATTTTGATGGCATAGCACTGGTTTCTGTCAGTTCTATTGAAAAAGAACTGCGTTTAAAAGAGATCACACAATTAGATCTCAAAGGGATCCGTTTTGATCGAAAATTTAGAATTGCACTAATGCAGGGACATGAGGTTTCGGCAACAAAACTGTTTATCGAATTTCTTTCAAGGTATAACTTTTAGTTATTGCTGATAATAATTGAGTATTTGCCAGGGTTATAGCTTGCGTGTATGTTTGTCACAAATAAAAACGACAGATATGACACTAAACCAAAAACAAATTCGCATTGTATATAGCAGCCTGCTATTCCTTTGCTTTATGCCCTTTATTTCACCTGCAATTGCATTAACTCTTGGTATTTTACTTTCAATTCTGGGTGTAAAGCAAGCTGATTTTTCAAAATATACATCTTTTTCTTTACAAGCCTCTATTGTTTTAATGGGCTTTGGTATGAATTTAGAGCAGGTAATCAGCACCTCAAAAACAGGTTTTATCGATACCGCTATATCTGTTGTTGTCGTGATGTCTTGTGGTTTACTATTAGGAAAGTTTCTTAAGGTTGACTCCAAAATTTCTTTGTTAATATCGGCAGGAACAGCAATTTGTGGCGGTAGTGCCATTGCTGCTATTGCTCCTGTTACACATGCTAAAAATTCACAGATTTCATTCGCTTTAATGGTTGTGTTTATTTTGAATGCTATTGCTCTGATTATTTTTCCACTTATTGGTCATTATTTTAATCTGAGTCAGGAAACCTTTGGCTACTGGGCGGCCATTGCCATTCACGATACAAGCTCGGTTGTTGGTGCGGGTGCTACTTATGGCGTTAAAGCACTTGAAATTGCAACAACGGTGAAGCTCATTCGTGCTTTGTGGATTATTCCACTATCTATAGTTGTTGCTGTTCTACAGAGGGATAAATCAGTAGGTAAAGTCAAATTTCCCTGGTTTATAGGCCTTTTTGTTATCAGCATCCTTATAACGTATTTGTTACCAGCTTGGGATACTACCTATACGCATCTCAACTGGCTAGGTAAACGGGGGATGATTGTTGCACTCTTCTTAATTGGCTCAAATATTTCTATTGCTGAAGCCAAGGAAGCTGGCTTTAGAAGTTTTATGCTGGGAATCATTCTTTGGTTACTGATTGGATTGGGTTCTTTTATAATGCTTACTTCTAATTTTTAACGAGATGCTTTATTTCTGGATTATTTTAATTGTATCGCTAGCAAGTTTAGTGAAAGGAATTACAGGTTTTGGTTTTGCTTTAATTGCCCTCCCACCTTTATTGATATGGTATTCTCCACAAGAGATTATACCGGTATTAATCCTTTGTAATCTATTTGCTTCCCTGGTTATCGTGTTACAAAAGAAGGATAGAAAATTGGTGAATAAGCAATTTCAATCTTTAATCGCTTATGGTGCTTTGTTTACCCTGGTTGGGGTATTAACACTTAAATATTTATCGGAGGATATTTTAATCACCATCATGAGTATTTTCTTTATTCTACTATCCGTTTTCTCTCTTTTAGGGATCAGATATTCGATGAGATTATCAGACTGGTCTTATCGATTAGCAGGTATGTTTCTTGGATTTTTAACGGGAAGTATTTCGATTAGTGGACCTCCTTTAGCTTTATTTCTTCATTCAGCTAAGGTTGATAATCAGGAGTTCAGAGAAATTTTCTCATGGTTTAGTATTGTAACGGCATTTATCGCTTTGGTGGGTTATGGTGTTGTGGGTCTTTTAACATTGGTGACATTTAAGATGGCACTTTTATTTCTTCCCATACTTTATTTGGGTTCATTTATAGGGAAAAGGTTGAATCAATGTATTTCACCACTTTTATTTAAAAATATCAGTGTGTTTATCACTTTGCTTTCCAGTCTGTTTTTACTTCTAAAATGAGCCTTGAATAGTTGAATATATCATGATTTTCTCTTTACATTTATGCTCCATAAATATCAAATATAGAGAGATGAATCAAGAACAAATAATAGATAAAACAGTTGCATTTGTAAAGACGATTTTAGCTGATGCTGAAGGTGGTCATGATTGGTGGCATATTTATCGCGTATGGAAATCAGCTAAGCAAATAGCTCAATCTGAAGAAGTGGATTTGTTTGTTGTCGAGTTGGGCGCTTTACTTCACGATATTGCTGATTCGAAATTTCACGATGGTGATGAAACTGTAGGTCCTCTTATGGCCAGAGAATTTCTGATTTTACATCGTGTAGATAAGGATGTGATTCTTCATGTTGAGAATATCATTACGAATATTTCATTTAAGGGTGGTCATCAGGAACAAAAGTTTAAATCGCCGGAACTGGATGTGATTCAGGATGCTGATAGATTGGATGCGCTGGGAGCTATAGGAGTTGCCAGAACTTTTAATTATGGAGGACATAAGAATAGAGAAATCTATAATCCGGAGATTAAACCCAATTTGAATATGAGTAAGGAAGAGTATAAGAATTCCGATGCACCTACCTTGAATCATTTTTATGAGAAACTCCTTTTATTAAAGGATAGAATGAATACTGAGGCGGGAAAAAGAATGGCTGAACAGCGCCATGAATTTATGCAGACCTATCTGGACCAGTTCTATATGGAATGGGAGGGAGAATTATAAATCAATAATGACTTTTGGAATGAGAATATGATTGAGAATTTTTTGCAAATATTTTCTTCTGGATTAAGAATCTGAGAATAAAAGAATGGCTTGCCCCAAGGGCAAGCCATATAAATAAAATGTGAAGATTTAGAATTCTTCTTAAACCGTCTTCTTAAAAATATAACGTGTAATAAAGATACCTTTCCCGTCACCTTTTCCACTATCACTTTCAACAGCCGAAGTAACGAAAGCTAACTCCCAACCATCGGCAGTTAAAGTGTTTATTTTAGATGATAATAGCGCATCGTTTGATGCAATGTTTTGAAAGTTAATACCTGCAATACTGTAGAAATTAAGCAATTTAGTTTCTGAAAATAGGTTGACTTTAGCATCTTTTCTTTTTACCTTTCCTTGCTTACTCTTTTTACCATCAGTGCGTTCTGTTGTGAATGCCTGAGCATCGATAGGTGATTTTTCCTCAACGATTCTTGAACGACCAAGTCCCATAGGAACAATTGACTCAACTGATGTGATGACTTTGTACTGTACTGATTGTGCGTTTGATTCGAATGTAAATGCAAATGCGATTAGAGCTAAAAGAATTAATTTTCTCATGTGTAATTTTAATTTATGTAGGTTAATTAATTATTTTATAAAATGGATTATATGCTTAACAGAAACTGTGCCAAATATTAAATTAGTTTGCTTTTTTTTGAATGTTTTTTATTAAGTTGCTCAACTGTAACGTCTAAGTCATGTTAAGTCTCAGTATAGGTTATGAATGATAGGTGTTCTCGTGATTGAATAAACTGAGAAATAGCTTATGGATCCATTTTAAATATTGGTTTTTATGTTGGCAGGTGGCCCGGAGAGCACAGTTTGTTCTTCATGTATTTCTTGAAGTTGGTTAACAAAATTATAATAATCTTTGTCTATGGCATAAGTTTCAATTATTACCTTATCCATATCTTTAAGAATTTCATCCGTTTTTCTCTGGTTGAATTCTCCTACATCTCCCCCCTTGGTTTGTTCTCCATTAAAGTCGGTTTCTTTCAGTACAATAATTTCGGTAATGGTACTTGATACTATTACATCCTTAAACTGCTCTATGTAGACATTTTGTTTTTTTCGATGATCTGATATATATCAATAAGCTTGTGATAAGTATTCGGTAAATTGGCCGAACCTTAAAACACATTTTAATAAACAAAATCCGACTATGAGAATGAAACTTATGACACTTGTGCTGTTTACTATCCTTATGGGAACTCAGCTTAGTGCTCAAACTGATCCGACAGTAGAGAAAATAATTAAAATCGGGCAAACCGATAATCAGACCATGAACCACCTGGATGTTTTGTGTAACCGTTTTGGTGGTAGACTAGTAGGGTCGGATGCTTATGAAAATAGCGCCAATTGGGCAGCAAGTAAATTCAAGGAATGGGGTATGGAGGTTGAGCTGCAGGAAGCCGGAGAATTGGCTGTGGGGTTTAATCGTGGGCCATGGTTCGGACGAATGCTTTCTGATAATGGCATGCACTTACATTTTGCAACGCCGTCATACACATCAGGAACTAAAGGCGTACAGAGAGGTCATGTTTTGATTGAGCCTAAAACACAAGCTGAATTTGATCGAATGAAGGGCAAGTTAAAAGGTGCCTGGGTATTAATTTCTGGTGAGAATAAAGGCTGGCCGATTGATTATACCAGTAAATCGCAAAAGAAACGTGATTCTATCAAAAATGAAAATGAGACGATTCGTAAGAAGAATGATGAAATAAGAAGGGAAAATTGGAAGAATCGCCATGCAGAAGATGCTCCAAAAGAATTGTTGCCTCTTATTCAGGAACCTGCACTTTTTTATTCGGAGATGCGCGATGCTGGCATTTTGGGTATCATTCAATCTTCGAAGACACCCATTCGTGTTTTGTACGACAGAAAGAATATCAACGAGATGACCTTTGAAACGCTTCCTACAATACCAGATATTAAGCTTGACGAGCATCAGTATAAGATTATTGAACGAATGGCTAAAGAGAGACGTTATTTTCAGCTTGAGTTTGATATTCGAAATTATTTCAAGATGGGACCAGTTAAATTTCATAATGTCGTTGGGATTATTCCTGGTACTGACTTTCCTGATGAGTATGTCATGATGAGTGGTCACCTGGATGCCTTTGATGTGGCAAGTGGAGGCGTTGATAATGGTTCTGGTGTTTCTGCAAGTATGGAAGCAGCTCGTTTAATCATGAAAGCTGGTGGAAAACCAAAGCGCACGATTCTGGTGGCTCTTTTTGCTGGTGAGGAGTTTGGTCTTTTAGGTTCCAAGGCTTGGATTAAGAATAATAAAGAGAAGCTACCTAAGCTGGCCAATATGATTAACAGAGATGGTGGACCAACCGCACCTGTAGGTATAAGTGTAACGGATGCCATGCGCGATGATTTTATGAAGATTTGTGCATCAATAAATGATATCAATCCTGATTTTCCATTTGTGGTGAAACATCGTTCTACTCGTGAAAGACCTGAAAAAGCATGGGGAACCGATAGCGGACCATTTGCAGTGGAAGGCGTACCGACCATCGGGTTTAAAACAGCTGACCCAAAGGGATATAATTTTAGTTATGGAGAGATTTGGCATACCGAACGTGATATGTTTAATAAGAGTATTGCTGAATATCAGGAGCATGCTGCAACTGTAACAGCTGTTGTTATTTATGGTATTGCCAATTTAGATCATCTACTTTCACGCGAAGGCTATTATACCGAGAAATCAGTGAAACTTGCTAAGAAATCGAAGAAGAAATAATGACTTAGCTTGAAATAATAAGCATTAGTATTTATTGAAATGATTCCTGCGAGCAAACATGAAACTGTTTCTTGCAGGAATTTTTATAAAAATCATTTTGTAAGTTCTATTTATCTGAAGACTTTTAAGAATTACAAAGGCTTATTGGCATTGTCTCAAGGAAAATGGTTAATTTGAGAAAATGAAAACATTGGCTCTTTTAATATATATGATGATGGTGAATGGCTTTATTCTTTTCGAATTTAATAAAGAAAGTAAAACTGACAACTGGACTGTGATTAACGATGTGGTTATGGGCGGTCGATCAGAAGCCGATTTTAGTATTAACTATGAAGGGTATGCTGTCTTTTCAGGACAAGTTTCTTTGGAAAATTATGGTGGTTTTTCTTCGGTACGCTATCGGTTTGAAAGTATGGATGTGATCAAATATAAAAAGGTGGTTTTAAAGCTTAAAGGCGATGGTAAGACCTATCAGTTTAGAATTAAGTCTGATTTGAGTCATGCTCACACATATGTGAAACATTTTCAGACATCAGGTGAGTGGGAAATGATTGAGATTGATTTTAAAGACATGCATCCCCAATTTAGAGGACGTGTATTGGATATGGCCAATTATTCTGGAAAAAGAATGACTGAAATTGCTTTTTTGATAGCCAATAAAAAAGCAGAAGCCTTTAGGCTTGAAATTGATAAAATAAGCTTACAATAAGAATAATATATGAATCAAATAATAGATTTTAGTACCAATCGATTGATCTTACGTCCATTGACCATTCTTGATGCAGAAGACTTATACAAATATCGCTCTGATGCCGAAACCAATCAATATCAGGGATGGATTCCAAAATCCATAGATGATGTGCAAAATTTTATTTCCAAAACCGCTGATAAAATTGATGAGTATGATACCTGGTTTCAATTGGCTATTATCTCCAAAGAAAAAGGTGAAATGATAGGCGATATAGGCATTCATTTTTTCGATGTTGACAGGTATCAGGTGGAGATTGGTTGCACTCTGGCAAAGAACTATCACGGCAAAGGCATAGCTATAGAAGCTTTAAAAGCGGTTATTGAATACCTTTTTGATAACTTGTATAAACAACGTATTACCTGTTCTATCGATCCTAAAAATCGGGCTTCCATTAAGATGGTTGAAAGACTTGGATTTAGAAAAGAGGCGCATTTCAAGCAAAGCATCTATATCGATGGTGAGTGGTATGACGATTTGGTTTATGCTATTTTGAAAGATGAATGGAAGTCAACACTTAACCGCTAAGAGCACAAAGTTCTCCGCCAAGAATACAAAGGATTAAAAAAGAGGATTATGAAACGAAAGACATCATTTGGAAGCATGGAGACCTTACTTGAGAAAGATGGGGATATTGTGAGCGAAGTTCTGGTATTTGAGAAAGAAGGGAGAGGGCATAAGCATCTTCTTTGGGAAATATGCTACGTGATCGAAGGGCAAGGTATCATCGTCAATGGTGATAAGCGTGAGAAGGTGAAGAAAGGCTCGGTTTGTAAAATACCACCCAATACCGATCATTGGATGATTCCTCAAGACCATATGGAGGTCTTATTGGTTTATTCACCTAATCCCTAGAAATCCCTTGCTTGCTTTGTGATCATTATATTTAAAATAGTCGTATTTTTGCAGATCGGCTATCGCTATATTTTAAGGCGATCGAAGATTATTCATATACAGATTATAAAGCTATGCTTCCAGATAAGAAAGAACACGCTAAGGTAAAATCAAGATTACACCCTCGAAATAAGAATCGCGAACGTTACGATTTTAAAGAACTACTAGAGTCATGTCCTGACCTAAAACCTTTTGTAATACTCAATAAGTACGACGATCAATCCATCGATTTTGCAGATCCCAAGGCAGTAAAGATGCTGAACAAAGCCTTATTAATGCACTATTATGGCTTAAGCGATTGGGATATTCCGGAAAACTATTTATGCCCACCAATTCCGGGCAGAGCCGATTACATTCACCATATGGCAGATCTTTTATGCAGTTCCAACTTTGGTAACATGCCTAATGGCGATAAGATTAAGTGCATGGACATTGGTGTTGGCGCCAACTGCATCTATCCAATCATTGGGCGAAAAGAGTATGGCTGGTCTTTCATTGGTACCGATATCGATCCTGTGGCTATTGCTTCGGCCAATAAAATTGTAGAGTTGAATCCTGGCTTAAAAGGCGCTGTTGAATGTCGTTTACAGCCAAGTTCTAAAGATTATTTCTATGGGGTATTTACCCGCGAAGAACGTGTGGATATGACGGTTTGTAACCCACCTTTTCATGCCTCTGCTGAAGATGCACATGCCTCTGCAAAACGTAAAGTGGATAATTTGACTGAAAAGAAAGCGAAAGGCGTTAAATTAAATTTTGGTGGACAGAGCAACGAATTATGGTGCGAAGGTGGCGAAGGCCGTTTTCTGAAGACCATGATATCAGAAAGTAAGAAGTTTGGTAAAAGCTGCTTCTGGTTCTCAAGTTTGGTGTCGAAACAATCCAATTTGAAATTGGTGAATAAAACACTAAAAGCAATGGGGGCTGAAAAGGTTGAAATCATCCCAATGGGACAAGGCAATAAAACCTCTCGTATTGTAGCCTGGACCTTCCTGACTGCGGAAGAGCAGAAGGAATGGAAAGAGATACATTGGAAATAAGCAATGCTAATTAAAAATATTGAAGAGGATGACCACTTATGGTCATCCTTTTTTTATTCTCGACATTTTATAATACTTCTTGCATTCGTAGCTTACTTACTCTTCCTTTTCAAGAATAAGAATGCTTGTGGAATTTCGTGCTAATACATTCTTTTATAATGTGAAAAGGATTTTTAACTATGCCTGTATTAAGTAAAAAAATAAAATATGATGTATATTTAGGATAATAGGTAGTTAAGTGTAATACAAACGGCAATAAATACCTCATTATGCTACAGTCCTGCAAAACAATCATTGTCTTAATTATTTGTTTGGTGTTATTTTCTTGCAATTCTAAAAAGCGGGATCATATTGAAACAGTACAAGTGGATTTTACCAATCGGATTGATTCGACATCATTCAAATTCAGTACCGATAGTGTACCTGTTCTTAAGGTAGCTGTGTCAGCTATTATTTCACCCAAAGAAACCTATCGGTTCTATAGTGAACTGCTTGAATACATCTCAAAAAAAATAAATTATCAAATTGTATTTAAGCAAAGAAAAACATACGAAGAAGTCAACGACATGCTCGGAACCGGGGAAGTGGATATGGCGTTTATTTGTTCGGGAGCCTATATTGATGCAAAAAAAACAAAAGGTGTTGAAATTTTAGCGCAACCTGTTTGTAATGGGAAGACGGTATATCAGGCATATATTATAACTCATAAATCATCAGGAATTGACGATTTTGTTGGATTAAAAGGTAAAACATTTGCTTTTACCGATCCCTTATCGAATAGTGGAAAGTTATATGCTGTCAAAAGGACAAAAGATTTGGACACGTCTCCTGATGAGTTCTTTAGCTCAACCCTCTACACATATGCCCACGATAAATCCATACATCTTGTTGCCAAGCAATTAATTGATGGTGCAACAATCGACGGACTAATCTATAACTACATGCTTGCAACAACTCCCGATCTGGTTAAAAATGTCAGAATTATAGAGAAATCGGAAGATTTTGGAATTCCTCCAATTGTCGTTCCTGGTAGACTAAATGCTAAGTTAAAAAAGCAGCTTAAGGAAATAGTACTTGCTATACACGACGATTCGCTGGGGAAAGAGATACTTGATCGGCTGTTGATCGAGAGATTTGTGGAGGGAAGTGATCGAGATTATGATGGAATTCGTAAAATCATATATGAAGTCGAAAATTAGAAACAGATGAAGAATACAAAAATATTTCCGATTTTTTGGAAGTTCACAATTGCCATAACTCTGGTTGTAATGGTTTTTGGAACGATTAATTTGTATTTAATTGACTACGCTGTCTATGATTTATTTCGCACAGAATTAACCCGGCATGGTAAAATAACAGCGCAAACAATCTCAACCAGGAGTATAACGCCTATTCTGTATAACGATCAGGCAATGCTAAATCAAATAGTAACCGAACAACAACAAATTGATTCCAATATTGCTTACATTTTTATAGTTGATAAGAAGGGCAAAGTTTTAGCGCATACATTTGAAGAGTTTGTCCCTGTAGAACTAATAGGCTCTAATTCTCCTCTGAGCAAAAATGAAATTGGGATTAAAAAAATTCAAGCCAGGCAAGACCCATCAATAATTATCAGGGATATGGCTGCTCCTATTATGGATGAAAATTTGGGTGTGGTTCGCATTGGACTTTTAGAGGAGAATTATTCCAGAAGCATGAATACAACCAAGCGAATTTTTATCATCATGGTAGCTGTATTCTTGTTTGTTGGTATTGTCGGGGCCTTTATATTTTCATACATCATAACAACTCCTATTAAGAGCATTAGTAAAATGTCAGCTGAGATTGACCTGGGAAATCTGGATTTAACCGAAACAGATGTGTTCCTGACCTTATATGAAGGCAGGTTAGCCAAATGGAAGCATTTTGTTTGGATAAATGACGAGATCGACATTCTGACACAAAGTTTTCGAGAGATGGTCTCGAGGTTGAATGTCGCCTATAATGACTTGCAAAAGGCTCAGAACAACCTGTTTCAGTCTGAAAAGATGGCCGCTTTGGGAATCCTTTCATCTGGATTGGCTCACGAAATTAATAATCCCATTGCCGGAATAAAAAGTTGTATTCGACGACTTGAAAATGATCCTAAAAACTTAAATCAAAATATTAAATATTTAAAGATGATGAGTGAGGCAATCAATAAAATAGATGTTGTTGTTGGAGGTTTATTAAATTATTCTAGAAAACCAGAGCTGGTTTTGTCTAAAGTCAATCTTGTGGAAGTGATTGAGAATGTGTTGTTATTAAGCTCCTTTCAGTTTGAAAGAAACAGGATAAGTATTCAAAAAAAGTATAATCATGTTCCCAAATACATAATAGCAAGCCCGAATCATATCGAACAGGTTGTCTTAAACCTTATTTTAAATAGCATTGATGCCATTGAGGAAGCAAATATGAAGGACGAACATTTTATAGGACAAATCACTCTTTTAATCAATGATAGTGGTGATAATTACGACTTTAAAATTGCCGATAATGGTGTAGGAATAAGTGAAGAATACCTTAAAGATATTTTTACGCCTTTCTTTACAATGAAAAAGAATCGACAGGGGACAGGTCTGGGATTGGCTGTTTGTTATAGTATAATGGAACAGCATGAAGGGCAATTTTCATGTGAAATTAATGATAATGGAGGATTAACTGTTTGGGTCACAATACCGAAGTTTAAAAATGATTAAGCGATGAATACAAAAAATACAATATGGGTCGTTGATGATGAAAGAATTGTTAGAGTTACTCTGGCTGATGATTTGCGGGATGCAGGTTTTGTTGTGAGAGAGTTTGCAAATGCTAACTCAGCTTTGGTTGAATTAAATAATTCGACGCCGGATATTATTATTACTGATTTAAAAATGCCAGGACTGAGTGGTTTAGAGTTTTTGACTCAAGTTAAGGGGATCAATTCAGATCTGTTCGTTATAGTCATGACAGCTTACGGAAGTGTTGAAAATGCGGTTGAGGCGATGAAAATTGGTGCCTATGATTACTTGACAAAGCCTTTTAACAACGAAGAAGTTCTAATCACCATAAATAAAATAATTGAGCTTTGTGAAATTCGAAATGAAAATAAAATATTACGAAAGCAAATAAATGAGAAGTATGATTTTTCGAAATATATAGGAAATTCAAATTCCAATAATACCCTTTTTGAACAAATCAGCTTAGTTGCTAAAAAGGACAGTACCATTTTGGTAACAGGCGAAACAGGAACAGGTAAGGAGCTTGTAACCAATATTATTCATCACAATAGCAATAGAAAGCGTAAACCTTTTGTTAAAGTTAGTTGTGCTATATTATCAAGAGAAATTTTCGAAAGCGAATTATTCGGGCATGTAAAAGGCGCTTTTACCGGAGCTGAAACGGATAAGATAGGGAGATTTGAAGCGGCAGATAGCGGAACCCTTTATTTAGATGATATTGACGACATTCCCTTGGATTTGCAGGTGAAGTTGTTACGGGCTATTGAACAAAGAGTGATTGAGAAAGTAGGTAGCTCAAAACAAGTACCTATTGATGTGAGAATAATAGCTTCCACAAAAAAAGATTTAAAAGCATTAGTTCGAGAAGGCAAATTCAGAGAAGATCTATTTTATAGACTCAATGTTTTTCCCATTAATCTATTGCCTTTACGTGATAGGAAAAATGATATTATAGATATCTTTTTTCATTATTTCAAAGAATTTGCAAAGCATACTCAAATAGAGTTTGGTAAAGATGTGGTATCGGTTCTTGAGGATTATTCATGGCCAGGAAATGTTAGAGAACTTAAAAATATTGCTGAAAGACTTGCTATTGTTGTAAATGATGGGAGATTGCGAATGGAAGATCTTCCTCTTGAGATTCAAAATCATAAGGAATTAAATATTTGTAGTAAAATTGGAAACAAGCCCTTGGATGTTGTTCTTTCAGAAATTGAAGTTGATTCAATAAACTGTGCATTAAAACGCTGTAAATACAATAAAAAAAAGACCGCCGAACTATTGGGAATACCACCTTCAACCTTACGGACTAAAATGAATAAGTACCATATTGAATAAGCTTTACGCTTATTGCTGAAACCGGATGAGAAGAGCGGATTTACGAATTATAGACGTAAATCCGCTCTTTTTTTGCCTTGGGTTTCAATGGTTAAGGGGGAATTATTTTTTTGGTAAGCATCTGTGATTTAGCTTGTTGTTCGAGTCATGGATGGATTGTGAATCTGTATTACAACATTTGGAATAGGACTTGAGTTGTTGAGGAAAATCGGTTTTATTAACGAATAAGAACAGCTATGAAAAAACAATTTATCTTATTGGGTATAAGCTTGATCATGTTTACTGGATATGCACAAAACAAAACCGAAGACTTTAAGCCGTCGGGTAAAGTAAATGCTAAAGTATTCTTTAACTATCACTACGATATGACGGATGGAGAAGAACAAGAAAGCAGCTTCGAAATTAAGAGAGCCTATTTGGGTTACGATTACAAGCTTGCAAATAATTTAAAAGCAAGTGTCACATTTGATGTTGGTACGAGTGATGGTGGTAGTGATTATACTGCCTTTTTGAAAAAAGCTCAGTTGGAGTGGAAAGCGTCTTCAGTAGTAAAAGTTGCTTTAGGTATGATCGGAACGGTGCAATTTAAAGATCAGGAAAAATTCTGGGGATACCGTTACATCATGAAATCATTCAGCGATCAGTATGGATTTGGTTCAAGTGCAGATCTTGGAATAAAGGCAAATTTCAAGTTAAGTGATGCCTTTTCAGCAAATGCTTTCGTTATCAATGGTGAAGGTTACAAGAAAGTTCAGGATGATGATGGAAAACAAAAAATTGGAGCCAGTATAGTTTATAAAAACAAAGGTTTACTTGCAAAAGTATATACAGATGCCAACACAACAACAATTCTTGATGAAAGTGGAGGCGAAGCTGATGTTACCGTATCTGCTTTGGCAACTTTTATAGCTTATAAATTTTCGGATAATTTCAGAATGGCTGCTGAATACAACCAATTGCTAAACGGGACAAAGTATTCTAAGGCTGCTGATGATCATGATCTTGAAGGATTCTCTTTTTATTCCACATACACATTCGACAAGAAATGGGAATTATTTGGTAGATATGATTACCTGACTTCAAATACACTAGGTGGGGAAGAAGAAAAGTGGAATGATTCAAAGAATGGTTCCGCGATAACCACTGGTGTTCAGTATACACCTTTAAAAGGGGTGAAGATGGCACTAAATTATCAGGGATTCAATTTTGATAATAGTGCAATAAACAACAATTCTTTGTTGTACTTACATTTTGAATATAAATTCTAATAAAAACCCAAGCGAAATGGAAAATAAAAAGCTAAAGTCTGATAAACGGAGAGATTTTCTGAAAAATGTTGGTTTGGGATTACTAACAACGATAAGTGTGCCTGCGCTTGCATTTTCCAGTAAGAAACCAGTTCAACAAAGAAGATTGGCAATGGTGATTGATTTACAGAAGTGTACGGGATGCGGGGCATGTACAATTGTATGTAAGAATGAAAATAATGTGGATGATGGTATTTTGTGGGCGAATAAAATTAGCAAAACAGTTGGGAAGTTTCCCAATGTAAGGTATGATTACATTCCGACCTTATGTAATCACTGTGAAAAAGCACCATGCGTTAAAGTGTGTCCCACACAGGCCATGTATAAAGACAAGGATGATATTACCATGCATGACATTGATAAATGTGTTGGTTGCAGGTATTGTATAGTGGCCTGTCCTTATAAAGTCATATCTTTTAATGCAGGTACACCACATAAACGATGGAAAAATGGAAATGCGCCCATACCAGGAACATGCTCACCCAAAGAATTAAACGATAAGATTGGTGGAAATACCATCCCTTATTACAATCCGGAACGTGCTGAAACATATGCAGGTGTTAGACCCAAAAATGTTGTTGAGAAGTGTTTGTTCTGCGACCATTTGGTAAAAAAAGGTCAAGAGCCAAGATGTGTCGAAAGGTGCCCTTCAAAAGCACGGATATTTGGGGATCTGAACGATCCTAATAGCAAAGTGGTTAAACTACTGGGTAAATACACGCCAATTAAGCTTAAAGAACACATAGGGACAATGCCTAAGGTCTTCTACATTAGGAGTTTCAATCCCAGTAAACACCATCTGTAAAATTATTTCTTACGACGATATTAAAATCTAATATGATGAATAATATAAAAAACACCTTGTGGTATTCTGTACTAATAGTGATTCTGCTTGTAGGTATCTACAGTGCTTACATGCAGGCTACACAGGGACACATAATAACGGGCATCAGCGATCAGGTTCCCTGGGGGGTATACATTGCCGCCTTTACTTTTTTCATTGGAATAAGTACGGGTAGTACTCTAATTGGTTTTATAATCTATGTTTTTAAAAGGGATGATTTAAAGTCTTTAGAACTTCGGGCTGTTATGCTTGGTTTGGTAACTTTAATTGGGGCCCTTTTATTTTTGATTTCAGATGTCGGTAATCCTGTCAGGATGTTAAAGGTGCCTTTGCTCTTGCGAAATACCTCATCTGTATTCTTCTATTCTTCATTGAGTTATTATGCCTTTGGAACCATTCTGATTGTTCAGTTGATATCCCTCGTTAAGCTAAGACGCCACCCCGAAAACGAAAAGTTAAAAAAAACCTTGCGTTGGTTCTCAATTATTGCATTTCCGGTGGCTATGGGAATTGTTCTTGTGCCCGATGGAGCCTTATTCAGTTTTGTAAAGGCTCGTGAGTTTTGGAATAGACCTCTATTGCTTCCTCACTTTGCAAACGCTGGTCTGGTGTCAGCCATTTCAGTTATGATTTTCTTTGCCTTTATAAGTGAGAAAATTGAGAATAGAAAACTCATAAATGATGAATCCAAATCATTGCTTGCTCACTTGTTGACTTTTCTGGTTGCAGGTGTTCTGTTCCTGGATTTATTCGATATCCTGGTTCTTAATTATAGTGAGAAGCCTGAAGGGATGGAGGCCTGGAAGCTTCTTACGGGTAAACATTTATTCCTTTTTAGTTTGAATATATTGGGTTTGCTATTGGCTTTTTTAATGCTGTTAAGCAAAAGGGGAAGACGCTTTCCCAATATCACTTTACCTGCCGTAATCATTGTATTTGCTATTTCTGCATATAGATATAACCTGATAATTGTTGGTCAGGAAATACCATTATTCAATGGTGAGCATATCCTGTATTATACGCCTTCGTTTACTGAAATTTCAATTTGTTCAGGAATAACGGCCTTGGCTTTGCTATTGTATCGACTCATGCAGCAAGGCATTGAAAAGGACAAATTTTCTTTGAGTAAGGCATAAGTTTTTAATCACTGTAAATGAAAAACCATGAAAGATTTAAATAGAAGAAAATTCATGAAAAATATGGCTGTTGGAGGGGCTGGTTTGGCTACTGCAACAATAATATTGCCTAATCTTAAAGTGTTTGCTCAATCCGGTGAAAAGAAACACTTAACAAAGGGAGAATGGAAATCCACGACTTGTCAGGGCTGTACATCATGGTGTTCCAAACAGGTTTATGTTGTAGATGGTCGTGCGGTAAGGGTAAAAGGAAATCCCCATTCAAAGGTTAATATGGGTGAAGGCTGTCCTCGCTCACACATTGGCTTGCAGCAAGTGTATGATCCCGACCGGATTAAAGTGCCCATGAAGCGAACCAACCCTAAAAAAGGCAAAAATGAGGACCCTAAATTTGTTCCAGTTTCCTGGGATGAAGCCCTGGATATGGTGGCTGATAAAATAATGGATCTTCGTACCAATAATGAAACCCATAAATACATGCTGATGAGGGGTAGGTACACTTATATGCGTGATATTATTTATGATAGAATGACAAAAATAATTGGTTCTCCCAACAATATTTCACACAGTGCCATTTGTGCTGAGGCTGAAAAATTTGGACCATTTTATACAGAAGGAGAGTGGGGGTATCGCCAGTATGATATTAAAAATGCCAGATACGTACTAATATGGGGTGCTGATCCCTTGTCTGCCAATAGACAAGTATCCTATTACTCATCCGTTTGGGGTGATGCATTAGATAAAATGGATGTAGCTGTAGTCGATCCAAGACTTTCGATTACTGCCACCAAAGCTTCCGAGTGGTTACCGGTAAAACCTGGTGAAGATGGTGCTTTGGCTTCGGCAATTGCTCATGTTTTACTTACCGAGGGTTTGTGGTATAAACCTTTTGTTGGTGATTTTGCTGAGAATTCTGATGTAAAGAAATTCGAGGCTGGAAAAGAAATCATTGAAGAGAAGCCGGGAACTGTATTTAAGGAAATTCATTCACACGGACTCCTTAAATGGTGGAACCTGGAATTGAAAGACAAAACACCCGAATGGGCATCAAAGAAAACAGGCCTATCTGTTGAGCAAATTGTTAGGGTTGCAAAAGGCTATGGAAAAGCGGCACCTCATGCCATATCCTGGGTGGGTGGTGGCCCTGTAATGCAAGCCCGAGGCTGTTATGCAAGCATGGCTTGCCATGCATTGAATGGACTTGTTGGTGCCGTTGATAATGTGGGGGGCGCCTTAAAAGCGAATAAGGAGTATACGCTTAAGTTCCCTGCGCCGGATGACTTTATGGATGAGATTGCCAAAGTCGGAAAAAAGCATAAAAAGATAGACCAGAGAGGGCGAAAAGAATTTCCTGCCATGAAAAAGGGAAAGCCTGGCAGTGGCGTGGTCACAAACAATGCTGCCGAAGGTATCTTAAATGAAGATCCCAATGAAATAAAGGTAGCCATAGGCTATTTCAACAACTTTGCTTTTTCATGTCCGCAAACGGAGCGCTGGGAAAGAGCCTTGGCTAAAATTCCATTCCTGGTACATTGTACAACCAATGGTTCTGAATTTACACACTTCGCCGATATCGTTCTTCCATGTGTCCATCATATGTTTGAAAAATGGGGCTATGTAAAAGCTCATGCCAATGGACATCGACATGTCACCTTATTGCAACCGGTAGTTGAACCCATTTGGGATGTGAAAATTGAAGAAACCGAAATTCCATGGCTACTGGCTGAAAAATTAGCCGAAAGAGGCTTTTCTAACTTATTGGAATATTATAAGTCCATAAAGGATCCGGAGACAGGTAAAGAGGCTCAGGATGAAAAGGAATTTACTGTTTTTGCACTCAAATACGCAACACAACCCTTGTGGGATCCGGCAAAACACAAAGGCGGGGACAAGTTCTCAGGTTGGGAAGCATTCAGAAAAGTTGGTGTTTGGAATTCTGATCCCTACCCATTCAGGAAAAGATGGGGTAAGATGAAAACCAAAACCCACAAATTTGAGTTTTATAGTGAAACCTTGAAATCCGCTCTTGGAAAGCATGCCGATAAGTATGGTACAGATGTGGATGATATTTTGGAAACCTGTAATTATCAGGCTAGAGGTGAAAGGGCATTTGTCCCACATTATGAGGAACCATTTATGAAAGGCACAAAGGAAGAATACCCATTCGTTCATGTTGATTTTAAATCACGATTCAACAGGGAGGGGCGATCGGGGAATTCGACCTGGTACTACGAAGTAAAGGATTTGGATCCAGGGGATAATGCTTTTGAAGATGTTGCCAGATTAAACCCAATTGATGCTGAAAAGTATGGGATTAAGGACGGTGACAAAATAAAACTCATCTCTCCTGTTGATGAGATTGAATGTGTTGCCAAATTGTGGGAAGGTAATCGACCGGGTACCATTTCGAAATGTTACGGACAAGGGCACTGGGCATATGGCCAGGTTGCAGCAAAAGAATATGGCAAAACACCAAGGGGTGGTAGTAATAATAAGATCATTCCAGCGGAGTATGACAGGTTGAGCGGGTCAACGGCATATTATGGTACGACGCGCTTAAAGATTGTCAAAATTAAAGGATAAGTTAAATGATTGGAGTACATTAATTTGTGCTCCAATCCTTAAAGCAGAGCAAATGTCAGATTCAAACGATAAAATTACAAAAGCACTCATCGTGAAATTTCTTTCTGAGTGTTTTCATTATCCGGATAATGAGCAGATTAATACTTTGATGGATTATAAAGACAAATTGCCGGAGAGATATTCAGATATCATTGATAAGATTGGGGATATAAAGGAAATGCAAGTGGATTATTCCAGATTGTTTGTTGGTCCCTTTGAGCTGTTGTCAGCACCCTATGGATCGGTGTATTTGGAGGATGGCAGAAAAACCTTTGGCGATTCAACCATGGATGTGGTTCAGTTTTATCAACAGGAAAACTTAAGTCTGCAATTCAAGGAACTTCCGGATCATATTGCAGTAGAACTGGAATTCCTGTATTATCTGATGGCTAAAGAACTGATGTTCCTGGATCATGATGATTTGGAACAATCGAAGCTCTGTCTTGAAAAACAAAAGCAATTTATTAATCGACATTTGGCTAACTGGATTAATGATTTTACCGATTTGCTTATTGAAAATGCCAATAGTGATTTTTATAGCCAGCTTGCAGGATGTTTGAAAGAAGAAATAAACGAATTACAATCAATTGCAAACTAGCATTGAGAATTGAATGGTGATGCAAAAAAAACAAGATTGTAAAACCACCTGTATTGTGTCTGGACCTTCCTGACTGCCGAAGAGCAAAAGGAGAGGAAAGAGACGCATAGGAAATAAATTATACCATTTAAAAATATTGAAGAGGATGACCACTAATGGTCATCCTCTTTTAAGTTCTCCCTCTAGGGAGATGCCGAAGTCAGAGGGTATTTGGTACCAAGAGGAGAAATGTTGAGCGTATTTTAGTTCTAAGCAGCACAACTTAATTCTGCTTTTTCTTATCTTGTGTGTTCAATACAAAACATAGCTATGAATATTCTGCAAATCATACCGGGATCAGGTGGTAGTTTCTACTGCGGCAATTGTTTACGCGATGATAAATTTCATCTTGCCATGAAAAAGCAAGGTCACGAGGTAACTAAAATACCCATGTACCTGCCTTTGTTTTCCGATGAACATGATCTGAATGAAATCCCTGTTTTTTATGGTGCCATCAGTATTTATCTGAAACAGTTGTATCCCATTTTCAGGCATGCACCGGCTTGGGTCGACCGACTTTTGAATTCAGGCCCCATGTTAAAGCTAGCAGCAAGCATGGCTGGATCAACCAGTGCGAAGGGTTTGGAAGAAATGACCATTTCCATGTTGATGGGTGAAGAGGGCAAGCAAAAGGATGAACTCAACCGAATGGTCAGCTGGATGGCAGAATACCTTAAGCCGGATGTGATACATATATCAAATGCCTTATTGCTGGGCTTAGCTCCTAAATTGAAACAGGAATTCCCCAATGCCATTATCATGTGTTCTTTGCAGGATGAGGATGTTTGGGTTGATGCCATGAATGATTCCTTTAGAGATAAAATCTGGGCCTTGATGAGTACCAAGGCCGAATATGTCGATGGTTTTATTGCGGTTAGTGATTTTTATGCGCAGGTTTCCTTAGACAAAATGAACATTCCTGCTGAGAAAGTTTTCACCAATCATTTAGGCATCGATGCGGAAGAATACACTTGTGTTGCCGCTCATACCAAGGAACGTAATATGGGTTATATCTCCCGAATGTGCGAAGCCAATGGTTTCGACATTATGGTGGATGCCTTTATTCTTCTTAAAAAAGATCCGGCTTTCGTAGATGTGAAATTAATATTAACGGGTGGCTCAACAGGGGATGATAAAGCCCTCATCAAACAGGTACGACAAAAACTAAAGGATGCAAACCTAATTGAACAAGTCGAGTTTCATGAAGATTTTGATGGTGAAGGCAGGCATGAGTTCTTTGCTAAGGTGAAAATGATTTCCGTTCCTGTGCGCAATGGCGAAGCTTTTGGTTTGTACCTATTGGAAAGTATGGCTTCTGGTGTTCCGGTTGTTCAACCCCAACTGGGTGCTTTTCCTGAGATTGTTGAAAAATCCAATGGAGGAATCATCTATGAGGATAACAATCCAGTAGAACTAGCCTCTGCTTTAAAAGAACTCTTAAGTCAGGAAGATAAACTGCATGAGCTATCAACCAGTGCACGAAGAGGCGTGGAGAAGGAATTCAATATTTATACGCAGGCCGATAAACTTATAGGTATTTACACTCAGTTATTAGAACGGAATTAGTTCTTCATAATCAAATGCTCTCTTTTGTTTCATCCCCAAGGCTTGGGGTGCCACAGATATAAGCTATGCTGAAAGGAAGCCCCTAAATGAGGAGCTTCCTTTTTTCTGACTTATGATTTTGTTTAATGAGCTCCTTTGATTACTACCCTTTTTAATTAGGAATGTGAACTGATTATATGGTTTGCAAGAGCTGCTATAAGTAATTCAGAAGCAGCTATAAAGCATTCAAGAGCTGCTATAAGCCATTCAGAAGCAGCTATAAAGCATTCAAGAGCTGCTCGAAGCCATTCAGAAGCAGCTATAAGGCATTCAAGAGCTGCTATAAGCCATTCAGAAGCTGCTATAAAGGATTCAAGAGCTGCTATAAGCAATTCAGAAGCTGCTATAAAGGATTCAAGAGCTACTAAATACCATTCAGAAGCAGCTATAAAGCCTGCAAGAGTTATTATAAAACATTTGGAATGTAAGGATTATCAATTTTAAACTCAACATAAAGAATCCATAATCAGAAGATTAACGATGAGTGTATTTAAGCTTTTATTGTAGAAGACCTGTTTGCTCTGCTATATATGTTCCTGAAGATCTAATAATTTATGCTGTAAAGGAGACAAAGGAGTGGACGTGAACACATTTAATAAACTAAGATGTGTATTTATTATATAGAGCCATTCTGTTTAAATAGCCCTGTTTAAACTTTACATCCCTTATAATATTGTTTAATTATCCTTTTTTATAATTTTAAAAAGCTTTACGATAGGCTTAGGATTTGCTTAGGAATAGTCTTGCAAAACAAAAAGCCTTTGTTAAGCCATAGATAAGGCGTAAAATCCACATTGATAATTAATTATAAGGAAAGACGTATAAGTGGTGTATATCGCATTGCGACTTACACACTTGTTAGCTGTAATAACCATGAAACATATAACTAAGAACATATTTTTAGATACCAATATTATTGAAGGAAATAACTTCTTTCATGGTTCTTATATTCAAAGCCTTTTACATTATTCAAGGTCTGGAGTTATAAAACTATTTATGACTTCAATATCAAAAATGGAATTAATCGATAGAATGCAGAAACGATTAATTGAAACTAAAGAAGAGCATAACAAACTTGTAAAATCTCTAAATAAACACAAACCAAGAATACTGAAAAATTTGAGACAATACGAGGAGCTTGAAGTTTCACCTATCAAAATTGAATCCTCTTTAAGAGAGCTTGTTGATAAACTCAATTACAATATTGAATCAGCGGATATAGAAGTAATCAACTCTAATAATGTTAATGTTGAAGAGGTATTTAGCCTTTTTTATCAATGTAAACCCCCGTTCAGTTCAAATGAAAAAAAACGATATGAATTTCCAGATGCGTTTATATTAAAGTCTGTGGATAATTGGTGTAAAATGAATAAAAAAAGGATGCTCTTTTTAACCAAGGATACTGACTTTAATGGCTACAAAAGTAGAAACCTGTTATTCAGGAATGACGTAAAGATTCTCTTAGCTGATATCTCCGAATATTATGATTCAATTCAAGAAAATCAAATTATTCCTTTTGTAAAAGAACAACTAAGAACTAATGAAAATGAATTAAACGTATTAATTAATGATCAATTAACAAATCTAATTACGATTGATATTGATTATGAAAAAATGGGGAATTTAGAATTTCTAGGGAGAATCATTTCTAAAGATATTACTTCAATTAGAAAGGATTATGCTGAAATATCTTGCATCATTGAATTGAAGTATGGATTTACTGTATTTCCATCTACACATGATGTAAATAGAATGCTTTTTGAAGATAATTTAAGACCTAAAAAGATTAGAGATAAAATCGAAATACCCTGTGATTTAGAAATTAATTTAAACAAAGAAAACGACATTAAACTTAAATGGATAAATTCAAATCAAAAGATAAGAATTGACCTTAATTAGTTACTACAGCTAACAAAAGCTAAATTTCATGGGCGGTGGGAATTGCTCGAGAGTTAGCTCAATTAATAAACACCAGCAAGCCACCTAGATTTGGTTTGCAAAAAATATAAACAAATTTAAGCGGCTTGCTTCCGCGCGGTTTGAAAGGGTTGGTTCTTTAAATCGCCCACGAAAACTTAGCAAGACCGTTAGGCACAACTTTATGAAAGGACCACGATTAATTTCTATCTTATTCTTTATCCTTATTTCAATAAACTTATTGGGACAAGAGGTATTGCAGAATTATTCTCCAGAATTAAAAGAATTAATATTGGAAATATCCAAAGCAAACATAGTAACTGGAAGCGCAGTTGGGTTTGCAGGAGAAACACCAAAGCAATGGAGTAGATTTGAGAAGTTAAACGAAATTACATCAAACCAAGAATTAAAATATCTTACGGATCACCCCAATGGGACAGTGAGATGTTATGCTTTTCAGGGACTATGTTTGAGGAATGACACTTCTTGTTTTTCGGTTCTTAAAAAACACTTAAATGACAACGAATATGTTTCCACATTTTTTGGATGTATAGAGGATTCTGAAAAAGCCGGGGATTATTTTTTCAATTGTTGTTTTTTCGGTCTCAATGAAAATTCTTTTAAACTGACTGATAAGCAAATTGAAATTGTTGACAGTATTTTAATATATAATCCCAATGTAAGGCTATATCAGAAAAGAGTAATATTAGAATCGTTAGAGCCAAAGAAGAAATATTATAATCGTATTAGAGAAATTGTAACAATTGAGGAAAATACAACTGCTGTTGTTGCATTAGCACGCTTTCAAAATCTTCAAGATACTAGCTTAATTAAAGGTTTTTTGGAAAAGGATGATAAGCATCAATATTGGGGAATTTATGCAGTTCGAGAATTTCCGCATAAGATATTCTTTGATAAGCTTATTGACATTTTCGAAACTGATTGGCAACAGACACATTACAACTATTCAAAATGGAGAATTTTATATCAGGCTTTGGCAAAATACCCAAATGACAAAACAATTGAATTGTTTGAAAGAACTGTTAAGAAAAAAAGAGGATTTAAATATCAAACTCTTGGTAAATATTTACTCATTGCTATCAACAAATATCCAAATGACAAATTTGTTTCTATTAGAGATCAAATTAAATTAGACGCATACCATATGGATGCATATAATAGTGAGTACAATATGGAAAAATAAAGCAGTGCCTAACAAAAGCTAAATTTCTTGGGCGGTGATGCCCACTAAATAAGGCAACAAAACAATAAACAAATAGTTCTGCTAAGGCGGTTGTAGATTGTCCAAACAACTTAGCAAAACCCTCATGACGAATTAAAACCGACCAATCATGAAAAATATTATTTATTACCTTTTAATTAGTATCGGATTAATTTGCTCCCTCCATGTCAAGGGACAGCTTGTCGATAAACAGAATCTTGAAGCTAAAATTGATGCCTTAGTTCCAGCGCAAGTCAACGATACAACGCCGGGACTTGTTATTGGGATTGTTCAAAATGGAGAGCTTATTTTTAGTAAAGGCTATGGGCTTGCTAATTTAACTTATGGGATGCCCAATGATCCGAACATGGTTTATAATATTGGTTCGGTTAGTAAGCAATTTCTGGGCTATGCTTTTGCTTTATTGCATGCCGATGGTGTTTTAAATCTTGACGATCCGGTAAGTCAGTATCTTGAAGATTGGCCTGAGTTTAAGCACAGGGTAAGTTTAAGGCATCTGCTTTCTCACACAAGTGGTTACCGCGAGGCCTATACCATGTCCAATTTGGCAGGCAGAATTGTTGGTGTTGATCGTTTGTCGAGGAAAGAATGTTTGGATGTGGTTAGAAAGCAAGCGGAATTGGAATTTGTACCAGGCTCTCGTTATACTTACAATAGCACGGCTTGGGTTATTTTGGCTGAAGTTTTGGAAAAAGTAACGGGGCAGTCGGCTGATATCTGGGTAGAAAAGTATATTCTGCAAGCTTTGGGCATGGAGGAGACTCAGATTGAATCCTATGTTGGAGAAGTGATCCGCAATACGGCAGAATCCTATTCTTACGATAAAGAGAAAGGCTATATCAATGAAAAAAGTAATCGGGCTATTTTTGGTGCGGCAGAAGTCTATGCTAATATCCCTGATTTGGTGAAGTGGATTAATAATTACCGAAGCGCAGATGTTGGCGGAAAGGCTGTGAAGGATTTATTTCTGGATCCATTTATTCTAAAGGATGGCTTAAGCTCCGGATACGCACTTGGTATTGGAGTTGGCTCTTACCGTGGCCTCAAGAGATACCGTCATACAGGTGGTCATGAAGCCTTTGCATCACAACTGAGTTATTATCCCGATTACGATTTGGGTATAATAACCATCTCGAATTATGGTGGGAAGGGCTGGCTGCCAACAAGCAAAATAGCGGATATTCTACTTGAAGCGCATCTAAAACCTAAATCAGTTATAGTAAGTCAGGGTTTTGAAATTAAGGCAAGGAAACTGAAACAATATGAAGGACTTTATGTGGCATCGACCATGAACCGCAGCCTTGATTTAAAAATCACGGATGATACACTAAGCATTGGTGGCAGAACAAAACTGATTCCTTTATCGAAGAACAGATTTAGAATTAAAGGCATGGATGATGAAATTCAATTTACAAAGCAGTCAGGTGGAGGAATAGAATTCGTCAATAGTAGGAATGAACGCTATACCAGAGTTGAGGCATGGACGCCCAAGGCAGAAGAGCTGGCAGAGTTTAAAGGGGATTACCGTAGTGAAGAATTGGAAACGGTTTATCATTTAATGCTAAAAGAGGGGAAGTTAAGCATTCATCACCGTTGGCTTGGTGAGATTCCATTAGAAGCTATCGCAAAAGATCTATTTAAAACCCAATGGGGGTATTTTGTGAAGTTTAATCGAAATAAATCGGGAGCTATCTCAAATTTGAGCATCAGTTCGGGGCGAACATTAAATGTTGTTTTTCAGCGTTAAGGAATAAGGCGCTACAATAGTTTCGCACAAACAAGTAGATATTAATATCGGCTTCTAAATTGTTTGGAAGTCAGCAAAAAATTAGAAACAAACATTATGAATGATAAAAAAAATGATGCCTTGATTGGAAAGTTTTATGGTATTTCATCAGCTGCCGTCTTACTAGGCGCATTTTTTAAATTGCAGCATTACCCTTATGGCATTGAAATACTTATCGGTGGATTTGTGCTTGGCACAATAGTTAGTTTTTATGACACGTATCGATTAAAGAAAAAGGTGAAACGCTTGGAAGAACAACTAAAAGTAAGGGATTAAAATCGTAGTTGTGAAGAATAAGATTACCACATTGGGGATAGAGATGTATTTTGATACAATTTTAATGTAAAGAAATTGAAACAGATGAATATGGAACTTCTCAAACTACGTTTAAGCTTTATCGAAAAAGAATAAGAGATGAATCAAACAAGAAAGAGGGTTTACAGTAAAAAGCAGTCTAAGAGGAGTAATAGAAAGAAAAATAAAGGCTTACAGTTTCTTGTGCTATCAGGGCTTGCTCTTGCAATGATTTTGTTATTTGCTAAGCCTTATATTCAGAACAAAACCTATGACGATAGAAGAGACGAAATAGAATTCACAAAGGAAGGTCAGCTTACTTTTTTCGATAGAGAGAATCATCAGTTTATTAAAACAATTGATATTGAAATTGCTGAGGGTGAGTATGAAACGGCCTTGGGGCTGATGTACAGGTATTCTATGAGCGATAGTGCGGGAATGCTGTTCATTATGGATAAAGAAGAACCTAAAAGCTTTTGGATGAAAGATACCTATATCTCATTGGATATCATTTATCTGAATAAGAATTTGGAGATTGTCACCATTCAAAAATATACCCACCCCTTATCTGAACAATCAATTCCCTCTTATAAAAAAGCAAAATACGTGATCGAAGTCAATGCAGGCTTTTGCGATAAGTTAAATATCGAAGAAGGTGATACTGTAAGCTATGAAAAATTAGTGGTGGATAATAAGATTTAAATGATACGCTCTCTGTTATTGCATGATTAGCTTAATCCTTTACAATAGCTTGTATGATATGTTTTGATGATGATTAATTGTGCTCATACAAATGTAATTTTAGAATGGCGGAAAAATATAAAGGCAAATATAGAATACCATCGTCTCGCATGAAAAATTGGGATTGTTCGTGGGATGCCTCATATTTTGTAACCATTTGTATTCAGGATAGAGGATTTTATTTTGGAGATGTTGTAAAAGGAGAAATGATTTTATCTGAAATTGGTGAAATAGCCAAGCGTTATTGGCTGGAAATCCCTGTGAAGTTTCCACATGCAGAATTAAATGAATTTATGGTGATGCCCAATCATATACATGGCATTATTGTTATAAATAAGATGGATAGAGACGCGATTAATCGCGTCTGTACAGGTGTTAATAATAATCAGATTGGTAGAGGTCAAGGAGGTGTTACAGGAAAGAAGAATCCTATGTTGTCGGATGGTTTATCGAAAGTGATTCGCTGGTTTAAAGGTCGAGTTGCATTTGAAGCTAGAAAAATAGATCCCACTTTTGTGTGGCAAGCTCGTTTTCACGATCATATCATTCGAAATGATGAAGCCTTTCAACGCGTGAAAGAATACATCTTTAATAATCCCTTGGCTTGGGATGAGGATAAATACAATCAGCCAAAATAGAAGCTGTGAAGAAAACTCAAAAAAAATGATTTCTTGATGTTAAAGATGCTATTAATCGTGTTTATACGGTGTTTTGTTGGTAGATTAATATTGCCTGTTCTTATATAGGATTTATTATGAGAAAAAACAAGTCAAGTCGCATTTAAGAAAATGCTACTTTTGTTTTTTCAAATACAAAACAACAAACGACTAGAGAGAAAGATGAGTATCGATTTTATATTTATGTTGACAAAGGATGATCAGACCGTATCTGATGCAAGAGAGTATGTGAAGGAGATTGCAGCTGCAGGAGCAAAGCATATTGGTTTTAAAGATATAGGATTACCAGCGAGTGAATTAAAGCTTCTTGCTGAAGATTTGAAAAAAGAGGGTGTTAAGGTTTATTTGGAAGTGGTGAGTTTAGATGCTGAGAGTGAAAAGAAATCAGCCGAAGTTGCCATGGATCTGAATGTTGACTATTTACTGGGAGGAACACGACCCGAACTAATTGCTTCTCTTGTGAAAGATCATCCCTTAAAATATTATCCTTTTGTTGGTAAGATAGAAGATCACCCGAGCATACTAACAGGTACAATCTCAGAGATTGCAGCACATGCCCAGCAAATAACAGCTATTGATGGGGTAGATGGATTGGATCTTTTGGCTTATCGCTTTACAGGTGATGATATTCCTCTTTTGGTTCAGGAAGTTTGTAAATCATCTAAGAAACCTGTTATTGTTGCAGGTAGTATCGATAGAGAAGAAAGAATTGATGTTGTGAAGACTAAAGGTGCTGCTGGTTTTACTGTGGGAACGGCTGCCTTCGATATGGAATTTCCATCAAGTCAAGCAGGTATTTCAGGACAGGTTCAATCGATATTGGAGATGAGTAAGTCGTCATTTATCTAGACTTCTCCATGAAGAGGGGAGAGATATAAATATAAAAGAGGATAATCTGTACAGATTATCCTCTTTTATTTATGGATGAAATGAAATTTTCAGATATGGGTATATTGTTTAACTTTAATAATTATAGATTTAACCACATATCTTATTTATCTGATGCAAATGCCCAAAAATAAAACCTACTCTCCACTTGAAGAAAAGATCAATATCTATTCACATGCATTGGGTTTTCTAGTTTCATTTCTAGGAACTCTGCTTTTAGTCAGAAAGGCCTATTTATCTGGAGATTTGATGCAATTGGTGAGCTTTGGCATTTATGGCTTAAGTATGATGACCTTATTTGCTGCATCAACACTATATCATCGAGCAGAAGAACCCATTAAAAGAGGCCGTTTAAGAATATTCGATCATGCTGCTATTTATGTTTTGATAGCCGGAACTTATACTCCATTCTGTTTGGAAACACTGCCAGAGAAGACAGGTCTTATTGTTTTTGCAGTCGTTTGGTTATTTGCTTTGCTTGGTATTGGAATCAAACTCTTTTTTACAGGACGCTTTTCTGTCCTGTCAACGCTCATGTATTTATTTATGGGTTGGATGGTTATTTTTATCATTAAGCCACTTGTTCAAAACCTTGATATTGGAGGTCTGTATTGGCTTTTCTCTGGTGGCTTGGCTTATACTATCGGCGCTATGCTCTATAGTATTAAGAAAGTTCCATTTAATCACGCTTGTTTCCATGTTTTAGTATTGGTAGGCAGCTTTTGCCATTATATGGCGATCTATTTGTATGTGTTTTAAGAACTCATGTTAAAACTTCTTGTTTTCTATATTGAGGGGAATTACTTCTCGTTCTTCGTTATGAATTTATTATGAACTCCAGTCCCGATCGATCGGGAAAATCCATAAAAGTTAAGACATAAAAAAAAAGCACCAAAGTTTTTCAACCTTAATGCTTTTGTCTGCGGAGAGAGAGGGATTCGAACCCCCGGTACGTTGCCGCACAATAGTTTTCAAGACTACCGCATTCGACCACTCTGCCATCTCTCCAATACGTGTTATTATCTGTTCTGATAACGGGTGCAAATGTAAGTCAAAAAAGCTCTTCTACCAAATAAAAAATGCACCTCAAGCCAATATTTTTTTGAATGCTTTGATAATCAGATTAAGAATTTTGAAAAAAAAGTTTTATCCGTGTAAATCCAGCTCATTCAGCATATACAGTGAGTGCTCAATGGTCTTGAAAATCTCTACACAATACTCGTTGACTGCTTTGGGGCTGCCCGGTAGCGTGTAAATCAAAGTCTTACCCATAACACCTGCAATGCCACGACTTACGAGAGCATTTGCTTTCTCCATGCCATATTTTACACGAATTAATTCCATAATACCAGGAATCTCTTTGGTTAATAAAGGTTTAACGACATCAGGAGTGATGTCCTTTGGTCCAATGCCAGTTCCACCTGTTGTGAAAACCATATCGTAATTATCAGCTTGAGCCTTTTTTAGTATTGATTTGAGCTGTTCTTCGTTGTCAGGAAGAATCAATGTCTCAATTTCAAAATGGCGATTTTTTGATTTGAAGAAATCCTCTGCCAATTTCTTTAGAAGAGGTCCACTCTTATCCGCGTACTCACCTCTGCTGGCACGATCGCTAAGGGTTATAATAAGGGTTTTCATGATACGTGGTTGATATTCCAGTTGATCACCCGCTTTTAATTCACCGCCCTTAAGAACACGACAAAAGATCCCTTCTTTGGGCATTACACAATTGCCCACTTCGCGAAATATACTACAATTATCACCATGACATTTTTTACCAATCTGAGTAACTTCAAGAAGTAGTTCACCCATAACAAATCGGTCAAGAGGAGCGGTTTTGTGTAAGATGATACCTTGAGTTGTGATATTCTCGGCAAACTCACCAAATTGAATCTCTCTTTTTGCTTTAACAGAAAACTTATCAACACTTTCCTTTGCTAACAAACTAACCTGTCGATGCCAATTGCCTGCATGTGCATCTTGTGCAACACCTGTTTTATTTAATTCGATTGATGCGACTGGTTTTTTAATAATCCCTTTTTTATCAGAAATATTTACTGAGAGTATATCTACTTTAGTCATTTTAATGGGTTTGTTAGTTCGTGTGTTTGTTATTTTGTAGGAGTGGCTAGAGTGAATAGTCATCAAGTTTTGTTATCTGTATACAGCTTGAAGCTTGCTTAGGGGCCAATTACCTATTGCATCATCACATTACCGAATTATCATATCTATAAATCAACTTTCGTTTTCTCATCTAATTTGATGGCTTCCATTATCATATTTTTATCAACGGCTTTACACATGTCGTAGATGGTTAATAGAGCCACACTGGCAGCAGTAAGGGCTTCCATTTCAACCCCCGTTTGTCCAATGCATTTAACCCGTGTGTTCACTTGAACGCCATCATTAACTAGCTTGCATTTCACCTCAGCTTTAGTAATTATTAATGTATGACAGAGAGGAATGAGAGTACTGGTTTGCTTAGCAGCTTGAATACCTGCAATTTCTGCTATGGTTAATACATCACCTTTTTTCATGTCATTATCACGAATCAGCTCAATAGTTGCTGGTGATAATAAGATTTTCCCTGAGGCTTTAGCTTCTCTAATTTGTGGCTCTTTATGAGCGACATCAACCATATTAGCTTTGCCGTCTTTATCTATATGAGTGAACTTAGTGTTAGTCATCTGTAATTAGTTAATTTGCTGATAAGTAATTCATGTTTGAGAGTTGTTTTCTATTCACACATCTTCACATTAGCTCATCAAAACATCAATGATTATCCTCCAATATTATAAAACTTACCAATTTTGTTTTTGCTTCCTTCTTCAGGCTTACTTTCTATTGTTCTTTTAATGGCCGTTTTAGCACCCAATTTTTTCACATCAAATTCATTCTGATTAAATAAGCAGGGTTTTACCTTACCATTGGCTGTAAGTCGAATGCGATTGCATTTTTTACAATTGCCGCCTTCGCCGCCTTCAACAATTGAGAAATCACCTGTTTCCAGATCCATTTGTCGAATAAAACGTAAATCAAGATCATTGGACTTACAGTAGGCTTTAAGTGCAATTAATTCCGTTTCACTACTGTCTGGCATTCGCACACAGTTGATTTTAATAGGTGTTAAGCCCGCTTTTTTTGATGCTTCAATACCTTTAAATACATCTTCAATATTACCACAACGGGTGACTTCTCGGTATGTTTTAGGATTAAGTGTATCCAGACTGATGTTAACTCGATTCAGTCCGGCTTTAGCAAGTTCATCAGCATATTTTTCCAGTAAGATGCCATTGGTTGTAAGTGCTAAATCTTCAAGCCCTTTAATATTGGCAATTCTTTCAACAAGTTCAACAATACCTTTTCTAACTAAGGGCTCACCACCAGTTAAACGAACCTTTGTGATACCTGTTTTAACAGCTTCTTCAACAAAGTTCACGATTTCTTCAAAACTCAGCACATCTTCATGAGCCATCAGATCGATACCTTCTTCGGGCATGCAATAAGAGCAGCGAAGATTACATCGGTCGGTGACTGAGATTCTGAGGTAACTAATATGTCTATTATATCTGTCTAACATGTACAAATTCTCCTTCTGTAAATTCATCAACACCTCTTGGAATGGCCATAATACCATCAGCCTGGGTAAATGCATTGATATGTGCCGAACCGTGATAATTAACAGGAATCACTTGGTTATTGGCATTCAGTCGTACGGGTATAAACTCTAAACGATCAACTCGTTTTCGTTTGTAATCGCATGAGATTGGTAAACGAACAATCCCCGGATGGTAATCGTGTCCCATCAAACGAAATACCAAGGCTTTCCCTAGTAACTCAAATTGTACAAATGATGAAACCGGATTACCTGGCATTGCGAAAACGTATTTTCCCTGTCTGGTCGCAAATACAGTGTGTTTACCTGGTTTTACACTTAAAGTATGGAACCAAATATTGAATTCCAGTTCTTTTAATATTTGTGGAATATAATCGTATTCACCTACCGAAACACCTCCTGAGACAATAAGAAGATCATTTTCCTCGATGCATTTGGCGATAACCTCTTTGGTTGCTTCTTTAGAATCTGCAACGATACCATAGTAGTTACCGGTAATGCCAATTTTTTCTAGTTGAGCCATCAATTGCCACGAATTGACATTTCTTATTTGGGTTGGAGCAGGGGACTCATTGGGTTCTACCAATTCGCTTCCAGTTGCTATTATTCCAATTTGTACTCTTTTATAAACCAGAGGCTGGGTGCATCCTATTTCAGCAAGTACCGAAATGTGCTGAGCTTTTAATCGGGTTCCTTTCTTTAGAACAACTTCCTTTTCTTGAATATCTTCACCTTTAATGCAGATATTCGTTTTTGTATTGCTCTCCGTAAAGCGAACAAATTTATCATCAGTGGTTTCGGTATGTTCTACCATGATAACACAATCGGCACCTTCAGGTACCATAGCACCCGTCATTATTTTTGAGCACTGTTTCTCACCAACAACTTTTGTCGGTGGTGTTCCTGCCGGAATTGTTTCAAGTATTTCAAGTGTCTCTGATAAATCAGCCTGACGACAAGCAAATCCATCCATTGCTGATTTATTAAATGGCGGAATGGCGATGGGTGATTCCACATCTGCAGCTAAAACACGGTTTAAACATTTTGATAGGTCAATATGCTCCTTTTCTAACTTCTTAGTCGCATGTTTTACTGTTTTGAGGGCTTCATTAAAAGTGATCATAGGGTTAGTTTTGAATAGTCCAGCCAGATTTTGAGAACTGCAGATTAGTAGGACTAAAGTCGAATTTATGAGAATCAAATTCAATCCATTTATCTGCGAGTGCTTTATTTCTAATAGCCTGGGTTTTTATTTTGTTGTTGTTTTTATTATTAATCATTAAAAAAATACCCGGTTTTAAAACCTGTCTTAAACCTCCAGATTCGCATATGATTGGTGAATCTGGTGGTAAGCGTTTTATTAGTTTTTCAAAAACGATGGGTAGTTTGTTATCCATGCATTGTATGTAATACACTTCTTTTGATCCTGCATTTAGAAAGCGTTGACTATCCTTATTACCATTAGCATTTAATTCTTGTATAATGGTATAATCAGTGCCTTTTTCTACTATAAGGGTATCAGGATTCAATGTATGGAAATGTGGAGCTATTTTAATACTAATAATAGGAAAGTTCATAGCATGCTGCGCTATGACCTGACTGGCAAAAAGTGTTTTACCCACATTTTGCCCCGTTCCCGCAATTAATAATATGTTTTTGTAAAATTTTTCCACTCTGCTAAATTTAAGAAAACTCAATAATAAACTAGGATTGGAGTTGTCTGTTTTTTAGCATGTTGGGGTTGTTGCTGTTGAAGTATATAGCCCAGAAGCCAAATCACATATTTCTCCTTTCCAATTTAGGATCTAGTCCACGGGAGGCAATTAAGTTTCCTATATTACCCATCGGTTATTAAAACATACCAGAAGCTTAGTTGTTAATAACTCGGAGTTTTCATGATAAAGTAAAGATAGAAATATTAATTAATCTACAAATGTGTATATGTGTTAGTCTATTGAGAAAATTGCATTTGTCAGTTTTGTAAATGTCGTAAATCGTCTAACATTAAGGTAGATAGGCTTGCCATGCTTTGAAGTGTATGATCTGTGCTTAAATTCTATTTATATTTAATTTCGATAAGGATAATCTTTTTTATCTTTAGGCATACACATTAGTAAGAAGGGTATTGTTGATAATTAAGAGAAAACATTTTAAAATTAGATAAATGGGTGAGCATAAACACGAGCACGGTCACAAACATGATCATGGCGATTTAAAAGGTAGAAATCTAGCAATAGCTATTGTCTTAAATATTGGTATAACTCTTGCTCAGGTTGTTGGTGGCTTCATTTCGGGTAGTTTAGCTTTAATGTCTGATGCCATGCATAACTTTAGTGATGTTTTGTCACTAATTATTTCCTGGTTTGCAAGTAAATTATCGACGAAAGATCAGACCCCATCTCAAACATATGGTTATAAACGTGCAGAGATATTGGCTGCTCTAATCAATGCTGTATCTTTGATTGTAATTGCTTTTTTCTTATTGAAAGAAGCTATCTCTCGTTTTTCGGACCCTATAGAAGTGCAGTCAGGCTTGGTTATGATTCTGGGTGGCTTGTCAATTGTATTGAATGGTTTGAGTGTTTTACTGGTTCAGCAAGATGCTAAGAATAATATAAATATGCGTTCTGCTTATCTGCATTTACTTTCTGATATGATTTCTTCTGTTGCTGTTGTTTTGGGAGGATTAGCCATGTATTTATGGGAGGTTGCCTGGGTAGATTCAGTTTTGTCCATAGCTATCGCACTGTATCTTGTTTATTCTAGCTGGGGTTTAATAAAGGAAAGTGTTAGGATTCTGATGCAGTTTGCTCCGGCTAAAGTTAATTTGGACGAAATACATAAAGAATTGCAAATTATACCTGAAGTTAGGAATATGCATCATGTTCATGTATGGCAACTTGATGATAAGCAAATCAATTTTGAAGCGCATATTAGTTTTAATGAAGATATACAACTGAGTAAAGTCAATGAAATTCTTCATCAGATAGAGCATGTATTAGATGAAAAATTTGATATCAACCATGTAACGCTTCAGCCAGAGATTGATGGTTATTGTGGAGATGATAGCCTTGTAAATCAGGATGAAAAAAAACAAATTACTTAGATGTTTAACCTGTTAATATTGACTTGTAGGTAAGTTTTTTTATGCTAGACAGGAAATGTTTGCTGTGATCATTTTGAAAAAAAAATCATGAATTTATGTCGTGAAATTGACATTATTTCGCACTTTTACGGAGCCCAAATTTAATTTATCTACCCAAGTTTGTTAATTGACCCAAATCATATTAGACCTCTTTTACATCAACTTTCTTCAAAAGATGATGAGCGTGCGTTTGAACAAATCTATGATTTATTCTACTCAAAGATGTATGCAACAGCTTTTCAATATCTGAAAAATAAACCTTTGGCCGAAGAGGTTGTATCTGATGTGTTCTGTCGAATATGGAAGAAGCGTAAAGATCTGGATCAGATTAAAAATTTTGAGAGTTACGTTTTTATTTCTGTTCGAAATTTGTCGCTTAATTATATCAGAAACAATTCTCGAAATACAAGTGAATCATTGGACGAGCAGTCGTATCATATTTCAGATCCGGTTGCGTTGCCAGATGAGGTGATGCAAGCACATGAACTTCAGGATTTGCTTGAAGATTCTGTAGAGAGCCTACCTCAAAAATGTAAAGCAATTTTTAAAATGATTCGATTTGATGGCTTCAAATACAAAGAGGTTGCATCAGAGCTTAATATTTCCGTGAATACTGTTGATACCCAAATGAGAATCGCTATGAAGAGAATAAGCCAGTCTTTAGGTGATTTTTCCAGAAAAAAGAAATAAGTAAATCCTTGTTAATAGTCATGTTTTAAGTGTATTAGGTGTGTTTTGTCTGATTTTATTATTTTTAAATAAAAAAAAATCAATTTCTTTTTAGGGAGTTTTGTAAATTCTGGGGTCTTTAGGTTAAAAGCTATTATTTCGAAATAAAAAAATGAGTGAAATTCATCATATAATAAATAAAGTATTAGCCAATAGTGCTAGTAAAGAGGAGCAGAACATGCTTGATCGGTGGTTAAGGGAAAAGCCAGAGAATCAGCAAAGTTTTGATCTTAAACGCCAACAATGGGAAGAGATGCTTCTGTTTGTTGATGTAGAAGATAAGAAACGAGTATTTGCAAATATTAAAAATAAGATTGATCAGGATAAAAAACTTATTGATTTCACTGAGCGTAGTACAAGAAAGTCATCTTGGGGATGGATGAAAGTTGCAGCATCTGTTGTAAGTCTAATTTCTTTAGGTGCTTTAAGTTATTATGAAATTTCTGACCCATTTTCTCATTTGAATTTAGTGGGATACGATTTAGTCGAGGCTAACGCAGGTGTTCAAAAGACACAAGTTTTAGCTGATGGATCTACCATTTATTTAAATGGTGATAGTCGTTTGAAATATAAGATTGACTCTGAATCTGAAGAACGAAAGCTTTATCTTGAAGGTGAAGCCTTTTTTGATGTTGCCAGAGATGAGTCTAAGCCTTTTGTAATAGGATTAGAAAAGAGTAAAGTGCAGGTTTTAGGTACTTCCTTTAATATCCAGGCTTATCCAGATGATGAGCAAATCTCAACTTCGGTTGTTACGGGTAGGGTGGCCTTTGAAAGAAGTGATGATAAGTCCTTAGTATTATTGCCAGGAAATAAAGGGGTTATTAACAAGCATCAGAAGTCTATCGAGAAATACGATGTGGATAATTCCAAAGATGTGGCTTGGATGAACAAAGCCCTCTATTTTGAGAATACGAGTTTGTCAGAGATGGCAAAATCCTTATACAGAATGTATGGTGTAAAGCTTAAGTTTACAGATGGCAGTCTAAACAACTTGAAAATTACAGCAAAGTTCGAAAATGAAAAAATTGAAGAAATTCTTAAGATTCTTGAAATGACGAATGAATTTTCATATAAAATTGATAATGAATTGGTTCTGATTGGGAGGAAAGGAGAGTTTTAGTCAAAAAAAAATACCGAAAAGTGGCAGCTCTTCGGTATCTAGATAACATGTAGTAAATTTACTTGTCAAGTAAATGTAATTGAAATAAAAATTTTTACTTCAACGAACATTATGTGCTGCAAAATTAAGAAAAAATATCTACACTATTCAAGCAAATGCATATTTGTTTGTGAGTCTGTTACTATTCGTAACAGATTCAGGTTAGATGTGTTTTTAATTTTGCTTTTTTTCTACCTGTTAAATCCAATCCAGTCTTTTTCTCAATCTAAAGCTATTTCTCTTAAAGAGTTTGGAGTCGATATGACTTTTGAAACTTTTATAGACCAATTGGAGAAACAATCTGAATTTACTTTTGTTTATAATCCGGAAAGGTTTCAACATCACAAAGTACAAGCTTTACGAGGTGATGAAATGTCTTTAGAGACAATTCTGAGTCTAGTCTTGTCTCCTTTGGGATTAAACTTTATTATATATCGTGACAAGATAATAATTCAGGAAAAGAGTGGTGTTGTTCCTATGACACTATTAGAGAGTTCCAACCGTACTGAAACTCAAAGTATGACTAAAATTGAAAAAATTGTAGTTGGTAGAGTTCTATGTGAAGATGATGGGCAGGCGGTTATTGGAGCTTCAATTCGATTGAAAAATCAATTGCATGGGACAGCGAGTGATAAAGATGGTTATTATAATTTGAAATGCAATATTGGCGATACAATTCTAATAACAGCAATTGGGTTCATTGACTATGAAACAGTAGTAGGCCTAAAAATTATTGAGGATATCAGACTTAAGCCAAACCTAATTAATCTGAAAGAAGTCAATATAATTGGTTATGGTGAAGAAGCTGATCGTGAATTATTAGGTGCTGTTAGTACGATAAAGCCAATGCTTCGTGGCGAAATTCCAGGCGACTTTGATGAAATTCTAGCAGGTAGTGCAAGTGGTTTATGGTTTCAAAAAAGTTCAGGAGTGCCAGGTAGTGCTTCCACAATTTCGATACGTGGTGTTACTTCTTTACAACCAAATGCTAATAGTCCTATGATAGTTGTTGACGGTGTGCCTCTTTTCTCTATTGATGAAAGTTTAAATCAAATTACAACTAAGTCAGAAGGCAGACAGGCTTTTGGCTTATTTAATAACTACGTTTTTAATGATATTAGGGAGTCCGAGGAATTTCATAAGAATGGTTTAAATATGATTAATACAGAGGATATTGAATCAATCTCCGTATTAAAAGATGCCTATTCGACATCAATTTATGGATCTAGAGGAGCTTCAGGTGTTGTGCTGATAAGCACAAAGAAACCTAAGAAGAGAGGTCTTTCGGCAAGTGTCTTATATGAAATGAGTATTTCTCAGCCTATTGGTAAGCCTGATTTGATGAATGCAGAACAATACGCTCAGCTTTATAGCACATATTATAGTAAGTTGAAAAACGAATTGGTTCATTTTCCATCTGAGAATAACACGAATTGGTACGATTTGGTTGTTCGAAATGCAGTGGGAAACAGATTAAATTTATCAATTCAGAATAAGAAGCATAATGGTTTCTTTTATATGAGTTTTTCTCAAATAGATCAAGAGAGTTATATAATAGGATCTGACTATAAAAAATATACAGGTCGATTGAATTTTCAGCAAAGAGTTCATAGCCGAGTAAGTTTAGGAGCTAACCTAAATATTACGGCAGAGAAGAATAATTCACTTCTTGCACCCAAAATTTATAGAGATGCCATATTAAAGGCACCCAATGTTTTAGTTTATAACCCTAAAGGAGATTATAATTTTAATAATGCAGGTAATCCTTATGGTAATTATTATGCCAATCCTTTGGCAATGGCTAAATCAGATAAAGGAGAAGTTATAGATACGTATACAATTGCAAATATCTACCTGGATTTTGAATTTACCAATTGGCTTTCGTATCGTTTTGATTTAGGAGTTAACTTTATTGATTCGGACGCTTTATCGTCATATAGAGTGGGATTTACACCTGATATTAAGGAAACCATAGAAAGCGATGGGTATTCCAGAAAATGGGTTGTTACGAATACGATTAAAGGATTTAAGCAATTCGACGAGCATTATCTAAAGTTTGTACTTGGGCAAAGTTTTGAGCAATCGAGACAGAAGGATGAGGAAGTTTATTATTCTGATACATGGGGATTAAATAAAGGTGGAAATCATGAAATTAGCGAATACCAAATGGAAAGAAGGCGATTTGCTTTGGCTTCCTGGTTTGGTCGCTTGAATTATAATTTCAAACAAAAATTATTCGCTGGAATATCATACCGTGTTGATGGTTCATCTCGTTTTAGAAAGAGTAATCGTTATCAAATGTTCCCTGCTTTTTCTGCAGGCTGGATTCTAAAATCAGATGTTGAAGATTCGAACTTGAACCTATTTAAAATTCGTTCCAGTTTCGGATACTCAGGTGTTGAGCAGTCGACTTATACCTATGGTGCATTACGAACCTATCAGGCTCATTCACAAAATCTGAATTATGCAGGTAATGTGATACTTTCCGAAGAAAATGGTGCAGAACTTGACATCTCCTGGGAAAAAACAAAGAATTTTGATTTCGGTGTTGATATGTCATTCTTTAAAGAGCGTCTTAAAACCTCCTTAGATTATTATTCCAAACAAGTGAATAACCTGTTGTTGTTTACTGATGTTCCTGCTGTTTCTGGTTATCAAAAGCAATGGATAAATGTTGGTAAAATGTTGAATAGAGGTGTTGAACTAAATTTGGATTGTAAGTTAATTGATAGTGAATTTAAGTGGGATTTGCTCTTAACTTCAGCTTATAATAAGAATGAAGTTTTGGAGATTAATCAAGTAGGACAAGAAGTTTGGGGAGCAGATCAAGCCTATAAATACTTTAAAGAAGGTAAGGAAGCAGCCCAGTTTTTCCTCTACGATTGGCAAGGTGTTAATCCTCAAACAGGAAATCCGGTTTGGCAATATCCTGATAACACTTTACGTGAAACACCTCCCAGCGGCGATGAATACAGAAAAGCTTTTGGCTCAGGTATTCCAAGTTTAACAGGAGGGATGAATCACAGATTAAAGTACAAAGGATTCGAGTTGAATGCATTTTTGACTTTTGTGAGTGGAAAAAAAATGTTGAATGGCACCGCTTCTTTACTTCATACTTATACAACAACTGATGCTTATAATTTATCACCAGATGTTTTAACCTATTGGAAAAAGGAGGGGGATAAAACAAATCAACCGGCATTGTTTAATGAATCGATAACACAAACAAACAATTATACCACCAGTCGAACAAGTTCACGTTTTTACGAAGATGCATCATTCATTCGTATGAAGAGACTTGTGTTGGCTTATTTTTTACCTAAACAGATTGTAAGTAAATGGAAGCTTGAAAGTATTAAGATCTTTGCTCAAGCAACCAACTTGTTTACAATCACAAACTATTCCGGAGTTGACCCCGAAGTAAGCGCTTTTGGTTCATCTTCTTTACTCTCAGGTTATGATGAAGTAACCATGCCCCAGTCAAAGTCTTTTAGCTTGGGTTTAAGAATTAACTTATAAATAAATTGTCAAGTAAAAACGAATAATATATGTAGTAAATGAAAGGTTGTTGAGTCTGGCAGGATAAAATAACCGCACTAGAGAAATCCCAAAAGAACATATCGAATCATACATAATATCAGCTTTGCAGTTGGTAAATAGGGCTGTCTTTTTCAATGTTTTTTATGTCTCAAGTGATTTAAGTTAAATAAATAATGGATTGTTAGGAGTGATAAAAAGATTAAGCGAGTGACTGCAAGTTAGTTGTAGTGATCTGAAAAGTTGTTTTTGAACTGTAGAATCCAAATAATAAACCCAATAATTACCTAAAATTAAAATTTATGAAAAATTTAAGAATCTCATGGAGAATGGTCTTACCGCTTGTGGCCATTTTATTAACTAGTGTCATGACTTCATGTAATAATGATGACGAAAAATTGAGTGATTTAACAGGCTTTTTAAGCTTTGGATTTTCCGATGCTGCTCTTGAAAATTATGAATTTACAATTGGTAGTGATAATGTCATTACCAATCAGATTGCTTTGCCATACGGTTTTGATGCCTCATCCTTAACGCCTGTTTTCAGTGCTGCACCATTGGCAACTGTAAATATTGCGGGCATTCCTCAGGTTAGTGGTTCTGCAGCAATGGACTTTACAAGTGATATTGTTTTTTCTGTTGTCGCCGAAGATGGTAATAACACGATTAATTATACGGTTAAGGTAAATGTAGCTACAGAATTATCTGCTTGGACAAATCTTTCTCCGGATGCTGGTTTCCCATTATACACGCAAATTACTGCCTTCGATTTAGATGGTAAGTATTTTATTGTAGGAAGTCTTAAGGGAGCTTCTGTTTATGGTGATCACGAAGCTGGAATTTACTCTTCTGTTGATGGTGTAAGTTTTACTGAAGTTTCATCTACTATCTTTCTAGACTATGGTATTGCCGTTGGATCTGCTGCGGTTAAGCATGGTGATAAGCAATTGTTATTAGGTGGTTTGTCATACTCCGATTATTTTGGAGGTGGAACTGGTGATGGTTACGCTAATAACCATGTTTGGTCATCTACGGACGGTTCAACATGGGAGAAGGTGACAACAGTTGATTCTGAACATGAAGGTTGGGGGCCTGCGCCTTCGCTTAATTCATTCTCTGCAAGAGCCAATCCAATGGTTGCAAATATGAATGGCGACTTATATCTGGTAGGTGGTTACTCGGTTGCTTTCGGTGCTGCTCAAGGTGCAATTGGTGATGCTTGGAAATCAACAGATGGTGGTGCAACATGGACTAATTTGGAAGCAGATTTTGGTGCAGATTTCGTAGCTAGAGCTGAGGGACAACTGATTGTTTATAATGATGAGTTATATCTAATTGGTGGTCAGGAAAGCAACAATTCATCTGTATTAAATAACGAAATCTATAAATCTGCTGATGGTGTGACTTGGACCAAAGTAGCCGTTGCGACACCATTTGATGCTGTATCAGGTCATATTTGCTATGTATATAATGATAGATTTTATCTTATAGGAGGTAATGTTGTTGAAGGCGAAGGTGAGAATGCAAATGAAGTTCCTACAAATACTGTTTGGGTTTCTGAAGATGCTGGTCTAAACTGGACTAAAGTGACTGAAGGTGTGTTACCAGAAGGTTTTGCAGCTCGTGCAGGACACGCTTTTGTAAAAGATGGCAATACGGTTCATATTTTCGGCGGTATTGGTTCTGAATCTGATGGTACTGCAAAAGTATTAACAGATACTTGGAAGGGTACTTTGAATTAATTTGAGTTCTTATTTGGGAAGCTGCTGGCAGGCGGCTTCCTAAATTAACTTCTCGGGAGATAATAGGTCTCACATTCAAATCACATGTAGTAAAATCCAATATAATGAATAAAATACTTTGTGTCATCTTTTCGATATTTCTGCTGATATCAAGTTTGAATTCACAAGCTCAAAACTTAAAGGCTCAGGAATTAAAGAAAATCAAGATAACGGGCACGCTCAAATGCTCAGAAGATAATCATCCTGTTGTGGGAGCTACGGTTATCGTAAAAGGAACCACCAATGGTGTTGCTGTCGATTTTGATGGTAATTTTACAATCATTGCAAATCAGAATGATATTTTGTTGATTTCATCAATAGGGTATCAGTCCAAAGAAATTAAAGTAGGGAATGAAACAAAATTAGATCTGGTCTTAAATCCAGATAATGTTTCCCTAAAAGAAATTGCGGTAATTGGATACGGTGTACAAGAGAGACGTGATTTAACGGGAGCTGTATCTTCGGTTAATATCGAACAAATGGATCAAGTTGCTCTAAGTGTGGATAATGCTTTAACCGGTCAGATTGCTGGTGTTCAGGTTAATTCGGCTAGTGGCGCGCCTGGAAGTGCCACAGCAATAACTATTCGTGGTATTACATCGCTTTCTGCTGACAATAATCCACTTTATATTATTGATGGGGTTCCTGTTTATGGAGTGGGAGCAGGTGCTTCAACATCTTTTCAATCAGGTTCAGTTGCAGCAGTAGCTATAGGTGGAAATTCAGCGTCCGGATCTATAGGTGCAAGTTCCGAATTTGAAAGAAATCCTTTGGCTAGTTTGAATATGGATGATATTGAATCCATAGAAGTTTTAAAGGATGCTTATGCAACCGCTATTTATGGTTCAAGAGGTGCAGCAGGTGTTATTTTAATTACAACCAAAAAAGGAAAGAAAGGTGCACCTAAAGTAGATTTTAATATCTCTACATCAGTTGCAGAACCGGTTGGTGTTCCAGATGTATTAAATGGAGATCAGTATGTTGACTTCTATAATAGTTATTATAAGGAATATGCCAATGACGAAAACTATATTTCCAGGGGAGCAAATACAAACTGGTTCGATGCAGTAACACGAACAGCAGTTACAAATAATATCTCGGCTACGGTTTCTGCAGGAACTGATAAGAGTACTTATTATTTATCATTAGCGTATCTTGATCAGGATTCTTATGTGATTAATAATGATTTTAAACGTTATTCTGCTCGTATTAATTATGAGTATAAATCAAGTGAGAAGTTTCGTTTTGGAAATAATCTAACACTTACATATACAGATAATCAGTCCTTAAATTCGGGGTCTGTTTATCGTAATGCTTTATTAACTGCTCCGAATGATGTCATTAAAGATGCTGATGGAGATTATGTTTTTGCAAAAAACAATAATTTTAACCCTGTTGCAAAAGCAAAAGAAGATATAAACTTTGTTAAAGACAAACGTGTAATAGGTAATTTGTATGCTGAGTACAAAGCTTTATCGTGGCTGACATTAAGATCCGAAGTTGGAATCGACTTAATGGCATCAAAATCCTACAATAGGAATAAGGAGTATAGAGGGATTAATGATAAAGATGAAGAAGTTGAGATTATTCAGGGAAGTGCAAGTCAGACTAATATTAATAATTTAAAATTGGTTATTAATAATACAGCATCTATCTATAAAGAGTTTGATGAACACGTTTTCACTGGCGTCATAGGTCAGAGTTTTGAAACCTCAAAGGAAGATTACGTAAGAGTGTCAGGAACAGACTTTCCAACAAACGAGGTTTTAAGTATTGGTTCAGCAAACGAATCACGAGTGGATGGAGCTCTACTTGGAGAGTGGTCTATGGTTTCTTTCTTTGGGCGATTACAATACCGATTGAAAGATAAATATATGGCTGGTGTAACCTACCGTGTTGATGGATCATCACGTTTTAATAAGAATGAAAGATATGTTGGTTTTCCATCATTCTCGGCTGGGTGGCGAATTTCCAAAGAAAACTTTATGGAGCGCTATACTTGGGTGGACGAATTAAAGTTGCGTGCTAGTTTAGGTTTTTCTGGTATTTCAGGTTCTGGAGGTTATTATGGTAATCAGGGGCAGTATGTTGCAAGAGAATATGCGAAGCAGTATGGTAATACTAATATTCTAGAGGTAAAACAAGCTAATAATCCAGATTTGAAATGGGAAAAAACACAAACACTTGATGTAGGATTAGATCTTTCTTTATTTGATTCAAGAGTGTCTTTAACTTTAGATTACTACAATAAGAAGAGTATTGACATGTTAATTGAATCTAGTGTACCCTTGTATTCAGGATATTCTTCTCAAAAGCAGAATTTAGTTGATATGGAGAACAAAGGTGTTGAAGTATCAATAAACACGGTAAATATTGATAAGGAGTTCAGATGGATATCGAACTTAAACTTTGCTAGAAATACGAATAAAGTTACCAAATTAAATTTAGCTGGTTATGTTGCTGGAGGGGCTGAAATAGGCTATGCTTATTATCAGGTTGGAGAATCAGCTACTGCTTGGTTTTTATACGATTGGCATAAGGTAGATCCATTAACAGGTAATCCTTTATGGAAATATGCTGATGGTAGTATCTCTACTACAGCTCCAGCTTCTATAGACAATAAAGAAGCTTACGATAATAAATTTGTGATGGGAGATAGATTGCCTGAGTTTACGGGAGGATTTACCAATATTTTCTCCTATAAAAATTTTGAATTAAGCACGCTTCTGAGTTTCTCGTACGGAGGGAAGATTATGAATGGAACACGTGCTGAACTTTTGACGTATACCGATAATAAGGATAGAAATTTAAGTACAGAGATACTAGATGAATGGATTATAGCTGGGCATAAAACTGATATTCCTAAAAAAGTTAATTTATCTACGCCCGAAAAGATTGTGGGAGGAACAGACTATACTGTAAGTCGTCAATCTGACAGATTTTTGGAAGATGGTTCGTTTGTTCGATTGAAAAATATTTCATTATCTTATCGTTTTAATCCTGATCGAATTCGTAAACTAGGACTGCGTAGCTTAGTTGTTTATGCTAAGGGTTCTAACCTAGTTACCTGGACTAATTATAGTGGCCCTGATCCTGAAGTGAGTGCTTTCGGTTCATCAGCAGCCTATGCTGGTAATGATGAATTAACAATACCACAGCAGAAAGCCATTCAAATTGGTGTTAAAATAGGCTTAGATTAGTCTTTGTGAGTTTATTAGTAATATTTCATAATGCAATAGTCATTATGATACTAATTCCCAAAAAATGAAAAAAAGAATAATTAATATTTATAGCATGGCTCTGCTTACTATCGTTGGTGGTTTAACAGCTTGCGATAAACAATTGGATCTAGCTCCGGAAGATACAACTATAGAATCAAAGGTTTTTCAAACAGCAAATTCAGCAGAATCTGCCTTGATGGATGTTTACAATAAAACCTATGAAGCTAATAGTTCATCAGCTTATACGATTGGAGATATTACAACAAAATCTTTTGTTGGAACAAGTTCATTTGTACTCTCATTAAGTTCTGGAACCTTATTAACAGATGATTATACCTCTGAAAAGATTTGGTCAGATACGTATTCGGCAATTAATGTGGCAAATGTAATTATTACCTCGATACCAGAATTAGGATCTTATAATGAGGATATCGAAAGACAACACATTGCTGAAGCCAAATTTCTTAGAGCATATAATTATCTTGTGCTTTTAAAAATGTTTGGCGATGGGGCTTTACAATCTAAGATGGACGGTCTTTGTGTTCCCTTACAGCTTACACCTTATGAGGGAACAGAATTTGTCTCTAAAAATGCTTTAAGTCGTTCTACAAACTCGGAAGTATTTAAGCAAATAATTACCGATTTAACAGAGGCTTTACCTGATCTAAATGAAAATTATCTGACAGATCTTGAAACAAGAGCCCGAGCGACTCAAGGCAGTGTTCATGCATTATTAGCTAGAGTTTATTTGTATATGGCTAATTATGAGAAGGCAGCTGAAGAATCGGCTTATTTAATAAACAATTCAAATTACACTTTAGCTTCTGACTTACGTTCTGTATTTCCTATGAGTAGTGGTGTAGATGTTAAGCTGGACGAAGAGTTTATATATGCAATTCCTTTAACCTATAATGGTGGTGATCATCAATATGGAACACATTTTTTTGGATATTATTCAAGAGGGACGGGATATGTTTCTGATGAATACTTAGGCAAGCTTAGTGCTACTGATGAACGTTTAACAGAACTGTTTTGGACAGGAAATCCACTTTCTAATTCGAACTCAGGGAAGTTAACGACGAATAAGTTTAATAATAAAAATGGTCGTGATAATATTCCAATGATTCGCTTGCCGGAAATGCTATTGACAAGAGCTGAGGCCCTAGCCAGAGTTAATGGTTTAAATCAGGAATCGGTTGATTTGTTAAATCAAATTGCGAGCAGAGCTGATGTGGCCTTTGTAGAATATTCCTTGGGTGACTTTGCAAGTGATGATGCCCTTGTTGATCGTATCTTATTAGAGCGTGAAAAGGAACTTGCATTCGAAGGATTACATCGTTACGATATTATCAGAACAGGTAGGAAATTACAGTTTAAAAATACTGATGGTGTTTTCGAAGATGTGCCTGCAGGTCGTTATGTCTTACCTATCCCTAAAAGAGAGATCGATATTACTAAAGGTAGCTTGGTACAAAATCCAGGTTATTTGTAAATATCAAGTCTTTCTATCCTTATAGAGAATTTATTATTTAACTCACATTCTTTATGGTATTTGAATATGCTTGCTTTTGCAGGCATGTTCAAGTGCTATTGGAATCATACACTCCAATATTTCCGATGAGAAAAATTAAATCATTCGTGTTTATCCTTCTGGCTCTTTTTGTTTTTGACTCAAATTCTTTTGCGCAATCTGATTCTAATAATGAGAAGTCAAGCGGTATTTATTTCGAGCATTCATCTTGGGAAGATATCCTAAGTAAAGCAAAAAAAGAAAACAAGCTTATTTTTATAGATGCCTATACCACATGGTGCGGACCATGTAAAATGATGGCAAAAAATGTGTTTACAGACACAGAGGTAGGGACTCTTTTTAATCAGAATTTCATTAATGTGAAGTTGGATATGGAGAAAGAACCTGGCCTAAGTTTAAAGTCGAAATTGAATGTGACGGCTTATCCTACTTTAATATTTGTGGATTCAGATGTTAATATTGAGCACAAAGCTGTTGGTGCTTTACCTAAAGCTGATTTCTTAAAATTCGGAAATGAAGTATTAGGGAGTGCAATGAAACTGTCTGATTATAACGAAGCTTACCAGAAAGATGGCGTTTCTAACTTTAAATTCCTTGTAGGCTATCTTAAAATGTTGAAATCAGCGGGTGAAAATGCTAAGTTGAAACAAGTTGTTATCACTTATTTTGACAAGTTAGAGTCGGCAAAACTTTTAGAGCAAGAGAATTGGGAATTGTTTAAGGAATATATTCATACAACAGATAACAAGGCTTTTATATACCTTTTAAATAATCGTGAAAAATTTGAAACAGTATATACTGCAAAAGAAATTGAAGAGAAAATCTATTACACTTGTCTTCGTCAGGGAAATCAACTTTGCGATAAGTTAGAATCAGGTACATATCAATTGAATACAGAGCGGAAGATAAAGTTCTTGGCTCTATTAGAGAAATATAACATAAAGGATAAAGCTAAAATCGTAGCCTATTCAAATATTAGCAATGCCAGAAATCTGGGAGATTGGAAAGCATTCGTCAATCATGTTTCCATTAACTTAAAATCAGGTTTAATAGATAAGAGTGTTATGTCCTTATACAATTATGCCTTACCAATAAACAGAGCTACTCAGGATAAAGAACTTCGAAAAGAAGCAGTTCGATGGTGCGATATGGGACTAGAAGCTGAGAATTTGAATGCTGGTTTTAAGAATGCTTTTACAAAGTTGAAAGCTGATTTGCTTAAGCAAGATTAAAAAAGGCATTTTATTACAATATTTAACATTTACTTTTTAGGGATAAAGTAAAATGTAGGGGTCTTTAAATTGATGACAGAGATATTCGCTTTAAACGAGTCATGTATATTTTGTCATAAAAGGATTATAAACTACTAATTATTGCCAGACGATTTTCTTATAACTAATGCAGCTGGCAGGCTGCTTCGTTAAGGCAATGGAGAAACGAAATTTAAACAATAACATGAAAAATTTACTATCAGTACTTGTATTAGCTCTCGCTGGGATTTTCATTTCAACAACTTCTGTGGCTCAGAATCGTTCTGTTGATTTTGAACATTCAAAGTGGTCTAAGGTTTTGAAGAAAGCTAAGAAAGAAAACAAATTGATTTTTGTTGACTGCTACACATCATGGTGTGGACCGTGTAAGATGATGGCGAAAGATGTATTTACACAAGATCACGTTGCTGATTATTTCAATGCTAATTTTGTGAATTTCAAAATTGACATGGAAAAAGGTGAGGGACCAGATCTTAAGCCAGGATGGAAGATTAATGCTTACCCAACTTTCCTAGTTATTAATGCTGAAGGTGAAGTAGTACATCGTGTTGTTGGTGCATATGGTGCTGATGAGTTTATTGGTTATATGAAAGAAGCGCAATCAGAGGACAAGAATTATGCTGCTTTAAAAAAGAGATATGAAGCAGGACAGCGCGATGGTGAATTCATGTTCTCATATTTAAGATCGCTGAGAATGGCAAATTTGGGTAAAGAAGAGGCAGCAAAAGCTGACGCTTATATCTCAAGCCTAAAGAAAGAGGATTTGCTAAAGAAAGAGAATTGGAACATCGTGAAGTACTTCATGAAAAATCCAGCTACAGATGAGTTTCGTTTTGTTGTTAAAAACAGAACAAAGTTGGCTGAAGTTGTTGGTGTTGAAGAAGTAGATGCTAAGATTTATAAGACCTATAATAAGAAAATTGAAGAGTACTCGTACTTCTATCCAGGTAAAGGGCGTGTATACGATAAAAAAGGATTTGATGCACTCGTTTCTGACCTTCAGAATTCAAACTACGAAAAAGCATCTGAATTAATCGCGATTGCATTAAAGAACGAGTATTCTCGTTTGAACGATTGGAATAAATATGCATACGTTGTAGATGCAGCTCTTGATTTTTCATTATGGAAGAGTAATGAGAAAGCATTAAGTTATTTCGATTCTGCAGCTTCGACCATTGCTAAGGCAAGCAAAGATAAAGTGATCTTGGAAAGAGCACTGCGTTGGGCTGATTACGCATCGACTCATGAAAATCGTGTTCAGTACAAGTCAGGCTACCTGGCTACAAAAGCCAATCTTTTAGAGTTGGTAGGTAATGCAGAAGCAGCTAAAGCAACTCAGTCAGCATCGAAAGAAGCTGATTTAAAAGCCGAGAAAGAAGGAACAAAAATCATTTCAATACCCGCATTCAAAATGGGTGGAATGAAACCTGCTAAAGGAAAGAAAAAATAGATGAATCTGGCTTGTTGATGTGTGATGATTCAATAAGCCATTTTACTTACTCAATAAATAATAATCGATTGCTTGGGCAAAAGTTTGGCAGAAACTTATTCCAAACAAGCAATCAATTCATCATATGATGAAATAAAAAAGACAAAATGAAAAATTTACTTGTTGCATTTTTAGCATTAATTCTTTTCTCGTGCCAGGCACCAGTTAAAGACACAATTACGATTCAAGGAAAGGTGAAGTTTCCTGATAATAAATTTAAAATGAAGATCGTAAAACGTAATGGTTTTGATAAAACAATTATCGACTCAGTAGAGGTGAAATCTGACGGGACCTATAAGTTTGAGATGAAGGTGGATAAACCAGGTGTTTATACTTTGGATTGTCAAAAGTGGCAATCAGTTCAAATTTGGGCTGAGGATGAGGATTTAGAGATTAACTTTAGAGGTCAGGATACAGCGAAGATGAAAATTAAGAATCCTCCATATGTTTACATTAATGGTGGTCCTAATAATGAGGTTATGAATCTTTTAGCGTATAATTATTACAGAAATTATCAGAGTATGATTGCCGCTGGTAAGGTTATGTATAAAGCTTCTCAGTCGGACAGTGAAGAATGGAAAAAAGAAGCAGGGAATGGCTACAATACCTGTTATGATGATTTGGATGCCAGAACGCGCTATATCGCTGAGCATTATGCTGATCGTAATTCAATTATTTCAGTTTTAAGCTCACTAAGAAAGGAGAAGGATGCGGAATTAGTTGAAAAGATTATTAAAACACTAGAAGCAAAGAATCCTAATTATCAACCTTTATTAGATTATAAGAAAGCGAGAGCAGAAGCTAAAGCTCAAAAAGAAAGATTAGCAGTAGGAAAAGAAGCACCAATTTTCGAATTTCCAACTAAAGATGGGGAGATGGTTAACCTTAAGGATTTTAGAGGTAAGTATCTGGTTGTAGATTTCTGGGCATCATGGTGTGGTCCTTGTCGTAAGGAAATTCCTCACTTGAAAGAATTGTATGAAGTGTATAAAGATAAAGATGTTGAGTTTTTAAGTGTTTCTATCGATAAAAGTAAGAATGCCTGGAAAAAAGCAATGCGTCAGGAAGATATGCACTGGCCTCAAATTCAAGCTCCGGGTTCTGGAAAAGATATTATGAAAGAGTATCAGTTCTCTGGAATCCCTTACATTATTCTGTTGGATAAAGAAGGTAAGATTGTGGGTAAGCAATTACGTGGTGAATCTTTAACTAAGAAATTAGAAGAAACAATTAAATAAGAGGTATGAAGAATTCAAAATTAAAAATTGCCCTTCTCTTTTTGATGGTTTGTGGTCTGTTTGGAAGTGTTTCTGCACAAATGAAACCTGCTAAAATGTTACCTCCAAAGGTTAAGAGAGAAGTAACCATTAAAGCTTCGGCTAACGATGTTTGGAAACTGATTGCTTCTCTTGAAAAAGTAGAAGAATATGTTCCGTCTTTGGTTAAATCATCTTTGGCTGATGGCAATGGACTAGATGCGGTTCGTGAAATGGTAATGGCAGATGGAACGCCAAGATTGGAAACTGTATTGGTTTTCGATCCAGATAATAAGCACATCTGTTTTACGCCATTTGATGAGTATATGCCTGCTGAATATGTTGCTGTTCATTGTTATGTAACAGCGTACGGACCTAATAAGTGTAAGGTGATTTTTAAAGGTTACTTAAAAGCAAAAGAAGGTGTATCGGAAGGTAAATTAATTGCACAGTTGGGATCTGAATTTTCTAAAACCTTAAAAGGTTTGAAAAAATACATGGAAAACTAAGAAGAACCGACTAACTACTAATTTAAAAGCTCGATAGATATAGAATCTATCGAGCTTTTTTTATTTGTTAAGAATCGTAAGCCATAAACAATCCTGAAAATCTGTAAGCATGTGCAGTAGTAAGCCAATGGCAACGATGCGTAGTTTTGGGAAGAATACAATAATGAAATAGATTAATATGGCATAGTAGGAGTGTAGAGGGTGAAAGTCAATACTACATCTTCCAGCTTCGAATATTGGTGTCGCTAATAGGTGATCTAAATCAACCAGCATGGTTGCAAGCATAATGAGCCAGGCCTTTTTCCATTGCTCTTGAAAGAAAAAGCAAGCAATAAGGCCTGGAAATAAAAGATGTAAGCTATAATGTACAATGGGTTGAAGAATGTGTAGAAATTCATTCATCGTATATCGGTCTATTTTCGGTTGAGAGCTGAGTCAAAAAAAAGCTATCCATTATTAGGATAGCTCTTGTATAATCATTGATAAGCTGTTTATGATTTTTCAGCTTTGCGTTTTCTTTCATGATCTAAAAAACCTTTTAGATTTTCAATATCCAGACGTTTCGCAATAATTTTTTTATCCTTATCAAGCAAGTAGATGGTTGGGGTTGAATACACATCATAGTATATTCTAAAATTCGAATGATAATTTGGATCGTAGCAATTTACAAAATCGTATAGCTCATTATCCTCAATGTATTTTTGCCAGGCTTCTTTTTCTTGCTGAGTATAAATGGCCATGACTTTCACACCTAAATCTTTATAAGCATCAAGTATTTCAGGTTTTAATCGAGGTGTTACCTTTTTACAATGCCCACAATCTGTTTCAAAGAAGTAGAGAACTGTGTAATTGGCATCGAGCTCGTGTAGTTTCACAAATTCACCATCTATTGTTTCCAAAGCCAAATCTTGAGCTTTCATATCCAGTAAATTGTATTGGAGCTTAATCACACGCTCCTTAATATTGGCCATTAGTGTTGAGTCAGCCCAAGTAGCCTGTCCGCTTAAATAGTAGCGCTTAGCCAAATCTACAAAGGCAGCATCTACACCCATAATTTTCGATTTAATGGCATAGTTAAGTGCATACTGGGTGTAATATTGGAAACATTTTTTATTAGGGCGCGCTTGTTCAATTAGTTTGACCGATTCTTTAACGATGGAGTCGCGTTGCTGAATTAGGATATTTTCAAAGAAAAATTTCAGTTTGTCTTTTAATAGCGGTGTGCGCAGATATCTATCATCGGCCGGATTCAAATTGGATAAATAATGATTTTTTGTCCAAAGGTAATTTCTAAGTTTGATTTCTTTATCGCGATCAGGAAAATCTGAAGCAATGGAATCATTATAATCTGGCGCTTCAGGAGAAAGTGTAAAGTTGGCAAATTCTGAAACAAAACTAGGCTTTGGAAATTTCTCGTTCAATGTTTTGATATAAGCTTTAACTTCTATATCCGCTTTTTTGAAGAGCTCTCGGTATTCGGCTTTGGCTTTTTCATTTTTAAGCTTATCCTTATATTCTGCTTGAAGTTTTTTACTTGTCTCAGTCTTAGCTTTCATGAATTTCTGGAAATCAGCAAAAGCTTCACTCTCTTTGGAACCATCTATCACAAGCTTATTAACAAAATCTTTAGAATCAGATTTGATGGTGAATTCCTGATCATCACCAATTAAAAGATCAAAGTATTTTTGAGAAGGCAAATAAACCACATAAATGCCTTGATCTAATAAACTGTCTTTTTCAAACAAGCCAACCCCATTGATAAGCTTAGTTGTGTCATCGGCGAAAATTCTTCCGTCCAGATAGTGGGCAAGGTAAGCAGAGCTGTCACTAACATTCTCAAGCTTAATATCAATTTTTAAGTTTTGAGCCTGACTGTTTAAATTCCCTAAAACAATTGCTGAAAGCAGAATGAGAGATCTGTAAAATAGTTTCATGTGTATTTTGATAGATGTTAATTTCAAAGGTGAAAATTACAAAATATTGAAATTAAAATAGCGAATCTAATGAATTGAAACGTCAATAATTGTTAATTGAATCATAAATTATCGAATTTGCCCAGATTATAAGGCTTATAAAGAGCTTATTACATGTGAGCTTACTTGCTAATAATATTCATTTAATAGAATATGGTTAGACTTATTGATATCTAATAATCAATTGCTATTTTTAGGCTTTCAAAAATCAAACGATATCAAGCATGACAAAAGAATTTAAAGCTACCCAATATAAATTAGAGTCAGTAAAATCAGGAAAACGATTTGATGACGAGGGGTGGACTTTGGATGCGCCAGGAGAAAGCGATCCATCTTTGATTAGAGCCATTTATGAGAAGAAACAATTAGAGGTTAAAGATAAATCTTTAGGGATTTATAAATTCTCCGATTGGTTACCAATTCATAAAACATTAGAAGGTTCTTCTGCACCAGCAACTTATAAAAGTGAAGGTCTAGCCAAATATTTAGGTTTGAATAATCTATATATTACTTTTAGTGGCTACTGGCCGGAGAAAGGTGCCAACTTTCGTACATGCTCATTTAAAGAAACTGAGGCATACGCTGTAAGCGGTCGATTGAATTCTACGGATCAGGTTTTAGTTGTTGCTTCTGCTGGTAATACGGCAAGGGCCTTTGCTCGTGTGTGCTCTGATAACAATATTCCATTGCTTCTTTCAGTTCCTGAAGATAATTTATCTGCACTTTGGTTTGATGAACCAATCAAAGACAATGTACGTTTAATCGCAACGAAATCAGGTAGCGATTATTTCGATGCCATTCACCTTTCGAATATTGCTTGTGCCTTGGATGGCTTCGTTGCCGAAGGTGGTGCGAAGAATGTTGCTCGTCGCGATGGTATGGGAACAACAGTTCTTTCAGCTGTGAGTGAAATTGGTCAGATTCCTGATTATTATTTTCAAGCTGTAGGTAGTGGAACAGGAGCAATTGCTGCCTGGGAAGCTAATATGAGATTTATTGAAGATGGTCGTTTTGGTCAGAATAAAATGAAACTAATGGTTTCTCAGAATGCACCATTCTTACCGATTCACGATGCATGGAAGGCTGATTCTCGTGCTATGTTACCATTAGAGGATGAATTAGCTCGTAAGCAGGTTGAGGAAATTGATGCAAAAGTACTTTCTAATCGTAAGCCTCCATACCCAATTGCTGGAGGGTTATTTGATGCCATGAAAGATGCTGGTGGTGATGTATTAGTTGCTAACAACGAAGAATCTTTAGAAGCAGGCAGAATTTTCCTTGAAACAGAAGGGAATGATATTCACCCGGCAGCGGCAGTAGCTGTAGCAACTTTAATTAAGGAAGCTAAAGCTGGAAATCTTGATAAAGATGCTTGTGTCATGTTGAACATCACCGGCGGTGGTGAAGAGCGCATTAAAAGAGAGAAAGAAGTAATTTACCTGAAGCCTTCTCATGTTTTTGATATTGATCCTGATGTCGAGACTGTAAAAGAAGTGTTGGATAAATTATTCTAGGATAAGTATAAAGTATAAAGTATAAAGTATAAAGCCGCAAATCAAAGACTTGATTTGCGGCTTTTTTGTGCTTTAATTTTAGAATATAGATAATTCCGATTTGGTGGTAAACATTTCCAATGCTTGAATGCCTTTAAAAGAATTTCCTTTTTTATTCAGTCGGGGACTCCAAACAGCAATGGTATAGTTGCCCGGGTGAACCGCTACGATTCCACCTCCCACACCAGATTTTCCAGGTAAACCTACTTTAAATGAGAATTCACCAGCTTCATCGTAAAAACCGCAACATTGCATAATCGCATTAATACGTTTCGATTGACTGGTAGTAATGATTCGCTCTTTTGAGGAAGGTATGCAGCCATTGTTGGCAAAAAGTAAGAAGGTTTGAGCAAGCTCTTCACAAGTCATTTCTATAGAACAGATATCGTAGTAGAAATCTAGAACTTCTTCGATAGGATTATTAATGTTGTTGAACGACTTCATCATATTTATGAGAGCCGCGTTTCTATAACCATGTGCCTTTTCTGATTCTGCAATTTTGGAGTTGTAATTAATCTCAGGATTAAGCCCTAAATGTCTGACAAAATTGATAAACTCCTCTTTAGGATTCTCTAATCGACTTAGAAGAATATCACAAATAACAATGGCACCTGCATTAATAAATGGATTACGCGGAATACCATGTTCATATTCCAGTTGCACTAAAGAATTGAATGCTGTGCCTGAAGGTTCAACACCAACCCGTTTCCATATTTTTATACCTTCAGTCTTAAAAGCCAAACAGAGTGAAATGACTTTGATAATACTTTGTACAGAGAATTTTTCCTGATGATTGCCCATGCCGTAATGGCTACCATCTAATGAGCAAAGGTGAATCCCAAATTTATCAGGGTCAATATTTGCTAATTCTGGAATATATGATGCAGGTTCACCTTGCTTTTTGGCTTCTGAAAGTTCGGAGTAAACCTGGTTTAGAATCGTTTTGAAGTCCATGTTTTATTGAATAAAATACATGGCAAAAGTAATGAAATTGTTTCTTGGTGAATGCTCAGAGATTAAAATTATCAGATCAGATAAATTTGAAACTAAGCCTTTGCTTTATTTCTGGAACTTATGAGTAGTGTTAGTAAAATCATAATGCTTGAAACTATAATTAAAGCGAGTCCAATTCCTCCAAAATCGGCTATAACACCAAATACAAATGCAATAAGAGCAGAGAATAAGGTACGCAATTGCGATTGTGAAGAATAAACTGAGGTTAATAATTCACCAGGAACATTGTCTGCTACAAAGGCGGTTAGAATTGGTTTACGGATATTTTCTATGATATAGATAAGTGCGAATGCTACAAAAGCCCATACCCAGGTATCGTATATATAAAATACTCCACAAGCAGTACCAAAGAAAAGTCCAAGTAATAATGTTTTTCTAGCTATATTCTTAGGTGCATTCTTAAGTATGGCAGAAGAATATTGTGAGGCAAAAGAAGTAAGTAAATAGATGATAAAATAAAGCACACCAATTAAAATACCATTTTGCCTGTCAGTATTTAGACCTTCAATTGTGGGCAGTAATAAGGCTAATCCAAGCATTATGGCCTGTATGTAATCTTTCAGGGCCTTTAAATAGGCTGTGTGAAATGCAGAAGTACTTACCAATTTTAGGACTGTCTTTTGCTTTAATACAGTAAATAGGTCTTTTACACTTGCTTTAAACGAACTTCGCTTTTTTGTTTTCTCCGATCGGTCAATCTCTGAAGGATAGCTTAATACAAGAAGGAAATTGATAGTATAAGGAATAGTTGAATAGATAAAGATGTTTTGATAATTACCATCGAGAAACACCAATATACCAGCAAGCAAGGCCGAAATAGCAGAACCTCTTTGCGACCAGGAACGGGTATAGCCATAGTATTCTGATTTATAACTGGCCCAATTATTCAATTTCAAATAATCCATCATCATGCCTTTGTGTGAGCCTGAACGGAAAGCATCGGCAAGTCCGAAAATGATAAAGGCAAATAAATAGAACCAGAAGTTGTTTGAAAGCCAAAATATCAGAAAAGAAAGTATGAAGATGAAAAGAGCCGCTGCCAGCGATTTCTTTCTGCCATAGATATCTGCAATTAAACCTGATGGGATTTCAAATAAGTTGGTGATAATTTCTCTTGAGGCATAAAGTATCCCAATCTGAGTGTAAGTCATACCCTTGTCAATAAGGAATAGAATTAAAAAGGCATCGAAAAACCTCAGGTTTTTTAAGAAACCATAGGCGCAAAATTTTCTGTATTGCTTGTTTTTTAATTGGGAATTCATGTGAACAGGGAAAAAATGACTTTAGAGACTACAAAATAAGTAATGATTTTCATTTCATCTAATTGGTTATTATGGAAAAATGAAAATTAGGCGGTACTATATGAACATGTTTTTGAACATTTTATATGACAACTTCAAAAATAAAAGAAAGTGAGTTTATGAAAATGATATTAACAATATGTTTTAGTAGTTAATTATATGTTTATGTTCCTTGTTTTAGATGTTATAGCGTTGTGGGTTAGCTGTTTGTGATAAATTACTATAAAATCACTTTTTATTCGATATCGATTGCAATAGATCGACATTATTACTGAAAAAAATCATTAATGATAAAAGTCATGTAATTCCCTATTGGCAGGTATTGTACAACATAGAGTGATTAATGCTGAATTATTTCTTTAATACGAAAATGTTTATAAATTTGAAATCGAAATTCAAACAGGATAAACTGTTTTAATATCGCGTACGGACATAATTCATTAAACGCAGCATTTTTGCGTTTGTAATCAAGTTTAGGGATATGATTAAAAAGAGGAAATTATTAGTTCGAGATCTTACTTTAAGAGATGGACAACAATCGCTTTTTGCGACCAGAATGCCGCAGGCAGAAATCGAGAAGGTTCTTCCTCTATACAAAAAAGCAGGTTTTTATGCTTTGGAAGTATGGGGTGGTGCAGTACCCGACTCGGTGATGCGTTATTTGAATGAGGATCCATGGTATCGTCTTGAGTCAATCAAAAAAGAGATTGGTGAAGTTTCTAAATTGACAGCCTTATCTCGTGGTCGTAATCTTTTTGGTTATAGTCCTTACCCCGAATCGGTCATTGAGAAGTTTAATACTCAATCTGTAAAATCGGGACTTGGTATCATGCGTATTTTCGACTGTTTGAATGATATCGAGAATATGAAATCGACCATTAAGTATGTGAAAGCTGCTGGTGGTATTGCCGATTGTGCAGTCTGTTATACGGTTGATTCAAAATTCCCGGAGAAAAAAGAAGATCGTGAAAGACTAACAATTAAGAATCTTCCAGATCAGATCTTCGACCTTGAATACTTTGTTGATTTAGCAAAGAAATTAGAGGCGATGGGCGCTGACATGATTTCTCTAAAAGATATGGCAGGTTTGGCTTCCCCATCGCGTGCCGGACAGATTATTCGTCGTTTTAAAGAAGAGTTAAGTGTTCCTGTTGATTTTCATTCTCATTCAACTCCTGGTTATGGCTTGGCTTCAGCACTTACTGCAATTATAAATGGTGTGGATATTATTGATACCAACATCATGAACTTTGCAGGTGGTTCTGCTGCTCCGGCTTATGAGTTAATCTATCTGTTCTGTCAAAAGTTGGGCATTGAACTAGATGGTGATGCGAAGACAGTTGTTGAGATTAATAAAATTCTTAAAGAGATTCGAATGGGTGCTTTAGCTGAAGTTGATAGCTACAAGCAGTTCCCAATTGAATTTGATATTACAAAGGATAAGCTACCTGCTGACATCGATCAATTATTCGATGATGCAATTAAGTATGCTAATGAAGATAAAGAAGATGAGCTTTTAGCAGCTTGTCACGCTATTGAAAAGTATTTTAATTTCCCGGCTCCTAACGAAATGGTTAAGAAAGCCGAGATTCCTGGAGGTATGTATACCAACATGCTAAACCAGTTGAAAGCTTTAGGTTTGGAAACCCTACTCGAGAGAGTGTTGGAAGTTGTACCAGTGGTGCGCCTGGATGCAGGTTGTCCACCATTGGTAACTCCTTCTTCTCAAATTGTAGGTGTTCAGGCTGTAAATTGTGTTATAGATGAGAATTCCGGACGTCCATTCTACACCAATGTGTCCAACCAATTCTTTAGTTTGGTAAAAGGTGAGTACGGAACCACGCCTATTGAGATTGCTCCGGAATTCCGTGAGAGAATCACAGGTAATCCAGTAAGAGAGGATTATGATGTGAGCAAATATAAAGCTCCTGAAAACCCAGTTTTATCACAGTTTGGTGATGTGAAATTGGCTAAGGATGATAAGGAATTCATGTTGCTTGAGCTTTTCCCATTGGTGGCTAAAGGTTACCTTGAAGGAAAGCGTAAGACTGAATTCGAAGCGAAAAGAGAAGCCAATCGTCAGAAGATTGCTGCCGACAGAGCGGCAATTAAGCGTACAGGTCATTTAAAGATTCGTGACTTAACCCTACGTGATGGTCAACAGTCTTTATTTGCAACTCGTGTGCCTCAGCATGAGATTGAGAAAGTGTTGCCTTTCTATAAAGCGGCAAATTTCTATGCAATGGAAGTTTGGGGAGGAGCGATCCCTGATTCAGTGATGCGTTACCTTAACGAGGATCCTTGGCATCGTCTTGAATCTATTAAGAAAGAGATTGGTGATGTTTCTTATTTAACAGCTCTTTCTCGTGGACGTAACCTTTTCGGGTATAGTCCGTATCCAGAATCTGTAATTGAAGGATTCAACAAAAATGCAGTAAAAAGTGGTTTAGGAATCATGCGTATTTTCGACTGTCTTAACGACGTGAACAATATGGAAACCACCATTAAATATATTAAAGAAGCAGGAGGTATTGCTGACTGTGCGGTTTGTTATACTGTGGATCCTAAATTTACTCGTAAGCAGCGTATTCAGGCTATGTTCTCTGGTAAGAAACTACCTAAAAAGATTTTCGATGTCGATTATTTCTTGAATAAGGCGAAGAAAATGGAAGCTTTGGGTGCTGATATGATTTCTGTAAAAGATATGGCCGGATTAATTCCTCCATCCCTTTCAGGAAAAATTGTGAAGCGTTTGAAGAATGAGGTGAAGGTGCCTATTGATTTTCATACGCATTGTACACCAGGTTATGGTTTAGGTGCAGTATTAATGGCTATTGTGAATGGTGTTGATATTGTTGATACTAATATTCTGAACTTTGCTGGTGGACCTGCAGCTCCTGCATTCGAAATCATTCAGATTTTTGCAGATAAGCTTGGCTTGGATACGGGTGTAGATTTGGATTCAGTAGTGAAAATTAATGCTGAGTTGAAAGGGATCCGTGAAAGAATTGCAGAATTCGATTCTTACAAGATGTTCCCGCGAGAGTTCGATATCACTGCAGACTACTTACCTGCTGATATTGATGCTCTGTTTGATAAAGCCATTGCCTTAGCTAAAGCTGATAAGGAAGAAGAATTACTTGAAACTTGTCACAAAATTGATGCTTGGTTCAATTTCCCTGCTCCAAACGAAGAGGTCAAAAATGCTGAGATTCCTGGTGGAATGTACACCAATATGTTGGCTCAGTTGAAAGGATTAGGGCTTGAAGATTTATTGCCAACTGTACTGCAGAAAGTACCTGAGGTACGTGTAGCTGCTGGTTGTCCCCCTCTGGTAACACCATCATCACAAATTATTGGTGTTCAGGCGGTGAATTACGTTTTAGATGTGAATAGTGGAAAAGCACCTTACACAAACGTCAATAATCAGTTCTTCAACTTGGTTAAAGGGGAGTATGGTGAGACTCCAATTGAGATCGATCCGGAATACCGTCAGAAGATTTGCGGACAACGTGAAGCTACAGAATATGATGTAGCCAATTACAAAGCTCCTGAGAATTTGATTCTCGAAGAGTTTGGTGGTGTTAAGTTGGCTGAGAATGAAAAGGAAATGTTGTTGTTGGAATTATTCCCAACTGTAGCGCTACCTTATCTGAAAAACCTAAGAGCTGAAGCCTTCTATAACGAACAAGCTCAAATTGAAGAGCAGAAGCAGAAAGAAGCTGCTGAACGTCGTGCAGCTTTCGACGGTATGACCGCTGAGCAAAAAGAAGCCAAGGTGCTGAAGGCTATTTATAACTTTGAATGGCTATCAGCTCAAGATAAAACAGAAATTAAGCAGCCAGAATGGAAAGTATCTAAGTTAGATCAAAAAACCATAGACATGCTTAATCGTGAAAAGCCAAAAAGCAAACTGAAAAAAGATTAAATTCTTTTGCAGTTTTACTCCAGATAAGGGACTGTCTCAAAACATGAGACAGTCCCTTTGTTTTGAAGTGTTATTAACGACCAACCAACTCCAATTCCCGGCTTGAAATTTCTCTCATTTCAACTTTTCTGATTTTACCAGTTACTGTACTGGGGAATTCATTTGTGAATTTAAAGTACTTTGGGATTTTGTAGCTTGCTATTTGTCCTTTGCAATATTCACGGAGCTCTTCTTCACTGGCATATTTGTCCTCTTTAAATTTGACCCAAGCCATAACCACTTCCCCATATTTGTAATCGGGCACACCAATCACATAAGCTTCGCTAACGCTTTTGTGGGTATGGAGAAATTCTTCTATTTCGAAGGGAGAGATGTTTTCGCCTCCACGGATGATCATGTCTTTTATACGACCCGTAATGCTGACATAGCCATCTGCATCCATGGTGGCCAAATCTCCTGTATGCATCCAGCCGGCATGATCAATAACGGCCTGTGTAGCTTCCTCGTTGTTCCAGTATTTCAGCATAACGGAGTATCCACGTGTGCAAAATTCTCCACCTTCACCACGCTGAACAATTTGACCCGTTTCCGGATTAATAATTTTAATCTCCAAATGAGGGTGTACACGACCTACAGTTTTGACTCTTTTATCGAGTTCATCATCAACAAAAGTTTGTGTCGATACGGGGGCTGTCTCAGTCATACCATAGCAGATTGCTACCTGACTCATGTTCATTTTCTGCTGAACCTCTAGCATGGCTTTCTCAGGACAGGAGGCACCTGCCATAATACCCGTTCTAAGACTTGACATATCGTATTTTTTAAAGTTAGGATGTTCCAATTCTGCTATAAACATGAGGGGAACACCGTAGAGAGAGGTGCATCTTTCATTCTGTACAGTTTTGAGTACAGTCTCAGCATCGAAAGCTTCTCCGGGAATAATCATAGCAGAACCATGAGTAATACAAGCCAGATTGCCCAGTACCATACCAAAGCAATGGTAAAAGGGGACAGGGATACAAACTCTATCATTCTCGGTGTAGTTTAAACGTTCACCTATAAAGTAACCATTGTTGAGAATGTTATGATGAGTCAGTGTGGCACCTTTGGGAAAGCCAGTGGTGCCTGATGTATATTGAATGTTGATTGGATCATCGAACTGTAAACTTTGTTCAATTGTCTCGATTTGTTCAGTCGTAATTTGTTTCCCAGCTTCTATTAAGGCAGGCCAATCCCTGTCTATTACTACAATCTGTTTGAGATGGATACATGACTTTCGAACTTCCTGTATGATTTCAAGATAGTTCGTTTTACGGAAAAATTCTGACATAATAAGTAAGCTTATCTCAGATTGTCGAAGGGCAAATTTTAATTCAGATGCCTTGTAGGCTGGGTTAACATTAACCAAAATAGCACCTATCCGTGCAGTTGCAAATTGGGTGATGACCCATTCGTAGCGATTGGGCGACCATATGCCGACTCGATCTCCTTTATTGACACCAAAGGCCAGCAAGCCTTTGGCTACATCTTCAATTTGTTTCCAAAATTCTGTATAGTTGACTTTGTAGTTCTGGTAGGGAACGATTAAGGCATCTTTGTCACCAAATAATTCGACAGTCCTTTTTAAGCGTTCTATTATCGTTTCTCCCAATAAAGGAAGGTTAGAGCAACCATGCTCATAAGAAAGTTTGTTCATGCTTTTATATTTTTTGCGCGGCAATGTATAAAAGCAGGTTATTGTGAGAAAACCACAAATGAGCCGTTTGTCTTATGTCCAACAAATATTTTACTGATGTCTTATTACATATAATGTTTTTTCAGTGTTAATTATCAAAGAGGTGCTGTGTCTGTATATGAATCTGTTTTTTTGATGTTCAAAATTTAAAAGGGAGAATTTTTATTTCGTGTTAGATAGAAATTTAGCAATTGTAAAGAGGGCAGATATGAAAAGAAGTTTTACTCTAAAATCTTTTTAATGTAGACTCTTGAGTAAAACTTCATATTCGTTTTTAGTATTGAATTTTATCGAAATTACCAGGTTAAGAAGACGGAAGTCCAAAAAGCTAATGGAACGACCGTGTTCCAAATAACATCTTCTCTGTGTCTGGCTCTTTCAATTCTGCGAGACTCAGCCTGATACCTCAACATATTAATTCTCTCTTGTTCTTTATAGCGTAATAATTCTTTTTCTTTATTGATGCTTTCCAGATAATATTCAGCTTCGAAATTTTTATCGGGTCTTGCTTTCCTTATACTTAGAAGATCTCTTTCTGCATCATCCAGGTAGTTTAAATGATATAAAGCCATACCTCTTTGCAGTTTCACCTCATTTAAATAGGGTTGCTTTTTTAAGACATGATCAAAATCACGGACAGCTAATTCGTATTTTTTAAGCTGCATGTATGCATAACCTCTGTCTTGAAATATTCTTGCATAATAGGGCATGATTTGAATGGCAGTGTCCAATTGGCCAATAGCTTCATGGTACTTGCCTTCCAAAATAAGCATTCTGCCCTTATCGTGGTAATCTTTGTAACGCTCAACATTTTGTGCTTTTACTGAAGCAAGGGATAGTGTCAGGAGAATGACTATGGAGATAAGTTTATTCATGATGTTCTTTTTATTTCAATTTACATGTTTCGTTTTTTCTGAACAAGACCGCAAGTATTGTGCCAGTGTAAATCGATATAGAGCTCTTTTAGATATTAATCATCACATCATCATATTATCAAATCACTGCTTCAAGGTATTATTTTTTCAGTTTGTCTTTAAAAGCTTTTCTGAATTTTTCCTGTTTTGGTTTTATAACAAAGCTACAGTAGGGTTGACTCTTATTTTGATTGAAATAGTTTTGGTGATAATTTTCAGCCTTATAGAATTTATCAGCTGCAGATATTTCAGTAACGATAGGATCATCCCAGGCCCCTGATTTCTCTAGTTCAGTCATTATGTTTTCAGCAATTTGTTTTTGCTCCTCACTATGATAGAAAATCACTGAACGGTATTGCGTTCCCACATCAGCCCCTTGTCTATTCAAGGTTGTAGGATTATGCACTTGCCAAAAAACTTCAAGAAGATCTGTAAAACTGATGATTTCGGGATTAAATGTGATTTGACACACTTCAGCATGCCCTGTTTCTCCAGTACAAATATCCTTATATGTTGGATTAAGTGTTTGCCCACCCATATAACCGGATTCCACTTTTTCTACACCTTCTAATTCTTGAAATATTGCTTCTGTACACCAAAAGCAACCGGATCCTAGTGTCGCAATTTCTTTCTTATTCATTTTTTTATCTTGATTTGCTTGAACAATACCAGAGATGAGTAGTCCAATTATTATTAATTTTAGTTTCATGATTTTAATTATTAGAGAATTTTAGATTAAACTAAAATCCTTATTTGAAATCAATCTAAAGATAATGACTCCGTCTTTAATTAAAAACAAAAAGATGTTAATATCTGGTTAATTTTCGAATTAGATATCTTGAGAATTTTTAATTATTAATTCAGATTTTTATCTAGATTTAGATATGCAAAAAATTGAAAGGAAAATTGTCGGAATTGTATTGTCAGGTGGTAAAAGCAGTAGAATGGGGCAGGAGAAAGGCCTGGTTAAATACCAAGGCAAAGCTTTAATCGAATATGCCATTGAAACACTAAGACCGCTTTGTCATGAATTAGTAATTAGTACAGCGAATAATGCTTATTCATATCTTACTTTGCCAATGGTAGCAGATGAAATTCCGGATTGTGGTCCCATAGGTGGAATAAGTGCTTGTATGAATGCAGTGGAAGGCGATATCTATTTTGTAATTTCTTGCGATGCACCCCATGTGCCAACTCAATTATTTGCTGATTTATTAGGACAACTCAAAGGTCATGCTGTTATACCAATTGATGAATCGGGGCGTAAGCAACCTCTTGCTGCCTGTTATGCTTCTTCAGCTTCAAGCTATTTTCATGAGGCTCTTAAGTCAGGTCACTTGAAAATGATGAGCCTGCTTTCAAAAATGGATCCTTTTTATTTTACCCCCACCCCAAATCTTGATTATTATCAGCCAAATCTCTTCTCAAACTTCAATTGTATAGAGGATATTTCAGATTAAAGAGTATGAATTTGATTCTATTTATTCGAAATCTAAATAGTTCTGTTTGATGCTAATTTTAAGGTGATTAAGGACTTGTCTTCTTTAGAATAGATCTAAAATGTTGTCAGTGATTTTAAAACATTTTTTCCATTGGTCTTTTTATATATGTTTACATGCATAAATGTAAGTTTCTAGATGTGTTGATGTGTGTAGGTTTTGAGTTTTTAGACAGCTGCGTTGAATAATTTAAGAATTTTCAAGGCCCCATTTTAATGATAAAATGAAATTTTGTATTTGTGATTAGATAAATAAGAAGACCTAATTCTATGGAGAATTCCATACGACCTAAATATGAAAATTAGTATCATATGAACAGCAGAAGACAATTTTTAAAAATTAGTTCTTTAAGCGCTGCCGGATTAATATTTGGAGGAGGCCTTTTGGATGCTTTCGCCAATAATCTGGTTAAAACCAATCCATCCCATTTTAAGGGACCCTTTGACTTTACACGCACCCCGACCTACTGTGAAGTATGTTTTTGGAAGTGTGCAGGTTGGGTTTATAAAGATGAGAATGGTCGCATAAAGAAAATCATTGGAAATAATGATGACCCTAACTGTAACGGGCGTTTTTGTCCTCGTGGTACCGGCGGTGTTGGTATGTATAACGATGAGGATAGATTAAAGACACCTTTGATTAGAACAGAGGAAAGAGGTAAGCAAACTTTTCGCGAAGCAACTTGGGATGAGGCTTTCGAGTACATTGCTAAAAAACTGACTAAAGTTAAGAAAGAGCATGGTCCGGAATCATTAGCTCTGTTTTCTCATGGTTCAGGAGGTAAATATTTTGGTAAAGTATTAAAAGCTTTGGGCTCAAATAATATTGCTGCTCCATCTTATGCACAGTGCAGAGGTCCTCGTGAGGTTGCTTTTATTGCCACCTACGGTCAAGGAATCAATTCTCCTGAGAATACTGATATTAGAGACACCAAGTGTTTGGTCTTAATTGGTTCTCACTTAGGAGAGAATATGCACAATGGTCAGGTTCAGGAAATGTCTGATGCTATTGACAAAGGTGCGACTATTATTACTGTAGATCCACGTTTCTCGACAGTAGCAAGTAAATCTAAATTTTGGTTGCCTATTAAGCCATCTACCGATATGGCTTTGCTTCTGACCTGGATGAATGTGATCATAAATGAAGAGCTTTACGATAAAGACTATGTGAAGCGTTATTGTTATGGTTTTGATCAACTAAAAGAACACGTACAACAATATACACCTGAGTGGGCTTACGGTGTTACCACTCTTAAGCCACAGCAAATAAGAGAAACAGCTCGTGCTATGGCTGATGCTGCTCCTGCAGTTATTGTTCATCCTGGACGACATGTGACCTGGTATGGTGATGATACTCAAAGATTGAGAGCTGTCGCTATCCTTAATGCCTTATTGGGTTCCTGGGGACGTCGTGGTGGTTATTATAATCCTGAAAAGGCTAGTGTCCCACATTATAAGATTCCAAAGTTTCCTAAACCAAATAAATCATGGCGCGAAGCTTTAGGTGGAAAGTATAATCTTGCAGATTTGGCTTTGGCTTCAGGTCTTTGTGATGCATCTATGCCAACTCCGGATTTAGGACACCAGATAAAAGCCTGGATTGTAAATGGAACCAACCTAATTAATACTTTACCTAATCAGGCCAATACATTAAAGGCTATTCAGGAACTGGATTTGATTGCTGTGGTGGATACCATGCCAATGGAAATCACTGGTTATGCTGATGTTGTGTTACCTGAGTGTACTTATTTGGAGCGTTACGATTCTCTAAGAGTATCACAGGGTAGAGAACCCAGTATCGCACTCCGAATGCCAGCTGTTGAACCAAAATATAATACTAAGCCAGCTTATTGGATGGCAAGAGAACTCGCTAAGAAACTCGATTTGTTGGATTATTTCCCTTTTGAGAATCTTGAAGATGAAATTGACTGGGAACTTCAGCAGGTTGGAACTTCTTTGGAAGAAATGCAACGAATTGGCGTGAAGCGCATCAAGCGTGAGTACGACGATTTGTATTTTGCTAAGGACGAAAATGTTGAGTTCAATACCAATACAGGTAAAATTGAACTTTATTCTACAGCACTTGCTGATGAAGGTTTTGAGCCGATGCCAGTCTTTGTTCAACATCCAGAGCCTCAGGAAGGTTTCTATCGTTTGATATACGGTCGTGCTCCAATGCACACCTTTAGCCGTACAGCCAACAACCCTAATCTTACAGACTTAATGGATGAGAATACCCTATGGGTAAATCCGAAAGTGGCTAAAGAATGGGATTTAAAAAATAATCAGGAAGTGTATCTGGAAAATCAGGATGGCATTATTTCCGATTTCTCAATTAAGGTTAGAGTCACCGAACGTATTCGATTTGATTCAGTTTATATGGTTCATGGATTTGGACATACAGATAAACGTATGAAGCGTTGTTTCGGAAAAGGTGTTAGTGATACACAACTTATTACTAATGTGATGACGGACCCAATTATGGGTGGTACCGGTATGAGAGGAAATTTTGTGACATTTAGATTTGATAATAAAAAGGAGGCCTAAACTATGAGATATGCAATGGCTATCGATACCAAAAAGTGTGTGGGCTGCAGCGACTGTGTGGTGGCTTGTCAAACTGAAAATGATGTACCTATTGGATACTGCCGCGATTGGGTAGTAGAAGTTATGGATGGAACCTATCCACAACTTGAAATGGAAATTCGCTCTGAGCGATGTAATCATTGTGAGAACTCTCCCTGCGTACGTTGCTGTCCAACTGGAGCCAGTCACTATAGCGAAGGTGGTATTGTTTTGGTTGAAGAAAATAAGTGTATAGGATGTAGTGCTTGTATTACTTCCTGTCCTTACGATGCGCGTTTTGTTCACCCTAAAGGATATGTGGATAAGTGTACATTTTGCTTGCACCGTGTGAAAAAGGGATTGCAACCTGCATGTGTTGCGGTTTGTCCAACCAAATGTATGTATTTTGGCGATTTGGATGATCCAAGATCAGAAGTTTCTATGATGATTAAAAAGAGAAAATGGAAGACTTTAATTCCGGAAGCAGGAACGAAACCACATCTGTATTTTTTAATCTAAATGTTTTTAATTGCTAGATTGCTAAATGGTTAAAATGTTCAATATTATACTAGGGCAATTATTCCGTTTTAACAATCTAACACTATAACAATTTAATACTATGCGTGAAGAAATAATTGTTAGTGGTAGAAATAATCCACTTATCGATCCTCAGCTACATATTTGGCACTGGGAAATTCCCTTGTACCTGTTTTTAGGAGGATTGGCAGCTGGTGTTTTGTTTTTTGCTGCTTTATATACCATCAGAAATAGAGAAAATGACTACCGTACAGCTGTAAAGATTGCTCCTTTTGTAGCACCTATTGCACTGGTTATTGGTTTGATTGCTCTGTTTTTAGATTTGCATCACAAACTTTATTTTTGGAGACTTTATACAACCATTAAGTTAGAGTCGCCCATGTCCTGGGGAGCTTGGACTTTAATGTTAGTGACGCCCTTATCCATGTTGTGGTGTGCTCTACATATTAAGGAGCTTTTCCCTAAATGGGATTGGAAATTTGAAATTATTAAAGATGCTCTGGCTTTCTTCGAAAAGAATAAGAAAGTATTAGCCTGGGTCATGCTGGTTTCATCGGGTATCCTGGGTATTTATACGGGAATTTTATTTTCAGCTTTTAATGCACGTCCATTATGGAATACCTCAATCTTAGGTCCTTTATTCCTGGCTTCAGGTTTGTCGGCTGGATCAGCTATTACCATTTGGTTATCGAAAGATCATGCCGAGAAAAAACGATTTGCTCAACTTGATTTGATGATTATTGGTATAGAGCTATTCCTTATCATCCACATGTTTATGGGGTTTTTGGCAAGTTCACAAGTTCAGATCGATGCTGCGAACTTATTCTTAGGCGGTCCTTATACAGCTCCATTCTGGATTTTCGTTGTTATCCTGGGAATGATTGTTCCTGCGATATTGGAAATACTGGAGTTGAGGAAATTTAAAATACCTGTTGTAATTCCTGTTGTATTAGTTCTATTTGGGAGTTTAATGTTACGTTTTATTATAGCGTATGCAGGTCAGGCTAGTCGCTGGCTTTATTAAATAAAATAAATCAAGAATTTATAATCATTTCTCAATGCAGATTGAGATGGTAAAATATAAATCATATGAACGAAGTAAAGAAAACTAAATATTGGAACCCATACATCGGAGGTATCATGTTGGGTTTGGTACTATTATCTGCCAATTTTATTTCTGGTAGAGGATTAGGTGCGAGTGGCGCTTTAAAATCAGTCGTAGTAACAACTGTTAACACCGTTGCTCCTGATCATGCTGAGAATACAGCATTTTATAAGAATTATAACGAAACTCACGAAAACCCAATGAAATCGTGGTTGGTTTTTCAGGTCTTTGGTGTTTTAGTTGGTGGATTCTTATCAGGAACATTCGCTAAAAGATTAAAATTTAAAGTTGAACATTCACCTAAAATTTCGTCTAAACGAAGATTGATTTTTGCTCTTATTGGTGGTGCTTTCTTTGGATTTGGTTCCCAGTTAGGACGAGGTTGTACCTCTGGTTCTGCTTTAAGTGGAATGGCCGTTCTATCCCTGGGGGGATTTATAACAATGGCATGTATTTTCGGAACGGCCTTCGGCCTGGCATATTTCTTCCGTAAAAACTGGATCTAGTTATATGCTTATATTGCTATAGTGCTAAATGGATATAGTGAAAATTATATTCGGAATAGCTGATATACTTTAGCAATTAAACATTCTAGCAATCCAATACTTAAACAATATTAACAACTCATAAATAATATACTATGGGACCATTAATCGTAAATGAAATCATTTCTCCGGATACCAATCTATTCTTAGCCTTCTTAATAGGTATTGGTTTCGGATTTGTATTAGAATCAAGTGGCTTTTCATCCAGCAGAAAATTAGCTGGTATGTTTTATGGCTACGACACAACTGTGTTAAAAGTATTTTTTACGGCTGCAATTACAGCTTTAATCGGAATGTTATTCTTCAGCCTTTTTGGTTGGGTTGACCTAAACCTGATTTATATAAACCCAACTTTCCTTCATTCAGCAATAGTTGGTGGTGTTATCATGGGAGCTGGTTTTATTATGGGTGGATTTTGCCCTGGTACTGCATTCTGTGCCATTTCAATAGGAAAACTAGATGCTTTGGCATTTATCGGAGGTTTATTCTTAGGAATTGTTGCCTTTACTGAAGGATATCCTTTATTCGAAGAGCTTTATAAGGCTGAATTTATGGGGACACCAACAATCAATGAATTCTTAGGATTATCTCGAGGCTTATTTTCTTTTGGTTTAATTGCGGCTGCATTTGGTATGTTTTGGTTTGGCGAATGGGCTGAGAAGAAATTTCCAAGAGAGGAGTATTAAAAATCAATTAGGAATTACGAATTATAATTTTGGTTAAATGTGTAATTCGTAATTTAAAATTTGTAATTCTACTATCATGAATATGAGATTAAAATTAGCAGCTGTTTTTCTTCCTTTGGGATTGATTATTGCGGCTGTACCGGAAAATACAACAAAGGTTTATAAGTTAACGGCAGAAGAGTTACTTGTTGAAGCTCAAGAGGGTGCTCAGTTTATGAGTACTGATGAAATCGCTGATGTGCTTGTACAGAAAGACCCATCTTTTCAATTGATTGATGTGAGAGCTCAGGATGAATTCGAAAAATTTCACTTGCCTAATGCAATCAATATCCCATTGACCGATATTCTATCAGATGATTGGGCTGATATTCTGGATCAGGATGTGAAAATGAATGTGTTCTATTCAAATGGGAATTTAAAAGCTAATGAGGCCTGGATGATTACACGTCAGTTGGGATTCGAAAACAATTATGTGATGCAAGGTGGATTAAATTACTGGGCAGAAACCATTATGAATCCGACAGCTCCGGCATCAACCAGTCCTGATGATGAAATTGCGAAATATGATTTCCGTAAGGGGGCTAGTATGGCTCTTGGTGGAGGTGCGGTTAGTAATGTGAAATCTACAAAATCTAATTCTCCTAAGCCGGTTGTAAAGAGAAGAAAGAAAAAGAAACGCGCCGCAGGAGGGTGTTAATCCTTTGGTGTTTTCAGATATAAAAAAAGTGCTTATCATATCGATAAGCACTTTTTTTTGTATTGTTTTTACTGAGTTTGTTACTTAGCCTCTTTTTTACAACAAGCTTTTGTGCAATCAGCCTTACAAGCTTTTTTAGCTTCTTTCTTACAACAAGCTTTTTTAGCATCAGCTTTAGAACATTCTTTCTTTACAGTTTTAGAGCAACAAGCTTTCTTGTCTGCTTTAGAACAAGCTTTTTTGTCTTTAGCGCAAGTTTTCTTGTCTGCTTTTTTACAACAAGCCTTCTTTTCAGCTTTCTTTGTGTCTTTTTTCTGATCTTGTTCCTGACTTAAAGTGATATCTGTATCAGCAGTAATCATTTGGTTAGCTGCTACACTTACTAAACTCATTGAGAAAACAAACAGAAGTCCGAATACTAATTTTTTCATAACTATTAAATTAAATGTTTAAAAATGTGTTTCTAGTTCAAAATTGTTGTCTAAAGATAATAAAAAGATAAAAGAGTCTTCTGTTAATGAATTGTTAATGGTTCAAACTATTCATAAATAAAGCTTATTTTTGAACTGTAATTAAGTTGAGTAGAAGACTTTTAGGCTCTTTGAGGGAAGTATGTCATTCATAATATTTCCTGTATTACACTTAGAAGTTATAAATGAAATACCTGTATTATATTATATGACACGATATAAATCACAAGTCTTTATTGGTGTATCCATTCTGGTTTTAATCATTCTTTTAATGATTCAAGTCCAGTGGATTAATCAAGCACGTCGATTAAATGAGGAACAGTTTAGACATCTGGTAGGATTGGCTTTGCATGAATCTGTAAGCGAATTTATGGAAGATCAGCAATCCTGTTATGAGATGAGTGAATGCATGAAAAAACTCAAATCAAAGAGTGATAGTGCCAGATTAAAATCTGAAATAAAGCGTCTGAATCAGATCATCGATAATAAGTTCAAACAGCATCAAATTAACTCAAGTTATACCATTGAGGTTTTGTCTAAGGCTGATAAGCAACCACGGAGTCGATGTTTTTATTATAGTATGCAACAGGCCTTGAGTGATGATAAGGCGATGTTGAATGTTTATTTTGATAAGCGTGAAAAAAATATATTGGATAGTATGGGGACCATGTTTATGGCCTCACTAATTGCTATTATTATTCTGTTTTCTTTATTTGGTATTACCGTTTTATCCTTACTTCGAGATAAAAAGATATTGGGTAGAACAACAGATTTAATTAATAATATTGCTCACGAGTTCAAAACACCAATGGCTAGTATCGCGTTAGCTTGTGGAATGCTTAAGCGTGAAAAAGTTTCAGCCAATCCCGATACGGTTACGCATTATTCTGATGTGATTCACACAGAAAATAATAGATTGAGACACCAGGTTGATCAATTATTAAAACTGGCCTGTATGGAGCGGGGTGAGTTAAAGTTAAATACAAATGAAGTTTCCATTCATGATTTATTGTCGGAGTGTGCAGCTTGTTTAAATATTCAAATCGAACAAAAGCAGGGAACAATCAGTTTTGAAATGAAGGCGACGAAGAATCATGTGAATGTAGATGAAGCTTTAATTCAAAATGTGTTTAAGAATCTGATTGACAATGCTCTCAAGTATTCTAAAGAAACGCCAAAGATTAAAATTTGTACTCAGAATAAGAATAATGAGCTTCATATCTCAATAAGTGATGAAGGAATTGGAATGACCCGAGAGGAACAGAAACACGTTTTTGATCGTTATTATAGGGCTCATACAGGTGATATTCATAATGTAAAGGGTTTTGGTATTGGATTATCCTATTCTAAAATGATTATTGATGCACATAAAGGCAGTATAAAAGTTTGGAGTAAAAAGAATATTGGTAGTACATTTACAGTAGTATTACCATTAAGCTAATTTTATGAGTAAGGGACAAACACCTAAAATTCTTCTGGTAGAAGATGACCCAAGTTTGGGTATGTTGATGAAAGACTTCCTGAGTATGGAAGGCTTTAATGTGATCCTGGCTAAGGATGGCGTCGAAGGCTTGTCTAAATATACGTCAGACAGTTTTGATCTTTGTATTCTGGATGTGATGATGCCATTGATGGATGGTTTTACACTGGCGCGTAAGATCAGAAAGAAAAACTCTGAAATTCCCATTATCTTTTTAACGGCCAAATCTCTTAAGGAAGACAAACTTAATGGTTTTGATTTGGGAGGTGATGACTATATCACGAAACCTTTTGATGAGGATGAATTGGTGCGACGCATCAATGCGATTTTAAAACGATCCTTTAAAGTTGTTGAGGAAACTGATTGTAAATGTAAGATCGGGATGTTTGATTTTGATCACTCCAATCTGGAACTTTCTTTAGATGGTGAACTCACACGGATAACCAAGAAAGAGGCCGACGTTCTTAGCTTGCTTTGTAATAGTCGTAATTCGCTGGTTAAAAGAGAAGAAATTCTACTTAAAGTCTGGGGAGAGAATGATTACTTTATGGGCCGTAGTTTGGATGTATTTATTACCAAATTAAGAAAGCACTTAAAGCCTGATCCTGCTATTAAAATTGAGAATGTGCATGGAGTTGGTTTTATTCTAACCGACGGAAAAAAGTAGATTCTTACAATCCTTTTGTATCATTTTCAGGGATTAATCCTTAATTAAAAATTAATTCTATATTCTCATAGATAAATGATATTCTAATTATTCTTAACTAAGTTTCGATATCCTTTCTAAAATTGTAATTTTGGGAAGGATTTTTAAAATAGAAGCGATGAATATTTCACAAAATATAGATAAGGTATTAAAAAGTATACCTGAAAATGTCAAGTTAATTGCCGTCTCAAAAACAAAACCTCAAGAGGATATCGTTGAAGCTTACGAGGGAGGATATAGGATTTTTGGGGAGAATAAACCTCAGGAATTAAAACAAAAACACGAAGCGCTTCCAAAGGATATTGAATGGCATTTTATTGGACATCTCCAGACCAATAAGGTTAAGTATATTGCTGAATTTGTTCATCTTATTCATGCTGTTGATAGCGTGAAACTTTTAAAGGAGATCAACAAACAGGCTCTAAAGCACAACCGAGTGGTTAACTGTTTATTACAATTTCACATAGCCGAAGAGGAAAGTAAATTTGGATATAATTTGTCTGAAGCTAAGAGTTTATTGAATTCAGAGGAGTTTAAGAGTCTTGAAAATATCAATATTGTTGGTGTGATGGGGATGGCAACTTTTACGGATGATGAGGATCAGGTTCGATCGGAGTTTAAGCAGCTAAAAATGAACTACGATGATTTAAAATCAGAATTTTTCCAGGATAAAAAGGATTTTGCAGAGATCTCGATGGGAATGTCCGGCGATTATAAAATTGCTATTGAAGAGGGAAGTACAATGGTTCGTGTAGGAAGTTCTATCTTCGGTGCCCGATAGATTAATATGAGTTAAAAGAGGACTAATTTTCAATGCAAACAAGCTTACTGAATTATTAATAAGTTACTTTAAATGTTAATTGATACCTCTAATTAATTATATTTGTTTCAGTCAAAATAAAATCAAAGAATACTAGCATGATAAATCTTGAAACCACCTATATGGGATTGACTTTGAAAAATCCCATTGTAGTTAGCAGTTCTGGTTTAACCAACTCTGTTCGTAAAATTAAAATATTGGAAGAAAAAGGTGCAGGCGCTGTTGTTTTGAAGTCTCTTTTCGAGGAACAAATCACCAATGAGGCGTCTCATTTAATTTCGTCTGACCCAAAGAATTTAGCATATCCTGAAGCTGAAGATTATATTGTAAATTATGTGAAAGGCAATTCAATTTCGAATTATCTTGAGCTTATCCGTGAAGCCAAAAAGGCTGTCTCTATTCCTGTAATTGCTAGTATCAACTGTGTTTCAGATAAAGACTGGACATCTTTTGCAAAGGAAATTGAAAAGGCAGGAGCTGATGCTATCGAGCTAAATGTTTTTATTGTGCCTAATGATAAGAACAAGTCTTCAAAAGACTATGAGCAGCTCTATTACGATGTATTCTCAGCAGTGAAAAAGCAAGTGAATATTCCTATTGCAATGAAATTAGGAATCTACTTTACAAATATGATGGGGGTTGCTAATCGTTTAAATGCGGATGGAGCAGATGCTATTGTCATGTTTAACCGTTTTTACGAGCCGGATATCGATATTGAAAATTTAGAAATGACTTCTGCGGAAGTATTAAGTTCTCCTGCTGATATTCGTAAATCATTGCGTTTTGTTGGTATGATTAGCGATAAAATTCGTGGTCTGGATATTTCTGCATCTACAGGTATTCACGATGGTGCCGCTGCTATTAAGCAATTGTTGGCTGGTGCTAAAACCATTCAACTTTGTTCTACAATCTATGAAAATGGATTCGACAGAGTGACTGATATTTTGACGGACATCACGAAGTGGATGGAGAAGAAGGAATTTAAATCGGTTGATGAATTCAGAGGTAAATTGAGTTATGGTCAGGTTGAAGATTCAGCCATGTACGAGAGAGCTCAGTTTATGAAGTACTTTTCAGATAATCAGAAAGAAGTTTTACAGTAGAACTTCCATTCAACAATATTTAAGTCCGAATTGTATTCGGACTTTTTTTTTATATGATTTCCCTTATTTGCATAAATATTCTGCTTGTAGATTGAGAAATATTGCTTACATTTGCGGCGAATTCGTGCGTAATCTCTGGCATCAAGACAGTTATATGTTTATATTGCGTTCGTGAATCTTAAAAAAAAATCAATACGATGGATTTAATTAAAATTGCTGAGCAAGCATTTGCTACTGGCGTTGAGCTTCCTACTTTCGGAGCAGGTGACACAATTAGTGTTTCTTACAAAATTAAAGAGGGAAACAAAGAAAGAATTCAGATCTTTAGAGGTGTTGTTATCCAGATTAAAGGTACTGGTACAACTAAAACTTTTACTATTCGTAAAATGTCTGGTAACGTAGGTGTTGAGAGAATTATCCCAATGTCTTCTCCTTTCATCGATAAGATTGAAGTGAACAAAAGAGGTCGTGTACGTAGAGCTAGAATTTACTACTTACGTGAACTTACTGGTAAGAAAGCTAGAATCAAAGAAAGAAGATTCTAATCAGCTTTTGAAAATATTGAAAAAAGCCTTCCATTTGGAAGGCTTTTTTTATGCTTTATCCTTAACGGATTTTTAATTTAGCGCTTTGAATTTTTCGATGGCAATTTTCCCCATTTCTTTTCCCGTATTATAATCATCAAGTAATATTTGATAATCCTGAGTAAATCGGCTGGTTTTGAAATAGTCCGGAGGACATATTTCGATTATCTCAACCCCACTGGGTGGATTATGAATGAAATCGATGGATTGGTTATATACCTTATAGCGATTTTTAATGGCTTTTAAGAGTCCCTTGTGTTTCGAGAAAATGAAGTTGGCTATTTTAAATTCCAGTCCATTGTTCATTCGATACGATTCCGGACGCGATCGTAATACCATAATGCGTGTGGCTCCTTTTTCATACGCTCTCTCAACTGGAATAGGTGCAGCAACACCACCGTCAGATACAAGATGCCCTTCAATTTTCAGAAAATTCCGATAGAAAAGAGGAATGGTGCAAGAAGCTTTTAAGTAGTGACTTAGGTTTTCTTCATTGGGATTAAGAAAGAAAGCCTCGCCATTGTCGTTTCGAGTGAAGCCAATTTCAAAATCAATATTTTTCGCGAAAAGAAGATCTGTATTGATAGGAAGGTCTTTTTCTGTGACATCCCAAAGCCAATCAAGGTCGATAAAATGATTGCCTTTTAAGAAGTTCATAAGACTGATATAATCAGGATGAAGCGAGTAGTTGGTGTAGACCTCAAAATTTCTTCCCATATGTTCGGCAAGATATGCAGCAGCATTTATCGATCCTGCAGAAACACCAATAACCATATCAAAGGGATTGAATCCATCTTCAAGAAATTGGTCCATAATACCAGCCGAAAAAATACCTCGCATGGCACCACCTTCAATCACTAATGCCGTTTTTTCTGTCATATGTTTGATTTATTATTGTCCCAACTCAATACGAATTAAATCTTTAATCTTTGAACACAATTCATCAGGTGTGTAGTCTTTTGGTTCAATGGCTTCCAGAATTGAATAACTTCCTTTTTCACCAAAAGAAAGAGGGAATCGGCCATTGCGTTCAATTTTGTAATTCCCATCAACAACAAAGGGAACAACAAGTGCATTAGGAGCTTCTTCCAATAAGGTTGCAAGTCCTCCCGATTTAAATTGCTTTAGCTTTCCGGTTTTGCTTCGGGTTCCTTCAGCAAAGATACAAGCACAATAGTTATTATCAGCAATTAATTTTCCAAGCTTGCGAATTTCAGCAAGGGCTTGATTTCTGTTTTTACGATTGATTAAGGCAGCTCCTGAATGACGAAGATTATAAGAAATGCTAGGGAAGCCTTTAGCTAATTCTATCTTCGATATGAATTTGGGGTGGTGCTTTCTAAACATCCAAACAATGGGAGGGATGTCGTAGGTACCCTGATGGTTCGAAACCACAATAATGGGACGATCGGTTGGTAAATTAGCTTTATTCTTGAACTTGATTCTAAAGCCAATAACCCAAACCAGGCGCATTAGAATATAGTTTAGAATATCAACAGAAACTTTGTGTGCCTGATAGCCGAAAAGCGTCTTGCAAATCACCTGAATGGGATGAAAAATAATTAAGGCAAGAATAAACAGGAAATAAAAAAATGGTGTTGCTATATAAGATAGTATCTTTTTCATTGGTGAAATTTAATTTGTCAATAGTGCATTAAGCTCTCTTACAATGGATATCATCTTCACATTTTATTAATTCTTGGCATAAGGATTAATAAATTTAATGATCTATTGATTTAAAACCTCACAAAAATAAAAAACGATAGCTGAAATTCAACTATCGTTTCTAAATATACTGTGATTACGACCTCACAAAGTGTATCGTTTGTCTTTATTAATCTTCTTTACTGTCGTTTTCAAGATATGTTCTAAGGATATTGGCTTTATCTTTTTTATACACGATTAAACAGTAATCGATTTCTTTTTCATAGCCAACCTCATTCACATGGAATTCAGTCATAATAATCACACCAGTCTTAGATGTATAACAATGTGTGTTTTCATATGAATAGGTATCTAAGCCTCCATCATGTTCTCTTTCTTTTTCAAGAAGTCTTTCAATGTCAGCAAATAGAGTTTTATTGGCATTCACTTTCTCATATTTAGTATCAAATTCTAATACTTTTGTGTCAAAATTGTTCTGGATCTCTAGAAATGTAGTCACGTTAATGAGTTTGTGATCGTAAAAGGTAAATAGACCTTCATTTGCTTCAATCAACTCGTAAGATGTCTCATCTTCTTCATCTACATCAGTACATAAACTCTTAATATGCTCAACTGACATACCGAACTCATATACGCCGTACCCTTTGATGTCTTCATACTTGCTTCCATCATCATCTTCTGAACATGAAGATAATAGTACAATTGTGCTTAAAATGAATAATAATTTTTTCAATTTATTTCGTTTTAAAATGATTAATTAATAATTACAATAACAAAATTATGAACATTAATTTTTCATTCCTACTGTCAAACCTGTCAAGTTTCAATATTAAGAAAATGAGAATGTTATGGGTGGTTAGTTTGTGCAGTATCACATAAGAGAAGCCCCCGCCTTAAATTAGGCGAGGGCTCATCTATTCATATACTTCCTTTTTTTCATGAGGATTTATGTGTGCATCTGTTCCTGCTTTTTATTTTAGAACAAAGCGAACCATGATTCTGTTTTCAAGTTCAATCTTCTGAAATTCGATTTGTGGAGCTGCATCAGCCATCTCTATGCTAGCCATGCCTCTTATCATCATTCTTTTGTCTTGAGGACGTGCCTGATACATATTGTATGAGCCTTCGTTAATGTAAATGGCTTTCCCGATTTCCTGATCCAATGCAGCTGTAAGAGCCTTAGCCTTGGCTTTAGCATCTTTAATGGCCTTGATCTTAACCTCTAGTTTGAATTCCTCTATTTTAGAGTGATCAACCTTTTCGATATTAATATTTGAGATGCCGATTTTCTCTAAAGAAGAGAATAACTTCGATAGTGTCTTTGTGTCGTGAACAATCACCTGAAAATCTTTCGATTTCATGATGTCTTTTTTCTTTAGAAAGTAGGTTTTAAAGTTAGAGGTGAAATCCTGAACAGCAACTTGCTTTTCAAGGTCAATGCCAATCTGCTTTAAAGTTTTAAACATCTTTTGTTCCAATTGATTAACACTTTCTTTATTTTTTGTGTCGCGCTCACTCAGATTGATATTAAGGTAAATCTCATCAGGAATAATTTCCATCTTGGCCTTACCATTGACTTCAATATAATTCTGATCTATGAAATTCTTTGTGCCACTTTGAGCAAAAGAGGATTGTGCGATTAAAAGGGCAAAGCCCAATAGAATAAGTTGTCTCATACTAATATGTTTTTAGTTAATTACTTTTTATGATTCCAAAAGCATTGAATGGTTGCGTTAAGTTAACATCTTTTCACATCATGTATTTTATCTGTTAAGGGTAATAGCTATGCAATTTTAATGCCAAATAGGTTTTTAAGGTATGAACTGGAAACAAAAAAGCCACCCTTTTCAGGATGGCCTTAAGTATATTAATTATGGTTTTTGTAAGTGAACGTTCAATAAATATTTAGATACTAGTTTAGTTGATATCACTTGCACATTTCACTGCAGGAGCTTTATCTCCGAAATATTTCTTCTTAAATCGGAGTGATAGATTCACTAAGGCAATCAATACAGGTACTTCAACCAATGGCCCAATAACAGCAGCGAAAGCAACACCCGAATCGATTCCGAATACCGCAATGGCTACAGCAATGGCCAATTCGAAATTATTACTGGCAGCAGTGAATGATAGGGTAGCCGTTTTTTCATAACCTGCATTCGTCTTTTTACCCATGAAGAATGAAACCAAAAACATGATCACAAAATAGATCAAAAGTGGAATCGCAATTTTCACGACATCGAGCGGAAGCTGAATGATATGCTCACCTTTAAGTGAAAACATCACAAAAATGGTGAATAAAAGAGCGACCAGAGTTAATGGACTAATCTTAGGAATAAACTTTTCCTGATACCATTGCTTGCTCTTCCTTTTTAAAAGCAAGTAACGTGTTAGCATACCAGCCAGAAAAGGAATTCCCAGGTAGATGAATACCGATTCAGCAACCTCACTCATTGTAATGTTCACAACAGAGCCTTCCAATCCAAAATATTGAGGTAGAAGGGTGATGAAAACATAGGCATAGATAGAAAAGAAAAAGACCTGGAAAATACTGTTGAAGGCCACTAAACCAGCTGCATACTCTGTATCGCCTTTGGCTAAATCATTCCAAACAATGACCATGGCAATACAACGAGCGAGACCGATTAGAATTAATCCGGTCATATACTCTGGATAATCACGTAAGAAAAGAATGGCTAATCCAAACATCAGGCTTGGACCTAAAATCCAGTTTTGTACCAGCGAAAGAAGTAGAACTTTACGGTTTTTAAAAACGTCTTTTAGTTCTTCGTATTTCACTTTTGCAAGAGGTGGGTACATCATGATGATCAAGCCAATTGCAATGGGTATATTGGTACTGCCGTATGACATGGAATTCCAAAAGTTGGCAATGTTTGGAAACAAATACCCTGAGCCAACACCTACAGCCATGGCTACAAATATCCAGAGGGTTAAGTACCTGTCCAGAAATGATAATTTTTTAGTTAAACTTCCCATTATATTTATGTGGTTTTTTTTTGTTAATAGTTGTTCGTGGTCAGTTATCAATTCTTTTTGACTCCCGATGGCTACCGGGATCGACCTTTGACTTTTTAGACTTTTTGACCTTTTAGAATATAGTCTTCGTTGAATTTTGCGAAGTCACGACGAATCTCATCACGAACTCTTCTGAAAACATTCATCACTTCTTCTTCGTTACCTTCAGCATAGGCCGGATCGTCGAAACCGATATGTAAGCGTTTTCCAACTGGTCCTGTAAAAGCAGGACAAGCATCTTTGGCTCCACCACAAACTGAAATTAAAAAGTCAACACCTTCTTCAAGAAATACATCAACCATCTTAGGTCTCAAATCACTGATGTCGATGCCAATTTCAGCCATTGCTTTTACTGCTTTGGGGTGTACCTCATTGGCAATTTTGGTTCCGGCTGATACAACGGTTAAATTAGGGTTGATATCTCTTAGAATGGCTTCTCCCATTTGGCTACGGCAAGAGTTGCCCGTGCATAAAATAAGTACTTTCATAGTTTGATTAATAATTATCAATTAATAATGTTGTTATCTCGTGTTATCGAAAGCGAATAGATATTAAATCTAACAGCATTCTTCGTTTTGAGGTTGAATGGCTTCAAAGAAAGTATTGAATGTTGAACCCAGACCTTCAATAGCAGGCTTATCAAGGCAGTACCTCATTTTTAAACCTTCAACTTCACCTTTTATAAGTCCCACAGCTTTCAACTCCTTCAAATGTTGTGAAACGGTTGTTCGGCTTAGCGGCAGATGATCCGATATATCACCGGAAATGCAGGTGTTGCAGGAAGCCAGGTATTGTAGAATGGCAATTCGAGCTGGATGTGACAGAGCTTTAGCTAAATTGGCCAGGGCTTGCTGCTCATCATTAAAAAGGTCTAGTTTTTTCATATACTCAATGTTTAATGACGCAAACATACGACATAGTTTTTGTTTTCGAAATTAATTAAATGTTAATTTCTATCTAAATGAATAAAAAACATGACGTTTTCGTCTAGCTATATGAGCTGAAACCTTAGATATTTAGAGAAAAGACAGTATCTTTTGGGTCTCAAAAAAAATATACATGAAGAATATACTTGCATTACTAATTTTAATCTTTTGTTTTTCGACACTATCGTTTTCGCAATACTATAGTACGGGTCAAGATCCTTCAGGTATTAAATGGAAACAGATTAATACGGAAGATTTTCGTCTTATTTTTCCTGCCGAATACGAAGCCAAGGCCAGATATTTAGCCGCTTTATTTCAGGATTTGAAAGAAAAAGGTGGAAAGGATTTAAAGCATAGCCCAAAGAAATTTTCTGTGATCTTACATACGCAATCCGCAACCTCAAATGGTTTGGTGGCCTGGGCACCCAAGCGAATGGAGCTTTATGCGACACCACCTCAAAACGATAACACTCAGGCATGGCTCGATCATTTATCATCACACGAATACCGACATATTCTTCAAATGGATAAACTTGAACGTGGCTTTACTCGTGTTTTAAATGTTTTTCTTGGTCAGCAAGCTACGGCGCTGGTTGTTGGTTTGTATTTGCCGCCTTGGTTTATGGAAGGCGATGCCGTTTGTGCTGAAACAGCATTGAGTGAATCGGGAAGAGGACGAAGTGCGGAGTTTGAGCAGGAACTGAGAGCTCAATTGCTTGAAAAAGGAGCTTATACCTACGATAAAGCCGTTCTGGGTTCTTATAAAGACTTTGTTCCCAATAGATATACTTTAGGTTACTATTTGGTTGGAAAATCGCGTGTTAATTACGGAGACGATTTATGGGATATGACTTTACAAAAAGTTGGTGAAGCACCTATGAAAGTCAACTGTTTTTCGTCTGGTATCAAGCGGGGAATGATGACTAAGCGAGCAGCCTTTTTTCAGGAAATGGAAAAAAAACAAGAGGCTTATTTAAAAGCTGACTGTAAGGTTGAAAGTGTGGACTGGACTGAGGTGATGGAGTTGAATACGCATAAGGATGGTAAGCTGATGCTTTATGCCGATGTCATGTCAGAATTGAAATGGGAATGGCAGATTGAGGATTCTAAGCTTAAAAAAGCTGAGACAGAATCTTTAGGCGGAAAGCAACGAATTTATACCAATTACCGTTATCCTCATCTGGATGATCAGGCTAATTTGTTATTGATGAAAAGTGGCCTGGCTGATGCCAAGAGCTTTGTAAAGCTTGATAATAAGGGTGAAGAAAAAGAAATTTTTGTTCCCGGTTTTGATTACCAAACAGGTTACGATTATAAGGATAATAAACTTTTGTGGGCGGAACATCAGGCACACCTACGTTGGCAACACGCTGATAAGGCTATCTTAGTATCTTATGATCTTCAATCGGGAACCAAAAGAAAATACAAACTTAAGAATAATTGTTTTGCACCCGTCTTTTCTAAGGATGGGAAAAAGATTCTGGCCATTGAAGTTGATTCGAAAGGGGAGAGTGCCCTTCTGGTTGTTGACGAAGTAAGTGGTAAGCCTATCCATAGAATTGCAGCGAAAGGGCAAGAGTTCTTTATGACACCTCAATGGGCTAAGAATGATCAAACTGTCGTGTTGATGGTACAAGCTAATGGAGCAAAAAGCCTGGTTGAAATCGATTTGGCAACAGAAAAAAGAAGGGTTTTGTACCAGGCTGAAAAAACGAATATCTCACAGCCGGAAGTCAGCGATAAATATGTGTTTTTCACATCATCGCACACAGGGATAGATAATGTTTTTGCTTATGACTGGGAGAGTGGAGAGGTTTCTCAATTGACATCTTCCCGTTTTGGTGCCAGAGATCCTTTTTATGATCAGGCTGAAAACAGCTTGTATTATTCCGATTATTCCTCAGATGGTTATCAACCTGTAAAGCTCGATTTAAATGAGAGTATGTGGAAAGTGCAAGAGGGGGAAGCGGCTAAATTTGCTTTGGCTGAACAATTATCCGATCAGTTGGGTGAAAAGCTACAAGTAGATACCACCAATTTGGATCAGTGGCAGGTGAAGCCCTATTCAAGATTGGCACATACTTTTAATTTCCATTCCTGGGCGCCCTTATTTATTTCTCCGGATGATGGAACAATGGATATTGGTATTTCAGCCTCAAGTCAGAATTTGCTGAATACCCTTTTTACGACGGTAGGTTATAAAAAGGAGGAAGGCTTTGATAAGGGGCAGTTCTATTTGAATTTATCCTATCAGCGCTTCTTTCCGGTATTCGACTCGAAACTTGAGTATGGAAAAAGATCATTTCTTGAAACCGGCAGATTTAAACATCCCGAAAATGAATCGATTATTGAGTTGCCTCTCGATTCAGAATTCAAACAGTTGGAATGGGAAAACTCTGTAAGCCTACCTTTTAATTTGTCCTCGGGTAAACATGCTACATTTTTGAAACCAAAGTTTTCTTACAATATCATAAAGGCAATTGATTACCAATCTTTAATTTTAGAAAATGAGCACAATATAAACAGAGGTATAATTAAGTTTGAAGATAGTCAGTTTGAGGAGCTGGAATACCAAATTTATTTTTCACATGCTATAAAATCAGCGCAAAGAGACTTGCAATCATCTTGGGCACAATTCTTACAATTTAATTACCGCACCAGCCCATCCAAAGGATCTATTGCAGGTCGTATCTGGTCGGGAGTAGGTCTATTCTATTTTCCTGGCTTTGCTAAGCATCACGGCATAAGTCTTTATGCGGGCTATCAAAATCGTTCTGAATTGAATACCATTTTTGGTAACAGTATTAAGTCGCCTCGTGGGATTTCTAATTTATTCGGCTTAGATTGCTCGACGATGAGTTTGGATTACCGTCTGCCAATTGCATACCCTGATTGGAATATGGGTGGCCTGGCTTATATCAAACGTGTTAAAATGGGCGCTTTTGTTGATTATGGAATGGAGAAAGGCGAGTTTGTACGTGAAGAAAACTTCATTCAATATGACAATAGAATCACATCCGTGGGGCTTGAATTTACGGCTGATATGCATGTTTTACGTCTACCAATTCCTTTGAATCTAGGTTTCAGAATGGGTTATGAAAATGAAACCAATGCTGTGTTTGGTAACTTGCTTCTATCCTATAGTCTGGCTTTTTGAAGTTAACAAGGATAAAGTTAATGAGAATAAAGGATAAAGGATAAAGGATAAAGGGAGCTTCTTGAACCTGTCAGAGCCTGAAGAGTGAAGTCCTGACAGCGTTTATACTAACAAAGTCAAAAGATTGAAAAGTCAAAAGGTCTAAAAGTCAAAAGGTCTAAAAGTCTGAAAAGTCAAACATAAAAGATCTTCCTGCTTAGAACTCCGTATACTGATTTTTAAGAGTCTCGTAATTCGAATTTGACAATTTGAAATTAATAATTCCTAACTCATCGCTAATTATTAATCACTCATTATAAAAAAGTCAAAAGGTCTAAAAGTATGAAAAGTCAAACATAAAAGATCTTCCTGCTTAGAACTCCGTATACTGACTTTTAAGAGTCTCGTAATTCGTAATTGACAATTTGTAATTAATAATTTATAACTCATCATTTATAATTAAAAAAGGAAGCCATCCCAAATAAAATTGAGATGGCTTGCATTATAATACGAATCGGTATTATTCGCTACGTGTATAAGTGAATTTGTCCCTTTGTTGCCAGGTTTCACCTTTGTCTCGCGATACACTTCTGGTTAAAACAAAAGCATCATCTCCAATTTCGCTCAGTTTAATTTGTGTACAGACATCTTTTTTCTCTGCCGTATTATCATAGATAAATTCGGTATCTGTAAAATCACCTTCGAAAACTTCAAAGCTGGATGATAGATCGTCTAAGACGGAGATGCGATATTTTCCAATGGTCTCATTAAAAGTATAGGATAAAGTGACGTCGATAGGGAAAGTACGCTCAAGTTTCATCTTCTCCTGCAGAATATTAGTTGCTGTGAAGTCTATATTTGAAACAGTCTGGCCGATAGGATGCCAGGTTTCTCTGCGTGTCCAAACTTCCATTTTTACATCCCAATTGCCTTGCAAAAAGGCCAGCTTCTTGATTTCTTCGCGTTTAGGCATTTCAAGCCACGTTTTATTGAAATCAGGGTTGATATCTATATTCTCAATCTGCATCACTCTGTCGCGTTGCCAGAAAGTGCGTTCAATAAAGAATGGGATAAGCAGTCCGTCAACCTTTCTGAAATCGTCGAAGAAAGTTTCAGAAGGCAACTCTCTGGCAAAGTCCACCCAATTGGATTCACACTTGTATTCCAGATAGGTTTTGGCATCCAGATACCATTTTTCAGACTTGCCATTATTACGGGTCAACTTTAGTACAAAAACATCCAGACCCTCCAGTTTTTCTTTGCCAACAAATTCAACCTGATGCCCTTTTTCTTTATAGTTGAAAAAAGGTGTGATGAATTCGGCTTTTTGGGCAAAAACATTTTCTTCACCTGAGTTGATTCTTCTGGCATAAGGAATTTCCTGCCAGGGGTCTATGGTCCAGCCTTTTTTGCCATCGAAGGCTTCAATCACCTTGTGTTTTCCCAATTGCAAATCGGCATAATATTCACCAGAACGTGTTTTCCAGGCCATAAAATCCTTTTCAATACTAAAGGCGGTAAACTGACCGGTTACTCTCATTGTTTCAACCTGATTCCATTTTTCAAGTCCGCCGTGGGCTTCTATATGCTTCGCAATAATGGTTTCCACATTTTCTGCCATTAGCAGATTCGGTAAACATAGAGAAAGACAGACTAAGACGAGTTGATATATCTTTTTATTCATTGTTTGAATATTTAAATCCTAATAAATCACTACTTCAATTAATTGAACTTATAACAAGCCATTTCACTTTGGTTTCTCAGGTAGATTTTGCCGTTTACAAAGGAAGGAGCTGTCCAGGATTTTCCTTTAATAGCCTGAAAACGTCGTTGTTCGGTGTAAGCTGTCGGATCGGCCTTAACCTGAATTAACAGGCCTTTGTCTGAAAGTACAAGAAGCTTATCGCCAACCAAAATCAGACTGCCTTTTCCAAAGCCTCTTTTTGTCCATTTTTTCTCACCCGTTTCAGCAGATATACATTGCAGGGCAGCCACATTAAAACCATATAGATGGCCATCGTAATAGAGTGTCGAACTGTAGTCGTTTTTCATGGTAGGAGCCTGCAGAACTTCGGTGACGGTATTGTTTTTTACCTCCACGATTTCGAAGCCAGAGCTGCGGACCGTACAAATAAAAATCTTATTGGATTCAATTAGGGTCGGCATGGCGGTAGGAGCATTCATTTTCATGGCATAAGTCCAAAGTGTTTCACCTTTGCTGTTGTAAGAAGATAAGGTTTTTTGATTGGCGAATATGATTTGTGTCTGACCATCTATTTCAGCCACAAGAGGCGAACAATATGAAGCATTGCCTTTCCCCTTAGCCCAAAGTAACTTTCCGTTAGCTGGATCGAAAGCAGTAAAAGCTCTGTCTTCAGTACCACCGGCTTCCATAATGAGTACACCATCGACTAAAACAGGAGAGGACGAGAAACCCCAACGTGGCGTTTTACTGCCAAACTCAGCAATAAAATCGACCTGCCACAACTGTTTCCCATCGCTTATAGAATGGGCTGTCAGTTTCCCATAACTACTAAAACTGAAAATCATGTTTTCGCTAACAAGAGGGGTTGATCTGGGGCCATCACCAAAGTCGTCCGGATCGATAAAGATCGAGTCGATCTTGTTTCGCCAGATTTCCTTACCTGTCTGGGCATCGAAGGCTGCCATATATTCCCAGCCCGAAAGACTATCGGTTTTCTCACTAAGTGTGGTGTAGAGTTTGTCACCGGAGATTGTGATTTCGGAAAAAGCACAACCAATGTTTTTCTTCCAGATCAGTTCCGGAGCAGGATCGCTCATTTGGCTGTCTGCGATGTTTTCGGTAGAGATACCAGATCGGTTAGGCCCTCTGAATTGTGTCCAATCTTCACTTTCTTGAGCGAAAGTATGGGGTGCTTGCAGCAATAGGAGAACTGCTAACAAACTGGAATAAATTGTTAGTTGTTTCATTTTGGGTGTTTCTTCAGGTTTAGAATTGTTTTGTTTTTTCAGTACCTAAGATACACATGTTTAGGCGTAAGAAATAGTAACAGAATGAGAATTAGATGAAAGGCTGTCTCTACACGTTTTCTAATAAAGGATAAAGGTTGAATTAATTACGAGTAATCATTCCGATATATATCGGGAACGAATTACGAAAAACAAAATAATCAAAAAGATAACTCCTTATAGGTGACTGAGCGGAGTCGAAGTCCTGTCTAAAATGTCTGAAAAGTCAAAAGGTCGAAAAGTCAAACATAAAAGATACTCTTGCTTAGAACTCCGTATACTGACTTTTATGACTCTCGTAATTCGTAATTAAATACTTCCATTTCGACTTCGCTCAATGTCCGTTAACATGGTCTCGTAATTCGTAATTGACAATTTGTAATTAATAATTCCTAACTCATCACTAATCGTAATTGCCATTGAAGCTAAAGAATATGATGCAATCATCACAAATTAGTTTATTGAGAATCGCTCCTATCCATTTTTTTCTATTTTTGTGAGAGAAGAGACTTTTCGACTCTTAGATCTTTTTGACTTTTAAACAAACATTAAAAAATAAATCAAATGAAACGTTTTATCAATTCAGAGAAAGCCCCTAAGGCCATTGGCCCCTATTCACAAGCAGTAGAAGCCAATGGAACTTTATATATATCAGGACAGATTCCAGTTGATGTAACAACAGGTAAATTTGTTGAAGGTGGTGTTAGAGAGCAAGCTGAGCAGGTGATGAAAAACATTGGTTACATCCTTGAAGAAGCAGGTTATAGCTTTAAAGATGTGGTAAAATCAACTTGCCTATTGAGCGATATGTCTGGTTTTGCTGTTATGAATGAGGTTTACGGTGAGTACTATAAGGAAGATTGCCCGGCACGTGCGGCTTTTGCTGTGAAGGACTTACCTATGGGTGCTTTGGTTGAGATCGAAACCATTGCTGTTAAATAAGCTATTTAAGCTATCATATAAGAAGGGCTGCCAATCTATGATTGGCAGCTTTTTGTTTCAGCAAATGTTTACTTGCCACAAGCGCTGACCTTTCTTTAAAATATTGCTCTCAATGAAACTCAAAATCTACTTCATACTCTTCATTAGCTTTGCTTTTGTTACAAGTTCGCACGCACAGGATTTGTTTAGGAAACAGCAGATTTCTTTGCTGGAACAATGGGACCTTGCCGATACGCTAAGGAATCAGTCGGGCCTGTTTAAGATCAAACAATACAAGCCGGTTTATATTTTATTGGGTAACTACACCACCGATATCAATCAGATGCCTCAAAGTGGTAATCCCAATAATTCGGTTCCTGAAAACATACCGCTTAATCAGGTTGAGCTTAAGTTTCAAATCAGTTTTAAGACGAAGGTCTTTAACGACCTGATGGGAGCAAAGCTGGGTGGTGATATTTGGATGGGCTATACCCAAACATCCAGATGGCAAGTGTACAATACGGATATATCCCGCCCCTTTCGTGAAACCAACTACGAGCCCGAACTGATGTATATTATGCGAACCCCTTATGAAATATTGGGGCGAAAAGGACTCTTTGCAGGTATTGGTTTAAATCATCAATCTAACGGACGATCTGATCCCATGTCGCGCAGTTGGAATAGAGTGATTGCACAAATAGCCTGGGAAAGTAAAAACCTAAGCATCATATTTAAACCTTGGTTACGTATAAAAGAGTCTGCTGAGGAGGATAACAACCCGGGCATAGAAAACTATATGGGTAGAGGAGAGTTAATGGCTGCTTATGGTAAAGGGCGACACGATATTAGTCTGATTGCCCGTCACTCCATGCGCTTTGCTAAGAACAACAGGGGAAGTATTCAAATTGATTATGCCTTGCAGATTTGGGATAATTTGAAAGTTAATGCTCAACTGTTTCACGGTTATGGGGAGAGTCTGATTGACTATAACCACAAACAAACCACCATAGGTTTGGGGCTTTCGCTCACTCAGTGGCGATAGAAGGCATGAATTGGAAATTGAAAAATATAAAGAAAGGCTGCCAATCATTCATTGGCAGCCTTTTGTTTTATTGAGCCGCCTTAATTTTTTCCAGAACATCCGATTTATAAAAATCCCCTATGGGAATCTCAAGATTCTCAATCTCCACGTCTGTTTTGGTGTAGGCCGTTACTTTGTCTCTGTTAACCAGATAGGATCTGTGTATTCTTAAAAACCGGTCATCCAGTTTTTCTTCAAAAGCAGTAAGACCATGCTTCAGCATGATTTTATCATTGTTGAGATGTATTCTGATATAATCTTTTATGCTTTCGATATAAAGAATATCATCTAAAATCAGTTTCACATTTTTCTTCTTAATCTGGACATAAATAAAGCTTTTTCGTTCACTTGTGAGATTGGCTTTTTTAAGTGTTGTGAATTTCTCTATGGCTTTAAAAAAGCGTTCAAATACAATGGGCTTTAACAAATAATCAATGGCATTTAGCTCAAAGCCTTCAATCGCATAATCTCTGTAGGCCGTGGTGAAAATAACATCAGGTTTGGTTTTTAAACCATTGATAAAGTCAGTTCCTTTTATCAGAGGCATTTCAATATCCATGAAAATCAAATCAATGCTTTCATTTTGTAAAACCTGATGCGCCTCTATGGCCGATGCGCAGGAGGCTATCAATTCAAAATCATCCAATTGAGACAAATGTGTTTCTATTAGCTCTCGTGCTAATTCTTCGTCATCTACTATCACGCATTTATAGGCCATTGGTATTTAGTTTTAAGCTTAAAGAAAAAGATTTAACCTCGTTCGTTGTATCCAAAGTGTAGTTGTTTGGATAAAGTATTTCGAGTTGCTTAATAATGTTTTGCAAGCCAATAGAATCACGTTTCCTGCTGGTTCTATGTGCTACTAATTCTGGTTTCGAATTATCAATCTTAAAAAAGAATTCTTTAGCATTGGCTTGAAGCGATATTTGAACTGTTGCAAGATTAATTTCCTGGCTGACACCGTGCTTAAAGGCATTTTCCACAAAAGTGAGCAGAAGCAGGGGGGCTATCCTGACCTCATCCGTAATGTTGTGATTAAAGGTGATGTGTAATCGCTTACCGTAACGGATTTTTTCCAACTCGATATAATTATTGACTAAATCAACCTCACTCTTTAAGGGCACAAAATTCTCTTTACACTGATAAAGCATATAGTCTAATATATCTGAAAGCTTAGCAATGGCCTCAGGTGTTCTGTCCGACTTTTTTAGGGCTAAGGTGTATAAGTTATTGAGCGTATTGAATAAAAAGTGCGGGTTGAGCTGATTTTTCAACAGGTTAAGTTCCGTGACCCTTTTTTGTTCTTTCAGTATTAATACATCCTTTTGATGCCTGAAATAATCAAACATCATAATGATGACCGTTGGAAATATTAAGCCTGTTATATTGCCCAAATAGGCGTATGCATTCGTAATGCGTTCAAAAAACTCGAGCGGTGGTCTGAATTCAAATATTTCGGGATATTTTGGGACCAAATAATAGCAACGAATGGCTGTGTATAAGGCATACATCAGGTATACCCATAAGAGCAGGCTGATGCCAAACAAGACCGGGCGCTTTTTGTTTAATAAAAGCGGAACCAGCAAGTGAATGATGACATAGGAAAGAATAATCTGAACGATAACCTTAAAGAACATCCTCTCGAATAAAAAAACTTTGTTTAGCTCGAATGGCCAGGACGAACTCATATAATAAATGAGCATGATCAGCCAAAAAAGAAGATGGCTTAACACTTTTTTATTGAGAAAATGGTGGCTGTAGTCTTTTGGAAACATATCGGTCTAATATCTACATTTTATTTCTAAAATCGGCTAAATTCTTTTTGTAAGATTCAATTTGTCTGTGCTTCTGTTTTTCTGCCAGGTCAACAGCCTTTTGATAGTGTTTTAAGGCCTCATTCATTTTGCCTTTTATGGCTAGCACTTCGGCATAGCTGTCGTGGGCATTGGGCGATTCGGGAAAAATAAGCATGTTGGACTTAAAGATAAGAAGGGCAGCATCGGGCTTATTATCTTCCAGATAGGCGTATCCCATTGCGTTAATCATGAAATCTTCCAGGTGTTTTCGTTTCAGTATGAGCTGAAAAAGGCTATGCACGGTTTCTTCGTCTTCCTGGGATATTTGCGGCTTGCTTAAGATGTTTTTAAGATGATTGAAAGGTTTTGTCCTGTAATTTTTAGCTGCAATGGCAGCCAATTCTCTGGCCTTGTCTAATGCTTTTTCTTTCGATGTTTTTATGTCCGGGCTAACACCAACACCTTCCCAATTGGTTTTAGTTATCGGGTTTATCGACTCTGCATAGGGCACAATTAAACCATAAGCCTGAGGCAGCCTGATAAAATCAACCGGATGCGCACCTCCACCGCTGGTTTCCCCAATGACGATGGCTCTTTTTCTACTTTGTAAATCGTAGGCAAAGGCTTCGGCAGCTGAGAAGGTAAAATGACTTGTTAAAATAAAGACAGGCATGTCCAGTCGTCTGTCGCCCTTAACAGCAAGGGTTTTTAATTCTACTTTTGTGTCTGTTCTTCTGGTGTATGAACCTGTGAGGGGTGTGTTTTCATTTAAAAAGTAAGAACTCCAATACAAACCCAGGGAATTGCCGCCACCATTCTCTCGTAAATCGATAATAAGGGCATCAGCTGTCGACAGATAAGCCATAATAGCGTCCACTTTTGGAATATCTTCTCGTCTAAAACCTTTTAATTCCACATAGCCAATATTGCCTTCCAATAGTTCAATTTTTCCAAAGCCACCGGAACGAAAGCGGACCAGGTTTTTTAAGTGTCTTGATATAAAGTCAGACTCAGTACGAGGTGGACGGGGTGGTCTTGGAGGAGCCACGTTCAGGTGCTTGTCATGGGTTATTTTTTGCATTTCTACCGAGAGTGCTTTAGCAAAGGCGGGAGGGCTGGAAATTGTATCGAAATAATTCGTTTTCATAAGTGCATCTAAATGGCGATTGGTTTCCTTTGCTTTATCCAGAAAGATGTAATTTTTTAACATATGCTTCTGAATACTTTTAATGATATCGTTCTTCGATTGGGCAAATTGAAGTAGGGGAGTGAAAAGGAAAATGACAAGTAGGGTGATTTTAAAATTTTTCATTCTAAGTCTGTTTTGGTTAATAATGTCAGCTTGAACTTAGATATAAATGAAGCGTGAAACTTAAAATGTAGACAGAAGGGCATTTGTTGCAAACAGACAGGCATATGGTGCCGATGATATGCTTGTGTGATGGCATAAAAAAAGGCTGCTAATTTTAGATCAGCAGCCTTTTCGTATTTATATAAGGGTGTTTTATTTCGATAACAATTTTACAATCCACAATATTAAGTAGAGCCCTATGCCGGCTCCAAAAAATAAGACAGATACAACAAAGGCTATTCTGATCATTTTCACATCCCAACCTAATTTCCCACTCAGCCATTCGGCAACTCCTAAAATCATAACTTTATCTTTTTAGATTTAAACAATAGCTTAAAAATAAGAAATATTTTTCAGTCTTTTTCTGAGTTTATGACTAATACCGGTAATGACCAATGATTTTAAAGTCGAACAGACAGTCTTCCGCGACCTGACCCGCGCCAATATTGTGAACAATGAGAGGTCTTTTGCCATCGGCTGATTTTTGATTGATGATAATGCCAATATGGGTTAGCCCACCATCCAAGCGCCAGCAGACCACATCGTTTGCTTTGTAGTCGCCGGCCTTTTTGCTAATGGGCAGGGAGCGGCCTTTGCGCTCAAAAAAGGTCATGAGATTGGGAACCCGGCGGTGATCAATATTTTTGTCGGTGCTTTTTAGGCCCCATATATTGGGGTAGAGCTTAAAGTTGGCCTTCATATCTTCGTGAACTTCCTTTTGCAGATCGATGCCCTTTAGGCGATAGGCCCGAATCACCACATCGGTGCAAACGCCCTTGTCAGCAGGTACGTCGCCATTGGGGTAGCCAATTGAGAAATAGGAGGGATCGTAGCTCACCTTTTGTTTGCATAGTTCCAGGGCACAGTCCGACAAGGAGCTATTAGGATTTTGAGCATAGCCAATCAGGCCTATCAGTAGGCTAAAGAGAAGAGATAGAATTCGTTTTTTCATTTGTTTGTCAGCTTATTAAATAGTTCTTCGTATTCTTTGAAACGATGTTCGCGTATGGGCCTTATCTTGGGCTCGGTGCTAAAATGCAATAGCAAGCAAGGACTGATGTTCTTGTAGCGGTCCACATACTCGTAGCTTTCCAGCTCCTTATTTTTAATGCGTTGCTTTATTTTATTGTGATAGGGATACATAGGCTCAATTTTAATGCCTCCTAAATTTAAGCATAATTCAGATTGCTTTGCTGATAAGTGCAAAAAGGCTGCCAATTATGAAAGAGGCAGCCTTTATTTTTTATTCTTGCTTCGCAGAGCACGAGCTATAAGCGAAACGAAGTGGAACTCAGCGAACCAAACGCAGAGAGCTCACGACCGGAGCGAGTAAGATAGCTAAGCTCGCGCTAGCGGGGCATGAGAATGATTATTTGTAATTTCATTCTACCGAAAGCCAGTCTATTAATGTTCCGTTACATTCAGGAGCATTTGGGCAGTAAATAAATTCTTCATTATTGTTTTTGAAAACTTTGTAGTCACCAACAGTAATAATATTGTCACAATGAATACATCGTTTTTTCTCTGTCAATTTTGGAACATTCTCAAATGGATAATTCTCATTAAGATACTTTCCTTTGTTTTTGATTTTTACTTCTTTCATAATCTCTATTTTAGGTTAGTAATTAATAGTGAGTTGTTTCCTATGTCAGAAATTTCTTGCATTCGCAAAGCACGAGCTACAAGCTCGCGCTAGCGGGGGGGATTAATTTATGTCTATGCAATTTTGATTCATCTGATATTACAGAAGAAAATGAACCATTTTTTATTTTTTTTAAATCTTCACTTTTAAACTGTTGACTACCTATTAGTTTGTAGTTTTTGTTTCCTTGTGTTAGCGCAAACACACGAACGTAAATGTTTTTGTTAGTATTGGTTTTAATTATTGTTTTCTTATCTAATGGTAAAAAAAGGATATGGTGCTCGAAAGAAAAATAACTTTTAGGATTAATTAGTTTTGGTAAATCGACTTGACCATTTTGTGAATTGCCAACAACTTTTTGACCATCTGATCTAATTTGTTCGATGAAATCCCACAATACAATTGGTTCATAATTAAAGGTCTCTTTTTCTCCCTCATAGTTTGCTTTAATAATTAAATCTGATAATACCTGAGGAACCGATCCTTCATTTATAATATCTAATTTAATTGCAAAAGAAGAACCTATTAAATTCTTAGGTTGTATCTCCATTCCTAAACCAGTATATGATGAGCATACAAATCGTAATGGTCTTTTTCTGTAGAAAGAATACCAGAAATTGATTATTGTCACAATAATTGCAATACTTGATAGAAGTATCGGAATAAAATCTTTCATAAAGTTAATTTATAGTCTTTTTATACTTATCGCCAACGGTTCGTATAAGAATTGTAGCCGATTGCGTGGCATTTCTCTGTCAAGTTGCAAGAAAGTTGAAGCGGGCTAATACCCTTGAATTTACCACTGCTTAGGCTATTATTTTTATACATTGTTAGCGGCTGCCATTTGTTCATTTGGTTCTTTAACATTTTCCAAATCCTCTTGAGAATAGTTTGATGGGATTTCTTTGTTCCCAATGATATATTCAATACAATCATTCAACGGTATATTTTCATCAATACTCAATCCTTTAGCAAATTCATAAGCAGATAAAGGCTTTCCTTTTGAAGAGTCGTACTTGTAATTATTAGAACTTTCAAAATCATAGATTGATACAATTCGCTTTGAAAGACCAATTGCTAGGTTATTAGACATTTCAACTTCTTGCCATATATTCTCATTGATTTTCCATGCTGAATTCTTTTTGTCAGAACCATCTGCATTTTGCCTTCTAATATGATTGCCATTTTCAATATCATACAAATATCTAGTATCACAATCGTGTATAATAGTTTGCTTTATTCTAAAATGAGTTAGTATTTTTTGAAAGAATGGAATATTATTCTTTGAACCAGTGTTAAGAATGAAAATATCACGTTCTGGGTAACGTGTTCTTAGAAGTTCCCTAAAAATCAAAGCCTCTGTATCGCCTTCTACTAAAACAACATCATCACAATAAAATGTCTCACAAACATTAGGGTTGAAACGATTAATCATCTGTACAAAATCTTTATTCTCTTCGGATTGAAAAATTGAATGACCAACCTGATACGTAATTGTTTTTTCATTAATAACATCCTTAACAACCCTTACTAATGATGAGTGAGGTTTGGATATATCAATCATACCAGCTGAATGAGTCGCGCATAAAATCTGAAATGGACTGTTTTCTGCTAAAGAGTATAATTCTTCTCTAAGTAAATAAATAGATTTTGGATGTAAGAATAATTCAGGCTCTTCAAAAAGGATAATGTATTCTTTTTTGGTAGAGTCAGACTCATTCTTTAAGAATGCTAAAAAATTGAACAAAGCTTGTCTGATAATACCGTGTCCATGCTGTTCAAATGTTTCTTTTCGGTCAACTCCATCTTTCTTTACTGAGATACTATGATTCGTTTTAAAAGCCTTAATGATATCAATATTATCTTCTTTCTTTTGGGTGATTTTCAAACTTAGTTCAGGGAATATTTTTTGAAAGTTTTTATTTATTCTTTCATTGTATGTGCTTATTCCCTCTGCATTTGTTATTTTTTTCTGTAAACTATCAATTGCTGTTACAGCTGTTTTATACTCTTCTTCAAATAATGTGTTAATTTTCTTTAGAAACTCTTTATCAATTATTTCATTTACCTTCTTTTCAAATGATTCTTCAGTTTCAATTGCATTAATGAATATAGGAGTAGGTGCATATTTTGTAAATAATGAATCTATACCTCCAAAACCATTTAAAGCAAATTCCTTATCAACTGGGTTGAAAGTATATTTCTTGAAGACACCTGCAACAGTATCCCATACCTTTTTTATTATAATTTTCCCATCTGCATCAACCCATTTGTCAATCCACTCAGGGTCTTTACTAAAATCTTTATTGTCATTGTCATCTTCATCTTTCAGAAACTCTCCAATAATTTCAATTTTGTTCTCTGTTTTGTAATTGAAAAAATCTTCTATTGCAGACTTTTGCTTTGGATTTGTAAAAAACTCATAAGCATGCAAAAATGTTGATTTGGTAGCATTGTTTTTTCCTATTAGAAAAATAATGTTTGAATCACTAAATTCTATAATATTGTCATCTCCATTAATGCCTCGGAAATTTTTAATAATCAACTTTGTAAGTTTCATTCTTATGAATTTTATTGATATAAACTCTTAAATACGATGTTCTCTTTTGTGGTGCCGCAAACGTATTAATAAACGCTATGCTGTTTATTTCATTTGTATTTTCAAAAAAAAAGTGTTTTTAATCAACCCAAATTGGAGAGATGAAAACAGTTTTTCTATTAAACCAATTCTCTCCCAATGCAGGTTGATTTATATTTTATAAATATAAAAGTAAGCATAATATCCTCTCTTTACTCTGACTTATGATGAATTTAATTAGGAATTTATCAACACCTACACTTTAGGGTAGGTGTCCTTTAATAAAGAAGTTTTTAGTCTTATTTTGTTATATAGATCCTGTCTGTGTTTAATCTTATGTGCCCACAAGCTTAGTGTCTTCCTTTGTTTGCTATTTGTTCTTATTCATTTGCAATGTCAAGTAGGTGAGTTGCTATATGTGGTCTCCACGCTATGTTTTATTAGGCTTGTTTTGGTTTCCCTTTAATATATTTTGTTATCTATCTGTACTGCCTTTAGAGCTTCCGCCAAAGCTTTGTTCTTTGGCTTTAAGCAGATGCCATTTGTTGGTGTCGGAAAGCTTCAACGGAGCGGCGGAACGTCTCAACGGGATGGCGGAACGTGTCAACGGAGTGGCGGAAGCTTATAACGGAGCGACGGAACGCTTCAACGGGGCGGCGGAAAATAGTAGGTGAGTGGCGGAAGGCCTCAACCCATTGGCGGAATGCATCAAGTGAGTGACGGAACCTGCTAGGTGAGTCATTTAAAACAGGTTTGTATTGTCGGAGGAGCTTAACTAACTGTTGGAAGTTTTAAAATGTTTGTCGGATCGTTTTAAAATAAGAGTATAGTGGAACATAATAATGTGCGTCTATTTGATTTGTGTAAGGGGTGGAATCAAAAGGAAAGGGTGTGTCGTCTTTTTGAATTCTTTATAAATCGGCCTTGTGTGTATTTGTTGCTAGTTGCCCATCGGTTTTGAATTCTTGGTAAAACTATACATAAAAATAAATTAAAAATTATTTGTGTGTAAACATAAGTTTGTCTAGCTTCAATATCCTAATTAGTCATTAACCAAAAATTAATAAGATGAACCATTCAAGATTGTACAGTTGCTCCGATGCAGTTTTTATGAGCTGGGTGAGCCAAAGTGTTAATTTAATTAAGGCCGAAGAGGCGAGGTTTACCAACTTCTCGGTTTTCTTCACCGCTGAAAAATTACAGGAAATAGAGGTGCTTTATCAGGCAGCCAACAATATTCCATCGGATAAGGTTTATGTGGATATTCAGGCCCAGGCTACCGAGAATATCAACAACTGTGTTGAGGAATGTGGGCGCTTTTATCAGGCCTGTAAATTCGAGATCGAAACGGTATTTCCTAACAAGAAGCATATTTGGAATCAGTTTGGCTTTAACGACTACGAGGCGGCCAGAAAATCGGGTCGGGCCATGTTCATGTTCTTTTCAGACTTTTTGCTGATTGCTAATCTGCACAAGGCAGAAATGACCAAATCTGCCTGGACAGAAGAGACCTATACCAAGATAGCTGAGCTGAAGGATAAGCTGAAACTGCTGATGGATCAGCAAATGAAATCGCGTGTGGACAGGGGTAAAGCCACGGACGAACGTGTGGTTTGTCTGAATAATATTTACGAGAACCTGGCCCGGTATATGAAAGCGGCCAAAATTATTTATGCCAATAACGAGGAAATGTTGCGTTGGTTTAAGTTTCCGGTTGGTAAAAATACAAAAGATAAAATGGATGATCTTTCAGAGCAGGAAACTCAGGAAGATGTGTTTACGGAATAAATTTTTATAGGTTGTTAAGGTGAGGGCCTTCTGTCGTTTTAATGATGGGGGGCCTTTTTTTTTGTTTTTTAGCACCCTTTTGTCTGCCGACATTTTCCCTTCCAAGGGAAAAGCAGTCAATTAGAATTAGGAATAAAATAGAAAAGATTTGTACTGTCTCCCTTTTCAGGGGAGATGTCCGAAGGACAGAGGGGTGTTTTTTGAATTACGGATAGTCAATTACGAATGATCAATTACGAATTACGAGTGATTTTTTTTTCCACTCAATCCGCCTAAGGCGGATCTTACTTTCTCCTGCAGTCGAGAAAGTAAGCAAAGAGTCCGCCGACTGCAGCACTCGTTTACCCACAATCGAATTGAAACCTAAACGGCAAAAACTCGCTTCGCTCAACTGAGCTTGCGAACTCGATGAGTCCTATTGAAATTATCGAATCAAACACAATTTCGTTTTATACGCCTTTCTCACCTATGGGGCCCCACTTGCTGTGCCGAGGCCAATAAAAAAAGATAAAAACCAATGAGGTGCTTTTCAAGAGAACCAGAAACTATATTTCGCGAATAATAAATCTTCTATTTTCTTTATTATTTAAGAGCGGGCTTTGTCAGTCTGCCGTGAGGCGTGATATAATTTTCACTTTAGAGAGCAAACAAGGATCAGACTGACTTGATTTTTTGCATACTTTTTTATCGAAGAAAAAAGTATGAGCCCGAACGGCTTGAGTGGAAAAAAATCCCAATTCAACTACAGCTCGACTCCGTTTGATGTCCGAATATAATGATCAAAGTATGACTGTTTTAAAAACGATCTTCTGCTCTAATCTTTTTTTTACTATACTTGAGCTTATAAACCGACGAAAGACTTATGAGAGATTTTGCAGCTATCGATTTTGAAACAGCTAATCAACACGGGAGTAGTGTCTGTGCTGTGGGAGTGGTGGTGGTTCGGGATGGTGCTATAGTCGATAAGTTCTATCGTTTGATTCAGCCGGAGCCCAACTATTACGACTATTGGAATACCCAATGCCATGGTCTTAGAGCACATGATACGGACGAGGCCTTGGTTTTTTCAAAGGTTTGGAGGGAGGTGGAACCACTCATCGAGGGTTTGCCGCTAATTGCACACAACGCCCGCTTTGACGAAGGATGTTTAAAGGCGGCCTTTCGCACCTATCAGATGGATTATCCCGATTACGAGTTCCATTGTACCTTAAAGGCTGCGAGAAAGCAATTTCCCAAGCTTGAGAATCATCAGCTTCACACGGTGTCACGCCATTGTGGCTACGAAATGCGCAAGCACCATGAGGCCCTTGACGATGCTTATGCCTGTGCTATTATTGCCATTAAGTTATTTGTTAAGCCTGTTCAGCCATCGAATTATACATTAGACTTGTAAAAGGAGCATACTTTTAAGAAAAAATAAAGGCTGCCAATCGGGTGAGAGGCAGCCTTTAAATTATTCAAACTTATAATTTGTCCTTTACCATAGGATGACTAGCGAAACGAAGCGTTCGGTCCTCTGTTGGCTCAAGCAGATAAGCAGAGGTAATAATGATGATATTTATTTAATCCTTAATACAACGAACAGATCTTCCATAATCGGCAAAATAGCTTGAAAGATAGGCACCAGGTTCATCATATAATATAACAACGTCTCCCACCATTGTTCTGGCAGGACTCTTCTCATGCACGGTCGAAGTCCACCAGTAACCAAAAGCTCTAATAGCATAAAATTCTTCAGCATGAACACAACCACCAGCCACTGCTGAAAATCCACTCTCGTTTGTAGCTGCTGTGTTTGGATCTTTCCAATATTCTAAACCTGTTCGCTTCATTTTACCACCTGCAACTTCCCTTCCTCCCAGAAAGTCTATTAATTCTGTCCACTCATTATCTGAGGGTACGTGCCATCCCGAAGGACATAGTTTTTCAGTTTCCACTGTATACCATGAGTAAAGGGCACCATAAGGATTTGCATTTGTTGCGTCATTTTCATACCACCAATAAGCAGGATAATCGATACCTTCCCATAAACTATAACCTTCTAATAATGGAATTTCTTCTCCATCATTAAATTTTGTGGTCCTCAAATTTTCTCCCAGCCATATTTGTTCACCTATTTTAACAAGAGGATAGTTGTTTCCTTCTATGTCGTTTAAGGTAAAATACGAAATGGCTTGTGTCATGCTGTTTCCTGTCTCGCTATGAGTGATTTGTATTTCAGTTTCATTAATTATAACTGATTGATTTGTAGGTGATGTTGTCAATCCATTACTTTCAAAATCGGCAAATGGAATATCTGTACTTTCGCCATTATCCATAGTCAATGATACTATGAGCCCCGCAAGATCAAGCTTCTCTCCTTTGTAATAGTCTGATTTTGATGGAGCATTTTTAATGGAAATGTCAATAATTTTTGTTGGACTAGTGTCACCGCTATCACAAGATGCGATAAAAGAAATGAATGCGAGTAATAATAGATTTCGTAATGTCGAAATGAAAAAATGTTTTTTCATAGGTTTAGGGGGTTAGTTATTTAATAGGGGATTTGTTTTCTGATCATAGGCAGTACAAGCTTGATCCTCTTAGTCTGCCTTGGCAGAACGTTATATAAATTATCATTTTTTTCATTACAAATGATTTCTTTTGTTTATTCAATGTAATGGCAGAATACTTACACTAAATGGGATACGGCTCGCGAACAAAAACGTCAATCCAGTAGCTTCTTGTAAAGCTGATGAAGTACAAATCTTCCTTGTAATGAAATTTATAATTTGTGACTCAAAGCTTATGAGAAATTAATTTGTTACTTCTCCTACTGCTTCCGCTCCGCTGAGCATGAGCTAGAAGCTTGCGCTAGCGGGTGAGAGGCAGCCTTTGTTTTCGCTTTCCTTTTGTGGAAATCCGTATGGTTTATAATAGAAATTTCTGTTTAAAAGAACTCTCTGTTATCACTTACAAGATTCGTGTTTTCAAAATGCCCGTTGTCGAAATCAATTCGGTTGGCTTTAACAGCTACGGGGAAGAAGCCATTACCACTTGAAACCATTTTCAACACACTTTTGCTATTCATCGAAAAGTCGAGTTTACCATCAGCAACTTGATTCAGTTTGGCTATCAGATCGGTATCCAATGAAAAATCGGTTTCAATTTCGACAACCAGGTTTTTCGCAAATAGAATTCCGGATATGATTAAGATGTTATTGCGATTCGCATTCTTAAGTAATGCGGTATTGATGTGTTTAAAATCAGCTTGTGCAAAATAATTCTGGATGTCTCCGGTTGGCACTTCCTTCGTTATTGAGTTGTCGTAACTAATGGTTACTTTTTTCCCTGACTTGATTTCAGATGAAAGTTCAAATGCACCCAGTCCTAAAGATTTTATGATGTCTTCAAGTAATGAGATTCCAATATTGAAACCATATTCATTTTTTGTGGTCGAATTTATCTTTAATGCAGGGTTCTGAATCTCTGATAATTCCACTTCACTGGTGAAAGCATGGTTAACCTTTGAGTAGTACAACTCAACGTCATTAAAGGGCTTTTTTAGCCAGAGTTGCAATAGATTGTGATTTCTAATGGGTCCTTCGATTAGATCGTAGCCTTGTTTTCTTAGAGTTTTTGTAAGATTCATGTCTTTGGAATTAGAAAAATAATTAGATACCTACTTTTGTTTAATGTTTATTTTCAGCCTATTCCGATGAGGATAAACTAAAAGCTGTTTGTGAAAAACCAATTGTCAAGCAATTAATTGATAAGTGGTTTCGGGTAATGAAATTAAATCAATTTTTTAAAAGGAATACAAGCAAAATTCAAAAATTATGATGCAATTATAAAATGGAATCTATTAAATATGGCTGTGTCTGTGTTTAACAGGCAGGAGTGGGCTTTTATTTGTTTTAATTCTATATTGTTTTGTTGTTGCGATGCTTAGGTTTTGTTTAATCTTCATTATCGAAGAGTTTTAGTTCTATTTTGTCTATGATCTTTATAATACAATGTAAACTAAATTCTGCGCTATAAATCTATTTGTTTTTTACTTCACCATTCTGGTGTTTAAATTTCGGTTTTACTGTACTGTTAATTGTTTTGTCTGCTTTTATTCGCCTTACTGAAAGGCATTCAATGGTCTTTAATCTTCTTATTTGCATGGTGGATTTTAACATTTGTTTTAAGGCATGCTGTCATTCTTTTATCTATCTTCCTGAGATTTTTAAAAAATGGATGATATGAAGCCAGCCATTGGGAAGCTTTGGGGATGGCTTAAACAAGAAAATTTGAAACCTATGAAAAGATTAAGCCTATTGTTTTTATTGAGTTTTGTGATGCTGACGGGATTTAGTCAGAAGCAGCTCGAAGCGCATTTCGAAAAAGATTTAATCAACTATACCGATGCTTTTAATAAGAAACAGTGGAATACGGTGACTCAAATGATGTACCCGCGGGTTTTCGAAAAGATGAGCAAGAGTTCAATGCTCATGTTTTTGGAGCAAATGGATAATCTGGGCGTGAAAATGACCACAGATTTCAAGTCGATCGATCATATTTCAAAGGTAGTGAAAGCAGGAAGTGAGAAGTATTGTAAGATTCAATACTATGGAGTTATACGCGTTAAACTATCGGGGCTCATGTCGCAGGGTAGTTCCTTAATGCAACCTCAGTTTGAGGCAGAATTTGGGAAAGAAAATGTGAAATACCACGAATCAAGTAACTCTTTTACCATACAGGCCCACCGCTCCATGGTGGCTGTTGCCAATAAACAATCGGATAATTGGAAATATATTGATGTGGACTCATCACTGGCCAAAGGCTTAAGAAGTTTGGTTCCCGTTCATGTGCAGAAGCAGTTGAATTAAAGACTCTAAGTCGAATGCAGAAGTGAAATTTGAGCTCTTAAACAACCACTCGTTTTTATAGCTGTAATTATTGAGCATTGATTTAAGAAATCTTATAAACCAAATGGATGAATAGTAAAACCGGGAAGTTCCGAGCTTGCCGAGGAAATCACCCGGCTGCACTTATCATTCAGGCAGTTTTAAGATTGAGAAAATCGTGGCTCTTGAATTTTTGGTTCCTTTTGTTTCAAGACAAAAGAACAAGAGAAAAAATGAAGCCAGGTTTATTCGCAAAGCTCATTCCCTTACAAAAAGCTCGATTGGGACTAAACACCAGTTTGTTAAGACAGTATTCATTACAAAACACAAAGACAGTATGAAAATCTATTTCTCAGGATCGATACGAGGTGGGCAGCAGGACGCTGAACTTTATAAAGAGCTAATAGAAGAACTCAAACAATATGGTACGGTCCTAACCGAACACATTGGATGGCTGGCTCAGGAAACCAGCATGACAGATCAGGAGATTCACGACAGAGATTTACAATGGGTGAAGGATTCGGATATTGTGGTGGCGGAGGTGACCACCCCTTCGCTTGGGGTAGGTTACGAAATTGGTCGTGCCATTGAAATGAATAAACCGGTGGTTTGCCTGTACAGAAGCCTTAATGGTAACAGTACATCGGCTATGATACGAGGTTGTTCAAATCTGAGTTGCTTTGAGTATAGTAAACTCGAAGAAGCTAAGTCGATTCTTAAAGAACAATTTTAAATCTTTAAGCTATTTCGTTTTTTGATATGAATAAAGTCTGCTAAGCGGGCTTATCCTATTTGTTTTCACTATTAATAGTTTGGTAAGTTGCTAGTAACCTAGGTGTTGAATTCCTTAATTAGTCATTTTTTTGTAACTTACAAATAGCCCTCTTGTCCGTATAAAGTATAGCCTTATACTCCCTGTTATAGATTTGTGTTAAAACGGAATAATAAGCTGGATATGTCTGATTTAAAAGAAGGAATTCAAAAGCATTTACTTGAATTGCAGTTAGAAATTGATGATATTTTTGCCAAAGGTCGTGACGCTGTCGTTTCGGAAGTTACCATTGGGCAAATTTATGGTGGAATGCGTGGATTGGTTGCATTGGCTTGCAATACATCCTATGTTGATCCTTATTCGGGACTTCATATTGGTGAGTATACCACAGATGATTTTGCGAATAAGTTGCCTGAGGAAATATTTTTTCTCTTGTCTACCGGAAAGTTCCCGGACAAGAAATCGCTGGCTAATTTTCAGAGTGATTTGAATCAGCGTGCCACCATCCCTCAATATGTTTGGGATGTTTTGCGTCATCTGCCTAAAGATACGCATCCAATGACCATGTTGAGCCTGGGTATTTTATCCATGGAAAATGAGTCTGTTTTTAAGAAGGCATATCAAAAGGGTTTAAAAAAGACAGAATATTGGAAATATACCCTGGAGGATGCGATGAATATACTTGCGAAGCTACCAGGACTTGCAGGAGGGATCTATCGAATCAGGTTTGGCGATGGCCATTTAATTCCACATGATCCCGGTTTAGATTGGTCGGGTAATTTGGCACATATGCTAGGTGTGAATGATGATAAAGGCTTTGCAGATTTAATACGTCTGTATTTGGTTTTGCATTGCGACCATGAAGGAGGAAATGTCAGCGCATTTACATCAAGGGTGGTCAATTCTGCTCTTTCCGACTTGTATTATGCTGTACCGGCAGGACTTAATGGCTTAGCCGGTCCATTGCATGGCTTAGCCAATCAGGAATGTTTACGATTTATTCTAAAAATTCACGAGAAACTTGGAGCAGATCCGGATGAGGAAGTCCTGAGAGCGCACGTTTTAGATGTTCTTAATTCAGGTAATGTGATTCCGGGATACGGGCATGCGGTATTGCGTGTTACCGACCCTCGATTTACGGCTTTTATGAATTTTGGTGAGATCAATTGCCCAAGTCATCATTGTTTTAAGATTGCAAAGAAACTCTTCGCCATAGTTCCGGATGTTTTAATGCATTATAAGGAAGGTAAAGTTGCCAATCCATGGCCAAATGTAGATGCCATGTCGGGTTCACTTCTGCATCATTACGGGATGAATGAGTTCGATTTCTATACCGTTTTATTTGGAGTGTCAAGAGTCATGGGCTTTTGTGCTCAGAATATCCTTGCACAGGGATTAGGACAGCCAATTATCAGACCTAAAAGTGTTACCAATAAATGGGTGATTGAAAGACTTAAGGTGCCAAGCTAAGAGGCTTTTGTCAGATTGGTCATTGTGTTGGAAAGGAATTTGAATAAAAAATGCACTGTATCGTCATATGATTCGGATCATACAAAGAAAGGCTGCCAATTTGAGATTGGCAGCCTTCTTATTGCTTGCATTTAGTTGTAAGATAAAATTAAGCTTTTTCTTTTTTATGGACTATTCCGGTCACAAAGCGATACACCAGGCTTCCAATGCTGTTTTGAATCAGTTTCTCAGGACTCCAGTTGCTTTTAGCATTTCGAATAAAATAGTTCAGTTTGTAGCGCGAAAGCTCCCTTTCCAGGTAGAGGCGATATTTTTCTTTCTCAATATCCTTAAGTGATTTAAATCTGTTCATTCTGATTGCTTTTTACCACACCTGCTCGGTGTTAATGAAACGGAAAATTTGTTTAATCCTTATTCTTTTTGCTGTAAAGTATCTTGTAAAATAGTTTGATGAAGGGTCGTTCAATCAAAGGCTTTTTAAACAGATAAATCAGGAGCATGAATACCAGATATAGGACCCCTGTTCCCAGATACCCAAATATTTCATTGCTCAGGATATCAGCCAGCCATGCAGCCAGTCCAAATCCGAAAAAGAGCAGGGCAAACATAGCCAATAAGAAAAACAGCGCTGTTAAACTTAGGGCCACAGTCAAGCGAACCAGCTTTTCGAAACCTGAAAACTTATAGTATTCCAGATTGGAGTCGAAATATTCAGTCAGTAATTCTTTCAGTTGAGCGAATTGATCCGGGATATTTTCCAATGAAGTCGTTTTTTAGTGAACTGATTTTTTGAATCCTCTGTTTATTGTGGCGAATAGCCATAAAATTTAAGCTTCAGCTTCTTGTTGTTCTTCATTTTCTTTCCTTTTGAAAGAATCAATTTTTTTCTCCAGATCCTCAATCAGGTCATCGATTTTAACACGCACTTTTTCCATGTTTTTGTCGAATGCTTGTTCGAATTCCTCGGCTTTTTCTTTGGCCTTTTTCTTCATCTTTTCACGAGTTACTTCTCCCTTGTCGGGTGCATAAAGAACTCCTAATCCAACACCTATTGCACAGCCTGCAAGCAAAGCTGCAATAATTCCACCTGAATTTGACATAATTTTGTGTTTTAAATGAAACAATAAGAAAGTGTAGAATGATTTGATTCGTAATGTGTTACATAAAATTAGTGAATTGTCGCGTAGGAGTCAATTTTTTTTTATCGATGATTGGGTCTTTTTGATACGTTCATATTCCCGGATGAATTTTGTGGCGTATGCTTTTGTGATATTTCGAATGACTTGTTTGCATGGGATATAAAAAAGGCTGCCAATTAGAGATTGGCAGCCTTTATTTTTTTCTTGAAGCTTCATGCTTTTGCAGTTGGAAAGGGTAGAAGCTTAATTGTTCAAAGCTAAATAGCTAAGGTCTTATATTTTGTCACGACGTCTTTTTATAAGACCAGTCTAACTCTATTTTTAAAAGTTCCAAAACATTAAAAACGTGTGGGCAAATGGCATAATTTTGAAGCGAACTATAAGCCTTAGTTATAAAATTAACTTCGTCCAGGTAGGGATATAGCTTACATTCTTCTGGTCGATTTAAATAGTCGGTGCATTTCTTATCTTTATGATGTTTACAAGGCATACTCTCCAGATACATATAGGATTCCATGTTTTCATCCGTAACAAATTTACTAAGTTCTTTATACGAGGCTATAGGTCTGAGGTTTTGACAGCAATTGCCACAATCTCGACAGTCAATTTGAGTCCTAACTCTTTCATAAAGTCGATAAACAATCTTATCTATTTTTTCAGCATCCAGATCCTTAAGATATTTATGGAAAGAGATATTCTCAGCTTCTTTTTGTTTAGCGATTTGCTCTATGTTTTTAAGGTCTTTTTCCAATTTCATCATGATGCTTGTTTGAGCAAGGAGGGTGTGCAATCTGTTATAACATCAATATCGATATCATTTTTTCAAGATAAAGGAAAAAAGTGTTTTTATCACCCCTATGTGGTAGGACAATAACACCTTTCTCTATAAATCTCAGCGGTTAACGGTCTGGTTGATTTATATTTTCGATTCGCAAATGTAAGCATAGTAACAGGAAGAAAGCTGAATGTAAAATTTAAATTATGCTTTAAATGTGGTTTATTCTTTTAAGAGACCTGACTATGGATTTAAGTGGGGATTCTAACTCACTTCAGGTGGATGTTCACTTGTTTTTTATTGAAGCTTATTTATACCTTATCTGAATAGCTTAGATGTGTTTTAGAATATCTGATTTGAGATGAAGAAAAAAGCATAAATTCTGAGATTTGATATGAAATTTAACACCAGTAAGATTTGTAGCAAATGGATATTTTCAAGCCCGTATATACCGAACAAAACGATTGTCAGGATTGTTATAAATGCATACGTGAATGCCAGTTAAAAGCCATTAAGGTGATTAATAATGCCGCGCAAATTTTGCATGAAGATTGTATCTATTGCGGGAATTGTACCCAGGTTTGTCCGGTAAATGCCAAGAAGGTTCGTAACGATTTAACCCGCGTTAAATCCCTCTTGAAGCGAAACAATAAGGTGGTGGTCTCTCTGGCTCCTTCTTATATGTCTGAATTTCCCAACCTGAAAGATGAGCAGTTGGTAGCTGCTATCAAGGAATTGGGTTTTGCCCATGTTTCCGAAACGGCGTTGGGAGCCGAGATAGTTTCGAAAAAGGTGAATGGTTTTCTGGAGGAAAAGCAATCGGGAATTTATATTTCATCGGCTTGCCCTTCGGTGGTTGAAATGATTTGCAAACACTTTCCTCAGTATAAGGATCATATTACACCATTCTTATCGCCTTTGTTGACGCATTGCAAAATGCTAAAACAGGAGTATGGTGAGGATTGTAAGATTGTATTTATCGGGCCCTGTATTGCAAAGAAATCCGAAAGTGATGCCTTTGGCGATTTACTGGAAGCTTCTTTATCCTTTAAGGATTTGGCTGATTGGTTTGATGAGGAAGGTCTGGAGGCTGATTTGTTTTACGAATCGGATACGGAACCCAGTTTTGTACCCCGACGTGCAGGTAAAGGGAGTCTTTATCCCATAGATGGGGGCATGATTGCCGGAATTAAAGAGAATACCTCGACCACAGATGCTGTTTTTATGACCTTCTCGGGCATTAGCAGTATTTACGATGTGTTGAAGGATTTGAATTATTATAGAAAGCCAGGCTTGTTGTTTTTAGAACTATTGGCCTGCGAAGGTGGCTGTGTGAACGGACCGGGTACCAGAAAAACCTACTCACGTGCACTCAAGCGACTGGAGATTATACAAAGAAGCGAGGATGAGGTGCATGAGCCAGTTCTTGACTTTTCCATTGATCGTGATTTTGATAATATTGATGTGGCATTGAAACCAGAGCACCCTGAGAATAAAATAAAGGAAGCTCTGAATATGATCGGGAAATATTCCGATAAGGATGAGATTAATTGTGGTGGTTGTGGTTATAATTCCTGTCGCGAATTTGCCAAGGCCTATTTGGACGATAAGTCGGAGCCCAATATGTGTGCGTCCTATATGCGTAAAATTGCACAGGATAAATCGACGGCTCTGTTGGGCAAGATCCCATCGGGTGTTTTGATTGTGAACGAGAATTTAAAGGTGGTTGAAGCCAATGAGAGCTTTGCCCGAATTATGGGCGAGGAGATGGAGCAACTGTTCGATACCATTCCTGGTTTGAAAGATGCTGACCTGAAAAAGATCGCGCCATTTTATAAGCTGTTCTCATCTGTCTTAACCACAGGAGAAGATAATTTGGAACGAGATTTCCGCTTGGGTAATAAAATGTTGCATTTGAGTCTTTTCACTATACAGCGTCATAAGATTGTGGGTGCCATTTTACGAGATATGTCTCAACCCTTTATTCAGCAAGAGGAAGTTATCAACCGGGCTAAAGCTGTGAATCAGAAAAATCTTGAGACGGTTCAGAAGATCGCCTACCTTTTGGGTGAAAATGCTTCAGAAACGGAAGATATGCTGAATTCTATCGTTGAGTTTTATACACTGGCGGAAGAGAAGAATTAGTTGATGTGTTGATGTGTTGATGTGTTGATGTGAAGATGAGCAGAACAAATGATCTTTATTTAAATCCCTTCCGGGGATTTGGGAGTAATGGAAGATCTTAAATCATTATTTTTTATCAGCGTCAAATTATATTTAAATCAAGAATCTTAAATTGATTATGCAATCCGATTATTATATAGAAGTTGAGTGTCTTCAGAAGAATCCCGGCAGACAAGTGATTTGTGGTGACGTGTTTATGTCGGAGAAAATCAAGGAGGAGGGAAGAACCCTTTTGGTTCTTTCTGATGGTTTGGGTTCTGGTGTTAAGGCCAATGTGCTTGGCACCTTAACGGCATCTATGGTTTTAAACTATATGCGTGTGAATAAGGATATTCGTAAGGCTGCTGAGGTGATCATGCAGACGTTACCCATTTGCAGCAAGCGAAAAGCCAGTTATTCAACCTTTACCATTGTGGATATTGAGTGTGATGGGGAAACACGAATTATTCGCTATGATAGCCCGGAGTGTTTGGTGCTTCGCGGTCTGGAATTGTTTCAGCCAAAATGTGAAGAACTGAGTATAGAAGGGGCTAATAACCTGGGTAAAACCTTGTATTCCTATCGCTTTAAGGCTGAGAAGGAAGATCGTATTGTTTTTTGTTCTGATGGGGTGACCAATTCGGGCATGGGAACAAAGCGTTTCCCTTTTGGATGGGGATCTGATAATCTGAATGAATTTGTAAGAGGCCTGATCAGGCGTCAGCCCTATCTTTCGGCGAAGCAATTGGGGCATGCCGTGGTGGATAGAGCTGCGGCTAATTATGGTGATGTGCCTAAAGATGATACCTCTTGCGCGGTTGTTTATTTGCGCGAACCAAGAGATCTCCTGCTTTGCACGGGACCTCCCTATAGCAAATCGAAGGATGCTCAGTTGGCTCGTCAGGTGAGTGAGTTTAAGGGGAAGAAGATAGCCTGTGGCGGAACAACAGCCAGTATTTTATCGAGGGAGTTTGCTCAGGAATTGAAAATTGATTTGAACATTACAGACCCCGAATTGCCTCCTGTTTCTTTTTTAAAGGGTGTCGATCTGCTTACAGAGGGAATTTTAACTTTGGGGAAAGTTCAACGTATACTAAAGACCTATACACAGAATACGGTTTTGAGACAGGGACCTGCCGATCAGATTGTGAAGTTACTTTTGGAGAGTGATCGAATTGAGATTATCAATGGGACTAAAATTAATGAGGCTCACCAGGATCCGAATTTACCTGTTGAATTGGAAATCCGCCGAACAGTAGTCAAGAACATTGCTGCGCTTTTGGAGGAAAAGTTTTTGAAAGATGTAGATCTTAGTTATATTTAAAAGGTGGAAGAAAAAGTTGATGAAATCACTGTTGGCTCTTTCTCGATCAAAAACAACAAACAAAACAAATAAACAAGTACCATGAGTGATAAAAAGGATGTTACCATTTGTTTGGGAAGTTCTTGCTTTTCAAGAGGCAATGGAAAAACATTGCAAGCTGTTAAAGAATTCTTTGATAAGAATAATTTGAGCGATTCGGTTTTTTTTCATGGTGAACTTTGCACAGGAAACTGTTCAAATGGACCAATTTTAAAGATAGAAGAGGAATTGTACCAGGAAGTGGATTCGGAAGGTGCTATTGATATTCTTAAAAAAGTATTTGAAGAAGCCTGAAAATTGAATTCTTGTCCAGCCCTCTAACCTTCACCCTAAATTCGCAGCCCCATGCAACTGATTACCACAAATAAGGATAAATGCAACCTGAGTTATACCTGTATACGTGTTTGTCCTTCCAAAGCCATAAAAATTAAAGATAATTATGCCAATATTATACCCAATCGTTGTATTGGTTGTGGTAATTGTGTGACCATGTGTGCTCAGGATGCTATCGAATATCGTAACGAAGAAGATTACGTAAAGGAGCTTCTTAAACGTGACGAAAAGATTGTTGCTATTTGTGACCCCAGTATTTCTGGAGAATTCGATGATATCAATGACTATCGAAATTTTGTGGGCATGATTCGTGAACTGGGGTTTGATTATGTGGTTGAGGCGGCATTTGGTGCCGATTTGGTGGCATACAAGTACAAGGAACTTTTTGATAATTTTCACGGAAAATACTATTTGTCGACCAAATGTCCGGCTTTGGTGAACCATGTGGAGCGTTACTATCCCGATTTGGTGGATAATCTGGCACCTATTGTTAATCCAATTATTGCCATGGCTAAAGTGGTGCGTGCGAAATACGGTAAGGATGTTAAAATTGTATCCTTATCGCCTTGTGTACCTAGTAAGGACGATGTGAAGTTCTTCAACAAAAGTGATGGTGAAATTCAGGCCGTTCTCAGTTTTATTGAATTGAGAAAGCTCTTTAAGGAAAAGGGAGTGACTGAGACTAAGGTTGAGTTTTCTGAGTTTGATCCACCATTTGCACGAATTGGGGGCTTATTCCCTGTGAGCCATGGCCTGTTTCAGGCGGCTGAGATCGATAACAGCATGCTTCGCGGTAATATCATCAGTACCGAAGGGCGCAATAATTTTTTACGTTCTCTTGAAGAATTTCAACGGAACAGTGATTTGAACCAACACTTGGATCTTTTTTATTGTGATGGTTGTATTATGGGACATGGAACCTCTAAAGGGGGGCGTAAGTTTTCCCGTCGTTCTCAGGTTGTGCAATATGTTCGGAAACGTCTGACCACCTTCGACCAGGAGCAGTGGCAAAAGGAAATCGACACCTATCAGCATATCGATTTATCCCGGAAATTTTCAATTAAAGATAGTCGTTTGCCAATTCCAACTGAGGAAGAAGTGCAAGAGGTCCTTGATAAAATGGGTAAAGGAAAGATTGAAGATCAATTGGGTTGTGGATCATGTGGTTACGAAACCTGTAGGAAATTCGCTGAGGCTACCGTTCAGGGAATTGCTAAGTTTGAGCAGTGTTCTTCGGTCACCATTAAAAATATGAATACCTATATCAAGGAATTGGGTAAAACCAATGAGAAGCTAACGCAGACCAAGGTTGCTCTTAAGGAATCAGAGGCTCAAGCCAAAGAGGAGCATCGTTTGGCCAAAGAAGCCAGTGAAACGATTTCAGCAATGCTTCAGAAATTGCCGACTGGTGTTGTGATTGTTAATGAGGACTTAAAAATTATTGAATCAAATAACAGCTTTGTTAATTTATTGGGGGAAGAAACCAAGTTGCTGAACGAGATCATACCAGGTTTGGTAGATGCCGATTTAAGCAAGGTGATTCCTTTTCACCGTTTGTTTTCAACAGTTCTTATGAATGGTGAAGATATTCTGAAAAAGGATGTGCATTTTGGAAGCCGATTGTTCAATGTGTCTGTGTTTACCATTAAAAAGAATAAGGTAGTCGGCGGTATCATTCGTGACTTGTATGCGCCCGAAGTAAGAAAAGAGGAAGTGATTGGGCGAGCTCGCGATGTGATTAAAGAGAATTTGCAAACGGTTCAGCAAATTGCTTTTCTTCTGGGAGAATCAGCTTCTAAAACCGAGAAGATATTGAACTCGATTATCAAGTCTCACACGACTGATGAATAGTGTTCATATGATATCCTGATTGATTAGCTAAATATACGTTCACACAAATACTCAGAACTTTCCTATGGAGGATAAATTTCACTTAGATATTGATTGCCCACAGTTGTTTCATCATGGCGATATGATTTGCGGCGATGTTTTTTTATCCCGACGAATTAAGGAAGAGAACCGCACTATTGTTATTTTAAGTGATGGAATGGGATCGGGTGTTAAAGCAAATGTTTTGGCTACCCTGACTGCTTCAATGGCCATGAATTTTACCATTGAACACAAGGATTTCAAAACCATTGCTGAGATTATTATGAACACGCTGCCTGTATGTAGTGTGCGTAAGGTGAGCTATTCAACTTTTACCATTGTTGATATTGAATACGATGGAACCACTCGAATTATGGAATTCGATAATCCTGATTGTGTGATTATGAGAGGTGATACCTTTTTCGATCCCGGTTGGGAGAATATTGAATTAGATAGTGAAGAGAATAAAGGAAAGATTTTAAGAACTTGCACGTTTACGGCCCGAAAGGAAGATCGAATCCTGTTTTGGTCTGATGGGATTATGCAATCAGGCATGGGGTCACAGGCCTACCCATTTGGTTGGGAGCTGGATAATGTTATCGAATTTGTGGCTCAGAATATAAAGTCATCCCCTTTTATCTCATCCAATGCATTGGGGAAAAAGATCGTAAAACGAGCTTCCCGAAACGATCAGGATGAGCCCAAAGATGACACCAGTGCGGGGGTGATTTATTTTAGAGAACCTAGAAAATTATTGCTTTGTACAGGACCTCCATTTGAAATGGAAAAGGATTCAGAATTGGCCATGAGGATTTATCATTTTAAAGGGAAAAAAATCATTTGTGGAGGTTCTACTGCCGAAATTGTTTCTCGAGAGTTGGGACTGAAATTTGCTCCGGGGATGACAATCACAGATCCGGAATTGCCACCTGTAGCCCATATGGAAGGCATTAACTTGGTTACCGAAGGGATTCTAACCATTGGAAAGGTGGCACGCATTCTGGAAGAATACGATAATAATTATCATTTGGGTGAAGGGCCTGCCGATCAAATTGTGCATTACTTATTGCAAAGTGATCAAATTTCAATTATCAACGGAACACGCATCAATTTTGCACACCAGGATCCTAATCTACCTGTTGAGCTAGAGATTCGACGCACCGTTGTGAAGCGTGTGGTTCGCCTTCTGGAAGAGAAGTTTCTGAAGGATGTAACTTTAAGTTTTATTTAAAAGTGTAAAAGTCTAAACAGTCGAAAGGTCAAAAAGTGCAAGAAGTCCAAATGTCGTGGATTCTAACATTTTGCACATCAAAACATCGTCATCCCGATAACTGTTGGAAACGAATTACGGAAAAATATAAATGATCTTTGGTTAAATTTGATTCTAACTTTAGACTATTTTTATTACCCCTTATCCTTTACTCTTGTTTCCTTTAACCTTTTTTTACTTTATCCTTGTACTCTTTTACCTTGTGTTTTTTAGTTCAGTTCAATTAGGGTTATTTCTGGTGGCATGCCTATTCTACCGGGAAAACCGATATATCCAAATCCACGATTCACATAAAGGAGCTGTTTGCCCTTATTATACAAGCCTCCCCAACGAGGGTATTTGTACTGTACAGGACTCCATTTGATACCAGCCCGTTCAATGCCAAATTGCATGCCATGGGTGTGTCCGGCAAAAGTCAAGTCTATATCTGTTTTCAATACTTCTTCATCCCAATGTGATGGATCATGACTCATTAGTAATTTGAAGGCTAAATCTTCATGGCCTTTCATGGCCATATCCAAATCACCATGCTGAGGAAAGGGTGGTTTACCCCAATTCTCAACACCGATTAGTGCAATTTCATCTTCTTCTATCTTAAGTCGTTCTGTTTCGTTCAGCAATAATTTAAAACCCGCATCTTTATGAAAATCTTTAATTCCTTTTAGATTTTCAGCTTTTGCCTCTGCAGATGGCCAGTGTGAATAATCACCATAGTCATGATTACCGAGGATGGAGTATTTTCCCATCGAAGCATGCATTTTGCTTAGTACTGGTGCCCAGCCTTCGGTTTCTTCAGCAAAATTATTAACCAGGTCGCCTGTGAATAAGATGATATCTGGTTTTTGTTCATTGATCAACTCAACGGCCTTTTCAATTTTCTCGTAGTTTTTATTGAAACTACCTAAATGCATATCTGATATTTGGACAATTCGAAGTCCTTGAAAAGCTTTTGGTAAATTTGGGAAGCTTAAACTTTCCTGCATAATACGAAACTTAAACTTCCCTTTGGTTACCCCATATAGAATAGAGGCAAAGGGAATAGCAGCAAGCATTAAGCCCATTTGATATAGAAATTCGGAACGTTCCATTTTTCTTTTCGATTTTGATTCAAACTTATTTTCCTTCTTCACATTTGCAAGTGCTCTTATGAGCCAACTTGCAGCCTTCTGCACATCTTTAAGTAATACAAAAAGAATCAGAACAAACTTGGGTATATAAAATAGGGCAAAAGCACCTACTAAATAACTTGTATACACATATGTCTCCGCTTTTTGTACATACTCAATTCTTAGAAAGAATAGCACAAATGCAGCAAACATGAATGCTGATATTGACCAGTAGAAGAGTTTAAGAGCCTTTCTTATAAATAAGTTCTGAATTTTATTGATGAGTGGTTTTAGGCCTCGATAGGTGTATAGATCCACAATAAACATGAAGATTAAAAGTGGAATGATTAAAAAGGCACTGGCTCTCATATACGAATGTCAATTAAAATTACAGCTGCAAAGATAGTTTTTTTTCTCGCTTATTAATCTGATGCTCACGCTTTTCAGCTTTTAGAGCCTCTCTGCAAGTTTGTTGAGGCTATTTTTCGGGTCTTTAATTTCTTAAAATGAAATGGTCAAGTGTGTTTTATAAGGATCAAAATTCAATATAAATACAGTCTGGATTTGGGTTCTGGAAATTCTTATATGTTAGATGCAGTGTATTTGTAGATCTACGTAATATGATAGTCTATGATTGTAAAATGCTTATTGGTGGAGATTAAATATAATTTCGTCAAATATTTGGAAACTGCGATGCTTATGATTAAATTGGACATCTGTTAGCAAAAACCTATGATTAACCCCCAGTTAAAATATGACGTGTAACACTTTAATTATAAGAGCAAATAAGAACTCGTATTTTTTTTATTGTTGTGTTCTCTTGTTAATATTATTGTTCCCATTTCAGGCAAAATGTCAAAAATTAAGGGAAACAAAACGTAAACGAATCTGTTTAATTCATTCATACAATAGTAATTTCCCAACTTATACACATACTTCCAGGGCAATTAACGAATTTGTAGATTCGACACATTATCAGATTGATGTGGAGTTTATGAATAGTAAAGAATTTGTTGATGAGGTCTATGTTGAACGCTTTCATGATTTTCTGACCTATAAATTATCCAAGAGAAAGGCTTATGATTTGTTTATGGTTGCTGATGATTATGCCTTGGATTATGTCCTTAAATATGAGGAGACCTTATTTAAGGATAAGCCCATTGTTTTTTGGGGAATTAATAATGTTGATTTAGCCAAAGAACAGAATTCTAACCCTAACTGTACAGGTGTTGTTGAAGATATATCGATAAAGGAGACTTTGAATTTAGCAAAGACCTTAAATCCGAAGTTAAAAGAAGTGTATGTTATAAGTGATAATACGGTATCCGGTAAAAATGACCTAAATCGAATATCAAAGCTTAAAGATTTATCAGCACTGGTTGATGTGCATACCCTTAATCTGTCTGAACTTAACTTTTCTGAGTTTGAAGCTAATTTAAAGCAACTAAAAGGAGAGAAAGCCCTTTTGTTGTTATCTCTGTACAGAGATAAAGATTATAAGTATAAACCATTTTATGAAGGACTTCGTTTTTTAAAGAAGAACTCTGATTTGCCGATATATCACCTGTGGAAACACGGTATTGGAGAGGGAATTGTTGGAGGGAATCTAATTCATCACTATAGACAAACCCAGGAGGCGCTTAAAATTGCAGATAGAATTATAAAGGGTGAGTTAGTTAAGAATATTCCGGTTTTAGAAGAAAGTCCCAATCAGTGTTATTTGGATTATAATGAGTTGAACAGGTTGAAGTTAATGCCTGCCATTTTTCCATCTGATTGGACAATTTTAAACATGCCAAGTTCTTCGATTTATTTAAGCAAAAAATCACTGTATTTATTTTTATCTATCAGTTTGTTCATTTTTGGCTTGTTGTTTTTTTTCATCTACTACGCTAAGAGGCAGAATGATTTGAAAAAGAATTTGATTCAGGCTAAAAAAGAAGCTAATAAAGTAGATGAGCTAAAAAATGCTTTTTTAAGCAATATATCACATGAGATTCGTACACCGATGAATGGTATACTTGGATTCTCCGAATTCCTGGCTTTACCAGATGTGAGTGATGAGGATCGGAATAAATATTTTGAACTCATCACCGAGAATTCTCATCAGCTTTTAAATGTTGTCGATGAGATTGTAGATATTGCAAAAGTACAATCGGGACATTCTGATATTAAAATGGAGCTCGTAGATGTTGACTGGTTGTTGTCTGAAATAGTAGCTGAATATAAAGTTCAGGCAGAGCAAAAGAATTTGAAAATAATGTCGATGAATAGCCAGGTTGTGAAATCGGTTTATGCAGACAGGCAATACCTAATAAAAATATTAAGAAAGCTTGTAGATAATGCAATTAAATTCACCCATGATGGGAGTATAGAGATAGGCTACTACAAGAAAGCCGACTTTGTTGAATTTTATATTAAGGACACGGGTATAGGGATTTCAAATGATTTGGTTCATATCATTTTTGATAATTTCCGACAGGTTGAAGAATCTGATATTCGTCAATATGGTGGCTTGGGCTTAGGCTTGTCTATTACAAAAGCTTTTGTAAAATCGATGGGGGGACAAATATGGGTTGAATCGAAAGAGAGTGAGGGCTCTTGCTTTTACTTTACACTCCCCTATAAAGAACATTTTTCTGCCTCATTAATCAGTGCAGATGTATATTTCAGTGGTAATTAACGGAAGGTGAAAATCCCCGATACAGATTTAATTGTATTGGGGATTTTATTTAATCACAGAGATCTATCAGGTTTTTTTCAATAACACCGGCGTTTAAGTCTTTACCAATAAACACGAGTTTACTCTCTCTATTCTCATTGCTTTCCCAGGCACGTCCTACAGTGGCTTGAATTTGAGTGTGTACAGATTGTAAAAGTATTCTGTTGTCGACACCCGTAATATTAAGAATGCCTTTTACACGATAGATGGTGTCTGAGTTGAATTGTAAAAAGGCATCCAGCCAACTAGCTAATTTCATCTGATTAAAGGCAAGATTACTCTTGAAACAATAGTTGTCTATGCTATGATCATGCTTTTTATCATTGTTCACTGCTCCCTCTACAGAAAATAGAAATTGAAAAATATGTTTCGGACTGTAGGCATATACATCCAGTAATTCGACATCAAGTTTCGATTGGACAGCTTTATGGATCTCAGCTGTAGGATTAATTTCTCTGATTTTAGAATAAAGGTGTTTTATAGATTCATCATTTGATAGATCTATTTTGTTTAGAATAAGCGTATCTGATATGGCAATTTGCTTATTTAATACCTCTTCGTTTTTTAGATCTTGTTCAGCATTAGCTGCATCAATCAGACAAATAACTGAATCGAGCTCGAATTTGGCTTTAATGCCTGGATCAGAAATAAAGGAAGCTAAAATATTACCTGGATCTGCAATACCGGTCGTTTCAATTAATAGATGATTGAAAGAATGATTGTTCTTGATTAAATTTTCAAGAACTAAAAATAATTCTGTGTTTAGATTACAACAAATACAGCCATTACTCAATTCAAATAAATCCTCATTGCCAATATTGGCTACCAATTCAGAATCGATATTCTCTTCACCAAATTCATTTTCGATGATAACGAATTTCTTGTCTTTATGATTTTTGATTAGTTGATTTAGCAGGCTGGTTTTTCCAGCTCCCAGAAAGCCAGTAATGACGGTTACAGGTATTTTACTCATTCTTTAATCTTAGTTATATCTTTATTTGATGTCTTGCAGGTCCTTTGCAAAGAGTTTGAAATTTAAAGCTCTGAAATCAAAATGTTACGATTCCCAATTAAAACTTTTCCCAATGAACTATTTCGTCTAAACTGTTTCTTTTTTTTGCAGGACGTTTCTCATGATCAGGATAACCAAGAGATAATATTGCAACAGGTTCTATGTGATCAGGAAGGTCAAAGAAATTACGGCATTTCTCGACATGGAAGTTGCAAATCCAGCAAGTGCCCAATCCAAGTTCAGTTGCTTGAAGAGTCATATGGTCCGTGGTGATAGCCGCATCGATATCAGCGTGATCTTTTTCATCTTCTGCTCTTTTCCATGACTTCTGATGGTCCGAACATACAACAATATAAACAGGAGCCTGATTAAACCAGTCGCGATGATATATGTGTGAGAATTTAGCACGATTTTCTGTCTCACGAATCACGATAAAATGCCAGGGTTGAAAATTAACAGCTGAAGGTGCGTATTGGCCAGCTTCCAAAATTTGTAATAATTTTTCATCTTCCACTTCTTTGTCCAAATAAGCTCGGACAGAGTAGCGGTCTTTGATGGTATCTAATAAGTTCATAATTGTAATTTTGATTCGGTGTAAAAATACAAATTTTTCAGGTGCATTAAAGTTTCTATTTATAACTTTGCAGCCTTATAATACAAACACGATATGCATAGGGAACTCAAACAAAATAAAATGTATGCCTATCTGATGCTTTTGGTCGTAGCGGCTACAGCAGGACATCAGGCTTGGCGTACTCTTTTTAATAACTTAGCTGTTGATGAAGTTGGTATCAATGGTTTTCAGCTGGGTCTTATTCAGTCCGTAAGGGAGATTCCTGGATTTTTAGCCTTATTGGTTATTTATGTCCTGTTTTTTGTTCGCGAGCACCGTTTGTCGGCCATTTCAGTTTTATTGGTTGGTGTAGGTGTTGCTTTAACTGGTTTCTTCCCTTCCTTTTATGGTTTGATTTTTACAACATTAATCATGTCAGTTGGCTTTCATTATTTTGAGACCACCAATAAGTCATTAACCCTGCAATACTTCAATTACGAGCAGGCGCCTTATGTTTTTGCAAAGCAAAAAAGTTGGGCGGCTGTCGCTAATGTTGCAATGGGAGCTTTTATTTTGTTATTAGCGGATTATCTGTCACTTCAAATGAATTTTATTGTTGCTGGTGTTTTGATTGTTATATTGGCGATTTGGGCGTTGTTTTGGAAACCCGAAGATAAAAATATTCCCAAGCAGAATAAGGGTATGGTTTTGCGTAAGCGATACTGGTTATTCTATGTCCTGAATTTTTTAAGTGGAGCACGTCGGCAAATTTTTGTTGTATTTGCTGTCTTTATGTTGGTTCAGAAATACCACTTTAGTGTACAGAATGTGGCCTTGCTTTTCATCATCAATAATATTATCACCTATTTTATATCACCCTATATTGCGAAAGGAATTAACCGATATGGAGAACGCAAAATGCTGAGCTTAGAATATATTTTTCTAATATTTGTTTTCTTGGGTTATGCTTTTATTGAAAATGGTTTGGTGGTTGCAATCCTATACATTGTCGATCACATCTTCTTTGGTTTCTCAATGGGTATCAATACTTATTTTCATAAAACAGGTGATAAAAAGGATATTGCACCATCTATGGCTGTTGGTTTTACCATCAATCATATTTCGGCAGTTGTAATTCCCGTATGTGGTGGTTTGTTGTGGATGTGGCATTGGCAAATACCCTTTATCGCAGGAGCTATACTTTGTTTAGTTTCATTGGGGTTTGTGCAAAAAATTAAGATTTAAAAGAAGTTTTGAAAAAGAAATTATATTAAGATATGGTAAGTGAAAATATATACAAAAGCCTGGTAGAGCTTTACAATAAAGGAATCACAGAGAAAGATCCTAAGGTTATTAGAGAATTTTTGAATGATAACACGCATGTGGCTCTAAAGGATGATCCACGCTTCTATTTAGAAATATTACAGCATCGTGCAGCGGCCTTTGCCTTATTTGGCGAATTAAGTGAAGCAGGACAAGAGTATGCTAAGGGGTACTCCTCATGTTCTACTTCTGGTAAGTGGGTTTACGGCCTGAATTGGGCTTTACAATATATGGCTGAGTTCTCAATCAATAGAGGAAAAGCGAAGCTAAGAGAAGTTCTTTCAGAAGCCTTACCTGTTTTGGAGCAAGCTGAGAAAGATTTGGTTTTTGATCAATATCGGGAATTTTATCAGTTAACTTTATCAAATGTAAAGGCTTTTATTTTGATGAGTTTAGGTGAGAAAGATAAAGCTTTAGCTATTTATAAGGATGCTAAATTTACACCGGTGCCTATCCCGGCTTATAACGATAAAGAGGCTTTACAACTTTTGTTTGCTCATTATACAAAGGGACTTGCTGTCGCGATAGAGTATAAGGATGTTGACTTATTGAATAATTTATTGAAGGTTATTTCTCTTGATGATGCGCTTTTGCAAAATGAAAAGAATGTTTTCAAATTATTCTATGAAACATTGGTAAGTACCTTTGATATGCGAGCTGAGTTTATCACAGAATTTAATGCCATGTTTAAGATTAAGGATAGCCTTAAAACCGTAGCACCAAGTTTTGCAAGATTTTTGACGCTAATTGGCGAACAGGATTTTGACAAATTGGATGTTTTCTTTAAGGACTTTAAATAAGGCATTAGATTTTTAACCTTTATCCTTGATATAGTATGAAGAATTGTTTCTGTGGAAAGCCTCAGCCTTACGAGGATTGTTGTGGGGCTTTGCATTCAGGCAAGCGAGTTGCAAAAACTGCTGAAGAATTAATGCGAAGTCGTTATTCGGCCTTTGCTGTAGCTGATGTGGATTATATTCTTAGAACTTATGCTCCTGAAACACGTCCTAATAGTGAACGCGCTGAGATAAAACAATGGGCTGCATCGGTTATGTGGCTTGGTTTACAGGTGCTTTCTACCCAAAAGGGGAAGGCTGGTGACAAGGATGGTCGAGTCAAATTTAAAGCCTTATATGGTGAAGCAGGCAAAATACATGAAATGGTGGAGGATTCCTTTTTTCGTTTTGATAAAGGACGGTGGTTTTATGTTGATGGACGGTGAGAAAGGTTAAAGTGTGAAAGGGTAAAGTCTAAAGTGAAAAGGTTAAAGGCGGTTATTTTATTTATCGTAATTGATAATTTATAACTCATAATTGAATTTTGGTATATTTCGGCTTTATGATTTTTTAGCTCTTTCGGCCTTGAATCGTAATATTAATGGTTACATAATAAGGCATACTCATAAAAAAAATTACCTTTGCAGCGGCAAACCGTTCTATCGCTGTTTCGCAAGAAAGAGAGGAAAGTCCGGGCAAGGCAGAGTACCATGCTTCTTAACGGGAAGATAGGCGAAAGCTTATAGTAGTGGAACAGAAAATAACCGCCTTATTTTTTCGAAAATAGGGTAAGGGTGAAAAGGTGAGGTAAGAGCTCACCAGTGCTTATGGTGACATAGGTAGCTGTGTGCCTCATGGCTTGCAAGATCAAGTACACCGACAGTTGTAGATTTTACTCGGTCGATGTCGGGGGGTAGATTGCTCGAGACATAGGGTGACTTATGTTCTAGATAAATGATAGAAGTTCCTTTCGGGGAATACAGGACCCGGCTTATAGGTTTGCCACCTTTTTAATAATGCTTGATTCTTATTTAGAATCAAAATATGATATGACCTTAATAGGTGACTAGAAAACGATCTTTATATTTGAAGATCGTTTTTTTTGTGAAAAAAAGATAGTTTAGAACATATGTTCATTATATTTGTATCGTAATTGAAATTATAGTGTATGGCACGACCAAGAAATAATTCTAAAATTCAAATTCCACCGCGGGTGAAAGGTTTTAATCCTCAGGGGTTTTACGCTAAACCTTCGAAGGCAATTAATTTGAATGTTGAAGAGTTTGAGGTAATCCGATTGCTTGATTATGAGAATTTGTCTCAGCTGGAAGCATCGAAGGTTATGGAAATTTCGCGGCCTAGTTTGACACGAATCTACGATCGTGCCCGAAAAAAAATTGCTCAGGCACTTATTGAAGCGCATCCCATTCGTATTGAAGGGGGGAGAATTGTATATGACGAAGATTGGTATCAATGTAAAACCTGTCGTTCACATTTTTCTAAGCCTGATAGTGATGATGTAAGCCGCTGTGCTTTGTGTTTGAGTGATGACATTCTTAAAGTGGAGGAAGAATAATGATAGCAGCTATTCCTGTAATGAGTCATGATAAAGAAGCTCAGCTTTCTTTGAAATTCGCGAGAAGCCCTTTTTTTGCGTTGGTAAACCGTGAGGAAAAAACCTATCGTTTTATTGAGAATCCTTTTGCTGAAGATGAAAAAGGAGTTGGACCTAAGATCTTGTCGCTACTGTGTGAGAATAATGCAGTGGACAGCTTGGTTGCTTTTGAGCTAGGATTGAAATTACAACAGCATGCTAAAACAAAAGGTATGCAGTTTATAATTTTAAAAGAAAACAACAGCAAGCTCGTTGATATACTTAAGTTGATGAGACTTGAATAAAAAATAGATACAAATGAAGATAGCTATCCCAACTAAAGACAATCAGGTCGATTCGCATTTTGGACATTGCGAATATTTCTCGATTGCAGAACTGACTGCTGATAATCAAATTAGCAAAATTGAATTAATGGAGTCGCCACAAGGATGTGGATGTAAATCAAATGTAGCAAGTCATCTGGCTGATATGGGCGTAAAGGTGATGCTTGCCGGTAATATGGGACAGGGTGCTGTTAATAAAATTTCACAGGCAGGTATTCAGGTATATCGAGGTTGTTCTGGTGATGTTCGCGAATTGGTTGAGGCATATCTGCAAGAACGTGTGAAAGATTCAGGGACCACTTGTGCGGGGCATGGATCTGACCATGTTTGTCAACACTAGGGTATGGACTAATTAGCCTTTAAAGAAAGAGGAGGAAATGCGATATGTATTTTTTCCTCTTTTTTTATATGGTCCCATTCTTCTAGAAAAATCTTAGTTTTTGTATGAGAATTTCCATAATCAGGAAAATGAAAGCGAGTATTAAAAAGAACTTCCAAAATGATCTGCCTTCTTCTTGTTCTTCCACCATGCTTTTCAGATTAATATTGTCTAAATCAAATAGGCTAAAGTTAAGCTGATGTTGCTTCAATAAATCATTGATTTCACCTGAGGAATAGAAATTTAATTTAGATTCCTGACGTGGATAATTGAAGGATATTCCAGATAATATTTGTTCGGATTGGCTAATAAAATAATTTCCAGCTTCCTTAATTTGACTGTGAACATTTAGTAAAAGACCTTTATCGAAATGTGTTATTTGTTCAGGAATAAGATCAATGTTCAGCGCTTTATTTTCGATATGAAACACCGCCTTTTCATGATTTCGTCTTAAGCCATTTGCAATAGCGTATTCATTTGAATTTATCTTGTAATACAGAGCTGAGTGGCTTTTGTTATTCAATGCAATATTAACCAAACTCGGCACAAACAGAGGGTGTTTGATGGCATTGGTCCATTGGGGATTGAAGGGGAAACTTGAAATATAGAGTTTGCCTTGACCTATTTTGGTTTGAGAGAAAAGGTTGTCTCCAGCTTGACTCTTCCAGAGTGGAATACTGATTTTATTCGTGCTTTCACCTAATTTAAAATGACGATATATATGAGGAAGTCGCGCATCTTCCTTTAGTTTTTCGAATACTTGTTTGTAGATATCAGCATTTAGCTCTATGCTGGCAACTGTTTTTGTAATACTATCTAGTTGTGTATAAAGCCCCGAGCCTAATTCGTTTAAAAGCTGGTTGTTGGCATTATTGTCTTGGTCATCAGGTAGAATTAGAACTTGACCTCCTTTTTGTAGATAATCTGATATTTTTTGTCTGAAACCACTTTGCATATCCGAAAGCTGATTCAGGATGATCAGCCTGGTTTGGTATAAATCTTCCTGATGAAATTGTGATTTGCTTAAGTTTTTAAGCGTGAAATACTGTTCATCTGAGAACAATTGACTGATGTATTGATTCTTACTTTTCTGATTAATGCTTATGATTTCAGCATTTTTCTGAATTTTATAGGAAAAGTAAAGCGTATTGTCATAGGTGATAGGGTAATCGTTAATTTCAATTCGTCCTGAATAAATGCCCTGTTGACGATTTTTGAAGTGAAGTGCCAGTTCTTTATTTTCTTGAGCTTCAATATCGAAGTTAGAAACCGTTTTTAGGCTGTCATTAATATAGAGTCTGATTGGGAGTTTGCGAAATCCTTTATTTGAAGAGTTGAAAATTCGAATTCTAAGTTCTTCGTTTTGGTTCACTTTATGAGTTGTTTGATCAAACCAGCAGGAATCGATAAACAGGTTGTTTCTACTTTGGGTGGACAAAGGCATTAGGCTGACCATTAAACTGCTATCAGGCTTTATCTTATCGAAATCAGCCTGATATTTCTGGAAATCTGAAAAGAGATAGACTTTATTATTCAAAGTAGATTCTGTAACAGATGATTCTTTCAAAACTTGAGAAAACACTTTACTGGCTGGTGTCGGTTGTAACTCCAGTAGTTTGGTTATAGCATGTTCTTTGCTTAAAAAAGATAATTCCCCTTTGCTTTGATTATCAATGAGTTTAATTCGAATATCCTCAGAAAAGGAGTTGACAAGCTCTATGGCTTTTGCTTTTGCAATTTCAATGGCAACCCCTTTTTCCGTTTCTGCATTCATGCTAAAAGAATTATCCACATAAATATGAGCTATATGCTTCTGGTTTTTATTGAAAGCTGAGGTGCTTTTGTTGGGAATAAAGGGCTGAGCAAAAGCAATAATTATGCAGGCTAGTGCCAAGAGTCGAGATAGGAGTAAGAGCCAGTTCTTTATTTTCGATCGATTCTTATTTTCTGCTGTTATGTTCTTCAGGAACTTTAGGTTACTGAAGTAGATTGGTTTGAAGCGCTTAAAATTAAATAAATGAATGATAATGGGAATAATCAGGCTGATGAGTCCCCATAGTATATTTGGATTTTGAAAGTGTAAAGGCATAACAACGCTTAAATATTAGATTCCATTAGAATTTTGCACTCAACTTCAGATTCAATTTACGAGCTGTTAAATAGTTGGGTATGGCATATTGGTTTCCACGAATATCGTTGATCCAAAGGTAGGAAACCGTATTGTTAATATCGAATAAATTAAAAATTTCGAGACCAATCCACAAGGATTTGAAATGCTTAAGCAAACCTTTATTATTGGCTCTATTGTGATCAAGAAGTTCTTTGGAAAAACCCAGGTCTGCTCTTTTGTAATGTGGCATATTAAAATGTTGCCCTTGTTTGCCTTGTTTAGGCACCCAAACAGGTAAACCTCCTGCATATATAATTGTTAAATGCATTTTGTAGTTTGGATTACCTGGCATATAATCTTGAAAGAACATGGAGAAATTAAAACGCTGATCACTGGGGCGGGCAATATACCCCTTATTGTCACCCAGGATATCCTCGCGAGTTTTCATTAATGATAGGCTAATCCATGATTCTGTATCAGGTACATATTCCCAGTTCAAACGAAATTCCAGTCCAGTGGCATAGCCTTTTGCTTTTTGATCGCCATAATATCGTAGGCGTACATTCTCAATATCGTAGGGGATTAATGATTTTAAATCTTTATAATAGAATTCTGATGATAAACGGAAATCTCTTTCTTTGATTTTGAACAGATATTCGTGTGCCAATGTATAGTGCCAGGCTTCCTGAATGTTAAGTTTTGAGCTAATATTCCCATCAATATTTAAACTTTCCCTATAGGAGGGCATTTGTTGATAGTTGCCAATAGCCAATCGAAATTTCATTTTCTTTTTCCAATTGGGAATAAAGTTCAATGAAAATCTGGGTGAAAGAAAGTAATCATGGCTGTATGTCCAATGATGGTAACGTAAACCTGCGCTTAATTGAAAATCGCCTGAACCATTACTGAAACTGTAATTTCCTTGCGAATATCCACTCAGATGGCTTCCCTCGATGCTGTTAATGGCTTGTCGGGAATAGGCTAGACGAGTTTCTGAATCAGAAAAAGGGACAGAGTAACCCGCCGAATCACGATATTGCCACTCGTTTATTCTATCATCAACCTTTTCGTGTAAGGCTTTTACACCCCATTGCAAATGCAAGTTGCCAAAATTGTGATCTGCTTTTAGCTTGATACTTTTCACTTTTCGTTCCAGCTTATTATTGGCATGATCGAGATAGGTCCCGATTCCAAGATTTTCCAGTATTTCATCCTTATCGCCTCCCTGACTCAGAAATAAATCTTGAAGGAAGTATTGCGCTTGAATATCGAATCGTTCTTTTTCAGTGGTGGCGTATCTGTTGGTGATCAGTTGAAACAGGCTTTTACTATTGGGGCGATACTTAATGGTTATGGCTTGCATATCGCTGTTGTATTCATCTTTTTCCTGCCCATCAAAATACATTTTTAACTGAAGGGCATCACTAATCGTTCCAAAATTGGTTTCTCTGTCGGTTGGCTTAAATCCATATTTGTTTTGGTTTATATTTGCCCACAAATGAAGACTCCATTTCTGATTGAATGAATAATTTATTAAAGCCTGAAAATCCTTATACTTGGGGTTATAGTCTCCTTCAGTGTCCAGGGAAGCCAATAGATAGCGTGTGGTTTTGTAGCGAAATCCTGCCAGGTAGGAGAGTTTGCCATTTTTGCTGATATTGGCAATGTGAGCACTTGTTCCCAGTAGACTCACATCGGCTGATGCTTCAAACTGCCTGGGGATTTTGTATTTGATGTCCAATACTGATGAGAGTTTGTCGCCATATTTGGCATCGAAACCACCAGCTGAAAAGAGGACCGAAGAAACCAGATCAGGATTGATTACGCTTAAACCTTCTTGCTGACTTGATCGAATAAGACTGGGACGATAAACTTCAATATCATTAATATAAACCAGGTTTTCATCAAAGTTGCCACCGCGAACGTTATATTGTGAGCTTAGTTCGTTATTGGAGCTCACTCCAGGTAGTGTTTTCAATAGATTCTCTATGCTTTCGCCGCCAGCAGAAGCAATCTTATCAATTTCTTTGGTCTGTAGGTATATACCTTTATTCTGTAGCTTAATTTGAGCTTTAATATCAACTTCATCAAGCCCTTGGCGTTTCTCTTTTAGTATTGGATTGTAAACTTCTGTTTGTCCCGATTTTAGAATGAATGTTTTTTCAAAAGCCTGATAGGAAATATGAGAGAACTGTAGTCTCAGTTTTTTGTTGGCTTCAAAGTGAATCAGATATTTGCCTTCCTTATCTGAGGTCGTGGTTTGTGAGTTTGCAGTATTAATGATATGCACACCATATAAGGCTTGCCCTTGCTCATTTTTAATCAGGCCTTTTATGCTTGCCATATTTTGAGCAGATAGCCTTGGACATATGCCAATGAGAATTAGTGTAATATAGAAGGAAACGATTTTATACATTCTAAAAGTCCGAGATGTTAGTATAGAAGAGGCTAAGATACAACAGATCCTTAAAATTATGATTAGAAATTCCATTTTTCTTAGTCAAGTGCTTTTGTTTATTCATTTACAATTGATTAAATTGTGTAAGGGTCTGATTTTAAATAGGTAATTAGACTTTTCCTTTTAACATTCATGACAATCAGTTTATGGGACAATCATTATCAAAACTCTATGTTCATTTGACATTTAGTACTAAAGATAGGAGACCTGATATTAAGGAGATATGGGAGTTAAAGCTGCATGCCTGCTTTTCTAATATTTTTAAGAAATACGATTGTCCTATTTTAACGATAAATTCAGTGCCTGATCATGTTCATATACTTTTTTGTTTGTCTCAAAATCATGCACTTAATACGCTTGTTGATGAGCTTAAAAAGGAATCCGTAAAATGGATTAGATCAATGGGTGAGATAAATAAGGATTTTGACTGGCAGGATGGATATGGGGCTTTTTCAGTGAGTCATTTTCAGGTTGATGTTGTCACAAGATTCATTCAGAATCAGAAAAAACATCACGATAAGAAGACCTATAAAGAAGAAGTTGACGAAATAATGGAACAATTGGGGGTTATTGAGTACGATGCATCCTATTTTTGGAATTAACCAAATTTTGTTCTGTATAGCTTGTTATCACAGAAAAATAGAGCGATTAGCTCTATTTTTTTTTATGATTTGATTTTGGCTTTTTTTTGAAAAAAAATAAGAATCTCAAAGGGAAAAATAATTAACAGTAAATTTTCCTATTAAATTTCTCCTGAAAAATAGAATGATCTGTATCTATTGGATGAAGCATAATATTTGAACAGATTTACTGTTAAGTTTTTTCATACTTGTGGTAACTAAAGGCTTTGAGGTGGATTTTAAAAGAAGTTAATTGACATGAAAAAATTATGAATAAGTATTTGTTTTGTAAAAAAAAATAACAAAATTGTGCTCACCAAAATTAAAATAATTAAACCTAAAATTTACAAACCTTATAAATGTTAATTTTATGACCACTACAACAAAAATGACCGCAGCAGACTACATGGAAAAAGAGTCACAATTTGGAGCTCACAATTATCACCCACTTCCAGTAGTATTAGAAAGAGGAGAAGGCGTACATGTATGGGATACCGATGGAAAGAAATATTACGACTTCCTTTCTGCTTACTCTGCAGTTAATCAGGGGCACTGTCATCCAAAGATTATTGGAGCAATGATGGAGCAAGCACAAAAGTTAACTCTAACTTCACGTGCATTCTATAGTAACAACTTAGGAAAATATGAGGAATACGTAACTAAGTATTTCGGATACGATAAAGTATTACCAATGAATACAGGTGCTGAGGCTGATGAAACAGCTATTAAGCTTGTTCGTCGTTGGGGTTATGATGTAAAGGGTATACCTGAGAATGAGGCTAAAATTATTGTATGTGATGGCAACTTCCACGGACGCACGGTTACAATCGTTTCTATGTCTAATGATCCAGATTCATATAAAGGATTCGGTCCATTCACACCAGGTTTCGTTTCTATTCCTTACAATGATGTTGATGCATTGGCAAAAGAGTTGAAAGATCCTAACGTATGTGCATTCCTAGTTGAGCCTATTCAAGGTGAGGCTGGTGTTTATGTGCCGGAGAATGGTTTCTTGAAGAAGGCTTCTGAGCTTTGTAAGGAAAACAACGTATTATTCGTTGCTGATGAGGTTCAAACAGGTATTGCTCGTACAGGTAAGTTATTAGCTGTTGATCACGAAGATGTTCGTCCTGATGTGTTGATTCTTGGGAAAGCAATTTCAGGTGGTGTTGTACCCGTATCTGCAGTATTAGCTGATGATGATATCATGCTTGTAATTAAACCAGGTGAGCACGGTTCTACTTTTGGTGGTAACCCAATTGCTTGTGAGGTTGCAATGGCAGCTCTAGAGGTGGTTAAAGATGAGAAATTGGCCGAGAATGCTGAGGCAATGGGGAAGATTTTCCGCGAGGAATTATCAACAGTTAAATCTGACATGATTGAGCTAGTACGTGGTAAAGGTCTTCTTAACGCAATTGTGATTAAGCCTAAGGGTGGTAAAACAGCTTGGGATGTGTGTATGCGTCTTCGCGACAACGGTATGCTAGCTAAGCCTACTCATGGACATATCATCCGTTTTGCTCCTCCATTGACAATCAACGAAACTCAACTTCGCGAAGCGATTGAGATTATTAAGAAAACAATGGCAGAATTCGAATAGACAACGAATTTTAAATCATATGGAAAGGGACAGTTCGAAAGAGCTGTCCCTTTTTTTGTCATTGGAAACTCGTTAAAAATAATTCACTGGATGACTGAATTTTCATAATAATCAAAACAATAAATAGGGTGTATCAATTTCGCAAATGATGGTATCCCGGGGAATTGTTATAGTAAACCTGTTTTTGATGGAAATAATTCAAAATGGTTTTTCTAGATAGTGAATTCGGGTTTCTCTTTGTCCCGATATTCAAAATATCTGATTTAAAATAAGACACCGTTTATTTTCCAACTTAACTCTCTGTTCATGTAGGCGTAGTAATTCTATTTCCTCAAAGGAATGATCTATTTAACACTATTTATAGTTTTACAATATTACTGTTAATTGTTTTTTAGGAAATTTTAATAAATTTGACATAAATAACTTTAACGCTACCAATTTTAAATTATTAACATGAAAAAATTACTCATTCCACTTTCATTCATTATTTTATTAAGTTCCTGTGCTACACATCAAGGCATGATCAGTTCCTCATCTTTAAATAGACCTGTTAAGTATAATGATATGGCTTATGGCGTATCACAAACTAATCAGATATTAGGTTTGGGTGGCTTGTCGAAAGATGCTTTAATTCTTGAAGCAAAAAAAGAATTAATCAATAATCGTCCTTTAAAACAAAATGAGACTTACGCCAATTTTACTGTTGATTTTAAACGATCGTTTTTTCCATTCTACAGTCAGACAAAAGCCACAATGAGTGCAGATGTGGTTAGTTTTACTGATGATTTACTATCTGATCCTTATTCGGAGGAATACAAGCAAAAATTAACTCACAAAAGTTTAGCCAATAAACTTTTTGAAATTGGAGACTCTGTTTATTTGGATCATCGTAAAAAGGGCGTGATCATTTCAATTGAAGATATCGATAGAGTGAGGGTATTAATTAAAACAAAGAAAGGGAATACAAAGACAAAAATACTAAGTACCAAAAAAATCTACACTGGTGAAAAATCATATAAGGGTTATAAGGTAGGAGATATGTATATTTTTTCACGGGATTTAAATGGAAATACGGTGGAAACAAGTGGTCGAATTATCTTACTGGGAATGGATGAGATGATCGTAAAAACAGGCGTAGGTAAATTAAAAAGATTTGAATATAAGAACTAAAGTTTAGTTCCGTTTTTTATTCTTATAAAATATCAAGGGATAGTTCATTTGAGCTATCCCACTTTTTTTGCTTGGTGAATTCGTAAATCCATAAGTAGTAGTTTTATGTTTGAATATATGTAGATTGTTGTTTATCTGTCGATGTTTTATTTGTGTGATTTAAAATACATGTGTGATTGTAATGTATTCCATTTCAAAGTCTTAGGTTTTATGTGTTGTGAAAAGTATTGTTTTTATGAAAATTAGTTGTAATTTAGATGATGTTTTTAATATATGCATATGTTAAGCAAGGTTGCGAAGTGATGAAAAAGCTGTTAAAAAGCAAGGATATAAGAGCTCAGATCTCGAAGACACTGGAATATCATGATTTAGATAGTCTAGTTAATTAATCAGCCCGCCCTCTCGTCTAGTCAACGAGAGGGCTTTTTTATGTTTTAAATTCTTTTTGAATATTTAAAGAAAATTAAATTGTCATAAAACGTGAATTGTTTACATAGATTTTCTTAATAGATTAGCTTGATGAGCACTTAAAAATTTTTGAAAGCTTTTGTTTGCATAAGTAGGAATCATTGCAGACCTTTGGGTGTTCTTTTAATAAGGGCTGTTTGGGGATTAAATTAAGAACAATTCCATAACAACATGCAGCTCTAATCTTTAGGTTTACAGACTAGATGAGCGAAATTATAATTAAAAATGCAGAGCAAATTGAGGGTGTCAGAAGGAGTTCTCAATTGGCCGGAAATACACTTAAGTTTATTAGTGATTATGTGAAAGAAGGGGTGAATACCTTATATCTTGATACACTAATCGAAGAATATATACGTGACAATGGCGCTATTCCTGCACCTTTAAACTATCATGGCTTCCCAAAATCATGTTGCATTTCTTTAAATGATGTAATCTGTCATGGAATTCCAAATGAGAAAACGATCTTGAAAGAGGGCGATATTTTGAATATTGACGTGACCACTATATTAGATGGCTATTTTGGGGATACCAGTACCATGTTTACTATTGGTGATATATCAAATCAGGCGGCTAAATTAATAGAAGATACTGAGCATGCTTTATATTTAGGCATTGAGCAAGTAAAACCAGATAACTATTTCGGAAATATAGGTTTTGCAATTGGTCGCTTTGCTAAGGCAAGAAAATATGGTGTCGTTTATGAATTCTGTGGGCATGGTATCGGGATGGAGTTTCACGAAGAGCCACAGGTGGAGCATATCGCGCAGCGTAACTCAGGTGAGATTATGAAACCAGGTATGATTTTTACCATTGAACCTATGATTAATATGGGTAAGGCTCGTGCTGTCATCGATGAGAAAGATGGTTGGACGGCACGTACAATTGATAAAAAATTATCGGCACAGTTTGAGCATACTATTTTGGTAACCAAAGAAGGGTATGAGATTTTAACTGACGTGGGTGGATACGATATCTTCAAATAACATTCAAGTGTAAAGTGAATGAGGTTAAAAGATAAATTGAAATTTGTACTTTCAATTTTATGACCTTTCAGATCTTTTGACTTTTAAGACTTTAATAAATGAAAAATGTAGCTGTTATTCTTGCAGGCGGTACAGGTAGACGTATGGGTGCATATCTGCCCAAGCAATTTTTGAAGATTGCTGGTAAATCTATTATTGAACACAGTATTGCTATCTTCGAAAAGCACATAGGTATCTCTGAGATTTGTGTGGTGATTCATTCAAACTTTGTGGCCGATGTAGAACGTATTGTTAGTGAAGCTGGTTTTTTAAAAGTACGTAAGGTTTTATGTGGGGGCAAGGAACGAAGTGATTCAAGTTTAGCCGCCATTTCAGCCTATGAGAATGATAGAAATGTTAATCTGATTTTTCACGATGCGGTTCGACCTTTTGTCAATCAAAGAATAATCGATGATGTGGTTTCTGGTTTGGCTGAGGGGAAATCGGTTGCTGTAGCAATTCCAAGTACGGATACTATTTTTAAACTGAACGATGATAAATGTATTGAATCTGTTCCGCCACGTGACTATCTGTACAGAGCGCAAACACCTCAGGCATTTTCTTGTGAAACAATCAAAAAAGCCTATGGTTTAGCCTTGAAGGATCCAAGTTTTAAAGCCAGTGATGATTGTGGTGTTGTATTAAACTATTTGCCCAATGAACCCATTCATATTGTTGAAGGCGACGAGAAAAATATCAAAATTACTTTTGAACAAGATTTAGCTAAAGGGGAAGATTTAATTGCTTAATAGTTGAATTGTAGAATATAAAAATGCCCCTCAGGATCTTATTTCTTGAGGGGCATTTCTGTGTTTTCTATTTAGTTTCTGTGCTCTACACGAAGCAAGTCGAAAATGGTTTTAACTGGGTTGAAAGTAATTGTTGGAACTTCAACAAAAATTGTATTCCAATCAGCCATTGCACCGTTCCAAAGGCCAGGGAGCTCCATCGCTTTTAGTGGTGTACCATTGTGAGATTTTATAGAAATAAAACCAGTTTCAGGATCCACATATTGAGTCAGGTCATACTTTTTACCCTTGTAATCTTTAATGCCACAAACCAAGTCGACAGGATTGAAATGGGTTGATCCTCCAAAAAATTTGGCTTGTTTTTTATCCTCATGATCAATTTGTGAACTCTCAATAATATGCAGAGATGAAGAGTTATCTGAATTTCTTACCCAAAAAGGTCCACCCCCGGGTTCACCTTCATTCTTGACCATACCACAAACACGAATAGGCCTGTCGAATTTTTTAAGTAAATAGTCTCTAAGTTTGCCTAAGTTGTCTGTTTTAAGCGTCTTAGGTGTTTTAATACAGAGTTGGTTGACAGAGAAACTTAGCATTTCATTTAACTGTTCAGCACTAAGTTCTAACTTAGGATTATCCAGAACAGTCATGTAGTCGAATATTTGCTTTTGGTATTTTAATAAAACACCAGCCAATGCTTCTTTGTATTTATAAGTCGCTTCTTTTAATCTATCGGGAACTACATTGTCGATATTTTTAATGAAAACTAAATCTGCTTTTAGTTCATTTAAGTTTTCGATGAGTGCCCCGTGTCCTCCAGGTCTAAAAAGTAAGCTGTCGTCAACATCTTTGAAAGGCTTATTTTCCATATCGACAGCAATGGTATCGGTCGATGCTTTCTGATAAGAGAAAGTGACTTTAAGCTTCCCATCGTATTTTTTCTCGAAAGCAGATCTCGATTTTTTCAGTTTTCTGGAAAAAAGCTTTTTATGCTCTTCTGATATGGTTAAATGCAATTGAGCAACTCCTTTGTAATTCTTTGCATAATGCAAAGCTTCAGCCCAATGTTCTTCAAAAGCCGTTCGGGAATAATCCTGGTATTTATGAAATCTTAATAAGCCTTTTGGCTTTTTGCCATAATTTAAGCCATTGATATTTAGTAAAGTGTTTAGGATTTCTTTGAAATTATTCTTTTCCAAAAGTTTTTCAATATCCAAATCTTTTCTCTGTAAAGCAGCTCTAAGATCTACAAAAAAAGCAAAATCTTCGATATTTTCAAAGAACTTAAACATGCCTTCCGGAGATTTATCCTTCATAAAAGCGAGATAATCTTCTTCTGTTTCCTGATAGCTGTTGAGAAAATCATAGAGCTTTTGAAACATTCGCGTTGCAGCACCAGAAGCTGGGACAAACTTGATGACAGAAAGTTTCTTGGGACGATTAAGGTAATGATCTCTTAAAACATTGATTTCTTCATCTTCAATTCTCATAATCCCGTCGGTAATGATGGCTGGGTTTACAAGCTTAACTTTCGGAAAACCAGTTTCGAAGTGTTTCATTTGTTCTTCGATTTTGGTTTTATCCATACCTCTTTTTTTAATGAGGCTAAGGTCTTTTTTTGAGAACATGGTTTTGCTTTTTGTAAGTTGTCGAAGGAGCAAGATAAAAATTTGTTTTTAATATGAATCCGATTTTAACCAATATTTTGATAAGTCATATTGTCTAAATTTCATAAGTGGCAATATAACAATGATTTAAATCATGATTTTTATTGGTGGTCTATATCGGAGTAAACAGAAGAGAATAAATATTGTTTAGACTGGCTTGCAATATGGCTGATGTTATCGTGCTTGCAATCTGCTTATAAGTTTGTATTTTTGCGGCAAACAAAAAAAATATGCGAACAGAGATATACCCTTGGGGGCACAGCAAACGTTATAATGATTTTCCAGGTTTTTTTAAGAAGAAATTTTCGGAACGTATTCAAAAAGTAACTATTGATGCGGGTTTTACTTGTCCCAATCGAGATGGGAGTAAGGGGACGGGTGGTTGTACTTATTGTAATAATAAGAGTTTTAATCCAGCTTATTGTACGCCTAAAGAATCCGTAACCGAACAGATTGAAAAGGGTATTCTGTTTTTCGCAAGCAAATATAAAACTCAGAAATACCTGGCCTATTTTCAAGCTTTCTCAAATACTTATGGAGAACTTGATTTATTAAAGCAGCTTTATGAAGAGGCGCTTTCTCATGATAAAGTTATTGGTTTGGTCATTGGGACACGTCCCGATTGTATCTCAGAACCTCTGCTTGATTACCTGGAGAGCTTATCCAAAGATTATTATATTGCCGTAGAATATGGGGTTGAGTCTGCCAACAATAAGGCATTGGATGCAATTAATCGTGGGCACAGTTACGAAGAAGCTGAAGCAACAATTTTAGCGACGGCTAACAGAGGTATTCATATCGGTGCACATTTGGTTAATGGCTTACCTCATGATACACCAGAGATGATGGTGGATCATGCCATTCGTTTATCTAATCTACCTATCGAGACCCTTAAGTTACATCAGTTGCAGATTTTGAATCATACAACAATGGCTAAGGAGTATGAGGAAGATCCAACTCGTTTCCATTTGTTTGGAATGGAGGAATATATTGATTTTGTAATAGATGTGATGGAGCGAATGAATCCTGAAATAATGCTGGATCGTTTTGTGAATCAGGCACCTCCTGGGTGGTTGATCGCACCTAAGTGGGGCATTAAGAATTACCAATTTGTGGCAAAACTCGAAAAACGATTGGTAGAAAGAGATACCTGGCAAGGTCGATTATACAAAAAATCCTGATCGACTCTGGAAGTGATCAGGACTAAGCATATAAAATAAGTTTGAGTTTACTTCATTCTTTTTAGCATATTGGCTGCCTTAGGGTGGCCTAATTTTTTTGCATATTCCAGGTTAGCTTTAGCCAATCGGGAATCTTTTATGTTGAAGTAGGCAACACCTCTGGCATAGATTGCTTGTTTGAATTTTTTATCAATTTTGATAGCCTTACTGTAGCTGTTTATGGCTTCTTTGTATTTGTTGAGACAATCTAAAGAGACCCCCTTATTGTAATATACTCCCGAAACATCAAGACCATTTTTTATAGCCTTATCGTATTCTCTTATCGCTGCATTAAAATCCCCAATATAATATAAGGAGATTCCCTTATAGTGCAAGGCTTGCAAATGATGGGGGTTAACTTCAAGTATTTGATCGTAATCCTTAATCGCTTCATTGTATTTGCCAAGGTTTTCGAAGATAATCGCTCTATTTAAAAGTGCTTCTTCGGAATAGCCCTGGATTTTAATGATATGATTAAGATCTTTCAGCGCTTTGTCATTCTTTGATAAAAATGAGTTAGAAATGGCACGATTGAAATAAGCAGGAAGAAAATCTTTATCTAAGCTTAATATTTCAGAGAAAACCTGATTCGCTGCTTTGAACTTCTTCTGTTCAAATAATTCCATGCCTTTTTTATTGAGCTTGTCGATTTTCATCTGCGTACAAGATGAAAGACTCAAGGCAAAAAGTAGAATATAGCTTATGGATTTTAATCTCTTAATAACAATAGACATATAAGGGAATTGTAAATTTTGATCTAATGTAAAGAATATCGGCAAAATTTGAAAGAATTTTACCGATATATATTGTAAATAAAAAATCCTGTTACGATTTAGTTCCAAAGAGCTTCTTGATTAAATCTTTCTTCCCCATATTGATAAGTTCAGTTTTTATAGCGTTTCGATACTCTTTTTTATACCAGAACAAGAATTTACGTTGTGAGAGTTTATCTTGCTTTGTTTTAGGTGTATAGACCTCTTTCATTGTGTACGGGTGGTAGCCAGAATAATAAATTACCGTAGCAACAGTCATTGGAGTAGGAGTAAAGTCCTGGACTTGTTCCAGTTTGAAATCCAGTTCCTTCGTCTTTACGGCCAGATCAGCCATGTCGACCCCTTGTGAGCCTGGATGACTGGATATGAAATAAGGAATCAATTGTTGATTAAGGCCTTCCTCTTTATTTATCTTGTCAAAGAACTCTTTCAGTTCATAAAATAGCTTAAACGAAGGCTTTCTCATGATATCTAACACTTCATCTGAAGTGTGTTCCGGTGCGACTTTCAATCGTCCGGATACGTGATTCTTAATCAGCTCTATGGCATAGGCCTTATTTGCTTTATTTACTTCTTCATCCTTGCTTTTATGAAGCATTAAATCGTAACGAACACCACTGCCGATAAAAGATTTCTTGACACCAGGAATTTTATCAACTTCCTTGTAGATATCAAGCATCGGTTGATGGTTGGTATTCAGATTCGGGCAAACATTAGGATGAATACATGAAGGGCGTCTGCAAGTTTGACAAATGCTTTCGAAAATACCCTTCATCTGGTACATATTGGCAGAGGGACCACCTAAATCTGATAGATACCCTTTGAAATCCGGCATCTTAGTGACATACTCAACCTCTTTTAGAATTGATTTCTTCGATCGGTTGGCAATAAATTTGCCCTGGTGTGCTGATATGGTACAGAATGAACATCCCCCAAAACATCCCCTGTGCATATTCACGGAGAATTTAATCATATCATATGCAGGAATCTTTTTCCCTTTATAACGGGGATGAGGCATACGTGTGTAGGGCAAGTCAAATATGGCATCCAATTCCTTTTCCTTCATTACGGGGTAGGGTGGATTCACGATTACTTCAGAGTCTTTATAGCCTTGTATCAGCTTTTTTGCTAGCATGGAATTCGATTCCATTTCGATATGACGGAAATTACCTGCAAATTTCTTTTTATCCTTTAAGCATTCCTCGTGTGAGTAGAGTTCTTGTATTTCCCACTTTTTCTTAGTTGCATAAGCTTCACCTTTTTTAGCTATGAAAGAAGTTTGAGGTACATTGGTTAGACTCTCAAAAGGAACCCCTTTTTTTAGAAGTCGAACAATTTCTTTTAGTGGCTTTTCACCCATTCCATAAACTAGTAGGTCAGCCGCACTATCGCATAGAATACTAGGTTTTAATTCATCTAGCCAGTAGTCGTAGTGGGTGACTCTGCGTAGAGAAGCTTCAATACCACCTATTAGAATAGGTGTATCAGGGTATAATTTTTTTAAAATCTGAGAATAAACGATACTCGGTTTGTCTGGTCGTTGACCATGTCTACCATCGGGTGTATAGGCATCATCGTGACGCAATCGACGATTGGCCGTGTAATGATTTACCATAGAATCCATGTTCCCGGCTGTAATACCAAAGAATAAACGTGGTTCACCTAGTTTTTTAAAGTCACGTAAATCGTCTCGCCAATTGGGTTGAGGCACAATGGCAACCTTTAGGCCTTCTTTTTCCAGAATTCGTCCAATAACAGCAGAGCCAAAAGAGGGGTGGTCGACATAGGCATCACCACTAAATAAAATGACATCCAGCTCATCCCATCCTCTTTCTTTTACTTCTTTTGCCGAAGTAGGTAACCATTGATTGTATCTTCCAGTTATATCGTCTTTCATCTTTATTCTTTTCGTTGGCTTATCAAATCGAAACGGATCTATAGCTCAGGTACTTGAAGCTTGATCTTTATTGTTGTCGAGAGGAACAAAATCACCGTGTTTTGTACCATTGGCGCAAAGTTACTACTTTATTTATAAACAATTTAAAGAAGCATGAATTTATACTAAGGGAGTTTTGATCTATTATCTTTGATAGTTCTGCAAATTTTCACACTAAATGATATTTATTTCATGAGATATTTTTCATACCATACCCATACAAACTATTGCGATGGAAGAGCTAAAGCTGAGGCTTTCATTAAACGAGCCATTGAATTAGGGATGAAAGCTGTGGGGTTTTCTTCACATGCACCTTTCCCTGTAGAAGTTTCCTGGAATATGGATGAGAAGAATTTGATGAGTTATGTTAGCGAAATAAAGAATTTGTCAGCTAAATATCAGGAAGAAATAGATGTTTATCTTTCATTGGAGCTGGACTATATTCCCGGAGTTACTCAATCATTTGCAAAAAGAATAAAGCAGTGTGGTTTAGATTACACAATAGGGTCGGTGCATTTGGTTAAATCTCCAGTACAAAATGAATTCCTGTTTTTGGATGGACCCGATACGAATTATTCACATGGCCTGGAATGTCTTTACAAAGGAGATGTGAAGAAAATGGTGAAGGATTATTTTTCACAAATTAATGAGATGATTCTTGAACAAAAACCCGACATTATTGGTCATATCGATAAAATAAAAATGAATAATAAAGGTCGATATTTTTCAGAAGATGAAAAATGGTATCAAGATTTATTGAAAGAATTCATAGCAGTTATAAAAGAAACAGATTGTATTGTGGAAATTAATACGCGTGGACTTTATACAAAGAAATCACCTGCATTTTATCCCGACTCTAAGTTTGCAAAATCATGCAAGAAACATAAGATTCCTATGACCATAAGTACAGATGCTCACCACCCGGATGAATTATTGCTATATTTTGATCAGGCATCAAAAATGCTGAAAGAATCTGGTTATGATTGCATTCGGATTTATGATAAGGGAAAGTGGAAAAATGTAGGTATATAAAATGTCAATAATGTTGATTTATTATGAGAATAAATGCTATTTTTACTCGATTGAAAAATGACTGATCTTGTGTGTTGGACTGACAATGATGTGTGTTTTAACAATTCTGACTTAGGTTGAGATATCAATAATAGAGATTCAGTTATTTAAATTAGTATAGAAAAGGAATTACATGTGGGTTTATATTCTTCGGAATAATAATTTAGCAGATAAGCAAGTATAAAGGTGTTGCTATAATCCATATTAATATAAAATATTTACGAATGAAATTGGTTGATCCCAAAGATTTATTAAAAGCTAGTGAGAGTTTAAATTGGTTTGGAGGGGAGAGTTTTGCCAAGCTGTTAATGTATATTCTTCGATTGAATAAATTGAACGATTTGTATTCTGCAAATTGTGAGAAATCGGGAGTGGAATTTATTGATGGTTTAATAGACGATTTGGGAATCAAATTTGAATTTGATGAGGAGGAGTTAAAGCGTATTCCTTTGGATGGCAGCTTTATCAGTATTTCCAATCATCCGTTTGGTGGGATTGATGGTATTTTATTGATTAAACTACTGAGTGATATTCGCCCTGATTTTAAGGTGATGGCTAATTTCATTCTTCAGAAAATAGAGCCTCTTAAGGATTGTTTCTTAGGTGTGAATCCATTTGAAGATCGAAAAGCTGTTGCATCTAGTATGGGTGGGATAAAAGAAGCCTTACGCCATATGAGTGAAGGTGCACCTTTGGGTATTTTTCCTGCAGGAGAGGTTTCGGCTTACCAATCAGAATCTAAAAACATTACTGATAAGCAATGGCAACCTTCTATTCTTAAGTTTATTAAGAAAGCTGAAGTGCCGGTTATTCCTATTCATTTTCAGGGAAGTAATAGTTTGATTTTTTATTTAATGGGGATGATTCATCCTGTTTTGAGGACTGTTAAATTACCTTCAGAATTATTGAATAAAAAGAATAAAACCATTCGTATTCGTATTGGTAACCCGATATCTGTTAAGGATCAAAAAGGTTTTACGGATATTAACCAATACGGACGCTTCTTAAGGGCGAAAACCTACATGCTGGGTAGTGCTGTTGAGGTGAAAAAGTTTTACGAAAACAAATCGAACAGTAAGAAGAAAAAAGCTGTGGATGTTATTCCTCCGGTTGACCCTAAGTCGATCAGTGAGGAAATTGAAGAGTTGACAGATCATTTACTTTTTAAGTCGAGAAATTTCTCCGTTTACTGTGCCCCTTCTGATGAGATACCCAACGTGTTAAATGAGATTGGGCGTTTAAGAGAAATAACCTTCCGTGAGGTCGGTGAAGGAACCAATCAAAGCATCGATGTGGATGAGTACGATTTGTATTATCATCAACTCTTTATTTGGGATGAGGAAAAACGTAAAATTGTTGGTGCATACCGTGTAGGTAAAGGAAAGGAAATTTTAAATAAGTATGGATTGAAAGGATTTTACCTACAATCTCTATTTAAGATGAAGAAGGCTTTCCAGCCCGTATTGAGTGAGTCAATCGAATTAGGTCGATCTTTTATTGTCAAAGAATATCAAAGAAAGCCCATGCCACTTTTCTTGTTATGGAAGGGGATTATGTATTTCTTACTTAAGAATCCGGAGTGTCGTTATTTAATTGGTCCTGTTAGTATCAGTAATGAATATTCGAATACATCAAAAGATCTGATTATCAAATTTATTATGCGGAACTATTTCGATTACGAGATGGGACAGTTTATTAAATCGCGTAATAAGTTTAAGGTGAAGGTGAAAGGTCTTGATATGGATATTTTACTTGAAGCCGCTAAGAGTGATATCAATAAACTTGATAAGTTAATTGGTGATTTTGAGGTTTCCAATGATAAGCTTCCAGTACTACTGAAGAAGTATATTTCATTGAATGCAAAAATTGTTGGTTTTAATATCGATCCAAATTTTAATGACTGTTTAGATGGTTTAATCGTTGTTGACTTATTCGATGTACCAGTTAATATGATTGAATCGTTGACTAAGGAGATTAATAGCGAAGAGGTAACAAGTCGTTTTATTACTCGTGAGAAGAATATATAATTAATTTATTCTTTTTAGACAAAATATTAAGGAAGCAGAGGTGTAGTTATTTATAATTACGATCTTTGCAGCTGAATTTTTTATTTGAAAAAGCCCATCACTTGGATATTCAATATATAATTAAAGGAATTGTAATAGGTCTCATGGCATCAATACCATTGGGGCCAATTGGTGTCTTAATCATTCAAAAGACATTACAGAAAGGCAGGCTCGCTGGTTTTATATCTGGTTCAGGTGCTGCTGTTGCTGATACTTTATTCGCATCAATAGCTGTGTTGGGTTTGGGCTTTGTTATTAATTTTATTCAAGCCCAGGAATTTTATTTTAGACTTGTTGGATCGATTTTTTTGGTCTTTGTTGGTTTAAGAATCTTCTTTACCAATACCATAAAGCAATTCAGGAAATCTCAGACGCCAGGGAAAAGAGGTATGCTGGGTGATTTCCTTGCAATATTCTTTCTGACCCTCTCAAATCCAATTGCGGTGATCTTTTTTGGAGCCATGTTTGCAGGTGCGTCTGTTTTTGGTGATGCAAGTTCAACGAGAGTTTCTATGTTTTTGTTACTTGGAGTTTTGTTGGGTGGGGCACTTTGGTGGTATGCACTCTCGACTTTAGTGAATGTGTTCCGAAAGAAATTCAGATTAAAGCAGATGTTTTGGATCAACAAGATTTCAGGGATTATCATTGCCGTTTTGGGTTTTCTCGTGTTTCTTTCTTGTTTTGAACCCATAAAATCATTTTTACAATAAAAGGGATTTAAGTCTATAGGATATAAAAAAGGAGAAAGTAATCATTTACTTTCTCCTTTTTATTAAGCCTTATTTTGGTTTTAGCTCGGTTATTTAATCGTTACCATGGTGGCTCCGTAACCATATTCTTTGAATGAGGCATCCTGTGAGCTGTGTTTTCTGTATTTTCTTTTCAGTTCGCTAAGGATCTTTTGTTTTAATGTCCCATTCCCAATACCATGAATAAAGACAATTTTCTTTCCCTTATTACCTTCATTTTCACGTAATACTTCATGGAACTTGTCCATTTGAAAATTTAAAATGTCAGCATTTGAGAAGCCTGTAATTGAATCGATCAATTTATTGATGTGTAAATCAACTTCTAAAATATTTGTCTTAGGGTTTAGTTTTGGGCTTTGAGTTGGTTTTGTAGTTCCTTCTTTTTCTCGAATCAGTTTTTTGAAATCTTTCTGACTCAACTCATCTAATTTATGCTCGATATCATCGGCCGTAAGTTGATGAAGGATGACTTGTTCGTGAAAATAATCGGTCAGCTTATATGAATTCGATTTGTAAAACTTCACTGCTTGAATTTTTACTGTTTTATTGATTGGAGCTTTGGGCGTAAAGTCGCCCGCTTGGTAATACAAGATTTGGAAATGGAAAGTACTTAATTTTCCCAGATCCTTTTGATCGAACTCAGTTAATAATATTTTTGAATTCGGATCAATATTACCTGTTGTGATCCCTTCAAATTTTTCACCATTCTGATTAAAGAAATTGTAAAGAAGTATCGAATTGGTATCGTTTATAAGATAGAGTTCTAGCGGGCTGGATGTGATTTCATATCCGGCTCGTGGTACAAAAGCAAAATAAACATCTTCCTTTTGAACTTTAAGCGGTTCACTTTTTACCGTTGATGTCACTTTCTTGTTTGTTGAGAGGCTATGGGAAGCTGATGAGTTGCCTTCAGATTGTGACTCAATAACAACTAAATCTTTTTTAAGAGTAGGAATTTCGAAATCATCTTCTTCGTTAAGAACCATCACAGTTTTAGCATCGATAATACGGGTAACTCTTCCGCCACCGGTCTCGCTTAGAAATTTGACTTTATCTCCAATATTTATTTGCATGTGCTATCTGGTTTGTTGCCTTCAGATCTTAAGTCTTAGGAAAATAATATCCCGAATGAGTGGAATCTGAGGCATTGTTTTATAATACGAACAAAGTTAACTATTTTTGCACACCAATTCTATTCTCCAACTAAGGAGAATGGTATTGTTGAGTAATATTTAGAGGAGAGATGGAAATAAGAACAAAAGATAGTGTAATGAATCCACAGTGCATTCAAATATCAGATTTTACATATAATTTGCCAGATGAGAAAATTGCTAAATACCCATTAGGTAATCGTGAAGAATCAAAATTGTTGGTATACAAGAATAATGAAATCAAAGAAAAAGGATTTCAAAACTTGCCAGATGAAATAGCTGAGGGTACTACCATGGTTTTCAACAATACCAAAGTGATTCAAGCCAGATTGATCTTTTATAAAGAGACGGGAGCACGTGTTGAAATATTTTGTTTGGAGCCCTTAAATCCAGCTGATTACAATTTGGCTTTTCAAGCTAAAGGCCTTTGTACATGGAAGTGTATTATTGGTAATTTACGTAAGTGGAAGTCAGGTATTCTCAAAATGAGTTTTATGTTCGAAGGCAAGGAAGAATTCCTTTGTGCTGAACATGTGGAGAATCTGGACGGTGCCCATGAAATTAAATTTACCTGGGAGAACCAAACATTAAGCTTTAGTGAAGTTCTTGAACTAACCGGTAAGATTCCAATTCCTCCTTATTTGAATCGTGATACTGAAAATACAGACCTAACTCGCTACCAAACAGTTTACTCAAAGCACGAAGGTTCAGTAGCAGCGCCTACCGCAGGTTTGCATTTTACAGATACTGTATTTAATCGTTTGGATGATAATGGTGTTAAAAGAGCTGAATTAACACTTCATGTTGGCGCAGGAACATTTAAGCCTGTGAAAGCAGAGCAGATTGGTGATCATGAAATGCATACCGAACATATTCAGGTTAATGTGTCGAGCTTGCAGCAAGTAATTGATGCTGAGAATGGCATTGTTGCGGTTGGTACAACATCAGTAAGAACACTTGAAAGTTTATATTGGTTAGGTGTTAAGTTGCTCTCTGGGAAAGAAAATCCCTATTTACTTGAACAATGGGATGCTTATACGCTTAATGGAAGTTATACACGAGTAGAGGCTTATCAAGCGATTGTTGATTTTATGAAAAATGAAAATATTAGTTTGTTTAATGCGGCTACACAAATTATTATCGCACCGGGTTACGATTTCAAAGTTATTTCAGGCTTAGTGACTAATTTTCACCAACCTCAGAGTACTTTACTCTTATTAATTTCGGCTTTGGTAGGAGAGAGATGGCGCGAGATTTATGATTATGCTTTGAATAATGAGTTTCGATTTTTGAGTTATGGAGATAGTTCTTTATTGATGAAGTCTTAATTAAAGATATATTAATAGATTTTATTATATTTATTACCGATAAGAGCTTTTGCTTTTATTGTTAGAGTATAAAACTCTAGATTTATTATCTAAAAAAAGGAATACATCATTTATGAGAAACCTCCTCTATATAGTAGCTTGTTTACTTATATCGATTATTGTCGGCTTACTTTCTCCTCTAATTTCACCAGAATTATTTAATTTAGTAAAACTTGATGATAGTAAGGAAATAGAGTATACTGAAGTTGTTGAAATTGAACCTGAAGAGGAATCCAAAATTGCTGTAGATTCAAAAGAAAAAATAGCTAAGAAACCTGAAGTAATTCAAGAAGTTAAGGCTATTCCTGATGAGGAAAATGAGAATGATAATTATGTAGAGGAATTGCCTCCTGAAACTCTTTTTCGAATCAACAGGTATGGTAAGTGGGAATTTTGGAATTATTATCGGGATGTGAGTCGGATGAAGTTCTCAAAGAAAATGAGAAATTTATATGAAGAAACATATGGTATTAAAAATAAGAAAGATCCTAAATTTAAATATTCAATACACGTTTTTGCAAGTAAAAAGACAACTCGAATAAGTCAGCTTAAATTGACAGGTGTGTACGAGAATTTTGATAAGGATGAGAGTCTGTATCGATATTTTTACCGTAGCTACGATAATTATTGGGTGTGTCGTCGAGAGTTGAGAGATATTCGCTCTAAAGGCTTTCCTGATGCTTATATTGTGAAATTATAAACGGAATCAGTTTAAGAAGTTAAAAATATAAGAGACAAAAAAAAGAGTAGCAATTTGCTACTCTTTTTTTTGATTATTGATCTTTAGATCTTGGATGACAATTTTTAATTGTTTCCTTCAAATAATCTCTATCTAAGTGCGTATAGATTTCAGTTGTTAAAATAGACTCATGGCCTAACATCTCTTGAACCGCTCTTAAGTCAGCACCACCTTCTACCAAGTGAGAAGCAAACGAGTGACGGAAAGTGTGAGGAGAAACATTCTTAGTTAAACCAACTTTCTTAGAAAGGTTTTTAATGATAGTAAAAATCATAACTCGAGAAAGTTTACGACCTCTACGGTTAAGGAATAAAATATCCTCGCTATCCTTATCGATGTTTAATTTACCTCTGTAGTTCTTAAGATAAAGTTTGATTTCTTTCTTAGCTCTTTTCCCAATTGGAATTAAACGCTCTTTGTTCCCTTTTCCATGGATTTTAATGAAACCCATTCTGAAATGTAAGTTAGAAACTCTAAGGTCAATCAATTCAGAAACACGAAGTCCGCAAGAATAAAGAGTTTCAAGTATTGCTCTGTTTCTTTGTCCTTCAGATTTGTTTGTGTCAACTGCCTTAACTAAAACGTCGATTTCTTCAACGGTTAAAGTGTGTGGAAGCTTACGTCCAATTTTTGGAGCTTCTAACAAAGCTGTTGGGTTTCTATCAATAACTTCTTCAAGTAATAAATATTTGAAATAAGCTTTGATTCCGGAAATAACACGTGCTTGTGTTCTAGGGCTTGTACCGGCGTCATTAATCCAGGTGACAAAATCCTTAAGGTCTTGTAAAACAACTTCAACAGGGGCTACAGTTCTACCTTGCTCCTTGAAAAAAGTTGTTAATTTAGTGATGTCATTGATGTAAGCATCAATAGAATTCTTTGATAAAGACTTTTCCAATGTGAGATAAGTCTTGAAATTCTCAATTGTTGTTGTCCAATTCATTTCAATTAATTTTAAGTATGTAGTTTAGTTGTAATTGTTAATCAAATCTATTTTACTAGATTTGCTTTAACGATAGCAATATACGTACTTTTATGATAATATTACAAAACATTATATGAATTTATTACGTAAGATTTGTTAAAATCGGATAAGAACTCTATGTTAAACTAAAGTGAAATTTTGACGAAATGAAAATTTTAATCCTAAATGGACCTAATCTGAACTTATTAGGGACCAGAGAAAAAACGATTTACGGGACAGAAAGTTTTGATCAATATTTCGGAAAATTGAAGCGCGTATTTCCTGATTTTTCATTGGAATATTTTCAATCAAACATTGAGGGTGAGATCATTAATAAAATTCATGAGGTTAGATTTTTATTTGATGGTATTGTTTTGAATGCGGCGGCTTACACGCATACGTCCATTGCTATTAGAGATGCAATTGCGGCTGTTGAACTTCCAGTTATCGAAGTGCATATTTCAAATGTACATAAAAGAGAGGCCTTTAGACACACAAGTATGATTAGTGCAAGTTGCGTTGGTGTTATCGCCGGATTTGGCTTGGATTCATATCGGTTAGGCGTAGAGGCTCTTTCAAAAATTAATCAGGATAAATAAGTTTTTTTGACGAATGTTAAAATTTCTTTTGATAAGAGTTTGATCTGTTGTCGTTGTTTGGTATTTATCAAAATTGACGAATTAATGTTTTGAATAGATTAAATACTGATTCAAGAAAAAAATCCTTAAATAGTCTGGAGTTATTTAGACTTATTCCATTTATTCATTTCGCAAACGTTTTACAAAGGTCTTCATCCTTAATATTCTGCAATGCGATAGGTTTATACCTGCAAAAATTCATACTTTCGTTTTTGAAGAGGAAATCAGATGTCTTAATCTGAGAATTTGCTTTGGTTTCGTGTAAAAACTGCACATTCCCATGAGCTAATTCTGGATTTTTATGCCCCAGTTTTATAAGGCCAAAATAACTGTATGTTTATTGTGCTTTTGTTAAAAATTAATGGGTTTATAGGAATTCTTTATGTGTTTATGCTAGTTTATTCTTTTGTGAGAAATATAAGCTTTGTTAAAAGTTTTACTTATCTTTTATAAGTGGATTTATAATAGAGAATCCATATGGTTAAAACACTATTCTTCTTTTCATAAATTTGTTATTCATGCTGTTAACAGTATATGTTCAGTTAAAATTAAAACTATTATTATGAAGAAAGGTACCAAAATCATTGCTACAATCTCCGATAAGAAATGCGATGTAGAATTCTTAACTGAACTCTTTGAAGAGGGTATGAATGTGGTGCGTTTAAATACAGCTCATCAGTCTCATTCAGATGCCCAGAAAGTGATTGATAATGTGCGTAAAGTTTCAGATAAAATTGCCTTATTGATTGATACAAAGGGGCCTGAGATAAGAACGACTGGGATTCAAGAAGATATATTCCTATCTCAAGGAAGTCAAATAAAAATTGTTGGATTAAATTCTGATTTATCGGAAGATAATAGTTTCTCAGTTAGCTATGAGTTTTTTGTTCAGGATATTGAAGTGGGGAATAGGATCCTTATTGATGACGGTGATCTGGAATTATTGGTCATTGATAAGACAGAATCTTATTTGATGGTAGAAGCTCAAAATGAGGGTTTCCTGAAAAATCGTAAAAGTGTTAATATTCCTGGTGTTTCAATTAATTTACCATCCTTGAGTGAGAAGGATAGAGAGTTTATTCAATTTGCTATCGATCAGGATATCGATTTTATAGCTCATTCTTTTGTTCGTAAAAAAGAGGATGTACTAGAGATTCAGAAGATTCTTGATGCTAGAAAGTCTCAAATTAAGATCATTGCTAAAATAGAGAATCAAGAAGGTGTTGATAACATCGATGAAATTCTAGAGTATGTATATGGTGTAATGGTTGCTCGAGGTGATTTGGCCATTGAAATTCCAGCTGCTAAAATTCCGGTGATACAACGACGAATTGTCCGTAAATGTATCGATGCAAAAAAATCGGTGATTATTGCAACTCAGATGTTGCATTCTATGATAGAAAATCCTCGTCCAACTCGTGCTGAAGTGAGTGATATTGCAAATGCAATTTACAACAGAACTGATGCCATCATGTTAAGTGGTGAAACAGCATATGGTGATTACCCGGTTGAGGCGGTAAAGGTTATGACAGAAGTGGCGAAAGAAGTGGAGAAGGAATTGGAGCCAGATAAATTGAAACGTGAACCAAGACATAAGGAAGTGACTTCTGTTTTGGCGAGATCGGCAGTAAATGCTTCACAGTTTTTACCAGCAAAAGCCATTGTAACTGATACGCTTACTGGACGAACAGGGCGTTACTTGTCAGCTTATAGGGGAACTGTTCCAGTATATGCTCAATGTTACTCGAAACGTGTGATGAGAGAGTTGGCTTTATCCTATGGTGTTGAGGCAGATTATAAAGAAATATTAGCTAGTCGTGATGAATATGTGAAGCAATCGATGTTGACCCTAATGAACAAAGGGTATTTCACAAGTGAAGATACGGTGATAATTCTTGGAGGTAGTTTTGGACCTTCAAAAGGGGTGAGCTTTATGGAAATTTCCAATGTTTATCAACTGACTCACAAAGTTTAAAAAGAGTATAAGATTTATAAAAAACAAATGCTCATATCTACAAGATATGAGCATTTGTTTTTTTTTTAGAAAGCTTTACTTTGGCATCAAGATGACCTTCATTTCGCAACGTTGGCAATTGAATTCCAAACTGTATTTTCTATTATTATCCACAAGGTATAAAGGCCCCGGTTTTTCACCAATTGTTTTCACAAGCTTTGGACATTTCCCAAATTCGTAACGAAGACAATGTTTGGTTACCATAAGCGTTTTACCATCGAAATTTTTCTGAAGCTCGAAGGCTTTTTCAATATCATTAACCCCGCATTTCTTATAAAAATCCTCAGCCTTACAATTGCTTACATTTCCCATATAAGTAATCTTGTCTGAGTAATATTTAGGATGTGAGATAAGAGGTCGGGTTTCTTCTTTTTTTGCAGACTCAATTCGTGCTTGAGTTAAATCTTCAAGGGTCTTTCGTCTGAGCTCATTTAATAATTTAGCCTGGATAAAGGGAGTTTCACTTAAATTCAATTGAATGGAAGAAAGCTCATAAATAGAATCACCCAGCTTTGACAGTTGTTTTTCAATATTACTTTTAGCCATATCTTCATTCTTGGCTAGTTCGAATATCTCATCTAAACTACTGGATGCTGATATCCCATTTTCATCGGTGATATGTAAGAAATGCTGCTTACCTAACTGTTCGAATAGAATATCAATCGATATTTTGCGAATGCTTTTATCCTGTTTTAATTCCTTAGCAAACTCGTGATCGTTGTTGCGATAAAGGGTTACACCATCGCAAACCATACTCATATCGTTTGGATATATTTTATCACCCTTAACACCATTCACTTGTATACCCTTCAATAGCTTGCTTTTATTGAAAAAACATAAACCATCTCCATTGTGGATTGGGAATTTACTTCTAACAAGGAAGTGATCTTTTCTTACAGCGATGATCTTCCCGATTTCCTTACCTAATGCTTTTGGTGAGAAAAAATTTGCGATCTCAGGCACTCTTCCTTTGAAGAAATAAGGTGTGAAACCACGATTGAAAGTCCTTTCGGGGTCTGCTTTGAAGTTGACTTGAATTTGACCTGAAGAAGCTCTTTCAAGCTCTTTATTCTTTTTTATGGTTTGATCTAACTTCTGGCTGTAATGGCTGGTTATGTTTTTGATATATGAAATGTCCTTTAATCGACCTTCAATTTTAAGTGAACAAATACCTGCATCTACAATGTCATTTATTTCATTGGAAAGGTTCAGATCTTTCAATGAGAGCAAGTGTTTATCCTTGGCTAACACATTGCCTTCGGCATCTTCCAAGTCGTATCTCATACGGCAAGCCTGGCTGCATTCACCACGATTTGCCGATCGACCCGTTATGGCATGAGAAAAATAGCATTGACCACTCAAACAAACGCAAAGTGCACCATTAACAAAGTATTCCAAATCAACATTTGTATTGGCTCTAATCTCTTTAATTTGGTTTAATGATAGTTCTCTGGCTAGAATAATTCTTTTAAAACCAGCTTTTTCAAGAAATTGTATGCGTTCTAAATCAAAATTGTGAGTTTGTGTGCTGGCGTGCAATTCTATTGGAGGTAAATCCATTTCCAGAATACCCATATCCTGCACAATAAGTGCATCTGCGCCTAACTTGTATAGTTTATGTATTAAAGCTTCAGCTTCTTTTAATTCATTATCATATAAGATGGTATTCATTGTAATGAATACTTTGGCCCAATACTGATGAGCATATTTAATAAGTTCTCCAATATCTTCTAAAGTATTGCCTACGGCGGCACGAGCTCCAAATTTTGGAGCACCTATATAAACAGCGTCTGCGCCATAGTTGATGGCTGCAATACCTGTTTCCAGATTCTTAGCCGGAGCTAAAAGTTCGATTTTACGCATTTGATTCAATTTGATTGCGAAGATAAGCTTTTAAAGCTGATATTCTGATTATGAATTGGGCGACACCCAAAAAAGATGCTCAGAATTTATCATGTAGACGAAATTCTGTTTTTAGATCGTTTTTTGACACAAATGTTTTGTGTTAAACATGTTTTTAATCAGAGGATTATCATGTCATTATATTCTCTCACCAGATTTAATTCAAGAAGTCACTTTTTTTTCTAAATTTATGATCTCTAACGCAAAGGTTTTCGATAGTCTGAGAATATCATTTTATGAACTAAGATAATCTTTATTGTTATTTATAAATTAACGAATTAAATCATACCTATTACTTATACAACACACATCTTATGAATTTTTCTTATCTGATTTATGAAGAAAGGGATGAGGTTGGAATTCTGACTTTAAACCGTCCGAATGCCTTAAACGCTCTTAATAATGAAGTTTTTGACGAATTGCAGTCCTTTATAGATTCGTTTAAACAGTCAATTAATGTTAGAGTTTTAATTATTACCGGAGCAGGAAAAGCTTTTGTTGCTGGTGCTGATATTAAAGCTTTTCAGGATATGACTGTTCAGGAAGGTTATGATTTTTCTGAGAAAGGAAAGTCTGTCTTTAGAAATATTGCTCAATTGCCTATTCCTGTTATCGCAGCGATTAATGGTTTTGCACTTGGAGGAGGCTTAGAGTTAGCTTTAGCCTGCGATATTCGTGTGGCCAATAAGGATACTCGATTGGGATTACCGGAATCGTCTTTAGGTTTAATACCAGGTTTTAATGGTACAGTAGAGGCACTGAAGCAAGTTGGTTTAGGTCATGCTATGTACCTAATGATGACGGCTGGTGGTGTTAAGGCAACTGAAGCCTATGACTTGGGATTGGTTCAACAATTGGCTGAGGCTGACCAGGTTCTTGACCAGGCTATTGATATGGCAAAGAAGATCGCAAAGAATAGCCCCAATGCACTTCGTTTATTAAAGACTGTTTTGCGTGAAGGTAAAGAGATGACTCGAACTGATGCTGAAGCAATGGAATCTAAGGAGTTCGGTAACTTATTTAAAGCTGATCAGACTGAACGAATTGAAGGCGTTAACGCATTTATTGAGAAACGTAAAGCAAACTGGAAATAATCACAGGCTTTTAGATTTGTAAATTCAATATCTGAAATCCAAAATCAAAATAACAAAATGAACTACATTAATAAATATACAAACATAAGTTTATTAGGTGCTGCTGGTAAAATGGGTAGCGGTATTATGGCTCTTTTAGCATTCGAAGTTGGAAAACTTAAGATTGGAGCTAAACGCGAAGAGAATTTTACAATTAATGCAATTGATGTTTCTCCTGAAGCTTTGGAAGGCTTGTTGAAGTATTTAAAGTCACAGCTATTAAAGTCTGGTGAGAAAAATATCGTTGAACTTAGAGAATGGTATAAGGATTCAGCTGAGCTTATTGAAAATGAGCAAGTGATTGAAGCTTATGCCAACGACGTAATGGCCATGATCAAAACCAGTACACGTATCGAAACGGCTTATGATTCTCAGCTTGTTTTTGAAGCTATTAAAGAAGATAAGGGCTTAAAAGTAAAGTTATTTTCACAAATTAAACAGAATAATCCTGATGCTTGGTTCCTAAGTAACACCTCTTCAATTCCTTTGGGTGAGATTGACAAGGAAGCTGGTCTAAACGGTGATATTGTTGGGTTCCACTTTTATAACCCGCCTGTAATCCAAAAATTGCTTGAAGTTATCCCAGTTGAAAATATCAATCCTGATTTGATTAAGTTTTCTGAAGAGTTGGCTAAGTCAATGAGAAAGATTGTTGTTTATTCTAGTGATGTAGCTGGATTTATTGGCAATGGCCATTTTATGCGTGATGCTTTATTTGCTTTGGATCAGGCTAAAGGTATGACCAATGAGATTGCTTTGGCCGATGCGATTTATCGTGTTGATACAGTAAGTCGTGATTTATTGCTTCGCCCAATGGGAATCTATCAATTGATGGATTATGTGGGAATTGATGTGATGTGCTTTATTCTTAAGAGTATGCAGGCTGCTTTCCCACAAGAAAAATTATCTCATGAAATCTTAAACCAGTACATCGATCTTGGTGTAACAGGTGGTCAGTATTCTGATGGTTCGCAAAAAGACGGCTTCTTCCAATACGAGAAAGGTAAAATTGTTGCTGTATACGATATGGACGCAAAAGCCTATAAGGCAATTGCTGATGTAAAGACAGCTAATGAGGCTTATTTTGTTCCTCAACTATCTGAAAAATTGAATTGGAAAACTGTGATTCGTGAGAGAGAGAGAGAAGGAATTTTATCTCCATTCTTCAATGAGTTGAAGGCATCAACAAGTCCTGCTTCAGAATTAGCTTTGGCATATGGCTTGAAATCTAAAGCTATTGGTCATCTATTGGTCGATGGTGGTGTAGCTGCTGATACGAAAGCTGTGAATAAGGTAATGGAAACAGGTTTCTATCATGCTTATGGCCCAGTGAACAACTATTTTGAATAGATAATTGTTATTTAAATAATTCTTAAAGCTCAACTTCGGTTGAGCTTTTTTTATACCTCGTTATTTATAAGTTTTATGATTCCCAGATAAATAGAGTTTTTGTAGGTGAATAAGTCCTAAAAGATCTTATTCATCAATATAATTACTTGTCGGTTCAGTAATTAGAGATGTAAGCTGTAAGCGCTATAATTAGGAGCATACAATTCAAACTTTATAATTTGACATTTTAATTAGATAATAAATTCAGTATTATATAAAATAAAAAAAGCATTTATCAATTTGTGCTATTTATGCTGTATTTGCTAGAGGTATCGATTCTCTTATGTTTATTTAAAATAAATAAGCTTGGTCATGATTCTGATTTTAAGTGAATTATTACTAAATTAAGTCACTGAAACGATATTTTGCTTCAACATTAATGCAATTAAGGTAGGTCACTAAGGACTTAATTACATACTGTAATTGAGACGCAAATTGGCTTTCCATTCGTTTGAATAGAGATTTTTTAACAAACGCTAACTCATATGAAATCCCCACGTCGAAAAATTTACATGCTTGCCGGTTACAATACCGTATCAATGGGAACTGGTCGTTCTGAATTTAATCCTAAAAAAGGAAGTCGTCCTTTAGAAAGCTATATTAAAGAGGCTGGACAAGCTGTATTAAAAACGATTGGCGGTGCCGATAAAGTAGACGAAGGTGTTATTGGAAATTTTATGGCTGCTCGGTTTAATAATCAGGCAAATTTACCTGCTTTTTTTCCATTAATTGATGAAGGCCTTAAGTTTAAGCCTGCTGTAAGTGTTGAAGGGGCTTGTGCCTCTGGAGGCTTGGCATTAATGTCAGCCATAAAATCGGTATTAGCTGAAACCGCAGATGTTGTAATGGCTTTAGGTGTTGAAGTTCAGAACACAAAAAAAGCCGTATACGGAGCTGATATTTTAGCGGCTGCAGGTTGGAATCAGTCTCGAAAAGATGGGCATGCTTATTTTTTTCCAGGCGTATTTAGTAATAGAGCAGGAGCGTATTACGAAAAATATGGTAAGGAGCGATCACGCTTGGCTATGAGCCAATGGTATGTCAATGCTATCGAGAATGCCAGACTCTGTCATACAGCACAAGAAGCTGAGAATAAAAAATCTGATTTATACGATGCGGCACGTACAATGCCATTAAATCCCAAGAAATTTGTTGATAATCTAACTGTACTCGATTGTTCCAAGGTCTCAGATGGCGCTTCAGCTATTGCTGTTGTTTCAGAGGCGGGTTTAAAAAGCCTGGGTTTTAAACCAGAGGAAGCTATTGAGGTGCTTGGTTTTGCACAAATGACATCGGATATTACTCAGAATCCAACAGACCCTACTGTTTTAGAAACAACTAAGAATGCTGTTAAGAAGGCTCTGGACATGGCTGGTATTAGTATCAGTCAATTAGGTACGATTGAATTGCATGATTGCTTTTCGATTGCTGGTATCATGGCTATTGAAGCTATCGGTTTGGCCGAGCCAGGCAAAGGCATCGATTTCGTTATTGATGGGAAAACAAAACGTGATGGTGAAATGCCAATTAATACCACTGGTGGTCTGATTGGTTGGGGACATCCAACTGGAGCAACAGGGGTTCATCAGGCTGTTACGCTTTGGGAACAATTGACAGGCAAAGCAGGTGATGCACAAATTGAAATGAGTCAAGATAGACCTTATGCCCTAAGCATTAATATGGGAGGTGATGATAAAACATTGGTCTCTATCGTTTATAAAAAAGGCTAGGAACTTAAAATAACCACAAGTACAACAAACTATTAACCCTTAAACAAACCACACTATGAATTTTGAACTCACCGAAGAACAAGAGATGATTCGAGATGCAGCACGTGATTTTGCTCAACGAGAATTATTACCTGGCGTGATTGAACGTGATGATAATGCCATTTACCCCAAAGAACAGGTGAAACGATTAGGCGAACTGGGCTTCCTGGGAATGCTGGTTGGACCTGAGTATGATGGTGGAGGAATGGACACCGTTTCCTATGTTTTAGCCATGGAGGAGATCTCTAAAGTGGATGCATCTGTCTCCGTCATCATGTCTGTGAATAATTCTTTAGTTTGCTGGGGAGTTCAGAAATATGGTAACGAAGCTCAAAAAGAGGAATTCTTAAAGCCTATGGCTAGAGGAGATAAGATTGGAGCCTTTCTGCTTTCAGAACCTGAGGCTGGATCTGATGCCACTTCTCAAAGAACGACAGCTGTCGATATGGGAGATCATTATTTAGTGAATGGTATTAAAAATTGGATCACCTCTGGAGGAACAGCATCAACTTACTTGCTAATTGCACACACCCATCCGGAAAAGAAGCATCATGGAATAAATGCTTTTTTGATTGACTCAAAATTAGAGGGGATTACTATTGGTCCGCATGAGAATAAAATGGGAATGAGAGCCTCTGATACCCACTCTGTCATGTTTAATAATGTGAAAGTACCTAAGGAGAATCGTCTTGGTGAAGATGGGCAAGGATTTAAAATTGCAATGAAATCACTTGAGGGTGGACGTATTGGAATTGCGTCTCAAGCTTTAGGTCTAGCATCAGGTGCATACGAACTAGCCTTGCAGTATGCTCAAGAGAGAAAGACTTTCGGTAAAGAAATTATCAAGCATCAAGCCATTGCTTTTAAGTTGGCAGATATGGCTGTTGAAATTGAAGCTGCTCGCTACTTTTGCTTGAAGGCAGCCTGGCTAAAAGATCAGGGAAAGCCATATGGACAAGCTAGCGCCATGGCTAAATTATATGCGGCTGAAACAGCTATGAAAGTGACCACTGAAGCTGTCCAAATTCATGGCGGTAATGGCTATGTGAAAGAGTATCATGTTGAACGTTTGATGCGTGAAGCAAAACTCACACAGATTTATGAAGGCACCTCAGAGATACAAAAAATTGTGATTTCAAGGGGATTATTAGCATAGATTGATTATCTTAATTAAGGATTTATGAATATTAGAATACGTGCTTCTAGTATCGATCTATAAATCAACACTAACCACAAAAATATAAACCATATGAAAATATTAGTTTGTATCAGTAATGTTCCCGATACCACTACCAAAGTAAAGTTCACCGATAATAACAAGCAAGTTGATGATGCGGGTGTTCAGTGGATTATTAACCCTTGGGACGAACTAGCTTTAACCAGAGCCATAGAACTGAAGGAAGATAGTAACAATTCAATTGATGAAGTTTGTGTTATTAATGTAGGCTTATCTAAATGTGATGCCACATTAAGAAAAGCTTTAGCTATAGGTGCTGATAAAGCCATAAGAGTAGATGCTGATCCACTTGATGCTTATTTTGTTGCAGGACAAATTGCACTTTATTTAAAGGGTAATCCTTTTGATATCGTATTGAGTGGTATTGAATCTAGTGATTATAATGGTTCTTCTGTAGGAGGAATGCTTAGTGAATTTATAGATTGTCCTGCCATCTCATCCATGACAAAACTGGACGTAGAGAATGGGAATGTTATTATACATCGAGCTATTCCAGGTGGAAAACAAATACTTGAATTAACACCTCCTTTTGTAGGGATCGTTCAAAAAGGAATTACCAATGAACCAAGAATTCCAGCTATGCGTGGTATTATGATGGCGAGAAAGAAACCATTGGAAGTTCTTCCAGCTGTTGAACTGCAAGCGTTAAGTCATATCGTAGAGTTTGAATTACCACAGGCCAAATCATCATGTAAAATGATAGATTCAGAACAACTGGAGGAATTGGTAGATCTACTTAAGTCAGAAGCCAAAGTTTTATAAGGCTAATACAATTGACTTTAGTGCCATTGATTAGATAAATTAGAGAAGATAAATTCTAAAATATTATATGCTATGTCAGTAATCGCATTTGCAAAAAATTGGGAGGGTAAATTTAAAAAATCAACTTATGAGTTGGTTTCTTATGCTAAGGATTTAGCCACACGTTTCAATACACAAACTTTCGTTATTTCAATAGGGGAGGTTTCTGAATCTGAACTGGAGAAATTGGCTCAATATGGAGCTGATAAAATAATTTCTGTTGATGATTCTCGTTTAAATATTCTTAGTAGCCGTATTTATGCTGAGGTTATCAGTCAGGTTGTGAACAAGGAAGACGCTTCCTTTGTGATCTTAAGTGATAATAATTCAGGAAAGGCTATTTCACCGCGTTTATCAGTTAAACTGAAAGCTGGATTAGCTGCTGCCGTATTGGATGTGCCGAAATCTTTGGACCCTTTTGTAATTAAGAAGCAAGTCTTCTCTGGTAAGGCATTTGCTTATGTACAGATTGATTCGGATAAGAAGATCTTGACACTATCAAAAAATTCTTTTGGTCTTGTTGAAAATCCCACAAGTTTAAATATTGAGAGATTTACGCCAGAGCTAGGTGATGATCTTTTTAAGATTAAAGTAAAGTCTGTAGAGACTGCTGAAAATAAAGTCATCTTAACTGATGCCGATATTGTGGTTTCTGCAGGAAGAGGAATGAAAGATCCTGGTAATTGGCAACCTGTTGAAGATCTTGCTTCTGTATTGGGAGCTGCAACAGCTTGTTCACGTCCTGTGTCTGATGATGGATGGAGAGGGCACGAAGAACATGTTGGTCAAACAGGTAAGGTGATTGCACCGAATTTGTATTTCGCTATTGGTATTTCAGGAGCCATTCAGCATGTAGCTGGAGTTAGTCGTTCTAAATGTGTTGTAGCCATTAACACGGATCCTGAAGCGCCAATTTTTAGTGTAGCAGACTATGGCGTTGTTGGTGATGCTATGACAGTGCTTCCAAAATTAACTGAGATTATTCGTAGTGGAGAGTAATATAATTGAGTCAGCTAAAAAAGCTGACTCTTTGTTCTCTAATTTATAAGTTAACCCATACATTATGATAAAGCAAACTCTATTTACAGTTGTTCTTCTAATTACCCTGGGTGTTTTTGCCTGGTCGGTATTTCGCTTAAGGGCTTTCTTTAAACTAACCAGGCCTGCATACCCAATTAAGAATATTTCAGCTCGAATTACTCGAACCTTAAACGTTGCCTTTGGACAGACCAAAATTTTTAGAAAACCAGTTATTGGTTTGATGCATGCTTTGGTATTTTGGGGATTTCTGGTAATAACCTTTGGGAGTGTTGAGATGGTCTTTGATGGGCTTGTGGGCTCAGATCGATCCTTTGCTTTTATGGGTACTTTTTATGATGTGATTATGGCATCAGGGGATGTGTTTGCATTTATTATTCTGGTTCTCATTATCTTCTTTCTTATTCGAAGAAAGTTTATGAATATTTCTCGTTTAAAAGGTGTTGAGATTACGCCTAAAACGAATCTGGATGCTGAGTTATCTCTTTACTTTATCGGTTTCTTAATGCTATCCTTATTGGTGTTTAATTTGGGATATATCAGTAACCATTTCAATGAAATATTAGGTGTCTATCCGGTTTCTTCTCAAATTATCCAATGGACTTCTATGGATTTTGGCGCTATGCAAGAATCGGGTTGGTGGGTTCATATTTTGTTGATTTTTATTTTTGCAAATTACCTGCCTTATTCTAAGCATTTTCATGTCTTTTTATCTATACCGAATGTTTTTCTGGCTAATCTTGATCCTTTAACGAAATACCCAAACCTTGATTCGATAACCAAAGAGGTGAAATTGATGTTAGATCCTGAATCTTCCTACGACGAAAGTGAAGAAGTAACTCGTTTTGGAGTGAAAGATATTGAAGATGTTACCTGGAGGAATTATATGGACTCTTTGGCTTGTACACAATGTGGACGTTGTACCGATGTTTGTCCTGCTAATATAACAGGTAAGCGTTTGTCGCCGCGTAAAATATTTGTTGATCTTCGTCATCGAATGAATGAAAAGGGAGCCCTTTTATTAAAGGGAGAAGATGATACCAAGAGTTTAATAAGAGATTATATTAGTGAGGAAGAGATATGGGCTTGTACATCTTGTAATGCCTGTGCACAAGAGTGCCCCATAGAAATCAGTCACCCTAATTTGATTATGGATATGCGACGGTATTTAGTGATGGAAGAAGCTTCGGCTCCGGCCGGATTGAATGCCATGTTTGCAAATATTGAAAATAATGGAGCCCCTTGGCAATACTCCCCTGAGGATAGAATGAAGTGGGCAGAGTAATTGATCTTAAAACTAAAAAATCTTACCTAAATTATATGGATAAAGACACGAAAATAGATATTCCCATAATGGCTGATGTCGCTGCAAAGGGCGAACAAGTCGAGTATTTGTACTGGGTTGGATGTGCAGGAGCTTTTGATCTTCGTTATCAGAAAGTTGCTCGTTCATTTGCAAAAATATTGAATCATCTTGAATTAAGTTATGCTGTTTTGGGTACCGAAGAGAGTTGTACTGGTGATGCAGCAAAACGAGCTGGTAATGAGATGCTATTCCAGATGCAGGCCATGCAGAATATTGAAATTTTAAATGGCTATAACATTAAAAAAATCATCTGTACTTGCCCACATTGTTATAATACCCTTAAGAATGAATATCCGGATTTAGGAGGTCATTACGAGGTGATTAATTATACTGAGTTTTTAGATGATCAAATCAAAAAGGGAAACTTAGATTTGGACAAAAATCCTTTCGAAAACCTATCCATCACTTACCATGATCCATGCTACTTAGGGAGAGGGAATAAGATTTACGATGCACCTCGAAATATTGTAAAGGCTGTTTATGGTGACGTGAAAGAGATGAAGCGTTGCAAAAGTTCAGCTCTTTGTTGTGGTGCTGGAGGGGCTCAAATGTTTAAGGATGCTGAAAAAGGCGATAAAGAAGTTAATATTGAACGTACTGAAGATGTGCTTGAGCAAAAAGTGGATAAAGTGGCTACAGCCTGTCCTTTTTGTATGACCATGTTGACTGACGGGATAAAGTTTAAGAATAAGGAAACTGAAGTTGAGAACCTGGATGTAGCAGAAATTGTTGCACAGGCTCTAGATCTCTAATATATATTACGGCTTCGCTATTTATAGTGAAGTAATGAATTTTTTGAAACAAATTAATTGATGGGAATAAGTGAATTTTTGAATTACAGTCTGATAACGTCTAAGAACTTTACACTGACTGTTTATGGTGTTTTAATCGTTATTGGAGTCGTTTTAGTAACCATTATTACATTAAGAATATTGAAGCGTGTTTTTAAACGTTTTATTGCCAAACGAGATAGGGATCAAGGTGTTTATTGGTCTGTGTTTTTATTTGTTAAGTATCTAACCTGGGTTATTGTTGTTATTGCTTTACTCGATACGGTAGGCGTACAAATTTCAGTTTTTCTTGCCAGTATCGCAGCTCTTTTGGTTGGAGTTGGATTGGGTATTCAGCAACTTTTTAACGATATAGCTTCAGGGTTGGTATTGATTGTAGAAAGGAATTTGCAGATTAATGATGTGATTCAATTAGATGACGGTACAGTTGGTAAGGTGATTAATATAGGCTTACGAACTTCCAAAATTAGAACGAGGGATGATATTGTGATGATTGTACCTAATTCTAAGTTTGTAAATGATAGAATAATTAATTGGAGCCATATTGACTTTAAAACACGTTTTTTTGTTGAAGTTGGTGTCGCTTATGGTTCAGATGTTAAATTGGTAGGTGACTTGTTGAAAGCGTGTGCTATGAGTAATACGAAGATTGCCAATAAGCCAGTGCCTTTTGTTCGTTTTAACAACTTTGGAGAATCTTCACTCGATTTTCAATTGTATTTCTGGGTGAAGGAAAGCTTCTTAGTTGAAAATATAAAAAGTGATTTGAGATTCGCCATTGATGAGGCTTTCAGAAAGAATGGAGTCACCATTCCATTTCCTCAAAGAGATGTTCATCTTATGAAATAAGGCTATGGATTGATAATGAGTTGGAAAGAAACTATTTGAGAAAAGGTGGGTATATGGTAGTCTGATTTGATCTTTAATAAGCTTTTACGATCTTGTTTTTTGATGTGAATATTTCAATTAAGAAAAACAGATCTTCTAGTATTTTGTTTAAATTTGATTTATATTCAAATAAAATTTGAATATGATGACTTGATGAATATAATGAACAAGCTCTGTTCAGTTGTCTCACGAAAATTAAAAACATTGTACCGCTTAAAATCAAAAATAGATACACAATCTGAGGAGTTTCTTTCAAACAAAGCAGCTTATACAGCTTTGGTCGGAGAATACCGTCAAAAACTTAAATCAGTAATTGAGGATGCTGACCCCAAAGCCAGAGAAAAACACCTCTCCAGAGGCAAGCTTTTGGTGCGCGATAGAATTGAACTTCTATTAGATAAGAATACCCCATTTTTAGAACTCTCACCACTTGCTGCCTATAACCAATACAATAATAAATTCCCATCGGCAGGTATAGTCACAGGTATTGGTGTGGTTCAAGGACGAGAATGTGTCATTATTGCAAATGATGCAACTGTGAAAGGTGGAACCTACAACCAGTCAACTATTAAAAAGCATATTAGAGCCCAGGAGATTGCGATGGAAAATCACTTGGCTTGTATTTATATGGTCGATTCCGGTGGTGCTTTTCTTCCGGAACAAGCTAATGTATTTCCTGATAAGTTAGATTTCGGTCGATTCTTCTTCAATCAGGCACAAATGTCTGCTAAAGGTATCCCTCAAATTGCCATGGTGATGGGATCCTGTACTGCTGGTGGTGCTTATGTGCCTGCCATGAGTGATGAAACCATTATTGTTAGGGAACAAGGTACCATCTTTATTGGTGGTCCACCATTGGTGAAAGCGGCAACTGGTGAGGAAGTCACAGCAGAGGAACTTGGTGGTGCTGATGTACATACATCGACTTCAGGTGTCGCTGATTATTTGGCTGAGAATGATAGACATGCCATTCAAATCTGTCGAAATATTTTTGAATCTATTCCTATCCCTCAAAAACAAACTTTAGATAAGGTAGAGGCTGAAGCTCCAGCTTATGATCCGACAGAACTTTATGGATTAGCCCCTTTGGACTTGAAAAAGCCTGTAGATGCCCGTGAACTCATCATGAGAATTGTTGACGGGAGTTCATTTAATGAATTTAAGGAACGATATGCGCCAACCATTGTTACAGGATTCGCACGAATAATGGGTTATCCGGTGGGAATAATAGCCAATAATGGGATTATTTTCTCAGAAACCTCTCTAAAAGCTGCCCATTTTATTGAATTGTGCTGTCAGCGCAAAATCCCTTTGGTATTCCTTCAAAATATCACTGGCTTTATGGTGGGCAAAGAATACGAACATCAGGGTATTGCTCGAGACGGTGCTAAAATGGTTCATGCTGTTGCAAATGCGCAAGTACCCAAATTTACAATTATTGTTGGTGGTTCATTTGGAGCTGGGAATTATGCAATGGCTGGTCGTGCCTACGAACCTCGTTTGCTATTGATGTGGCCTAATGCGAGAATATCAGTCATGGGTGGTGAACAAGCCGCAGGCGTTTTGGTTCAAGTAAAGGAACAACAACTAAAATCACGAGGTCAAGAGTTCAATGAGGATGAAAAGAAAAAGCTTCGTGATAATATTCTCCAGAAATTTGAAGACGAAGGATCTCCGTACTATAGCACATCACGTATGTGGGATGATGGGATTATCGATCCATTGGAAACCAGACAAGTCCTTGCTTTAGGCATTGCTGCTTCTCAAAATAAGGAGTATGGCGAACCTAAGTTTGGCGTATTCCGAATGTAAGCCTAAGTATTATTTGAAAAATGAATGAAACAAAAATCATGTATAAAACAATAGAATTTAAGATAGAGAATCAGATTGGTTATGTCTATTTGAATCGACCAGAGATACACAATGCCTTCAATGAAGAGATGATTTCCGAATTGATTCATTGCTTTACTGAGGTTGAAACAATGGATTATACTAAAATCCGATTACTTATTTTAGAAGGTAGAGGACCTTCATTTTGTGCCGGAGCAGATTTAAAATGGATGAAATCTGTGGTTAATTATTCGCATAAAGAGAATTATCAGGAGAGTTTTAAGTTGTCACAGTGTTTCAATGCCATCTATTCCTGTAAGTTTCCAACCGTAGCCTTGGTTCATGGGGCAGCCATAGGTGGTGCTAACGGTTTGTTAGCGGCCTGTGACTTTGTGCTAGCTGATAAGAAAGCGGTTTTCTCACTTAGTGAGGTTAAAATCGGGATTGTACCTGCTTGTATTTCACCCTATGTGATGAAAAGAGTTGGAGAGTATAAGTCGAGAGAATTGATGCTGACCGGAATTCGTTTCTCAGGAAAAGAAGCTGAAAAGTACGGGCTTGTAAATTGGTCATTGGGTGAAAAAAAGAGAAAAGCTAAGCTGGAAGAATTGATTCAAAATCTGGGAACGAGTGGACCAGTTGCGGTTTCACAGTGTAAACAGTTAATCTATGATATGAGCAATAGGTTGACTCATGAAGAAGCCATGACCTATACAGCTCAAATGATTGCTGACTTAAGAAAATCAGATGAAGGTCAAGAGGGGATGAATTCCTTTCTGGAAAAAAGAAAACCGAATTGGGTGAAATAATAAATACAGATGTATTATAAACGACTACTAATAGCAAACAGAGGTGAAATTGCCGTTCGAATCATTCGAACCGCTCGTAAATTGGGTATTGCAACCTTGGTTATTTATTCTGACAAGGATAAGGGGGCGGATCATGTTCGCTTAGCTGATGAGGCTTATCCGCTTAAGGGGGATGACTTGTTATCAACCTATTTGGATAAGCAGCAAATTATCAAGATTGCTGTTGAGAATATGGCTGATGCTATCCATCCTGGTTATGGATTTCTAGCTGAGAATCCTGAATTTTCAAAAGCCTGTTCAGATGCAAATATCGATTTTGTTGGTCCAGATGCGAAGGCAATTGAATTGATGGGAAATAAGGTTAACGCACGTGAATTTGCCGTTTTACAGAATTTGCCAGTTCTTCAGGGGATTATAGGCGATAAGGCGACTTTATTGACGAACTCAGCTCAATTGCAATTTCCAGTTTTGGTGAAAGCAGCTGCAGGTGGTGGTGGTAAGGGCATGCGCATTGTCAGGTCTGAATCAGATTTGGAATCAGCTATTACAGCTACATCTCGTGAGGCTGAAAAATACTTTGGTGATGGTGAGGTCTTATTGGAACGTTATATTGAAAATCCTCGCCATATAGAAGTTCAGGTTTTAGCAGATAAACATGGGAACGCCATTCATTTATTCGAGAGAGAATGTTCTATACAGCGTCGTTTTCAGAAGATCATTGAAGAAGCACCATCAGCAAGTGTTGACTCTGAACTTAGACAAAGAATGGGATCTGCTGCAGTTCGTTTAACTAAGGCTTTAGGTTATTCCAATGCAGGCACAATTGAGTTCTTAATGGATGAGAACAATGAGTTCTATTTCCTCGAAATGAATACTAGAATTCAGGTTGAGCATCCTGTTACCGAAATGATTACAGGGATTGATTTGGTTGAAGAACAGTTGGCTATTGCATCAGGGAAAAGGCTTAAATATAAGCAAGAAGATATTGTTTTAAATGGTCACGCCATTGAGGCCAGAATCTATGCCGAAGATCCGGAGCATGACTTTATTCCTGCTCCAGGAGATATCGAGTTTTATAAGGAACCCATTGTGACAAACACAAAACTTCGGGTAGATTCCTCCTTATCGAGTGCCAGTACGATTTACCCGGATTTTGATCCTATGATCTCCAAATTGATTGTATGGGATGAATCAAGAGATCTGGCCATTGAAGGTTTGAAACAAGCCTTGTCAGATTATCACATTCATGGCATAAAGAATAATATTCATTTTCTTAAGAACCTGATTGGAACGGGTGAATATTCTCAAAACCAAATATCAACCCATTTCTGTAAAGATAATGAGAAGGAACTTCTGCTTCGAATGATGAATGATCAGGCATCACTTGATCCTGCTTTATTCTATGCTGCCTTTTCACATTACGATTTGTATGTAGACCAAGCTAAAAACATTTGGGAAGAAATAGGCTACTGGCGTAATGCCAGACAAGTATTAAAGTTAACTCACGATGATAAAATTATTGAAGTTTCTGCCATTGATGAAATGACTTATGAAGTCGATAATAAGTCTTATTGTTTTGAGAAATTAGAATTGAATGACCATTGTGTAGAACTTATTTATGAGGGTAAGATTTATTCTTTCTATATCTCAAAGGATGAGCGTAACGAAGCACATGTCTCATGCAAAGGTATTTTAATGAGTTTAAGAAGATGGTCGGATTCTGTAAACTCACTTTATAATGAAAGTTTTGAAAGTGATGCTAAGTCAGGAGATCGGATTCTTGCACCACTTCCAGGCAAGGTTGTTAAAATTAATGTGAAGGCAGGAGAAAAAATTCAAAAATCAGATGTTTTACTTATTCTGGAATCCATGAAAATGGAAAATAGCATATTGGCACCTTTCGATGCCGTGGTTTCTGAAATCGCGATTAAGGAAGGTGAACAGGTTAAAAGTCAAATGGAACTTATAAAATTGATTGAGGGGTAGGATAAATTATGAACTTATAAAATTGGGAATAAAGTATTTTCAATTTTAATAAAACGATAGACAGATGAAAGACAAAATACGAATAGCAAATGCTGGTGGTTTTTGGGGAGATGATCTTGGGGTATTAAGACGTCAGTTAGAAGGTGGAGAAGTGGACTATATTTCTTCAGACTTTTTGGCTGAGGTGACCATGAGTATCCTTCGAAAACAGCAGTTGAAGAATGAAGCCATGGGCTATGTGGGTGATTTTGTCGATCAGATTGTTGATGTGGCTGAATTGATGAAAGCAAAAAAGGTGAGAATGCTAACCAATGCTGGTGGTATAAACCCTTTAGCCTGTGCCCGTAAAATTCTTTCTGAGCTAAAACATAAGGGTGTCGATCTGAAGATTGCTGTTGTGATTGGGGATAATATCATTGATCGAATTGATGAGTTCTATCCTGACAAGGCCATGTTTACTGACATGGAAACAGGTGATGACTTTGCTCATATTAAGGATAATATTCAATCTGCAAATGTCTATCTGGGTGTGCCTCCCTTATTAAAAGCCCTCGAAAGTGGTGCCGACTTAATTCTTGCAGGTAGAGTGACCGATACATCCATAACCATGGCACCTTTCATCTATGAATTGGGTTGGGATCTAGATGATTGGGATAAGTTAGCCGCAGGATTGGTTGCCGGTCATATCATTGAATGTGGTGCACAAGCCAGTGGCGGTAACTTTACTGATTGGCAAAAGGTTAAGAAATGGGATAATATGGGGTATCCAATTGTTGAAATGAATCGTGATGGCAGTTTTGAGGTTTATAAACATCCCAATACAGGTGGACTAGTCAGTCGTGATACCATTCGTGAACAGTTGGTTTATGAAATGGGGGATCCTAAGCATTATATTAGTCCTGATGTGGTTGCTGATTTTAGTCAATTAGAGCTAACAGATATATCTCAAGATAGAGTCTTAGTGAAAAATGCTAAAGGTCATCCTTCTACTCACTTTCTGAAAGTGTCTATGGCCTATGAGGATGGTTATAAAGCGGTTAGTTCTATCGTGATTTCAGGAGGACGTGTTTTAAATAAGGCTCGTGAGTTCGAAAAGATTTTTTGGGAAAGGCTGAATATTAATTATAAGAAAACGAACACAGAATATATTGGTTACAACGCCTGTCATCAGGATTTGGTTGAGGATATTGATCCCAATGAAATTTTATTACGATTTTCTGTTTACGATGATGATTTAGGTAAAATTAAAGCCTTTTCTACAAGTATTGCTCCATTGATATTGAGTGGACCTCCAGGCGTGGCTGTGATTGGTGGCAGAGCTCGTGGGCAGCAGGTTATGACTTATTGGCCAACGCTTATTCCAAAAACCTTGATTAAATCTACAGTGCATGTCTTAGATTCTAAAGGAGCAATACAAGAAAGCTATGATATTGATTCTGTTCTGGGAAATGAAGCTGATTTTAAGGTAGGAAAATCAAAACCTGATTCAACTTCCAGTGAAAAGTATTCTCAAATGGAGATGGAGCATGTGCCTCTTAGAAAAGTTTGTATGGCCCGTTCAGGCGATAAGGGTGATACTTTTAATATTGGTGTATTAGCACGTTCAGAATCTATTTATAATTATCTGAAAGCGACTTTAAGTCTTGAGGTGGTGAAAAAGATGTTTAAAGGTATTTGTAAGGGGAAAGTAAAGCGATATGAGTTGGATAATTTATTGGCTTTGAATTTTCTTTTAGAAGAATCTTTAGATGGTGGTGGGACAAAGTCATTGATGATAGATGCACAAGGGAAGACAATGGCTTCGGCACTTTTAAATCAATCGTTCCCTATTCCAAAAGCTTACTTGAAAGATATCAAGTGAAAATAGTTTGAGTTATTAATTGAATTGATTGAAGTTGAGTCTTGAAATAATGCTTAACTTATAACAAGAAGAAAAAACACAGCATATGGATCCTTTTTTAAACGAAGAACATCATATAATACGAAAGGCGGTTCGCGATTTTGCTGAAAGAGAGATTAAACCTCTCGCTGCTGAATTAGATGATAAAGAAGAATTTTCTCCTGAGTTAACAAAGAAAATGGGAGAGATGGGACTTTTCGGCATGTTCCTACCCGAAAAGTATGGTGGACATGGGAGTGATTATCTTTCATATATCATTGCAGTTGAAGAAGTGGCTAGAGTTGATGGCTCGCACGCAGCAACCTTAGCGGCACACAATTCATTGGGAATTGGTCCAATTTATAATTTTGGAACTGAGGAGCAAAAACTAAAATATTTGCCTGGTCTTTGTACAGGAAAAGAACTTTGGGCCTTTGGCTTAACAGAAGCAGAAGCTGGATCAGACTCAAGAGGAACCAAAACATTTGTTAAAGATTTAGGTAAACTGTGGGAGATTCAGGGATCCAAAATTTTTATAACCAATGGATCAAATACGCAAACCTCAGGGGTTACGGTTCAAGCCATATCTGCCATTAACGGTGAAGAAAAAGAATTTACTTGTATATTGGTTGACAAAGGGACTAAAGGTTGGAAGAGTGAAGCTATGCATGGCAAACTCATGTGGCGTGCCTCAGATACATCACAAATGTTTTTTGATAATTGCAGAGTACCCAAAGAAAATATTCTTGGAGAACGAGGTATGGGATCAAAAATCATGTTGAAGACATTGGATTCAGGTCGACTTTCAATTGCTGCAATGGGACTTGGTTTAGCACAAGGCGCTTTTGAAATGGCTCTTGAGTATGCCAAGGAACGTAAACAGTTTGGTAAGCCAATTTCAAAGTTTCAAATCAACAGTTTTAAATTGGCTGATATGGCAACAAAGATTGAGTTAGCCAGAAACCTATTGTATAAAGCTTGTTGGTTGAAAGATAATGGTGAGCCATTTGAAAAGGAAGCGGCCATGTCGAAATTATATTGCTCTGAAATTGCAAAACAAGTTGCTGATGAGGGTGTTCAAATACACGGGGGATATGGTTTGATGAAAGAGTATCCCATAGAGCGTTTTTATCGAGATCAACGTCTGTTACAGATTGGGGAAGGCACATCGGAAATTCAACGTTTGGTCATTTCACGATATATTGGATGTTAAACATTTAGAATGATAGAAGAAGGAGAATAAATCAAATTAAGAACAATAAACACGAATAATATGAGAGATCTAGTATTAGCACTTAATCCACGAATGTATTTCACCAGAGTGGCTGTTTATCAGGGGAATTCGACTTTGTTTTTAAAAAAAATCAATCACCATGAGCTGGAAGAAGGTCATTATAAGCCTTTTAATGATCAGGTGGATTATCGAACTTCTGTGATATTAAAGGAACTTGAAGAGAATGATATTGAGATTAAACATATTAAGGTTGTTATTGGTCGTGGTGGATTGATTAAGCCGGTGGAATCTGGGGTTTACCGTGTAAACGAAGCCATGATTCAGGACCTTAGATCAGCAGATTTTGGTGAAGATGTTGTTAATTTAGGAGGCCTTCTAGCTAATGGCATTGCGAAGGCAATTGAAGGAGCTGAGGCTTATATTGCTGACCCGGTAGTGGTAGACGAACTTCAGGATATCGCTCGATTCACGGGTAATCCTGCACTTAAGCGTCGCTCAATTTTCCATGCCCTCAATCATAAAATATCAGCTCGGAAGTATGCTAAAATTAAATATTCGGAGTATGAAAATATGAACCTGATTGTGGCGCACTTAGGAGGAGGAGTTAGTATTGGTGCTCATAAAAAAGGACGCGTGATAGATGCTAATCAAGCCTATGACGGTGATGGTCCATTTGCTCCAATTCGTTCCGGTTCACTTCCAATGGGTGATGTAATTAGAATGTGTTATTCAGGGAAGTATAGTAAGGACGAAATGCTTAAGATACAGACTGGCGAAGGAGGCTTGTATTCCTATTTTAAAACGCATAGTGCTTTTGATGTTTGCCAAATGCGTGATGCTGGAGATAAGAAAGCTGAAGAGGTATTGTCAGCAATGGCCTATCAGATTTCTAAATATATTTCATCTTTATATGTTTGCTTCGATGGTGAAACAGTTGATGGTATTGTGATAACCGGAGGTTTAGCTAAGGACGATAAAATTGTTCGCGAAATCCGTAATAGAGTAGAAGTAATTGCACCCGTATATGTTATTCCCGGGGCAGAAGTATTGGGAGCCTTATCTTATTATGGACAAATGGTTCTTAGAGGTGAAACAGAAGTTAAAACCTATCAATAGAATCTTTTTTAATAAAGTCTTTGAGTTAAAAAAAAGGGCAACAGTGGAGTTGCCCTTATTTTTTGAATTCGAATTTAATATCTAAATAACTTCAATGTCTTCTTTTTTAAGCCAACCTTGATTACCATCACTCAGTTTAATATTGCGCCAGTCGCCAAGAGCTTCAATAACTTTAACTTTGGTGCCTTCGTGCAGTAGAAATAGCTGTGTACCACTTTCGTCAGGAGAACCCTTAACGGTAACACTAGGACTGAAAATAATGGCATACTCACGAAGCGTCAACTGCTCGTTCATTCTTGATGCAAAATTGAAAAATACCAGACTTGAAAGCAGGCATAAGATTGATAAGAAGAATCCCAGTTTCTTAATTCGACTCTGCTTGCTATATAAGTATAGACTCATTAAGGCTAAGAAGAAGAAAAAGAAACCAATGGATAACCACGACCAGGCATTGGCAGATAAACTATTCCATAAGCCAGAAACCCATGAACTCACAAAGAATTCAGGAAGAACTTCCAGTTCGTCAGTCACATTTTTTTGTGCCAATTCTAAATTGTATTTGATATCCTCATCTTCAGGAGAAAGAAGCAGGGCTCTTTCATAATTTAGAATTGCTGGTGCTATTTGACCAGTTTTGTAATAGGCATTAGCCAGATTAAAATAGATCTCAGGCGCCTCAATACGCGTTTCCAATACAGATTCGTATGACTTGACAGCTTCTTCGTATTCGCCTTTCTGATAAAGGTCATTAGCTTCTTGAATAGGATTTGCTTGAATTTGAGCAAAAACCTGAATAGAGAAAGCTATGGCTATAAGGGTGTAAATATATTTTTGCATAATTACTTGATGTTTTTTTCAAGTTTGGTAATAGTTTCCATGGTTTTCTGATAAAGGCTATCCATTTCGGATGAGCCACTTGATGGTGCATAACGTGCAAACTCACAAGTATCTAGAATAGCCATAAAATCGGTGATGATTTCCTGATCAACTTCTTTCTCTACAAGAATACCTTTGATATTATCCTTACTTAAATCAGATAAAGGTAAGTTGAACTTATCTGAGATATAATCCCATAGAGCTTTCAGAATTTCATCGTAGAAAGCTTCCTTTTTATTTGCCTTAAGGCTAATAGATGCAGCTTTTAAACGTTTCATCGCAACACGATTGGCACGCTTGTTTTTCATTTTAGCGACGTCAGCATTTTCTTTGATTCGCTTACGGTTGAAAACAAATGCCATCAAGAAAATGAAAAGAGGTAAAATGTAAGCTAAATAGAAATTGAATGTTCCAAAGAAGATTTCACCTTTATAGGCTGGCTCAAAAATATTGGTCTTGATAAAGCGAATGTCTTTTCCAATGAATTTCACATCTTCTTTTGTGAAAGAGCTAATGGTTGTATTGGATACGCCCCCTTCACCTTTTGCCACATGAATTTTAAATTCGGGACTAAGTTTGGTTCTGTATCGTTTAGATTTAGGATCGAAATAAGTAAACTCGTTTGCTGGAATGGTAAAATCACCTGCATGACGAGGAATAATCAGATATTCAAAGCTTGTTGAACCCGTCATTCCTTTAGCTGAACTCTTAAGGTTTTGGTTGGTTTTAGGATCATAAACCTCGAAGTCAGCAGGGAAATCAAAATCCAATGGATTGATAAGCTTCATATTTCCATTACCAGAAATTTTTACTTTCATCGTTATGGCATCGTCAACCTTAACAGAATCCTGATTGATGCTGGTACTCATCTTAAACTGACCAACAGCACCATCGAAACTTTTGGGTGCATTACGTGGAAACGGTTTTACCTTAATTTTAACCGGCTTAGATTTACGAGGAACACGAACGTTCTTGTAATTATTAAAGAAGTCATCAAAGAAACCTCTCGAGCGTGCTTGTGCTGTTAACTGAACAATACAACTTAGTTCCAAAGGATCTATGATAATCTCACCTTCATGTTGTGGGAAAAGTAAAACTTCCTTAAGCGTATAAGTGTAGAATATTTCACCATTAACATTCTCGCCTTGAAAGGCATTCGAATTTGAACCTTCAATACTCTGAGTTAAGAATCCCTGGTACGATGGCTCTTTAAATTGTTCAAAGTTGACAACCTTAACACCTTTGGTGTAGATTTTTAAACTTGCTTTTACGGGTTCTCCCATAAAAACAGATTTTCTGTCTACGTTAACCTTAATATATAGATTATCAGGCGTGATATTTTGCGCTTGCACAGAATTACTTCCATGTGTCCCTTGTTGTTTATTCTTAGTGCTTTGGCGAACCACTTCGATGGTATGACTGTTGGATTTAATCGTCTTCCCATCAACGGTAATTTCAGCTGGATCAAAGGTGAATTTGCCTTCTGTTTCAGCCAGCAATACATAGGTGTATGTATAAGACGAAGTGGAAGTCATTTTACCATTGATATATTGCGTACTCATACTTGTTGAGGTGGAAGGCCCCAACAGAATTTGAAAACCCTTAATGGGTGGGAGTTTCAAATTAGATCCTTTTTGATTTAAACTATAGGATAAACGAAATTGCTCACCTAAAGCAACAACATTGGGTGCTTTTGCAGTAAACTTAGTTTTATCGGCAAAGGCCGAAGTACTAATAAATAGACATGTAAGTAGTAAGAAAAATAGTCTCTTCATCAATCTTTTTTTATTTTTCTAAAGGTTCGAATTTTAACAAAATCAAAATTACAGATTATTTTGCAAAATAAGTGCGAAGCAGTGAATAAGTCTAAGATCTTTAATTATTAAATCAAAAATCCTAGACCTCAAATGCTTTTACCAATCCTTTTTAATTTTTTGTTTCTTCTTTTTTTGTGCTTTGGCCTTAGCTTTTTGCACCTTCTGTTGCACTTTCTTTTCGTCGTTTTCTAGTGCTTTCAATAAGCGTTGAGCATCCTCTTTAGAGATTTTTCCTTCTTTAGGTTGTTGTTTTTTATCCTTGTCACCTTCATCAGGCTTTTGTTTCTCCTTCTGCTTATCTTTTTGATCTTTCTTTTTATCCTGATCTTTTTTCTGATCGTCTTGTTTTTTCTTTTGATCGTCCTTATTCTGTTGATCTTTTTTATCCTGATCTTTGTTTTTGTCTTTATTATCCTTGTTGTCTTGATTCTGTTGATCCTTATTCTGCTTCTTTTGTTGCTCTTCTTTCTCTTTCATTTTACGAGCATATTCCAAATTGTATTTGGTTTCTTTAGAATTAGGAAAATGTCGAAGCGATTGTTTGTAGGCTTCTATACTCTCATCGATTTTTTTATTAACGAGTAAGGTATTCCCAATATTGTGATGTAGGATACCCAAACGCTGCGGATCGGTTTCTTTTGAAGCCAGTGATTGAAATTGCTCCAAAGCTTCATCGTATTTCTTTTGTTTGTATAGGGCATCACCCAGGTTGAAGGCAGCCTCAAAAGATGCCACATCCTTGTCAAGAGCTTTGCGATATTCAACTTCAGAATTCTCAAAGTTCTTATTCTCGAAAAGACCATTTCCTTTTCGAATGAATTTTCTCTCTTTCTGAGCATTTGCTTCAAAACAAGCAAGGCTGAGAAGAGCTATAATGAATAGGCTAATTCTTATCTTCATGATAATGTTTTTTAATCAATCCTGACCTTAATGTTTTACTTACTGAATAGATGTATGTCTTTAAAATGACGATTTTTTCTGTCTAGAATCAAATATTCAATTAGAATAAGTAAAAGAACAAAGGCAATAAAATATTGAAATTTTTCATCGTAATCCGAATAGATTCTTTGTTCCAATTCGGTTTTCTCCATCTTATTAATTTCTTTGAAAAGTGCTTTTAAACCCGTGGTTGTGTTGTTAGCTTTAATCATATTTCCACCACCAGCTTCAGCAATTTCAGCTAGCATTTTCTCATCCAGTTTTGAGATCACAACATTGCCGTCCTCGTCTTGTCTAAATTGACCAGATTTGCCCTTTATTGGGATAGGGGCTCCTTTAGGTAATCCCATGGCAATGGTATGAACTACAATGCCTTGTTCAAGTGCGGCCTTTGCGGCAGCTGTTGCGTCATCTTCATGGTTTTCACCATCGGTAATGACAATAATAGCTTTGCTTGCTTCACTATCAGGTGTAAAACTTTTGCTTGCTAAATTGATGGCTGAGCCAATTGCTGTTCCCTGAATTGGTACAATATCTGTGTTGATGGTCGATAAAAATAACTTAGCTGAAGAATAATCAGTTGTAATAGGGAGCTGTGTATATGCTTCACCTGCAAAAACGATTAATCCAATTTTATCGTTATTCAAATTATCAACCATTTTGGAAATAGCGCGTTTGGCACTTTCCAAACGATTAGGCTTAATATCCTGCGCCAACATGGAGTTCGATACATCCAAAGCGATGACAACCTCAACACCCTTACGCTTAATTTTTCTCAATTTAGAACCAAATTGCGGACCAGCTATAGCGATAACCAGAAAGCAGAAAGCCAAAAGCATGATAGCGAATTTGTATACAGGTCGTGTGAATGATGCAAAAGGCATTAATTGTGATATGATTGACATATCGCCATATTCCTTTAGTGCTTTTTTCTTCATCCTGTAACTGATGTAGTATAGCACCACAAGAGCAGGAATAACGAAGAATAAATAGAGATATTCCGGATGTTCAAAACGAAACTGGTTCATTTTCAAATATTATTAGATGAGTCCCGATTTTTCGGTTTGTGATGATTCACACCTCAATGGTTATTTATTATAATCTTAAATCAATAATCCTCAATCTTAAATTTATTAAGGAATGTTTCGAAGAATACTATTACGGAAAGCAATTTCAAGTAAAAGGAAAAGAGCTGCCCAAAGTGCATAGCTCTTGTAGGCTTCACTTTTAGTGCTAAACTGTTTCACTTCTATCTTTCTTTTTTCCATTTGATCAATTTCTTCGTAGATAGCCTTTAGCTTATTGTTATCCGTTGCTCTAAAGTATTTCCCTCCGGTAAGCTCTGCAATATCTGTTAAAGTGGCTTCGTCAATTTCGACAGGCATATTCTGCATCTGAACACCAAAAGGTGTTCTGAAAGGATAGGGCGCTGTACCTTGAGTCCCGATACCTACGGTATAAACTCGAATGCCATAAGTTTTAGCCAACTCAGCAGCTGTAATTGGTGCAATCTCACCTTGGTTATTAACTCCATCAGTAAGGAGAATTACGACTCTTGATTTAGCCTCACTATCTTTTAAACGATTCACAGCATTTGCCAAACCTAAACCAATAGCCGTTCCATCTTCTATCATGCCTGATTTGATATCGCTGAAAAGGTTGATTAATACAGCATGATCAGTCGTCAGTGGACATTGAGTAAAACTTTCACCACTAAAAATAACCAAGCCAATTTTATCTTGCTGGCGACCCGTGATAAATTGAGTCGCTACGTCTTTAGCCGCTTCTAATCGGTTAGGCTCGAAATCTTGAGCCAACATACTACTTGATATATCAAGAGACATAACGATATCAATTCCTTCTGAACTTACATTTTTCCAGTCGTTACTGGATTGTGGACGAGCCAAGGCAATCACCAAAAAAGCAATAGCTAAAACTCTTAAAAGAATAAGAGCATGTCGGAAATAAAACTTATATGTTTTAGGTGCCTTGCTCAGACTCTTTAATGTAGAGACCTGTATGCTGGCATGTGCCTTCTTATCGCGCCAAATGTACCATGCAATAACTGGAACAATTAGGAGCAGTAAGTATAGGTATTCAGGATTTGCAAAATCTAGATTATTCATATTTTAAGTACCTAGTGTAAAGGTTAAAGTGAAAATAAGGTTAAAGTGTCAGAAGGATAAAGGTTAAAGTGTGTTGTCATTAAAATTGATAACAGACAACTGATAACCTTATGCTCATTAAACGCTCTTGTCGACTTCTTCAGCCTTCTTAAGTTCAATCTGTTCTTCCTCTTCAGTTTCTTCTATTACAGTTTCTTTAATAAGGGTCTTTTCGACAATACGATAAGCATATTTCAAACTCAATTGATTTTCATCAGGAAGAGGTTGAAATTTAGCAAACTTTGCCAGGTCAGCTCTTTCCAAAATAACCTTTAAATCAGAAATCAAATCCTTAGGCATGATATCCTCTGAAATAGCATCCATAGTCTCATCTGTTGTTGATTCCAGAGTAGCTAATCCAAATCGTTCGTCAAGATAGTTGCGAACTGCATCAGTAAGATCAGAATGGTATTGCTTGATTTTACCGGTCTGCCATAATTTTTGACTATCAATTTCCTCAAGCTTTCGTAGAGCAATAACATGCGCAGGTTCAGCAGGAACTTCTGCCTTGAACAATGGCTGATTACGCTTGTATCTGCGATAGAAATAATAAACAGCAAAAAGAATGGCAATAAGTACTATACCACCACCAGCCCAGGGCGCAACTTCAGCAAAAGAAACTGGAGTATGAATTGGCATGGCAATATCGAAATTGGCCTTTGTGGTATCAATCTCAAAACTACGTACACCCAGTTGAAGCGTATCAGTACGAATAATATTATTGATGTTCGCTCCATTAAGCTTGAATACGAAAGGTGGAATTTTGTGAACGCCACCATCAAAAGAGGTAATTAAGAACTTCTTATTAACCTTTACAGAGCCATCTTTATTTTTTGTTGTATCTAATGGCCACTGACGAATGATCTCTATATTTTTGCTAATACTGTCAGTAAAAACCGGAAAGTGGACATTAATGCCTTTGGCTTGATCAATAGTAAGTTGTAAATTGATTTGGTCTCCAATGGCAATGACATTAGTATCAAGAGCAACACTAACTTTTAAGCCTTCGTCTTGATTTTGAGCCATTGCCGGACTTAAAAGTAAGGCAAAGGCCACAAGCAACAGGCTTTTTTTGAATTGTTTTTTTATTGTTTGTAATCCTATCATCTTATTTCTTTAAAATCACAATTGATTTAAGATTTTTGACTGCAGATTTAAGATTTGAAATCCATTCATAAATCCTCAATCTTAAATTCTTTTAAGCTCTCCGTTTAAATAGGGCAATCAATGATCGCACATAGTCCTGATCGGTTCTGATATTGGCAACATCCACACCAGAGCGCTTGAAAGTCTCTTCAACTTTTGATTGATTCTCTCTCCACCATTTTGCATGAGCGTTTCTTACCTTAGCACTTGAGGTGTCAACCCATTGATATTGTCGGGTTTCGGCATCTAGCATTCTAATAAGTCCGATTGAAGGCAATTCTTCTTCTCGTTTATCGTAGATTTTAAGCGCAACCACGTCGTGCTTATTATTGGCAATACTTAAGGACTTTTCAAAGTCATTATCGTCGATAAAATCAGATATCACAAAAGTGGTACAACGCTTCTTAATGGCTTTTGTCAGGTAGCGAAGGGCATTGTTGATGTCAGTCTTTCTGTGTTCGGGTTTAAAATCAATCAATTCTCGAATAATTCGAAGAATATGTGATTTCCCCTTTTTAGGCGGAATAAACTTTTCAATGGTATCCGAAAAGAAAAGAACACCAATTTTATCATTGTTCTGAATGGCAGAAAAAGCCAGTACGGCTGCAATCTCAGTAATCTGATTTTTCTTGAGTTTCGACATGGTTCCAAACTCACGGGAACCACTCACGTCAATCATCAGCATCACGGTCATTTCACGCTCTTCTTCGAAAAGCTTAACAAAAGGGGTGTTGTAACGAGCCGTTACATTCCAATCGATATTACGAATGTCGTCGCCGTATTGGTATTCGCGAACCTCGCTAAAGGTCATACCTCTTCCTTTAAATGCTGAGTGGTATTCTCCGGCAAATATATTTCGAGATAAGCCTTTGGTTTTGATCTCGATTTTCCGAACTTTTTTTAATAATTCACTAGTTTCCATTTCACAATTATGAAAAAAGGTTAAAGTATAAAGGTTAAAGTGAAAAAGTATAAAGGTTAAAATGTTAAGGTTAAAGTTTAAAAGGTTAAAGGGATTGTTCATGAGACCATTTCCCTTTATCCTTTTCTTTCTTTATCCTTATTTTTCCTTTAAACATTTATCCTTGTTTTTTCCTTTATCCTTGAATTACGGTACTTCAACAGTATTCAAAATCTCAGAAATGATATGCTCACTTGTGATATTGTTTGCTTCAGCCTCGTAAGTTAAACCAATACGGTGACGCAATACATCATGACAGACAGCACGTATATCTTCTGGAATAACGTAACCACGACGCTTGATAAAAGCATATGCTTTAGCCGCTGAAGCCAATGAAATACTGGCACGAGGTGAACCACCAAAGGCAATCATTTCTTTGAATTTATCCAAACCATAATCAGCAGGGAAACGTGTAGCAAATACGATATCAACAATATATTTTTCAATTTTCTCATCCATATACACATCCTTCACCACGCTACGTGCTTTAAGAATATCTTCTGGTTTAAGAATTTGAGTCGCAATAGGGAATGCCTTTAAAAGATTTTGACGCATGATTAATTGCTCTTCCTCTTTCTTAGGGTAATTGATCACAACCTTAAGCATAAAACGGTCAACCTGTGCCTCTGGAAGAGGGTAGGTTCCTTCTTGCTCAATCGGGTTTTGAGTTGCCATTACCAAGAATGGTTCTTCCAATTTATATGTGTTTTCGCCGATAGTCACCTGACGTTCTTGCATTGACTCTAGAAGAGCAGCTTGTACCTTTGCCGGGGCACGGTTAATCTCATCGGCAAGAATAAAATTGGCGAAGATTGGCCCTTTTTTCACAACAAACTCTTCTTTCTTTTGTGAATAGATCATGGTACCGATAAGGTCGGCAGGTAAAAGGTCTGGTGTGAATTGTATACGGCTAAAGTCTGCATCTATAGTTGTTGCAAGGGTGTTGATAGCAAGGGTTTTTGCCAATCCGGGAACCCCTTCAAGAAGGATGTGTCCATTGGAAAGTAAGCCAACTAATAGGCTTTCAACCAAATGCTTTTGTCCAACAATAACCTTATTCATTTCCATAGAAATCATATCCACGAAGGAACTTTCCTGCTGGATACGCTCGTTTAGCTCTTTGATATCAACTGTCTGCATCATAAAAAAGTATATTTTGCTTGTATAATTAAACGTTTACTTATTTAAATAGGGGAGTCGTTTGTTTTTGAGGACTGCTAGACGCAGAAGAAAACTTGATAAAACAGTTTCGTTTCAAAAATCAAATGACTTCCACTCAAAAAAAGCAATATTTGAGAACTGCTTTTTAGGGCAACAAAAAGGTCAATTATTTTTTGTGCCCTACAAAGATAATTTTTTGGACTATTTATAAAAGTTGTTTGCCGTTAATTTTTGTTAAGCTTCAATTGTTGAAATAGAGATGTGTTGATGGGATAATACGATGCTTAGGAGAGATTGGGATACGTTTTATTTATACGAAAGATAATTTTCCTCTCTGTTTTAAGGTCTGTTAATTAGGTGTTTACTTTTATCTTTTCATCTTGATGTATTCTTTGTAATTCTTGACGATTTGTTCCAATATGTCGTACTGACTTGTTATTTCAGTAATCTCTAGCTTGGGGCCGCAATAGGCCATGAATTTTTCCAAAGCTTCACCTTTTAGGCCTGTGTTGGCCGCAACGATTTCGCTGGTGTAATGTTGAGATAGTTTTTTTTCTTTCCATTTATTTCGGATCAATTTGGCTATTCGTCGCTTCTTTTTTTCTGTTTTACTGAATTTACTGAATAGGTAGGATGGTAAAACTTTGAAGTGATCAATAAATCGAGGTGTTTCGATAATGGGGCGATATTGTGGTGGCACGATATTTGGTTTCTTTATTTGAAAAGGAGCCAATTCTTTTGTGATCTGTGTATTAATTACGTAATCGTCTTTGATTTTTAGTTTCACAAAGTCCGCTTTAAATTCTTCCCAGGTTCCCAAGGCAAAAACATCGACCTCTTTGAGCAGATAAGCCATTTTTTCCAAAGGAATTTGAAAGAAAGAGGGAAGAGTGGTATCAAAAATGAACGGAACAGTCCATTCCTGAGTTTTAAATCCCAAAGCTGAAATAATAAGTGTGTCAGACTGTTTGACCTGTAAATGAAAAATACCCAAGCTATCACATATTTGTCCACTTCGTTTGCCTTTAATAATAAGGTGTGCTAAAGGAACGGGTCTTAAGTTAGTCTTTGTAAGAATTTGCCCGGATATACTGATAAGGGAATCATTTTCTGTGTTTGTTGCATTTGACGAATTGTAGAAAAAGAATAGAATTAAAAGAATCAGTAGAATTCGAATCATACTTGAGGTGGAAATTGGTTTGGGTTTTCAATATCTCCTATAAAGTTAAAGTATGATTTATGGTAAACAATAAGAGAGGGATGCTTTTAACAGTATTTAAGCTTATTTAAGGTGGGTTGACTTTAGTGAATGGCGAAGAGGAATGAAAGCATCCCTGTCTCCAGGAGCTTGAATTTCTGATTCCTACAACAGATTTTGTTCATAAAATAAATAATCAATGAACACCCCTCTGTCCTTCGGACATCTCCCCTGAAATGGGAGAAAGTGCAACTCCATATTTTATGAATATTCCAAGATTAGAATAATAATCTTTCCCTTTTAGGGAAATGTCGGCAGACAAAGGGTGTATTTATATAGAAATAAGGCTATTGTTAGTCTTTTCACTTTCGGGACTTTATAAAAAGGCTCTGATTCCACATAACTAGTCCGTATCAATTATTATTAAAACTATTACGGCGTTAAACTCTTTTTGATTTTGAATGCTTTTCTTAGCCTGGCTGGCTATCAAGTTCGTCTTCTGTCATCATTCCAATTCGGTTTTGAATCTCCTTCAAAAAAATAGCCTGGGCAAAACCCAAGCTATTTTTGTACTTATTTCATCTTATGAAATATTGTCTTTTCAGAGCGATAAATCATTACAATGCTGGAGGTGTTCCTTCAGCGTTAGAAAGAATAGCATCAATTTGGACCAAAGCACCCATAGGCATATCTGATACACCAATTACTGTTCTTGCAGGAAGATCGCCTTTGAAGAATGTTGGGTAAATTTCGTTTACAGCATCAAGATCAGCCATATCTCTTAGCTGGATATTCATTTTAACCACATCATCCATATTGTGATTGATGCTCTCTACAATTGCTTTGATATTATTTAAACATTGTGCAGCTTGCTCTTTTGCACCACCAGCAACTACTTTACCACTTGCAGCATCTACTGGTAATTGAGCTGATATATTGTTGTAGTGAGAAAAAGCAACAGTTTGAGTCGATAGAGCAGAGATTGGTGCTTTATCTGTATTGTTTGCTTTAATCACAATGCCATGACGGTCCTCAACAGCTTGCGGAGGTGTACCATCACCGTGCGATACAGTTGCATCAATTTGTACCAAAGCATGCATAGGTAAACCCTCAGCTACAACTACCGAGCGTGCAGGAACGTATCCTACGGCTCTGGCGATAGACGAGTCTGGGAAGAATGTTGTATAAGCTTCGTTTACAGCCTCAACATCAGAAAGGTTTTGAACGTGGATATTTACTTTCACAATATCGTCGAAAGGCACGTCGATACCTTCCATGATTCCTTTGATGTTTTTCAGACACTGTGCAGCCTGCTCTTTGGCATCACCAACTACGATATTACCTGTTTTAGGATCTACAGGCAATTGAGCCGAAATATGATTATAATGAGAAAAAGCAACAGTTTGTGTTGATACAGCACTTTTAGGAGCATTCTCGGTGTTTCGTACCAATTTCACCAAATCGCAAGGCTCCTGTGGAGTCGTTCCTTCACCATTAGAAATTACCGCATCCATTTGTACCAATGCATCATTCATAGGTAAAGCAGCAACAGCAAGTACTGTGCGTGTAGGCAGGTAGCTCTGGAAGAAAGTTGTATACACTTGGTTCACGACTTTAATATCCATGATGTTTTTAAGGTAGATATTAATGCGAACAACATCAGTCATTGTATGCTTGATGCTTTCTACAATAGCTTTGATGTTTGCAAGGCACTGCTCTGCCTGCTCTTTTACACCACCAGCAACCATTTTACCCGATTTTGGGTCAACAGGCAACTGAGCTGAAATGTTATTGTAATGAGAAAAAGCTACTGATTGTGTAGACATAGCACACTGAGGTGCACTTTCTGTGTTTCTTGAATTTTTTATGATTACGCCACTCATTTTAATTTTAGGTTTTAGTGTTTATTAGTGTTGTTTTTTAGTGTGCGCCAAACATAGTGAAAAATTCAATAATCTTGTCATAAAAACGATGGATTTCAACTTGTTTTTTTTGACATCAAATAGCTTAGTTAATTGCCGTAATTTAATTGTCAGTTTTAATCGATATTCAAATAGGTTTTGCTGTCTGTATATGTAATATTACATCTCCTTACTGCTGTGTTTATTTTTGTCTTACGTATTAGATCTGTATGGTTTAAAGGTGGTTTGGTGTGCTTTGTGAAATGATTCATTGATGTTTTCCCAGGCTTTGATTTACCTCAAATCAATCTGTGATTTTTCTCTGTTTACTTCAAGTTTACTGTTAATTAGTAAACAATTTAAAAGGTCTTTATGTTTTACAGTAAATCTGTTTTTTAATCTCCGAACATGGTGATAACGAAGACTTATTTTCTTTGCTCAGGAAAACTAATTAATTGACAAATTAAACAGTAATAAGTAAAATAGGAGTTCTTTTTAGCTGAGATAAAGATTACTTTTTCCAAGTTTCTGAGACAGATAAAGATCTTACTTAGTATTGTATAAATGCTTGTTGTGCATGAAAATGTTTCAATTAGTCTGTGGTTAAATATCAGTTAGTTAAGAAGTGACTGATCCTGACAGGCTTGAGTAAATGATAAAAGCCCAATCTCTAATTATAGAAATTGGGCTTTATGTGATGATAAGGCTTAATTGAATATCTTTTTAGCCTTATTTAAATGATTCTTCACGCAAGACCCCTTCAAGGTATTGCAGGTACAAAATCCCATTCAAATGATCTATTTCGTGTTGAAAGATAACGGCAGTAAAATCTTCAATCATTTCCACATGATGGGTTTTATCCATCTTGTCATATTCAATCAAAATAGCATATGCTCTTGAATTTAAAGTGTCCATTCGGTCCGGAACCGAAAGGCAACCTTCCCGGTATTCTTGTTTTTTCTTCGAATATTGAATTATTCTGGGATTTAAATAACATTCAAAGGGAGAACCTTTTTTATCAAATCTTTGAACCCATATAATCTGTTTTAGTACACCCACTTGTGGTGCCGCAATACCAACACCGGCTGTCAGACTATCGCGTACCGTGCTATACATCCTGTCGACCAATCTTTTTAGAACCGGCTGATTGAGTTCCTGGTTAACCGGGCTGCTTTTTGTACTTAATAATATTGAATCTGTCTTTTTATTAATCTCAAATACGCGCATGGGACTCAGGCTATCGCCTTGCATGATTAATGCTATTTCGTCATCCGAAAATGTATTTCTTTTGTCAGTTTTACCAACAAAGTTTTTCGTGCTGGAACAACTGCTAATTAAAATAGTCAGAATTAGGATGCTTATAAATTGATATTGCTTAGTCATAATTTACACGCATTTAAATTATTATTCGTCAGTAACTTTGTCCAGGAATTTTTGACAAGCATTTTGAGCCTTAGTGATGTCTTTAAATATATTTTTATCCTGTTCTGCCTCATCTGTTGCATTGTAGAGCATTACTGCCTTAAGGTAATATTTCTTGGCACGAATACCTTTGCTAAGCAGAATAAACACATCAGCAATCGTCATTAATTCTACATAGCTTGGATTTTCTTTTTGCTCAATTAGTTCAACAACCTTTAATAGACTCTCTTCCGTTTTAACCCTGTGTTTTTCAGCGAATTTTAATGGCAAATGATAATCTGTGTAAAGCGAAAAATGAGTGCTGGCTTTACTTTTAAGGTAAATGGTGTTGTCAGGGTCTAAAGATAATGCTTCGTTAAAGTTCTTTAGAGCTTCTTGCTCTTTACCTTTTGAGTGCTTTAAGGCTACTCCCTTGTAATAATAGCCTTCTGGATTTTTAGGATCTAATTTAATAGAAACATCTGCGTACAAAGATAATTTCTCAACATCCTTGGTTCTTTCCAGGCCCTTGCAAGCTAAAAGAACGAGCTCTAAGTTTTCAGAATCTTTTTCTAATGCAGCAATAATTTTATTTAATGACGGCTTTACCTTACCAGAATTATACAACGCTTTAAGCGATTCATAAGTATCTGTTTTCACCACTTTCTTTTTTCCTTTAGCCTCTTTACTCATTGGTTCTCGTTATTATATTTTAATCTAATGTTTTGTTCGTTGGAGTTGTTCAACGAACAAAGGGGTAAAGTTACAAATCAAAAAACTTAAGATTGCTTTTAATGCAATCTATTTGTTTATCTAAGGTGAAAATTGACATCATTAATCTAATTCATGGTGATAGAACTAAAGAGTTAATTCTGATTCTCCGGACCAACAGTCTCGAAATGTCGGGAGAAGGGAAAGGGAATTCCAGATAAAACGCCGAATACTTAAAACCTGTCTGGCTTAAAAAAGATATAAACTAAAAAAGCCCAATCTCAATTTGATGAGATTGGGCTTCATATATCTGTAAGACTTAATGATTTATCCTTTTCCCGATAGCTATCGGGACTTTTTTACTTTAACCTTAATTTTTTTTTCCTTTATCCTTGAGGATTAATCTTCCTGAGGGTTATTCAGTTTTAAAGAGAACAAAAGTAGGATAATGACTAAAACACCACCTGCAAAGCCTGCTAGTTGGTAGCTGCCTGTTAAAGTGAATATACGAGAAAAGAAAAGAGGCGCTATGGCTGAACCAAATACCATAAGCGACATAGCTAATCCGCTAATGGCACCCAAATGATCTTGTCCGAAAAAGCGTGGCCATGTAATAGAAGCCAGTACAGAGAAAAGACCTCCCATAACACCATTACCTAGAATCAGAATGTAGTAACCGCTCCAATGTGAAAGGAAAGATAATCCAATGCAAGAAAGCAGACATCCCATAAGGTAAATGATTAGAATACGCTTGAGTGGCATATAGTCGCTAATTACATTTCCTGCCAGAGCAGCGACGATAGAAATTAGCGAAGCTGGAATGAAAATACTTAATGCTTTCTGTTCGCTATAACCTGATACCTCGAATATAGAAACCACATTAAAAGTGAAGCCTGTGATAAAGAAAGCACTAAAGGCAATGGCTAGCGCATAAACCCAAAAGATAGGTGTTTTCTTTGCTTCTTTTAGTGTGAACTGTTTATTGCTATCCTTAAAAGCTTTTTTCTTTTTCTCTTCAATTACTTTTCCATCTGGAATAAGTCCACATTCTTCAGGATTATCCCTAAAGAAAATATAAGCAAAAACGATAAAGGCAACAATAATGGCTGCCATAATCAGGTAGGCTGCACTCCAATCGGTGCTGTGGATAATGCCTGCCACAAAAAGAGGAGCTACTGCAAAACCAAAAGATTGAATGCCCGAGGAGATGCTATTGGCTAATCCACGCCTTTTGTTGAACCATTTCATCAGCATGTTTCGAGAGGCTAATGTTAATACGCCTTGTCCTGAGAAACGAAGTATAAAGAATAAAGCCGATACTAATACGAAACTGATTGTTGAAAATGAAATATTTGTCAAGGACGAAATACTTGCAGTCATCTGATCGCTTATGGAGAATAGCAAAAGTGTTATTGCCAGAATGCTGGCAGCAAGAATAGAGGTGAATCGTGCTCCAAATCGGTCATACACTTTTCCTGCCTTGGTCAGAAATAGGGAACTCATGGCCGTACCAATCAGATAGGCTGAACTCAGTGCATCACGTGAAAGTTGCAGGGCATCTATCAGGTAGTCGGTGAAAACCGATACACCTATGGTTTGGCCCGGTATTGAACAAATGATTCCTATTGTGGCAGCAATCATGGCCATCCATCCGTAAAAAACAGGAAATTTGGATGGCGCAAAAGGTAAGTTAGGATGACGTTTTATTGGCATAAATTAAAATTTTGCACAAAGGAAGTCAAATAAGCCGAAAATTAAGATAGGTTTTGTACATGAATTTTACACCTAGTAAAAAAAACAAGCCAGTCTGACCTTTGTTTGTTCAATATGGTGACATCTGCATAAGGCCTCATGGCAGACTGACAAAATCCGCCTTGAGGTGTGAAACTAAAATCTAACTTAATTATAGGGGCTAGTATCTCGTAATTCGTCATTATCAATTCGTCATTCTTTTTCACAGCTTGTCGGATCATTCATAATTCTTAACTCATAATGTATAATTAAACAGGTAGTGCTTTAAAAGTGTACTTTAATTTTTAGACCCGTCTCCTTGTGTTGATTACCATCAAAGCTCCATACAGCCTCAACATCCAGAAGAAGAAAAATTTGTGTTAAACCATATCCAACTTCCCAATAGTTCTTTTTTCCTTCGTGAGTCAGGTAATTAAGGAACACTTTTTCTTGTATAACCATAGCATTGTTCAAAATAGGCAGACGTTTTAGTAAGAAACGATCAGAAGTGTATTGAACATGAGCTTCAGCGTATTCTTTATTGGTCGCATGCTGGTAATAATCCAATAAACGGAAGGTATTCATATCATCGCTGAGCATAAAAACAGGTTTACTGGTTTTAAATTGGCGATAATCGGCAAAAAAACTTTTCTTGTTCGATAAATATGAGCCTGCTTTTAAGTTATAGGCCAGGCGATCGTTAAATCCTATTTCGAAATCCTGTTTTACAGAAGCTTCCAGAAATGAAAAATCGGTTTCAGAATCTAAAATATCCTTGATACCTTGTTTGTAGAGTAAAGAAAAGATAGGTTGTGAGTGAAAGTAAGTCATTCGTTTGGCACCTTTGTTTACTGTGTATCTGTGGCGAGGTGTATAGGATAATTGTGCCGTAAATGTAAGGGCTTTGTTGTCGCGAACAAGGTCTGAATTGATACCCTTTGGTATGTTCGGACTATATTTATTGTCACTCGGTCCAGAAATGTAGAACTTATTGTTATTGTCAAGCTGTTTTCTGTTGGCGTATTCCAAACGTGTGTATAGGTTTAAGCCATTTACAAGATCTGTACGGTGCCAAATATTCACAAAATTCTTATCGTATAGTTTCATGTGATTATCCTTATAATACAAAGAGGTAATCATATTTAGCATGGGATCAATTCCGGTATATTCGTTAAAATCGACAGCTTTACTACCGGCTTTAAAACCCAACCAGGCTCTTTTCATTCCATTGTATCGATATCTGCTATGAATTGAAAAATCCAGATGTTCACGTGAGAATGCGTAAGTAAGATCTGAACCTGCTTGAAAATAATGCCCAAGTGTATCACTTTGGGAATAGGAGAAAGGGGCATCTAAAGTAAAGCCCTGAACCGTATTGTACGATAGCTTATCAAAGGCCAATAGGCCCGGAGTGGATAAATGCGAGTTCGACTCTTTATACTTGTACGTTTTGCCCCAAAGTAGGTGATTGAATTTAAATTCCCGGTTAGCTCTGCGCACCGAATCTTTATATTCGGGAGTGTTTTTAACTTTCACAATGGAATCTTTCTGCACAAAACTGATCTTTTCATCTTCCGAAAGTGGGATAGGGCGCATTTCGTCCCAATACAGTGAATCTTTGGTCTTGGCATCTTTAGCCATTTTCACCTTTTCGATTTTTATTTCCAGAGGCTCTTTTGTTTTCTTCTTTTTGTTTTTTGAATTCTCTTTTTCCATCAAACGATAAAGCTTCCGCATATCGGAATTCTTCATGTCAGGTTTTTCCAGAAGGGTTTTGATTTCAGCCTTGCGTTTAATTTCCTTAGCCGATAAGACTTTTGATTCTTCGGTGTTGCTTAACTGATTAATATTTTCAGATTCTTGTTGTCTAGCCAGTTCTTCTTGTTTTAAATAGTCATGATCCAAATCAGGATTTAATGTCACTTCATAATCTTTGATTGAAGCCACATACATGCCTTCCAAACCGAATCCCATACCTTTGAATTTGATGTTGTAGTCAAGACTAACCGGCATCCATACGTCCTTACTAACTGGTGCGTATATTTGATGCATGTGAACATGAGTCATGGGTAGTTGTAGTTTTAAATCTGCCGAATGTATGTTCCAAAAAGTTTCAGCGATAAAGATAAAACCGTTAAATAAATCTTTACCTTTTCTTTTGGGTATCACTTTTATTTGGTTGATTGTTCTGCCTTGATCTTCAAATACAGATACCAATTGGAATTTATAGACGGTAAAAGCAGCTTTATCCAAAGGGGATATAAAGCCGTTATCTCGGGTGTTATAAAGGTTGGCTGTAATGAATTGCATGGGATCAGCCTGATCGTCAAGACCTGATGAACGAATTGAAATAACTTCTTCTTCAATTTTATTTGGAAGTTGAAAATGGATCTTCGATATGTTTTCTGTGACAAATACCTTACCGACTGTTATATCTTCTTCTGCTAGTTTTTTCTTGAATAAACCTGGGACACTGGTGATTTTACCTGAACCTTTCAGATAAACTTTATTGGTGTATTCACTAATTTGCTTGGTGTAATAGTCACCCATTGCAATTGCTTTTCGCATAACGAAATAAGCTGGATCTTCACCACTGGCTAATATTTTGACCTCTTTTAGTTGATAAGTTTGAGGGGCAAGGGCTACATTCATTTCCATGTCGTTTTGTCCCATGCTTATATTGACTTCCTTGGTTTTGTACCCCATATATCGATAGTGAAGCTGCCATTTACCTTCTGGAAGATCTAAATGATATTCTCCATCTATATTCGATGTGGTTCCGGTAGCCAGTTCTTTTATAAATATATTGGCAAAGGGAATGGGGTTTCCTTCGAGGTCTGTAATGTTTCCTTTTAATTGTTGGGTGTAGCCTGTAAATGAAAACAGACAGAATAAGAGGATGAAAATGTTTCTTGTCATAATTTGATTTTGGGGTTTCATTGTGTAACGAATTAGTCAGGGGAATAGTTACACGTTGTTCTTTTTAATCAGAATTAGTTATTTGATGGGAGTAAAGATATTTTTTTGAAATGTTAAATTGTGTGTGAAAAACATAAAAAAGAATTATGATTGGTTTTTTATTGAGTTTTAATACAAAATAAAGCCACAATTTCAGAATTGAAATTGTGGCCAATTAGTAGGTTGTTTTAGTCTCAGTGGTTTTTCTATGCTTCTTGTTTTCTTGCGTTAAGATAGCGCAGTATAAACCAGAATATTCCCGATATTGTGAATAGTATGCCACCTGTTAAAGGAGCGATCATGCTAACTCTAATGCCACCAGCAACTGCTGCAGGAGAAATACCTGGGACAGATTGAATGACATCAAGGGCTGCTGAAAGACCCATGCCTTGACCAAGAAGACCGAGAAAAAAACTTAGACTCCCCAGGAACAAAATGGCATCCAGATGTCGTTTGTTTACAAAACCAAGTTTTAGAAGCTTGATTAAAGTTAATAGCGACCATATTATGGCAGTTAGTCCCGTAAGCACTATAACAGTCATGAATTGGACACCGCCCTGAAAGAAAAGATCGATCATGTTTTAAAAGTTTAGGTTAAACAAAAATACGAATCAAACCTATTGCTTGTTGCTTATACTTCAAATTAATTGCGTTGAACCGTTTTAATCTAGCGATGAATGACATTTAAGTAAAGTTGAGGCTGTTTTTTTAATCAAGTCAGATTGTTTGCTCTATTTATGAAATCTCTCATTTGCTGTCCGGAAGATGTTGTGAGTCAGTGTTGTGTGGTGATTCTGGGCGGTCTTGCTTTGATTCTAATATCTACACTAAACTTGTTGTTAAACTTATATTTACTGTAGTTTATCGTATATCATAAATAAAAGGTTTTAGCTTCAAGCTAAATTATCTATTTTCGTATCTACTATGACGAAGATCTTACAATTGCTTAATAGGAATCTTGTAAACTGGAGAAGAACAGCTCTTTCTCTGTTGACTTGGTCTATGGCACTTTTATTCATTTCGGTATTCTTCGATCTATATAGCCAGGATTATTATAATGCTATAATCTTTTGTCTTTGTTTTGTTCCTCTTGCATATGTCTGTACACGTTTTCTTAATGATTTTTTGATTCCCCGATATTTATTAACCAAGCGCTATTTTAGATTTTGGTTATACTTATTCTACTTGTTCTGTTTGTCATTGAGCATTGAAACCTTGATTGTTGCAGGTCTTTATGTTTTAGTGTGGAATTATTCTCTTACAGGAATTGATCCGGCTACAATGGAAGTGCGTTTTTTACTCGTAGGCTTATACTTTGTAATTTTAGTAGGAGTAGCCTATCGTCAACTTCAAAGAAGTCTTAAAGAACAACGGTTAAGAGAACAGCAGGATAAGATAAAGGTAGAAACCGAATTGCGTTTAAAGGAAGCTGAGCTGAGTTTGTTAAAGGCACAGGTTAATCCTCATTTTTTATTCAATTCCTTGAATAGCATTTATGGTTTGAGTCTTGAGAAGTCAGAGGAAACGCCACGAATGATCATGCTCTTATCAGAAATTCTGGATTACACCCTTTATGGTTGCAATACAGAATTTGTACCCATCGATAAAGAAATTGATTTGGTAGAGAATTATGCTGCGATCCAAAAAGGACGTTTTGGTGAGGCTATTGAATTGGATATCGATATGGAAGAAGGGAAGTTAATCAATGAGAGAATAGCACCCTTGTTGCTCTTGCCTTTGGTAGAGAACGCTTTTAAGTATACCGATAGAAAGGATGGCGTTGCAAGTACTATTTCAATTAATTTAAATCTAGAGGATGACTTCTGTTTTAGTATAAAAAATCCAATTAAACATGAAGATGATCAAAGAGGAAATGGTGGCATTGGTTTAGAGAATCTTCGAAAACGTCTGGAATTAATTTACCCAGAGAAATATGATCTGACTATAAAAAAGGATGAAAGTTTTTTTGAAGTGCAGTTAAGATTGATGATACTAAAAAGTAAAGTATGCGAAAAATAAGATGCCTTTTACTTGATGACGAGCCCATTGCCATTCGGATATTAGAAAGGCATTTGGAAAATTTTCCTGAGATGGAAGTTTTGGGGCGTTTTCAGTCTGCACCCTCAGCAATGAGTTTTCTTAGGCATCAAGAGGTTGATTTAATTTTCTCAGATATTGAAATGCCTCAGATGAATGGTTTGCAATTTTTAAAATCCTTGAAAAATCCGCCGGCTCTTATTTTCACAACGGCTTATAGAAATTATGCCGTTGAAGCTTTTGATTTGGATGTGGTTGATTACTTAATGAAACCTATTTCACTGGAACGGATGGCTCGAGCCATCAACCGTTATCACGATAGGCAAAGCAAGCAAGCGGAAACAGCAGTAGCAAGTTTACCTGCTGAAAAGATGATTAACCTGAAAGTAGATAAAAAGATAGTTCGCCTCTCCCTAGATAAAATCGATTATTTTGAGAGTTTTGGTGATTATGCCATCTGCCGTCATGAAGGAGGCAAGTTGGTTAGTCGTGAAACACTTACTCGTCTGGTAGAGATGCTTCCATCTGACCGATTTATTCGCATTCACCGCCAATATATTGTTCCTCTGGCAAAAATTGAATCCATATCGGGTAATACCGTATACTTACGAGAAAAAGACTTGCCTGTGGGCCGTTCCTATCGAAACGATCTGAAACAAAAAGTGAATTTGTAATTTTAAGGCTAAAGTAAATAAGGCTAAAGGTTAAAGGTATGGGAATTAAGGATGAATTACTCAAATTTGAGTTATAGGCATTCTTGATGTCGACATCTGTGAATTTTGACTTGTACTCTTTTCGCCTCTCATCTTTTACAAATCCAATAATTACGTTTCCTCTTTATCCTTTTTCCCTTTAATCATTTATCCTTTAGATTTTCCTCAACCCAATCCAGTATATCCTGATAGCGGTATCTTTCAAGTTTTCCAAAACCAGGCATGCCTTTAGCTTTAATCGTTGTGAATTTAGGCGTGTAAATACCACAAAGGAACTTGGTGATTAATTCCGGACTTTCTTTTCCTTTGAGACTGTCGCGTAGTTTATCTGTCAGATCATTAAAGATGAACGTGTTTAAATGAGGTAAATTGTCACTTTGGGCGACTTGTACTGCGCCTGATGAGCAAACGGAGCAATGCCCACATTCATTTATGGGTAATGTCTCTCCAAAATAAGCTGCTAGCCTTGTGCTCAAACATTCTTTGGATTCAAATAAAGCAATCATATTCTCTATTCGTTTGACTTCAGCACCTTCTTTTTGCTTGAATTTTTCAAAAAGTTCTTTAGCTAACTGTTCTGTGTCGAAGTTTGAATCTTTTATTGAAAAGACATCTGCCATTTGTGATGCTTCCAATACTAACCAACCTTGTTCGCTGAAATATTCGAGAGCTGCGATTATGCGTTGACGGTCGAGTTTTGGGTTTTGTTTGATATTATCGAAATCAACGGTCCACCATTTTCTTGCCTTATTACAGGTGTTGAATACTTCCTGAATAAACTCTTTTCTTTCGCCTTTGAATTTGTTAATAATGGTTTGCTCATCAATATTTAGAGCGAATCGGTACGAAGCAAAGTAGGAGTTAAGAGGACGAAGAATACCCATGATCTCAAGATAAACCAATAAGGTCTTAATGGGCAACATACGAATGTTGCACAAAGCGGGAAGGTTGATTAACCTAACATCCCAAATTTCACCGGCAGATTGAATGATATCCAGTAGTTTTTTGATTCCCTCATATTCGGGCGTATCGCCATATACAAAGTTTTCAAGTATATTCACATTGTCACGGTTGGCCAGAACCACACAGTTTGATGGATGGTTGTCTCTTCCAGCGCGACCAATTTCCTGCGAGTAGTTCTCAATAGATTTAGGTAAATCGTAATGAATGACGTTTCGAATATCGCTTTTGTCGATCCCCATACCGAAGGCAATGGTCGCCACGACGCATTTGATTTCGCTATTCATGAAACGATTTTGAATGGATTCTCTTGTCTCATTTTTCAAACCGGCATGGTAGGCTGTTGCGGCAATTCCCTTTGAAATTAGAAAGTTGGCTACATCTTCAGCTGTCTTTTGCAGGGTTACGTATATGATACTGGCTTCTTTTTCTTTTGTAGAGAGAATACTAGCTAATGTGTGATTCTTCTCAGTTTGTTTAACAGGTAAAACCTGAAGGTTTAAATTAGATCTATAAAAGCCTGTAACATTAACATTCTCTTTCGTAATGTTGAATTTATGGCACATATCTTCAATAACCCTTGGTGTTGCAGTTGCTGTTAGCAATAGGCTTTGTTCGATATTGAATTCTTTTTGATAGGCGGGTAATTTGAGATAATCGGGGCGGAAATTGTGTCCCCATTCTGAGATACAGTGAGCTTCGTCAACAACAAGTAATGATATGGGAATTTCTTTGAGGAAACGACGAAAACGTTCGTTCTTAAAGCGTTCTACGGATATCATGAGTATCTTGTGTTTTTTATCTTTTATGCCTTTCATGACTTCTACTTCTTTTTCCCTTGATAGGCTTGAGTCTATACGAACGGCAGATATGTTTTTGGAGTGTAGAAAATCAAGTTGATCTTGTATTAAGGCTAAGAGCGGAGATACAACCAATGTTAAGTTTGGAAGGGTTAGAGCAGGGAGCTGATAGCAGAGAGATTTACCTGAACCTGTTGGGAAGATGGCAATGGCAGATTCTCTATTCGTAATTTTAGTAATCACCTCTTCTTGACCTTTACCGAAGGTTTGGAAGCCAAACTGTTGTTTAAGAAGTTGATGTATCATATTCTAGAGCTTGTGTTTTAGATAGGAAGGCTATTGATAATTTTACAACGAAATTAATAAAATTGACCGATTAAAATTGGGCATCAAAACTAAATTTTTAAAATGAGATTCAATTTAGTTTGTTGTACAAATTCTCATTAATTTAGTTGGTTTGATTCTGAAGATCATAATTGTTTTAATTAATAATTTGTTAAAAGTTCCCTCAATTTTGACAATCAAATTGCAATAGATACTTTTGTGAGATATTACGCGAATGCGTGATTTTATAACTTATCCAAGACTGAAGAGAGGCAAAATACGAATGATATATAGATTATTAAAAAATATTAAGACTCAATTGTCTCTTTCTAAGGTAGGTAAAGATTTGCTGACTCTGGCTTTGCCCATTATTGGAGCACATCTTTTACACACAGCTTACAACCTGACCGATATGATTTGGGTGGGAGAACTTGGGAGTAATGCTGTTGCTGCAGTTGGATCAGCAGGCTTTTTCATTAATATAGGTTGGGCTTTGGCTTCGGTTATTACCGTAGGTGTCAATGTGAAAATTGCACATTCGTTAGGTGCTAAAGATATGAAATCTGCCGGTCGATTTGCCATCTCGGGCCTTTGGGGTATCAGTTTCCTTTCAGCCATATTTACTGGTGTTCTACTAGTATGGCCATCTGAATTCATTGGCTTTTTTGAAATGAAGGATGTTATCGTCAATGAGATGGCAACCTCATACCTGATTATTGCAGCAAGTGGAGGAGTTCTTAATTTTACCAACTTGTTTTTTATCTCGATTTTTAACGCACAGGGTAAAACAAAAACCTCACTCAAGGCAAGTTTAGTTGGGACCTCCATAAATATTTTACTCGACCCTATCTTCATTTTTCTTTTAGATTTGGGTGTAGATGGTGCAGCTTATGCAACCATTATCGGTCGTTCTGTGTCCTTAATCTATTTTATTTTTGCCTTCAGGCGTAGTTCATTAATTAAGCTTAAAGGCTACTTCCCACATTTAGATAAAGTAAAATCTATTATTACAGTTGGATTTCCTGCAGCTTTTCAGCGTATTTCTTTTTCTTTAATTTATATAGTAATGGCCCGTATTATTGCCGAATGGGGACCAACAGCAATTGCAGTACAAAAGATCGGGGTTCAGATCGAGGCCTTTACCTTTATGATTGTAGGTGGTTTGATGCAAGCTGTTACCATTACAGTCGGAAAACATTATGGCGCTAAGGATATGGATCAGATTCCCAAAGTCTTTCGTGCTGCCTGGCAAATGGCCTTTGTTGTGGGGCTATTAACTACTCTCATGTTTTTATTAATACCCGAAACCTTATTCTCAGTATTTGTACCAGAGGCAGAAAGTATATCAATGGGTAAGAGCTATTTAAATATATTGGCTATCTCTCAGTTGTTTATGTGTATGGAGATGATTGCTGCGGCAAATTTCCATGGTGTAGGTAAAACATCCGTTCCAGCAATGGTAAGTGTTATTTTTACGAGTTTACGCATTCCTCTGGCTTATGTTTTAGGCTTTTATACATTCCTTAGTTTAAATGGGGTTTGGTGGAGTATAAGTCTGACTAGTATTGTAAAAGGGGTTTTATTGTTTTTTATTTTAAAAGCTTATTTTAGGAAGAATAACTTGCGGTTTGAAAAGGTTTTTGTTTTCAGCAGAAAATAAACGACAATTAGTTTATATAACATTAGAATGAGATAAAGAAAATTAGTGACGACCATTGAATAGTAACTAAGTAGATTATTTAAATTGCTTAACTTTCAATAATATATATCTGAAGACTTAATAAGAAATTATATGAAAACCATTCATAAAAACCTATTTGAAGTACTAGAGCATAAAAGTATCCGTAGCAGTATATGCGATGGTAGGTTTGGAATAGAAAAGGAAAATGTGCGTGTGGATAAAAGTGGTCATATGGCTACAACACCACATCCTGGTATTTTAGGTGATAAGTTCAAGCACCCATATATAACCACTGATTTTTCTGAATCTCAGGTTGAGATGATAACACCTCCTTTGGATAGTATTGATAAGGTTCATGGTTTTCTAGAGACCCTTCATGATGTGGTGACTCAAAATATTGGGGATGAGTTGCTGTGGCCACAATCTTTACCTCCATTATTGCCCGATGAAGAAGATATTCCAATCGCACAATTTGGTGATAAAGGAGCAGGTAAGGAGGAATACCGTGAGGTTTTGGCCAAACGATATGGTCGCGAAAGACAAATGCTAACAGGTATTCACTACAATTTCTCTTTGTCAGACCGACTTGAAAGGAAGTTGGTTAAGATTTGTTGCTCTGATGGTGATGCGGAATCATTTCGAGAAGAACTGTATTTTAAAATGCTACGCAACTTTATGCGTTACCGTTGGTTTTTGGTTTGGCTTTTTGGTTCAAGTCCGGTTTCTGATCCATCTTTTAAGATGAAATCCTTAAAAACGGGAGAGAAAAAACAGGTTGTTTGTGGTCATGCTGTTTCTATTCGAACCAGTTCTGGTGGGTATCGAAATGAAGAGGAATATTTTGTCGATTTCAATAGTTTGGATGCCTTTACAAAATCAATTTCTAAGTTGGTTGAGGAAGGCCGATTGGTAGGGCAAGAGGAACTTTATTTACCGATTCGCTTAAAGTTTGATGAGAATGAAAGAATTTCGCATGTTGAGGTTCGTTTATTAGATCTTGACCCCTATGAAAAAGCCGGAATATCTAAGGATAGATTAAATATGGTACACCTATTCTTGCTGCATTGTTTATTTAAAGATGAGCCCGATTTTTATGATGAAAAGCAACAGGAAATAGCCGCCAATAATCAAGATCTGGTAGCCTGTTATGGGTTGAAATCAGATTTGAAACTCTCAAATTTCGATGGTGATGAGGTTTTTGTTCATGATTTTGGAAAAGAGATCTATTATGAAATTCAAAAATTCCTGGATACAGCAAAACTATCAGATAAGGAGCAATATGTTTCAGCGATGAGACATTGCGAAGGTTTGATGAATGAAAATAGCTTGCGTACCTCGCTAAAAATTAGGGAAGATATAATGAAAGAAGGTTTCATAGATTTTCATATGAAGCAAGCAAGAAAATATCAGTTTGAGAGTGAACTCAGCAGCTTCCGTTTTCATGGCTTCGAAAATTTAGAACTTTCAACTCAGTTGTTGCTTAAGGCTGCTTTACGCCGTGGTGTTGAATTCGAGATTCTTGATCAGAATGAGAATTTTGTGCGTTTAAAGCAAGGTGATAAGCTTGAATATGTGATGCAAGCAACTCGTACATCTTTGGATAATTATAGTTCAGTTCTAATGATGGAGAATAAGTTGGTGACTAAAACAATTCTCGATGAATTTGGAATTAGCGTACCAGGTGGAATGAATTATTTGTTTAAGGAGAAAGCACTTTCTGATTTTGAGCTTTTTGAAGGTCGTGCTATCGTCATTAAACCGAAATCGACTAATTTTGGTTTAGGAATCAGTATTCTTAAAGAAAACAACAAAGAAGACGTTTATCAGCGGGCTGTAGAAATTGCTTTTGAACATGATAATAGTATCCTGATTGAAGATTTTGTTCCTGGTAGAGAATTTCGATTCTTTGTGATGGGCGAAAAGGTTGTGGGTATTTTACATCGTGTGCCGGCTAATGTAAAAGGTGATGGTCAATCTACTATTCGTGAACTTGTTATTCAAAAGAATTTAGATCCCTTACGAGGGAAAGGTTATGTAACACCTTTGGAGAAGATTAATCTGGGCGAAGCAGAAGAAATGTTCTTAGCGGATCAGAATCTGACTTTTGATGATGTTCCTGTTGTTGATGAGATCGTTTATTTAAGGGAGAACTCTAATATTAGTACGGGAGGTGATAGTATTGACTTTACGGATGATATTCACCAATCATATAAAGATATTGCTATAAAAGCAACGAAAGCTTTGGATGTTGAAATCACAGGTCTGGATATGATGATTACTGATGTAAAAGAACCGGCAACAGATAAGAACTACTCGATCATTGAAATGAACTTTAATCCCGCTATCCATATTCATTGTTATCCTTATATTGGTGAGAATAGATATTTGAATGAAAAAGTTCTGGATTCATTAGGTTTCTAATACAACTTGATATGAATTAAATAGTCTAATATTTGTATTAGACTATTTTTTTGGATATTTTGTTAAGCCTACCAAACCTATAATCTATTCATGAGTGTTAAGTATTCCTATATTGATTACATGGGGCGTCGTATTCTATACAGAGAATTCATAAAAGAGGTGAGTATAGATGATGTTATCGCATCTTTTGAAGAAATTCTCGATAAGGAGATGCTTACCGATAATACTTGCGGAATCATTACAGATCTAAGAGGTGTTACGCTTGAAGTTAATCCTAAAGTGTTTAAAAAGATATCAGGGTTCATGAAAAGAAATCCTGAATTGTATAAGTATAAATTAGCAGCCATCACAGATTCTCCCAAACAAGTCGTTCTCGCTACTCTTGTAAGCAAACTTAGTTCAAAATTGAAGGTGAAACCTTTCTCAACTTATGAGGCATCAGTAAAATGGATGACTGAAAACATATCTGTTTAGATGCGGATTGAATAGTTTTTCAAAAAATGGCATGTTTTACAAGATCAAGTCTTATTTGTAATATTCTACTAATATGAATAATATTGAACTTGACTAAACTTGTTTTGCATGAATGTTGAGTATTCATATATTGATGTTTTAGAGAAAAGAATTCTTTGTAGGAAATTTACAGAGAATGCGAGCTTAAAAGATGTGATTTCTTCTTTTGAGGATATCATGACAAATCAAATGCTTTCTGAAAATACAGTCGGAATAATCAGTGACTTAAGGGGTGTTCAGTTTGATGTTAATCCCAATGTTTTCAAGAAAGTTTCCACTTTTTTAAAATCACACCCAGAACTATATAAGTACAAATTAGCGGCAATAACAGATACACCTAAACAGGTTGTTATGGTTATTATTGCCAATAAGGTGAATTCAAAATTAAACGCGAAACCCTTTTCGACATATGAAGCTGCTATGGCATGGTTGATGGAGTAGCACTTTTACCATTCAGAAATGAAATATGTTTTAAAGCTAAGATGTTGTAGAATACACCGTCTAAAAATCGACTCTAATTATTTTATTGTTTAAATTTGTAGATCTGTAGTTGGAAATTGTTCGATTACAGAATAAAATAGATTAGACTATTCAAATTTTAAAGCAATAAAGATGTCCGATTTTAACTACCAAAAACCTTATCCAATTACTAAGGATACAACTAAATACCGTCTGTTAACAAAAGACTTTGTGTCAACAATTGACGTAGATGGAAGAAAAATCCTTAAAGTAGATCCTAAGGGACTTGAAATGCTTTCGAAGCAGGCTTTTGCTGATGTTTCTTTTTATTTGCGTCCAGCACATCTTGAGAAATTGAGAACCATACTTCAGGATCCTGAAGCTTCCGATAACGATCGATTTGTAGCACACACCATGCTTTTGAATCAGGTTGTTTCTGCAGAAGGTGAATTACCTACTTGTCAGGATACAGGAACTGCGATTGTTGTTGGTAAAAAAGGAGAAGACGTTTATACAGGTGTTGATGATGCCAAGCATTTATCACAAGGCGTTTACGACACATATCAGGAGCGTAACCTTCGTTATTCTCAAGTGGTTCCTTTTAGCATGTTTGAGGAGAAGAATACTGGTAATAACTTGCCAGCTCAAATTGATATTTACGCCAATCAAGGGAATGCTTACGAATTCCTATTCTTAACAAAGGGTGGCGGTTCTGGAAATAAAACCTTTTTGTATCAGCAAACTAAGGCTTTATTGAATGAAGAAAACCTGACTAAGTTTATCACCGAGAAAATTAAAGATCTGGGTACTTCGGCTTGTCCGCCTTATCATTTAGCACTTGTTATTGGTGGAACCTCAGCAGAAGCTAATTTGGCGACTGTAAAGAAGGCATCAACAGGATATTTTGATCATTTACCTAATGAGGGTAACGAAGGTGGCCAGGCATTTCGCGATTTAGAGTGGGAGAAACGTGTTGTTGATATTTGTCGTAACAGTGAGATTGGAGCTCAGTTTGGTGGTAAGTATTTCGTTCACGATGTGAAAGTTATTCGTCTACCTCGTCATGCGGCTTCTTGTCCTGTAGGATTAGGTGTAAGCTGTTCTGCTGATAGAAATATTAAAGCAAAGATTAATGAAGATGGTATTTTCTTGGAAGAATTAGAGAAGGAACCATTTAAGTATCTACCAAAAGAAGCACCGCACCTAAAGGATGCTGTTGAGATTGATTTGGATCAGCCTATGGAAGATATCCGTAAGGAGTTGTCCAAATACCCAATTAAAACTCGATTGAGTTTAAGTGGAACTCTAATTGTAGCTCGTGATATTGCTCACGCACAAATTAAGCAAATGCTAGACGAAGGCAAAGAGATGCCTGAGTATTTCAAAAATCATCCGGTATACTATGCCGGACCAGCGAAAACACCTAAGGGTATGCCTTCAGGAAGTTTCGGACCAACAACGGCAGGTCGAATGGATTCCTATGTCGATGTTTTTCAAAAAGTAGGTGGATCTATGGTGATGGTTGCTAAAGGAAATCGTTCTAAAGCTGTGACAGATGCTTGTCATGCCAATGGTGGATTCTATTTGGGATCAATCGGAGGTCCAGCTGCAGTTTTAGCAAAAAATAGTATTAAATCTATCGAGGTCATTGATTTTCCTGAATTAGGAATGGAAGCGGTTCGTAAGATTCGCGTTGAGAATTTCCCGGCATTTATCATTGTTGATGATAAAGGGAATGACTTTTTTGCAAATCTTTAAGACGTTAAATAGAAAAAAGTAATTCTAGTTTTATGATTTAGACATTTAATTATATAGATTTCATGTCTAAATCATAAATAAAAATTATTTTTGAATCAGAAAAATCAAATATACAACACTAAAAATAATATTATGGCTCTTAATAAGAATGTAGAGAAGATTTTGAATGAGCAAATCAATGCTGAATTTTGGTCTGCATATTTCTACTTATCAATGTCTAACTATTTTAATGCTAATGGTATGTCAGGATTCTCAAATTGGATGAAAGTTCAGTTTGAAGAAGAGACTTTTCATGCGATGAAAATGTTGGATTTTGTAAATGAGCGTGGAGGTAGAGTTATTCTTGAACCAATAGCAGAGGTGCCTTCAGAGTGGGATGGTGTTTTAAATATTTACGAAGAAACATTAAAGCACGAAGAAAAAGTAACAAGCTTAATTAACGAGTGTGTTAATGTTGCTATTGAAGAGAAAGATCACGCAACAGTGAATTTCTTGCAATGGTTCGTTGACGAGCAAGTTGAAGAAGAAGCTGGTGTCGGTGAAATTATCGATCAGCTTAAGATGATTGGTTGTCAAGGTAATGGTCTTTACATGATGGATAAAGAATTCAAGACAAGAACATTTGTTGCTCCGGCAAATGCCTAGTTGATTTTGTAATATATTGAAAAGCTTGCTAGGTTGTTCTAGCGAGCTTTTTTTTTGTTAATGGATGTATGTTCCTATTAATTGAGATCTGTAACTCTACGGTTTCTACTGTATTTTTAATACTTAACTTAAGTTCTTCATTTAAGGATTCAAATATTTCATTATTATTTCCACCGTTATAGTATGGAATGAATTTCTTTATGAATGATAAAATGTTTTCTATTTCAACTTTAGGAAAGAGAGAATAAATATTAACTAAAGTTTTTGCTTCATTAATTTTTTGATCTAATTCTCTTAATACATTTAGTCCAAAGTGAAAATGAGATATATTGGTTGTATCAAGCTCTGACCATTCAATATTAAGTTCTTGATTACTGATGTCTTTTAGCAGTAGGTTTATTTGTTTTGTATCTGTATTATTGGAATAAAATTGTTCTAATGATTGTAACCAAAGTAACTTTAAACTCGCTTTTGTTTGTATTTGCTGATCAGAAGAAAAGGATTCTTTTTCATATTTTCTTTTCATTTTAAAGTAAGGGGCTGATTTTATTTTCTTTGTTCTAATAATTTCTTTAGATAGTATTATTACTAGAAGCAATAAGAAAAAGTATGTAACCATCATATCAGAATCAAAATAATTCATTTAAAATATTTTTTATGATTTATTTTAAAGTAATTAAAATAAATACTTCTTGCCAAAATTAAAGTGGTTTGATTTAAAAAATATCGTAAGAAAAGCGATAAACAAAGAAAATTAATTACTTTTGATTCCCATGGATATGAACAGGTATCTTATTGTCGTTTTTTCGGTGCTTACAGCTTGTGCATCGACCGTTCCTAATGTAGATTATGAGGAACTGGTTGATGATGTGCAACGCTTTGCTGCCTGGTACGCTGATCATTCAGATAGTTTTGAAGATTGTTATAATCTGCCGATACTTGCTCCTGCCCAGAATTCTTCGGAAATTTCAGAGATCTATGTTGCCAAAACATTGACTTTGCCACTGATTAAGAAATTACCAAAATTTCCACATTTAGATCCGGATGCGCTTCATTTATATGAACCATTTTGTGTTGAAGTTCCAGAAGTAATCACTGCTTTTGATTTCCAATACGAATCTATTTTTCTTGCCGGATCCAATAGCATACGTGCCCCAGGTTTAGCTTAGTGCTCAAAAATCAATACAAATTCGTTTAATTCAATCTTTGAATTAAAGAATAGGTATGCTATTTAATTGTAGTTGATGCTTTAAAATCCAAATGATTTTGTTGCCAACTACGTCATTTTAACAATCAATAGACAAATAAATGGGTTTTATAGATAAAACACTAGGTAAACTGTTTGGTAATAAATCAGATAGAGACCTTAAAGAATTAGCGCCATATTTGGCAAGCATTAATAAGGAATACGATAGAATTAAGCAATTAGATATTAACGGACTACGTGCCGAATCTCAATTGTTAAAAGATAAGATTCAAGACTATATCAAAGCGGAAAAGGATGAAATAACATCTTTAAAGAAGCAAATTGAAGAAGGAAATCTTGAGGTAAACAAGAAAGAAGAAATCTACGATAGAATCGATGAAGTCGAAAAGAGTATCGATGCTAAAATAGAAGAAGTTCTGGATCAAATTTTACCAGCGGCTTTCTGTATTGTAAAAGAAACAGCTCGTCGATTTACTGAAAACGAAGAGATTGAGGTGGATGCGACACAGTTCGACCGTGATTTGGCGACTCGTGTTGATCATGTGCAAATTGAGGGTGATAAAGCTGTTTGGTTTAATTCCTGGGATGCTGGTGGAACCGAGATTGTTTGGAATATGGTTCACTACGATGTACAGTTGATTGGTGGTATCGTACTTCATCAAGGTAAAATTGCCGAGATGGCGACGGGTGAGGGTAAGACCCTTGTTGCAACCCTTCCGGTATTCCTGAATGCATTGACTGGTCGTGGTGTTCACGTCATTACGGTGAATGACTACCTGGCTAAGCGTGACTCGGAATGGATGGGGCCTATTTACCAATTCCACGGTTTATCAGTAGATTGTATCGATAAGCATACACCAAACTCTGATGAGCGTCGTACAGCTTACGCTTGTGATATTACTTTTGGAACAAATAATGAATTTGGTTTCGATTACCTGCGTGATAATATGGCGACTAATCCTAAGGATTTGGTTCAGCGTCGTCACAACTATTCAATTGTCGATGAGGTCGACTCGGTATTGGTTGATGATGCCCGAACACCATTGATTATTTCAGGTCCAATCCCACGTGGAGAACATCAGTTATATGATGAGTTGAAGCCTAAGGTTCAGAAGTTGGCTAAGGCTCAAACGGAATTGGTGATGAAAATGTTCACCGATGCGAAACGTTTATTAAAAAGCGAAGATAAAAAAGAGCAAGAAGAAGGCGCTAAGTTATTACTTAGAACGTTCAAAGGTATGCCAAAAATGAAGCCATTGATCAAGTTCTTAAGTGAGCAGGGAAATAAGGCTTTATTGTTGAAGACAGAGAACTTCTACATGCAGGAGAATAACAAGAACATGCATTTGATTACAGATGATTTGTATTTTGTTATTGATGAAAAACAAAACTCAATTGAGTTAACGGATATTGGTATCGATCTAATTAGCGATGATACGGATGATTCAGGATTTTTTGTTCTTCCGGATATTGGATCAGAGGTTGCAGTGATTGAGAAGTCAGGTATGTCTGATGAGGAGAAACTGAAGACTAAGGATGAAATGATCCAAAGCTATGCAGTTAAATCGGAGCGTGTGCATACCGTTAATCAATTGCTTAAAGCATATACACTTTTCGAGAAGGATGTAGAGTATGTGCTTATGGATGGTAAGGTGAAGATTGTCGACGAGCAAACCGGTCGTATTATGGAAGGTCGTCGCTATTCAGATGGACTTCATCAAGCGATTGAAGCGAAAGAAAGTGTTAAGGTTGAGGCCGCAACACAAACATTTGCAACCATTACCCTTCAGAATTACTTTAGAATGTATCACAAGCTTTCAGGTATGACGGGTACTGCAGAAACTGAAGCGGGTGAATTATGGGATATCTACAAATTGGATGTGGTTGTTATACCAACAAACCGTCCTATTTCTCGTGACGATAGAGAAGATTTAGTTTATAAGACTAAGCGTGAAAAGTACAATGCGGTTATCGATGAAATTGGAGAACTTGTAAAAGCAGGTCGTCCGGTATTGGTAGGTACCACTTCAGTTGAAATATCGGAACTTTTGAGCCGAATGTTGAAGCTTAGAGGTATTAAGCACAACGTACTGAATGCAAAACTACACCAGCGTGAGGCAGATATTGTTGCTGAGGCGGGTTATAAAGGTACTGTTACGATTGCAACCAATATGGCGGGTCGTGGTACCGATATTAAATTGAGTGATGAGGTGAAAGCTGCTGGTGGTCTTGCGATTATTGGTACAGAGCGTCATGATTCTCGTCGTGTCGACCGTCAGTTACGTGGTCGTGCCGGTCGTCAGGGAGATGTAGGTTCTTCTCAGTTCTTTGTATCTCTTGAGGATGACTTGATGCGTCTATTTAGTTCAGATCGTATTGTGAAGTTGATGGATAGAATGGGAATTGAAGATGGTGAAGTGATTCAGCACTCAATGATTTCTAAATCTATTGAAAGAGCACAAAAGAAAGTTGAGGAGAATAACTTTGGTATTCGTAAGCGTTTGCTTGAGTACGATGATGTGATGAACTCTCAGCGCGAGGTAATCTACAAGCGTCGCCGTCATGCTTTATATGGCGAGCGTATTCAAGTGGATATTGCAAACATGATGTTCGATGTTTGTGAGGCTGTCGTTAATGAATACCATGGTGGTGACTTCGAAGATTTCAAGTTGGAACTTATTCGTGTCCTTTCAATTGAATCGCCTATTTCTGAGGAAGAATTCATGAAGGAGAAGCCAGAAGATATTTCACAGAAAATTTATGAGATTGTTTTAGATGCTCACAAACGTAAGGTTGAAACAATTAGTAAGCAGGCTTACCCGGTAATTAAGGATGTGTATGAAACCAAAGCTGAAATGTACGAGAACATTGTTGTACCTATTTCAGATGGAACGAAGAATTTCCAGGTTGTTACAAACCTAAAGAAAGCTTATGAAACTGAGGCTGAAGAATTAGTACGAGCTTACGAGAAAGTAGCAATTCTTGCTACCATCGATGATTCATGGAAAGAGCATCTTCGTGAGATGGATGATTTGAAGCAATCTGTACAGAATGCTTCTTACGAGCAGAAAGATCCACTGTTGATCTATAAGTTTGAGTCTTTCAATCTATTTAAGAGTATGATTGAAAATACGAACAAATCTGTTGTTGCGACATTGATGAAAGGTCATATTCCAATGCAAATGCCTGATGAAGTTCAGGAAGCAAAAGAGCGTCGTCGCACTGATATGAGTGGTATGCAGACTTCTAAGGAAGATTTGAGTAGCGATGGAAGAAGAGAGCCTAAAAAAGCTGAGCCAGTTCGTAATGTTCAGAAAGTAGGTCGTAACGAGCCTTGTCCTTGTGGTAGTGGTAAGAAATTCAAACAATGCCATGGTAAAGGAATACCAGCTTAATTTTAAAGAGTTTTAATTTATGTTGCATTCGCCTTATATTTAGGAATGGTGCTAACTATGAAATATGAGTGTCAAGTACAAAGTATCAAGAGAACTTAATTCTTGATACTTTTCTCTTGATTCTAAAAAAATAAAATATGCTACTATCAATCCTCTGGGATGTAGATCCTGAAATATTTAAGATTGGTCCAATTGCTGTACGATGGTATGGTTTGCTGTTTGCACTTGGCTTTTTATTGGGGTATCAACTTGTTGAGCGAATGTTCAAAAAGGAAGGTATTCCTTTAGACTGGCTCGAGAAACTGTTCATGTACACGCTTATTGCCACGGTTGTTGGTGCACGTTTAGGTCATGTGATTTTTTATGGTTGGGAATTCTATTCTCAACATCCAGCAGAAATTTTAAAGATCTGGCATGGAGGCTTAGCGTCTCATGGAGCAACAATTGGAATTCTTGTAGCACTTTATTATTACTCGAAGAAAGTGAGTAAGAAATCCATTTTGTGGATTCTTGATCGAGTTGCTATTCCTGTTGCCTTAGCTGGTTTCTTTATCCGTACAGGTAATCTTATGAATTCTGAGATTATTGGAACTCAAACAGATCTTGCCTGGGGATTTCAATTTGTGAGAGCTTCAATTTATGAACCATTGGCAGCTCGTCATCCGGCACAGTTGTACGAAGCACTTTGTTATTTGTTTAGTTTTGGAATCCTAATGTATATGTATTGGAAAACCAATGCCAAAGAGTTCTCTGGTCGATTGATAGGAATATTCTTTATGCTGATTTTTACAGCTCGATTCTTTATTGAGTTTATTAAAGAAAATCAAGAAGCCTTTGAAGAAGGTATGGCATTAAATATGGGGCAATTATTAAGTATCCCATTTATTCTATTGGGTGCTTACTTAGCGTATTATTCTTTTAAAAAGCAAAGAGCTTAGTTCTTGAATGAAATAATAGAAATGGTCGATACTTATGGTGTCGGCCATTTTTCGTTTTAAGCCATTGGTCCCCATATCCGCATATTTTATTATATTTAACTTTCGAATAAAAATAAAAGAGATGAATCAATCCAAATATATCTGTGTAAAGTGTGGTAATATGAATTACGAAACTGATGAGTTTCGTGCCACTGGAGGTGCTTTTGCTAAAATTTTCGATGTGCAAAACAAAAAGTTTACGACGGTTTCTTGCACGCGCTGTAAATACACCGAAATCTATAAAGGAAGTACCAGTCAGTTGGGTAATATTTTTGATTTTTTCACAGGTTGATTATAATTAACAATTCTGTAAATTTGGCAAATTATTAGAATAAGCTATATGAATCAAGAATTGAATCCATCCATGGAAAATAAAATGACCAAAACCGTATTATTTGTTTGTTTAGGAAATATTTGTCGTTCTCCAAGTGCAGAGGCCGTTATGAATGCTTTTATTGAGAAGGCTGGTAAGTCAGCCGTTTTAAGATGTGAATCTGCAGGTATTATAGGGCATCACGAAGGAGATAGAGCTGATAGCAGAATGCGTGCTCATGCAGCTCGTCGTACTTATGACTTGACAAGTATCTCACGCCAATTCAGATCTAATACAGACTTTGACGCTTTTGATTTGATAATTGGTATGGATGATCAGAATATTAAGGATTTACAAGCTCAAGCCAGAAATCAGGATGACTTGAATAAGATTGTAAAAATGACAGACTATTGTTCCAAATATAAGCATTATAAGACAGTTCCAGATCCTTATTACGGGGGAGAAGCCGGTTTCGAGTTAGTTTTAGACTTGCTTGAAGATGCTTGTGATGGCTTGTTAAATCATTTGAATGGAAAATTATAGTAGTATCATATCAAAGGTTGAAGATTGGGCAGGACAAAAAGTTCTGTCCACAAGGCCAATTGGTGGGGGCTGTGTCTCAAAAGCGGAAGTGCTAACTTTCGAAAAGGGAAGCACCTGTTTTATGAAAACGACTTGTCCTGCTCCGGATGCATTCGAAAAGGAAGCAAAAGGCTTGAGTGAATTAAAAAAAGCTGGAAGCATTCGTGTTCCTGAAGTTTTGTTTGTCGATCAGGATTTTTTGCTCCTGGAGCAAATACATATGGGAGAGATGAACTTCGATTTCTTTTCGAAATTTGGAAGGCAGTTGGCACGACTACATCAATATGGAGCACTTCGTTTTGGTTTTCCTCAAGATAATTACATCGGAAAAACACCTCAAATTAATACCTGCAATAAGGTTGAAGCTGAAAACTGGTGTGATTTTTACTACAATAAGCGCTTACTTTATCAATACAAATTGGCAGAAACTAAAGGCTTGGTAGGACCCGAGCTGAAAAATGGTTTCATTTTGCTGGAAAACAGGATAGAAGAAATATTGGAGGGAAGTGAGGAAAAACCAGCCTTATTACATGGAGATTTATGGTCAGGTAATTTCTTATGCGACTCACAATCTCAGCCTTGTTTAATTGATCCGGCTGTTTATTATGGACATCGTGAGGCTGAACTGGCTATGACCAGGCTTTTTGGAGGTTTTGATGCCAGTTTTTATTCCAGCTATCAGAAAACCTATCCGCTTCCCGAAGGATATGATTATCGACAAAATATCTATATGCTGTATCATGTCATGAATCATCTTAATATATTTGGAAACAATTACTACGGTCAAGCCGTAAAATTACTTTGGTCATACCTCGATTAACTTCCCTTTAAGATAAAAATGAAGCTATTAATTTAGCTATCAAACTTTGAATAAAGTCAGTGATAATGCCTTGAGGCGAACTTTTAGTCACTTTCAAAATAAAAAACGATTTTCTTATCTTTATTTATAGGCAAAAATGTCTGAAATGACTAGATTTGCAGCATATTCATATAAATAAGATGAAAGAAATTCAAGATATACTATCAAAAGCTAAGCTGCAATTTGAAGCTGAAGAGTTTCAGTTGGCACTTAGTGACTACCAGAAGGTTATTGGTTTGGAGCCAAATCATATAGAAGCTAATTTCATGATTGGTGAGATTCATCATCAACTTGGTGACATGGCTAAAGCTTTGAGTTTTTATATCAAAGTAAGCGATCTCCAACCTGAACATGCAAAAGCTAATGTGAAAATTGAAATGATTAACACCATCCTCGATTATTTTAATAAGGATATGCATAATCCTTAGCCAATATCTATCTGAAAAAAGATAAGTGTTGAGTTATTAGGAGTATAAGAGAGTGAATTTGTTATACCAGTATTTAGGATGTTAAAGTCTGAATTTAAAAGATTTAGGCTTTTTTAACTAATTTTGGTTCTTTCTGAATTGTAAAACCGGAATGAATTTATAGTAATTTTTCGGTAATTAATTATATATTTGGTAAGGACTCAAGCCTAATCAGTGTTATTTGTATTAGCGAAGAACTCAAAATTAGATCAATTTATGTCATCGCAAATAAGAGAGAATTTACAGAAATTTTTCGTTTTAGGTGTTTCTTATCGTAAAACGGCTTTGGATGTAAGAGGACGATTTTCATTAACCCAAATAGATCAGGAAGCTTTACTTCGGGATGCAAAAGAATACGGCGTCGAAGGCCTACTGGTTTTATCCACCTGTAATAGAACCGAAATTTATGCCCATACTTCGGACATGGATTTAGTTAAAAAACTATTTTTAAATTACTGTAAGGGCAACGAAAAAGATTTCCGTTATAATGGTTATACCATTCAGGGAAGTGATTGTATCAAGCATCTGTATCAGGTGTGTTCTGGTATTGATTCACAGATTGTTGGTGACTTCCAGATTGTAGGGCAGGTGAAAAATGCGTACCAATTATCTGAGAATTATCAGATGATTAATTCTTTCCTAAATCGACTTTTTTCCTTTGTATTTAAAGCCAGCAAAAAGATTAAAAACGAAACTGAGTTGAGCCGTGGCGCAGCTTCTGTTTCTCATGCTGCTGTTCAGTATATTAAAGATAAGGTGCCTGATTTGGAGGCCGCAAACTATTTACTATTTGGTACAGGTGAGATTGGAAAAGATACCTGTAGCAACTTGGTGAAACACATGGAGAACCGTTCACTGACTCTTGTGAACCGAAATGTGGAGAGAGCCGAAGCTTTAGCTAAAAAATTCGATATCAATTATCGCGCCATGTCGCATTTAACCGAAGAGGTTAATAAGGCAGAGGTGATTATTGTTGCCACAGGAGCTCCTCATCCAACTCTGATGTTGGAGCATTTTGAGAATACGACGGATTGTAAGCTGATTCTCGATTTATCGGTACCTCGAAATGTGGATACAGCAATTGATTCTTTGGAGAATGTTTTGGTTATTTCTGTCGACGAACTTTCAGAGCACACTTCTGAAGCCATGCAGCAGCGTTTAACCTGTATTCCTCAGGCTGAAGAAATTATTGACGATTCTATTCGTGAGTTTTATGGTTGGTTAGAAGTGACTTTTTTATCGCCAGTGATTGTTGCATTAAAGGAGAATTTGAACAAAATTCGTGATAAGGAGTTAGAATATCACAAATCAAAGATGAGTGATGACGAGTTAAAACGTGTTGAAAAGATTACATCAAACTTGATGAATAAGATCGCCAGAGCATGTATCAGCCATCTAAAAGATCATCATAAAACACAATCGAGTCCCATGGAAACATTGAATATGATTTTCCAGGAACCTGAAACAAAATAGACCAAATTTTATTAAAATATTGAGCCGTATAAACACGTTTATATGGCTTTTTTTTTGCAAATTAGGTGAACGAAATATGGGACAGAATTTTAAATAGAATTGTCAGTCCTTAATTCAATCATCAGCACCATTTAAGCGACATTTTAATCGTGAATAGTGCTCAAAACAAATAGTTTGACTATGTCCCTTAAGAAGAAATTAATTGTTGCAACTCGCCCCAGCCTATTGGCATATACCCAAACCATGCAAACTGTAGAACTACTACAAAAAGCAAATCCGGAAATTGATTTTGAAGTTAAAAAATTCAGTACCCAAGGCGATCGTGTTTTGAATCGTTCTTTAACTGAATTTGGAACAACGGGTTTGTTTGTGAAGGAATTGGAACATGCGCTTTTGGAAGGGGAGGCAGATATTGCTATTCATAGCTTGAAAGATGTACCTAGTTTTCACCCAGCAGGATTGAAACTGGTGGCTTATCCTGAAAGAGAAGATTCTCGTGATGTGTTTTTAACTCGTGATGGTGTCTCTATCGACGATATGCCTCAAGGTTTTGTCTTGGGAACGGGAAGTCCTCGCCGAAGAGTGCAGTTGGCTGATGTACGACCAGATACAAACTTCAAAGAGATTCGCGGGAATATCGATACACGTATCCAAAAGCTGCAAGATGGCGAATACGATGCTATTATTTTGGCTGCTGCAGGTATGAATCGTTTAGGCAAAGCCTTTGAAGAAGAAATGCTGATTGATGTGGATCTTTGTGTTCCAGCCATTGGGCAAGGTGCTATTGCCATTGAAACTCGCGATAACGATCCTGAATGCATTGCCGTGGTTGAAAAAGTAAATCATAAAGCGACGGAAGCTGCGGTATTAGCAGAACGTGCTTTTATGGCTGAGATTGAAGGTGGTTGTAAGTTTCCTTTAGCAGCTCATGCCGTTGTTGATGGTAAACATTTAAATATGATTGCCATTGTAGGTGATTTAAAATCAGGCGACTTCATTGTGGAAAGTATTGAAGTTCCTATTGAAGAATCGGTTGCTAAATCAGCAGAATTAGCTCAGAAAATGAAAGGCATTTGTCAAGAAAAGGGTATTAATTTTTATCAATAAGAAAAATAAGCTTTGTTCTCTTTTGAAGAACAAACAAATCATATATAAACTATAAACACAATATAAGATGAGTTTACGTCCATTATTTCCTCAAACACGACTAAGAAGAAATCGTTACAGCAAAGTTGTACGTGATATGGTTGCTGAAACATCGCTTTCAGCTAATGATTTAATCATGCCACTTTTTGTTTGTCCTGGTGAAAAAGTTAAGAATCCGATTAAATCGATGCCGGGTAACGATCAGTTATCGGTTGATATGTTGGTTGAAAAATGTAAAGAACTTTATGCTGCTGGTGTTAAATCGGTATTGCTTTTTGGTATTCCTGAGTCGAAAGACGAGGATGGATCTGTAGCGACACATGAACATGGTATTGTTCAAAAAGCAACCCGTGCGATTAAGGACGTATTACCAGAAATGTATATCATCGCTGATATTTGTAACTGTGAATATACTACTCATGGACATTGCGGAACCATTATCGATGGTGATGTAGATAACGATAGCACTTTAGTAACACTTTCTGCTCAAGCTGTTTCTTTGGCTGAGGCGGGTGTTGATATGGTGGCTCCATCGGATATGATGGATGGTCGTATTGCTCACATGCGTGCTGCTTTGGATGAGAACTGTTTCGAGAAAATGCCGATTATGGCTTACTCGGCTAAGTATGCATCAGGTTTTTACGGACCATTTAGAGATGCGGCTGATTCAGCTCCTCAGTTTGGTGACAGAAGTACTTATCAAATGGACCCTCGCAACAGCGATGAAGCCATTCGCGAAGTTGAAATGGATATTGCCGAAGGTGCTGATATCGTAATGGTGAAACCAGCATTGAGTTATTTGGATGTGATTTATCGTACAAAGCATGAGTTTAATACACCTGTGGCTGCTTATAATGTAAGTGGAGAATTCTCTATGGTGAAAGCGGCTGAAGAGAAGGATTGGATTGACGGACAGCGTGTGATGATGGAGATTATGACTTCTATTAAGCGTGCGGGTGCCGATATCATCATTACTTACCATGCTCAGGAAGTGGCTGAGATCTTAAACAAGCGATAAATTAAAGTTTTCTGTTATCGGTTTTCAATTGCCCGCTTTGTAAAGCGATAAACTTTGACAACTGATAACTTTTGATAACCGATAACTAAGGATATGACAAATTCTATTTTTCTAGATACAATAAACGGCGTTAAGCGCGAGCGTCCACCAGTATGGTTTATGCGCCAGGCAGGACGTGTGTTACCATCTTACATGAAACTTCGCGAAAGCTATGGTTTCAAACACATGATGGAGGAACCAAAACTAGCTGCTGAGGTAACTTTGCTTCCTATTCACGATTTGGGTGTTGATGCCGCTATCTTATTCTCCGATATTCTTGTAATTCCTGAGGCTTTAGGCATGGAATTGAGTTTTGAAGGGAAGGGGCCGACATTTAAAACAGCCCTTAAGGATGTGGAAGATCCATTGAATTTCCTAACAGATATGCCTGAGCGATTGGAGCATATTTATAAGGCTATCGATGTGATTTTAGCGACAAAACCAGCTGAAATTCCTTTGATTGGATTCTGTGGCGGACCATTAACCACTTTGTGTTATATGTTCCAGGGCTTTAGTCAGAACCTGAATTTCCCTGACTTTGTACCAGCTATTTATCGCGATAAGGCAACCATGAAAAAGTTGGTGACGCGTATTACTGAGATGAGTATCCACTATGCATTGAAGCAAGTGGAGCATGGTGTACAGGCTTTCCAGTTGTTCGAAACACATGCAGGCCTAATTCCTATCGAATTGTATAAGGAGGTGTTCTTACCATCAGTAAAAGCGATTTTAGGTGCTGTTCGTGCCAAAGGCGTGAAGACTATCTACCTGCCTAAGGGATTGGGAACAGGTATTAATATGGTGAATCACGATTTGTGTGACTGTGTGAGTGTCGATTGGCAAACACCATTGCACGAGGTTCGTAAAATTGTAGGTGAGGATATGATTCTTCAAGGAAATTTCGACCCAAGAACCCTGCTTGCTGACAAAAATGCTATTGATCAGGAATTTGAATACCATTTGAACTTTGGTCGTAAAGATCACAAGTGGATTTTCAACTTAGGACATGGTTTACTGCCAAATATCCCTGTTGAGAATGTGAAATACTTGATTGAAAAAGTAAAAACATCTGATTGGGGGAGGTAGAACTCACTCTAGATTATAAATACATGAAGATCCTAGCCTGTTGGTTAGGATCTTTTTTTGTCACAACATTTTTTAACCGGTCATAGTTTTATTAACAGAATGATTTGTTTATGTTTGACTTCCCTAAATCAATATGATAAAATTTATGAAATATTATTTACAATTAAGCGTTTGCCTCAGTTTCCTTTTGAGTTTATTTTCATGTGAATCTCATTCCGGCTTTCAAAGTGAAAAGATTATTATTGCAGGTCAGATTGAAAATTACAACTCTAACGAACAAATGAAATTCATAGAATTTATAGTTCCAGATTTGTTTGCATTGAATGCACCCTATGAACCAGTAGAGATTGATTCTTTGGGTCATTTTCATTATGAAACAGAAATTGTAAGTCCTGCAATGTGTTCGGGTATTTATAAGAAATGGTTTTCTTTTATAGTTAGTCCTGGTGATAGTTTATATTTGAGTATTGATGGCCAAGCTTGTTTTGACAAGGCTAAAAGATATATTTTAAATAAAAATGAGATTCAAATTTCAGGTAGAATGGCTGATGATTATGAAAAAATAATTGAATTTAGTAGGTGGGCATCTGATTCGATATATAATCGTGAACACAGTCGTTCAGTTAATGATCAAGCAAAACATAAATCGGCTTCAGAATTTAAAGCCTTTATTGAGAATTGGGAGCAGAAGGCTTTGAAAGAGATTGATAGCTTTGGGAATGAAAATAATGCGAATGCATTATTTTATAATATCCTGTATTCTGAACTTAAATATAGATGCTTTGAAGATTTATTGTCTTATGCTTATTTACAGCCGTTTTTGAATGGTGACCGAACAAATGTATTGGACTTGCCTGAATCCTATTATTCATTTTTGGAGAGGGAAGACAATTTAAATTTAGATTATCACACGCAAGGTCGATCCTATTTTATTCATAATTTGATTGCTTACTTGAGTTTTAAAAATGTTTCAGGAAGGCAATCTTACCTTAATATGCGTAAAAACTGGAAAAATGCAAAAGTCGAAGCCTCTTATATTAAAAATCAAGTTTCTTATATTGAAAAGGAGACCAAAGGAATTACTAGAGATTTATGCTTGCAATATTTTGCGCTGAATCATTTCGATTCATTTCCTGATTTGGGAGATTGTATTTATAATGAGGTTGTCCATCTTATTCAGGATAAGTACATATTAAAGGGTTTCAAATCTCATTTCTCTGAAGCTAAGCTCGAGTTATCATCTAAAGAACCAATCCATAAATTGAATGAGTTGACAGTGCTTGATTCTGTTGTTCAAAGCAACAAGGGGAAGGTAATTTATGTCGACTTTTGGGCCCCTTGGTGTGGTCCATGTATGAGGGAGATACCTCATTCAAAAAGGTTAAAAAAGAATTTAAATTCGAATGAAGTTGTTTTTGTTTATTTAGCTTGTAAAAGCAAGGAGAAAAATTGGAAAACAGCCATTTCAAAAGCAAAAATGGAAGGTGTTAATATACGTCTAAGCTCTGCTGATTATGAGCTTCTGAGAAGAAGATACAAAATTGAAGGTATTCCACATTTTCTGTTATTTGGAAAAGATGGAAAATTATTAAATAAACATGCACCTCGACCAAGTTCGGATCAAATTCTTAGTTGTATAAAACAGTTGTTGTGATTCGTGAATAATTGAACCTTGAGATAGGAGAGAGATAATCTTATTTGTGGATTACGATACAAAACCGACTTTTAGGAGTCGGCTTTTTCTTTACCTTATTTTTTTAAGGGAGATAATTGTGAAGAGCTTTTCTATTTTAATCTAGCTTTAGTGTTCAGCAAGTTGATTTATTATGATTTAGTAAGTTGGTTTTTGTAATCTTATGCCCTGCAGTGAAGATTGTATAAGCTTTAATGTATTGACTTGATAGTTAGATTTTTTCTGGACGACACCTAACAAATAAGAGTCATATCCTTGTTAGATATTCGTGAGTAATAAGCCCAGAAAACTTCTCTTATAATGACTAGTTTGATAATAAAAACGCTCATTGTTCCAAGCACTTATACTTGGGAACGCGATTCATTATTGGGCTAATAATTTTGATTTTTTTAGTGTATCTTCAAGCCATGTTTTAAGAAAATAGATGGAGAATGACTACACGAAAATTTAAAGCTATTAATTTAATATCCCTCAATCGGTATTTTTTCATACCAATCGCACTTATTTTATTCTTTTTAGGCTTCTATATCATTTATGACGATATTAAGGAGAATACAATGAATGAATTCAATCAAGAACAATTAATATTAGCCCAAACAGCTTCTCAGGGTATTTCTTCTTTTTTCGAAGATTCTCAAACCGAACTTGTTTTTTTATCTGAATTTAAGGAAATAAAAGATTTTTCGGATGAGACTAAAACATTAATGACCAACTATTATGAAAGCCATAAAAGTATGGTTTCAGCCATTACAAGAATCGATACAACAGGTGTCATCTTATACACCTATCCTTATAACCAATCTGCAATAGGGCTTAATATCTCCGATCAGAATCATGTTCAGCAAGTTCTAGTCAATCAAAAGCCTGTCCTAAGCGATGTTTTTATGTCGGCACAAGGTTTTTTGGCCATAGCCCTGCATGTTCCAGTGTATAAAAACGAAAGCTTTGCAGGTAGTCTTGCCGTTTTAATTCCAATTGACAGATTGGGAATGCTGTATCTTGGAAAAATAAAGAACAGAAAAAGCGGGTATACATGGCTACTCAGCGAAAAGGGAATCGAAATATATTGTCCTATCAATGGGCATACAGGAAAATCCTTTCTCGAAACGACAGGACAGCATGATTCTTCCATTGACTTACTGGAGAAAATAAAAACGGCTCAGACGGGAACAGGATTAGGTATACATCAGAGGGTCAATGATAATGATAGAACAAACCTGTTAGATTTGCATTACACCTTTTACCGCATTCCGCTGGGCAATACCTATTGGACGATTCTGATTTCCTATCAGGAAAAAGACATTTATGTGGCTCTTGCCCAGCTTCGCAACCGTTTAGTTTTCGTTTTTTTTATACTGTTTATAGCACTTTCATTTTATTTTTATTCGCTGACTAAGGTGCGAAATCTTTTAAGAGAAGAAACAAAAAGAAAAAAAGTTGAAAAATCATTGCTCAGAAGCGAAGAAAAGTTCCGTAAATTATTTGATGACCATGCAGCAGTGAAACTTCTAATAGAGACCGATACCGGTCATATTGTTGATGCCAATAAGTCTGCCGTTAATTATTATGGATGGAGCTGTGATGAGTTGAGAAAAATGAAAATCAGTCAACTTAATATTTCTTCATCTCAGGAAGTTAGAGATAATATGAATCATGCCTTATCAGGAAATAAAAACCAGTTTGAATTTAAACATCAACTGAAAGATGGTACTATAAGGGACGTTGAAGTATTAAGCAGTAAGGTTATTATTGACGATAAGGTGATGTTACATTCCATTGTACATGACATCACTAAGCGTAAAAATGCAGAAGTATTACTTAAAGAGAAAAGGGATAGAATAGAAGCACAAAACGAGGAATACCTGCGGGTTAATGCAGAATTGAATCAAAGTAATGGAGAATTAATTACAGCCAAGGAAAAAGCCGAAGAAAGTGATCGTCTCAAAACGGCTTTCCTGCACAATGTATCGCACGAAATACGAACCCCCATGAATGCCATAGTAGGTTTTTCAGGCTTACTTAACGATCCTGATTTGCAGGCCGAAAAACGCCAGGATTTCACTGATTTAATTGTGCAAAGTAGTGAACAGTTATTGTCGATTATTAACGATATTGTTAGCATTGCTTCCATTGAAGCGGAGCAGGAAAAAATACAGGAAAATGAAACTAATATTAATTTAACCTGTCAAATGGTAAAGGAGCAATTCTTTACGGACGATACAAATCCGAATGTTAGCCTAAGTTTGCAAACCAGTTTATCGGATGATGAAGCATTTATAGTGACCGATTCGACCAAATTAACACAAGTATTAACAAACCTGATAGGCAATGCCCTTAAGTTTACCCAGGAAGGTTTTGTTAATTTTGGCTACACCCTAAAAGATGATTTTCTGGAATTTTATGTGGAAGATTCCGGGATCGGTATTTCAGCTGATATGCACGCCGAAATTTTTAAACGCTTTCGTCAGGTTGAAACCACCACAAGTCGATCTTTTGGTGGTTCAGGTTTGGGCTTGTCTATCTCTAAAGCCTACGTTGAAATGCTTGGCGGTACTATTGGCCTGAGATCCGAAGAGGGGAAGGGTTCGGTGTTCTATTTTAGCCTGCCATACAAAACAAAACAATCCAAAACGGTAAGCATACCGCCTGCTGAGGCCTTAAATTTTGAATTGACAAAGCCTCAAACCGTTTTAATTGCTGAGGATGAAGATTCGAATTTTATACTTCTGCAAAAGTTGCTGGCAGACGCCAAATTAAATATTATTCGTGCTGTAAATGGCATAGAAGCTCTTGCTCTTTGCCAAGAGAAGCCAGAGGTCGATTTAATATTGATGGATCTGAAAATGCCCGAAATGGATGGTTTCGAAGCCACTAAACGCATAAAAGCCTTGAGACCTGATTTAGCCATAATAGCCCAAACGGCCTTTGCCACCGATGCAGATAAAAACAAAGCTTTGGCCTGTGGTTGTTGCGATTATATTAGTAAACCGTTTAAGAAAGATATATTACGATCTAAAGTTCATGAACAACTCCTTAAATAGTTGTTCTAAAACTTTTAGACTGATTAAAATCTTAGCAGTTTGATCTGATTCTGGCCCATTCTCCACAAGAGATTGGGCTTTTTATTTACCTTATTTTGAATAAGGGCATTCCTATTTAGATCTTTTCTATTCTGCCAAACTTTATTGTTTTACATCGTGTGTATATTGTTTACAATATTTTATCCTTAATTTTAGTGCTCTGAATTTAAAGTGGCGCTTATCCCATTATACCGAGAGGCTAAAAGCACTTTTGAAATAAAATATATATAGTTGAAATAAAGACAGCAGCGTTTATTAATATGTTGTGCGCAAAACGAACCAGAGAGATGATTATAATAAAAGAAATATCAGAAAATTGAACTTCCTTTAAAATAAAGAACTTGACAAAAAGATACTTTCTGAGTTAAAAAAGCTTGAAGGTAATTGTATCCCAGCTAAAAAAAGGTCAAGCCATATCCTCAAAGGTCATATTTACTTTAGATGTGAGTAATATGACGTTTAACCAAGAAAAAGCCAGTCTGAAGAAAGGTGTTCCCTATATGTGGCAGGCTGAACTTGCTTATTCATCGGTAGTAAGAACAAGAAAAGTCGTAAGTAGAAGGAGATTATCTTACTAATTGGGACGTTTAATTTAGTTTCTTATGCAAGTTGAGAAAGCTTAGGGGATTTATGTGGTCAGGGCATAAGGAATAGCCCATTATCAATATGAGTTTGAACTTATTTTAAACCTGTCAGGTTTGTTTTTTAGGAGGTTCGACAAATAAAAAACAGGTGGCGATGTACAGTTATCTCAATGAATTTCCGTATTATTAAGAATAGAAATAAATAGTAAGGATAGAAATTGCCAATCGCTAAATATTAGAGGATTGAGTAAACACAAATCATATGGAAAAGAAGAAGCGGACAATAAGCTTAGGAATTATTTTGATGGTTCTCTGTATTCCATTTTTTCTATTCCTACCAATTATTCCATTTCTCGAAATGGATGCTAAAACCAAAATTACCATCTCCACCATCTCGCTTATTATTGGCGAAGTCTTGTTTTGGGGTGGAGGTCTCTTGGTTGGTAAGGCGCTTTTTAAGAAATACAAATCCTACTTTAATCCTAAAAATTGGTTTAAAAGAGCAGATGAGAATAAGGCATCAGACTGAGGTTTTCCATAGCTTTAGTTAAGGCATTATAAGGTGCAATTTTGCAATAGTAAGCGAATAAATAATAGTAAGAATAGAGAATGGCAAGATCAAGCGGCATAGATACCTCTAATGTTCCTAAGGGGAAACTAAATAAAAGTGGAATTCGACAAGCTTTCAGGCTTTATAAGTATATCAAACCATACAGGGGACAGTACTTTTTGGGTGTTTTCTTTCTCTTGGGGGCGAGTTTAGCCAGTTTAGCATTCCCCAAGTTGCTTGGCGATTTGGTGAACACAGGAAACACCACAACATTGGGTCAAAACTTAAATCAAACGGCTATGCTAATTGCTTTGGTTTTAATTGTTCAGGCCACCTTTGCCTATTTTCGTATTGTTTTGTTTGTTAATGTGACAGAGAAATCCCTGGCAGCTCTTCGACAGGCCACCTACCGTCATTTAATCAAACTGCCCTTACAGTTTTTCGAACGCAGACGAGTGGGAGAGCTCAACAGCCGCATCTCGGCCGACGTGGCTTTGTTACAGGAAACCATGACCAGTACTTTGGCGGAGTTCCTTCGTCAGATTATCGTGATTACAGGAGGGATTACACTTCTTGGAATCATATCTATAAAACTAACGGCCTTTATGCTGATTACCCTGCCACCCACTATGATAGCAGCACGCTTTTTTGGTCGCTTTATTCGTAAATTTTCCAAAGAAGTTCAAACCAAACTGGCCGATTCCAATACCATCATAGAAGAAACCTTGCAGGGTATCCAGTCCGTAAAAGCCTTTACCAATGAAGCTATTGAAATTGCCCGTTATAAAAAGAAAACCCTGGAGATTGCCGATTTGGGCATGACAAGAGGGAAGTATAGAGGGGCTTTTTCATCCTTTATTATTCTGGGTTTATTTGGTGCCATTGCCGCCATGGTATGGCAGGGCTCTCGTTTGTTACAAGCGGGAGAGATGCAGGCCGGTGATTTGTTTTCTTTTGTGATTTATTCGGTCTTTGTGGGGGGAACCATTAGTGGTTTGGCCAATGTGTATGCCAACATTCAGAAATTTATTGGGGCCACCGAAGATCTGTTTAAGATTTACGATGAGATACCCGAAGAGATTCAGGATTTGAAGGATATTGATCCCAAGTTTAAAATGCAGGGTGAAATTAGTCTGAACAATTTAAGTTTTGCATACCCTTCGAGAATGGAGCAGGCGGTTTTGAATAAGATTAATCTGGAAATAAAAAGTAATAAAATGATCGCCCTTGTGGGCCATAGTGGCGCCGGGAAAAGTACCATGGCTTCACTGCTGCTCATGTTGCATCGTCCACCCAAAAATAGCTTGTTCTTCGATCAGCACGACAGCCACGATTTCCCCTTATCAGCCCTAAGAAGCCAGATCTCTCTGGTGCCTCAGGACATTTTTCTATTTGGGGGTAGTATCAGTGAGAATATCGCCTACGGAAAACCCGGCGCAAGCGAAGAGGAAATCTATCAGGCTGCTAAAAAGGCCAATGCTTTGGAATTTATCGAACGTTTTCCCGAAAGATTTGATACCATTGTCGGTGAGCGTGGAACCCAACTGTCAGGAGGCCAGCGTCAGCGAATCGCCATTGCCCGAGCCATTTTGAAAGACCCTAAGATCCTCATTTTGGATGAAGCGACCTCTTCACTGGATTCTGAATCGGAGCAATTGGTTCAGGAAGCTTTGGAGAAACTCATGAAGGGAAGAACCTCCATTGTGATTGCCCACCGTTTATCTACCGTTAGAAAGGCCGATGAAATTGTGGTTTTGGAACAGGGTGAGATCGTAGAACAGGGCACACACGATAGTCTGATGCTGATTGCGGATGGGAAATACAACAAGCTGATTCAATTGCAATACGCAACTTAGGAAATCAATTCTGCTTTTGGAGAATTTGTTTTAAATTTTAAAAGATGAGTGATGCGATTGGCTTTAAAATATGACAACTACAGAAATTCTAAAGGAACTTCAGGAATACGGAGACGAACAAACCAAGGCCACCCTCATGAAGCATGGTGCTAAAGAGCCATTTTTTGGTGTTAAGGTTCAAGACTTAAAGAAAATCCTGAAAAAAACGAAGAAGAATCACGAATTGTCATTGGAACTATATGCTACCGGGAATTCAGATGCCATGTATTTGGCTGCTCTAATGGCAGATGAAAAGCAAATCACCAAGGAACATTTGGAGGATTGGGTAGAAAAAGCTTATTGGTCTTACTTGAGTGAATATGCTGTACCCTGGGTTGCCGCTGAAACAGAATATGGATTTGACTTGGGTTTAAAATGGATCCAATCTGATAAAGAAACCACAGCTTCTGCAGGTTGGGGAACACTGGCTTATTATGCAGCAGTAAACGAGGATGAGAAACTGGATATCAAAACCTATATCGACTTATTGGATAAAGTGAATCAGGAAATACATTTGGCACAAAACAGGGTTCGATATACCATGAACGGCTTTGTGATTGCCGTTGGAACCTATATAGAATGCTTAACCCCAAAGTCAAAGGAAGTTGCAAAAGAGATAGGTAAAGTTCGTGTGGATATGGATGGAACTGCCTGCAAAGTGCCACTGGCAGATGCTTATATAGATAAGGCCATTGACAAGGGACGAATTGGTAAAAAACGTAAAACAGCTCGATGTTAAAAGTGAATGATTTTAGAAATATAGACTATTTGCGTTTGGGAAATGAACGACAAGTGTTAGCATACAGAGAATTGAAGGCCTTGAATGTTTTCGAGCGATTAGAGAAATTTAATCCAATTCTGGCTGGAACAATTCCCATTGAAATTGATTTGGCGGAAAGCGATCTAGACATTATTTGTGAGTGTGATAATCATACTGAACTTTCAACAATCCTAATAAAGCATTTCTCAGGTGAAAGGAGCTTTGAGTTAAAATTATATGAGAGAAATGGGATTGAAACCACGCGGGTACGTTTTAATACGGAGAATTTTATGATCGAAGTTTTTGGGCAAGATATTCCAACTCAAGAACAAAATGCCTACCGTCATATGCTTATTGAGGATAAAATCTTACGTGAAAAAGGGCTGGAATTTAAATTGAAAATAATCGAACTCAAGTCGAAAGGGGTTAAAACTGAAGCTGCCTTTGCTGAATTATTAGGCTTAAAAGGTAATCCCTATGAGGAGTTATTGAAGATGGAAGAGGACTAATAAATAATTGCAAAAATGCTGGTGTAAGTTAGACACAAATCAATTTAAAAGATGGTTCAGATGAGTTTTCTGATATAATTTTCCATCCGCTTAAAGTGTGAACCTTTCCAATACAGTTTATCGCAAGATTTGCAATAAAAAAAGGCTTCGAAGATTCTATAAATGTCCTTTTCTACTTTATCCCGAATGGTTTCTTTATCAATTCTCACAAGACAGGTGTTGCACGTCATACAGCGTGTAAAGGATTTGAATTGGCTCTTCAGATCAAATTTATTGACAACTTCTCTGAGTTGTTCATGTTTTTCTATGGATCTCACAAAATAACCATGACTAATTTTCTTTGATCTCAGTAAGGGTTTGTCCCGGGTGAGAATTATGCGCTTTTCTTTAACGGCGGCCGAAATAATTTCACTATCCTTTATATCTGGCCAATATAGGGTATCGAATCCAAGCATTCTCAAGTATTTAGCCAGTTTACCCAAGTGGGCATCCACAACAAAAAGGGTGGTGCGCAAGGCTGTTTTTCTCACTTTTGTATTTGAGGAAATATTAAGGGTCTCAAAAACCGGATAAACAGAAATATAATCCTTTTCAATAAGCTTGTGCTCTAAATCCACTGATCTGCCATTTACGAGTATCATATCAACTTCAGAAAGTGGGATACCTATCGATTCAATGCACTCACGAACCGTAACTGGTGTTTTAAAAGCTTGTACAAAGGCTATTTGTTTCCAACATGGTGGCAGAAAATCATTTAGTTCAGCATAAAAACGAAATGTGAATTCTTTTTTGATGCTGCCACTCTTAGCTTTTATTTGTGGCCTTGATTTGCTCATGCTTTTTATCTTTCCTAATCTTTTAATGTATTAGACCATATAATAATAGAAGGCAAGTTAAAGCTTTATAAAGATACGACTATTCATTTTCTAAATGTTGTATTTATATTCGTGAAATTGTGATGAAATAAAAAAGAGGCTTGTCGTTCATGACAAGCCTCTTTCTATCTTTAAGCTTATTTTTAAGCTCTTATTTTATCAAAAAGAACATTGCTTTCAAGCTTCTCGTATTGATTAAGCTTTTGATTGAATGCACTTAAAGAATCATAAACTAAATTGTAGGTTCTGCAAGAACCTTCGGGTGCTGTGTATTTATGGGTTAGTTCCGAGATATTTTCGAGAGCACTTTCAAAAGCCAGATGATTCCCTACTAAAGATGAAATTTCAAATTCAAGTTTACTTGCATCCATCTTATTCTCAGCAATAGTTTGAAAAAGATTTTTTTCTTTTCGGAAATGCTCATTCAGTTCAGTTACCAATTGTAAAAAGAGATTACGAACCGCTGGCAGGTGGGGGTGAGACTCACCATGAACGCGAACCACCTTATCGATATGCGGCATTAGGTCTTTAATGTCAGCTTCAATTTTGTTATGGTAATGTGTTTCAGTATAAGTGGTCAACTTAGCCAAATCCCAGCTTTTATAGGTTGCTTCGGTTTCAATTTTAGTCTCAGGTGCCTGGTATGAAAATTCCATATGTTTTGATTTAGTTGTTTTATAGATGTAGAGTAAAAGATTTGCACATCTCTTTCTCTAATATTCAGCAAAGCTAAAATTAAAATTCAATAAGGCCTAAGGAAGACTTTGAAATCCTTTAAATAGATATCTCGGATTATTTTACTTCTAGTAACTATCTAGATTCTTTATGATTTATGAATCTCTTTTGTGTTTTACTTAAAAAATAGAATACAGATAAACTTTATTTTATAAATTTGATTGTGTTCGTATAGAAATAAATTCAGGTAAATGGAAAGTAAGCGTCCTAAAGTCGGTGTAGGAGTTGCCGTGATAAAAGAAGGTAAAGTGTTGTTGGGTAAGCGAAAGAATGCTCATGGAGAGGGGACCTGGTCATTTCCAGGTGGCCATTTGGAATATCAGGAAAGTTGGGAAGATTGTGCATTTCGGGAGACCTTCGAAGAAACAGGTTTAGCTATAAAGAACGTTCGCTTTGGAACGGTGACCAATGATATTTTTTATGAAGAGCAAAAGCATTATATCACGATTATTATGCTTTCGGACTATGAGTCCGGGGAACTGCAATTGATGGAACCGGATAAGTGTTATAAGTGGGAGTGGTTCAGCTGGGAGAAGCTTCCTGATTCGCTTTTCGTGTCTATAGAGAACTTATTAAAAGACAATTATAACCCTTTAAAACAATGATTATGCAATAGTCTTATTTTCATTTTAGGGAGCTGAGTATCCATAATCAAAAACTCTTCTTGTGTTAGAATCTAATGATAATAAAAGCCCTATATTCCAGTAATAGCAAGCAGAGTGATACTAATAAGAAATTAGAAGGTTTATCTTAAAATAAAATCATTAAGTAATCTAAATTAAGAGCAATGACTGAAAATAGATTTGATGATATGTTGTTAGTAGCTGATGAAGCTATAGATTGCCGATACCAATGTGAATTGGATGAACTTACAGATCTTTTAAAAGAGGAACTTAGTAAGCTGACCTCCAATAAAACGGATGAAGCTGTTTACGCCGCTTTAATTGCACTTGTTGCACAAGCTTCGAAAGAAAATTTAGATCAAACTCAGCTAATTGATCGTATTAAAGAGATGGGTGAAGTCGCCATTAAACTGGCTAAAAAGGTTCCTAATTTTGCAACACTGCTTTAGGCTAATATTATATAAGTAAACCCAAAAATAAAATAATGAAAAAAATATTTGTATTCCTATTGTTATTTAGTGCAGTTATAGTTCAAGCGCAAGATCAAAAATTGAAAACAACAGTCAGTTCTTTTTCTGTTGAGATTACCAACTGGGGTGAACTTGAGAATTATGATTGGAGAAGTTTGAAAGGTTTCTTCAAAGACAATAATAAAAATGATTCAATTCAGATTAAGTTTTGTATGAAGAATGATGATCCTAAAGGTTCAGAGAATGATTTTAAATTAAGCCGATCATCTACAACTATAAAGGGTAAGAGGTCTGAATTGAAGAAGATGATACGAATGTCCAAAAAAATGACACGAGAGATTATTAAAATAAAGAAAGAGTTGACAGAGGAATAAACAAAATCAGATTAAGAAAAGTAATCCCAATCTCTTATAAAGATTGGGATTACTTTTTTGTTAATGTTTTACATGGGTAAGTTGTCTTGTAAATAGTTAGTTTAACTGTTTTTAACTATTTATAAATTTAATTTATGTTTAGATTTATGTTCTATATTTACTTTTAGAACTAACACAATCAACATTCTTTTTGATTATATGAATTAATGGTCAGAAAGATTTAAAACATTCCTAAACATGATTAAAATGAAAAACATTTTTTCCTTGGCATGTATTGTGATATTGACTTATTCCAGCAGTTTTGCACAGTTGGATCTCAAATATCAAAAGCCAGACAAAGCTATTTTCGATTTGGCCGATGCGCCAATGGCACCATCGGTTAGAATTAACAGTAAAGGTGACAAAATCGTTTTATTGGAGAGAGATCGTTACAAATCTATCGTTGAATTATCGGAACAGGAGTTGCGATTGGGTGGTTTACGAATCAACCCGGTAACAAATATTGGTAGTCGTGTACGTTATAATACAGGTATTGCGGTTCAAATTGTAGGGGAGAGAAGTAGTATTGAAGTTAAAGGATTACCTGCCAATGGCCGATTCGCAAATTTTTCATGGTCGCCTGATGAGAATTTTATGGCCTTTACCAATACCACTTTAAAGGGTGTTGAACTTTGGGTTTTGGATATTGCAAAGGCAGAGGTTACAAAATTATCTGAAGATAAGCTGAATGCCAATATGGGACGACCTTTTTCATGGTATCGTGATAGCAAATCTCTTTTAGTTCGTTTTTTACCAGAGAAAAAGAAAGCCTTGATTGAGAAGTCAACAGCTATACCTTATGGGCCAACGGTTACGGTTAATGATGGTAAGAAAGCACAAAACAGAACCTATCAGGATTTATTAAAAGATAAATCAGATGAATTTAATTTTGAACAATTGGTTCGTTCAGAGCTTTATAAAGTGAGTTTGACAGGCAAGAAAGAGTTGTGGAAAGAAGCGGCTATGTACAAGAGTTTTTCATTCTCACCTGATGGAAAATATATCTTACTGACCACCATCGAAAAACCATTTTCATATATCGTACCGATGTACCGTTTCCCGTCTAAAACGATTATTTATACACAAGCGGGTGAGATGGTGAGAACCATTCTTGAAGTGCCTCTTATCGAAGACCTACCTAAGGGTTTTATGGCAGAAAGAACCGGGATGAGAAATCTATCCTGGCGTTCTGATCGTCCATCTAGTCTGTACTGGGTGGAAGCTTTAGATGGTGGAGATCCAGCTAAAGAAGTTGATTACCGTGATGAGCTGTTTACCTTAGATGCACCTTTTAATCAAGATGCTCAGTCATTGTTAAAAACAAAATATCGATTTGGTGGTGTTACATGGGGAAATAAACAGACTGCTGTTGCATATAATTATTGGTGGAATAGTAGAACGCTCCAAACCTTATTATTTGATCCATCTCATCCTGAAAAGGAAGCTCGTGTATTGAATGAGCGAAACTATCAGGATAGATATAGTGATCCAGGAAATTTTGTGACAAGCAAAAATCAATACGGTCGTTACACGATTACCTTAGATGGCAATAAAGCTTATTTAAATGGTAGAGGTTATTCCAAAGAAGGGGTTCGTCCTTTTATCGATGAGATAAACTTAAAAACAGGAAAAACAAATCGTTTGTGGCGTGCTGATGGCAAAACAACTTTAGAGCGTATTTCGGATGTTATTAACATGAAGAAAGGTGTTATACTAACCAGTGTTCAGTCTAAAAACGATTATCCAAATTACTACATTCGTAATATCAAGAAAAGAATTGCTCCTCAGCAAATCTCATTTACTGAGAATCCTTTTAAGAGTATTCAGAACGTGCACAAGGAGGTGATTAAATATAAACGTGAAGATGGTGTTGAACTTTCAGCAACTTTATATCTTCCTGCGGGTTATGATATGAATAAGAAAGAGAAATTGCCAATGTTGATGTGGGCTTATCCTGAAGAATTTAAGGACAAGGCAAGTGCAGGTCAGGTAACAACATCGCCTAACGAGTTTGTCTACCCTTGGTACGGTTCTCCAATTTTTTGGGTTAATCGTGGTTATGTGGTTTTAGATGATGCTTCATTTCCAATTATTGGTGAAGGTGATGCTGAACCTAACGATACCTTTATGAAACAATTGGTGGATAATGCAAAGGCTGCCATCGATGCAGTTGACAATTTGGGGTATATCGATAGAAATCGTGTTGCTGTTGGTGGTCACTCATACGGTGCATTTATGACGGCTAATCTGTTGACACATTCAAATTTATTTGCCGCGGGTATTGCGCGTAGTGGTGCTTATAACAGAACCTTAACGCCTTTTGGTTTTCAGAGCGAGGAGAGAAGTTATTGGGAAGCTCCACAGGTTTACAATAAGATGTCTCCTTTTATGAATGCTGATAAAATGAAAACGCCATTGCTACTGATTCATGGTAAGGCTGATAACAATTCGGGAACTTACACCATGCAGAGTGAGCGTTATTTTAATGCCTTAAAAGGCTTGGGTGCAACGGTACGTTTGGTTGTATTGCCTAAAGAAAGTCACGGTTATGCAGCTAAAGAATCTATTCTGCACATGTTATGGGAACAAGATCAGTGGTTAGAGAAATATGTGAAAAATCGCAAGATGGATACAGAAATTACTAAGGCAGATAAGTAAGCCCAATAGGAAATATTTTAAGAGAGAGCTCCTTTACATGGAGCTCTTTTCGTTTTAAAACCTTATTGATCAGTTTTAAGGTGTAAAGTTAATTAGTGTATATGATGAAAAAAACAAGCCTGCTTATTTAATTTAGTCTATTTAAAAGAAAATATTAAGCTATCATTTGAAAAAAATAATTATCTTATATGTCATATTCATAAACAGAATCAACTGCCTATGGAAACCTATCTCGATATTATTCTCTTTTTAGCTGGTTTTATAATTGTTGCTGTAGCTGCAAGTCAACTTTCACTTTATTTCGTAAAAGTTAAGTTACCCATTATTACAGGCCTTCTCGTTATTGGAATCGTTGCAGGTCCCTTTGTGTTAAAACTGATTCCCAGTGAATCCTTATCTCAACTTAATTTCATAAATGATATTTCTCTGTCCTTTATTGCTTTTGCTGCTGGAGCAGAGTTATACTTACTTGAATTGAAGGGACGAATGAAAAGTATCAAATGGCTTACCTTTGGTCAGCTATTTATAAGCTTTGTATTAAGTGCGGCGATTATTTATTTAATTAGTCCTTATATCCCTTTTATGGCAGGATTAAGTGCGCCTGTTAAGTTGGCAATTTCACTTTTATTTGGCACCATCTTTGTTGCACGTTCCCCGGTTTCAGCTATAGCCATAATTAATGAAATGAGAGCGAAGGGTCCATTTACAAAAACGGTAATTGGGGTTGTGGTTGTTAAGGAATTTTTAGTGATTATTTTATTTACAATTTGTTCGTCTGTATCCCATGTATTGATTAATAATGTTGAATTTGATGCGAAACTCCTGTTTATTTTATTGGGAGAGTTAGGTTTATCCTTCCTCTTAGGTTATGCTTTGGGTAAAGGAATTAATATACTTCTGCGCTTTAGAATCTCCATTACAATAAAATCAATTGCTTTGATTGTATTGGGGTATCTTGTCTTTGCTTTGGGCCACTATGTGCATTTTGTAAGTCAGGAATATTTAGGATTCGATATTTATATTGAGCCTCTTTTAATCTGTATTATTGGTGGCTTTTATATTGTGAATTTTAGTAATTACCGAAGGGAATTTAATAAGATTATTGAAAAGGTGATCCCCATCATATATATCATGTTTTTCACCTTAACCGGAGCATCACTTTCACTCAATACATTCTCTCAGACTTTAGTAATTGCATTACTGTTTTTCTTTCTTAGGATTGTTGTATTGGCTATCGGAACTTTTGTTGGAGGGGCATTGGCAAAGGATCCATTGCATACCAGAAAATCGTCCTGGATGCCGTACATTACCCAGGCAGGTATATCATTAGGTTTGGTTTCTATTGTTAGTCAGAAATATCCGGAATGGGGTCTTGAATTTGGGACTATTTTAATAACAGTAATTGTATTGAATCTTTTAGTTGGACCGCCTCTTTTTAAATGGGCGATTTTGAAAGTTGGAGAATCTCATCGAAAGCATGATGTATTGCACGAAAAGCGAGATAAAAAAGTCTTTATTTTTGGTCTCGAAGGAGAATCTCTTGCCTTGGCACGTCAATTGAAATCAAGCAATGTTCAAGTCGTAATGGTTACTCGTAATAAGGAGAAGGCTGCACATGAATATATGGGGGTTCGGGTTGTACACATAAAAAACTTAGGAATAGATGAAATGAAACGAATCGGAGCAGATAAGGCGGATAGTTTTGTTCTTTTTTATCGGGATAAGGATAGTCTGGAAATATGTGAACTAGCCTACGAACATTTTGGGACTCGCCATTTGGTTGTACGCTTGAACGATAGAAAGTATATGAAACAATTCCAGGATTTGGAAGCTTTAATCGTTGAGCCGGCATCAATGCTTATTAGTTTGATGGATCACCTGGTTCGATCACCTATTGCAACATCTATTATTCTCGGTATAGATGAGAATCAGGATACGGAGGATGTGGAAATGCAAAATGCGGATTATCACGGAACAAGCTTGCGAGAACTGCAAGTGCCAAGTGATATCATTATCTTAGCAACAAAGCGTGATGAAAGTCCAATTATTTCAACGGGTTATACCCGATTGAGAATGGGAGATGTTTTAACGCTCGTGGGTTCCAGAGAAAGTCTTGAATTGGTGAAATTAAAATTAGGACAACAAGGAGAGGCTGACTTTAAACAACTAAGAGGTATAAAAATGAAACTTCTTAAGAAAATGAAATTTCCCAAAGGGGGTGATTCTAATTAGGGGGTAAAATAAAACAAGAAAGGCTGCTTACTAAAGCAGCCTTTCTTGTTTCTATAAAAGTTCTAGTCCTTCTTTTTACAAGTGTTGAACCCCATAAGAGCATAGGGGGGACAATTACCAATAATAGCTGAAATAAGCATGATTGAAGCAAAGACAACAACCACAATACCAATTGTACCAGTAATAACATTAAAGATATACAGTGCAATTAATGTTAATGCAACAATTGAACGTAGAATACGATCAAGAGGACCCATATTTTTTTTCATTTGAATAAATTTTAGTGATAAATAAATTTAGTTGTATGGTATTATTTCTCGATATAGGCTTTAAATTTACTTAAACCTTTTTCAAAATCCGGTCCAACTTGTTTTTCCATATCCATAAATAACATAATAATGGTAGTTGGAAAGACATGCTCACCACGGAAACCCCAGGTCACTTCAGTTTTATTTTCTAGTTCCTTAAGCTTGAAGAACCCAATACTTGTTGATTTGAAAGGTTTAAGAAAACGCAATTCAGTTTCAATATCCGTATTACCTTCAATTTTCATTATTTCTTGTTCACCTTCACCGACGTCTTCATTTCCAACCCAATGAGTGACTGATCCTATTTCACCATCAACGCCTCTATATTCTACTTTCATATTCGTATCCATTTCAGCCCATGGAGACCAAACCTGCTGTTCCTTAAGTGAACACAAGCTTTTAAATACGGTGTCAATTTGTGCAGTTACAACAATCTTACGTTCTACCTGATAGTTTTTAGGGGCCATTACATGCATTACAACTAATAAAAGAACAAGCATTCCAGCGATAAAAAGCGCTTTTTTCATAGGTGTTTTTTTAGGTTTATAATAGGATGGTTTTCAAATATGCCTTAAATAAAAAGACAAGTGCCTCCTAAATTTAAGAAAAAATTCTTAAACTGGATTTACTTGCCTTAATATTGCTTTTAACCTTATGAATATCTTTTGATAAGGATAGTTTGCTAGAGTATGAAAATATCTGATTCTTTACATTTCTTTCTCAGTTCATCTGGCCAAATACTCGACTGTACTTCTCCAATATGTGCTTTTTTAAGAAGGAACATACAGAGTCTCGATTGACCAATTCCACCACCAATTGAATAGGGTAGTTCGCCAGCTAATAGCTTTTTATGAAACATCAAGGATTTTCTTGATTCAGCACCACGAATTTCAAGTTGTTTTTCAAGAGCTTCTTCATCCACACGAACCCCCATTGAGGAGATCTCAAAAGCAATTTCGAGTACCGGGTTCCAAAGAATAATATCACCGTTTAAGCCTTTATAACCGTTAAGGGTAGGTGTGCTCCAATCGTCATAATCAGGAGCGCGACCATCGTGCGGTTCGCCGTTGGCCATTTCACTACCAATCCCAATAATAAAGACGGCACCATATTCTTTAGCCACTTTTGTTTCTCTTTCCTTTGGACTTAGATCTGGATATTTGAGCAAAAGATCTTCTGCATGAATAAAACAGATCTCTTCAGGTAGTTGTGGTTCAATACCTGGATAGTGTTCCTGTAGAATGTATTCAGTTCTTTTTAGTGCAGCATAGATTTGTTTGACTGTCTTTTTCAAAGTGTCAAGGCTACGTTCTTTTTTGGTAATTGTTTTTTCCCAATCCCACTGATCTACATATAAAGAATGGATGTTCGTAAAATCCTCATCTGGGCGAAGTGCGTTCATATCCGTGTAAAGTCCTTGTCCAACAGGAATACTTAGTTCACCAAGCATATAGCGTTTCCATTTTGCCAAAGAATGAACTACTTCAGCTCTATCATCTGCTAATGCCTTAATGGGAAAGGCAACAGGACGTTCAATACCGTTTAAATCGTCGTTTAAGCCTGTGTGTTTCATTACGATTAATGGTGCCGTAACACGTTTCAATCGGAGCTCCGATGACAGTTGCAACTGAAACTGATCTTTAATGAGTTTGATGGCTTTTTCCGTACGATCCAGATCGAGTAAGCTCTTGTAATCTTTTGGGATAATTAAATCTTTCATGGTATTGGGTTAATAGTTAATAAATATAAAAAAAAGCCTTTCCGCAGGGTGGAAAGGCTATAACAAATGCATGTTGGTATCCTTTCTCACCCTCAGGGAAAATTATTATTATTGTTATTATTATTGAATGAATACATGTTGCTGAAAAATTGTGTTTATAAAAAAAGCCTTCCGGTAGGGGAAGGCTTTAGTCTAGTGTAGGTATATTTTAACAATCAACTATAAGCTTCCCAATTTCGATGAATTATTATTCATCAAATTATTAAAAGCATTATTGTTGTTGAATGATCTCATAGTTTCTTTATTTAACGCTGCTAAACTAGACAAGTTTTTTTGAATAACAAAACACAAAAAAACATTTTTAGCAAAAATCAACTTGAAAATCAGGCTTTATTTGGACTCTGATTCTTCATTTTCCAGTTCTGATAGTTGTCCAGAATAGGAGATGTGAGCTTTACTGTCAGTTCGAATAACTGTGGACACCGATTTCTTTGAGAAAACTTCCATAATAACTGTGTATGCCTCTTTATCCTTGACTTTGAAGGTATAGGTCACCTTCATCTTCTTATCATTACGAACGAGTTTTTCATCTAGAATTTCACCTTCAAAATTAATCCCACCTTCAGCGCCATAGTCTATTCGGTAGGCCCTCCCAAAAAATGGTAAATCACCTGTGCTTTTATTTCCAGAAATTTTAATAAAACCATAGTTTGTTGTTAAATCTATAGATGTTCCTCCCATAGGATAGGCTTTTTCAGCTTCAAATTTGAATTCACCACTTTCAATGAGTTGTATGCATTCAAGATATGCTTTTTGTCTTTTTTCTTTTCTAGCTTCTTTGTTTTGAGCAAATGTAGTTGAGAAAATAAAAAGAAGTAGGAGCGAGCTGATTAGTATTTTCAGTTTGGATTTCATAACTAAAAGGATTGGTTTATACCCTTAAGTTAACCAAAAAACATGCCATAAAAAAGCCCATTCAGGTGATTTCTGAATGGGCCATTTTATAAATCTATAAAAGCTTGATTTAAGCTCTTTCCATAAATTTGACTGGATCGATAATATAACGCTTGTGTAGAGATGATCCAATTGGTCCATCTTCGTCTGCAGCTTCAATTTCGAAAGTCAGTTTTTTACCATCAACTTCTGTTAATTTAGCTGTACAAGTCACTTTCTTACCAACTTTTGTTGCTTTAATGTGCTTGGTGTTAATTTGGATACCCACTGTATCTAATCCTTTATCCAAATCATTTTCAATGCATTTTACTGCGGTGTTTTCCATGAATGCAACCATAGCTGGTGTCGCAAATACAGGAAGTTTCCCTGAACCATGTGCAATGGCTGTGTTGTTTTCTTCAACCGTAATTTCCTGAGTGAAGCTTAATCCTTTATCTAAAGACATAATTACTTTGTTATTTAGTAAATGAGAATTGAGTTAATGAGTAGAATCATCAAATTCTCACATCAACATATTTTCACATTATCTTAAAATTCCGAAGTGAAATGGAATTCCAAATTCTTATAATTATTTTGAGCCATTTGCAGCATATAACCAGAATCTGCTAAGAAAACATCTCTTCCTTGCTTGTCTTTGGCAATATATTGGTACTTGGCTTTTTTGAATTCCTTCAACTCTTCATCATCATTCGACTTAATCCAGCAAGCTTTATGAAGGTTAATGTGTTCCCAACGACAGGATGCGCTGTATTCGTGTAAAAGACGGTATTCAATTACCTCAAATTGAAGTGCACCAACGGTTCCAATTACTTTACGACCATTAAATTGAGAGGTGAAAAGCTGTGCTACACCTTCGTCCATCAGCTGGTCGATACCTTTCGCAAGCTGTTTCGATTTCATTGGATCAGCATTCTCAATATACTTAAACAGCTCAGGAGAGAAGGATGGAATACCTTTGAAATTGATTTTCTCACCTTCAGTTAAGGTATCACCAATCTTAAAGTTACCCGTATCATGCAGACCAATGATGTCACCTGGGAAAGCTTCTTCTACAATCGACTTTTTCTCGGCCATAAAGGCTGTCGGACTCGAGAACTTCACTTTCTTTCCATTACGAACGTGCAAGTAAGGCGTGTTTCTTCTGAAAGTACCAGAGACAATTTTAACAAAGGCAATTCTGTCACGGTGTTTTGGATCCATATTGGCATGAATCTTAAAAACGAAACCAGTGAACTTTTCTTCTTTAGGTTCAATCACACGCTCAACAGTCTGGCAAGGTAGAGGAGAAGGTGCAATTTTGATAAAGACATCAAGCAATTCTTGAACACCAAAGTTATTCAAGGCTGAACCAAAGAAAACAGGCGCAATTTCAGCATTTAGGTAGTCTTCTACACTAAACTCCGGGTAAACACCCGATACCAAATCCAACTCTTCACGCAGAATTTCAGCATCATCACCAATATGATTTTCCAATTCGGGACTGGAAACATCATCAAATTCAATGGTTTCCTGAACGGTTTGAGTTGCAGGAGTGAATAGACTTAAATTTTTGTGATAAATATTATAAACTCCCTTAAAATCAGGTCCCATATTAATAGGCCAACTTAAAGGATTAACATTCAATTGTAATTCTTCTTCAATTTCGTCAAGCAAATCGAACGCATCCTTACCCGAACGGTCCATTTTGTTGATGAAGACAATAACAGGTGTTTTTCTCATACGACAAACCTTCATCAACTTTCTGGTTTGTGCCTCAACCCCTTTGGCAACATCAATTACAATAATAACTGAGTCGCAAGCGGTAAGTGTACGAAATGTATCTTCAGCGAAATCCTGGTGACCCGGAGTGTCCAAAATATTAATCTTGTGCCCCTTGTATTCAAATCCCATTACCGAAGTTGCAACAGAAATACCTCTCTGACGTTCAATTTCCATAAAGTCAGATGTGGCTGTTTTCTTAATTTTGTTCGATTTTACAGCACCTGCTACGTGAATAGCACCACCAAATAACAAAAGTTTTTCAGTTAGGGTTGTTTTACCTGCATCGGGGTGAGAAATGATACCAAAGGTACGTCTTCTCTTTATTTCGTCTATAAAAGCCATCGCTATTTTTGTTTTCTTTCAACTTGAAACTTATCATTGAGAGTGATTGAGTATATTATAAATAGATCGAATCACAAACATCAAAGTGCTTTCTTTGTTCTATATAAAAAAGCATGCAAAACTAAGCATTTTAAGTGGATTTTAAACTTTGCTATCCATGAAAATAGTTAATTCAATACTGTTTAGAATTAAAAATGTTCAATTTGCCGATATTGTTGACTTTACTGAGCTCTGAGAACATTATTTCATCTACTTTTAGCTTTCATAAAAAGACATTAAGCTAAAATAGAGAAAACATGAAAAGGATTGCTTTACTTTCTGACACGCATTCGCATTTGGATGAAAAAATATTCAAACATCTAGAAGCTTGTGATGAAATTTGGCATGCGGGAGATATCGGAAATATTGAAACAGCAGATCGATTGGCTGAAGTAGCTCCCTTGAAAGCTGTTTATGGGAATGCAGATGGGCAAGATGTTCGCCAGGTTCACCCATTGAATCAAAGGTTCAATTGCGAAGAGGTTGATGTCTGGATCACCCATATTGGAGGCTATCCCAAACGTTATGACATAAATATACGTGAGGAAATTAAGAGAAACCCACCTCAGCTTTTTATTTCCGGTCATTCGCATATTCTTAAAGTGATGTTCGATAAGGACCTTAATCTGCTGCATATTAACCCAGGAGCTGCTGGAATACAGGGTTTTCACAAAGTACAGACCTTGATTCGTTTTATTATAGATGGTAGTCAGATTAAAGATTTAGAAGTTGTTGAATTTGGAACAAAGGGTAAATAGTTTACTTTGTAATTTCTTCATTAATTAGACTTGCAAGCTCATCAGATTGATTCTGATGAGCTTTTTTATTTGAACTAATTGTATTTGATAATTTAAATCCATTTAAAGAGAATTACCTCTGTTTACCCTAATTAGAGAATAATTTCACTATCTATTTATCAAATATTTTTTTTGTCTCTAATTGATGATATGAGACTTTATTGATCTTCTCAATTCTAAGATTCATAGGCAATTCTATAAATACTGAGCATGAATCATAATAGCTATTTTATGTAGACTAGCTAAGCCACAATCAATTAGTTCTTAATAATATTCCTTTGTATTGAATTATTTACCTGCTTTTAGTATATTTAGATATCTAAATGCTTTGGGGTGAATTTTCTGTTGAATACCAGTGAGACGAAGGATTTAGACTAAAGAAAAGAGGATCTTAATATCTGAGATGTGAGATTTTTTATTACTTTAGGGACTCGAAAAAAAATGACCACAAAAGGAGAATTACTCTTTTTATATATGAATATCAAACCAAAATTATAGAACATGCTTTTTGACCTCGAATTGATTAAATCTGTTTACAAAAATATGCCAGCCCGAATTGAGGCTGCTCGAAAGAATTTAGCTAGACCACTTACCCTTAGTGAGAAGATTTTATATTCTCATTTATACGATAATAAATCCCTTCAAGAATTTAAAAGAGGAGAGGCTTACGTCAATTTTGCTCCTGATCGTGTTGCCATGCAGGATGCTACAGCACAAATGGCTCTTTTACAATTTATGAATGCGGGTAAATCGAAAGTGGCTGTGCCATCAACGGTTCATTGCGATCATTTAATTCAGGCATCGGTAGGCGCTGATGAAGATTTAAAAGAAGCTTTATTGCAAAATAATGAGGTTTATAACTTTTTGCAATCGGTATCTGATAAATATGGTATTGGCTTTTGGAAACCAGGTGCCGGTATTATTCATCAGGTTGTTTTAGAGAATTATGCTTTCCCGGGGGGCATGATGATTGGAACCGATTCGCACACGGTAAATGCCGGTGGTTTAGGCATGGTAGCCATTGGAGTAGGTGGAGCCGATGCGGTTGATGTAATGGCTGGTATGGCTTGGGAACTGAAAATGCCTAAGCTAATTGGTGTGAAATTAACAGGAAAATTAAGCGGTTGGGCATCATCAAAGGATGTCATTCTAAAGGTTGCCGGTATTCTTACTGTAAAAGGTGGAACAGGGGCTATTGTTGAGTACTTTGGTGAAGGTGCCGATGCTTTGTCGTGTACAGGAAAAGCAACGATTTGTAATATGGGTGCTGAGATTGGAGCAACAACCTCTATCTTTTCTTACGATAAAAATATGAGTACTTACCTGCGTCACACAGGTCGTGAAGAGATCGCTGAATTGGCTGATGAGATCATGCCACACTTGCGTGCTGACGAAGAGGTGGCTTTAAATCCTGAGAAATATTACGATGAACTTATCGAGATTAATCTTTCAGAGTTAGAGCCATTTATTAATGGGCCATTTACACCAGATTTAGCACATTCTCTTTCAGAATTTGCTGATGCAGTTAAGAAAAACAATTATCCTCAGAAATTGGAAGTTGGACTAATTGGTTCATGTACCAATTCGTCCTATGAAGATTTATCGAGAGCAGCTTCATTAGCTAAGCAGGCTAAGGATAAGAATTTAAAGGTTAAAGCTGAGTTTGTTGTAACTCCAGGATCTGAAATGGTCCGTTATACTACTGAAAGAGATGGTATTCTAACTGAATTTGAGAATATTGGTGGTGTTATCATGTCAAATGCTTGTGGCCCGTGTATCGGTCAATGGAAACGTCATACTGATGATCCAAATCGTAAGAATTCAATTATTACATCGTTTAATAGAAATTTTGCCAAACGTAATGATGGCAACCCCAATACACATGGCTTTGTAGCTTCGCCTGAATTGGTGACAGCCATGGCTATTGCGGGAGATTTAACCTTTAATCCAATGACGGATACGCTAATTAATGAAGATGGTGTAGAAGTGCGATTGGATGAACCCAAGGGTTATGAATTACCACCACATGGTTTCGATGTGAAGGATGCGGGCTATTTAGCTCCTCAAGCAGATGGAAGTGGTGTGAAGGTTGAAGTGAATAAGATGTCGGATCGTCTGCAGTTATTAGCTCCATTTAAAGCCTGGGATGGTGAAGATTATACAGGACTTAAGCTTTTAATTAAGGCAAAAGGAAAGTGTACAACAGACCATATTTCAATGGCTGGTCCTTGGTTACGCTTCCGAGGTCATCTCGATAATATTTCGAACAACATGTTGATTGGCGCGATCAATTATTTTAATGAAGAAAGTAATTCCATTTTAAATCCTGTTTCTGGAAAGTATGAAGAAGTACCTGCAACAGCACGAGCAATTAAAGCGAACGGACTGGCTAGTTTTGTTGTAGGAGATGAGAATTATGGTGAAGGGTCTTCACGTGAGCATGCTGCTATGGAACCTCGTCATCTAGGCGTGAAAGTTGTTTTAGTGCGCTCTTTTGCTCGAATTCATGAAACAAACTTGAAGAAGCAAGGCGTTTTAGGTCTAACATTTGCCAATAAAGCGGACTATGATAAAATTCAGGAGAAAGATGAAGTTGATGTTTTAGGATTAAGAGATTTTAAACCAGGTAAGAATCTGACTCTTATTTTGAAACATGAAGATGGAAGTCAAGATAAAATTGAAGCTTGTCATACCTATAATGAAGCACAAATTGAATGGTTTAAAGCAGGAAGTGCCTTAAATCTTATTCGTAAACAAAATAATCAATAATGGATATTTATAAAAGAAGGTATCCAGGAGTATTAAAAAATACAAAATCAATTTCAACAATAACATTCTAACTATACTAGCCATATGAGAGAGACTTTAAAATTAAAATTATCAAAGAAAATTGAAGAACATAGACCAAGAACAGAACGCCTGCTAAAGGAATATGGCGATGTTCAGATTGATGGAGTTACCGTATCACAAGTTATTGGAGGTATGAGAGGGATTAAATCTCTTGTGACTGATATTTCCTACCTTGATCCTGAAGAAGGTATTCGATACCGCGGTTATACGCTGGACGAAGTGATTCAGAATTTACCTAAGGCAAAAGGGGCTGAAATGCCTTTTGTTGAAGGTTTGTTTTATTTGCTTTTAACAGGTGATTTCCCCAATGAGGAAGAGGTGATGCAGGTGGTTGAGCAATTTAATAAGCGTCGTATTGTACCGCGTTACGTTTACGATGTGATCGATTCATTCCCTTCATCAAGTCATCCAATGGCTATTTTTTCTACTGCCATTCTAACTTTGAATCGTGAGTCTGCTTTTAACCGTCAATATAAGGCTGGACTTAATAAGAAAGATTACTGGGAAGCAACTTATGAGGATGCTCTGAATTTGTTGGCAAAACTACCGGAAATTGCGGCTTATATTTATAATAAGCTGTATCGAAAAGGTGATAGAATCCAGTCTGATCCGAATTTGGATATGGGAGCGGATTTTGCACATATGATGGGTATTGATAAGCCTTACGATGATGTGTCACGTCTGCATTTCATCATTCACTCTGATCATGAGAGTGGTAATGTGAGTGCACACACCGGTCACTTGGTTGCCAGCTCATTATCTGACATCTATCTTTCTATTTCTGCTATGATTAATGGTTTAGCAGGTCCGCTGCACGGTTTAGCAAATCAGGAAGTATTACGTTGGTTGCAGGATGTGATGGATAAGATGGATAATAAATTACCTTCAACTGAAGAGATGCAACAATTTGTTTGGGATACCTTAAATTCAGGTCAGGTTATTCCAGGATTTGGTCACGCGGTATTGCGTAAGACGGATCCACGTTATAAGTTGCAGCGTGAATTTTCAAAAAAACACCTTCCAGATGATCCAATCTTTAAATATGCTGATTTGTTATATAAAGTTGTTCCTCCAATTCTTCAGGAGCATGGTAAAGCTAAGAATCCATGGCCTAACGTGGATGCACAATCGGGTGTTATCCAGTGGCATTATGGTGTGAAGGATTACGATTTCTATACCGTTTTGTTTGGTATTGGACGGTCGATAGGTATTTGTGCCAATATTATATGGGACAGAGCTTTAGGTTATCCGCTTGAGCGACCAAAATCGGTAACAACCGATATGCTTGAAAAAATGGTAGGTATTAAGAAGTAAGCTTGGTAACAATGAAAAATCCCCTTTAAACAATCAGTTTAAAGGGGATTTTTTTTATGCAGTACAATTGGTACAAGAGATGTTAATTTGATTAAGCTCCTGCTCTAATTTTGTCATGTCTTTTTGTATTTGATCCTTAAACTGATCAAACTGTCCTTTTACCTTTTCGGATAGAGAGTTATAATATTCAATTCCTTTCTGAAGGTTCTTTTTGAATTTCTCAAGATTACGAATACTTTTCTTATCTGGATCCTTTAGATCAGCAATTTGCTCTTTCAGGTAATCGATATAGATATTTAACTCTTTGGCAAACATATTAGGACGGTCGGTTCGTTTAATCAAGTTAAAACGACCATAAATATGATCAACCATTTGTTTAAATGATGCCGTCTCTGAAAAATAAGCCATATTAGGACCTGGACAAATTGAAACACCTGGGCCATCAGCTGAAGTATCCAAATTATTTACCAAATAAGATGCCGCAGATAAACCTTTACAAAGACAAGCTTTTTGACTCATTTTTTCAATCTCAATCTCGTATTCCTCTTTACTCAGATTCTGTGATTTAAGATCTTTGATTTTCAAATTCTGATACTGTCTTGAAGCCGTACAGATTGGTTTGTCGGTATATTCTGTGTTGGCAACCAATAGACGTTTTGTGCAAATACTACCCGGTTTACCAGCTTTAATCATTTCTATTTTTCCCTCATCGCGAGTATTCCCCTTCAAATTATTGAAACGAACACCAAGAGGAGATGAATGACTTAGATACAATTCCTTTTCTTTAGCTTCTGCAAGTGTTTTTAATGTTGTTTTATCAACATCACAAACCTCCGGAACGAGTAAAAAAGGTGAACCCCAACCCACAGAGCTGATCCCATAATAATCCATCAAAAATTCATGTTCCTCTGATGTGCCAACACCACCTTGAGCGGTAATGTTAAGCTCTAATTTTCCTTCTGGAACAGGGCGGTTTTTAGTTTGGAGTGCAGTGTATAGTAGCTCACTTGTACCTGCGATTAATTCTGATTTGTTATTTTTAAATTCCTCAAGAATTGGTCCCATTAATGAACCATCTGTTGCGAAAGCATGGCCTCCACAGTTTAGTCCCGATTCAATTCTGTATTCAGAAACCCAAATTCCTTTTTTTGCTAAGAATTTTCCTTGAATAAGAGCCGATCGGAAATCACTCACTTTAAGTACGACTTTCTTCTTGATATAGCCATCTTCATTAGGATAAAAATCTTCGAATTGCTCCAGGTAGCCATACAAACGAGGGTTCATTCCAGCAGATAAAACTAAAGAAGACTCAAGTGTACTATTGGCAAAACCTCTAAGTGCGGCATGAGCATCGTTATATTCAGACGGTAATTGTTCTCCCTCAAAATAATTGTCCTTATCTACCTTGGTCATGATATTGACATCAATGTTTCCAAGGGGTAAGTTTTCGTTTAACCAACTCTTAATATCCTTAAGGTAAGGGTTGTTGTTAACTTTGTCTTGAATGTCTTTTTTTAGAGAAGAGACATCAGGAAGAAGATCCATATATTTCTCAAATTCTTTACCCTTCTCTACAATTGATTCCTTGACTTCTTCGAATTTATCCTTAACCATCTTATCCATAAGGTTAAGGTATGCGGTAATTCTTTCTGCTCTGCAATCCATTGTTTTACTGGATATCGGTTGGAAAGGCAAACTCATTTGTTTACTATACAATTCACGCAAATTCTCTAGAAGAATATCATCCACGATGGAAACAACCGATGAAATACCATACTGAGCTACTTGTAATGGCGTGTTCACAGTGTACCCCGTTCCCATAACGGGAATGTGGAATGTGTGTGCTGTTTTATTGGTCATTTAGTTTTGTTTTTTTGATATGTGTTATGCAATATAACAAGTAAATCGTTTTGTTTTGCATTTAACAGCCCGCAAGGTATTGTTTTTAGCCAGTTTATCAAATAAAATAATGAAAAAGCGAAGTCTTATTAAAGGGATTGGTATTAATGGATGAATAAGAAAGTGGACAATGTTAATTAAAAAAGTTTGTATTGATTGGGATTCTTTTCAGTTTCAATCCCTTCGAGATTTAAGAGACTTTGTTTTCGATCTAGGCCTCCAGCATAACCTGTTAGCTTCCCACTTTTACCTATCACTCTGTGGCAGGGTATAATAATGGGAATGGGGTTTTGTGCATTGGCTCTTCCTACAGCTCGGCATGCTGATGAATGATCAATATTATTGGCTACATCCTGATAAGAACAAACCTGACCGTATGGAATGGCCTTCACTTCTTTCCAAATCTGTATTTGGAATGGGGTGCCATCAGGGTTTACCTTTATCGTAAATTCCTTAAGCTGGCCATTAAAATATGCCTTTAGTTCAATTTTAGTTTGTTTAAGTAATTCAGATCCTTGAATCCACTCAGATTTAATTTTGTGAGTTTGGTTTTTTGGCTGAAAAATAATTTTTTTTAAAGCAAATTCTTGGGCAATAAGAAGTAAATCTCCTATGGGAGAAGGGAGAATGTCATAATAAATATGCATGTATTTTTGGGTTTAGTATTGTCTTATTTATTGATATTCCGAATATAATAAAAAGTGAGCTTAAATAAATTTTAACGGGTGAGTTTTTGAAAAGTTTCTGGTAATAATATTTTAAAAAAAACACCCCAAATGTTGTGTTTAACATTTGGGGTGTACTTTGAATAGATTGGGTTTAATTTCTTTAGTCTAAGTTTATTCGTTTGTTGCTGCAAGATCACGCAATACAACTGATGCAATATAACAACCGAATATTGGAGGCATATATGAAATCGTACCGACATTTGACTTTTTATTCTGACTTTCAACCAGTACCACTGCTTTCTTATCCACATCCTCAGGCGAAAAAACAACTTTTACGCCTTTTCGAACGCCTTTTTGATGTAATTTCTTTCTAAGCATACGGGCCAATCTGCAATTGTATGACTTCGAAATATCTTTGATTTGAATTTGGCTTGGGTCCACTTTACCTCCAGCTCCCATTGAACTCACTACTTTGTATTTCATTTGAAGACTATGGTAAATCAGAAAGATTTTTGGTGCGAGTGTATCAATGGCGTCGACTACGTAGTCGTACTGGGCTTCAGCAAGTACTTCAACCATTCGCTGATCTCTTAGGAATTCATTTATGACTTTTAGCTTGATTTCGGGATTAATTGCTCTAAGTCGCTCAGCCATAATTTCAGCCTTATCCTTTCCTAGTGTTTCATTGGTTGCTGGCAGTTGTCTATTGATGTTTGAAGCCTCTATGTCGTCACCATCAACGATTGTCATTTGTCCCACACCTGCTCGGCAAAGCAATTCCGCAGTATATGCTCCTACGCCACCAAGTCCTACAACTAATACATGAGCATTTTTAACCTGCTCTATTTTTTCTTGTCCGAGGAGCAGTTCAGTTCTGCTCAACCATTCTGTATTCATCTATCTTCTAAAAATAATTATACTTGAACTTTTATGTGAATTTTAATGTTTCATCGTATGTCAGAATACTATTATGACTGAAAAACAAGCATGTAATTCTCAAAAAGGCTCTTTTTTAATTCTTCTATTTGTATGTTCTTTAATTGAACAGCTTTATTGTATATATCCACAATAGAACATTTGCTCTCATCTGTTTCCAGAAATATTCGATTTATTGGCATTTGCACAAATATATCTTGAATCTTCTTATCAAATAGCAAAGCTTCTCCAAAAGAAAGATAACAGCCATGTTCCAGTAGATTATTGGCAATTTGAATGTTGTTTCTGAAACCATGAATCAGCCAGGGAGTTGAGGCTTTTACTTTCTTTTTAATCGAAAGGAGTTCCGGAAAGCATCTGACGCAATGAATGATAATAGGTTTCTGTAGTTTTTCAGCTATGGTAATCTGTTTGATGAAATAGGTTTCCTGGATATGCAATGGGCTTGCCACAGTTCTGTCTAAACCAATTTCTCCAATTGCCAACACTTTATTAATTGGAGCTATAGTTTTAACAAGTTCCAGGTTTTTGTCTGCACAGTCTTGTTCAAGCTTCCAAGGATGCAAGCCCACCGTGATATATTGGTCAGGAACATGATCCAGGATGGTTTGTTCCGGGTAATAATTCACTATAGATAGGACACCATCGGTATGATCCGAGTGGTGTGTGTGTATATCTATAAAGGGTGTTTCGTGCATTTTCTATTATTTGCAGGCAAAAATATAAAAATATAGGAAAATGTAACTTTTTATTGGGGATTAGATTGGGAGTGAGGATTTCTCTTTATCCTTGTGATCTTCATTTTATTACTACACATTTAATAAAGATAAGGTTTTAAATTGACTCATAAAAGCTTTGTCAGAAATAGAGGAATTTCTTCTGCATGCCTTGTAAACACAGAAATTATTGCTTACTTTGCATATAAGAAAGGAACGTTCTTTACATATAAGATAAAAGCATTTCGCACTAGTTATCGATTGTTAAACTCAACACTTACAAGTTACCGAGAAAGCTACACGTCTGCAAAAGCAGGCCCCAACCTTAGGGTTGTTTTAGGACACAGGGGAAACTTGACCAGATGGGCACTCAAATCCTGTTTTATAGGAGTTTATAAATCCATTAGCTAGTGCGATTTTTTATGTCCAAATTTATCTTAAATCTTTACAAACGTCCTTTTAATGTCTATTCAAGTCGATTTCGGGAATCTCAGCGGAATTGCTATTTTTGTTCCAAATAAAGGGCTAATCACAAACAAGTATCAGTTTTGACTCAGAGATATTTTATACAACTTTCTTATAAGGGAACCAATTATCATGGCTGGCAAATACAGCCCAATGCAATCACAGTTCAAGAAGTCTTAAATAAGGCCTTGAGTACGATTCTTAATCAAGAGATTAACGTTGTAGGATGTGGTAGAACGGATACGGGGGTTCATGCCAGTGACTTTATGGCTCATTTTAATATCAGTGAAGCCAGAGATATTGAAGCTGAGAAATTAGTTTTTCGACTGAATCGATTTCTACCTTACGATATTGCTGTGAAATCGATGTTTCCTGTCAAGCCGGAAGCACATACGCGTTTCGATGCCTTAAAGAGAACTTACCAATACTTTATTACAAAAGATAAAAATCCATTTCGTTCTAATTCTCACTGGCAGATGACGCATCAGCTTGATGTGGATAAGATGAATGAGGCTGCTAAGCTTCTTTTCGAATACGAAGATTTTACTAGTTTTAGTAAGTTGCATACGGATGCCAAAACTAATATTTGTAAGATCTATAAGGCAGAGTGGGAAGATAGAGGTGATGAGTTAGTCTTTACGGTTTGTGCCGATCGTTTTCTAAGAAATATGGTTAGGGCCATTGTGGGGACTTTGGTTGAAGTGGGGCGCGGCAAAATGGATATGTCAGGTTTTCGTCAGGTCATTGAAAGTATGAACAGATGTAATGCGGGATCTTCGGTTCCTGGTCATGGTTTGTTCCTTTGTACTATAGAATACCCCAATGACTTAAAACTGGAAGATTAAGTCAGTTTTATTCATTCCATATTTCCCAACTTTTTTCGGCTTGCAAATGTAGCATTCTTAAGCCATTGTGTGCTTTTGCACCCTGCTTAATTCCCTTTGACATGAAAAGGGTTGTTGCTGGGTTATATACAAGATCATAAAGGAAATGATCAGAACTTAAATTGGAATAAGGCAGATCAGGACATGCATCTGTATTGGGAAATGTGCCAAGTGGGGTGCAGTTAATAATCAATTGGTGATTTGAAATGGTTTCATCATTTAAATCCTCATATGAGATTGTTGTATTACTTCTCTGACGAGAAACCGATTTATAGTCGATATTCTGATTCTTTAAGGCTGTTGCGACGGCTTTTGAAGCACCACCTGTACCCAGAATGAGTGCATTTAGCTTTTTCCCGTCAATAAAATCGGCCACAGATTCTCCAAAACCATAAATATCCGTATTGAATCCCTTTAGATATGCCTTTCCATCTTTTCGGCGGATTTGTATCGAATTGACAGCTCCAATCTCTTTGGCAAGTGGATCAATTTCATCCAAATAGGCCATCACAGCTTCTTTATAAGGTATCGTAACACACAAACCTTTTAGATCTGGATTATCCCGAATGACATCACAGATCATTTCAATACTGGTAATCTCAAAATTTAAAAACTGCGCATCAATCGCTTCATTCTGAAATTTGTTCGTAAAGTATTGTTTCGAAAAGGAGTGTCCCAGAGGATTACCTATGATGCCGTATGTTTTCATGAATTCAAGGCTAAAGTGTAAAGATGAAAGGATAAAGGTAAAAGGATAAAGGTAAAAAAGTTAATTCTGTATTCACCACATTATCCCATCACCACATCATCAAATTATTTTTTTGATTCAGGACTGTATTTGTCCATGATGATGATTAAGAAGAAACCAACAAGTGCCAGGGCAATTGCTATTGCCAGATTTGCATTCTGCCCTGATATGCTTTCAAAAGTTTGTGGTAAGATATTTCTGGTAGTTCCAACCTTTTCAACACCATGGCGATCGATAAAAGTTGAAACCGTTTCTTTCCATGGCCAAACCTTATTCAATGAGCCAATCATAAAACCTGATAAGAGAGCGATGGTCATATTATGATATTTTCTTAAAAGCCAGGAAAGTAAATTGGAGAAGCTCAATAAACCCACAACAGCTCCAGCACCAACAACGGCAATTACATCCAGTTTAAAACTGCTTAAGGCATCTAAAATAAACTCATATTTACCTAATAACAAGAGGATGAATGCACCTGAAATACCGGGTAAAATCATGGCGCAAATCGCCAGAGCACCAGATAGAAATAAAAACCAATAAGCGTTGGGCGTTTCGGCAGGCGTCACAACAGTCACCATATAAGCGATGCCAATGCCTACAAGTATGGCTATAATACTGCGTAATTTCCACTCGGTGATTTTTTTTGCTATAATTATGGCAGAAGCGACAATCAAACCAAAAAAGAAGGACCAGATTAAGATGGGATGTTGTTCCAGAAGATATCTAATTAGTTTTGCAATTGACAAGACGCTGATAGCGATTCCAGTAATCAGGGATAGAAGGAATTTTCCATTTACCGCTTTCCAGAAATCAGCCAGCTTAAAATTTAATAAGAGCTTTATGGAATTCAGGTTAACAGATTTGATGCTTTCTATTAGTTCTTCGTATATACCAGTTATAAACGCAATGGTTCCTCCAGATACGCCAGGTACCACATCGGCAGCACCCATTCCCATGCCTTTCATGGCAATAATAATGTAGTCTTTAATTGATCGAGTCATAATGTTAGTGCATATAATGGCCTATATGTATTTTGGAAAAATAGAAATACAAGACCTAAAAAAAAGCTAATTCTATTGATTAGCCTTTATAATTTGTTTGAATTTGTTATTGTTTTCGAGTTCAGGGAATTGAATAAATATATCCTCAATTTTGTTCTCTGGGTTTGCCATTGCTTTACGAAGATAATGTTCTGCTGCATTTGCGTCAGCAGCTAGCATATAATAAGCAGCTAAGTTATTCTGTAATTGAACATCTTCAGGACAACGGCCTAAGCTTTCAAGTAAAACGTCGATAGCGGCTTCTTCTTTTTGGTTTTGATGATAAAACTCAGCTAGTGTAATCGCATAGGTTGGATCATAAGGATCCAGGTTAATCGCTTCACGGAAGCAGTGAACTGCTTTTTGAGCTTCTGGCATACGAGAATATGCTGAACCCAGAGCAAACCAATAATCAGGGTTTGTATCGTCTAGACTTTTAGCTTCATTTAAATAGATTAAACTCTCATCAATCTTATCCTGATAAAGAAGAATGAGTCCCATTCCAAACCATGGATCAGCAAATTTCTCATCTTCTTTGATGGCATTTTCGTAGTAAATCATAGCTTGATCGTACTCTTCAAGCTTTTCGAAGCATTCTCCTATATAAGAATAGGTAGAGGCATGATCATCATCGAATTCAAGATATTCAATATAGCTTTTTATGGCTTCTTCGAATTTCTCACATAAAGCCAAAGCGTTAGCCTTATTAAAATATGCTTTGCTATGTTTTTCGTTGATAGCAATACAGAAGTCGTAAGCTTCTATCGATTTAAGACTCAGATTGTTTCTATTGTATAAGATGCCCAGATTGTACCAGGCATTGTCAGAAAATGGATCAAGGTTAAGATATTCCTTGTAAGCTTCAATACTTTCTTTGTCTTGCTGTAATTTTTCGTAGCAGTAGGCAATCTCAAAAAGTACTTCTGGATCTTCAGGATTTAATAGGTGAACCTTCTTAAAATAAGGAAGAGCTAAATCATATAACTCTAAGTGCTCAAATGAGACAGCAATTTTAAACAACAAATCTTCCTTATCATCGTAACACAAACTCAATGCGATGTCGAATTGAATTTTAGCATTTTGAGGTTTTTTAAGGATATTGTAGATATTCCCTATAAGGATATAAATGTTTTTATTCGTGCTTTCTATCTTCTTTAGTTTTTTGAGAATAGTAAGCGCTTTAATCTCTTCACCTCTGCTAATAAGCACTTGAGCTTGCTTTAGTTGTAGGGAAATAGAAGAGGGGTGTTGTTCTATAGCTAATTCTGAAGCATGGTTAGCCTTAGCCAGTTTGCGGTTTTCAAGATAGTGGTCGACGAGGTTTTCAAACTCATGTACATCGAAGTAGCATGGCTTGTTATTCCTGAGCATCGTTTCGAATCTGTCAATCGATTCAAGAGCATCATCGTCAAAATAATTCTCAGTATTATCTATCATTGATTTATTTGAAGTGATAATTCTAATAGCAAAAATAGTTTTTATTTGCAGAAATTCAATAATAAGTTATTAACAATACATCTTTTAACCCTATTTGGTGTTAAAACTTCCTGTAAATAATAGCCCTCCGATAACCCCCATTAATATATAGGCAACTTGAGAACCCAGATTACCGGCATTCTCGATGGGAGATCCTAAAAATACCGTACTAATCCCCATGAATGCCTTGCTTCCCGGAACCAACATAATGATGCCCTGTGTTATGAAAACGTGACGAGGGGATCTTGTGATATAAGAAAACAGGTGACTCACTAAAACTACCGTAATACTTCCGATAAAAGTACTGATTAGTATACCTGTGAAAGACAGAAGGACAGTTGCGCTATAACAAATGATGCTTGTGAGAATTCCATATAACATATCTTTTTTTCTCACTTGAAAAATGGGCAAAAGACAGATGGCCAATAATGGAATGCCCAAATAGCTGGTCCATTGTGGCATATTCGACATGGTCGAATTGATGTTGATATCGCAAAATAGTGGAAGGATAGATAGGCCTAGAATGGTTCCAAAGAATTGCTTAAAGAGTGATATTGAGGCATCAAAAAGTTTGGCTGAACCAGATACCAGACTTTTGTAAGTGATCTCCTCGAGTGCTGTTGTAATAGCAAGTCCAGGAATAAAAATAATAATGGCTGATAAAATCGTTAGTGGTATGTTTAGATCAGGAAGCCATAAGGATAATATACCTATGAAAATGGTTACCACAAAGGCAGCCAAAGCTTCAAGAGTGTTGTTCACAAATTGAGATTTGTGGCTCAAGTAAGTCATGCCATATACGACGATTCCCATGAGACTTGCTACAAAACAAGATATCCAATTCGTTCCCAAAAGTAAACTGAAGGAACCAGCACCCAAAGCAAAGGCAAAAGCTAAAATAAGATGATTAACTTTCTTGGTCTGTTTGTATACCATACGAAGTTGAAGGCTAGCTTCATCAAAATCAATTTCATCGGCCAGAACTTGGTCTGTAATTTCTACAGACCTGGATAGAGCTCCCAAATTTAATCCTCCAGGAGAAACACTTTCTATATGGTTGTAGGATTCATCTTCATTTTCAGTGTAAAAAACATAGTTGATCCATGTAGGCGTATCCATAAAACTACCCCGTATACCTTTCGTTTTTGCAACTTCAGAAAGGTAGATTTGGATTTTATATGAAGGTACACCATAGATGTGTAATGCTCTTCCTAATTGTATGATAAACTGGTATTGTTTTGGTGTTTTCAATGCTCTAAATCCTATTTATTTTTAAGTGGAACAAATATAGATAAGACTTTTGAGCTGGCGTGAGATTTTGGGGAATAAATTTTGGAAATAAAAAAAGGATCAACACTTTCGTATTGATCCTCTTTGTGCGGATGAAGGGACTCGAACCCCCACGCCTCTCGGCACTAGATCCTAAGTCTAGCGCGGCTACCAATTACGCCACATCCGCGTTTCTCTTGATTGCGATGCAAAGATGGTGTGTTTTTCTATTATCTCCAAGCTTTTTTTGAATAAAAATCACAGAAAGGTCAATGTTTATAGCCTTTGTGGAGGGAATTGGTTGAACTTCAAATATTAAGGGGTTTTGATTTTTTTGCAATTTATTTCCAGAAAATAGAGTCGGCCAGATGGATATGTATTGACTGATTAAAATATGGTGTCATTTTAGGAGAGATTTTCAAAAATACCATGCTCTGAATTATAGATGAATAGGAATATTTGAAGAAATAAAGATGAATCTAAGTTTAGAATTCATATTTTAGTGAGCATTCATATGATAAGAAATTATTCCTTCCCAACAAGAAGGTGATGGCACCAATCAACAAGTTATAAATGGTTAAATTAAAAGATACCCTTTCTTTTCCCCAGGCTAGAAAACTAGTACTGCACTCGCAAGGTTTGCCTGCAATCAAGCAAGGTGGTATGGCGATAGATGCTACTTTGTCGGCTATAGAACGACTGGGCTATATTCAGATTGATACGATCTCTGTTATTCAGCGGGCTCATCACCATACTCTGTGGGCACGCAACCCTCGTTATCAAACGAGTCATCTTGATCAGCTGGTGGCCGATAAAAAGGTGTTTGAGTACTGGTCGCATGCCGCAGCTTACTTGCCTATGCGAGATTATCGTTTCAGTTTGGTTCGTAAACAGGCCTTAATAAAAGGTGAGCTGAATCATTGGTACGAACGTGATGAGAAGTTAATGAATTCAGTGCTGATACGTATTTCCAACGAAGGTCCGTTGATGGCAAAAGATTTTGAACATACAGGCAAAAAAGGCGTGGACTGGATGAGTAAACCTGCCAAGCGAGCTTTGGAATATCTCTTTATGCAAGGTGAATTGATGATTCCATATCGAAATAATTTTCACAAGGTTTACGATCTTACTGAGCGTGTTTTACCTAAAGGGATAGGTGTTAGTATACCCACACAAGATGAATATGCTCGTTTTTTAATTACCCGATACCTGAAAAGTAATGGCCTGGGATTGCTGAGTGAAATGATTTACTTGTTGAAAAATATAAAAGCTTTAGTTAGTGCGACTTTGCAAGAGATGCTTTTAAGTGGAGAGGTGGTTCAGGTAAAACTTGGTGACATTAGTTATTACGCTTTGCCAGAGTCATTAGAGCTTCTGAATAAACCACTTTCTCGAAGTAAATTGAAAATTCTTTCTCCTTTCGATAATCTACTTATTCAGCGAAAGCGTATGAAGGCTTTATTTGATTTTGATTATCAGATTGAATGTTATGTGCCTGAGGCAAAACGCCAGTATGGCTATTTCTCACTTCCCATATTATGGGATGGGAAACTTGTTGCACGAATGGATTGTAAGGCAGAAAGAAAAGAATCCTTGCTGCACATCAAGAATCTGGTGTTAGAGCCTGGATTGCTTAAGACAGATGCTTTTGCTCTTGCTTTGAGTCAGGAGCTTAAAGCTTTTATGAAATTTAATGCTTGTACACATGTCCAGTTACACCGAACTAGTCCAAGGAATTTTAAGTCGAGCTTGCAAATTGCAATTGATGCATTGATCAGGTAGGGTGTATGTGAAAAAAAATAAGCACAGATTACTCATCTGTGCTTTTGTGTTATTATAGATCATTAGTCTCTTTCGCTTGCAATTGAAGTTACCAACTTCATTTTGCTCATAACATAAGCATGAGCGTTTTTTTTATGTGGTAAGGTGCATTCGCTGCAGTCTTTAAAGCCGTTGGTGTATTTAAAGTTTCCTCCACATTTATCTTTCAACATATATAGCGGACAGAAACAAAACAGACAATTAAACTCATCTTCGTTCTCAACTTTATGGCAGGGGAAGTATTCACACTTTCTATTCTGGGTAAACTTATAATGTTCGGACATATCTTCAATGTTTTACTGATGTTCTTCTTGAGGGATGTATTTATTTTGATGTAAAGTAAAACATCATCATGGATTATTCCAATCTATTATTTAGTTTTTCAAACATCATGATACTGTCTGAGAGAATAGAAGTGTGATTATTTAATTGAAAATATCACGTCTTTTTTAAGCGTTTATCTGCTTTTTGTTCGAAGATTCTCTTTCAATAAGTTTAATTGGCAAAACGATCGTTTCCTGGCAATTACCTGTTTTGTTTTGGATGATATCTAAAAGTAATTCTGTAGCCTTTAAACCAACATCAAAGCCTGATTGCTCAATAGTAGTAAGAGAAGGGCTTATGTATTCTGAAAATGGTTCGTTGCTGAAGCCTACTATTGCGAGATCTTGAGGGATTTTAATGCCTTTTTCTTTGGCATAGAGTATAATACTTAAGGCTGTCGTGTCATTAGCAGCAAAGATGGCATCCGGAGGATTAGATGATTCGAGTAATTTTTTCGCACATGCCAGACCATCTTCTCTGTTAAGAGGGCTCTCTATAATCTGGTCTTCATAAATCTGGATATTGTGTTTGCGCATCGCTTTAAGATAGCCTTGAAGTCGGTTGATGTAAATGTTTAGATGTTGAGGACCACTGATGTGTGCAATTCGTTTGCAACCTTTCGAAATCAGATGTTCAGCAGCTAAAAATCCCCCTTTGAAATCATCTACCACGACCTTGCTGGTTTCCAATTCATCACAAACTCTATCGAAAAAAACTAAGGGGATATCTCGGTTTGTAAATGTTTTGTAATGGTCGTAATTGTTGGTGTTGAGGGCAATAGAGGAGATCACTCCATCTACTCTCGAGGCGAAAAGTGTTTGTACGCAGTCAGATTCGCGTTCCTCCTGGTCATTAGATTGACAGATGATTACATTATATCCTTTTTCCCGAGCAAATTCTTCTATACCTGTAATTGCAGAAGAGAAGAAGTAGCGACTAATACGTGGAATGATGACTCCTATTGTTTTTGTGCAACTTGTGCGCAAGTTCGAGGCTAAAGCATTGGGTTGATAGCCTAATTGCTGAGCCATATCACGAACAGCTTTTTTAGTTTTCTCACTAATTCGGGAGTTGTTATTAAGCGCGCGTGATACTGTAGAGCCTGAAATGCCAAGTGCTTTGGCAATATCATGTATGGTAATGTTGCTTTCTTTCTTCATTATTTACTCTTGGGTGAATTTTCAGTACAAAGATGCTAATAATTTTTTGATATGATATTAAAATCAAACAAAAAGGTAATCGATTGCGCAATCTTTTCTTTTTGAGAAAAAAGATATAAGTTTTTGATATGTCGTAAGAACCTTGTTTTATTAATGCTCTAGCTATATTGAGGTAGTTATGAAACTGTACTTGAAAAATAAAATATGGACAATCGATTGCACATATCAAATGCATTTTCTTTCTTTGTGACATTCATTTGAAAATAAATTTGAATGGAAGAGAATAAGAGACAGTTTAAAATTTTAAAAAAAAGAAAGCTATGAGCGTAAGATATGACGAGAGATTTGCAACTCACCCTGCAGATGCCAAGAACTACGATACGGAAAGATTAAGAAAAGAGTATTTGGTTCAGAACCTTATGGAAGAGGGAAATGTGAACTTGACTTACTCGCAGTACGATCGTCTGATTGTAGGCGGTGTCGTTCCTACCAATGAGGCTTTAAAGTTAGAAGCTATTGATCCTTTAAAAGCTGAATACTTTTTGGAAAGAAGAGAGTTGGGGGTTGTTAATGTCGGTGGAAAAGGTTCCGTAAGTGTTGATGGCGAGGTTTACGTTTTAGAATATAAAGAAGCTTTGTATATAGGTAAAGGAAAGAAAGATATTGTATTCTCAAGTGAAAATGCAGCTTCTCCAGCACATTTTTATTTGAATTCTGCACCTGCACATGAGGTATTTCCAACGGTAAAAGTTGGTCGTGAAGATGCTATTGTTATTGAATTAGGTGAAGCTAAGAACTCGAATCGCAGAACCCTTAATAAACTGATTGTTTCTGATACGATTAAAACCAATCAGTTGCAAATGGGTATGACTGAATTACATCCGGGTAGTGTCTGGAATACCATGCCAGCGCATACTCACAGCCGAAGAATGGAAGCTTATTTCTATTTTGAAGTACCAAGTGATCAAGCTATTTGTCATTTTATGGGGGATCCTAAAGAGACTCGACACATATGGATGGCAAACGAAGAGGCGGTGTTCTCACCAACTTGGTCGATTCACTCAGCTGCAGGTACAAGCAACTATACTTTTATTTGGGGTATGGGTGGTGAGAACCTGGATTATGGTGATATGGATATTTGCCAAACAAACGACTTGCGTTAAGCAATTGTTTTGTGATATAATAAAATTGTTAGTTTTTAAAAGATATAGATATGATTCTTGATTCGTTTAAGTTAGACGGGAAAGTTGCTTTAGTTACAGGTGCAACACATGGTATTGGAATGGCAATTGCAACGGCATTGGCCGAAGCAGGTGCACAAATTGTAGTGAACGATATTTCGAAAGAAAACCTTGATAGAGGAATTGCTGATTACGCAAAAAAAGGAATTGATTGTAAAGGGTATATTTTTGACGTAACTGATGAAGCTGGTGTAATTGCTGGTATTGAGCAGATTGAGAAAGAAGTTGGTCCTATTGGTATTTTGGTGAACAATGCAGGTATCATCAAGCGTGTTCCTATGCAGGATATGGAAGTTAAAGATTACCGTCAGGTGATTGATATCGACTTGGTAGGTCCTTTTATTATGGGTAAATATGTTGGTCGTAAAATGATAGAACGTCGTGAGGGTAAAATTATCAATATCTGTTCTATGATGAGTGAGTTGGGTCGTAATGATGTATGTGCTTATGCTTCAGCAAAAGGTGGCTTGAAAATGTTGACTAAGAATATGGCTACTGAGTGGGCTAAATTTGGTATTCAAACCAATGGTATTGGACCAGGTTACTTTGCAACTTCTCAAACGGAAGCTATTCGTGTAGATGGTCATCCGTTCAATGAGTTTATTATTAATAGAACTCCGGCTGCACGTTGGGGAGATCCTGAAGACTTGGCTGGTACTGCTGTATTCCTTGCATCAAAAGCATCAGACTTTGTCAATGGACACGTGGTTTATGTTGATGGTGGTATTTTGGCAACCATTGGTAAGCCATCAAATGAAGAATAGAAGTTAGTGATGAAAAGGGGCAGGCTTAGAACTTGGGTGCTGTCCCTTTTTATAAAAAAACACATTGGATTTCACGATATTGTAATCTTGATTCCCTTGAAAATAAAAGATGACTTTTATCTTGATTTATAAAAAAAAAGCAAAAGCATGAAACAATATTATTTAGTTATAGCTGTATTTGTAACTTTTCTACAGGCATGCAGTTCAGTTCCTGTTTTGGAGTTGAAGAATGAAATGAAGTCAGCTCGGAAAGATGCCCCTGTTGTTTTAAAGAGAGAATTGGTTGCAAAAGCATTTGGAGAAATTCCAAGTGATAAGATTCCAATTGTTGTTGATGAAAAAGGAAATGAAGTTCCAAGTCAAGTTGATGATTTAGATCGAGATGGACAGTGGGATGAGTTAGTGTTTGTATGTGATATGTATGCTAATGAATTAAAGAACGTGAAATTAAATTTTGTAGATCCCAAAGAGGCATCTGTCTATACCGTTCGAACTAACGTCCGTTTGGGCGTTGGATCAATTGAAGAAGGATTTAAAGGTACCGATCATGCGATTTCACCTAAGGGATATACGGGTGTGCCTGTTATGTTTCAGGCTGAGAGTGTGAGTTGGGAAAATGATATAATGGCATTCCGTAATTACTTTGATTGTCGCAATGCAAAAGATTTATTTGGAAAGTTGTCGCCAGAGATGGTAATGAATAAAGTAGGTACAAAAGAAGTGGGGAGTTATCACCATTTGTCTGATTGGGGAATGGACGTATTGCATGTTGGCCCCTCGTTGGGAGCTGGTGGTTTAGCTTTGTTCCATCAAGACTCTTTGTACCGATTGGGAAATGTAGAGAACTTTGAATTTCAATTGGTGTCTCGAGGTCCTGTTCGTTCAATTTTTGAACTGAATTTCGAGGGATGGGATGTTGATGGCAAGAAGCTTAAGGCTCAGGAAAAAATTACGGTTTGGGCAGGTAAATATTGGTTTCAAAGTGATGTGACAGTTTCAGGTTTAGAAAATGAGGCTGAATTAGCTATTGGTATTGTAACCAGTTATTTGAAAGATAATAAGCCCTTTGAATTCAGTGCTGATGCATACTATACCGCTGTTGCAACTCATGATATCCAATCTATGAACAAAGACTATTTGGGAATGGGAATTCTACTTCCTACAGATAGTAAAATGAGAACGGGTGATGCCCCTCTGTTAAGTAAGGAGAGGGTGAAGGGTTCTCGTTACCACATGCCAGTTGGTGAAACTCATTTTGTGACTCAAAAAATTAAAAACAATCAATCAGTAAGGCATTACTTTTTTGCTGCTTGGGAAGTTGAGAATAAGAAGTGGAGCAAGCAAAAGAACTTTGAGAACTTAATGAAATCACAATCTGAAGAGTTGAGTTCTCCGGTTAGAGTGACTGTAAAATAAGAACTGTTAAAAAAAATATTAAAAAGGATAAGTGATGGGTAATAAGGTAGTTACTTTTGGAGAAATAATGTTGCGATTGGCAACACCAGGATATGAGAGATTTTCGCAAGCATCAGAATTCAAAACCACTTTTGGTGGAGGTGAAGCAAATGTTGCGGTATCATTGGCAAACTATGGAATTGAATCGAATTTTGTAACTCGACTGCCTAAAAATGATATCGCTCGTGCTTGCGAAATGGATTTAAAGAAATATGGTGTCAATACGGATCATATTATATATGGAGGAGATCGATTAGGAATTTATTTCCTGGAAACAGGAGCTGTTAGCCGAGGTTCTAAAGTGGTATACGATCGAGCTCATTCTGCCATTTCAGAAATTGAATTGGGGATGATTGATTGGGATAAGGTATTCGAAGGAGTTAACTGGTTCCATTGGACCGGTATTACGCCTGCTATATCTCAGGGAGCTGCTGATGTTTGTTTGGAAGCTATTCTTGCTGCAAACGAAAGAGGTATTACTGTTTCTTGTGACTTGAATTATCGTAAGAACCTATGGAATTACGGTAAAACAGCTGGTGAGATTATGCCTGAATTAGTAGCTGGAACGGATATCATTCTTGGAAACGAGGAAGATGCTGAAAAAGTTTTAGGTGTGAAGCCAGAGGGAGTTGATGTGACAGGTGGTCATGTTGATGCCGATGCTTATCTTTCCGTTTCAAAGCAAATTATGAAGCAATATCCTCGTTGTAAAAAAGTGATTACGACCTTAAGAGGTTCTATCAATGCCAACCACAATACATGGTCGGGTGTATTATACGATGGTAAGGAGTTGTTTAAGGCTAACAATACCTATCAGATTACCGATATTGTTGATCGTGTTGGTGGTGGTGATTCATTTATGGGTGGATTAATTTATGGTCTGTTGACCTGGCCCGAAAGAGACCAAAAAGCCTTGAATTTTGCTGTTGCTGCATCTTGTTTAAAGCATACTGTTTATGGTGATTACAACCAGGTAACAGTTGAGGAAGTTGCTAAGTTAATGGATGGTGATGCTTCAGGACGTGTAGCACGATAAGTTAATTATGAATATTGAATTATAAGTTATGAATTGACGAAAGGAAGTTTAATGAGCTTTTCCCTGTGATGCTTGTGTCACATGATTCATAACTCATAATTCATAATTAAAAAAGAGATGGCTAGATTTTCAAGAATAGAAGTGGCATTAAAAATGAAAGAAACGGGTATGATTCCTGTTTTTTTTCATCAAGATGTTGAGATTTGTAAAGAGGTTGTAAGAGCCTGTTACGAAGGAGGAGCTCGATTGTTCGAGTTTGTCAACCGAGGTGATTATGCGCATCAAATATTTGATGAATTAAATAAGTGGGCAGCAAAAGAATGCCCTGATATGATGTTGGGCGTTGGATCTGTTATCGATGCCGGAACAACGTCCTTATATATTCAATTGGGTACTAACTTTGTTGTTTCACCTATCTTAAATGCCGAAATGGCAAAGGTGTGTAATCGACGAAAGGTGGCCTGGTCTCCAGGTTGTGGCTCGCTTACAGAGATTTCTTATGCTGAAGAACTAGGGGCTGAGGTTGTGAAAATTTTTCCTGGAGCTCAGGTAGGTGGTCCTGACTTTGTGAAAGCTGTAAAAGGTCCTTTCCCTTGGTCGTCCATCATGCCAACAGGAGGTGTGAAACCAGATGAAGATAACCTAAAGGCCTGGTTTGATGCAGGTGTACACTGTGTGGGTATGGGGTCACAATTGATGGTTAAGAAAGCGGATGGATCATTTGATTATTCTGCCATTAAGGCGTCATGTGAAAGAGCATTGAATATTATTAAAAAACTAAAATCATAAGAAGGCAATCTTCTTTAAAAGATATTTAAGGAAAATAACTATGGAAAAACCTCAAGGAAATTATCGCTATAGAATCTTGGCGATGCTCTTTTTTGCTACGACAATTAACTATATGGATCGTAGTATTATGGGCGTGTTGGGACCAACACTAATGGATCGATTTGACTGGACCAATGCCGACTACGGTTATATTAATATGGCTTTTAAGGCAGCTTATGCACTTGGAATGTTAACCATGGGTGGTTTAATTGACCGTTATGGAACAAGAATTGGTTACACCTTGTCTATTGCGATTTGGAGTATCTTTGGTGTTCTACATGCGGCAGTTCAGCCAGCCTTTGCACTTATTGGATTTATTGGTGCTCGTTTCGGACTTGGTATTGGCGAGGCAGGAAACTTTCCTGCAGCTGTTAAGACGGTTGCTGAATGGTTCCCTAAAAAAGACCGTGCTTTTGCTACCGGTATTTTTAATGCGGGATCAAATGTTGGAGCTGTTTTGGCGCCGGCTATCATCCCTTTGGTTGTTGCATCGAATGGAGACAATTGGCAATTTGCTTTCCTGGTAACAGCAATATTTAGTGCTATATGGGTAGGGATTTGGCTTAAAATTTATAAGCGTCCTGAAGAACATCCTAAGGTTTCTAAGGAAGAGTTGGAGTACATTCTTCACGATTGCAAACCTTCAGAGGAAGATGCAAAAAAAGAAACAGAAAAATTATCATGGTCACGTGTTTTGCCTTTGCGTCAGACCTGGGCTTTTGCTATCGGTAAAATTACGGATGCTGTTTGGTTTTTCTTCATGTTTTGGTCAGGTATCTTCTTTAAACAACAATTTGGTTTAGATAGTATTAAAGAATTGGGTGGCGCTTTGGTTGTTATTTATATCGTTGCTGACTTCGGTAGTATAGGCGGTGGCTATTTATCGAAGCTATTTATAAATAGAGGCTGGACTTTGAATTCTGCACGAAAGATTTCATTGTTGATATGTGCTTTGTGCATAGCTCCTGTATCATTAGCAGCACTGACGAGTAATGTGTGGATCGCGGTAAGTCTAATCGCTTTGGCTTCTGGTGGTCATCAGGCCTGGTCAGCTAACCTTTTCACCCTAGTTTCAGATGTGATGCCTAAAAAGGCGATTGCTTCTGTTGTTGGTATTGGTGGAATGGTTGGGGCACTATCAGGTATGGTTGTCGATTTTGCACTTGGTCAAGGTCTAGATGCAGCTGGAAATTCATTTTACTTCTGGATGTTCTTGGTAGCGGGTATGCTTTACCTTGTTATTTTATTGATTATACATTTGATGTTACCAAAATTGGAACCTTTAAATGAAAACCTTGAATTGGTTAAGTAGTTGTAGTAGAGAAAATAAATCTCTTGTCATTGTATTTCATTTTGGTTATGGAATATGATAGGTTTGGTGTAGGCAAAGTTCCATTAATTATGGGGCTTTGCTTTTTTTTGTTTTTATAAATTTCAATTTGAACTGAGATTTAGTTTATTTGCAAGTGGCTTTGAATTATTTTATTCTCAATAAGATAGTTGTTAAATAAGCTTTGCCATGAAAAACTGAAGGTTAATTCTATTAATGAATATATGAAGAGAGCTATACTTGTATTTATTCTTCTTGTGGGCGTGTTGATTTGTAGGGCACAAGATATTTATTTCGATCATTTAGATCTTAAGAACGGCTTGTCGCAAATTTCTGTCACAGCACTCGAGCAGGACAATTTGGGAACCATGTGGATTGGAACACGTGATGGCTTAAATCGCTATAATGGCTATGAAATCGATGTTTTTCGTCATGATAGACAGGATACCACTAGCCTTTTGGGGAATAATATTCGGGATTTAAAAGTGGATGCTCATAATAAATTGTGGATATTGAGTGCTGAAGGTGTTTCAAATATCAACTTACAGACCGAAGTCCTGACAAATTTTCCAAATCAAAATGTCAATTGTTTTTTTATCAGTGATAATAATATTTGGGTGGGTACTAACCTGGGACTTTTTCGTTTAGATCAGGAAAATCACAAGTATACGGCAGCGACACAAATTTTTCCTCATCGTGTAAAGGTTAATGATATTTTTGAAGATAGTGAAGGTAACTTACTGATTGGTACTAGTGATAAAGGACTTTTTAGATACAATGTTCAAAGTAATTATTTAGATTCTTTATTAGATGTTGAGGTGTCGTGCATTTATAAAAGTTCGCAGGGCTTCATCTGGGTTGGAAGTACAGAAGATGGTGTGTATTGTTTTCAAAAGGAAGAATTGATAGCTCATTATAATCAGGATTCTGGTTTGGCTCATAATGTGGTTCGAGATATAACCGAGGATAAGCAAGGAAGGATTTGGATAGGTACATTTTTAGGACTAAGTATTCTGGAACCGGAAAAGAAGGTTTTTACAAACTATTATCAATCGGATAAGAAACCCTATAGCTTAAGTCACAATTCGATTTATACTCTGTTCCGCGATCAGGAAGGAAGTATTTGGATTGGAAGTTATTTTGGAGGGGTGAATATTTACAATCCAAAAACAAATGTCTTTCGTTATTATATTGCTGATTCTGATCAAAATAAATCGATAAATTATAGAGTGGTAGGCTCTATGCTCGAAGATGACGACAAGAATCTTTGGATTGCTACCGAAGGAGGAGGAATTAATTTCTTTGATAGAAAGAAAAAGAAATTTAAGTATATCACTAAAGGTAATGATGCTTATAGTTTGTCTCATAATAATGCTAAAAGTCTTTATCTCGATAATAAAGACAGGCTTTGGGTTGGAACACATTTGGGCGGATTAAATGTTTTAGATACCAAAACGGGGCGAATAAAAAAGTATCTAAAGAATGAGGATAAAGCAAATTCAATTCCCAGTAATATTATTTCTGCAATAATACCTTTTGAAGGCAATTTATTATTGGGAACAAATGAAGGCGTTGTTTTATTTGATGTTGAAAAAGAATCGTTTAGTCTCTTTTTTGAGCATGAGGATTTTAATGAAAAAATTGGACAAAAGATTTATGCTTTATTATTAGACCGAAATGAACGCTTATGGATTGGCTCTGAAAATAAAGGCTTGAGTTTATACGATTTAAAGACTGGTGAATTAAAAAACTTCCGAAATGATTCTCAGAATCCCAATAGTATAGGGAGTAATTTTGTTTATCAGATTTATCAGGATCATATGCGAAGAATTTGGGTGGCAACCTCCGGGGGGGGGCTTAATCGTTTCAATCCTGAAGATAATAGTTTTACTCTTTACACTTGTCATGATTACGATTTACCTTCTGATTTTATTTATGGTATTGCAGAATCTAGATATGGTTTTTTGTGGGTTGCCACAAGTAAAGGTGTTAGTCGTTTTGACGTAGAAGATGAGAGTTTTAGGGCGTATGATTATCAAAATGGTTTTCCTTTAAGTGAAATCAACGAACGAGGTTTGTATATCACAACTGACGGTGAGGTATTTATAGGGGGTATCCATGGAATGGTATCTTTTTATGAGAAAGAATTACAACATCAAACGGTTGTTCATCCGCTTTATTTTACTGCTTTGCGTGTTAATAATAAGGAGGTTAGTCCCAATGATGAAAGTGGTATTTTATCTCATACACTGCCTTTTACCGAATCAATACGTTTAAATCACAATCACAGTGTTATCTCTTTCGATTTTACATCCTTTAATTATTTGAAAACGAATAAAACAAAATATGCATATAAGCTGGAAGGTTTTGATGCGGATTGGGTAGATGCGGGTTACAGAAGAAGTGTTAGTTATACTAATTTAAAGCCTGGTACTTATACCTTTATGGTAAAGGAAAAATTGCGCCAGGGAGAAGAAGGCGCTGAAACCAGCATGCAAATTCTGATTGATCCGCCTTACTACAATACATGGTGGGCCTATCTAATTTATATTGCCATCATTAGTGGCATCTTGTTTTATATTAATCGGGTTTCAATATCAAAGGCTTTATTAGAGGAAAATTTGAAGAAAGAGCAAAATGATAAAGAGAGAATCCGGGAAATGAACCGTTCCAAATTGCAATTTTTCACCAATATATCACATGAATTCCGAACCCCATTGACCTTAATCCTTGGTCAATTGGAAAGTCTGCTTGATGCGTCAGAATCCATGACATCAGTAATGAACAGAAAAATGTCGGTGGCCTATAAGAATTCTCTTAGATTGAAGAATCTGATAGATGAACTGCTTGAGTTTAGGAAGCAGGAATTGGGGCATATGAAATTGAAAATTAACAAGCACGACTTTGTTGAGTTTTCCAATATGATATTTGATTCATTTAAAGAGCATGCTGAAAGGCAGGAAATCAACTATAAGCTTGTTTGTTATCAGGACAAAATTCCATTGTGGTTTGATGCAAGACAGTTGGAGAAAGTTTTATTTAATCTATTGTCCAATGCTTTCAAATTTACGCCTAAAGGAGGGTCTATCTATATTCTGATTAATCAAGAAAAGAAAGACCTAATCATTAAGGTTATCGATTCAGGACCGGGAATGCCTAAAGCCTATTTGGAAAAGATATTTGATCGTTTCTACCAGGTTGAGAATATCAGTGAGCAGAAACAACAGCAGCTTGGCTCTGGTATTGGATTGGCTTTAACCAAGGGGATCGTTGATATGCATGGTGGTTGTATTCGTGTAGAAAGTGAACTTGGAGAAGGAGCGTGTTTCGAGGTGAGCATACCACTGGGTAAAGATCATTTCGAAGATGAAAAAGTGGTGTGGGATAAACAGCAATTGCTTGAAAGTAGTTTGCAATCACCTGTTTTAATTGATAAGATTGATGATTCTGAAATAGAAACACCGGGTACAGATGATATGCTTCCAAAATCGGAGAGTTTACTTATTGTAGAAGATAATGCAGAAGTCAGAGCGATGCTTTGTTCTTCATTTAAAGATGAGTATCACATTATTGAGGCAGAAAATGGTCAGTTGGGACTGGAGGCAGCTCAAAAGCATCAGCCCAATTTGATTATCAGTGACGTGATGATGCCGGTTATGACGGGTACGGCTATGTGTCAGAAGCTAAAATCTGATCTAACAACTTGTCATATCCCCATTATTCTGCTTACGGCCAAAGAAGCTGACGAGCATAGGCTAGAGGGATTAGAAATAGGGGCTGATGATTACATTACCAAACCATTTAATATTAAGTTGCTTCAGGCTCGTTGTCGTAACCTGATAAAATCCAGAATGCAATTACAGGAAAGTTTCCAAACAAATCCAGGTTTGGGAATAAAAAGTATCACAACCAATTCTCTGGATGCTGAACTGCTTGAAAAAGCAATTGATATTGTGGATAAGCATCTTGATAACTCCAAGTTTGATGTGAATACATTTGCTAAGGAGATGTGTTTGGGACGGACTAATTTGTATTCCAAAATTAAAGGAATTACAGGTCAAACACCCAATGAGTTTATTTTAAGTAGCCGATTGAAAAAAGCTGCCCTATTGCTTCAAACCGAAACAGGCGTTAGTGTTGCCAATGTTGCTTATTCAGTTGGCTTTACCACACCGAGGTATTTCAGTAAATGCTTTAGTGATCATTTTAAGGTTTCTCCTTCGAAATATGCCAAAGGTGAACGATAGAATCACAAGAAAATGCCGGAGTTTCTCCGGTATTTTTTTTATGCCCAATTTCTTTGATCACCTATATGAATAGAAAATACAATTGGCTTGTATTCACGTTTCATTTCTTATTGGTAGTTCCTTAAAATCAATACAAATATCACTTATTGTCAGTGGGTTTGACATAAGAATTTTGTCACTATAAAGACTTTAATATTTTTACAGCCAAATTCGTACAAACACATGCTTTTATTGTACGATTAATAGGTCTTAGGTGCTAGAATTGTGTTGTTTGGATGATAATGGATGTTTTTTGGATAAAAGTATCATGCTGACATTTTTCGGCTTAGATACATTTACGCAGTCGTTTTCGAAGACGACAGTGATATCTAAAAAAATCTAATACTAATATGATTAAAACCCTAATCTAATGAATCATTCAAACGATTGTAAAAGCAAATGGCGCTTTAAGACCCAGTGGATGGCTTTAGCCTTTGCATGCCTTTCGATTTTCACTTTTTCTTGTGATGAAGAGTCGGAAAATAAGGAAGCGATGGCACCCACAGATCTTCGTTATGCTTCGGTAAGCGAAGTTTACGAAGGCAAGGCCATGGAGACAGCTCGTCCTGTTGTTTTTTCTGCTAGTAAAACTAATTTTGAAATTGCTGCCGGTAGCGCTGAAGAAGGTGGTGTTTATGTAGAAGGAGAGTTTCAAATTGTTGATACAACTGGTATCATTAAACTGAAAGCTGATAACCAACTTGTGGCAGGTACCTACTTTCTTGATATAAAAGTGAACAACAATGCAGGAGAAACTGTTTTCCCAAAAGCTTTTGAGCTGATTGTCTTACCATCAGAAATAGAAGGGTTGAGATACGAGCCTTTGACACAAGTATTAGTGCGTGGTGTAGAAGGACAGAAAACAACTCTTCCTGTATTTAAAGGAACGAAGCCGGCGACTTTTAATTTGCCAGAAGATTCTAATTTTATTATTGATGAGACAACTGGAGAAATTTCTCTAGCTATGGATTCTCAGCTTGATGCAGGAGAATACAGGCTGTCTGTAATCGTAAGTAATGTCGTAGGCGAGCAAACTTTTGAAGAAGTTGTGAGAATTGATGTTCAAACTCTGGCATATGATCTTGTTTATTCTACTAAAACATATTTAGGTGTTCAACAAACACAGGGAAAACAATCAGTTGTTCCAACAGTTAAAGGAACAGGTCCTGTTGCATATTCTTTAAAGAATAATTTTGATGCTTTCATTATTGATCCGGTAACTGGTGTGGTTTCTCTTCCTGAAGGGCATTCTTTAGCTATTGATACGTATAATTTAACTGTTGTTGCGACAAATGAACATGGAAGTGTTGAGTTTGTTGATGCACTTTCATTTGAAATTATAGCTATTCAGGCTATTATCGCAACGGACCTTACTTATGCGAGTGCAAGCTATACTTTAAATCAGGCTTTTGCTTTCGCAACTGATATTCCTACTGTATCGGGTTCAACCCCAACCTATTCATTATCGAATAACTATGGTGAGTTTGTCATTGATGCAGCTACAGGTGTTATTTCATTAGCAGAAGGCAATACACTGGCAATCGGAGATTATCCACTTACAGTGAAAGCGACTAATCTTGCCGGAGAAGCGACTTTTACCGATATTATTACTGTTACTGTAAAAGCAGCCGTTGTTGATCAACTATTTGAAGATGGCTGGGATGGTGTGACTCCTTCTACAGGTGAAGTAAGTTTAGGTAATATGCTTACACATAGTTCTGTGGGGGATCCTGTTCAGGCGAGTAATAACAAATGGACCAAAGGATGGGGTAACTGGAGTGTAATCGATCAGTCAGGAACTACAGTTCGAGGTGCTGTTATGATTCCACAAAAGACCGAAAATGACGATTGGTTGATGACCCCGTCTGTTGATTTGACTAATCATGTTAAGACAAAATTAAATTTTTCAGGTTACTCTAAGTATGGTGTTGATGACAGTACCCTAAAGTTATTTGTATCTGAAGATTACAATGGTGATGTGGAGACGGCTACATGGACAGAGCTTGCTTTTGACAAATTACCAACAACATCACCGTCAAAAGATAGAGAAGTTGATTTGAGTCAATTTGACGGGAAGACCGTTACCATTGCACTTCGTCATACAAGTTTATTGTCTGGAGATCTTACACTGGATAAGTTTACAAGATCACATTTTATATTGAATTTCGAAGTGAATGCAATTCGTAAATAAGGCAGCGATGATAATAAATAAAACAAAATATACACAAAGATTGATATCAGCAGTTATGCTGATATCATTCCTAAGCTTTAGTTCTATATCGACTTTTGCTAAAGATAAAAGCAAAGGAAAGACCGTTTTATTTGAAGATGGTTGGCAAGAGTTAAAGCCACTTGAAGGTGAAAATCAAACAGGGAATTTTACCTGTATTAGCCTAATAGGAGAGCCTGTGCAATCGGCCAATAAAAAATGGACGAGCTCATGGGGCAACTGGACAGTTAACGGTACCGATGGTGAATCCAAGCGTGGTGTTGTTATGGTTCCTAATAAACAGGAAAATGACGATTGGTTGATTTCTGAAGAGATTGATTTGAATGATTGTAAAAAGCCAGTGTTGAATATAGAGGCTTATTCGAAATACGGTACAGATAAAGGAAATGACTTAAAGATTCTGATCTCGACCAATTACAATGGAGATATTGAATCGGCCAATTGGGATGAGTTGTATCTGGAGAGTATTCATAAACAAAATCAGGCTGTTCTTCAGCGTATTAATCTTAAGAAATACCTGGGTGAAAAAGTAGTTGTTGCATTTAGATCAATTCATAAAGGTAAATCCCTGAAGAATTTGACAAGAACAACCTTTTTATCAAAAGTAACAGTTAGTGCAGTGAAAAAATAGTGTTGTCTGAATAAGAATAACCTAATCTATAGAAATGAATTTCATGAAACGAGCCATTGGCAGGTATTTCTAATCTAGAGAAATTACTTAATTGGCGACTTCCATGTGACCTTACAAAGATCAAATTAAAGACACATGAAAAATATAAATAAACTTAGAAAATTGGCACACGCAGTACTATTGCTTGTGTTTATGTTTTCGTCGACCCTAATTTTTGCTCAAGGCAAAAAGATTAGTGGTATTGTAAATGATGCAACAGGAATTAGTTTACCAGGTGTCAGTATTCTTGAAAAAGGAACAACCAATGGAACATCAACAGATATTGATGGTAAATTTAGTTTGCAGGTTGGAGCAAAAGCTCAACTTGTGATCTCTTTTATTGGTTTTAAATCACAAGTGGTGAGTGTAGCAGGTAAATCAAACCTGATTATTACACTTGAAGAAGATACACAGCAACTCGATCAGGTTGTGGTAGTTGGTTACGGTAAAAAGAATATTAAGGATGTTACCGGGGCAATCGTATCGGTAAAGTCAGATGAATTAGCAAAATCGCCGGTAGCGAATTTTGACCAGGCTTTGGCAGGTCGTATGGCCGGGGTACAGGTAATGGCATCGGATGGAACACCAGGTTCCGGAATGCAAATTGTAATTCGTGGTGGTAATTCTGTTACAGGTGACAATTCGCCATTATATGTGGTCGATGGTATTCCTATGGAGAGTTTTGATCCTGGTACAATAAATACAAGTGATATTGAAAGTTTTGATGTACTTAAAGATGCATCGGCTACAGCTATTTACGGTTCTCGTGGTGCCAATGGGGTTGTTATTATTAACACCAAAGGCGGTAAAGAAGGTCCTACTCGTATTAATGTAAGAAGCTCAGTGGGTGTACAGTGGATTCCTAATCGCGTAGATGTAATGGGGGCTTACGATTTTGTTAAGATGCAAGAGGAAATTGCATATGGACAAGGCGGAACATACTTAGAAACGTTTAAAGAGCATTGGGTTGATCCGGAATTGTATCGTAATTCTAAATCGATTAATTGGCAGGATAAAATTTTCCGCGAAGCTATCATTCAAAACCATAATGTGAATTTAAGTGGTGGTAATGGTAAAACGACACATTATGCTTCTATCGACTTCTTGAATCAGGAAGGAACGATGATTCATACCGGGTATCAGAAATATAATGGAAGATTGAAGCTGAATCACAAATTAAATGAAAATATAAAGCTTGGTTTTAATGTGAACTATTCTCACATCAAACAAGAGGGAGAGAGAGTTTCAGGGAACAATCGTGTCAGTATTCTTAAGGATGCAATCTCATTCCGTCCTGTTAATCCAGTCAACGATGATGGTCTTGAAGGTGGAATTGATCCGGATGATAGAAATAATCTTCGTTTCAATCCGGTAAAAACACTTTCGAATACCGATCGAGTTAAGGAGTTGGATGTGTTTAGAGCAAATGTAACGGCTGATATTAAAATTGTTAAAGGCTTGAGCCTTCGTATGAATGGTGGATATATAACCGATCAACGTCGCGAATCATTGTTTCAGGGAAAAGATACTTATGAGGGAACTTATGGTGTTAAAGGCATAAACGGAAGATTGACAGATCGTCGTTATTACATTCTTTCTTCATCAAATGTTTTAAATTACAAGACTAGCTTTTCAGGAGGACATAAGTTTGATGCTTTGATTGGTCATGAGATGTCTTCGAGAACTTATGATTCATTTGTGTCTGCAAATACTTTAATGCCAATTGAATCATTGGGCATTGATGGTTTGGAGTTGGGAACAGCCCCTCTTTTACCAACCTCTTATAAGGGGAAAAGTACTATGATTTCTTATTTTTCTCGTTTGGATTACTCTTTTAGAGAAAAGTATTTGTTTGGTGCTACAATGCGTGCTGATGGATCTTCAAGATTCCTGGGTGATAACAAATGGGGGTATTTCCCTTCTGTATCTTTCGCGTGGCGAATGATTGAAGAACCATTTATCCAAGACTTGAATGTTTTCTCAAACCTAAAGCTAAGAGCTGGTTGGGGAGAGACAGGAAATAACAAAGTAGGTGATTACAGTGCTTTCTCTCAAATGGGAGTTGGAGAATATAGTGGTTACGAATTTGGTGGTGTTTATCAGAAAGGTATGGAACATCAGAGTGTAGCCGATAAGAATTTGAAGTGGGAAACAACAATTCAGTATAACTTAGGATTAGACGCTGCTTTCTTCGATAGCCGTTTAAGTTTGACATTAGATGTGTATAAGAAGAATACTAAAGATCTATTGATTAAAGCGGATTTATCACCAAGTACAGGATTCAAAAATGCCTGGAGAAATATTGGTGAGGTTGAAAATAAGGGGCTTGAATTTGGTTTTACATCTCGTAATATTGAGAATGATAATTTTAAGTGGTCTACTTCATTCAATATCTCCTTTAATAGAAATAAGTGTGTAGCCTTGAATGATGGTCAAACAGACCTGCCATGGAATGCAGATTACTATTTCAAATATAACGAGTACGAATACTTAACAAGAGTTGGACAATCTGTTGGACAGATTTATGGTGTCATCTCTGATGGTTTATATCAGGTTGAAGATTTTAACTACGTAAATGGTACTGGTTATGTCTTGAAAGATGGTATTCCTAATAATGGAAACAAACAAGTTATTCCAGGTTCAATCAAGCATAAGGATTTGAATGGTGATGGAACGGTTAATGAGAAGGATCGTACTGTCATTGGTAATCCTCTACCAAAGCATTTTGGTGGAATCACCAATAACTTTAGTTATAAAGGATTCGATTTATCTATTTTCTTTCAGTGGTCATATGGTAATGATGTTTTAAATGCGAACCGTATTGATTTTGAAAACCCGGAGTTGAGAAGTAACTACAATTATTATGCTTCAGTTGCTGATCGTTATACCCCTAATAACCCAACGAATGATATTCATATTATTCGTGGAGAGGATAATATATTAGGAGGTCCGGCTGCAGGTAACCTTGTGTCTTCACGTATTGTTGAAGATGGTTCATTTTTAAGATTAAAGACGGTAAGTCTTGCTTATAATTTTAGTAAAAATCTACTGAAGAAAACGATGTTTAAAAAGGCACGTATGTATGTGTCAGGTCAGAACTTACTAACATTTACGAAATATAGTGGATTCGATCCGGAAGTTTCAGTTGGTAAATTTGGAGCCTTAACTCCAGGATTGGATTACTCTGCTTATCCTATGAGTTCAACTGTAACATTCGGTGTTGAGTTAGGTTTTTAATCATTGATATTGTATAAAAAAAAGTAGGAGTAAGGCTCAGTTACAGCCTTACTCTCCAAATGAATAAAATGAAACGAGCCAGATTAAAATCTTCTGTTAAGGACAGACGATTATGTGGCGACTTCCATATGACAAAAATTTAAAATTATATTCATATGAACATAAATATAAGCTGGATGCTTAGCCTATCAATATTGTTTTTAGGACTAACATCATGTCACGACGAATTAGATCAGGAGCCGTATTCTTCAATTAGTCCCGAAACGTTTTATAAAAATGAAGCGGAAGCTCGCCTGGCATTAGCGGCTGTTTATAGCGATATTGCCAGTGATGCATTGTATGGTAGCCTTTTGTCTATGAATTTTACGAATGGAACTGATGAGGCTGTTTATAACAGAACCAATTCAAATTGGTCGGTTGCTCTTTATATGAACAATTCAAGTACTTATAATATTGAGAAGGCCTGGATGACTTTGTATAAAGGAATTAATTCTGCTAATTATTTTTTAGCAAGAGTTGTAGATTCTGAAATTGAAGAAGGAACAAAAAATAAGTTATTGGCCGAGGCACATTTCCTGAGAGCTTTTTATTATTTCGATTTAGTTCGATTATGGGGTGATGTACCTTTGCGTAAAAAGCCTATTACTGAAGGTAGTGCAGCTAATAATATTGTTGCTTCTCCATCTTTAGAGGTTTATGACTTTATTATCGAAGATTTAACTTTTGCTTATAAGTACCTATCTAATCCAACTGGTGGTACAGCTCAGTATGGTCATGCATCTAGAACTGCAGCACATGCCTTATTAGCTCGTGTTTATATGACAATGGCGGGGAAACCGCTTGAGAAGCAAGATGCTTACCAGTTGGCAATTAATCATTGTGATTCTGTCATCAATACTGGATATCACCAATTATTACCAAGTTATAAGCAAGTTTTTCTAAACGAGATTGAGGATAGAAATGACGATAAGGAAGTCATTTTCGAAATTCAGTTTGGGAACTTACGTCCTCAGGGAATTAGAGAAGATGGTCGTATAGGTAACTTAAATGGGGTAGCAATTCAACTTCCAAAAGCTGATGCGAATGGTAATCTTAACCCATACGCCTATGCATTTCATTACCCTACAATTACAATGATTAATAAATTCGATGATGTTAGTGATAATCGCTACGAATGGAATATTGCCAATTGGAAGGTTGATAAAAAGGGGGAAGTAATTATTCTTAAGGATTCTAATAAGACTAACTGGTATCCAGGTAAATTCCGTCGTGTCGATCGAGTGGATAATGGTGATGGTACATACGGTTATAAGATTCTTGAAACAGGTGATATTGATAAGAACTTTACCGGTATTAATTACCCATATCTGCGCTATTCTGATATTCTACTGATGAAAGCAGAAGCCTTAAATGAATTGGCTAAAACGGGTGAGGCTATTCCTTATTTGGATATGGTTAGAAACCGTGCAGGACTAGCTAATATTGATGCTGCTTCAGTTGCTTCACAGGAAGACTTCTTTAATGAGTTGATGGATGAAAGAATGCGTGAGTTTTGTTTTGAAGGGATTCGTAAACATGATTTGATTCGTTGGGGAAGACTTCAAACAAATATGGAACTTCTAAGAGCCGATTTTGAGGCTTATGGAATAGATAAGTCACATTGGATTTATCGTCAATGTAATAATATTGAAGAGAAGCACAACTTACTTCCAATTCCATTAAAGGAAGTTACTATTAATCAATTATTAGATCAATCAGAACTTTGGAGCGGGCAGGATTAGTTTATTAACTAAAACGTCGTTTCACTTTACCTTTATAAATCAAGGTGCATTCCCCGCAGCTGTGGGGAATGGACTTTTGATTGTCAAATTATGAGAAGAATGTTACAAATTCGGAATAGATCATTAGATTTATTGACAATAGGCATGGTTCTGATTATGATATCTTCCTGTACAAATACGGTGAAATCATCTCTGTCAAGCCATTCTGCAACTGAAGAAAAGAAGAATTCTATTTTTCAGGAGAAACTGAAAATTAATATTGAGAATGAATTAAGCTTTTGCGAGGATCAATTAAAAAAGTCAGTGGCTTTAAACACCGACTATACCACACATCCTCGCTTGATAGAATCCGGTGATCAACATTGGAAAATGCCCAAGAACGATGTACTGGTTTGGACCGTTGGTTTTTACCCGGGTATTCTTTGGCAGATGTATGAAACCACTCAGGATGACTATTGGAAAGAGGAAGCTTTAAAAAGAACTTTAGCTCTTGAGCCCTATAAATTCAATCGTGAGCATCACGATGTGGGTTTTATGATGTATTGTTCCTACGGACAGGCTTATCGTTTAACGGGAAATAAAGAATATCGAGATGTTTTGATTCAATCTGCGAAGTCATTAATCTCCAGATATAACCCAAAAGTAGGAACCATTAAATCATGGTCGAATGAACTACACCCTCAGTGGAAGCAGCATATCACGATTATTGACAATATGCTGAACCTGGAGCTTTTGTTTTGGGCTTCGAAGGAAACTGGGGATCCTGTTTACAAAGACATTGCAGTGAAACATGCCGAAACCACAATGAAAAATCATTTTAGAAATGATTATTCATGTTACCATGTGGTAGAATACGATGAAACCACAGGTGCGGTTCGCAACAAAAACACCTCTCAGGGTTATGCTGACGAGAGTGTTTGGGCAAGAGGACAATCCTGGGCGGTGTATGGGTATACCATGCTGTACCGTGAAACCGGTGATCCTAAGTTTTTGGATTTTGCGAAGAAAGTTTCAGAGCGTTTTATTGCAGGTCTTCCAGAGGATTATATCCCATATTGGGATTTTAATCTGACAGGTAAGGATGGCGAGCCCCGTGATGCTTCGGCTGCAGCAATTGCGGCAGCAGGCTTGGTTGAACTGAGTCAATTGGTGAAAACACCGAAATTGGCTGAACGTTATTGTGCGGCGGCTGATGGTATTTTAAATTCATTGGCTTCTTCAGCCTATTCGGCTAAAGGCGTTAATGATGCCTTTTTGCTTCACAGTACGGGAGCCAAGCCACAAGGAAATGAAATTGATGTGGCACTGGTTTATGCCGACTATTATTACCTGGAGGCTTTATTGAGACGTCAGGCACTTAAATAAAAAAGGAGTTTATTCCTTTGGGTATTAAAAATACTCTGAATCAAATATGGAGCTCCTTAAGGTTATGATACTTTAAGGAGCTTTTATTTTTACAATGTTATTTCTTTATCTATCGGGAATGAAATGCTATTTTTAAGCCGTTTTATGTTGGTATATGCCAGTGCTGGCTTTTATAAGCGAATTTACTTTTGATCTCTATAAATGAAAATCTTTAAATACATCACGCTTCTTATTTTATGTCTTTGCTTTTCAGGCTATGCTTTTTCTAAAAATGAAACGCTTCGTTTTCGGAAACTGAATACCTCTGATGGTTTAAATTCAAATGTGGTGTATGCTTTATTTCAGGATTCCAAAGGTTTCATCTGGATGGGAACCAAAGAGGGCATTAATCGCTACGATGGCTATACCCTTCGTTCTTTTCCATTACCATCTGAGTTTTTTAAGAATGTTGCGAATCAGAGAATCAATTCCATTTGTGAAGATCAGCAGGGGTATATTTGGCTGGGAACGTCCAATGGACTTGTTCAGATGGACGCTTTTTCCGGTAAGATGATTCATCACGCTTTACCCTATCAAACAAAAGTCTCTCAATCTCAGTACGTGAACGCTATTGTGGTATCCGACCAAAATGATATTTGGGTGGGAACACGCAATGGTTTGTACTACTATAATCAGAAAAGCAAAACGTTTAATCAGTATGAACACTTTCCTTTTAGTAGCCAAACGGTAAGTTATTCAAAAGGAGAACGTCTGATAAACGCCCTCTGTTTTGATGCTGAGAAAAACCTTTGGATCGCTACGGCTGGAAACGGTTTAACGGTTTTAGACATTGCGCTTAAAAAGAAACGTGTTTTTAAGCGATCAAAAGGAAATAATAGTAAACATTCAATCAGTTCAAATTATATTGAATCTGTATTTAAAGACAGTAAGGCTGTTATGTGGTTGGCAACAGCCAATGGTTTGAATCGCTATAATCCTGAAAGCGAAAATTTTTCGAAGTATCGCCACTCGGATAAAGACCCGCATTCCTTATCGGATAATAGTATCCGTTCAATCGCCGAAGATTTGCATGGTCAATTGTGGATTGGTGGTAAAAAAGGACTCGATTGTTTCGACCGCGAAACGGCTAAGTTTTACCATTACCAAAACCACCCTTTGCACCCCGAAAGTATTTCAAGTAATACCATCTTGTCACTCTTAGCCGATCGATCGGGAAACTTTTGGGTTGGCAGTATGCAGGGCGTCAACCATTTTAATTCAGACAAGTTGGTTTTTGATTTGTATCAAAATATACCGGGTGAGGCGAATTCGCTGGTTGATAATACGCTTAGAGCTGCAAGGGTGGATGCTTCAGGGAAAATTTGGCTTGGCACGCTTAAGGATGGTATTAACTCTTTTGATCCGGCAAAGGGTAAGTTTAGGTCATACCGAATGAAATCCGGAACGAAAAGATGGAGGAAACACAATGCCATTCGGACGGCCTATGTGGATAAAAGAGGAAATTTATTTTTTGGAACTGATGGGGGCATCTTGTTATACAATTCAGAGCAAGACCATTTCGAAAATTTTGATGCCAGAGGGACGATTCAATTCAAGAAAGGTGTTTTTGAAATCATGGAGGATAAGAGTGGTTACTATTGGTTTGCCGAAATTGATAAGGGACTTTGGAAATGGCATCCTAAAAGCGGAGAAAGTCATCTCTATAAAAAGGATTCGCTTAGTGGACTCACCAGCACCAATCTGAAAGTGATAAAGCAAAGAGCCAATGGCGATATTTGGATTGGAAGTCATATGAAAGGTTTATCCAGACTGGAAAAGGGAAAAAATAAATTTAGAAATTATAAACAGAATAAAGAGCCTGGAAGTTTAAGTAATAACAGGGTGTATGCCATATTCGAAGATTCTAAAAACAGACTTTGGATTGGTACAGGAAAAGGCTTAAATCTCTATCACGATCAGGCAGATGCATTCGAGACTTTTGATCTTAAGGATGGATTGCCGGGAGGGGTTGTTCTAAGTATTCAGGAAGATGGTTTGGGACGCCTGTGGTTGGGAACCAATAGAGGCTTATCTTGCTTTGATACCGATAAAAAACAAGTGGCTAATTTCTACCAGGAAGATGGTTTGCAGGGCAATATATTTGAGTATAAAGTAGCCTGTACGCATCCCGATGGTCAAATGTTCTTTGGGGGTAATAATGGATTGAATGCTTTTCAAGCGTCAGATTTTAAGATGAATACCTTTACCCCAAATTTGAAGTTTGTTCAGGCGATATCTGCCAGGGGAGCATTAAGCATTCATCGCCAAAAAACAAGCGAGGGGCAGGACAAGCATAAAATCAACCTTTTAAATTCGGACCGTCATGTCATAATCGACCTGTGTTCGGATTCTTATATCGATGCCTATAAAAACGCTTATGCCTATAGAATTTTGCCGAAGGATACCCTATGGAAGCGTTTGCCTTTTTCGCAGCATCAAATAGAGCTACCTGAGCTGGAAGTCGGTGACTATACCCTTGAGGTTCAGGTTTCGAATAATCATATGAAATGGAATCCTGATAGCTCACAAGTTCATATCCAAGTGAATCGGGCTTGGAGTCAGGAAAGTGAACTCCTGTATGGTCTTTTAATTGCATTGGTATTGACACTGCTTGCCTGGCTAAATTGGTTTAAAAGAAAGGCCGGGGATAAAGTCAATAGCAATCAGCAAGAGAAGAACAAAAAAACAGTTAAGAAGCCGGCGGCAGTTAAGCCCTCGAATAAATCGAATGAAGAATGGGCTGTGCCTATCAAACAGTTGAATGACTTGATGAAGGATAAGCATCTTTATAGGGACAAGCGACTAACGAAAGCACAGCTGGCCAGTCAAATCCAATGGACAGAAGCGCAACTTTCAAATACCTTGCGCGATGGCTTGCAAAGTAATTTCAACGACTATGTCAATGGTTTTAGGGTTGCTGAGATTAAGGAACGCTTACAGGATCCGCAAAGTCGCGATTTTACCCTCATTGCCATCGCAGAAGAATGTGGCTTTAACTCAAAGACATCCTTTTACCGAATTTTTAAAAAGTTTACAGATCTCACTCCAACTGAATATATAGAAAAATTAAATAACTAATAATAGCTTGTATTTTGCTTGTTAAAATTAACTCATGAGAAAAATATTGTTCATAGTCGTGTTTCTGTTATATGTAACTTCTGTAAATGCGAAGATTAAACTTCCTTCAATTGTTTCATCCAATATGGTGTTGCAACGCAATACCGAAATATCTATTTGGGGATGGGCTAAGCCTGGAGAAAAGATTAAAATTAAAGCCAATTGGTTAAAGCACGATATTAAAATACGAGCTAATAAACAAGGTAAATGGATAACTGAAATTAAAACCTCAGATGCTGGGGGGCCCTATGAAATGGTTGTTCAAGGAGAAAATGAAAAAATTATACTCAATAATATTCTTTTAGGTGATGTGTGGTTATGTTCAGGTCAGTCGAATATGAGAATGAGACTGGGTGGTAACGTTGGGCAACCTGTTTTTGATGGAAATAAAGCTATTGTTCATAGTGCAAATCATCAATTAAGACTGTTTTCCGTAAAAGAAAAGGCTAGTGAAACGACTTTGGATACTTTGATGGTACCAAGCACCTGGATGGAGAGCTCGCCTAACACAGCAGTCGATTTTAGTGCTGTAGCTTATTTTTTTGGGAGCCAGTTGCAGAACATACTGGATGACGTACCTGTTGGTTTAATTATGACCTCATGGGGAGCAAGTAAAGTTGAAGCATGGATTAGCGAAGAAAGTTTAAATCTTATTGATGATGTAAATTGGGAAAACGAACAATCTAATGGTCGTATTCAGCAAAAACCAAAATTATTGTTTAATGCTATGATTCATCCTTTGATTAATTTTAAACTAAAAGGAGTTTTGTGGTATCAAGGTGAGAGTAATCGTGATAATTCTGAATTATACGGTCGTTTATTTCCTTTAATGGTTAAGGACTGGAGAAAGTGGTGGAACCATGATTTTCCTTTTTACTATGTTCAAATTGCTCCTTTCGCTTATTCCGGCGAGTGGAATTCGGCTGAAATCCGTCAAAAACAATTGGAATCGTTGAAACTTATTCCCAATTCAGGGATGGCCGTAACAATGGATATTGGTGACAAGCATTGTATACATCCTCCTGTTAAGAAAGAAGTGGCAAATCGATTACTCTACCTGGCTCTAAACAGAACCTACGGATTTAAAGATATTGACGACTGTGGACCTATTTATGACAATATGAATGTTAAGGAGGGGAAAGTTGTTTTAACCTTTAAGTATGCAGAGAATGGCTTGTATTGTCAAAATAGAATGGTTGATGGATTTGAAATTGCCGGAGATGATGGTGTTTTTTATTCGGCAAAGGCCATAATTATTAAGCGAAAAAATATTGAGCTTTGGAGTGCCGAAGTTCCCCATCCAAGAAAAGTAAGATATGGGTGGTGTAACTATATTTCGGGATCTCTTTTTGATGGTTCGATGTTACCTGCTTCGTCATTTACAACGGTCTTGAATTCTACAAAATAATTTTAAGCTGAATTAAGCTAATTAATGTATATAAATTACACCCTTTATTGCTTTAATTTTTTCTCTTTTGACTAATTCTTAGATGAAGTCCATTTTTAAACCACACGCAACATAATTTGGCGTGTATTCTAATGCCTTGTTCTATGCGAAGAGAATTGTATATTCTCTGCCCTGTAGTATTGTTTTTTGCTGTCGAGTAGATTAGAACCTTTAAGGTGATACCTGTAGTTTCTTCTTAAAGAAATGTCGATTGATAGCCAGATCTAAATTATAGAGTTAGCCTATAAACAAAGAAAGCATAAGTCCCGAATTGTGAGTTTGGGACTTATGCTTCATTTGGACACCAATAGGGCTTCTACTTACTCCTTTAATTCCCCCGTATGCCACAAGTCACAGACTTGCGGTATGGGAGATTGAAAATAAACAATGGAAGTAGACATTGATTCAATAATTACTAATGCCCCTAACTTCAATTACTTTAATAATTAAGGAAGTATACTTGGAATCAATTTTCTGTATAGATTTTGCATAATACTGTACTATTTTGCTACATGAAATTTTAAGCGTTGGGTTATATTAGCGATATAAATATTTATAACATGTCTGAACAGGTAAAAATATCACTTAAGAATCATTTGTCTCATTTAAAAGCATATGCTTTTGTATTGCTAATCTCATCTGTTATAATCATGTACAATACTTGGTTGGGCGAACAATATAGGATGGATTCTTTAGTCATTGTATATGCATTCATGCTTGGTTATGGTGGTTTGGTACTTTACCTGCATTTGGAATACTATTTCGAGAATAGAGGTGTTGTTCTTACTTTTGAGAATGATCATATTATTTATTCTAAAGGAGGAGTAGATAATATCATTTCTTCTGAAGATATAATTAAAGTTGAAAGAGTTTGTTCTCGATCCCTTTCTATGAATCAACGTCAACTGTTGCCTACTGATATCTATCACTATATTAAAATTACTTTAAGGGATAATAGTGTCTTTATAATAACAAGTTTATTGTATCCGAAATTTTCTCATAAATGGCCAGTGGTAGTCGATGAAAAAGTAAGAATAATTCCTTTCGTTGATTAAGCTTTTTTGTCTGTATTTAAAACGGCTGATTATTCAACCCGTTCTAACCCATTCAACACATTAACATTCAATTAATCTCTGAGAAACACCCACACGGATTATTATCTGAGCGCATTAAGTTTTAAAAGGGACAAATAAGGGTACACCAAAACATCCTAATCTCTGTAAGTCGCGGATATTCAAGCTTTTATTTCTTTTAGTTTTGGTTTTGTTGGGGTCACCTATAATCCTCCTAAGCATAGCTTAGGAGGATTATTTTTTTATAAAAATGTAACGAATTAAATTTTCGTAGACTAAATATGAAAACAGAAATATTTTAAAATTGAGTTTGGATTGTAATTTCCACAATGATAAAGGGGCAAAATTTAAATTATAATTGATAATAATATGAAAAACGGAATACGCTTAATGCTTTTTTTAACTTTTGGATTAGGAAATGTTTTCCTTATTATAAGTAGGATATTTAGTAACAGATTGACAAATTTTGAATTAGGCTTTTTGGAAGGTCTTTCTGTTGTTTTTATACTAATAGGAGCTAGTTATTTGACGTAGTGTGCCATAAAAAAGAGCATCCTTTAAAGCAATCTAAAACTAAATTAATTGTCAATTGGTGATGAAAAATTGACTTGTGCTCAGATTGTTTTAATATAAAATGTTTTGGGTTTGTTCTGTTTAGTGTCCAAAACTTTTAAACTTAATACTGTTAGGTTTGCACATAATCCTCGTAAGCTATGCTTAAGAGGATTATGTGTTTTTAGGTCACAACATGCTTTTATTTCTTAAAATCATAATAAATTAGTCTAAGTCCAGTTTATTTATTTGTACAAGCATCGCATGTCCTAATTTTACAGTCCTTAACCCATCAGTAAAATCAAATTACAACGACTCATAAAAAAAGATTCACATGAAATTATTGCGAAGGATAATGATAATAAGCTTATTGGTATTACAAATAAGCCAAGCTTTCACTCAAGAGCTTGTCCATTTTATGTCTGGCACACCAATCATCGATGGTGTGGCTGATAATAATGAGATCATAAACCAGCTGAAACCATTTGAAATTGTAGAAAAAACCAATAAAAATAACGCTGAAATTGATGTGAAGTACAGTCTGGCCTATGGCGCTTCTTTTTTATATCTGTATTTGGAGATTGACGATGACCAGCTGATTACTAGAGACCGTGCTTATCAGAATGGAGATGGGTTTCTTATGAGCATAAGCAAACCACAGGCTGATGGTTCTGATGCAACAGAATTTAATGTCTTGGCTTTTTCGCCTAATGAAAAAGCCTGGGGGCATAAAAGAATTTGGCGAAGCAATTTTGATATGGGAATAGTCCCTCCAAAATTAAGGGACGAGGTGCAATTAAAAACAAAAGTAGGGAACAATAAGGTATCAATGGAACTCCTACTACCTTGGCAATCCACTCAGCCCTACCACCCTTGGTTTTCTGACAGTATTGGTTTTAATCTGCGTTTTACCAAGGCAATAGGTGAAAACGAACGCAACCATCATTACCTTAAAAAGGATGCTTTGATTTGGAGTGAAAATCCCAAAAGAAAATATGTGGAGCTTAAGTTTATGCCAGCTCAAAAGATAAACCAGATCGAGACATCGATGATAAGTAGAAATATACCTTCAAACGAATACCCTGAAATGAAGCTTGCAGGCTTTATGGAGAAGGACACAAACTGCACATTTAGAGTAAACATCTATTCAGGTGAGAATGCTTTAGTTTCAAAGCAAAGCATCAAAAAAAAATATCAAAAAGGCTTCTTTTCTGATACAATATTACTTGATAAATCGATGCTTATACCTGGAGGTTACCGAATACATGTAAGTGAGCAGAACGGACAGACAAGAGATCATTTTATAAGCGTACTACCAAATTTGAAAACATTAAGCCTGGAAAAAAGGTTGAAGGCTTGTCAGTCAAATATTTCAGAGGGTATTTTTAATACATTGTCCTTATATTTAGAAGAATGCAAATCGGCTTTGAGCACTTTATTCGAATACGAAAGTTCTTATCATGTTCGATCATCAATCGAAAAAATTAAAAACACCATTGAAAAGCTTGAAAATGGAGAAAAACCTTTTGAGAATAAGAAAGGTGTTTATCGAAGAGCTTTTGTGTCGGAGATAGATTCGAGCCTACGCCCATATGCTGTATATGTACCTAAGGACTATGACGGAAATAAAAAATACCCTTTATTGGTATACCTACATGGCAGCAGTGAGTCAGAAAAATCAATGTTTTATACTAAAGTTAAAGTTGAGGAGGGATTTATAATGCTAGCGCCCAACGGCAGGGGGACTTCCAACTGTTATGCAACGGACGATGCGCAAACAGATATAAATGAATCCATTCAGGATGTGATTAAGAATTTCAATATCGATACCGATAATATTATTTTAAGTGGATTTTCCATGGGTGGCTATGGGGTGTATCATACATATCATGAAAATCCCAATAGGTATAAAGCCATTGCTATTTTATCGGGACACCCCAACATTGGAAAGGATTACGGCTACAAAGAAGGGATTGATTTCAGAGAAAAGAAAAATTTAAAAGTCTTTAAAGGCGTGCCTGCCTTTATTTTTCATGGGAAACAGGATCTGAATTGTAATTACAATTTGACCGAACATCTTGTGAGTAATCTTAAAAAAAGTGGTTGTGAAATAACTTTTAAAACGGAGAATATTGGTCATCAGACGATGAATTCGGAAAATATGAAGCTCTATAAAGAATGGTTAATGAATCAAGTGAAATAAATCTAAAAAGAACAATAACAAAGACTGATTTTGAAAAATTGCATGATTAGACACACTTGGTCCGAGGCATTGTTTTTTTTTAAGAGTATAATAAGATTGATTAAGATTACATAAACCATAGCAATGAAAATAATCATCATAATATTGACCATTATAGGCTTTAGTTTTACCGTACCTGCAAAAGATAGAATTCAAATAAAAATACCTACAGTAGAAGAAGAAACAACCTATGTTTGGAGAACTATTTGCGATATTCAATTTTTTGAGGAACATAACTATAAAGTAAGTCTTCCTAATGGGAATTTAATTGAAACATTAAAACAAAAATCAAAAACGAACAGTCTTACTGATAAAGATTTTGAATTACTTCTAGCCCATATGAAGTCAAGGGTATATAAAAAGGGAGAATACGAAAACGGCTTTAAAAATATAGCCACAAATAAGCCCTTAATTAATAAAATGATAAATGAATTTTGCGGGATAGAAAAGGACTGGAAATTTAAAGAATTCGAAAAATATATTATAAATTTAACCCTATATGGTCCTGGAGGAAGTTATGATTCAAAATCGGGCATAATTACACTTTATACCACCAAAGAAGGACTTTACAAACAATATATGAACCCGGCCAATACCATCATTCACGAAATTATTCATATCGGAACTGAAGAAAGTATAATGAGTCAGTATATAGTTCCTCATTCATTAAAAGAAAGGATTGTAGATAAGATTGTACTTCTGAATTTTGAGACATATTTGCCTCAGTATCGTTTACAAAGATTTGGTGATTCAAGATTTGATCCATTTTTAAAGGATAAAGAGGATATAAAGAAGTTGGACAAAATTGTTGAGAACTTTCTAAATGAGTATCCAAATTGAAGACAAAGCATTACTTATAAAAAAGAGTGGGGACAAATAAGGGTATATATAAATATTATAAAGCTCATAATTCACTAGATTTTAACATTTAAGATCTTTTGGTTTAGGTCCTGTTGGGGTCACTTATCATCCTCGTGAGTATATACTTACGAGGATTTTTTGTTTTCAGATCAAATCATAGCTTTAAGCTTTTGTCATTTTAAACGTAGATGTATTGACCTGTTTATCTATTTTGTAGCCTTTGAATATAATCAGTGGCATTCTGTATTTGTGCTTATTCCCTTTGTGAGATGGGAATTTTTCACTAAAAAGACTTGTTTCGCAATCAGAAAGATCAGTTAATCTGGATAAATGATTGGTTTAGAAATGATATAAGATGGAGATCGGATAAGTTTAGGTTGTAAGTATGGCATATCATAGGTGTTTTGCTTAATGCCGGTCATATTAAGTAGTTTACTATATTTTTCATATATTAGATTTTAATGCACCAGAAAAATCACTATTTATGATAAGAGAAATGAAAGTTTTTGTGGTATTGATTCTAGTATTGTTTATTCTTATTATTGGAACTTGGATTTCAACTGGGGTAATAATTTGGGATAAGGAATTAAATATAGGAGTTGTTACCAGGTTGGATATGCACCCTGTTGTTATTATTTTTTTTGCTATTTGGATAGTTGTATTTGTCCTTGCAAGCACAAGGTTTTATAATTGGTATAAATCATTGGTTCAAAAAGAAAATACTTATAAAGATTTTTTCAATAATGCCCCAATGGGAATTTATCAAACAAGCCCTCAAGGTGAAGTTTTAGATGTCAATCAAACTTTGCTTGATATGATGCAATACGATTCCTTAAGTGATTTACATGATTTTAATCTTGAGATAGAGGGATATAATGAGAAATCTTCGGAAATCCGCAGAAGATTCAAAGATATAATTGAACGAGATGGGGTTGTGAAAGGATTTGAGGCTGAATGGAAGACACGGGAGGGTGAAATCTTGCATGTCAGAGAAAATGCAAGAGTTGTGCGTGATGAAAATGATAACATATTGTATTACGAAGGTACAGTTGAAGATATTTCTAAACAGAAAAAAGCAGAGGAGAATTTATATTTAAGTCGTGAACAATATAAAAGATTATTTGAGAATGCTCCACTTGGAATATACCAGACAACTCGTGATGGGGAGATCGCAAATGCTAATCCGGCTCTTTTGAGAATGCTTGAATATGAATCATTAGCGGATATTCAGAATAGAGATTTGGAGTTTGAAGGTTATAGTAAAGATTCCACCATTGATCGTAGGCAGTTTGTCGAAATGATTGAAAGGGATGGTTACGTAAAAGGATTAGAGGAAAATTGGATTACTAAAACTGGGAGGGTTATTCCAATTCGAGAAAATGCCAGAATAGTTAAAGGGCCAGATGGAGGTGTGTCTTTTTACGAAGGTACTGTGGAAGATATTACAGAGCGCAAAAAAGTAGAAGAAGAAAATATAAAACTTTCAACTGCAGTAGAGCAGAGTTCAAACGTAATTGTTATCACCGATGTAAATGGGAATATAGAATATGCAAATCCAAAGTTTACAGAGCAAACAGGTTATACAGCTCAAGAAGCATTCGGACAGAATCCACGAATTTTAAAAACAGGAACGCAAACAAGAGAATATTATGCTGAAATGTGGCAAGCAATTACAGCAGGACAGACCTGGAGAGGTCAGTTTAATAATAAGAAGAAGAATGGAGATTGTTATTGGGAAAATGTAACTATTACCCCAATAAAAAATGAGCTTGGGAGAATAACTAATTTTCTTGCAATAAAAGAAGATATTACAGCGCAAAAACAAAGTGAAGAAGAAATTAAAAGACAAAATAAAGCGCTTATAATAGCTAAAGAAAAAGCAGAGGAAAGTGATAGGTTAAAGTCTGCATTTCTTGCTAATGTGAGCCATGAAATTCGTACACCAATGAATGGTATTATTGGTTTTACTGAAATGTTAAAAGATCCTGACTTAGAACAGGAGGAGAAGGACGAGTTTCTTGGTATTATTCAGGAAAGTGGCAAGCATTTGCTTGATATAATAAATGATTTATTGGAAATTTCAAGAATTGAATCTGGGCAAATGGAGCTTTCAATTGCAGAGATGAACATCAACGAATTATTCGAATTTATTTACAGCTCTTTTAAGCCTGAGTCTGATGATAAAGGCATTGATCTGTCCATTAATAATCTTGTGGATGAAAAAGAATGCATTATTGAGACAGACTATAATAAGTTGTGTGCCATAATGAATAACTTGATGAAAAACGCCATTAAATATAGCAATGAAGGTTCTATTGAAATGGGTTGCAAGAAAAATCACAAATGCTTTGATTTTTTTGTGAAAGATACAGGTATTGGCATTCACCCTGATAATAAAGAAGTTATTTTCGAAAGATTTAGACAGGTTAGTGAATCTTCTACCCGAGAGTATGATGGTGCGGGGCTGGGATTGTCTATAGTAAAATCTTATGTGGAATTGTTAGGTGGTAGAATTTGGGTAGAAAGTGAATTAAGAAAAGGTTCGGTGTTTTATTTTACCATTCCATATAATTAGTCTTGAAAAGTGTAATTGAAAATATTGATTCGAATACATGGAGAGTTATTTATAGAAAATTCAGAGAGTATTTATTATTGAAATCTACAAAATATAATGAAAGGTCATTCTATGAATGATTATAAATCTAAAATTATTCATGGCTTAAATCCTTAAGCCCTATAATTGATATTTATAAGGGGGATAAATAAGGGTACATTTAAATATTATAAAGCTCATAATTCACTAGTTTTTAATATCTTTCGGTATAGGTCCTGTTGGGACTACCCCGTATCCCGCAAGTCCATGACTTGTGATCGTAGGAAAAAACATTTAAGCCCACCACTTTAAACGAGTTGTGGGCTTTCTTATTGATTCGCCTGAAGATGCATATCGTATTGCAACGGATGATGTTGAGGTAAGAAGATTAATAGACCTTTTGTTAGTTTAAGCCACAAGTCACAGACTTGCGGCATGGGGGAAACAGCAGTTCTTTGTAATTAGCTTTTCTGTATTTAAAAGTTGACAGATTTGACAGTATGAATCTTAATTGAAAAATATTAGCTTTACTTAATATTGTGTCATTCAGAGTAACAATTTGTAAAAGAAATAACATCAATATTGATGTTACACATACGTTATGGTTTATTTCGTTTAGCTTAGAAAGTATTTATACAACCAAAGAGAATTCAATAAAATAAAGAGGGATTATAGTGATGACTAAATTTAGGATAATAGTTGAAATTTTAATATTTACAATGTTTTGTAATTATGCAAAAGGTCAAAATATAGATTTAGTGCAACATCTTGTTTCAGATGATTTTATTATAGTAGATTCAGTATTGAACTATGATAATGAAACGCTCAGGCAAATTGATTATAATAATTTGAAAGTGGAATTAAAACAGTGGTTTGGTAATGTTCGAATTGAAAATTATATAGCAGAGGAAGAGTATAAATTAATGCTGCAAAATATTTCAAAATTGAATAATATTTCCACTTGGGATAAGAAAATTCTAAGACAGAATAATATAAAGTTCATTAAGTATAAAAAATACAAAAAGAAAAGAAGAATAATACCGAAACATAGTTACTGTATGTTTTCTTATCCTTTGGTCTCTAGAAGTAAGAAGTTTGCAATAATTGTAGAAGAAAAATGGTGTGGTATGGAATGTGGAAGTTCTGAAATAATAGTTCTTGTAAAAGAGAAGGACAATTGGAAAGTTGTTTGCGCAATAGTAAATTGGATAAGTTAAAAACAAACCATGACTATGCTAACCTAAGGGAAATATCAGGATAGTTCAATTAAGAAACACCCGTATACCGCAAGTCTGTGACTTGTACAACTGTTAACTATCTCCCTGTACATACATTAAAAAAATGAAATACGTAATTATTCCATATATCGCCCTCGGACTAATATTGTCTTTAATAATTGGAATTGAATACAATTTCATAGGACAAGAAATGTTTCCGACTTATTACGGAAGTCCATTTGTGTTTAAACAAAGATCTTTGGGAAGTTCAATGGAATATTTTTATAGCATTTCAGGACTTTCATTGAATGTTATAGTTTGGAGTTCAGTTCTATTTTTTATTGACAAAGTAATACAAAGACTTGTTCAGAAAGTCGATAAAAAGAAGTCGATTAACATCCTCTACAAATCAATAATTGGGTTAATGCTTGTCTTCACAACATTGAATGTTTTTATAGACTCAGTAATGGTTGGACATGGATTTGATGATGGATTAAATTACTGGTATTGGAATATTGACAAAGAAGCTAAAGATTGGGGGATGAAGTGTGAAGGAGAATTAATAATGTTCAAAAAATAAAAAACTAGCTACAACAAAAGCTAAATTTCATGGACGGTGGCGAACTGCCTGGGAGTTAGTTTAATTAATCTCTACACATCGGGACCAGCAAGCCAATTAAATGGGTTTGCTTAAAATTAAAAATTTAATCGGCTTGCTTATTTGGCGGTTTACTCACTTCGTTTGTGAGCTCGCGTTGGTAGGTGGATAAGACAATAGTTTTAATCGCCCAAGCAACTTAGCAAGACCGTTATAGCATATTTAAAATAACTTTAGAATGAAAAGAATTGTTGAGACATTCATGATATTACTACTATTTATTAGTTCATCATGTTTAGCTTCGGGTGATTGTGAAAAACTATTGTCTGAGAAAGTAGATATCAAAATAGTTCAAGCAAATAAGAAAGAGTTTATTGAAAAAATTAATATCCTAATTGATTGTAGTTTTGACCCAATAGATAAAGAGGTACTAATGGGAAATGATGAAGATGGTATGATAATAGATCATCTTTTTCAATTCTTTAACATGGTAAATGAAAGCAAAGAACCACATCCGAGTATCACATTTAAAGATATAAAGTTGATAATCGCAGAGGTCATGAAAAGTGAGGAATATAAAATTGGAAGACAAATAGTAATTGCTCAAAATAAAATCATAGACAGAAAAGCTACTTTAGCTTCATGGGAAGAAGATTCTAAATTGTTGATTCAAATGAATTTTACAGAAGTTGATATTGCTTATGTGAAAAATATTGTAGAGGTAAACGAAAACAAAAATTGGACTTACTCTGAGGTGTTTGAAGAACTTATGTCATTTTATGAAACAGAAAATACCATGAACTGTCCAATTCCAAGCTATTCTAATTTGTTTTCAGTACCTAACTACCCTGAAGTCTACTTTGAATATTCAGAGGGGCTAGCTTGTTCTAATATTTCTAACAAACCAGTTCTGCTATATTTTTCAGCACACAAATGTTTAAACTCAAAGCAATTTGAAAACAAAGTGCTATCAAACCCACAAGTTCAGAAAATCATAAATCAAGAATTTATTTTCATCAATCTTATTACTGACGATAAGCACGAAGCAGCTTCTGAATATTTCATTTGCCGCTCAAATACAAAAGATACAATCAAACAAATAGGAAAAATAAATCTTCACCATCAGGTAAAATTATTTGTAAGTAATACTCAACCCAATCTATATATTTTAGACTCGAACGGTAAATCAATAAATGGTTCATTTGGCTTTAATACATCAATAGAAGCATTTGAAAAATACTTGATCGAAGGATTGGAAAATTATTACAAGCAATAAAAACGTGTTGTAACAAAAGCTAAATTTATTCGGAGGTTTTATCCCCGTAACCCGCAATTCTGTGACTTGTGGCACTTCCTGTATTAGATTATTTTAATGTATCCGATTGGATGGAGATATTATCTGAAAAATAAAATTTGATTTTCAATTTGCCTTCTTCTTTGACCATATAAGCACTTTCGAGCCATTGGTACTTTTGATGGACTTTAGCAGAATCGAACTGCATGATAAAATCCCCGGTATTGAATAAACTGATGTGGGCCGAATTGATATCCGATGAAATTCTGAAATCACTTAAGGCCCAATCACTCTCTGTGATAGGAAATCCTGCTACAAATTCAAGAAAGGCCTCTTTATTCATTTTTTTTCCAGCTTCATAAAGTAAGAAGTCTTGTGTAATGTAGTCATCCAATGAGCCAGGATTAGCATTATCTACATCGAAGGCATCAAAGAAGCCTTGCAGCGTTTTAATAACTTCCGATTCAGGTATTTTTTCAGCTTGAGGTGTGCAGCTCACTGCAATCACAATTAGTAAAACCATTAATTTCTTCATGATTAATTTCGTTTGGTTATATACTAATTTAGTGAATTGCTGTGTATTATGAAATTTTAAAATATCCCTGGTAAGTCTGTGATATGTGGTCATAGCTTAAAAACAATTAAGCTCACCGCGTCAACGAGTTGTGGGCTTTCTTATTGAGTCGTCTTATTGTGTATTGTGATAGATGATGTTGAGGGGAGAAGTTTAATAGACCTTGGCTTAGTTAAGCCACAAGTCGTAGACTTGCGGCATGGGGGGTAAAAATTTTTACTCTCCTAAGGCGTTCGTATTTAAAACTTAGATGTTTTGTTTGGCTTATGCCGGGGCTACATTCTTGGGTGAACTATTTTTTAGTTTCCCCTTTTATTTAGGTCACTCTTTAAAATCATTTGCGATCCGGAATTTTGGGCAGGCGGCTTAAAACTTTAGTCTAAGACTCATGTTTGGAGTGAACTCCAAGGCATTTTGTGTAATCTGTTCTATTTCCTTTTTAGCATTTTGCTTATAGAAAACATTGATCACATTTTTCCGGTTTAGGATATTCCAAAATGAAACACCTAATTCTCCTTTTAACTTCATGAAATTGAAATGGTACTTGGCAGAAATATCTAATCGAATATAATCTTCAAGGCGAGAACTATTTGCTTGTGCGTACACAATTTCATTATTTTCGTTAAGACTTTCCTGAGAAATCTTTGTATAGGGTTTCCCCGTTCTGTAATTGAAGCCACCCGATACCTCAAAGTGGCCCGTATGATAAGTGCCTCCCAAGGATAGAACATGCCTTATATCAAGTTTATTGGGAAAGCTTGATGGGATAAACTCCCGAAAATAGTAATCGTTTTTGGCCAGGGCATAATTAATCCAAATATTTGAGTGTTTGAAACGTTTATTAATCAACAATTCAAGTCCTTGAGTTGTATACTGACCAATACTATATACATCCTGATATTGGTTTTGAAAGCCCTGACTGGGTGTAATTATTCCATCTACTTTTTTCTTATAGCCCTCGAGTGAGACAAGAAAATTGTTGCGATTGTATTGCATTCCAATTGAAAACTGATGACTTTTTAATAAGGGAACGCTTTGATTATTTGACAAGACCCATCTGCGTTTTTCAACTCCCAGGAAATCTGCTTGATGGTCAATTTGCTGGCTTGTATGTTGGCTTTTCTTTTCGGCAAGTGCTTCAAGAGAAATGTATTTACTCAGCTTGAAGTTTAATGCAGCTCGCGGTTCAAATATAAATTCGTCGAACTTTGAAATATAGCTGGCTCGCAGCCCGGCACGTAGATATAGGTCTTTAAATAACTCTTTACATTCAGCTTCGGTGTATAATGCGTGTATTCGTAAGACATCTTTAGCATCTCTTTTGTAACCCGGTTTTCGAATATTGTCCTGATTTCGAATACCGACTTCCTTAAATTGATAGCCATTTGATAAGCTCAGAGCCTGGTTTATTTTATTTGTTGAGTTCAGCTTTATCCCCAAATCAATCACCTCATTTCTTTGGAGGTGATGTTCGTTGTCTGCCAAGGAAACATTAGTGCCATCCAAATAATAGTTAGAGACAAATGCTGATACTTGTGTCGTATGGTTTTTGCTCCAGGCATGCGTGTAGTTTATCTTAGATAACAGACTCGATTGATTGAGATGACTCTTTTTGCTATATAAGGTATCTCGGATTAAAGCACTTTCTTCATATTCAATAGTGTTATTGATATTTAAAACACTAAAGCGTATTTTATCTTTTTCCGAAATTTCATATAAAAGCTTGCAATTCAGATCGTAAAATGAAAAGTTGTGGAAATCATCAACGCTTGTCTTGTTTTCCTGTTGATTTAGCAATACCTCGGTATTCTCAAAGGCCCTTTTGTAATAACTTTCATAGGTGGGGCTAAGAACTAGCTTGTTTATGGAATGCCTGGCTCCCAATATTAAGGATAGCTTTTTTGTGACAGGGGTTTTTAGAATTATATCAGCACTCATCATATTCAGGGCAGTGCTGATCTCCCAATTGTGCACCAGGTAATCTTGCTGTTGCATATCAATTATGCCTGAAACCCCTTCGTCAAAGGCTGCGCTTGATCCATTTTTTACAATTCGGGTTTTATGAATCAAATGGGAATTAAAAGCCGATACTAAACCAAAAAAATGACCGGTTTGATACATCTTTACCCCATCCCATAAAACCAGGTTTTGATCATTCGTGCCGCCTCTGGTATTGATATTCGAAACGGTTTCGTTTACGCTTTGTATGCCCGGCAAAACTTGTACCGCATGTAAAACATCGGGTTCAGACAGTCCTGGTAACACTTCAAGGTTCTGAACATTCATTTGAATCGAACCATCAGGTAATTTATCAACACCTTTGGCAATATAATTTACCACAACTTCCTTAAGAGATTGCACATCAGGTGTAAGTTCATATATGGAATCCTGACGCCACAGGTTTATTTTCAGAAGTAAAGGTTTATAGCCCGTATGCCTTAGAATAAGAATAGAATCTCTTTTCTGATTTACCTTTAAGGAGAACCATCCATTGTCATTACTTAATGCATATTTGTTTCCAGAATAAATAAGGACACCAGCTAAATGTTCTTTTGTAGATTGATCAAGGATATGACCAGAAACCCGGATATCACGAATGCTTTTTTGAATTGCAATATAACGTGAATTTAATTTTTTGAAATTCAGCTGGGTCTGTTTCTCCACTTCTGATAGCCACTCATCAAGGCTTAAATCCTGATCTGGGATTCTAACCCATACACCTTCTATGTTTTTATCAGCAAACGTAAAACTAACATTGAATTGCTTTTCAATATGAGGAAGTAAGCCAATAAGAGGTTTGGATTCTGTATTCTGAGCAAAAGATGTATTACTAATAATGCTTAGAAAAAACCATATGATAATCAGGAATCTAGTTGCTTTCAAAAGTTATTAAGATTTTATTTCCCTTAATCTGGTAATTTAAATTAACTGGAATAGTTATCGATTCTAAAGCAATATTTAGATTATCATGAGAAAAACTACCTGTGAACAACTGATTTAAGTCGATGTTTTTGGTTTTAACACTTACCTTATATTGTCTTTCCAGATCATTAATCACAAATCGAAGTGGAACACTTTTAAAGTGACTCTCTCCATTTAACCAGTTCGGTTCTGATTTGCCGGGAATAGTGAAGTTTTCCTCATTACCATTAATAATTCTGAAAGTAGAATTAGGTTTTAGGATAACAGAACTCTGTTCTGTCATAACTTTAACCAAACCGGAATAACAGGTCACTTCGTAATATTTGTCCCAATCTTTTACGCCAAATTCAGTACCTAAAACGCGAACTGTACCTTGATGCGATTTTACATTGAATTGCGAACCTTTTTTTACTTTGAAGAAGGCTTCTCCATTTAATTCAACATGTCTTTCTTTTCCCCATTTTTCTTTGGAGAATTTTATTTGTGAACCTGTATTTAAAGAAACGAAAGAGGAGTCAGGTAGATAAACTTCTGTTTGATCTGCAATCCAAGCCTGATTATTTGAACTCGTATTAAAATAATCATTGAAGAAATATGTAATGGTCAGGGCGACAATAAGAATTGCAGCAACTCTTACTAAAGGACTTATTCTCTTGTACAGAGATATAGATCCTTTATGTTGAGTTAAGTTTTCAGGTAACCTCTTGTATTCGCTGTCAACATCATAGTCTGGAGCTTTAAAATTAGTTACTCCCTCCAGAAGTCTGTGTATTTTGGCAAATTCTTCGGTACGTTCAAATTCATTTTTTTCTGAATCTGAAAGTTCCCCTGCTAACCATTTTGTTATTTTATCTTCGTTTGTCATTTTCTTGCTGTTCTAATTATATAACAGATGAATACAAAAAGTTCCTACCGTAATTCTCCTTAAATATTAGTGAGTTCAACTTTTTCCCTTAGAATTTTCAAGGCCGTATAAATACGTTTTTCAACTGCCTTTCGGGAAATACCAAGCATATCTGCAATTTCCTGATGCTTTTTTCCTTCAATTCGGTTCAACATAAATGTCACCCTGTGATCTTCTGATAATTCTTCAAGTGCCCTTTGCAATCGGTCATGATATTCTTTTTCTTCTAATAAAAACTCAGGAGATTCAAGTGTGTAATCTTTAGGTTTCTGTAAACTGTAATTCAGTACCGTTTTTTTTCGTGCTATGGAATTAAGCATTTCGTTATTAGCTACCGTATATAAAAACGACTTTGCCTTTTCGGGCAAAACATTTTTACAGTTTTTCCAGAGCTTCTCAAAAGCTACCTGAACAACATCCTGTGGATTATTATTTGCTCCATATTTGTAGTACAAAAAATTATATAAATCTTTCGAATAGGTCTTAAATATGCCATTAAAGACTTTTTCTCTACATATATTGTTGTTTTGGATTTTGCTCATTATAAGTTGGTTGTGGTCTCTTGTCAGCCATTTCACTACAATGGTAAGAAAAAAAAATAAAAATTCTGGTAGGAGATTCCTAAATGTATCTGTTTTATTATTGAAAGTTCAGGCGAAAGGAATGTTGCAGATACATGGACTTTTACTTAAGTATTCTAAGAAAATAATTATAAAATTTAATTGATATGAAAAAAGTGAACTTTAGATCCATCCTTATTTTGGCCGTGATGTTTGTAGGTGTATTATTTGCAGCTTGTCAGGACGAATATAATAATGAGTCAACAACAGGAAAATTAAAAATTCAATTAACTGATGCTCCTTTTCCAACTGATTTAGTGGCTGAGGCTAACGTGACCATTACTAAGATAGAAGCACGTAGAGTAAATGAGAATGGAGAAGAAGAAGGCAATCCTTTTATCACATTAAGTGAAGAAGAAATGTCTTTTAATTTATTAGACCTTACGAATGGTGTTACTGCAGGTTTGGTGGATTTAGAAATTGAGGCTGGTTCTTATGATCTTGTTAGACTATATGTTTCAGAAGCCAGTATAAAACTATCTGATGAAACAGTACATAGTTTGAAGGTTCCAAGTGGAGCACAGACAGGTATTAAGATTTTCATTGACCCAGAAATTGAGGTTGCCGGAGGTTTAACAACCGATTTACTTTTGGATTTTGATGTGAGTAAATCATTCAAACTACAGGGAAATATAGATTCACCAGCAGGTATTAAAGGGTTTATCTTTACACCGGTAATAAAAGCGTCAAATTTGTCTACAACAGGAAGTTTAACGGGTAATGTTACAGATACAGAAGAGCTGGTTATTGATGGAGCTCAGGTTTCAATTATCGCTGCTGACACGGTTTATACGACATCTTTTGCTGATGAGAATGGCGATTATACCATTATAGGTGTTGATGCAGGTACTTACAATATTGAATATTCAAAAGAGGGTTATCAAACTACAACTATCGAGAATGTTGGAATTGTTGCAGGGAATGCAACGACTCAGGATGCTCAATTACTTACAAACTAAAAACTAATTGTAACCTTTGAATTAGGCCTGTTTTCAATTCTGAAAACAGGCCACTTTTTTGTACACAAGTCATTAGATCGAACTAAGAGGTAGTCTGGAAATTGAGAAAGGAACTAAAACGGTTCAAATCTAAGCCATAGAACAACAAGGAGGATTTTTCTTATCTGATATTTGTTAAACTTCAATTCTATCATGATATGACTATTGGTAAGCTTTAAATGTCAGGCTAAGATTATTCAATGATTTTTAGGCTTTTGTCATTTTATGAGTCTTAACTGAAAATTGATGGCTTTACTTTAATCTTGTGTATTTCAGAATAAGGATGTCTGTGATAGGGCTTAATTTCGGCATATGTTACTTCTTCGAAAAAATATAAAAGAAATAACATCAATATTGAAGTTAATAACTGGTTCAGGCCTGGAAACAATAATGTAATTAAATAATATACCCCTTTATCTAAAATTATATGATTAAATTTTCTTTGAGAGATACCGGAATATTTTATATTGACTTTTCTGATACCGTTACTGTTGGAGATATAAAGAATTACCTGATCGAATTTAAGAACCTTGATAATTTGCCAAAAAATATTTACTTATTATATGATTTAAGGGAGGTTGATATGAAGCTTGAAATTGATGAAATATCTTTTATTTCAAAATTAGCTGAAAAAGTGACTTCTTCATACACGACAGTCAGGACAGCTTTTCTTACAGACAAACCACAGATAACCGCTTATTCTATTTTGTTTAATGTAGATACTTCTTCTGAAAAAGTATTAAGAGATGTATTTTCTACAGAGAAAGCTGCATTAAAATGGCTTAAACAGCAAGTAGCATATAACGATTTTGAAAAGTAGATGCTGTATAGTGCCAAAGATTTTTATACTAACAGTTGAACTCGATAAACACTGAATATTTATTTGAGGACAAATTTTGGGGACATTAAAATGTGCTTAACATTATAGGTTGCTGATAGTCAGTATGTAGGTGTTTTTGATCTTTATTCTGTTGAGGCTATAAGCTAAATTCTCCTGAGTCATACTTGGGAGATTTTTTAATTCGAACTTTCAGTGACTCAAGTTAGGAAGAGGTACGCCATTTGTACACCAGGGCAAACATGATGCGGCGCGTATTCTGATACCTTGTGCTATGCGAAGAGAATTGCATGTTCTCTACCTGATAGGTTTGGCTTTTGCTGTCGAGCAGGTTGGCTCCTTTAAGTGATACTTGTAGTTTTTTCTTGAAGAAATGTCGATTGATTGCCAGATCTAAATTGTAGAGTTTGCCTTGCAGGCCATTTTTATTGATGGTTTTCGATTGCCATGAGTAATTCACTTGCAGGCGGGTATTTTTCTGCAGCTGAAGGATGCTGCTTAGTTTGTAATTATAACTCCACATTTGTTTTTGTACCAGTGAAAGGGCCTGGCCCGAAAAACGCTGATGATAAATGGTTCCACTACCATTAAAGCGACACCATTTTGTAGCTTTATAGCTGAAGGTATATTCCAGTCCACTTAGCTTTTGTTTGCCCAGGTTACCGAAAGTTCGAAATAGGGTATCGCCATGGCTGCTATATTGTGCCATTACGACATCTTCGATATAGCGTTGGTAAAGAGCCAGTCCCATCTGGTACTTTTCGCTGTGCCGGGCATATTCCATAGAAATAGAATGTTCCTTTTCAGGTTTCAAATCCGGATTACCGTATTGAATATTTAAAGGGTTGGCATCGTTTTGATAGGAGTTAAGTTGATGTGCAGAAGGTAGTTTCTGGCTTTTCTTATAGGAAAAGGAGAGATCACTTTTCTCCCAGCTGTAACCGGTTTTTATCGTGGGAATTAGGCTGAAATATGAATGGTTATCATCTGCAACCACATCGTTTCCGGAGTTTTTAGTATGGCGTGCTATATATCGCAATCGAGTTCCCGCTGAAACAAAGCATTTTTTGTACTGGTGGTTGATAATACCATAAAGAGCTGCGTTTTGTTTTTCGAATGTATAGAGAAAGGTTTTGGCCGGTATCGGCAACCACTGGTTATCAGTATGCTTGTATACTTCTTGAGTCGCATTCTGATTGTATTTGTCGAGACTGGCATCAGCACCCAATTCAAGTCTTGTTGCTTCACTTGCCTGCAGTTCATAATCAATAGAGCCTTGATATTTCTCCTGATCTAAGCTAATACTGTCCCGTTTTTGGTAAGGGTAAATATTCACAGGCTCTCCTTCAGGAGAATAATTTAAGCTTTCGAGCATTCTATCATCGTCCTGATCAATTTGACGGTAGTTGATTTGGAACTTGAGATTCTGATTCTCCCATTTGCCCACATACTGTGCCCGCATCATTCTGATTGTTTTATTCTTTTCGGATACCTGATCTTGCTCTGTATATTGTGTTAATTCATTGGTGTTATCTCGCTTCTCTTTGAGTGTGTAGACCAAAGGCTTGCTTTGAGTTTTTTGCCATTGCCCCATTAACTTAGCCAAATGAATGGGCGAAAAGCGGTGGTTGATGCCCAATCTTATCTGTTTTTGCCTGCTTTCCTGACGTTGATCTTTATCCTGCAAAATGAGGGGAACCTGGCCATCTATTTTGTTTTCGCGTTTCAATTGATTCGTCGATTCAAAATCATTCTCCTTATGACTTGCCTGAGCAAAGCCACCCCAGTTTTTATATTTCTTACTGGCATAGAGGTTTTCCTGATGGTTGCCCATTTGATCGGCTCCAAGTTTAAGTTTGCTGAATGACTTGGATTGAATGGGCGCTTTCAGCGTTATATTGATCACACTACCTTCGGCATCGTATTTGGCTGAGGGGTTTTGAATCACTTCTATCTTCGCTATACTCGATGGGGTGATTTGATCCAGCTCGCTAATATCATCTGCTTTTACGCCATCAATTAGAATGGTGGCTTCTCGTCCGCGAATCGTTGCCTTATCGTCCATATCCATTGATACAGAGGGCAGGTTGCTTAATAAATCCACGGTTGAACTGGTTCCACCTTCGGCCAGTTTATCAGGATACAACACCCAGTTACCATTTTCGTTCCCTATGGCCTTTTGTTCAGCAGTAACGACTATTTCATGTAGATTTTGGGCGGAGGAAAGCAGTGCTATCTTGCCCAAATCCATAAGGCTGCTATCCACCTGTACAATCGCGGTGTAGGTTTCGTAACCCAGAAACTGCACCTGGATGCGATAGCTGGAATCCAAATTGATCTTTAGACTAAATTCCCCCAGTGTATCGCTTAGGGTTCCACTAATCGGTACGTCCGATTCCAATGGAAATAAAGCAACCTGCGCAAAGGCTAAAGCTTCGTTATTTTGGGGTTCCCAAACGACAGCTTTAATTTCAGCGTTTTGCGCAAAAACATGGTATTGAGACAGGCAATTGATAATTAAAAGTAGAGAGAGAAGGCGCAAAAGAGATTTCATTTATTAGAGATTTGAGCTGTGTTAGATCTGTCAATATAGGACTGTACGAAGTAATGGAAATCTTTCCCTCTTTGCCCATAAATAAAGAAAGCATAAGTCCCAAATTGTGAGTTTGGGACTTATGCTTCATTTGGATACCAATAGGGTTTCTACTTACTCCTTTAATTCAAATATCTGATAGTTATCGTAATAGCCTCGGGCCGGAACCATTAAGCGTATAGCGGTATGTCCAGCGCCCAGTGGGGCATCCTTTTCGTCATCTTTATACTGAAAGACCAGTTTGTCATCAATTCTGAACTCAATTTGATCCTTCCATTTAATAACTTTCATATGGTGTTTAGCGGTTAAGTTCTCAATACTGAAGTCTTCTCCCTTAGTTACTAAACGACGGCCGGGGCATTTCCTAAGATTAGCCGTTCCACGCTTAGGTGCTAAAAAAGAAATACGGTAATTGTAAATATCACCCTTGGTGTATTGAGCTGCCACGCCACATCTGGCTTTTAATGCAGGATCGAATACATTTTCTCCCTGACTTCCGCTGGCCGAGAACATGATCATATGTAAGGGGTAGGGAATGGGACTCTGAAAATCGAATTCGATCACATAATTTTCCGGTGTAATGGTTTTGTTCCAGAAAACCAGATGACCACCACGAAAAGTCTTTCCTTTTTTATAGATAGGATACAATTCTGGTTCGGTTTTTCTGGCTAATCCATCGACGTAATATTGATACCACTTATCAGTTCCTTCTTCGAATACCAGTTTACCTTCTTTCATTTTACGATTCACCTTTTTATGGTAGCGTGAATAGAGTTCCAGTCGCCCTTTTTTTATTTTGGCTATGCCGGGACCTTCCATCATCCAATCTTCTAAAGAAGCTTTCTTGTTGAAATCGCATTGGTAAACCAATAGTTTCTTTTTGCCTGCTTCAAGAGACTCTTGTGACCAGGCAGTGAATGTCATCAGGCATATGGATATAAGAAGGAGCTGTGCTTTCATGTTTTTTATTTTGAACCCGACAGCTTTAATTAAAATAGAGCTAATTAAGCTGCCAGGTTAAGAAGGGATATCTGTTTTCGACCTTTAAGACTTTATGACCTTTTGACTTTAATTACAAATAGTTAATGAAAGGATCGTTGGTTTTAATTAGAATTTCACGAAGCTTTTCGGTTAAGTCTTGTTCCAATTCTGAATTCTCTCCAAAGATATTCTTAGTTTGATAAGGGTCATTTTTATCATCATAAAGGAAGTGATGTTTTTCTCCTTTATTATCGTAGGCTATCACAAAGGTATGTGTATGTGTTTTAACACCACGACGCTTTTCTGTATCGTCTTCAGGTTTTGCAAAGAAATACAGAGCCGCCTCAGGTCTGTCCACTTTTTCCTTACGGAATATACCCGAGTAATCATGACCTTCCACTTCCTCAGGAATCTGGTTCTTAAGTCCCATCAAACCTAAAAGGGTTGGCATCACATCAGGTACACTTAATAGAAGATCATCGCTTCCTGCTTTGATTTTTTCAGGCCAACGGATGATGAATGGAATATCGAAAGCCTCGCTAAACCACACATTCTTGTGCATCATTCCCTGACTACCCAACATTTCACCATGATCTGATGTGAAAATGACAATGGTGTTTTTATCCAGACCTTGTTTTTTTAGAGTCTGTAAGACCTTCCCAATTTGCTCATCAACACCTTCGCACATGGCAAAGTAATCGGTTGATTGATCAATACGATCGTCTACCCACATATCGCCAAAACCATGCTGTCCCATTTCAGTATTATTAGAGTACTGGACATTAGGTCGGTTTAGAACATCCTTTTCTGTTTTGCCTTCGAAACGTTTTTTGTATTTCTCAGGAACTAAATTGAAAGGGTGGTGGGGCGGGTTGATTCCCCAGAATAATGCGAAAGGTTTCTCATCATCACGGAATTTATCGCCGGCATTCTCCAAATACTTTTGAACCACTTCAGCCTCATGTTCAGGTGACCATTGCTCAAAGTATTTGGCTTCGTCTTCTTTAGCTTCGTTAATCCAGTAGTGAGGCGTTAAGTGATTATCATCAGCTCCGTATGAATACCAAAAGTCGAATCCATGGCGGTATTTGCCCGGCTTGCAATAGGAATCCCAAACATTACCCTTCCCATCTTCAGGAGGCTCAGGTCCATCCAAGTGCCATTTACCCACATAGCCCGCATTGTAATTGTTTTGCGAAAGCACATCTGAAAAGCAGACATCATCCGGATTTAAGAAGTTACCATGTTTGGTACGCCCTGAGTGGCAATTTGAAAGAACGCCGTTTGAAAGGGGGTATTTCCCGGTAAGTAACATCCCACGATAAGGACTGCATAGTGGGTGATTACTTACTGCATGGGTGAAAACAACACCTTGTTCCGACAATGCATCAATATTAGGTGTTTTAACAGGATCTTGTTTCATAAAACCCATGGCCTGTTTGCGATACTGGTCTGGGAAAATATATAAGAGGTTGGGACGTTTCCCATTCTTCATACAGGATGTCAGAAAACCTTGAGGAATCAAAGTCATTCCAGCGGTAACAGCTGCTGAGCTTTTTAAGAAATTTCTTCGGGATATATTATTTTTAGTCATTCTGAGTCGATTGTTGGTTGTCGGCTTTGAGTATTATAGAACTCAAAGCCAACAACCGATACTAGTTGATTAATTATTTTGCTATTAATTCCACTTCTCTTGTCAGTCCGTGCTGGCAAGTGAATTCAAGAACCGTTTCATTGGCATCGCTACTGATCAATTGACAATATTCATTTGACTTGATTGACCATTCACCTTTTAGGCTAACTTGTATTTTTGAAACCTTACTTTCATTGCGAACCCAATCTCTTGAATACACGCTTCGTTCTTTACGCTTGCCATTATCCATCACAACATCTGCTTCTCCTTCGTAAAAGTGTAAATCAGGATCGCAAAGGCTCATTACTTTTGAATTGCCTTTATCTTTTATCATGACTAAGGCAGGTGCACTCACTGAATTTAGTCCTGATTGATTCACCTTTGTGTTTGCTTCGAACAGGGCAAAAGCCGTTGTTGCAGAGGCATGATCCCATACAATATGAGCCTGTTTGTCTTTTTGAAGAACAGTGTAGGCGGCTTTCTTCTTTTTATTCATTTGCTTGGCAAATTGAACCAATTCATTGTGATTGCTCTGAACCAGAATCGCATATTCATAGCTAGCAGCCTTAGGTGCTTTCCCATGTTTAATGACGGCTGTTGCAAAATTTCCTTTATTAGGTGTTTCCTTTTTCTGATCTTTCGAGTGTTGCAATTGTTTTCCCACTTCAACAGCATAGCCTGCAGGAATGTAAAAACTGTTACCTACATTGTCAGTAAGTAGAGTCGCTTTTTTAGCTTGCCTTACTTTATTGAAAGGGAATTGACTGATTTCATCTTTGTTGAAAACGATATGATCTGATTCTTTATTCAAATAGTTTTGAAAGAGAGTTGTTTCAGTTTCGTATTCAGTATTTGCATTTTCAATATCACTACCTAAACAGATAATTCGATTATCGAAAAAGAAAACAGATTTAGTCGCACGATGAGAACCGTTGTATTTGTCGTGTTCGTGCAATTTCATAGCCCAAGCTCCATTTTTACCTTCCAGAGAGATAGCCCCAGCAAAGGCTTCATCGGAGATCAGCATCTCTTCATAGCCTGTAAATTGGTCAATATTAAGAATGTTGGCACGAAGTTGTTCAATAGGCAGGTGAATGGCAGTGGTGCCGGCAAAACGTCCCCAATCCCATCCGTTGACATTAAAACCTGAAGTGAATACGCTTGGTTTTTCTCCTCCTGAAATGATCTGAACTTGACCATGTTTCATGTAACGACCGTAGTAGTTCGCTCCAATATAATGTTCGGCTGCCCATAGGTAACGACTATGCCCTTGTGCAGTTGCTGACCAGTTATCTCTGCGATGTATGCCCAAAGCAGCATAATTCATCGTCCAGTTTCCATTGGGATCTGCTTCTGCTTTGAACCCCTGTTTCTGCAATTTCTTTACAGTTCCAGTGGCTTTTTTGCCTTCCATTAATCTTAGGTAAGCTGCTGCCATCTTTGCATCAACCTTATTTTTGCCATCAGGTGTTCCCGATAGCGCCATAAACATATAGTGCTGGGCAGAAAGTTTTCCTTTACCATTAGGGTGACGCCCCGACATAGAGGTTGGCCAGGTTTCCTTATTACAGAATAGGCGGGTTTTTAATAGAGACTCCTTTAGGATTCGATGACCTTCCTCAGAAACACGAAAAGGTGTTCTGCTAAAAAAGTAGACCATTTTAGTCGCTCCATCGTAACCTCCATTGGCATAAGCTGGGTAGTTGTTGGCATGATGAAAAACGGAACCATCTACTTTAAACGAATCTTTAACACCAGGCGCATAAGCCAGTCCATTATCAATCCAATTGATATAAGCCTTTAAATAACGAACTTTCTCTGGTGAATCTTCCAACATGAGGATACTTGCTAAGCGTCCCATTACCGAAGTATTGAAAGCATCGATACTCATGCCTTTTTCGTGAATCGGAGCAAAAACTTCTTTGACACCTGAATACCATTCCATGGCTTTTTGTGCCTGTTCAGCACGTTGAGTGCGAATTAATGATTCACGCATTAGAAAGTAAGCTGAGTAATAGGTTCTCATGCTATACCCTAAATGGTGAAGTGTCCCGTTAGCACTTCCTTCAGCCCATCCCTGATCAATAAGGTGATCGGACATATTGAAGAATAGCTCTTCCAATTCCTTTTTATATTCGGTATTTTCAGTTTGGTTGTAAGCTGAAGCTATCTCGAACATTAACTTTGTGTAGGTTTTAAAGTCTTTCCCTTTTTTGTTGTGATAGTTCTTGAAATCCTTGGTGTATGGTTTATATATTTCTGAGAAACGGCAGAACCACATCACTTTTCCCGAGATTTGGTTCCCCTTACGGGTAATCTCATGCTTGTTGTATGCCTTTCTTAGTTTGGCCAGTAGTTTCTCATTAACCTTCAGTTTCTTGATAACTTCTTTACGGTATCGTTTATTAATGGTCTGAATGCCTTTAATTTGTTTTTGAGTAAGAGGCTCTAGTTCTTCGCTAGCTTGGTTTAAACTCGATTTGTAAAGAATTAACCAGTGGTTTTTTGTTTTAGCGTTAACAAAAGGAATTTGGTAATCTGGAGTGTTCCATCTGCTGTCAGCAGGGGTGCACAGCATAATATGATCGAAGAATAATGATCCGGAATCACTTTCAGGAGCCAGTATCTTCATTTTATTCATTGAGGTTTTTGGTGTTCCCTGCATGTCACGTTCAAAAGCAACCCATGCAGCACGCCAGCCTTTAAAATTGATTCCAAATTCGAATTCACAATTAACTTGATCATCCGTTAAGAATTGAAATTTGATTTTTTCATCCTTAGGCGTTTCGTTGTAAACCCACACACAAAAAGTTGGTATGGATTTGTCAATAGCATTTGGGTCGAAAGGTTTGAAATTGATGTTCTGATTGATAATCAATTCAGAATTCTGTTCATACTTCCATTGCAAACTTTGCTTGCCATGTTTGTAATGAGTCGTGCTCGTTGCTATTGTCGATGGGGAAGGTGTTGACCAATTTTTATTGATTGAATCTTCAAAGGAGATAATGGCCGGGTTGATAAAATCCTGAGCCGATACTTTATTGAAGCATATAATCAAAAAGATCAGTATTAATTTTAAAGGTTGTTGCATATTCATTATAGATCGTTTTAAATCGATTGCAATAAAATAAATCTTGTTGAAACTTTAGGTCTTTTAAAGACACTGAAAGGTGCCAGATTGATAATTTGGGAGTCTAAAGGGTATAGATGTTGGCAGGTTTGTAGCATGACACTTACAAACCTGCCTACTTTTTTTCTATTTCTCCAGTTCTCTTTTACGCACGAGTGCTTCTAGAAAGTAGTAATCGGCATAGTTTAGTGGTACATCAATTTCTGCACCATGTGGTATACTTCCAACAGAATGCATTAATAGAAAATTGTTGTTGTCTCCCAACTTAGCTCTGTAGGCATCAGACGATAGATTTTCTACAATCTGATCAGCCAGGCTTTTATATTTTTCTGCCTTATCAGGACAGTATGTGCTCATTTCATATAAGGCCGAAGCAATAACGGCAGCTGCTGAAGCATCACGGGGTGTATTCGGAATTTTAGGGCAATCAAAATCCCAGTAAGGAACCAAATCTTTTGGCATTCTTGGATGTGCAAATAGATAGGTTGCAATATCTTCGGCTTTTTTCAAAAACTTAACATCCTTGGTTTCGCGATAGCAAAGTGTGTAGCCGTAAATAGCCCATCCCTGACCTCTAGACCAGGCAGACTCGTTGGCGTAACCTTGAGCAGTCACTTTATTGCGAACCTGTCCGGTGATTGTATCATAGTCAATAACGTGATAACAGGAGTGATCCGTGCGAAAGTGGTTTTCAAGAGTGGTTTCGGCATGCTTGATGGCAATATCTCTGAAACTGTTGTCACCACTTAACTTACTGGCTTCGAAGAGCAGCTCCAGGTTCATCATATTATCGATGATGACCGGGCATTGCCAGCCACGTTTGGCTTGCCAGCCACGATGCACATTCCAGGATTGAATAGCGCCAATATTGGGGCGGTAACGCGTACTTAGCGATTTGGCCGCCTGAACAATAACCTTTTTGTAAGCCGGATTATTTGTCAGTTTGTATCCGTTACCGTAGCTGCAGTATACCATAAAGCCTACATCATGATGCCAGGTTAAGTATTGAACCGTATCCAGCGTTTCCGTAACCTTTTCAGCTTCAGTTTTCCATTTGTTATCACCTGTTAACTCATAAAGATACCAAAGTGAACCTGGGAAAAATCCGCTTGTCCATAGCTCAGGTGTATTGTATCTGGTGCTACCATCTTTCTCTATTGTTCTGGGGTTAAGGATTTCTCCTTTGGCATTCATCATATCAATTTCACGACCAATTTGTTGAGTCGAGAATTCGATATTGTCCTCAATAATACCTTTTGAACTTGTTTTAGGATTGCTGCATGAAAATAAAGTGAACATGCATGCTGAAACAAGTGTTAATTTAAAAATTTGATTCATTTTTGATCTTAATTATTTAAAGTTTTAAAGTTGATTCTATTGATTTTCCTCTGTTCATTCCATCAGGGAAGTTTATTGTAAAGGATTTTGTTTTGTCTTTTTCAGTGAGTTTTATTTTAGCCTGATCTTGCTTATGCAATGGATCCGAAACTATCATTTCCCATTCCTTTTTATCTCTCTTTAGGTGAATAATTAAAGGTTGACTGGTGGCGAGTTTTAAGTCTTTAGACAAGTGAATTTCTCCAGCCTTATAGAAAATGAGCATGTAGGAATTGGTGTCATATTGAATAGCCTGTGCAGTTTCATTGTTTTGAATGATCTCTGGCAGTTCGTTTTGAACACAATTCTGCAATGTTTTGATATCGATACCTGGAATGACTAAATAAGCATAGCCAGCGTTATCTGGTATTGATCCGTGTGAGAGAGATAGTTGAAATATTGAGCTGCTTTCAACTTGTTTTTTCGTGTTGGTATAACGACCATCCAGATCGGACCAATTCCCTGTTCTTTCTTCAGCAAACAGTTTTATTTGAGTTGTTTTCTTGCTTGGGAAAATGATATAGCCTGTGTTATCATGGTGTACCCATGCTGTCTGTTTGATTTTTTTTGAATCAATGTTTTTTGTTTTGCCAGCTTTAATCTTTCCCTTTTTACCATTGATCTGGTAATGAATATCGCCTTTTCTTTCTGTTTGATTAATGGTAGTCAAAACGTCAAAAGAGTCATCCTGATTCTTTTTTATGCCATTCCCCAAGGCAAGCATTTTATTCTCAAAAGTGAAATAGGCTTTGTTTGCCTTTAAATTTACATAAGGATCTTTTCTATTGTATTGAAAGGCTGCAACACCTTGCTCACCTGTTGATAAGCCTCCTGCAAATTGATTTAGACTGATGCTTTTTCTTCCCCAGGGGCTAAGTGGAAGTTTACCTGTTTTTTGAATGGCTGTAATACCAGGCCAGGCTCTCCAGTTCCATCCTATTCTTGCCTTATCATACTCTTTCCCTGTATTATAGATAATGGTAGACCCATCACCACTCAGAAAATTGTTCTTGCCGTGTGCTCTTTCACTTTCAGACGTTTCGCAACCTGTTGAACGGTTCGAAAGCATTTTAATCGCAAAGTAGGCTTTGGGCTTACTGTGAATTAAAAGATCCGTATTCCAAAAGTATTTAGTGGAGTCAATGTGTGCGAATTGTTTGTTCTGATGTCTCTTTAAGAGTTTATTAAGAGCTTCTGTTCTGATTTTGTTTACCTCTCCATTCTTTAATATTCGCAGCACATCTTTGCGAATAGCACCTTTGTCAAGTGGAGCTTGCTTAAGGGCATTGTGTCGACCCGCAATATTCAGAGCACCATGATTTTTATAATAATACCATTGAATACCTTCCAGATAATAGTCCGCCAGCGTATTCCATTCTTCTGGTGTTAGTTCCCATTTACTATCGTTGGTCGCTTTCGCATAATTCAGAACATGATTGATCCAATGCACGCCATAACCGATCCAGTAGTTTTGTGCGCCACCGGCATTGTGCTGAATCCAGGAACCATCAGGCGTAAAACCGGTAGGTAAACTACTTGTGGTGTTTAGGACGCGGGGAAATTGCTCCTTCACGATTTGATGAACCCAATTCATCTCCTCAACATCTCCAGAACACGAAGCAATGGCTGTCATGGCCCATAATCGGTAACCTACGTTTCCGCCACGGTTGTGACCTCGATCTTTATCGAATACATCAGGACTTTTCCCATTATACCAACACCAATGACTAAATTCTGTAATACTTTGTATAAGCTTAGCGATTTGCTTCTCTTTTTCAGCGGAAATCTGTCGGTCTCGCATCATATCCTCATAGATAACAAGCTCGATAGCAGCGAGAGCTCTAAGTGTTTCAAATGGAATGGATGGGAATTTGTATTTTGGTCGATTGTTTAACCAGTATTGCAAGGCCTTATAAATTGCAATTCTTAGTTCTTCTTTGTTGGAATAAGAATCCCGATGGTAATCAATTGCCCACTGCATCATGCGGCCGGTTATTTGTTTTTTATCAGGTTTAGAATCCGAAAAACTGCCATCTTCCTGAAGAAGTGAAAGTGCCTTTTCCGTACTCATTTTTTCCCATCTTGTGGAAAGGTTTTTCCCCCTTAGATTTTTTCTGATTTTGTTTAGTTGATTACAGTCTGTTTTCTGTGCAAAAACTGATGCTGAAAGCAGAAAGCTCCAAACGATAAATGTGCAGATTCTAATGCTTGGTTTCATATTCATGTCAGATATTGAGATGTTATAAATGTTTGTTTTTTTGCTTTGTCGGTATTTAAAATTAAGAACAGCAAGCCTTGGATATTATCGATTAGGTCTTTATGGGACGGTTTTAAGATGTTTAAGTGTAATTTGCCAGGATATCAAGATGTTATGGTTTGTATTTTCAGGTGTCAAATTATTTAGAGCTTGGAATTGGGAATGAATCCCATAGGTGATTTTTGTACGGATTATTGTGGCTTGATTTGTTTGGTTGGAGAGAGTCTTAATGCTTGATTTTATTGATTTTTGCCTGTAAGTCCCTGTTTCATTGGTTTTGCTATATGTTGGCTTGATTTGATAGTTTGATATATTGAAATGTTTAAAATTGTACGGACTATATTGTAAGTGTTTGTAATGTTCAGTTATTCAGTAGGTAATAACAGCATTGACATGTGTAGTGGTGCCGAAATGTTTTTTTGGGACTTCAAGGGTTTGTTGCCTGGAACTGTTTCAGGTATCTTGAAATCGTTTTCGAAGTCATGCTTCGGGAGTTATTAGGAGTTATTATAAAAAACACAAACAGAATGAAACACTTTTTACCGCTTATCAGTTTAGTGATTTTGCTGCAGTCTTGTTATCAGAATACAAAAACCGATCCTGGTTTTATTAAAAAAGGATTATTATGTCAGGATGATTTTAGCTCTGAGAATACTGATGATTGGGTAGCGGAATTGCAAGATGATCTGGGAAATGTAGCTGTGAAAAATGGGGTTCTAGAGATTGATGTTCCTAAGGGGGCAACTGTTTGGTATAAGCAGAAATTTGAGGGTGATATTCTGATTGAATATAAAGCAACAGTTATAGGTAAAGATGGGCCTAATGATAGGGTAAGTGATTTGAATTGTTTTTGGATGTCTAGCGATCCAGGCAATACTGAAGATTTATTTAAATCTCCAAGAAAGGCAAGTGGTAAGTTTCATGATTACGATACCCTGCAGTTGTATTATGTGGGTATGGGCGGCCATAATAATACGAAGACGCGCTTTCGACGTTACGATGGCAAGGGGAATAAACCTCTTCTGGAAGGACATGATTTGGAAGATAAAGCTGATTTAATTATCCCAAACAAAAGCTGCAAAATTCAACTGGTGGCTATGGGGAGTCAAGTTCAGTTTTTCAGAGATGGAGAATTGGTTTATGATTTTAATGATGAATCTCCTTATACGCAAGGTTGGTTTGGAATCAGAACCATTCACAATCATATGACCATTGATGATTTTAAAGTTTATCGTATAGAAAAGAAGAAATAGGAAATTAGCTATATGGACAATTTTTTAAGAAAAATGTCATGTTTATTTGTTCTAATTGTAATGATTGGACAAGTTTATGCCAAAGATGAAAGCGTTATAGTAGGAACGGTTGAGGAGCTAAAAGAAGCTGTGGAAAATAAAGTGACTCACATTCAATTAAGAGATGGAGTTTACCATGATATGAGATTCGAAGTGAACTATTCTGGTTCTGAAAAGACTAAAGTAGAACTTAGCGCAGTGAACCCTGGACAAGCTATAATCACGGGAAATTCTCATATTGATTTAAATGGTGACTATATACATTTATCGGGTTTTGATTTTAATCGAGGTAATAGGAACAAGGCTGAAGCTTTAATTAAGGTTGAAGGAAAGCATAATCGCATTTCACAAAGTCGTTTTAGAAATTATAATCAGGTAACAGGTGTTTGGATTCAGTTAAATGGCCAATACAATCAAGTTGATTATTGTTGGTTCGAAGGAAAAACCTCAGGAGCCAGTTATATCAATGTTGATGTGCCTAAAAAGGGAGGTAATCATCATTTGATCGACCATAATTTCTTTGCCAGACCACCACTCGGTAAGAATGGAGGATCAGCCATGCGAATAGGTCATGGGTCTATGGCGACTCGATTTTGCTATACGGTTGTTGAATTTAATTTGTTCGAAGATTGTAGTGGAGAGGGTGAAATCATGTCTTCGAAGAGCTGTGGTAACACGTTTCGCTATAATACCTTTCTCAACTGTAAAGGGGCTTTAAGCCTTCGCCAGGGAGAACAAGGCATTATAGAAAGCAACTACTTTGTTTCTAATAATGGCGAGAAAAACAGATGTGGGGGTATAACTCTACGCAGTAGAAAACATTTGGTAGTGAATAACTACTTTTCAGATTTGGCTCCCAAAAAAGGAGGGGTAATCAGTTTTGGAAATGGGACGCTTCCTGATCCCAAACGCGTCGCACAAGGCATTATTGCTATTCATTTTCCTAAAACTGCAGAAAATCTGATTGTTAATAATCAACTGGTTGATAATAAGACGGTGTCTATTGATTTACTGAATGATTATAGGCACCGAAATAAAATTGTGCCTACCGACAGTATGTCTTTTTATAATAATGTCATGATAGGTGAAAAGTCTCCTGTGAGATTGCATGAAGCGCCTCAGTATCTCGTTTGGAAAAATAATTTCTATCAAGGAAAATCGAGTGTTGATACGCCAGGCTTAAAAAAGAAAACTTTTTGTATTTCTAAAGTTGATGATTCTGTCGTGGTGTTAAAAGTGAAAGGACCAAAGGCAGATCAGTCATGGATAAATGACTTGTCTGAAGAAATGTTGAAGAGACTTGAATTTAAAGGAAAGAAGAAAAAAGTACCTGTTGGGGTTTATTTTGCACCCAAAGGTAAAAGAGGTGGCTTGCAAAAGATGCTTAGTAAAAAGGATGTTGGACCAAACTGGAATTAATGATATGATTAAGAGTAAAATACAAAAACGACTAGGGGATCTTATCTTACTGGTTATTTTATTAATGTTGTTTAGTGAAAAAATAATAAGTGTAAACGCTTTAAATTAAAACTAAGACTTTTCATTCTTTTAAATGATGAAACAGATATTGACTATAGTTATTGCCTTTTTTATTGCTTTATGTGCGAATGCGCAATACATGCAATTAGAGAAAGATGTTCCTACCAATTGGAAGACAAAAGGAGGGAAGCTTAGCATGAGTGAGCAACATTATAAATTGGGAAAAGAATCTGTGCGATGGGATTGGAAAAAGGGTAGTGAACTTGTTGTGATCAAGCCTCAAGGCATGCTTCAGGCATTGAAAACTCCCAAGGGAGGTTTGATGCTTTGGATCTACAATGAATCACCTCTTGATGATGTCATCCAGTTTCAGTTTGGAAAGGCAGATCAGGTTGAGTATCAGTTTGATTATAAAATCAACTTTAAAGGGTGGCGAGCTTGCTGGATTCGATTTGATGTTGATATGCAAGGGCCGAAAAAGAATAAAGATTTGAAGTGGATGAAGGTTCTGGCACCTATAAAGGCAAAGAAAGGTCAACTCTATTTCGATAGAATGATGTTTCCTAAAAAAGGAATTTCGCGCAAACAGACACCAGATGCACAATTACCATATGTCAATCCCAAATTAAATAAAAACCATTGGGGAGCCTTGTACTTTTGGGAATCAAGCTTAAAACATGATATCGAACTTCAATCGAAATTGGATATTGCTGATAAATTGGGGCTCGAAAAGATAGAGGCCAATTTTGTGGCAGCCTATAAAGGCAGTGCTCTGGATAAAAAAACTGAAAAGAAAGTCAAAGATAAGTTCCGGAAATTTGGAATTCGTCGAATGAAATCAGGAATTGTTGGTCATCCTTTTGTTTCAAAAGATGAGGCAATTAAAAAGAGCAACGATCTGACACTCGAAAAAGTAGGGAAGGTTTTTTATGGTTTAGCTCAGCATTACTATAATACCAAAGACGAAGAAAGTAAGATGATGTTTTTGGATTTGCTTGATCATCTAATGGATCAGGGATTGGCTTATGGTAGTGCTATAGGGACCAATCATCATTATGGCTATCAGTTTCACAAATATCCGCCTGCTATTTTCCTGATGAAAGATGTGCTGAAGAAAGAGGGAAAATTGAATGAAGTAGCTAAAATGTTGAATTACTGGGTTGGAGTTCAAGAGTACCGTGAACTGCCAGTGTCTGGTAAGCTGCAAGGCGTTATGGATAGTTGGAATACAACTATAATTCCTCGTATGCTTGCCATTTTTTGTTTGGATAATCCTTTTGAACAATTAAGAGAGATGCAAGCGGTCAAGCGCTGGATGGATATTTCTCTCAAAATAGTACCTGGCACAATGGGAGGTATTAAAGCCGACGGTTGTGGTTTTCATCATGGCGGTTTATACCCTGCCTATTGCAATGGTGGTTTTGCAGGACTTGGCGAATATTTAAAACTCACCACTAACACGCCCTTTGCTTTATCAGCGGAAGCAAGAATAAATGTTGGTTTAGCTCTTCGTGCTATGAAAAACTATACACACGAATTGGATTGGGGGTTTGGCATTAGTGGGCGTCATCCTCTTGATGGCACAATGAGTTTAGGACTGAAGCAAGCTTATGCTTATTTAGCTCTATCGGGAGATCCGTATACAGGAGATGAGATCTGGAAGGAAATGGCTGATGCTTATCTTCGACTGGAAACGACAGAAACGGATTTGAAAAATTTGTTTCAAAGTAAAGGTTTAAAGCCAGAATTGGTTCCTGAAGGTCACTTTACCTACAACTATGGTGCCTTGGGGATTCACCGTCGTAACAACTGGATGGTTACACTTAAAGGTTACAATAAGCATGTTTGGGGATCTGAAATCTACACCAAAGATAACCGCTATGGCAGGTATCAGAGTTATGGTACGGTTCAAATTATGCATAAGAATACAAAAGGAAGTGGTTTTGTTGAAGAAGGATGGGATTGGAACTCATATCCGGGAGCAACTAATATTCATTTGCCTTTGGATCTTTTGGATAGTCCAAACAAGAATACATTGATGGAAAAATCAAAGGAGGGTTTTGCTGGTTCGTCTCACCTGAACGGAGAGAATGGGGTTTTTGGCATTCACTTAAAGGAAAACAAGAGAAAGCGTTTTACGGCTGACTTTCAAGTTCGAAAATCAGTATTTGCTTTTGATGGTGTTTTGATCTGTTTGGGATCTAATATCTCAAATACAAATAAAGATTTTCCGAGTAAAACGACTTTGTTTCAATCACATTTAAGTTATGAGACAATGCCTCAGTGGGTGGATGGAGAAAAGAAGTGGATTGAGTTTTCTGCTAAAATGAATTTGTCCAACTCACAAAGTCACAGCTTAATGGATCCCTACGGGAATGGCTATTGGCTGGCAGAGGGAAATGTCATTGAATTGTATCGCGGGATTCAAAATTCACGCCATAATAAAACGAAGAAGCCAACTCAAGGCACGTTTGCATCAGCTCACATCAATCATGGTATTGCACCGGTAAATGGAGCTTACGAGTATGTGGTATTACCACAAACCAGTTTGAAGAAACTGGCAGTTTTTTCAAAAGCAATGATGAATGAGATAAGGGCCCCTTATCAGGTTTTGCAAAAGGATAGCATTGCACACATTGTTCATCATAGGGAGAGTAATACCATGGCTTATGTTGTATTTGCAAGTACTGATAAACTTCTGGATAAAAGCTTGATGTCGGTCAGTTCGTCATCTTTAATCATGATAAAGGAAGTGGGAGATAGAAGGCTAAAAATGAGTCTTTGTGATCCGGATTTGCATTTGCCTGAAGAACGTTATACAACAGCAGAGGCTAGTATGCCGGTTAAAATTCGAGTAAGTTTAAAAGGTGAATGGCAACTTTCTAAAATGGAAGGAGATTGCCAAATACTAAAAGGCTCTGAAGGGCTTACGAGTTTAGAGTTCACTTGTGTTGATGGTATTCCAGTCGAGATAGAGTTAGTAAAGTAAAAACAAAATGGAGGTTGGAATTAAATTGACTTCTTAAAATAATTGAGTATGCGTAATTTTTCACTTGTTCTTTTTTTAGTATTGTGCTTATTCAGCACAAATGTTCGAGCCCAATATATCGGTTTGGAAACACAGGTTCCTAATACTTGGAGTACCAATAATGGTGCGAGTTTAAGTATGAGTACTGATCATTATAAACTGGGAAGTGAATCGCTCAAATGGGACTGGAAACAAGGCTCTAGTCTGACTGTGATGAATCCGCCTAATATGCAAACAGCTCTGAACATCTATAAAGGCGGAATCATGTTATGGATATATAATGAGACAGCTCTTGATAGAAAAATATCATTCCAGTTTGGTAAAGGAAATACCATGGAATACGAATTTGATTATGGTATCAATTTTAAAGGATGGAGAGCTTGCTGGATTAGATTCAAAGAGGATATGAGTGGTCCAAAATCACGAAAAGATTTGGATTATATGAAGATTATAGCTCCCTCTGATGTAGCTTCCGGAAGCCTATATTTTGATCGTATGATTTTCCCATCGGAGCGCATTCATGATCGTGTAACGCCAGATAAACAACTCCCTTTTATTAATCCAGATATGAATTCGAATCATTGGGCTGCTCTCTGGCATTGGTATGATACTTATACACATGATATTCCTTTGGAGCTAACAGTAAGTGATGATGAACAGAAAGCCTTTGATTTAATAGAAGCTGAGATGTTAAGTGCCTATCAAGGGAGTTCGCCAAGTAGTAATAAAGTAACATCAGTAAAAAATGCATTTCAGGCCTTCCAAATTCAGCGAAATAGCAATTATATAACAGGGCGCCCTTATGTGAGTAATGATGAATACGACAATGCATTGAATGATGTTAAAATGGATCAGGTAGGACCTGTTTTAGAAGATTTGGCTCAAATCTGGCATCATCATAACGATTCTGAAGCAAAACAAATGTTCTATGATCTATTGGACTATGTGATGGATCAAGGCTTAAATGTGGGGAGTGGTATGGGAACCAATCACCATTACGGTTATAACTTTCGTGAGTTTCCACCGGCTATTTTCTTAATGAAAGATGTTTTGAAAGCAGATGGAAGGTTGGATGAAGCAGTTGCAATGCTCTTATATTGGACGGGAGTGCAGGAATACAGGGCAAGGCCTGAGGTTGGAACGCTTCAGGGCTTGATGGACAGTTGGAATACAACCGTCATTCCCCGCCTGATAGCGGTGATGACTATGGACGATACGCCTGAAAAAGCCAGAGAAATGAAAGCGATTAAACGTTGGATGGATATCTCTTTAAAAATTGTTCCAGGCAGTATGGGAGGTATTAAGGCAGATGGTACGGGTTTTCATCACGGTGGATTATATCCGGCTTATAGCAAGGGTGGTTATGCTGGCGTTGGTCAATTTCTGAAATATGTAAACGGGACATGTTTTGCACTTTCAGGTGAGGCCAGAATTAATTTTGGAAAAGCATTGTTGACTATGCGAAATTACTCTAATCATTTGGATTGGGGATTTGGAATTTGTGGTCGTCATCCGCTAGTCGGGTCAATAAATAGTGGAACAATAAATGCCTTTGCTTATTTGGCTAAGTCTGGTGATCCACACACAAAAGCAGAAGTATGGAACGATATGGCTGCATCTTATATGCGTCTGGAGTCAGCAAATACGAGTTTAAAGCAGGAGTTTGCTGCTATGGGGATTAGTGAAGAAGCTGAGCCGGAAGGAAATTACACTTATAATTATGGTGCCTTGGGGATTCATCGCCGGGATAATTGGATGGTGAGTATTAAGGGCTATAATAAATATGTTTGGGGATCTGAAATTTATACCAAAGACAATCGATATGGACGATATCAGAGTTATGGTACGGTTCAGGTAATTGGATCAGGTGATAAAGTTAATGCTGTAGAAAGTGGATTTGTTGAAAACGGTTGGGATTGGAACAGGTATCCAGGAACGACCAGTATTCATTTGCCTTTAGACTTATTGGAGAGTCCTTTATCTGGAACATTGATGGAGAAATCGGATGAAGGTTTTACGGGGGCATCCAATCTTAATGGTGAGAACGGAATCTTTGGTATGAAACTCCGAGAGAAAAATAGAACGAATTTTACTGCTGATCATCAGGCTAATAAATCAGTATTTTGTTTCGATAATCGCATTATTTGTTTGGGTTCTGATATTTCAAATTCAAATTCTCAACACAAGACAGAAACAAGCTTGTTCCAGGTGAATTTGCAAAATCAATCAGATGCGATTTATATTGATGGAGGAAACGCGATTACAAGTTTTCCTTTACAACAGAATTTGAGTTTAGATAATAGTCATTGGCTAGTTGACCCTGTAGGTAATGCTTATTGGATAAAAACAGGAGCTGATGTGAATATTACTCGTTCATCACAGGATTCTCGCCACAATAAAACAAAAGCTAATACTCAAGGTGATTTTGCTACAGCCTGGATAAATCACGGCACTTCTCCTTCAAATAAGACTTATGAATATATCGTATTACCAAATTCAAATACTCAATCTATTCAGGATTTCTCTGATAGAATGAAAAGTGAGGCAACTGCAGCTTATAAAGTATTACAGCAAGACGGAAATGCCCATATTGTATGGGATCGTGAAACCAACACGACTGGCTACGTGTTTTTTAAAAAGAACACAAATTCAACTGATGAGTTTGTTAAACAGGTAAGTGCTCCAAGCTTGGTGATGATTAAAGCTTCCGCTGATAAGCGAGAACTGAATTTAAGTCTATGTGATCCTGATCTTCATTTTCCGGAAGTTGCTTATACCTCTGCAATGCCCAGTCAGGAATCAGTAATTGTTCTGACATTAAAAGGGACTTGGGAAATAAGTGGACAGAATTCTGAATCTGAGATTATTTCAACAGCTAATCAGCAAACACAGATCCAATTCAAATTGAAAGATGGTATTCCTCAGGCGTTAAGCTTGACAAAAGCAGATGCTGTATCGGATAATACGCCACCAATTATTTATCAAATAAATATTAATGATGTCGGAGATACATCTGTATCGGTTGAACTTGGAAGTAATGAAGATGGGCTTATATATTGGTATTTAAATACGACTGTTGAAACAGCTCCGAATGTTGAAGATATTATTGATGGGACAGGAGCCATACTGAATGGACAAACAGATTGTTCTGAAAATGGGTTATGGACAGGAGAATTAACTAATCTACAAAGAGGAGAGACGTACATTTTGTATGCGGTAGCTAAAGATTTATCAGACAATATTTCAGATGTATATTCGTCTGAAAGCTTTAGCACTCTGGTTACGGGAATACCCGATGTCGATGATGAAGAAGATGTTTTTATCTATGGCAAAGATGGTAAGATTATTTTGCGATCTACAATAATTCCTCCTTACGATACAACAGTTCAGGTATATGATTTAATGGGTCGAATCGTGGTTTCATCTCCTTATAAAAATTCTACAGAACTATACTTGGATGTTCCCAACAAAACAGGCATTTATATTGTCCGATTGCAAATGAATGGGCAAAGTGCTTCGAAAAAACTGGTAATTCGATAATAAGTCAAGACAATTTTGATTTGCAATAAGAGAGCATTTGTTGAACATTCAGCAGATGTTTTTTTTAGTTATAAATATGGGGAATCTTGTGCTTTCCTTGTTGTCTGAAGAATTGTTGGGAGAAAGTTATCAAAACTAGAATAGGGAGATATGAGTAAATCTTGACATACATAAGTATTTAGCTGTACCAAATTAAAAAATGGGAACTGTTTGAGATGATTAGATTTCTCGATGTTTTGAATTGTATAATAATGGAAGAAAAGTGAATGATATTAGACATTTTACTATCCGCTTATTCAGACATTTGAGTTCTTCGTAAAGAATACTAATTCAAAATTCTGAATACAGTGAATATATCTAAATCTATCCATGCAATATGGCCTGTCATGTTAGGAGCTTGTTCAACAGGTGTACCAAGTCAGGAAGCAAATGTAAATGATACAAAAAAGCCAAATGTTATTGTTGTGATCACCGATGATCAGGGCTATGGACAATTAAACTTTGATCCGAATTCGTATAGTCAAGATCAACTTAATAATACAACGGTTACGAAAAGATATAGAACTTCGGTTGAGGAGGCTTATAAAGCAGCTCAAACGGCAATGCCCAATACAGCAAAGTTAGCTAAGGAAGGTGTCAAATTCACCAATGCTTTTGTTGCCTCAACAACTTGTGCTCCATCCCGTGCAGCTTTACTTACTGGGAAATATACACAACGTTTCGGTATTTATAACAATTACGATGCAGAAGCTGGCGTAAAACCTGAAGAGAAATTCTTATCAGAAACATTTCAGGATAATGGCTATAAAACGGCTATGATTGGAAAGTGGCACTTAGGGGAGTTGACGATTGATTCTCTAGCAGATAGAACCAGAGACTATCATCGAGATTGCATTTATGGTTGTGTAAAAGATCAGCACCCATTAAATAAAGGATTTGATTATTACTTTGGATTCAATTATCACGGCAGTAACTATTATAATGCGACAAGTCTGTTTAGAGATTACGATCACGTAAAATCACAGGGGTATATTACTGATGAATTTACCGATGAGGCATTGACTTATATTGAGAAAAATAAAGAGAACCCATTTTTCATGTATTTATCGTATAATGCACCTCATATTCCTTTGGAAGAGAGAGCACCGAGAAAATATCAGCGATTTAATACGGGTAATCCTGAAGTTGATAATTATTATGCCACACTAGCCGCAGTTGATGATGGTATAGGTAAGATTGTGAATAAACTTGCCGAATTAAAGTTAGATGATAATACTATCATACTATTTGTTAGTGACAATGGTGCGGTAGTTGATTCCCCATTACCTTTGAATGGAGCTTTTAAAGGAAATAAAGGTTTGATGTTTCAAGGTGGCGTTCATGTGCCAATGTTTGCTTGGTATCCTTCAAAATACAAAAAAGGTCTTGTTGTTACAGATAATGTTTCAGCTATGGACTTATTACCAACAGCTATGGTTGAAGCAGGTATTAAGTTGCCACAAAATATTGATGGTATTGATTTATCTTCAGTATTGAAAGGCGAAGTTAAATCCGATAATAAGAGACAATTATTTTGGGCGGGTACTCAAGCTTATCACTGGAGTGATATTAATTTAGGTTTTTGGAATGACTATACAGCATTTGTAGCGGGAAGTAAAGTTAATGATCAATTCCCAATAAGTAAGTATAAAGAGAATGTTTCTGATCCTGCAGGAACTGTTTTGGAAGGTGATTATATGATGCATTATTACCCTGTAGGAAATCGATTTGAATTATATAATATTGCAAAGGATCCGGGAGAAGTGAAGAATCTTGCTAAAGAAAATACTAAATTAGTAAAGCGTTTAAAGAAAGCTTTCGATCAGTGGATTTTGAAAATGGATAAGCCGGTTGAGTGGAAAATAAAAACCTGGGAAAAATTATTACCCAAAGTCTAATGTCTGATATAAAATATTGGAACTAATTTAAACGAGACTTCAAGTAAATGGTATGATGAATAAAATAAGTAACTCTTTCTTTCTTGGTGCAAGTGCATTGTTATTGCAAGCATGTGGTGGTGCAGTGGATAAAAAAGAAATAGCACAGGATAAACCCAATGTATTGTTCATTTCAGTAGATGATTTGAACGATTGGACCGGGGTATCTAAAGGACATCCTGATGTGAAAACTCCAAACCTTGATCGTTTAGCCAAGCGTGGTGTTTATTTTACAAATGCTCATGCAGCAGTTGCGGTTTGTACGCCTTCAAGATTGTCTGTTCTTTCATCTCTGAGTCCAGTTACAACGGGTTGCTATACAAACAAAAGTGGTACGCCGAACCAGGAAATCTGGAATGATGTCGCTCTTTTACCAGCCAATTTTCGCCAAAATGGCTATACAACAATGGCTTGTGGTAAAATTGAAGGGCATGCTTGTTGGGCTATTGAGGACGATTTTGAGAATCAAAAATTGTGGGATGAACGAAAACCTCGAGCTTATGCCCTTACTGAAAAATTGATGAAAGATGGTAATCGCTACGGAGCTCCTGATTTTTATCCTTTTCCAATGGGCGGCTCAGGAACAACAAATTTTAATAAGAAGAATGGAACCGATTTTCCGGGATTTTCTCTTTGTGCAGGTCCTATAGATAGAGAGTATCTACCTGAAGGTAAAATGCCTGATGAACAAAATGTAGAATGGGCAATTGAGAGATTGCAGAGGGGTTACGACAAGCCATTTATGTTGGGAGTCGGTTTTTTAAGACCTCATGTTCCGTATACGGCTCCTCGTGAGTATTTCGACATGTATCCATTGGATAAGATTGAAATTCCAAAGGCCTTGGAGGATGAATTTAGTGATATTCCTATGTATGGTAAAGCCATGGCTGAAGGTATTACGGATCCAGGTGCAGAAATGATTGTTAAGACCATTAGTCCAACTTACAGAAAAGAACTTGTTCAGGGATACTTAGCAGCTATTTCATTTATGGATGCTCAACTTGGTCGATTGCTGGATGCTTTGGATAATAGTAAGTATGGAAAAAATACGATTATAGTCCTTTGGTCTGATCATGGACAATGTTTTGGTGAGAAACGAAATTGGCGAAAGAATAATCTGTGGAATGAGGCTACTGTAGCTCCAATGCTTTGGGTTGTTCCAGGAGTAACGCCAGAAGGACAGATAAATACCAATGCAGTAAGTTTGTTAGATATCTATCCAACTTTGTCTGATTTGTGTGGTCTGGATAAAAATGAACAACAAGATGGTGAAAATATTCTACCACTTCTGAGCAGTATGAATGCGAAACGAAAGAAAGCTGTAATTAGCAGTTGGACATACGGATCACACTCTGTTCGTCGTGATAATTGGAGGTATATTCGCTATAATGATGGATCTGAAGAATTATACGATGAAGTTAAGGATTTTGGCGAACATATCAATTTGGCAAAAGATCTAAATTATAAACAAACAATTAACGAATTGAAGCAATTGTTGCCGAAAGATATATACCAACCAACAGCCAGGAATAAAGAATTTCACATGATTAACGATAGAGTAAAGAGATGGACTAAAAACCCTTCTTCTATGCCTGTGTGGTTAAAGTAGGATGGAAATATGAAAATAATGCTCAGCTAATTCATTGTTGAGCATTATTTTAAAAATACTTTTAAAAAATATTTTAAAAGATGAGTCTTCTTTTAAAAATATTTATACTTTTATCACGAAAACAAAATTTAATTAAATACAATAAGATTGAGACCTGAATTCAAATATGAGAAAGAGGTAGCTGGATCAGCAAATGCCAGAAAACGAAAATTGGAGCAATATCGTAAGATTGTTTCCAATCTTTATGAGAATAGAAATGCCTCTATAGCCGAAATTGTAAAGTATTCAAAAATAAGCCAACCTCTGGTTGCTTCATTGGTTGATGATTTATTAGGCTTTGGTGTACTTCTGGATAATGGTGTTGGAGAATCGATAGGGGGAAGACGCCCCAATATTTATTGTATAAACCCTGAATATCAGTATGTGATAGGTGTTGATATTAACTTACACACATTGACGATTGCTTTATTCGATTTAAATAATAAGCTGGTTTGCAGGGAGGAATACAAGAACTGCGAATTGGAAAATTCACCAAAGTATATTGATGAGTTTGTTGTTCGTATTAATCAAATGCTTTCTAAAATGAATATACCTTCTGCAAAGATACTTGCAATGGGGGTGTCTATTCCTGGTTTAGTCGATGCCAAAAGTGGTATTTCATTTACTCATTTGTCTTTTGCAAAAGAAGGTTTGAGAGCCTACTTAAGTCATAAATTTGGTTTTTCAGTTGTAATGGATAATGATGCCCGAATGATGGCATTGGGAGAAAAAGCATTTGGAAAGGCAAAAGGTAAAAAGGATGTTCTGTGCCTTAATTTGAGTAATGGGATCGGTTTAGGGGTCATATTAAATGAGCAGTTATATTCTGGTAAGAATGGTTTTGCGGGTGAGTTTGGTCACATTCTAATTGATCCGGATGGCGACCTTTGTTATTGTGGAAAAATAGGCTGTTTAGAAACACTAACCTCTGGAACAATTTTGGTGAAAAGAATTAAAGAGGCTGTAGATAAAGGGCAACCAAGTTTACTAAGTCAATATAAGGATGAAGGTAAGCATATTGATTTAAGAGCTGTAGTAAGTGCAATTCAAAATGGTGATCAGTTTGCTATTGACCAATTGAATAAGATGAGTGAATATTTGGGTAAAGGATTGGTGACTTTAATTCACCTTCTCAATCCGGAAATGATCATTTTGGGTGGTAGATTAGCTCATACTGGAAAATATATTGTAGATCCAGTGAATATGGTTTTGAATAAATATGCAATGGATAGGATTAGCTCGGAAACAGAGCTTGTATGTTCTGATTTGCTAGATGATGCCGCCTTAATGGGAACACTGTCCAATGTTATGAAAGACGTTCTGACAATAAACTAAGATAGAAAATAGATAAAAAAGTATGAAAGACGCTATCCTTAAGATGGTTCCTTCATCTGATGAAAATAATATTAAAACATATGAAACCGACATTATTAGTACTTGCAGCAGGAATGGGAAGCCGATATGGTGGATTAAAACAAATTGATCCGATTGGGCCTTCAAATGAAACCATCATCGATTATTCCATTCATGATGCCATAGAAGCAGGCTTTGGCAAGATCGTATTTGTAATCAGAGAAGGCTTCGAAAAAGAGTTTAAAGAACTGTTTAATGCTAAACTTGAAGGTAAGATTGATGTTGACTATGTGAATCAAGAAATTGAAATAGTACCGGTAGGTTCATCTTTTGCACCAGATAGAGAAAAGCCATGGGGAACCGGGCATGCTATTTTAATGGCTAAAGAATGCATTAATGAACCATTTGCAGTTATCAATGCTGATGATTATTATGGCGTTGAAGCTTTTTCTACAATGGCTGATTTCTTAATGAATTCAAACTCTGAACAAGAATATGCTATGGTGGGATACAAGCTTGCCAATACCATTTCTGAAAACGGTTCTGTTTCTCGCGGAGTCTGTTCTACAAATGAAATTGAGCATTTAGAGACTGTTGTCGAACGAACTCATATCGAAAAACTTTCAGACGGAATTGCTTATAAAGAAGATGATAAATGGATTCCACTTGCTGGAGATACAACTGTTTCAATGAATTTTTGGGGTTTTAAACCTCAAATTTTTGAGCATTTAGAAGACCAATTTAGAAGTTTTTTGGCAGAGGAAGGACAAGCCTTGAAATCAGAGTTCTTTATTCCCTCTGTAGTTGCTAAAATAATTGATGGTGGCAATACAAGTGTTGAAGTTTTAAAGTCAGATTCTCAATGGTTTGGAGTGACTTACCGTGAAGATAAAGAGAAAGCTGCAAAGGCTATTTTGGAATTGGTTGAAAAAGGAGTATACCCTTCTAAACTTTGGAGCTAAATAAGTCTTTTAGCCATAAAATATATGTTGAGCAATTAGCCTTTTTAATAAAATTACCCTTAAGAATATAACAATGACTTTAATAAAATCAATATCCGGAATACGAGGTACGATAGGTGGTAGACCTGGTCAAGCATTAACACCTATGGACGTGGTGAGTATTGCCGGTGCTTTTGGTATGTGGCTTCAAAATAGTGGAGCCAGTAAAAAACTAGTGATTGGTCGTGATGCCAGAATTAGTGGCGAAATGGTGAATCAACTTGTTGTTGGATCTCTAATATCGGTAGGGGTAGAAGTGATTGACCTTGGTTTGGCTACAACGCCAACTGTAGAAATGGCCGTGACCGATATGAATGCCGGAGGAGGTATTATTATTACGGCTAGTCATAATCCAAAGAACTGGAATGCTTTAAAGTTATTGAATAGTAAAGGAGAGTTTATTTCCGATCAGGATGGAAAGGATATTCTTCAATTGGTAGAAGATAAAAACTACACTTACAATGAGGTAGACGATTTGGGTTCATACTCTAAAGACGAGAATTATCTGGATAAACATATTCAGCATATTCTTGACTTAAAGTTGGTGGATGTAAACGCGATTAAAGCTGCTGATTTTTCTGTTGCTGTTGATGCGGTTAACTCTGTTGGAGGAATTGCGATTCCACGATTATTGAAAGCATTAGGCGTCAGTAAGGTGACAGAAATAAATTGTACTCCTGATGGTCATTTTGCTCATAATCCTGAGCCTCTTCCTGAAAACATTATAGAGATCAGCGAACGTGTGAGAAAGGATAAACTAGATCTGGGAATTATAGTAGACCCTGATGTCGATCGTCTGGCACTTGTTTGCAATGATGGAACACCATTTGGCGAGGAATATACCTTGGTTTCTGTTGCGGATTATATTCTTCAGAACACCAAAGGAGCATTGGTTGCCAATCTATCATCAACTATGGCTTTGCGCGAGATTGCAGAGAAACATGGTGTCGAATTTTTTGAGTCAGCAGTTGGGGAAGTCAATGTGGTTAGAGAAATGAACATGCAATCTGCTGCCATTGGTGGAGAAGGTAATGGCGGTGTGATTTATCCTGAATTGCATAATGGTAGAGATGCGCTGGTTGGTGTTGCTTTATTTCTGACCTATTTGGCTAAAAGCAAGATGACTTCAGCAGACTTACGTGCGACATATCCTAATTACAAGATTGAAAAACAGAAAATTGAATTGGAAGGTGTTGCTGATTTAGATGGAATACTTGAGCAGGTTCGCAGAAAATTTCTCGATTACCCAAGCAATACGATTGATGGATTAAAAATCACTTTCCCGGAAGGGTGGGTGCACATGAGAAAGTCCAATACCGAACAAATCATACGAATTTATGCGGAAGCAACAACTGCAAAATATGCTAAGGATTTGGCCGAATGTGTTAAGCAATTAATGACAACTTCGGTTTAATAAATCCTTCCTCATTCATAAAAAACAAATTATTAACTTAAATCAACCCATTATTATGACTAACGCACAGTGTGTAAGTACTCAATCAAAGAACTTTGTACTTCCTTTGATTATCGTGGGAGTGATGTTCTTTGCAATTGGTTTTGCACTAGGGATCAACTCTTATATTATCCCACTTCTGAATCAAGCTTTGGATATATCTTCAGGTGAATCTTATTTAGTGATAGCGGCGACTTTTTCAGCCTTTCTTATTTTTGGCTATCCAGCTTCATTAGTGATTGGCAAAATTGGATATAAACGAACCATGGCTTTATCTTTTTTGATGTTTGCTCTTGGTTTTTATTTGTTTATTCCATCGGCCCAAATGGAAAGTTTGCCTCTTTTCTTAGTGGCTTCCTTCATTAGTGGTATGGGAAATACATTCTTGCAGGCATCTGTGAATCCGTATATTACCATATTAGGACCTATGGAGAGTGCGGCAAAGCGAATGAGTTATATGGGTATTGCCAATAAGTTAGCCTGGCCAATTGCTCCTTTATTTTTAGCCTTAATCATTGGTAAAGATGTAGAGAATGTATCACTTACCGATATCAACATACCTTTTTACATTATAATCGGTGTATTTGTTCTTTTAGGCGTATTGGCACTTGTTGCGAAACTCCCTGAAGTAAAAGCTGTTGGCGAGGATGAAGATTCAGATGATGTCTGTTTATATGCAGAAAGTAAAACGTCTATATGGCAGTTTCCACACCTACTGTTAGGTGTATTGGCTCTATTCTTATATGTTGGTGTTGAAACGGTATCCTTAGGCACCCTTGTTGATTATGCAAGCAGTCTGGGGTTATCTAATGCTGAATATTACGCTTGGATTGCTCCAATAGGGATGGTTCTGGGATATATTTGTGGAGCTGCTTTGATACCAAAGTATTTAAGTCAGGCTACAGCTTTAAGAATTTGTGCGGTGACAGCCTTGTTTGGATCACTAATGGTCGTAATCTCTCCTGAAGAATACTCGATTTACTTTATTGCATTCATGGCCTTAGGTTGTTCGTTAATGTGGCCAGCATTGTGGCCTTTAGCGATGACTGACTTGGGTAAGTTTACCAAAACAGGATCATCTTTAATGGTAATTGCCATTGTAGGTGGGGCTTTAATTCCAACTGTTTATGGTTTTATGAAAGATGCTATTGGCGCACAAGACGCTTATTGGATTTGTGTGCCTTGTTTCCTTTATATTCTTTATTACGGGTTGAAAGGACATAAAATCAGAACAAAATAAAATGAATCATTGGGGTGTGTTCAATTTTGTTGAGCATACTCTCATTTACAGATAGATTATGACTGATAAATTAACATCAATAGCTTCGAAATTTTCGATTGAAGGAAATATCGTAGAAATTAAACCTCTTGGCGAAGGTTTTATTAACGACACTTATATCGTTAAAACGGATTGTGAAAGCAATTACCTGTTTCAACGTAAAAACAAGAATATTTTCCAGGATGTACCATCAATGATGGATAATATTCTTAAGGTCTGTAATCATATTAAAGCTAAAGTGGCTGCTAATGGTGGTGATGTGAATCGCGAAGCAATGACTTTGACTTCAACTCACGAAGGTGCTTTATACTTTAAGGATGAGGATGGCGAATATTGGGCAATGTGTCTTTTTATTAAAGATAGTGTGAGTTATGAATCTGCCGATACGCCTGAGTTGTCTTACGCTGGTGGTAAAGGGATTGGTAAATTTCAATCCATGTTAGCTGATATGAAAGAATCTTTGGTTGATATTCTTCCAGGCTTTCACAATATCCGATTCCGCTTTTCTCAATGGGATGAGGTCTTGAAGAATGACCCGGTAGGCCGTAAGAAAGATTTAAGCAAAGAGATTGCCTGGGTTGAAGATAGAAGAGAGGAAATGCTTGAATTCTGGAAATTGGTAGAGAATGGGACCATTCCAACCCGAGTAACTCATAACGATACCAAAATCAATAATATCTTATTCGATGATAAGGGGGATGTTTTATGTGTTATCGATTTGGATACTGTATTAAACAGTACGGTATTGAATGATTATGGTGATGCCATGCGCTCATATACCAATACAGGTTTAGAGGATGATGAGAATCTGGAGAATGTGAATATGGATATGGAAATCTTCAAGGCTTATACCAAAGGGTATCTTGAAGAAACCATCTCATTTATATCGCCTTCGGAATTAGAATACCTGGCATTTTCAGCTAAGTACATCACTTACGAGCAAGTTCTTCGATTCTTAATGGATTATATTGATGGTGATAAATACTATAAGATAAAATCACCAGAACATAACTTGACACGTACCAAAGCACAATACAAGTTGTTGACAAGTATGGAAGAGCAGTTTGAGGAAATGAAAAACTTTGTTGAACAACATAGTAAGCAACTAAGTCTTTAGTTTTTACAGCTACAGCAAAATCCTTTTAGTGAAATAAGGGGCATTGTTTTTAAGACTAGATAAAAAATTATAATTAGATGAATAATATTATATTCGATTCAAAAGTAGAACAGGCTTTCTACGAATTGTCAGGTGTAAATGAAATCACCACAAAAATTCCTTATGTAGAGGTAGATAATTTTCCAAAATTAGGATTAATGACCTCGCTTCGCTTTTTGGAGTGGGCAGAGCAAAATCCAAAGGGTGTTATTAGTTTACCTACAGGTAAAACACCTGAGTACTTTATTAAATACACGCAGTACCTTCTTGAGAACTGGAATAACAAAAAAGGATTGGATATTCGAAGCAAGTATGGCTTAGGCAGCATGGCTAAACCAGATCTTCGTGGCTTGGAATTTGTCCAGATCGATGAATTTTATCCAATTGATCCTTCTCAGCACAATAGTTTTTATAACTATGTGATGAACTACTACATTAAAGGTTTTGGTTTAGAGAAAGATAATTCATTGCTGATTAATTCCAATGAAATTCCATTGGTCGATAATAAGCATTTTTTGGAAGTGTTTCCTGATTACAATATTGATTTATCATTACGTTACCGCGATGCGAAAAGTGTTGTGGAAGAGATGCAACAAAAATCAATCTTCATGATTGATAACTGGTGTACTGGCTATGAGCAACAAATTCGCGATAAAGGTGGAATCGGCTTTTTCTTAGGTGGTATCGGACCTGATGGGCATATTGCTTTTAATACACGTGGATCTGATCATTACTCAACGACTCGTTTGACTAAGACGAATTTTGAAACGCAAGCCGTTGCAGCTGGTGATTTGGGAGGTATTGAAGTTTCAAGAAACCGATTGGTTATTACCATTGGTTTGGATACAATAACACATAATCCTGATGCGGTTTCAATTATTTTCGCAGCAGGTGAGGCTAAGGCTGATATCGTAAAAGGTTCATTGGAAAGTGAACCAGATGCAATTTATCCTGCAAGTGTATTACAACGCCAGAAAAACAGTCGCTTTTATTTGACAACCGGTGCTGCTTGTAAATTGACTGATAGTGTTAATCGCTATTATAATTCAGGAGATTGGTCACATACTAAGACAGAAAAGTCAGTTATTGATCTTTGTAACAAATCAAACAAGTATGGCCATCATCTTACACTTGAAGATTTAAAAGCGGACCCTTATACCAGTTTAATACCTAATTTAAACGAAGGAACAGTGCAGTCTGTAGTCGATTCGATTAAAGGTAAATTAGATAAGGGAATGAAACCTGATGAAAATGAGGTGGTTTATCATACAGGACCTCATCATGATGATATCATGTTGGGTATTATGCCTTATACCAATCGTCAGATGCGTTCGGCTAGTAACGATATTCACTTTTCTGTATTGACTTCTGGTTTTACAGCAGTTACCAATCGATTTGTTATTGATGTTTTAAAGGAGTGTCAGGATTTTATTTCCAAGGGGAAAATTGAAATGCTGAATTATCCCGACTTTTTTGAAGTAGGTTACTCTAAGAAATGGGATAAAGATGTTTATCATTTCTTGAATTCAGTCGCTGATAGAAATACAAGTGGAAAGCGTAGAGGTTTATGTCACCGTTTGATTCGTGCTATTGTTGAGATCTGGAAAGTTACAGGAAAAGAAAACCTGGATGCAACAATCGAAAGTATTATTGTAGACCTTGAAAATTCATATGATGGAGGTAAAAATTCTCCGGAAGTACAGAAAATGAAGGGGATGATCCGTGAGTTCGAGGAAGAACTGGTTTGGGCTCATTTTGGAACTCCGGTTAAGAATGTTCATCACTTACGATTAGGTTTCTATAAAGGAGATGTTTTTACGGAAACACCTGAAAAGAATAGAGATATGATTCCAGTTCTTGAGGAATTCAGAAAGCATAAACCAACAACCATCAGTTTGGCCATGGATCCAGAAGGTTCAGGACCAGATACTCACTATAAGGTCTTACAGGCTATTGCTGGTGCTGTAAAAGAATGGAAAGAAGAAGAAGATTTGTCCAATTTAAGAATTATTGGATACCGAAATGTTTGGTTTAAATATCATCCGGCCGATGCAGATACAATTGTACCTGTTTCCTTGAATGCCTTAGATGTTCTTGAGAATTCATTCACGGAATCATACATGAGTCAAGTGAATGCTTCTTTCCCAAGTTATGAGTATGATGGGAAATTTAATGAACTGACACAAAAAGTTTGGGTTGATCAGTTGAAACAAATTCAGATGTTGTTAGGTAAGAATTTCTTCTACGAGAATAATCATCCTTTGGTTCGTGCAACACACGGACTGGTTTATATGAAAGAAATGTCTGCCGACGAGTTTGTAGCTATGGCACAAGAACTGGAGAAGGCAGTTGAAGAAAATCCATTTTAGATCCACACTCTAAATTGGAATGGGATTGGAGGAGCTTTTAGCCTTCCAATCCTTTTTTTATTATTTGGATAATTACCACGCATTTAACACAATACTCGATGAATACATATAGTGTAAAAAAAATTGCTTCTAATTTGCTGACTCTCGACTCTAACTCTATGAATCCTATTTGGGAGCAAGCCGATATAACTTCTGATTTCTCATTTCCATGGGAAGATAAAACACCTCCAAAAACGACTTTCAGAGCTTTGCACGATAATGAATTTTTCTATTTTAGATTCGATGTAGAGGATGATAATGTTTTAACACATGTAAAAAATGATCATAAGATGGAAGTGGTCGATTCCGACAGGGTTGAGATTTTCTTCAGACAAGATGAAAAATTGAATCCTTATTATTGTCTTGAGATGGATGCACGTGGGCGCGTATTAGACTATGTGACTCGTTATTATCGTGATTTCGATTACGAATGGCAATGGCCAGGATCTGATAATTTGAGTGTAAAAGCTTCTGAGAATAAAGCAGGCTATACTGTTGAAGGAGCGATTCGTTTATCATCTCTTAAAGACCTAGGTTTATTGAAAGCAAATGTCCTGGAAGCTGGTTTATATCGTGGCTACTGTATGAAATTGCCAAATCCCGAAGCGGAATTAAGATGGATTTCATGGGTTAATCCTGCAGTTGAGGAACCTGATTTTCATATCCCGTCTTCTTTTGGTAAGTTAGAGTTAGAATAATTGATAATATTGTTCAAACCATATTCTAAGTTGGTATGCAATGTTTTCTTTTTAATAATCAATTATAAGCCAGCCAATTTATCGGATTAAAATACAAAAAGCATGAAAGATATAACAATAGGAATAGACATTGGAGGTACTAACACTGTTTTTGGGTTTATCGACTCTAATGGAAAATCCTGGGGTGAAGGGAGTATTCCAACTCAAACACAAGCACAGTTTGAAGACTACCTTAAGGATCTCTTTGTCGCAATCGATCATAAACGACGAAATTCTGCAGAAGAGCTACGTATTATTGGTGTTGGTATAGGTGCTCCCAATGGAAATTACAGAACCGGGACTATTGACAATGCAGCTAACTTAAGATGGAAAGGCAATCTGGAATTGGCTAAACTGGTAGGTGAAGAATTAAAGGTTCCGGTGAAAGTGACGAATGATGCAAATGCGGCTGCTTTGGGCGAAAGAATGTTTGGTGGTGCTAAAGATATGTCGGACTTTATGGTCATCACATTAGGTACTGGTTTGGGTAGTGGAATTGTTGTAAATGGAGACTTGTTGTATGGGCATGATGGCTTTGCAGGAGAAGTAGGACACATTATTGTGCGTCCGGGTGGACGTGAATGTGGTTGCGGACGAAGAGGTTGCCTGGAAACCTATGTCTCGGCAACAGGGGTGAAAAGAACGGCCTATAAAATGTTGGCAAAACATTTGGGAGAGAGTCCATTGAGAAATGTGCCATTTAATAGCTTAACCGCTAAAATGGTTGCTGATGCGGCCAATAAAGGAGACTCTCTGGCTATGGAAATTTTTGCCTATACAGGTAAAATGTTGGGTGAAGCCTTAGCGAATGTCGCTTCGGTAACTAGCCCCAAAGCCATTTTCTTTTTTGGAGGATTGGCAAAAGCGGGCGAATTACTTTTTGAACCCGTTCGTGAAGCAATGGATAAGAATATTCTATTCCTGTACAAGGATAAGATAAGCTTACAAGCTTCTGATCTGGGTGATGATGCAGCTGTGCTGGGAGCTTCGGCTTTAATTTGGAATGATCAGGTGTAGTGATGATTTCAATCGATAAACTAATATCTAGCTTATTTTCTTTTAGAGGAATTTAGCTGGTTTTATTAGAAATGAATTGATTTCATTGTAGGTATAGAGAAAAGGAGCTTGTATTTAACAAGCTCCTTTTTTTTGCTCTATGCCTCATTTTGAATTCCCTTTTGTGTGGGTAAAGGGCTTGAATTGATCATTTCTAATTTTTATTACCGAGTTAAACTCTTGTTTTGTGTAATAGTCATTATATCAGAGGTTTACTATTTTGTTAAATTGCTTTTATGAGGTGGTATTTAATTAGGTGATTTATAAATTATTGATGTGAGTTGTCATAATATATGGTGAGATGGATGTTAAAAAACACAATAATAAAAATTATTTTTTCCCTCTTATGGATTAAAAAGAATATACATTTGCATCGATTTTGGTGTTCTACTTAGGCAATCGCCTAAGGGAATGAAAAGGGAACCCGGTGAGAATCCGGGACAGTACCCGCTACTGTAATTCTCGTTTTGCATATGCAAAGCATGGTTTTTACACCACAAGCCACTGTCTCGATTAGTCGGGATGGGAAGGCCGTAAAAACTGAGAAAAGTCAGGAAACCTGCCAAATGAAAACTATTAACATTTTGCTTCCGGGAAACGAAGTATATGTTTGAACTTGGCGCGCGTGTTCTGCATTTATTTTTTTTGATCGCTTCTGAAAAGAAGGGTTTGGAGTGCAAGGTGTTTTTTTACAATTAAAAAAAAACAATTAAACCATGCAACGAATTAATTATTTTCTGATTTGTATACTGATGTTAACAAGTCAGACTTTATTTGCACAATCATTTAGCTTTTCGGGAAAAGTGAAGGCTAAAGGTTCAAATGATCCTTTGATAGGAGCCAACGTGTATTTTAAAGGAACAACGATTGGGACAGCCACTAATGCTGAGGGACAATTTAATTTACGCAATGTAAAACCAGGAGACTATGAGGTGATTGTTTCATATTCTGGTTATCACCGAATCATGGAAGATATCGAAATTAAGTCGGCTGATATTATTGTGAACTTCGAAATGCAAGAGTCTGATAAGACCTTGGGAGAAGTCGTTGTTACGGGTACAGGTACACGTCATCATTTAAAGAATGCGCCGGTTCAAACCGAATTAATTGGTAATAAACTAGTCAAGGCTGTGTCTGCGCCAGGATTTGCCGATTTAATGTTAAATGTTAGTCCATCCTTTGACTTTAACCCAGGAAATATGGGAGCAATGATGACTCTAAATGGTTTGGGTAACGATTACATTTTGGTTCTTGTAGATGGTAAGAGAATGTATGGTGATATTGGTGGACAGAACGATATCAATCGAATTAACCTCGATGACATTGAAAAGATTGAAGTTGTGAAAGGTGCATCATCTTCATTATATGGTTCGGAAGCAATAGCTGGTGTGATTAATGTTATCACAAAGAAATCGAAAAGAAAGGTTTATGCCGAAACGAATAACCGCTTTAGCGAATATGGAACAAAGCAATACAATAATAAGCTGGGCTTCAATTTAGGGCGTTTTTCATCACTAACCACATATTCAATAAAGGAGTCTGATGGTTGGCAATTGAGTCAATATGAGATTGATGATGATATGGATAATGATGATCCATCGGATGATGTGCTTGTGAAAACGGATGCCAAACAGGTTAATGCTTATGATGATTATACATTCAGTCAGCGTTTAGATTTTGCAGCAACGAATAAGTTGAGTCTTTATGCCTTAGCATCGAAGTATGAGAAAGATGTGATGGTGCCAACAACTGTTAAGAAGTATGGATATCACTATAATGATTTTTCTTATTCTGCGGGAGCTAAATATTTAATTAATAAGAAAGATTATATCACAGTAGATTTTAATTCAGATCAATATAAGTATTACTACAAGTACAATCAGGATGATATTTCGTCTAAATCGGGGAAAGTCTTACATGAAAAAAATGAAAAGGTTCTTAATACGAAGCAGAAACGTGAAGATCTAAATCTTAAATATATTTTCAAGATAAATAAAGCACACCAGTTCACAGTGGGTGGTGAATATGTAAATGAGAGTTTAGAGTCTGATGGACGTTTGGCTGGTTCAAGAGAAAGTGCATCTACTTTCTCCGGATTTGCTCAGGATGAAATCAAACTTGTAGATAATTTGTCTTTGGTTGCTGGTGTTCGTTACGTTAAGCACAAAGAATTTGGTAATGCTTTTACACCAAAACTATCAGCTCTATATAAATTGAATGATTTCAATTTTAGAGGAACCTATGCTAAAGGTTTTAAAGCACCAACCATTAAAGAGTTGTATTACCGATATGAAAAAAGAGGAAGCCTGTATCTAGGAAATACAGATTTGGATCCTCAGAAATCTAACTACTATTCTTTCTCGGTTGAATATATCATTTCAAAATTATCACTGAGTTTATCAGCTTATCAAAACAAAATTGATGATATGATTGCTTATAAAACGGTGACTTCTACTCTTGAGGATATAGCTGATGGTGTAAAAAAGACGCGTAAGCACTTTAATATTGGTGAAGCAAAATCGACAGGAATCGATTTTCTATTTAATGTAAAAGTAGGTGGTGGTTTCACTCTTGGTGGTGGTTATTCTTATGTTGACGCTAAGAATGAAATGGAAGATATCGATTTGGAAGGCGTTGCTGAGAACTACGCTAATTTCCGTGTTTTATATGACAAGAATTGGAAGGATTATAGTTTAAATGTGAATCTTACAGGACGTATTCAGGATGATAAATTCTACGATGGCGAACCTGATGCAGAAGCTTATAACCTTTGGAAATTAACAACTGCGCATCGTTTTTCTACTAGAGGAGCTTCACTGGAACTTACAGTAGGTGTTGATAATATCTTCGACTATGTAGATGACAATCCTTACGGATCTCATTACGGAACTTTAAATCCAGGAAGAACTGTATTTGTAGGTTGTAACATCAGATTCGCAAAATAGAAACACATTTATCTGCAAAAGGCAAATCCTCTTAACTGTTTAAAATTAGAAATTTCAAAAACAGGGGATTTGCCCTTTGGCAATTTTTAGGACCATATTATGAGCAGATTAAAAAATACCATTATTCAAATCCACAATCTACTAGGTACATTTCTTAGTAACATGTTTGTGATTTGGTTTTTGTCAGGCTTTGTCCTGATTTATGCAGGCTTTCCTCATGCATCACGCGAGGAAAGGTTTATGCACTTATCTTCCCTGAATCAAACTGATTTTGATTCCATACAAGCCCCTCCTCATAACTTTTCAGGAAAAGTAGAACTTGAAAAGTTGAATGATCGCCCGGTATACCGAGTTTATAAAAGTAGAAAGGCCCAAAAAGTATACGATGCGATTACATTAAAAGAATGTGACTTCGCGACAGAACAAGAAGCCATAAATCTCGCTGAGGATTTTTCGGGTGCTAAGCTTGCCTCTGTAGAAAAAATTAAAGAATTAGATCAATGGATGCCCTGGTCGTATTACCGACCTTTACTTCCTTTTTATAAATGCACGATGGGTGATGAAGAGCATACACGCATTTATATTTCTGCTAAATCAGGATCCATTGTTCAGGAAACAACAAGAAAAAGCAGATGGTTGGGTCGTCTTGGTGCTATACCACACTGGATCTATTTCAAATCACTTCGCTTGAAAACGGGGCTTTGGTTGGATGTTGTTAAATGGATTTCAATATTTGGTGTTCTAGTGAGCCTTTCTGGCTTGATTGCTGGTATTATTCGATTGAGAAAAAGGAGAACGCAGGAAAAATGGAGCCAGTTTACACCTTACAAAAAGTTTTGGCATAAGTGGCATCATATTACTGGCTTTGTTTTTGGTTTATTTGTATTTACGTTCATTTTGAGCGGTTTGGTATCAGTTACCGATATTCCGCAATGGATGGTGCCCATACACAATAAAAAGTCGGTGAAAAGAATCTGGAACCAGAAACCCAACTTAGATCTACATGCTAGAGCCAACTTTAAGGCATTGTGGAAGGCAATTGATAATGGTACACCAGTTCGGAAAATTGTATTTAAAACGGTTCAAAATCAGCCTGTTTATTGGGTTTATCGCGATCATTATCAAAAACCTGATGTTTATTTATTGGAGGATAATGGAATTGTCATCAAACAAAAATACAGCAAAGAGGAGATTGACAACTGGTGCAAGCAAGTATTACCAAATGTTGAATACAGCTTAAAGAGTCAGAATGAGTTCGATGCCTATTACCAGAAATCGGGCATGTGGGAGCGTCCGCTACCTATTTGGCAATTAAATCTTGATGATCCCGATGATACAAGAATGTACATCAATTCGAAAACCGGTGAAGTTGTAAAAAGCTTTACTAATAACGAAAGGTGGCGCCGTTGGCTATATCGATCCTTACACACCTTGGATTTTCCTTTCCTAAAACAACATGACTGGTTGCGCAAAAGCTTACTGATTCTTTTATCTATTGGAGGAACTCTCGTTAGTTTATCGGGTTTGGTTTTGGGAATAAAATGGATGAAAAGAAGCACAAGAAGAAAAAGGAGAAAATTCGCATGAAAACGAGATTTATAGTAAAGAGAATCGTCTGATAAAACGATTGAAATACGTGCTGGACGATAAAGAGAATAAGATTGAATCTGACTCTTTTACTATTCATGAAAGATAAAAAAAACAGTGAAAGGGTTTACGCTTACGATCAACATGGACGTCGAATCAGTGTTAAAGTTTTTGTTGAATAAATTTTGATTAGAAAAAGCCATAAGAAATGCAAGGAAAAGTGAATTGGTATAAATGTTTGGGTGCTTTAGTCCTGATTAGCTTAACGGCTTGTCAACAGCCTAATGCCAAAAAGGAAAAAACAAGGCAAGAAAGGGAACTTCAGTCTAAAAAGCTAGATCATGCTCAAAGTTTTGAATTGTCAGATGCCGGAGATTACCAATTATTGAAAGTATACCGTAAGCGTAAAAAGAATGATGCTTACGAAGCTTTTGCTTTGGTTCCAGAGGGAGGGAAAGCGCCAGAGTCCGATATTCAATCCATTCCGGTGCCATGTAAGAAAATTATCTGTCTCTCATCAACTCAGTTGACTTACTTCTTTGCACTTGATGATATCGACGATATTGTAGGAATTAATAGCAGTCGACATCTCTTTAATAAGAATATGAATGCCAGACTTCAGGAAGGGCACGTTAAGCGCGTAGGAAAAGAGGGGCACTTTAATACCGAATTAATTGCTGGAATTAATCCCGATGTAATCTTTGTGTCACCTTATAAGTCAGGTGGATATGATGCTTTGAAAAACCTGGGGATTCCTTTGGTTCCAATGGCAGCTTACGATGAGAAAACGCCATTGGGACGAGCTGAATGGGTCAAAATGATTGCGCCCTTTATTGGGAAAGAGAAGGAGGCCGATTCAATATTTGACAAACTTTCTAAGCGCTATCATAGTTTACAGGAATTAACTTCTAAGGTTGAGAATCGACCGACTGTCTTTTCAGGTAAAATGCGTTCTGGCACCTGGTATGTTCCAGGTGGGAAGAGCTTTTATGCTAACTATTTCCGAGATGCTGGGGCCCAATATATTATTGACAACGAGAAACAGGGAGCCTATCCTTTGGACTTTGAAACGGTTTACACCAAAGCTGCCGATTGCGATTATTGGAGAATACTTGTTCCTGAACCCATAGGTTTCGATCGAAAAGCCCTAATCGATCAGGATCCGCGTTACGGAGACTTTAAGGCATATCAGGAGGGAAATGTGATCATGTGTAATATTAGAGAGAAACCCTTTTACGAACAAAATGCCATGAAGCCTGATGTGATCCTTGCTGACTATATCCACTTCTTTCATCCTGAACTTTTACCGAAACATCGTCCTGAATTCTACGAGTTGCTGAAATAAGTAAGTCAGAGAGAGTAGAACAAGATCAATAATTGTCAATGACTAATATCCAGTTTTAGTCCAAAAATAAATTATATGCATTTAAGTCCTTTACGAAAACCACTTATCATTCTGGCAGCACTCATACTCCTCTTGGTGCTGGCTGGTTTAAACCTGGCTTTAGGTTCTGTCAATATTCCATTTCAAGAGGTGCTTAATGTCTTATTGGGCAAGGGATCAGATCATATCATTTGGGAAAATATTCTTTTGCGTACTCGCTTGCCTCAAACGATCGTTGCTTTGGGAGCTGGTATGGCACTGGGTGTTGCCGGCTTGTTGATGCAAACCCTTTTTCGTAATCCTTTGGCTGGTCCTTCGGTATTGGGTATTTCTTCGGGAGCCAGTTTAGGTGTGGGTTTTGTCCTTTTGGTAGCTGGACAAGTTTGGGGATTTTCATTTTCCCGACTGGGTTTATGGGGCGACCTCGCAGTTATTGTGGCTTCACTGGGTGGTGCATTTGCAGTTTTGGCTTTAATTCTGTTTATCTCTCACAAAATAGGTGGGACTTTGAGTGTGCTTATCATCGGCGTTATGATTGGCTATCTATCTAACTCTATAGTTGGTGTCTTAAAATATTATAGCCTGGAAGAAGATGTGCATAATTATGTGATTTGGGGCTTGGGGAGCTTTTCTCGCATGTCGGTTGACCGGGCTAATTGGTTTGCCATGTTTACTATTGTGCCGGCACTTTTGTCTTTGCTGCTGAGCAAATCTCTTAATCTAATGGCATTGGGCGATCGTTATGCGAGTAATTTAGGACTGAAAATAGGTAGGGCACGTCTATTGATCATCCTTACTGCCGGTGCTTTAACGGCAATTGTTACGGCTTTTTGTGGTCCCATTATCTTTATTGGAATGGCGGTGCCTCATTTGGCAAAACTGGTGTCGAAAACCAGCAATCACCTTTATTTGATTGCCAATGCTTGTATTTTGGGAGCAGCCACAGCCTTATTGTGCAATTTAATAGCACGTCTGCCTGGATTGGAAAGCGAATTACCTATTAATTCGGTTACAGCATTTATTGGCGCTCCGGTGGTGATATCTGTTATTTGGAAAAAACGAAAAGAAAACCAATTGGATCGATAATTATGAAAGAAAGTCTACTTGAAATCAAAGATGTATCTATAGGGTATGGTACAGGTTCACGAGCTAAATTGGTTGCATCAGGTTTAGAAGCCAATATGTTAAAGGGTGAATTGGTTTGTCTTTTAGGCGCCAATGGAACAGGAAAGAGTACCTTAATGCGAAGCCTTTGTGGCTTTCAGCCAACGCTGGCCGGGGAAGTGTTGATCGATCATCGACTAGTGAATGAATTAAGTGAAAAGGAGCTTTCTCTTCGGGTTGCCGTTGTGCTTACCGATAGGGTTGTGGTACCTAATGCAAGTGTGGAAGAGTTGGTCAGCTATGGACGAAGTCCTTATACAGGCATGCTAGGACGATTGAATCAGGAAGATACGAGACTTGTTGAAAAAGCGATGGTACAATGTGGCATTGCTCATAAAAAACATAGCTTGCTTTCGGCCTTGAGTGATGGTGAAAGACAAAAAGCTTTTATCGCCAAAGCTCTGGCACAGGATACCCCTTTAATCATTTTGGATGAACCGACTGCTTTTCTTGACTTACCTGCCCGAGTGGAAATTATGCAGTTGCTTCGTGATATTGCCAATCATTCAGGTAAAGCCATATTGATGTCTACTCACGATTTAGATCTGGCCTTGCAGCTAGCCGATCGTTTGTGGTTACTGCATCCTCAGGGACCTATATCAACAGGCAGTCCGGAGGATTTGCTTCTTCAGAATGCTTTTCAGACCATGTTTCAGCATAAAGGGATTGCTTTTGATAATAAAACCGGTTTATTTCAGGTGAATCATAAACAACACAGCACGCTGGCAGTTAAAGGGCATGGCTTCGAGTATGTTCTACTGCGTCGTGCTTTCTCTCGTAAGGGAATTCAATTGGTTAAGGCTAATGCCGAAGATGATAATTGGGTTGAGGTGATTAACGATTGTGAAAAACCATTTTCATTTTATTGGGAGGGTGAGTGTATTCACCAGGAGTCATCTGTAGAGGAAATTGTATCAAAGGTTATCGCGATGAAACCCTTATTACATGATAGAAAAAATGAGAAGGTTGAATCATTTTAAATTTTCTGTTTTCTGAATCGGTTCATTTGGGATGAGGTAAGTTTTTGTTTTTTTTAATCGTATATCATTTTCCCTCTAGAAGAATATCAGTGATGTTAATCTCACAATTAAGGCGAATTTCCCAAGTTTCCAGCTCGTGTACTAAGCGGAGAAAGGGGGATTGAGCTAGTAAACAGGCTTGACCAGTTGTTGCTTGCATTAGTGTGATTATTTGTGTTCACCAAGAGGTAGGGTGTTGAAATTCTACTAAAATTAGTACGACTTGCTTTTGGTAATATCATCGAATTTCAATTGAAGTATATATCGTAGAAATGATTTTACTGATGATAAAATCTTTCCTCTATCCGCAGAAAAATGATTGTATTTATTATTAAATAAAGAAAAAAATCCTTATATAGATGATGTCTTATAAGGCATCGGGCTAGCTTGCTCCCTGTTCTCTGAATCTTCTTTTTCCCCTAGCCATAATCAGAAAGGTTTTAATCAAACGGCTGAATTATTCGTTCCCCCATATACGCTAAAGGATACATCGCTGTGATTTTTATAGGTGATAAAAATCAATCATTAATATCTTGATGTAGATGATTGGCTACTACTTGTTAATGAATGGTTTTTTGGTTGTTGTTTGCTGTTTGAATTAAACATAGCAGAGGAATTATTAGTAAATATCCTTTCCTTGAGGTAAAATGATATTGAAAAAATTCTATAATGGGTGTTTTCACCCATTTGCTATATGTTGTAGAGTATTTCTTATAAAATTTTAATCCAATATGATAAATGTCATCTTTTATGTCTTAATTGCCTGAGAGATAGTCGAGTGTATAAATGTGCTTAATCATGTGGATTGATATACAAACGTTTACGGACATGAAGTGGTGTTTTAAAACAGTTTCATATCTACAATGAAAGTATATATATTCGTCCGTCAATAATGAAATAATTCTTTAAAGTAGTTTTAAGTCTAAACAAACAGGCTTTAAATATTTAGGTTTAAAATAGAATAGCAATTAAAGTAAAATAGAAATTCCTTGAGATTTTCTTTAGCAACTTACTTGAAAAAAAATATAAAATGAAGGTATCTGAAAAATTAGATCTCTTAAAGAAAAAAAGAGAAGAAGTTAAAAAGATGGGCGGAGAAGCTCGTGTTGCTAAGCAACACGAAAAGGGGAAGCTTTCTGCACGTGAGAGAATAGACTTGCTTTTTGATGAAGGAAGTTTTAGAGAGCTGGATATGTTTGTGGAACACCGTTGTACGAACTTTGGCTTTGAATCAACTGAAATTCCAGCTGATGGCGTAATTATTGGTCATGGTTTAGTGAATGGTCGAACAGTATTTGCTTATTCTCAGGACTTTACTTCTCGAGGAGGATCTTTAGGTGAAATGCATGCAGCAAAAATCTGTAAGGTAATGGATTTGGCAGTAAGTGCCGGAGCTCCTATTGTAGGGCTTAATGATTCTGGTGGAGCGCGTGTTGAAGAAGGTGTTGATGCATTGAAAGGTTATGGTGAAATCTTTATGCGTAACTCAAGAGCATCAGGGGTAATTCCTCAGATTTCTGCTATTATGGGACCTTGTGCTGGTGGTGCAGTTTATTCTCCTGCTATGACTGACTTTGTTTACATGGTTAAAAAACAGAGTCACATGTTTATTACATCTCCATATGTCATTAAAACAGTAACAGGAGAAGAAACGACTTTTGAAGAATTGGGTGGCGCTATGGCTCACAATGCTAAAAGTGGTAACGCACACTTCGCTTGCGATTCAGATGAAGATACTATTGAAGAGATTCGTGACTTATTAAGCTATTTGCCAAATAACAACTTAGAGGAAACGCCTCAGTTGCCAATGGGTGATGATCCTGAGCGTGATTGCTCGGAATTGGATACGATGATTCCGGATGATGCAAAAACACCTTACGATATGAAGGCTGTTATTGAATCTGTACTTGACCAAGGAGAATTCTACGAAGTACACGAGCACTATGCTGAGAATGCAATTATCGGTTTCGGTCGTTTGGATAACCAATCAGTAGGTATTATTGCAAACCAGCCGTTAATTCAGGCAGGTTGTTTGGATATTGATGCTTCTGATAAGATTTCTCGTTTCGTACGTACCTGCGATGCTTTCAATATTCCAATGATCACATTTGTAGACGTACCAGGATACCTTCCTGGTGTACAGCAAGAGCTAGGTGGTATTATTCGTCACGGAGCTAAACTACTTTGGAGTTATGCTGAGGCTACTGTACCTAAATTTACTGTGGTAACACGTAAGGATTACGGTGGAGCTTATTTGGCAATGTGTTCTAAGCCATTGGGAGCTGATATGGTATTTGCATGGCCAACTGCTGAAATTGCAGTAATGGGTGCAAAAGGAGCTGTAGAGGTAATCTCTTCTTACAAGAAAGAAATTGCAGCTGCTGATGATAAGCAAGCTAAAACTGATGAGAAAATTAAGGAATACGAAGAAGCATTTAACGTTCCTTATTTGGCAGCACAGCGTGGCTATATCGATGATGTTATTCTTCCTAGTGAAACTCGTACGCGTTTGATTGATGCATTGAATGCAATGAAAACGAAAGCAGAAGTATTACCAGCTAAGAAACACGGAAATATTCCATTGTAAGAAAGACTTTAAATAAATTAATTATTAATACCAATAATTATGACACGAGAAGAAAAGATTAAAAAAGCAGCAGCTATTGCAGTTGCTCACTACATAGAACAAGAGAAAGCTGAAGCATTAAAAGTTGAGGGTTCAAATAATAGTTCTTGGTCACGTACTGGCATCAAAATGATGATGACCAAACGTAAGATTGTACAGCTTCGAGGTAGAAATCTACGAAGTGCATAATTCTATTTTCCGGCTAATCAGGAAAAGTATTAATTCAAAAAAAATAAAAAGATGATATTTGATAAACACGGGGTCTTACAAATGACCGAGATGAACTTTGACCAAGATCGTCCAAAGGCAGAAAATCCAATTAAAATTAATGATGTAAGTTTACGTGACGGACACCAGTCGTTGTTTGCTACTCGTGGACGTACAGAAGATATGCTTCCTGTTGCAGAAATGATTGACGAAGCAGGCTATCACTCTGTTGAAACATGGGGTGGTGCTACTTTCGATACCATGCACCGTTTCTTGGGTGAAGATCCATGGGAGCGTTTAAGAGTGTTGAAAAAGCATATGCCTAAAACACCATTTTCAATGCTTCTTCGTGGACAGAATGTGGTAGGATACCGTAACTATGCAGATGATGTTGTTCAGTCTTTTGTTCAGCGATCAATCGATAATGGTATGGATATTTTCCGTTGTTTCGATGCCTTGAATGATTTCAGAAATTTCGAAACTGCGGCTAAAGTTATCAAGGATAATAAAAAGCACTTGCAAGGTGTTGTGTGTTATACGTTGAACCAACCTCGTTTAGGTGGTGAAGTATATAATATGGAATACTACATTAATAAAGTGAAAGATCTTATCGCATTTGGAGTAGATTCAGTTTGTATCAAGGATATGGCTGGTTTGGTAGCTCCATATGATATTTACAATTTAGTTCGTGAAATCAAGAAATTTACTGATACACCTATTAACTTGCATACTCACTTTACCTCTGGTATGGGTGACTTGGCAATTTTCAAAGCTATCGAGGCAGGTGTAGATATCGTTGATACTTGTATCGGACCTTACGCATATCGTACTTCTCATGCAGCTGTAGAGCCAATCATCATGTCGTTATTGGGAACAAACCGTGATTCAGGAATGGACATTAACAAGATTAATGCCATTGCTGAAGAGATGGAGAAATACATCCCTAAATATAAGCATTTGGATAACAATCCTAAGTATGCTACAACGGATATCAATGTATTATTGCACCAAACTCCGGGTGGAATGCTTTCTAACCTGGTAAATCAGCTGAAAGCTATGGATGCATTGGATAAATTACCAGAAGTGTATCGTTTACTTCCTAAAGTACGTAAGCAGCTTGGTAATATTCCATTGGTTACGCCTACATCTCAAATTGTTGGTGTACAGACAGTAAATAATGTACTGTTTGATTCTTACGAAGGAGAATATGCTCAAATTACCAAGGAAGTAAAAGACCTTTGTTACGGATTGTATGGTAAAACGACTCATCCAATCGATCCTGAAGTTCAAAAGAAAGCTCTAGCTGGTTATCCTCGTGGTGAAGAGCCTATTACAGCTCGTCCAGGATCTATTCTTGAGCCGGAAATGGAAGATGTTAAAGCTGAATTTGGAGATCTTGCTAAAGATATCGACGATGAAGTTTTATGCGCACTTTATCCTATAACAGGGAAACGCTTCTTGAAATGGAAATATGGTATGGAAGAAATTCCAGCTGATGTGAAAGCAAAAACCATGGCAGAAGTTGAGAAAGAGGAAGAGTTAGTAAGAAAAGCGCTTTCCGGAGAATTGACTTCTAAAGGAAAAGGTAGCGGTCGTGAGCTTGAAGTTACGGTTGATGGCGAAACCTTTACTGTAGAAATCAATGATCCTAATGGACCTGCTGCTCCTCAATTCAAAGGACGTAAGAAAAAAGAATCAGCTGCAGACGAATTTGCTACAGGTAGCGTTGTTGCTCCAATCCCAGGTATGATTGTGGAGTGCAAAGTTAAAGTTGGTGATGAAGTAAAAGTAGGAGATGCATTAGTTGTACTTGAAGCTATGAAGATGATGAATAATCTTGATGCTAAAGCAGAAGGTACTGTGAAAGAGATTAAATGTGAGACTGGCGATTCTGTTGCTAAAGGCGATTTGCTTTTAGTAATTGAGCCAAAAGCCTAATGACTATTTAATAATTGAGTGTTACTTACCCCCTGAATTAATTTTCAGGGGGTATTTTTTATTGCTTTTTTTAAGCTGAATTAAAAAACATGTTTAGCATCTCTAAGATGCTTAGTATGTTGTGCGTAGATCTTTCGTATTTTTTTTGCTATATTTTCCCAGAGATATACTTCAATTGTATATTTATTGTTCTTTTTAGTCCCTCAATTTTTTAAAGCCCGCCGTCGCAGAAACTGCTGCGTTGGGCGAACGCGGAGAGTCCCGAAATTAATTAGGAGGTCGTTTTGTGTTTAGATATAAAGCTTGATCAGATATTCCCCCAATTGACGAAGAATCATATTAAGCTGTTACAGGCTGGTTAATATGGTCGCTATTTTCAGTTAAGCTCCATTTTGTTTTGTAAATATCGAATGTTTCTTTTTCAAGTTTGACTCCCCAAAATAGAGACGATAAGTTCTGAATAAATTCAAAAGAATATTTCTCTTTTTCACTGATCCAAAAATACAGAGCAGACATATACAGTTCAAGTAGGTTGTTAGCATCCACACCTTTTTTATTCAGCTCTTTCAGATGTGCTATAGCTTTGGTATCCATTTTATAAGCGGCAATGTTTTGGTTGATAGTTACAAATTGTTTTTCAATGCTTTCAGAAGGTTTCATTTTTAATTGCATAACGACCTGATGTCGGATGATATTTGAATGTAATTCGAGCTTGGTGAAGTTTTGCTTAATTGTGGCAAATTCTTCAGAATTCGTGTTAATCACTTCGGATGTATGTTTTATCAGTTTTTTGTAGGTTGATAGTTTGATGCCTGTCATAGCATTAAAAACCGTACTAAGTTGGCGGTCGGAATCCAATCCGAACTTATTGCTGTCAGGATTTGATAGCTCTGGCTTTATAGTTGACTCAATAAGCTCATTCAAGTAATCAACAACTCTCAGTTTATATTTGTAATCATTAAATGACTCGTAGTTAATCAATTTGAAGTTGTCTCTGATTTGCCTAACTGAGTATTGGCCATTAGTCAGTTCACTAATTGCTGAAGCCTGACTTAGTTTTACATCCCTATATAAATGATTTTTTAATAGAATCTCTTGATTAACAGCCTTATCAAAGGAAGAAAGATGTGTGCTTAATGTTGGTCGTCTATTTATGACGGGTGAGATTTGAAGTGCGACGAAGCGTTCTGTCGAATTTTTCAGTTCAGTATTCGGTATTTGTGGCTTAGTTCGTTTTTTGCTTTTTTTTCTGTATAATGTTACAAATAGCAAAAGGAATACCCCGCAAAGTATTAAGCCTGAAAAAATATAAACCAGGTAGCTGCTTTCTTTGCCAGCCTCTATATGCGCTGTAGATACAGGCTGGTTGGTGTCTGTTACATTGATTCCAAAAGGGATGCTTTCCAAAATAGCCATATGTTGATTAATGCTATCAATATAAGTTTTAGCATCTGGAAAATCATTCTTAAAGTTCATACCTTCTTTGTTGTACAAGCTTTCCAATTCCTGGTATGTTTCTGAATAATTATAGAAGGGGACTTTTTTTGCCTGCTCAATAGAGCGTTTTGCGAAATCAATAGCGATTTGATTATTTCCAAGGGAATGATGATAGGAACTGTACTCAAGATATAGGTCTGCAAGATCATTCTCATGTCCATCCTTAAGCATAATATTCTCAGCTCGTAACAAATAGTCTTCAGCTTCCTTTGTGTGGCCTTGTAGCCTTTTTGTTTTTGCAAGAGCCAGAAGAAGCTTAGGTTTGAATTGACTACTTCCGTGTTGATTACAAAGCTCAATTCCTTTTTTAAATGTATTCTCCGCTTTGCTATATTCTTTGTGTAAAGAAGCTATTTCTCCAAATTTAACCTGAAGGACAATAAGCTCTTCGTAACCATTCTCTTTTTGTTCAATCTCTTGACTTTTATGGTAATAATCCATTGCAGTACTATAATCTTTTTTCTTCATTGCAATATTACCAAGCACATTAAGCGGGGAACTCATAAAACCCGGGTAATTGTGTTTTTGAAAGATTTGGATGGCCTTGTTGGCACTTTTAACTGCTTCTACATAATCGCCAGTCTGGTATTGTAATAGCGCTCTGGCCGAATGTGTATTTCCTGCCATATGTTCATAATCAAGATCTAAAAAGGCTTGACCAGCTTCTTTGTAAGCTTGTTTGGCAGCTTCATACTTCTTTAATTCTTGAAGACAGGTGCCTTTGTCATTTAGAGCAGATGCAGCTGCAATGGAATCTTTTGCTTGCAAACATGTTTTGATGGCTAAATTATAAGTTTTAACTGCTTGTTCAAATTGTCCCCGGTAGTTATAAAGACTCGCTTTTGCCAGATACATTCTTCCTGATAAAAATTCATTTTTACTCTGCCTGGCATAGGCGATTCCCTCGTCTGCATAAACGAAGGCTGTATCCAGATTAAGTTTCCCGTATGTTAATGCCAAAGCAAAATACAGGCTGGCTTTATCTTTTTCATTGAGATCATGGATGTTTTCATGGCGCATTTTTAAAGAATCAGCTCTTTTTCTTGAATTAACAAGCTGAGCCTCTACTATGGTGTTGCATAGAGTGACTATTGATAAGATGATTAAGAGGATTTGTTTCATGGTGTAGATTTAATCGTTATTCTTTTGGATTAATTGTCCTTTGAGTTGTGCAGGAGATTTACCACTTATCGTTTTGCATAAATAGTAAAGTTCATTTTTACTGGAAGCTATATGGCCTTTTTCTGACACTTTGTAATTATTATTGGCCAGGTTCATACATAGGTTAAAAAAACGAGCGTACTTATCCGTTATTTTTTTCGGAATGTTTAGTTTTTCTAGTTCAATATTCGCATAATATGTTTTTGTATGGTCAGTTTCAAAATTCAGCTGTCTTTGAGAACTAATACGAGCCCTTAACAGTTCAAGTGCATTATCTGAAATTTGGCGTTCGTTGCTAAAAGCAATTTCTTTAAGTGAAGCAAGATCAAAATTTCGCATATCATTTGGGAGGGCAAACAGGAAACGGATCAAATGCAGTTCTTCTAATTGCTGCTCGGCAATTTTGTGTAGTTTATTATTATCATCTTCCAAATCAACAATTCTTGATGCCAGATTATCATTTGTTTGTTGCGAGGAATGACTTGATTGAGAAATAGCCTTGGCTGTGGCTTTGTTTCTATACCGAACAAGGATAAGTATCAGCAGCAATAAAAAGATAATGCTTACGGAGATGATTTTTAGGATGGATTTCTGTTTTTTTAACTCAATATTTTCTTTGAATGTTGTGAGATTGAGTTCTGTTGAATTGATATTGAAGTTATTCTTTAAGGAATTATCAGCAGACTTCGTATTAATTTGTTTGTACTTCTGCAATGCTTCCAAAGCGAGTGTTTGTTTGCCCATCAGTGTAAAAAGCTCTATCCCGAATGAAAATAAATCTTTTAAATGGGCCTTGTAGCTGATGTTTTTGCTGTATCGACAGGTTAGATCGTAATATTTTGCTGCCATTTCTAATTTGCCTTGCTCAAGGCAAAGTTTAGCAAAAAGCAAAGTACCCATGGCCGGAGCTCTGGGAGAGAGACATTCAGAATAATAATTCTCTACCTGATAAAGAATGAATTCTACTTGCTTATAGTTGCCTCTTTTAAACTCAATATTGGCGACCGCTAAAGCATTATCAATGTATTTATCCCAGCGCTTTGCATTGTAGGCAAAGTGTTTGCCTTGAGTGTAGAATTGTATTGCTTTATCATCCTCTTGATGGCGTTCCATAAACATTCCCATCATATTGCAGGCATAGGCCTTTTTGCTAGGCTTGTCGGTATCTATCATTAGATCATAGCCAGTCTGCATATATCGTTTTTCAAGTTCTGGCTTATTGATGACACCATAATAATAAGCGAGGTTAAGGTAAGGAGTGCCATTGGTTCTGATTGCAGGATCTTCATCAATGGCCTTGAGCAAACACATAATTGCATCATCGTATTCTTCCCGATCCGAATGGATGGTTGCTAATGTGAGATAGTGCTTTCGAAAGTTACTATTGTGTTGTCTGACAATAGAATCCAGCTGTTGGATATTTTTAACTGCCAGCTCTGTATGAAGTTGACGGTAAGTAATAAAAGCCTTTGTGCTTAAGAAGTTAAAAGTGTCTAATTTGTTCTCTAAGCGTCCTCTGATTGCAGATAATTCTTTCATGGCTATATCAGGTTTTGAATAAGCCATTTTTTCAATTTCATCAAATACAGATGCTAAATCCTTTGCATTTAATAAAGGTATGTTGCCCATCAGCATCAAAAGAACAAGACAGAATATTTTACCAAAAAGTTGAATGTTCATGAAAATTACAAGAAAAGCATATTTATATGATTAGTATTTATTCTAAAATTAATTAAAAATATTCAAAACATAAAGGAGTTTTTATTAAACATTAAAATGTGTATGTGCAGAATGCGTTGGGTGATTTCTTAAAGGGATAATTTAATAAATATTGATAGTGGAGTTTGTTTTTTAATCTTGTGAAATGTCGAAATCTTGGTGTGTGGATTAACATTAATAATGTGCTTTTATACGTTTTTGGTCATTAGTAGATGTGTGAAGTTACGTAAATGTCTATAGAAACGATAGAAGTATAAATATCCAAGGGTTTGTTTGTAAGTGATATGTGTGGAAAGTTGAAAAAATAAAGCTTTAAGATTTACATAGAAAATTGATAAGGCTAGATTCTTAGGGGGAAGTAGAAAATGTGCTTTTTTACAGATAGTTTAAAAATTCAAAAAACAATAGATCTGCTGTTATTTGATTTCAGACAGAATGATACTTTAGTCATCATAATCGAATAATAAACATCTATCTAATCTGATTTGATAAAATTAAATGCTTATGCATTATTATTTATTGAATTGTTAAATGAGAACTATGAAATTATCAAACTTACTAATGATTGTTAGCTCAATCGCTCTACTAAGTGCCTGCAGTTCTTCAAAAGAACTTGCACGACAAACCGATCCGCAACAGGCAAGTATAGAACAGGCCTACAAGCAAAAAGAACATGAGTTTAAAATGGCCGAGATGGAAGCAGAACACAAACTTAAAATGGCAGAACTTGAGAAAAAAAGTAAAATTGTATATCAGCCATGTAAAGAAGATGCTTTTGATGGTACAGATTATATAGCAGCACTGGGAACAGCTAATGGACAGGCCAATGAACATATTGCTTCTTCAACGGCCCTTAAATCTGGAAAGGCCATGATCATGAACCGATATATGGGAGCTTTTAAAGCCGGACTTAAAGAATACACCAATACAACAGCTGTAGCTAGTGGGAATAGCCGTAAGCTTGCTAAGTTAGAAGGAGGAATAATGTCTGCAGGAGAAGCCGCAATTGATAAATACGTTTCTGTTGTATGCCAGGAGGTGCTTAAAAATGATTTAGGTGGCTATGATGCTTATGTGGCCATCCATGTTTCTACCGAAGAAGTGAAGCAAGAGGTTGCAAGTAAGTTGGAAGCTATGGAGGTCGATTATAATGCAGAAAAGCTTTTTGACTACATTAATAAAGAGGTGGAGGCCAGAAAAGAACAACAGGAAGAGGCTAATAAGTTTTAGATATGTATTTAAGAGCAAGGTTTCTGCTTGTGCTATTGATAAGCTGTCTGGGCACTGGCACTGCTCATGCCCAGATATGGAAATACAACACTCCAAAGCCAACCAAGGATTATGTCTACAAAAGCAGTACCGCCAGGGCCAAAACAGAAGAAGCAATCAATAAAGCAATGGCCAAAATTCTTTATCAGACTGCATTGGCCAGTGGAATAAATATGGAGCTCGATTCGATAAAAAAAATAATGGATACGGGTCAGAGCTTTAGTTTGAATAAGCTTAGTATTGGACTTCCTGTTAATATGGTTTGTTGCAAAGCAAGCCCTGCTATTAGTTCGCGCGGTATTGAAGTTATTATCCTTTGTCAAGTGGCACGAAAGGCGCACACTAAACCTGATTTTAAAGCTTTTGACTGCAGTGAGGGAAAAGAAATAGAATACGAGTAGCCTAAACAAGAAAGATCAATTTTATGAAGATATTACAAAATATAAAGTTGCGAAATTTCGCAGCTCTGGCGGTAGCTTTGCTTTGTTTCCAGACAATCTCAGCCCAAAAGCGCCCGGTGTGGACCTATAATAAACCAGATGCCCCCAATGCAACATTTACCTATCGTGTGGAGTGGGGAGCCGGAGAGAATATTATCGTAGCGTACAATCAGGCTTTAAGCAAGATAATCAATTCAACGGCCAATGCTATTGGTATGAAAACTTCGACAGGAGCCATTAAAGAGGCATTGGAAAGTGGTGAGAGTTTCGATGTGGTGTCAGAAACATTAAAGGTGCCCTTTAATAAAGTCTGTGAATTTGAAGAAAACCTGGGCGGTGGTTTATACCGCGTATTTGTACTTTGCCAGGCGGCCAAAAATGCTAATGTAAAGCCGCTATTTGTCGAGTTTACTAATTGCTACGACAAAGATGAAATGACCGGGACGAATCTGGAAAGTGAAGAGCAAAAAGCTGAACGTCAGCGACAGGCCTTATTAAAGCAGCAAGAAGAAACGCGTAAAGCGGAAGAGAAGAAAAAAGAGGAAGCCACAAAGAAAGCCTACCCTAAAGCATTTAAGAATGAACAGTGTCTTTTTAATATCACCCAATGCACTCGCATGGGCAATGTGTTAGAAATTCATGGTCTTGTTCAAAATCAAGGGAGTCAGCCAGTTCTATTAACTATGGCATCTTCTAATAACGGGCACTATTCTAATAGTGGCAATTATATCGAAGCTTATACTAACACAGGACGTTCATATAAAGTGACAAGGGTATATCTTGGAGATAAAAGAGCTTCGGGCAATTATTTACGAAGTGGAGCAAGTAAGAACTTGCCACCAGGGGTGACGCTTCGGTTTAAATATGAATTTGATGGTGTGTCGTCGGGTTTTGATTCCCTAAGTGGTATTACGATTGGAACATGTGTTGACGCGGGCAGAAGGTCAAGAAGAAGTCATTCTTTTAAAAACCTTCCCGTAACTGATTAATAACCATGAATAATAAATTAAGATATAAAATATTAGTTGTTGCAATAACTATGTTTTGCGTACAAACTTTCTGATTTAAGTAAAACATCTAATTGATGTGAATATTAGGGGGTGTAGTAAGTGTGCTTTTTTCAGCTCGTTTAAAAGACTAAAAAACGAAATGCTGACTATTACTTAATTTGCCACAGCTTCATGTTTTTATTATCATAATTGAAACCGTGATTATCTATAATTAATAAAAAAAACTTTAGCATGAATAATAATAAACAGGCAACCTACGGTGTGGGAATGATTCTCGGATCTAACATGTTATCAATATTGGCAAATTTGCTTAACAGTTGGCAAGCCACGGTTTTTAACATAGCTGCAATAATACTAATCGTTTTAGGTGCATTTAAGCTTTTTGTAATATTAGATAAAAGAGCTCAATATGGATTAGCTGGATGGATTGGATCAAATATAATTCTAAATCTTTTCTGGATGTTCTTTAACCTGGTAATTATATCAAATTCTTCTTTGCTTGAGAAAATGATAAGTGTAATGCATATTATCAGTTGGATAGATTGGATTATACGTATTGGGGTTGTTCTTTTTTCTTTCTTCTTATTGTTAAGATCGGAGTCATTTAACAGTCTAGGTCGTAGAGGATTAGTGGTGTTGCTTGTAAGCTATTTTATTGGTGCCTTGGGTCTTTTTAATAGAGTGTATCACATACTGCCCGATGACTATAGCTTAGTTATAAACCCACTGTTAGATTTTGGACTGTCGATCATCGATATTATCGGTTGGCTGTATATACTCACTAACTTTATTTCATCTGAAATGCGCAAACTCACGCTGTCCATCATGTTTATGATGTTAGGTTCGACACTGGGTATCTTCATTGTCTTAGGTGATGGTTTGGGTTCTGAGTTTGCTTCTTTTGCAGGCTACATCATCATGTTAATCTCACTTTATAAATTAAAAAGCTATTCTATGCAACGAGTGGATGGCAAACGCTTAAGAATTGCTCTTTGGATATTGGTGGTTGCCATGATGTTCAACATGCTACCCTTTGGTGAAATGTTGGGAACCAGTATAGAGTTGGTTGCCTATTTAATTGCCATATCAGCCTATGGTAAGTTTAAAAGAAGCGTTTTATTCAAACCAGAATCGACTATGATGACAACGGCTCAGATGGCTATGGGCCTTTTGCTTCTAGCTACCATTATTCATGCACTTCCTTCCTTTGGAATTGGTGAAACAATAGCAGCAATGCTTGGACTTTGTATTGTTATAATGATGGTATTGGTCTGGATGCAATTGCCAACAACGGTTAATCCTGATCTTTTACAGGAGGCTGAGATAGCCTCACAGGATCAAACACAGGCTTTTAGCTCTCCTGAAAATGCAGGAGTCAGCTTAGGAGCTGTGCCTGTAGATGGAACAAGACCACAATCAATTAATTGTAATAAATAATGAATCCTATGAAAAAAAAGATTTTAAATAACACACTTGTTTTTTTGACCTTATTATTAGCGGTGGCATGCTCACCCACCCCCAATACCCTATATGTTAAAACAAATGCTAATGGAGCAGCCGACGGTTCTTCCTGGGATAATGCTTTTGGGGATATACAAGCAGCCATAGATCTTGCTCAGGACGGTGATTCTATCTGGATTGCTGCTGGCACATACCTGCCGCAATCTGACTCCGGTTATATCATTACAAAAGGGATTAATATTTTGGGTGGTTTTAAAGGTGACGAACAGTTTTCCAAGGAACGTGTTTTTCAAGATACGCTTGAGGGTATCAAATTACCGGTTTACGAAACCATTATCACCGGAGACCGAAAGCAAGATGATGATTTAAGTAAGTGGGATAAACTATTGGTTGAAGATGCCAGTTCTAAAACACAGCCATGGACTAGTTGTAAAATGAACGATAATTGCAGCCACTTATTTTTTAATGATACTGTCATGAAGAGTATGCTACGCATAGATGGTTTGAAAATAATTGGAGGTGTAGCTGATAATGGAGGTAGACACAATAATGGAGGTGCCATTTATTCTAAGAGTGATCTGGAAGTGAAAAATTGTGATATTAGAAGTTGCTATGCGCTCAAAGATGGTGGTGGTATTTATTTGCCAGATGATTCAGAAAGCCATGTCGTAATTGCCTCTAATTTTATTCATGAATGCTGGTCAGAGGATGGTGCAGGTATCTCTACTTCACAAAATGTCATTGATATTCAAATTACAAACAACTGTGTTTTTAGTTGTTATGCACAAAGTGCAGGAGGGGCCATAAAACTGGAGAGTAAAATTGGTGATCGTGGAAAAGCAAACTATGACTTAAAAGGGAATAATATTTATAAATGTTCAGCCTATTCGAGTGCAACACCTTCAGCAGGTGGTGGTTTGTATGTGAATATTGATAATAATATTCGCGGAGATTTGGCTGGTGGTAAGCTAATTCTGGAAAACAACACACTTAAAGCTTGTAATGCCACTAATATCAAACAACGAAATGTCTACAACCAAGGTGGTGGTATGTGTATTATTGCTCCATCTATTAATAAGGAACTGGAATTCGATTGTAAGATTACCCACAATAAAATTATGAATTGCTATATAAATTCTTTTTCCGGAGTGGGAGGAGGAGCATACATCGAAGGAGAAATAAATTTTTCAGACAATTTTATTACTGAATGTTTTGTCGATGTGCTGGATGAAAAGTATCGAAAGTATATGAGTGAATCAAAGGGCGGCGGTGTGTATTGTGACCGGGCTGACATCAATCGTTGCCTGATTAGTGATTGTGTGGCTTACGATGGTGGAGGCGCAATTATACAACGGACTTCTAAAATCGAAAATTCAAAAATAGTGAACTGTAAAAGTTACCGAATGGGAGGTTGTTTAATTTTGTTTGGATATGCAGATCTGAACAATTGTTTGATTGCCAATGGTTATTCTGAAGGTGTGGGCGGTGGCATCTATTGTCAGAATGCCACGAAAGTAAATATTAATAAAGCCACAATTGTGAGCAATATTTCTCAAAAAGAAGGGGGAGGAGTCTTTCTTCAGAATCGTGCAGTGCTTACTAATTCTATAGCACATACGAATCTTTCATATTCTTGCACGCAAGGGGATTTGAACTACAGTGGAAGTAAAGAATTCTTTGATCAGGTTGAGTTTGGAATTGACAGTTATTATGTTTTGGTGTCAGGTTCTGCTATTACGGGGTATTCCAGCGGAGGTAGAGATAACATTACTTTGTCTGAAAAGAATCACTCTGATCAAAATAGTTCTGAGATGCATCCGCAATTTAAACAACCTTCATATTTCATAGGTTTTGTTTCACCTTGGAAATTAAAGAAAGAGGAAGACAAACAATACTATTATAACATTCATCATGCTGACTGGTCCTTAGAAGAAGCATCCCCTTGTGGTGATTTAGGTTGTGGTAAAGAAGTTACCAGGCTGAACCAAAATATGTGGGATAGCTAAAAGCTGTCCGGATAAATCTACCGACTTCAATAAAAGGAAAAAGTTTTGACTTCTCCCGCTTTCTAGATGAGTAGCCAGGGGGAAACCAGTAATATGCTATAAATATTAATCTATGAAAAGTAAAATTTATTTAGGAATTGTAATCCTTATTATTGGTGGCATTTCAATGGTAAGCTCATTGCCTGTAATCATTTCCGCCGAAAATACTGAAATGGTCATCTTTGGAATTACACTGTTGATTTTTGCCCTGCTGATGTATGCATCACTTATTATTCCACCCATTTTATTGGTTAATACCTTGCTTGGTGGCAAAATAAAACTTGACACTGGTAATGTTGAGCTTGCAGATGAATACAAAGGTATGAGTGAGGAGGGAAGAAACGAATTAGCCTGGTCTGTCATGCAAGAAATGCAGGAGCGTTTACCACAATCGCAGGACGAGAATGGTGAGACCCGATATTATATTAATACCGGGAAGGACGCCGTTTTGATAAAAAGAACCCTCGATTATATTATGAATAAGATTCATCCCACTGATGATTTGTTGTTAGAATCCATTGAAAGCTACGCCAATTATTATAAGTATCAGATAAGCAGAGCTTTTGTAGGAGCTAAAACAGTCATGGTTTTGATGATTGTTGTTGCGGGACTTATTACAATTTCTGCTATCAGTATAGCGACCGGTATTACAATGATTGTGGGTTTTAGTATCTATATCGCATTTTACTATTATTCGGCCAAACGACCGGTTTATCTGCTTGAAAAGGATAGTAGAGAAGGGAAACAATTTGATTCCAGTCTTATATCGCGAAGTATCAAAAGTATTTGGGCTCCGGATGCATATAAGAAAATTCATCAGGATGTCTTAATCGATGAAAGAACCGGAGAAGAGCTCGATAGATCGAGAAATTATGGAAGAGAGTTGGGGGATAGTGCTGGAAACTTTATAAGTAAGATTATTGCTACACTTATAGCTTCTATTATAGCGCTTGGATTAACACCCATTTACTCCATCTACTATTTCTGCAGTAATTACTGGGGCAATTGCTTGAGTCCGTTCAAGGATACCGACAAATGGGTCGAAGAGCAATATGCTCTGTTGACAAGTGAAAAGCACAATAATATGTAATCTGAGTTCGACAGGTATTTAAACTCAGCTTCATAACGAAATCAATGGCTAAGCTTAAAAGCCACTGAACCAATAAGACGAGGATGTCGAAAATCGTTAAGAGTAGACTATTTTAAACTTTTTATTTATGAATTGTTCAATCCATCAAGACGTGGTTGCAGTAGCCTCATGTGGTAAATGCGGTGTAGCAATGTGTAATGATTGTTTGGAGACATCAGAGTACAATATTAATGATGTAGCCTTATGTCGTAAGTGTAATTATGCCATTATTCAAGACCAGTTGGCCAGCGATAAAACCTCACGTGTCTGGCTGTATGTGAAAATCATTATTAGTGCCGTTTTGGTATTACTAGGCGCTTTCACCTATTTTGATACGGGACAATATGACGGCCTTATATTTGCCTGGGGAATATCGGGTTTCTTTACAGGTTGGAAATTAACCAGTGGAAATGCCCGAACAAGAGCTGAAGATAAACTAGATGACGCTATTGCAGAAGCGAAGAGTGCTGGAGGGGGCGTGTCTAATTCTTTAACAAGATTTGTCATTCGTATTGTTGTCGCATTTTTAGTTGGCGTTGTAGCTGCTCCCATTCTTTTAATTGTCAATATTGTAAAGCTTACAAAGACATATAAATCAATTGCCAGTCATGAAGAGATGCTTTTAGCATTTGCTTAATTATATAGTTCTATCACGAGGCTTCAGGATTAAGCCCAATGGTGAACTTCAAATTCATTTTTGAAATATCCGGGAGTATTTTGTTCATTCAGAACAGACTTCCGGTTTTTCATTGTCTTTTTTTCATTTTTTATGATACCAAATCGTGTTAGCCTTCTGTAATTTCGGGAGGATAGATCGGGATAATCGCTAAAAAAAATCTGCCTAAAAAAACGCCAAGGTATTTCTACCTTGATACTTTATTCAGCGGAGAGAGGGATGATTCGTTCGTTCCTCACTCATTAATGTATTACGAACCCCGGGGTTCTCATCCTCAAAAAAAAATAGTATATAAAAAAAAAGCACCAAACTTTTGCTCTTTGATGCTTTTTATTGATTTGCGTTTCCGCAGTGCGGAGAGAGAGGGATGATTCGCTCGTTCCTCTCTCATTAATGTATTACGAACCCCGGGGTTCTCATCCTCGAAAAAATAGTATATATAAAAAAAGCACCAAAGTTTTGCAACTTTGATGCTTTATTCAGCGGAGAGAGAGGGATTCGAACCCCCGGTACGTTGCCGCACAATAGTTTTCAAGACTACCGCATTCGACCACTCTGCCATCTCTCCAATACGTCTTATTATCTGTTCTGATAACGGGTGCAAATGTAAGTCAAAAAAGGTCTTCTACCAAATAAAAAATGGGAGTTTCTGTGATTATTTTTTGTTAAAATAAGCAAGGACTTGACAATTACGATTTTAAAATACTACTTTCAGAAAATAAAAAATATATTTTTATTGAAATCATACAAAATGTAGAGTCTGTAGGTGTTTTCGGCTTAATTTTTGATAAAAAAGCAAAGTCGGGTTTTTCCTACTTGTGAATCTAAAAAGTAAATCTATTTTTACGGGCTGAAAATTTGGACAACTATATCTTAAATAAAACTTAATTGAGAATTAAAATGAGTGTTGAAAAAAAGAGTAAGATAAAGGAGCGCTTTTCCAGAGCCTTTTGGGTAGCCAACTCGGTGGAACTGTTGGAAAGAGCAGCTTATTATGGGGTTTTTATTGTAATTACAATATACTTATCCCGAATATTAGGCTTTAGTGATATGGAGTCGGCATTAATTTCGGGTAGTTTTTCTGCCGGATTGTATTTGCTACCTACCTTCAGTGGTGCATTAGCCGATAAAATGGGTTTTAAGAATGCTTTACTATTAGCATTTAGTCTCTTAACTCTTGGTTATGCTGGTTTGGCAATTCTTCCTACTATGTTGGAATCGGCAGGTTTGGTTGAATATACCGATATTACCGTTTTTAAAGGCTTAAGAGAAAGTTCTTATAAGTGGATGGTCGTTCCGGTCATTATTGTGATCATGATTGGTGGTTCTTTCATCAAATCGGTGATTACAGGAACAGTAGCCAAGGAGACGACTGAAGCCACACGTGCAAAAGGCTTTTCTATCTTTTATATGATGGTTAATATTGGTTCTTTTTCTGGAAAAACCATTGTAAAGCCATTGCGTGAAGCTATGGGTAACGAAGGTTTGGTGAACTTGAACTATTTCTCAGCAACCATGACTGGTTTAGCCTTAATTGGAGTTTTCTTTTTCTTCAAGAGTACACGCCATGAAGGAGAAGGTAAAACCATTCGTGAGATTTGGGATGCTCTTTTAAGAGTATTAGCAAATGGTCGTTTGTTAGCTCTGATCCTAATTGTAACCGGATTCTGGATGGTACAACATCAATTATATGCAACCATGCCAAAGTATGTATTGCGTATGGCAGGAGAGGGTGCCTCACCTTCATGGTATGCCAATGTGAACCCATTAGTCGTTGTCCTTTCTGTAGGATTAATTACACAACTCCTGCGTAAGAGAACGGCTTTGTTTTCAATGACTGTGGGTATGTTTATTATGCCCGTTTCGGCTTTGTGTATGGCTGCCGGTAATCTTTTAGATGTAGAGTCGATTAATTTAGGTCTGTTTAGCATGCATCCAGTTGCTTTTATGATGATTGTGGGTATTGTTTTCCAGGGTTTAGCTGAATCCTTTATTTCACCGCGTTTCCTTGAGTATTTCTCATTACAGGCTCCTAAGGGTGAAGAAGCGATGTACCTTGGTTTTTCTCACTTGCATTCCTTTGTCTCATCCATCTTAGGTTTTGGATTATCAGGATACCTGCTATCAAGATACTGTCCTGATCCAATGTTGTTTGAGAATCATGCGGCCTGGGAAGAAGCATCCGTACATGCCCATTACATTTGGTATTATTTTGTTGCGATTGCTGCTACATCCGCTATTGCCTTAATTGTATTTGGACGAATAACGCGTAAACTGGATAAGCAGAAAGCGATTGCAGAAGCTTAAATATTAGAATATGAATTTCCTTTTTAGGAAATCAAACTGAGGTAGTGTTCAAAAATGATATCTACACGTAGTTTGCTAGGTTTAAATAAGTGCGCAAAGTGTATCAGTCATTGGCTGATCCTTTGCGCTTTTTTCATTTTGTATATGAGCGCTGTATTGGTTTCGACAACGAATTTATTGAGCATTGATTTAAGATTGAGAAAATCGTGGCTCTTGAATTTTTATTCACGGATAATTTAATAAGGTGTTCATGAACTCACTTTGTTCGGTGGGTTTCTTTTGTTTTAAGACAAAAGAACAAGAGAATTCACCCATCGAAAACAACATTGCGGTTTTGTATCCTCCCAATCCGAATGATTATTTATCTTTCACATTCTCCCAATGTGCCAGAGCAAAGCGCAGATCGCTCATACTAACTTCTTTGCCAAGATCTCTTTTGGCATCGTTGAGAGCAGTCACTTCATGCTTATCGAAATAGGCCATGATATTTTCCAGTTTATCATCATCAACAAAATTGCTGACAGGAAGGGCATTGATACTGATATAATAGGTCAGATGCTCTTCTATTGCAGAACGTGTTAGGTCGCGAATAGCAGCAATTACGGGAATGCTTTTCCCTTCTTTAAACATTTGGAAACTTTTTTCTTTACTGCTGACTTTCTTAGGTTCTGCTGTTTTAGCCGAGGAGAAGATATCGGGAGCCTGAGAGAGATTATTTTCCTTCTTAAAGGCATCAACCAGTTTCAAAAGTTCCAAACCAAATTGTTCAATCTTTTTAGCACCCATGCCTTTGATTTTCTTCAGAGCCATTTTGTTTTGGGGCAGGCTATTACAAACCTGAACAATAACTTTAAGGCTGATAATGGAAGCTACCGTTGTGTTTAATTCATCCGCCTTGGCATAACGCCAGTCCTTCAGTTGCTTGAAAAGCTCCGGGTAATCGACAATGGCAGAGAAATCTTCCTGCTTAGGCATGCGCTTGAACTTTACCGTCTTTAAATGTTCCTTAGCTTTAAGCTCCAGAAAATCTTTCAGTACAAAGCCATGATTGCAATGAAGCATACAGGCCAGTTTCACCTGAGTTAGCTCAACAATACGAGTCCGCAAATCCTTAACGGTTTTGGCCAGGGCTTGGTTATCGGTATCGAAATAGCCCTGGTGCACAGGCTCCAAAAGGTAGAGCTCCAGCTTAGGGATAAAATACTGACAGGCCTTGTGCAAACGCTCCTGAAAGTGTTTATCATTCTCCAGATTTGGTGATGCTCCAAACATGTGATACAATTGGTTGACAAATTGTTGCCCCACCTTTACCAGTTCAGGTTTCAGATGGTCGATAACGGCCTTTAGTTTTTCCTTGCAATCGCCTTGCGAGGTTGTAGGATAGGCTTCGAAAACCTTATGCAGTCGATAAGCATAGTGGTAAACCAAATCCATATCGAAAAGTTCTTTCAATAAGGAGAGCTGGTAGTCGCGCTTGGCTTTATAAAGATCCTCCTGTCGGGGTGGGTTATCTTTCATGCTTTGATTGAAACTGGCTACCGAGCTATCGCAGATAATGCCCTGGGGGTTGATGCGGGTTTTCAGCACCATGCCTTCAAGCGATTTACAGCGCGAAAGCGCTACATAAACCTGTCCGTGAGCAAAGGCCGAAGCCGCATCGATTACGGCCTTTTCGAAGGTTAGGCCCTGTGACTTGTGTATGGTGATAGCCCAGGCCAATTTCAAGGGGAATTGGGTGAAGGAGCCAATCACTTCTTCCTCAATCTCCTTGGTTTTTTCATTAATGGTGAATTTGATATTCTCCCAGCTTTCCTTTTCAACCTCAATCACATCTTCGTCGCCCTCACATTTTACACTGATGCTATCCTTATCCATATAGGTGATCATACCAATCTTGCCGTTATAGAAACGTTTGGCCGACTGGGAATCGTTTTTTACAAACATCACCTGGGCCCCTTTTTTGAGTTCCAACTCTTCAAGAGTGGGGAAGGCGTAATCGGGAAACTGGCCATTTATGCTGGCCGTAAAACTCATTTTATCTGCTTCAAGTTTCTCCAGTTTGAGCTCGTTGATTTCCTCGGCCTTTCTATTGTGTGTACTTAGTGTAATATAGGCATCCTTATCATCCGGATCGAAATCGGGTTTGTAATGGGTATTCAGCTTGCGGCGCGAGGCATCAGAAAGCTGATTATTACGAATCTCGTTCAGAATCTGAATAAAGTCTTCATCCTTCTGACGGTAAATGTGTTTCAGCTCAATGCAAATGTGTGGTGACTTTTGTAAGGCTCTCGAGCTGAAGAAAAACTCGGTGGCATAAAATCGCTTCAAAATGGACCACTCTTCCTGTTTCACCACCGGAGGTAATTGTTGCAAATCCCCAATCATCAGCAGCTGCACACCACCAAAGGGCAGTTTCGACCGGCGATAACGACGCAATACAGCATCAATCCCATCCAATAAATCGGCACGAACCATAGAGATCTCATCAATCACTAACAAATCCAGAGATTTAATGATATCGATCTTGGTTTTATTAAAACGTTTTTCAGGGGCTTTCTCTCCCTTGTTGGTGTATTCATCTTCGGGAATAATGGGACTGAATCCCAACTGAAAGAAAGAGTGAACCGTAACACCACCCGCATTGATGGCAGCCACACCCGTTGGTGCCACTACAATCATCCGTTTTAAGGATTCGTGGCGCAGTCGGTGCAAAAAGGTGGTTTTGCCCGTTCCGGCCTTTCCCGTTAGAAAAATATTGGTGTTGGTATTTTCTATATAGTCGTAAGCCAGTTTAAGCTCTTTGTTTTCTTCCATTCTGATCTCGAAAAATGATAATCAGTAAAATTAATATTTTAGATGGAGAATGGGAGCTAAGAACGTAGGAAATTAAAGAATAAAGCCGAAAGAGGCTTCTCAAACTTATGACAAGGCAAGCTTTTTCTCAATAACAAATTTTGTTGAGCCTCCTTTTACTTTAGATAAGAATGTTGATTGCTTTTTTATTGAAAATAAAACGGCTAAAAAGAATAGCTTATGCTAACGAACAGGAAGTTAGTATGTAATGGCTTTTAGCATATATTAGGTAATTGTTCTCAATTTGTATTTTAAATTATGTTTCAAAACACCTGTGTTTAACGAATGGTTTATTATTATGATGTTGTTATAAGTGTTAGTTTTAAGGCAATAAATCTAACATATTTTTAATTAACTAATGTTTAATAATTTATGAAATCAAAATTACTCTTACTGATTTGCTTGCTTGGTGCATTATGTTTTTCCTGCGATGATGATAAAGATAATGGCCCGGTCTTACGGCTTGAGGGACTATCTGTGTCAAAAGGAAAAATAGGAGATAAGATAATCATTAAAGGTCAGGGTTTTAGTGAAGTGAAGGATGAGAATGTTGTGAAAATTAATGGGAGTCAACTTGTCTTGCTTGAGGCTTCTATTTCCGAATTGAAAGTAAGAATTCCTGAAGAAATTACAACAGGAAACTTAACGGTAACTGTTAATGAAAAAACAGTAGATTATGGCGTTTTTAATATCATGCAAAAAACATTATTTGCTTTAAAATCGGATTATGATACCAACAAAGAATGTATTGTCATTATTGATCCTGTTACGGGCAGTGAAACAGAATTTATGAAATTACCTCAAATAGAAGGTGATTATTGGTATTCTGATTTGTGTTTTCTTGAAAAAAGTAATGAATTTATAGTATTGCAAAAACCGGAATATGAAACAAAAGATTTCAAGCTATTAAGAATAAATGCTGATTCTAAGGAGTTTCAGGAGGTTTCAATGAATAAAAAGGAAGACGTTTTAGATGTAAGCATAATGTCTGATGGCCTAAGCCATGTATACTTGGAGAACTTCCATAAGTATGATGTGGCATACAAATCAAGCTTTTATAAATTAGATTTAGATAAGGGTACAGATGAGTTTATTACCGAAATAAATAAGGAGTACGTTAAGAAGTGTAAGATCATGAACGAAAACAGTTTGATGATTCTTATGGAAGATCGCAGTGTGAGAGAAGATTCGCCCAATAGAATAGTTCGTGTGGATTTGTCAAATGGAAACCAGACTGAGATTATTGCAGACCTAACTTATATAAATGGATTCTCTTTTGGTATTGATAATAACATTTTCTTCGCAACTAAGGATAGTTACGAAAGTGAAAGTACATTGTTCGAATTAGATTTAACAAGTGGGGCAAAGAAATCGATTGTAAACATGCCAAAAATTTATGGCTGGTATGCTGGTGCGGTATATATCGAAAAGTTGGATGAGTTGGTTTACTTTTTATCGGGGCAGGATGATACGGATGATGTAACAGATTACCTTTATAAAATTAATGTGACGGATAAATCAATAATTAAAATTGATTCAAAGAATACAAACCAGTTCCTCTACAGTAACGTACAAGTTATTCTTTTTTAAAAGAGTTGAATTATAAAAAAAAGAATAGGGTGTCCATATTTGGATACCCTATTTTTCAAATGTCATTTTTGAAACCCTAATTCCTGTGGCAACTTTGCAAGGCGTTGTGTGGTATTTACAAGTAAATAACCAATGAATAAGTATCAAAAAGAATATATTTTTAGGATAAATAAAGTAATCGATCATATTGAAAATAATTTAGATGAAGACTTGTCTCTTCATAAGTTGTCTGAAGTTGCAAATTTTTCTCAATTTCATTTTCACCGTATTTTTTCTGCATTTATTGGTGAAACAATAAATGAATTTATAAAACGAAAGAGAGTAGAAAAAGCTGCCAGACTATTACTCATAAACACTGATAAACCTATTTTGGAGATTGCTGAACATTGTGGTTTTAATAGTTTATCTGTTTTTTGTCGCAATTTTAAAGACAGGTATCAGCTTAGTGCAAATAAATTTCGAGAGATTCATATTAATGAAAATAGCAAGAATAGTCAATTAGAAAGCAAGACGAGTAAATTGACTCAATCCTCCATTAACTACGTTTGTGATATTAATTCACTAAAGAAATGGAGTTTTATTATGAAGGAAAATTTTGAAATTAAGGACATGCCAGAGTTGAAGGTCATTTATTGCAGACACACGGGGCAATTTGACCAAATTAGACTTGCTTATGAAAAACTTTTTAAATGGGCAGAACCGCGAGGTTTATTAAACTTCCCTGAGACAAAAGGTATAACATTCTATCATGACGATCCTAAGCTAACAGAAATCAAAAATGTCAGACAAAGTGCTTGCATTATTGTAAATGATGAGATTAAGACGGAAGGTGAGATTGGTAAAATGCAAATACCAGCAGGTAAGTATATGGTCGGGCATTTCGAAATATCAGCAGAGGAATTTCAACAAGCTTGGAATTCAGTTTGTATTAACCTGTCTGAGAGTGGCTATCAACCTGCCGATGGAAATCCTTATGAATTATACCATAATAACCATGAGGAGCATCCAGAAAAAAAGTTCATCGTTGATATTTGTATTCCCGTTAAACCCTTGTAAAAGATAGAAGACATTGAAATAAAAAACGCCATACAATGAAGACTAAATTTCATGAATGGTGATGAGCAGTTTACTTAAAACCCAAAGCCCATCAGCTTTGGGTTCTTTTTTATTCCCTTTTTTAAAATTCCCCTCTCGTAGAGGAGGGGTGGCTTGCGCAGCAAGACGGGGTGGTGCTTCACACACAGGCTTTAACTTAATTTTATTCTTTCTATTTAAACTCTGCTTGTAACTTTGCTTTTATTGAACATACTGTTTATACAATTGTTTTCATAAATTTGGTGCAAATAAAGAGATCAGTCTTGTTCTAACACATGTTGAAGTGATAACAATACTTCTTTTTAACATTAAGAGAAATAGCAACAGTTGTTGTAAGTAAACTAGTTAGACGATTAATAAGAGATGAATCATACGGGTATAGGAAAACAATTGAAAGATGTTTTTGATTCTTTCTTTGAAGCGGATATTGAGATGTGGAATGCTTTTGCTGATCGCATGATTTTGAGAGAATTTAAAAAGAATGAAATCATAAAGGAAGCGGATAAAACAGAGAATAGTTTGCATTTTGTTTTAAAAGGTTCTGTTGGGAATTTTATTTGCAGCAAAGGCAATGAAATCTGCATTAGCCTTGTAATAAAAAATAATTTTAGTTCAGATTATTACTCTTTTCTAACACAAAAGCCAAGTGTAATATATACGATGGCATTAGAACATACAGAGCTGTTATCTATTTCTAATAAAAGTTTAGCGGAATTGTACAGCAAATCAAATAAAGGACTTTGGTTGGGAAAAATCATAGCAGAACGACTATTTATACAACGTCAGCAGATACAGATAGATTTTTTAACCTTAACAGCTGAAGAAAGATACCTTAAGTTATTATCAGAAAAACCTGAACTATTTCAGAATACATCACTAAAACATATTGCATCCTTTATTGGTGTTACTCCGGAAAGTTTGAGTCGATTAAGAAAAAAGATAGGGAAATAGAGTTTCTTACCATAGATCAATTTTTTTAAGTTAGAAGTTCTTGATTTTTGTAATGTGAAATTTAAACGGATAGAAGATGAAATCATTACAGAAATCTACGACAACAAAAATTATTGCAATAGGTGTTTATTATACAATAGCCATTACATTTCGTTATTTAAGCAATAAAACACCCCTATTAGAAGATATAGACAATTCATTTTTGAAGATTGTATTACAAGGAATTGGCCCTGCTATTGGAGCTCTGCTTGCATTTAAAATCTTTGGTTTAAAAACGTCATATAGTTTACCAGGAAAACTAAAGCCGACACTTTTAAGCTTTATTGTCTTTATTGTTGTCCCGGTTATTGGTTTTGCAGTAATTGGACTTGTGGAAAATGAAAGTATAATAGTTTCAAGTAATGTATATATGGCTGGTGCTAAATTAAGCTTCTATTTTATGATTTATGCTATTCTCGAAGAAATTGGCTGGAGAGCATTTTTGCATGATCAGCTTAGTTTTGTAAATCCATATTTAAAAATTGTGATTGTAGGATTGTTATGGTTTATATGGCACCTTAATTTTGAATTATCAATATCCAATTTCTCTTTCTTACTAATTCTTATTCTAGCCAGTTGGGGAATTGGTAAAATAGGTAATGTAACCCAATCGATTCTTGCAGTAGGAGCCTTTCATGCATTATATAATCTTTTCCAGATAAGTAATTTTGATTATAAAGAGAAAATATTTGTATTATTTTTAAGCGCTTCAATATGGATATGCTATGTTGTGTTTTATAATAAATTGAAAAGGAGTATTATCAAAAGTAAGAAATAACGGTGGTTAATAATATGTAAAATAATAGTCCACTTTTAATCCCCACAATACAAGCCAAAGCCCACCAGCTTTGGGTTCTTTTTTATTCCCTTTTTTTAATTCTCCTCTCGTAGAGGAGGGGTGGCTTGCGTAGCAAGGCTGGGTGGTGCTCCACACATAAGCTTTAACTTACTTTTATTCTTTCCATTTAACGCCCATTTATAGTTTTACTTTCCCTGAACATACTGTTTATACAATTGTTTTCATAAATTTGAGAACCTGAAGGTGTTGTTACAATGCCATATCGGAATGGTAACAACACTTCTTGTAAAAAATATAAGAGAAATAACATCAATATTGATGTTACACATACGTTATACGTAATTAGTATTTAGGTATTTAACAAAAGGAAAAGCATTAGCAATATTTTTTTATGAAAGAGATTCGAAACATTGAGCCCAACATATTGCAGTACGTGTTTGTGGAAAGTGAAGACAACCAAGATATTGAAGTCAACATAACTGTTTTATTATGTGTTGATAAGGCATTAGTAATTGATACTGGATTCCCTTTACATGCAAAACAAGTCAAAAATGATCTATTGAATAAAAATATTGAAGTAGAAAAAGTAGTTCTGTCTCACTATCATCCTGATCATGCAGCAGGAGCAAGTGAGTTTGAAAATGTAGTACTTGGTTGCAGTTCTCATTACAAAGAAAATTGTAAAAAATGTTCTGAAGTTTGGGATCCTGAAAACAACTATAGAGAACCTGATATTGTAATTAAAAATAATACAGAGTGGCATTTTGGAGATTTCAAATTAACCTTTATTGAAGCACCAGGTCATAGTAAATGTAGTTTGATTACTTTAATTAATGATACATTAGCGCATGTTGGTGATCTATTAATGTCAAATGATGAAAATAAACCTATAATTCCATATATATCTGAAGATGGAAATTTTAATGAGCATGTAAATAGTTTAGAAAAAATAAGAGCATTGAATGTTGAAAGCTTATTACTCTCACATGGCAAAACAATATGCGGAAAAATTGAAATAGAAAGAGAAATCAGTAAAAGAGAACATTACCTAAGGTCAGTAATCAAAAGTGATGGAAAAGCTGATATTGAAAGTATATTAACTGGAGGTTCCAATAATTGGAGTTATATTGAATGGCATAGCAAGAATTTAAAAAGACTAAATTAGAGCTTCAAGCTAAATACTAAAAACGTATAACACGCGTTCAAATTCCATGCGGGGTTTTGTGGTTCGCTGACTATGTTTTATCTTAGTGTTATTGTTCAACGGTGGACAATGAAACAAGACGGAAACCCGCACGAAACTTAACGCGAGACCATTAATCCCCCACAAAACAACCCAAAGCCCACCAGCTTTGGGTTCTTTTTTATTCCCTTTTTTTAATTCCCCTCTCGTAGAGGAGGGGTGGCTTGCGTAGCAAGACGGGGTGGTGCTCCGCACACATAAGCTTTAACTTAATTTTATTCTTTCTATTTAAACCCTCTTTGTAACTTTACTTTTATTGAATATACTGTTTATACAATTGTTTTCATAAATTTGCTTTGCTCTTGCAAAACGGTAAGTCGTTTTATTGGCCTTAAGCTTGATGTGTCGCCAATAGATGGAATTTTGTGAGATTAAAACAAATAAGCTGTGTAAAGTGCATAGCGATATACACACATGTTAGCTTGCATTAAAAATGAACATTTTTCAATAAATGAAAGAAATATCAATTAAATTCAGACACATCTATCTAAAGTATCTTCTAATAGCTATAGGATTTATCATCTGCTATTCGACATTTAGATGGTATTTTGATTATAAATTGGGTGTATTACATTTGAAAGAAGACTTGCTGGACTTTTGGCTTCCAGCTGGACTAATATTTATAACAATAATGATTTTGTTAAGACGAAATCTTAGATTATTAAATATTGGGAACGACAGAGGTCCTATGTTCTATCAGTTCATTACTGTAGCGTTAATCTTTGTTCCAACATTAATGACTCAGAATTATATTGAAGCTAAAAATAGTCATCTGATAGAAATTAATTCTCCTTATGAAATTTCACAAGCAAGTAATATTGATTGTTTTAAAATAAGCGACTTTAATATAAATAAGAAATTTGCTGGAGCACACCGAGCATCTCGAACAAGTGGTAGGCACAATGAAAATTTAGATTTTACAGTGTATTTTGTTGTACCACTTATAGACAATACGAAACAGGTAGAAATTGAAAATCATAAATATTGGTATGGTATTAAGTTTAGCGAAAGAACGAGTAATCATGCCAATTCTGAAAGGAAGAATGCGAGATGGAGAGCGTTTTATGAGGAAAGCATCCATCAATATGAGAATTTTCAGTTCTCAGAATTTGAATATTTACAAGGACTCAGTTATTCTGATGATAGGGACGGTTATGTTGAAGCTATAAAAGCTAGACAGCCATATATTGATGTTGAAAATTTGGTCATTCTAGAACCCGTTCACAAACCTTTTTTGGATAAATCGGCGAATAAATTTGGGTGGATATTTGGTTCTTTTGGGATTGGGGCAGTTGTATTTTTATTAATGATTCTAATTCCTTCAGTTGATTACACAGAATTTCGAAGTTATAAGGACAGGAGACCATTACGAGATGATGATTTAAAAGAATTTTTAAAGTTTTTAGTTCCTAAAGGTGACCATTTTATGACTGCGATATTAATAAATGCAAATCTCATTGTTTTTATTTTATTGATATTCTCTGGTATTAATGTAATATCAGCTACACCCAAAGAACTTCTGGATTTAGGTGCTAATCGTAGATATGAGGTAGTAAATGGTGAAACATGGAGACTTTTTACTTCTATGTTTCTTCATGGTGGGCTAATGCATTTGGTGATGAACTTGTTTGGTATTGGAGCGACATGCGCATTGCTCGAACCAATTCTTGGAAGGTTTCGAATCTTTATAGCCTATATTTTATCAGGATTAGGTGCAAGTTTAGTTAGTATTTATTGGCATGAGAATACTATAAGTGTCGGAGCAAGTGGAGCAATTTTTGGAATGATGGGAGTTATGATAGCTCTACTCTTAACTAGAAAGGCTGGAGGGTTTAGTGGTATTTACTTGATTGTTCTTGGATTATATGGAGGTGTAAGCTTATTGTTTGGACTTTTAGGAGGGATTGACAATGCCGCTCATATTGGAGGCTTGTTGGCAGGAATCGTTATAGGATTGGTTTTAATATTGGCTAAATGGGAAAAATTAACGCAAGCTAACAAAAGCTAAATTTCATGGGCGCTAATTAGCAGTTCGAAAGTTTAATACAATTAAGAAACACCAGCAAGCCAACAAAATTGGTTTGCTCAAAATATAAACAAATTTACCTGGCTTGCTTTTTTAGCGGTTTGATAAGATTACTCTTTGAAATCGCCCACGAAAACTTAGCAAGACCGTTGTGTCGCATACAACCCAAATCAAACCATTAATCATTTAAAAATCACTTTAATGTTTAAAAAATTAAAAGTCGTCATTCTCATTTTGTTAGTTGCATTCTTTGCTTGTGAAAAGGATGAGTCTACAGTAACAGATATTGAGATAGCACAATCAAACAATAGTTTATTAATAGGGGAAACATTTAGCTTAAATGTCTCTTTTATCCCTTCAAATTTAAGTGCGCCTGTTACGTGGAGAAGTGATAATGTTCAAATAGCTACAGTTGATGAAAAGGGTAAAGTTACCGCTTTAAGTGTTGGTTCCTGTAATGTAACGGCAAGTATATATGATAATTCGATTTCAAGCAGCAGCCTAATTAAGGTTAACCCAATAATTGCAAAGGATATACTCTTGGATGATTTATCTCTGACACTAACAATTGGTGATGTCTATACTTTGAATTATTCTATTGCTCCTGTCAATACTACATATAAAAATGTTACTTGGTCTTCTAGTAATGAATCAATAGTGCAAGTTTCCTCTGAGGGTGATATAACTGCCATTGGTGTTGGTGCGTGCAGTATAACTGTATCTATTGACAACTCAAGTGTGTCAGCATCATGTGACGTTGTGGTAGAGCCGATACATTTAAATAGTATAGAATTAAATAATTCTAATCTTGAGATAAAAGTAGGGCACTCGTCGGACCTGGATGTAACTTATGATCCTGAAAATGCAACAGACAAAACAGTTTCTTGGCTAAGTACTGATGTTTCAATTGCAACGGTAACAAATGAAGGAGTTATTGATGCAATTAGTGAAGGAACAACTATTGTTACAGCTATTTCAAATGATGGTGGTTTAGAGGTAAAATGCACAGTTTCTGTTTTGCCAACTGATTATACAAAAGCCGATGGTGTTTTTATAGATCAAAGAGATAATGAAAAGTATAATTGGGTCACTATTGGTAACCAAATTTGGATGGCCGATAATCTAAGAGCCACAAAATATCCTGATGGGAGAAATATTCCAATTGTCGAAGATAGATTTGAATGGGGCGATTTAATTGACAATGATTTAGATGATGCATACAGTTGGTATGACAATGATAGAGCCACATTTGGCGACATCTATGGTGCACTCTACACATTTGCTGCTGCTACGAATAAAGGTACGGCACTTACAGAAGCTAATCAGAATACCGCTACCACAATTCAGGGTGTTTGCCCTGATGGCTGGCATTTACCTAGTGATGCAGAATGGACAATTTTTGAAAACGCTTTAACTAGTAAAAATAAAGGTTCACAACTTGCTGGAAAAAAAGACTTATGGAATGAAAGCTACTTGATATTAGATGCCCCATCCGATTTTGGCACTTCCGGTTTTGATGCTATACCTGCGGGAGGGAGGTTTGATACCAATGGAAGGTTTGATGAAATGGGAGGCATAGCATATTTTTGGAGTTCCACTCAAGTCGATGATGATAATGTATTCATTCGATACATTGCATTTACTAAAACAAGTATTTATCGTATAACACAGCCAAAGTCATCCGGAAAACCTGTGAGATGCATAAAAGACTAATAACTGCATTCACGATTTTGTGGTCATTTAAGTATTTATTTAAATGAGTATTAGTAAAGATAAAGTACGACGACACAACAAAAGCTAAATTTCATGGGCGCTGATGAGTCGCTTGTGAGTTAACTCAATTGAGAAACACCAGCAAGCTAACTAAGTTGGTTTGCTCAAAAATATAAACAAATTTATGCGGCTTGCTTATTTAGCGGATTACTCCCTTCGTTTCGTGAGCTCCCCCTGGTCGGTGGATAAGATGACTCTTTAAAATCGTTACGCAACTTAGCAAGACCGTTGTGTACAATTCTCATAAAAAGGGAGAACAGTTTAATTATTAAGCTAACGTGAATTTAAGATACTTGATCAATAAAAGAATGCCCGCTCTCAAAACAATTGACAATTAAAATTTAGTAATGAAAAGAAAAAGCATTATAAATCAACTTAAATTGGCGTATAGTCCTTTATCAAATTATGAGTTTACTATTCTCAAAAAAGATAAAATAATTGAACGCATTATTGATGAAGCTAGTTTATATGTAATAGCACAAAGAGCTGTAATAAGTTTTGAAAATCTAATACCATTAGAGGATGAATTTTGCATAAAATTTGAAATTCATCAAAGAGGGAATCCCGAAAAATTAAAATGCAAGTTACCTCTAAATCAGGTTGCCATTGGATCTGAAAATTTAAATAACATAGGTATAGCCTTTAATTTTATTGATAAAAGCCAAGTAAATACAGAACTGCCACATGGAAACCTACACGCATTCTCATTAGTTGAATTACGCAGAGGTAAAAAGGAATTTTTAGTTTGGTTCTCTCCTGAGAAATTACTTCAAAACTGGTGGAACGGTTTTATCGATTGTGAAATTGAAGGAGATTTCAAAGCATTCTTAAATTACAAGATTCATTACGTAGGTAAGGCAACAAAACAGAGTATTTTTAAAAGATTAACGGGGCATAGTACTTTACAAGATATCCTATCTCTTGAATGTCCAATAACTTATAAAGATTTGCCTACTCAAGAAATAGTAATTCTATGTTTTGGTTTTAGTGATAACTTACAAGTTCAATCTTTTGGAGATAATTCTAGCGAAAAAGAAATGGTTGATGCTGTACTATGTAAAGATATACCAGAGAAGGAGTTTATATTCTTAGATGCAGAAAAAGCTTTAATAAAAGCTATGCAACCATCATATAATAAGGAAATGTTTAACAATTATCCAATTAGTAAGGATGGTCTTTACAAAGAAGATTACAACTTGATAAGTTATACATTTATAGATCCTATTACTTTAAAATATGAATATGGAGATATTAAGGGTGGTCTTTCTCGAGTTGGAGGTGATACAATTACAGTTAAAAACAATAACTCTTTTGAATTAATAAAACATTGAACTGTACACAACAAAAGCTAAATTTCATGGGCGGTGGCGAGTGACTTGAAAGTTTAGTGCAACTAATTCCGACCCATCGGGACCAAAATACCAATTGTTTTAACACCCTCAAAACAAACCCAAAGTTCCCCGGACTTTGGGTCTTTTTTTGTCTTCCCATCAGCTCCCTTTTATTGGCTCTCTTCATTAACGAATACTATAAAACAATAAGATATCTTCGTTTTCGAAGATGTCTCTGATTACCCGTTGTTTAGGGAAAAAGTTCCGGAATGAAATGATGCAAAAATATTTTTTCAATTTATTTTACAAAAAAATAATACTTTGCTAGTTGTTTTGGACTGTCAGTAAAATCAGGCGGTTTAGGCTTGTTTGAATCCTTGTTTTTTCCTGATGAATCCACTTTTTTTCCTGATTAATGGTTTTTTGATTTGGAGCTTAAAGAAATTATTCTTTAACTTTAGTCTAGAAAACGATCCATAGACTATTGAGGGTCTGAATCATAAATCTGACTTGTATAGGCTATTCATTCTCTAAAAGTATCTTCCGGAAGAACTTTTCATATTGTTTTAGAATAAACAGTAACATTTAATTAAAAAAGATCCCACCACAAATTGGAAGTAAGACACCCCTTATTTCTTCATTCATTTAATTGAGTCATAATTTGAAACTGAAATTTTAAACACAGAGGGCAAATTTTCTAATAAAGAATATTGGCCGACAGACTGAGAGGCTGAATTTTCATACAGAGAATTCTGTTTGACAAACAGAGAGACTGAATTTTCATGCAAAGAATCTCGTCTGACAAACAGAGACACTGAATTTTCATACAGAGAATCTCGTCCGACAAACAGAGAGGGTGGATTTTCATACAGAGAATCTCGTCCGACAAACAGAGAGGCTGGGTTTTCATGCAGAGAATCTCGTCAGACAAACAGAGACGGTAAATTTTCTTACAGAGAATTTCCTCCGACATACAGAGACGCTGAATTTTCTCACAGAGAATTTCAGTTGGATAGGAGAGAATACGAGCTTTATGCTTGCCTTATTGTTCTGTATGTATTGCCATTAACGTATTTTAGGCATTCTGTGTTTGCTTTCATGTTTCAGGTAATTGTGTCATTAGCCATATCGCATTGGCTTTGTATTTATAAATCTTTAAAAATTGAAGTGATGAATAAAAAGTACTTACCTACTCAAAACATGCTGTTTCAATTTAACGATTTTGTAACAGCGAATAAGGCAGAACTCGAAACCAATCCTATTCTTTGGGAGTTGATTCAAAAGATGCTTGCTAAGGGTATCGAATTTAACGAAGCTATTGGTATTCAGAGTATGAATTATGGTGGTTATGCCATTACAAAAAATCAGAAAAAGGTTTCCCTTGCCGATGCTTCAATCAATATCCTCAACCTCTTATACAACGACTGTCTGAAAAACAATCAGATGGACAATATTAAAAACTTTAAATCCACAGAAGGACAGCTGCTTAATATGTCCTATAGTCGTTTGTTGAATTATGCTGAAGAAACAGTGAGCTATTGCGATAAACATTCGGACACATTGGTTGCTATGGGTATTACCGAGGCTATGTTAAACAGTTTGAAAGAGGCTGTAAGCGCTATGCGAACCTATATGCCACTGCCTCAGGAAATGATAAAGAAGCGTGAGGAGGCAACCAAAGCCATCATGCAAATAGCTAAGGAGATTGACGCTCTGCAATACGATCGATTGGATAAGCTGATGGAGAGTTTCTTTAAGTTGTCAAATCCCGGCCTCTATACGGCCTACCAGCAGGCGGTTAGACGCGAACGTGCTCCCAGCAGAGCGCTTGCTGTTATCGGCTCGGTAAAGGATAAAAAGACCAATAGACCAGTTACCAATGCCCATGTGCTGATTCCTGAGGCTGAAATCGATCATATTGTAAGAGGGGAGAAAGGTGGTTTCCGAATTTCAAATCTCGAAGCAGGAACCTATCCGGTAGAGATTTGCGCGGTCAATTATAAAAGCCAATGGGTCAATCTGGTTCATAATTATGGTGAAACCGACAGACTGGATATTCTCCTGGAACCGGAAAGTCATTTGCCACATGTTTAATAGAATCGGGGAAAGGGCTTAAATAAGAATGTTTTGAATCACATGGCTTTCTTATGGCTTATTGTCCTGAAAAGCAATTTGAAAAATCACCTTTAAGCACGGGCGAAAATCGTATTCGAATGGATTAGCGGCCAAAAATTACAATCGAAAAATTATTGACGCTTGTGCTTAATTATATAATAATCAACACTAAAAACCAAAATGATGAAAATTACAGATTTGTTAGCAAAAGCTCAAGAGAACACGGGTGCCAATTTTATTGGTTTATTAAGAAAAGAAGCGCGTATCAGACATGGTATGGGCTCTGAAGTCAGTGATATTTTAGGTTGGGATACCATTGTGAAAGCTGAAGATGGGAATTGTTATTCCTATTATTCTGCTCAAGCTCCACTAATTGGGACCACTATGCCATTACCAACGGCTTGTCCTCTTGGTATTGTTGCTTTCAATCAGTGTAAAATTGACATCGAAGAAGCTATTCATATTTTTCAATCACAGAACGGAGGCGATCATTTCACTCAAATTACTTTGAGCTGGCCATTGGTTCATCCTGCTGCAATAGAACCACACTGGCATTTCAGAACCAATTTGGGTAACGATGTGGCGATAGGTGGCAATTCAGGCCGAATCAACGCGATCCAAGCCGGACGTATTATTACTCAGATGGAGAAACAGCACTAGATCCGATTCAAGACCCGGGATTCGTTCCCGGGTCTTATTATTGAGATGTTTAATGAAGGTTTTAAGCGGTATATTAATTTAAATGTGATGCATAAAAAAACAAGAGTTATTATCGTTGTAAATAAGTATTGGGAATGTGATCCGGTATGCTGGGTGCTGACCAATAAATATATCAATGAACAATGTGGTATTAGGTTGGGTGGTCAGTTAAGCTGCCTGACCTATCCATCCTACGGACCCGTAAAAGGGATTTGTCCCGAGGCCAGTTTGCCAAGATTGATTTTTAACACCGATGAAAGAATCATTGAAGTTTGGTGCATATCCGACTTATTGAGTGGGAGTCCGGAGGAATTGCAGTCGAGTTCAGAAGAAAAGATGAGGCTGATGCCTATAATTTTTGAGTACGATCTTCATCATCAGATTGAGTTGGTTGTGGCTGTGGGTACGGCATCTTCCGGGCCTGATGTGGCGCATCATCCAAGATTCAGATCTTCCAATATCAATGGTTCGGTCATTATAGGGAGTCAGGTATTTATGCATAATGGGGGCGATGAGGATTCGAAAAGCCATTATAAATGCCAGTCCTGGAATAAGATTATGGAGTCGGGATCGACCCATTTTATTGAACAACTACAGGCTGTTGACTTTAGCCCTTATAGCCAACTAATGCTGTGTCCCCCAACGAATCCGGCAAGGCATGGACAGCAAATTTATGTCGATAAAGATTTTGTTGCTCTGGGTGATGTGAATGTCACCGACTATACAAAATATGCTGAGAAGGACGGGGAAACCGGTTCAGCCTTTAAGGCTCACTACCCTAAAAACGAAAACGGGGTTTCTCTGGAAACAACCCATTGTTTGATTTATAAGGCGGCCCAAAAGCACCTTAACAATCAAAAACCACCCTTCATTTTTGTGAGTGGTGAGGTCGATCGTTATATGATGTTTGCAAATGATGTTAGCCCAAAAGTTTATGCGCAAAATGTATCAGGCGCACACAATGCAGGTGTGGCTGTGGCCATTATTGTTTCGAAGCTGACTGAAGCTACCATGCTTATTGAGAGAAAAGAATTTGTGTCTCAGAATATGGGATGATCGTTTAATTAAAAAAGTTCGTGATTCTAAATTTGGTAAAGGCGCTTGAAAGCTCAATACCAGGTTTGAAAATTATTACTAATCTATAATAAAACAGGTTATGAAAAAGAATGAACAAAACAATCAAAAAAGAATTAATGCGAAGATTAATGAAATTTTTAAGATTGATTTAAAGGAAAATCCATCAACCGGTTATGGCTGGGTTTTGTCCCAACTTCCTTCGAGTATCTATCTAATTAGTAATACCTATACACCTGATCCTCATCCTTCAGGTTGGGTCGGATCTGGTGGTATCCGAACTTTTATTTTTAAGGCAATTGAAGAATGCCGGGAATGTGAAATCGAATTACAGTACATGCGCGTTTGGGAACACGTTTGTATCAATGAATATACCTGCCTGGTGACTATAGATAAGGCAGTGAAGTATGAACGTTTGAGTGATTATTTCGTGAAAAACACCTGCGCAGAAGGCAAACAGAATCTTGTTATCAGCTCAATGGAAGAATTTAATACCATATTTGCTCCTGCTGCTCTTATGCATGCCCAACAGCGTTGGATTCAGGAATCAGATTTTGACAAGCATTGTCTTGTGGCCGTTGTGATGCCATCAGAAAATGTAATGTCCGATTTTAAAGTCCTAAGCATTGAAGAAAGCAATAAGCAACTGCTTGTGAAATATGATATGCATCAGGAAAATATCAGCTGGACGTCCAGAGCCTGCATGCTATTACTGGTTGAGAAAGCAAGCTATAACGAAGTGGTTTTTATCGAGAATAATCACGTACAAGCACAAGTTGTGGTGCCTGAAACTTGCGCTAAGGTTTAAATTTAGCAGATACTAAACGTGCTCTGTCTAGCTTAACCATGGTGGGTCGGGTATAGATAGGGTAGGTAAAAGGTGTGGGGGTGTCCCACACCTTTTTATATACCTGTATTTCTGGTCTTTATAATTATGTAGATAAGTTCTATTTAAGCTGCATTTGAAGCTTTACAATTAACAAGTTTATTGTTTGGTTTGTAATTTTCGTAAATTAATGGAACTTTTTTGAATGTTATTGTCTGTTTAATAGTGATGACTAAGTTGTTTCGCCTAAGATACTTCTGTTATGTGCAGATAAAGTGATTCAGGTCTTATACAACTAATGCTTGCCTTATACCTAATTAAAATAAAACAAAAATGGATTCTAAGCCGACTTATCAGGAATTGGAAAATCAGAATACGAAATTTAAACAGTATAACGACAATAAGCTGTCGAATCCATTTAGTCAGGACGAACAGATCTATCATTCTCTTATTGATAATATGTCGGAAGGATTTGCTCAATGCGAGATGATTTATGAGAATAATGAACCTGTGGACTTTATTTATCTTAAAGTGAACAAAGCTTTTGAAAAACTGACGGGTTTAAAAGATGTTGTTGGTAAACCTGTCTCTGAACTTATCTCTAATCATAGAAGCGAAAATCCGGAACTGTTTCACTTATACAGTCGGGTTTCGCAAACAGGAAATCCTGAAAGAATAGAAACTTTTGTTGAACCCTTGGGGATATGGTTTTCCATTTCGGTTTATAGTTCTCAGAAAAATCAGTTCCTTGTTATTTTTAATGATATCACAACTCGTAAACAGTCGGATGAGGTTCTAAGGATTAGTGAACAAGAATTTAGAACCTTGGCAGAAAATGCCCCGGATATTATTTTTAGGTTTGATCGTTCATTTCGACACACCTATGTGAATGCGGCAGTTGAACAAGCCACAGGAATCCCCAAAGAAACATTTGTTGGAAAAGACCATCGGGAACTTGGCATGCCCGAAGAGATTGTTTTGTTTTTCCAAAAACACATTCGCCAGGTTTTTAAAAGCGGAGAGGAAATTGAGTTTAGCTTCATTTTTCCGACACCAACAGGTGATCATCATTATGAGTCCCGCTATGTGCCGGAATTTTCAAAAGAGGGGATAGTAGAACATGTGATGGGGATTACCCGGGATGTGACCGAGACGAAGCAGGCAGCAAAAGCGCTTAAAGAAAGCGAAGCTCGTTTCAAACAGCTCATCAAGAATTCCTTTGACATGATTATACTGATAGATTCCGACGGCGTTCAACAATTTATTAGTGAATCCTGTGAGAAGATACTCGGATATAAGCAAGAAGAACTAATTGGTATTCCTGTCATTGAAACGATGATTCATCCGGAAGATCGGGAATTAGCCAGGAAAGGCCTGCTTGATATCATTGAAAATAAAGCAAATGGAGGAAGCCAGTACCGACATCTTCATAAAGATGGAACTTGGGTTAATTTGGAGGCATACGGCAATAATCAATTGGATAATCCCGATATTAAATCCATTATTCTTAATGTTCGTGATGTGACAGAACGAAAACAGGCTGTACAAATTATTAAAGAAAATGAAATCAAATTAAGAGAGCTCAATGCCACAAAAGACAAGCTTTTTTCGATTATTGCACACGATTTAAGAAGTCCCTTTAATGGGATTTTGGGGTTTTCAGAATTGTTAATTGAAAATATAAAAGATTTTGAACTTGATGAATCTGAAAAGTATTTAAGAATTATAAATTCATCAGCTAAAAACACCCTTATTTTACTTGATAATTTGTTGAATTGGGCAAAATCGCAAACCGGTCGAATAGCTTTCAAACCGCAAAAATTAACTCTAGCATCAATCATCAGTGAAAGCATAGAACTTTCCAAGGCAGTTGCAATGGAGAAGGGGATATCACTAGCTCATAAGGAAGCAGATAATATGGAAGCTTATGCCGATAAAGAGATGTTGGAAATAGTTTTAAGAAACCTTATTTCCAATGCCATAAAATTCACAAAATCAGGTGGACACATAAGTGTTTTAAGCAAAAAGGAGCAAAGTCAGGTTGAAATTGCCGTTTCTGACAATGGTGTTGGAATGAGTGAAGAAACGATAAATAAATTATTCAGTATTGAGGCAAATCATACAACGAAGGGAACAGCGGATGAAAGAGGTTCAGGTTTGGGGTTAATACTCTGTAAAGAACTGGTTGAAAAACAGGGCGGAAGGATATGGGTTAAGAGTGAACTGGGCAAGGGAAGTGTTTTTAAGTTTAGCTTGCCTCTGAATAAATCAAATGACTGAGAATAAAAGCTGAATATTCTGGCTGCTAATTAAAATAAATAAGACCTTTAAGAAATAAATAAAACTTAATACAATGCAAGACAATAACCTATCTATCCTCACACTGGAACGACTCAAGCAAAAGAAGAGAAGCTATATCATTCTATTGACCATATTCGCAGTAATTTTAAGCCTGCTTACGCTACTGGCTTTATTTATGTATTTTAAATCAGGAATGACTCCTTTATTAGCAGTCCCGGTAGGTTTGCTCCCCATGTTTGTGATTGGTTGTAAAAAATTGCGAGCTATTTACAAGGAGATCGAGTTTCGATCCGTATCCTCAAGTCGGGTTAAATAAAGATCATAAACCACCTCCCCGAACAAGTTCGCGTACTCCTCCTAAAAAAAGAGGAGAATCATTTGTGCACAGCTTTGATCAGGCTAATAAAATTCCCCTCTCGTAGAGGAGGGGTGGCGTCCCGAAGGATCGGGATGCTTGATGGAGGAGAATTTATTTGGACTCTTACTCATGCTTGGCAATCAGCACACAAATATAATAAGTGTAGGTTGAGCCAGGTTTTTTATAAAATCCAATACCACAATATTCAGCATCTGCCCAAAAGCTGGTCATGCCCAGCAGGTGTTTTCTGTGTCCCAGGCTAGGAATTCCTTTGTCAATAATCAATTGCTGTATCATTATTTTTCCTGTATTGCGATTAGTTCCAGCGGCTATGGATTCAAAATTATTAGCCGATTTTGATGACATCAGGTAGTCGGCCAGGTGGAAGCCTGCTTCATTGATTTTATAATTCATGCCATAACCATCCGGGTCGATATGGGCAAAATAATTACGCTCAGCCATATCCTTAGCTTTATTGTAGGCAGCCTTCGCTAGTTCTGCACTCCAAATTAATTTGTCACGCTTCTCTACTGCCGATAAATCAACAGCTAATTCATCACTATAGGCAGATGGCATATTTCTAACTGCATTGAGGTAATCAAAGGCTTCTTTTCGGTTGACCTCATTGATTTCTTTAGCCTCTGATGATTCCTCAACAATTAAATCTTCCTCATAGGTCGTACCCCCACAGGAAATTAGAAACAGGTGGATTGATAATAGAAGGAGAGTGAAAAACTTACTCATGCTGTGATAGATATAAATGAGATTTATTTTGAATTATAGAAGCCCAGCCAAATTTAGCTAGTTGAAGGCGAAGGATTCTCTTTAAGAACGCATGTTTAAAGAATCTGGTATAGAAAGGCCTGATATTTTGGAATGTTTTCTGAAAAACAACGAAGTATCCAACTTAAGTTGATTAAACTTAAGTTAACTCTGGTTTCATGATGGGGAAGTCATATGGAGAGTGTCTTTTTGTATACTCACGTAGTAATCAAATATCTAAAAGCTGATTTGATCTTGGTTTCTGTCCCTTGTTTTCATAAAAGGATTCTTGCTTTTTTATATTTTATGTTTAGATTTGTATTAACAATAAATATTATCCTTTTGCATGACCTTAGAGCAAGCTTTAGGTAGGGGTGTTTGTCGAAGAAGTGTTATTGCAAGTTTAAAAGGACTGGCATCTGGCTATGAAATTTAAATGGGAAACAAAAAGCATGAAAAATAAACGGATTATATCATTGATAGCTGTCTTGTTGGCATGGACTGCCTTGTTTGTTTTTGTCATCATTATTGAATTCGTCAAGCTGAATGAGCTGACCGAGGAGAATGCCATCATTGAAGCCCGTGCAAATTTTAATAAAGACCTGGCAATACGTAATTGGTCAGCCTTACATGGTGGGATATATGTTCCCGTTGATAGTCTTACTCAACCTAATACCACATTAAGTCATGTGCCGGAAAGAGATATTGAAACCCCTTCAGGGGTAAAATTAACCCTGATGAACCCTGCCTATTTGATGCGGGAATTAAATGACTATTTTACCGAATACTATGGTATAACCGGACACCTGACCAGTCTGAATCTGATGCGTGCTGAAAATAAACCGGATGAGTGGGAGTTTAATGCCCTAAAACAATTTGAGAAAGGCGTTAAAGAGGTCAGTGAATTTACAGAAATCAATAAGGAGCCTTATTTACGATTAATGCAACCCATGATTACCTCTCAGTCTTGCTTAAAATGTCATGCACAGCAAGGCTATCAGCTTGGTGATATTCGGGGAGGTATTGGGCTTGCTTTACCCATGAAAAAACTGATGGAAATTAATTATTTTCATAAAAAACGATTCGTTATTATTTCCTTTTTGATTTGGATACTGGGATGTGTGGCATTTATTTGGGGCTATAGAAGAATCATTCATAGTTTAAAGAGACAACGATCAGCTGAAGAAAAGCTTAAGCAACAAAATGTAGACTTGGTAAATGCTTTGGAAAAAGCCACTGAGTCGGATCGTTTAAAATCGGCCTTCCTTGCCAATATGAGTCACGAAATAAGAACTCCGATGAACGGCATAATGGGGTTTACCAGTTTACTAAAAGAGGCGGGGCTATCGGCTAAGGATTTTCATACCTATATTAGCACCATTGAGTTTAGCGGTAAACGCCTGCTTAATATCATTAATGATCTTTTGGATATTTCCCGGATAGAATCGGGGCAAATGGAAATTTCAATTATAGACGTCAACATCAATGAATTAATTGAATATATAGCTAGTTTCTTTAAGCCAGAGGTTGAAAAAAAAGGAATTCACCTGAGCTTTAAAAATGCCTTACCAGATAGTGAATCAATTATTAGAACAGATCCTGAAAAAATCCATGCCATTCTCATTAATCTGGTTAAGAATTCTATTAAATATAGTCATGAAGGTTATATTGAAATAGGTTATGAAATAAATGGCGAAAACCTTGAATTCTATGTTAAGGATACAGGAATAGGCATTAAAGAGGATGTGAAAACCTTTATTTTTGAACGCTTTAGGCAAGCCAATGAGTCAGATACGCGGGAATATGAGGGAGCTGGCTTGGGTCTTTCCATTACAAAAGCCTATGTGGAAATGCTAGGTGGAGACATTTGGGTGGAAAGCGAATTTGGTAAAGGTTCCGTATTTTATTTTACCTTACCCTATCAGCTAAGTGCCGAAAAAAATGAACCCATTGAAAATTCTGATTTAAAAGAAAAAGTAAATGCATAGAGAAACTTGATAGTCAAAATGTTTTTACCCTTGATTGGAACTTTCCTCCAGACAGATCAACTTTAAAATATAAATCCCCACATGTTGAATCATGTGGGGTTTGGTTTATCTATTGATTTTTAAACATTTAGTTAGGCTTTTTTAACTATTAAAGTACTAGAAAAGATTGGTGGCCTAATTCTTTTTTCATACTCTTGCAGCGGTTTTAGAAAACGAGGCTAATCCATTATTCCCTAAGAAGATATTGGCTCCGTTTTGTAAGTGTTAATAATAGAGAAAGGTTTAGAAAATGAGAAATTTATTAATGGCAGCTCTGTTTTGTTTCAGTGCAGTAGCTCTTTTTAGTTGTTCAAGTGATGATGCGGTAGTGAGTGATGACAGAAGTTTTGTGACACATGCGGATACCGATTATTTTATCAATCGTGATGGGACAGTCGATATCATGTTGACCGGAGCCTTTGATGATGGTTCAGAAAATTTAGGGAACGTTGTAAGACGCGCCTTTGTGTATGGAACAACATCAAATCCTAAAGTGAATGCAAGTAATACGGCCATAGCAGCAGGCCCCGGCAATGTGAGTGCAACAATTAAGAACTTAAAACGAAACACCAGCTATTACATCAGAGGCTTTCTTGAAATGAGTGATGGTACTTTCTTTTATGGAAACGAAATACAAGTCAGCACCAAGCTCGATGCGAGCCTAAGCAGATTTATAAGCATGGAAATGATTACGCCTAAATCCATCGCTATAGAATCTACCCTTATTAATGCTGCGCTTAAAGTTACAGAGTTGGACAAAGAGTCACCGATAGAAGTTGGGGTTCAGTACAGTCTGAACAGCGATTTTACAGATGCGACGACTTTGCTTGCCGATAATCTGGAAGGAAATGTTTTTGCGACCAGCTATTTTGCCGATGCAAGCAATTTAACACCAGCGACAGATTACTACTTCAGACCTTACGCTAAGTATGCTGATGGTATCCTGACTCATGGCGGAGCCCAATCGATTATCGTCCGTACGAATCATTAGATCTCTTTTATCATATTTTAAATTTCTCTTCCTGGTTACGAAGCGGAACAGAAGGACCTGAGATTTGAAACAGAACAATAAGCCCCACAGTGCATAGCATTGTGGGGCTTATTGTTTGATTCCCATTTTACTTTAGCACTCGTGAGATCAATTTGATCTTTTCTGTTATAAACAAAATTGGAGAGTTTGTTAAGTTTACTGTTTTTCATAAATTTGTTCTCCAAATATTAAAATCAGCTTATACCCTTAAGGTGTTGCTGACTATAAAAAGAATGAAACAATGATAGAAGAAGAGTTTAAGGAAGAAAGTAATCCACAATCAGAGAATAAATGGTTAATCTATTTTCTGGTTACCATTATCACATTACCTGTTTTTCTTATTTTAAAGGGTGTGATTCCCAATTTTAATTGGCCCATTCATCTCGATTCGATTATCTTATTTATTTTGACTTGGAGTGCTATTAATTTGCTAATATCACCATTTAAAAAGGTGGTTTACTTACTTGTTGTTTTAATCGCACTCTTTCTTCTTTATGGATCTGTTTTTGGTGAATATGGAATTGGGCGATTTATTACCGATTATAAAGAGCTGATTGCAAATATGAAAAAAAGTGATGATCGTATAAGTACGCTTGTAGAAACCTTAACGCCTGATAATACTTACAAGTATCAAGAAATTGTTGATCGGGTTGATCTATCTGAATCGGTAATATTTGAAGCGAATAAACGTGCCAATAGTTTTGATTTTTATTTAGATGCATATCCTGAATATAGTCATATTATTAAATGCCTTTCTGTATTCAAAGAAACCAAAGAGAAATGGATTTTTATAAAAGACTTAGAGCCCTATAATGCCTATGCCAATGAGTCAGTCGAGACTTTGAGTGGCGATATTGATGATTATGCTATTCTGATGTGTGCTTTTATCAAATCGATAGGCGCACAAGCAAGAATCAAGAATCAAGCCGGTGTTTTTCACCCGGAACTTTGCATAGGTGCGAAAGATGACAAAAGCAAGATTAAGCGATTAATTAAAACCAGATTATTCTCCGATGAAAGTGAGCATCAAGAAATAGAATTTGATGTTGATGCTGAGGGAAGAATCTGGTTATCCCTATCATTCTACGCTAATTTCCCAGGAAGAGCTATCTTTAAAAAAGGGAGTGGAGCTCCTAATTCGGAAATTATCAACCTAAATCTCAGGTAGAATTATTGCCTTCTGTCCTTCGATATTTCAAAAAGCTCAATACAGCACTCTGTTCAGAAATAAGAAAGAGATGGTTTAAGTAACAATAAGCCTCACAATGTGATACACTGTGAGGCTTGTTGTATTAATCTATTTGACATTAATCTGTTTATTATGAAGAGTGATTCTATTTTATATCTGTTTTAAATTTTACTTATATCTCATATATTGTTTAGTGAATATAATATCTAAATTTAGTGTCCATTATAAAGTGTTGTGGTTATCGCTTCAATAAACGAGGTAGGTAATCTGAGAAATAAGCTGAAATAAATAAAATTTCAACCGTCGATATCGGCAATTGGTTTTAGACTTAGTCAGAATTTAAAGAAACAAACATGAGAAAATTTAAAATCAAAGATTGGAGAAAATTCACATTTGAATTCTTTTCAATTTTTATTGCAGTAATAGCAGCCTTTGCATTAAACAACTGGAATGACAACAGAAAAGCTGATAAATCTGAGAATAAAATTCTGATTGAAATTTCCAATGGATTAGAAAAAGACCTCGAGGATATTCATTGGAATAAACTAGGACATAAACGAGGAATAATTGCTTGCCAATATTATAGAAATGCGCTGGCGGGTAAAAAAGTAAACTCCGATTCTTTAATAGATCTTTATAGTGCTTTGACTAGAGATTATATTTCCATTCAAAACACGGCAGGTTATGAAACATTAAAATCCAGAGGCTTAGAATTGATTAAAAATGACTCGCTAAGACGTGAAATAATTACGCTCTATGAATACCATTATAATATTTTAAGAAAACTTGAAGAAGAATATTCAGAAATGCAGTTCCATGAAAATTATTTTGTCGAAATAAATAAAAGTTTTGCTCCTAATTTTCAATTTGATGTTAATAAAGAAATTATCGGAATGAATTTGCCTTTAAAAATCTTCGATAATGAAGAGAAAATCATTTTACTTTATTTAATGAAAATCCAAGAGAATAGACGTAACAATGTTGAATATTATTCAGAAATAGAAAAAAAAGTAAAAGAGGTTCAGAAACAAATCTTAGTAGAAATAAAAGGCTAGCTAAAAAAAACTAAATGTCATGCTAGGTGATTAGCCGTTCGATCCAGATAGCCATCGAGAGTACACGCATCTTAGCAAGACCGTTAAGAACCAAGTAAAATTAGAACCGCATTGATGAAATTATATTGCAAATACCTGATTATATTTCTCCTGATCGGCCTCACAAGTTGCCAAAAGGATGAGCCAATTATTAAATCAGAATATGAAAACTATTTTGAACAATTTTGGAAGGATTTTGATAAAACCTATTCCTACTTTAGTCTGAAACAAATCGATTGGGATGTTGTATACCAGGAGAGTAAGAACAGGATAAACCCGGAAACCACTTCGGCCGAATTTGAACGTATCCTTGCCGACATCATCCTTTCGCTTAAGGATATGCATGTTCGTTTAATTACCGATACGAAAACCCACAGATACTCTAATAGTAACTTGTTTGAACGCAATTCACCTGCAAATGCAAACAGGTACCTGACTTCAGTTCGGCTTAATTCTCAGGAACTTACCATTGGCGATATTAAAAATACTAATATTGCTTATCTAAGAGTGAAAAACCTAAACCCAGCAGGCGCTTTTAACCCACTCAGCTCGGTACTGGATGAATTACCTTCGAAAGATGGTTTTATTCTGGATCTTAGAGATAATTCTGGGGGTAATGATGGTATTGCTAAGGAATTTGTAAACCGATTAACACATAAAAATGTGGTGCATGGCTATGTGCGTGTCAGAAACGGATCCGGTAGAGATGATTTTGGAGAATGGTATGAACGTCGATTGACACCTAACAGTCCAATCGATTTTAATAAACCGATCACGGTATTAACTAACCGTTTTGTTGTAAGTTCGGGTGAAGGTTTTGTCAGCATGATGATGGTATTACCCAATACCACTTTAATTGGGGATACGACCAGAGGGGCTACAGCTAATCCTAAAGAGTTTACATTACCCAACGGATGGAGATATTGGGTTTCGAGCTGGCAGGCAACAACATCAACGCATCAGCTAATAGAAGATCAGGGTATTGATCCGGATATTTTGGTGACAAACACGGCAGCATCGATGGAAGAGGGCAAAGACTTAATCCTTGAAAAAGCCATTGAGGTAATTCAGAGCTCTAAATGATAAGAGAGTTTATAGTACAAAAGGATTTGTTAAAGGTGAAGAAAAACTATATAATGATTTAAAATGATAAATAAATGGACTTAAACAAATTGATTTTTAATATCACAATTTTCGTGTTTTCTTTGGGTGCAAGCTCAGTATTAATGGCACAAGATAGTCAATCAACCGATTTGAAAGATTTTAAGCTTGTTATTGAAAAAACGGAAGATGGGATAAAACTCCAATGTAAAAAAGGAGCTGCCTGGAAAGAACTAACTTATCGTACCTGTGATTTTAAAGAACAAGCAATAGATGAATTTGGACTGACAAATTTGAAAAAGAAAACTTTGGAATCTGACAACAAACTTGCTGATTTTTTAATTACAATAAAACAAACCGATAGGGGTATAAGTTTAAAAGGAATAAAAGGAACTGCTTGGACTGAGTTAAGCTTTTCTTTATCGGATAATGGAACACAAAGCATAGATCAAAACGGAATGACTCTATTAAATTAAGATCTGTTTGATCTGTGTTTATATCAGGTTATCTTAAGAACCCAAGAGTATAAGCGAGGGTGGAAAAGGATGGGGCATTTAAATTTATAATAAGGATTTATAAAAAACGAAGCAATATATTATGGGAAACGGACTGGACGATTTATTAGGGGACGCGAAGAAAAAAGGGTCTGAAATATGGACCAATATTAAAAGTGCAGGTAAGGACAAATTAAAGAACGGTATACAGAATTTAAACGATGCCTTACCGGAAATTGAAGAAGCTGGATTCATACTTGTCCGCCTGGACGTGGATATTGCACTTCTGCCGCGTTTATTTGCACGTTTTAAGCAAGTAAACCTCATCAGTAAAGAAGAACGAGCAGCCATTCTGCTTAAAACCAAGAAAAATAAGTTTCTGAATTTTATTCTGATTGGCCTATTTAAAGCTGCAGACATTAAGAATGAAATTAGCATTGATAAGATTAACCTGGAAGAAATTGAATTGGAGATAGGCCTAACGCCTTCGGCCAAGCTCATCTTCCGTAGAGAGGAAAGATTGAGTTTAATGGAGAGAAAGGTTGAGGCTATTGATTCATCTACACTAGAATTGGATGAATAAATGATTAGAATCCAGATACAATGCAGAAGATAGAAAGATACGAGAATATTAATGATGTCAGTATCTAAGGCTGGTGTGCGATTATATCGCGATCTCTTAAATTAAGAACCACACGATGCAGTTGCATGGTATACATTACTAAATAATAAAAGTAATTAATGAATTAAACTTCAAGGGGTGAGGTAGGTAGTAGGTAGAGGAGCCTTGAAAAACTAAAGTTGGATAAAATAAATGAAGCCTCCTTAGGTACAGAGCACCAAGGGAAGGCCTTATCAATCAAATAATTTTATAATGAGGAATCTACTATTACCATTGGTTTTAATTTTACTTTTTGCTTGTGAACAGCAACAAGTGGACACCGTTCTTTCCAATAAAAGAGGAATTGATGTCTTCGTAAATGGAAAACAAATTGATTGGCAAATTTCACCCAGAGCGAATCCTGATCGCTTAAGGGTCTATTGTGAAAATGATGTGAACAAGGTTGTTTTTCAAACTGATATTGATACGGTTCAATTCTTAGTTAGGAATAATGATACACTAAAGTTTACTGTGATCTTAAATTCCACCGATACAGCTTATACAGAAATTGTTGGCTTGAAGGATTTGCCTGCCAAAATAACAAAAGATGAAAAATTGTATTGGCTAAGTCAGTTATGGTCTGAAACAAAATACAATTTTGTTAATATTGATCAGCTTGATTTTGATTTGGACAGTCTTTATAAGACTCTAATTCCTGAGGTTATAAATTCGAAAAATGATTATGAATATTATCAGGTTTTAAAAAGATTTGCCGCTTCTCTTGGTGATGGGCATACTCAAGTTTCCGATAGGGGACAATTTTTCTCATTCACCGATTATATCCCCTTATCACTCAAAGATTTTAATAAGAAGATTTATATAACCAGTGGACGAAAAATGGCAGAGCTGGATCCAAGCTGGCTAGGATCAGAAGTCATAGAGATAGATGGCTTGGCTACAACTCAATATCTGAAAGAAAAAATCTTTCCCTACATTTCTGCTTCAACAGAACAGCATTTGTGGATGCAAGCCGTTGGCAAAATTCAGAGTGGATTTAAAGATGAATTGTTTAAAGCAACAATTAAAAAAGTTGATGGGACAATTGAAAAAATAGAAATCAAGCGAAATGGTGAAGCGACAAGAACACCTAATGATGAATCTTGGGGACCAGAAAAGAAGTTTTCCAGAAAACTGGTTGATTTGGATTGGAAGGAAAATCAAATTGCACATGTGAGTTTCAACCGTTTTTCTCCTGAAGATAGGGCCATAAAAGAATTTGAATCGATTGCTGAAAAGTTAGATGAAGCGAAAGGTCTTATTATTGATCTTAGACGAAATGGTGGTGGTTCAACAAGAGTTGCCTGGCATTTGCAAAAATACCTGAGCTCAGAAAATCGATTTTTAAATTATGCCTGGGAAACAAGAATAAACGATGGGGTTAGAAAAGCCAATGGTAACTGGAAAGAAAAATACAAGGATTATTATTTAAATAAGGCATTGCGATTTGAAAATCCTGAAGAAATTGCAGTCTCTGATACCATTAAAAGGATAAAATGCCCGGTTGTTATCCTAATAGGGCGATATACCTTTTCTGCAGCAGAAGATTTTCTGGTTAATATTTATGAAGTAGCTAACAGACCTAAATTAATTGGTGAAGAGACCGGTGGTTCGACAGGTTCTCCACTGGTAATATCTGGTTTGCCAGGGGGAGGGTATGCAAGAATTTGCACACGACGCATTTGTTACCCAATAAGTGGAAAAAGATTTGTAAACGGTGGTGTAAAACCTGACATTGAAATAAAACAAAGCATTGATGATTATCTGGAGGGTAGAGATGTTGTTCTTGAAAAGGCCATTGAAGAGATTAATATGGTCAAATAATATCTGCCATATTAAACTTACTTCTCATTGATAGGCTATGAAGAAAGAATTAAAATACAATACATGAAATATGAGCGGGAATCTTTGATTGATTCCCGCTCTTTCTTTTACTATTTTGATGACAAGTACTATAACATGAGACCACCCGCAGCTTGTACAATCTGACCGGTAATCCATCCAGCATTTTTTCCGGCAAGTAGAAGAACTGCGTTTGCAATATCATTAGGCTCACCAAGACGTCCCATTGGAGTTTGCCCTACAATTATTTCAGACATCTGTTTGTTTGCTTGAACTTCCGCAGTTATATCCGTAGCTGTAAAGCCAGGAGCAACCGCGTTAACCCGAATACCACTTGGTCCAAATTCAGCGGCAAGACATCGGGTTGCATGATCCATAGCCGCTTTTGATGATGCATACGCCGCAGAACCCGGCATCACTCCATGTGACATTGAAGAAGTGATATTAATGACGCTACCCTTACTACTAGTAAGATAAGGAATCGCCTCACGAATGAGGGATAAAGGGCCAAACACATTGGTTCGGTACATGTTTTCAATGTCCTCATCGTTCGTTTCAGATAAGGGCTTAATTGCACCCATTCCGGCATTATTTACCAGAACATCCAATCGTCCGAATTTCGCTACGGTCTCATCGATAATCCGTTTATGATCTCCGTTTTTACTGACATCTCCAACTATGAAATGAACCAATTCTCCCAGTTCCTTTGTTGTCTCTTCCAGAACTGACTGTCTTCGACCCGTTATAACCACCTTTGCACCTTCAACAACGAAAGCTGCTGCGGTTGCTTTACCAATTCCTGTTCCACCACCAGTAATTAATACGACCTTGTTTTCAAAATTTTTCATTGGATTCACTTTTAACAATTTAAACTTGTTTCTCTCTTATCAGCCATAGTTAATACATGCTATATCTTTATAGTATTAACTTAAACTCAAGGCAAGTTTTTTAGCCTCATTCAAAATATTTGATTCAACTTCCTTCTTGGGATCGTTAAGATCGACTGCCCTGATAATCTTCACTTCTGAAAAACCAAATAAGCTCAATATTTGCTGATACTTTATGGGAACTTCTTTAAACATTTCTTCACCAGCCCCCTGAGTCTGAATAAAGATTGCTTTTTTCCCTTCTGAAAGTCTACTTGGATGGGATTCATTCATAAAGTCAGGTTTCAGAAATGAATAGAGTCTGTCAATAAAACTTTTTACCTGACCCGGTACATCCATCGCATATATTGGGGTTGAAATAACAAGAGTATCTGTATCAGCTATTTCTTGCAAAACAGCATCAAGGTCGTCCTTTATTATGCAAGTCTCATGTCCCATTTTACAGCCATAACACCCCTGACACCCTTTTATATTAAGATCATTTAACATATGAGTACTTACGATTGCTCCATTTTGCTCTGCTGTTTCTAAAAATTTAGAAGCTATTTTCTTACTATTACTATTCCTTCTCGGACTTCCTACGATATTTGTAATTTTCATGTTGTTTGATTTTTTGTTGTTAATATTTATTTGATATGGTTTACAATTTTTCCCAAAATTCTACCTGAATAAACTCATGTTATTAAATTTTGACATTTTATGTCAGATTCTTTAATGCAGACGATGTATGCTTCTCACTTATAGCGATATATGAGTTCTATTCTTATTACACAATAGAGTGTACAATCTCAGTAGATAACTTTTAACAAAGTCGATCTAGTTAATACTCAAGCTTTAAGATATTAGGTAGTTTTAGCCTTCAATAGAGCAATCAATAAATGCTATTGATTATCCGATTTTATACCGTTCCACATGCTCGACCAAGCCATGTTTATGCATTCTTTTTTATTTAAGCCAGCGTCAATACTCTTGGAACTTGCTTCTACAACAGTTAAGTAGAATATTTCAAGCCATTGTAAAGTCAGTTTTTCTGATGTCTGTTTATTTTCCTTTAATCGTTCAAACAATCCTAAATAGATTGAATACAATTCTTGAAAAGCGTCATTTTCAGTTTCAATTTCAGCATATTCGGCTTGTCTTAGTTGACAAAAAACCATATATTTTTTGCTACTATTAATGTCAAATTCAAGAAAGGCCTTTAATTGGTCTTTGTCGCTGCTCGAGTTTTGTATGATGATTTTTAGATGAGTGAGATACTCTTCAATAATGTGATCAAATACAGAATTCATCAAATCATCTCTACCAGTATAATGTCTGTGTAGGGTTCGCCTTGATATTCCTGTATGACTGGCAATATCGTCGAGAGTAGCAGCTAAATTCTTACCCCAAACAGTAATTGCAGATTGTAGTATTTTATTTTTTGTCTCATTCATGTGACAAACATAGTGAAAAAAAGTATTCATGACACAAGTGTGTGACATTTTTTTTAGAATCGAGCGAATGCTACCATCGTTCTTATTTAATATTTCCATTCAAAGCAATTGATAAAAAGATGAATCCATACTTTAAAATCTTGTATTAGAAATAATGATAAAGCAAAAAAATACAAAAGACTCTTGTATGTATAGGAGGGAGCTAGATGTTTGAATGTTCAGTATTAAAATATATCAAAAGGAAGTTAGCCATTTTAGAATTATTATAGTTAAATGTAATCCTAAAATAGTTATCTTTCCTTTTCCTAAATAATAAACAATATATCAACTAGAACACCTACGCTACATGGCGAAATACCATTGTAGCAAAACAAAATATCTAATATGAAACAGATCAGACTTATAGGATTGATAAGCTCAATTGTTTTAATAATAAACTACCTCATTATTGGACCTACTATTTCTTTTATTTCAGAAGCTAATTGGTTTGATACGTTGACTTGGATAAATAAGACTTTTATTTTCCCTATAGCCTTTATTGGATTCTATGTTGCCTTATATAAGCTTGTTCATAAATTCGAAATAAAGAAATTAACAGTTCCAGTACTTATTATACTTGGGCTTGGTTTTATTAGCCTGATATTAAACCTAATTCGCTTTTCAGGCATTAATACCCCTGATATTCTAAACGGATTACCAGGCATTGTCATAATGCTTATTTTTATTATTTGGGCCATTCAAGTAATAAGAAATAAAGACGCCAGATTTAAAAGAATAAGACTTTTTGCTCTAGCTATGCTAGTTGGATATGCTTTGGTTTTCATTTTTACCCTGATAAATATGTTCGCTATAACATTATTGTATGAATCAGGCTATCAACCATTCGAGTATATAAATATAGCTTATGCTATATATGGTGTTGGCTACGTATTTGGCTTATTGATTTTTGTAGAGAAGTTTAAACCTAACATTCAAAACTTGTGAAAAATTTAATCATACTGCTGTTTTTTACTCTGATATCTATTTCAGTGTATGGACAAAAAGAAAATAAGACGAAATATTATCTTAATTCAAAGGAGTTTGATCTTGAAAAAGTTTATTTCAATCCTAATAGTATAAGCAAGGTAAGGGTAGAAAAAGGTAGTGGAATTGGTAAAGTGTATATCATCTCTAAAGAAAAAGATATCTCCTTTATTTCGCTGACAGAGCTTGTAAAAGAATACACCAATATTAAAAGAATTGACCAATCAACTTTCTTCAAAATAGATGGCAAATACATTTATGATATTGATGGAATTGAATTTGACAAATCGTATTTCATTTATGTTGACGTTATTGAACTTTCCAAAGTAGAATACCTAAAAAACAAATATAAAAAGTTAAAGCTTATTGAAATTGATTTGGAGAGTGAAAAAAGAGAACCACAAATTAGGATCAGAGGAAATAATGAATCGATGATCTGATGAATATGAACTTGTTCGAGATTAATATATTTTAATATAAATGGCAGGATAATAAAACAGATATCAAACGATGCCTGGGGGTTCATAACAAAAACTTCAAAGGCAATAATAAAGGAGGTAAAACTATGAATTTAGAATCTAACTTAATCCAAAAGGCAGAATTCAATCCCAGTATTAAGACCTATATCTTACTGGTGGTCGCCATTTTTCTGACAATATCAGTGGTTGGTATTCCAATACTTTTTATATGGTTTTTGGGCCTGGGGCAATATATGGGTAGACGCTATTACGAAAACTTAAGCTGTGAATTAACAGATCGGCATTTGGAGTTTAAAAAAGGCGTGTTGTTTAAAATTGAGAAAACAATTCCTTTGGAAAATATACAGGATTTAACCTTTATTGAAAATCCTTTTTTAAGCTTACTTGATTTACGTATTCTTAAAATTGAAACAGCAGGTCAAAGTAATCCGCAAGGGAGCGATATGAAATTAATTGGCATACTTGATTCTTTAGATTTTAAAAAGAAAGTCCTACATCAAAGAGAACTGCTTCATGTTGAAAACAAATCGAAGGACATCGAAACAAATACAAGTACTGAACAAACCAATCAGTTATTAATTGAAATCAGAGATCTTCTGAATGATATAAAAAACAAATAAGAGGTTCAATTATTCTGAATCGTTTAGATTGAGTGAGGATGCTCCATTAATAAAGGAATAATTGCGGATAGACAATGAAGTAGGTTTGTGTCGTTTTTGCCTTCCCTTGTATCAACCACAAAAAGAATTCTATTATGAATAAGAGAGGTATTTTAATTTCAAGTTTAATTCTTTCAACACTTGTTGGGCTATTTTCCCTTGTTAAAGTCTATTATTTGATGAGGGAATTTAAAGGAAGTTTCAATGAGTTTGAAACACCTACTGAGCTACGACTTAAATTGGATAAGGGCATATATAATTTATATGAGTTGTCTAAAAAAACAGATGCTGAAGATGAATCAGATATGACTTATTGGGTGAGTGCATTAGGTGAAAATCCGAAAATCATAGAGATAGAAGAGGATCGCTATGGTACAGCAAGTCATATGGGGATAAGAACGACCTACGTGCTGAATAATAAAAAGTTTAAAAGCTTTGGGCAATTTGAGATTGATGCAAGGCAAAGCGTTATCATTCGTTCAACAGTTAAAGACAGTCGAATTAAGAAATTGGCCTTACGATCGAGTGAGAAGAGTACGTCATTTTTTGATATTATGAGCTATTCTTTATTACTTTTATTATGTGTTGTTGGCTTCCTGGTTTCAGGTATCTCATTTTTGATTATCAGACGAAGAGAAAAGGTCAATTGTTAATACGAGTTTTAAACACTGAACGATGAGCATACATAAAGATTTAGAGGAACTGCTTAGCGCGGACCTAATTTCCGAGAATCAGGCTGAAAAAATACGGGCGTACTATCAGAAAAAAGGAAGTCAATCGGGCAATAGGCTGATTACGGTTTTTGGCATATTGGGCGCCATATTAATAGGACTTGGTATTATCCTGATTATTGCTCATAATTGGGATGAACTGTCACGTTCAACGAAAACAATCTTCGCTTTCATTCCTCTTATAATTGGACAAGTCCTTTGTGGTTTCACCTTAATAAAGAATAAGGAGAGCCAGGCTTGGAGAGAGGGCAGTACGGCTTTTCTATTTTTTGCAGTAGGAGCCAGTATTTCTCTGATTAGTCAGATTTACAATATTCCAGGAGATTTAAGTTCTTTTCTGTTGACCTGGATTTTGCTTTGTCTACCATTGGTTTATGTGATGAAATCATCTATCACCTCCTTGTTTTGTATTATTGGCATAACACAATATGGAGTCGAAACAGGTTATTGGACTAATCCTTCTGAAGATACCTATCTTTATTGGTTGATGCTATTGGCCATTATACCTCATTATTATCAGCTGTATAAGAATAGACCCGAAAGTAATTTTATGATTTTCCACAATTGGCTTTTGCCTTTTTCAGTCGTCATAAGCTTGGGGACACTTGCTGATAAAAATGGGGAATTCATGTTCATAGGCTATTTCAGTTTGTTTGCTTGTCTTTACTTAGTGGGGAATACCTCTTTTTTCTCTCAGCAAAAGCTACGAAACAATGCTTATAAACTTTTAGGTTCCCTGGGGACTATCATCTTACTTCTTGTTTTAAGTTTCGATTGGTTTTGGGAGGAGTTGAGAAATAAGGTCTTTGATTATAATGAGGTCATTGTATCAGCTGAATTCATCGCATCAACCATCCTGACTTTATTGGCAGGTGCACTTCTATATCTACAACAGAAAAACAAGAGATTCCTAAGTGTTAAACCGATTTCACTAGTCTTTATCTTCTTTATATACGCTTTCATAAGTGGCTTATCATCATCAATAGCAATGCTTTTGATAAACCTATATGTCTTTACTATTGGCATACTCACTATTAGAGAGGGTGCTAAGAAAGACCATTTGGGAATCTTGAATTTCGGTTTACTCATTATCACCGCCTTGGTAACCTGTCGATTTTTCGATGAAAACTTAAGTTTTGTTATCAGGGGAATTCTGTTTGTATCAGTTGGCCTTGGCTTTTTTGTGACAAACTATGTGATGCTTAAAAAAAGAAGAAATGGATAAGAAATACAGACTTCTCGCGATATTCATACTTGTAGCTTTAATTCAGCTTTATATACCTGCTAAAATGGTTTTAGATAGTGAAGGCGTGTTGGACTCGGGCACAGAATATAAATTCAAGACGGCTCCGGTTGACCCTACTGACCCCTTTAGAGGGAAATATATTACGCTTAGATACAAGGATAATCGTATTGATGTTGAGAATGAAAGCGATTGGACTAATAGCGAATCTATTTATGTGATTCTTAGTAAGGATAAGGCTGGTTTTGCTAAGATTAAATCCATTTCAAAAGAGGCTCCTCAGTACAAAGCAGATTATTTTAAAGCTAAAATTAGCTCTGTAAGTTCTGGTGGCTCTAATGAAGTTCGAATAGCTTACCCATTTAATCGATATTATATGGAAGAGAGCAAGGCTGAGGCTGCAGAAAAAGCTTATCGAAAATCACAAGCTGATACGAGTAAATCTGCTTATGCTCTTGTTCGTGTTAAAGATGGGGAAGTTGTCTTGCAAGATGTTTTGATTGATGGGGTTCCTATAAAGGACATTGTAGCGAAGCAGAATGAAGAATGGAAGCATATATTTGATAAGCGAAATGTCAATGGCACATTCGTACTTAAAAATATGTCTACAGGTGATATTAAAATTTACGATATAGAACGTAGTGATAGAACTTACTTACCGGCCTCTACCTTTAAAATTCTAAATTCGATGATTGCCTTACAAACAGCTGCAATTAAAAGTGTAGACGATACCATAAAATGGGATGGGGTAAGTAGAGGTTTGGCAGCTTGGAATAAAGATCATACGATGCGATCAGCTATGCCAGTTTCCTGTGTTTGGTTTTATCAGGCATTAGCCCGACGAATCGGGAAAGAACACATGCAGTATTGGGTGAATCAGGTAGCGTACGGAAATAAGAATATTGGAAAGGAAATTGATGATTTTTGGCTCCAAGGTGAGATCAGGATATCTGCAAATGAACAGCTAGTATTCATCGAGAAGTTAATTAATAACCAGCTTCCATTTGACAAAGAGATTCAGGAAAGCGTGAAAGAGCTGATGGTAACCGACTCGAATGAGAAATATACTATACATTCAAAAACGGGTTGGACCAAACAAATTGGTTGGAATGTGGGTTATATAGAAGCTAAGAATAATAAATGGATCTTTGCTATGAATATGGATATCTACCAAAAAGAAGATACAAAATACAGGAAGGAAATAACCTACAAGATTCTTAATACTGAAAATATTATTAAATAATTATATGAAATATTTAAGCGTACTAATCTTTCTATGTGCTTTCTACACAGGGAATGCGCAAGATACTATTGTCAAATTTTTTGATAGCAATTGGGAAGAGGTGCAAGAAGAAAAAGCAGATTATTACAGAAAGGCTTTTAAGAATAAGACCAAGACATGGACAGTCCGTGATTATCATATGGATGGTCAGGTTAAATTGTCTGGCACGTATAAATCGAAGAGGTTAAAAAAGAAGATAGGCTTATTTGTATCTTATTATAAAAGTGGAATGAAGAAAAGTGAGGGTGAATATCTTAATAATAAGTACAATGGTGAATGGAGATGGTATCATAAAAATGGACAGATCAGCTCAAAAGAAAAATATATAAAGGATGAGCTTATACAGATTGAATATTGGAATCAGGATGGAAGTAAGGTTGAAGGTAAGATTGAGAAAATAGTTTATCCTGAATTTAAGGGTGGTGACGAGGCTCTGAAACACTATATCGCAACTCATGTAATTTATCCTCTAAAGGCTCAGGAAAATGGGATTGTAGGTAGAGTATATGTGGCGTTTGTAATTGGAAAATCTGGTGAGATTGAAAAATCATGGGTTAAAGGTTACGCAAATTCTTTGTTGAAAAAAGAAGCTCTTCGTGTTGTAAATAGTATGCCAAAGTGGAGTCCTGGTAAAGCTCATAATTTGCCTGTCAAGGTTTCGTATGTCGTTCCTATAAATTTTGATTTACGCTAAATGGTAATAATTAAATAATTATTTATAAGAGCTGGGGTTTTTAGTGATTACCCCATTTTTTGTGTTTAAAATTATGCTAGGCTAGCTATTTGCAGCGTATAACGAGAAATCAATATCACATATAGAATAGAATTGAAATGCTGAAATAATTAGTCTAATTTGTATCACTTAATTGTAAGCATAAGAATATTTTAAATACAAATCATATACTAACCAAAATGAATTGATATGAATGACAATTATTTGAAGAAACTGAGTTTGTTTCTTGTTTGTTTTATATTGTTTTCGGCCCACGTTCAAGCGCAGGGTACGCGCCTTTTGAGACAGCCAACAATATCTAAAACACATATTGCCTATACCTATGCAGGCGATTTATGGGTATCTGATATCTCTGGAGCCCAAACCTTACGTTTAAGCAGTACTCCAGCGGTTGAAAGCGATCCGCATTTTTCTCCTGATGGTCAAACCATTGCTTTTACCTCCAACCGTTCGGGTGTAAATGCCGTTTATACGGTTCCTGTTACGGGAGGTGCAGTTAAGCAATTAACCTGGTATCCTGCAGCATCGAATGTACGTGGCTGGACACCTGATGGTAAAAAGGTTTTGTATGCTTCTACTCGTGAAACAGCTCCATCTAATTACGATCGTTTATGGACCGTATCTCGTGATGGTGGTGTATCGACCATATTGAATGCACAATGGGGAACTAAGGCTTCTTTTGCTGCCGATGCTAAACAGATTGTTATTGATAAGGTGCGACGTTGGGATTGGGAATGGCGTGCCTACCGTGGTGGACAAAATACCCCACTGATTATTTTGAACCTTGAAGATTCAAGTGAGAAATTGTTACCTAACGAATCTACAACCGATGTTCAACCTGTATGGATAGGGGATAAGATCTATTTCCTTTCAGATAGAGATTGGGCGATGAACATCTGGATGTATGATACAAAGACCAGTGAATTAAAGCAAATCACGACATTTAAAGATATTGATATCAAATCTCTTTCTGGAAATAGTGAAAAGTTAGCTTTCGAAAGAGATGGCTATTTACATACCTACGATCTTACTTCAGGAAAATTGACACAGCTTGAATTTGAGCTTCGTGGCGATTTCCCATGGGCAAGAACCAAGTGGGAAGACGTAAGCAAAAGTGTTCGTTCAGCATCCTTATCTCCAACAGGTAAGCGAGCGATTATGTCGGCTCGAGGTGAAGTCTTTACCGTGCCTATAGAACATGGCGATGCTAGAAATATCACCAACAATTCAGCAGCAGCAGATCGCGCTCCAATTTGGTCACCTAAAGGTGATAAGATTGCCTGGTTCTCCGACGTGAATGGAAAAGGCTATCAATTGATGATTGCTAATCAGGACGGTTTATCGGAGCCTGAGGCTATATCCATCAAAGAATCGAAAATGGCCTGGGAGCCAGCTTGGTCGCCTGATGGTAAGTTTATCGTTTTCACAGATGATGATGTGCGTATTCGTTTAGTTGATATTGAAGCTAAAAGCATTAAAACCATCGATGTGGGGGGCAATAACTTCGAACGTGGTGACCTTGGCCTGACTTGGTCTAAGGATTCTAAATGGCTGGCCTATGCAAAATCAGGAGCCAACAATTTCCGACGTATTTGTGTTTGGTCTATGGCTGATGATAGAGTCAGACCTATTACCAACGAATTGGCAGATGCTTTTTCACCTGCATGGGATGCCGATACGCATCACCTGTACTTTTTGGCAAGTACCGATTTGGCTTTGTTATCGGGTTATGTGAATACTTCGGTAATGGGAGCTAAAGCACCAAATTATGGCGCTTACGTTGTGAATCTTTTAAAGAAAGATGCTTCACCTTTTGAGCCCAGAAGTGACGAAGAAAAGGCAGCAAAGAAAGAAGATAAAAAGAAGGCTAAGGATGATAAGGAGTCTAAGTCTAAAAAGAAGGATGATAAAGCTAAAAAAGACAAAGCAAAAGCTGATAGCCTGATGAAGATTGATTTTGATGGCATTGAGCGTCGAATCATACCTTTACCAATGGATAAGGCTGCTTATCGTTATATGCTGGCAGGACCTAAAGGAGTTGTGTTTATTGCAGAAGCCAGTCCTAAAGGGAGAACGTCTAAGCTTCATAAATTTGAATTGAAAGAGCGAAAAGCCAAGGAATTCGTATCTGGAGTTCGTTCTGTTTCTATTTCGGCTGATGGTAATAAGATGTTGGCTAAAATGGGACCTGCCTGGAAAGTACTAGGAACCAAAGGACCTAATGGTAAAAGTGCCAAAGCCATTAAGATTAGATTGAAAACACAGTTGGATCGTATGGCAGAATGGAATCAAATGTTTGAAGAAGCATGGCGATACCAGCGCGATTACTTCTATGATCCTAATATGCACGGAAGAGACTGGGATGAGGTTTACAATCGTTATACGCCACTTGTTCCTTATATCAAGCACCGCAGCGACTTAAATTATGTGCTCGATCAGGTAAATGGTGAACTTTCAGTAGGCCATAGCTTTGTCTTTGGTGGCGATTTCCCTAAAACAGATCGTTCATCGGTTGGTTTATTGGGAGCAGATTTAAAGGCTGATGGTAAGCATTGGCAAATTCAACGTATTTATACTTCTGAGAGCTGGAATCCTGGTTTGTCGAGTCCTTTGGATCGTCCTGGAATGAAAGTGGAAGAGGGGCATTATATCGTGGGAATTAATGGTAAAGAGATCAGCAATAAGCAAGATCCTTATATGTCCTTAGATGGTACTGCTGGTCAGCAAACGGTTCTTCATATCAATACCAAATCTGATTTTAAAGGCGCCTGGAAAATTACCGTGAAGCCAATTCGAAGTGAGAGAGCACTGCGTCAAAGAGCATGGGTTGAAGATAATCGTCGATTGGTCGACAAGCTTTCTGGTGGACGATTAGCTTATGTTTGGGTTCCGAATACCTCAAGTAATGGATTTGTATCCTTTAATCGCTACTATTTTGCACAGCAAGATAAGGAAGGAGCTGTTATTGATGAGCGTTTCAACGGTGGTGGTCTCCTGGACGATTATATGGTCGATTTAATGAAACGTGAGACCAGAGCTTGTTTAACCAACGAAGTGCCTAATGGGGATCCGATTCGTTTGCCTGCCGGAATTGTTGGTCCAAAAGTTTTAATCATTAATGAGCTTGCCGGATCGGGTGGCGATTTCTTCCCATGGGTGTTCAAACATCAGAAAATTGGTCCTGTGGTTGGTGCTCGTACCTGGGGTGGTTTGGTAAAATCATCCGTTCATTATCGCTTGGTAGATGGCGGTGGTTTAACGGCGCCTGATAATGCGGTATTTGATCCGGATGAAAATGAATGGGTTGGCGAAAATAAGGGAATCGCTCCAACCATAGAAGTTCGTCAGGATGCTAAATCTCTAAACAAAGGGATTGATCCACAACTTCAGCGTGCTGTTAAGGAGGCTCTTTCTCGTTTACCACAAACAAAAAGAAAAATTACACCTCCACCATTCCCAACACCTGCACTTAAGAAGTAGGAAGTTCATAGAATGTATATAAAATATCAAGTCGAAGTTGAAATTCATTTTCAGCTTCGGCTTTTTTTATGGGGAATTTTTGATTTAGAAATGGGACTTATGATTTTATAAGTACATTTATTCGGTTTTATGGATTTTAAAGGCCGAAATAATCCAAAATATATTCTTACAGAGACATCGTAAACTATGGAAAAAGAACATCTTAATAAAATAAGTTACGAAGGGAAGGATTACTATTGCTCTTTAGCTTTTGTTTTACAGTTGATTGGCGATAAATATAAGAGTCTGATCCTTTTTCACCTTAAGGATGGTGGCATGCGATCTGGTGAGTTACAAAAAAGCATTACGGATATCTCAAACAGAATGTTTACCTATTCCATAAGAGGCTTAGAAAAGGATGGCTTGGTTAAACGAACCGTCTATCCGGTAAGTCCTCCAAAGGTAGAGTATGAGTTAACTAAAAGTGGAAAATCCCTTATCCCCATCATTCTTACAATGGATCAATGGGGACAGGATTTTGCAAAAGAGCATCATTTATACGCGCCTTCTGAATAATGAAGTTCGTATGAATGTGAATAGATCTCGAAAACATTACCAAAAGGATCTTCAACATAACACATGCGATAAGGCTTCTCTTTCGGGTAATATTCACGTATTGGCATGCGTTGTTTGCCTCCTGCCTCAACAACCTTTTTAACTAAACCTTCTATGTCAGGATCCTGAACTGAGAAATGGAACAAACCTGTACGGAAAGGTTCAAACTTAGGTTTTAAATCTTTACTTTGTTTAAATTCAAAGAGCTCAATGCCGATTCTATCACCTGTAGACAGATGCGCGATTCGAAATGTACCCCAGCCTTCGCCAAAGACATCAATACACATTTTACCAATAGCTGTTTCATTTTCTTCTTTTACCTCTGTTGGTGGCATAATCACATAAAATCCCATCACTTCCGTATAGAATTTTACGGCTGTTTCTAAATCTGGTACGGTTATCCCAATGTGCGAGAATGTTCTTGGAAAAACCTGCTCTTTTACTTCTTTTTCATTTTTCATATGACTCGTCTTAGTTTGCCCCTTACCACTTATTCCTGAAAGTAATAATATAGTTCCGATTAAAAATGTTTTGATCTTCATGATGTTTTAGTGCTAAATTTCCTGACAAAGATAGAGTCGAATGTTCTGATTTCCTATAAGTTACATTTGTTGCACATGGTTACATGAATGTGTATTATACTGTTATGGAGTGAGTTTTGGAGTTAAAAAATATCGTATTTTTTGTTTGAAAAGAATATGAATCTAGAATTAGTAAGTTTCATGCTTTCCCAGAATGTAAAAGGGGGTTAACTAATTGAAATTTGGTTCTATGTAGGTATGACTCATTTGGGGTGATTCTTTTGATTTAGTCTAAATAAATTGTTATTCTGCTCATTTAATGGTATTTTATACAGTTGCCTATGCTCTGTTTTTTTGGATATCTACATCCTATCGTTTCAAACTTAAAATAATGTATCATGCGCTTTATAACCTACAATGCCAAGAACTTTAGAAAGATTGAATACATGAAATATTTGCCTGAGGAGGTGAAAAAAGAAATTGAAATTGTAGCCAAAGTGATTCCTTTTAAAACCAATAATTACGTGGTTGACCATTTGATCGATTGGGATAATTATGAAACGGATCCTATTTATATCCTCAACTTCCCCAATAGGCATATGCTTAGGGAAGAACAATATCATAGAGTAAAAAGAGGCATTGAACAGAATCTGCCTGAAAAAGAACTGTATAAAATAATCAATGGTATCAGGATGGAGTTGAATCCTCATCCTGCTCAGCAAATGACTAATATTCCTGAACTGAATGGAGAGAAATTGAATGGGGTTCAGCATAAATACAGAGATATTGTTTTGTTTTTTCCTACACAGGGACAATCTTGCCATGCCCAATGCACATTTTGTTTTCGTTGGCCACAGTTTACTAAGGAGCTTGATATGCAATTTTCTATGCGTGAAATTGATAAAGTGATAGAATACATCCGACAAAATGAATATGTACATGAATTGTTGTTTACAGGTGGTGATCCGATGATTATGAGTCCCGCGACCTTGAAAGTTTATATTGATGCTATTTTAGAAGCAAAGCTTGAAAATTTAGAGGTAATTCGTTTTGGTTCAAAATCTTTAAGTTATTGGCCTTTTACTTTTTTGCCGGCTTTCAACGAAGAGGCAGAAGACATGCTGGATATTTTTAAAAGCATAACGAATAGTGGCCTGCATTTGTCATTTATGGCTCATTTTAATCATCATGTTGAGTTGGATAATGTAGTGGTTCAGGAGGCTATGGAAAACATCCGGGCTACCGGTGCACAAATTAGAACGCAAGCTCCTCTTTTGAAACATATCAATGACAGCAGCGAAGTGTGGGCTGAAATGTGGAAAAAGCAAGTCAACCTGGGATTGGTACCTTACTACATGTTTATTGAACGGGAAACAGGCCCTTATGACTATTTTCAGATCCCTTTGAGCAGAGCTTATCAAATATATACTGAGGCTATTCGAGAGACTGGTAGTTTGGGGAAAACGATAACGGGGCCTGTGATGTCTGCAGCCAAAGGAAAGGTGCAGGTTATGGGAGTGGCAGAAAATCCTTTGGATGGGGAGAAGACTTTTGTCTTGCAATATGTCAGACATCGTGATTACCGAGAAACTTATAAGCCTTTTTATATGACTTATGATGAAACATCAACCTGGGTAGACCAGTTGAAAGTGATTGCATAAGCTAAAGAGTTTAAAAGGATAAATAAAATTGAAAATAGGAATGAAAGACACACTCTATATCGTATACGGTAGCAGAACCGGTAACTCACGATCAATAGCGGAGACGACACAACGGTATGCCAAGCATGTTGGTTTGGAATCTTGTTTATTGGAAATGAAGTTTATGGATTTTGAGATCATTAATAAATTGAAATATGTACTCTTGATTGTAAGTACACATGGAGAAGGCGATCCTCCAGCAGTAGCCCTGGAATTTTACAATTATATACATCAAAAAGAAAGGGGAAATTTATCTGGGATGAAATTCGCTGTATTAGCTTTGGGAGATAGTAGTTATAAAGACTATTGCAAAACAGGAAAAGATTTTGAAAATCGCTTGCTTCAATTGGAAGCTACTAAACTTGTTCCTTTAAGAGAATGTGATGTTGATTTCGAAGAAACAGCTCGAAACTGGATTAAAGATACTGTTGGAGCTTTCTATATGGCTATAAAGGGAAGTAAACTCAATAAGCAAGAAGATTTTTCTTTTGATTTTTATGCTGATGCTCTTTCCTTAAATGGTGACTTTCAGGTTGAGGTTAAAGAGAAACGCAATTTGTGCTCTGATGAATCAACTAAAAAAACCTTGCACTTTGTACTATCATCAGGCGGTGCCAAGAAAGCATATATACCTGGTGATTCTATTGCTGTAAGATGCACCAATTCTCGACTCTATGTTGATCGATTGTTGAAGGAATTGAAGTTTGATGGGACTCATCCCATTCGCAAGAATGGAAATCTAGAATTATTGAAACAGGTCTTGATTAATGACTACGAATTGAGCTTGATTACCCCAGTGGTTCTGAAGAAATACGCTGAATTGATAGATGTGGAAACTCTGAATGATATCGTTGTGGATAAGACAAAAATGGATGAATATTGCGCTCAGCATGATGTTTTGGATATGGTGATTGATTTTCCGGCTAATTTTCGTCCAGAGGATCTGCTTTCTGTTTTGCGAAAATTGAAACCGAGACTATACTCGGTAGCATCAAGCTCTAAAGCGCATCCCAAGGAGTTGCATTTGACCATGGGAGTGATGGAATATACACTGAAAGATCGCACACGTATTGGTATCACCTCATCCTATTTATCGGATAGGACTGAAATCGGGGAAAGGCTATCCATTCATCTTGAGAACAATGATAGTTTTCGCTTGCCGGAAGATGGAAATACACCCATCATACTGATAGGTAGTGGCACGGGTATAGCAGCTTATCGATCTTTTCTTCAGGAGAGAGAAGCTTCAAATGCCAAGGGGGATATTTGGTTGATATTTGGGGAAAGAAATTCGAAATTTGATTTTTTGTATGGTGAAGAGTTGTTGAATTATAAGAAAAAAGGTCTGTTGACGCGTTTGGATACCGCTTTCTCACGCGATCAGGTTGAAAAGATCTATGTACAGGATAGAGTTAAGGAAAATGCTAAAGAAATATATGAATGGCTTATGTTCAGGGGAGCAAGTATCTACATCTGCGGGAATAAAAGAACCATGGCTCTTGGTGTGCGCAAGGCTATAATGGATTTGTTTTGTTCAGAAGGGAAAATGAATGAGTTGGAGGTAAAGGAACTCATCAAGAGATTAAAGGCCGAGAACCGATGGCAAGAGGATGTTTATTAAATGATATTCTTAAATTTTCTATATTCTGATCACTTTTTACACTTTGCTATTTGAGAGGTTTAGTGAATAAACATGATCCATATCAAGCTTATTACACCACTTATGATGGAAAGAGCAGGAATAAAGAAAAGATGTCGGAATATTTTTTTATAGGCAGATAGATAACAGATAAGAGGCATACCTATTGCCCCAATTAAAAACAAAAAAGAGGGAAGGGTGCTTTCCTGTTCAATATCTAGATTTATAACCGTAAAAGAAAAAGCGATATTGATAAAGGCAATGCCAAAAAATGAGATATGCCCAAGACGCATCATTCTTCTTTGCCAGGAGTCGTAGCCACCCAACCATTCTTCCTTGTGAAAAAAGAGGCCTTGAATCGCACCGAAAATACCACCCAGTAACATGCCAATCCATGCGGCATATAGATTTATTTCGCTCATCAGTTAAGATTTTAGGCTTTGGATTCGTTTATCGCTTCCTTTTTAACCCACATATAACATTCTGTCATTAATATGACCATGATAAAGTCAAGCACACCAAACAGAGCAAAAAAGATAATATGTGGTATGTCACCTATTAGAGTGTAATAAAAGGCAATGGAGCAATAAGCAACCTTATACAATAAGCCGATTAGAATTAAATCAATATTCTTTTTGAAATCACCTTTGTAAATCAGATAGTAGGCAATTCCTATCACAAGTAGAAAGGCACCTATTAAGCTTAAGTAGCCTTCAAATGCAGGTAGCTTTTCTGGGATACCAATTAACATGAAGGCGGTTTTGGAGAAGAAAATAAAAACAAATCCCAAAATGAGATCGTAAACAGCTGCCAGTAGAAATAAGCCTTTGTAGTAAGTTAATCTGCTCATATCTTTAGAATTAATTGAATGCTATTTATAAAGTTACGGAACTTGTGTTTTTAATGTATTGTTTTATTATAATCCAGAGTGATTATAAATAGCTGATTTTCATGCGTTTCTAGTGCTTGTATCTCATTTGTGTTAAAAAGGTTTTGTTAAAATTGCTTTAACTTTATAGAGAGGTACTCGTCTTCCCTTTAATATTTTATAAGATGAAGAAAGCATATAAGGTCATATTAGTTGCAATGAGTGGTGTTAGGGTGTTTAATGAGAAATTATTAAAAACAGGTCTGACTCTGCCAGGTTTTGTTGACCGAAGCCGTGTTATTGCAAGTTTGCCAAGTTTGGGACTTTTAATTCTTGCAGCCCATACACCCGATAACTGGGAGGTTATTTACAGGGAATTGGATAACTATTCAGAAGATGACATTCAGGCAATTTTGAATGAAAAACCTCATATTGTTGCTTTCTCGGCTTTAACTTCAAGAATTAACGAGACTTATGAACTCGCAGCTCGATTCAGGCAAAAGGGGATAACGGTTGTTATGGGTGGTTTGCATACTTCAGCCTTGCCTGATGAGGCTAAAGCTCATGCTGATTCTGTTGTACAGGGTGAGTGTGAGGGAATATGGCCAGGTTTATTAAAGGATTATGAGACAGATATGCTGAAGCCTTTGTATAGTTCTTTAACTGATCCCAATCAGACTTTTCATCTTTGTAATTCAAAAATACCTGCCTACGATTTGCTGGATATCAGTAAGTATAACAGATTAACCATTCAAACAACCAGAGGCTGTCCACATGATTGTCATTTTTGTGCAGCATCGAGAAGTATTAGCGATTATAAAAAGAAGCCAATTAAATTAATCAAAAAGGAGCTGGATAAGATCTTTGAGATATGGAATGATCCCTTTATAGAGTTAGCTGATGATAATACCTTTGTAGATAAAGAATGGTCTAAAGACTTACTGAGATTGTTTGCTAATTATAAAATGAAATGGTTTACAGAAACGGATATATCTATAGCTTACGATGAAGAACTTTTGGAATTATTAGCCAAGTCAAATTGTATGCAAGTTCTTATTGGCTTGGAATCTGTTAATTTTGATAGTATCAAGGGGCTTGATGGAGGTTGGAAATCTCAATATTTTAAAAATTATTCTGAGGCTATCGACAAGATACAGTCTTATGGAATAACCGTAAACGGTTGTTTTGTATTGGGATTCGATTCTGATACAAAAGAAACTTTCAGGGAGACGGAGAATTATATAAAGGAGAGTAATTTGTCGGATGTTCAAATCACGATTCTCACTGCGTTTCCATCGACTAGTCTATATGAGCAATTAAAAAATGAGGGACGATTATTGACCGATTATTGGGATAAGTGTACCTTGTTTGATGTAACTTATCAACCCAAAAACTTCAGCGTCGAGGAATTAGAATCAGAATTTCAAAACTTAATGACTCAGGTTTACTCTGATGAAATGGTTTTAAGGCGTAAAAAGATATTTAAAAGAACTTTATTGAATAAAAGACCATTCTTAGCAACTTAATTTATTTGACTTTATCCTTTTTGCTTAATCTTTTAAACCTTTAATCACGACATTGCCAGTGCCGAAAGGAGAACATGGGTATTGAAAAGCTTTGGCTGCAAACTTGGGATTATTAATGGTTTGGTAAAATTCATCCAGGTATTTCAGGCTTTGTTTGATGTATTTTTCTTCAAGTAGAGGGTTGTTTATATAAATGGCATAGATATCTGTCTTTAGTCTATTAAATAGGTCGAAAGTTGGCTGGAACTCTTCTATATTTTTTATGCAATAACCTCTGTAGCGTCTTTGCCTGACAGAAACCATTCTGAGTTCCTCAATAGGCTTGGCATAAGGGGCATTCACCAAACCTGCATGGTCAAAATCGTAGGGGATCGGTACAAGACCATGTTTATCTTTTTGAATCATCAATTTAATGTTGTGTAGGTATTGAACTGACCAGTCGGTATTACCTATGAGGTATTGAAAAACAGACATATTTAGAAATTCCTCTCTTAAGATTATTTGTGGTCTGGTGTTGAGCCGTTTGAATAATTTAGCATGTAATCGATCTGCCAAAAGATTGTGATTTTCAAGAAGGATAGCATATTTTTCTTCCGTCTTTCCTCCTTTTACAGAATCTTCAAAACAGAGCTTTACTAGTCTGACATGAAAACTGTTTGCACTAATCAATTGATGAATTTTATAGATCAAATATTCACGTAATACGTATTTGTGGTCCACACAAGGGGTGACAAGTTTGATTTTATTCTGGCCAGTAAAAAGGTTATTTGACTGGCTTTGAATGGAGTCAAAACGAAGCAGAAGAGGAGGGATTTTACAATTTTCACGCTTACGACGGAAATGACCACGTGTTTTCACACGAATTTTTAAGCTATCAGTCTTACCATTAGGTAAAATATAGCTCATGAGAATGGGATGGTAACTGGTTTCACCCCTACGATCATTAAAAAGTTTTCGAAGATCGCCTTTTAGACAAATCACAAAGATCTCATCTGATTCAAATAGTGCGTCATGTATACAGGTGGTATCGATTAATGTTCGCACTTCGCTCTCCTGAGCAGAAAGAGTTATTTGCAAACTAAGTACCAGGAATAAACCAATTACGAATTTCATGTCGACTATTCTCTTAAAGTGTATTCATCAATTAACTCAAGTGTATCGGGGTTTTTCACTCTTACATTTATTCGACTACCTGCCACATCGATAAGAACAAGAGCATTTTGAGTTGAGAAGTTACGTAGGTTCTTCATCCATGGCGTTTTCTCTTGCGCATAGTAGGGGGCACCTGCGGCACCATTATTAATTTGATAGAAGGTGCGATTCAATTTGAGTTTTTCATAGGGATAATTCTCAGGATAACGAGGCATATCATCATTAATGGTTAGCATATTGTAATTATGCTCGTCACCTGTTAGTGCAGCTACCGTTTTGCTGCTTTTATTTACAATGAGATCTAAAAGCTGATCTCTTCTTTGAATAATACCTTCAATATAACTTTTCCCACCTACCATAGCTCTGAAACGATTATCCCCATTGTACCACATATCATCCTTTACATGACCACCATTGGGAAAGAAAGGGGTGTGGAGACTTATAAAAACGTGATCAATAGATTTATTTTTCTCAAGCTGCTTTAATGTTTTCTCTAACCATCTCTTTTGGTTATTCATGATAAAGGCATGTAAGTTCCCACTGGTATGATGTATGCCTTGGGGTGCATAGAAATAATCAGAGTTAAGCACGACCATGGCAATATTGGCATAACTGTACCAATAAACCGATTCTTTATAGGATGGGAAATCCATAAGGGCTGGATTGGGGTCGTAAATGGATCCATCCTCACTTTTAGGTCCATTTTCAGGTAAAACAAAGTTGTTCTGAAAGAGTGATTCTCCGGAATCTCCATCAAAGGGAAAATGATCGATCATATAGGCGTAATTGTCCTCAGTATCGTTAAAAAGATAGGAGTAGGCCTCGTGATTACCAAAGCCTGCATAAAAAGGGATATAATGCCAATAAGGTTCTACCGCATGCTTCCAGTTGGCGTATTGGAGATTCATTCGTTCTTTGCTCACTTCATAACCATCGATTAAATCGCCAGTGAATTGAACAAATTTGGCACCTTCAGCCTTAGCCATAGAAGCAATACGTTTCATAATATAGGCATTGGTTCCAAAAATATTTCTTTCGCCCCCCCCTTGGCCTGCTCTTGAATCGCTGCCATAGGCAAAGGTAAATGACTGACGCGAACCAGGGCGCGGAGCAGTTTCAAAGCTGAAATCAAAGCTAAACTCTCCAACTTTTAGCTTGTAATCGTAATAAGTACCGGGTTTTAATTTGTTAATATTGATTTCGTGTTGCAGACTGGCTTTTTTGTCCTGATATGTTTTGCCATTAATTAGAATCGCAGCTTTTATTTTTTGTGAAGTCGTAAAAGAGATGACAAGTCCTTTATCAGTTATTTTATTGACAAAAGGGCCTTCAATAACGGTAGGAGCAGCTGTGAATAAAGTGTCATTGTGTGTAAAGGCAGCTTTGCCATCATAGAGTATGGTTCCACCATTTGTGACGATTCTATAGCCTAGAATCCCCTGACCGGATTGTTCCCAGTCTATCATATCGTATTTGCCTGAGAGTCTGGATGCAATTGGAATGCTGGTTTTCCCATTTAGAATGGGGGCACTTTCTCTGAAAAAGACAGGCTGGGGAAAGCTGCCATCCTTATAGTTGATGAAACCATAGAACAGGGTTCCATTGAGTTCTGGAAATTTAAAATTGAAATCCAAACCCTGTTGTGTACCAGTTACGTTTGTATATAAATCGCTAAAACGGAATTTGTCATTAGGAGAGTCAGCATAGATTTTCTTATTTTCCAATTGCAAGAAGATCCCATTTTCATCAATTCCCATATTGGAATAAACAGCTGGTAATTCTTGAGCTTTAATAGGAATGATCAGGAGGGAGAGACATAGTCCGATTAATAGTTTTCTCATTTTTTCTGCTTTTATTTTGCAATTCGTTGATTTCCATTAAAGATACAATAAGAGAAGGAAGCTTGCAGATTTTTTTTTAGATGAATTTAATGAAAACCCGGATTGTAGAATATTTTGTTAATGGCATTTAAATTTAGGAATTAGAAAGAAAGAGGCTTAGACAAAAAAAAGGAGCCATTTGGCTCCTTTTTTATAGATAAAATCAACTGTTTATTATTCAGTAAGTGTAATCACGTCCTTAAACAGATTAGCATTTTCGCTTACTTTTTCTTCATTACCATACACACAGATGGCATTCTGAGACAAAATGTCTTCAACCATCTTCTTCATTTCTTTAATATCCTCTGGTGTTGTTGACAAAACAGCTTCACGCTCAGCTTTAAGTTCTTCCGGGGTCGTTTTTTCGAAGTAATATTTAATGGCACGATTACCTCTCTGAGATGCCGTCATAGGACCATCCATTCTCGAGATTGTACCAATAATATAACGAGTCATTTCTTTTGCATCAGCATTAAATTTCTCTAAATACTCCGGTGTATTGTCATAATTCTTAATGGTTTCTGATAAATTAGGATCGCGATAAGAAGCAAAATAAACATTACCACTATTCGAAATACCTGCAAAACCACCATAAGCACCACCAATGACACGAACTTGCTTTTGAAGCCAATCGGTAGAAAGAACCTGATTTAGAACTCTCATTTTACCATTGTATTGGTAACCCAGTTTTTTTAAGTCATAACCTTTAACCACATATTGAACCTTCGATGCCGTCTTTAAACCTTCGTTTTTCTTTTTGAAATCAAATTTCCAATTGTTTAGGCTAACTGATCCTTCTTTCAACTGTCCTGCAAAATTTTGCATTCCTGTTGTATAGGCCATAAAGTCTTTCTTATCGCAAGTAACAGAGCCAATCATATTTTCTTTAGCAAAAAGTAGGCTGGCTGTTTTTTCAAGCTTAGCTATAAGCTCATCGCTTTTAGTATCAAAATTATCTGATAAATCGGTAACAAAACGATAATAATCCAATCCATCAGTTGCTTCGCTGTAAGCGCCATATTTAGAGTAATATGAACGAAGACGAGTCATGGCATAATTTAAACCATTGTTTTTAATGTTATAATCCACTCTCGATTGGTGACGATTAAGAAGTTCTTTTAAACGGTCTTTATCGTTTAGTTTTGAATGATTAATAACCTCATTAGCTAATTCAAACATTTTTTCCGCCTTTTCAGCCGTTGCTTTGGTATATACAGCGAATTTTGGAATAATCTTATCATCAGAATGCTCTTCAAGGAAAGTAGTTGTGTATGTATTAAAACCACCTGTTTGAATATTCAAGGCATTATCCAATTCGCCATAGGTATAATTTTCTGTATTTAGTTTACCTAAGAAAGACGATAATAATTCTGCATAAGGAATAAGATCTTTAGGCAATGTGCGAATGTCAAAGTATAAGTTGCTATAGAGTATGTTGTTAGTAAATGTATTGTGATGTAGAACTTCAATGTCGGAAATGTTTTTCTTATCGATTCCAAACCACTCAATCTCATTACTGATATCAGCTAATTCAAGCATTGGAATACTAGCCATTGCTTCAGGTGTATCCTCTCTTTTTTGATAGGCAATCAGTTCTTTGGTTTCAGCAATTAGTTTTTCTTTTTCTTCATCACTTAAACCATCTTGAAATGCTTTTAACTCTGCTTTTGTTTGCTCAGCAAGCTTAGCTTGTAAACCAGGCTCAGGTTTTAAAACCATCAATAGGGCATGTGGGTTGTTTGCTAAGTATTTGGTCGTTGTTGTTTCCAAAATATTGCTGTGAAGTGCTTGTTTAGCTTCTTCCAATGGCTTATTAAACTCAAGACCAAGGAATGGGTTATCAGCAAATAACCAGCCTTGATAAGATTGGAATAAATACATCATACCTTTCTGTGGTGTATTACCTTCCTTCATGTTGAATTCCATGCGATTAAGAATACCTTCAACCATTGTTTTATCGAATCCTTTTTCAGCAACTGTTTTCATGGTATTAAAAACGATTTCTTTAAATCGATCTTTATCTTCAGGATTTGCATTTTCTACTGTAATATTGAAAACACCTTGTTTTGCACCATTATAATAGGCATACATGTCGCGACCAATTCCTGCTTCTTGTAAAGCCAAACGTAGGGGAGCTGATTCGTGATTAAGCAAAGCATCGGCTAATACATCGAATGTTAAGCCTAAAGCAATATCAGAACCATTACCGGCTACAAAACTCATATTTAAGAAGGTTTTGTCTTTGGTTGAATCACCATCAGAAACAGCATAAGTCTTTTCAGCTTCCTTCATTTTATTAAAAGGCTTCTGCAAAGGAATTTCAACCTTATCTGTTGACAATTCGTAATTTGATAAATATTCAGTATCGATAAACTGCAATTCTTTATCTAAATCAGCATTACCATATAATAAAATATAACTGTTGCCTGGGTGGTAATACTTCTTATGAAAGTTCACAAAAGCTTCTTGTGTTAGTTGTGGAATAGCTTTGGGATAGCCTCCCGAAGAAACACCGTATGTATTATCTGGAAAAAGAATCTTATTAATTTGGTAACCTAACTCTCTGCTTGGGTTTGAGAAAGATCCTTTCATTTCATTATATACTACACCTTTGTAAACCACATCATCGTCTTTGCTTGCCAATTCGTGGTGCCAGCCTTCTTGCTGAAGAATTTTAGGATCGGTACGAAGATTTGGGTTAAAAACGGCATCAAGATAAACATGCATCAGATTATAATAATCCTTATCATTCATACTTGCCACCGGGTAAGTCGTGAAATCAGAACCTGTCATGGCATTTAGAAAGGTGTTTAAGGAACCTTTTCTCAGTACGTCGAAAGGACTTTTTACAGGGAAATTTTTCGAGCCATTCAATACGGAGTGCTCCATAATGTGAGGTGTACCACAATCATTTTGTGGGGTTGTCTTAAAGGCAATATTAAACAACTTATTTTGATCTTCGGCAGCGATTTTAAGCAGTCGGGCACCACTCTTATCATGCTTAAATAGCAAGCAGTTGGCATTTACCTCTTCCACAAATTTTTTCTCAACCAGAGTAAATCCATGGTATTTCTCTCCTGATTGAAATTTCTCCTTTGGGGTACAAGCTGTAAACACAGCGAATAGAGCCACAAGAAAGAAATAGGCAATTTTTCTTTTCATGTTAAATTTTTTAGTGATTGTTCTTTTGATTAGTTTATGAATTGTAAATAACTAAATTTTACAATTCATAGTAAATATAGTAAAATACAATCAAGCTTTGCGAATGACTATTAGTGATTAAAAGAGGAGATATATGTTAATTGATGGTAGTGCTCTTGAACCCTTGTGTTTGCACAAGTTGTTATAATTGTTAAAAAACCATAACATAGCGCGATTAGGCTTTATTCAATTACAAATTGAAGCGATTTACAATTATATCATGTTAATTGACATGAGGGAGAATTAAAATATAGAACAAGAAATATAAAGAATATGAGAGAGTTTATTTGATTAAATGAAAATATTAGGTCACATCCTTTATCCATTTGCTATTCATGTTTTTAAGCAAATTATTTGAGATGTGATCCTGATAATAAAGCACTCAACCTGTTTAAAATGATGTGAAACGATAAGCCTTGGCTTCCTCTCCTATAATAATGCCTAAAACCCTTTCTTTGGGATGTAGTCTGTCATCGTCAAAATTAACCGGAAACAGGAGAACAGAGTTCGTCGGATAGGTTCCGTAAGGATTACGCAAATAATCCCTGTTATGGCCTGTGTTAGTCGTCAGTTGTTGAAAATCATTGCTGATAATCCGTGCTGTGGCATAGCTTGTTTCAATGGCAAAAATATTTTCAGATGGAGTTCCTTCTAATGCTCCATTTACTGATTTTAGTAGCATTTGAGACCAGTTTGATCCCGAAACTCTATCGTAAGGAACAACATTACTGTTGTATAAGAATCCTGAAACGCCAAAAGTCGATGTTACATTATTTATTTCTCTGTTCCAGACTGTCGATGTGCCGGTAAGAGGACAAAATATCAGTGCAAACTTTGAATTGTCAATTTCATCATTAACAATTTCGTGCCAGTTTAAGATATTATGAGGATAGACATGTGTCGTTTCATTGATATTGACCAATACCACTAAATCACGATCCCTTAAGGAATTATCAGGGTCTCCTTTATTATCTTCAATTCTTATGAAATCAGGATTATCAATGGACGGAATCGCTTCTTTAGGAGCTCCTATGTAGACCTCATCTCTCGGAATAGACCAACCATCTGAACCACTTACGCCATCACCAAAATTAGGTGCGTTTAAAGAATTATCATAAATTTCTAAACCGGGATAAAAGGCTCCCCATGAAAACCAATACCCCATAAAAGAGGGTGGAGACAAGAGCTGTTTACCTATATTGGGACCATCAACCGCTTTTCCAAAGATATTCCAGTAGCTGCCCTTATCATCCTTCATAACAATGGGTAAAGAGTCCTGAACCTCTGTGAAATTCATGAATTTATCATCTACCATAGGATGAAAAGCGAGCATGAAGTTGTGTGTTGAACTGCCAACAATCATTAGGGAGCTACCCTGAAATTCATCATAGATAATGTTGATTAATGATGTTTCTGCAGGAGGCGGAATTGGTGTTGGACTTGGATTTTCGATTAGACTATCATCAGAGTCAGAACTGCTGCAGGCCACTCCCATAAAAAGAAGAGCCATTATCCAGAGGTGTAAGTACTTTTTCATGGTATTGAATTTTAATAAATATCTATTTGCCATATTTAGATTGAATGGCTTTATCTTTTTTCAAGCTAATCGGATAAGAAATACCGATTTGCCATTTCTGACTTGTTACAAGTTGTGTGCCTGTTACATTCGTATGAATTGGAATCTCAATAGAACTATGAATGACGATACCTTTTGCAGAATGAAGTCGGAAACCCGGAACGAGATACATCCATTCTCCTCCCGTATTGGGGAAATCGAAGCCATCATTCACATCTTTACCACTATTGCGGTAACGGTAATGTAAACTTGGACTCAAACGCCAATTTTTAAGAGGAATATGATGAGAGAACCCTATATTTAGTGCCAATTCGTTTCCAAATCGATACCTTTCTTGTCCTGAGTTTCGATTTTGTTCAAAACTGTATCTAAAGGTGATTAGTGCAAAGGCAGTGCTTGAAGGGGATAGAATTCCAAACCGGGAATACGACAAGGCTCCGATTCCATCAAAAGACCCTGTTCCAGCTTGCAAATCGGGTGCTAATAGGATACCAAATTCATCATCTTTTTTTGAAATGCTACCTGTGGGAAATTTAGGTCCGGCTGCTATAAGTAGTTGGTGTTTGTGATTATTGATTAAACTTCGCTGAGCCAAAATGACCAAGTCACCAAAGCCCTCAGTACTTTGGCTGGATCTACCAAAGTTGGAACGCACAACCTGTTCTTGCCAAAGGTAGGGCAGAATCACTGAAAAGGACCATTTATCATTTATAGCATAACTGGTACGTAAAAATAAACTCTTAATTTCTCGTGTTCGACGACTGTCATGCAGGTTTTGACTTGCAGCGTATAAATCTCTTAAGCTGTTGTAATCGTAGCTTAAATCAACGATTAAATGCTCTGATGTGTAGTTTTGAATACCCAGATTTGTAGAAATAGGTGCACCTCCTGTACAACAGGCTTGTGCAAAACTCGTATTTCTACCAAGGAGAAGTACAAATAGAATCAAAATAATGCATACATATCTCATATCTTTCAAGTTTGATTTTCGATTAAATCAGTACGTTCACAAGTTTTATTCGAAGCATATAACTGTTTCGAATAAACAGTCGTAGAAATTTTCAATCCTGACAGAAAAAGAGAAAAAAAGATAAAAGTTGAAGACTAAGTAGAGGAATGCTTGTTTTTAATTGATTTAGAGATTAGAAAAAGTGGGTGTATAGTCTTTGGGATAGAAAAAACTTATGTCTTTTTTATATTAAGAATAATACGTTTTTCGAGTTCCTTGAAATCCACTGACATGGCTTCTTTTCTCTGCAAATCACGTATGGCTTTTTCAATTAAAAAACTGTGTTTGCTATACCTATTACATGTATTACACATTGTTTTATGCAGCTTTAATTGAAGCTGTTCTAGAAGTCCTAATCTCAAATGAAGATCTTTCTCAATCAGTTCACTTGCCCTTAAGCAGGATAGGAAAAGGACTTGCATGATTTTTTTTATCATCACCTTATTTTTTTAGCCAGTTGGTTTCAACGCAGTCTCTTAATTTTAACTTCGCTCTATGAACAATCTGCCAAAAATTAGTCGTAGAAATACCAATTTCCTGACAGATATCTTTGCCTTTTTTTTCAGATAGATATTTGAGCTTTATGCACGTGTTCCATTTTTCAGGCAAATGCTCCAGGCATTTTCTTAATATTTCCTGGAAATTCTGATTATCCAAGAGGTGTTTTTCATCGTCTGTCCAAATTTGGGGCTTTTTATCCTTTTTCCATTCCATATTATCATCAAAGAATGCGGATAATTCATTGCCATCTAGACTAATAGTTTGGTTTATCTTTTTTCGGTAAAAGTCGATGATTTTATGGTTTAAGATGGAGAATAACCAGGTTTTAGGCGAACTTAACTCTTTAAAGCTGTCAGCTTTCTCTGTTGCTGCCAAAAAGGTTTCTTGAACCAGATCTTCAGCCACATCAGACCGTGAAGTTTTATAAAAAGCCCAATTATAAAGCTCTTTTGTATGCAGATAAACCAATGATTCTATTCCGTCTTTTTTCATGATTTGAGCTTGAGTCCAATTCTAATGGGAGAGAAATTATTTTGTCAATATCCTTATCCCTTTCAAATCTTCCCTATTTAGTGTTGCTTCTTCAAGATAATAATAAAATACCAGATTCTCTTTTATTTTGACATGTATGGCTTATTGTCTTGTTATAAAGAGAGATATTCAATTGTAATATCTAGATACATTCATATATTTATTGTATATTAATCATCAAATTAACCTAAGAATTAACCACAAACCCTATGTATACTCCAAAGAATAAGATTAGAATTGTGACCACTGCATCACTTTTTGATGGTCATGATGCTTCCATTAATATCATGCGACGTATTCTGCAAGCTTCAGGAGCTGAAGTGATTCATCTTGGCCACAATCGTTCTGTTCAGGAAATTGTTGATTGTGCCATTCAAGAAGATGTTCAGGCAATCGCTGTAACATCCTATCAGGGAGGTCATAATGAGTTCTTCAGGTATATGAGAGATTTGCTTGTTGATCGTAAATCTGAACACATTAGAATCTTTGGTGGCGGTGGTGGTGTTATATTGCCTACCGAAATTGAAGAGCTTGAAGCTTATGGTATTTCCAAGATTTATTCTCCTGATGATGGGCGAGTGCTTGGTTTGCAAGGTATGATTGATCATTTGCTCGAGAATTGTGATTTTCCAACAGGTCTAGATGCTAAAATATCTATTGATGAGTTAAATAAAACCAATCATCTAGCCTTGGCAAGAATGATTTCAGCTATAGAGAATTGTCCGGAAACAGTTTCGGATATGATGGAGAAACTAAGAGATGAGGAAAGTTCGTCTGATTCGGTTTGCCTTGGTATAACGGGGACAGGAGGAGCAGGGAAATCTTCATTGATTGATGAGGTGATTCGACGTTTCTTAGAAGTATATCCCAATTTGCAGTTGGCTGTTATATCAGTAGATCCGTCACGACGTCGAACAGGAGGAGCTCTCTTGGGGGACCGTATTCGGATGAATTCAGTACATTCTCCACGTATCTATATGCGCTCTCTCAGCACCCGACAGACCAACCTGGCTTTATCTAAGCATATAAAAGATGTTTTATGCATAACGAAAAATGCTGGTTTCGACTTGGTGATACTTGAAACCTCGGGTATTGGACAATCTGATACCGAGATAATTGATCATTCAGACTGCTCTCTTTACGTGATGACACCGGAATTTGGAGCTGCAACACAGCTTGAGAAAATTGATATGTTGGACTATGCCGATATTATTGCAATTAATAAGTCAGACAAACGTGGCGCTTTGGATGCTATACGCGATGTGAGAAAGCAATATCAACGTAATCATTTGATGTGGGATAAGAAGCTTGAGGATATGCCTGTTTTTGGTACGGTTGCTTCTCAATTTAATGATCCTGGCGTAAATGCTCTTTTCAATGCGATCAGTAAAAAATTGAATGAAATTCGTCCCTCTGTATTTGACTTAGAAAATCAAATTGAATTGGAGGTAAGTGAAAAGATTCAGGTGATTCCACCATCACGGGTTCGTTACCTTTCTGAGATTTCAGAAACGATTAGAAATTACAATAAAGGTAGCGAAGAGGCAGCAGAAAAGGCCGACTTAATGTATTCGCTGTATAATTCTAAGAAAAAACTACAATCCGCAAGTAAAAGTGATGCTGCACTCATTTCCAAACTAGAGACATTTGTATCGGAAACGGAAGAGGAAATGGAAAGAGATCATCTGATAATGATTAAGAATTGGCCCGAGAAACAAAAGCGATTTTCGGAAGAATTTTATCAGTACCAGGTTAGAGGAAAAGCATTCAGAATTGCGACCCAAGGAGAAACTTTATCTCACAATAAGATTTCAAAAATTGCCTTGCCTAAATATCGATCCTGGGGGGATATTCTAAAGTGGAATTTGAAAGAAAATGTGCCGGGCGAGTTTCCTTATGCAGCCGGTGTTTTCCCATTTAAAAGAGAAGATGAAGATCCGACACGGATGTTTGCGGGAGAAGGGGGACCTGAAAGAACCAATAAACGTTTTCATTACCTCTCTAAGGGGATGCCGGCTGCCAGATTGTCAACGGCTTTCGATTCAGTAACGCTTTATGGGGAAGATCCACACGATCGCCCAGATATATATGGGAAAATTGGTAATGCTGGTGTTTCAATCGCATGTTTGGATGATGCCAAGAAGCTGTATTCAGGTTTTGATTTGATGGCCTCTAAAACATCAGTATCCATGACCATAAACGGTCCATCGGCGGCAATGGTTGCCTATTTTATGAATGTGGCTATCGATCAACAATGCGAACTATATATCCATAAAAACGGCTTAGAGAAAGATGTTGAACAGAAAATAGAGACTATTTTTAAGCAAAGAGCAGAAGAAAAACCGACTTATCAGGGTAAATTACCCGATGGGAACAATGGTTTGGGCCTGATGCTTCTGGGTGTGACTGGTGATATGGTTTTACCAGATCAGGTTTATCAGAAAATCAAGGCTGAAACAATTAGTAAGGTACGTGGCACGGTACAAGCCGATATCCTCAAGGAAGATCAGGCACAGAATACCTGTATCTTTTCAACTGATTTCTCACTGAAGTTGATGGGTGATATTCAAGCTTATTTTATTGAACATGAAGTCAGAAATTTCTATTCTGTTTCTATTTCTGGTTACCATATTGCCGAAGCAGGTGCTAATCCTATTAGTCAGTTGGCGTTTACCCTGTCCAATGGATTCACTTATGTGGAATATTATTTGTCCAGAGGGATGGATATAAATGATTTTGCTCCCAATCTTTCCTTTTTCTTTTCCAATGGCATTGATGCTGAATACGCCGTTTTAGGACGTGTTGCACGTTTGATCTGGGCAAAGGCTATGAAATTTAAATACGGAGCTGACGAGCGCTCTCAGAAGCTAAAATACCATATTCAGACTTCTGGTCGATCTCTGCATGCTCAGGAAATGGATTTTAATGACATAAGAACGACTCTGCAGGCACTTTACGCCATTTACGATAATTGTAATTCTTTACACACCAATGCCTACGATGAGGCTTTAACGACTCCTACCGAGGAATCTGTCCGCCGTGCTATGGCCATACAGTTGATTATTAATCGTGAATTGGGTTTGGCTATCAATGAAAATCCTATGCAAGGCTCTTTTATTATCGAGGAGTTGACCGATTTGGTAGAAGAGGCTGTTTTGCTCGAATTTGATAGAATTACCGAGCGTGGTGGCGTATTGGGAGCCATGGAAACCATGTATCAGCGGAATAAAATACAGGAAGAGTCTCTTTACTATGAAAGTCTAAAGAATTCCGGCGATCTACCCATTATTGGTGTCAATACATTCCTTTCCAGTACGGGTTCTCCTACTGTCATTCCGGAGGAGGTCATTCGTGCCACAAAAGAAGAAAAACAATTTCAAATTAATAGCGTAAATGGCTTGCATAAGACCTATTCGAAAGAGGCGCGGTTGATTCTTAAAGAATTAAAAAAGAAAGCGATATCTAATAGCAACTTATTCGAAACTTTAATGGATGCTGCCAAGTGTTGTTCCATCGGACAAATCACACATGCGCTCTTTGAAGTCGGTGGTAAATATCGTCGAAATATGTAGTTTAGACCTTAGTTTTGAAACAAAAGAGAAATCCCAACTTGATTTTATTCAGGTTGGGATTATTTTAAGATTTTATTTTCTCTTTAATTCTTTAGCTTTCTTTACTTTGTCTTCAAGATCCTTAACGCTCTTTTCAGCACGATCAATCTTGGCTTTCTTTTCTTTATATTCCTTATCGGATATAGATTTATCTTTTTTATTTTTTTCGAGCTTCTCTTTCGATTTTTTTATTTTCTCTTTCGCAGTCTTTAGTTTTTCATCTTTTTCTTTAACTGCTTTATCCAATTCTTCGGCCTTTTGGTCTTTTAATAATTTGGCTTGTCGAGCTCTTTCTTGTCCAAACTCTTTCCCTTTTAAAGCTTTGTCTTTACCATATGCATGGCCTTTCTTATCTAAATCAGTCTCAATCTCTTTTTTTTCAGTTTTAATTTTCTCCTTTTGCTTGTGACCTTTTTCTTTTAATTTATCCTTTTTTTCTTTTCCCTTTTTAAGGAGAGTGTCTTTTTGACCTTTTTGAATTTTTTCAATTTTAGCTTTGTTCTTTTTTTCTTTTCCTTTTTGGGCAAGTGAAATTTGGCTTGTACAGACCATTAAACACAACGACACTAGTATTATAATATACTTTTTCATAGCAATATTTTAAAATTTATAATTCATCTAATAGTTTATCGACCTCTTTGGCTGCATCATCGATATCATCCTTTGCTTTTTCTAATTGATTAGCTATGGAATCAATTTGCTTGACTTCAAGGTCTGAATTCTCAATTTTAGGTGTTTGGGTTGTGTCTTTTTCTGATTTTGTTTTCTTTTCAGCACAACTGATAAAGAAGAGCGAAGAAATCGCTAGAATAAAAAAAATCTTTTTCATAACTAATTGGGTTTAATAAGAATTAGGTAATCAACTAAAGATAGCGAAAAGGATTGGTTATAAGAAAATTAAATCCCAACCTGCAAGATAGCAAGTTGGGATTTTTGAAATGAATTTATTTAATTGGTAAAAACATTAGAAAACATATCGAACAGAAAGAGCAAAGCCATCGCCCCATACACCGGAATAACCAATTAGGTTGAAGGCTGGTTTCCAATCAACACTTAGGTTAATTGGAATCTCTCTGATATTATACTCCAAACCTAATATTCCATCCAAACCCAGAACGGTGTAATCTTCGCCATCATCTCCCCAGTGGGTATGATTACCATCCCAAAATCCCAAATGAGCACCAAAACCATAGTACCAGTTAAAACCAGGTTCGTTGAAAGCTTGAGCATGTATTTCGTATAAGCCAGTTAGGTTTACGCCTTGCCATCTCGATGAAATGATCCCTTCCAGGGCAACATTGTTTCTGATAAAATGTTTAATAGTCAATCCATTTGCTGAACCCCCTCTAATTCCAATTCCCGTACCGTAATCTTGTGCCTGAGCTAGAGTACAGATGCAGAATAAACTAGCAAATAAAAACAGTTTTTTCATAATTTTCAGTTAATGTGTTTTGTGATGTGTTGATACAAAAATAAACAATTTTGAATCTCTATCCATAAACTGAACAGGCCGTTTAAATATTGTGGTGTTCATGAAACTTTTTTGTAAAGGCTTTCTATTTTTTCATTGCATAGATTTCAACCTCTGAGAAAGCTTGAAATGTAGAATTAGAGCTTAAAGTTATCTCAGGATTGTAATTCTGTATTTTATAGGCCTTGTGAAATCTGTTTTTCAGGACTTTAATCTGCTCTATATTATGCAGTCCCTTTACAACTGTGGTTCTGAATTCATAATCGATACCGGAATTCTCAATGAGTGTGATGGATTCCAGAACTTTATTAAAGGTATCCCTGTTTAAGGCATAACCAACAGCTTGTTTGTAATATTCGAATTCTAAAATGTGTTTGATATCCATGGCAATGCAATCAACCAGATTGTTATCGAAAAGGTATTTTAACAGCTCCGGTTGTGTTCCATTGCTGTCGAGTTTAACCTTTAGATTCAGGTTTTTGATTTTTTGTATGAAATCAGGCAAGTCCTGATGTATACAAGGTTCACCGCCCGTAATGCAAACAGCATCCAACAAGTGCTGGTATTTTTTCCAATATTTGAACAAATCATCTTCTTTATAGACTGCACTAAATATTTCAGGCAAAACCAAATCAGGGTTGTGACAGTATTCACAACGAAAATTACAGCCCTGTGTAAAAACCGCAGAGCTGATATTTCCAGGATAGTCGATGAGACTTTGTTTTTTGAATCCTGCTATTTTCATTGAGATTTAGGATTAAACGAGTTCTAATTGTTCCATTTCTTTAACAATCTTCTTGTCAAGAAGCTTTCGATCGTCATATTCAGCTCTTTTCCCGTTATTCCATTGGTCTACAGGACGTAAGTAGCCCACTATTCTGGAGTAGACTTCACACACATTATTTTTACCTTCAGTTTCACATTTTGGGCAAATTTTGTGTCCACCATAAATATAGCCGTGTTCGGGACAAATACTGAATGTGGGAGACAGAGTAAAGTAGGGCAGTTTGAAATTTTCACAAATGGTTTTAGCTAATTTCTTAACTGACTCAGGTGGCAACTGACTTTCGCCTACAAAAGTATGGAATACCGTGCCGCCTGTGTATTTGGTTTGCAAATTATCTTGCAGTTCTAAGGCTTCAAAAATATCATCGGTGTAACCTACAGGCAATTGGGTCGAATTAGTATAATATGGAGCTGCATCTTGTGCTTTTACCTGAGTTTCATTGGCAACAATAATATCTGGGAATTCCTTTTTGTCAAGTTTAGCTAATCGATAAGTTGTCCCTTCAGCAGGTGTTGCTTCTAAATTATAAATGTGGCCTGTTTCATCCTGAAAAACTTGTAGCTTATCACGCATAAAATTCATGATTTTTTCTGCAAAAGCATTTCCTTCTTTTGTTGTGATACTCGTTCCAATAAAATTCAAAAGCAATTCGTTCATTCCGACCAAACCGATGGTTGAAAAATGATTGTCCCAATAGGCGCCATTCTTTTTATGGATATTTCGTAAATAGAATTTGGAATAAGGATATAAGCCATTATCAGTGAGCTGTTCGATGACTTTACGCTTGATTTCAAGACTTTCCTTGGCAAGTTCCATTAACTTTTCAATTCTTTGCAAAAGTTCATCCTCATTCTTCGACTCGAAGGCAAGGCGTGGCAGATTTAGGGTAACGACACCCACTGAACCTGTTAAAGGATTGGCTCCAAATAAGCCTCCACCGCGCGATTTCAATTCAGTTGTATCTAAACGCAGACGGCAACACATCGAACGAACATCATCGGGCGACATATCGGAATTAACGAAGTTTGAAAAGTATGGAATACCATATTTGGCTGTCATTTCCCAAATTGGCTGACGGTATTCATTATCCCAGTCAAAATCTTTAGTGATATTATAAGTTGGAATAGGGAAAGAAAAAATACGTCCGCAAGCATCACCCTCAGTCATCACTTCGGCAAAGGCTTTATTAAAAACATCCATTTCGTGCTGGTAGTCACCATATTTAGTGTCTTGTAATTCACCACCAATAATGACTGCTGTATCCTTCATGTTGTTGGGAATTTCCAGATCGAGGGTAATATTGGTAAAGGGAGTTTGAAAGCCTACACGAGTAGGCACATTCATATTAAAGACAAACTCCTGAAGAGCCTGTTTGACCTCCTTATAAGATAAGTTGTCATGACGAATAAAGGGAACCAAATAGGTGTCGAAATTGGAGAAGGCCTGTGCGCCGGCTGCTTCTCCCTGCATGGTGTAGAAAAAGTTGACGATTTGTCCCAGTAGGGTTCTCAGGTGTTTGGCCGGTTTACTCTCAACTTTGCCGGGTACACCTTTAAAACCAATTCGGATGATTTCCTGCAGATCCCATCCTACACAGTAAACACTCACAAAACCTAAATCGTGAATATGTAATTTGCCTTGCTTGTGTGCCTGACCTATTTCAGTAGGGTAAATTTTATTTAGCCAATACTGTGAACTGATTATGGTAGAAATGTGTTGGTTCATGCCCTGCAAAGAGTATGATGAGTTCGCACTCTCTTTTATACGCCAGTCGTTATTGTTCAAATAATCGTCTATGATATCGATATTCGAAAAGAGTTCTTTCACATCCCTGATGCCTTCGTGTTGTTTTCGATAGATAATATAAGCCTTAGCAGCTTTATATTGTTTTTGTTCGAATAGTTCAAACTCTACTGCATCCTGGATGTCTTCGACACTTGGGGTATCAGTCTTAAATTTTGAAACAACATTTTGGGTGATTTGTTCAGATAAAGCCCGGTTGGGAACACCAACAGCTCGTAATGCCTTAAATACGGCAAAAGCAATCTTTTCTGATTCGAATGAGACGATGCGTCCGTCTCTTTTTTGTACTGTTTTAATAGCACCATTAATTTTCATAATGACTTAATTTAAAATTAAACAATTAATGGTAGCTGGGGGCAAAATACAAGAAAGCAGTAAAGTCTTCCTAAGCTTTTTCTCCCGAAAGCTACGAATTACGATCAAAAATGATAGGTCTTCCGGCTTATTGCGTTTTACCTGGCCTTCCCATCTGCTTCAGGCGGACAGTGGCTTTCATTTAGGTAAAACCTGTTGGCAATTTACGGCTGCGGGGACAGCTACTGATTTTAACAGTATTCCCTTAATCAATTTTGCTTTATAAAAGTAAGATGAAAATTAAGATGCTAAATAAAAAAATCATTATAGTTATCAAGAAGTAATTAACAATGTGATATTTTACCCAAAGTGATAGCAGATTATAGAAAGAGTTGTTGTTTATTAAAAGTAAATCAAAAACTCCCGATCTGCTTATAGCAAATCGGGAGATGAATATCCTTTCCGGTATATCGGAGGTTTAATTTTGTAATTTATGTGGGTATGCCTTATCTCTGTTTTGGAATGAGAGAATTTTAGGATTCTGTATGATGCCCTTGTTTATTTCAATAGCCTTCGAAATTGAGTCGTTTTGTTCCCAGACTTTTGATCCACCTATAATAATGGGTAAAAATGGGAGTAGGGCGTTTGAAATTTCCCATGATGCAGATTGCCAATAATAACTGGGACTATGATCGACTGAATAATAGAATTTACCTTCTGATTCAAACATTGGATGCTCAAAACTTGTCGGTTTGGCACACCAAAAACCCATGTTTTCATCGCAGCTGATATCGATAATTAGGGTGCCTTTCATTAATTTGTGTGCATCTTTTTTAGGGACAAACATAATAGGATGTTCTGTATCTTGGAGAACGCCATTAACAATGATCTCTGCATCTGACAGAGCTTCAGAAAAAGGGAGTGTACTGCCATCAGATTCAACTGAAAGTAACTGACCAGAATTGTCATTCTTCATTTGTTTGAATGTAATGCCTGGTAGCTGATCACTCACATCTGTTGATATTCTATTGGTATAGACCGTTATGTCTTGAATACCCTGACCTTGTAAAGCGTAGACAGCACCCCGACTAACTGAACCGAAACTCAGTACGACTGCTTTTCGCGTTTTACCATAGTTACCAGCAATTCCTTTAAGACTTAATGCGTGATTGACTCCGGCATAACCAGCCATTTCGTTATTTTTATAAAAAACATGCATGTTCTTATCACCTGTACGGCTCCAGGTAAACATCTCTTCCCAGGCAATGAGGGTTAATTTTCGATCAATTGCAATCTGGGTATTTTCTTTTTGCTGCACACAGTGTGGCCAACCCCATACAACAGCACCTTCTCTTACTTGAGATAAATCGGATGCTAGTGGTTTAGGCATAAGGACACAATCAAAATCGTTCAATATTTCTTTTCTTAAGGCGACTTTTCCTGATGTGAGTTGTGCAATAGTTTGATCGTCTACGCCAAATCTTAGGCCGTAGCTTTTTTCAAAAGTCATTTGTTTTCTTAATTCCTGCGGAATACGTTCGATGTGTTCTGGATGAATTGCTACTCGTTCTTCATTTTCTTTTAGTGAGCTGCCGATGATGCCGACAGTTAAAAGTTCTGACATATTGTGGTTATTGATTACAGAAATAAAAAATTTAAATCTGCTTCATATGGTATATTTCTGATACCACACACTTTCTACATTCTAATGACGTCTATGCATTGTGCATAGGATAGAGACGTGTTTGAGGATGATTATAAAGACTGCTCTATCTGTCTTGTTGAGGTTAATTTAAATGTAGAAGTATCAAAAGTAATCAATTTATTACATTTTGTTTATTAAATGTCGACTTAAATAAATTATTATTAGGAGATTATAGTGGGTGCGGGTGTTCTATTGATCAAAACTTATATTTTATAGAGGATAAATATTCATTATTTCATTTCATAAAAAAATCCCGACCTGCTAGATGCAAATCGGGATTCTTATATTCTTAGAAAAGAGATTTTACTATTTCTTAGGCAGATCCTTTTGCATTTCTACATAATCAGCAGACGATCTAAAATCACCAAGCAGATATTTACAGAAATATTCGCCACGTAACCAGAATGAGTATTCACTCATGTTTCCAAAGCTATGACGTTGACCCGGGTAAAGAAAGAAATCGAATCGTTTATTGGCCTTAATCAAAGCATTTGCCATTCTGATACTGTTACCAGGATGAACATTATCATCGATATCACCCGTTACAATCATCAATTTCCCTTTCAGGTTTTTAGCCAGGCTAGGATTGGTGTCAATCTTATATTGAAAGGTAGTATCGCCTTTTTCACTTACCACTTCTTTTACACCGTGATGTGTTTCACTCCACCAACGGTTATATATGTTGTTATCGTGGTTACCAGCGGCTGATACTGCCACTTTAAAGAAATCAGGATAAACCAACATGGCAGCTGTCGACATGAACCCACCACCTGAGTGACCGAAAATACCGACTTTATTCACATCGATAAAGCTGTGTCTGTCAGCCAACTGTTCGATACCTACTTTTTTATCTTCCAAACCATAATCTCTAAGGTTACCATAACCGTAGTTGTGATACCATTTTGAACGAGCAGGATGTCCACCTCGGTTCCCCATAGTCACAACAATGAAGCCAAGCTGAGCCATACGGTCAGCTCTATCCATACGTGTAGAGAAACTTTTGTAAACAGCTTCAGTTTGAGGACCTGGATAAACGTAAGTTAAAATGGGGTACTTTTTATTAGGATCGAAATCGAATGGCTTATACATCACGCCATAGATATCCGTAACACCGTCTCCAGCTTTCACTTTAAATGTTTCCGGGAATTGATATCCAGTTTCAAACAAACGTGTTAAATCTGTTTCTTCAAGCTTCATCAATTTAGTTCCTCTTGAATTATAAAGCTCAGATACAGGAGCTGAATCAACTCTTGAAGAATTGTTTACGAAATAATGAGTTTGATCGTTCAGGCTTACTTTGTGATCGAAGTTGCCTTTATTAAGAAGTTTTAAGCCCGTTCCATCAAAATTCACACGGTAAAGATGTGAGTAGTATGGATCTTCACCCTCTTCGCGAGCATTACCTGTGAAATACAGTACACGGTTCTTTTCGTCTACACCTTGAATTCTATCACAATGCCATGGACCTGAAGTGATTTGAGTTTTCATTTTCCCAGTCTTGTCATAAAGATAGAAGTGTGCCCAACCATCACGTTCTGACCAATGAATCATCTCATTACCATTATTCACAAGTGCGAATGAACTTCGTCCTTCAATATAAGTGTTCAAGCGCTCTTCAATAAGCACATTAACTTCACCGGTAGTGGTATTAGCGGTACAAATATCCACACGTTTCATGTCACGACTTGTACGCTTAAAATATAGTAAATCGCTCCCCTTATTAATCCATTTTGAGAATTTGACATCATCCGCCTCATTACGCTTTTTTCTTGGGGCTCTCAAAATCGAAATTGTCTGATCTTTGAAGGCATTTGCTTTAACTTTAACGGATTCTTTAGTTTCCCAATCGAAAATCTGAAGCTCGTACTGTGGTGCTTCTTTTTCACCAGCCATATGGTATTTATAGCTTTCAAGTGTAGGACGACCTTTCGCTACCGAGTTGATTACCCAAAGCTCTTTCACTTCGCGCTCGTCTTCACGAGTTAAAGCAAACTTCTTTGAATCAGAAGAAAAAGTCACATAGGCTTCTTTTCTCTTATCCTTTTCTTCCTCTTTCTCTCTATTGGTTTTACCATATGAGTTGGTGCCATAACAATAGTGCTCAACACCATCAGTCGTTAGTTGGTGCTCAACAATTGTTGAATCTTTCTCATTTTTTTGAGCCTTCTTGTAGTTTTCAGCATCCATCCAATAAAGGTTGTGATGCTTTGCAAAAATCACATATTCCTGATTAGGTGCTACAGAAGCCCACTTTTTTTGTTCAAGTGGCTTTTTGAAGTCATCAAGCAGATTAAGCTTTTTCGAAGCTAAAGTGTATTCAAAATGCCACACTTTAGCAACCATTTTCTTTTTGGCTTTTTTCTTATCGCCATCCTTATCTTTCTTTTCCTCTTGCTGGTCACCATCTTCATCTTTTTCCTCTTCTTCAACCAGTTTACTCTTTACCTGAAATTGAAGTACTTTTTCGTTTTTGATGAATTTAAGCTTACTGATGTAAAGATGTTGTGCATCGAATGGATCACCAGTCAGACGACTCATATCCGAAGCCATCTTAACAACATCGAATAATTTGCTTTTTGTGTTTTTTACAGGGTCTACTAAATAATAGAACTGTCCTTCTGAAGTACGGTAAGTGTACCAGAATTTTTCACTGTCTTTTAGCCAGTGTGGTCGAACACTGGTTGAGAAGACCATTTTTCTTAATCGGTTTGGCGAAAATTTAGCCGCCAATTCAAAGTTTGCTTTTGTCACAGGCGTTTCCTGCGCAAAGACTCCAAAGCCTATCAAAATGAATAGGAGTGTGAGTAGGTTTCTTTTCATGTTAGTTGATTTTTTGAGTTGTCCAATCTCTCAAAAGTGAGAGATTCTCATTTAAGCCCTCTAAAATAGATAAAGGGCAACATAAAACACGAACAAAGTTCAATTTTCGATAAATAATACATTTGACGGGATGTAATTGAGGTGTTTTTGGGGATTATCTTTAAAAAGGGTAAAAAAAAGTGACAAGCCTTAAAAAAGAATTGTCACTTAAAAATAGTCAAGGGCTTATTATTTTTCTTGTATACCTATAATATGTGTTCACCGTTCAAATAAAGCTGGTAATTAATATCTACCGAAGTTTGCATGGTGATAGAAACAGAACAGTATTTTTCAAAACTTAAGGCTGCAGCACGCTTTACCTTATCGGCTGGAATATTACCTTTTAAAAAGATTTTTAATGTCATCGCCTTAAAAGGCTTGGCCTCTAATACTTCGTGAGTATCGCCTTCTATTTCTACAGAATAGGATTCTATAATTTGACGTTGCTTCTTTAGAATATAGATGATGTCAATGGCTGAACATCCTCCAACGCCCATAAGTAATAGCTCCATAGGGCTGGTTCCCTGAACGTTTTCAATTGTGGAGTTATCCATTAGTACAGGTACACCGCTAGCTCCTTTGGCTTCCATTAAATAATCATCGTTTATTCTTTCAATCGTTACTTTCATCTTTTCTTGTATGTTATATTATTTTAAGTAGTTGCGTCGTGTTCATTACTGTTGCAAATTCATCCTTTAAATTAGCAATAGAAATCTGATGAACAATTTCAGAGGGGTATTTTTCACCATGAAGACCTATTCGGTCAAAAGTAGCCGTAGCATCGTCAATAAGAATGGTTTTGTAGCCGAAATTTCCCGCCATCCGGGTTGTGGTTGATATACAGTGGTTGGTTGTTAGGCCTACAATAATGAGGTCTGTTGTGCCATTAGTATCGAGTTGATCTTTTAGGTCAGTGCCGATAAAGGCAGAATTCACCTTTTTAATGATTACTGTTTCTCCATTTATGGGTTTAACCTGATCACAAATCTCGAAGCCTTTATGCGATTCATGTAATCTGGATTTTGGATTCTGTGAGCTATGAATAATGTGATAGATAGGTAAGCTTAAGCTCCTGCATTTAGCAAGAATTAGAGCCGCTTTCTCTTCAGCATCCTTATTGTTTCTATTTCCGCCCCAATAGGCTTCATCATCAAAACCTTTTTGAAGATCGATTAATAATAGAGCCGGCTTGCTTTCTCTTAACTTCATTCTTGTGATTTTAAAAGTGAAAACTTCAACTATTTCTTTTTTTGAATTAGTGTATTAATCAGATTATCAAGTACTGGGTTGGTATTCATATTATTCCAAACCATCCTTAGGGTGGTTCTCTGCGGAATTTTATCTAATTCTATAAATTTTATGCCCATATCATAGCCTAATTTAAGGGATGTAGGGACTATAGCCACTCCAAATTTATTTTCAACAAGCCGAAAAATGGAACTCGCATTAACCGTGTAGTGAGAGATAAGAGGAGAGAACTTACTATGATCGAATATTTGCATGACTTTCTCGTGGTAAGATTCACTATAAGAAGAATCAAAAAGAATAAAGGACTCATCCTTAAGTTGAATCAAATCCTTAAAATTAGACTTGTCAAGTTGGTGATCCTTAGGTAGAACCAGTGAGAAGGTGTCTTCGAATACAGACTGGATATTGATGCCTCTTGGCACACGTTCCATTCTTACAAATCCCACATCAATTTCCTGATTAAGCAGGGCTTGAATCTGTTTCTCATTGTCCATTTCGTTTAAATTGAAAAGAACGTGTGGGTGCTTACTTTTGTATTTTAGTAAAAGATCAGGAATCACTTTTTGCATGGCAGATCCCACATAGCCCAACTTAAGGTTACCATCCAAACCATCATTCAAGAGCTTAGCATGCGAAATAATGTCATCTAAACGTTTGAAGGTATTACTTAGTTCTTTTTGTAAGTATAAGCCTGCTTTTGTCAGTTCTACTTTCCTGTTATGGCGTTCGAAAAGGCTAATACCCATATCTTTTTCCATTTGTTTGATTTGTCTGCTTAGGCCAGGTTGAGATATATACAAGCGTTCTGCAGCCTTTCTAAAGTGGAGATCCTTGGCAAGTGCAAGAAAATATTTATAATGCCTTAATTCTATTTGATTACTCATGGTTATTAAATCTTGACAAAACTAGTCTTGTTAGGTATCAAAACTAAGGATATCTTTGCAATAATAAAATAGATAAGAGCTGCCTTTTTAAAGTTTATGAACTTTTAGGGACAAAAATATTTAGTTTGAATCATTAAGTTGAAAAATATGACATTTCAAGAACAAATTTTGCAAGGAATTCCATCTGAATTACCGGCAAAGAAGGCTTATCCAAAGGATGCTAACAGAGCTCCTAAGAGAAAAGATATTCTATCAGTAGAAGAGAAGCAATTAGCAATTCGTAATGCTTTACGTTATTTCCCAAAGCCTTGGCATAAGGAATTAGCTGCTGAATTTGCTCAGGAATTATTAGACTTCGGTCGTATTTATATGTACCGCTTTAAGCCTGAGTATAAGATTTATGCTCGTCCTATTCAAGAGTATCCAGCTCAATCGCAACAGGCGGCTGGTATCATGATGATGATGCAAAATAACCTGGATCCAGCTGTAGCTCAACATCCTGAGGAGCTTATTACTTATGGTGGAAACGGGGCCGTATTCCAGAACTGGGCGCAATACTTGCTTACTATGCAGTATTTAGCAACCATGACTGACGAGCAAACACTACATATGTACTCAGGTCACCCAATGGGTTTATTCCCATCATCAAAGGGAGCGCCTCGTGTGATTGTTACGAATGGTTTGGTTATTCCTAACTATTCTAAGCCTGACCATTGGGAAAAATTCAATGCTCTAGGTGTTTCTCAATACGGACAGATGACAGCTGGTTCTTTCATGTACATTGGCCCACAGGGAATTGTTCATGGAACAACAATTACAGTAATGAATGCATTCCGTAAAATTTTGAAAAAAGGAGAAACGCCTGCTGGAAAGATTTTCTTAACTGCTGGTTTAGGTGGTATGAGTGGAGCACAGCCTAAGGCTGGTAATATTGCCGGTTGTATTACAATTGGTGCCGAGGTAAATCCTAAGGCTGCAATAAAGCGTCATGAGCAAGGTTGGGTTGATGTATTGATCGATAATATGGACGATCTAATTGCTCGTGTAAAACAAGCTCAGGAAACTAAAGAAGTGGTTTCAATTGCCTTTATTGGTAATGTGGTTGACGTTTGGGAGCGATTTGATAAAGAGAACATCTTTATTCACGTTGGTTCTGACCAGACTTCGCTACATATTCCTTGGACGGGTGGATATTATCCGGTTGATGTTTCTTTCGAGGAGTCAAACCGATTGATCCGTGAGGAGCCAGAAGTATTTAAAGAGAAAGTACAAGCTTCACTTCGTCGCCAAGCCGCATCTATAAATAATCATACGGCTAAGGGAACTTATTTCTTCGATTATGGAAATGCATTCCTATTAGAGGCATCTCGCGCAGGTGCTGATATTATGGCTGATAATGGTATTGATTTCAGGTACAAGTCATACGTTCAGGATATTCTAGGACCTATGTGTTTTGATTATGGTTTCGGACCATTCCGTTGGGTTTGTGCATCGGGTAGACCAGAGGACTTGGATATGACTGATGAGATTGCAATGCAAGTTCTACAGGAGATCAAGGAGAATTCTCCGGAAGAGATTCAATTGCAAATGCAGGATAATATCACCTGGATTAAGGAAGCTAAGCAAAACAAAATGGTTGTTGGTTCTCAGGCTCGTATTTTATATGCGGATGCTGAAGGACGTTCTAAAATTGCAGAAGCATTTAACAATGCCATTGCTGCAGGAAAAATTGGTCCTGTTGTTCTTGGTCGTGACCATCATGATGTGAGTGGTACCGATTCACCATACAGAGAGACATCTAACATTTATGATGGTTCTAAGTTCACAGCTGATATGTCTATTCACAATGTGATTGGCGATAGCTTTAGAGGTGCGACCTGGGTATCTATCCACAATGGTGGTGGTGTAGGCTGGGGTGAAGTAATGAATGGTGGTTTTGGTATGTTACTTGACGGAACTCCAGAAGCTGATGCTCGTCTTAAAAGCATGTTGTTTTACGATGTAAACAATGGTATTGCGCGTCGTTCATGGGCTAGAAATGACGAAGCTATGTTCGCGATTAAGCGTGAAATGGAGCGTCGACCAGACCTAAAGGTGACTTTACCTAATCTTGTTGAAGATAATTTGTTAACTGATCTTTTCTAAAGATTAGTTTAGTGTAAAAAAGGAAAATGGGGTCAGCTATGTGCTGAGCCCATTTTTTTTGATAAATGTTAACAGAAACCTGAAAATAAAACTTAATCCTGTCCAGAAATCTGGATGGGATTTCTTTATTGAAGATGGATCTAAATAGTCGAGTCAAAACACTGTCTAGTCGGGATTTTTTGATTATTTATTGTTGAAATTATCGTAAATTTATAAGTAGATCACATAGACGAATTAAGCATTTTGGTTTAAGGTGGAAACGATACTCAGACAATATTTTAAATTATGCTTATTCAAAAACAATTTTCGATTAAATGGCTAAGTGTGGCATTGATCATGTGCCTCATGTTTAGCGTGAATTCCTGTGGGAATGATGACGATGATGACGGTAATGGTAATAATGTGCCATCTTACGTGGGGACCTGGGAGTTAGAGGATGATGGATTTATGCAGGAGCTGGTCATTACAGAAAGCACTTTTAAAATGACCTTGAGTTTGTTTGAGGAGGATGTATGGATAGATCTGATGCTTGTTGAAGGGAGCTATACCGTGAGTGGTGATATTTTTACGCTTACTGTTACCAGAATTGGAATTCTCAGAGAAGATATGAGTGGAATGGATTATTATACTCCTGATGATCCAGACTGGGATTTGATTTTAGAGGATGAGTTTGATATGGACGGAACTTTTGAAGTCAAATTTAAGGTGACAGGTAATCAACTCACTGTTATAAGTGATGAGAACGGAGATGGATTCTTTGATCCTGTAGAAGAGGGTGAAACCTTTACCAAGGCTTAAGCGGTATAATTAATAAACCGGATGTAAAAGGTAATCGGTTCATTTTTAAGTGAAGATTTATTTTGTAGAAAAAAAGAAATGGGTTCAGTATAACTGAACCCATTTTTTATTGATAATATTTAAGTAAATAGAGTCGTAATCTTAGAATTTTTGAATAAGTAGGATTCCTATAAAGATTAATACCACACCCGCAATTCGTCCCCAGTTGACAGGTTGTACAGGTACTCCAAACAGTCCAAAATGATCTAATGCCAGAGAGAAAACCATTTGCCCTGCTATTATTAGACCAAAGCTTAAAGCAGCACCCAATCGGGGAACCAGAAATATAATAGATGTGACATAAATACATCCCATAAAACCACCTATCCATGCATATACAGGAGCCTCTTTAATCGCCAATACAATATTGTTGGGAGTACGTGTCCCTATGATGACGGTTAGTAAAATAAAGCCACCCACAATAAAGTTAACCAGTGCTGCCATAAGAGGCGCTTTGAGAAAAGTTCCCAATTTGGCATTAATACTGGCCTGTACAGGTAATAAACAGCCTACAATAAGGGCCAATAACATTAGGAAATATCTCATAATTAAAATTGTTGCAAGCTTATTTATTATCCAGTAATGATTTTTATTTCTTAAGTAGTTAGAACTACTTTTACTATTTCTACAGTCAGAAAAATTAAATATAGTCCCTTTGAATTTCTAAGCCCTTTTCTTTCAATTCCTGACTTACTTTTCTCAGGAGCTTTACCTTTTGATTCAAAGGCAGAAAGGCCGATTTGAAACCATTCGTAATCAGATACTTTATTTCTTTAGGACTAAAATTAAATTCTTTGATTGCCAATAAATATTCGTCAGTCAAAGTCGTTTTAGAAATTAATCTGTTGTCCGTATTGATGGTTACTCTTAAACCCATATCAAAGTAGAACCTGATTGGATGTCTTGAATAAGATTCAATGGCCTTTGTTTGAAGATTCGAGGTAATGCACATCTCAAGGGGAATTCGATGATCGTTGACATAGTTAAGCAAATCACCATCTTCTTTTAATCTTGTACCATGTCCAATTCTATTGGCTCTAATATGATGCAAGGCCTGATGTATTGATTCTGGACCATAGGCTTCGCCCGCGTGTACGGTGGTGTTAATGTTGTTATTAATTATCAGGTAAAAAGCTTCCTTATGATCTTTGGCAGGGAAATTCCTTTCTGCACCAGCAAGATCGAAGCCCACGACACCATAGTTTTTATAGGCAACACAGAGCTCTGCTAGTATATTGGTTGTTTCAGGGCTCAAATGACGAAGACCACAAATGATGATACCTATGGTCATGTCAAAGTCTTTTTCAGCTTTTATTTTACCATCCAACACAGCCTCTACGACTTTGCTTAAAGATAAGCCGTTGTTAACATGAAGAATAGGTGAAAATCGAATTTCTAAATACCTTACATTTTCTTCCGCACAATCTTCTGCTAATTCGTAAGTGGCACGCTCCAGAGCGCTTTTAGTTTGGAGAACAGAACAGGTAATATCAAAGGGTCTTAGATAATCGGTTAGGCTTTTACAATTATTACCAACTTCTAATATTTGCTTTAGCTTTTTCGGATCTTTTTCAGGTAGTTCAACCTTGTTTTTATTTGCAAGATCGATAATGGTTTCAACCCGCATCGATCCATCTAAATGGCAATGAAGTTCAGCTTTGGGTAAGCTTTTTATAAATTCTCGTGTAAGTTCCACTCTTTAATTATTTTGTTAATAGAAAATAGTAAAGTTTCTAAAAATAAAATGGTTGTGATCTAAAAGCACCAGCAGATGAAGCCTTATGACACTTTTAAGGATAACACAAAGATATGACTAAATTTTAAAATGATAGAGTCATTCTAAATTGCAAGAGATTTTTTTTATTTTATGTTGTATAGTTGGATTAAAGTGTACAAATTGCGATTATTAATCTTCATCTAATTTAAACCTACCCAATATGAAATCTAATTGTCTTGTTTTAGTGCTTGCTTGCGCTTTGTTTGCCTGCTCTAAGCCGCAATATCCGCATGTCGAAATTGAAACCCAATTAGGATCTATTGAACTAGAGATTTATGAAGATAAGGCGCCTATTACGGCAAAACATTTTCTATCAAATATCGATAATAAGGTATTTGCTGAGGCATGTTTCTATAGAGTGGTGCATATGAACAATCAGGAAGGGCGTGATATTAAGATTGAAGTGATACAGGGTGGTTTGTATCATGATTCTATTGTAGATCAATTGCCAACCATTAAACATGAGACAACCAAACAAACCGGAATTTTACATTTGGATGGGGTTATATCGATGGCAAGATACGAACCTGGATCGGCTTGCACCGAATTCTTCATTTGTATAGGAGACCAAGCTCATTTAGATGCGGGTGGCCTTCGTAATTCAGATAGTGAGGGCTTCGCTGCTTTTGGAAAGGTAATTAAGGGAATGGATGTTGTCAGAAAAATACAAATGCAAAAGGAAGAAGGGCAGATGCTTCTTGATCGCATTCCTATTATCTCTATAAAAAGAAAATAAGCAACTGCCAGAACCACATATTTTAAAATTCCAATTGAATAGCAGTCGTATGATACTGATATAAGCGAGAAAATTGATAAAATGAATATAATTAAGAGAATTTGCTTGACGCTTTGCTTGTTAAGCCTTGTTAGTGTTATTAAAGCACAGAATGATATAAGATCCTGGTATCAACTATTAAATGAAAATGATGATAAAAGTGCCGTGATAGAAGAATGGCATACAACTTTTGAATTTGAAAAACAGGCGAATCAAAAGATGCCCAAGGTGATTAAAACGGATGTTTGTAGAATAATTCCACTGGTAGGTCGACAACTGTCCAGAGCCTATTTTGTTAATTCTCACAAAGCTATTCAGAAATATAAAGTCCTGTCATCTAAAGGGAATCGACGTGTAAAACCTATTATCGGGGATCAGAAAGATCCGGATATTTTTCAATCGGATGGTCAATATTACTTCTTTTCACTGAATGTGACTGAAAAGGATCAATTTGTCGAGTTTAAAGTCGTGACGGTTTTTGATGATATACGCTTTTGTACACGAGAAGTTATTCCTGACAACCAGTTTTTTGTAAAAAAGAGAAAGCTTACTATTAAAAAGCCGGCTTGGTTAAGTTTAAACATACGCAGCTATAACTTCGATCAAGTTAAAGTTCGTAAAACAGATTCATTGTCGACATCAGGTGATCAGGTGTTTAAATACGAATTTGATCATATGTCTTCTCCACTTCAATGTAATTATTCACCTTCGGCTCTGCACGAGATTCCTCATTTGTTTTTTCTGGCTGAGGCCTATGAGAAGGAGGAAAACCAGTGGGAACCGATTTTAAAAACAACTCAAAATTTATACTCATGGTATAAAGAGATGCTAGGAAATAGTGATCTGAATTCTAAAAGTTTTGAAGCTGTTCTTCCTGGGATTTTGAAAAACAAAAGAACAAAACAGGATAGCGTGAGTTCCATCTTTTATTGGGTACAAGATAATATCCGATATATCGCATTTGAGAAAGGGATAGATGGTTTCAGACCTCAGAGTGCTGACATGGTTTTTAAAAATAAATATGGTGATTGTAAGGGTATGGCAAATCTATTAAAAGCCATGTTAACGGCTGCCGGTTTTGATGCACGACTAACCTGGTTGGGTACTCGAGATTTACCTTATACTTATGCAACCTCATCAATTGCGGTAGATAATCATATGATTTGTACCTGGATTGACAAGGAGAACAAAGTCTTTTTAGATGCTACAGAGAGATACGTTTGTTTTGGTGATTGTGGAGAGAGAATTCAATCAAAGGAGGTTTTAATTGAAGATGGCGAGTCGTTTATAATCGATACCATAAAAGCAGATGGTATGCTTGCGAATTGTAAAGATTACAATCTAAAGTTAAGGCTTAATGAGAAAAGTTTAAGTGGAGAAATGCGCGTTGAATATAAGGCGGAAAGTCAAAGAAGGTTTTTCCAGTTCATGGCAATGCAAAAAGTAGAAGATCAGGAGAAGACGATTGTTAGTTTGCTAAATAATGGACTACAGTGTGAAATCGACTCAATACAGCCCTTGCCAATTAAATTTCAGCGTGATTCCAATCTACAGATACAATCAAGAGTTCTGAAATCAAATGCATTGTTAAAAGTTGGCAAAGAAGTTTATCTGGGCATCTCAGATCTGACACCTTATTTTAATCCCTACATCGATACGCTTAAATGCAATAAGCTGTATTTTAATGAAACCATTAATGAAAAAGTAAAAGTTGACTTTGAAATACCTGAGGGATTCAAGCTGAAAGTATTACCTAAGCCCATAGAAGTTCAGTTGAATGATATTTCTTTTAAAGCAGGTTTTGGAAGTGACAGTGGGGTCGTGAGATACACTTCTCAATTGCAGATTCCCAATAGAATTATTGCTCGTGATGAGCTGTCTGATTTATTGGACTTATTGAAACAACAAAAAAAATACAGAAGTCAGAAAATAGTGTTTGAAACAAAATTGTAAAAGAAAAATGCGTAAAATTTTATTAGTTGTAATCTTATTCATTAGCTGCTGTCATGCTTATGGACAAAAGGACTCTTTAAGAGAAATTGAGTTACGAAAGTTGTTTTGGGAGAATCCAACAGAAAAGTGGAAGACTACTGAAATACCAGGCAAGTGGGAAAATGAATCAGCAGTTATTTTGGCTAAACAAACGAATTATTGGGTGAAAAAGCTCGCTATTGTTTCTGTTCTGCAAGAAAGATACCATACGCATAAGAGAATAAAGATACTAGATGATAATGCCGTTGCTTCTTATTCTCAATTTTCATTTGGAGAAACTGAAAATAGAGGTTTCAATAGTATTTTTTCGACAAATTCGGTCGCCTATTATTATGGTATTAAATTGATTAAGCCAGATGGTAGAGAAGAACTGATTGATAACTCGGAAGAGGTGCGTGAGGAGGTTTCTCATCGAAGAGAAAAAGTTGGGTACAACAAAATTGCCATTCCCAATCTGGAAAAGGGAGATATAATAGACTTCTATTATTGTGTTGAAAGCAAATTTTCGATGAATGCCTTTTATGTTTTCGATGCTATTCGTTATTTCATTAACGATAATTATCCAATCGTCCATCAGGAGCTTACCGTTGAGCTTGCCAGAAAATGTTATTTGAATTGTAAATCTGTAAATGGGGCTCCAGAATTGTTGGAAGATACCACGGTTGACAACAAGAGAGTTTTTACCTATCGCATGTCTGATGAGAATAGAGAAAAATTAGAAATTCAGGGCTGGTCATACCCTTATGCCGAGCTGCCATGTATTAAGTTTCAGGCTTTCAATCCTGCACCGGCTTTAACGGTTTCTCCTCCTTATGCCGATTTTTGGGGAGAATTAGAGAGAAAGAAATCAAATGTGAATCTAAAAGGCTTAATTGGTTTATCTAAAACGCTACAGACCCCGGCTTATGGTGTTTATTATTCTGCATTGAAAAAATACATGAAAGCAAAGTATGGGAAGAAAGCAAATCACAAGCCAGAACTCATGGTGAACGATGCCTATTTCTTTCTTCGTGAATTTTGGTGCCAACAACCTTTATTTATGAAAGCGCAGAATGGTGGCTCATGGTATCACTTTACGATGCGCAACCTGGTTGGATCCATGAGTCGTTTGCTTCGATATTACGAGATTGAACATGATATTCTCTTTTTAGTACCTAAGTTTCTGGGAAAAGAATCAGACCTTTTGTTTATGGATGAGCTAAGTTTGGGCCTACATGTAAAAGGTTCTGAGAAACCAATATTTATTACTACCCTGGGTTTAAATACATCACCAAACTTTATTCCTGATTGTTTTAAAGGGATTAACGCCTATGCCGTTCCAATGCTTGCAGAGACGCCTGTTGTAAGAGAAATACAGATTCCGGTTGAAGACAAAGTAAAAGTGGATATTGATATTCACTCCGAGCTTTCAATTGATTGTGAGAATTCAAAATTGGAACTGGTATCAGAATTTAATATCTCAGGCCTGGCAAAGCAGCAGTGGGATACCGTTGTGTTGAATCGGTCGGTTTATCATCGCGAATTTAAACCTGCAGAGTATGGCAAGTATATAAGCGATAAAGGCAAAAAGAAAGATTTAATGGCCTTTCGAAATTTTCAGGATAAATTGGCCATACAATTGGAGGAAGGCGATAAGCTTAGGTTGAAAAAAGTGGAAAAACAGTTGGAATACTTTTTTGGCATCAATCAACCTAAAGTATTAGAGTTTGAACTGATATCTTCAGGCAGATGGATGGAGAATGAAGATCTGCAGTTTAGAGTGAAATGGGAGACGAGTGAGCCTATTGTTTCGGCTGGCGATAATTTATTTCTATCAATTGGGAAATTCTCTAAACGAGGAATAAAGAAAGCCGATCTCGAAGAAGATAGAAACTTAAACATTCATTTCGAAGGAGGTAATCGCATTTTTCATGATATTAAAATAAGCGTACCTGAAACTTATAGCTTAAGTGGTTTAGAAAATTTATCAAGTCGTTTTGATAATGAGAATTTTAAAATGAACAGTGTGGTTGATACGACAGCAGGGCAGACTAAAGTGAATTTTCAACAAGAAATTAAATCCAATCATTTAAATAAATCAGAATGGAATAATCTTATTTCCTTTTTTGATCGCTGTAAAGAGATGAATGAAAAGCAGCTATTAATAAAGTTGGAAAGCAATTAAACCAATATGACGATGTGTACGCACAGTCTGTTATAGCATGAAGAGAAAAGGCGAGTTCAATTTATTATTGAATTCGCCTTTTATATTTCTTGAATGGACTAATTCGATTAAAATCAGTCACCCTTTAGGTCTAGGGCTAAAAACGGAGTCTCATTTAAGTAGGAAATAATAACTTTTGGATATCCTCTCCTTATATTTCTAAAACAAAGTAAGCTAGCCCCTGAATCAGCTAGATTAAAACTGACTCAACCAATCTTCGGCTGCTTCTTTCGTTGCAAAGATCTGAAACTTATATTTTGGGTTCTTTTCTAATTCCTGGAAAAGTATGGCTAGTGCGGTTGTTTTGGGATCACTAACAACGATGGCATCAGTAATGGAATCGTATTTTTCCAGTGATTTTTCATTTTCAATAATAATGGCATTCAAATCATCTATTGAAAAATTAAAAATGCCTTTACTCGAATCTGTTCTGATTTTTAAATTTCGGGGAAATGATTGATTCTTTTTTGTTGCAATAATATATTCAAGTATTTCATTCAAGCACACATCGCCTTCAAAACAAGATTCGAGGATCTCTGTTGTTGGATTAAACTCTGAAATAACCATACTAATTGTGTTTTTTGATTTTTAAATGTTTCGAAGAAACAAATGTCGGTTTAAATCTCCTTTATCATCTCGAATTGTTTTCCGCTCAAAGGAACAGAATGGTAGGCCATGAACTTATTAATAGATTCACAAGCGATTTCCGTATTGATAATTTTTATGGAATCGTACTGATTAAATTTTAAAGCTTCTATTAATAAATGGGAGCCAATACCTTGTCTTCTATATGATTGATTAACCCCAATTTGAGTGATATCTCCCGATGAAGGTTCAAAGATACAGAATCCCACCAATTCCTCCGACTTAAAGGCCCCAAGATAGATAAATCGGGAAGGGTCTCTTGAAATGGCATCAAAACTATTTTGCCATGATGAATGGAAATCTTCGAACGAACAGATTTTACATTGGTTTAAATCAATTTGCTTGATCATTATGGAATTCAATGGCTTTATAGAATCGAGCTTCACATCATCTTGATTTGCTACAAAATAGTTGAATTCCCGACTGACTTTAAAACCTAATTTCTCATAAATCGACACAGCCTTAGTATTGTGTTGCAAAACTTCCAAAAGGTAATGTTGTACACCAGCAGCTTTTAAATAGGGAATCGAATATTCAAAAATTTGAGAAGCCAGCCCTCGGCCTCTGTATGTCTCTATTGTTCCGGTTCCTGTATCGTAAGCCGTTTTCTTAGTTTGAAATTCACCTATGCCATTTAGAGTGAAAGCCACCATCTCATCTTTATCAAAGGCCGCGAATGATAATTGGGGTACAAAGCCTCTACGATTGAGCATACTTTGTAATTCTGCTTTGTTGAGCTGTATCTCGTAATCTTGAAAGGCTGCATTAAAGGCATCAAATATCATATCAAAATGAATTCCTTTAAGTGATTTAATTCTTATCATGATGATTAAGTTGGGTTGATTTATGGGTTTAATAGGTTTTTGATATTGTGGTATTTATCTTTTTGAACAAGTTTTCGATTTCTAGAGTTGTATTGGTTATATCATCAATGCTTATTGTAACATTTTTCTGAGCATTGCTTATTTTAAATAGAATAAGAAGAGTGAAAATTACAATGCTGTGCTTCATTTAAAGTTCTTGTTAGAAAATAGCTGCTTATTCTATTCTAATAATGAATTTGTTTTTCAGACTAATATAGACAGTTTATTGGTAGGATAGGCCCTAATCAGCTTGATATATCTTGTCATATATCTGCTTAAAAAGCATTAGCCATACTCCTGATGAAAGCAGTTTGGCGTTATTTTCTAGAAAAACCAAGTGTGAGCCTGTCATACGGTACTGAATGCAAGGCTTAAATTGTAAGGCATGTATTCTTTTAGCCTTTATATTATCTTTTAAATTTAGTGTGGCTATTCGAGAGTTCATTTCAGAATTATACCCCAATTGTTCTGGCTAACAATTGGGGTATAATTCAAAAGAATGTATTCTTTGGTTGCGGATCTTTAAATTGCTTCAAGAATAATCTTAATACTCTTAGAGCATTGACCCACGATTTTACCTTTTTTTATGAAATAAGCTGTGTATTCGCGAGTTTCTGGTACTTGAGGGTTTATTCTTGGAAAGGTGTCGTTATAATAGTTTTGTGTGACCGTTTCCTCATATTTGGCTTCCCCTTTATTGATGATGCAAGTCAGACGAATACCATCGTAAGGTGTTTTCTTATATTTAACTTGAGGTAAACCAGCCACCGGTTTTACGCTTAAAACAGGAAAATCAGTATCCATATCAATGATGCGCTTTGTGTTGTTCATACCCAGATCTTCAAGCACTGCCGGAGTGCAATTCGGACTTAGTTCGGCATCCTTTTTAGTGCCTCGAATCTCACGGGTTAGGGGCGTGAGTAACTCCTTACATTTCTTGGTTGCAGCACGAGCCTCAGCATGTAAGGCATTTTTCTTATTACAGGCATCAACATAATCGGTTAAATGCGATTTTAGAGTCGTGATTTTAGCCTCATCCAAAGTAAGGATAGGGATATAGTTATCAATTTTCGATTCAAAATTGTGGACTTTACTGATAAAATCCTCTTCTTTTTTCGCGATGTAATCAACGAATTCTGTAGTTTGTGCCATCTTAATCGTTTTTAATTTTACATTTAAATTATTTAGGTGTTAATGAGTATATTCAACTATCTGTATATAAGTTGGTTTGTGTAAATAAATTTAGACATAAAATTATTTTGCTTCCAAATTTTTTTAATATTCTTTTTCTTCGAAGTCTCAGTCTGTTAGTAAAATAAGGGGCTTGAGGTGCTTGCTTTTTTAGAATTATTAAAAAAAATAGCTCGTATTTATCAGTTCGAAATCCTACTACAAAAATTATCAATTGCTTATGTTAGTTGTTTTGTGTTTTTATCAGCTTAAATTGATAAGTGTCACACTTTTTTTTTAAGTCTGTAATCCCCATGACAAAGGCCTTTAAACTTTGGTGTTCAGTTTTTAACCTCTTCGGTCTTAAAATTGACGTTCTGTTATATGGTTCAATAGATTGCATAATGATGGATTTGTGCTAGGCCTCTATTTATAAGCCATAGAGATGAAAATGCTTAGCTCCGTTTTTTATCCTTATAAATTCGGTATTTCTGCTAAATCGAAATTCCCGGAAGAAATAGTAGCGCTACTATTTCTTCCAGGAGGTCTTCCTCGGTCTTATAGTAGGGCTGATATATTTCGTAGTAGTCCTGCTGAGACCTTCAGTCACACGCCTACAAACTGTAGAAGTTCTAATAAACTTTTGATGGCGACTACTACAGGTTTCAGCAGTGCCACTACAACTTGTAGTAGCGCTGATATTTCTTCGAGGAGATCTTCCTCTGTCTTGTAGTAGTGCTGATACTTTTTTCAGTAGGCCTGTTATTGCTGTCAGCAGAAGGCTATTTTTTTGCAGCGGGGCTATTATAGCCTTAAGGAGGACTAATGCTTTATTAAACAGAACCTATTAATAAGAGGTGTGAAACTTATGACTAAACCCTGACTATATATTTATTATGTAGAGCCATTCTGTTTAAATAGCCCTGTTTAAAATTTACATCCCTTATAATATTGTTTAATTATCCTTTTTTATAATTTTAAAAAACTTTTCGATAGGCTTAGGATTGGCTTTGGAATAGTCTTGCAAAACAAAAAGCCTTTGTTAAGCCATAAATGAAGCATAAAGCCCATATTGACAGTAGATTATGAAAATGACGTATAAGTGGGATAAGATGCATAGCACTTTACACAACCGTTATGTACAATTAAAGCTCTTTATGGAGAGATAAAACCCTCTTTATTTACGGCTGAGATGATACAAAAATGGAAAGTTCCTTAAGACGTAAAAGGACAAGAAAGGCAATGGAAGGCATTGTTCAAGTCTTATGCGGTGCTACCGTGAAAGATCGCTCTTTCAAACGACGAGTATCGTTAACTAAGACTTGGATAAGTTACTGTTTTTCAGGATCAATGTCAAGAGTAGAATGAAATTCGACTTTGATAAACAGTTACTTACACTTGTTCTTTTAAGAAAGGAACTTGGTGTATTGAGTTCTTGTTTTGTATTAAGGACTCAGCCATTTCCAGTTTGATATGACGCTGCCTTAGACAAATCTAAAGCGCATAAGATCAAACTAAATCAAGGTGTTTAGAAAGGAATAAAGAGTTTAACAGTGCCTTTTATCTGTTTTAGAGGGGGAATGAAATTCCTAAAACAGACCTGTTTTTAAGAGCCTGATTCAGGAGGTGTGCAACAAATAGGCTTTAAAAATAAAAGTACATAACAAGAGCTAAATTTTATTGGGGTTAAAGTACTTAATCATGCTTTCTATCTCTTAGAAAACTATAAATGAGAGATAGAAAAATGGTTTTAATCCCCAACAAAACTTAGCAATAACCGTTACAAGTAATTGGTTCGTTAATGGCACTCGCTGGAAAGCTTGTTGCCATTTCTTATTTAAGGGATGTTCCTTTAGGATTGTACTTTGGTTGTTTTACTAGTTTTGATTGTGTTTTAAGACTTGTGATTTGTTTAGCTTGATTTTGCTTGCGGTCACGAGATTCCGCTCCCTGCATCAGCCTCATTCGCTTTGTCCCGAAATTTGCCGAGTGAACTCAGTTTATCCAATTTGCTTCTCCTTTGCCAGCCTTGTTTGAAAGTAATTGATACCAGTCGAAGGGCTTGATTATTGAGACTTTTAGATGCTCAAGTGTTTTATAAAGGAATACGCGCGGGGGGAGGTGCGCAAATTGTCATTCAGACTCAGTTCTTTTAGGCGCAAATTTCGCGCCAAAGCTGCTTATATCAGCCCAAAAGGAATGGATGGATTTTTCTCCCACATGAAGGTTTTCAACAACTTGTAACAATCGCTAAATGGCATAGGGGAGTTGGAGCTTATTGAACATTTGTGCTTTTAATGAGCGCGGCAAGCTATCTATTTTAGAATTGTTATAGTTAAATGTAATCCTAAAATCGCTACCTTTCCTTTTTATAAAATTTGAAACATAAATCAACTAAGGCGCCTACGTTACATAGCGCCATCCGTTGTGTGGCATTATAAAAAACAACAATACATGAAGAACCTAATATTGATATGTTTGCTTTTCGGAATGATTAGTTGTGGAACAAAAAGTAATGAACGAAAAGAATCGGGTTTATCAGTAGTTAAAACAATCGAACAAAAATCTGGTAGCTTTGATAGTTTCACTGATTATCTAGAGGCAATACCCAAAATAAAAATACCGACAAGGTATAGTTGCAATAATAGCTATGAGTGGATTAATCTAGAAAGCAAATATAGACCAAAAGGATCTTCTATTATGGGAAAACTAAATTCCATAAATGGAAATCATTTTATAATCTATACTTATCCAGCGGATATTACTTTACCTATACTTGAGATCTATAATAATGAAGGTTCAAAATTAAATCAACTTGTATTACTTGATATGGCGCATTGTTCATTTGAAGCAGAAGATGAACATAGTCGATTTACAGTACCAAATGATTCATTGATATTTTTGGAAAACTATAAAGTGAACGATTCGGATACAATAGTTGTCGAGTCAAGGACTATAGAATTAAAAAGACTACTTATTAAATAACGCCACACAACAAAAGTTATGCGCAACTATAACTAAACTTGAATTAAACCAATTAATAAAAATCATTATTCTTGAAAATGAGCTCTATAATACAATTGAAAAATATGAGAAGTAATGTCTTTGGCGTTTGTAAAATAATATTCGGAGCAATTTTTATAGGATTTGGAATTTATTTCTTCTTTGAAAAATTGGATCAAAAACCTAGAGATCTGATTAGCTTAATAAGCTTTATAATGGCCTGTGCATACTTTGTGTCTTACGGTAGTTATTTAGCATATAGTGGATTGACCCAGGTGAAAAAACTGAAATTAAAGAAAGGTCTTTGGATTGTTGGTTTAATCCTAAGTTTGATGGTGATTCTTAATTCATTGTTTATTCTTATTGGAGGAAATTCTAATAGTTCTATAATTATATCATTGATTGGCATTGCTACAGTATTGATAATAATTAATGATACACTGAGAATTAGAAGGCAAAATAGGAGCGCATAACAAAAGTTGTGGTGCATTATAAAAAAAATGTAGCGAACAGAATATAACTTTATCAAAAAAAGAAGTTGATGACTGATGAAGAATTAAAAGAAATTGAAGAAGAGCTAACAGAATTTGATGAGCGTTTCAAAAAAACTGAAAGTGATGGAATAAAAAATGTATTAAAACATTTTGACCGTATTCATGATAAACTCTTTACATTTAATAATATATTAATAGCGGGATATTTTGCTCTTTCACAATTCTTTGTGTCATTTTCTGTTTACGGTATTATCATACCACTACTTAATTTAGCGCTTTTTATATTTATTGAATATAGAATGATGGAAAAAAGTAGGTTTGATGCCGAGGTAACAAAGAAAACTCCAGAAGAGATTGTTAAGCATGGTAAGGCGATTAACAGGACAAATCGTTATTCTCTTTATTCGATAATTTCAACTACCGTGGTTCTCGTAATTTTTCTCATTAACCTTTACTCTCTTGATTCTAGGGCAAACACAGAGAGTGATATAGAAGACATATCGGCATCTATAAAAATATCAGATACTCTTCAGGTGGACTTTAGCTCTTCTATTCTTGGAGCTTGGACTAATAACCTAACTGAGAATGCAACATTTGCATTCGATAAAGATTCTATGGTATTTGTTGATGATCTAAAATATGTCAAATATGAATTGAAAATAGATACATTGATTTGGTACTTTGATGACATACCAAATGCATCAAAAATTCTATTATTATCATCTGATTCATTAGTTGTTGAAAATGACTTTGGAATTGAACGATATGTAAGATTTAAAAATTAAAACATAACGCACCACAACAAAAGCTAAATTTCATGGGCGGTGGGAATTGCTCGAGAGTTAGTTCAATTAAGGAACACCGCAAGCTACTAAAATTGGTTTGCTTAAAAATATAAACAAATTTACGCGGCTTGCTTCTGCACGGTTTGAAAGGATGGTTCTTTAAATCGCCCACGAAAACTTAGCAAGACCGTTAGGTGCAAGTAGGTCAAAAATGAATTAAATCAAAATATGAATAACACAAACAGTCAAACGGATCCATTTGAGAATATTAAAAAAGCCATGTTGATACAGGCGGTACCTTCAGCAATAGGAGTTCTTTTTTTGACCGTAAAAGGAATTGGTGCAGAGTCGCAAAACACCGATGATTTTCTTTTATTTTTTACGTTAATAAACTCTTTAGCAGTTATAGGGATTCTATTAGCATATCGCTATAAAAATAAGAGAAGTGACACATATAAAACTGGAGAACTTAAAGAGAGAATATTAAAATATGTTTTAGCATCAAAGTTTCAGTATTCGACTATTCAAGCATGTGCTCTGTTCACATCCATTGGCTTTTTTATAACAAGTAACTATATTTTTATGATTGAGTCATTGATATTTTGCGTTTGGTACATTTATATTTATCCAACTACGGATAAGATTGCTCTGGAAATTGAAGAATAATCAGTTCATCTGAGAAATCAGGTAATATTAGAGCCAGCACCTAACAAAAGCTAAATTTCATGGGCGGTGGCGAGTCGCTTGAGAGTTAGTTCAATTAGGAAACACCAGCAAGCCACTAGAATGACTCACTTACCCTATTTTAAAAGGTGTTCGTGATTTAAAAATGGATTTGCTCTAAATATAAACAAATTTATGCGGCTTGCTTCTTTGCGGTTTACTCACTTCGTTCGTGAGCTCCCCTTGGTCGGTGGATAAGATTAGTCTTTAAAATCTCCATCTAACTTAGCAAGACCGTTGTGCACCATATAAGCAAGACATTATACCTTATGAGAAAACTTGAATTAATATTAATGACATTAATAGTTTTATCAACTATTTTATGGTTTTTTACGCTTCCTTTTGTTGGAATATTTATGCTAATCTTAATAAATCTTTTAGCGGTTTTTTATCTTGGATTTGGACTACTACTTTTTAATAAAATAAAGTTTAAAAACTTACTCAAAAAAGATTCCTACAAAGACATTTCTGGTTTAAGAAAAATTGGTTCAATTGTGACTGGACTTTCATTTTCATTAATTTGCATCGGATCGTTATTTAAACTTCAGTCTTATTCAGGAGCAGAAACAATTTTAATAGATGGGCTTATCTTATTATTTGTTGTAGCAATAATTTCGATCTTAAAATTCCTAAAAAGCAGGAGTGATTTTTATAAAAGAATTTTGATTCGTAGTACAATAATTGGCGGATTTGGATTGTTAATTTTCTTTATGCCAAATTGAGCTGTCTTGAATGATAAAAAGAATGTGATTTTAAGCTAGAAAGTCTGTAGGATAGGTGATTGCATGATCGGGAAATACGGTGCACAACACACGCTATATACCATAGGAGCGTTGTAGGCTTTCGAATGTTTTGTGCTTTTAATGAGCAACGGCAAGGTAGCCATTTTAGAATAGTTATAGTTAAATGTAATCCTAAAATAGCTACCTTGCCTTTTTATAAAATTTGAAACATAAAACCACTAAGTAGCCTACGCCACTTAGCAAGACCGTTATACACCATATAGGAAGTAGACAACATTATAATCAAGCAACTATGAAAAATTTTCTCTTTTTTATTCTATTTTCTCTAGCTCTATCTACAAATGGACAAGAATCAGATTTCCCGAAAGAAATTGACTTAGTATTTGACTATTTGGTAAATACTGAACCGTGTGAATTATTTAATGAACAACCATATCAACCTAGACCGATTGCATGGCAAATTATTGACATTGATAATGATGGTAAAACTGAGGTTTTCCTTCAAACTTTTCCACATTATAGACAATCTCCAACTATTTCAATCTTTCAAATCGACTCTAAAGACTCGGTTAAAAGAATAATTGAAGGATTTGCACCTGGGCATTTAATTAAACTCTCTGCTGAAGATGATTATCTTGATACACATTCAACTGGTACAGCAATAGATATGCAATTAGATTCAAATGAACCTGAAAAATTTAAAAAATTAGCCCAATCATCATTAAAATTTGGAATGAGTGTCGTTTTATATAAAAATTTCATTCACACGGACCAAAGAGATGGTAAGGGAATATTTATTGACTTAATGTATTTGAATGACTTCTCTAATGAAAATTCTTGTGCTAGTTTTCAGTTCTCACAACCAGATCAAATTATTGCAGGAAAGATTAAAAATGTGGAAGATTCATTTTTTATAGCAAAAGTTAATAAGGAATTATTTTGTTATAAAATAAAGGGATTTGACAATGGAACCTTTATCGATAAAGAAATTATTATTGTGGAATTACCAAAAAAATATGAGCAATTAATACTTGATAGTGGTTTCATTAAATACAAGACTAAAAAGGGAGAAGTCAAAGAATTAGAATTAAATACGGTGTATAACAAAAGCTAAATTACATGGGCGGTGATGCGCAGTTTGATCCCGATAGCTATCGGGATAGTACAATTAACCCCGACTCATCGAGGCCAGCAAGCCACCAAAATGACTCACTTACTCTATTTTTAAAGGAGTTCGAGATTTAAAAATGGGGTTTGCTTAAAATATAAACAAATTTATGCGGCTTGCTTCCGTGCGGTTTACTCACTTCGTTCGTGAGCTCCCCTTGGTCGGTGGATAAGATTAGTCTTTATAATCTCCACCTAACTTAGCAAGACCGTTGTGCGCCAAGCTAAAAAACCATACGACTAAAAAGAAATAAGTTATGATATTGAATTATATAAATTGGTCTCCTGACCCAGAGATTATTAATATTTTCGGAATTTCCATTCGTTACTATGGATTATTATTTGTGACTGGATTGGTTTTGTGTGTTTACCTTCTTGGTTGGATTTTTAAACGAGAGAATATTGCAGCGGAAAATTTAGAGAAACTGTCAATTTATGCTGTGATTGGAATTTTTGCTGGAGCGAGATTAGGTCACTGTTTATTTTATCAGCCTTCTTATTATTTCTCTAATCCATTGGAAATGCTTTTACCGATCAGATTTTTAAATGAAGGTGGTATTGAATTCATAGGTTATCAAGGATTAGCTAGTCACGGTGGTGCCCTTGGTTTAATAATTGCTTTGATTTTTTATTCTCGAAAAACTAAACATTCAATACTTGATGCAATTGATTTAATTGCAGTTGTTGCTGCATTGGGTGGTGGATTTATTAGACTTGCAAACCTTATGAATTCTGAAATAATTGGAATGCCAACAACAAAATCATGGGGATTTATTTTTGAGCGAGTTGATAATGTAGCGAGACATCCGGCACAATTATATGAGGCGATTTCTTATTTCTTAATATTTGTGGTAATGATTGTTCTTTATAAAGCAAAGCGGGCACATTTAAAGAATGGTTTTTTCTTTGGGTTAACTCTTGTTTTAATATTTACTGCTCGATTCTTCATTGAATTTATCAAAGAGAGACAAGTTGCATTTGAAGATGGAATGCAATTAGACATGGGGCAAATTTTAAGTATACCATATATTATTGTTGGAATCGGATTTCTAATTTACGGACTAAAGAAAACTAATAGAACGCTCAGCGCACAACAAAAGCTAAATTTTATGGGCGGTAATGCTTAGCTTATTAGGTAGTTAAATTAAGCCCGACTCATCGGGGCCAGCAAGCCACTAGAATGACTCACTTACCCTATTTTAAAAGGTGTTCGTGATTTAAAAATGGATTTGCTCAAAATATAAACAAATTTATGCGGCTTGCTTCTTTGCGGTTTACTCACTTCGTTCGTGAGCTCCCCTTGGTCGGTGGATAAGATTATTCTTTTTGACACGTTTTTAAGCTTGATTTGACCAATAAAGTAAGGATGGCAAGTGCATAAACCTATATCTGTTATTAATTAAAATGCTTCGGTTTTTTGTTATTCAGCTTCTGTGTCTACTAAAAAAGCATAGAATCTATCTTAATAATAGACCAAAAACTCTTTTTTTTGTTTGTGATGCCGAATAAAAAGCTTTTCTTTGTGCAAAAATTTATCAATTATTAAAAGATTTAAGTTATGACTATTGCTAAGGATAAAGTAGTATCAGTTATATATGAGTTAAGAACTGAGCAAGGAGGTGAAATCATCGAGAAAGCAGTTGCTGAAACTCCATTAACATTTCACTGTGGTGCAGGACAAATGTTAGAGAAATTTGAAGCTAATCTTATGGGATTATCTGTAGGTTCTGGTTTCGATTTCAAATTGGCTACTGAAGAGGCTTATGGTCTTGCGTCTGAAGAGGCTGTTATTGAGTTGCCAAAGAACATTTTCGAAGTGAACGGTGAGTTCGATACAGAAATGATCAAAGAAGGTAACGTTGTACCAATGCAAGATAGCTCAGGACGTCGTATGAACGGTATCGTTCTTGCGATTAACGAAGCAACCGTTCAGATGGACTTCAATCACCCATTAGCTGGTGACGATTTGTTCTTCAAAGGTGAAGTTATCGAGGTTCGTGACGCTACTGAAGAAGAAATGCAAGCTCTTAAGGCTGAAGCTAACGGATGTGACCCTAACGGTTGCGGTGGCGGATGTTCTTGCTAATCCATTAAGGAAACTCACAGAGTTTTTGCTCTGTAAAGATACAACCCGAAGGTCTTCTGACTTTCGGGTTTTCTTTTATCTAAATTTGAATGAGTCAAAGATTACTCAGATTTACAGGTTGTAATTCATTGTTTTTAATTCTCGTTATAGTTTTTCTATGAGACGCAGATTAAAAATGATTTTAAAAGAAATAAACCACAGATTACGCAGATTTGCACAGATTGTGATTCATCATTCATTCCCGATAGCTATCGGGATCATCATTCGTAAATTATTGTATATTTAGGCTTCAATAAAAATTAGAGGATATGACTAAGAAGAAAATGCCCTTATATGTGAAAATTCTAATCGGTATGGCACTGGGTGCTGTAGCAGGATTAATTGCTGTAAAACTCGGTTGGGATGAGTTTACTATGAATTGGATTAAACCATGGGGAGCCATTTTCCTAAACCTATTAAAACTTATCGCAGTACCATTGATCTTCGTTTCATTGGTAAAGGGTATATCCAGTTTATCAAATATCTCTAAGCTTTCACGAATTGGATTCAAAACCATTTCGCTTTATGTCATATCAACAGTAATTGCAGTTAGTTCTGGTTTAATATTAGTAAACACCATTCAACCAGGCAATACGTTCCCTGAGGAGAAGAAGATAGAACTTCAGGAAAAATACCACACTACGGTTGATTTGAAAAAAGATCAGGCCGCTAAGGTAAAGGAAGAAACACCTTTACAATTTTTAGTTGATATGGTGCCATCCAATTTTTTCCAAGCAGCCAGTGATAATACAAAGATGCTTCAAATCATTTTCTTTGCCATTTTGTTTGGTATAGCCATGGTTTTGCTAGAGGAAAAGAAAGTTGTAGCTGTTAAGAATTTCTTTGATGGGATAGATGCCATCATTCTTAAGGTCATCGATTTGATTATGGCCTTTGCCCCTTACGGTGTATTTGCACTGATTGCAGGCTTGATTGTCGACTTCTCAGGTGATGTAGACTTATTTGCAGCTTTAGGTTTATATGCTTTAACTGTGATATTTGGCTTGCTGGTGATGATCTTTGTTGTTTATCCACTTTTCCTTCGCTTGTTTACTCCTATTAGGTATACTGATTTTTACAAAAAGATTAGTCCTGCTCAGTTGTTAGCCTTTTCAACCTCATCTTCTGCTGCAACACTTCCTGTTACATTAGATAGAGCAGAGAATCATTTAGGTGTCGCTAATGAAGTCGCTAGTTTCGTTTTACCTGTAGGGGTAACCATTAATATGGATGGCACAAGCTGTTATCAGGCTATTGCAGCTGTCTTTATTGCGCAAGTTTTTGGCGTGACTTTGGATATTTACGATCAACTCTTAATTGTGATGACGGCTACTTTGGCTTCTATTGGAACACCGGGAATTCCAGGTGGAAGTATCGTGATGTTGATCATTGTTTTGTCATCGGTAGGCATACCAATTGAAGGTTTGGCATTGATTTTAGGTATTGATAGACCACTGGATATGTTGCGAACTGTAGTAAATGTAACAGGTGATACGACCGTCGCAACAATTGTAGCCCAATCTGAAGGTAAATTGAACTACGATCCGAAACTGGTTCCTCAAACTGTAGTGGTGAAAAAGTAAAGTTTTTAGACGCAGATTTTAATGATGTAATATGATCTGTCTGTAAAACTTCATCATATGTAGATCATTTTTTATCAGCGTCCAAAATTAGACTTGTAATTATACATACATAAACCTGACTGGTTATTCTACAAGATGTAGTTGAACCTGTCAGGTTTTCTGTTACTTGTGTCTTTTAGTCAAAAGCTCAACAACCTCTTCCAACTTGTAACCTTTTGCCGATAAAAGCACCAAATAGTGGAACATTAAATCAGCTGCTTCACCCATAAACAAATCTTTATTGTTGTCTTTGGCTTCAATAACTAATTCCACAGCTTCCTCACCAACTTTTTGAGCAACTTTGTTCATTCCTTTTTTAAACAAGCTTGCCGTGTAAGATTTCTCCGATAAATTGTTCTTTCTTTCCTCAATAACATCTTGTAGTTGCAATAAGAAGTCGATATTTGTTCTCGAATTTTCTTCTTCCCAACAGGTGTCAGTTCCTTTGTGACAGACTGGTCCAACAGGATTAACTTTAATCAACAAGCTGTCCTGATCACAATCCAAACTCATGCTGATAAAGTTCAGGAAATTGCCGCTGCTTTCTCCCTTAGTCCATAAACGATTTTTGCTACGTGAATAAAAACAAACACGTTTTTCTTCAAGTGTTTTCTCAAGTGATTCCTTGTTCACATAGCCAAGCATTAAGACTTTTTGAGTCTGAACATCTTGAATAATGGCAGGAGCAAGGCCATCTCCTTTACTGAAATCTATTTGGTTGATTAATTCTGTATAATTCATAACTGATTTTTATTTTTTAATATCTATTGTAGTTTGTTTAATGCTTTACAAATTAGATTGTAAGTTTTGATATGGGGCTTTGCCCAAACTAAACTTTTGAGGATCATTAACGTAGTGAATAAACCCCACTTCATTTTTTGGCTTGATCCAAAAAACGAAGCAAAAAAGATCAAGGCTGCTTTTTAAATAACCTTCTTATTTACCTATAGTTTAAGTGCGGTCGGGTGATTTTCGAACAAGTTCTCAACTTCCCGATCTTACTAAAACTCTAAATAAAACAAAGATGATTTAAAAACGAGGCCAATAGACATCGTTTAAAAGCTTATATGATTTTGATAAACTCATAGTCTAACTGGAATATTTTTTTCTTTTAAAAATTGTTTGAGTTCAGGGATTTCAATTTCCTTATAGTGAAAGACACTGGCGGCTAGTGCTGCATCTGCTTTCCCTTTAGTAAATGTATCTGCAAAATCTTGCATATTCCCAGCACCACCAGAAGCAATCAGAGGAATATTAATCATCTGTGAAATCTCTGCAAGTGCTTTGTTGGCAAAACCATTCTTCGTACCATCGTGATTCATCGATGTGAATAAGATTTCGCCAGCACCACGTCTTTCCGCTTCCTTAAGCCAATCGTAAAGCATGATACCTGTTGGAATTCGTCCACCGTTTAGATAAACTTCCCATTCACCTTCTGTCTCTCTGGCATCTACAGCTAAAACCACGCATTGTGATCCAAACCGATTTGCCAATTCTGTAATCAGTTCAGGATTACGGACTGCTGATGAGTTAATAGCAATTTTATCTGCTCCAGCTTTTAGAACTTCTGCAACATCTTCACTACTACTTATGCCACCACCAACAGTGAAAGGAATATTAAGAACCTGAGCCACTTTTCCAACCATATCGAGTAGGGTTTTACGTTTTTCGTGAGTTGCCGTAATATCTAAGAATACCAATTCGTCAGCACCTTTTTCTGCATAAGCTTTTGCTAACTCCACAGGATCACCAGCATCTTTTAAATCAACAAAATTGACTCCTTTTACGGTACGCCCATCTTTAATATCCAAACATGGAATGATACGTTTTGCTAACATGATGGTTTTATAAATTCATTAACTAAATCCTCTACTTTGATTCTATCTTCATAGATCGCCTTTCCGATGATAACGCCTGCACAGTCTGTTTGATTCAAGGCTCTCACATCTTCGATACAGGAAACGCCACCGCTTGCAATAAGCTCAATCTCTGGGAATTGTTTTAGGATAGCTTGATAAAGCTCAATGGCAGGCCCTTGTAACATACCATCTTTAGAAATGTCGGTGCAAATCACTCTTCGGATGCCTTTTTTCATAAACTTTTCAAGAAAATCGAAGAGTTCAATACCCGAATCTTTTTCCCATCCAGATGTGGCAATAAACCCGTTTTTAACGTCAGCGCCTAAGATGATTCGCTCTGGGCCATATTCTTCTAAACAAATGTCGAAGAGATCAGGATCACTTACCGCTAAACTACCAAGGGTAATTTGTGCTGCACCAGACTCAAATGCTAAATCAATATCCTCTTTTGATTTTAAACCACCACCAAAGTCAAGTTTCAAATTGGTATTGGTGCTGATATCCTTTAAAACTGGAGCATTGCAAATATGTTTCGAGCGAGCTCCTTCAAGATCTACAAGGTGAAGTTGCTTGATTCCTGCTTCTTCAAATGTCTTTGCCACATTTAATGGATTGGTATCGTATATGATTTTTGTATCGTAATCTCCCTTGGTCAATCGCACACATTGTGCATCAATAATGTCGATTGCGGGAATGATTTCTATATTTTTCATACTTATAAGTTTATAAAATTGCTTAGCACTTGCTGACCGATTTCTCCTGATTTTTCAGGATGAAACTGACAGGCATAAAAGTTGTCTTTCTGAAGGCTAGCCGAGAAAGGTCTGATGTAATTCGTCTCAGATGCGGTAAATTCATTGACTGGCACGTAGTAGGAGTGAACGAAGTAAACGAAGCTATCCATTTTTACATTTTCAAATAAATCACCGCTCTTGATACTGATCTGATTCCAACCCATATGCGGCACCTTATCCTCGGGAGGAAATCTTAATGTTTCCACAGGAAATATGCCTAAGCCTTTGGTGTCACCTTCTTCCGTTTCTTCACACATTAGCTGCATGCCAAGGCAAATGCCTAATACGGGTTGTTTAAGTTGAGGAATCAATTTATCCAAACCCGTTTCTTTTAGCTTTTTCATTGCCCAAGAAGCTTCACCAACACCAGGGAATATCACCTTATCTGCCTTACGAATGGTCGTCTCACAATTGGAGATTTCAGCATTTACGCCAAGGCGTTCTAGTGCATATTTAACAGACTGAACATTTCCAGCTTCATAGTCGATAATCACGATATTTTGTTTGCTCATGTCTTTCTCTTATAAAAGTCCCTTGGTCGAGGGTAGTTGTAAATTATTCACATCACGTTTAATTGCCATACGTATGGCGCGAGCAAAGGCCTTAAAAATGCCTTCAATCTTGTGGTGTTCATTCGTTCCTTCTGCTTTAATATTCAAATTACATAAGGCTCCATTTGAAAATGACTTGAAAAAGTGAGAGAACATCTCCGTTGGCATATCCCCAATCATTTCTCGTTTGAAGTCTGCTTGCCAAACCAATTCGTTTCTACCTCCAAAATCGAGAGCTACTTGTGCAAGACAGTCGTCCATAGGTAAACAGAATCCGTAACGTTCCAATCCCAGTTTATCTCCCAATGCTTTTTTGAAGGCTTCTCCCAGTGCAATTCCTGTATCTTCTATACAGTGGTGTTCATCTACATTTAAATCAGCAATCGTAGTAATAGATAAATCAATACTCGAGTGTTTTAGAATTTGTTCCAACATGTGATCAAAGAAGTTCAATCCCGTATTGATTTTCCCTTGACTACTACCATCTAAATCCAATTCAATTCTGATTTGTGTTTCAAGCGTGTTGCGTTCAACTAAAGCTGTACGTTCGCTTAAGCGCAAGAATTCATAGATTTCAGACCACGATGTTGTTCTAAGAGCAATTCTTTTCGTTAACTCCTTCTCATCCTTCAATGAATTATCATCTGAATTGATGAAAATAGCCTTGGCATTGAGGTTTTTCGCTAATTCAACATCTGTCCATCTATCGCCAATTACAAACGAATTTTCCAGATCGTATTCATCAGAAAAGTATGACTCTAAAAGGGTAGTACCTGGTTTACGAGTTGGAGCATTGTCTTCAGGAAACGTTTTGTCTATTATGACTTCATTGAATGAGATTCCTTCATTTTCCAAAGCTTGCATCATTTTATTTTGAGCTGGCCAGAAATCTGCTTCGGGAAAGGAATTAGTGCCTAAACCATCTTGATTGGTCACCATAACCAATTCGAAGTCCAGTTGAGAGGCGATCTTGCCTAAGCCTTGAAAAACCCCCGGGTAGTATTCCAATTTTTCCAGTCTATCAACCTGAAAATCGATAGGTGGTTCAATAATGAGAGTGCCATCTCTATCGATAAAAAGAACTTTCTTTTTTTGTGACGTATTTTGCATGAGTTGATTTATTTTGGTTGAATAGTTAGCATTTTATTTCTTCTCAAACTCTTTGAGAGACTTGAATAAACTTTGGTTTTCAATAGTGGTTCCAATACTTATTCTTAGACAATTTTTGAGCTGTGAAACATTGGTTCTGTTTCTGATGACAATACTCTTTTCAATTAGAAAATTGTATAGCTTATCGGCATCATCAACATGAATAAGAATGAAATTAGCCCGAGAAGGGAAGACTTTTTGCACGAAAGTGAAGCTTTTCAGTCCTTCTGACAACCATTCCTTTTCTTGAATCAGAAGTTCCACTTTCTCTTCAAAACACTTTTCATCCTTCAAAAGCTCAAGCGCCTTGTATTGTGTTAAGGTGTTGACATTATATGGAGGCTTAATTTTATTTAATACCTCGATAATCTCAACAGATGCTAATCCGATACCCAAACGTATACCAGCCATACCCCAGGCTTTCGACAGGGTTTGTAGAATCACAAGGTTTGGATAATTATTTAGTTCCTTAAGCATACTAGCATCTGCAGCAAAATCAATATAGGCTTCATCTAAAACTATAACACCCTTAAAATCTGTCAGTAATCTTACTAATACGCTTTTGTCAATCAGATTGCCAGTTGGATTATTAGGCGAGCATAGAAATAAGAGCTTGGCGTCATTATTTTCAAGAATGGCTTTTACGTCCGGTTGAAAATTAGAATCCAATTCAAGTTCTGCAATTCTCAAATCATTTATTTGCGCAGCTACTTTATACATACCATAACTCGGTTTACAGAAAACCACTTTATCCACTCCAGGCTGACAGAAAGCACGCATCAATAGATCTATAATCTCATCGCTACCATTTCCTAAAATCATTTGTTTGGCAGATATATTCTTGATTTCTGCCAAACGTTCTTTCAGTTCCCATTGCTGAGGATCTGGATAACGATTGACACCATTGTCAAAAGGATTTTCGTTGGCATCAAGAAAAACAGAACTCGTACCTGAAAACTCATCCCTGGCAGAAGAGTAGGGAGTGAGTGTTTTCAAGTTGGTTCGGATTAAATTTTCTAATTTGAATTCAGTGTTCATTTTACTACGATTTAGGCGTATTCTTAACAAGTTCTATTTAATCGAATGCTAACAGCGTTTTTGTGAGCTTCTAGTTGCTCGGCTTCTGCCATAATCTCGATGCTAGGTCCTAAGTTTTCCAGACCTTCGCGTGTAATCTTTTGAAAAGTGATACTCTTCATAAAAGAAGCTAGTCCAACACCAGAAAATGATTTGGCATAACCATTTGTTGGCAAGGTGTGATTGGTTCCAGATGCATAATCTCCAGCACTTTCGGGCGTGTAATTACCAATAAATACGGAGCCTGCATTTTGGATGCCATTCAATATCTTATCTTCATTTTTAACAGAAACGATTAAGTGTTCTGGTCCATATAAATTGCTGATCTCAAGAGCTTCTTCTGCTGATTCTACTAAAATCATCTTTGAATTATTAAGAGCTCTTGTTGCAATAGCTTCTCTAGATAGATTTTTAAGTTGTTTGGCTAACTCAACTTGCACCGAATCTAAAAGTTGTTCATTCCAACTTAGTAATACAACCTGGCTATCTGGACCGTGTTCAGCTTGCGATAAAAGATCGGCAGCGACAAATTCAGGAACGGCACTTTCATCAGCCATAACAAGAACCTCCGATGGACCCGCTGGCATATCGATAGCAACGCCAAGCTTGCTAGCCGTTTGTTTGGCTGCTGTTACAAACTGATTGCCCGGACCAAAAATCTTGTAGATATTTGGAACCGACTCTGTTCCTATAGCCATTGCACCTATGGCTTGAATACCACCTAGTCTGAACACCTGTTTAATTCCAACTAGTTTGCAAGCATAAAGAATAGCTGGATTGATTTTTCCATTCTTGTCTGGAGGTGTGCACAGTACGACTTCTTTACAATTCGCGATTCGTGCAGGAACACCTAACATTAGCACCGTAGAAAATAGGGGAGCAGATCCTCCTGGAATATACAAGCCTACTTTATCAATAGGTGTAAACTTTCTCCAACAGGTAACGCCTTCAGTGGTCTCAATAACTTCCGACTTTGTTTCTTGTGCTTTGTGGAATTTCTCTATATTCTCAGCAGCAAATTGTATTGCTTTTTTTAATTCATCAGATATTAATTGTTCTGAATCATCTATCTCTGATTGACTGATAGCTAGCTCATCAATTCTAGTTCGGTCGTAATACCAAGTGTATTTTCTTAGAGCTGCGTCACCATCAGTTTTAACTTCTTTAAAAATCTGGTTGACAACTTCATCCATTTCTTCTAATTCAATAGTAGGACGCGCTAGAATTGTTTTCCAATCGTTTTTTTGTGGGTATTTTATAATTTGCATGGTGCTTGTTTTAATAAATTAGAGAATCATTTTACCAATAGGAATAGTTAGAATGCCTTCAGCTCCGTTTGCTTTCAGCTGATCGATAACTTCCCAGAAATCCTTATCCTTGATAACCGTGTGAATAGAAGACCAACCTTCTTGCATCAGCGGCATAACCGTAGGGCTCTTCATGCCTGGTAGAATGTTATTGATAGCCTCAATCTTATGGTTAGGTACATTCAGTAGTAAATACTTGTTGTTTTTGGCAGCCAAAACAGATTTCATTCGGAATAACAAATTTTCTAATAGCTCTTGCTTCTCGTCTGATATATTCTTGTTGCTAATCAAACAAGCTTCTGAACTTAGGATTTGTTCTACTTCTTTCAGTCCATTCTTGAAAAGTGTACTTCCCGAGCTTACTAAGTCGCAAATACCGTCAGAAAGCCCGATGTTCGGAGCGATTTCCACAGAACCGGAGATAACGTGAATCTCAGAATCAAGCTTATTTTTATCTAAAAAGGCACGAAGTGAATTAGGGTAAGATGTCGCCAACTTTTTTCCATTGAAATAAGAGAGTCCGGTGTATTCTTCATCCTTGGGGATGGCTAATTTTAGGCGACATTTCGAAAAGCCTAATGTCTGAAGAACCTTAACCTTTTTTTGTTTTTCGATAACCACATTTTCCCCCACAATGGCAATATCGGCAACGCCATCCTGCACGTACTGTGGAATGTCTGAGTTTCTCAGATAAAGAACTTCCAGAGGGAAATTTTGAGCTTGTGTTTTTAGTTGATCCTTCCCATTATCTATATAGATGCCACAGTCCTTAAGGATTTTTAATGAATCCTCCTGCAGTCTTCCTGATTTTTGAATGGCAATTTTTAGTCTTGTACTCATTTTGATTTTTTTATAAAACCTGAATCCAGAAATGGGTACAAACAAGAACGCCAACCTGGAATCAGGTTGGCGTTAATAGTTATGAATTTATCGTTTGAAATTCTTGCATAACATTATCAGCTCACCTGAAATAAGTATAAATGATGATGGTGATGATGTCGTGCTATAAAAGTCATTGTAATTGTATTTTTTAGTCTTGTACTTAGATTGATTTTGTAATAAAACTGGATTTCAGAATTAGCTATAAACAAAAACGCCAACCTGATGTCAGGTTGGCGTTAATAGTTATGAATTTATCTTTAAAATTTTCACATAACATTATCAGCTCACCTGAAGTAAGTATAAATGATGCTGATGATGTACTGATGTAAAAATCATAGTTTTTGCGTTTTATCTGCGACAAAGGTTGGGATTAAAATCTTTAAAAACAAACAGACTTACTTGAATTAAGTTTTAGAAATGGATTAGTCGTTTATTGTACTGCCTATGAATACTGGGTGTTTGGACTTTGTGATTTTTTTTAATAAAATTTTAAAATGGAGGATATTCATTATTTTTATGGCGCATTCATGTGATGCATATTTTGGCATTTTTAGTATATTTGCAAAGTATTTTGAATAAGAACAATTAATAATAAGAAGCTATGGCGAGTAGAAGAAAATTAAAAAAAGATATTGACTTTTTGACTTTTGAAGTTATTTCTGATTGCTACAATTATATTTACCTGCACCCAGGAAACGAAGAAAAAGTAATGGAAATTATTAAAGAAACTGTTGCTAATCGTAATAAACTGGTTGCTCGTACTAACCACCCTGATGGTAAGGATAATCCTAAGTTAGTAAAGGCGCATTACAAAGCAGTTTTCAGTGATCTAATGACTAATATTGATGCTTCATTCACAAAATTGAGTGAACTGATTAAAGCATAAGTTTCCTAAACGAAATAATTCTAATAGCTTTGCCTTTCAGGTAAAGCTATTTTTTATTTATGAAGATTGAAAAGATAATTGAACTTGATGAATTGGGTGAATTATGCCTGAAAAAGGATACACGGTTTAAACGTTTATCCCTTAGGATGGCGCCTAATAAAGGTATTTGGATTAATGTTCCTTTTCAAATAGAATGGCAAACGGCTATCGATTTTGCACGCCTACATAAGGATTGGATCTTAAAAAATAGATCGCGAATACAAGCCAAAGAAAAACAAAATATCTTTTTTGATTCGGATACCGTTTTTAAAACGAAGTATCATGAACTGAAAATGAATCCATGTGAGGTAAATCAAGTTAAAGCTAGTGTCAGAAAAGGACTCATCGAGATTAAATATCCTGAGAATTTTGATTTTAAAACAGAAGGGGTTCAGGATTTTATAAAAAAGATGATCATAGAAACCTTAAGAAAAGAAGCTAAACATGTTTTACCTAGACGGTTAGGTGATTTGGCTCAAAGGTTTGGATTTAAGTACAATAAAGTTTCAATTCGAAATGCAAGTACTCGTTGGGGATCTTGTTCCGGAGACAATAATATCAGTTTAAATCTACATTTAATGCGTTTGCCTGAGCATTTAATTGATATGGTCTTACTTCACGAATTATGTCACACTGTTGAGAAAAATCATTCCAAATCTTTTTGGGATTTATTGGATCAGGTTTGCGATAATGTAGCTAATAAGAAGAAAGAAATGAAAGCTTATTCAACGCATTTTTAGGGATTAAAATGATTATAATATATTAAGATGGATAGAGAAACATATATAATAATTGGACTGAGTGTTTTTGCATTTCTGTTCGGTTTACAGTTGAAAAAATGGTTTGCTAAAAAGAAGCCTGAATCACAAACTAGGATTCATAAATCGCAACGTTCAAAAATGGCCAAGATGGCACAGGACGTTCCTGAAAAGAAGTCTACAAAACACCCTAAAATAAAAAGCTTCTTTTTATGGTTGCAAGTCGTGGTTCTTTTCGCCATTGTTATATTTATGGTGCCAGCTTTATCTCGCGATATAATGCTCGCAGAAGGAATCTATGACCAGAAGTTGATTTTACGAATATTAATTGTTGCTTTTGCCGCTTATACCTTATTCGTCGGTGCAAATAAGATTTTTAAGCAGAAAGGGAAGTGGTAAACTGATTTATAACATCTATTTTAGGTTCATTAAGGGCTATCAGAAGAGAGTTTATTTGTCTATTTAGATGAATAAACTTTTTTTTTTGTATAAATAAGCGATTTTATTGATATATTTTTCTCAGTCTTAAATCGTTTTCGAAGAGCACTCTTATAGTATAAATAAAAATATTGAATTTTTAAATGATAAACAGCATATAAGAGTCTTTTAATGCATTTTTTAGGATAGAAATTTTCTGTAAATTTGATACGGACACAGCCTTTAAAAGCTATTAAAAGACAAGATATGGAGAATATTAAAACAACTTATCGAGAAATCCAATCGAAAAATGGAGAGGGAAATCAGAAAGATCTGATTCGTTCTATAAATCTGCAGCTCGCTGCAATGGGACAACCAATCTTTAAGGGAGATGAAGAATTGAATGACGATGATTTTATTGCATTAACAAATAGTTTAATTCAAAATTATCGTGTAAAATCTCGTTTGTTAGCAGATCATCATTGTCCTGCTGACCAAAGAATACAGAACTTTTTAGATGATTATTTCAAAGAGCTAAATCTGGAAGTGCCTCAAATACCAACTTCAACATTCACTTTAGACAAGGAAGGGACTGCTCGTGAGTTGAGTTTGCCACCTAATAAGAATGAATACATTACGGATTATTTAAGCTCATACCGCATTAAGCAGGGGGTGTTACACAATCCGAAGCATGATAGAAGAACAACTAAAGGCTCATTTCATATTGTAGAAGGTAATTTACCTGCACCTTTAGATAAGATAGAATTACCAAAATCAGCCTTTGTTAAATTTTTGGAAGCTGCTTTTAATCCTTCAGAGGAGTTTAAAACGCTTCCATTTACAGCAAGTCAGAAAGAGAAAGCAAAAATGATGGTTTCTCTATTATTACGTCCTGTAGTATGTCCGGAAGTAAAGGGCGTTATTTCTCAAAAGGCTATGGAGGTTCGTTTCTTTGTTCCTGGTGCTTTTGTAAGTAATCTTGACTTTGTTGAATCAATTTTTGGAAATGCTGGTGATCCACATTTACCATCAAATGATGCTGGTTTAGATATTGAGCACTGGACGGGTCATACAGGTTGTATTGTACTAGCTCCACAACTTTTGAAATTTACTAAGAAGGAGCTTGGTTTACCTCATTATGACGATGCAACTGATCGTCAGCGTAACGATGGCGTTTGTTGGAAAGAAGAGGGAGAACTTTATAATGGAGGCCAGCCTTTCAAAGTAACTTGTAGAAGTGAAGAAGGGGTTGTCATCACGCTTATTGCTGATAATTATTTTGGCTATTCTAAGAAAGAAATTAAGACTCAGATTAGTTTCTCTGCAAACTTGTATGGTTTAGCAGAAGAAGAGCATTCTGGTGGTGCCATTGCTTTCCCACGTAAGAACCTGGGAGATAATTTCGATGGAACGCTCTTTATGAAGAATATACTTAAAAAAGAGTTTGTTTTCGACGATGTAATGAAACAATTAGGTGATACTGTTGATGTAAAACCTGAAGGATATGCTATCGATAAAGAATACGATAATATTATATATATAGATGGTCATTCTAAGATTGATTTGTATAAGAGTACTGTGAGCTGGGTAAAAGGAGATCAGGAGCAATCTATTCGCTTATTACCGGAACATTACTATGTGCACCCATCAGGATATAAATTGCATATGGAGAAACATCCATCGGCTCCATCATGGCGTTTGGTAAGTACTTATGCTGAAGGAACATTCTGTCATAAACCATGTACTGTTTCAGGAGGTGGAAAGTCAGAAATTTCAAAATCCCTACTGAATGCTATTATCTACAGTTCTTTCTATATTCAGGATATGGATAAGGATTTCGATATGGCTGATCAGGTTTTCGAACATGACTATTCAAATCGTTGGAAAGATCATGCAGAGCGTTCTCAACCTTCACGTCCTTTATTGGATTCAAAACGATCATTAGGTTCGGTTGTGAAGTTGTTAACACCTTCAAAATATTATACTGAAGAATATAATGCTTATTTGGCATCTATTCCTGATCACGTGAAAGGATTGGTTCTTTTCATCAAGCGTTTCTACCGTGAAGGTCGTACCGGACGTGATTGGAGAAATTATTTCTCGGTTGATATGGTGAATGGTAAAAAAGGACACGAATTACTTTATAACAATCGCAAGATTGTAGCAAGTTACTTACGTGTTGGTTTTGCTACAGATAATTCATGGTTCCTTCATAAACTACGTCAGGACTTTATTGCTTCGGCTAAAATTCAAATGGAAGATGATATTACGGCTTCTGTTGTTTTGCCAACAAGCAGCCTTTCGTACTTGAATGAAGCTTACGACAATAAGTCGGTTAAGATTACAACCAACTGTGAGCGTCGTTTCTTCCAACGCCCTGATGAAGCTGTTCATAGAGGATATGATAAAGAAGCTGAGGCAGACCTTTCTATGAGAGGTAACTTTACATCAAACTACGAGCCAATGACTACAGAAGATGGTCAGGAGTTGATGGCTGATGCTATTGGTTTCGATTTGTATACCAAGCCTATTCAAGACTTGATACGAAAAGGAGCTAACAGTGAAAAAGGAAATTACTTTATTACACCGTCGCATACTCGTATTGTGAATGGTAAACCATCTGCAAACCCTCGTTATTTACAGATTCGTCCTGACTTGGTAAATCCAATTGACGATAAGTTGGCAGAAGTAGGTGTTCGTTTATCAAGAAAGATTCCTTTGGATAAGCCAGTTCATCATCCTGTAAATGCGGTATTGCCAGGACGTCGTAACAATCCTGCCGATAAGGAAGCTGGAATTCGTGCATTGAGTGTTTACAACCCAATTCACTATCAGGAGTTGCCAGAATTGTTTATGGACTTTATTTGTTCACTAACAGGTAAATCTCCATCTACAACTGGTGCGGGAACTGAAGGTGCATTAACTAAAGGTCCTTTCAATATGTTGAGCCCAACAACTGACTTGAATAACGCTTTATTGTCTTATATTATTACAGGCTATCAGGGTTTCTCTTCAGCTGCAGGTCACGTAGGATCTGAGAATCGTTTCGATCATGATGTTTCTTTATTGATTCCGGAATTGTGGTGTCGATTGAGTGAAGACAGTCGTGATCCTAAACTTTTGATTGAAGAAGGTTCTCTTGAGAAATTAGATGATTTTGAATACAAGGGTGAGAAAATCAATGCTAGTCGTTTGGGATACCGAATTACTGAAGGTTTCCTTTTCCGTTACTTGAACAGAATTTTCGATGAGCCTCAAAATGTTTTCAATGAAAGAATGTTGAAACCAGAGATTCAGGATATGGAAGCTTATGTTGATGGTATCAAGAATATTGTTGAAGCACAAGAAAAAGTGGCTATCAATTACTTTAAGGACGATAGTATTTCTTCAGCTATTCCTCCATTACAGGTTCTTCTAAGTATTATGGCATTCGGACAATACGATGGTAAGGATATTAGTGATCCTGAATTACGTAAAATGTTCGATCGCGATGTGGTTATTAATTCTGATTGGTATAAAGCTCGATTGAAGCGTAAGCAAGAGATTGATGTTCAGTACTACGAAAAGCAGATTGAGTACATCAATCAGTTTATTGCTGACAAGAATAATACAGAATGGAATGAGTCAATGAGTCTTCAGGATCGTTTAGCTAAGGCTAAAACGGAATTGGAGCATGTGAAAACTGAAGCTTATCTTGAAAGTTTGGTTGGAACAATTGGTGCAGATCCATTGTTCAAAAAATAATGCGAATTTAATTGGGCTAGTATCTTTTTTTTAAGATTATTAGTCTATTATGAAGTACGCTAAGATCCTGTTAAACTGAAGTTTAACAGGATCTTTTGTTTTCTGGTTTATGCGCTTTAATCTTTGATACTTGTTTCTAATATTTTAAATGACACTGGGGCTTCTGTTTAAAACATAAAGAAAGGGTCTGAAGGGCAATATTATTAAAGATATTATTGTAACTTTATTTTGTATAAAAAAGAGAATAATGAATAGATACTTATTAATAAGTTTCTTCTTTTTGGGGTTTTTGTGTGGACAGAATGGAGAGGCTAGAGCTCAAGAGATGGATTATAAGGAATTGCGATATAAAATGGTTAAGGAGCAGATTGCAGCCCGTGGGATTAAAGAAAGGGCTGTAATTAAAGCCATGCAAAGAGTCGAAAGACATTTGTTTGTACCCAGTCAGTTCCGCCATCTAGCCTATTCTGATTCACCTCTACCCATTGGATTTGGACAAACCATATCTCAGCCTTATATCGTCGGTATTATGACTCAGCTTTTGGATATTAATTCAAAGAGCAAGGTTTTAGAAATTGGAACAGGATCGGGTTACCAGGCAGCTATTCTTGGAGAGCTTTGCAAAGAAGTTTACAGCATCGAAATTGTGGAGGGACTTGCTTTAAAAGCTGAATCGACTATTGAGTCATTGAACTACGATAATCTTCACTTAAAATGGGGTGATGGTTATGTTGGATGGGAAGAACATGCCCCCTATGATGCCATTATTGTAACCTGTTCTCCAAGGAAAATACCGCAAGCCCTGATTGATCAATTGGGTGAGAATGGCCGCTTGGTTATTCCAATAGGTGATAAGAATGTGAAAAGTCTGGTTCTATTGAAAAAGATAGATGGAGAGCTGGTAAGAAAAGATGTTATTCCTGTTCGTTTTGTTCCTATGATCGATGAAAGAGGTAAAGAATATTAAATAAGAGAGATGCTTCAGTAGCAAGAAGAGTTTTTTAATTAGATGTACTAAAACAAATCAGATCACAGTAGACTTAAGTTTGCTGTGATTTTTTTATACATACGTTTATATTGAAATCAAATTATGGTATAAAAAAACCAGCTGAAATTATTCAACTGGTTTAATTAAGTATTATCACATTAGTCCTGTTTTATCAGGATTAACAGAGGCATAGTTTATAGCTGATATTTCAACAAATCAGCAACAACTAAATGGTATTCTTTCTCAACTTGTAGGTAAGTATCGTAACTTTCATAGTAGTAGATACTTTCCATAAAGTATTCGATGCTCGAAATTTGTCCATAATCAAGTGCTTTTTTCAAAAGCTCATTCATATTACTACCATCAAGAATTAAGCGGTATTCTGCAAGAGAAGCTTTTAAACCCTTATAGTTTTGATAGTTTTTCTGAATATCCGAAAGAACGATCTTCTCCTGAGATAAGAATTGACTTTCCTGAGACAGTTGATTAAGCTTAGCATACTTGACCTTATTACGACTTTCCCATAGAGGAATACTAATCCCAATATTAATCCCATTAAAGGATTTATTGATATCCGAATTAAGGTATCTGTAACCCAAGTTTAATTTTGGTAAAACCTGATTCTTTGCCAGACTGGTCTGTTTTGATGCAATATCCATATTGGCTTTCATTTGATTCAAGCTAGGTGTATTCTTCAAAACATTCATTTCAAGCTTCGTAAAATCTTCTTCAAGAGAAAAGTTAGGATACAGAATTGTATTAAAATCAATTGTTTTTCCACCATTCAGCTGTTTCAACTCTTCTTTTAGGTTGATGGCTTGTGTATTGCAAAGCTGCAGTTGATTTTTAACATTCAACAGAACGATCTTCACCTTATTCATCTCCAGAATATTGGCATCACCTTTTTCAAGCTTCTTCTGAAAGAAGTTGACCAGTTTTTGAGCATTCTCATAACGAATGGTCAATTGCTCTTTAAGCTTATTCTGATAAATCAGGTTTAAACAAACCTTTTTGGCACTCAAGAGAATGTCCTGACGGCTTTGTTGTAATAGATTGTTCAAATTAGCTGTCTTGGCTTTCTTAATCTTATTCTTGTGGAGATAAACTGTTGGGAAATCAAAATCCTGGCTGATTAGAATCTCGTAGGAATTCCCATCTGAATCCGAGAAGTTTTTTTCATACTCAATTTCAGGATTGGCTAAATTCATCTCTGTTTTGTAGCCTATCTTTTGCGATTCGATATAGTTATTATGAGCTTTTAAACTCAGGTTATTGCTCTCCACAGCCTGAAGAACGTCTTTTAGGTCCGATTGAGCCTGAACATTCAGACTCAACCCTATAGCAAACAGACCGATTAATATTGATCTCATATTATTTCTTTTTGGAATTTAATAGCAGATATACAATAGGAATAACATACACATTTAGCAGTGTAGACGTCAGTAAACCTCCCAAAATAACAACAGCCATAGGGCTTTGAATTTCGTTCCCTGGCTCATCGCCACCCAATGCCATTGGTATCAGGGCTAGAGCAGCAGTTAAAGCCGTCATTAAAATCGGACTCAAACGGTGAATGGAGCCTTGTACAACGATTTCTTTTATTTCCATTCCCTTTTCCAGCATCATCTGATAATTGGAGATAAGCAAGATACCATTACGGGTGGCAATACCAAATAGAGTAATGAAACCAATAATGGCTGGAATACTCAACATGCCCGAAGTAAAGTAAATGGTGAAAACACCACCAATCAAGGCTAAAGGCAAATTCAGTAAGATGATACTAGCCAATTGGAATGAACGAAATTCCTGGAATAATAATAAGAAGATTATCAGGAATGAGATCAGTGAGGTTAAAGCCAGTGTTCTTGAAGCTTTGGCTTCACTTTCAAACTGTCCACCAAATTCGACTCGATATTCTTCCGGAATCTCAATATCCTTATCAACGGCTGTTTGAATATCGTTTACAACCGAACGCAAATCTCTCTCAGCAACATTAGCTGATACAACAAGCTTTCGCTGTACATTCTCACGACCAATGGTATTAGGGCCTGAAAGTGACTGGATATCGGCAACATAAGAGAATGGAATCTTTTTACCATCCCAGGTGTCGATAAGTGCATTACGAATCGCATTGATATTTCCACGGTTCTCTTCATTGTATCTCACCACCAAATCAAAAGCTTTAACACCTTCGAATACATCTGATACTTTTTCACCTGCAAAGGCAATATCGATAAAGTCTGAGAAAGTTGAAATAGAGATACCATACTTGGCCAGCATATCACGTTTCGGGCGAATTTGGATCTGTGGGATTTCTACCTGTTGTTCCACATTCACATCCACGACCCCCTGGATAGGCGATATAGAGCTTTTAATCTCATTGGCCATTTGGAACATCTTAGATAAATCCGAACCAAAAATCTTAATGGCAATATTAGCCTTAGTTCCTGATAGAATATGATCGATACGGTGACTCAATGGTTGACCAATAGCGAAGTTAACACCAGCAATTTCACCCAACTTAGATCTGACATCAGCCAGGAATTCAGCCTTGGTTCTGTCGGTCAGTGTAAAAGGGACTTCAATCTCTGAGGTGTTCACACCAAATGAGTGCTCATCCAATTCGGCACGGCCTGTACGACGAGCTGTCAACCTGGCCTCAGGTATGGTTAAAAGTGCTTTCTCAGCAATATTCTTGATCTTATTTGACTCTTCCAAAGAGATGCCAGGTTTGGTGATCGCCGTAATGGTTAGTGATCCTTCATTAAAGTCGGGCAAGAAGTTACGGCCCAAACCACTCAGAATAAATAATGAGGCTATAAACAGAACGGTAGCAGAACCCAGAATAATGCTCTTAAATCGAAGAGCCTGATTCAAGGATTTCTCATAAAGCTTATTCAAATTAGTAACCAACCAACTTTCTTTACTCTTGCGATCTAACATCTTATCACTGGTCAGCATAAAACTACACAGAACAGGTGTTACGGTAAGCGCAGTAACTAAAGATGCAAACAGAGAGACAATAAAGGCAATACCCAGAGGTTGTAGCATTCTACCTTCCATACCTGTTAGGAAGAAAAGGGGAACGAATGCTGCAATAATAATAAAGGTCGCATTAATGATTGATGATCGAATTTCACATGAAGCACTATAGATCACAGAAAGAGACTTCTCACGTTTCTCTTTAGGTAGCTTGAAGTTTTGTCTAAGCCGTTTGTAAACATTCTCCACATCTATAATGGCATCATCCACCAGGTCACCAATAGCTATAGCCATACCTCCCAATGTCATGGTATTAATAGTAATACCCATTAGTTTAAGGGCGATGATGGTGAATAAAAGTGATAAGGGGATGGCTAATAATGAAATAACCGTTGTGCGGTAGTTCATCAAGAAGACCAACAGGATGATGATAACAAAAACAGATCCCTCGTATAGTGCTTTCTTTACGTTACCAATTGAGTTGTCAATGAAATCAGCTTGACGGAAAATGTGCGTATTCACACTAACATCTTCAGGTAAACCTTTTTTGATATCCGCTATTGCCAGATCTAACTTTTCAGTCAGTTTTAATGTATTGACACCGGGTTGTTTCTTAACCGTTAAAAGAACAGCAGAATTGGCATTCACACTAGCCAAACCAATCTTGGGAGCTGGCGCTTCAACAACTTCAGCGATATCGCTGATTCGGACAGGAGATTTCTTATAAACCTTAACAACCGAATTACCCAGTTTACCAACATCAGAAGTACGAGCAATACCACGAATATTGTATTGATTCCCAAATTCATTAATAAAGCCACCGGCAGAATTTTCGTTTGTTGCATTAGCCGCTTTCATTAATTCATCCAGGCTAATGTTATAATGACGCATCTTCTGAGGATTGGCCTGAATCTGATATTGTTTGTAGTCGCCACCGGTCACAACAACTTGTGCAACACCATTAAGAGCCAGTATTTGTGGGCGAATACTCCAATCTGCAAGGGTTCGAAGATCCATATCAGTCGTTTCCTCCGACTGGAGACCAATCATCATCACTTCACCCATTATAGAGGATTGTGGTGCTAATGTCGGACTGCCTGTTCCTTTAGGAAGGAGATCAGAAATGGCCATCAACTTCTCACTTACAATCTGGCGAGCCAGATAAATATCGGTTCCCCATTCAAATTCCACCCAAACAATAGAGAATCCTGCAGATGATGATGATCGCAGTCGTCTGATATTGGTTGCGCCGTTGACGGCTGTTTCAATTTGGAATGTAACCAGTTTTTCCACCTCTTCAGGTGCCATGCCGTGTGCTTCAGTCATCACAACCACCGTTGGGGCAGTCAGATCCGGAAACACATCCACATCCATATTGGCTGTTGTGTAGCTTCCTCCAACAATAAGGAGAAAAGCCGCAAACATGACCAAGATACGGTTGTGTAGTGCGTATTGTATAATTTTATTTAACACAGTCTTTTTATTTAATGATTGATGCTATCAGATTAATTTTTAAAACCTGAATGCATATAAATCTTATTTTATTCTTAGTTCAGAAATCCTAAATCAAAGATTTAGTGTTCGTGTCCGTGAGAAGGTAAGGCACCAGCCATTGAAGCCAGTTTCACAAAGTAAACCCCTTTATTAACCACGCGTTCGCCTTCTTTAAGTCCGCTTAGGATTTCAATCTCCTTACCATTATCTGACCCTATGGTCACAAAACGTTTCTCGAAGCTTTCACCTTCGGTTTGAACGAAGACGTAAAAAATTGATTGGTCTTCCAAAACGGCAGATTTACTAATACTTAATACCTTGCGAGTACTTTCCGATTTCAAATACACATCGATATAAGAACCCATATAAAGCTCAGGAATCTTGTTGATTTCAAAGTAAACCGGGGTTGTGTAATCGTCCTCATGAATATCACGTCCGTAGGCAATTAGCTTACCACCTAATTCATCTGTGCTATAAATCTCATCGCGGTAAGGCAGTTTAAAGTTTGCCGAATGTATTTTTGATAACTGTGTTAAATGTTTCTGATACAGATCAGCCTTAAGAATCAACTTGGAGTCTCTGTCAACAATACCGATTATCTGTCCTTTTTCGACATATTCACCTTCTTTCACAAAAACGTTGCAAACGTAACCTGTTGCTGGAGAAGCCACCTTGATTCCTTTGGTGCTGTAATCTTTAGAGATCAACTGGAAATTGATTTCAGCCTTCTCGAAGTTCGATTTAGCCTCGTTAAACTCTCTTTCCGAGATGATTTGATCAGCACGCAAAGCTTTAGCTCTATTGTAATCTGCCTGAGTTTTATCAAATTCTGAACGAGCAGAGATAAAACGACTGGTTAAAGAATTACCCGAAAGTCCCTGTCCGGAGATATAGAATATAGCTTCATTTTTCTTGACCGTTTTACCATTCACGATATCTGATGATGGCATGTGGATAATACCGCTTGACTGAGCAGAGATGCGAATTTCACTATTACTGGATGCAATCAGTTCACCTGTAGTTTTAATCACTCGATGAAAGATCCCGTAATTCACATCTTCAGTTCCGAAATCAATTTTCCAGGCCTGTTCTTTTAAGAAGGCTGTCTGATTATCCTTTTGCATGGCAGCAATGGCTTGAGTTGCCTTAGCTTCGCTGGCATAAACTTCAATATTTTTAGCTTCGAAGCGTTCTTTACCAAATTTTGAGTTTACCTCAATTAGCAAAGTATATAAACCAGCCGCTTTTGGTTTTAGAGCCGGTGTAAAAATACCTAAAGAACTCGGCGTTTTTACCGACTTACGAATACCATTGCCATTTTTATCAATTAAAGAAATTGTTAACTGACCTTCGCTGTAAGGTTTGTAGGTATCTAAGCGCGTTAGATGCGTTAAGAATTTTGAAACCTGACCTGCAACCAATGGGTGAAACTCAGCAAACACTTCAGTTTGTTCAGAAAAGAGGGTTACGGTTTGATTGTTGTGCTCTTCATGTGCTGCAGTGCCTCCTGTGACTTCATCATGGGAGTGACCGCCATGGGAGTGACCTTCGTGGCCTGATGTAGAGGGTTTGCAGCTTATAATGGATAGAGATAGTCCAAGCGCTATTAAATATATTTTATTCATTGTGTGAGATATTTATAAATATGACGGCTGAGTTTAGCACCTGTTTTATAGTATGGGCTAAGGCCGATATGTTTTTATTTTGATCTATTGATAATTATTAGGGTAGAATGAAAAGAGTAGGGAAGGCCATTGACCAACCCCATTCTAATTTCTAATGCTTGTGATCGCCGTGATCGTGGTCATGATCATGATCGTGCCCTTCATGCTCAGCATGGGTTTTAGTGCTATCAGTGCCAACTTTAAATTCTTCTTGCTGATGATCGTGTCCATCACACTCATGATCGTGCCCTTCGTGGCTATGTCCGTCGTGGTCATGACCTTCATGACTGTGTCCTTCATGCTGGTGTGCTTCTTCTTTCTTAGCTTTTTTAGCTGTACTGTTGCACGAGGCAAATGTTAAACCACAAATGGCTAAAGCAAATAATACTTTCTTCATGTGAGATACTTGTTTTTGAGATTGTTTGATTCTATATGATACTATTATCTGTATCAAGACAGCATAAATCAATCTCGATTTGTTAGTGAAATAATTATCAATAAATGTTGTAAGCTTATACAACGGGGTTTTTGTGTACAGGAAATACAAAATCAAATACGAACTGAGTCAGCTGGAAACAGAACAGAAGCAGGACTTCCCATTTATTTGAGAAATCTTTTTAAATGAGATTTTGTAAAAAAGTTTAGACGTGCGGAGGCCCACGTAGCCCGGTAGATTCTCTGTAGGGCTCTGGGATTAGATTGGAATTAGATACATAGTATCTAATAGGTTCTTCTACATCTGAAGATGAAATTATATCTAAAATGATATGTGTAAGATGAACCTGAAACTTAAAATTCTTGAAAAATCGCAAATTCACAAAAGTACAACAGTTGCTCTCATTTTCTTTGTGAGAATGAGATAAGTGCTGTGAGCTTTGGTGTGCGTGACAATGGCCGTGTATTGCCTCAAAATGGGCATGTTCCATTTTTACGAAATTGGCCGTGGTATTCGTGTCGTGATGATGGTGAGGAATGATATCATGAGCCAGCATTACCAGGATTGGCAACACTAAAACAAGACTCACTATTTTCTTATTTAACTTCCTCATAAAATAATATTCAATTTTCAAAAATAATTTTATTATTGCTTGAATGCAAATCATAATGCAATAAAACTACTAATGATATGTTAAAATTTTTCATATAGGCCAATTTTGCGTAGGATATTTTGTCTACATAATGCTAGTTGTTAGCTCATTTTTTTTAATCAGTCATTTAGTACTTTGTACGGTTCTGATTAAGATGTAATCATCGTTCTCATGTTTGTGCTATTATTTTTATTCATCTTAATGCCTGACAATTAACGTAGTCCAATTTCCCATTAGTCCTTATAGAAAACTTGTCTATGTGTTTATGTAAAAATGACATAATTTGGTGTGAACTGAAGAATTAATACTTTAAACGATTATTTTTTGTTAACTTTATTATTGCACTTAAGGGTTGTGATATCCTGATAATAAATAATTAAATATTTTGTTATGAAAGCAATATTATTATTGATGTTTAGTTTAGCACTATCGTTAAGTTGCTATTCTCAATCGCAAGATTATTTTATCACTACTAATAATGATACCATTCATGGAGTTGTTATATCCCAATCTTTTTCGGGAATAAAAGGCAATATATTTAAGTTCTTGAAGCGAGATGGTGGAAAGTGTAAAATTGATGCTTCAAAAGCCATGGAGGTTTATTGTGATGGTTTTAAGTATGTTATTAAGAGAACAAATCCGGATGAACCTCAAAAAGGGATGCTAGATTTTGCTAAGGTTATTGTAGATAATGGCATGTCGATTGTTTATGGACATCAATATGCTTATGAATTCAGAGGTGGAGGTTATACCTATGCAAAGGAAGGGACCTCTTATTACTTATTTAATAATAATGTGTTTGTGGGTTTTTTGGAATCAGAAAATTATAAGGAATTAATGTCAGGGTATTTCAATAGTTGTGATTGCCTAACAAAAGAAATTAAACATGATGAGCAGTTCGATTTCGATGAATTATCTGACTTGAGTAGTCATTGTTGTAAATAAATTTTGACCAAAGTGATTCTTATTTAGAAGCTTAACAAGCTGATCATCTCGTTAGGGGATTATTCTGAAGGCTATAGTTGATTATATCATTTTCTTTTAGGCATAGCTTTAATTCTTTGATTATGTTCTGTTGATCTGATTTTATCAAATCTTCTTTATTAAAAGAATCTGTTGTGTTAAAATGGAGTAAGAATGAAACATTGAATGATGATGAGCAGGAAATAAAGAAAACTTTAGATAAGTATTGGAATCGAATATTAATGTATAAGGGAATGCTTGAAAACAAATATGATAAAATAATTACGTCATGTTACTTATTAATTGAGTATTATAATAAGGAAAGTTCTGAAATCTTTCTTATTTGCAAGCATGGATCAACAGTTTTAGATTCTCAAGTTCAAGAAGAGCCTGCAATGCAACCAGGATAAATAAATGAACAAAAATAAAATCGGTTTTCAGTATTAGAAAACGGATTAATAATATTGTTGTAAAGATAAAACTGAAAGGATAATGTTAGTTTTTCAGATTCATACATTGTTTGAGGGGTATTTAAAACAAAAAGAAAGCATGAAATTAGATTTCATGCTTTCTTTGTTAGGTGATCATATTTATTGCAAATTATTTCTTGCTACAAGTTTTTGAGCAATCTTTTGAACAATCTGTTTTAGCTGTCGTAGTTGTTTCTGCTTTATCTTTTGAACAACAGGCTTTTTTAGTTGTTTCAGTTGTTGTTTTTTCTCCTTCACAGCAAGCTTTTTTTGCTTCAGAAGTATGAGGACATCCTTTTGAACAATCTGTTTTAGCTTCAGCAGCTACTTCTGTTTTTTCCTTTGAACAACAAGCTTTATCATCAGTAGCAGCTTTTGTTTTATTTCCACAAGAAGTAAATAGGAAGCCTGAGATAGCAATGGTAAATAATAATTTTTTCATAGTTCTTATAAGTTAGTATTGTGGTATTGATCTTTAATTCCAAATTGGAAACGTGAATATATCTGTTATTATGCTGAATTGCAAATGAAATTTATTTAATAGAAAGTCATCATATTGTATAATTTAATGATCGCTTATTACACTTTTTTGTAAGTGACTCTTTATTATAAGTGTTGCTATGCTTTTTAAGGCTGCCTAAGGTTCTAAAAACTCTTCTTTTATTTTCTAATCATCGGAGCAGACAGGTTTGTTGTATTCCCTTTAATTTCATTAAACCTGACAAAGTCTTTAGATCTGTCAGCCTTGGAATATTTATGGCAAATGTCATCTTTTATTCTGACCCAAAAATGAAAGTGATTCGGCATTAGTTCCTAAGAGAACGTATCAGATATCGAGTCAGTATTCAATGACAATAATTTTGTAAAATAGAATGCATCTAAAGCATAAACTACTAATTTTGTAGTATTCGCTATTGACAGTTTATCCTTTAGACTAAAATGAAAAATATTGTTAAGTATTAGCCTATAGGTGATTAGATGAAGAAGTGGAGTTGAATTGGGGAAGATAATTGTTTTTTTAGTGAATGTGAAACTTAAATTAACCTATCAATATTGTTCATTTAAAAACAATTAAGATATTACTAACCTAATCAGCTTACATGTTTAGAAATTATTTGAAAACAGCACTTCAAAACCTAAAACAGAACTTTGTTTTCACGAGTATTAATATTCTGGGACTTTCTATAGCGTTGGCTGTCTCTTTTATTATTCTGCTCTTTGTCATTAATGAACTTTCATATAATTCTTGCCACAAACATAAAGATTCGGTTTATCGGGTAGTAGCGTATAAGAAGGATTTTAAAAGTTTGTGGGCTGGAACGCCTTACATTTTAGCTTCTACTCTAAAAGAGGAGTTTCCACAGGTGGAGAAAGTAATCAATGTGCGAAACGTCAGAGGCTTTAATATCAAACACAAGGAAGAGAATATCAGAATCAGACGCGCCGTAGCAAGTGGTTCGGATGTGTTTGATGTTTTTACGCTGCCTTTGTTGAATGGTAACAATACGGGTGAATTACTCCATGACAAACATGCCATATGCTTATCCAGAAGTTTGGCTGAGAAATTATTCGCTGACCTGAATGTTGTTGGTAAACAAATCACGGCGACCATTAATAAAAAAGAAGAAGTCTTAACCGTAAGTGCCGTTTATGAGGACCTTCCTGGGAATTCAACATTTAAAGCAGAATGTTTTGTAAACTCTGAATGGAATTTGGCTCCTTTAAATAAAACATTTGGGATTGATCATGTTGAAAGTAGCTGGGAACATGAATTCTGGAGAACTTGGGTCCGTTTGGTTGATAGTAGTGACTTAAAAGCCGTAAACAGTCAGTTGAGAAGCTTGGAGGCTAAACACCTCGGATCTGAAGCTAATACGACATTTTCTTTACAAAGTTTAAATGATGTGTATCTTAAGTCGTCGGAGATTAATAATGCAGGGGTGACGGGTAATGGGAGCACGCTCAAATTGTTTTCAGGAATCGCTTTATTGATCATTCTAGTTGCCGCATTCAATTATATCATACTCTCAACAGCCGTATCATCCAGAAGGGCCAAGGAGATAGGCGTTCGAAAAACTTACGGAGCAAAAAATGAACAAATCAAGTATCAATTTCTTGCCGAATCGGTTTTGCTGACTAGTATCGTTTTACCAATTGCTCTTATTCTAATGTTCATTGTCCTACCTTACGCCAGAGAGTTGTTTGATGCTGACCTGTCGATTATTGGATCCAATATTGTTTCTTATTTGTTGGTATATTTGATTTTAACTCTATTCATTGGATTTGTATCAGGTTTTTATACCTCGCTGGGCTTATCCAGATTAAAGGTGGTGAGTATTCTTAAAGCTCAAAACTTTACAGGGAGAAAGAAGCATCTTTTTCGTTCCTCTCTTATTGTTTTGCAGTTGGTTATTTTTTGTTTCTTTTTGGCTTCTGCTTTTACTATACGGTCGCAGTATCAGTACTCAATCAAGAAAAATCCAGGCTTTAATAATACGAATGTTCTGCTGGTTGATGTCAAGGATAAAACAGCCTATAAGCCCTTATTGAATGAAATCAAAGCCAATCCTAATGTGATCGGTGCAGCTGGATCAATGAATAGTTTACCGGTGCTTTCATCTATGGTGATGATGATGCCACATTTTCAGGATAAGGAAAAGCAGGTGAAAGTGGAAGGGATGGCCGTCGACTTTGATTTTCTAAAAACAATGGGGGTTTCACTAAAAGAAGGGCGTTATTTTTCGCGTGAATTTGGAGGCGATTCGAAAAAAGCTTGTATCCTGAATGAGACTGCTGTGAAGCAATTTGGAATTGAGAATCCTGTAGGGAAGCAGATGGCTTCAGCCTATGATATTATCGGAGTGGTCAAAGATTTCAACCTGCATTCTTTCCATTCCGAAACACCTCCATTGATGATTACCCTAACCGATAAGTATCTTAGACAGATTGCTGTGCACTATAAAGAGGGTACGCTTGATATGCTTTTACCTAAAATTAAGAATTCATGGCAGACTATCTGTAAGGATCAAACTTTCACCTATACCAGAATTGAAGAAACAATTAAGGATTTGTATTCTGAAGAAAGAAATATGAGTACCGTGGTGACCATTTCAGCCTTATTTACCATGCTTATTGCTTCATTTGGACTGTTTGGCTTAACGTTATTTCTGGCACAGACCCGAACAAAAGAGATAGGTATCAAAAAGGTTCTGGGCTGTTCGAGTTCAGCGATTATTTATTCTTTTTTGCGCTTAAATATGATTTATGTGATCGTTGCCACTCTTATTTCAGTTCCCATAACCGTGTATGCTATGTCCGACTGGTTAAGCAATTACTCTGTTCGAGTTGAAATACAGTGGTGGTTCTTTGTTATGGCCTTCCTAATTGCTGCAATGGTGGTTAGTCTCACGGTTATCATACAATCATATAGAGCTTCAAAATTGGATCCTGTTGAAGCGATTAAATGTGAATGATGATATAAATAAAGCTCTCCGGGTATCCGGAGAGCTTTGTTCTTTTTATGAATTCTTCGTGTTATAGGTTCTGTATTCTTTCGTTAATGGCATTCCAGTAGGCTTTGTGGAAATCCATACTTTTAGTATCTATCCACTCAGGGAAGTACTTTGCTTCACCTTGAGGCGTGAATTGGACCTTATCCTTTGGATTATAAAAGCCAGCTCGCTCAGGATGGAACTGAATACCAAAAACGTTTGGATATTTCTTGTGGTAGATTGCTTCTATTATTTTTCCATCGGTAGATAATGCCGAAACCTTAAAGCCTTTACCCAGCTTTTCGATGGCCTGATGGTGGTATGAATTAACCAGTGGACTAGCCTTTTTCTTTATGCCCGTTAGTTTTGAAAAGAAAGATCCTCTAAAGTTGATCTGGTGAAAATGAAAGCCAGTAAGTTCTAGCTCGTCATTCTCTGGCATTTGACTGTGATAATTTCTGTGAATTTCATTTTGTCCTAGATGAGCCAAACCTTCACTTTCCACGCCTTTATAGATTTCTGATGGGATATCTTGAATGAGGCTGCCACCCGAGGCGATATTCATGCTTTGCATACCTAGGCAAATGCCGTTTATCAGGTAATTAGGCTTTTCTTTTATTAAAGGTTTGTAATTCTTGTCGTGGAAACCACCTATAAGGTGATAAATGAAAGAAACCTCAAAATAATGGCGGTATGGATCGTAAACTTTAGTTAAAGGGCTTTGTTCTTCTTTATAAAGCTCGGCTGGAATATCAGGCCCACCAAAGAAAAAGACGCCTGAACTTTTGGAAAATAGCTCTTCAAATTCATCACTAACTTCATTGTGTTCATATAGATGTTCGGCATACAGGCTATCCTTTAGTTCTACCAAATACATGTTTAGTGAGCTAAGAGTGTCCAATACAGCTTGTGAATTGGTATAATCATACTTCTCCTTGCTATGATATAAGCCAATGAGTTGTACCTGATCCAGATCAAGTAGGCCTTTAGTCGCCAGAGTCGAGAGTATATTAATGTTCGTTGCTGTAGGATGTGCAATCAGTATCTGCTTGTTTAAATGGTCGGGAAGTGGTTTTAGAAGCTGCGCCTGCAAGAGACTGACTGGTAAAAGAAGAACTAAGAGTAATTTGAGTTTCATTAAATTTCTGTTAGATTATGGATTTTTAAAGATTTATTCAAAAATAAGTTTAAATATCTAAAAAACACTTTTCAAATCTTTCTTACTAATAAATTTATTGCTTGTAAAAGTCTATATTCATTTGTTAAAGGATGATATTTCAGCTCCTCCTTTTTATTATGTCTAAATAAGCTTAATCTACAAGCGATTAATTAATATTATTTAAATAAAGTTACTTTTCCAATCTCAGATTCTAGTTCTATTGCTTGTGACAAAAGTTGCATTTTTACCACTGAATGCATTAAATAATGTGATTAAAGTATGTTTTTTTATTAAAATATGTACTTAAAATTTGTTGTTCATAAATTAATGTTATAATTTGCAAATGTTTAATTGTCTGAAATTAAGTAAAGTAAGTGTGTGGGAATAAGCTGAAGCGGGTCTAATACGTGATAGAATGATAAGAAGGAAGACACTCCATAAAGAGATTGTAAGGAATCAAGAGCTTGAGTCTTTTGATACTTTTCAGTATTTTGAAGAACGTTTATCCACTGTATTAACGACCCATCTTTATAAATCGCCTCCAATACATCTTTTTAATGTAGATGAAAAGGAACTTATTTTTAGTTTACTCTGGTATGTTCGTTCGCCTCAGAGAGCTTCTGAAAGTGTCATTGATGATACAGATCTGAAGGATTTAGATTCGATGTTTAGGCAATTTATATGCCAGTTTACTGTGAATCATGAAGGAAAAGAAATTAGCTTATTAGATTATAATTTATTAGCTGCCTTCTATCATGTTTTGTATCATAAGATTAAGGATAAATCACGAGCTGGTGTTTTAAAAGAAGCTTTTGCTGTACCAATCCTGGAAGGGGTATCAATGCTGAAAGCCATTCCTGATATGTACACAGCTTGTTATTCTATGCTGATTAGTCGTTTGAATGATATTAGTAAACAATGCTATTCAATTGAAATGCTCAGAACCGATGGACATGGTAATCTAAGTATGACCCTTACACCAGTTCTATCTATTTATATAGCAAGAAAAGAAAGGATGAGGATTCATGGTGAGCATCGTTCAGTTTATAAGGTTCCCAATCCATTTGCTGGCTCAGGTACAAAATGGATGAAAATACCTCGAAAGAAACTTGAATCTCATTACGCTGGAGATAAAGCTGAAATGGATTTTTATATTCAAGTCCATGCCTTTAACCAAATGAAAGAGCGGTTGGATATTTTCGATCAAAAAGCATTGAATGAGATATTGAGTTTTAATCTAAGACATTTAGGCATTTTTGAAGAATATAAGGGAGATCTTTTATTACCAATTCATGTATTTCAAACTAAAGTAGGTTATTGGGTATGTGATATAATAGGTGATAGTCTTGTGGTAAGAACTTTTCGTATTATTACACAAGGCGATACGCCCGAAGGAGATCAATTAATGGATAATTACTCTAAGCTGAAATCAGATATAAAACACTGTTATATTGATGATCTAAGTCTTTTATTTAAGGTAGAAGATGAAGTTGATCTCGCCTTGTACAATCAGGCAGGATTTAAAGATATATTTCGTTTGAAAGATGATAATTTAAAAACAGATGCCATGCAAAAAGCAGATTATAAAGAATTTCTTTCTTACATCAAACAAGGAGAGAAAGCTGAATTAAGGGTCTCTAGTGTTGATCAAGACGATTTAACTTTGCAAGACTATTCACTATTGCGATTGTTGAGTTTACTGATTTTAAATGCCATGGGTTTGATTATGGCACAGGTCATGAAGTTGTTTTATTCTTTAGCCAGTAAAGTTAAGGGTCTAACGAAACAAAATGTCACTCTGAATAAAGAAGTTAACTCTCAAGGCATCATCAATCTTTCAAACGCAAAATTGATGATGCGTAATGAAATTAATACTGTTCAAGCCAGCGAAAAATTTGAAGAACAAGTGAGTTGATCATATGAATCAATGAGGATCTAAAATTTTAGCCTGTATAGATTAAATATTACCTATATGCATGAAAGAGTTGCGACGGCTTGTGAACATACTCTTGATGGGTCTATTCGCAATGCAGTTAAGCTTTACTCTTGAATATTACACCTTCTAAACTTAAGTGTTTTCTTAAGTTTAGAAGGTGTTTTTTTATGAAATTTAATAAGGTATATAAATCACTTATGTTTCAGCTAAATGATCTGTTTTGCAATGATGAAATTAAAAGAGAGTTTCATGTCCGTATTTAACGGAAATATTTTTAAATGGTAAGTTTTATTAGTATTTTAGCTATTAACACTATTAACATTTGGCTGAAATGCAACTTCCTACACGTCGTATATCGTTATTTTGCCTTTTGATACTTTCTATGTCCGTGACATTCTCCTTTGCTCAACGTACAATTTACAGCATGAGTGAATACAATATGGAGAGTAATCTACCGGAAGAGTTGGTTAAAGATATTGTGACGGATCGAAATGGAATTCCTCATTTTGCCACTGATAATGGTCTTTACGCACTTATGCATGATGAGTTTCATCTTATAGTTCCTCCCGAAGGTAAATCTTCATTTTTTAAATCTTTTTTTGTCCTTCAAGATCAAACCATTCTTGTCTTTGCCGATGATGCGATTTACAAGCTAATCCCTGGGTTCAAAAATATTCGTTTGGAGCTTTTTATCGATTGTAATAGTGGGGATGAAGTTCCCAATTATCCAAAGAATTTATATGAGGATAGTAAGAATCGGATATGGATAGCCGACCATACCGATATATTTTGTTACGCTGAGGGCAAGTTGCATAAGTATAAGATGGAGGAAAAAAATAAAACCAGCTCCTTTGTGCGTTCCTATCAATTTGTCGAACTGGATAGAGGGCATATTATTGCCGTATCGCAAAAAGGTTGGTTTTATATCTTAAATGATGAAACAAATACTTTTGAGGCAATGAATGAGAAAGCTGAATTTCTTGTTCATTCTTTATTCTTACATGGGAGTAATGAATTCCTTTTGGGGACATCAAAAGGTTTAATGAATTATAAGTATTCTTCTATAGGTCGCATTGTAGAAAAAAAAGTAATTGATCCATACATTATTGCTTCCTGTATAATTCCAACAAATACGAATCGTTTTTTAATAGGCACTTGGTTTCAGGGTTTAATTGAGATTTATTTTCATCCTCAATATAGCTTATATCCCGTCGGAGGCTTCCCTACATTTACCGTCAATAATATGTATAGGGACCGGTTGGGATGTGTTTGGGCGGCAACTAACTCGGGTGTTGTACACCTGGAAAAGGAGTTTTTTTCGACCCAATTACTTCATGTCAATACCGATTATGTGAGAAATATAGTAAAGGATAAAGACGATATTTACTTTCTGAATGGGCAGGATGTTTATAAAATTAATCCTGATTATAGTATTGAGACTTATTTGGATTTGGAAGCAAGTAATTCGACCCAATTGGCCGTTTGGAATAACCTTATACTTGTTGGTAATGAAAATGGAGAGGTTAATTGTTATAAGGATTATGAGTTAATGTTCCATTTCAAATTGTCAGATACAGATATAACAGATATTGCCATTAATTCAAAACATGAAGCATGGGCAATTAGTAATATGGAGTTATTTAGGTTAGATCTATTGGCGGGTAGTCAGCATTCTTATTTGCATCAATTTGCTGGCAAGCGTGTTGCGCGTGATGTGGAGTATGTGAGTCATACTGATTTAGTTATTTCAGGCGCCACATCGAGTACGTATTTATACAGGTATCAAAAGGGGAGTGACAGTATAATAAATCTTAGTGTTGAAGCTGATTTTTTGAAGGGAGAGGAATTTTGGACGACAGATATTGAAATTGATGGAGATAGTATTTTAATAGGGAGTTCAAAAGGTTTAATTAAATATTATGATGGCAAAGTTGAGCACGTTGACCTTGGGGATTATACTAAGAATGATGTGAATTCTGTAGCTAAGGATAAGGGTGGAAATTTATGGATTGGTGGAAGCCATGGGGTGTTTCGAAGATCAGAGAATGAAAACGTGTTGTTTACGTCCGAAGATGGTTTGCCATCTAAAACTTTTCTGGTGAGAAATATGCTGGTTGATGCAAGAGGAATATTATGGATTGGTACAAGCAATGGCTTAAGTTATGCAGACCCCAAGCAAAGACCCAAGCGAAGTCCCAAACCTCTTATTTATGGGATCATGGAAAATGACCGCCTTATGCTTTTAGATAAACAATATGAGGTGAATAAGAATTCCTCCATGATATTTGACGTAAGTAGCGTGTTTTATCCTCAATCAAAAAATCAATTTGAGTATTGTATCATTTCAGGTCAGAATGCGGAATGGGTACCTTTAACAGAGAGGAATCAAATTCTTATATCAGATTTGAAAGTGGGTGATTATCAACTCAAGTTACGCTCTAAACATGATGGTAATTATTATTGGAGTGAAGAAACTCTATTGCCGATTCGGGTGAATGAGCTCTGGTATCTTAGATGGTATAGCTTAATCTCTTTTGTTCTATTCTTGATTGGTGTCATGTACTTGACGTATTTGACCAGTAAAAATAGAGCTTATTTAAGGATGTTAACTCTAAGACGTATGATCAATGAAAAAACCAGAGATTTAAAGCAGCTTAATCAAGAATTGGAGACGGCTAATCTGGCTAAGGATAAGTTTATATCCATTTTAGCTCATGATTTACGTAATCCATTTAATGCTATTCGCGGTTTTTCTCAAATGCTAGTTGATCATGCTGAAGATCTGGGTGATGAAGAAAAAACTGAATTGAATCAAATGATTTTTAAAAGTTCAGACGATACTTTTAAACTACTTGAGAATCTTCTTGAATGGGCTAATGTACAAAAGGGGAATTTAAAGGCAGATCCCAAATCTTTTAATTTGCGGGTACTAATGCAAAACAACCTAGAACTTCATAAGAAACTTGCTAGCGTCAAAAAAATAAAAATCCAGGGAGAATTCCAAGATCTGTTTGTGAAAGCAGATAAGTATATGATTGATACCGTCATCAGAAACTTAATTTCGAATGCGATTAAATATTCCTATCCTGAAGGTATTATTAATTTAGAAATCGCGGAATTGGACGATATGGCCAGAATTAAAATAATAGATCATGGGGTAGGAATGAGTCAGGAAAGAATAGATCTGCTTTTTCGAATTGATGCCATTAGTTCGAGTGTTGGAACTTCCGAGGAAACTGGGACGGGTTTTGGCCTGATGTTATCCAAGGAATTTATTGACCTGAATGAGGGTCGAATTGAAGTTAGCAGTGAAAAAGATAAAGGAACGGTCTTTTCTGTTTTTATACCCCTTAGCAATGATTAAATTTTTGTTATAAAATTCCTTTAGTTATTCGTATTTTCAATTATTCTAGATAAGCGCTTTTATTTATCGTACTTGTAAGTTTTTTATTGATCTTTAGGCAGAATGGATAAAAATGAACAAGTCGCTTAACATCTTCTTATTGGGGCATTTAGTCATTAAATGAGTTCGTAAACCCACTAAATCCTAGCTTAACCTCCTGATATGTAATTTCTTATATGTTTTGCAATCCAGAGATTGCAAAATTATTAAATAATGCTTGCACAGCAATAATTAAAAGCTTTACTTTGCGGCCGTAAAAATAAAGGGAAACTCTGATGTTTCCTGACATTACTACCGGATTATCTATAAAGGATATCCGATCTATACAACCAAAAGACTTAAAACAAGTTAGCATGACTAAGATGCAATTCAAAGCCGGTGAATGGCAAAAAACTATTAACGTAAGAGATTTCGTTAGTAATAACCTAACTTCTTATGAAGGAGATGCTTCATTCTTAACTGGAGCAACAGAACGTACAAAAAAATTATGGGACATCTGTAAAGATGCCGTTAAAGAAGAGCGTGCAAACAACGGAGTTCGCTCAATAGATACAGAAACAGTATCAACAATTGCTTCTCATGGAGCTGGATATATCGACAAATCATTGGAGTTAATCGTAGGTCTTCAGGCTGATGAATTACTTCGTAGAGCAATGAAACCTTACGGTGGTATTGCTGTTGTTGAGAAAGCATGTACTGAGCAAGGTCTTGAGGTTTCAGATCGTGTAAAGGATATTTTCCGCAACTTTGCAAAAACTCACAATGATGGTGTTTTTGACGCTTATACTGATGAGATTCGTAAATTCCGTTCATTAGGTTTCCTTACAGGTCTTCCTGATAACTATGCTCGTGGTCGTATCATTGGTGATTACCGACGTGTAGCACTTTACGGTATCGATCGTTTGATCGAGGTAAAGAAAGCTGATTTAGCAGGTTTGACTGGCTTAATGAATGATGAATTGATTCGTCTTCGTGAAGAGGTTTCAGAGCAAATCAAAGCTTTAGGTGAAATCAAAGCATTAGGTGCAAAATATGGTTTAGAGTTGAATCGTCCAGCTGAAACAGCTCAAGAAGCTATTCAGTGGGTATATATGGGTTACCTGGCTGCTGTTAAGGAGCAAGATGGTGCTGCTATGTCATTGGGTAATGTTTCTACATTCCTTGATATTTATATCGACAGAGATCTTCAGGATGGAACAATTACTGAAGAATTCGCTCAGGAAATGCTTGACCAATTCGTAATGAAATTGCGTATGGTTCGTCACCTTCGTATGAATGCTTACGATGAGATTTTCGCTGGTGACCCAACATGGGTAACTGAGTCGATCGGTGGTAAAACAATGGACGGTAGAACTAAAGTAACGAAAACTTCTTTCCGTTTCCTTAACACACTATACACTTTAGGAGCTTCTCCAGAGCCAAACATGACGGTTCTTTGGTCAGACGAATTGCCAGAAGGATTCAAGAAATTCTGTGCTCAGGTTTCTATCGATACTTCTTCTATTCAGTATGAGAATGATCAATTGATGCGTGATACTCGTAAATCTGATGATTACGGTATTGCTTGTTGTGTGTCTTATCAGGAGATTGGAAAGCAAATTCAGTTCTTCGGTGCTCGTTGTAACTTAGCTAAAACTCTTCTTTTGGCTCTTAACGGTGGTCGTTGTGAGAAAACAGGTACATTACTTATCGAAGGTATTCCAGCAATGTCTAGCGATGTGTTGAACTACGACGAGGTAATGAGCAACTATATGATTGCGATGAAGCAAATGGCTCGTGTTTACAGCGAATCAATGAACATCATCCACTACATGCACGATAAATACTACTATGAGAAAGCTCAAATGTCTCTAGTTGATACGAATCCTGCAATTAACCTTGCTTACGGTATTGCTGGTCTTTCAATTGTAGCTGACTCATTATCTGCAATTAAGAATGCTAAAGTAACTTCAATTCGTAACGAAGAAGGTTTAACAACTGACTTTAATATTGAAGGTGATTTCCCATTCTATGGTAATGATGATGATGCAGTAGACTGTTTTGCAGTTGAGATTCCAAACATTTTTAACGGAATGTTGAAAGATCTACCAACTTATAAGAATGCAGAATCAACGATGTCTATCTTAACCATTACATCTAATGTTGTTTATGGTTTGAAGACTGGTGCAACTCCTGATGGTAGAGCAGCTGGTGTACCTTTCGCTCCTGGTGCAAATCCAATGCACGGACGTGATAAGAATGGTGCAATTGCTTCATTGAACTCAGTAGCTAAGATTAACTATGAAGATTCATTGGATGGTATCTCAAATACATTCTCAATTGTTCCTAAATCCTTAGGTGCTACTGAAGAAGCTCGTCAAGAGAACTTGGTTACTATGATGGATGCTTATTTTACTAAAGGTGCGCATCACTTGAACGTAAATGTATTGAACCGTGAGCTTCTTATGGATGCTATGGAGCGCCCAGAAGAATACCCACAATTGACTATTCGTGTATCAGGTTACGCAGTAAACTTCGTAAGATTGACTCGTGAGCAGCAATTAGAGGTTATCTCTCGTTCTTTCTTCGAGAAAATGTAATCATATTGATTAGATAAAAGATAATTCCGGGGCTCCAATGGGGTTCCGGAATCTTTATATTAAACGATGAGTTTTTTTTACACTAAAACATACAAATGCTAAACGTTCATTCATTCGAATCACTTGGAACCTATGACGGACCAGGAATTCGACTCGTAGTTTTTTTACAGGGCTGCGCATTTAAGTGTTTATATTGTGCGAACCCTGATACGATCACTTTCAAAGGAGGAACACCAACGCCTAATAAGGAAATTATGCGTAAGGCTCGTAACCAAAGACCATTTTTCGGTAAAACAGGTGGGCTAACAGTTTCTGGAGGAGAGCCTCTTTGGCAAGCGAAAGATCTTTCTGTTCTTTTTCAGGAATTAAAGGAAGATGGGTTTAATACGTGCATTGATACCAATGGTAATGTTTTTAATGATGATGTAAAAAATCTTCTTAAGAACACAGATTTGGTTCTTTTAGATATCAAGCATATAAATGCTGATTGGCATAAAACCATTACGGGTAAAACAAACGAAACAACCTTGAAGTTCGCGAAGTATCTTAAGGATACGAATACGCCAGTTTGGTTGCGTTATGTGCTTGTTCCTGGTTATTCCGATCAAGAAGATTATTTGCATGAAATGGGACAGTATTTCAAAGATTACTCTAATGTTGAGAAATTAGAAATTCAGCCCTACCATAAACTAGGTATTCATAAGTATGAACATCTGGGAATGAAATATGAACTCGAAGGAGTTCCGGAGAATACTTCAGAGCAATTGACTCGTGCTGAAGAGATATTGAGTCAGTATTTTAAAGAGGTAATTATTAATTAATAGAGTAGAACTCTTTGTAAAAGATTTAAATCATGTCTTTTAATACATTTGAAGAAGCTGTTGAAACAGTTAAGCGTAATACTGTGGCAGAATCAAAGGAGCCCGTTTTGACTGTTGAACATTCAGGTTTTAATTCACCAAAAGAAACGGTTGAAGTTGTTAATCATACTGCTGAGGCAAAACGCGATACAGCATCCAAGAAAGTGTTTGTCTTAGCTATTTTAGCTGGTGGCTATATTGCTATGGGTAGCCTTTTGGCTTTAGTTGTTGGTGGTGCCATGCCAGGTTTGGCTGCAACTAACCCTGGTTTGCAAAAATTCTTTTTCGGTGCGGTTTTCCCATTGGGATTAATCTTATGTGCCATAGCAGGTGCTGAGCTGTTTACAGGCAATACAGCTTATTTTATCCCTTCGGTCTTATCAAAACGCATGTCTGTTAAAGTGCCTTTGAAGAATTGGGCAATTGTTTACTTAGGAAACTTTGTTGGCTCTATCATTGTTGCTTACTTTTTGGTGTATCTAACAGAAGTTATTATGCATTCCCCTTCAATGGACTCGGCTATTAATATCGCCATTGCTAAAACATCTAATCCTTTTTACAAAACCTTTTTAAAGGGAATAGCCTGTAACTGGATGGTGGCATTGGCCATGTGGTTAGCTTATGCAGCGAAGGATACAACTGGAAAAATACTAGGAATTTGGTTTCCTGTAATGGCCTTTGTTGCTATGGGGTTTGAACACTGTGTTGCCAATATGTTCTTTATTCCAGTTGCAATATTTCATGGTGCAGATATCACCTGGATGGATTTTATTGTAAAAAATCTAATCCCAGCCACATTAGGAAATATTGTTGGTGGTGCACTATTTGTAGGGACGGCCTATTGGTATACATACGACAGAAAATAAAAGCAATTTTAAATTGTTCAAAAGCAGTAATCTTATGGGTTACTGCTTTTTTTATAATTGAATTCTAGATGGTCTGACTTTATCAATGTAGATTTGTGATGTTTACTCTGCTTACAAATTTTAAGGTAAAACATCATAATTGCGATAAATGATAATTTTAAGATTGATTTTTAATGCAAATCATACATTATTTTATATTTTTGCCTTACAGTAAAGATGACTATCTTTAGAAGACTTTCTTTTGAATTCAGTTATCATACAACAACAAATACAAACACCAAAATAAATCAAAATGATTACACGTTTAGATCAAGTCATTGACACGCTTAAGAGCAATGAAAAGAAAAGATTGGTAGCTGCATATGCTAACGATTCTCATACAATTGGAGCTGTAAACGATGCTGTTGAGTTAGGAATTGTTGATGCAACCTTAGTTGGTGACGAAGCAGAGATTGCAAAAACATGTAAAGAGCATAATTTTGACATGTCTCGCTTTACAATTGTTCACGAGCCAAATGAACTTAAAGCTGCACAAAAAGCTGTTGAGTTGATCAATAATGGTGAAGGTGATATGATTATGAAAGGTCTTGTAAGTACAGATAAGTACATGAAGGCAATTCTTAATAAAGAAAAAGGTTTGATGCCTCCTAAGGCTGTTTTGAGTCACGTAACTGTGATGGAAAACCCTAACTACCACAAACTTTTGGTTGTGAGTGATGTGGCTGTTATTCCTCAGCCTGACTTGAATCAAAAGATTGCTATTACGAACTATGTGGTTAAGGTGGCACAATCGTTGGGTATCGAAAAGCCAAAGGTAGCTATGATTGCTGCTTCAGAACAAGTTCTTCCTAAGATGGATGCTTGTGTTGATGCGGCTATTATCTCTAAAATGGCTGATAGAGGACAAATTAAAGGTGCTTATGTTGATGGTCCTTTAGCTATCGATGTAGCAATCGATAAGGAATCGGCTGAAATCAAGAAGCTTGATTCTATGGTTGCGGGTGATGCGGATTGTATGGTCTTCCCAAATATCGAAAGTGGTAACGTATTCTATAAAGTGAATACTAAGCTTTCGAATGCAGAATTGGGAGCAATGGTAATGGGAGCAAAGGTGCCTGCTATTCTTTCTTCTCGTGGTGATAGTGTGAAGACTAAATTGTATTCTATTGCAATGGCAGCTCTTGTTGCTTCAAAATAGTACTTTAATAATTATTCCCTTTTGGAAATAAAATATCAGACAATTGACCAGATGAAAATCAGTCAATTGTCTTTTTTTTGCAAAAAAATAAGGTCAACTCTTTGAGTTGACCTTATGGATTGAAAATATAATGCTTTATACAAGCGTTTTAGCCACTTCAATTGCAGCATCAAAATTTGGAGCATCAGTTACCTCAGGGACATACTCAACATATTGAATGGTGTTATCTTTGTCAATAACAATAACTCCGCGAGTTAATAGACGTAATTCTTCGATTGCAAAACCGTATTTGTAAGCAAAATCCATTTCTCTGTGATCAGAAAGAGTGATTAAGTTTTCAATACCTTCTGCACCACAAAAACGTCCTAATGCAAAAGGAAGGTCATTTGATAGCGTAATGATTTGTACATTCTCACCTAAATTAGAAGCTTCTTTGTTGAAACGGTGAGCTTGTGCAGAACAAACACCAGTATCAACCGAAGGGAAAATAGAAAGAATTTTTACTTTTCCATCAAAATCTGATAAAGAAACAGGAGCCAGGCCTTGGTTTAGAGCCGTGAAGTCTTCTGCCTTATCACCTTTTTTTACTTCGTTTCCTACAATTGTAATTGCTCCACCAGCAAAAGTTACTTTAGTATTGTCTTTGTTCATTTGATATGTATTTTAATGTGATTAAATAATTTAAATAAGAAATTGGGATAAAAAACTCCCTTTTTATTTAATGAGTATCAAAGATAGTAATATTGGTTATTTATACTAAATAGAAATAAGGTTTTTATTGAATAAAATGAAAGAAAAAATGCCAGCGATGCTGGCATTTTAGATTTTATTCGACTTCCTTATTCTGTTTAAGTATTTTAGTCGTTATTTTTCCTTTGGTTTTATCCAGTCCTACTGAAATTGTATCACCTTCAGTGAGAGAGGCCCGAATGATAACCTCAGCCATTTCATCTTCCAGATATTTTTGAATAGCCCTCTTTAAAGGTCGGGCTCCATATTGCACATCATAGCCTTTTTTAGCTATAAAATCTTTTGCTGCCGAAGAAATCTTAATGTTGAACCCTAAATCTTCTACACGGCTATATAAGCCTTTCAATTCAATATCAATTATCTGATGAATATGTTCTTCGCTTAAGGAGTTAAACATGATTAAATCATCAACACGATTGATAAATTCAGGAGCAAAAGCCTTGCGAAGAGCTTTCTGAATAATGCTATTGGCATAATCGCTATCTTCACTAGTTTTAGATTGGAATCCAATGCCTTTACCAAAATCCTTCAGTTCACGCGAACCAATGTTAGATGTCATAATCACAATACAATTTTTAAAATCAACCTTACGGCCCAAAGAATCGGTTAATTGACCATCGTCTAATAATTGTAAAAGAATATTGAATACATCAGGATGTGCTTTTTCAATTTCGTCCAAAAGAATGACAGAGTAGGGCTTGCGTCGAACTTTTTCCGTTAGCTGACCACCTTCTTCGTAGCCCACATAGCCTGGAGGTGCTCCAACCAATCGTGAAACAGCAAATTTCTCCATGTATTCACTCATGTCGATGCGGATTAAGGCCTCAGAACTATCAAAAAGATATTCAGAAAGGACTTTAGCTAGTTGAGTTTTACCCACACCGGTTGGCCCTAGGAAGATAAATGATCCTATGGGTTTATTCGGATCTTTCAGTCCAGCACGATTTCGTTGGATGGCTTTTACAATTTTAGCAATAGCATCGTCCTGACCAATCACTCTGCTACTGATCTCTTTATTCATTAAAAGTAAACGAGATCCTTCAGCTTGAGCAATACGTTTAACAGGAACACCTGTCATCATGGCCACAACTTCAGCAATATTATCTTCAGAGACTTTTTCTTTTTGACTACTTAAATCTTTCTCCCATTTATCTTTCTCATTCTCCAGTTCATCCATTAATTGTTTTTCCTTGTCCCGGAAACTGGCTGCAAGTTCAAATTTCTGAGCCTTAACGGATTTGATTTTATTTTGACGAGTCTCTTCTATGTTTTCTTCAAGTTCTTCAATAATTTTTGGAACTAAAATATTAGATATATGAACTCGTGAACCTGCTTCATCAAGAGCATCAATGGCCTTGTCAGGTAAATGACGATCACTGATATAGCGAGTTGTCAATTTCACACAGGCATCAATAGCATCGGGGGTGTAAAAAACATTATGATGATCCTCATATTTCTCTTTTATATTATTTAAAATGGAAATTGTTTCATCAATAGAGGTTGGTTCTACCAAAATCTTTTGGAATCGACGCTCTAAGGCACCATCCTTTTCAATGTTCTGTCGATATTCATCCAGAGTTGTTGCACCAATACATTGGATTTCGCCTCGAGCTAAGGCTGGTTTTAGCATGTTAGCCGCATCCAATGAGCCCGTTGCGCCACCTGCACCCACAATGGTGTGAATCTCATCTATAAAGAGGATAATGTCGGTCGTTTTAGCTAACTCATTTAGAATGGCCTTCATTCTTTCTTCAAACTGACCTCTATATTTGGTTCCTGCAACAATAGAAGCCAAGTCAAGCGTAACGACTCGCTTCTCAAAAAGAACTCTGGAAACCTTTCTTTGAATGATTCTTAAAGCCAGACCTTCTACAATGGCAGATTTACCAACACCGGGTTCACCAATTAGAATTGGGTTGTTTTTCTTACGGCGACTAAGGATTTGAGCTAAACGCTCAATTTCAATCTCACGACCAACAATAGGGTCTAATGTGCCTTCTTCTGCAGCCTGGGTGATGTCTACACCAAAATTGTCCAGAACAGGTGTGTTAGACTTACCTGTCGCTCCAGCTTTGGGGTTATTGCCATGCATACCGCCACCAGCACCTTCTCTTTCTTCTGATGGAAAATCAGCTTGAGCTTTGGGTGCGTTTGTATTAATGTTATTTTTCACGGCATTATAATCGATGTTTTTAGAATCTAAATAGCGTGTCACTAAACATTTTTCATCCTTAAGGATAGCCAATAAAAGATGGCTGGTATCAATGGTTTGGTTTTTTAAAGCTTTAGCTTCAAGATATATGAGTTTTAAAACACGTTCTGCTGACTTTTGAAGCGGAATATCTTCCTGATCCAATGGGTCTACCTTTGTGTTCTGAAGTTTGAATTCTAAATCATGTTTAATGTCAAGTAGGCTGATCCCAAGTGAATTAAGGATATTGATAGCAACACCTTCACCTTCACGTAGTATTCCTAAAAAAAGATGTTCAGTACCTATTGAGCTGTTGCCTAATCTTTCTGCTTCATCTTTGCTAAAAGAGAGGACATCTTTTACACGGGGTGAAAATTTTGAGTCCATATATATATGTTTTAGTTGTGTATTTAATGGTATTCGTCTTTGGTGAATTTAATAAGAATATTTTTATTTGAACTAAACTTAAGTCAAAATATAGTGATTTTAACGGTCTTTAAGACTAATGAACGATGATTAAAGCTGTTAAGCACATCAATCTCAATATAGCTAAAATATTTATCTTAATTGGTTTGTAATTCCACCTTATTTATTATCAAAATTGCACATATTTTTTTACTTTTGTCTTTCTGTGATTTGAACTATGAAGAGAATGTTTCATTTGATCAAATTATATGAATTATATTTCCCATTTAAGAATAGAATCTAAAAGACAAAATATATGACCACGGGAGAAAGAATCATACGCATTAATATTGAAGAGGAAATGAAATCCGCTTACATCGACTATTCGATGTCTGTAATCGTTTCTCGAGCTTTACCAGATGTTAGAGATGGACTTAAGCCTGTTCACCGCCGAGTATTATTCGGAATGAATGAACTAGGTATAGCAGCCAATAAGCCTCATAAAAAATCAGCAAGAATTGTTGGTGAGGTGCTGGGTAAGTATCACCCACATGGTGATAGTTCAGTTTATATGGCCATGGTTAGAATGGCTCAGGAATGGTCTTTGCGTTATCCTTTGGTTGATGGACAAGGTAACTTTGGTTCGGTTGATGGTGATAGCCCTGCAGCTATGCGTTATACCGAAGCTAGAATGAAGAAGATAGCAGAAGAAACACTTGCTGACCTTGATAAGGATACAGTGGATATGGCTTATAACTTTGATGAAACATTAAAGGAGCCAACCGTACTTCCAACTCGAATTCCTAATCTATTGGTTAATGGTGCATCGGGTATCGCTGTAGGTATGGCAACTAATATGCCTCCGCATAACCTAACCGATACGATTGATGCTACAATTACTTATATCGACAACAATGATGTTTCGATTGATGAATTAGTAGATATTATTAAGGCTCCTGATTTCCCTACTGGTGGAATTATTTATGGTTACCAAGGCGTAAAAGAGGCCTATGAGTCAGGTAAAGGGCGTGTAGTTGTTCGTGCAAAAACAAATATTGAGGTTACAGATTCTGGTCGTGAGAAAATCATCGTATCAGAAATTCCTTATATGGTTAATAAGGCAGAGCTTATTATGAAAGCGGCTGATTTAATCAACGACAAAAAAATTGAGGGGATCTCTAATGTCAACGACGAATCGGATAGAAACGGTATGCGTATCGTATTCGATTTAAAACGTGATGCAATTGCCAATGTTGTATTGAATAAATTGTTCAAATACACACAAATGCAATCATCATTCTCGGTAAATAATATTGCCTTAGTAAATGGGAGACCAAAGTTGTTGAATCTAAAAGATTTGATTCACTACTTTGTTGAACATCGTCATGATGTAGTCGTTCGTCGTACTCAGTATGAATTGAAGCAAGCTGAAGCAAGAGCACATATTCTTGAAGGTTTAATTATTGCTTCTGATAACATCGATGAAGTTATCAAGATTATTAGAGGCTCTAAGAGTCCGGATATAGCACGTGCATCTTTGATAGAAAGATTTGAATTAACTGAAATTCAGGCTCGTGCAATTGTTGAGATGCGACTTCGTCAGTTGACTGGTCTTGAGCAAGATAAGTTGAGAGGTGAGTACGATGAAATCATGAAGTTGATTGAGCACTTGAAAACGATCTTGAATAATCTTGACGTTCGTATGGGAATCATCAAAGAAGAGTTACTTCAAGTTAGAGCGAAGTACGGTGATGAAAGAAGAACTGAAATTGTATATGCTTCAGAAGATTTTAATCCGGAAGATTTTTATGCAGATGAAGAAATGGTCATTACTATTTCGCATATGGGTTATATCAAACGCACACCTTTAACTGAGTTTAAAACACAAAATAGAGGTGGTGTAGGAGCGAAGGGATCTCATACTAGAGATGAAGACTTCCTAGAGCATATGATTATGGCTACCATGCACAACACCATGCTTTTCTTTACAGAGAAAGGGAAGTGTTTCTGGTTGAAGGTATATGAAATTCCAGAAGGATCTAAGCAGTCAAAAGGCCGTGCGATTCAAAATCTATTGAATATTGAGCCTGATGATAAAGTGAAAGCTTATATCAATGTCTTAACACTTAAAGAAGAGGAATACATCAATAACAATAACATTGTTCTATGTACTAAGAAGGGTGTGGTTAAGAAAACATCTCTTGAAGCTTATTCTCGTCCTCGTGTGAATGGTGTTAATGCCATTACAGTGCGTGAAGGTGATCAATTATTGGAAGCTCGCTTGACCAATGGCAAGAAAGAAATCCTGATTGCTGCACGATCTGGGAAAGCGATTCGTTTTGCTGAAGATCAGGTTAGAGCGATGGGTAGAACGGCTTCTGGTGTACGTGGAATCACATTACGCGACGAGGCTGACGAGGTAGTTGGCATGGTTTGTGTGGAGAATGGTGATCAGGACATCATGGTTGTTTCGGAGAATGGTTATGGAAAACGTTCCAATATTGACGACTACCGTATCACAAATCGTGGTGGTAAAGGTGTTAAAACCATTAATATTACTGAAAAAACAGGTGAGTTAATCGCACTGAAATCGGTTTGTGATAAAGATGATTTGATGATTATCAACAAATCAGGTATCACAATTCGTTTGGCCGTATCTGGTTTACGAGTTATGGGGCGTGCGACTCAAGGTGTTCGTCTAATTAATCTGAGTAAAAAGGGTGATTCAATAGCGGCAGTAGCTAAGGTGAACGCTGCTGGTGAAGAAGAATTAATCGTTGATGAAAATGCAACGGAAGTTATTGCTGATCAAACTGAAAAACCGGCAGAAACAGAATCAATTAAGCCTGTTGAAAATCAGCCAGATGATCTGAATCAGAAGAAAGATGATGATCAGCCAGATAATAACCTGGATGCCGAGCAAACAAGTCTGTTTTAATACTTAGATTAATTATAAAGAAAATGATCTTGTTTAATTTGTCAATTTATGGATTAAATTTGTCAAGATTCTTATACTAACAAACTATAGAATGAAGCTTTCTTGTTGTCCAATTATTATATAGGGAAGCTTCATAAGCAAAACAAAAACTATTTACTGATGAAAAAATTATCATTTTTTATGGTTCTTCTTTTGTGTGTTTCAATGGTAAACGCTCAAAAGAGTAAGGTAACAGGAGCTAGTAATTACCTAAATTCTGGTAAACTTGATAAGGCTAAAGAAGCAATTGATGCAGGTATGGGACACGAAAAATGTGTTGCTTGGCCAAAGGCATATTTGGTTAAAGGTAAAGTCTACCAGGCTATTTTTGAAAGTCCACTTCCAGCGTATACAAGTTTATCTGAAACACCTTTAAAAATAGCTTACGAAGCTTATTTAAAGTGTATGGAACTTGATGTAAAGAATAAGTACGCTAAGGCTATTAAAGCTCAGATGACAAACTTGATTCCTGACTACACAAACAAAGCGGTTCAATTCTACAATAGCGAAGACTATAGTGGAGCATTTCATGCTTTTGAGAAGGTGTTAGAGATTGAAAATATGGAAATGTTCAAATCTGACAATTTACCTGTTGATACTGCTGTTGTTTTTAATGCTGGTCTTGCTGCTCAGAAAGCTAACATGCTTGAAGCTGCTATTAAGTATTATAAGCAAACGATTAGTTACAACTATGGTGAGGCTAAAGCTTATGCATACCTTTCAAAAGTTTTGAAGGATAATGGAAATAATGAAGAGTCAGTAACTTATCTTCATAAAGGTTTCGAATTGTATCCAAACGATGCCTATATGCTAGTTGAGTTAATCAACCATTATTTACTAGGTGGTGAGCCAAATAAAGCAGCTGAATATCTAGATAAAGCAATTGCATTAGATCCAGAGAATGGTTCATACTATAGAGCAAAGGGAACTTTATATGAGAAGACAAATGAGCCAGCTAAGGCTAAAGAGATGTACGAAGTTGCTTTCTCTAAAGATCCTAAGGATTATATCTCTCAGTATAATTTAGGTGTACTTCAACTAAATGTAGCTGAGGAAGCTCGTAAGGTTGCTAATGATATTATGGATCAGAAGAAGTATGATGCAGCTCTTAAGAACTTATTTAAGTTATACGAAGAAGCTCTTCCATATTTCACTAAGGTTGTTGAGATCAAGCCTGATGAGGAAAACTCAATTTCTACTCTTAAAGAACTTTATTTTAAGCTTAGAAACGAAAAGCCTGAGTACATGAAAAAGTATGAAGAATACAAAGCTAAGTTAGATAATATGTAAGCTATCTAATCATGAAATTTAAAGCCCCCAAGATCATATCTTGGGGGCTTTTTTATTATAATAAAGGTGATATAGCTTACTTTAAGTATATTTATGTTTATTAAATTTAACCTAATATGAATTACAGGACAGGGCTAATGTATTGTAATTTAGTGCATTTCAAGATCGAACAGGAGGGAAGGTGTTGAAGTGAAATTTTCAAATTGCTCAATTCATCTTATAGTGATATTCCAAATGAGTATATAAGTTTATTATTACCATAGTCATTAATACGTTTAACAAGCTTATTTCCAAACTTCAACGACTAATGCATTGATTATTTTGAGGAAATAAGAGTATGATTTGGAACAATATTATACAGTTAATCTTTACAATAGACTCACTTTAATTTTATTATCATCAGTATGTTTTGCTGTAAAAACTGGATTAACAAGAGCAGATATTCTTCAATAATTATATAAGGACCGATTTTCAATTGGAGGAATTGACTCAACTGATATCATATTTTTATGTGATATTCTAAGAAATGAATGCTTTGAAGTTTCTTTTAAGATTAAATCTTTTGAGAACCACGATTCAAAACGAAGCGTGCAACTACGTCACTTTTTCATCCAGTGTTGTATTGGTTGATCTATATTTTGAATTCTCAGTTAGGTTTTGACATATAATCACTGCTGACCAAGCACAAATAATATTTAAAACTACAATAAGGTTTTAGCAAGATAAACTCAAGGAACTTTATACAGTTTGAGAATGCTCTGTTTAAATTCCATGAACAACTTACTAATACTGTCGTAAATATTCAAATCTCAGTGAGGTTTTGGCAGGCTATTAATTGAATTATTTAACGATTATCGTAGCGTTTTAAGAATTAGTCACCTTGAATAAAAGTCTTATAATTCATATTAGGTTAAGTAGGATGTTTTAAGGAAAATATCGATATAATATGAGTAAGTCGTAGGTATAATCATCCGCATATCCTATTCACAAACAGATCTTTATATGCATTGATGTATTAGCTATTCTCTTAAAAGCAGACATCCAATCCAGGATCAGAATTATTCATTAAGTATTAATGAGTTTGAAGATCTATTTTTTATAGAATCACCTTAAATTATACTCATTACCCCTAATTACGACAATAATCGTAATTAAATTTTGAAATACGAATCCTATCGTATATATTTGATACGAAATAAATCGTAGTACAGATTCACCACAATATGATACCACAGAAGATTAAGCCAACTGAAGCCGAATTAGAAATATTACAAGTCTTATGGACATATGGTCCATCAACCGTTCGTTTTGTTAATGAGAAGCTTAAAGGCGAACGTAATGTGGGTTATACCACTAGTCTGAAAGTAATGCAAATTATGACTGAAAAAGGCATGCTAGATCGCTATAAAGACTCTAGAACGCATATTTACACAGCATTAGTAGAAGAAAAAGCCACCAAAAATCAACTTCTAGATAAATTTGTGACCACTATTTTTGGTGGATCTGCCTCTGGAATGGTTCTTCAAGCTCTTGGTAATCAAAAATGTAGTGCGGAAGAATTAGAAGAAATAAAGAAATTAATTGACAGTATAGAAAAACAATCAGATCATGAACCTAAGTAGTATAAGCATTCATAGCTTGTCAGAAGCTTTGGCATGGACTATATTCCATTCTATATGGCAAGCAGCATTAATCGCCGGACTTTTGGCCTTAGCTTTTCGATTTATTAATCAGAATAATGCGCGATTAAGATATACATTAGCGAGTTTGAGTATGCTATTGATATTTGTTTTGGCAGGTTTTACATTTGTTTTATCCTTACCAGCACAATCACTCCCAGTTAGTCTTGGGCATAGTGGTATAAATACGGCGGTAATCGCCGAAACAAGCAGCCAAGCTTTCTCATGGGATTGGCTTAAAAGCCTCTTGCCCACTCAAATCTTATTCCCCATCCTTTTAAAAACCTGGATCATTGGTATTTGTTTACTTTCACTCAGAATGGTGATTAATTACACAACTGCCTTACGATTAAAAAAACATAAGGCTTTTCCCCTTGATGAGAAACACCTGGCCATAGCGCATAATGTGTTGAAGCGTTTTAAAATTAAAAAAGCGGTGTTGTTTAAAGAATCAAGATCTATCGATTCTCCCTCTTTAATAGGCTATTTTAAACCTGTGATTCTTCTACCCATTAGTTTGATGAGTGGGATACCAGACAATCAATTAGAAACAATTATTGCTCATGAATTGGCTCACATCAGTCGTCACGACTACTTGGTTCAGTTTATACAAGGCATAATCGAGATACTATTTTTCTACCATCCTATGGTTTGGTGGCTGTCTTCTGTGGTTAATACCGAAAGAGAACACATTTGTGATGATCTGGCGGTGAAGGTTTGTGGTGAATCCTTAACCCTAATTAAAGCCTTAAATAATATGGAAAGTTTAAGAAAAAAGAAACCGGAATTCGTTTTAAGTTTTTCGGGAAAGAAAGCGAATCTTTTACATAGAGTTCGTCGAATACTAAATCCAGTCTCGGTAAAACACCCGAAACTGGAACGAGGGTTAATAAGTGCCCTATTTGTATTTGCCCTATCTGGAATGATTTTGTTTTCAAATCTGGCAAATTCCAAAAATCAAGTTCAAGATGAATCGAAAAACTCTGCAAATCTATTAATTGGTGATGAAATGTCATCTATCTCACCTCTTATTCACGCTCCTCAAAAGAAAAAGAAGAAGTCAAAGAAAAAAAAGATCGCAGCTCCTGCAGAACCTGCTGTAGCAAGTGTAGATGAATTACAAGCCTTACCAGAAGTCCCTGAGCTTAATGACAAAGCTATTGCTTTACCAGATACAGTAAAGGAAGTTGAGGAGGTATTAGAAATTCAAAAAGATGCTTTAAAGGACGCTCTTGAAGAATTAGAGGAAGTTAGTGTTGAAATAAATGAAGAAACCATAAAAGAGCTCAAAGAGAGTTTGAAGGAATTGGAATCAGTCGACATTGATATAGAAAAAGAACTTATTGAGGCTGAAGCTGAGATGGATATTGAGCTAAAAGAGTTGGAAATGATTGAAATAGATGATTCTTTCAAAGATATTGATGAAAATACGGATTTGAGCGAAAAGGAAAAAAAAGAATTAAAGGCAAAGATTAAAGCTTCTTTGGAGAAAGTTAATTCTGAAGAGTTTCGTCAACAGATTCGCGAGAATCTGGAACGTGGCAGAGAAAGCTTAAAACATCAAATGGAGAAGATCAAGTCTGGTCAATTTCAGAAGAATATCGAGATCCAAAAAGAAAAGATCAAGGAAATGATTGAGAAATTTGAATCTCCAGAATTCCAAAAGAATCTAAAGGAAAATCTGGAAAAAAGCCGTGAGCATATTAAGGCGCGTTTAAAAGAAATTGAATCACCCGAATTTCAGGAAGAGTTAAAAGAAAAAATCAAGGAATCTAAAAAGAAAAATAAGAAGACTAAGATCAAGTTTAGTTCCGATGAAACGCCTCTATGCCTCCTCAATGGTCTTGAAATCAGTAAGAAAGTGATGGAAAAGCTTGATCCTGATTCAATTGATTCTATTACCGTATTAAAAGATGAAGAGAGCAAAAAAGCTTATGGGTCTAAAGCCAGAGATGGCATTATTCTTATAAGAACTAAGAATACTTCAAGAAATAATGCAACGAAGAATAAGACCATTAAGTTTAAAGGAAAAACGAAGAATCCCCCACTTTATATCATTGATGGTTCTAAAATGGATAAAAGCATGAATATAAACGATATTGACCCTGCCGATATTGAATCGATAACTGTTTTGAAGGATGAATCTGCTATTGAAAAATATGGAAAAGAAGCAAAAAATGGTGTGATCGAGATAATAACAAAAAATGAACGCATTAAGAATTTTAATGAATATATGAAGTCAAAATAAGTCTTGATTTAATTTAAAGAAACGACTCCTTGGGGTCGTTTTTTTTTATATCCTAAAATTTAATGCTAAATATTAAAATGTGTTAGCTTTGAGTTTTAAAATAAGGACTAGCATGAAAAATAAAATCTATTACCTATCCACTTGCACCACCTGTCAACGAATTATGAAAGAACTTGGCATAGATGAGAGGTTTGAACAGCAAGATATAAAAGTTGAAAATATAAATGAAGCTGATTTAAACGTTTTTGCAGAACAAGCGGGTTCTTATGAAGCCTTGTTCAGTAAAAGAGCCATGAAGTATAAGTCTATGGGTTTGAAAGAGAAGAACTTGTCGGAAGAAGATTATAAGCAATTAATGCTGGATGAATACACTTTCCTTAAGCGTCCTTTTATTCTTATCGATGGTGAAGCTTTTGTAGGCAATGCCAAGAAAACTGTTGAGGCTGCCAAAATTAAACTGAACAAATAAACAATTTCTCCAATCTTCGGATGATTATATACGATTCTGATATACTCATCCGATGATTTATCATATAAAAAATCTAGGTTTGCCACTTGTTTTTTTCACAATGTAAAGTATATTTGCCATAAGGTAAAAATATTTAAACATTATATTATGGAAACAAATGAATTGATTAGTCTAGGAGCAATCTCAATTATAGGCATATTGTTTTATGCAATTAAACCTAAAAAGGACATTAGGATGCTTGCTATCGAAGATAAAATAAAGCTTCTTCCCTATTGGTTTAAGTTCATAGGTATTGGTATTGCTATTTTAAGTCAGATTGTAAATTTCAGTATAGATATTTGGGAAATAAATTTTGAGAGAGATTATACAGTATTAGCTTTAATATTGGGCTTATTACTTGTTTCTCTATCCTCAGAAAAAACTGAAGATGAGATGTCTAAACAAATCCGGACGAATTCTATATTTTATGCTTTTTTTGCAGGTATTTTAGCTCATTTCGCTTTAGTTTTTATAAATTATTGGGTAGGTGGAGCAATTAAAGAGCACTCATCTATGCATTTAACACTATGGATGTTAGGTATTTATCTGGGAACATTTCATTCGTCTAAAAAACGACTGGAAATACTTAATTCAATTGAAGACTAAGTATGAAAAACACGATAAAAGTTGAACGTGCTATTCTTGATTTAACTCAAGAAGAACTTGCTAAGAAAATAGGAGTATCTCGCCAAACAATTAGCTCTATTGAGAAAAATAGATACGTCCCTTCAACGGTTCTGGCTCTCAAAATGTCAGAACTTTTTAATAAGCCAGTTAATGCCTTTTTTAAACTGACTGATGATGATTAAATATGAATTGAAATAAATAAAAACAGTCCTGCAGTTTTTTTAACTCCAGGACTGTTTTGGGAATAGGGCTTTTGTTTGTAATTTAATCATGCAAACGTTTGCTGTTATATACCGAAGATTTATGTAGTTAAGTAATGTTAATAAGGGAGCTTAAACTCCTTAAAAAATTATTTTTACATACTTATAACATGAATTGAGATAACAAGTGACAAAAAAAATATTAGAATGCATAGAAGAGAATTTGTAAAACGAACAGGTATTGTTGGTATGTTAACACTTGTTGGCGTCATACCAGCTTGTGACCTTCCCTTTGAATATAGTCCTTATGATATAGTCGTGGAGGATAAATTCAAGGATTTAACAGCTAAGAATTTAGCTAAGTTAAAGGAAATGGAGACTGGGAAATCTTCGTTTAAGTTTGCTTTTATTACGGATACACATACGTTTTACGACGAATTTGAAGAAGCTGTTAAGGCTATTAATGCCAGAGATGATATTGATTTTATAATCCATGGCGGAGATTTAACCTTGAGTGCTTTACACAAGGAGTTTACTTGGTTTAACGAGATTATGGCAAAGCTTGATAAACCCTTTTTAACGGTTATCGGGAATCATGATTACTTGTCTAATGGTAAAGCTATTTACGAAAAATCTTTAGGTGCAACCAATTATACTTTCACATTCAGGGGAACTAAATTTGTCATGTTCGACAATACAGTCTGGGAAAACAAGAACACAGATCCGGATTTTGATTGGTTTAAAGAGAACTTGAAGAATGATGATGGATATAACCATGTGATTCCAGTATCTCACATTCCGCCCTGGGATGATCAGTTTAATTATGGGAACTCCATTGTTTTTAATCAAATTATGGAGGACAATGACATCAAGCTTTCGATACATGGGCATATTCACCATTTTTATTATGCAAAAGAATATGATCAAATCGATTACTTAGCAGGAGGTGATATTGCAGATAAAGATTTTATCGTAATCTCCATCGAAGAGGATAATTACAGCTTTGAAAGGGTCTATTTTTAAAACAGAAATTCAAACTAAAATGTTTAGACCTATTTTGAACCAAACAGAATGTATTAGCCAAATTAAATCATTCGAAGGACCGATTGTGGTACGAAATTGAAAAAAAAAATGAAATGATTAAAATAATCTCATCTATAATTCTAATTGTGGTATTATTAAATACTGCAGCTTTTAGTTCTAATATAAAGGATGCTGAAAACGGAAATGCCAAAAGAAAGTGGTACCTGCCTCGGGATGCGAAAATTCAGTACGCCGGTAATATTGGCTTTATGTCTGTAGGTGCTACATACTATTTAGCAAAAGATTGGTATCGTTTGTCACTCATGTATGGTATGGCTTCTGGTCGTCACGAAGTTGAAACTCTTAATACTCTAGCTTTTAAGAATACCTTTTTGATTAAGAAATTTAAGATTAAAGATTTTACGATTGCCCCTACCGCAGGATTAAGCATTAATGTTGGGTCGACCCATAATACTTACAGGAAATTCCCTGAACATTTTCCGGATGACTATTACTTTCAAAACAAAATTCACTTTGCCCCTTTTGTTGGAGGAATGATATATCATCCACTACCCTATAAAACGATTAAAGGTATGGACTTCTATTTTGAAATGGGGACCATGGATAATTATCTACTTGAGGCTATTCGAACAGATTACGTCAAGTATAGTGACATATGGAATCTAGCTTTAGGACTTTCTTTCTATTTTTAGATTCGAAGAGATCTTATTATTTATAGAAATAATATTAGGTTTCACTCAATCAAAAAGGAGTTTTTAAGATATAAGGCCTTATTTGCCATAGTTCTTGCGACTATGATGCAAATAGGGCTTTTTTTTTGTTTGGCATGTCACAAAAAAGTTTTAGTTTCGTAATGTTTATTAATTCTAAATAAAAGTAATGCGATCAAATTTCTGGCACACACAAACCACTCCTTCATTCTCATTGGCACCTATGGAAGATGTTACGGATACTGTTTTTCGAGAAATGGTACTAAGAAACTCTGAAGAAGGTAAATTACATTTATTGTTTTCCGAATTTACCTCAACAGATGGTATGTGTCATGAAATTGGGCATGATAAGGTGAAGCATCGCCTTCAAATTAATCCAAGTGAACAAAAGCAATTGAAAGATAAGTCTGTCAGGTTAATTGCTCAAATCTGGGGTAAAAATCCGGAGAAATACTATAAAACAGCTCAATATATCGCTCAAGAAACTGATTTTGATGGTATTGACATCAATATGGGCTGTCCCGTAAAGAATGTCGTTAAATCAGGATGTTGTTCTGCTCTTATACAGGAGCCTGAATTGGCTAAAGAAATTATTTTGGCCACTCGTGAAGGATCAAATTTACCGCTGAGTGTAAAAACACGAATTGGGTTTAAGGAAATTGTGACCGAATCATGGGTATCTCATCTACTTAGCATGCCAATTGATGCCCTTATTCTTCATGGACGAATTCAGAAGCAGATGTCAGAAGGTTTGGCAGATTGGGATGAGATTGCGAAAGCTGTAAACTTAAGAAATCAACTTGCTCCTAACATCAAGATTATTGGGAATGGTGATGTCATGTCTTATCAGGATGGTATCGATAAAGTTAATCAGTTTGGAGTGGACGGTGTGATGATTGGTCGAGGAATTTTCAAAGATCCCTGGTTGTTTAATCCCAACTTAAATGAGATAAGTGAAAAGACTCGTTTGAAGATGCTTTGGGAACATACAGAACTTTATCAACAAACCTGGCAAGGCAATAAGAATTTTGCTATTCTGAAGCGTTTCTTCAAAATCTATTGCAAGGAATTTTATGGTGCAGCCAAATTATGCCACCAGTTAATGCAAACTTCATCAGCAAACGAGGTGAAAAATGCTCTTGAATTCCATAAATCGAGTGTTGAATTAAAAGAAATTGTCTAACTGACACTTTTCCCTTGAATTTACCCTTCTGAGAATGGCATATTTAAACCGAAAATGTATCATAGGTCAGAATAGCCCTAAAATAGGGCTCTCTGGGAGGTTGTGAAATTGTGTAAGCGCCTGTTTATCGGTTTTTTATTCCCTTTTTTTAATGTTCAAAATTCGCTTACAACTAGATTTATTTATCAAAATAATAGAATTTCACCTTAAATATTCCGAGATTAGATCAAGAATTTAATTAATTATTTGTATAGAATTCTCCAAAGGTATTTTTTAAGTCATTTGATGATTCCACTCTCATTTTATCAAAGAGTTCTGTCTCTTCGATAAACTTTTTCCAATGCTTGTTTAATTCCTCATTTTGCATGTAAGCAATACATTCCTGAAATTGTTTCAAGACGGATTGTGGCACCTCATTTTTATAAGCCCACTGATAAAAGTTTTCAAATCTTGCTGCAATTCTTTCTTTAATAGACTTGGGGATTGCTTTAGTGTTATAATAGTACGGACGTTCCAAAATGTTGATATAAAAATCTGCTTTCTTAATGATGTCCAGATCAACACAAGTTTGATATAATTCAGGTAGATTATCAACGGATAAAACCGATATGGTGGGTGCAAGCTTGAATCTGATATGATCCAAGTCTCGTATGGCATCCCTATTTTTGATAAAATTATCCCACTTAAAGCCTTTTCGAATATATTCGCCCAAGCTTTTATGAGCATCTACACTGGCTAAGATTTCAACATGTTCAAACTGCTTCCAATAATCAAGAATATTGTGCCCTTTAAATTCAAGAACCGAAAAATTGGTATTATAACGCAAGCGAAGTTTGGTGTGTTTATTCTCAATTAAATATTCTAATAGAGCATAATGTTCTTCACTCATGAGAGGTTCACCTCCAGCAAAATAGATTTCTTCAGCTTGTAGAAGAGCATCACTTGTTTCTGAAATAAAAGCTTCAAAATCCGTGATATTTTGCAAAAGGGCTTGATTACCCAGACTACGTTTTAGTTGTTTGGCTTCGGGAAACCAGGCAGAACTTGCGCCATGCCAACAGCTTCGGCAAGCAAAATTGCAGGCATTTGAAAAGCGAATATCAAAATACTTTGGTAATGGATTTTCTTCGCTCTCCTTTTTCCATGAAAATCGCTCATGAGTCTCTTGCCTTATAGACTGGCCACCTGCTTGTTCAAGTTTTAAACATACGGCACATCTTGGATCAGACTCACCCTTTAAAAATTTCTCTCTGAGATTATGAATGGCTTCACCTTGCCAAATCTCACTGAAGGCTTGCTTGTTACAATTGCCATATGGAATATTGGCCACGCAACAGGCTTTCACATTACCATTATTACCAATATGGTAATGGATAAAGGGCATTAGGCAAAAAGGACGTTCTGAATTCATTTTGCAAAGATAAACGAATTGCCTAATCCCATACTTGTTTTGAGGCCCTATTTGCTTTTATTCGATACACTAAATAAATACAGCTTTGTCTTTATTTAAGCTTCCCTATATTTTCAGATCTCGCTTATTTAGATTAATTTCAATTAAAATTTTAAATAAAAATATCGATTATGAAAAAGATAAAAGTATTGACTCTGGTATGTCTAATGTTCTTAGGTTTAGGTTCTCTTAAGTCTTACGCACATTGCGAAATTCCTTGCGGTATTTATAATGATGAAGCTCGTGTAAAAATGATGTATGAGCATATTCAAACCATTGAGAAGAGTATGAAATTAATTGTTGAACTATCTGCTGCTGAGAATCCAGATTACAATCAGTTGGTTCGCTGGGTTAATAATAAGGGAGAGCATGCCAATAAACTACAAGCCATTGCGACTCAGTATTTCATGTTTCAGCGTGTCAAATTGAGCGACGATCCTGTAACAAAAGCTAAAAGCATGAAACAACTTGAGCTTCTGCACAAAATTTGCGTGTATGCGATGAAAGCCAAGCAGAGTACCAATATGGAGATGATTAAGAAATTGAATGATACGGTCCATGATTTTTCACATGCCTATTTAGGTGAGCATAAACACAAGCATTAGAATCCACCCTTGTTTTAATGAAAAAACCTCTTCGTTTTCACGGAGAGGTTTTCTAATTATACTTATCGAATTCTTATTCTGTCATAGTTTTTTTTGTCAATTGATTGTGAATGGCATTGATTTCTTTTACCGCTGCTGAGCCATACCAGGGATGCAAGTCCATAACCAAACGACCGGCTTTAATAGCAGGGTCAGTTTCTGTCAATCGTTTAGCTTCTTCTACTGTGGCCACATTAAAAATGTAAATACCTCTAATATCTCCATCATCCATAAAGGGACCAGCAAGAACCAGTGTCCCTTCTTCTGCCATTTTCGTGATATTCTCTAAATGTGCCTTTTGTAATTTGGCAGCTGTAAGTGAGTCCTGACTCCTATTAGGTCCTCTCTTCAGAAAAGCCATCACATAAGGACTCATACCATATTGATCAGCCTTTAGTTTAAGAGCCAATTCTTGATTATACCCCTCAGTATTACTTGCTTCTTTTTTAGTTTGCTCTTGACATGAACTTAAAAGAACAAGAACAGATAGAAACATGAAAAAAAAATTAGACGCCTTCATAATTTCAATTTTAGAATTGTATTTGAAATGTAAGGAAAATTTTAATTCATTTTTAATAAACTATTCCCAATATTGATGAAAGTGATGAACCGGGCCATGCCCTTTTCCAATTTTATAATCCCTTCCTACAATAATAGCTTGATTAATATACTCTTTGGCCTTTTTAGCAGCCTCAATGATATGATAGTCTTTTGCTAAGAATGCGGCTAATGCTGATGATAAACTACAACCTGTACCATGGGTATTTTCAGAAAGGATTCGTTTTGACTTTAAATCAAGAAAGGATTTACTTTCATAATCATAAAGAACATCCACCAAAATGTCTTCATTTATATGACCAGCCTTTAGTAAGACTGAGACACGGTATTTTTCAGCCAAATCTTTTGAGACCCTTCTAAATTCAGATTGATTTTCAATTTTTCTCCCCAGCAATAGTTCAGCTTCAGGTAGATTGGGTGTTATGACCCTCACTCTAGGGAAAAGAATGTCTTTGAGTTGATTAATAGCCTCATTTAAAAGCAATTGATGCCCCGAAGTTGCAAGTATTACCGGATCGAGAACAACATTCTTAATTTTATATTTATCTATACAGCCTGCAATAACTTGAATGTTCTTAGGAGAATGCAACATACCAATCTTAATGGCATCAGTCCCAATATCATCAAGAACAGCTTCAATCTGTGATTTTAAAATCGTAGGAGGAATGGGATGAACATCTCGCACTCCAACTGTATTTTGAGCCGTAATGGCTGTAATGGCTGAACTCGCATAGCAGCCACATGCCGAAATAGTTTTGATGTCCGCTTGAATGCCAGCCCCACCTCCGGAATCGCTTCCCGCTATAGTCAGTACTCTTTTATAGTTCATTTATAATTCGTTTTAGTACAAATTTTAATCTTTGAAAGGTAAAAAAAACTCGTAGGTCTACGAAATAGAAGAAAAGAGCATGAAGATCTAGCTCTGTTTAGAATCGTTTTCCTACGCTGCCATTACGCATATCAGGTTCCAGGGTCATTTCTCAGCCTGTAATACAAGCACCCCTAACGGTATAACAAAGGTATTATTTTTATGATTGTAACAAGAGAATGATTTGGATTCATTTTTTCACAAGATACCCCATACTTATCGGCAAATTGATGTGAAAAATTAAACATTTTGTCTATTTTTGAGAAAAATATAAACATATGCTAAGTATCTCTCAAATAGTAGAAAAAATCATTGCTCACCAGCCCTTTTTGGCTGAGGCTTTGGTCGAAGGATTAATCAACGTCTCCTCATTGGCTCGAAAGATTCAACCTGAGGTGGAGCAATATTTTGGTTCTGAAGTAAAAAGTGGGGCCATTGTGATGTCAATCAATAGATTGATTCCAAAAATGAAAGGGAAGATTTCTCATCTTGGTTCTGAAGTGGCTGTAAGAGACATTATTGTTCGATCACAATTGATTGATTATACGTATAAGAATTCAAGTATGCTTATTGAAAGACATACTGATTTACTTAGAGCCATTGGACCCAATCAGGAGTTCTTTTATACTATGGTTCAAGGTGTCTTTGAATCTAACTTGGTTGTGAGTCAATCATTGGCCGAACAGGTTGAAACCATTTTTGAAGAAGAAAGTTTGTTGAGCAAGAGTGGACGTCTGTCTGCTGTGACACTTAAGTTACCTGATGTGAATGCGCAACAGGCCGGTTTTTACTACCACATTCTTAAAAGTATTGCCTGGGCTGGTATTAATATTCGTGAAGTGATTTCTACAACTAACGAATTTACCATAGTGGTTAACGATGATGCCATTGATAAAACCTTCTCGGTTCTTAAAAGTCTTGGACAGGATTAATATCCAAATAAATATTGAAGCTTGATATTTTTTGAAGATTTGTCATAAAAAAAAGGGATGCCATTGGCATCCCTTTTATATTTTTAAAGCGATTGTAACTTACAATACAGCTTTTACTTCTTTCAATAAAGAATCAACATCTTCTCTGGCAGGAGCAAGAGTTTTTGCTTTTGTATACTGAGCAACCGCTTTCTTATAGTAAGTCTTAGCTTTTGCAATCTCAGCAGCAAATTTCTCTTTTTCAGTATTTGCTAATGGATTAGCAGCTGCTTGAATCTTAGCGCCTTTTCCGAAATATAGAGAACCAAGGCTAACAATAGCATCTGTTTTCATAGATGACTTCAAGTCGATTGCTTTCTTGTATGATGCTTCAGCAGCGTCGAATTTTGAACCTTTCTGAGCTTTCTGTCCTTCAATTAGGTAATGCTTAGCTAAAGTTTTAGACAATTTTGCATTCTTAGCAGGAACAGCAGCAATACCAGCTTTCAAAGTCGCAACCATTTCGTCATACTTCTTCAATTTTTTAAGTGAAGTTGCTTTTCTTAGGTACGAGCTAGATAACTTATACTTGGCAGCAATAGCTTTATCAAAGTAGATAACTGATTTTGCGTAATCTTTAACTTTATAAGCAGCATAACCTACATTGTATACTGTTTTAATATCAGATGAAGCTTCAGGAGTTCTTAAATAGTTTTCTAAATGAACGATAGCTGTTTTGTAATCTTTAGCTTTTAGAGCGGCGTTTCCGTCGTTCTTCAATTGCACAGCATCCTGAGCAAAAGCACCTAAAACACTTAAACAAACAACTAGGGTAAGGAATAACTTTTTCATATTTTTCTATTGGTTTTTAATTTTTTGATCAAGGCCACAATACAATATTAATCCAATTTCAAGAAAGAATTAAAGGTGTTCTGTTTTTTGATCAGTGTAATCTTATGTTTCTATTTTTTTGTTCCTGTTTCTCAAAAACAAGCCTAAAAATAACCATTTCATTAAATAATCAAATAGAATTGACTAAAAAAATGATGAGACTAGCCTACTGCTATGTGAATAATCTCACATAATCAGAACTTAAGCCACAATAAAAAATTAAAATTCCAGTTGAACAAGCTCTCCAAAACCAGCCGGAGCTTCATTGAAAGCTTCTTTTAATTCAATGTTTTTATGTATAGCCTGAAGTGTTCTGATGACACCACCATGGGTAACAATAGCAATATGATTGTGCTCCAACTTCTTTAGTTCTTCCAAAAATTGTACCACACGTTCGTGAAGCATCACAAAAGACTCCCCATTGGAACATTTCTTATTCACAAAGTCTTCCATCCATTTGTCTAAAAAAGGATCTAAAATCTCATCCCAGACTTTCCCTTCCCAGTCACCAAAGTTCAGTTCCATCAGTCTATCATCGAAAGTCACGGCTTCTCCAAATAAATCAGAAGCTAATGTTTTTGCTCGAGTTAGCGGACTGGAATAGTGTGCATCAAATTTCAAATCAGCAATGTTCTTTTTCACTGCTTCCAACTCTTCTGGATAAGTTTCAAGTAGTTCAACGTCTTTTTGTCCGTAGCAAACACCTGGTTCTACATTTACTTTGGTATGCCTTATAAGGTGAAGTATCATATCTGTCTTTATTTTTTTTGATTGAATAGACAAAAATAGTATTCTAAAGGGAATATCTGGACTATCTCTCTCATTGAATTGTATAAATTCCCCAATTCTCTATTTATTGATGGGACTTAACTTTTAATAAAAGGCTGCTACATTTTAAGCTGAGTTGAATTTATTATTTATCTTCATTTATTAAATGTATTGTATCTATATCACAACCATGTCAATAAAAAAAACAATTTGGATTTCTATTATTCTAATTTTCACTGCTTTAAGCAATTGTTATTCCTTTGTTTATATAGTCTTTGTAGATGGAGGAATTCATAAACGATATAAGTTTGAAACTTATGATGGAAAACATCAATTCATAACAATGCCTGAAAAGGGAACAGATCTGAAAACGATGGAAAGAAGGTTTGCTAGCTTTTGCGAGAAGAATCCTCATTACAAAAACACAGATCTTTATCGAACCTTTGGTAGAAACCCTTTAAAATACTGGAGGTGGTATGAGTTTGTCTCTCATCCACGCTACCAATACAAATTCAAAAAGCCTTCAAAGATTAGTTTTGATCATTTCACCATGGGAAGCGTACAGAAAATTAAGAAAGAAGGTGTTTTTATTTATTATCGCAATGAATCTGAATTGGTGCCAATTTCAATAGTTGATTCTGTTTCATTAGAATATATCAATACCTTAAATATTCTCTCTTTTAAAGAGTTTATGGTGATCGATTCTGAAAAAAGAAAGAAGCTTATAAAAGCACAAGAGAAGTCAAGAGTGCTAACAATCTATAATAGCAATGATCTATTTGATATCCTTTTAGTAAAAGAAATCACTAATGATAAGTTTATAATCATGAAGGGAAAATATCAGGATTTTATTGATTAGAACAAGAAAGCCATCTATTCGGGTGGCTTTTATCAATTCTATAGTTGAATTCAACATTATAAATGCACTGAGATAATATAAAAACTCAAGTAAATCACAATCTCAACCACTTGTTGCGTGGCACCTATGCAGTCACCTGTGTAGCCACCAATCCATTTCTGAAAGTATCGACCTAAAAGAAATTTTGCTAAAAAAGCAGGAATGATGATCAGGAAGTATTTGATATCCTGTAAAAGAAGAATGGGTAAAAGACCTGTCAGCCATAAAAATAACTGATTCCCTCCGCTTAACTTGTGGGCATAATCCTTAGCCTTGGAATTATCCACTCGGGCATAATCGTGGCTATTGACCAAACTGCCTGCCAAGGTTCTGCTAAGTGAATGGGCTACGATTAAAACCACAGGAAGTGAACTTGCTGAAATAGCCTCCATACCAAAGAAGCGAGCCAGAACAACAAAGAGAATACCTGAAATACCAAAAGCACCCACCAGGGAATCCTTCATGATCTCAAGAATACGTTCCTTGGTCCAACCGCCACCAAATCCATCGCAAACATCCATAAAGCCATCCTCGTGCAAGGCACCAGTCAGCAAGGTGGTAAATACCATAGACAGCACCAGCGAAATATTAAAAGGTAAGACCCAGTGGCATAAAGCGAAAACCAAGCCACTTAATCCTCCTATAATGATACCTGCTATGGAAAAATGCTTGACAGCCTCATGTTGATAGGCCTTCTCAAACTTGGCCCACTTGGGAAATGGAATTCTGGTAAAAAAGGAAAGAGCGGTAAAAAAGATATTAAGTTCTCTAAACATAGAAAGTAGATTAGCAATTAGCAATTAACAATTAGTGATAAAGGCAGAATCCTTCACTAATTGTTAATTAATAATCACTCATTGTAAATCAATTAGTCGGCATTACTCACACCAGCATCTTCGAAACTAGCCATTTCGTTAAGGAAGTTAACAGCCGATTGAATCAATGGAAATGCAACAGCAGCACCTGTTCCTTCGCCCAAACGCATGCCCATATCCAATAGAGGCTTTGCCTTAAGCTGATCAAGCATCAACTGATGCCCTTTTTCTTGTGATTTATGTGTGAAAATACAATAATCCAGAATATTGGCATTCATTTTAGAAGCCGCTAAAAGAGCCGAAGTAATAATGAAGCCATCCACCATGATGCACATTTTCAGTTCTGCAGCCTTAAGCATAGCACCTGCAATCATCACAATTTCAAAACCACCAAAGTAAGTTAAAACCTCTTCTGCCTTATTGGTTCCTCTGTATTTTGAAAGGGCACGACCTAGAATTTCATATTTGCGTTGCAGACCTTCATCATCCCAACCTGTACCACGCCCCACACAGGCGCTTAACTCGATATTACTAAGAAGATGAAGAATAATAGCTGCCGACGAGGTATTCGCTATTCCCATTTCACCAAATCCGATAATATTAGATCCTTCAGAATGAATTCTTTCCACCAAATCAGAACCTCGTTTTATGGCTTGTTCGAACTGATCAGTTGTCATGGCCGACTCATTTAAGTATGATTGGGTTCCATGAGCAATCTTGGCATTTAAAACGCCTGAACTTTTATCAAAATCGTAATTAACACCCGCATCAATAATTCGAATATCTATATCATGTTGTTTCCCAAATACATTAATAGCTGCACCACCACTCATGAAATTAGCAACCATTTGCCAGGTTACCTCCTGTGGATAAGGACTTACTCCATCGTTGGCAATACCATGATCACCGGCAAAAACCATAATAACCGGTTTTTTAAGTTCTGGGCTTAGTGTATTTTGAATGCAACCAATGTGTTTGGCCATTTCCTCCAATTTACCCAATGAACCCAATGGTTTGGTTTTTAAATCCATTTTTTGCTGAAGCGCTTCAGCCTTCTCTGTATTAAGAGCTTCTATATTATATTGAATCATATCTTGTATGTTTATGTGTGAATATTCGTTTAAGTCAGTATCTAAGATAATTATTTTGCGTTAAAATTGAACTTAGCAAGCAAAGCATTTTCATCTTTTATGCGATACCACCTCCTATATTCTTTTTTTACTTTAAACTTAAAGCACGGCTTCTTCTTCAAGAGCTTCACTAACCCCAGCTTCTTCGAAAGATGCCATCTCGTTAAAATACTGTACAGCAGATTTTACCAGTGGATAACACACCATGGCACCAGTACCTTCTCCTAAACGCATGCCAATATCCATAATAGGCTCAGCACCCAAATGGTTTAACATACTGATATGTGCTTTTTCGTTCGATTTGTGTGCGTACAGACAGTACTCCAATACCTTAGGATTGATCTTAGATGCTGCCAATAGTGCCGATGTAATGATAAACCCATCAATCAGAAGCGTCATTTTCAGCTCGGCAGCCTTAAGCATACCACCCATAATCATGGCAATTTCGAAACCACCAAAGTAGGTCATAACCTCAAGAGAATCATTCAGTTTACCCGTATATTTCGACAAGCCTTCATTTAGAAGATCGTATTTACTCTTCACACCGGCCTTATCAAGTCCTGTGCCACGACCCACGCAATCCTCTAAAGGAATATCTCCTAATAGACTTAGGATTAAAGCTGCCGAAGAGGTGTTTCCAATCCCTTTTTCACCAAAGGCAATAAAATTACAGCCCTCTTTATGGCAATCTTCGATAATACCAGCTCCCTTTTCAATGGCTTCCAGACATTGTTCTTTGGTCATAGCTGACTCAAAACGGTAGTTTTTAGTACCATAGGCCACTTTACGGTTGATAATAGCCAAATCAGGATCAAAGTCGTGATCCACACCCGCATCAACTACTTTAAACTTAATCCCATGCTGACGTGAAAAGACATTGATGGCTGCACCGCCTCCCATATAATTGTAGAGCATTTGGTAACTTACCGATTTTGGGTAATAGCTCACCCCATCATCTGCAATACCATGGTCACCAGCAAAAACAACAACAGTTGGCGACTTGATTTCAGGCGTTAGTGTACCTTGTACTTTTGCAATTTTACAAGCAATACGCTCTAAAACTCCCAATGAACCCAAAGGTTTGGTCTTTGTATTAGTCTTGTTTAATATTTTATCGTCTAAGTCAGTAGACAGACTTTCAATCTTAAAATGTTGCATAGGTTTAGTGTGTTTTGTAAGGCTCGCAATTTACACAAATTGCCAAATTTCGTTAGAAAATTAACAATGAAATTTAGATGCTTGAGAATATGTTTTTAATTGTAAATCAAAAAAAATGTAACTTAGATAAGAGAATGTACTTTTCATCATCTATCAATATGGAGGGATATAAATGAAAACAATTATACACAAAGCCAATACGCGAGGTCACGCCAATCATGGCTGGTTAGAAGCCTATCATACCTTTTCTTTTGCAGATTATTACCATACCGATCGGATGCATTTTGGTGTTTTGCGAGTTTTGAATGATGATAGAATTGCTGAAGGTAAAGGATTTGGAACTCATCCTCACAACAATATGGAAATCATATCCATTCCTCTGGAAGGGGAACTTGAGCATAAGGATAGTATGGGCAATTCATCAGTCATCAAAGCAGGTGAAATTCAGGTGATGAGCGCGGGTTCTGGCATATTGCATTCAGAGTTTAATCCCAATGATGATCAACCAGTCAGCTTACTTCAAATTTGGCTTATTCCCAACAAAAAGGATGTTGAACCTCGTTACGATCAAATTTCTATAGCCGATATTGTTTCAGAAAATGGTTTGAAGCAAATCCTTTCTCCCCATCCTGAGGATTCAGGTGTCTGGATTCATCAGAACGCCTGGTTTCATCTGGGTGAATTTCCTGAGGAAAGTACAAGTACCTATATCATAAAAGGAAAAGGTAATGGACTCTATCTTTTCGTTTTGGAAGGCGAAGTTTTTATTAAGGATTATAAACTGGAAAAGAGAGATGGTCTTGCCATTACAGAAACTCGAAAAATTGAATTTAGAACAGGTGCAAATACCAAAGTCTTGTTGATGGAGATTCCAATGTTTGATATCAAAATTTAATTTTCTGATGTTCTAATAGTTAGAGTTTAATTCTAGTCATACCCTGACATGTACGGCTTGCTTATAGTCAGAGCAAGACGCTATACTCTTTTGTGAGACTCTCAGTAAATTTAGATAATTCCTAGTCATACCCTGACAAGTACAGCTTTCTTATAGTCAGAGCATGACGCTATACTCTTTGAGGGTCTCACTCTTTTTGTGAGGCTCTCAATAAATTTTAAGTAGGTAACGATCCTCTATAAAATAATCAAAAACTATATTTAACTTTAATATGAAAACTAATTCAAGTTTTAATATCTAAAATTCAAATTATGGTTCTTGAAGAAGGATACGTTTATCATATATACAACAAGACTAACAATCATTTGCCCTTGTTCTATTCAAGGGAGAACTATTTGTTCTTTTTAGATAAATTTAAATATCATATCAGCCTTTTTTGTAGCATTTTAGCTTGGTGCCTAATGCCTACGCATTTTCATCTTATGGTTTGTGTGAATAAAACGAAGATTGAGAACCGGAAGGAAGATCTAAACTCATCAATTGGTAAAATGTTGAGCAGTTATACTAGGGCTATTCAGAAACAACAGAAAATTACGGGCTCTATATTTCAAAATCATACCAAGGCCAAGTGTTTAAATCAAATTGAGAGAATATCTCCAAATTATTGGGAAACTGAATTTGGCACACAAATAAATATAGAACAAGATCATCAAAACTATCCTTTGGTTTGTTTCAACTATATACACATGAATCCCGTTGCTGATCGTCTAGTTCACTCTCCTGGTGATTGGGAGTTCTCATCTTATCGAGATTATTATAACGGACGGAATGGTAAGCTTATTGATTACGATAGATCTAAAGAAGAACTTGCTATAAACCGCCATATGTTTGAATAATATCTAGTCATACCCTGACGGTGAAGTCCTTTGAGGGTCTCACTTTTTTGTGAGGCTCTCAATAATTTTAGATAATTCCTAGTCAAACCCTAACATTTGTGGCTTGCTTATAGTCAGAGCATGACGGATGAAACTTTATCCTTCTCCTTAATGAACAGACATTGCGTTTTTATGATTTATTAAGTCTCTGCTGAGATATAAAAAATCATATTATGATTAGATTTGGCGCATGAAAAAACTAATCTTATTCCTTGCATTTTTATATTGCATCAATCCTCTTTATTCTCAGAATAAAAATGAATACCTGGTTGCTTATGGGCAGACCTGGGGTTTCTTAAAATACTTTCATCCCCATCCCAGCACGGTCAATTGGGATGATGCCTTATTAAAGGACTACGACGAACTTAGAAACTGCTCAACCGACAAAGATTTTAATGAAATCATTACTCAGCTTATTTCACAATGTGGTGATTATAAGAAAAAAGAAAGACAAATATCAGATTCACTTGTATTTACTGAGAGTTTCGAATGGATCAATAATCCTTTACTTTCTGAAGCGAACAGGGCTTATCTAAAAGAATTAAAAAGGAGGAAGCCCAAGTTTAAGAATAAGTATGTTCGACTAGATAGATCTGCCTTTAACCCTATTATAAGCAATGAGGTGAATTATCCCGATTCGACCTTCTCAAACGCTATTTGTTATTTGGGTATCACTCGCTATTGGAATGTTATCAATTACTACTTTCCTTATAGAAGACTCATTAAGAACAATTGGGATTCAATTTACCTGAAACATATCCCGGAATTTATCAGTCTTTCTGATATGGATAGCTACTATTTGGCTGTTAGGCGTTTGAATGCTAAGATTAATGATGGGCACGCTTCTACAATTAGTCGAAAAAATCTGTACAGCACCTATGCAAGACCATCTCTTTCTTGCCAAGACCTAGAAGGGCGTATTTATATAGACGATATCAAACCGACTTGTACAACACAATTTAGGAAATCAGATCAAATTATTGCAATTGATAATGTAAGCATTGATGATAGATATAAAGAATTATCTGATGTCTTTTCTGCATCAAATAATTACTATCTCAAAAAAATATCCTATTGCCTGCTCTTAACGCAAAATGATAGTATAGAAATCACAGTGAAGCGTGGTGACTCGTTAATTACTGATAGATTAAAAACTTATCCAATAAAATTTGATAGATCAAAAATGAAGAAAACCGATGTCTCGCCTCTTAAAAAGAAAGCCTCATATTATATTCTGCCAATGGATAGTAGTCTGACGACAGGTTATATTCATATGGGCAGATTAAAAAAGAAAGAAATAGACAAACAGTTTAAAAAGACCATTCTCAAAACAAAGAATCTAATTATTGATTGCAGAAACTACCCAAACTTCACCTTTTACATTTTGCGCAATTTATTATTCGAAGAACGGAATGAATTTTGTTCACGTAGGCTAACAAATTTAGATTATCCTGGAAGTTTTATTGTTGAGTCTCCAAGTGAGGCAGGTAAAAAGAACAAAAAATATTATAAGGGGAAAATCTATCTTTTAGTCGATAATTCAAGCATGAGTCGATCAGAATTTTCTATTATGGTTTTTCAGAGCTCTGGAAATGTGATTACAATTGGTGGTCAAACAGCTGGCGCTGATGGTACAGTTAGTAAAGTGCCTATGCCTTTTGGGCTATTTTCTTATTTTTCGGGCTGTGGTATTTATTATCCCAATGGTGAGCAAACCCAACAAGTTGGTGTTAGGCGAGATTATCATGTTGTTCAGGACAGCTCTTATTTGAATGGGAATGATAAGATTTTGAATTATGCGCTTGACTTGATTTGTAAATCTAGAAAAGACAATAATCATTTTTAATCTGAGAATGAGGCTCTCAATAAATTTAAAGTCATACCCTGACATTTACAGCTTGCTTAGAGTCAGAGCATGACAATATATAAATGTAAAAAGCGATCATCCCAATAGAGATGACCGCTTTATATTTTTCATACTGTGCTATTCGCTAGCTGTTTGCACCTAAAAGACCTTTAAGTGCTTTCAAATTCTTCTCTAATTCAATTTTGATATTGTTGTCTTTCTCAGTCATAATAGCTGCTTCCAAATCAGGAATGGCATCTGTTCTCTCCAGTTGGATGAGTGCCCAGGAAGCTTTTACTCTCACCATAGCATCCTTATCGCGAAGCAGACCAGGAATCCATTTCTTAGACGACCAGCAAGCCAATTCGATCACTTTCTCAATACCTTCCAATTTCTCAGCTCTTGTTCCGCTCAATTGCTTGTGGAATTTAGTCTGTAAATCATTAATCTCTTTGGTATAGATAATCTCATTCTTGAAGAAATCTGGACGAACCACATTCTCTGGGTATGAAATCAATTCCTTATTGCAAGTCCAACGAACCATACGAGGTAACATCCAACGCATACCTGGTGTGCATTCAGGATGACCTACAAATGAAGCCACTCTACCTTTACCTACTTCTGCAGCAACTACAAAGGGGCGATTATTAGTCATGTTTGCAGGTGTACCTTCAACGGTATGCACATCGCTAAGCATAGTCGCCAGTTCCATAAATTTAGCACCTGATTTAGCTGGAACTAAAACAGGACCTTCATAATACTGACAAAATGAAATTTCTCTATCCTTCAGTTCTGGGAAGATCTCTTTTCCTTTTTTAGTCAAAGAGAATTTAGACAAACCATGTCCACGGTGATCATGCTCAATATCAATAGCTTCACAGCCATTCAGATCAAGACTTGGGTAATCAGGTGTTTCAGTCATGATATAAGCGCCTGCGCAAATACCTACAACCGCTTTACCTTTTTCTTTCACCATCTTCACCAGCTTTTCCATGCCGGCATCACCCAAACTCTGGGTTTCACCGCGTCCACTGCCACCAGGGAATACAATGGCATCGAATTGATCCAGCTCACCCGACATGATTTGAGAAGCGCGAACCACTTCGGCTTGCATATTGGGATCAATACGTAAAGCTTCCAGGGCATCGGTAATACACCAGGGACTGTCGCCGTTTTTATCGAAAACGCCTACGCGGATGATTTCCTTAGGCTGTGTTTGTTTTTTTTCTACTCTTTTGCAAGCACCTAATAAGCAGAAGCTTATGCAGGCAATCAGTAAAAGCTTGATTTTTAATTTGGTCATTTTAGTGTTGTTAGTCGGTTATTTTGTTGGTCGATAAAGATAATAAAAGCGATGACTTTGGGAAATATTAATCCTTATGTTGTATTAGCATTTTCAGCTAAAAAGGCGCGTTGTTTATTTAGGAGATTTGATTTCCAAAGGGATACCTGAAATCACCAGAGTCACACGGTCGGCTTTTTGTGCAATATATTGGTTGACTCTTCCCTGTAAATCATTGAATCGCATGGCCACTTCGTTACCCGGATGGCCACCCAAGCCCACTTCATTGCTGACTATAATCCAATCACAATCCTGAGCAAGGATTTTATCCAATTCGGCTTTGGCTTCCTCCAGTGTTTTATCATCCTGATCACCATTGTCGAAGAAGATATTCGTTAGCCAAAGGGTTATACAGTCAAGAAGAACAACTCTACCCATAAAATTGTGAATACTTAAAGTTTTTTCTTCCTCTATGCTTTCCCATTGCGGACCACGACGGGCCTTATGAGCTTCAATACGGGCACGATGCCCATCATCCCAAACACGAGATGTTGCCAGATAAATGGGGTTATTGGATTGTTGAAGTGTCAGTTGCTCTGCGTATTCGCTTTTCCCACAACGTTGACCACCTGTAATAAGATGAATCATGATATTATAATGTAACTGAAAAGAATATTTGTTAAAGCTTATAATCTAAGACGTAAAATATCAAAACAAAATGTAAAACGAGGGTCATAAAAAAGACCAGCTTTTCTTTATTGTCTTTAAATCCGGTGTATGTCTTGCTTAGGAAGAGTAATACTGGAAAAAAATAAAAGATATATTCGTTGATGTACTCATAGGATACTAAAAAAAAGGTTCCATAATAAGCTACAAGCATAAATCGATCAATAAGATTTAGTCTTGTTCTTTTATTAAATAGAGATGTCATGGATTATATTAGTTTAGAAAACATAAATGTAATACAAAAAAGTAATACGATTCAGTCATGCTTAAACTAATCGACTTATTTAGCAAGTAGATTTATGCCCAGATAAAAAGCCGTAATTAATACAATTGTCGCGAAACAAACGGCATGATTGATATAGGCAATACGCTTTATTTCAGTATTTTCTATCGATCTGTTATTCTCTCCAATAAAAGGTTTGTTAACCGACTTCCCACCATAATCGTGGGCGCCACCAAATTGGCAATTCAGAATACCGGCCAGTGCCGATTCGGGATAACCCGCATTGGGACTGGTATGCGATCGACCATAGCGAAAAATAAAAATGAAGCCTCTGTAACTCAGGCTCACAAGTACCATCAAGAAGGCAGTGATACGAGCCGGAATAAAATTAGCCGCATCATCAATGCGGGCAGCCACCCGACCAAAATACAAGTATTTCTCATTCTTATAACCTATCATGGAGTCCAGGGTGTTGATCATCTTATAGGCCATCATAGCTGGTAAACCGCCCACAGCATAATAAAAGAGAGGTGCCACCACACCATCCGACAGGTTTTCAGACAGGGTTTCGAATACCGCCAAGCGGATCTCTTGCTCGCTAAGCCCTTTGGTATCACGACCTACGATCCATGACAAGCGTTTACGGCCAGCCTCCAAACCTTTCTCTTCCAGCTCCTTAAAAACCTCGTAGCCTTCTTGCAAAAGACTGCGATTGGCCAGTCCGTAAAAGACAAAAACTGAGGTAAATAGGATAAAAGCCCACTTTTCCCAGCCCAAGAGTAATATGGAAAGAAAGTAAAAGGATGAATAGATGAGTATAATGAGACTCAGGCTCATAAAAGCGCCCTTTAATATGCGATGTTTGCCATGATTGAGTTTTTCAGTCCCCAGACTGATCATATTGCCAAAACCCACGATGGGGTGTGGTAAGTTGCGGGGATCTCCAAGTATGAGATCCAGGGTATAGCCTATAATAAGGGGTAATATTATGAGTTCGATTTGCTCCATTGAGTCAGTGCGTCTATTAAAAGTTGGTTTTTGTCTTCGGATAAGGTGGCGACACGAATAAATTGGTCACTGAGTCCTCTAAAGTTACTGGCATCACGAATCAGCAAGCCAAATTTAGAAATAAGCTGCTTTTTAAGCTCCGAAGCGGTCGATTTCTCTAGTTCGATCAAAAAGTAAGAGGTTTTTGAAGGCCATATTTTCAGACCTGGAATTTGAGCCAATTTTTCAGCAAAATTCTTTTGATCTGACTTATACTGTTTTACAGGAGGCAAAAAGCTCTGTTTTCTTTGCAGAATGTACTTTCCAGCCTCAATGGCTATGGAATTAACCGTCCAGGGAGGCTTGAAAAATTGGATATTCTGTACCATAGCCCGGTTTGCAATCAAATAGCCCAATCTCAGGCCGGGTATGGAGAAATTTTTAGTCAAGGATTTCACCAAAATCAAATTTGGGTGCTTATCAATCAAATCGATTGCCGATGAAATCGCATCAGTAAAGTCGATATAAGCTTCATCTACCACAAAAGTGCTCTTAGTGTTGTTTATAAGAAGCGATTCAAGGAAAGTCTTCTCAACAACGCGACCGTCCGGATTATTAGGGTTGCAAAGCCAAACCAGACCTTCACTAAAGAGGGTGGTAGTTTCCAGAACGGCCCAATTCAGGTATTTAAGCTCATGTTTATTGACCAAACAAGCATCCTCGTACTCAGCAAAAGTAGGGATGATAATGGTCGAAGTCTTTGAATGATAGGTCTGTGCAATCAAGTAAAAGGCCTCAGTGGCCCCATTACAGGCCAGGACCTGATCCGTATCAATAGCCAGATCCTGAGCAATTAAGTCGCAAAGACTCTCAGCTGCAGGCTCAGGGTAAGCATGTATCTTATCCCAATTCGCTTGAATAAAGGCCTTTAGATCCTCAGATCTGCCGCCATACCAGATATTCGTCGAGAAATTGGCTTTAATAGGATGTGTATAGAGATAGGCGTCGTCGCCATGACCGTGTAACATATTGAATATGAGTCGTGTTTATAATCAGTTGTCTAATTTCTTAGAAGTGTCAAATTAAGCGAATAAAGCCATAAAAAACAATAGGTTTACAGCTGTAATCACATCTGTAAACCTATCATTTAGTTGTTAAAGAAATAATTCTTTAATTATTTACTGTATTAAAGAAATAAATCTTTAATCAATCATAACTCTCTATTTCAGATCAATAGCACCAATCAAGTCATTAATATCACTCACCTGATGACGAATCATATACTCTTTTATCCCTTCTACAATCTTCACACTCACCTGAGGGTCGATAAAATTAGCTGTACCAATCTGAAGTGCCGTTGCACCTGCCAGAATGAACTCGATGGCATCTTTGGCATTCATGATACCGCCTAAGCCAACCACAGGGATATTAACCGCCTGAGCTACCTGCCAAACCATTCTAAGGGCTACAGGCTTAACTGCAGGGCCTGAAAGACCTCCTGTTACGGTTGATAAGAGGGGTTTACGGGTCTCAGCATCAATTGCCATACCCAAAAGTGTATTAATCAGGGAAACTGAATCGGCTCCTTCACTTTCTACAGCCTTTGCAATGGAAGCAATATCGGTGACATTGGGTGATAATTTCACCATAAGGTGCTTCTTATAGACTTGACGGACTGCACGCACAACCTCCTGGGCCGAAGCACATGAAGTTCCGAAGGCCATACCACCTTCTTTTACATTAGGACAAGAGATATTCAGCTCAATGCCCGGAATATGCTCCAATTCGTTGATCATAGCGGCTGTTTCCACATAATCCTCTATCACCGAACCCGAAACATTCACCATCACATTGGTCTGATAGTCCTTGATTCGTGGGTAGATGTCCTGACAGAAGTTTTCAACTCCCTTGTTCTGTAGTCCCACTGCATTTAACATGCCTGAAGGCGTTTCAGCCATTCTAGGGTAAGGATTCCCTTCGCGGTGATGTCTGGTGGTTCCTTTAACAATTATGCCACCTAAATCGCTTAAATCGATGAAATCAGTGAATTCTTCACCAAAGCCGAAGGTGCCTGATGCTGTCATGACCGGGTTCTTTAAAACCAGATCCTTAAGTTTTACTTCTAAATTTACCATTTCAAGTCCTTTATATTGAAGACAGGGCCCTCAGTACATACACATTTATTACCCTTTTTCGTGTCCGTTACACAGCACAAACACGCACCAAAACCGCAAGCCATGGTGTTCTCAAGAGAAACCTCACAAGAAATACCTTTGGACTCAGAATAAGCTGCTACAGCCTTCATCATCGGCTCAGGACCGCAAGTGAAGCTATAATCAAAGCTCTCATTCTCAAGAACCGAATGCTGAGTAGGATAACCTTTCTCACCTTGAGAACCGTCCTCTGTGGTCACTAAAATGCGTCCATATGGCTCATAGGCCTTTAAACCAACCGCATCGTAAGAAGAACGAACACCCAAAATGGTGGTCACCTCGTTACCAGCTTCGTGCAAGTATTTAGACAAGTATAGTAAGGGAGCGACGCCACAACCACCACCAATCAGTAGTGTTTTAGCGTTTTTAGGTATCGCGAAAGAGTTCCCCAGAGGGTAAACCACACTCAGCTTGTCTCCAATTTTAAGCTCACCTAAGGATCTGGTGCCTTCACCAATGCGCTTGACAAAGAGTTGGATGACATTTCTATCGTAATCCACGTTATGGATGGATAAAGGGCGGCGTAGGAAAACCGAGTTGTTATTATCGACTCTAACGTTAACAAATTGGCCTGGCAGAATCTCAGGCAAAGCTTCATTTGCTTTAATATCGAGCACAAAATGCTCACAATTGAGTTCTTCGTACTTAATAAGTTCAAAGTCCTGAATGAGTTTCTTCATACGTTTTTAAAGGTATAAAATGGAAGCATAAGCGCTCTAGAGGCATCAAATGCTGTTTAATAGTAAATCGAGCTCAAAGATAAGTGAAATATTAGCTTAGACCAAGGGAAATTAGCTCACCCAAAGACTTTAAAATGATTCAAAACAAGCAGGCTTATAGGACAGACAAAAAGAAGCCCTAGACGGGTATCTAAGGCTTTTTAAACGTTTATAAATGACTCATTGGGAGTATACTTAAGCTGGATTATATTCCTTAAAGGTCTTATCGCTATAGAAAACAACCACTTTTTCAATCTTTTTGCCTGATAAAAAAGCCGACATATCAAGATCTGGCATCTGATCAGGCTTATTTTCAGACGGCTCGGGCGTTTCTTTTTTGAGTTTAGGGGGCTGACTGTTCTGATAGGGGGCAGGTTCTTCCTCTTTTATCACCTCCTGGAATAAAGAAGCAGAATCTTGCTTCTTACTCATCTCACCACTGCCAGATATTAACCAATCCCCACTGATATGAGGAAAAGAGCGCATAATCTTCTGTATAAAGTCCAGGCTGGGGTTGTTACGACCTGATAAGATATGAGACATGCTAGAGCGCTGTACACCAATAATATCGGCAAATTTAGAGGCACTTAGCCCTTCAGAGTTGAGTAATTGAATGATTCGGTCTTTCATATTTAAACTATTATAAATCAAAGAAGAGTAGAAAATTCTTCCTTTATATTTTGTTACAATTGTTAATCCTCGATTCGGTACAAATGTAATTTAAAATTTACAATTATCAAAATTAACAATTCACACATGGCAACACTAATAATACACAAAAGTAACTTCACTTACTGGACGCATTTGTTACAGATGTTACCCGCATTTAACTCATAAATTACAATTAAAATGAAAAGTGTTTAAATTAGAGATCATTCTATCCCAACACAGCCTATTTATTAGAGATGTTTACATATGAGTCTGTAAACAAGTCAGAGAAATTAGGGTGAATAGACTCTATGGATCTGTAAGCTAAATAATTCATTAACTAGTCACTTAGACTGTGAATATATAGGAATTACAAGCTCTGTAAACAGATATTACAGCTGTATTTAACTATATTGAAGTAAATTACATGCAATTGCACTTAAATGCCTGATAACAAGTGATTATAATGACTAAACGACATGATAATAAGCTTGGATTTTAATAATATGTTACCAATGTGAAATTAAAGTTGAAGTATTACTTTATATAAAGACTTTAAAGTGCTGGTTTTGTGATTTAGATCCTAAGTATATTGAGGTTTACAGAAGAAAGGTTTTTAGGTTTCATAAGTAAACAAGTAGATGAGTTTTCTTTTGATAACAAATTGCAATTATTTACAAATGTGTTGAATTCTGGATTTATCTTTATGTAACTTCTGTAAACTCATAATAATATGGTTTGTTTTTAGCTATTCACATATGTATCATGTGTGATTTTTAAATTTTCTTAATTTAATTTCGATTTGTAAACTCGATATTTCACCAATAACACCCCCTACCCAATTATAAATTCATTGACAATTGTAAAATGCATGTCCTTCTGGACAGCACGAATTAAATATGTGAATCTCAGAAGGCCTTTTTACGAGAAGAAAAATCACACAACCCATGTAAATCAATACTTTAAACAATAATACTACTGATGATTTAGCCCTTTAAATCAATCTCATCTAGATAAAATCGGTCTGAAATTGTCATTTTAGGCTTAATTTTCTTTCATTTCAGAAAAGGGAAGCGAGCTGCATCCATCTGTTAATTATTATTAAACCAATAAAAAAATCTTATTGAAAAAAAATACCCTCTCCTCCTAAATGAGGAAATATTGAAAAGAAAATGGGATCGAATTTTAATGAAATTCTTGATAGGAAGTAAATACTCTTTTTACGAGATATTTATTGGTTTTATATTGACATAAACCCGTCCTTATGTACAGTTCAGATAAAATATGCAATTCTCAGGAAGTTAAATAGCAAGGAAAACTGGGCTTAAGTTTAGCGTTCCAAGTACTTATAAGCTTTTTACAACAATAAGACTGGTCAAGCAAGCAGACTAAAACTCATATTTTAACTGCCAATTTTGAAAATTGAGTGGATTTAGACTATGAATGAGCTTCAAAAAATTAAACTGGTGTGGATACGAAAATTATTTTTCGTATCCACACCAGTTTTTATACTTTTAAAAAATCGAATCTCAAAACCAATTTCCATTACTCATCTCTAATGGCATCAATCGGTTTGATTGCTACAGCGCGCTTGGCAGGAATAATTCCAGCGAGAATACCAGCAAAAATCAGAATACCCAAAGCCATCATCGCTAATTGGAAATCGACTTCAGGATGTGTGAACATAGGCTGCTCCCCTCCGCTTTTTTCAATGGCCAGACTTAGCATCTCCAATAAACCGACCCCGATGACTAAGCCAACCCAACCGGCCAAGCCTGTCAATACCACCGATTCAGTAATCACTGAACTGATAATCATGGATGGTGATGCTCCAATGGCTCTTTGAATGCCGATTTCTTTGGTTCGCTTTTTCACAATAAAAAGCATGATATTACTAACCCCAATAATACCAGCCATTAGAGTCCCTATTCCTACAATCCAGATTAAACCTGAAATGCCCATAAACAGTTGATTGATCTTAATAAACTCCTTTTCAACATTATGAGATCCAATGGCCCTTCCATCATCTGGGTGAATTTTATGACGTCGTTTCAATAAAGCCTTAACCTTATCTTCCACATAACTGGCTGTGTAATTATCTTTGGATGTAATGGAATAATGACCGACTCGAGTACCATAATTGTATGTTTTTTGAAGTGTTGTGAAAGGAATAAAAACGCACTGATCCTGCCACTCGCCCCAACCTTGTGAGTGCATGGAATGAAAAACGCCAATAACCTGAAAGAAAATGCCATTGATTTTAATATACTCGCCAACGGCATCATCATATTCAAAAAGGACCTCATTCACACGTTTACCGATTACGGCCACCTTTCTATTTTTCAAAAGATCAATCTCATTTAAAAAACGTCCCGAATACATATTCACAGGATCAATTTTATTCACATCAGGCACGTCGCCCAAAATACTAAAAGCACCTGTTTTAAGCCCTCTTACCACATTATTATTACCATCCCCGCCTCTGGCCTGGATTCTTGGCGCCAACAACTTAATTTCAGGTATATTGTCTAAAATAGCCTTAGTATCATCATTGTTGAAATGATAGCGTCTCCCCTGTTTAAATCCTTTATAAGCTTTAGTGGTGGGTTGTGCCCAAACGAAGACTGAATTGGTGGCAAAATCGCCCATCCCATAATAGACCCCATTCTCAAGTCCTTTACCTGAGCCCAGCATAATTATGAGCATGAAAATCCCCCAAAAAACACCAAAAGCTGTCAAGAAAGTCCGCATCTTATTGCTTTTAAGTGCCATATAAACTTCGGTCCACCTATCTTTATCAAACATCGTGATTGTATTTATGAGTATTGAGTTTATTTAATTCTTAAATCAGCTATTCGTCAGCCAAGGCTTCAATTGGTAGAATGGAGGCTGCTTTTCTTGCTGGAAAAAATCCAGCTATGGCTCCGGACAAAACCAATAATACTGTTGCACTAAATGCCACACGAAGATCCACGGAAGGGTTCATGAAAAATTCAATCTGGGTATGGGGCGCTAAAAGCTCCAAAAGAATGACGCCCATTGCCAAACCAACATAGCCTGCTACGGAAGTAATCAATATGGATTCAGTCAAGACCAATGAAATGATAGACAGCGGTGTTGCTCCAAGGGCTTTCCGAATACCAATTTCCCGCGTACGTTCTCTAACAACAATAATCATGATATTACTGACACCCACAATTCCTGCGATAATCGTCCCTATACCTATAATCCAAACGAACAAGCGTATCCCGGCAAATAAAGCCATGGTTCGCTGATAATTTTCCATATTATTATTGATAAACATGGCACGTTTATCTTTGGGATCGAATTTATGGCGAGCAGCAAAGGTGTTGATCAATTGCTTTTCCATATGCTTTAACTCCTCAATATCATGGGTCTGAGTCGTAAAAGACATGTTCGATATTCGGTTGGCCCCATCAAAAACACGTTGGGCTGTGGAAATGGGAATATAGACACGCTGAAGATCTCTTTCGGAATGATCGGTAAATGTGCCGATTACCTGAAATGGAATATTGTTGATTTTGACATATTTCCCAACAGGCTCCTCTTTTTCAAACAGGGCATCTTCCACGACGGTAGAAATAGAAACAACTTTTCTGTACTGCTTGACATCAATTTCATTGAGGAATCGCCCTTTCAAACTGGTGGTATTCTCCAGAGTTTCAGTATCGGGATGAACGGCAACAATAGAATAATTGACAAATTCAGTTTTGTAGGTGATCAGGTTATTTCCACGAATGGTAAAGCGGGAACTAATCTTATCAACATCCAGACCAGATTGTTTGGTGCGGGAATAATCTTCATTGGTAAATTGAATTCGCCTGCCCGGTTGCATACCACTGAAGGCCATACTGGTTTGTCCACTATACAACCAAAGGCTATTTTCAGCATCCGCCTTAAATTGATTGACGACCCCATTTTGAAGTCCATTACCAGAACCGAGTAGAATGATGAGCATAAAAATCCCCCAGGATACACTGAAGCCAGTCAGTATAGTGCGAAGTTTATTCTTTCGAATAGTTTCGTAAATTTCTTGCCATTTATCAAGATCGAACATGGGCTATGTAATTGGTTCAAATTATTCAATTATCTATGAATAGTGACCCAATGGTGGTTTTAATAGCTAAGGTGGTGGTTTTCTGAACTCAAGATAAACAAAGATTTGGAAATGAGCAAAATAAAAAAAGTCACCCTAAGGTGACTTTTAAAATATATTCCAGCTGTAGAATACTGACCTATAAATCAAGATTAAGTTTCACACCAGCACGAATCCATCGACCAGGCTGGGTGATATTTCCCATATCATAATAATTATGATCCAATAAATTACTAGCTTCAAGATAAATGGTATAGCTTGGTTTTTGCCAGTAAAGTTTTGTGTCAACTAACCAGAACGGACGATACGATCTTTCTTCGAATTGACTTAAATCCTTTTTATTATACCAGGTATAGGATCCATTCCTATCCTGCCAGGCAACTTGCCAAGAGGCACCCAATGCTTTATACATCTTATGGTTCAGAGATATATTCAATTTATGTTTTAACTGATCGAGTACATAACGGGAAATAAATTCACTGGATGATTTTTCCATTTCCAAATAGGCATATTTGACAGAAATATTTTTAATAAAGAAATCTTCATTAATAAGATATTGCATATTGATATTTGAAGAAAACTCAATTCCCCAGGTATTTAGTTTTGTAATATTTTGTGCTTGCCACTTATCTTCGGAATTGGCCTTAACCCAATCAATCATGTTTTTCCCTTCTCTTCTGAAGATGCCCGCATGTGCCTTTAGCCAGGCCTTATTGAATTTCAAACCTGTTTCATAGGTGGTTGCCTCTTCAGGATCCAAATCGGTGTTTCCAATATTGGTTGGACCCACATAATACAAATCGGTGAAGGTTGGCATACGCAATGCCTTGTTTACTGAAGCATACACTTTGCTCGTCTCTGACAATTGATAGCTGACATCCATACCTGGATAGAAGCTGAAACTTCTATCTAAATCCGAATTCCAATTGGCTAAAACACCTGCCGTGAAGGTAAATCGATCAAGAAAAACATTGTGTTCTAAAAAATAGCTCAAGTTTGTTCTGGTGTGATTTTTCGTGAAAAAAGCTCCCGATTCACCAGGTACTTTCATGGGCTCTTCCATTAATTCACCAAGTACATTACTCCACACATTCTCAGATCTAAACTCAACACCTGCAGCTGTTTTTCCTAGGCTCGATGAAAAAGCAAAGTTTATACTTGTGCCATAAACATCGGTCAAATGGTAGTTGTGATTTGTATACCAGGAAGCGGGATTATTCCGAAACAACTCAAAGCGATCCTGACTACGTCTCCAGTAAATATTGGGGGTCATTTTTACCTTACCATTGGTCGTTAATCGCAAACTGGCAAAAGTCGTTTTGTTTTCTTCGAATTGATTTGGGAAGGATGCGGTGTAAAATGAATTGGCACCATAGGCTTTTTCATTGTATCCCAACTGCAGATCTAAAAGTCCGACTTCTGTTGAGAGTTGTCCTTGATAAAAGGCATTTGAATTTTTAAAGTCTGTATTTTCAATATAACCATCACTGGACTTATGAGCCAAAGCAATATAGGATTTCAGTTTTCCACTAATAAGAGTCGTATTAGCTGATCCTGAATAGAAACCATTTTCACCAGCTGAGATACTTGCCTTTAGTTTATTTTTATCTTCGGTACCTGTAATAAAGTTGATCGCTCCACTAAAAGCATTGGGGCCATAGACTCTTGCACCAGGTCCTTGCAGAACTTCAACCCGTTCAATACTTTCAATATCTACAGGGAGATTTAAACTCAAGTGACCGGTTTGTGGATCTGTTATATTCACACCATTGAGCAAAATCATCGTTTGGTCAAAGCTACCTCCTCTTATACTCACATCGGCCTGTACCCCATGATTACCTCTTTGACGTACATCCACATTTAAAACATATTCCAATAAATCCTGCAAAGATTGAACTGGAGCAGATTCAATGGCTTTTTTATCCATTATCGTAACCACTCTAGCCATTTGGGAATAGGTCACAGAGGCTCGCTGAGCACTGACGACGACTTCATCAAGCTTTTGATTGTTATTCACTAGAACAGTATCAGCCTGTGCAAGAGTGTTTTGAGGAGCTGCCACCAAAAAGTAAGTCACTACAAGTGAAGAAATAACACATTCCTTGCTGAGACTTTTAAAAATAGAATAGGATTGTCTTGTCCACTTCCTGAAATAGGACAATTCTGAATTTATGATTGATTTTTTCATCGGTTTTTCTTCTAAAATATTTTTAAGCTATTGATAATAAGTTATTAATTCTTATCAAGTCTAAATAAGAATCAAGAAACCCAACAAATATAAATAATATCTGCTTACTAAAAGACCTTCCCTTGTTTGTATTTTTATAAAAAGAAACCAACTAAACAGTACAAGGCAGACGATTATATTCTTGTAAAATGAATCAATCAAAAAAACATTTCAATCAAATTTATAGCGAGCAATCACCAGATATTATTCCCTGGAATTCTTTGGAATTACCCATTGCTATTTATGAGCTCATAAACAATAAGACTATAGAGCCTTGTAAAGCTATTGATATTGGTTGTGGACTGGGGAATTACAGTAGAGAATTATCGAGGATGGGTTTTGAAATGACGGGAGTAGATTTCTCCAGTATCGCTATTGATAAAGCACAAAAACTTGCCGAAGCGGAGAAACTATCAATTGAATTCCTAATTGCGGACTTTACCAAGGAGCTTAGTATGGATCTTTCAAATTTTGATTTTGCTTTTGACTATGGTTTATTGCATCATGTCTATCCTGAGCAAAGAGAAAAGTACACCAATAATGTCGCCAAACTACTAAATAAAAATGCCTACTACCTCTCCATTGCCTTTAACGAAGAGGATACGTATTTTGAGGGCAAAGGAAAATATCGGGAAACACCCACGGGATCGGTGCTCTATTTTTCAAACACCTTTGAAATCCGAAGACTTTTCTCTCCCTTATTTCAAATTCTGGATCTGAAAAATATGACCATCCCGGGGAAGAATGGTAATCACAGAGCCTATTATGCCTTCATGCAAAAGAAATAACAAGTCTTTAATTTAGGTGATCGGCAAAAATTTCATCAAAAATTTCACCCTTGGTCAGTCTACCGTTCTTCAAACAAATAGTAAACACCTTACCTTTTGCACAAAGTTTATTGTCAGATAAACGATAAATATCCTCGTGGAAAATCAGCTTTGGACCATCTCTGTCAATATTTAATTTCACAACAAACTCATCGCCCGAACTCAGCGAGGTTTTAAAATCAATTTCAACGCGAGCAACCATGGCATCCAAACCTTCCTCATGCAAGGCTTTGAAATTATTCCCGGCTGATTCCAAGAATTCATGACGGGCGTGTTCCAGGTAGTTCTGATAAACAGAATTATTTACAACACCTTGTAAATCACACTCATAATCGCGAACCTTTAACTTTAATTCGTAGATGTAGTTTTTCATTCGATTGAGTTTTCTTTATCTTTTAAAGAATGTAAGTTCATAAAAAAAGGATTGCCAATCGACAATCCTTTCTAATATATTGTCAATTCTAGGATTACATGTTCATACCACCACAAACGTGAATAGTTTGTCCTGTAACGTAAGCCGAAAGATCAGAACCTAAATAAACGCAAGTTTTTGCAATTTCTTCAGGAGTACCACCTCGTTTCAAAGGAATCTTACCAGCCCACTCTTTCACGACATCTTCAGGAAGCTGTCCTGTCATCTCAGTAATAATGAATCCTGGAGCAATTGCATTAGAACGGATTCCACGAGAACCTAGCTCTTTTGCTACCGACTTAGTAAAACCAATGATACCAGCCTTAGAAGCTGAGTAGTTAGATTGACCAGCGTTTCCACTAACACCAACTACAGAACTCATATTGATGATAGATCCGCTACGTTGCTTCAACATAGTACGTTGAACTGCCTTAGTAAAGTTAAAAACAGATTTAAGGTTCACGTTGATAACCATATCCCACTGCTCTTCAGTCATTCTCATTAACAAAGTATCTTTAGTGATACCCGCGTTGTTAACCAAAATATCTACTGTACCGAATTCTTTAACGATTTCTGCTACAACTTTATCAGTGTCAGCAAAATTACTTGCATCTGAAGCGTATCCTTTAGCTTTTACACCGTATGAAGCGATTTCTTTTTCAGTTTCCTGAGCTGCTTCATTATAAAATAGATCGGTGAATGCTACATTAGCACCCTGCTTAGCAAATTCGATTGCTACTGCTTTACCAATACCGCGAGAAGCTCCGGTAATAATCGCTGTTTTTCCTTCTAATAATTTCATTTTAGAATATTTTAGATCTGAGAAAGTCAATTACCAATTTTAGGATAAGATTTCAATCTCTGGTAATATGAGCATCACAAACATGATGAATCCTTTCTCAATAATTAAAAATAATTACAATTTTATATGCTGATAACTAGATTTTTATTCAAACCTAAAAATCCGCAAAGTCTATTGATTTCTCAAAATTTGACCAACAAATATAATCTATTTTAAATAAAAAGTAGACTTCTTACTTTGAACATATACTTAGATTAACTCTAGTTCTTTAAAAACAAGTCAGTTTCAAGACCGTTTCAAATACCTTTTTTTATCTCTAATTCACTTATCAAAAATCTTTTTTAAGATATGCTGTATTCTAATCTATTATTAGTAATTTCGCAAACCGATAATTGGTGAGTTTTCGAGCTTTAAAAATCACATGTAAAAGCATGATTTAAAAGCAGAAACACAAGTTATCTGTACAGTTCTTTTTCATTATAGAGCACTGATACATATGTTTTTAATTGCCTTCCTCCTGCTATTAGGAGAAAAAAAGGCCAAAATAAAATATTTTCGTTTAAATGATTTCAGTTTCAAATCTATCTATTCAGTTTGGTAAGCGTACCCTTTTCCAGGATGTCAATTTAAAGTTCACTCCAGGTAACTGTTACGGTATCATTGGTGCAAATGGCGCCGGTAAATCAACTTTTTTAAAACTTCTTTCAGGTGATCTAGATTCAACAACAGGTCGTGTTGCTATGGAGCCTGGTGAGCGTCTTGCAGTCCTAAAACAGGATCACTACGGTTTCGATGAATTCACCGTACTTGATTCGGTAGTTGCCGGACACAGTGAACTGTGGGCCATTATGCAAGAAAAAAATGAGCTGTATGCCAAACCCGATTTTTCTGAGGCAGATGGTATTAAAGCCTCTGAACTTGAAGAAGAATTTGCTGAAATGGGTGGATGGAATGCTGAGAGTGATGCTGCTGAACTTTTAAGTGGTTTAGGTATCAAGGAAGCACTTCATTACAAAATGATGTCGGAATTGAGTGGTAAGGAAAAGGTTCGTGTGCTTTTAGCTCAAGCTCTTTTTGGTAATCCGGATAACTTGTTACTTGATGAGCCAACCAATGATCTTGACCTTGAGACTGTGATGTGGTTGGAAAACTACCTGGCTAACTTCAATAATACGGTGATTGTGGTCTCTCACGACCGTCACTTCCTGGATTCGGTTTGTACAGATATTGTCGATATCGACTTTGGTAAAGTAAAGATGTTCTCTGGTAATTATACTTTCTGGTACGAGTCATCTCAGTTGGCAGCCCGTCAGCAGGCACAACAAAACAAAAAAGCTGAAGAAAAGAAGAAAGAGCTTCAGGAATTTATTTCTCGTTTCTCTGCCAATGTTGCAAAGTCTAAGCAGACGACATCTCGTAAGAAGATGATTGATAAATTGAATATCGAGGATATTCAACCTTCAACACGTCGTTATCCTGGTATCATCTTCCAACAGGAACGTGAGGCTGGAGATAAAATTTTCTCTTGCATGGGTTTGAGCAAGCAAATTGAAGGTGAAACTTTATTTAAGGATGTTGAGTTCACTATTGAAAGAGGTGAAAAAGTAATTTTCTTATCACGTGATCCTCGTGCCATGACTTCTTTATTCAATATCATTAATGATGAAGATAAAGCGGATTCTGGTTCATATGAATGGGGTGTGACTATTACACCTGCATATCTGCCTGTAGATCACAACTCATTCTTTCTAGAGGAAATCACGCTTAAGGATTGGTTAGCTCAATATTCTCCTGATACTTCTGAAATTTTCTTAAGAGGATATTTAGGTAAGATGTTATTCTCAGGTGAGGATATCTTCAAGAAGTCGAATGTGCTTTCTGGAGGTGAAAAGGTACGTTGTATGGTGTCAAAAATGATGTTGAAAAATGCCAATCTTTTGGTTTTGGATACACCTACCAACCACTTGGATCTTGAATCAATTCAGTCGTTTAATAATGCTCTAATTAACTTTGGAGGTACCGTTTTGATGTCATCTCATGACCACGAATTTATTCAAACCGTTAGTACTCGTATTATCGAGCTGACACCTAATGGAACCATTGATAAATTGATGGAATATGACGAATATGTGACCAGCGAGAAGATAAAAGCTCTTCGCGAGGAAATGTATCAATAATATTTATAAACATATATAGAAAATCCCCTTGGTTTAATTGCCTTGGGGATTTTTTTTTACACTCATTTTTGAATAAAATAATTATTTTCTTAGCTATCTTTATGACGACTTGTCGCCTTGTGCACGATTATACAAAACTTTATCTTTTCGATTAATACAACAACAATGCTGCTTCTATTATTCTATCTCTTCTTAGCTCTTGTCATTTCTTTTTTGTGCTCCATTATGGAATCTGTTCTTCTTTCCACCCCTCTATCCTTTCTTTTGGTAAAGGAAAAAGAAGGGCACAAATCCTCCAGAACATTTATAAAACTCAAAAATCAAGTTGAGCGACCTTTAGCTGCCATTCTTTCGTTAAACACCATCGCACACACCATTGGAGCAGCAGGTGTTGGTGCTGAGGCAACAAAGATTTTTGGTGAAGTTTATTTTGGAATTATATCCGCAGTGCTCACCTTACTCATTTTGATCTTTTCTGAAATTATCCCCAAAACGATAGGTGCGACCTATTGGAGACGTTTAGCTCTACCATCAGGTCTTATTATGAATTTTATGGTCATTATAAGTTATCCATTGGTCATCATGTCTGGTTATATTACCAAGCTATTTTCAAAGGATTCTAAAGATATTTCGGTAAGTCGTGAGGAAATATCGGCTATGGCCAATATTGGGACCGAAGAAGGCGTTTTTAAAGACAGTGAAAATAAAGTCATTCAAAATTTAATTCGATTAAGAACGGTTAAAGTTTCTGAAATCATGACCCCTAGAGTTGTTGTAAGAGTGGCAGATGAGAAAATGTCACTGGAAGAATTTCTTGTAAAAAAGGAGTTTTTATACTACTCTCGTATTCCTGTTTATTCAAAAGAAGTTGAAAATATTACGGGTTATATCTTTCGCCAAACTGTACTTGAAAAACTGGCTAAAAAAGAAAAAAACCTGAAACTTCGTGATATTAGACGAGATATTGTCATTGCTCACGAATTTCAAACAACCTTTAAGCTTTGGGAAATCTTACTGGAAAAAAAGGAACATATTGCCCTTATTGTAGATGAATATGGTGGCATGGATGGCATTGTGACCATGGAGGATATTATTGAAAGTCTTCTGGGGCTTGAAATCGTTGATGAGAGAGATCAATTCGCCGATATGCAACAATATGCTCGTGAGCGATGGGCTGAACGAAAGGCCAAATATGATATATTGGACAGTTCAGATGAGTAAAAAGAAGGAAGCAACCTGGATAGCCTTAAATAGAGTAATATAAGCTATGAAACACCAAATCATTATTATAGCTCTTCTTGTTTTAATAGGATGTAAGAATACCAAAAAAGAAGTAAAACAAGAGCCAGGTAACTATTCATTTTATGTTGGCACCTATATGGATCATGATAGTGAAGGCATCTATAAATATATCTTAGAGAAAAATGGACACTTAAAATCTCTTGGTTTGGTTGCGAAGTCAATTAATCCGTCATTTTTGGCTAAGAGTGAAAATAAAGAATACCTCCTAGCTGTAAATGAAATTAGTAATTCTGACGGCTTTGGTACTATAGAGTCTTTTTCCATTTCAGATGACAGCCTTTCATTTATTAATCAGAGCATAACGGGTGGAGCTCATCCCTGCTTTGTTAGTATAAACTCTGATGGCTATGTCTTAACAGCTAACTATACGGGTGGAAATATTGGCTTATTAAAATTGAATAAAAAGGGAGAACTGTCTGGTTTACTAGATATTCAACAACACTCAGGCAAAGGGACCAATGATCGACAAGATGCTCCACATGCTCATTCAGCATGGTTCGAAAGCGCAGATAATACGGTTATTTCACTCGATCTGGGAACAAACGAGCTCTGGTTTTCACAACTGGATACAGTTCTTCATAAATTACAAGCTAGTAATCCATATAAACTGAAAATGGCTGATGGTGCTGGACCACGTCACCTGATGTTTCATCCTAATAAGAAATGGATTTATGTCTTGAATGAACTGAATAGCACAGTAAGTTTGGTTCATAAAACGGATGGCAACCAATATAAAAAAGGGCTTTCTTTTTCATGTCTACCATCGGCATATTCCGAAGCTAATTACCCTGCAGATATTCATATCTCTTCGGACGGAAAATTTTTATATGTATCCAATAGAGGACATAACAGCATTGCGATCTTTGGTGTTAATCAACAGGATGGATCTTTAAATTTGCTAGCTCATGAATCGACATATGGTAAGTGGCCCCGTAATTTCTCTTTATCTCCAGATGAAAACTACTTAATAGTAGCCAATCAGCATTCAAATAATATTGTCTCATTTAAACGAGATAAAACAACTGGATTATTAAACTATACTGATGAAATAGAGGCCTATACCCCTGTTTGTATTTTATTTTAAGTCCCTGTAAACAGCTCTTTGATTAAACTATTTCAACTAAACCATTCTCCAGTTCTTTATTTAAAATCAATAAAGCATTCCCCCCTTCAGTATCAATTAGAAAGCAAGTGATAGAACCATAATCGGGACAAAAAATTTATTGAAAAGAACATTTATTAATATCAGAATTGACGAAATTCCTCTCTAGATTCAATTCCTTAATTTTTCAGTATCAGATATTAGAGTTCATAATCGATGGCGAGTTGCGATTTATCTATTACTTTCTATCCTACAATAGATGTATCCTTAGGCTTAATAATCTCCTTCCGATGCTTCAATCCCCAGTCTATGGCTTCGCCTAACAAGGCATCCAAAGTTCTGCCATGATCGGTTAATGAATACTCTACCGTTATGGGTTTTGTATTCATCACTTCTCTTCTAACCAATTGATTTAACTCCAATTCTTGTAAATCCTTAGATAGTTTTTTAGGTGCTATACCACTCAAAGTACGCTTCAATTCCATAAATCGCATAGTCCCATTTCGCAATAAGGTGCCTAAAATTATCAATTTCCATTTACCTGATAAGAGCTCCATTGTATCCGAAAGCGCTCTTATCTGTTCCTTGCATTCACCTGACATTTCTGAATCTTGCTTTCTACTCATTTTCACGAATTTTAATTAATAGTATCCTTAAGGAAAGTAGTTTCCTAAGGGAAACACATAGCAAAAGTATACTATTTGACTTTAACTTTGTCACAGAAATTAAAATTTTAATCAAAATGAAAAAAATTAACAACCGCAGTTTTCTACTCATTCACAGTAGCATTTATGCCCTTTTTGCAATTGGACTCTTCTTTGTTCCAGAATTATTATGGCCAAATTATGGGCTTCAGTTAAACGATCAATACTCGATTTTCTTATCACAACATAACAGCATTTTCTTAGGTGGGATTGCCATTCTGGCTTACCTATTCCGTGATATTGAAAATAAAAGTCTTGTGGCTCAAAAGTTATTTAAAGGTCTGCTTTGGACTAACATTCTAGGTGCAATCATAACCCTATACGCTTGTTTTAATCAGATTTTTACTGGCTTTGGATGGTCCGATCCCATCTTTTTTATGGTATTAGCAGTATTAAGCTTTTTGAAATTAAGAGATAATCAATAAGTAAAAAAAGATGAATGAACTATTAGATGTCATTGAGAGAAGAAGAAGTATCAGGAAATATAAAGAAAAAGAGCCTGATACCGATTCAATTGAAAGAATATTGCAAGCCGGTAATATGGCTCCCTCAAACGGGAATAGTCAGCCTTGGGAGTTTATTGTTGCCAAGGATGAATACCGAAAAAGGATTTGTAATGAATTCTACAATTTTTCAAAAGAGTATATACCCCAAGCTAGTTATATTCCGGAGGATAAAAAGAAGAGTATGTTAGAATATGCCGAAGATTTAGGAGGTGCTCCATGTCATATCATTGTGACCTATCCAAATTTGGAAGATAACATTAAAAAGGAACAAGCTTTAAAGAGTAGCTGTGCAGCCATTCAAAATATCCTTCTTCTGGCTCATGCTGAAGGATTGGGAACCGTTTGGGTGGGAAGCAATTTAAATCAATCTGAAAAGGTAAAGGAAATTCTGAATATACCTGAAGATAGATTAATTGCAGGTATTATTCCTTTGGGATATCCTGATATGATGCCTCAAACTCCACCAAGAACAGCGATTAAAGAAAAAGTAAAATGGTTAGGGTATTAATTGAATTCCTGCTAAGGCAATCAATGGATATCAAATGTTTAATAATTAAATTATAGAAATAATGGCAGTAATAATGTACGTAGACTTTCCTCACGCGGGACCTTTCGGTGAAGAAATGGCAGCGATGCTAGAAGGATTAGCTAAAAGTATTAACGATGAACCTGGGTTTATATGGAAATACTGGACGCAAGATGAAAAGGAAAAAACAGCAGGTGGTGTCTACCTTTTTGAAACTAGAGAAGATGCGGAGAAATATCTAGCAATGCACTCTGAAAGACTTTCTAAAATGGGATATAGTGATATTAGAGGTCGAGTATTCGAAATCAATGAGCAACTATCCGCCATTAATCATAGCTTATAAGCATATTACAACATGGTTGAATAGCTATAAATCTTATTTACAGGAACAGTTTAAATCTACTGTTCCTATTTTTTTGTTCTTTTTGAAGCCGAAACCCTTCAATTTAATACGTCTTTGTCATATCCTCACGAACAACAATGGTGTAGCTGTTTTTTCTTTTTAGTTTCGCATCCATCTTTTTGACTTGATCGGCTGTAGCCGTGTAAATTGACGTGATTTTCAAATCGGGATTGGCTTGTTTCAAGTACCAAACAATCCCCTCGTAATTGTCTGAATGATAAGCACCATTATAATGAAGAAACTGCTGTCCTGATTCCAGGTTACTGAGGATAAAATGAGCCATAGTCGCATCTTTTATGGCTTGTGCTTTGGGGAAGTTATCTAGCTTGTCAGCACTCATATGCATACCCATCTTTTTCATAGACTTGTATCCTGGCAGTTCGGGATCGTAGTTAACTGGCTGTGGTGCAATCCAGACTTTTTCCTTTTCACTCAAGTTTTCCAATGCTTCAAATCCTCCCTTAAAAACCATAGAAGCATACCGCCTAGGAATATTACTCGCAACAAATTGCAATTGGTGTTCCTTTGCAAATTCGACCAATGGTTTATAATCGGTCTTGTAGTTCCCCCATAAACGTGTTGTGTCCATAAAATCCTCTTCTGACAATTCTCCTCTTAAATAAGCCGTCAAAAATTCTTGATTATCCGCCTCGAACATCTCTGCTCCCAATAGTAAATTCTCTCCTTTTAGTTTATACAGATCTTTAGTGATTTGCAACTCTAACCAATGCGATATCGGATTGTTATGCAACTCTCCAAACAAAATGACATCAGTATCGCTAATCTGTTTGATCATTTTTTGATAACGAATCGGTTTCCCATTCTCTTTAAAGATTCTATAGGTTGGATTGCCATTGGAAAACGCAAAACAAATAAGGGATAAGACGAGGATTTTTTTCATGATGTACTTTTATATGAGGGAATAGCCAAATTAACAAAAACAAAATACATCTCTTATATTTATTTTATTCATTTTTCAATTCCCTAAAATGATTATCTTCAATTATAATTACTAATCGTATATTTTTTAAAATGACAGATAAACAACGATTCAAAGATGCCAACCTAACTCTCGCTGCTTTCTCAGGTGAAACGTGGGTGGTTTGCCCCAAATGTGGTGAGAAAGCTGTTGCGAGAAGTACCGATGCCCATGAAAACGCAGAATTACTTTGTTCATCATGTCATTACTTTACAAACAAACCAGTTAAATATGAGAAATATAGTTACAGTTCAACCAATGATTACTGGTTTGATTGTGAGCTTTGGTTACAAGCTTCATTTAAAGGGGAAATGTTTTGGGCACACAATGATAAGCATCTGGCTTATATGAAAGAATACATTGGTGCAGGTTTGCGTGAACGAAACAACAGAGAGTTTTTTACCTTGGTTGAGAAACTACCTGGTTTTATAAAGTCGGCTAAGAATAGAGATAAGTTGCTTAAGCTTATTACTAAATTAGAAAAGAAATAAGAGATGAGTGAATAGACCACAATTCAACTTCTGGGTCTTTTGAACCGAAATAATCCCTGAATAAATTGCATAGATGCAACATTAACCCGTTTTTTGTAGAAAATTAGAGGGAAATTAGAAGAATGGAATACAAACGACTAAATAAAGCCATATCAGAAACAGGTTATTGTTCTCGTAGAGCAGCAGACAGACTGATTGAAGAAGGTAAAGTTAAAGTAAATGGACAGCCTGCTGAAATGGGGCTTAAAGTAACAGCTGAAGATAAGATTACTGTTAATGGAGAAGTGATTACCAAAGAGGTTGGTAATATCTATTTAATTTTCAACAAGCCCGTAGGTATTACTTGTACGACTGATACCAGCATCAAAGGTAATATTATCGATTATATTGGTTATCCCGAGCGTATTTTCCCGGTTGGTCGTATTGACAAACCCAGTGAAGGCCTTATTTTCATGACTAATGATGGTGATATTGTCAACAAAATTCTTCGTGCCAAGAATAATCACGAAAAGGAATATATCGTTAAGGTTAACAAACGAATTACAAAAGCTTTCGTTGAAAAGATGAGGAATGGTATTCCGATTCTTGATACAGTGACCGAAAAATGTAAGGTGGAACAAATTGATGCATATACCTTCAATATCGTTTTAACACAGGGCTTAAATCGCCAGATTCGTCGTATGTGCGATTACCTTGATTATGAAGTTAGAGAACTGAAGCGTGTTCGTATCATGAACATTAAATTGGGCAGTTTGAAACGAGGTAAGTACCGTTCATTTACCGGAGCTGAACTTAAAAAGCTAAACGAACTGATTGCCGATTCAAGCAAAACAGAAGAGGCTTCTTTGTAAACCTTTTGAAGCATTCAAAGATATTTAATCCTGATAATAGTGACTCTTAAGAGATTCTATTTATCAGGATTCTTTTTTTTAAGAAACAAACTTGACAGGTATAAAAACAAAAATTCGTAACTTCTAAGGGAAACCAATGATTTTCCTGAATGAATACCCCTATAGAAAAGCCTAAAGCTTCCAAAGAAAGTTTGATTCTACTGATTGCCATTATCTCGGCAATTGTATTGGGCTTTATATTGGGAGGCTTCTTCCCTTCTATTGGAATTCAGCTGGAGATTTTCGGAGATATGTTCCTCAATATCCTGATGCTGCTGGTGGTCCCTATTGTTGTCCTATCCATGATTGTCGGTATATCGCGTATTCAAAACTTAAGCCAATTGGGTACATTGGGCAGTAAAACCTTAGTCTTTTATTTAATCACAACAGGCGTTGCTGCCACAATAGGTATTATACTAGTCAATATTATTCAGCCCGGTATTAATCAAGGTATCGCTATTAGTGAACTCCCCAACCAAACAGAATTTATCGCTACTGACATTTCAACAGCACTCAGAGAACTTTTAGTGGGAAATCCTGAAAAAGAACAGCAAGGTTTGGTAGGCTACAACCTCTTTCTTGCCATGGAGAAAATGGATATCCTTCCACTGATACTATTTTCTATCTTTTTTGGTGCGGCACTGTCATCATTAGGCAAAAAAGCAAAGAAAAGCATCGAAATCCTATCTATTATGAATGATGCCATTCTTAAATTGGTCCATTGGGTCATGTACCTGGCTCCCTTAGGAATTTTAGGTCTGGTTGCTGCCCGTATCGCCCATTCAGGCGGTTTCAAGGCTTTCATTCCAGAACTCATGTCATTGGGCCTATATGCATTGACTGTACTTCTCGGGCTCGCCCTGCATGGTTTCCTATTTTTAAGTTTGCTGTTGCGATTTTTAGGCAAAAGATCTATAATAAGTTATTTAAAAGGAATGGGCACACCCCTTCTCAATGCCTTTTCAACCGCTTCCAGTACAGCCACACTCCCTCTAACCCTGCAAGCCGTGCACGAAGAGAATAAGGTTTCAGAAAAGGTCAGCAACTTTGTTTTACCTCTGGGTGCTACCATCAACATGGATGGAACTGCTCTCTACGAAGCCGTGGCCGCCATATTTATCGCTCAGCTCTATGGTATAGATCTCAATTGGGTACAACAAATCATTGTCATTCTCACCGCAACACTTGCAGCTATAGGTGCTGCAGGCATTCCCGAAGCAGGATTGGTCACCATGGTTATTGTATTGCGTGCCGTTAACTTACCTATAGAAGGAATTGGCCTTCTTTTGAGTATCGACTGGCTGCTGGACCGATTTAGGACAAGCATTAATGTTTGGGGCGACAGTGTAGGCGCAGCTGTTGTAGAACGTTGGGAATCTTTCAGAGCAGAAGAATCATAAATCCATGAAAAACTTCTCAAAAACATCAATCAATTTGCATCAAATAGGGCTATAAATCCTAGCTTTATGGCGTAAATATTGAACGATACACATGAGCACAATCACACAAGAAGATCTTAAATTCGACAGGGAGCACATTTGGCACCCTTATACCTCCATGGAAAACCCACTACCCGTTTATCCGGTTACATCAGCCAATGGTGTCCGCCTAAAATTAGAGGATGGTCGTGAGATTATAGATGGGATGTCATCCTGGTGGTGTGCCGTACATGGTTACAACCATCCTGTTCTGAACGCAACGGTTGAGGCTCAAATCAAGAACATGTCTCATGTGATGTTTGGTGGTATGACTCACAAACCAGCCATTGAATTGGCTAAACTGTTAGTTGAACTTAGTCCTGAGGGATTGGATAAGGTTTTCTTTGCTGACTCAGGTTCTGTTTCTGTGGAAGTCGCCATGAAAATGGCCATGCAATATTGGTTCACAAAAGGCCAGCAGAAAAAGAATAAGTTTATGAGTATTCGCTCAGGTTATCATGGCGATACCTTTAATGCCATGTCGGTTTGTGATCCTGTTACGGGTATGCACGAAATATTCACAGGTGTTTTGCCTATCAACCATTTTGTTGATGCGCCTCAATGTGGTTTTTATGAGGATTGGGATGAAATGGATATTCTTCCAATGAAAGAGGCTATAGAGCAGTATCAGGATGAATTAGCAGCCATCATTCTGGAACCCATTGTTCAAGGTGCAGGAGGCATGCGTTTCTATCACCCTCAGTATTTAAAAGAGGTTCGTCTGCTTTGCGATCAATATGATATCCTTCTCATAGTAGATGAGATTGCCACAGGCTTTGGTCGATCAGGAAAACTCTTTGCCTGCGAGCATGCAGGTATCTCACCCGATATTATGTGTGTGGGTAAAGCCATCACAGGTGGTTATATGAGTTTTGCCGCCACACTTGCTAATCAAAAAGTCAGCGATGGTATTTCGCAAGGTGCACCGGGCTGTTTTATGCACGGCCCAACTTTTATGGGTAATCCTTTAGCTTGCGCTGTAGGAGTCGCCAGTATCAATCTCTTGCTGGAATCAAACTGGAAAGAAAAGGTTGATAGCATTGAAAGCATTCTTAGAGAAGAACTCTCTTCAGCAGAAGAATTATCTCAAGTCGCAGATATTAGAATACTTGGAGCTATAGGTGTCATCGAGATGAAGGAAGCCGTTAATATGGCTCAAATCCAAAAGCAATTTGTGGATGCTGGTATTTGGGTACGTCCTTTTGGAAAGCTGGTTTATATCATGCCTCCCTTTGTTATTTCTGAAAAGGATTTGCGAACTTTGTGTCAGAGCATGATTGAAGTGGTTAGTTTACAATAATTTTAGACGCTGATCTACACAGATTAAATATGATTAAACACTAATTTGTAAAAATTTACTCGCAAGCTCGTTAACATGTTAGAGTAATCTGTGCTTACTAAAAAAAACGACGAGTGATGTTTAAAAAGGGAGACGCTGATACACGCAGATTAATTATGATTTTATTTTTAAATGGTATCAGTGCTTCATTACAGAAAGTAGAAGTTTATTAATTTTAAACTTAATCATGCCTTTGACCTTTATACTTAATAACTTTATACTTTAGCCTTATCACCTTTATCCTTGAATAATGACTGATATTTTAAAATCCTATCAAGACGAGCTGGAAAAACTAAACCAGACGGGGAATCTTCGTTCATTAAAGCAGATTGATGAGAATCAGTTTAAGCTGAACCTATCTTCAAACGACTATATGGGTATAGCCAAGCTGGGGCTATCTATTCCTGAAGAAAAAGGTATGGGATCGGGCTCTTCTCGCCTACTGACGGGTAATTTTCAGGCTTATAAACTCCTTGAAGACGAACTTGAAAAGCAATTCGGTTCTCCATCTCTCTTTTTTAATTCAGGCTACCATGCCAATATTGGTATTCTGCCTGCTCTAACGTCTAAGGGAGATCTTATTCTGTCTGATAAGCTTAATCATGCGAGTATTATAGATGGTATCAAGCTAAGCGATGCTGACTATCACAGGTACAAGCATCTTGATTATGCACATCTGGAACGCTTACTTGAAAAATACCGAAACAATTACAAGCGTGTTATTATTGTTAGCGAATCTATTTTCAGTATGGATGGGGATATTGCTGATTTGCTTAAACTCATTGAGATCAAAGAGAAATATGAATGTTTGCTTTATGTGGATGAAGCACACGCCCTGGGAACACGTGGTGAAAAAGGTCTGGGCATAGCCGAAGAACAACATTGCCTTTCACAAATTGATCTTTTGGTCGGCACTTTTGGTAAAGCTATGAATTCAGTGGGGGCTTATCTTATTTGTCATGCTACAATCAAGGATTACCTGATTAATAAGATGCGTTCCCTCATATTTACAACTGCATTACCTCCTATCAGCATTGCCTGGAATCTTCAGATTCTAAAGCAAAGTTTGAGCATGCAAAAGGAAAGAATCCATTTGCAAAAGCTATCGAACCAATTCAGAACCACTTTACAGGATCTTGGCATAAAAACAGGAGGTGATTCCAATATTATCCCCATCATGATTGGTGATAGTGAGAAATGCACGCAAATAGCTGAACAGATGCAAAAGCTAGGCTATCTGGTTTTTCCCATTCGTCCACCATCAGTACCACCAAACACGTCCAGACTGCGCTTATCGCTTTCAGCTGATATGCAATGGGAAGACTTGAAAGAACTACCCGAATTAATTAATAATTTACAATCATCGATTAATAAGTAGATCAATACAAAGCCTATTCATAGAAGGACCAGGTGGAATAAAACTTCAAATTATTTCATAATCTGTTTAAATGCACCCTTTCGCCTACCGGCACTTTCCCTAAAGGGAAAGACTTAGAAATAAAACTTAGAATTTTAATTCATGTTTTATTTTACATTCTCCACTTTTAGGGGAGATGTCCGAAGGACAGAGGGGTGTTCAAGTATTAATTTTTCATGAACAAGCCTTTGATTAGAACAAATAGATTATTACTAATTGTCAAATATAGACATGAAACTAAAATACCTACATAAAAACAATTCACCTAAGCTTATCCTCTTTATGAGTGGCTGGGGTTGCGACGAAATGCCTTTCCTGAGACTCAATTCAGATGATTACGACCTGCTTATGTGCTACGATTACCGTGATTTGAGCCAAATTCATAACTTAAAGGAAGACTTGAAGGCGTATCAGGAATGTCATCTGATTGCCTGGTCATTAGGGGTATTCGTCAGCTCACTCCTCTTTAAAGATGATAAAGATCTATTCCAAAGTTCTCTTGCAATTAATGGCAGTCTATCTCCCATTGATGATGAAGCAGGTATTCCAGCTGCCATATTTCAAGGCACCATTGATGGCCTAAACGAAAAAGGTCGTGATAAATTCTTTATGCGCATGTGTGGAGGTCGATCTGGCTATGCCGACTTTGTTGAACATCAGCCCAAACGCTTGGTTGAAGACCAAAAAGAAGAATTGATCTGTTTGCAAAACATGATTTTGAAAGAAACAATTACTTGGGATATTTTCGATAAGGTATTACTTTCGTCACGGGATATGATTTTTCCTTTCAATAATCTGGAACAGGCCTGGAAAGATAAGAATGATAAGCTAGTTTTAAATTTGCCTCATTTCTGTTTCACAGCCTGGAATTCCTGGGATGAGATATTGAAGGTATGAAAAGTCAAAAAAGTCCTAAAGTCGAAAAGTCTTAAAGGACAAAGGGTCAAAAAACAAGTCGGAAAGGCAACACAGAGATAAATAGATCGTGAATCAACAGAAGATAAATAAGGATAAAGTACAAAAGGGTTTTGTGAAAAGCATTACCACTTATCGTAAGCATGCTATTGTTCAGGAAGCCATTGCTTCCAGATTGATTGCTGAGATGAGATGGCGCTGTCCTGAACATCACAATTCCGTTTTGGAGATTGGTTGTGGTCCTGCTGTGCTTACCGATAAGTATTTCCAATTTTTCGATGCTAACAGCTATACGGCTAATGATATCGTAGAGGAATATGCTCCCGTCCTGGAATCACTCAACCCCAAGATTCAATTCATGGGGGGCGATATTGAAGCCAGGGCTTTACCTCAGAATTTGGATTTGATTCTTTCCGGCTCCACTTTTCAATGGTTCAATAATCTGGATGCCTTTCTAGAAAAATGTGCGAAAGCTTTATCTCCCAATGGTTTTCTTGCTTTCAGTAGCTTTGGTCCTGAAAATTACCGTGAGATTCGTTCGGTAAATGGCAGTGGCTTAGACTACCTGAGCTTTAATGAACACCTGAGTCTTCTTGAGAAGTACTTCGATGTCATTTGGAGTGAAAAAGAGATCATCACCCGTCATTTCCCTGAACCCATTGGCGTTTTACATCATATGAAACAAACAGGCGTTAATGGCTTGCCGGGTAAGGTTTGGACCAAATCAGACTTGAAACATTTCGAAGAACGCTATAAGGATTTGTACGGAACAGAACTTGGCGTTCCCCTAAGCTATCAGCCCATTTACTTTATTGCAAAACCCAAATGATACGATGATGAGCTGATTTGATGATACGATAATATTTATTTCCATATCGACAGAATCAGCACATTAACAGATCAACAAATTATCACATCAACTAAATCATCAACATGAGCACTTATTTTATAACCGGAATTGACACAGACGCAGGAAAAACCTTCGCGACGGGTTTAATGGCCAAATACCTTCTTGACAGGGATGTAAACATCATGACGCAGAAGTTTGCTCAAACCGGTTGTACAGGCATTTCAGAGGATATTCTGGCTCATCGTGAGATTATGGGCGTAGAGCCTTATGCGGTAGACAAAAACGGAACAACCTGTCCTTATGTCTTTACCTACCCTGCATCCCCGCATTTAGCCGCTAAGATTGATGGTGAGGAAATAGATATCAATGTGATTAATGACTCAACAAAGAAGCTTGAAGCCACTTGTGACACCCTTTTAATTGAAGGTGTAGGCGGTATTCATGTCCCTATCACACTGGAATACTCTTTATTGGATTACCTGGAAGAGAAAAAGCACCCGCTTATTCTCATCACATCATCCAAACTGGGTAGTATCAATCATACTCTCATGACTTTGGAACTGGCAGCACATCGAAAACTGCCCATTCATGGCCTAATCTATAACCATTACCCTAATAATAGCGATGTGATTCTTGAAGATTCCATTCAGGTCTTTAAAACCTATCTGAAAAAGTATGGTTACAATTGCCCTGTGGTTGAAATTCCTGAATTCAAGATTGGGGAATCGCCTGAAGTAGACTTCTCTCCTCTATTTAAGATTTAAATTATTCCCGCTGATAGCGCGGATTTACACAGAATAAAACCAATTCCTGAATTCTCTCTTCTAGGGAATCTGAAGGATCACGAACACCTTTGATTTAAATTTGAACGTGAGTAAATGCCGGCAGGCAGATAGTGCTTCGCGATACCTTCAATTATATTATTTGTCATGGTTTGATTAATTAGTTATCTAGCTGCAGGGTGCTTGTTTCGCTTTCACTTTAACAAAAACCACCTCCCTCTCATTCTTCGAGTACTCCTCCTTAAAAAAAGGATGAGAATATTTACATTATATAACTTTTTCGACCTTTTGACTTTTAAACTCTTTGATTTCCCGACCTTTTAACTCCTATGACCTTTAGACCTTTCCGACTTTGAAAATAGCCTTTCGTTAAAATATGTTGTTAAACTGAAATTCTATTCCAAAAAAACTGTAGGTTTGCAGTCTAAACACAACAACACAAAAATTTAAGAAATGGAAAGATTATATGTTCCCAACAGGGGTCATGTCGTTTTCGAAGATGTCGTTTTTGATGAAAAGCTGGGTGCTGAAATCTATCAGTTCTTACGTGAGTATGAACATTGTGATATCTTATCAAAATACAATCTCCCGCTTAGTAATAAACTCCTGCTCCACGGTAAAAGTGGTTGTGGTAAAACAATGACCGCCCGTGCCATTGCTCGTAAGCTGGGTAAGAAAATTAAAGTGATTAACCTGGGTGGTATTGTTTCCTCAAAACTGGGTGAAACATCAGCCAATATCGCTTCAGCTTTCCGCCTTGTGGAATCGCAAGAGGCCGTACTCTTCTTCGATGAGTTCGATTCTTTGGGAAAAGAGCGTGACTACGACAATACCGATAGCAACGAGATGAAACGTGTGGTTAACACCATGCTTCAGCTTATCGATTCACTGCCGAAGCATTCCATTATCATTGCAGCGACCAATCAAATTGATATGATTGATTCTGCTTTGCTTCGCCGTTTCGAGTTGAAATTGGAATTTAGAAACCCAAGTAACGAATTACTAGACAATTTCTACGATAAGCTGCTGGCAAAATACCCGGAAGAGTACCGCCAAGTGGATCGCAAGTACGATATTTCCTTTGCTGAAGCTCAGGACATTGTCTTTACAACTGTCAAAAATAACATCATTGTTTCGGAGCTAAAGAAAAAGGAGAACTTGCTTAAAGAGAAGCAAGAAACAGATCCTTGTCTGAATTAATAGACAAATAAGCATCAAGAATATAAAAAGACGACTCATATGGGTCGTCTTTTTTTGTAAGAAGAAACCTTTTCAAAGTTAAAAATCAGATCCTTTTAACTAAAAGATGCTTGTGTTATTAAAATGGGTAGCTGTTAGCAAGCTGTGATGCCATCTTTTTTGTTTCCGAAGATTATACATATTACTCTAGTGGATGGGTCGTTAAAACCGAATAGAAAGACATCGTTTCTTAGCTCAATATTCAGTTTATCCCCTTATCGAGATACTCTTCTCTTTATAATGTAATTTATCTGTAAAATAAAGATTATCAGGCTTGATGGTATTAATTTTAATTTGAGAATCTCACTTTAAATTTTGTATTTTTATATAAAGTGTGAATATACGCTTCAATAACGGCTGAATATATTCACATTTTCAGAAGGAAAAGATGAAATAACATCAATAACAGACTGTAGTCATCCGTTGGCAGTAATTATTAAATATAAATTATAAAACCATGAAAAACGTAGGAATTTGGATTGATAAGAGAACAGCAAAAATTGTTTCCATTGAAGCTGGAAATGAAAGCCTTGATACGATTGTATCTGAGGTTGAAGAATTCCATGTAGGTGGAGGAAGTGGATCAAGGTCAAAAGGTGTGCAACAGGATGTGGTTCAGGACAATAAATATTTAGAGAGGAAGAAACATCAGTTGGCAGAGTTCTTTAAGGATATAGGCATAAGTATTGCAGATGCTGATGCTATAGTCATTTTTGGACCGGCTCAAACAGGTGAAAAATTGTACAACGAGTTATTGGGAAAGCACTCCCAATTTAACAATAAGAAGCTATCTGTTGAAAAAGCGGATAACATGACCGACAATCAAATAATGGCATGGGTTAGAAACTATTATAATTCTGACAAGTAACTCATTTTCTAATAAAACAAACGACCGCCAACCAATGTATAGGGCATGCACTTAGGGACACAAACCATTGATTTCAATAACCAATGAAAATTCTCAAGTGGGACAAATAAGTCCTCCAGTATATAAAAAGTCGCTTCCCCTGGGAGCGACTTTTTTTATAAAACTCTAACTGTAAACTCTCCCATCCTTTGAATATATTGTATTATATAAACAACTATTGATTTATATTATGTAGAGTTTTGTTCTTTATGTATATTCGTGTACTTAAACTTCAGAAGAAAAATAAACTCCTCATATATGGCACGTAAATCACCAACTCCAGCAACTATTAAAAGACTTTTTGCCCTTTCGGGTAACACTTGTGCACATCCTGAATGTTCAAATAAAATGATCGAGAGTGATACCGTAGTTGGGGAAGTCTGTCATATTGAAGCTGCCAATAAAGGTGCCAGATACAATGCAAATGCCAGCGATGACGAACTTCGCGATTTTAATAACCTCTTATTAATGTGTGAAAGACATCATAAAATTATTGATGCTGACGAAGAAAAATACACAATCACTCTACTTAAGCAGTGGAAAAAGGAACATGAAGAGAAATATGCTAATGGAGAATTCCCTATATCAGACGACCTCGTAAATAGTACCATACAAAAGATAGAAAATTTATATGCCGTTGAACAAAAAGCGGAAAAGTTTAATGTAAGTATTATTTACAACGAGGCAGATCAGACTGCCCAAGTTGAATTCCCCAATAGCAAGGTATCAAATATTGAAGATTCTCCAATTCACATCGAAAACAGACTTAATAACAATAAAAAACCTTCTAAACTATTTACTGGCCGTGAGGATAAGTTAGACGATTTAGAAAAATCTTTTGCCGACAATGAAATTACTACAATTACAGGAATAGGTGGTTTTGGTAAAACTGAATTGGTTTTAAAGTTTATCGATACGCTACCCACGGATAAAAAGGAACAAATAACCTGGCTGGAGTTTAGTGAAAGCACCAATTTTGACATCTTTATTGAAGCTTCCGGATTTGGTGTCATTATAAAAAGCAATAAAACTGAAACAGAAAAATTTAGTGCCTTTATTGATAAAATAAATGAACACCAGCGGATTCTAGTTTGGGATAACTTACATGATAATGAAGATAGAACTTTTGAACGATTTCTCAAGTATGCTGATGGCAGGTTAAATACTGCCAGACTCATTATCATTAGCCGAACGACTGTAGGTTTAGATACTTTCAATAATATTCAACTTACTGACTTTGAAGAAAGCTTCGAATTTGCGAAAGCTCTTAAAAAAGATAGATACCCTAATTTAGAACTGCCAGAGAATGATCTAAAAAGCATTTGTAAATATGTACATGGGCATCCCCTTGCCATTGAGTTAGCAATCAATTTATGCCAATCAGTCCCCATTAAAATGGTTATTGGGAATTTAAGTAGACATACCAGAAGCGTAGATGAGCTAAGCAAGCGTCTTTTTAAAGAAATATTAGAACAAGACGATACCAGCCAGGCTGAAAGAGATTTTCTGTATCAGTTTTCTATCTTCAGAGAACAGGTTTCAGTAGACGCTGTTGCTGCGATTTTGGGAGATGATTGTTTTTATGGTACACTAAGTGAATTAAAGAGAAAACATCTTATTGGATTTCAGCAAAACCATTACTTTACTCATCCCCTTATTCGTGAGTTTTGCTACCCTAAGCTAGATAATAAAGAGAGTCAGCATGCAAAAGCAGCCAGCTATTTCATAAACAAACGAAATGAAAAATTAGATACCCTGGGAGAAGAACGTATCTTTTATCATTTAAAAGGAGCCAATAATTATAAAGAAATAAATCTGACCATAGAAAAATATGGTCGGGATTATGTGCGACAAGCCTTTTATGCGCCCTTACAAGAAATGATAGCTTTTGTACACTCAAAAGAAATATCCACACCTCTGCACGATATTCTCATTGGTGATATTCATGATATTAAAACAGAATGGGGCAAAGCATTAATTTGTTTCGAAGAAGCAATTAACAATGAAACTAATGAGGAACTATCTATTGAAGCCTTATTAAAATATGGTTATGTATATCTTCATAAAAATGAAGACAGTAAGGCATTAGAAATTTATGAGGAAGCTTTAAAAAGATCAAAAGAAAAAGGTTTTCAAAAATACATCGCATGGTCTTATAATGATATTGGTTTAATTAAACGGTCAAATGGACAACACGATGAAGCATTAGAGCTACATAGTAAAGCTCTAGATATTCGACAAAAACTTGAAGATAACAACGACATTGAACTAAAAGATGATATCGCGACACTACATGGTAATATTGGAGCTCTTTTTGCTATAAAAGAATTTGAGAAGTACGATCTGAATAAGGCTATGGTATATCAAGAAAAAAGTCTAGAAATACGATTAGCAATAGGGAATAAAGTTGGAGAAGCGGTTTCCTATATAGATATTGGAAATATTTATATCAATCAAGAATTTGATAATTATAATCTTGATAAGGCTATCAACTATTATCAAAAAAGTTTAAGAATATGTCTGTCAATAGGTGATAAAGTTCAAGAAGCAATTGCATATAATAATATTGGAAATTTATACAAAAACACGGAATTTGGTAATTACGATCTTATTAAGGCCAAACATTATTATGAAAAAGGTTTAAATATATGTATTTCCACTGGTGATAAAGCTGGAGAAGCAGCTTCAAATAGTATTCTTGGCAGTATTCATAGAAATATTAAGTTCGAATATTACAACCTAAACATAGCTGTTAAATATTATGAGAAAAGTCTAACAATATACCTAGAAACAAAGGATCAAAGTGGTGCTTCGATAAGTTTTTTTAATCTAGGGGTAACACTATTTGATCAAAAAAAATACGTATTAGCCTTGGTTAATTTTTTTAAGTCGTACTCCATTGACAAAAAACTAAATATAAAAGATGATATTGCTCAAACAAAAGATCAAATTTTTTCGATAAAAAATGAGCTCGGTAAAGAGAAGTTCCTCAAATATGCAAATGCAGCTATTTTAAAATTAGAACCCGATAAACAAAAAGAAATTCATTTATCGGATTTTGAGAACACTCCCATTAAGGCAGATAAGAAGTACAATAATAACGACCGGGTGAAAGTAAGATACTCTGATGGTAGAATTGTGGAGAATAAATATAAAAAAATCAAAATAGCACTTGACAAAGGAGAATGTGAGATAATTTGTGAAGAAGAATTGGTAAATGATTAAGCAGTGGAACCTAGCTAGCAGTACAATTTAAAGCAAGAAAACTTAGAAACGGGTCCTTGTCTATATTAATAGAAGGATAAGCCACCTGGAATATAAAAAGACGACTCATATGGGTCGTCTTTTTTTCAGCTCAATCTTTCAAAAATTTCAAAGCAAAAGTTATATACTAAAGACTAATTTATGAAAACTAACTTACAAACATTTTATAACTATTAAGTAAATTAACTTTTAATTCTCAACTAGCTTCAATCTAAAACACTTTTTAGCTTTTCACTTGTATATAAGACTACAATAAGTGGGATTCAACGAGCCTAGTCACCCCCTCCCAAAGACTCTAAGACTTCACTATTGATGATTAGAATCAGCAGGAATGGGTCTCGCTCCTTGTTGTAGTCCTACCCTTATAGTCGTTCAGTGCTACACTCACTAGTCGTTGGTATTGAACTCAGCCCTGCTATTTTTTGTTTATAGGTAAGGGAAAACGATCAAAGTCAGGGCATAAAAAAAAGAGTCGCATTACCGACTCTTTTAGTAGAAGAATAGTTTCTGTTTAGCTGACAATAAGAGTTTTGTTTAAACTCCCTGTTTGCAAGACCTTACCCTTATTAATCAGGGCACGCAATTCCAATTTGTAATTACCGGCTGTTAAATCGGCAGGAACCTGGAAAATTTGCTTCCCATTGGTATTGGTCACATAAACAGATACACGGTTTTCTGTGCCATCATCAGCAATCAGAAAGATACCCTGATTCTCATCCGTAGCATCCAGCTTTAAGCGTTTGCCATTCAACTGTCCCACTGAACCAGGTTGCAGTTGATCTGAAGCCTCAACATTCAGATGATCGGTAAAACTAAAGATGTCGATAATCACCTTTTTACGATCAACCTTATGCATCTTGGTTTCTTCGGCAGCACGTTTCAATAAAACACCTGATCTCACCTTAAAATGAAGCTGGTGACGGTGCTTATCAAAGCTGTCTTCGTAGTTCACAAACACACCTGTCACGCTTGGTGTGATGTTAATGAGAGGGGTATTAATCGCATAACCTTTTTTTAGGCAATCGATAATAACCGTTTCCAAACGCTTAAATATACTTTCGGTTTCATAAGGGGTAATACCTGTACCCTGTTGTGACACCTCTTGTATCAGATCTTCCTTGCTCATGATCCCAATGGTTGAGGGTCTGGCAACGCAGTCATCTGGCGTTTGAGTTAAATAATTCTTATTTAATGAATATTCCATAACATTTATTTAGGACATCAACATTATTTTACATATTCCTGAATTCGTCTCAGGATATTGAGAGAGTGCTATCTTAAACGATATTTTTAATCAGCATTAATTGTTCGCTTAAAACAACTTAACGATCATTAATCAGGATATTGTTTAAATTAGCTAGATTTAAAGAAATACCCACACGCTTGTCCTATAAAACAGTATACAAGTTAAATCAAAAAATATTAATAGAGAAATATTTCTTTATTAATGTTTGATTTGATATAAAAATTGGAGTTAGCCTTTAGCCCCCAGTCTGATAAAATAATTAGCTGTACTGGAAACTTGGAGGAACCATTAATACAGGTATTTACATGAAAAATGGCTTTGGTATTGAAAGATCTCATGAAATACTTAATGAAGCATCGAAATTAATGAAATAGGTTAAAGCTTATTTTGAATGATTTCAAGCAAGGAATATCGACTTAACTTAAAATTATCTAAAGATAAATATAAGCTCATAGTAAACACTCTCCCCTTCTATCCATAATTTAATTTTATGACTAAACCAATTAGCTAGATATGTATATTTCACAATTATTAAACCAACTATTCATAAGGTCTTTCATCGTATCAGACACCCCTAATTCTAAAATGGTAATATTAAAACTTAGTATGTAAACCTTTTCACCAATCAACTTTATCATTTTATTTAGATCGTCAAGATTAAACTTAAGAGTTTAATCAAAATTGAAATGCTCTGTCTTATTTTACTTAATATTGAATCTTAAGGTCTGGCTAACAGTTTTCATTTGAACAATCACAAGGATTGACTAGTTTTACCGCGCTTATAATTTTTACTGTAGGATGATTTCATAGATGTGAGATCAATAAAAAACTGCGAAACAGACCTACAGCAAACAAACCTAATAGAAATAATTATGAAGGAAAATCAGCAATCCTACAAACAAAAACGCAAAAAAGCGAGTGAGTTCGAAAGCCGCGAAGAGTATTTGAACCACGAGTTGGAAATTATGAAATTCAGACGATGGAGAATTCACCTACCATTCAGAGATTTCAACGTTGAATTAGAGGATTTAGTTCCGGCTCTTGCCGCTACCATTGGTAAAGTAGTGATGGTAACTGCAATGGTTGCCGTTTTTGCAGTGCAATTCGGACTTTCTCCAGAATTTGTTGCAGAAAACGTACGTTATGAACTACTTATTGCAGGTGGTATTTTTGTACTACTTTTCTCTGCAATTCTAAATCCAACTGCAAACTTAGCAGGGACTCATGGTCCTATGATTCCTCTTATTCCAATTATTGCTGCGGCTGGTGGTCACCCTCTTGCCCTGGGTATACTTATTGGTGTATTTGGACTAGCGCTTAGTATCACAAAAGGTGGATCAAAACTAATGACTTTAACGGGTGTTGGGGTTCGTGGTGGTCTATTGATTTACTTAGGTGCCGTTGGACTGATCTCACAAATATCAAAACTTGAAGTTTGGTCATCAGGTACCGGAATTAATGCCTTATCATTTGCCGTTATCGGTATTACTATTTTGATTTATGCTTACCTGGCACGTGTTAACAAACGTTGGTTAGCTATTCCTCTTTGTTCTGCAATTGCAGGTATTGTAGCCTTTACAATGGGTGCTGAATTTGCATTTACGACAGAGCCAGGTCTTCCGCATTTCAACCCAATGTGGTGGTGGGGTGAAGATACAGGATGGAAGCTTGGCTTACCTAATGTAGGTCACTTCGTTGCTGTTATTCCTTTTGCTATTCTTGCAGTAGCTATGTGGTCTCCAGATTACCTGGGTCATCGTGTATTTCAGGAATTGAATTACCCTAAGAAAGCCAAAAGCGTTTTAATGGATGTGGATGATACCATGACGGTTGCTTCTATTCGTCAGGTAATTGGTGTTGCACTAGGTGGTGGTAATATCGCTTCATCTTGGGGTACTTATATGATTCCAGCAGCGATTGCTAAACGTCCTATTCCTGGTGGCGCTATTCTTACAGCTATCCTTTGTGTATTGGCTGCTGTTTTGGGTTACCCTATGGATTTAGCTATGTGGGAGCCGGTATTGCGTGTTGCTCTAATTGTAGGTGTATTCTTACCATTACTTGAAGCAGGTATGCAAATGGTTCACAAGCATAAAGATTCTCTAAGTGCTGGAACATGTATTTTCGCTTGTGCTTTTGTTAATCCAGTATTCGGATGGGCATTCACCATGTTGCTTGATAATATGGGATTAATTGGAGACCGCGAACGTGCTAAGGAATTATCTCTTAAAGAGAAACTAATTATTCCGGGTGCTATGTTTATCGTTTGTGTGGTATCATTAGCCTTAGTTGGTCAATTACCAGGTATTCCAGGTATTTTCTAAAGCCAATCACCATATTTATAATATTAAAAGACGACTCATGTGAGTCGTCTTTTTTTGTCTTAAGAATTTACTTCACTAAGTCTAGTGTTAAATTAAAAAATATTAAATTTGAAGTATACCCAAAATCAGAAGCAATGAAATCAAAAAAAAACTTTAACGATCCAATGGATCGAAATCCGAGTCATTGGAGGGGTGTCTTCTATTACAATCCCAAAGATCCCAGAATTCGTGTGCCAAAGCAAGACCCCATGAGAGGTTGGACTTTAAATTTTGCAAATCCATACGCGTACGTCTTTATTATTGCTATTGCAGGAATTATCGCTCTTTCCATGTATTTAGGATTATAGTCTTTCCAAAGAAAAATCCCAAACCTTTAAGGTCCGGGATTTTTTCATCTTTACTTTTTAAACGGCAACAATATCTTTTCTCATTCCAAAGAGGACAAAAAGGACCTCCTCCTTTTCACGCTGACCTATATTATTTTTATCCAAGGCTTGCATAACATCAGAAATCACTTCGACGAATTCCGTATCACTGGCATTCATGCCCTTATGAGCAGCAAGCATATCCTTACCTTCGTAAACCGATGGTCCACCTGTTCCCGTAATAAAAAAGGTAGCGGCCCCATTTTTTAATTGATCAATGCTCATTTTTGAATTCTCAAATCGAGTTGCAATACTTTTATTTACGTAGTGTAAATCAACAGCATCATTTGCAATCTTTGTAATCCCCTCAGTTCCTCCTAGCCTCTCGTACAATGATTCGCTCATCTTTCTCCTCCATTTTAATGAATAAACAGCAAGTTAAGCATTTGACCTTCCAAAGTCAATAAAAGACTTTTTAATCTTTATTATCAGAAAGTTAATAGGAAAATAAAAGATAAATTCGATTTAAGAACAACCATACTTTGCATGCACACTACTATCCTTAATTTCTTTAGATTCATTTGATAAATCCTACTCACTAGCCCGAAACTTAATTCAATTCCCTAAAACAAAAGATTGGTATTTTGCACCCTTAATATTATCTTTAAGAATACTGAAAATCACATTAATAACCTGCAATAAACATTCTAATAGAATGACTCGGGATGACCAATTGCTATATAAGTTAAAACAAGCTGTACTTGACAACCTTGCAAACGAACAATTCAGTGTAAGGGATTTATCAAGAATGGTGGGTATGAGTCGCTCGCATTTACATCGAAAATTAAAAAAATTAAGAGGCCAGTCCATAAGTCAGTTCATTAGAACGGTACGCCTTAATGAGGCTCTGAAACTTCTTAATGAAGACGTAGCTACTACAGCTGAAATTGCTTATCGCGTTGGATTCAACAGCCCCTCTTATTTTCATAAATGTTTTCTTGATTATTTTGGTCATCCCCCAAGCGAGGCAAAACAAATTTTTCAGAATGAACAGAACAACAAGAATTCAGCAAAAGAAAAAAAGCAAAGTTCATTTAATTATAAAATTATAAGTATTTCCATAATTGTGCTGCTTTTAAGTTTTCTAACCTTTTATATTTTCAAAAATGAAGTTATTTCTAAACCTATTGATAAATCAATTGCTGTTTTACCATTTAACAGTTTGAGTGAAGATGAGGGAAATCAGTATTTTACGGATGGCTTGGTTGAAGATCTACTCAATCGCCTTTCATTAATCGAAGAGTTTAAAGTGATCTCACGAACCTCTTCTGATACTTACCGAGAGCGAGGAAAGAAAAAGGTTACTGAAATAGCAAAAGAACTAGGAGTCTCCTATATAGTAGAGGGAAGTGTACAAAAGTATGATAATAATGCTCGAATCACAGTACAACTTATCGATGCAAAAAATGATGATCACGTTTGGATAAAAACCTTTGATCGAGATGTTGCCGATGTATTTAAGGTTCAAAGCGAAATAGCAATGGTGATAGTTTCCGGTCTTAGTACAGTGCTCACTGAACAGCAAACAATAGATATTAAAAAAAACCGAACTGAAAATATAAAAGCCTTTGAATTGTATCAACTTGGTCGATTTTATTGGGGGAAACGAACTCCAGAGAATTTGAAAACTTCAATCAAGTATTTTGAACAAGCTTTAAAAGAAGACCCAAATTACGCATTAGCTTATGCTGGTTTAGCAGATACCTATTTTCTTATGACATGGCGTTTTTATAATAATATTAGTGAAATAATGAAGTATAGGAACAAAGCAGAAAATCTAGCTCTAAAAGCGTTGGAATTGGATAAAAATTTGGCTGAAGCCTATACAGTATTAGCCACGCTTAATTTTTTTATTGACTGGAATTATAATGCTGCTGAACAAAGGTTCCAAGATGCCTTTAAACTCAATTCCAACTACACGACTCTCCTCCACCGCTATTCAGAATTTTTAAGTTCTACTGGAAGACACAAACAAGCCCGTAAACATATAAACAAGGCACTTGAATTGGATCCTCTTTCTTCAGTATTACGAAGAGTAAGTGCAGATCTTTATTACAGTCAAATGCATTTAAATGAAGCCTTGGCTGAAGCCCAACTTTCTGAAGAGCTTAATCCAAATAACCCAACACCAGTTAGGCTTAAACTTATGATCAATTATACATTAGGCAATGATGAGGCTACACTTAAAAACTTAAAACAGCTTAATCGAATATATAACAATGCCCCACAAAGTCATTTGCTGGACAGTATCTATAAAACAACGGGAAGGGATGGTTTGATAAGATGGGCTGCTGAATCTACAGCTATTGCTTATCGCAAAGCTACTCTATACGGGCTCTTAGGAGATTCTATCAATGCAATATATTGGCTGGAAGTGGCATTTAATGAAGGGAATCGTATGGGTGACGTTGCCTATGACCCAAATTTTAAAATCCTGTATTCCAATCCACGATTTATTGCTCTTCTAAATAAAATGGGGCTGCCTTGGAAACCTGATACTTCTCAATAGTTTATGCTTTTGCTCCTCTTTACAACATGAGTTCACAAATTCGCAACATAGCTTATACAGACAACATAGTTTTCAAAAAATTTAAGGTTTTTACAACATAGTTGATAGGTCTCAGCTATTACATTTCCCTATTTTTATTCAAAAACATCGATTCTGAATTTATGAGTTACAATTCAGGCTTTGTGCTTTAAAAATAAGATTAGTTATTAACCTTAAAATAAGATCATGAAAACATTTAATAACATATTTATTTTTTCTGTTAGCCTTATTTTTCTTGTCTCTTGTGAGACTTCGGACGAATTGATGTTAGATGAAGATTTACAACAAAAGGATAATATTGAATCCGGATTATCTAAGAAGTTAGAAAGTGCAATCATGGTTGCTCCAAGCGGAGACATGACTGGAGTAACTGACGCAGATAACATCGAGGATGCACTTAACGCTGCGAAGGCAACCGGAGGAACCGTTTATCTTACTGATGGCTATAAAAAAACAACCGATCACTATTATACCAGCAGAAATATTGTAGTTGTTGGGTTTAATGGAACTTTATTGGGTGAAAGCAGAAACAAGACCATTATTAATGCAGGTAGAGAATCAACTTTAGATGGATTTTCACCAGCTTATTCTCCCACTTGGACTGTATTGAAACCTTGGAATCCACTTGCCGCGACGGTGTTGCAACTTGACAACTCAACAGGATATGTAAGCATTAAAAACCTTTCAATATTAGTTGTGGACGATCAACCAACCAATCCTATGCCTGATGGTTACAATAATGATGGCACCTATATTTGGAGTGCGATTGAACTTATTGGAGGAGAATTCAATACAATTATAGAAAACGTCAATATTGAAGGTAAAAAAACCCAAGCTTTTGGTAACGCAGGTGGGCTTAATTTAGGATGGGGAATTCATGTAATGCCTTGGGATATTTCTTCAGGATTTCCACCCTTGCGTACACAAGGAAATCTGACCATAAAAAATGTAAATTTGGAAAATATCAGCAATGATGCAATTCTTTTAATGGACTACAAAGATGGTTCAATGATTACAGTCGAAGATATCACTGCAAAAAATGTCGGATATGGAGTTGCAATATCAAGAATCGCAGATTCTTTTGTAAAGGTCTCGAATGCAAACATCTCTAATCATGACTCATGGTGGGCACAAGGAATGTGGTTCGAAGATATCAATTCGGGCTTAGAGGCTACAAATAATATAATTTCAGATGCGAAATGGTTCTCCTCTGTTTTTTTATGGGATGTACATGGAGCCGAAATAACTAATAATAAGTTTATTGATGTTTCCAGTTTTGGAGCTGCAATTGCACTGTCAGGTGGCTCAACATGGAATACCGTTCGCCAAAACGATTATAAAGATAGTAATCTACCAGGTTGGACAACAACTTCACCTGACGGACCTGGAGCCGTTTTCTTACAAACTACGACTCATGATAATTACATATTTGAAATGAAATTTCCAATTAATAAAAATCTATGTGAAATGATACTGAATCTTGGTGACAATAGCATTCATAATTGGCAAGCCTGTGAAAATTTTGAGACCAAAAGTTCTTTAAACCCAAAGGCAAACCAAATGGATAGAAATCTAGAACATAGATCAAGATAATTATTATATTCCTAAAATTTTAGCTTAATTAAAATCGATAATGAAATACATCTCAGAAAAGAATTATGGGTGAGCTATTCTTCATTTGACATCATAACATGAAAAGGATTTACTTAACTGTAAATTCTTTTGTCTGGGTTCTGTTGGGGTCACTTATAATCCTCGTGAGTATATACTTACGAGGATTTTTTTTTAGAAAGCAACAAATCTTCAAGCTTTGGCCATTTTAAACCTAGGTGTATTAACCTATACAGCAATTTTACTCATTCAATAAAGGAAAATTATAACACAAATAAATATCTAGATTTTTTATCAGAACAAACTATTTATGCCAATTTATATTATTGGTAAGTGCATGAAAAAGAGTTTTCCACGAAACATATTTGTATAAATAATCAGATATTGTCTAAATATTTTGAACTAACTTACAATGTACCTTCATGAATATTAATAGTTCAGGCCTTTTTGAGAATCTGAACGCATGTAGAATGATTATAAAAAGCATAATTATGATACCAGAAAAATTTAAAAACTATTATACTGGAAAAAATATCTTGTTTTATCCAGAGTATGAATTTGTTATTAAACTTAGTTTCCCAAAAGTTTTTGTGAAATTTAAAATAACAGAAGGTTACTATACTGATTTTGATAAATTTTTTAAAAACATTGCAGAGGTGCAATACCTTGATGGTGATAGGCCTTCCGAATACAAGCAACAACAAATTCTTGATGAAATATGGAATTATATCACTATGGATAAGGGTTCTAACCAAGATGAATATTGAAATTAACAATCGATGTTACTTCGAGATAAGGACTCGGCAAGATCATGTAATGGAAGAAAAATTGAACGGATGAAATATAGATTTGAACATGATACAATGGGGGCAGTAAAGGTTCCGCAAGATAAATATTGGGGGGCTCAAACACAACGATCGCTAGATAATTTCAAGATCGGACCATCTGGAACTATGCCAAAAGAAATTGTGCATTCATATGCTTATGTGAAAAAAGCTGCGGCGCTTACAAATGAGGACTTGAGTTTGCTTGCGGATGAAAAGGCGACATTAATCGCTAAAGTGTGTGATGAAATTATAGAAGGTAAACTTGATGAACATTTTCCCTTAGTTGTTTGGCAAACAGGTTCGGGTACTCAAACGAATATGAATTGCAATGAAGTTATCTCGAATCGTTGCCATGTGCTGATAGGTGGTAAGCTTGGTGAAAATGAACGACTTATTCATCCTATTGATGATGTTAATAAATCACAATCATCGAATGATACTTTCCCAACGGCTATGCACATTGCTGCATATACAAAACTTATTAGCTATTCAATACCCCAAATAGAATTGTTGAAAGATACTTTAGTTCTTAAGTCTAATGCCATGATGGATGTTGTTAAAATTGGCCGCACCCATTGGATGGATGCAATTCCTTTGACTTTGGGTCAAGAGTTTTCGGGTTATGTATCACAATTGGAACATGGTTTGCAGGCCTTAAAAAACACCTTGCCACACCTGGCGGAATTAGCGATAGGTGGAACAGCGGTAGGTACAGGTCTAAATACCGTTGAAGGATATACAGAAAAAGTTGTTGCTAAAATCGCAAAAATCACCTCCCTTCCTTTTGTTCCAGCTAAAAATAAATTTGAAGCCTTGGCAGCCAATGATGCGATAGTGGAATCCCATGGAGCACTAAAACAATTAGCAGTTAGTTTAATGAAAATTGCTAATGATGTGAGATTGCTGGCATCTGGACCAAGATCTGGAATAGGTGAAATAATTCTTCCTGCCAATGAGCCAGGATCTTCCATAATGCCAGGAAAAGTAAATCCAACACAAGTAGAAGCGCTAAGCATGGTATGTACGCAAGTGATTGGAAATGATACAACAATAAGTATTGCTGGGTCAAATGGACATTTCGAATTGAATGTCTTTAAGCCCTTAATGATTAAAGCTTTTTTAGAGTCGGCTACTTTACTTGCCGATGCTTGTCAATCATTTAGTAATAATTGTTTAAAAGATATTGTGCCTAATTTTTCAAGAATTACTGATAATTTAAATAATTCTTTAATGTTGGTTACCGCCCTTACTCCGCATATTGGATACGATAATGCTGCTAAAATTGCTAAAAAGGCATATGCTGAAAATATTACCCTAAAGGAAGCGGGTATTGCCCTTAAATTGTTAACAGTTGAACAATTTGAACTATGGGTAGATCCTTATAAGATGACAAGACGACATAAATAGTATTAAATCAACTCTTCAAAATGTGCGATCCGTTAAAGCCTATAATCGATGAATATTTATTGGGGGACAAATAAGGGGAACTAAAATATTTTCAAGCTTCTAAGTTGCTAATATTCACTATGTAATATTTTCTAACTTGGGTTCTGTTGGGACTACGACCTGAATCGGCCTAAGTATTTCTTATCGTTTATCCCTTAAACAAGAGGATGTCAATAAATATGTTAGTCTATCATTGAACGTTATCTTGAATTTATTTCAGGATCTCATAATCAATGTATTAAGATTCTGAAACAAGTTCGGAATGACAGATACTTTTATTTATGGACACCCTCCCTATTGAATAATCTGCTCTGTATAAACAGTAAGTTCACAGACTAAACATTCCGTTTCTCACAAGGAATGGTAAAAAAGAAACTGGTACCCTTACCTATTTCACTTTCACACCAAATAGCACCAAAGTTCTTTTGGACAAATTCATGACAAAGGATTAAGCCTAAACCTGTGCCTTTTTCTCCTGCTGTCCCCGTGGTTTTGTATTTCACATCAATTCGAAAAAGTTTCTCTAAATTCTCAGGGGAAATACCAAGGCCTTCATCCTTAACTTCAACTTCCAGAAATTTACGTTCATTCCTTATAGTCACCTCCACACTTTTGCCTGATTCAGTAAATTTAACGGCATTATTAATCAAATTTCGTAAAACGGTATTAATCATCTGCCTATCCGCATAGACTGTACAGGATTCCTTCAGATTTGATTTTAAAACAACACCTTTTTTATCGGCAGGAATCCGATGTAAATTGACACTTTCTTCAACCAATAGGCTTAAATCAAACTGGCTAGGTGAATATTCAATAGCCCCTCTTTGTGATTTGGACCAGGTAAGTAAATTCTCAAGTAAATTGTAGATCAACTCTGCAGAATGATGAATCCGTTTTAATGCAATCAGCCTATCTGCTTCATCCAAACTATTATAATTTTCATCTAAAATCTGACTTAATGAATACAAACTGGCAAAAGGGTTCTTTAAGTCATGAGCGAGAATAGAGAAAAATTTGTCCTTGGTTGCATTCAGCTCATTTAACTCCTCTTTTTGCTGACGTAAGCGCTGCTCTGCCTCCTTACGTTCGGTTATATGACGTGATACTATCGTTATGCCCGTTAAAAAGCCCTGAGTATTGCGACGGGGACTAATTTTCGCATTAAACCAGCACATCCCATCCTGATTGACACAATAATCAAATTCCTGAACAACATCACTCTTTTGTAATTGTTCAAAAGCCAATTGTAATTTTTCTACTACCGAATGGGGAAAGCCTACTTCTTTATAATGTTTATTTAAAAAGAATTTGGGATTCTCATAAAGAGGCTCTTGATTACCCGGGTTATAAAATTCCTGAAAGACACCATCACGATCCAGTACAAAGACCAAATCGTTAAGGGATGAAATGGTGGATTTCAATTTTTCTTCACTCTCTTCTACTCTTTCCTTTTGTAAAGCTATCTCATTTGTTCGCTCTTGTATCCCTTCTTCTAATAGTTGTTTCTCATGTTTCAGATTTCGTTCTCTCAATCTGATAACTCCTATAATCAATAGAAGAACTAAAATAACATAGCCGGTATAGGCGTAGTTAGTGCGCCACCAAGGCGGAAGAATTTTAATCTCAAGCTGTGTTGGCATTTCATTCCAGATACCATCATTATTCGTCCCCTTTACAAAGAAAGTGTATTGCCCGCTTGGAAGATTGGTGAAGTGAACAAAATGGCGATTCCCCACCTCTATCCACTCATCACTTAGTCCATCCATTTTATAGGCATAGCGATTTTTAAAGGGTTGGGTATAATCCAATGCAGCATAGGCAATTGTAAAGGAATAGTCCTTATAGGAAAGCTCTAACCTATCGGTATATACATTGAGTTTTTCCTTTTTTGCCCCTCTTTCCTTATGAAATGAGGTAATCACCACCGATGGAATAAATGTGTTATCTTGAAGAGAATCCGGATGAAACGTAATCAAACCATCCATACCACCAAAAAACACATTTCCTTTTTCATCCTGATAAACGGCCTTTAAATTAAATTCTCCACCTTGTAAACCTTCATTGATAGAGTAGGATTTTATTTCCTTTGTCTTCATGTCAAACATGGCCAAGCCACTACCTGTTGAGAGCCATAGATTCTGATTTTTGTCCTCAATAATATCGTAGATTATATTACTGGGTAAGCCGTCTTTCATAGAATAGTAGGTGAACAATGAATCCTTTTTATGAAAGCGATTGACGCCTGTACTGGTGCCAATCCAGATATCACCTTCTTGATCCTCGCAAAGAGAGATGGTAAAATTATCGCAAAGGGTATTTGACTGCCCCGCTTGATGAGAGAAATGCAACATTTTATCTTCAAGAGGTTTATAACAATCCAGACCGTTCAATGTCGCAATCCAAACAAGCCCCTCACTATCTTCAAATATGGAATAAACCAGATTACTACTAATCCTATAAGATTCCTCAGCCCCTGAACGATAAAAGGACCGCTCCTTTGTCTTTGGATTGAAGGTTATAATCCCATTTCCGGTTCCAATCCAGATTAGTCCATTTGAATTCTCAGTAATACAATAAACCCTGTTATTGACAAAGAAATTCCTTGTATCTAGATCGAAATAGGTATCAAAAGGAATAAAGCTTTGCCGATCAGGATTAAAGAGACTAACCCCATTTCGGGTTCCCATCCAGATTCTTGATTCACTATCTTCGAAGAGAACATGAATGTGATTGTTTGAGATCTTTCTATCACCTTCAAAATCGGATGAATAATGCAACATTTCTTTGGTTTCAGGATTGTAAATGTTCAAGCCTTTCGCCCAATTCCCAACCCACAGTCGTTTATCCTTATCGATAAAGATTGATCCAATGATATTATCCAATAAATTCAGTGAATTTGGGTCATCTGTTTTCTTATAATTTCGAAACTTCTTTGTTTTTAAATCAGCTCTGTCAATTCCAGCAATTGTCCCGACCCACAAATTCCTGGATTTGTCTTCAAATAAGGAATACACAATATCATGGCCGATGTAATTGATGTTGTTAGGGCCACTTCGGTATTGACTTATATCAAAATGACCACTCTCCCAACTCCAATCCATGCGATTCAGGCCCCCTTCCTCTGTTCCAATCCAATATACCCCATTGCTATCCTGCAAAATTGAACGGATATAGTTGGTGCTCAAAGACTGTCCCTCTTCATTATCAAAACGCTTGAATACATCCGTTTTTTGATTATAAAAATTGAGACCATCTTCAGTACCTATTAGAATATTACCTGATAAATCCTCATAAAGAGCCGTAATATGATTGTGTGAAATAGAATTGGGATCTGATTCATCATGCCGATAGTGAACAAAGCTTTTCTTCTCAGGATCGAATACACTCAGTCCGTGTGAAGACCCCATCCATATCATCCCAGAACGAGATCTGAGTAATGGAAAACCAATATCATGAAGGGCACCATCATATTGCAAATTATTGGTAAAACTCTCCAAACTATCGGTTAAATAATTGTACCTGGATAAAACCGGAGGAAAACTGATATAAACAAAGGTATCATCTGCCACAGTACCGTAAACAAACTGATCAGGAACAATAGAATCATTTAATTTGTGAGGAATAAGGGTAAATTCACCTGTGGTCTTTTCATAACGGTTTAAGCCCTCCTTTGTCCCCATCCAAATATTCCCCTTAGCATCTTCTGTAATGTCAAAAACCCAATTATTTGAAATTGACGTGCTATCAGAAGGATCGTAAAAAAAGTTCTCAAAGCTATAACCATCAAATTTATTTAAGCCATTCTGAGTTGCAAACCACAGATAGCCTTCTGAATCCTGAAAGATTGATTTGATTTCACTTTGAGAGACACCCTCTTCTACGCCGTAATGCTTAAAAGTCATCAATTGAGCCTGAGAATTTAAAGCATGAAACATGAATAAAACACAGTTAAGGAGTACTATCTGGATTCGAAAATTCATATGCGATTTTAGGGTGAATATTTATGTCCTAGTAATTTACAGCTTTTTTCTGATTCTTTATTCATACAAAAATTGATATCTAGTGATGATCAAAAAAATTACTAAATGACTGATAAAAGACTCGTTGCAATTTAATTAGCTGTACGATTCATTATTATCACTATTCATTAGCTATCAAGCTTTATCTCAATTAATCGTTTAATATCAGGGAATAATGAGTGGTTTTTCACATCAATCCCAATCCCTCTGACTACAGCATATTTAGTTGCTTTCTCTTATTCTTCTTTGATTTCCAATGAATCAATGCTCTCCATTATCGACTCCATCGCTTTTTGACCAAAAACAAAGGCTATTTTAAAGGAATGATCTCTGACTGGAAAGTAGATAATTGCTCTTTTTGGAAGCGATACACAAAAAAAAGCGAAACCTATAAGGCTTCGCTTTTGTCATTATATTATGAATGGTTTCCTTTAATTCATGATATATCTTTCCACAACTTCGGCAACACCATGATCATTATTCGAAGCAACAATCACATCAGCACGATCGCGAAGTTCTGGTGTTACGTTATCCACCCAAACGCCCAAGCCAGCATATTCAACCATGCTTAAGTCGTTTCCTGCATTACCAACTGCAATTATCTCTTCCTGACGTATATCTAATTTCTCCGCCAAACGAGCTATACTGGCAGCCTTATCAATGCCTTGCGGCATGACCTCAAGAAAAAAGGGTTTCGAAAGGGCAACACTCTTATTGGGTTTCTCTTTCTTCAATTTAGTCTCCACTGTTTTTAGGTATTCAGGCTCCTCCAAAAGCAGGCATTTTACCGCCGGTTCGGTTACAGCAGACTTGAAACAATCCACTTTATTGAATTTCATCTGCGTTATTTCAAGCTCTATATCAATGTATTTTGAATTTGTTTCACTGATGATACTATCCGAGGTATAAGTGATGATATCCACATTATTTGCCATACTAAAATCGTGCAAACTGTGAATTTGTTCTTTAGAAAGGCACTGCTCAAAAATATTAGACTGCTTGGTTAAATCAGTAATAACCGCTCCATTGTAAGAGATAATATACGAACCGTATTTTTTCAGGTCAAGCTCCTCAGCATATTGCAGCATGGCTGGAGTTGGACGCCCTGATGCCAATACCACATAGACACCTTGCTCCTGTGCCTTAATCAACATGTCTTTATTTCTATCTGATATGCTGTGATCATCGCGCAAAAGCGTATCATCAAGATCAAGCACTAGCATTTTATAATTCATCTGTATTCCTTTATTTTTAACGGTCTCATAAGCTGACCCATTAAATATGTATAAGTCTGTGAAATTAAGCCCTGGTGAGACCTTGAGCTTTTAATTGCAGCCTGCGAAAGTAGAACAATTATCGACTTCTCCCAAAACGATGGTCATCAAATATCAATTTCACGAAGAAAGTGTCACAAATCATTTTTAGAGAAACAAAAAAAAGTCACAACTGATGCTGTGACTTTCTTTAAATTTATACGAGTATGGGAGTAATTCAATCCAAAATCACCCTATTATTTTCAGATCATTCAACCTATCGATAATACGTATATGCAAGTTGATTAAGCCTATAACGAAGTCTTTATCTCCTGCTTTCCTTTGGATCACACTCAGCCATTCAGCTTTTTGTGATTCGGTATTGGTTTTATAAGCCGCAGAATAGATATTGTTCTCTAAAAATGCTTTTTGAATCTCTTTCGTCAATAATCTCTTCAGTAAATCAGGCTGAGAGCTTTTTATCAGGTAACGCTTATCAAAATCCTTAGAATCGATTTCAATTTCGCTTTGACCCAATTTCTTTAAAATTCTTTCAATAAAATCCTCCCAACTGAGCGTTAAGTCAAAATCCAGTTTTGAATTAAAATCCATTTGAAACTTCATCGGTCTGGTATCTGAAACAGAAATATGAATCGTCCATTTTTTATAGGGAATTGTAATTTGATGAATCTCTAATTCATTACCCGAATTGAATTTGATCTTAAATTCACCGTGATACAATTTTGCAATTTCTCTCCACATATCGCGTTTGGGAAAGTTGTCTGTATAGCCAAAAGATGGCGTCTGTAAAACCTGCCTAAGCAAACTCTCCTCTTCTTTTTCTTCTTTCATATTTAAATATTATCTATTCTGATATTAATTTTCACGAGATTTATTTCGCTTTCTCCAACCAATCATATAGAGTTTGAGCTAAGGCCATTCTTTTATCCGAAAAGGAATGATCGCATGCGTTTAATACTAGAATCCCCTCTTCATTAGCATCGTCACAATAGCTTTTAAATTCCAACATATCTTTCTTTTTACTGAAGATATGAAGGATACGATTTGGGTAGTTCTTCAATGGCGCTTTTAAGTCCATTCCATTATTCGTGATGATCCCATCGACAAAGGCTTTTCCCGATTCAATTTGAATACAAGGTCTTTGCTCCAGATTTTGGATATACTTCGACAATTCCTGCTCCGTTTTCTGCTTAAGACTGTGATGACCATTCCAGAGATCTATGGAGATAATTCCCTTAACTTGCTTCAAATCTTGTCCGGCAAGAAGAGCAATATCAGCCCCCATACTAAAACCACATAAGTAGATCGCCTGACTATTAACTCTGATATATTTACTGTTTTTAGTCAGGTAAGCCACAATGGCCTTAACATCTTGAATTGATTGCTCATAGGAAAACAACCCCTTATTACCCCAGGTTCCTGAATAGGAACAAAAAACTGTATTGTAACCCGCTCTTCGAAGCATCTGTCCGGTTTCTTCATTCTTCTCAAAACCTGGATTGCCGTGCAGAAAGATGACTGTAGGTTTTGCCTCTTTCCCCTTTGCCATCAGAATTCTACCCGCCAATATATGATCACCTGAAGGTATCAGTAAGGGTAGACTCAATGGGTTCTCATTACGTTTGTTTACAATAGGATCTTCATTAAACAGGGCGTATTTATCTCCAGAAGAAGCAACAGTTTTAGCGTCTTCCTGACAGCCTGAAAACACCAGACTACTCGTTAGTAATGCTATGAAAATGATCTTTTTCATCGTGAATTCTATTATTTTAAATGAAATTAGCTCCTGTTTTGCCAAACTTACTTAGCTAAAATGGCTAATCTTTAATACGATTCTTAATACTTTAATATCTAATGACTCATCCCCAAAGAAGCTAATACAGCAAGCGAATTTGCAGACATATGCACAATTATTGCGTAAGCGTTATTGTCATATTTTTCCTGATAATACCCAGCGACTAGGCCCAGTACAAAGGTGAAAATGACTGTTCGAAATACAAGAACGGCATCTGCACCTGCAAATATGATAACGATGTGCGCTAATCCAAACATGATTGCACTAATAATAACGGGCAAATTCAATCTGCGATTTAAAACGGAAATTCCTTTATCTCTAAGAGGCTTTAGAAAGTTTAATAGAAAACCTCGGAACAGTAACTCTTCAGCTATAGCTGCATAAACAGCTACAAATACCAACAGTTGTAGAGGACTTAATTCTTTAAGGACTGAAAGGCTTTCAATTTCACCTCCCAATAACTTTATTAAAATTGTCAATGGAATATTAACCAGGATATTCGCTAATAAACCGAATAATATGGGACGAAATATCGACCTAAATTTCGGCAAAGCTATTCGATATACCATTCTCTCTCTCATCAAGTAAATGACTAAAAGCGATAGGATTAGTATGCTTGTGTGGGTAATAAAAGTTTGTGGTATAAATCCTTCAGGCAATTTTAAAAGGCTTCCTGCAATACTCGAAATAATAAATATTGCAATTGTAGTCAACAGACTGTAAAGGATTCGTTGATTGTTTTTCATTTTTTGCTTTTAATTTTCTCTTCTTTTAATCAAATTTAGTCTTACTTCTCTTTCCCTATCTGTAGCTTTATCCAAATAGATATATCATTCAGAACCTTTTCTGAGATGGTTTCTTCAATGGCCTCAACCTCGTCGATATAGCCTGTTTCGCAATGCTGAAAGAAATGATTCAGGTTAGGATAACGAATAATTTTATAATTGGTTTTCCCACTAGCATTAAAAATTCGTTGAAAACCAGATGTATTTAGTTCTGATAGAACCTGCGTATCCTTATCTCCATTAAGTACCAAAAAAGGTGCTTGCACCTTTGGTAGAAATTCATCAGGTTGGTATGCTATAAAGTATCGGAACCAGGGAATCATCATCTTCTTATAACGAGCTAAAACAGGCTTTGTATTCATTGTTTGAAAACCGTCAACGGTCTTCATTCCATAATACTCTTTAACAGCAGCATCTTGTCCTTGAAGCCAGGGGCCTATTAATGCCTGACTGATACTAACCTCTGCCAATCGGTCACTTTCCTGATGGATGATGATATTCATCGCTCTCTTATCGAATGAGACAATACTATCGACAGACTTAGCAGGTAATGTTCGAATCAATGCTTTCTTTATTTGAGAACTCATCAATCTATTGCCAGAGACACCTACACCAGCCATTGAAACGATAAAAGCAAGATCATTTCGCTTTGCCCCAACTATGGATGCAATCAAACCACCTTCACTGTGTCCAATCAAACCAATTTGTTGCTGATTAATATCACTTCTGGTTTGCAAATATTTAATGCCAGCCACAACATCCAAGGCAAAATCGTAGGAGGTTGCTTGCTTCAAGGTTTCCTTACCTGTGGTAGCGCCTACACCTCTGTCATCTACCCGCAATACGGCAATCCCCTGACGAGTCAGATAATCAGCAATAATAAAGAAAGGTTTATGTCCCATAATCGTTTCATCTCTATCTTGCTGACCACTACCCGTAATCAGAATAGCTACAGGATGCTTACTCCCTGTTTCAGGAAGGCTTAAAGTCCCTCCGATGTGAATACTTTTGTCATGATTGAAATAGGCTACTTCCTCTTGTTTATAAGGCAGAGGCTGCTTGGGTGTTTGAGGTCTTTTATTTTCGATCTTCCTTCTCAAAGTTAAAGGATAAGTCTTGCCCGATTGATGCCAATGTCCCACAAGAAGTGTATCGGCCTGCTTTACCCCAACAAATCGGGCTTGCAAGAGTCCCGTATAGTTAACACGGATACTGTCGCCTGTCGTTTGACATTCAGATGATGGATAATCCTTAAGGCCCTGAACAGGAACTTCTAGTAGACAGGCGTTTTTATTGATTGTAAAAATCAATTTCAGTTCGAAACCTTGAACCAATAAAGCACCTTCCCATTTTGTTGAACTATTATCTGCCCATACTTTTGAAGAACTTGCCAGATATAGCATGATAAAAACGAAGCAAATGTATTTTTTCATCTTATTAAATGATCAGTTTGACTTTCAAAATTTATATAAATAACCTTTCAACTATCACAAAACTTAAAGAAACCATATTAATGAAAGCGTGAAGAAAAGAAGTCATCCAAAAACTCGATTCTTTTCTCTTCTCAAATATCACAAAGCTAAATGCCAATATGATCCCAATTGGTATAACCATAATCGCATATCCAATACTATAACTTATATGCAATAAGGAAAATAAAATAACAGATACTATAATTCCAACCTTATTAGCATGCCTTTTTAATATCTTCTTGAATAGAATGATTGGAATATATTGAGAAAGGAGAGTTTCAATGATTGGAGCAAATATGATGGCGAAAAAAAACAACTCGATGACACTTTTTAAATCAAAATCTACTCCACCTAAATCATCTATACCCAATAGATAGAATATGGGAACAAACCATAATTTAGACAGAAATGCTATACATCCGGTTATAAGAATAAACTTATAGGGATTGAGTTTCGTCCAACTGATATAGGCTCTTTTAAATCTGTACATATTCATTGGGATTTTTAATTGATTATCCTTTAAAATCAATCATGATTAATTTAAGGATTTTAACAATTAAATTAATTGATATCCGTCTCCCTTTTTCACACAATAATTTTACATCAATTTCAAATTTATGAAATTTAGAAAGCAAACAATATATTCATACATCTTAAAACTTAGATTTGACATAAAATAGAATCCATCTATATAATTGGGGAACTCAAAACATAACAAAAAAAGCAAAGCCTCTTGGCTTCGCTTAAGAAATCATTTTAATGTACCTTCTATTTAATTTAAAGCGAAATTAAGTCTCGCCTTGTCGAATTGGTATATTTTAATCAATTGGGTTTCCTTATAATTTTCCTTTAGGAAATTCTTCAAGTTATTAAACTCAGTAGCTTCGGAACTAGCACCCTTCGAATAAAAATGTCCCTCATCGTAATAAACCGCATGAATGACTTGATCCGCTTGGTTGGAAAAAGTAAGAACACTTTTATCAGGAATTTTTGTTTTAAAATTCTGTTTGGAAAGTGTGTTAAAGGTCTTCAATTCGTTAAAATAATGATCAAGAATTTGTTCTATGGTTTCCAAACCAATAAGCGTTCGTTTGTTGAATACGGATTGCTGAGCCATACCATTGTGAGCCAAATATTGCTCTAAGGCAAAAGAAAAACAATTTTGCCCCTTTATCTTCAATTCTTTGATATAATTTTTACGCTCAGTCAGACTAAATGAGCGTTTTTCCCCTCCCTTATCTGTACTCTTAAAATTATACTTAAGATGCTCGTTCTGAACCACAATATTTAAGGTATCATTCAACCATAAGGTATGAACCACCGTATTGTTTTCATTGATCTCAAGTGTATCGAGCACTCTTCCTACAATTCTCTCTTCGAGTATCGACTCATACTGACAAAAGCCCCCATATGAAAGGGCCAATAAGCCAGAAAACAATATAAGCTTAAAAAGTCGTCTCATACTAGTCGTTTTAGGTATTTAGGTTCGCTTTTCTAAGGTCCATCTATGCAAAAACAAATATTTCCATCAAGAGATTAATTCTTTTCTCTATTTCCTTACTGAAGATAAACAAATTATTAGAGACAAACATAAAATATAAGCTGGTGCGAGAAACTATTCATGACTGGATGACTACTGAAAATGATACAGATAATAATGCCAATAAATTTAATAGGTATAATAACCTGTTCTTAGACTAGAACCGGACTTATTCAAATTATCTCGTGTAAACCATAGCTTACTATATGGCTAGCCTGTTTTAGTCTGCCCGATCGACTAAGATCGTGTAAACCCCTGTCTCTGTGCTCAAGCTAAACTCTGCATTACTTATTTCAATCTCATTATACCTGGTAAATGAACAGCAATCTTCACTTAATCTTTCGGCATCTACATATAAATCGAAGATATTCTCCCTGGCAATATTAATTCTGTAATTCACAATTTCTGTTTGCCAGCCTATTGTTCTTATTTCAATGATATTAAGATCTTCGTAATTGATAAACTCAAATTCAACAGGATGATCTGAGGCATCCAAAACTTCAATATCGTCAGAACTGTATCTACCACTAGCAAACACATTTTCCCCAGAATCCTTATCAACAAGATCGAATAAAAAATAGTTGGGAGGTGTAAAACAGGCCCCGCATTCTTCTTCACTAGAACAAGCTGTCATCAAGAAAAATGCCAAAACAAAGAAGGCTAAACTTAACTTTTTCATAATCAGTAAAATTTAATAACTAATTGAAAAAAGACTTTATAGGATAAAACCGATTACCCTTATTGATCTTGTCCTATCTGTTCTTTTTTATTAAACAGATTTAGAATGATAATACTAAAGCCAGCACCAAACAATGCCCCTGGTATAAATCTTTCGTAATGCTGACTTATCAAATCGTATCCGAATCCTTCTAAAATATCTATCGATATAGCCAATAGAATCAATAAAACGGCAAGAATAGAGGCATTTCTTTTTTTCATCTTTTATAAATTTAAATGATATTAATTAGTTGATGATTATTGATATATTAGATAAAACACAATAGCGTATAAGTTCTGATCTATTTTACTATTCCTTTTTAATATACAACCACTTATCACGCCCGATAGTTATAATACCAACAAAATAGAATAATAGCAAAACAAGAAGTCCAACACTTATCTTTTCTAATAAGGGGTTTCCACCATTAAAATTTACAATTCCAAGGATTGGAAATAGAGCTCCTAAAAAAGGAAGTCTTTTATTGAGGAATTTGTTTCCTCTTATTATCGTTGTTTCGTTTTCTTTAAGGGATCTTATATCAAATGGTTTACTCTTGCACCATTGTATCTTAGCAATCAAATATTGAGCATCAAGATCCTTAGGTATGTCAATGTGCTTTTCCTCCCCATTTTTCAATTCAGTTATTTTAGTTCGACCAATAAAAATATCATAGGCACACCTTCTATTAAAATCTTCTATTGGTCTTATTAATCTGATCCTTTTCATCTGGTCGGTTTTATGAGATTCTTAAAATTATAATCCTCCTACAAGAAAATAGGACTACAATTTCCGCGCGCTATCTCACGATCTAACTTTCTCTATACAATATGTTTTCTAAATAAAGTTTGATTTCCTTCTTCAACTTATAAGTTAATCGTTTTGGTCGTTGTCCTCGTTGTCCTCGTTGTCGTTGTACTAATCGTTTTTACATTACTGTACGACACAAACAATAAATTGCCCAGAATCTTTCTTTTCAATTCTAATGATAATTTTTCATCTGCCTCTTTTTCCTTTTGGAGCCCCAGCTCACCATTAATTTTGGCTCTTAGACTATAGTAGTGATTATTATATGGATTTAAATCAATGGCCTTATTAATTATAGATAAAGCTTTGTCTGTTTTTTTCTGTTTTAGTTTTTTTTCGGCGCGCTTTATACTTCTCTTAGACAAATCATTAGGATCTCTCGGTCCGGTCGAATTCATATACTGAATAATTAACTTATAGCCATATGCTATCGGTTTTCCATTCAGTTTGCTTGCAGTCCACATATGTTTAGTTGACGCTAAAACTGATATTAAGTCTTTTGCCAAGCTTTCATCTGGCATGCGAACTACCTGAATTGCATCTAGTTTTCCATTACGATTAATTCTAAAATCAATCTCAGCAAAACCTGATTTGTAGCTAGTTCGAAATTTTTGTGGGTTCATTATTCTTTGAAAAATATATTTTTCAAACTCTCCATTAAAACTTGCCTTAACAAAATCATTACTTTGTGCATTAAGCTTTAGGGATAAAACTAAAATAACAATACAACCAATTATCTTTTTCATCATATTTATACAATTATCAATGTTCTTTATTTGTGTTCTTATTCTCAACAGCTGCAAATCATACGGATTATCTATGACTTACACGCCCAATTATTCAATCCTTCCTAATTAATCAAAAATGGGATCAAGTTGCCTATCCTTATGCAATTGATACATTTTTAATAGTTGATCCTTAGTTACCCTGCGGTCTGATAAAACCGGTAGATTATCTATATCAAAAAAGCCAACATCACTGGTCTCAAGACCAGCTCTTGCTTCACCCCCAATAATTTCACATTCCATAAACAATTGATAGATATCAAAAGGGAAAGGCCTTGCCTGATGTTTATTATAATCGATAAGTCCCAGTATTCTTATGGGTTTCACGTCGAAACCTGACTCCTCTTTCACTTCATTTATAGCAATCTCACTGGGCAACATCCCCGTGTCGGCATAGCCTCCGGGAGGACACCATTTGCCATCCATTCTTTCCTTAACCAAAAGAATCTTATCATTCCGAATGATAATTGCTCTCACGCCTACCTTTGGGGTCTGATAACCAACGTCTCTATTAAAAACAAATTCCAACTTGCCTCTATCAATATCCGTAATGTGATTCAAAATCTCAATGCTTAGATTCTGCAGTTCTGTATAACGTTCACGGTCAAATTTATCCTTAGTGAAAGCCAATCCACTTTGTGCTATCGAATTAATCTTTTTTGCTATGCTCAGCCAATGATCCGGCGTTTGTTCTGACATTTCTTCTATTTAATGTTTTCACAAATTTTCTTACTTATTATCAAGCTCTCTAACTTCATAGGAAACTAAAAAGTAATGTGGCGAAGAAGATAAAATCCTATCGGTATACTTTTCATCCTCCTCCAGTAATAAAGATCCACAAAAGGTTTCTACGCCACCCCTTTGCCATGAAGAGGCATATATGAGCATAGGCATTTTCTTATTAAGTTTCCATTTTGTATTTTCATAAGCTCTCAAATTATAATACTGATCATCATTCTTAGGATTAAACCTGATCTTTTTCTTCAAATCCGTTTCTAAGGTCTTGATTTGTAACAAAAGTTCAGTATCACTCTCTTTAGTAAAGATCTTAATCTGCTTGATGTAATCAATAAAATAACGCTCGTCATTCTTTTTATAATAGGTGTATTCGTTGTTACCTCTAAAAAGGATAGTTGTGGTCTGTAAGTTCGAATCCACATATTCATCCAAACTGATGGTAAGCTCGTAGGTCTGATCAAATTCACCCAAATCAAAGACATTGATTCTCACACCTGCCAGTTCTAAGGCATGAATCAGATCCAGTTTCGTCAATTTCTCAGGCATATACTCGAAGTAGTCCTCATTTCTTTCCAATTGGGATCTCTTATCAGGCTCATACACCTGAGCCTTTGCTTGACTTAGGTTTAAGCATATCAAACAGAAAAGCAATATTATTTTGTCCATAATGACAATAATCGGTTTTAAAGTAATATCAGCTGAATTAACTTTTGTTATTTGTTATAGCTCGTTTTATTAGCTAAAAATCCAAGATGGTTAAACGCCTTTAAGATCACGATAGTATTTCTCTATCTCTTTAAACTTGTCATGATCCCAATTACCGATCTCATGTTGTTCTATTATTCTTTTATAAGTCAAGCCTTGCTTTATTTCAATTACAAGTTTATAATTCCGACCAGATTTAATGATAGGGAAAAACAATTCCCATATTTTAATTCGAGTTTCAGAGGTTTTTGTTTTAATAATTTCCGATGATTGGTCAAATTCATATACTTGAAACTCACATTCATCTTTTCCGAGTTTAATTTCTCCTAGATATCTTTTATTCTTTCTAAGGACAGATATAGAAAATAGAAAACTCATTATTCCCCATACTCCCATTGCTATATAGATCTCATATTTCCCTAAATCATAAAGAAATACAAATGCTATCCATCCTGCAGAGATTAAAAACAGCTTAATTAGTCCGTTGAATAGGCGAGTTGAATATTTTAAATAATTCGGTTTTATTATCATATTTAGTTACTTATTAAATTGACTTTAACCAACATGTGACGTATCTTGCACTATAAGATATATAATCAGACATTCACAAGTTTAAATATCAAGTATGTATTTTACATTTTTTTGTATAAAACGTCTGCTAACCATTAGTGTCGGCTTAATAAATTCTGCCTTTTTAGCAACTTTAGATTTACAATCCAAATAGGGTAATATGATATGATAGAAAGGTTCTGAACCGACTTCGATTAATTGTTCTTTGCTTACATTTAAAATCACAATAGTAGAATAATGACTCTCATTAATTGTTGAATACAGATGATCTGTCTTATCGTTATGATCAACTAATGACTTAACATCGCTTATTTGTATGTCCACAGTCTTACCATTCTTAGACAAAAATGTGACCGAATTTGCTTTGTTGAAACATATATTCTTACGGCCCTCAATTTCTGATGCATGTAATTGTAATCTAATCGAATAGATTGTGTCAGCCGGCTTTATAACTTTTTCAAAAGAAACTCCTAAAAAAAATTCTTCTTTAAAATCCTCAGAATATCCATAAACATACTTTCTTTTTGATTTGTATTCGTTTCCGTCCTTTTCAATTGTATTTGAAAAACAATTGAATGAATTAACAAGAAAAATAAATCCTAGTATAAAAATAACTTTCTTCATTTTATTGATTTAAGTGTTATTCATAATTATATATAAGCATATCTTCAATTTCATAAATGACTGGTAACTTCCTAACTACCTCCTACTCTTCTATAGAATTTTATTTGTGTTAGGGTTCTATTAGCAAAATGCTAATTATAGAGCTCTACCAAATCTATAAAAAACAAACAGTAAACAATAAATTAAGTTTGTGTAAAACACATAGAATACATAAAATAGAATAAATATAAATATTAACACAAGATATAACGTTTGTTAGCAAAGTGATATTGGGAAAGCACACTCGTCGCAGGGGGTAACATCTGGAGACATTATATCCATCCACTAAAATTATAAGCCATTTTGCCCTAATGCATCATAATAATCCTGTCGCCAAGATTAACCGAATACTACATAGGTTGAGTGACCATCAGTGTGGTCAGTTAAATTTTTGGTCTTTGATAATAAATTAATGTAGATTATTTTGATAATTTCTTTCGCTCTTTAAATATGCTTTTAATTTATTACTCAAATTTGCTGATGTCCCATTTGACTTTCATGTTATTTAATGCTTCAAGATTAATTTTCAAGTCTTTAGGTACCACATTTTTCACGCCAAGTTCATTGGTCCGTTTACCATTGAGAATGTCGGCAGCAAGATTTCCAGCTATTTCACCTACATCATAATATTTAGCACCTAAACCAAAAAGCACATTGCCATATACTTTATAAGGGTTGTTGCTGAACATGGGGATTTTTGCTTTAGCAGCAGCATTAATGAGTTGATCGATTCCCAATTCAACAACATTGTCGCCACCAAGCCAAAGAGCTTCAACACCTCTCATTGTTAAACTCATTGCAGCTTCCAGCACCTGGCTTGAAGTTTCTACACTAACTTCCAGTAACTCAATATTTAATTCCTCACACTTTTTGCGAGCCAGCCGAACACAGGCTTCAGAACAAATTTCACTGGTACACCAAACTGTTCCTACTTTTTTTAAATCAGGATTCATTTGACATGCAATTTCAAAGGACTCTGCAACGGGTTGGAAAGTTCCAATACCCACCAAATGTGGTGGATGTTCATCGGGAGAATCTCCTGTAATTCCGACCCCTGCAATATAGGGATCAGTAACGGCACAAAAAACATGCTTGACTGTACCCTCTTTATTGGCATTAGCCATTACCTGAAGAGCTGGTGTACTAATTGTAACCACCATATCAAAATGACTACTTACAATATTTAGTGCAATAATATTTGCGGTAGGCATATCCCCTTCGGCGCAATATTTATTGATCAAACAGTTCTGCCCATCAATAAACCCCTGCTTGCTAAGAGCCTCAATAATGCCATTTTCTGTCTCATCCAATATCGATCGTGAAGCAATTTTAAAGATGGCAATAGTTGTCATATTATCTTTGCTATCATGAGTCCGGTTGCCAAGATCGAGCAATAATAAAATAACGGCTGCAATAATCAATGCCAAAGGGGCACGTATTATTTTATTAATCTTCATGTTGCATAAATTGTTTTACTCTAGAATTTAAATAATGCATCTTTCAAATGCACGCTTAAACGTAACACTCTTCAATAAGAGTCGCTACAGCCGAATCGATATTGTCTTTGCGGCGAAGCTCATCGAATAGCCTAAGCAGATCACTCACTTTTAAGCGTTGTTTATCCACACCTTTAAAATCATAAGCCACTTTGCCCTGATGCATCATAATGATCCTGTCGCCAAGATTAACCGCTTGCTGCATAGAGTGAGTGACCATCAGTGTGGTCAGTTTATCTTTTTCAATCAATTGCTGTGTCAGTTCAATAACTTTACTGGCTGTTTTGGGATCAAGGGCTGCAGTATGCTCATCCAATAGAAGGAGTCGGGGTTTAATGGCAGTCGACATCAATAAAGTGAGCGCTTGTCTTTGACCACCCGATAATTTACCGATGGGATTTTCAAGTCGATCTTCCAAACCCATATTCAGCGGCTTAACCATTTCCCTAAAGTCAGAGATTAATTTACGGGGCAGCCCCCACCCCAATCCACGACTCTTCCCTCGTTTCAGGGCAAGAGCCAAATTCTCCTGTATCGACATATTGGGTGCTGTGCCGCTGAAAGGATTCTGAAACACCCTCCCAATATACTTTGCCCTCTTGTGTTCAGTCCATTTGCTGATATCCTCTCCATCGAGCATAATGCTTCCCTCATCAACAAGAAAAGTTCCTGCCACAGCATTTAAGCAGGTCGATTTACCCGACCCATTGGTTCCAAGAACACAGACAAAACTGCCTTCTTCAATTTCAATATTAACACCCTGAAGTGCTTTCACTTCGTTTGCCGTTTCAGGATTAAAGGTTTTTCTAATATTTTCGATCTTAAGCATGGGCTTTGAATTTTAGGGTCATTTTTTTCTTATTCTTCATGATTGAGGGTAAAACCAAAGCAATAAATACAAAGATTGCAGTGATCATTTTCAGGTCATTTGGGTTAAGTCCCCAGCGAAGTGCAATGGCAACCAACAAACGAAAGAGTAGCGAACCAATGACGGCTCCTGCTATAACAAATCCCAGACCGGTATCATTAATAATCGCCTCACCAATAATAACACTTGCCAGTCCCCATACCATCATGCCAATACCCATTTGTACATCGGCAAAGCCTTGGTACTGGGCTAGCATGGCACCTGCCAAGGCAATAAAACCATTGGACAAGCCAACTCCCAATATGATCATGAATTTTGTGTTTACACCCAATGCCCTAATCATTTGATTATTGTCACCAGTGGCACGCATCGCCGTACCAATGTTCGTTTTAAAGAACCACAAAAGCAGTAAACAGAACAGCATTACAGTAATGGAATAGAACAGCAGAAGCCATAAATCCTTTGCAGAAACTTCCCAGCCCATCAGCATGACTTTTGCATCCTCACCCGATATCCAGGCTGAAAAATTTTCAACCCACGTAAAGACTGTCGTTTGATTCAGCAAGGGAATATTGCTTTTGCCCATCACGTGCAAATTAACCGAATACAATGCCGTCATCACCAATATACCCGCCAATAGGGGATTGATTTTAAAACGGGTGTGAATAATGCCGGTAATGGAACCAGCAACCATTCCTGCAAAAAAAGCAATGAGACTGGCTAAAAGAGGATTGACACCAGCCACAATTAAAGAAGCAGCCGTGGCGGCACCGAAAGTAAACGATCCTTCTGCTGTTATATCAGGAAAATCGAAAATGCGAAAACTAATAAAAATACCCAACGCCAGGAGCGCCAGTATTAAGCCGATAGTAAATGATCCTATTAATAATGACATATCAAAGTATTATTGTGTTGTAATTAGATTCATTGATTCAATGGGAATAATCCAGCAAAAGCCCTGTGTAAACTGACTTTCACCCAATCCCACAACTTCCCTTTTATCATTCATCAAATGAAGGATATCTATCAATTCAGAAGAATTGAAAAGGTCTTCGATGGTTTCAGCCAAATTGATTTCTCTTTTCTTTAGCGGAACATAAGGGAAAACCGTTGTATGAACATGCCCTTGTATGGGAGGATGATCACTTAGGGGTCGCAGAAAGTCAGTCTTTTCTTCATCTTTCTCAAAAGAAAAACAGCCCACCGAAAGACTCAACATTTTGTTATGTGCCGGTTCAGTCGTAAAATTGAAAGTATCCTTCACTTCAGGGAAACCAAAAAGGGCTTTCCCCTCCACAGGCGAAGAATTCAAAGAGGTTCCAATCAATCCCCCACTTTCAGCCAGCATCACCATTGCTATCCGTTTGAGCTGTGTCAGTTTTTGGATATCCTCAAGCAGTTCACTAAGGGCAATGGATGGTTTGAGCTTCTCGGGTTCGAAACGCACAAGATGTGAAAAGTCCCCTTCAAAATGAAGCCCGTACAATTCGGTTAAGGAAGCAATTAACTTACCGCTGCTAACCATATAATCGGGCTTTCTAGATCCATCAGCGGGCAGGTAAGCGATGTTTTTACCCAGCATCATGTATTCTCCAAAACGGTTTTTGCAATCATCAAAGGAATCGCCAATGGCCCCCAAACCAATTGAAAAATGATTTTCTTTTGAATCAAAAGATCTGGCATGTGATGCCTCGAATCCTGATTGCTTGCACAATTCGGGGCTACCATAAAAATCAAGGTCGGTTTTCCCATGGGGTGACAAGCTCGAAAGCTTAAAACGAAACCCATGTGAATTCAGCTGGTCATTCGATTCATCTTTGGCAGCTGTTGTCTCCTTATTTTCAGCTTTTTCGCTGAGCATATTCAACATCCCAACCATATTGAGCACTTCACTCACATTATCAGACATGGCAATGATGCAAAAGTGTCCGTTGACCTTTTTCAGGTTTTTATATTGCGATACCAAAGACCGGATACCTGCTGAACTTATATAATCAATTCCTGTCATGTCAAGGGATATGCAGTAATGACCTTCCCGCACCAAAGCATCGACATAATCGTTTAGGTAGCCTGCCCAATTGGCATCCAACCGTCCAAAACATTTCAGTACAATTTCATCTCCTTGAGATTCCCTATTGATTTCCAATTTGTTCATATATCACCTATTTTATAAAACATTTAACTCAATTCTTTGCTGTTCGTTTGTCTTCCCTTACAATATGATCTGCCATATCGTAAATCTCTTGTGTTGTTTCCAAACCATATACTTCGGAAGCCTTGGGATTAATAACCGTTTTTATTTGTTTGATCCGGCTAAAAGGGATCTCTGAAGGAGAAACCCCATTGATCACCCTTATTGCAATATCGGCTATCTCCACCCCTTGCTGTACATAGTCGCCTGCAATGGCAGCAATTGCCCCCATTTCCACCTGGCTTGTGATAAAACAAAAGAGTGGAACCTTTTCATTTCGACTAACTTTAACAATGCTTGAAAAACCCGGTATCGTATAGGTGTCGGGCATTTGACAGATGGCATCGATATTTTTTGAGCAAAGCATCAGGCTTGCATCGCTTACTTCACTTACTGAATTAACAGGAATGGCATGCACCTTAATCTGTAATTTCTTGCATGAATTCTTAAAGGCTTCCAAACCACTGACCGAGGCCATTTCGCCCGGACTGTACAGCAGACCAACATTCCGAACATCGGGAATGTATTTTTTAAGCAGATTAATGCCTTTATCCGTATAACTCATCCCATCAATCCCCGTAAGGTTAGCAATGTGATCGGAATAGGATTTGCCCAAGCCATTGCCCACCGGATCGGCAACCACAGTGAATAGAATAGGCACATCCTTAATTTTGGCAGACAAGGCTTGCGTTGTGACCAATATGGTTGAAAAGATAAGATCGTACTCCTTATCGGCTACAACATTCACAATACTGTTGAGCGTTGCCATATCGCCATTGGCATTATAAGTGGTAAAGGTAAAATCGACATCCTGCTTGTGCCCCAGTTCAGTCAAGCGACGAATAATCCCTGTTTCCACATCATCACAATCAGGGGAAAAACAAAAGTGTACCAATGCCAAATTTACTGGTGGATTAAAAGCACTCTTTTCACCCACAATCAGGTCGGCTCTTTGCCTGACTGCTTCAGTAAATTCGATGCCATATTTTTTTGCCTTCACGGGATTTATTTCCAGTATTGTTTTTGAAGGCGACTTAAAAGGGAGATCAGCTGGGCTTTTTTTATCCAGTAGAATTTCTGCCGCGTAAACAGCCGCATCATAACCGTTTTCAAAGTAGTCCAAGTCCAATTGTATCAAACTTTCCATACGGGTTCCTTCCGGTCGCGCATTAAAATCAAAATAAGGCAGATCGGCATTCACCACACCCTTAATAAGGCTTGGAATCCCCGAGCCCATAAGATTATCCCCCATTTGGCATACCGCATCTATATTTGAGCTGCACATGCTTAAAATGGCATCAGGAAGTTCTGCCGCACTGTTGGCAGGAAAGAATTTCACAGATAAACCATAAGCTGCAGCAACTCTTGAAAATTCGTCCTTAAACTTCACCGAGATGATCTCACCCGGGCAATATATGGAGCCCAATGTTTTTAAATTGGGGGCATTCTCAGTAAGCAATTGACACATGGCATCAAAATCACATTCCACATTGCAGCCTGTAATATTATCAAGGTGATGTGTCGCATCAGTACCGGCTCCAGCCAAAACAGGATCTGAAACGGCAGTAAAAACAACTGGAATATCCTTGATATTATGGATTGCACTTTGCAAGGCTGGCGTACAGCTTACAAAGATCAGGTCAGCATGCAAGGATCGAATCTGATTGAAAATACTGTTCAACATGGAGATATCCCCACTTGCCTTATAGGTGTTTATTTTAAGGTTTCGACCATCAATCAAGCCTCTATCACTCAAGCCACTTATGATCCCCTTCTCAACTTTCTCGATAACAGGCGCATCAATCCAATGCACAATGGCAACATGAAAATTTTCGTTGACAAGACGAACATGCTTTTCCCTGTTCGAAAGATCAGACAAAAGCAGTATTAAGCCCACTAAAAGCAGGGCAAATACGCCTCGACCAATCTTTATTAAATCCTTCATAAATCTTACTATTTAGCTAAATTTATTTTGAAATATTTAACAGCCTCCTCGTTGACACTAAGCGTGGACTTTTTTACAAAGCGGTATGGAATTTCCTTGGGAGATTTCCCTTCGAGTATTTCTTTTGCCATGCTAACGGCATCAACACCTGCAAAATAATAATCGCGGGAAATGGCTGCAACAGCGCCCTGTTTCACTTGGTTCCCGATAAAGGCAAAATAAGGGATTCGACTGTTGTAAGCCACCTTTATAATTGAAGCGCCACAGCTGGCTGTCAGATTATCCGAGATTTGGGTAAATGCCTGAATTCCCTGGTTTGCTATCGATAAGGCAGCATCGGAAACCTCAGTAGCCGTATTGGCTGGAACTGCAATGAGTTTTAGTCCGCCTTTGCTTGCGGCATTCTCAAGCTCTTCCTTATAGGCAACCGAATTGATTTCACCGGGTGTATAAATAGTTCCAATGGTTTTAATGCCTGGTATCGATTCCTTTACCAAGTTTACCAAACCTTCGAAATCACTCATTGTAGATATCCCGGTCAGATTGGATTTATGCACATCAAAGGAAGTGCCCAGACCTGCCCTTATGGGATCACCCACATTGGTAAAGACGATTGGGGTATTGGTAACCTTATTGGCAATGGCTTGAATCGTTGGCGTGGAAGTGGTGAAAATAATGTCCCACTTTTGCCCGGCTATCGCATCAGCAATACTGTTTAGTGTTGAAATGTCGCCTTGCGCATTATATGTCTTCAGACTAAAATCGACACCTTCCTCCAAACCGATTTTTTTGAGTTCATCCAGAATCCCATTTTCGGCATCCTCAGAATTCGGACTGTCCACATAATGTGCCAGACAGAATTTGTAATCATTCCCTCTTAAAGCCTCATTGTTGGGATTTAGATATTTGTCTGGAAAATTAATCCCCAGTTCATCTGCAAGTTCTGTATTGACACCAATAATCTCATCTACATAGTTTTCAATGGGAATCAGGGCTGGACTTTCACCATTTAACACTCTAGCCACATACTTGGCAGTACGAAACCCCGTACTATACCAACTGATTCCAACAGCAGCAACAGCACCCTTGTGCATGAAATCGAAATCATTAATGACAATCGGTATTTTGTTTTCCTTACAAACCTTCGAAACGGCATGAAAGGATTGCAAGACGGTGTTGTCGCCGGTAATCCAGAGTGCATCAATATTTCGCATGCAAAGTATGGAGATCGCCTGATACACTTCGGAGGTATTAATCACAGTGGTTTCGATCAGTTCTACGCCTATCTTTTTGGCATATGCCCGGGCATCTTCAGTTACCTTTCTTGAGTTTGCCTCCGAAGAATTATATAGTGTCCCGATTCGTTTTGCATTGGGGAAGGATTCAAGAATAAAATCAAAAGTTTTCTCAACAGGAGGGAAAGAACCAACGCCGGTAATATTCGGATTGTGATCGGTAAAGCTTTTACCAGCTCCAGCCTCAAGGGGCGTATATGAATAAGTGAAAACAATGGGATGTTTTTTAACGGCTGAAAGTGCAGCTGTTATTCCTGGTGTTGACGTAACGAGGACTAAATCAACATCCTGATTGTCCATGTTCAGATGAATGGGATTCAGGTTGCCCATTTCACCATTGGCATGCTGGGCAATAACATTCAGGTTGCTATCCTTAACAAAACCCAATTCGTTTAAACCCTGCCAAAGCCCATTTAAGGTATTGTCAAGCGCTTCCTCAGGGGCAAAATAGGTCAAGCCCATCTTGTAAGTCCTCCCTTTTATAGCCTTAATGCCAGCATTCTTTACGGAAACTGTTTCCGTATCAGAATCTTTTGATCGATTGCTTAAATCGGACAGCAGAAGTACACCTCCTGTAATCGCAAGGGCTAATATCCCGTTTATTATTTTTTTGATTTTCATTGGTCTATTTTCAATTCATTTCTACTTCGGTAAATCAGAATATATCAATATGCTTATGAAGCATCATACTTAACAGACTAAAAAACTGGCACATCAAAGCGACTGCTCTTCCTGCACTGAGAACATGACCTTTTATTTATGCCTCAAGGGCACTCATCTCAGCTGGGAAAATTTTAAAGATGTTCGAAAAACCAGAAATATCGAAAATCTCTTGAATGGCTGCTTGCATTTCACAGAGAAACAGTTTCCCATTTAAACTCGTTATTCTTTTCTGGGCAATCAGAAATACACGAAGCCCAGAACTACTGATGTAGCTTAGATCCTTACAATTAAGGATGATGTTAATTTGCCCCCCATCAATTAATTCAGTCAATTCTTTTTCCAATGAATTAAAATTGGCTGTATTGATTCTACCCTCAATAGTCAGAACACAAAAGCCATCGGTGTTTTTTCTTGTTAACATCATACTTACAAGTTTTTCATTAGACTTAGCTTATTCTTATTACCCTCCCTGATATACAAGACCTCATCCATTATCTTTGAAATAAGCAATATGCCCAAGCCCCCAACAGGTCTTTCTTCAATAGGCAAGCTGATATCAGCTTGTTCGCTTTTGGAAGGATCGAAGGCAATGCCATCGTCAACAATCTCAATTTTCAATTGATCATCCTGTAAAGCAATAAAAATCTCAATGTCATGCTTTTCATCATCCTCAAAGGCGTAAAAAATGATATTTGAAACAGCTTCTTCCAAAACCAAATTAATGTTCATGCATAATGGCATGGGCAAACCCCAATTGTCGGCTAGGACATCAACCTGCTCCGCAAGCCTGGACAGTTCCTCCACCTTATTGGTGATGACCAAATTCGTTTCCATCACACTATTCTCCATAATAAATAAGACTCAACATGGTTAAATCATCTGATTGCTGGTTTTCCTGAACATGGGCAGCAACATCAATCGAAACGGCATCGATGATTGCTTTGGGTGCATTTTCATTAACATCTGACAAACATCGAATCAATCGATCGTCGGAATAAAGTTCTTCCTTGCAATTCTCAGCCTCTGTAATGCCATCAGTATATAAAAACAGGCAATCGTTCTTTGAAAGCCATCGTTCCTTTTCCTCATACTTGAAATTCTCGAACAAGCCAATAGGAATATCCTTCGTAATTTCAAACATCTCATTTTCCCCATCAGATTGAAGAATAACCGGTGGGTTGTGTCCCGCATTTGTATACTTCAACTGCCCAGATTCAAGATTGATAATCCCCATAAAAAAGGTAACAAACATGCTCGACTCATTTCCAAGGGAAAGGGATTTATTCAATGAATTCACAATCGAACTGGTTGAAAGTTGTTTGGGAGCCACTGAGCGTAAAAGCGTACGGGTAACCGCCATAAACAAGGATGCAGGCACTCCTTTGCCTGAAACATCGCCAATGGCAAAGCAGAGATGTTCATCATCAATCATAAAGAAATCATATAAATCGCCTCCAACTTCCTTTGCAGGCTCGAGCATGGCATAAAGATCAAGTTCTGTCAAATTGGGAAAAGGAGGAAATATCTTGGGGATCATCCCCATTTGAATTTCACGGGCAATACGTAATTCACTCTCTATCTTCTCCTTGGCAGATGTAGTTTCTTTTAAATTCTCAATATAAGTCTTCAATTCATCCTGCATATACACAAAGGAAGTATGCAAGTCTTTCATTTCATCCTTGGTCGAAATATGAGGCAATTGAGCATTGAAATTACCTGTGGCAACCTGCTGAGCCGAATTTGCAAAAAGACTTAGCGGAGCAATTTGCCTTGTCACTATTTTTATAATGATAAAGGTGAGTAATATCAATCCTATAATAATGATAAAGATCAATGCCGTACTTATCTTTTTTAGGGGAGCATACATTTCAGCCTTGGGAAACACAACCGCCAGGGACCAATTGCTAAGTGACAAAGGCGTGTAGGCAATGAACCAATCAACCTCATTCAAACGGACTTCAACAAAATCGGTATTGCCAGCCTGCATATCCCTTCCAATTTCCCGTAGTTCATCACTCTTCAATTCAGAGGCGTAGGAAAAAATGGTCTGATTCATAATCAGGCTTTTCTGGGGATGGGTTACAAAAGTCCCATTGCGTGAAATAACGGACGCATAACCTGTTTCCAGAATACGAACCGAAGATACAATATCAGTAAGCCAGTGCAAGGACAAGTCAATGGTGATCGTTCCAGCCATTTTTTTTTCATCTCCTGCCGAATTATAAAAAGGCAGCGAATAGGTGGTAATCAAGGCATCGGCTCCACCTGTGTCGAAATAGGGCTCCGTCCAATAGGCTTTCCCCAGACTAGTGGGAATGAGATACCAATCCATTACAAAATATTCATAGGCATCATCCCCCAAAATGGTCGAGATCAGCGAATCATTTTTTCTGTAAGTGTAAGGTGCGTAATAGCGCCCCTTGTCCGGAAAGTAATTGGGTTCAAAAGCAATGGCACATGCCAGTATTTCAGGATTGTTTTTTACAATCAGCTGCGTGTAGAGAAGAAGTGAATCGTTGTTCAGTTGATTGCTTTCAAACAAACGCTTATAGCTCTGGGAAATCTTTTCGGTTGACAATAGAACCTTTTCGGTTTTATAAACGGTATTTTGAGAAATGGCTTTTGCATTTTCAACCGTCATTTTCTTAATTGAAGCTTTCGAAAAAACATAAAACAACGAAAGGGAAACAATAAACAGGAAAACACAAAAAGTGAGGACATAAAATACGATCCTGGACGCCAATGATTTATTAATTCGAAATACCATCTTTCTCTGAAATTTCCCTTTGTGATACGTTTGCGTTTATTTGTCAAGTACGGGCTTGTAAAAATCCTTGAAGGCTATTTTCCGATTCATAAAAGCACCATCAATTAGAAGTCTTTGTGTTTTATGGAAATCTGACTCTGCCAACTCTCCCCTCCTGACGTTTTTTCCTCCAGGCTCATGAAGTTCTAAAATACGATCTAGCATCCATGATTGATGGGCAAGATTGGTCGCAACATGCGCCTTCTTCATCAAATCCAATACAATCTCCAGCGTTTCTTCCTTATGCGTCTTGGCATATTCCCAGCCCTTTAAAGTCCCTCTGACAAATTTTTGCAGATCACTTTTGCGCTGTAATAATGTTTTGTTCAAGCAGTATATGCCATCTTCAGGAATATTATAGCCATAATCAGAAAAGAAAATAGTAGACAACTCATCCGGATTCATGCCCGAATTAATAATTTGATCATATTCATTGTACCACATCACCGTCATGGCATCAACGCCTCCAATCATAAACATATTTACGGATGATAAAATCGGAACCCAATCAACCTTGAAATTATTGGACTGTATGATGGCATTGGGCACCTCACTGAAGCCACTTTCCCAGACACCTATTCTTTTCCCCTTGAGATCGTCCAATGAATTGATGTTTGCATTCTTTTTTGCAACAAATAAAAGGGCAGAATTTTGAGACATCTGGGCAATGTTCACCAAATCGAAATCTTTAGATCGTTGGGAAAGCGCTGTAACAAGAAAAAGGGAAATAATATCGGATTCCTCACTTATGAGTCGATCGGTTGCCATTACCGATGCCGAAGGATGCACGATATTCACATCGATTCCCTCCTGCTTATAGAACCCTTTCTGTTGTGCTACATAATAACCAGCAAATTGCGACTGTGGCAGCCAATGTGGCGAAAAGGTAACTTGGGGCATCTGCCCGAAAACACTGATAATAAACAACATCATCAGGACCGTGAGACTTGTTTTTTGCATCATCAAAACTTAGGCATCATTAACTTATAGAACAGTAAGTTATAAAATATTCCCATCAATCACCTTAAATATGTCAAATAATAATTAAATAAATGATAATTATGCATCATTTATACTCTCCTCCTCACTTTCTGGTTCGGTCTGAAAAGCAAAAATATATTTCACCAGATTATTATTAAAAGCTTATTCAAAATCGCTGATTAAAGCACTCAGCAAAATAAGGTAGAGTCATCATGAAAGATCACTCTACCTAATATTTTATATTAGTTATGGCATATCAATACTTTCATGCCATTTGTTCCAGATGGTTTCAAATGTTCCGTCTTCTTTCATCCCATTCAAATTATGTTGCCACTGCTTAACAATCTCAGCTGAGGTGCTTAAACTAAAGGCAATATAACCTTTTCTATTAGACACTTCGAATTGTTGTTGGATTGTGACATCGGAAGTTTCTGTGGTTTCACAAAGCCAGTCAATACCTTCGTTAAATATAAACAGAGCTTCAACTTCACCACTGATAAGCTGATTGAAAGCTTCTATAGGCGAAAATGACGTTGCTACAATATTTTGAAAGTCATTAGCAATTAAATAATCATGCATATACCATCCACTGGGGGTAGCTATACTGGCTAATGTTTTAGCATCTTCCAAACTGTTTATTTGAATTCCTGATTCTGTCATAGTATAAAAACAGGCTTTCAATGTAGATATGGGACCTACCCATTGAAATAAATCTTCACGTTCCTGAGTTCGAGCTGTCGTAAATAAAGCACTATTGGGTAAGTATTGAACAAGATCATATGAAGCCGCCCAGCTAGTTAGACTAACATCATTGACAAAACCATTTCTTGATTGAATTTCTTCTACAATATCAATTGAGGAGCCTTTTAGTTCATAATTAAAGATTGAACCAGTATAAAAATTAAATGGAGGAGCCTGTTCTGTGAAGATCTGTAACTGACCTGGTAATCGATGTTGACTTGCGTTTGGTAAGTACTTCCGTAATATTTCTTGTGGCTTTTCAGTTTTAACAATTTCATCAAAGCTATTTTGACAAGCATTAACTATAGCATCATCCACATCTTTTGAAAACGCAACATAATAGTATACATTTCTGTAGTTATAACAAACATTAAAATCGCTTATAACGTTATATTTTTTATTTAATCTATAAGCAAACTGGTTTCCATCGCTGGCAATAGCATCTACTTCATTATTTAAAAATGCAGAAATTGCTTCCTCATAGGAATCATAGTATTCCAAATTAGTAAAATCCAAATCCTCCAAGGAGCTTGTTTCCAACCATTCTTTGACAACTGCAATTGAAGGAATCTCTTTCGCTTTGTTTAATCCAATTGCGCTACCTATACCTGTTCCAGCTTTTGAGAAAATATAGTAACCTCCTTTACTTGTAGGCCCTGCCCATTTAAAAAGATCTTTTCGTTCTGCGGAATAGCCACAGGTTAAAAGTGCTCGATTTGGACCATTTAAAGTATTATTATAAGCTATTGTCCAGGAATCTTCCATAATAATTTCATGATCAATACTTGCATCATCCATTGCAAGACTAGCCATTTCAATATCAATTCCACTTATCTGACCATCAAGATTAAAATAATTGGGACTAAATTCTATCCCAGAAATAGTGATCGGTTCTATTTCTTTAATTTTAGGATCATCTTGACATCCACTCATAAAAATAACACTTAGCAAAAGTAGTGTAATCATTTTTTTCAATTGTGACAATTTGAAGTTCATAATTTTCTTCTTTTAATTATTAATAATACTTGATGTAAAAACTTAAGATTCAGTAAGCCTTTCGCTCAACTAACTATTAAAATTAGATTGGATCTTTTTATTGCAACAAATAAAAGTGCAGAGTTTAAGATATTTGGGCAATGTTAACCAAATCGAGATTCTTGTATCTTTGAGTAAGCGCTGTAATAAGAAAAAGTGAAATAATATCGGATTTCTCACTTATGAGGCGATCGGTTGCCATCACCGATGCCGAAGGATGTACAATATCAACGTCAATTCCCTCCAGATTATAAAAGCCTTTTTGCTGTGCTACATAATAACCAGCAAATTGTACTTGAGGTAGCCAATGTGGCGAAAAGGTAATTTGGGGCATCTGCCCGAAAACACTGATAATAAACAATATCACCAGGAGTATGAGACTTGTTTTTTGCATCATCAAAACTTAGGCATCATTAACTTATAGAACAGTACGTTATAAAATATTCCCATCAATCACCTTAAATATGTCAAATAATAATTAAATAAATGATAATTATGCATCATTTATACTCTCCTCCTCACTTTCTGGTTCGGTCTGAAAAACTAAAGATATTCAACCACATTATTATTAGAAAGAGACTCGAAATACCAGGATTAATTTAGTATTCTTTCTTTTCACTATTTTTCCATAAGTTGAATGCGTCCAGCGAATTATCTGTTGTGCATTGATAAACCTTTGTTTTCCTATCCGGATAAGCTCTTTCCAACTCATCGTATATTTCCTTATCCGAAAAGTCAACCCCTTCTACTGCCGCATCGTAGCGGGTAGCTGCAAAAAGCAAAACTGGGATATTAGCCCAACAAATGGCAGAATAACACATCGGACAGGGTTCTGCACTGCTGTATATGATACAGTATGATATTTCACCTGGCTGACCGAGTTTTGAATAATCTTTCCTGATTTCTCCAAGATTATAAACACCCAGTGATTTGCAGACACTTCGTATGCACATGACTTCGGCATGGGCAGTAGGATCATTTATTAAAGTGACCTGGTTGTGGTTTTCCCAATACCTGATAATTTGATTGGTTTCTTTATCGATCTGAAGAATAAGTGCCCCAAAGGGTCCTCCCTTATCTGTGACAGATTGATGCGCCCTATCGCAAACCAAATTCATCCACTTATCTCCTTCCCTTTCAATACCCTCGTAAATATGATTCTTTTTGATATTGACTACCTGAACAGGAAAATCCTGCCCCGCACCCTGATTATTCAAAGTAGAAGCTGATTTAAAGCCATTCCCTGTCTGGAGATTGCCCGTATTCAGAAGTATCCGCGGGAGCTCATATCTTATTTTACCCTCAAGTGAAACAGGAGAAGAGAAATAGGCATTTTTTTCATCAACTTCCTTAATCTGATTGTTTGTCTTCAGTTTGGTTGACATAGTCGAATATATTTACAGCTTGAAGAAAAATGATCACTGTAGAATCTACAATGACAATTTATAAAGTAATCATATTGAATTATATTAAACTTACAATACAAGGTAAACCTTTTATTTTATATTTAACAATTCTAATATAACTTCCTTGCTATGACTATTTAAAGTACATTTTTAATTTTTATCTAAATAGCTGTTAATTCTTTGACCTACATTGTCCTTTAAGTTATTGAAAAAGAAACTGTAATCATATTTATGATATACACCCTCGGGGAAGGATGAAGAGCTATAAATATTAATATTGGGGCTACCTGTTACCAAAGCAGCATTTTCATCAATCCAAGCCTCAGTAAATTGGTATACAATTTTATCAATTTCTCCATTTTCTTTAAAGAAAACAGCACCCAAGTTCATTTCTTTAGGAGCATACTCTGAAGTTGTTTGCCAGTTTAGAGGGTTAACACAATTTGCATTCGGTAATAAAACAGGAGAACCTGTGGCAAATTCAGATTGAGTATTGTATGTAATTATGACTCCAATATCGTCAGCAGATTCTGCAATTTTCAACCATTCACATTGAACGAGATCATTGTCAGTTACTGAATATCCAATAATATAAGCAGCGACAAGTTTTTTCATTAGCTCTGAATTCTCAAATTTGTGTTTCATTAAGTGAATTAACACCTCAGAACCTTGACTATGTCCAGCTAAAATAAAAGGTCGTCCCTTATTCAAATTGGTAATATAATAGTCAAATGCCTGTTCGATATCAGCCAAACCAACTGAAAAATACTTATTTCTATCTTCTTCATTCATTCTCAGACCATCAAATGCCATTTGTCTATAATATGGTGCATAAATATTACAATCGTCTTTAAAAACTGAAGCTTGTTTAAGAAGAACAACTTGAACCAAGCTTCTCATATTATCATCGCTAATGTCCATATTCATTTCATCCATACCTCCAAACAAGGTTGGATACACAAAAAAAACATCAACATCTTTTTCTATTGATGAGGGAGATGAAGCCCAATAAAATGAATCAGAATAATTTAGCTTTTGTTCTGATTCTGGCAGCTTATCATTATGACAAGAGATTAGTAGTATTGATAACATCACTACAAAAAGCATCGTATTATTTTTCATATTGTCACTACTCTTAATGATTTTTTTCTGAGATGTATTCACTCAAATACAAATATTCTTATATGATCTTTTCGTTATGTTTTTTAAGGAACGTAAGTATGGTTAAGGGATATCGTTTACCACATCAAATTACATACAACTTGTTTGTAAAACGAAACTGGTTACGTTTATCCATCCTTACGAGCACAATAAACATCAGCCTATCAAATCTATGAAAACCAGGTAGCAAACAATAAATTGAGTTTGTGTAAAACACATAGAATACATAAAATAGAATAAATCTATATAATCAGGAAATGTAAATGAACCTAATGTTTTTTATAACTTAGATAGAGGTTTAAGAAACATCAATAATAAGTACATACTAACAATCCTGTTTTTCAACCAATTAAAAACATCCTTATGAAAGCTTTAAGGTATTTATTAATCGCCATTCTATTCATAGGTTTTACCTCCTGCAATAAAGATGAAGCCGATAAACCAATAAAGAATAGCCACAGAATAAAACAAGTGATTTCAGAGAGTGATTACTCCAACACAAAAGAGGAATTCTTTTATGAAGATGAAAAGTTAGTATCAATTCTAAGTTCCCAGAAGAATGATGCCTCTATTTGGGAGGCATCAAGCTTAATGGAATTTGAATATTCACCAAAGCATATTTCCACTAAGTTTTCTGAAAAAGTTGATGGTTCTTATGTTTTGGTATATACAATTGAAAGTAAAACTGCAGATGAGTTAATTTTAGAAGAGACGCTTACAAGCCTGGATATTACAAAGGAAAAATCGTGGAAATGTGAGTATCAATATTCAGGCTCTAAATTAACCCATTGGGAGAGATTGCGTGATAAGGAGAATACAGGAGTTTATAGTCCTTACGAAAAAGGAGAATACATTTATGAACAAGATAAGTTAATTGAATACATCCATTCTATGGGTACTGAAGAGGGAACGTGGAAACCACTCTTTAAATATGTATTTACCAATACAAGCAATGGTTTTAATGGTTTTACATGCTATACTTATTTAAACGAAGAGGAACTTTTCAAGACCTTTTTATGTGATTACGCTTATAGCAACAACTTAATATCGAAATCGACCCTTAGTATTTGGCAAGCAGAAAATGAGTCTTGGATGGAATTTATGAGTCGACTTTATAGCTATAACTCAGATGGGTATTTAACAGATATTTTAGAAGCGGGATATGCTGGAAATACAACTAAACAATATGAGTATGAAGAAGGACATGGCAATATTGAATCATTAATATACCCTGAAATAATGGTCTTAAAAGAACCTCATTATAAAAGTGCCCGAAAAGATAAAAGCTATACCCCTTTCTATAAAAGATATAATAATAAAATCTTCAATCATTAAACCTTTATCAATTCAGAACATATAAAAAGTCGGCCTTTTAAAAGCCGACTTTTTTTATACGATTACAATACAAATTAAGCTTCCCCCCTACTTGCCTTTAACCATAATACAGCTTCAAAAATTAATCCATATCGCTTAATTTATATAATCGGATTAGAACTACTCAACAAACGACAATAAGGTTTCTTTATTGGGCCTGTAAACAAGGATGGTGTCTGTGTATTTATAGGACTTAACAATACTTTTCAGATCAGGAAAGATAGCCGGTCTCGAATAACCGTTTTTCGAATGGTATTGCCCATCTTTATAATAAATCCCATGTGTGAACATGCCTTTACACTTTAAGGCGATCAGGGCTTCGGCTGGCACAGGCATTTTCTTTCTTTTGAATTCCCGCCACGAATAGGTCTTTCTATCAAGCTTGAATGTTTCCAGCAGGAAATGATAAGTTTCGCCCTTTATAAAGGTTTCAGAGTCGAAATAGGGATGCGGATTGACCTCGTTGTGCTTACAAAACATTTCCATGGCATAGGAATAACAATTTTGCCCATGAAACTTAGCAGAACTGTAAAAGAAGGCTGAATCCAGTTCCGATTTTGGAATCCGACCCAAACTGATTTGTTTTTCCCAATTCAACTTCAATTCCCGAAACTCTTTGTCAATATCTCTGATATATTGGCTGACTTCAATAGCTGTATCAAGAATATGGTAGTTTATTAAACGATTTTCATTTTTTGTTTCTAACAATTCTCTTGCTTGGTTTTGCCTGAAATGATATTTATAGGACTTACCCTTCTCCTGAACATTATCGAGATAGTTAATCTTTGATTGCGAAGCACAATTGACCAATAAGCCCAGAATAACTAGCAGAAGAGAAAGTTTGATATTTAATTTCATAGTGTGTATCTTTTTAATTCAATTCAATTGTTTTTAAGTCATTTAAAACCTGTGAAACGATTTTCTTGCTTTTCCCAAAATCATAAACTTGCCCTTTGATAATCGCATTAATCTTCGCAACAACGCCATTATCACTCCCTTGTAACTCTATCATTAAATTTCCCTTGTAGGAAATTAAATCTGGTTTTATCAGACTAACAATTATTAAACCATCTTTTGCTTGATAGAATTCTTTAAATTCTAATTTTTTATTAGCTGAAACAGAACAAAGTACCTTTACAAAAAGTTCGTTAATAGGCTCATTAAAAACATCTTTTGCTTCTTTTCCTGTTTTTACGCCCAACTTTTGATATATGGGAGGTCCAATTTCCATAATTAAATTTGAAGATACGCCAGTAAAAGTTCCAAAGATCAAATCAAACTTATCTAATAAGTATTCAGAACTTATTTTTTTATTTGAAAACTCTGCGTGCTGGGAGATGTATTCTAGGACATCCGGGTGTTTTGCAAGCTCCTTAAAATCACTTTCTTTTCTCCAGGAGTTAATAATTTTAGAATCTGATTCTACCATTTTAGTACCACAGTCTGGGCAAGAGGTACTATCAGTTTTAAATCCACAGTTATGACAAAACATGATTTATATAGTTAGTTTAAATTGACTACAACAAGTGTATCAGTCGCCAGGCTACTTACAACACTTATCCATTTATTTTTTTATACGAGATACAAGCGATGCTATACTTGCGTTAGCCAAGGACATTACATATACATTTTTTTATAGCGATATGAGCCTTTCTTATTTTTAATTCTGCAACATTTGACTGATTAGTGAAACACTAAAAATACTCAGCAGAAACCAGCCTAAAAATCCTTCGAGTATGGTAATATACCTTGAAGCTCCCTTTACAGGTATCGTTCCAAAACCTAGTGTAGAAAAAGAATTAACGCTTAGCGTTATGGAATTGAGCGCACGAATTAATCCAAGGTAAATAAGGTAAATTAATACAGAGAAGACCACTGCAACACCCACAAACACTTTGCGTGCAGATTTGAGATCTATCCATCGCCCTTGAAGTAGTTCTGTTCTTCGGTAAATGAAGCTTACAAATTTATATTTGATGACTGAAAACAAGTACAAAGGTTTTCCCAACAAAACAATAAACAATGGGACAAGAACTTTGCTCTCTTTCATTTCCTTTTTATAATCTGAAAAAGTTTTAAAATCATCTATATAATTCTCGGTATAAAAATCTTCCAATCTTTGCTCCGAGCTAAAATATTGCATAATCGTTCTATGCTTTTTAATCAAAAATACTCGATTTATGCCATCCCAATCGCTGTAAAAAAAGAAGTACACCCCAGCGAAAAGAAGAATGACCCACATTGAAATGATTAGTGATTGTACAGGACTAGTCCCATATTCCGAAAAGTATTTTAGAAATTGGTTAAACCGCCAGTTGAACCAATTTTTTATATTTGGATTATTTCGGTACAAATGGTGATATTTCCCTGTTTCCATATCTTTCAACTGTTTGTAACAAGCATTGGCAGATTCGATATCGCCCTGAGTTCGGTACATGGAAAAAAACTTTCGATAAGAGCTGTTTAGGGTGTTAAAATTGTAAACATCGGAAATTAAGCTATCTGTTTCGTGGGTGTAGGGTGCTTGTTCATAATCCGTATAAAATGCAAGCCCCACCGAATCTAACTGGCTCCAATTAAAAGAGGTATTGTCTTTTGGGAAATTAAATTTATTTGTTCCAAATGGTCGCTTAAACTTGCATTTTTTAACTGTGAAATTTTCCTTTACTGAACAGGCTGTAAAGTCTACAATACTGTTTGAAAAATCCATCCCTCGAAAGTGAATAACATCATATTTTCCACCCGTAAAAGATAGTATGGGTATCACTTCAGTGGGCAAGATTTTGCAATTATTCAAATTAAATTTATTAATCTTTTTTTCATTCTGATTAATCCTGAAAAGAAACTGATAAGTTTGATTTTCTTTTTCAAAACCGTAACGATTTCTGGTTTGTACAATCTTATGGTCTGTATAGAGTGAACAATTACTGTATAAGAGTAGATTAATTTGTAATTCAAGGACGACAGTTCTTTGCAGTATAGAGCAATACCTAAATTCTAAGGTTCCCAAATCAGAATGACGAATGTCCAGCCCTTGCTTAAATGTGCAATTGTAAAAAATAAGTTGAGTAGCTCCCTTACAATTTACAAACGATACATTATTCTGAAAAATCACATTTCTGACTTGACAGGTTGATGTATTCGGTAATTTGCAATTTCTAATTAGGACAAATGGAAATATTTTTTTCTCACTTTTTTTATCCTTAGCTGTTGGCATAATACCTCTAGGTAGCATACAAAAGGAGAGAGTATCTTTAAGATAATCGTAATAAATTTCGGTGTCATCTAATACATATTCCTGGTCTTTGCATTGTTCCATTTCCGCAATCCATTCACTGATGGATATTTTTCTTTTGTAGGTGTTCTGAGAAAATAAGTGAGAGGGAATGGTAAAGCTACATAAGAAAATTATGAAGAGAGTTATTTTTGCCTTATTGGTTTTGTGCATGTTGTTTGTTTTATTGGCTATAAGGGCCTCGTATAAGAATAGTAAGCGATTAGGAGCAGATCACTCTCAACTACTGAATCTGAAGGAGCTACAAGAATTGAATTTACCACTGTCTCAGCAATCTTGCATATGCATTATTAGCCAGTCTTATTTAATCTTTATAATACCAAAAAGGAATTTTAGAGACATTCAAATTTGTGGTATCCCCTTTTTTGATTCTTAAACGGTTCACTTTTAATATATGCTTGCCATCTGTTAAACCTTTAGTACTAAGGTAAGTTTCAAAACCCAAATCATCGTTTTGACTTTTGGCTATAATGAAATCAGAATCATACTTAATGGTATCTATTTTTACTGAATACATATCATTAAATGTTTTTAAGTAAGCACGTCTAAGACTATCTCTTTTTCCTCTTTTAAGTCTACGCCCATTACCTATTGAAATACCTGATCGCAAGCCACGGCTATCTTCATCTGGCTCCAGTTCCGGATTAAACTTAAATATTCTGTTTTCTATACTTTCAGAAAATAGAACAAAAACCTTGACATAGTTATCAGAAATAACTTTTGATTGAATTGCCACATGATCAATAAACCCGTCACTATCACATAATAAGTCTTCATAGTTATTATTGTTGGCAACATATTCAGTTGAAGTCATGTCATGCCTTAAAAAATTTGAAACATTGTGTTTAAGAGTTGTGGCTAATGCTATTAATATATAGAAGGGTACCAAGGCAAAACTTAAGCGTTTACCAAACTTATTGTCAAGAAAATTATAAACCAATGGTCTATACAAAAAGGACAAGGTAATAAACCCGAAGACCCAATACACCGGGAAATAAATGGTCGATAGCCATTTTTTCTTTTTAAGAAAGCCTAGCGTTAAAAAGTCAATTAAAGTGAAAAACATGCCGAAAACGATAAACACGATTAGTGTGATACCAACACCTTTAGATAACCAGCCAGGTAAATCGTCATTGCCAATTAATTGACTCCCAATTAAAGAAATAGCAAGTATGGTGAAGGTTATTGCCAAAACATAAAAGATGAGCAAAAAGGAAACCGCAAATATGACACTACAATAGTTTTCTAATGTGCCAATATATTTATCGAAAGAGCCTACTCTCTTCTTTAAGTATTTAGTGAATTTCTGGCTGTATTTTAAACTGTCATAATCAATATCTCCGGACACATAACGCAAGCCTAAAGCACCTATCCATAAACCGCGCAGTAAGACGTGAAGCAATAGATTAAAAATTAAGATATAACAAGATATCATTGAAACCAGTGAAATAACAAGCCTATAGATTTGGTGATTATTTTCAGCTTCTGCAAAGCTCTCCGTAATTGTTGGGATAGCTGTAACTAAACCAAAAATTGCAAAACCCGAAATCAGTAGTTCTAGCTGCCAACTTTCTTCCTGGAGTTTATGTAATAGCTTTTTAAATTCTGGTTTTGTATAATCGTTCTGCATTAATTTTTATTTTATTGTATAATTATTTTTAACTAAAAGGTCCTCTTTAATTAGGCAATGAAAAGAAATGCTATTTATATATTACTTTAAAAATGAGCTCATCTTATTCAAGCCAACCAAATTTATGAAAAACAAATAGCAAACAATAAATTATATTAGAGTAAAGCACAAGTCTTGTGTAAAATAGAATACATCTACATAATTATGATATCCTTACACTCTTATCCCCTTTAGGGGTTTTGGGGGTGAATTTTCTTTGTAAGAACTACATTTCTATCCGGCACCTCGACTCCGCTCGGTGATCGGGGACAATGCACGGCATAAAAAAAGCTGTGGCTTTCACACCACAGCTCTATCCTGTTCTTTCTAATTGCTCGGATTGTACTTCCATTAAAAATTGAATTTATCTTTTTTCCAATTTTGTGGGTTTGATTTAATATAGGCCTGTATTCGATTAAAAGATTTGTTGTTCCGTATAATATGATCGTGATAACGTGATTGCCATGCAAAACCAGTTAATATTTTTCAGGCGTTTTTGGTAACACCAATTTTAAACCCACGAATGATGGATGCCAGATTTTGGGATTGTGCACCAAAACGATTCTTTTGTGCAGGTGCAATGCTATTCCCCTGTACAGACGCAATGCATTGCGTCTCTACGTTATATTTATTCTCACCAATGACAATGATGGCATGAAAATGATTGGGCATTATGACGTAGGCGCCCATTATTAAATTCATATCGGGGCGCATTTCAAATGTTTTTAACCATTCGGCATCAACAATTTCACCAATTTCAGACAATTGCATTCTACCATTTATAATATCACCAAAATAATGTTCTCGACCATGGGTACAAATCGTTACAAAATACGCCGCATTCCATCCATAATCCCACTGAGGTAAACGAGCAGATGCAATACGGTATTTATTTTGATATTTATCTGTCATGATAATTAAATGGGCTTGACAATTTCGATTTATTAGGATTCATTCAAGCCCCTGCAAGCATAAGATACAAGCAAAACAGAACTAGATCTATGAGTTCTATCAATTCCTTTGTAAAATCATTTTTTGCTATCATATATATAAAAGCCAACTATATTTTTGTCTTTATCTATTTTAATCCTTTTGTAGACTCTGTAAAATTGATGTTCAGATGTAAGAGCAGCTGATGGCGTAGCCGTTTTGTTGGTATTCTCAATTAAATAAGATACCACAATCTCCCAAATATCCTCGTCTGCTTTATACTCGGCCTGTTCAAGACGAAAATCCGGAGCTTCTAAAGCCGATAAACCTTTTAGCTGAATCATTGCAATGTCAAGTAATTCTATTAAAGTCATGGTTCTAATTTATTTGGTTGGTAGAAGTCATTAAACAAAAGGGCGAATAATACGCCTGGCAGATCTGTGCTCTTTGTTTTATACAAGATACTATAAAAATGATTAGCATGATAGTGTATCCTCCACCAGGAATGATTTTCATATGGCATTCCTATCCTACTCGTATTAAATTAGGCAGCACCCTTAGATAGCTTACAAACGCAAAATGGTCTTCTGATATGTAATCGGAAGACCATTCTTTATTGTTATTGAATTTTACTTTATTCTCTCAACATAAATGTTTGTTGGCACATTATCTTGTCCTTATAGATAATCTCAAAAGTCCATTCCCCAAACTGCATTTCCCAATCAAATTCAAATGTATAGAAGTCATAAGCTAAGTCATCATTATAGCCCTCTTTTACTTCTGTACATTCCGTAAATTGCTCCTTGCTAATTGGATTCACCAACTTAGGATGTCTAATTCTGCACACAAAATCAACCCATTCCGCTTCTTCTAAATCATTTTCGAACTGATAACTTATCCCAAAGCTCAAACCGATCTTAGGATTAATGACATCGGTTCTTTCCAAAAACGCCATATCGTCGGAATGCAAAAAGTAGCCTGTCGCACTAGCCGGTTCAATATCTTTCTTTGTTTCTCCAATCGCCTTACAAATTCCGTAATCAACTATTTTTATATCCATTATTGCCATTTTAAACTACCTGATGCTCCCACTTTGAAAGAGAGCGGCAAAACTACATCTTTTTTTGTCACAATTTCTAATTTGTGTTAAGCTAAGCTAGCAAATTTAGTCCTATTTCACCTCAATCCGAAGGGGCTCAATCTGGATATGAGCAGGCCGTTTTTTTTAACGCTTTTAATATGGGTTTATTCATATTTCTTTGCATAGCAATCACATTTTTCTATCACCACCCCGTCGAGCCGGTCGACACCCCTCCTCTGCGGGAGGGGAAACTGTTAGCCTGGTATAAGCTTAAATAAGAAACATTCCTTTCTCCTCCTTTTTAAGGAGGAGTACCCGAACAGGTTCGGGGGAGGTGGTTCTATCTAAACACAAGCTACAAGCCAAACGAAGTGGAGCTCAGCAAACCAAACACAGTGAGCTCACGACCAGAGGGAGTAATATAGCTAAGCTCACGCTAGCGAGGAGGGGCAATTATATGATTAATTAGAGTTTTAATTGATGCACTTAAAGATCGATTTTGTTGATACCCCATCGATAACCGAATAATCAAAACCATTGATCATTGCTTCTACCCGTATATCTTTAACATCATATTTAATTAAATTAGCTAAATCTTCATCAGTTAAATTATATGTAAATTCCGCAACATAACTATTAAATTTACCTTGCATATTCGGAATTAAGGAATTTATATTTAAGCTAATAGATTCATCATTATCTAATAATAAAATCAGTTTTTCAGAGCCTTGCATTATAATATTACCTTTGGATAAATTATAAGATGTCATCAAATATTTCCTATTGTTTTCGTTTTTCACCTTCCATTTAACATTTTTCATTTTCAAAATCTTACCAATTTTGATACTTTTTGTTACAGCAATAGGTTTAGTTACGACTTTCTTTTCTTTGGTGAACTTATCAACCTCGTTAATTTCATACTCGCAATTTTGACTAAAAGCTGCAGTGGAATAAAAAATTGCTAAAAAGAAGATTAGATGTTTAAGGCTTAATTTGATTTTCATACTTATGGGTTTTTATATTTAGATTATATTCATTGTTATTAAAATTAGACTTAGCCTCGTTACCAACAAGTGTATCAGTCACCATGCGGCTTACAGCACTTATCTCTTATTCTTTAATACAAGCTCGCGCTAGCGAGAGATAAAACTTATTTCTTCTTTGAAGAATAAGAAATAATCCCCCCAACTGCAGCGCCTAAAGCCATACCGAATCCCATTCCTGCGGCTAAATTGTCCATGGCGACACCTATCCCAACGCCAAATATCATTCCTATTGAAATACCCCTTGCAAGGGCTTTGTTTGCGACTTTTGATTGCATCTTTTTTACATTTGAATTCTACAACTTCCTATTTATCCTTTTCTTATTTAGGGCCAATGCTTAATCAGTTTGCCACTCTTTATTTTAATCTCACTGGCTGTATGGCTTTGCCTTTGAAACGCACCGACTACAAGCGAAAACTAGCGAAGCTGAGCTCGCGCTAGCGGGCTTTACTTTTATAATCTTGATCTCTTATTCCGCTTAATACTACGGCGAGATTGCAAATACAGTAAATACCCACCTATAATTGGCCCATATGCAATCAAGTAAGTTCCGCCGAGATCTATCACTCCAAAAAATGTAAAAACAGTAATAAAGCCTCCTCCAAACATTAATACAAGACCAATAATTTTAGTTTCATTAAAACTCACCTTAAATGATTTGTCTTGTGCTTCAAATAGCATTTGATTATCAACTTCTCTTATAATAAATTTGATTTTATCAGGATCGAGATTCTTTTCTTTTAATTCTTTACGAATCTCTGAAAAATCCATTCCTCTTTTTTTCTGTTCTATATAATGGTCAATAATATCTGAAGTTTCGTCTGTCATATTAATACTTTGTTATTATTTCCTGATCAATTCATTTGACACCCAACATATACTTAAGCCATACATAATGAAAGCTGGCTAGACAAGCTAGTGCACGACGGTCTTGCTAATTTTCGTGGGCGATTTAAAAGAATTTACTTTTCAAACCGCACGGAAGCAAGCCGCATAAATTTGTTTATATTTTTTAGCAAACTAATTTAAGTAGCTTGCTGGTGTTTCTTTAATTGAACTAAATCTCGAACAATTCCTACCGCCCATGAAATTTAGCTTTTGTTAGCAGTAGTATTTTAATCGTCATGCCATTCTACGATTGTTTTATATTTTGTCCAGACTTTATCATTAAGCCTATAAATATCTACTGCCCCATAATCAAGAAACTGATAATCTATTTCGACTTCATTTAATTCATCATTGAACCTTAGAGAATTAATGTTGTAAGCTATCAAGCTTCTAATTGAGTGTCCTTCAAACCAAGCAAAGTCGATAAACTCATTCATGAAGAAAAGTCTATTGTGATAGTTAGTCCACATTTCGACCAACTCATCTCTTGACAGTTTTTTCTGATTTCGGAGAATTTCTCCATTGGACTTGTCGTTAGGATTTTCTCCTATGAAAGATAAAATCGCATTAATTGATAGGCTATCATTCAGTAAAGGTTTTGCCTTTTCGCTTTTTGCCAGAGTAATGAATTGGGTCGTAAATGGAATTCGAGTTTTTCCAACTTCTACAATAGGGATTGTAGCCTGGAGATAAAAATACTTTACTGTTCTTTTATTGTAACTATTTGATAATAGCGTATTAAATAAATCAGATATTAATTTTATTGTGTCATTATTTAAAGTTGAATATGTTTCAATTGTTTGCTTGTGCATATCAGCGAATTCTTTTCGTAGCTCTGCCTTAGAATTATTCTTATAGAACTTATAAAGAGTCTTCTCAGTCAATTGTGCATTTGTACTTAGGCTAAAAGTCATTGACACTAAAAAGCCTATAAAAAAGACCATAAAACTTATCTTATTTTTAATACTCATTTGTTTTGAATAAAAGTTTGTGTTCTTTGATGCTACATGTGAAAATTACTGCTAACGGCCACGCTATGTGGCGTAGGCGCCTTAGTTGAGTTATGTTTCAAATTTTATAAAAGGCAAGGTAGGTATTTTTATAATTACATTTAACTATAACAATTATAAAATAGATAGTTTGCCGTGCTCATTAAAAGCATAAACATTCAAAAACCTCCGACTCGCCTTTGCCATTTAGCGATTGTTACAACCTGTTGTAAATCTTCATGTGTGAGAACACCTTCCAATTTCTTCTGGCTGATAAAGGCAGCTTTGGCGCGGAATTTGCAATTAAAAGAACTGAGAATCAGCACCAATTTGCATAATCTCTCCCTCTCTAATCAGTTCATAAGTAAATCGAGACTTTTAAAAATCACGAATGTCAAACCGCCGTCTTGTCTTAATCAGTGACAATTAGCCTAATATCTCCCACTACAATCAATTCATAAATGAAATCAAAACCTTTAGAAATCACCATTGTCAAAACCGCTGTCTTGTCTTAAATACTTTCGGGCAAGGCTGACAAAAGAGAAGCAAATTGGATAAGCTGAGTTTCCCTGGCAAATTTCGTGACAAAGCGAATGAGGCTCAAGCAGAGAGCGGAATCTCGTGACCACAAGCAAAATCAAGCTAAGTAAAAATCAAGTTTTAAACCTCAGTCAGAACTAGTAAAATATCTAGTGTACAATTCAAAAGGAAAATTCCATTAAATCAGAAATGGCGGCAAGTTTGCCAGCGAGTAAACTTTAAAAAAGCAATGGGTTGTAACGTATCGATAAACGCAATGGCCTTTATTTCGCTTGTATTTTATTAAAAAGGTGTTTTTATTCCCCTATATTGGGTGGTAAAGCACAGTTATCATGATGCATTTATTATAAAATCAGTTGTTAAAATGAACGCATCATTTTCAAGCCAACCAAATTTATGAAAAACAAATAGCAAACAATAAATTCGAAAGAAGTAAAGTATATGGTAGACATAAAATAGAATAGGTCTACATAATTATGAATAGCAGTGTGAGGCTTATTTTGTGGGATAGAAACACCCCTCTGTATCTCCCCTAAAATGGGAGACTTGTTTGCACCACCCCGTCTTGCTTCGCAAGCCAACCCTCCTCAAAAAGGAGGGGAAATTGTTAGTCTAGGATAAAGTCGATCTAAAAAGCAGCTTTTCTCCTGCTTTTAGGGAGGGGGCTCTAAGGCGAGTTGTTTTTTATTTTTTGTCCGCTGAATAATAGGCCGTAAATTGCAAGTAGAGCCGATATTGGCAGTAGATTGTGGTATTTTATGGTATTATTTTAAAGGAGGAAATCATGAGCAAAGTTGTAACGATTTATAAGGGGGAACAAAATTGTATTTCAACCAAATATCCCCAGGAAAGAACCGTGTCGATAGATTGTCCTTACACAGGCAAAGGGGACGAATTCTCACCCGGAAATTTAGTTGAATCAGCCATAGCCGGATGCATGCTACTCTCTATGGGTACCCTGGCTATGAGAGATGACATTGACATATCCAATACCCAGGTAGAAGTGGATATGGTTGCCACAGACACACCATCGATAAAATACACCGAAATTAATATTGGTGTTAATATGGCCAGAGACTATTCTGATAAGGATAGGGTGAAATTGGAAAGAGCAGCTAACTATTGCCCCATTAAACTCAGTTTTGACAAGGGAATAGCCATTAACGTTGAGTTTAACTACCCGAGCTCTTAAAAACAAAAAAGAGATTCAAATCAGCGCCTTCTATCCTGCCCTAATGATTGGGACAAGATGTGAGCCAGGTCGATGACTTTCTAATTGAAAGGGGCCCATCCCGACAGTTCGCGATCGGGACAAGGGGAGTTTTGTATCCTACTTTAAGCAATAAAGTCTTGCCCCTGCCCTTCGACTCCACTCAGGAGCCTATAGGGAGACTTATTTAAAGCTTTCAAATTCCTATTGATTCATCAAGCCGGTTCATCGGTATTGATATCCTCATTGGGTGTCCAATCGGATTTATAGGTCTCTACGCCCTTACCCATATTATCCATTTCGAATCCAATACCCAGTCCGGCCGAAATCCTATAGCTATCAAACAAAACCGTCATGGCAGCCATTAAAAGCACATCTGCATCACAGTCTAAATCCACATCGTAAAAATCGTTATTAAAAAAGCTGTACTTGTTTTTCTTCCAATAGCCAATCTGCTTTTCATTCTTAAAAATAGAACCGCAAAAAGCTTTGTGCCCCTGAACCCGGTAATTAGCCTCACCGCCACTTAACTGCTGACAGGTGTAGGTCATTGAATTGATTTCTTTCTGGTCGAACTTATAGCTGCCGCTGGGAACCCTAATGATGGCATCGGCTTTTAGTGATAGTAATTTATTCTGGAAAGTGCCTATCTTTTTTTCAGTACAATCATCGATAATAACAAACTTGGGAGTTGCACTCAGCATTGAACGTCTAATTCTATAGATAATTTGCTTATCCTTAGTCACCCAATATTCTCTACCCCAAAGGGAGACAGTACATTCCTCAATAATAATTCTCATTTATAAGCTATTTAAATGACCTTTTAGTGATCATGAATTCCAGTCATGATGCCTCATCAAACTTAAGCATTTATAGGTGAAAAACCTTTTATTAATGCAATGCTAAATTAAGTTTTGATTTATCAAATCGGTGAACCTTAATCGTTGTTGTATCCCAATAAGTCTCCTTTAAGAATTTCTTTAAATTACTAAATTCAGAAGGCTCTTCAACCCCGTTTTTCGTATAAAAAACACCCTCTGAATAATACATGGCATGAATTAGCCAATCGGATTTATTAAAAAATGTCAGCAAAACATTGTCTGGAAGTTTCATTTTCAGATTGCGTTTGGGCTGGGTTGGGAACGACATGATTTCTATGAAACAATGATCCACAATTTGATGAATGGTTTCTCCATTAACCCATGTTCTTTTATTGAAAATCGTTTGCTCAGATAAACCATTGCAAGCAAAATATTTCTCTAGAGCAAAGGCATAGCAATTTTGTCCGCTGAACTTCATCAATTTCATATAGGTTTGACGTCCTTTTTCAGTCCGAATAGCATGCCTGTCTCCTATCTTTTTATTTATGGCTTCAAAATCAAATGATGGTGCCTTATCCTGCAATGTTAATTTTAAAGTATCCGCCATCCAAAGCACACGAACCTTTAGTTTATTATCTTTCACCTCAAGAGTATCTATAATTCGACCCTTAATCAATGATTCGTTCTGGCAGTAGCCTCTGGCAGAAACAGTAATAAATAATAAAATTGTAATCAGCTTATAAATACATCTTGTCATGTCGTGTTATTTTTAAGATTCTTAAATGGACGAAAGGAATTCTTGTTTACTATTTCTAATCTCTCAATTAATCAATGCCGACAATAGCAATATAGGTCTCGTATTGTTTATAGAGAGGTTGGCGTGCGGAGAATAAGACCATTGCCTTGTCCTGATTGGCAAAACACAAACCTTTTTTATCCCCATAGGGCATGTTAGGGCATTTCTGTATCACAGAGTAATCAGTCAAGTCGAACACCGCTTTTCTTGTGGCAATCATTTGACTGTCCCAGGAACAAGACAAAACGGTTCCGCCAAAATCGGTCACTTGATTCAAGTCTAAATCAAACAGACTCCAACTACTGAATAGCTTCTCTTCATTGGGAGACAGAATTAACAAATTCTCACGACTAGCCCAGCCACCTTTAGCAAGGGGAATAGCCACATCGGTACTTACATCGTATTTATTAATACGACCGTAACCATACTCCTGAACATGATAGAGTGTTTTTGTTTTACTATGGTATTCAATATCACCATGAGAGAAGTTATGACCAATAGGTTGGTTCACCGAATACTCCTCGCCGGTTTCATAATTCATAATTGCCAATGGCGTACTTCCCGATGTTGGAGGCGTTAAATGATAATACAAGCGATTATTGTCTCCAATCTCGATTCGGTGAGCACTCTCATTCAATGTAATCTCCTTAACAACTTCATGAGTCGATAAATCAAGCTGTACCACCTTATCGCGACAGCAGAGAAACAAATAGTTTCGATCCGGTGAAAAATCCAAGTCTGAAAAGCGATAATGTGCCAACAGATGTTTGTATTCTTTTATTTCATTGCCACTGGTATCAAAAATCAACAAGCCATAAGCAGAAGCATAACAGTACTTTTCGGGACTCACAAGAGCGTACACATAATCCCTTGATGGATCGGCAATAATTTTTGAAATGAAGTGATCGGTTTTTAGATAGTTGCCAATCTGCTCTTTCTGAATATTGCTGGCATACAAAATATCCGATTCTGTATTTCGCTCCACAAGCACCTGATAATTCAAACTATCAATCAGACGCATTTCAAAATCTTCATAGAAATTTGTCTCCTGATCTTTGATTTCAATCACTTCATTGTCACGATATAAAAGATAGGACTTAAAATCAGGATCTGTGTATTTTGTCCAATTGAGTTTTATGGATCTATCCGTCACCTCTGTATGTAAACTAATAACATTGGATAAGTTATAGCTGATCCTTTGGTTGATTTCAGGATTTGATCTAAACCAGACTTCACAAGTAATCTCATGCAAGCCTTTCGACAAAGTTGTTTCAAACACAGATTGCGAGTCCTTATTAGGTGTTCCCTTATACAAGGGTCCATCGATACTACTGGTCCACTCAACCATCAATTCTTTGGGATAGATCTCCCCCTCATCTACCAAATCGATCTGTATATCAGCCATAAATTTTATTTTTTCAGCGTCTTGATAATTTAAAAACATCTCCGATTTATCTCTATCATGACTTGAAATTGATCTTTCAGGCGCTTTTACATCAAGCCATATAAAATTAACCATATCATAGGTTATCATTCTCAAATCATCGTCTTTACTGCACGATGAGAAAAACAGGCTCATCGCACAAAACAGGCCGGTTATAGTTTTTATATTCATCTTTCCTTCTATTGATTTTCTTATGAACTGCATTTACTTCTGCCTGATTTGTTTCTATTTTTCAATATTTTCTGTATCTATATTTTTGTCGATATAATTCTTATAACGCTTCATTAAATCTATCTCACTGCCTAAAACATCCTGCATATGAACTGAAAGAATTAATTTACTTTCTTTAGAATTATCAAGGATATTGGGATAAATAAAATTCGTCAACCTATTTAGTTTAGCATCAATAATATCTGACAAATTAATCATATCATTTAATGTGGATATCATTTCAAAATCAATTGAACTAATCTGGTTTCTTTTATATATATCCAATCCTGAATTACTCAATTCAGCAACTTGCAAACCACTTGACTTATCGAATATTTCACCAATTACGATTGATGAATCACGATATTGATTCAATGTATCTTGAAATTTCATTTGTTTCTCAATTATTCCCTTTAATTCAGAATAGTTTGCTTCAATTTCATTGTTTATCGTTTCAATTGATGCTTTATAATAATTCCGTGCCTGATTACTTTCTTTAAGATTACTTAGAAATAATGCAATTAAAACACCAGTGGTAACGGTTACCAGTTCCATTAAATAGGACTTCGCATTTCTCTTCATTGTTTTTTTCATAGGATTAATTATCTCTAAAAATCATAAATTTATTATTCTGATTTTTTATAATATTTCATTATAGAAGCATGCTAGTCTTGTGTTTTGAACCTCAACTCGTAGCTTTCTTTCAAAGGGTAGCCATATTGGTCTACATTAAATATTGGATGAAAATGAAGTAAGTATTTTGTATTGGGTTCTAAATTCACATGAATACACAATACAGTTCTCTTCTTATTTTTCCATTCAATTTCCATATCAGGCTTATTCCCCTTATCACTTATCCCATAACTTGCCATTGTTTTATCGTATTCGATAATAATTTCTTTCAAATTGGGGCTAATGTTACTTGCCCCATTTTCGATAGATGAGCTAAGTATCTGAGGACAATTCTCATTAAAATCCAGTCTAAACTTTTCAGGCGACATCGAATTATGTTGCTTCACGATATATGGCATAAAATCATCCAGTGTACTATATTTATGACGGTTGGAAGAATAATTTTGCAGACTCTCATAAAGTTTATCAATCCACAGAAACCCATTGGCTATCTCAACATTTAGCATTCTATTTATTTGTGCTGAACTTGCTCCTTCATCTTCAAGGTATTTTATAGTAGAAGCTCTAACTAATATTTCATTAATCATTGTTAGAGCTGAGCCGTAGGCCTGTCTTCTCATTCGGTTCGAAACCGATTTATAAAATTCCAATGCCTTAGTTTCCATCTCAGAATAATATTTTTCTCCCAACTGATTACAGAAAGAATGACAAAACTCATGCACCAATGTTTCTTTTTTATTTTTGTTATAGGTGGGATAATTCAAGCTATCGGTTTTCCAGGCGCATAGTATAGAATAGATATTTTCTTTACCCGATTGACTTAAGACTTTAGGTCCGTAGTTGCCTCTATTTAGCAAACTAAGTACAATATGGTACTTGCCTTTGGGTGCGTAACCAAAAAAGTTTTCGAACCATTTTAGATTAACCGACTTTGAAATTTTCCCGAAACGGTTTGTGGCAATGGCATACAAAGATTGATGCTGTTCAAAGAAGCGCTTAAATTGGCTTAGTCTGTAAAAATCATCCAATTGAATAATAAACGTCTCAGCAGAAATACCCCATCGCTTATCGAAAGCACGCTTTGTTAAAAGTTTATTGAAGCGAACCGAATCTCCCTCTATTTTAAGATGAATGGCCATTGACATAACCGCATCATAAGAAACACCATTTTTCCTACGCAGTTTTTTTGCCATTTTAACAACTTCATGGGTCTGAAATTCGTTGAAATAACGATCAACAGAATCCGAATACAATTTAATAGAGTTGTTCATATATTCCGAAGCTTCAGCAAGCCTAAAAACGATGCTCAGCAATTCAACACGCTCATCAAATTTTGGCGTCAACTGTTTGTCTTGTGCAAACAGTGGTGTACTTAATGTTGCAGCAAGTATTAGAAATAAGAGGTTTTTCATTGGGTTAAATTCTTTGGTGTTTGCCCTAACGCACTTCGTAAATGAAGTTTATTATTTCAAATCTATAAAAAACAAATAGCAAACAATAAATTATATTAGAGTAAAGTATACAACTCATATAAAACAGAATAAATCTATATAATTATGAATAGTATTGTCAACTATTTACTTTATAATTCTATACCAGCTGGATTTGTAAAAAAACTAATTTTGACTCGCCTTCCTGTTTTTCGTAAATTTATAATACACTAATCCTGACCTTACTAAATCAAATTCACTTAAAAACAAGCCTTATGAATCCTTTGATCCTTTTCAGCCTTGGTTTTATCATCTTCCTATTAAGTGGTATTAGAATCATATTCGAATACAAGCGAGCTTTAAAGTTCCGCTTCGGGAAATACATCAGTACTCTCAATCCTGGATTCAGATGGGTAATCCCATTGATAGAAACCATACAGATTGTCGATATCCGCGTGATCACCATCAATATCGATTCACAGGAAGTGATGACAGAAGATAATGTGCCTTGTAGTATCGACGGGGTTGTCTTTTTTAAGATAGACGATCCTGAAAAAGCTGTATTGGAAGTTGAAGAGTATAAATTTGCCATTATGCAGCTGGCTCAGGCTGCCCTTAGAGATGTCTGTGGTAAGGTGGAGCTGGACACCATCCTATCCAAACGTGAAGAAATGGGCAAAAACATCAAACATATAGTCGAGAGAGAAACCGAAGCATGGGGTATTATTATTATCGACGTTAAAATTAAAGATATCCAATTGCCTGAGAATATGAGACGAATGATGGCCAATCAGGCAGAAGCTGAACGCTCTCGTCGTGCCCGTGTGATTCTTGCTCTTGCCGAGAAAGAAGCTGCTGAAAACCTTCTGGAAGCCGGTGAACTTATCGACAAGTCACCTTCAGCCATTAAGCTAAGACTTTATCAAACTCTGGCCAATATTGCGGCAGAGAAGAATTCAACTATCCTCTTCCCTTTCCCTGAGGAGGTATTACCAAGGAATACAAAAAATAATGAATAAGTAGAATCTAATTTTTTCAATATAAATCTAGTGTGCAAATTTTAAGCCTATAAATAATTATATATAGGCTTAAATATGCAAAAAAATAGTGCTTCCAAATCAAGATTTATGCGGGCTTTGTCAGCCTGCCGTGAGGCGTGATACAGTTTTCCCCTCAAAGAGAAAACAAGGATCAGGCTGACTTGATTTTTTATTCGCGAAATAAAATATTCGGCGCTCATGAGCCCTTCGGGGTTGTTTACTTTTTGATCTAAGCAAAAAGTAAAAGCCCAGCGGCTTGAGCGAAAGAAAATTAAAAGACAACAACATTTATCTCATCATAAAAGCTATTCTTTTTTTTAGATTTTGAAACTTACCCTTCATCTTAATTTCAGCAAACAAGATACCTGCAAAAATCAATAAGCCCCCCACAATGGTTCGTTCGGTCAATGCTTCGTTTAAATAGAAATAGGCCGTGATAGCAGCGAATAGCGGCTCAAATGAGAAAATGATAGAGGTGGTGATCTCAGAGATGTATTTTTGATAATAATTCTGAACCGTATACATAAAAGCTGTGGCAAAGAAAGCCGTGAAGATAATGGCCTGCCATACCTTATATTCGGTAGGAACATATAGCTCTCCTTTAATGCCCGAATAGCTGATACAAATGAAACCAACACATAAGAATTGGGTTACCGAAAGTAATATGGCATCGCTCTTGCCTGCATATCGCCCCACCATAATAATATAACTAGCAAAAAGAATAGCCGATAAGAACACCCAAGAATCACCAATATTAAGGCTCAATTGGCTCCCCAATGTCAGAAAAGCCAGCCCCAGAGTTGCCAAAACAACAGCAATTAAAATATTTAAACTGGGTAATCGTTTTTGTATGGCCGAAAGAATGAGGGGTACAAATACAACGGACAGCCCCGTAATAAAACCACCCTTAGATGCACTGGTGTATTGCAAACCAATGGTTTGTGCCAGAAAACTAAATAAGAGCGGTACAGATAGTAAGGCACCGTACTTTAGCGTATTCCAATTGTAGTTTCTAAAGCGTTTGAAAAAAAGGCAGGTCAGTATTAATGTTGCCAAAAGAAATCGATAACCTAAAAAGCTGGCAACACTCATCAGGGATACCGCATCCTTAATAAAGACAAAGGTCATACCCCAGAATATTGTTCCCAATAAAAGAAGTAAAATGGCTTTGATTTTAATATTCATATTTATTTTTTTTTAGAAGTTAAAATTAGATTGCAAGACAATAAAGTAGCTATCAATCACCAAGTATATGGGAACGAATAACAAAACCTCCAATCTTATCTCTAAGTAATAAACCGAATAAATAGCCAAAGATGGCGTACAGGAATAGCTTCATAAGTCATTGTATTAATGATGAAGCTATGGTACACAGCGAAGATCTGTGATGAGCTGAGGTGAATTCCGAAATCTTCCATAGCATGGAATATCACCAGGACAAAATATTTAGATGCTCAATCTGATGCGAATATATTCTTTTTTCCTGAAAGACAAAAACGAGACTGCCTTTTCATGACCTGTATTGAAATTAGGCATAAAAAAGGTGCAGCCATGAGGCTGCACCGACCTATTTTAATGTCAATTTAAAATAGTCTACTGTAGTTTAGTTGTAAGTGTGTTTTCCATGGATAAGGGAATAAACCAATCTCAGCTGGCAAGCTATTTATCCACGTTTTAACCTTCAGCTAGATGTGATAATTGCAGAATGGTTGCTTTTCATACCCACTCTTTTTTTCATATCTGTCCAGATACCACTTGGCATAAGTCACAAAGCTTTTAAAAAAAAGGTGCAGTCTCCCGACTGCACCCACCTATTTTAACCCCAAATTAAAATAGATAAAGAAACTCTTTTACAGGTAAGTAGAATGGCATATTGTAATTACAACTGTATCGAAATTTCACTAAAGGTTTTTGCTAACTTTTGGACAAAAGCAAATACAAATCTTTTAACTTTAGTTATGATGAGAGAATGCTCTAAAGGTTGCGCCAGCATCTCATTTTTTTATGACATATATTTCCTGATAATCCCTGAAAAACAAAAAAAGGTGTAGCCTCTCGACCACACCCACCTATTTTAACCCCATTAAAATAGATAAAAACTTATTAGGTTTTTATCTTAGACTATCTTTTTACAAAAAGGTTGCGTCTGGGAAACCACTTTTTTTGAACATTTTACTTCAAGCCTTCCCTAAAACACGACAAACAACACACAATCATCTAATTAACATAGACATACCCCAGAAATTATTTAAATGAAATAATATGAAAATAAATCAAACACCTCTTATTTATAAGCTGGAAAGCTAAGCTCCACTTGTGAGCCTTCCCCATAAACAGACTCCATTGAGATTTTGCCCTGATGCAATCGCATGATCTGACGGGTAAGACTGAGTCCAATACCAGAACCATTTTCACGAGTGGTGAAAAAGGGTATAAAAATATTCTTCATATCAGCCGCTTTAATGCCAAGTCCATTATCTCTGATACAGATCTGGGTTTTCTCTTCATCCATACGAGTGGCATAAACTTGAATGATGCCTTTTTCAGGAATCGCATGTTGCGCATTCTGAATCAAATTAACCAAAACCTGTACCATTAGTTTCTCATCTGCCTCAATGCTTAGTCCCTTTGTCTCAATAGCAAAATCGTAATCAATGCGCTTGTCATCATCCAGATTGAGTAAAGCTCTCACATGCTCAAACAGGTGGTGAATGCTCACGCTTTTGATTTGAGGCTTCGGGACACGTGTCAGTTGTCGGTACGAGTCGACAAAATGGATCAAGCCCTCTCCCTGCTCCTGAATCACCTGCAAACCCAAACGTGTTTTTGAAAGGTTCTTTTCCCCAATCACCGAGTCTGATTCTATTCCGGCATAGGTACGAGCCAAAGTTTCCGATAAAGAGGTTAAAGGTGCAATGGAATTCATAATCTCATGGGTCAAAACAGAAATCAATCGCTGCCAGGATTCCAGTTCATTGGCATCCATCTCGTTTTTAATATCTGAGAAGGACAATAATTTCCAATTCTCATTATCCAGCTTAATACTGGTACAGGAAAGAACCAAATGCAAGCTTTTCTCTTTCACTTTAGTTTTCAATACCCGACTCTCTCCGGCTTTAATCGTTTGAAAAAGTTGAACCAATTCCGCATCGTTCTTTAAGAGAGCTTTTATATGAACCAAATGATGCACGCCAAGTAATTCTCTTCCCTTTCTGTTGATATATTCAACCAGACCTTGCGAATTGAAAGTAATGATACCTACGCCTGCATTCTCTATAATAGCATCACTCACAATCTCTTTTTGCTGATATTTCACACGCAAACTCTTGATGATCTGATTCACCCCCTGCATGCTATCGCGCAATGCATCAAAAGATTTACCTTCACTTGTGTGCTGTAAATTGAGTGCTGATTCGTCATTCTTAACCGCCAAAAAAAACTGACTAAGGAGTCTATTGGTTGAATTCAGATTATGCAATAAGCGATAAACCAGATAAGCAATCAGAATCAGGGGGGCAAAAGCCATAAAAGGATAAGTACTCTCCCAGATTAACCAAGCCATAAATACAGCCAGCAGGCAAATCAGGCTGATGCTTAGAATCAATTGTACAAAAAGCTTTTTATAAATCATACTTCTTCAGTTTACTATAAAGTGTAGGACGAGAAACTCCCAATTCGTTGGCAATTCGACTCATATTTCCAGCATGATGCTCCAAGGCCAATTCAATCAGCTCTTTTTCCATATCAGCCAGACTGGTAGCCTGGTAGTCTCTCTTTCCCCTTGTAGGTTGATGGAATAAAAACTCATCGGCCATTAGTTCCTTATTATCCGTCAGAATCACGGCTTTTTCGATGGTATGTTGAAGCTCTCTCACATTTCCCGGCCAGGCATATTGCATCAACTTATCCAATGTCTTATTGGAAAACTGAAGCTTGGGTTTATCGTATTTCTGAGCATACTTGCGTAGATAAAATTCAGCCAATACAGCTATATCTTCACCGCGCTTTCGCAGGGCTGGCACATCGATATGGATGGTATTAATTCTATAGAGCAGGTCTTCCCTAAATTCCCCGTCAGCAACCATCTGTACTAAATCTCTATTGGTTGCACAGACCAAACGAATATCAATTTCTCTGATTTGATTATCACCCAGACGTATCAATTGACGAGTTTGCAAAACGGATAAGAGTTTAGCTTGCATAGCTAAGGAGAGATTACCTATTTCATCCAGAAAAAGGGTACCACCCGAAGCCAGTTCGAATCGACCTAACTTATCGGCTTTGGCATCGGTAAAAGCCCCCTTCACATGACCAAAGAGTTCACTTTCGAATAAGGATTCGGAAACAGCTCCCATATCCACACTAATTAAGGCAGCGTCTCGTCTCGCCGATTGGGCATGAATTTCTCTGGCGATGAGTTCCTTTCCCGTTCCATTCTCACCCAATATAAGAACATTCACATCTGTGGCTGCTACTTTTTGAATAATGCGGTTCAAATCCAACATGGCCTTCGATCGTCCAATCATCTTTGTTTCACTCTGATTTAAAACCTGAGTCAGACTCTGCTTTTCCCCTTTCAGTCGATCAACCTGCTGTTTGGAATGTCGTAACTGAATGGCCGTTTTAATGGTCGTGATTAGTTTTCGATTATCCCAGGGTTTAAGAACAAAGTCCACTGCTCCCATCTTAATGGCCTTTACGGCCAATTCCACATCTCCATAGGCCGTCAGTAAAATAATACTAAGTTTAGGATCTTGTTCCAGTATTTTATTTAACCAAAAGATACCTTCATTACCTGTATTGACACCTGCAGAGAAGTTCATATCCAACACCACCACATCAATTGAATGCGTTTCAAGAGTCGTCAGTAATGCGTTTGGATTAGAAAGTGTGATCACTTCTTCAAACTCATCCTGAAGTAAGAGCTGCAAGGCCACCAAAACAGATTTCTGATCGTCGACAACTAAGATTTTACCAGTAGACATAATTTTATAACTTTAGCTCTTCAAATTTAAAAATAAGAAGTAGACTAGTCAACATAGTGTAAAATATTATTACACTCAATTTTTAATAATTTACAATCGAACCGTACTGTTTTAGAGATCACCTCACTCAAGTAACTGATTCTCTTTGTCTAAAAACTAATGGCATAGCGATTGAACAATTGATTTAGAACATAAAGATGAAATCAAGATTAAAAGCTTGATCTGTATCCAATGAATAAATCAATCGTATCACAAAACTTATTGGCATGATAAAAATCGAAAACCTAAGCAAATGCTTCCGTACGGAAGAAGTGGAAACAACCGCTCTCAATCAAATTAATCTCGATATAAAAGAAGGAGAATTTGTTGCCATCATGGGTCCTTCGGGTTGTGGCAAGTCTACCCTGCTTAATATACTGGGTATGCTCGACACACCTACATCAGGCAATTATTATTTTAATAAGCAGGAAGTGGGAAATCAAAAGGAAAGCCAGCGCAATACCATACGTAAGGGCAACATCAACTTTGTTTTCCAAAGCTTCAACCTCATCGATGAGCTTAATGTATTTCGCAATGTGGAGTTACCTCTTAACTATCTTAAAGTAAGCAAAGCTGATAAAAAAGCCAGAGTCTTAGAAGTTCTGGATCGTATGAAGATTGGGCATCGCAAACACCATTACCCACAACAATTATCAGGCGGACAGCAACAACGTGTGGCCATTGCCCGTGCCGTTTCAGCCAAACCCAAACTGCTACTTGCCGATGAGCCAACAGGTAACCTGGATTCTAAAACGGGATTGGAAGTCATGAATTTGCTAAGTGAACTCAATAGCGAAGGAACAACCATTGTGATGGTAACTCACTCTGAGCGGGATGCCGAGTTTGCACACCGCGTGATTCGCCTGTTTGACGGTGAAGTGATGACAGAAAAAACCGCCAAAGAATTTGCGACTATTAATTACTAAGCTAAGACCACAAACCCATGATATTGAATCAAATTATAAAGAACAAAAAATGGTACGGCATCAACACCCTAGGTATAGGCCTTGCTTTTGCTGTTGCCCTTATCATATTCACCCACGCCCAAAAAGAACTTTCCTACGACAACTTCCACTCAAAGGCGGATGATATTTATCGTATCAATATTGAAGATCAACAATCAGAAGGGCAACCCCCAACATCTGGCATCAATGGGGAACTCCTCACACCACTTTACAACGATTTCCCTGATATAAAGAAAGTTGTTAGACTAATTCATTCTCAAAACACAATCATATCGGCCAATAATAAAAAGTTCTCAACCAAACAGATCTATTTTACAAACAGTCCGTTTTTTCATGTTTTTGATTATAAATTAATTCGAGGCAATAAAGAATCCTTATTTAAAAAACCCAATCAAGTAGTCATTAGTAAAAAAACAGCTCTGGCTTACTTTGGAACGATAGATGCTCTGGGAAAAGAAATAGAAATTCAGGTTGAATATCTATATTCCAAGTCAGGTACTTATACCGTTGCAGGGGTCATGGATAATTTTCCGGATAACACCCATATAAAAACTGATTTGCTGTTTTCTATAACTAATAATGAAGATCTACATGAATGTCACACCTACACCTATCTATTACTACAAAAAAAGTGTAATCTGGCTTCTCTTAAGAACTTAATCAATACGAATTGGAAGAAAAATAATAAGGAAGGTGAACCTGATCCAATAGCCCAATTAATGCCTTTAAGAGATATCCATTTACACAGTCATAATGCTGATGAAATGAGTCTAAATGGTAGCCTAAGCTCTTTAATCATATTAATAGTAGGTGCTCTAATTGTTTTTCTGATTGCCTTTATCAACTACACCAATTTAAATTACGTGCAGTTTGTAACTGACCTTAAAGATTACAAAATCCACATGATTAATGGGGCATCTTATTCTGATTTAGCAAGGATAATCATTACAAGATCGCTTATACCTATCAGCTTTGCCATCCTATTAGGTGGATTATTAGCTTATAATTTTGATGCTATCAGCAATTCAGCTTTTCATTTGAATATCTCAGCTTTCAATACCCTTTGGATCGCTTTGTTTTTTTATTTGATATTTGCCACGGCTTCTCTATTACCATTGGCAACAACAAAAGTATCCAAAGACCTGGCTCGTTCTCCCTATCAAGGATCGAAGAAGTTCGTTGCCTCTCTTCTTTTCCAGTTTATGCTTTCCATAGCTGCTATCATCACCACAATCGTCTTGCACAAACAAATCGATCTGGTTAATCAACTGCATCCAGGCGATGAGAAATCAGCCATTGTTATCATGCAAGAGGTCCCATTCCCCATGATTTCTAAATATGAAGTTTTAAAAGAGTCCTTTTTAAAACATCCTGAAATTCGAAATGTTAGTGCAGCCTTCTACAAGCCCGGTCTAAATATGCCCTATTCCTACCCTGTGGATATGGACGGTGTAGATCCATCGGAAAAAATTAAGCTCAATATGTTTTCTATCGATGGGGATTTCTTTAAGCTTTTTAATATTAAACCAATTGCTGGCTCCTTAGACATGGGGGTGACATCAGATATTGCCTGGGAAAATATTGCCATTAAAATCAGTAAGTATAACCCCAATAGTAGTCAGGTTCTTGAAAAACTAAATCAATACAATAAAGAACATGCTGGCTTTCAGGAGAAGTATATTCTTAACAAGTCAGCCCTAAAAGTACTGGGCATAAAGAATCCTCAAGATGTCATTGGCAAATCTTTTCGTTTTAATTTTATGGCACCTGAACTATTCAAAAAAGGTGAAGTCATAGGTGTTATTGATGATTTACATTATGGTGATATGTTCTCAAAAGAGAAACCGATGGTCTTAGCTGCAAAAAAAATGTTTAACAGTACCTTTATTGCTAAAATAGATCCAAACAGAAAGGCAGAAGCATTGCAATCCTTAAAAAAAGAATGGGAGACTCTGGCACCCAATCATCCTTTCAAGTATGAGTTTGTAGACGATTTGTATGAGCAAATCTATTTCAACCAATATAAGGAGATGAGAGCCTTAACCCTATTTTCTATTTTATCGATTATACTTTCAATATTGGGTATGTTTGCCTTGTCTTCTTTTAGCATTCAGCACAAAACCAAAGAGATTGGTATTCGAAAAGCCAATGGCTCCACATCACTTGAAATACTGATGTTATTAATCAAAGAATACACACAATGGGTTGTTGTAGCCTTTTTGATTGCATGTCCTATTGCCTACTATATCGCAAGAGATTGGCTAAGCAACTTTGCTTATCGCATTGAACTCAGCTGGTGGATATTTGCCTTATCTGGCCTTATGGCATTAATCATTGCCATACTGACTGTGAGCTGGCAAACCTGGAAGGCCGCTACTCAAAATCCAGTGGAAGCTTTAAAATATGAATAGCTTGTAATCCGTTTAACAAGCATCAAAGAAAGAGGACCTGCTCACAATGGAGAGGTCCTCTTTTATCTTTTAAATTTAAAAAGAAAAAGGTAGGGTTTTCTCAGTATAGATTGTTGTATTAAATAGTATAATAAGCAAACATTCAAACCAACTATATGCTGAAAATATCGAAATGGCTAAGTCACTTTATACAAATCTGTTTTTTAGGTAGCATCCTTTCTATCACTTCTTGTCGTACCTATTATGGAGATGGCTTGGCTGGCGGTGTTTACACCCACATGCAAAGTCCTATGTCCAACGATGAAGGAAGTGTCTCAAGAAATTATATTGGAGGAAAATACAACCAAGATGTCAACTATTACGAGAATGAAAAGAATGAATCTGCTGAGCTTTCTTTTCATCATGCTGTTTCTGATTATAACATCACCTATGCCTTTGGTGCTTTTGCCTTTTTAGGCAATTATCAGGTTAATGACCTTCCTAATAAATTTAAAGAATTAAATGGGGATCACACCTACTATGGTGGTGGCTTCCGTGCAAAGGTCGCATACAACCTCCCTCTTAGTTCTAAGTTGCATTGGCGAATTATTGGAGTTCAGTCTAGCTGGCATTTTGAAACTGGTGACTACTCCCACTTTAAAGATAAACTCAGGCAACTGGATAAATTGGAAGAGGGTGAAATCCTGAATTCAGGTATCAACAGCACACATAACTTTACCAACCTATGCTTTTATCCTTACACCGAGCTTGCCATTAAAATCGGAGATTCCTGGCAGTTAACACCTCAATTTGGCTTTGGATTTAAGCTCAATGAAATCATGGCTTTACGAGGCTTTACCGGAATAAACATTTCTTATAAAGGCTTTCATGTTTGGGGAACAATACAAGAAGTGGGTATGAGTCTTGATAGACTTGTGTTCAATGATTTCGAAGCCCGTCAAATGGGTAATAACAATCATTTTCAATTGGGTATGGCATTTAGTTTTTAAACAAAAAGGAGTCTACACGTTCACCTAAGCCTAATCTTTCGTTTTATGAAATCTAAAATCACAATATACTTGTTTCTGAGCCTCATTTCAATCTTTATATCGATTGCTTTTGCAGGTATATACAAGTTCAATATTTTACAAGATGAAATTTACTACGACACTTCATCTATTACTTCCGAAGACATTGCATTCTTTATTGGATCATGGGTAGAACCTATACCTGGAAATCCTAATGCTGTGCAGGGATTTACTTTAAACCAAGATGGTACGGCAAGTTCAATCAACATGAACACCCTTCTGTATCAGAAATGGGCGCTAAAAAAGGGGCAGTTGATTCTCACTGCTAAAAGCATGGGTAACCATAGCTCCTCAATAGATGAGATGATCTACAGCATTGAACTCGTTGGTAAAAATACCCTGAAGCTAAACAATGGCTACGCAGATTTCACCTACACAAGGCAATAAACAAATTTACTTTATACAAACCTGAATCACCCATTTTCTGAGTTTTCGACAAATTTTCTCTTCCCATTAAGACTAAGAAGCTATCATAGCTTATAAAATACCACTCCCCTTGCTCAAAGACATCCTTCTTTGAGACTTACCCCAAATAGATAACTCCGCTTCTAACAATTTAGCCATTAAGCAATCCAATTATTCATCAATAATTATGAATTAACTTCAATCCTATTTCATCATTTTAAATCAGCGTCTAAAACCTTTTTATGGCATAGTATTTCGGCTATCACTTCGACTCCGCTCGGTGAGCATTATTCATCACTTATTATCACATCTCATCCTCATTTCAAATCCTAATACTAATCGGGGCAGACCTTTTGACTTTTCGACTTTTTACCCTTGACTTTCCTTTAAGCTTCTTAACTTTGTCGGTTCAGAAAAAGCCTATGCAGACAATAGAACAAATACTAGAAAGTTTTAATGATAGAATTCTATCTAGTCGAAAAATAGCCGCTCGAAAAGCGCAATACGTACCTATCCCAAGCGATATGAATCCGGAACTTCAGGATTGTCTTCATCAGATGGGTTACGATCAGCTATACTCCCACCAAGCTGAGATGTACAAACGCGCCATGCAAGGCAAAAATCTTGTTATTACAACGGGGACAGCCAGTGGTAAATCCTTATCCTTTTACCTGCCCGTTATTCAACGCTTACTTGAAAACCCAAGCCGACGGGCTATTTTCATTTACCCAACCAAGGCTTTAACCAAAGATCAACTTCGAAATATTGTTGACTTTGTAGAATTCTTTGGCAAACATCGCATACAAGCCGGTATTTACGATGGAGATACACCGGCTAACGAACGCAGCCGCATTCGCCAGGAGGCCAATATCATTCTCACCAATCCCGATATGATTAATGCAACTTTTTTGCCCAATCACAATCGTTATGGTTTCCCACACCTGTTTGCCAATCTGGATTTCCTGGTTATTGATGAATTACATGCCTACCGAGGTGCTTTTGGCTCTCAGGTTTCTAATGTGATGCGCCGTTTGTTACGCATATGCCATTACCATGGCAACACGCCTCATTTTCTTTGTAGTTCTGCAACCATTGCCAATCCTGCCGAACTGGCCGAAAACATTTGCCATCAGCCCTTTGAACTTATCGATAAGGATGGTTCACCATCTCCTGAAAAGGAGATTCACTTTTGGCAACCTGAATACATTAAAAAAGCCCAAAGAAAGCGTTCGGTAACGGAAGAGCTGAAAGAACTTTTACCCAATCTAATTGGCAATATGGTGAGGCTGATCACCTTTTGTATTTCGCGTAGAGAAACGGAGGTCGTGACCAAAGAATGCCGGGATATCCTGGCTCAGGATCCTTTAAAACTTGGTCCCGACATGTCTGATAAGATATCGGCTTACCGTGGTGGTTATACCCCATTGGAACGTGCTCGAATCGAAAAGAATTTGCTTGAAGGTAAGGTTTATGGCGTCGTTTCAACCTCAGCCCTTGAATTGGGCATCGATATTGGTGCTCTGGATATGGTTGTGATGGGCGGCTTCCCCGGAACGCGAGCAAGTTTTTGGCAGCAATTGGGTCGTGCAGGGAGAAAAGGTAATAAGGCGCATGCCGTGCTTATGCTTAAGGAAAAACCCATGGATCAATATGTGGGTATGAATCCGGAATGGCTACTAAAATCGGCTTCGGAAACGGCTGTCATCGACAAGAACAACCTCTATATTCAGCTGGCACACATTCGTGCAGCTTCAGCCGAATTACCCTTAACAATAGATGATATTGCAACATTCCCAGATCTGGGCGAAATCATTCCTCTCTTGCAAAAGGAAGGCGAATTAAGCGAACATCATGCCCAATACCAATGGAGTGGTCAGCTTTCACCTGCTCATGAAATCAGTTTGCGTAATATGACCAGCGATACCATTAAAGTGGTTGACAGGGAAAAAGAGCTTACCATCACAACCATTGACCTCCTTCAGGCTAAAAAGGAATTTTATCCTGGTGCCATTTATTTACACGACAGTGTGCAATACAAGAGTCTGGATTTGGATTTGGAGGGGAAAACAGCTTGGGTTAAAGAGGTGGATTCCAATTACTATACAGAACCACACAAACCTGGTAATATTGATATTTTAATGGAACACGACCAGCAGGAAAATAAACGTATTTACTCTTGTTTTGGCGATGTTCGGGTTAGTGTTCTCGTTTCGGGCTATAAGATGGTGCAATTCAATACGCATCAAAACCTGGGTTACGAAGGCTTGTCACAGATTCTCGAAACACAAATGGAAACCGAAGCCTGTTGGATTCAGATACCTGACAATGTGGTTCAGGTTTTTGTGGCGACAGGCAAAGCACCAAGTCTCGAAGTTCCAAAACAAAATATGGAAGACAAACAGATTCCACGATTTGATTATACCGAAGGATTGATACATTGCTTAAAAGCTGCTGCATCCATGCGTGTCATGGCAACTCATTCCGACTTGGGTGGTGATGTTTTTGGATTTGCTCATCCCCAATCGCATTTGCACAAACATGCCATTATTCTTTTCGATGAATATCCGGGAGGTTTAGGTTTCTCTGAAAAGGCCTTCGAGTTTCTTGGGGAGATCATTCAGAATGCGGGCAAGCTGGTTAAGGACTGTCCTTGCCAGGAAGGCTGTCCGGCCTGTGTTGGCGACCATCGTATTAACAAACATCTTATTTTATGGGCCCTTCGTTCTTTCTATAAAGAAATTCCCTTACCCAAAGGTATTCACATAGAGGGTTTGCCTGTTTCATTAGATAAAAGCACAGCAAAAATAGAATGGCTGCAATTAGCAAGTCGTTGGCAAGAGCTATTGAATCGCTTTGAGAAAGAGAAACATTTCGGAGCCCGTTTCCTGAAACAAAGTTCATCTTTCGAAATTAAAGGAAGTCAGCTGATTCTTTTCTTTGCAGATAGCAGTTTGAAATTAGCTCAGAAGCCTGAGATTATTAAAGGACTTGAAGCTGAATTGGCTAAACTTATTGATTTACCCGAACATTTCGAATTACACTTACGCGTTGATGATGGCGAGGCTAATATCAAAAATCAATTGAAACTACAACGTATCATGAATAATGGTAAGGGCTATATGAATAATTAATCACAAGGAAAAAAGGTTAAAGGAAAAAAGGTTAAAGGGTAAAAGGATAAAGGATAAAGGATATTAAGGCTGAGTGTAACGAAGTCCGCCTCAGGCGGATTAAAGGATAAAAGGGTAAAGGGTAAAGGGTAAAGGGTAAAGGGTAAAGGGTAAATTTAGAGATTTCATCTTTGACTCAATTGCTTTTTTTAAAATCAAATCAAAATGATTAATTGATCATGACTAATTCATAATTGAAGGGGTGAGTTTAAAACATCTACATAGAAAACTGAGAAGCAATGAATTTGAAGGCAATGGGTTTGATCCGATTTCTGCCTTCGAAGCTCAAGCTGTGCCTCAACAGGGTATAGTCATTCCCAAAGATCGTTTTACTGAACCTTCTGAAGACTATAGCCAGGATTTACAAGGTGTAAGTAAAACAAATGAAAAGCTCGCACAAGCTCTTGAAAAGCTTAATAATTATCAATTGCAGGCCGTTTTCTCTGAAGATCCTAAAGTTCTTTTGAGTGCTATGGTAGGCAGTGGTAAAACCACAGTTCTGACGCATAAGATTCTCTATTTACACTTTGTAAAAGCCATTCCACTTTCAGAGATGGTGGTGCTGACCTTTACCAATAAGGCGGCTCGTGAAATCCGGGAACGGATACTCGCTTTTTACGAGGATCCTAATTTAATACAACAAGAAGAGCTTCGTTATTTTGGGACTTTCCACTCGGTGGCCCGTCAGCTGATTAAAGAACATCCTCAGCTAAATAAATTAGGCTTTACGCCCTCTTTCTCTATTATGGATAAGGAAGCCAGGGAGGAATTTCTTCAACGTTTAATCCTCACGCATCACTTAGATATTAAATACCAGAATAAACTGGATCAGCGATTAAAACAATACCGCAACGAGAAGCAAATTCTTTATGCCAATATGAAGAAAGAGGATGATCTTCCTCAACTTCTGGATATCTCACGAAAGGAGAAACAAGCGAATAACCTGATGGATTTTGATGATTTGATCTCCATTGTTAATTGGCTTTTAAAACAAGAATGCTCTTTAAATCCAAATTGGGTGATTGTAGATGAGTTTCAGGATTGCAATAGCGATCAGGTACAACTTCTAAATTACCTTTCGGGAAATCAGAGCTCTTTCTTTGCCGTTGGTGATCCCAATCAAAGTATTTATGCCTGGCGAGGCAGTACCGATCAGATTTTTGAAAGCTATATCGCTGACTCTAGCTGTCGCATCATGCGATTACCCCTGAATTACAGAACATCTGGTCAGTTATTGAGTGCTGCAGCCTGTTTGCTTAGCGAAGACCATAATGACTTGCAAGCCACGCGTTCTTCGGGGCATAAACTTCGACTGGTGAATCATTTCGACGATAATCAGGAGGCTTTTTATTACGCAAAACAATTTAGAGCATTGCATAAAAAAGGGACTGACTGGGAACAAATAGCCATCCTTTTTCGTACCCGTCAGCAAATTCCACTTTTCGAATCCATCTTTCAGAAAGAAAACATTCCTTTTGAAGTGATCAGTAAGCATAGCCTTAGGGATAAGCCTGTCCTATTTTGGCTTAAGAAGCTTCTTTTAGCTGGTTTACAGCCCAACGATTTGGACAGTATTCTATCTGTTTTTACGTCAGCAGATTTCGGTTGTCTTAAAAATGGGAAAGCCTTATTGAATGCCTTTACTAAATTCAATAATGGGAAAACCTTTAATAGCAAGATAGAAGCCTTCACAGCTTTCCTTCAATTTAAGTATCCTAAAGAAGCAATGCATTTCAATCTCGGAAATTCTTTGATTACTTTTCAGGACCATCTTTTAAGCAGATCACAGAATCTCGATCTATATGCTTATTTCAATTTTGATCTATTACTGAAACCAAGTTCGGTTCATTATAAAGAAAATGCTGCTGAGCTAAAACAAGCACTTCAGGAATTAGATCTTTATATACAGGACCAAAGCTTCGGGAATCAGGTGGAAGCCTACCAGGCTGCGATGGGACAAGTGAGTTTGGAAGGTCACTTCCAAATTAATACGGGTTTAAAAAAAATGAAAGACGGTGTTCGTTTGCTCACCATACATGCTTCTAAAGGCTTGGAATTCGATCATGTTTATTTGAGTGGAGCCAATTCTGGTTTGATACCTCTTAATAGAAAAAAAGGTGGTCCCAAACACTTACAGGAGGAGAAACGTCTACTCTTTGTTGCTCTCACCCGTGCGAAAAATCATATGGAAATATCCTGGCATAGCCAAAGCACGGCCTGGAATGCGGAAGAAGGTCCTTCCTACTTTCTCAATGCAATTCCTTCAATGCTTATAGAACGGATTGAAGCCACTAAGCGAGAAACAACTAACAAGCCTGTCGAAGTTCAGGAAACTCATGATAGCCCCTGGAAGAAGGATATGAAGATCAGTCATCCCAAATATGGTAAAGGCATTGTGATAAGCAGTACGCTCACAGAAATCACCTGTGATTTTGGAAAATTTGGCGAAAAGAGCTTTGCTCCTCAATGGGCAGCACTAAAGAAAGTCTAACAGTTCATAAAGGTCTTATACCCAAACTTAAATACATCAAAACGCTTAGTGCAATGAAAATAGAATAGATCTACTCAAGTGTGTAGACCGAAAGAGGAGGATAAAAAAAGTGCGATCACTCCCGATCGCACTTTTAAACTGATGTGCTGCTGTTGATCCCCGAACTAATACAGCTACACAACAGTATCATGATAAATTTAAAATGTCGTTCTTTCTAATGGTTCTGGTTCCAGAAGGATATCCAAACGATCGGTTTCGCCAAAATTGTGAACGAGAGTGAGTTTTTGGGTAATAAAATTGGTGGCACTTACTTCAACCGAATAGGTATCTGCATCCAATTGGCGAATACGAAAACCACCCGTATCACCTTTTACAATATGATCGATATCGGCCTTTGAAATCAGAACATGAGCCTGCTTAATTGGCATATTGGTTGTCTTATCTTTTACCGAGCCAATGACAGCCAATTTCCTTCTGGCTGGTTTTTCACGTTTTACGGCTTGCTGATAGGCTGAATAGACCTCATTATCTGTCAATTTGAAGAAACTCTCCATTAACTTATTCAAACGATGGTTTTGCAAGTTATCGATTTCCCGTGCCAGACGTTGAATTTTTAATCCAGCCTTTTCCCTCTTCTTAATCATTTCCTGTGGCATGGCAATATAGGCATTTAAAGCAGCCGTATCAGCCTTTAAACTTTGAAGCATTTCAGCAGATATTCCCATATCGGCCAGCTGCTCGCTGTGGACATCGCAATATTCTATGGTTGATATGGATTTGCCCATAAGATTTGAATAAGACAAACGCAGGAGCTTTTTATAAGTCGACTTAAAATCATTGATTTGATCAAACTGATTCTTAATTAAACAGTCGTTATAAATCAGATTAAGCACCCTTATTAAACTGTTTGACAAATTCACTCTCTTCTTTCCTTTTGTGAGCGTATAACCCCCAATATCCGAAGCTTGAACTCTGAGAGCTTCGCTAAAATCCTCACCCAATTGCAAAAATTCACTTGTAACAGTCCAAACCAAAGGAATGGTTTCCAGCTTTGTTTTAAATAGATTGACGTAATCGTTAAACTGATACATCATATGTTGGATAGGTGTATATCTTTTATCCATAACATCAAATTTATTACTGATTTAAAATTCTTCAAATTAATCAGAGTGATAAACAAAAGTCTCAAAGTCATCAACGTGTTGCTCAAAGTCATCAACAATAAGCTTAAAGACAGAAACAAAGCTTTCAAAGACGAAAATATGTCGCTCTAAGTCAAAAACAAAAGCCTTAAAGACTAAAACAACGTTCTCAATATCACAAACGCCTTGCTCAAAGTCGAAAACAAAACTGTTAAAGACAGAAACAAAAATCTTAAAGCCTCTAACAGATTGCTCAAACTGAAAAACAAAAGCCTCTATTGCTGTCGCACTCTGGTCTGTTTTTTAAACGACTGCCCATAAAGAGGCATTTAATACAAATAACTTAAAAACCTCAGATCCAGATTTCGAATCAAAATCTTCAGCAAAGAAATAAGGCTTGTCTTATTTCTGTATTTTTGGTGGGATCGGTCTTATTGGATCTGCAGAGCCAATATGAAAAGTTCTTCCGGAAGATACTTTTAGAGAGCTAACAGCACAATTAGTTTCATACTTATAATGCTAACTAATAGCGTACTGTGAATTGATTTGTATTATAAATTTAACGAATTATTTCTTTAACAAGCAAATACAAAAACCATTAATCAGGAAAAAGGAACCGTTCATCAGCTTTATTCGAGTATTCAAATTATGCACAAAGACCCGATTTAATCAGGTTTACAGAACAAAACTTTGATGTTGTATTTTTTTACAAAAAATTGAAACAGACTTAGCAGAGATCTACAAGTTGTCCAATTTTCTTAAAACACTAAACATCAGCCTACTATTCGAAATCGAATATTACTTATTGTTTTGCAATTTCGCTTGGTTCGATCAGCTATTCTGAACATAAAAGTCTCTCCTACTCTTAGATAGGTTCATTCCTAAGTGAGCCTTGCAAATTGGGGATAAATGAAAAAGCCAAAACCGGGAGGCTTTGGCTTTGTGGGGAACGGTTTTAAAATACAATCTTATCTACAAACCGAAAGGAGTAAGGCGCCCAATAAGCAAATCAATTGAATGGGCTTGCTGGTGTTTGTTTATTGAACTATCCCGATAGCTATCGGGATCAAACGACGCATCAGCGCCCATGACAATTTAGCTTTTGTTACCACATGTTTTTCTTGGTATTTATCTAGTTATAATTTCATTAAAAATCTTAAATACATTATGACAAAGCCCATATATGTTTATTCTTTTCCTAAATCCTATAAGATTAGAATCTCTAATTAAAACCTTCTGATTTTGAATGTTAAAAGAAATGTTTTGATCAGCAATACCAATTTTTATATTCCTATTCTGAGAATCCTTTAATGGATATTCTTTATATAGTAATATCTCAACTAATTCCTCAAATAATCTTTTATCAATTTGATTTCTTAATTTACTTTCATCTATACTAGCCAAATATGACATACTTTTATCTAAAAGACTTTTATTGGAATCAAACAGAAATAGCAAAATGAGATATGCCAAATATAATTCACTTTGGGCTATTGAAGAATACCCTTGGAAATACAACTTGTGCGGAATTTCTATTGTTACAGGAAAACGATTAAGCTTGAGAAGTTGACGCATATCTACTAAGCCAGACTTTAGCATATCAATTATGAGAGGATAAATGAATTTATCAAATCCTGTAAAACAGTTATAATCATAAGGATTTTTTTCCCTAAATAATTGTGTAATATTCCTTAATTCCTGAATCCAATTTTCTCTATTATCAAAAGGAAATGTTCCAACTGATCTAAATTTGTCTATGTATCCTTTAAAATCAACATTTTCACCAAATAATTTTCGATATATTATTTCTATATTCTCTATATCACAAACCAAAATAATCTTTGAAAAGCCAAACTTATTATCTACAGATGAATCCTGATCAAAGTGTGCTGAAAATACATTCAATAGTCTAAAGATATGCTTAGGATCAACTCGATCTAAATCATCAATAATTAGAACTGATTCTTTATCAGTATTAATATGCTGAATTTGTTCTGCTATTAAATTTGAAATTGGATCCATTTCATAAATAGAGCCAGGTTCTATATTAATGTTTTCTGAAAAAGAATCTAATAATTCATACTTGTCATCTTTTTGCTTTTTATTAAGGTCACCAAGTTTAGAACAAAATTTCACAATCTTATCAAAAGATTTAACTGCCTTCCCTAATTTGGGAACAAGTTTTAAAATATCTAAAGCCAAATTTGCACCATCTGTTAAAAGCAAATACTGTAAAGCTATTGATTTATCTGATAAGCTTTGTTCGGTATCTCCCTCGAATTCAATGTGTGGAATTAATTCACAAAGAATATCATATTTTAACAGCTCAAAGATGTCTTTATTTTCCGCCACCTGATAATTTACAGGAAATAGGTGGAATACTTCATATTTATCTTGTTTGTTCTTAAAGAACTCTTTCAAGAAGGTCGTTTTACCAGTTCCAAAAGGAGCTGAAAATAACACTCTGTGATTATCATTTATATTTAGGTGCCGATTGAATTGCTCCAAAGAATCTGTGATTGGGACAAAAAGTTCGACTTCAGAAGTGTTTGAATCAACTAACTGCATAAGATTATTCAAGTTGAAAAATTTTAGTGACGATTACTATCACCTAATTAATATTTTATAATGTGTGGTAACGGTCTTGCTAAGTTTTCGTGGGCGATTCAAAGAGTAATCCTTTCAAACCGCTAAATAAGCAAGCCGCATAAATTTGTTTATATTTTTAAGCAAACCAAATCTAGGTGGCTTGCTGGTGTTTCTTAATTGAACTAACTCCCGAGCAATTCCCACCGCCCATGAAATTTAGCTTTTGTTATAAACAGTTTTTATAGTTTAAATTCATTTAAATCTTTTCGCTTCAACATTCCTTCATCAAAGAGATTTTTTGCTTTTTCATCTTCTGAATAGAAATTCTTTAAAATGTAGGCCAATGCAATTTTTGAGTTATAATCGTTCTCTTTATTTTCGATATTCCTTTCGGTAATCAGTTTGGCTTTTTCAATATATTTCATTCCTTCAGCCTTGCTCTTTTCTTTTGTATATAAATGACCACCTAAAACAAGTTGTGGATAATATTTTGAGTCGTCAATTATTACTGCTTTCTTAAGCTCATTGATTAATGTCTTATAATCAGGTGAAATTGAATAGCTTATCAATGCTCTTAACGTTATAGCTTCTTGAAAAGAATTATTTACGTCCACTGCCCAATTTAAATACTTCAAGGCTTCATCATTATTTTTATAGTGGTTAGAATGCAAAACTCCCAGATTGTATAGAGCTCTTGCTGGGTCAGGATTATAATAAAGTGACAAATTTAAATAATCGCGTGCTTTATCGTAATTTTTTCCTTCTTCGATCCAGATTTGAGCAAGATTAACTCTCGCGTCAGTGTAATAAGGTGCAGATTTTATTATCTCTGAATAAAGTGTTTCTGCTATACTTCTATTGTTAAAATGTTGATCCTCAATTACAGCAAGATTATACTTTAAAATATCATGACCAGGATGCTTATCTAATAGTGTTGTGAACAGTTCTCTGCCTAGCTCAAAATCTCCCTCCTCAGTTATGAGAACAGCTTTCAATGTTTGTAATGTGACTTTTTCAGGATTTTTTATAATCGCTTTTTCAAGTTCGATTCTTTGTTTCTGTTTGTTAGTAATTTTAGAAATTGAGATTGCTTTTTCATATATGTCAGAATGTTTTAATCCAAGATATTTGAAAAGTTCGGAGTAATTTGACTTTTTCGCATTCTCCCATTCTGTATATTTAATAGTCGATATTGAGCTGATGAATTTATCAATTTCATCACGTATTAATTCAATTTCTTTTAATTCTTCAATCAATTTTTGTGTTGCTGTCAGAGCAGAAACATTACGAATTTCATTTTGTAAATCAGTAGCTTGTTTCTCCCAATAGTTAATTAATCTCAACCGATATGAATTGTCATAAATTTGTGTGCCACTCACAACTATAGGTAATATTTTGGTAGCGTACATGGCATCTTTCATGAATTCTAAGGCCTCATACATACAGTTTCTTGATTTTAAGTAATCATCTGATATCAGAACGATTACGAAATCTGTCTTAGTTATTCCTTTCATATAGATTTTTAAGTCCTGCTTGAACTTTAAATCCCGAACATCTCTAATAATTTTCAATCCGAGTTGAGACCAATCATGATCAATCTCATCAGCTATGGTTTTGTTTTTCCAAGAATATGAAAGAAAAATATTCATTCTTTAAAATTGTTTATAACGTATATATAAAGTGCAATGCACTTTATATAGCTTATTAATTATTCTATGTGAGGCTAATTTATGAAAAACAAATAGCAAACAATAAGTTTGGAATAAATAAAACTATAAGCGTAGGTTAAATAGAAAGAATCCAGCTTGCATTTTGGCAACATATCGGCTCCAATCGATGCCAAGTCTCTATGTCATAAAATGAGTGAGATGCCTCAATAATCGTAAAGGGAACTAAAGGATGTCTTTCAACAAAGGAATTCTATTTATAAAAAAAGCCCAAACCTTATTCAGGTTTGGGCAGTGTTATGTGGATGGATTGTCTTAGCTTAAGTTTAGAACTATCAATTTATTTATCCCCTATCAAAGCTTCAATCAGCTTTACTGAATCACCGATACATTTAGAACAAACATTTTTCTTCAGGTCCCTATCTTTAAATTGTTTTTCACCCTCATCTGTTGTAAAATCACAATCTAAAAGGGCTTTGCAATCCAGTGAACCATGCATGGCCTTAAAATCAAGTGTAAACTTCTGAATCATCTCGTTGGTTGCATTACGCGCTTCAATATTCTCAAAATGCTTTTGAGAATTATAAATCCCCAGTGCCATAAAGGATCCGGTAACCGCACCACATGTTTTTTGCAACTTCCCCATACCACCACCAAATCCACTGGATACAGACAGTGCAAATTTCGGGTCAAAGTTCAAATGGTCGGCATAGGCCGTTAATATGGATTGGGCACAATTCATCCCATTATAAAATGAATGTATCGCTTTTTCTTTAATCTCTTTCATCTGTGTGTAACTTTGTTTTAATCCCCATTAAATTGGATTTTTATTTAAGACGTAAATGCGTTGTTTCATGGAACTGATCGCCTAAGTGCGACAATAAGTCACGAACCACTCCTGAATCTCCATCTACACCCAAGGCTGCATAGCCCTTATGACCACGATGTCCTAGCTGAAGATCCATAATATTGATATTCTGGGAAGCCATAGCCGATAGCAAGATAAGCAAAACTCCTGACACATTATTATGAACCGTCACTATCATCTGCGAACTGATGGCTATGGGGAGATCAACACCATCCACCTCCAATAGATAATTGTCACCATCTTTCAATTCCGGGACTTCAAGATGATCGCCAAAATGAATATCGATAAACTTGTCACCTGATGTCCCTTTTACAAAGTCAACGGCATTACGAATTTGTTCATCATTCCCCGAGAGGGTCAAAAAGGCTGTAGCTGTTCCGTCATCATTGGAATTAAGATAAGCTGTATCCACATTAATCTCCTCAGATGCCAAGGTATTGAACAAGATGGATAAGACACCGGCTTTATCCTGATGATGCGAAAAGAGCCCTTTTACCTGCTCAAATGGCTTTTCTGGTTTTTGATGGCTAATGGTAATGGATTTGGTTCCTTTTCTAATCCTTAAGGCCTCATATTCTCCCAATGATGTTGAGTTATGATGATCAGGCATTAAAGCTAAAAAAGAACCACCAAAAGAGAACTTAGGAATTCTTCTTTGTTTTGAGCTCTCAAATCTGCGGTTCAACATTTTAATACCCAAATTCAAAACCTTGTATTGCTCGGTTTTCTCTTCACCTAAGCTTAAAGAATGCTTCTCTGGAATACATTTTGAGAAACTCACGTAATGCTTATAAGCATTCTCAAGAGCATAGTCACACCCCCTTTGATAGTCCTTGCCCAAATCATTTAATGAATGGGCATCTGTACCAATAGCTATAGGAATATTCAATTCTTTGGCTCTGCTAAGAATAGATGCATCCGGATATATACCACATTTCTTTCTGATTCCTGCAAGATTGATATCCAATGCCAAATTGTATTCACTAACCATCTCTAATAGGACACGCATTCGTCTCGCTAAAAAATGCTTAGATGTATCTAATTGCAGTAAAGGTTCTGGCATTGGAACGTAAAGCTTTGGTAAATCAATATGCCCGACAACTTGGATCATATCCCAGGAGCTATCAATCATTTCAATGACTTCTTCGATATAAGCACCCCAATATTGTTCGACTCCCCCACGAATTTCAACTAAGCGCTGTGCTTCTTCCAGCGATCCATCATAGGCGATTCCTTCACGTGAAAAATGAACAGATCCAATCACAAAATCAGCATCCTGTGCTTGAAAAATCTTGGATCGATTCCACTGTAAACCCAAATCAGGGCCCAACCACTCCAACTCTATTCCGTATTTGATATTAATAAGATGACCGAATTTCTTTTTCAGATTAGAAATTTTCCCGGGGTAATCTAAGTAGGCATTATGCCCACGAATAAATTTGATAGCTGTCCGTTTTTCTGCCTCATAACGAAAACGGGTCATACGTGGCGTATGGATAATAAATGTGATATTGGGATATTTTCTATTAATTGCTTCCTGAGTAATGCTTTCAATATCATCAATACCATGTTTCACATGATCATTCCCTGTTCCCACGTGAATTCCATGCGTTTCCCATAAAAAGGCATTGGGAACATCCATTTTGTTTTCTTCTTGCATCCTTTCCTTATTTTTCTTTCGAAATAGACCAGTAAATATCTGATCGAAAGCTAAAGGTAATATTTTTGTTCCTCTGCACACCTCTAATAGCAAGCCTTTTCATCAGATAATCAAGCACAATCACTATTTTCCTTATCGAAAACGATTGTAATAAAGTCGATCTGAAAAGAAGAGAGATAGCCTTCCTTTTTATATCAAAAAAAAGAGGAGCTTCATGCTCCTCCAATCTCAATCATAAATTTCCCTTATCTCTTTATTTTACCTTCGTAGAGATCTATCCAATCCTGAACACTAACTTTGGTGACCAGTTCGCCTAAAAGCTCAAAAGGGATTTGATCTATTTTCTTAAAACGAATACAAGATTTCCCCATATCCAGCTTCAGTTTAGAGTACTTGGGATATTCCTCCACAAACCAATCTTTAAGCTCCTGATCTGCATAGAGTCCCATATGATAAAAGCCTACAAAATTCTTTTGTGAAGCAATATTGATAAAGGGCAAGGGTAATTTGGTATCGCAATGATAGCCCTTGGGGTAAATGGAATGCGGAACCACATAGCCTATCATCCCATAATTCATGCATTCTTCGAATCCCTGAGGCAAATGATCAAGGATAATATTTCTCAATTTGCCAAAGGCCTCCTGACGTTCCTCAGGAATCAGCTTGACATATTGATCTAGATTATCAGCTTTGATTTGCATATGTATATGTTCTAATTAGTAAAATACTCCTCTGCTTTTCACGAAATTCCGCTTCGATACAATTCTCTACCCCTAAATCCCCTGAAGGGGACTTAAAACAAACAACTTGAAGCCCCTTTAGGGGTTTGGGGTAAAATGTTATGGGCTTGGCATGTCGTCTAAATCTCAGCTCTGATTTCTTCAAATTTCC
>JBLWWJ010000002.1:0-1359727 GCA_048268005.1 Ancylomarina sp.
AATGTTGATATTTCCGTTTTGCGTATTGTAATTGCTTACATCAGTAGGTGTGAATATTATCTCTACCGCTTGTGATCCAGCATTTGGTGTTGCAGCAGGATTGGCAAAAGCAAAACTTCCCTCTACATTAGCAGTACCTCTCGTAAGAGTTGATTCGCTTAATGCTTGTCCGTAAGTAATTGTACTAGCCGTTGGCCAATTATCAACAGAAGGTGTTGCTTTATTAACCGTTAATTTACCTGACACATAAGTAAAGCTGTAATGTGGAGAACTTAAGCCAGAGGCTATGATATCTTTATCTTGAACTTCATAGTTTAAAGTTCCTTCCAGATCAGTAGAGGTGTGATCATGGACAAGGCCTTCATACGCAACCGTAAAATCTGGTAAAGGATCTCCGTAGGTCATGCTGGCATCCTGTGCTGTGATTGTTAACGGATGTTGGATTGGCTTTACAGTAACCGTGAACGAAAATTCCTCACTTGTATATTTTCCATCCGAGACTTGGGCTTTCACCTGTAAATCTCCAAAGAAATAGGGAGCAGGAGTGAGCGTTGAGTTGCTGACTGTATAATTGTCGCCTCCGAGATAAGTAAAGGTATAGGCTGCTGCCGAATCATTATCATCATCCTTCACGTTAAACCACTCAGGAAGGAAAGTCAAATTGTTATTCTCATCAACAGAAATAGCCTGAACGCTTTCTATTGATGGTTGATGAAAGTTTGCACTAGCCAATTGATTAGAAGTGAAAATCTTATACTCCCCTCGTTTTAGAAATGCTTGTTGACTTGTGCTTGATACTTCAAAACTACTTCCATCTTCAAAATTGTACCAGGTTCCTATTGTTCCATAGTAAGGGGTGATGTTGCCATCGCTTTCACCAAAGTTTCCAATCACGATAAGTTGAAAGCCTTCATCTGATTTTGTTTTGCCATTTAAGATGATGCGTTTCATCGCACTGGCAAGCTCGAAATCCTGTGTTTGATCATTATTATAAAGGTTGTATGTATTTCGAAGATGAAATAGGTCTGCATAGAATTCATACAGGTCTTTGCGGTGTGGATTCTCGAAATAATCCCAGCGCACTGGTTTCTTTCCGGTTCTTCCATTGTAATCAATGCTGTAATCGTAGCCTAACTCTCCAAATTGCCAAACCATTCTTGCTCCCGGGAGAAGAAGGTTGAATGCCGCCGCCGCTTTTAGTCTGGGAACGATAATTTCCAGCTGAACATCGGTAGGTTCCTGATATTTGTCAAACGATCCTGCATTGATATCCCTGCCATATTTTAGAGCTTTAAAAGCCAAACGCTCTTCATCGTGGCTTTCCATATAACTCATCAGGTTGGCGTATTGATAGGATATGTTTCGGTAATAGGCTTGAGAAAAGTCGATGTTGGCACTCCATCCCATGGCAATTTCTTCGTATTTTTCTGAGATTCCTTTTCCACCCCACATTAGTATTCCTTCGTTGGCCAATTCACTATCTTCACTCGCGTCTGCCAGGTGTTCAAATACGGCAATTGTTCCCGGATGCTTGCTTCTCATGTTACCAACCATTCTTTTGAGGATTCCAATGCGTTGAGCATCGTATGTACTTCCCCAACTATCTTCAGGATAGCTTGTATTGCTGAATCCTTTCGTGAAATCAAATCGGAATCCATCAAAATGGTATTCATCAATCCAGAAATTCAAAATAGAATCTACCAGGTTTTGAGTGTGTTCGCTGGTATGGTTAAAGTCAGCTCCCCAATGTGCTCCTGGATTTTGAAAGTTGTGATTCTCATTATACCAGGGATTATGTACCGCCGGACGGTTGTCTGTACTGTTCCAATACATTTTTGCCAAAGGGCTGGAGTAAAAAGAGTGATTCAAGACCATGTCGTTAATTACCGCTATTCCTTTCTCGTGGGCCTGATCGATAAAACTTTTCAGATCATTCTTGGTACCATAAGCTTTATCTGGCGCAAAGTAAAAGTTAGGATTGTAACCCCAACTGTCATTCCCTTCGAATTCACTCACCGGCATCAGGTGAATACAGTTGATGCCCAAATCTTTTAAATAATCCAGCTTCTCAGTAGCTGCCAGATAGTTTCCTTCTGTTGTGAAATCACGGATGTGGAGTTCATAAACATTTAGATCGTTATGAGATGGAGCTGTGAAGTTACTGACCTGCCATTGGTAAGCAGTCTGACCAGTTTGCAACACGGATGCACGATCGCTGGCTTTTTTGCTAGGGTAGCTGATTAGCCCGGGATAGCTTGCTGATGAAATGTATTGATCATCCGGATCGCTCACTTTTTCGGTATAAGGATCGGCAAGCTGTAGGTAACCATCAATTAAGTACTGGAAAACATATTCTTGTCCTGTTGTTAATCCTTCCAAAGTAATCCACCAGTAATTGCCATCTGTTGTTTTCTTCATTTTGCTGCTTTCGCTTGCGCTCCAATTGTTGAAATCACCCAATACGTGAACCACCGATTTGGCAGGAACAGATTGGTTCCCATATACATTCCCATAACCATCTTTGTAAGTGATGGAGGTAGGTGTATGCAGAATCAAGGTTGCCTTGGTGTCATCATTGGGCAGGCCTTCAATATCCTTATGGTAAATGATTCCTTTCTGTCCTGTTTTTACCCACGACGGCAGGTCTTCCACAGTAACAGACGAATAGGCTTCCATTGCAATGGTTTTTTCTTTTGTAGTACTACCGTTGTTTGCACGGATAAGAATCGTATGTAATCCTGCAGCGGTAAAACTGTGATTTACAGTGCTTGTTGTTACCGAAGAAGCCGTATGTATGGATTGGTTATCAGCGAATACTTCAACGCTTGCACTTTCGGAAGTGGTGAAGTTGATCTCGAAAGAACTTTCGGTTTCTACTGTCTTTTCCTGATCATTGGGATGAACGATGCTAATGTAAAATTCCGGGTCGGTTTCCAGGTAATAGTCCTTGTCCTCTTCATTTTTCTGAACAACAGATCCATCTTGATTTCTGAAGATTAAACCAATGCGGAACAGGTTCTCATTAAGATCGCTGATTCCAAAGTAAGTTGATGGTGTAAGCGTAATCTGCCACACTCCTGAAGATATTTCTGTCAGTTGACCTTTTGTATTGTCTCCCCATTGTGCCTGACCTACGTAATCGGCAGTGGTTTTTCCTGATCCCGAGGTAACGGCCCAACTGTGCATGTAGATATTGCTTTCGGCTTGCAATTTCTTTCCCGAAGCAATGCCTGGTCTGAAGGTAATGGTTATTTCATCCGATATTTTCGGAAGAGCTGGACTGATCTCAATCCAATCAGGGATGCTTGCAGCTTGTAGAGACAGGCTGTAGTTTGATCCGCTGTTGTCCTCTTTCAAAGTGCCGTCGGCCGATCGGAAAAGAAATTCCAAACCAGTAACATCTTCTCCTGGTAGCAAGCTGGCAAAATCAGAGGTGGGCGTAAAATTAAAGGTCCACTGGTTGGCAGAATTTCCTTGAGTCATTATACCCACATTATCATCTTTCCCCCAGTTTCCTATCCATTCTTTTTTCCCAGATGTCGTGCTGACACCATAATGCAGATACATTTTAGTTGCATTTTCAAGAGCAGTTCCTTTTGTATTAAAAGTAATGCTCACCTGCTGGTCTGCAGATGGGTTTTCCGGAGAGGTTACCACCACCGGAGGATCTGCAATTGTAATGCTTACTGTATAGTCTTTGGTTGAATTGTTTTCAGCCGTAAGCGTGTAGATTTGTGGATTTGTAAAATCTCTTGCTACACCAGAAAGTGGAGAGATAGAAGCCTTTGGCGAAATTTCAATGGTGGGACTTACCTGGCTTATATCAACACTAGTATTGTAAGGCAACTCCATGCTAATGGTGTTTTCTCCGATGTTGGCATCAATATCATCAACCGTAAATCTGGTAATATCTTTGGCTATACTTAACTGCGAAATTGTAATTGTATATATCTGTTGATTGCCATCTTCGGCAGTTACGGTATACTGAACTGGTGAAGAAAAATCCTGTGCGACTCCCGATGTAGGTGACACACTGGCATGTTCAGAAACTACAATCACCGGACTTAAACTGGTAATGTCTTTTTCTGCATCTATCTGTAAGGCGATCTGGTCTCCTGATATTTGAGCCGCATTACCTTCGATGTTGAAAGAGGTAATTGCTTTGCCACTATGATTTACATGTGCTTCGGTCAGTGATATTTCAAAGTTTCCCGTTTGATTGTTTCCTCCACCTCCATACTGGTTTCTAAAAAGGAGGTCAATGCTGTAAACAGTCGTACCTTCACTTAAAGAGAAATACTCCTTAGGTGTGATGGTTTTCTTCCACACTTTTGTTCCTTCGTGAGCAGTCATCTCCTGACTGTCGTTTAGGTCAGAGAAAGCATCGTTTACATTTTGCCAGTGACCTGCATTGTTGTTTACTCCCGCATGCATATAAACTCTGGCTTCACCATCTGTCCAGAAAGTAGAAGACTCCTTGTCAAAATAGATGGTAATCTCATCGTTGATCGTTGCATTGATTGGTTCAACCCATACTCTTTGGGCCATTCCGTTCAGGAGATATCCTGTAAGTAAAATAAAAAGAAGTAAAGTTTTTCTCATACGTTGTAATTATAGGATTAGATGGGAGTCAAAAATAAGATTATGAGTGATTTAAGTTTTTTCTATCGTTTGCGTTATGACGATTTACTTCTGCAAACGATCCCGCAAACGTTTGTTAAAAACGTTATTTTTGATGAATGTATCTATATAATTACTCGATTATAGTTATTATTATTAGGGTGTGAATTTGTTTTTATTTAGGGAATCATTGAAAAGAAAAAGACGATTGGGGTGTTTATTATATTGTTTTCTTACTTTTGTTATACAAATTTAGCAAACAGGTGACTGTTTTGTGTTGAAATTGAAAAATATAGACTAATGGGAAATAAATTAAATGATCCTATTGGCCGATTGATGGGCTTACGTTATAAGTCGCATCCTTGGCACGGGATTGATGTTGGTGATGATGCACCGAATTCGGTGATGGCATTTATCGAGATGGTGCCGACCGACACCGTTAAGTATGAAGTTGACAAGGTTAGTGGTTACTTAAAAATTGACCGTCCTCAAAAGTATTCCAATGTAATTCCTGCATTATATGGTTTTTTACCTCAATCGTACTGTGGTAAGTTGGTAGGTGAGTATTGTAGCGAGAAATCAGGAAAGAAAGATATTCAAGGTGATGGTGATCCTCTTGATATTTGTGTCCTGACTGAAAAATCAATTGCACATGGTGATATTATAGCTGAAGTACGCCCTATAGGTGGTTTCCGTATGATTGATGGTAATGAAGCAGATGATAAAATTATCGCTGTCTTAAATAATGATGCCACCTACGGTAATTACAATGATATTGCTGACTGTCCAGAGGTTATTATTACTCGTTTAAAGCACTATTTTCTGACTTATAAGGATATGCCTGGCTTGTCTAGTGAAGCAGAAATTACTGATGTTTATGGTCTTGAAGAAGCCAAAGAAGTGATTACACGTTCTTTGGATGATTATAAAGCACGATTTGAGAATTTGGAAGATGTACTGAAGCATGTCTAATTATGCTTAGCGTGATATATAAAAAAAAAAGAGCTCTTTGAATATTTAAAGAGCTCTTTTTTTTTAGAAAGTCTAAATATAATCGCTATTTTTATGATGAAAATAAGTGTGTTGATCAGCTTTCTGGTGCTGTTCGTCATATGACTCTGTGTGATAGTTTCGTAATATTAATTAATCTTTTACATGACTGATTCGGAAAAATCAAATGTTCGAATACAAGCTTTGTTAAATGAATTAGACAGACTTCAATTTGAAATTAAAAAAAAGAAGGTGATAATTCGTCTGATTGTTAGTATTACCGTGCTTGCTGTTATCATAGTTGTTGCAGCATTTAACAAAAAAACGAATATTAATATTCATAATACCTTACAAGTAAAGCGCGGTGATAATGCAATTGTAAAAGAGAGTGGCTCCGTTAATGCTAAGTTTAAATATTATGAGCTTTGTTTTGAGAAGTTTAATCAATATCCTATTGCCCGCTTTTTTAGTGAGAATGAAGCTATATCATTTCAACAAAAAATTAAAAAGCTAGATTTACCAGAAACTCATATTCATATCGACAGTCTGCAGGGTAAGGAAAGAGTTGTTGCTATCTCGGCTAACTATCGTTATTATATTCAGGTTGGCATATTTAAGAAGCAATTGCTTACTGATTTACCTGAGAATATGGTTTATTTGCATCAAATCAAAGATAAGAACTTATACAAATATCGTATAGGACCGTTTACAAAGAGTACTCAAGCTAAAAATCTGATTAAAACCTTAGATTTAAAGGATTATTTGATTGTTGAAGTGTCTAATTAGCTAGATGATATTAAAAGATAAAGCTCTCAGTCCATTTAAGAACGAGAGCTTTATTATTTTATGATTTATTCAATTATCAGTAAAGTTGCGCATGACATTCGGAACACAATTGGGTTTTCCATTGTTTATCTATGTCAATAGGGTGGAAGAATTCCAGCGGTTTGTCTAGAGTAGTATTTTCCATTTCACCTGTTTTTCCTTGAGATACAATATCGTGGCAAAGGTTACAATCTCTCGATATGGTTTCGCCGTTCTCCGTAATATGCTTGTCGTTATGACAACGGAAACAACCATTGGTCTCCAAATGACCTAGATGATTTGGATATACTTTCCAACTGACTCCCATTTCTGGAAAAATGTTAGACGCATACCCCTTTTGAATAGAAGAAATAGCTTTATTGACATCCTCTTTGTTTGTTTCAAGAATCTCAGGATACATGATATCGTAGTATTCTACTACTTGATTTCTGATGGCAATCATGGCACTATCGGTACTCGGATAATCTTGTATGAGAATATCCATAGCTACGACCTTTATATCTGGTAAATCCTTGGATATTGCTCCAGATGAAATAAATTCATCGATAAAATTTTGGGGGTTGTGATAATCGTGAGATGGGCGGTTATGACAATCCAAACAGTCCATCGTTCGTGTTTCCAAACTATCAATTTCTTTCTCGTTAAGTAAATTATCTGGTTCTAAATAAAGTTTCACTTCGCCAGTTTTTAGATTAGTGTATTTTACCCAAGGTAATTTCTCACGATTTTTTGATGAAGCAATATACTCTATTTTAATATCAGGATTAATATGCCAATGAATTCCTTCTGAAATACCTTTTGCACTGATACTGGCACTGGTTTTCATTTTCATGACAATGTTGTGCTCTGTTGTTGTTTCGTCAGCTAAATAAGAACGCTTGTGCTTTAGTTTGCTATCATAAAATTTTTGGGGCCAATGGCATTGTTCACAGGTTTCTCTAGCAGGACGTAAGTTTTCCAAAGGTGTCGGAATTGGTCTCGGGTATTTATCAGCCATAACAGAATAAACCTGATATAAACCTGATAATTTACTACGCATATACCAACCTGAACCTTCACCGACATGACATTCTACGCACTTAACACGTTCATGCGATGACTGGTGATAAGCCGTAAATTCAGGAGCCATAACCTGATGACAGAGCTTTCCACAAAACTCGACTGACTCTGTGTAATGAAAAGCATGATAACTTCCCATGGATGATATAATGAGGATGAAAACCGTCCCGAAGGTAAATATGATACTGATATTCCTGACCTTTGGTTCGTTAAAATCGATTTGAGGCCATTCTAACTTATCCTCAGGGAGCAGATGTTTTTTAATTTTTCGGTTTGTTCTAATCATTCCAATAGGAATAAGAATTAAACCGCCAACAAAAAACATGGGGAGGATGATGTAGATGAAAAGACCCGTATATGAGCTACCTATATCATAAAAGAATGAGAGTGCGATTAAGAATCCAATAATAAATAGATTCATTACAGCAATTCCTGCTCCAAGGAGAGAAAGCCAGTTTCTAGCTGAATTAGGTAGTTTCATCTTGATTAGATTTTAGTTATCTCTCTCTGTATTATGAGAGAGGTATTATCTCCTAAATTCTACTTTTTACCCTGCGACTCATAGATCATTTATTGAATGAAAAAAAAAGACCTGTTATTTTCTTAATGCCAACCTGTTACGATGCTGATAAAATTGCTTGCAGGTTTTTTTCCAATTGTTGCAAAGTATAAGTGGATAATAAGAAATATTGAAATGAAGAATCCGATAATTGCATGAAGCAATGCAGTTAAAAAGATACCACTCATGTTGTAAGCTTCTTCGATAATAAGTTCGGGAAAAAGCAAGGCAATTCCGGTAATAATAATAACAGGAACCAAGAGGTACATAACAGCTACGTAAGTGTATTTTTGAACGGGATTGAATTTTCTTTTTTCTGATATTGGGTAAGGTGGTTCTTCATTTTTAAACATGCCGTATACATAGAATCGTAATTGTTTGATTAGACGTTTACGTAAACCTTTAGGTTTAATTCTATAATATTTTTTATTGGATGTTGTAAGGTTACCAATAAAAAAGATGAGGTAGCTAGCTGAAACAATTATACCCGCGAAATTGTGAAGTGTAACGGCTAAATCGAATCGTATCAACTCAAATCCGGGTTTTGCAAATTGCATATTTAAACCGGTGTATATTAGAACAAGAATTCCCAATGCGTTTAAGGCGTGCCAAATGCGCAACCAAACAGGGTATAGGTATATTTTTTCTTCTGTAGCCATGAAATCTATTTTTTGATAATTCTGAAAAAACTATGAATGATAACGCCGCTAATTACACCAATAAAAATTAATAAACTTAAAAGGTTTAGCGTCTCATTTTGGTAGGCTCCAATCACATAGGATCTATTAGAAAGAATGATACCGACTTTACCTTCTTCACTTCTTGCTTGTAAGTTTTTGTATTTGTATAGTGAAGCATTCAGGTAGGAATTAGCTGTATGACATTCCACACACAATTTCAGGGCCTTTTCTTTCGGTAAAATATTGTGTGATATCATCAATGAATCCACAACCTGAGTATGGCACTCAATGCAGCGTACATGCTCGAAATGTAATTTTTGGTTAGGTAGCCAATTGTGAGTTTCAATTAATTTAGGATTTAAACTGTCAGACATCAAGGCATATTTTGATGTATTATCGTGACAGGAAACACACATTTCGTTACTGAATTTAACGATGTCTTTAATGTTTTCACTTGTGCGGGCTGTAACTTGATAATAGTGCTGATCATGGCATTTTGAACAGGTAAATAGCTCGCCTAATGCTTTGGCATGAATACTTTTATTAAACTCTTCTTCAATTTGTTCAAATTTATAGTCTGCATAATTTTCATCTCCCCCATGACAATCGATACAGGTTGCAAGAGGTTCAAGTTTAAGTTCTCCCTGATGAGGATAGGTTTCGTAATCAGACGAGTGACAATCGATACATGCAAATGTTTTATGGACACCCACTTTCATTCTTAAGGAATCTAAGATGAAATAAGGGTTCATTAAGCGTTTTTCATTACGCTCAGTCCAATCGTTGTATATCGTGTGAGTGTTATTTGCATGACAACGTAAACAATCATTATCTGCTTTTAGATTCATCGCAAATGAAGCTAAAAAGGCAAGAAGGAAGTAAATCCGATATTGGGAGAAACGCATAGGTAAAGAATAAATTAAAATTCCTGAAATACAGAGCACTTCAGGAATTTGTTAGGATTGATTATCTTATTTCAAAGTTCTAATGAAGTTGATGATTGCCCATCGATCTTCATCGTCAGCAATCTTTTTCTCATAATTTGGCATCTCATCACGTCCAATAAAGGACTGATAGTAAAGAACACCATCTGATTGAGCTTGAACTTCAGCATTTTTAAACGAACGAATTCCTGTTTTCATGCTTTTTGCCTTCGGACCATTAGCTTCACCTTTAGACCCATGGCATGACTTACAATGCTTAGAATAAAGCATTTTACCGACTTTCACTAAAGAGGCATCATCTTTAAATGTATTTTTCATTGTTTTGTATTTCGCAGGAATTTCCCAGGGACCGCCCATTTTTTTCTCCTGCGGCAGAGTAAATGCTGCAAAAAGAATTCCGGCAAATACAAGAGATAAACCTAGAAATATGTTTTTGAATTTTTTCATAATTTTAAATTTTAAAGATTAAAAATTCCACAATCTTGTGATTGTAAAGCCAATCATATAATTGTCTAAATCAATTTTACTATGATTGTTCACCATAATATCTTGTTGGATCAAACCACTGGAATTGCCCATATAAATTTGGAAGGCATGTGTACTTGTCGATATTTCATAACCAAAGGAGAAGTTGGGTTTGGGGTTATCGTAATCTTCAGCTTCAGTATCTAAGTAACCCAGATCAAGTGGCACGTCTAAATTGAAAATGACAGATCCTTGAGGTGAAACCTTAAATCGACCGTTTAAATGAACACCAACTTTATCGTGATAGTTACCTTCATCAATCAAATTGTAATGCGCAAAGCTTAAACCTGTTTGTAAGCTTATCTCATCAGAGAATTTACGACCGACAATAACTTGAGCAAAGGAAGATAAGCGATTAGAGGATTTAAAATCGTCGTGAAATTGATCTTTATCTCTTCCATCAATGGCGATATTTCCATAAAGAGCTAGTGCAACAGGAACTGTATTGTTTCTTGTTTGCTCTAGTATGGTCCATTTGGCATTAAAATCGGTCGTCATTCTTTCCTTAGTCACACCCAAGCCGATTTGAACATTTTTCGCAACGACGTAATTTAGTCCAAGACGTATATTAGCACCAGAGGCGTATAATCCCCAAAGGTCAGAATGTCCATTTTCAACTGTTCCGAACTTGTGCTGAATGGCAAATTCTAAAGTGTTTATCGGTTGAATAACGGTCGTTTGATTGTCAATTAAATAACCACTTTCAAATGGTGATCTCACCGGTTTGTCAACCTTCTTGGTTTCCGTTTCAGTCTCTTGAGCTAGAACGCTCCCAAAAGCAAAAACAAGCAGGCATGATAATGTAAATATTTTGTTTCTCATAATTGCATGTGTTTGATTAGTTATCCTTAGCTCCTTCAACAATCCATGTTAATAATAATGTGAGTTCTTCATCATTGAATTTATTATTACTATGGTCGTCTTTAGCTTTATCGTAAATCTCGCTATCTTCTGGCGTAGTGGTATTGATAAAGTTTCCATTGATTAGATTATCATAGGCTACACCTGTCAGTAATACGGGTGTTCGTGTACTGTGACATCCTATACATTTATCTTGAAAAATAGGTTCTACTTCATCTTTAAAACTGACTGGATCATCAGGGTTAGGTGTGGGGATTACGATTTCTACTTCTTGAATATAATCGTACTCACAAGCTACTAATCCAATCATGAAAAGGAAAGCTAATATTTTGATATATCTTTTCATATGATTGTGTTTTAATAAGAAGATCTTCCTTTTAAGGAATCAATAAACAATAAGCTTGCCATCTCTTCTTAATGAAAATGTTTTTGAATTAAAACATGTGATTTTATCTGTAAAAGAGTTGTTCAATATTAAATTAAACAACTCCTTACTTATTTTAATTATAGTTTAGTTGAAATTATGGCATCGCTGCAATTTCTGCATCCATCGCTTCAATTGAGTTAATTAATAATGCTCTTACATATTTTGGATTGTGAGCACCAAAGCTGCGATCTTCATCTAAACCAACCCAGTTAAAGAATGCACGAGCCTGAACTGTAGGATAGGTTCCTGGAATAGGTTCGTATGCTTCATCTTCAGCAACCCATTCAACAATACCTAAGGTGACTAATTGATCTCTTAATTCTTCAAGTTTATCTTCGATGTCAGATCTTACGCCGCCATAATTGAAATCGTCATTGCTAGCTCCGTGACAGTCGTTACAAGCTTTTACAGAAGGATTCCAAGTGTGTCCTCCTTGGTCTTTTTCAGGATCGAAAGGAGCCATATGGCATCCAGTACAAGATGCTTGTACAAGATGTATAGCTGAACCTGCTTCCGGATAATCAACTGAACCTTCAATTTCTGCAAAGCCTACACCTGCTAAAACATTGGACTGAGCACCATGGTGAGGTCCCCAATGAGTACTTGTGATTGTAAAGGTTTCTTCGCCGGGGTTTGTCATAGCAGGTTCTGCTCTTCTCGACTGATGACAGTTGGCACATAAATTTGAATTTCCTAATAAATCTATTGTGCTGCTAGGATCATAAACAGGGTTAATAGGATCTTTGAGTCTTAGAGCATAATCCGCGGCTTCCATCGTCTCATGTAGGCCATGACAGGTTGCACACTCCCAAGCTGTTGGGTTTGTAATTGTTCCCAGTACTGAACCTGTTGTTGCAAATTGCACAAAACCTTGATGGGAATGACACTCTGCACAATATGAACGTCCACCTGCATAATCAACAGCATTCAGGCCACTATTGTGAACCGATAAAGAGAATTGTGCTTCGATGTTGGTCTTTACTTCCGTGGCATGACATGCCATACAAGTAGCATTACCATCGGTACCATCAACACCGTCAGAACCAGGAGCACCATCAGCTCCATTTAAACCATCAACGCCTGCAGGGCCTTCACAAGCTGCAAATATTGCTCCAACCGTAAGGAGGAGAAGCCAGATTTTAAGTTGTTTTCGTTTCATAAGATTAGAGGATTAAAGAATTTGTTTTATAAATCTAAGTATTAAAGAAAAAAATCTCTCATGATTAAGAATGACAGTAATCTACTGTCATATTGATTCTTAATAGAAAAAGAAGGGATATATATATTGGTTTGAATTGATATTTATCACTATATTAGAAAAAGAATTTTACCTAAATCCCCTAATATGTTTGGAAAAGGAACTGATGTTTGCTGCGGAACTTGTCCACATTCATGGCCAAATTTCAAAAATCTATCACCCGATGAAATGGAAGAGATGAGCCAGAATAGGTTTCAGTCCAGTTTTACTGCAGGAGAAATGATTTTTAAAGCAGGATCACCGACATCAAACGCCGTTTTTCTTTCTTCAGGCATTGCTAAAATATATTTGGAAGGCTTTGATGGGAAGAAAATTATTCTTGGCTTGTGTAAGCCTGGTCGGTTAATTGTTGGCCCTGGAGCCTATGTGGATTCAACCCATCATTACAGTTTAGTTGCTTTAACCGATGTGCGTGCCTGTTTTATTGACATGAAACTGATAAAGTCTTATGTGCAATCTAATCCTAAGTTTAGCGAAGGCTATATGAAAGATATTAGTGAAAAATCTTTACGCACCTTTTATAAAATGATGAGCCTTGTTCAGAAAAAAATGCCGGGACGTATGGCAGAAGGGTTATTAGAATTAGCTGATGAGGTGTTCTTATCCGATGAGTTTGCTCCTATTTTGAGTCGACAGGAACTGGGTGAATATACCGGAATGGCTAAAGAAAATGTGGTTCGTATTCTGAAAGAGTTCTGTAATGAAGGTATTATTAGTACGAATGGTTCAACGATATCGATTATGGATAAAGAGAAATTGAAACTGATATCAGCTAATGGTTAGTTTTATTCTTTTTCATACCGGAAATGGAAATCACAAAAATACCTGCTATTGTTAATACCCCTCCAATAAATTGAATCTGGCTAGGCAATATGCCCAATAAAATAAATGAGCCTAGTATGATAAAGAAGCTCCTACTCGTTATAATGAGCGTTACTTTTGATGCTTCAAGGTATTTAAGGGCTGAAAAAGTTAAAATGGTCCCTAAGAAGGGGCCAAATAAGGAGCCGATGATAATATACCCCACAGACTCAGGACTGTATGTTGGTAATTTAGTGGTATAGAGATTAAAAGCAATAAATCCAAGCCAAAGTGCTGCGTTACGGTATTGAGTTATCATAGAAGAAGGCAACACACCAACTTTCGTTTTTGCTAAAACAAGACTGATTCCATAGAAAAGTGCAAAGGTGAATGTCGCTAAGCTTGCAGGACTACTCAGTTCTTTCAATTGAAAACCAGATTCATTCACATTTATTAAACCGACTCCTAAGAGGGTGATAAGGATTCCAAAAATCTCTGTGTAAGAGTATTGTTCCTTAAGAAAAATAAAACCTAAGATGATAACGAATACTGGACTTGTATTAGCCAGGAATGAAACAATCGTGGGGTTTGGTGTGAGTTGAATGGCTAAAAAGAAGGCTGAGGTTGCTATAAGTTCAGAGCAAGCTATCAAAATCAGTGTTCGTTTTGATCCTATAGATAAGTCTTTAAATCGATGATTTGTTTTTTTTGTCCAGTTGTAAATTGTGTTCCAAACTAGGGCAAGTCCAAACCATAAGATACCAAAACTAGCAAGGCTTACATCTTGCATGGCAAGCTTACTGAAAATGTAAACATTCGAAAATGTAATGGTTGCTAAAAGTGCTATTAAGGAACCTTTTAGCTGTGTTGATGGTTTCATGAATTGAATATTAAGAAGAACAAATGTATCCAAGTTTTTAACAAAACAACTATTGATTTTATTAATAATTAATCTCGCTTCGATTCGAAAATAAATAGTATTTATTCAATCAGGCTTTTAAGTACATCTCAGGATCTTAATTTTCATTTTTGATATCTATTACTAACTTGCACACCTATGGAGATGAATTTATTATATGCTATGATAGCGACTTATTTGGTGAATGTACCCTTTGGTTATGTTCGTCAAGGTTTCAAGAAGTATTCCTTAAAATGGTTTGTAGCCATTCATTTACCTATCCCTTTTGTCATCTTATTTAGACACTTTTTTGATGTGGGATATGAAATTTTCACTTACCCATTTATGTTGTTTGCATTTTTTATGGGGCAATTTTCTGGAAAGAAAATTCGCATTTATAGAGTGAAAAAGAATGATATTAAAGTTTAATGTAGCTTTCTTAAAATATAATTTCAAAAAAAATGGCTACCTCTTTCGGGGTAGCCATTTTTAATATGATGAAGTAGATTTTATAATCTGTCCTTAATTTTCTTTGTCTCTTCTTCAAAACCTGGTTTTTCCAATAAAGCAAACATATTACTTTTGTAGGCTTCAACACCTGGTTGATCGAAAGGGTTAACATCAAGAATGTAACCACTAACACCACAAGCAACCTCGAAGAAATATAATAATTCACCGATATAGAATTCATTTAGCTCAGGAAGCTCAATTCTAAGATTTGGAACACCACCATCAACGTGAGCTAGTTGAGTTCCTAATTCAGCCATTTTATTCACCTCGTCAACTCTTTTTCCTGCAAGGAAATTAAGTTTGTCAAGGTTGTCTTTGTCTTCAGGAATAACAACTTTATATTTTGTTTTCGCTATAGAAATGACCGTTTCGAAAATATTACGTTGCCCTTCTTGAATGTACTGTCCCATTGAGTGCAAATCGCTCGTTAAATCAACGCTAGCTGGGAAAATACCTTTGTTTTCTTTTCCTTCACTCTCGCCATATAGTTGTTTCCACCATTCAGCAATATTGTGAAGTTTTGGGTTGTAGTTCGCTAAAATCTCGATTTCTTTTCCTTTAGAATAAAGTGCATTTCGAGTTGCAGCATAAAGTAGAGCTGGATTCTCTTTAAAATCTGTAGCTACAGTGAATTCTTGCATCGATTTAGCACCGTCAACTAATTTCGTGATATCGTGACCTGCTACGGCAATTGGTAGTAAACCTACTGGAGTTAGTACAGAAAAACGACCACCAACATTGTCAGGGATAACAAAGGTTTTGTAGCCTTCCTGATCAGCTAGGGTACGCAATGCGCCTTTTGATTCGTCAGTAATTGCAACGATTCGTTCTTTCGCTTCTTCTTTCCCTACACCTTCTTCAAGCAATTCTTTTAATAAACGGAATGCAAGAGCAGGCTCTGTTGTAGTACCAGATTTAGAGATCACACAGATTCCGAATTCAACATTTTCAAGAATCTCCATTAGCTCATACAAGTAATCTTCGCTGATGTTTTGTCCAGCGTATAGTACCAATGGATTCGCATTGTTGGCCTGAAGCATATCGAAGTTGTTAGCTAAAGCATCATTTACAGCTTTTGCACCCAAATAAGATCCTCCAATACCAATAACAACAAGAACTTCGACACGTTCTTTTAAATTGTTAGCCGTTTCTTGAATATCTTTCAACTCTGCAGCTGATATCTGTGATGGTAAGTTAACCCATCCTGTATATTCGTTGCCTTTACCTGTTCCTTCATGAAGGGCAGTTAAATGCTTTTTACTTGCTTCTTTGTATTGGAAGATTTCTTCTCTGTCTACAAAGCTTAAGGTTTTGTCGATACTTAATTTAATGTGTTCCATTTTCTTGAAATTAAGTTTCTACTCTATCCTAAGTTTCATCCCCCTCAAAATTTCACAAGGAAGAGTAGATTTATAATAATTGATTTGATGTTTTTATCTGAGTTCTTCTGTCAATAGAGTTATCTCTATGGCAGGAGATATCTTTTCATATAGAATGTTGTAAACAGCCATAGTAATTGGCATGTGTACCTTATATTTTTCGTTAATTTCCTTGATACATTTAACAGCGTAATACCCCTCAGCAATCATGTGCATCTCAAGTTGTGCTGTTTTTACCGAATAGCCTTTCCCAATCATGGTACCGAAGGTTCTGTTACGACTAAACTGCGAATAACAGGTTACCAGAAGGTCGCCTAGGTAGGCAGAACTTTTAATATCTCGAGTAATAGGATGAACGGTGTCAACAAAACGTTTGATTTCCTGAATAGCATTCGAAATTAAAACAGATTGGAAATTATCGCCATAACGTAAGCCATGACAGATACCTGCTGCTATGGCAAACACATTTTTAAGAACGGCTGCGTACTCGGTGCCATAAATATCATCCGATGTGGTTGTCATGATATAAGGGCATTCCATCTTTTCAGCTAAGAATTCAGCTTTTTTATTGTCCTGGCAAGAAATGGTCAGGTAAGATAAACGTTCCATGGCAACCTCTTCGGCATGACATGGACCAGAAATAACGCCAATGCTATCGGTTGGGATCTGATAGATGTGGTGGAAGAAATCACCAATAATCATATTTTCATCTGGAACAATACCTTTGATGGCTGAAACAATGAATTTATCCTTAAGTTGAACGGTTAGTTTTGATAAGGCATTCTTTAAAAAAGCCGATGGTATTGCGAATATGATTAAATCTGAATCTTCAACGATTTTATTGATATCATTGTAGAATTGAATCGTATCTATATCAAAATCAACATCAGTAAGATAACGAGGATTGTGTCCCAATTTTTTAAATTGAGAACTTGTATCGACATTTCTCATATACCAGTTGAGTTCGACATCATTTTCCCTAAGGATTTTTGCGATGGCAGTGGCCCAACTTCCTCCACCAATAATGGCTATTTTAGAAGATTCGTTCATGTATTAGGTTTTGGTTCTCAATAGTCGCTTGCTGATAGATAAGCAATATCATGCAAGAGATTTCAAGGCCTTGGTGCTTAATTATCCTATAATGAATTATAGAATGACCTCGAAGTAATGTGATCGTTCTTTTTATATCGAACGAATTCAACAAATTGGATGAATAAGGCATTGGAGCTTGAAATATATTCAAGCCCCATTGCTTAGTCCTATATGAATGGATGCTTAAGCTAACCAGCCTGCAACAACGTCTTGGCTTGGGTTAGTTAATCCCATTTTATTTTTCTTATTAATACCACAAATTTCCTGGTGGAATTTTGTTGATTTAACCTCCTTGATAGCAGCAACAGTTTGATATCCCGCTTTGCGAATGACCTCAACCCATTCTCTTGAAATACCTAAGTCCATGAACTTCTCATCACCATCAACAACCGCTTTCTTCTCTGGACGCATCTGTGGGAAGAAAAGCACATCCTGAATAGATTGTGAATCGGTCATCAACATGGTTAAACGGTCGATACCAATACCCATACCTGATGTAGGAGGCATACCATACTCAAGTGCACGAACAAAGTCCATATCGATAAACATGGCTTCATCATCACCTTTAGCACCCAACTGCAATTGGTCTTGGAAACGCTCCAACTGATCGATAGGATCGTTAAGCTCAGAATAAGCATTACAAACTTCCTTACCGTTTACCATTAGCTCAAAACGTTCCGTTAATTCTGGGTTCTCACGGTGTTTTTTACACAATGGAGACATTTCAACAGGATAGTCAGTAATGAAAGTTGGTTGAATGTAGTTTCCTTCGCATTTCTCACCAAAAATCTCATCAATTAGTTTCCCTTTTCCAAAGCTTTCGTCAACTTCAATACCTATTTCAGTACAGAATGCACGAAGTTCTTCCTCCGACTTTCCTGTAATATCAAAGCCAGTAAATTCTTTGATAGAGTCAGTCATTGAAATACGCTTGAACGGACGCTTAAAGTCGATTTCTTTATCTCCTAAACCAATTTTTGTTTTACCGTGAAGATCAAGAGCAACTTTCTCAATCATTTCCTCAGTAAAGTCCATCATCCAGTTGTAGTCTTTATAAGCTACATAAATTTCCATTACAGTAAACTCCGGATTGTGAGTACGGTCCATACCTTCGTTACGGAAATCTTTTGCAAACTCGTAAACACCATCAAAACCACCAACGATCAAACGCTTAAGGTATAGCTCATTTGCAATACGCATATACAATGGAATATCCAATGCATTGTGATGTGTCTCGAACGGACGAGCTGAAGCTCCACCGGGAATAGCTTGTAGGATTGGCGTCTCAACCTCAAGGTAACCTTTGCTATTGAATAGCTCACGCATTGAGTTGATAATTTGAGTACGCTTGATAAATGTGTCCTTTACCTTAGGGTTAACAACCAAGTCAACGTAACGCTGACGGTAACGTAACTCAGGATCGGTAAAAGCATCATATACTTTTCCGTCTTTTTCCTTTACGATTGGAAGCGGACGTATTGATTTTGATAGAACAGTTAATTCAGAGGTGTGAACTGAAGTTTCGCCCACCTTTGTTTTAAATACGTATCCCTTAATTCCTACAAAGTCACCGATATCCAAAAGTTTTTTGAATACAGTGTTGTAAAGAGTTTTATCCTCATTCGGGCAAATGTCGTCGCGGCTGATATAAACCTGAATTCGACCATTTGCATCTTGAAGTTCAATAAAAGAAGCCTTACCCATAATTCGGCGGCTCATGATTCTACCTGCAAGGACTACTTCCTGATAATTGTTCTTCTCAGGATCGAAATTCTCAAGAATTTCGTCGCTATACACGTTTACCTTGTACTCGGCAGCAGGGAAAGGATCAATTCCTAAAGCTTGAAGTTCTTTTAAGGAATTTCTTCTAATGACTTCTTGCTCACTAAGTTCTAACGTATTCATCTCTAATCTAATAATATTAATTTGGATGCAAAGATATAATAATATGTGCAAAATATTAAAAGCAACTGCTTTAGTTAAGAGGAAATCAGCGTTTTATTTCTTATTATTGCCGAAAAATAGGTGGTATTTAGAATCTTTAAAAATAAAGTTTTTTATCTGTTGGAGGGCAGTTGATAATTTTTTTGAATTTCAGCCTTTCTTTAGACTCAAAAATATAAATTTGCATTCAATCTATAATTCTGACTAAGTGTTTGGATTTGAGTTTTAAAACAACTGAATATAAGGGCTTAAATAAAGATTCTTTTTATAGAAAATTTTAAAGTGATTGTTCTTAACAGGTCAATGATTCATTCCTGATGTGAATGAAGTAAATATTGAAAAAATGAAGATGAAAAGAAAACCAGATTGGTTGAAAATACAATTGCCTAAGGGCGATGATTACTCATATGTGAATGGCATTGTTCGCGATCATGGTTTGCATACAATTTGTTCAAGTGGAAAATGTCCTAATGTGGGAGAGTGTTGGGGTAATGGTACTGCAACTTTTATGATTTTAGGAAACATTTGCACAAGAGCGTGTAAATTCTGTAATGTAAAAACAGGAAAACCGCTTGCTGCTGATTGGAAAGAGCCACGCCGTTTAGCCAAGTCAATCAAGTTGATGAAGTTGAAGCATGCTGTTATTACTTCTGTAGATCGTGATGATCTTGAGGATGGTGGATCTGGCATTTGGGCTGAAACAATCAAAGAAATTAGAAAGGATAACCCGACAACGACACTGGAAGTTTTGATTCCGGATTTTAATGGCAAGCAGGAAGACATTCAGAGAGTAATTGACGAAAACCCAGAGGTGATTTCTCATAATCTTGAAACCGTGCGCCGATTAACACCAGAGGTTCGCAGTCGTGCTAAATACGATTTGAGTTTACAGGTCTTAAAACAAATTGCCGATGCAGGTATTGTTGCCAAATCGGGTATTATGCTTGGTTTGGGTGAGACGGAAGAGGAAATTTATCAGGTGATGGATGATTTGTTGGCTGTTGGTGTTAAGGTAATGACCATAGGGCAATATTTACAGCCATCGCGCCAGCATTTAGCTGTAGAGGAATATGTAACGCCGGAAACCTTTAAAAAATACGAGGCTGTAGGTTTAGAAAAAGGATTTGCATTTTGCGAGAGTACTCCTTTGGTGAGATCATCCTACCATGCTGAGCGTCATGTAAAAGCTCTGGATCTTAAAGATTTGGTGAAGAATAAGGCTTAGTGTTTATAATTGATATAAATAAAAATATTTTTTAAAGATGAGTAAAGCAACTGTATTTCGTGACCTGTCATCAATAGATTACAAAGAAGCCTGGGATTATCAGGAAAAGCTATTTGATGAAGTTTTAGCATCGAAGCAGGCTAATGCTGATTTGCCTGCAGAGGAAAAGAAGCTCAGCAATAATTATCTTTTATTCTGTGAACATCCTCACGTTTATACAATAGGAAAGAGTGGTAAAGAGCAGAATATGCTTCTTGATATGATTCAGTTACAAGCGAAGAATGCTACTTTTCATAAAATTAATAGAGGTGGAGATATCACTTATCATGGGCCAGGTCAAATTGTTGGTTACCCGATATTGAATTTGGAAACCTACGATATGGGAATCAAAAACTATATCGATAATCTGGAACAGGCTGTTATTAATTGTATCGCCGATTATGGATTAGAAGGTCACCGACTTGAAGGTGCAACAGGGGTTTGGTTAGATATTGATAAACCAACTGTGAGAAAGATTTGTGCCATAGGTGTTCGTGTAAGCAGATGGGTGAGTATGCATGGTTTTGCATTTAATGTGAATACAGATTTAGACTATTTTGGATATATTAATCCATGCGGTTTTCAGGACAAAGGCGTCACATCTTTAAAAAAAGAACTGGGTAAAGAGCTTGATATCGAGGAAGTAAAACATAATTTGAGAAATCATATTGCTAACTTGTTTGATATGACGTTTAAAAATGACTAATTTCCCGATCTAAAGATCGAACTATGGATAAAAGATGGGTAATCAATGAGCCGGGAGAAGAGGAAACGATTGAGTCGCTTTCTCAGTCATTAGGTGTCGATGAAGTTGTTGCAAATTTGCTTGTGCAGAGAGGAATCCAAACTTTTGACGAAGCAAAGGCATTTTTTCGACCAAGTCTCGACGATTTGCATGATCCATTTTTAATGAAAGATATGGATAAGGCTGTGACCAGATTGGTCACAGCCTTAACTAATCAGGAGCGTGTCATGATTTATGGTGACTATGATGTTGATGGTACAACATCTGTCGCTTTGGTTTACACCTTCTTAAAAAAACATTTCGATTACATCGACTATTACATTCCAGATCGTTATTCTGAAGGCTATGGTATTTCTTTAAAAGGAATTGATTTCGCAGCTGAAAGTAAAGTGACTTTGGTTATAGCATTGGATTGTGGTATTAAAGCCATGGAGAAGATAGCTTACGCCAAAGAAAAAGGGATTGATTTTATCATTTGTGATCATCATACCCCTGATGAGGTTTTACCTGAGGCAGCAGCTGTTTTGGATCCTAAGCGTGTCGATTGTGAATATCCTAGTGATTGTCTTTCAGGATGCGGTGTTGGTTTTAAGCTGATGCAAGGTTTGAGTCAACATCTCAATTGGCCTTTTGAAAATCTAATTCCTTTATTAGATCTTGTTGCTGTAAGTATTGCATCTGATATTGTTCCAATTGAAGGTGAGAATCGGGTTTTAGCACATTATGGTCTTATTCAATTGAATAAGTACCCTCGATTAGGTCTAAAAACCATTATGAATTTAGCTGGTGTTAATAAGGATTTATCAGTTAATGATATTGTATTTAAAGTAGGTCCTAGAATAAATGCTGCTGGTCGAATTCAGTCGGGACGTCATGCGGTTCAACTTTTAATTGTTGAAGAAGAAGATGCTGCTGTCCTGATTGGTGATAGTATTAATACCATGAATGAGGATCGTAAGGAATTGGATCATTCTATTACGGATGAAGCTTTAGAGCGATTGAATAAGGCTGAGAAAGTAGAATCGAAGAAAAGTACGGTTCTTTTCGATAGAAATTGGCATAAGGGAGTTATAGGAATTGTCGCTTCACGAATGATTGAAACCTATTATCGTCCAACGGTTATACTAACCGAGTCCAATGGTATGGCTACAGGATCTGCCCGATCGGTTGATGGATTCGATTTATATCAGGCTATATCGGCTTGTAGTGATCTTCTGGAGAATTTTGGTGGTCACAAGTATGCTGCAGGTCTTACCATGAAATTGGCAAATGTTAGTGAATTCCAACAACGGTTTGAAGAGTACGTTCAAAACAATATCTCAGACGATATGTTAGTGCCTCAAATTAAGATTGATGCCAGAATCAAGCTTTCAGATATTACGCCAAAATTTTTCCGACTGCTTAAACAATTCGAGCCTTTTGGGCCTAAGAATATGACACCTGTTTTTATGAGTGAAGATGTCGTTGACTATGGTTATTCCAGACAAGTTGGTAAGAATAAGGAACATCTAAAACTCTCGGTAGTAGATGATATTCGTGATGCTAATGTGAAAAGTGGAATAGCATTTCAAATGGGAAAAATGTATCCTAAAATTGCAAAGGGGGCACCTTTCAATATTTGTTATTCTCTTCAGGAAAATGAATACATGGGTAAGGTAGAAACTCAAATGATGATTCGTGACCTGAAAATATCCTAAGATTTTTCAATCCTATATTTTAACTCAATTCCTTTTTCGTTGAGGATATAATTAATAATATCTTCCATAAACGTGTGGAATTCACTCTCAAGAGCTTCGTAATTCTCTAATAGAACATCAATCCCTAAATCTGTCTTATCTGGCAGGCTGGTATGTCGAACCATGATATTTAGAGCTGTTCTTAGACCTTCAATTTCGGCGTAGGTCTCCAATCTTCTGCTTTTAATAAGAAAGGGTAGAAACATCTTCACTTGTCTTGGAAGAACTAAATAGTTTTTCACTAAGGCTTCATGGCACCTGGACACAAATATGGGTAAGCTTTGTTTGTGATAAAGTGCCCAGTTCCTGGCAAGAAAATGATCGTAAACGACATCTGTTACAACACCTGAATATTTCCTGTAAACTTCTCTGAAGTATTGTCCGCTTTGACTAACCAGCGGGTGCGTATCTGTATAAAAATCAATTGATCGATGTAGAAGGATACCATTCCGAATTTCTGTCTTGTAGTTTTCATATTTTCTGCCTTTCACATAGTCAGCCATAAAGTTACCGACCATTATTTTTTCGGACTCACCAGAAAGATAGAGATGTGCTAAGAAATTCATGCAAGTAGTTTATTTTCTCATGAAGATAAGCTTTCGATTGAAAGTTTGATGGGTTATTCATCTTTTTTGTCCTTTGAGATTCACAAAAATCAAGGAGATATAAAATATCGAATTATAAATTAAAAGTCAAGTGTTGAGGTAATGTTAAGCAACAAGCTTTAAATGAGAATTTTAAATTTCGTCTTTTTCAATTAAAAGTATAAATTTAAGGGGATGGAACATATTGTTCTATTTAAGGTTAAAAATTAAATGAGTATTAACTTTTAAACATGGAGGTTTTAACATGGCAATTAAAAAGGTAATTATCATTGGTGCTGCTGGTCGTGATTTTCACAATTTCAACACCTATTTCAGAAACAATCAGGATTATAAAGTTGTTGCTTTTACAGCAGCTCAAATTCCCGACATTGATGGGCGTAAGTATCCTGCAGAATTAGCGGGTGGACTTTATCCAGAAGGTATTCCAATTTATGCGGAAGAGGAATTGACTGAACTGATTAAGAAGCACGAAATTGATGATTGTGTATTCTCTTATTCTGATGTTTCTTATCAGCATGTAATGAATATGAGTGCTATTGTTAATGCTGCCGGTGCTAATTTTAAGTTATTAGGTCCTGCTGATACCATGATTAGAAGTCATAAGCCTGTTATTGCTGTTGTGGCTACTCGCACCGGTTGTGGTAAATCACAAACTTCTCGTAAGGTTATTGAAGAATTGATGGCTAAAGGATTAAGAGTTATTGCAATTCGCCACCCAATGCCTTATGGCGATTTGGTTGCTCAAAAAGTACAGCGATTTGCTACAGTGGAAGATTTAAAGAAGCATAATTGTACGATAGAGGAAATGGAAGAGTATGAGCCACACGTAAGTCGTGGAAATATTATATATGCCGGGGTTGATTATGAGGCAATTATCCGAGCTGCTGAGAACGATCCGTCTGGTTGTGATGTGATTATTTGGGACGGTGGAAACAATGACTTTCCATTTTACAAGCCTGACTTGACTATAACGGTAGCTGATCCACATCGACCTGGAGCAGAATTGACCTATTATCCGGGTGAAGTTAATTTACGAATGGCAGATGTTGTTGTTATCAACAAGATGGATTCTGCATCGCCTGAAGGTATTCAAACCGTACGCGAAAGTATCGCTAAAGTTAATGATAAAGCGATTGTTGTTGATGGAGCTTCACCAATTTTGGTTAATAATCCAGACATTATTAAGGGGAAGCGTGTATTGATTGTTGAGGATGGACCTACCTTAACACATGGTGAAATGAAGATTGGTGCTGGTACAGTAGCCGCTCGTAAATTTGGTGCTTCTGAAGAAGTTGATGCACGTCCATATTTAGTGGGTAAGCTAAAGGAGACTTTCGATATTTATCCAAATATTGGTTGCATTCTTCCAGCAATGGGTTATTCCGATCAGCAATTGAAAGATTTAGAGACTACAATTAATGATTGTGATTGTGATTCTGTGATTATTGGAACCCCAATCGACCTGAATCGAATTATTAATATTAAAAAGCCCAATACTCGAGTTTATTACGATTTGGAAGAGATTGGTTATCCGAAATTATCTCACATCATCAATAAGTTTGTGAAAGAACAAGAATTGACTGGTGAGGCGGTTAACTAGATTTGATCTTCTCTTTTTGATATAAAACAAAGAAGGGAGTGCATTTGCACTCCCTTTTTTATAATATTTAGTCTAGTATCTTACTTGACTTCACTGCCTTTAATCGCTTTTGATTTATCAGGTAAAATTAGGTTGAGAACAACACCAACTACTGAAGCTAAACCAATTCCGGCTAATGAGAAGGTACCATATGAAATTTGAGCACCACCAATACCAACAGTCAAAACAATTGAGATAATAACCTGATTTCTTGTTTTGCTGAAGTCAGCCTTAGCATCTATAAGGGTTTTGATACCTATGCTGGCAATCATACCAAAAAGAAGTAGCATGATACCACCCAAAACAGCTTGAGGGATTGTTTTTAAGAAGGCACTTACTTTTCCAATGACAGAAAAACAAATTGCAGTAACAGCAGAGATTCTTAAAATAACAGGATTCGTAATTTTAGTCAATGCGATAGCTCCTGTAACTTCTGAATAGGTCGTGTTTGGTGGTCCTCCAAAGAAACCGGCAAAAGCAGTGGCAACACCATCACCTAAAATTGTACGGTGTAAACCGGGTTTTTTAACAAATTCTTTATTAGCAACCCCACCAATTGCATACATGTCACCTACATGCTCAATAACCGGAGCAACAGCGACAGGTAGCATATATAAAATAGCTCCCCATGAGAATTCAGGTCTTACGAATTCTGGTAAAGCAATCCATGATGCTTCTTGAATAGGCGTAAAATCAACGGCACCTAATGCAATTGAAAGAATATAGCCCACTATGATGCCACAGAAAATAGGAATTAGTTTCATGATTCCCTTTGCATACACTACAATTAAAACCGCAGTAAGTAGAACGACTGAAGCAATTGTCCAATCGGTTTTAGCCATATTTACGGCTACAGGAGCAAGTGAAAGTCCAATAATCATGATAACTGGTCCAACAACCACAGCTGGAAAAATTTTCTCGATGACGCGCAGTCCCCAGACTTTGATTATACCTGATACAATACCGTAAACAACACCTACTGCAATTAATCCACCAAGAGTTCCTGGTAAACCATAAAGCTTGGTTGCTGCTACGATAGGAGCAATAAAGGCAAAACTACTGCCTAAAAAAACAGGAACCATACCCTTTGTTATCAAATGAAAGATAAGGGTGCCGACTCCTGCTGTGAATAGTGCTACCGCCGGATCAATACCGACAAGAAGAGGAACGAGAACAGTTGCTCCAAAAGCAACAAATAAAAACTGTACCCCTAATACGATTTTCTTTGTGGGACTCTGGTAGCCCACATCTGAATTTCCTGATGAGATCATAAAATGGTTTTAATTTTAACACAAACTTGGCAAAGATAGTCAGGATGTGATGATTCGCAAATATAAATTTCTCTCAATATTAGAGTTTTATCCCGCAATGCTTTGCGGAACGGGAGGAATCGTTTACCCGAAAAAAATCTTTCTGAACTTTTACATTATTCTTATGATTATATCGCCTTTTGTTCTTGCCTTGTTAATCACAAGAAGTGGTACATTCTTCTATAAATTTTTCTACTTTTGTTATTCGAAATTCCTAGACGAGTAAAATCTTAAATTTGTACCCAATATAAATTGGGACTCTAATTTGTAATTAACTGATGAAGGTTCATACTGACTTAAATAATTTTTCAGCCTTAAATCCTGTTGTCACCATTGGAACATTTGATGGCGTGCATCTTGGACACAAAAAGGTGATTAAACGTCTTCAGGAATTGGCCCGAAAGGTTAATGGAGAAACTGTAATATTTACTTTCTATCCGCATCCTCGATTGGTTTTGAATACCCATCAGGATGAGCTACGACTAATAAACACTTTAGAGGAAAAGAAAATTTTATTGGAGGCAGCAGGTGTTGATCATATGGTTATCTATCCTTTTACTAAGGAATTCTCAAAGCTTTCCTATACCGATTTTGTTGAGAAAATCTTAGTGGGACAGTTAGGAATGAAATCATTGGTGGTTGGCTACGATCATAAATTTGGTCATAAACGTAAAGGAACTTATGAAGATTTAAAGGTTTATGCTGATAAACTCAATTTCAATATAGAGCAATTGGAAGTATTAAATGTAGATGCCATTGATATCAGTTCTACCAAGATAAGACAAGCATTAGCTGAGGGAGATATTCAGACGACGAACAAATATTTGGGCCATCGTTATTTTATTAAAGGCATTGTTGTTGATGGTAAAAAACTGGGGCATGAAATAGGTTTTCCTACTGCAAATGTTGATCCACAAGAAAGTTATAAACTGGTACCTAAGGATGGTGTTTATGCTGTAAAAGTGGAAATTGATGAGGTGATGTATACGGGTATGTTGAATATTGGCTTCCGACCAACTGTAAATCATCAAATGGATAATCGTTCTATTGAAGTGAATATATTCGATTTTGATGAGAATATTTATTATAAGAATATCAGTATCTATTTTTATAAACGAATCAGAAATGAACAGATGTTTAAAGGAATAGGTGCCCTGAAAGAACAGCTTGAGAAAGATAAGGAAACCGTATTGGAGTTCTTTAAGTAGAATATCTCAAATTCATAATATAAAAAGCCGCTAGATTCAATTTATCTAGCGGCTTTTTTTTTAATAGGATTCAGATAATTATTTAGATTACCTCACTTGCTTCTAATTTTTCAGATGTTTTTTTTTCAGTCTTAGTTGTTGTTTCAACTTCAGTTTTAATCCTCATACCGTAGAATGAACGGTAAACAAAAAACAAACCTATTGCTAAGAATACGACACCGATATAAGGCGCAATATTAGTTCCTCCTGTTTTATCTGCTTCAACAATGAGTTCTATAGCAATCTCAGCAGCTAACAAACCAAATAAAGTTGAGAACTTAATTACCGGGTTTAGAGCTACCGATGAGGTGTCTTTGTATGGATCACCAACAGTGTCACCAATGATAGTTGCATCGTGAAGTGGAGTGTTTTTCTCTTTTAAATCCACTTCCACAACTTTCTTAGCATTATCCCAAGCACCACCAGCATTGGCCATATACATAGCTTGGAATAAACCGAAAATCGCAATTGAAATCAGGTAAGAAACAAAGAAGTTAGGGCTGAAGAATGCAAAAGCCAAAGTTAAACTCAGGATGACAGCAAAAATATTCCACATACCTGTTTGAGCATATTGAGTGCAAATTTTCACCACATTTTTAGAATCGTCAATATCAGCTTCCGACTTATCCAAATTGATATTCTTTTTAATATACTCAACTGCACGATATGCACCCGTCGTAACGGCTTGCATAGATGCTCCTGAGAACCAGTAAATAACAGCACCACCAGTAATTAAACCAAGAATTACGGAAGGGTCTGTCAGTTCTATTTGCAATAAAGATTCTCCATTGGAAAGGATCGTCTTTTGGAGTAAAAGAATAATGGCAAAAATCATTGTGGTTGCTCCAATAACTGCGGTTCCAATTAACACAGGTTTCGCAGTTGCTTTAAAGGTGTTACCAGCCGAATCATTCTCTTCCAGATTGTGTTTTCCCGTTTCAAAATTAGGTTCAAAACCAAAATCCTTATTGATTTCGTTTTTGATATTTGGAATTTTCTCAATTTGAGATAATTCGAAAACAGATTGAGCATTATCGGTTACCGGACCGTAACTGTCAACAGCAATGGTAACAGGTCCCATTCCCAGAAAACCGAAGGCAACTAAACCGAAGGCAAAAATACCAGGATATTCTCCAAAAAGACTTAAATCTTGAATCGTGTAAAATGCAACTGCCATCAGTGCCATCATAACCATCCCTTTCCAGAATGCAGAGAAATTACCAGCAACCATACCAGATAAGATTGTTAATGAAGCGCCACCTTCACGTGAAGCAGTAACAACTTCTTGTACATGACGAGATTTAGAGCTGGTAAAGGCTTTTGTAAATTCTGGGATAATTGCAGCAGCAAGCGTACCACATGAAATGATTGTAGATAATTTCCACCATAAACCTTCAGGAAGATCGTAAATTAAAACATAGCTTAATGCATAAGTAACGACTATGGAAACAATGGAGGTAATCCAGACCAATGAAGTTAAAGGTGATTCAAAATTAAAATGCTCTTCTTTTGCGAAGCGTACTTTTGCGATGGCTTGATTAATCAAGTATGAGAATACAGATGTAAAGATCATCAGCACACGCATGGCAAAAATCCAGACGATAAGGGTAGATGCAAATTCAACATTGGGAAGTATTCCTGTTTCGCCAAACATTAGGATAATGAATGTGATTAGCGCAACACCTGTTACACCATAAGTTTCAAAACCGTCAGCAGTAGGACCAACGCTATCACCCGCATTATCACCTGTACAGTCGGCAATTACACCTGGGTTACGTGGATCGTCCTCATCAATTTTAAAAACAATTTTCATCAAGTCAGCCCCAATGTCGGCGATCTTTGTAAAGATACCACCTGCAATTCTCAAGGCAGCTGCACCTAAAGATTCACCAATTGCAAAACCAATGAAACAAGCACCAGCACTTTCACCTGGGATGAAAAGAAGAATGGCAATCATCATGATTAGCTCAACGCAAATTAAAAGCAGTCCAACACTCATTCCTGCTTGTAAAGGAATTGACATGACATCGAAAGGTAGTTTTTTTAGGGCGGCAAATGAGGTCCTACTATTGGCATACGTATTAATTCGAATACCAAACCAGGCAACCCCATAAGATCCTAAAATACCAAGCACAGTCCAAAGCAGAATGAGCATTGTTTTAGGAACTGATATGTGTGCTAAGGCAAGGAAATAATAGCTAATTGCAACACCAATAATGGCAAACAAGATAATGAGGAACTTACCTTGCTGTAATAAATAAGTCTTACAGGTTTCATAAATAATGTTTGAAACCTTTGCCATGGAATGGTGCACAGGTAATTTCTTGATTCTATTGAATTGTACCAATCCGAATAAAAGGCCCAAAACAATAACGACAATACCGTAAAGAAGTAGGTCCCATCCATTAATTCCGCCAAGCCCGTTAAAGATAGATTGCTTTAAGCTTGGCACGACCAGATCTGCCTCACTGGCGAAACTGTTGATTGGTGCCAGGAGGAGGCCCAATACAGATAGTAATAATGCTTTTTTCATAGGTTTTTCAGTTAGATTTTTTTTGAGTAGCAACTGAAAATATGCAATATTACTATAGACTACAAGTTGTTTTTATGAAAATTATGGCAAGCAGAAAATTTTGTCTATTTGCTTTGTATCCTGATTTTTATATCTTTAGTATGTGAAGATTAGTTTTTTACCTAAGGAGCTGTATTTACCTTAATAGCCAATTCTAATTTTAGATTTTCTTGTTATAATCATATTTCGATATTACGAGAAACAGACTTTAAGAACGAGAGTTGAGCTTGCTTCGGTTTCTTAATAAAAGAGTATTTAATTTATGACTCTAATTTCTTTGGTGTCGGAATTGTATGTGACTTTATAATTTCTTAGAGCATGTCTTGACGGGCCAGAATGATTTCCTCCTCCACTTAAGAAGATATATTCACTCTCACAGTCGGGACAAACTCCAATTAGAGAATTATTTTCTTTTAATAGTATATGTTTATCGGAATCAACATCATGTGTACAGGTGGCATCCATGGCGATAAAGCCATCTCCTGTATTGACAATATAAATACCATGATTTCTATATCCGGCAGAAGAATTAAAGGGAGCGTCTGAACCAAAATAAACTCCGGTACCTATATCTTCCAATTCTGGATGATAATATCTATAAGTTTGAAAACTAATTCGAGTATAAGGTACAATTTCGTTTATATCAGTCCCTTTGCTACAAGAAGAAAATCCGATTAATGTCAGTAGGAATAGGAAAAAATAATGTAAATTTGATTGTCTCGATTTCATGGAATTTATTTTTTGATCGGGTTTAAAAATAAGAATTAATAATTCAAGTATGGACGATAATTGGGGAAATATACTCTATCTCATTTTAATGGCCTTGTTTGTGATAGTAGGCGCTCTTAAGAAAAAGAAGAAACCTGTTGAAAATTTTGAGAGTGCAGCGGTTGAAAGAGCTGAGGATGATGCACCAGTTGGTATAGAGAATATATTTGATACGATTTTAGGTGCTAACAGTTTCACACCTCAGCAAGAACATCCTTACCAAGCTATAGAAGATGAACTGGTAGAAGAAAAGCAAGAGGTGTTAACTGATTACAAACCGGAGGTTGAATCTGAACTCGAATCATTAGAGCATAATTCCCTTTCCATTCTAGAGGTGGAGGATTTGAGTGATGATGAGGAGATGGCAGGAGAAAATGGGGAATTTGATTGGCGACAAGCTATAATTTCTAAGGAAATTTTGGATAGAAAGTATATATGATTAAGTTTTTTAGTACTTTTATATCAATGCTAATTTATTAGAGTATAGGTGCATTTAGTTTAAATGTATATATTTGCACCTGAAAGAGTTCCGCAATGGTGGGATTCTTTTTGTTTTTATATCAAGTGAGCAATAAATAGTGAAATTGGTATAATAACAGAAAATCAAACAAAACGATAGAAAAATAATAGGAGGATTTATGTCTAAATATTCATACATAACCGAAGAAGGTTTTAAGAAATTGAAAGCCGAACTGGAGCAGCTTGAAACAGTTGAGCGTCCAGAAATTTCAAGACAAATAGGAGAGGCAATTGATAAGGGTGACTTATCTGAGAATGCTGAGTATGATGCCGCAAAAGAGGCTCAAGGATTACTTGAAGCTAAGATTGCTCAGTTGAAAGAAATTGTAATTAATAGTCGAATTATTGATGAATCGAAAATTGATACATCTAAAGTTCAGATGCTGAATAAAGTGACCATTAAGAACACCAAGAATGGTGCGGTTATGACTTATACTTTAGTGTCGGAGACTGAGGCTGATTTTAAGAAAGGAAAATTATCGATTAATACGCCAATTGCAAAAGGACTTATAGGTAAAGTTGTAGGTGATGTGGTTGATATTACCGTACCTAATGGAGTTATTCCATTTGAAATTATTGAAATTTCGATGTAATTTGTATTCTGGTTTAAGGATTAAAATAAAATTAGACCCATGTCAACATTATTCACAAAGATCGTAAACGGCGAAATTCCTTGCCATAAGATTGCAGAAGACGATAAGTATTTTGCTTTTTTAGATATAAGTCCTTTGGCTATGGGACATACGCTCGTGATTCCTAAGGCAGAAGTTAACTACATTTTTGATTTAGAAGATGAAGTTTTAGCTGGATTGAATCTTTTTGCTAAACGTGTGGCTAAAGCCATCGAAAAGTCCATAGAATGTAAGCGAATTGGTGTAGCTGTTATAGGCCTCGAAGTGCCACATACTCATATTCACCTGGTACCTTTGAATGCCATTGGAGATTTGGACTTTTCAAATCCAAAATTAAACCCGGAATCAAATGAGTTAGCTGAAGTAGCTGAGAAAATCCGTTTGAATTTCGAATAGATCAATTCAAGTATTAATAAGATATTTAATAGCCGCCATTGAGCGGCTATTTTTATGTCTTGATTATAGACTCATTTGACCCTGTCAGGATTTTGTTTGATAAAGTCGGACCAGGAACTTGCTTTTTTTGAACCTAAAAGAGGATTGGCTTGAAAGAAATGGCAGAGGGCAATTGCTATCGCGTCGGTCTCGTCCGAATTAGTGGGGAAGTTAGGGATGTTAAAATAGCGATCCATAATGGTTGCCATTTGTTCTTTTGAGGCTGTTCCTGTCCCTGTTACAGCTAATTTAATCTTTCGTGGAGCGTATTCTGAAATTGGAATGTCACGTTGTAAAGCAGCCGCAATGCATACGCCTTGAGCACGTCCAAGTTTAAGCATGGACTGTACGTTCTTACCAAAAAATTGAGATTCGATAGCTAACTCATCAGGTTGGTACTCGTCTATAACTTGAAGGGTTCGTCGAAAAATTCGTTGAAGTTTTAAGTATGGATCGCCAAGTTTCTTTAAGTCTAAAACACCAGAAATTAAAATGATTGGTTTTTTTCCAACAACCTTAAGTAGTGCATAACCCATGCAGTTTGTACCCGGGTCGATCCCCATTATAATTCTGTCGTTGTTCAAACTTTTTGATTTTTAGTTGTGATTTTTTGAAGAAGTATACCTGTAACAATAATTGTCAGGCCTACCCAAGTGCTAAGATATATAGTTTCTCCGATAAACAGGTGAATCAGAAATAGGGAAATGAAAGGACTTAAAAAGACTAAGTTCCCTATTTTATCCGTACTACTTGAGAGTTTCATGGCTCTAAGCCAAAAAATATAAGCTATGCCACATTCTACCAGACCAATATAAATTGCTGCACTCAAACTGTTGAAATCAGGTAATTTAAATTCACCTATAATTAGTAAAGTGATCAGACTGTAAACTGCACCAAAAATAAAATTTAGGAAGAGTTTATGGAGGTCTTCTCTATTGTCTTTTGTATTGAAGATCCAAAATAAGGCCCATATTACAGAGCTACCAAGAGCCAGGATGATACCCAATGAACTAGGTGTTTCAATACTTGTGAAAGAGCCTTTATTAGCAATAATGATAACACCTACAAAGCTGAGTAAAATACAAGCAATACTTTTAATCCCGATTTTTTGTTTGAGAAGAGGGATAGAGAATAAAACGAGTGTTATGGGCCAGATATAATTTAAACTCAAAGCTAATTGAGCCGATAATAATGAATAAGCCTTAAGTAGGATGAAGTAGTAAAGAAAGGGGTTGAGAAAGCCTAATAGTGCAGAATGTAGTAAATCTGACTTAGGCGTTCTCAAGGTTATTTTTGGATCTCCTTTTGAAAAGAGGAGTATACCAAAAAAGATCATAGCAACCATTGATGAAATAGCCAGGAGATGGACGTAATTCATCCCCATGAGAGCAATCTTAAAAGCTGTGGCAACGGTCGACCAGGATAAAATTGCGGCTAAAGCAAAAATATAGGCTTGTGTTTGTTTCTTCAAAATTAAGGTTTTGAATGGGTATATGATCTTATGCTAATTATCTAATGAATGACACCATGTTCAAACATCGTTGATGAAAAAGTCAGGATATTGGTTTGAAACTTGGCTACAAAAATGGCTTTGCATCTTGGTTCAAAATCCTCACGATATTTATCAAGTTGAGCTTTATTTTTGAAGAAAAGCTGTAAAGAGTACGTTTGGCTGCCATCTTCTTGTTGCACCATCACTTTGCAAAAATAGTCCTGTGTAAACGTTCCTGTTTCTTTAACTAATGGAATAAACTTCTCTTTCATCCATTTGCAAAATTCGTTTTCAACGGTGCTGTGTAGGATGTAACTTGTGTTGTAAATAATCATTGTAAGTTGGTTTATATCGTCTGGTGTTTATCGACGAATTTATTGTGAATTTGAATTCCGAATTTTTGTATACTGTTCCCGAGCTTCAACAGAATAGATACTTTCTGGGTAATCTACAATTATTTTTTTGTAGTTAATTCCACTGTCATTAATTCTATCCTGAAGTTCAAAAAGTTTAGCTTGTTTGTAGAGTGCTTTCGCTGCCAGATTCTCATATGGGTGCTCTTTAATGATGATGTCTAATTCATTAATTGCGTCTTGAAAACGCTGTTGCGAATGATATATTTCGTACATTTTATAATGAACTTCGTCGCTTAGACTATGGCCAGGAAATTTTTTGAAGAAATCATTTAGCACGATCTTGGCAGAATCTATTTTATGTTGAAAAATTAGAAAGTCTGTATTAGCAAAATATTTCATAGCTGAATAGGTAGAATCCAGAGTCGTATTTTCAGAAATTAGCTGAGAAAGATCTAAGGCATCATTAGCTATGAGTTTTGATGTACTTCCTTTTAGTACATCTAATTGAGCTTTAGCCCAATCAAGCTCACCCAGATAATAAGATACTTTTGCTTTTTTGAGCTTTGCTTCGTAACCTAGAGGATTGTTTTTATTTCGTTGTTCAATTTGAGAATAGAGTAGTATGGCATCCCACTTTTTATTATTGAGTAATGTGATGTCTGCGAGTTCAAGTTTAATATTTGTTTTGTCGCTTTGTCTGACATTACGTATTTCTAATGCCGTTTTTAAAAGAGTTGTCGCTTTATCAATATCATTCAGTTTAAAAGCAGTCAGGTTCGCAAATCGGATCAAGGTATTTATTGACTGATTGATGTTTTTTAAGTTCTTAAAGTAGTCAGTATAATTCTCTAATAAAGATAACCAATCTGCACGATTGGGATTGAGTTTTGCTTCAAGTAAGAGGTGTTTATTTTCTAGTTCACCAATAAGAGCTTGCTTGTAGTATTTCGATTCTGGTCCTTTGTCAATAATTAACTTGTAGCATTTTTGAGCAATTGTATAGGCCTTATTGTTGTTTGCTGTTTTGGCAAGTAGACTTAATTTTTCACCGCCATTATTTTTGATGAGATCAATGGATTGAGCAAGTGAGAAAGCCAATTCAAATTGTTTTCTTTGGCTATAGTACCACAGGAGTAGTTCTTTGTAAACCAGATTGTTCTTATTGTTTTGAACTTGAGCTATCAATTTCGATTTTAGAATTTGATTTAAGTCAGAATTAATATTTTGAGAAAGAGCTGCTTGTAGTTGATTCTGAATTTGTTGTAATTTTTCAGGCGTTACGGATAAAGCAATCATGTACTCATCCAGCATTTGCTTGAAATTTCGTTGTGACATCAGGATATTGGCAATTTCAAAATGAAATAAATGTTCTTGCTTTAAGATCTTTCTACCTTCTTCATATGTTTTTATGGCAAGTTCATGTTCACCCTTTCCTCTTAAAGCATTGGCAACCGTTATGAATTCTCTTTTATTGGGGAGAATATTTGTTATCGTTTTATTGTATTGTTTGTAGGCTTTATTTTCTTCACCCGAAGCCTTATAAACATATCCCAGCTCAATTTGAAAAACTTGATCTGCAGGATATTTACGCATTTCTTTTTTTACTGCTTTTTCAGCCTTTGAATAATTTTCAAGCCTAAGTAAACAGGTGATATAGTAGGTGAAATAGGATTTTGATTTACTCGTTTGATACAGTTCGTAGAATATGCTAGAAGCAGCTTCGTATTCTTTATCTCTGAAGTGGCGATATGCCAATTGGCTATTACTTACTTGTGCAAATGCTATGGAGGGCAAAAGTAGACTTAGAATCAGAAGATATAATAAATACTTTTTCATGTGTTTATAATTTCATTTTATGGTCACATGGAAGCCGCCATAATAATCACCTGTTTGTGTATTGAATGTCTTAGTATGGCTCGTTTCAAAAAATAGAAATAAGGAGACTGAAAGTAATTGTTGTTGAAACTTGCTTAATCAAAAATATAAAAACCCGAGAGAAATCCCTCGGGTTTTGAATTGTATATTAAATTCAATTACTTGAATTGTATTTAGTCAATCATGTCGAATCCTGTATAAGGGATTAAAACTTCAGGAATTTTAATACCTTCTGCACACTGGTTATTCTCCAATAATGCCGCTACCATTCTTGGTAAAGCCAATGCGCTACCGTTTAATGTATGTGCTAATTGGGTCTTTTTCTCGTTCTTTTCTTTAAATCGAAGTTTTAAACGATTAGCCTGGTATGATTCGAAGTTTGATACTGAACTTACCTCAAGCCATTTATCTTGAGCTGCTGAGAAAACTTCGAAGTCGAAAGTTAGAGCAGCTGTGAAGCTGGTATCACCACCACATAAGCGTAGTAAGCGGTATGGTAATCCCAATTTCTTGATAATGCTTTCAACATGAGCAACCATAACATCTAAGGCCTCGTATGACTTATCTGGATGCTGAAGTTGAACAATTTCAACCTTATCAAATTGGTGAAGACGATTCAATCCACGCACGTCTTTACCATATGATCCAGCCTCACGACGGAAACAAGCAGAGTAAGCTGTGTTTTTGATAGGAAAATCTTCTGCCTTTAAAATAACATCGCGATAGATATTAGTTACAGGAACCTCAGCAGTAGGAATCAAATACAAGTTATCTTCTGTTGCATGATACATTTGTCCATCCTTATCTGGAAGTTGACCAGTACCATACCCCGAAGCTTCATTCACCATTAATGGAGGAATAACCTCTTCGTATCCTGCTTTGCGATTTTCATCAAGGAAAAAATTGATAAGAGCACGTTGAAAAATAGCACCTTTACCTCTGTATAAAGGGAATCCTGCTCCAGTGATTTTATTTCCTAATTCAAAATCGATGATATTATATTTCTTAGCCAACTCCCAGTGAGGCATAGCACCTTCATATAGGTTTGGCATTTCACCTTCTGTTCTTTCAATCACATTTTCTTCTTCACCTTTACCAGCTGGTACTGATGGGTGAGGAATGTTAGGAATTTTAAGAAGCAAGTCGTTCAATTCTGCAATTGAAGTATTCATTTCGGTATTCAATTGCGAGATACTTTCTTTAAGCTCACCCGTTTTAGCTTTTGCAGAGTTAGCCTCTTCTACTTTACCTGATTTGAATAGCATACCAATCTCTTTTGAAAGGCTATTCATTTCAGCTTGAGTACTATCTAGTTTAGCTTGAGTCGTTTTTCTTTTTTCATCCAACTCAATAACCTGATCGATAATTTGAGTGGCATCGAAATTCTTTATGCTTAAAGCCTTGATGGCTTCTTCTTTATTCTCCTGTAAGTATTTTAGACTTAGCATGTGATATCTATTGAAGATGATTATTCATGAGTCATATGGAACTCGTTATGAGTACCTAAAGACTTTTTACTAACGAAGTGTAAAAATAAAAAAATCTCCTGTCTTTACATGACATAAAGAGAGGAGATTTAAATATTTTATGTGCTAAATAATTTATTCAGCTAGAGGCTCAATAGAAACGTATGATTTGTTGTTTCTTTTCTTTTTGAATACCACTGTTCCTGCAACTAAAGCAAATAAAGTGTGATCTTTACCACAACCTACGTGCTCACCAGGATTGTGAGTTGTTCCTCTTTGACGTACTAAAATGCTACCTGCTTTGGCAACTTGTCCGCCATAAATTTTTACGCCTAATCGCTTACTTTCGGATTCTCTACCGTTTCGTGAACTACCGGCTCCTTTTTTATGTGCCATTTTTAGATATTTTTAAGGATTAAGCAAAGATTTCTTCAATCTGAATATGAGTAAGGTTCTGACGGTGACCGTTCAGTTTTCTGTATCCTTTTCTTCTTTTCTTCTTGAATACTCTTACTTTATCAGCTCTCATATGAGAGATTACTTTAGCGCTAACTTTAGCACCTTCAATAGCTGGAGCTCCAACTACAACTTCACCATCTTTGTCTAATAAAAGAACTTTGGCGAATTCTACTTGCCCACCTTCTTCAGTTTGAAGTCTGTGAACAAAAATCTTTTGGTCTTTCTCAACTTTGAATTGCTGACCTGCGATTTCTACAATTGCGTACATTAATTCTACAATTTTCGGTTTATTCCTGAAGGTGGGTGCTTTAATATATTCAAAACAGCCTCTTTTAGAACCCCCAAGGGAAATGTTTTCGGACTGCAAAAATAGAAAACAATAATTGATAAACAAAGTTTTAGAGAAAAAAAACGTGTCTATTGAAAACTGTCTTAAAGAAAAATGATTCAGTTGTTTACCCTTATATTTATCAAATTAGTTAAAATGTTGAATTGTTTAATAATTTTAAGCTTATAATGATGGCTGGTTGAGAGTTTAAGTTTTAATTTAGTAAATTGCTATAGGTATTTATCATGGAGTTCTCTTATTTCAGTATGGACCTTTATAGAATTGATCATCTTTTTAGGAAAAATGGAGTCTTGATTACTTGTGTTAAACTATAAAACAATTTATATATTTGTTAATATTGTTGATTTATAAATACTTTAAGGGAATCGTTTAGAATTCGATTCGAAGCATTCATTTGTTTTCAGAATACATTTCAATTGTTTGTTAGAATATGTATTGAAATATAGGAACTACACATGGGGAAAGTTAAATTAAATATACTTGGATTATCATATAGTCAAACACAAACTGGAGCATATGCATTGGTCTTGGCCGAGGAAGATGGTGACAGACGTATTCCAATTATTATAGGTGGGGTAGAAGCACAAGCAATAGCGATTCAACTAGAGGAACTTGAACCTCCTAGACCGTTGACGCATGATTTGTTTAAAAGTTTCGCGATTGCTTTTTCAATAAAAATTGTTGAAGTCAATATATATCGTTTACATGAGGGGATTTTCTATTCAGAGTTAATATGTGAGAGCGGAAATAACAGGGTGCGAATAGACTCCAGAACTTCAGATGCAGTAGCTATCGCGCTCCGATTTAAATGCCCAATATTTACTAGTGAAGAGATCATCGAAAAAGCTGGAATTACATTGAGTATAGAGGGGGAAAGTGATGAATCAAAGATAGCACCTGTTAAGGATGTTAAATCATCTCATGAATATCGTAAGTCAAATCCATTTGAAGGGTATTCTAAATCTCAGCTTGAGGATATGCTTGACGCAGCTATTAAGAATGAGGATTATGAAAAAGCGTCACAATTACGTGATGAATTGAATAGGCGTTAGACCGATACTCTTATTGTTTTAAAAAAATAAACCTGAAAGAATATGAACTGATTTTGTTCAATCTTTCAGGTTTTATAGTTGGTAAAAGCTACCTGTGAGAAATAATGATAATATAAATCAGAATTTCTTAATGACTGATTTTACCAATAGCTTTAGGATTGTGTTTGTGTTTAAATAAGATTGCAAAGAATATGGCTATAACCAATGAATATATAGCAAATGTATTCCATATGTCCATCCAAATAAAGTCTCCCTGACTACTGGTAAAGAATTTTCCAATAATAATTCCACTTGCCCATGATCCTAAGATGGCACCAAAGCCATTGGTCATCATCATAAATAGGCCTTGCGCACTGGATCTGATGTTAGAATCACATTGTGTTTCAACAAACAAAGAACCAGAGATGTTAAAGAAATCAAAAGCCATACCGTAAATGATGCACGAAAGAATAATCATCCAAAGGCCTCCAGATGGATCTCCGTATGCAAATAGGCCAAATCGTAATACCCAAGCCACCATACTAATTAACATGACTTGCTTAATTCCGAATTTCTTTAAAAAGAAGGGAATAGCTAGGATGAATAAGGTTTCTGAAATTTGAGATATTGACATGATGATTGTTGAATATTTTACAACGAACGAATCAGCATATTGTGGGATTTTTTCAAACTCAGATAAGAAACGATCTCCATACATATTGGTTAACTGTAATGCTGCTCCCAGAAACATTGAGAAAATAAAGAATAGGGCCATTTTGTAATTTTTGAACAACTTAAAAGCATTCAAACCTAGCATTTCAACAAGTGGTGCACCTTTTTTCCCTTTGTTCTGAGGTTTACATTGAGGCATCGTGAATGAATACGCAGCCAAAATAAATGAGACGATTCCTGCAATATAAAATTGGTTAGCTGATGCTTTCGAACCGGTTAAATTGGTAACCCACATGGCTGCGATAAAACCAATTGTTCCCCAAACACGAATAGGTGGGAACACCTTAATGACATCGAAATTCTGATTTTTCAGGATCGTGTATGAAATCGAGTTCATTAAAGCAATGGTTGGCATATAACAAATCATTGCCAACAGAATGACTGTAATAAATAAGGTTGAGTTGTCAACTTGTGGAAGGTATAACATGGCGATACCTCCTAACAGATGAAGTATTCCGTATAATTTTTCTGCATTAATCCATCTATCTGCAATGATTCCAGTTAGAGTAGGCATAAACAAAGATGAGATTCCCAATGTTGAAAATACAGCACCAAATTCTTGTGGCGACCAGCCTTTGTTTCCAAACCAATAATTCGCAATGGTTATTAACCAGGCTCCCCAGATAAAAAACTGAAGGAAGTTCAGTAGTGTTAAGCGACCTTTTATTCCCATAATGTGTTGAAGTATAATTTAATTTTTAATTTGTTCATATTGAAATTAATAAAATTCTTCCTGGTGAGGATCAAATTTTAATCAATGACTTTGAACGGCACATAGTTACCATCCGCAGATTTGCAGATGAAATTCTGATTTGGGATCTTGGTTGAAGAGTAGTACGATAGGAGTTTTTTGATTCCCCACATATAATCAATAAAAAAGCGAACTGTTCTATTCACTATCTTATTGAAAGATACGGCACCAAAACTAATAAAAAAAAATAGAAATAGTCCCTAATATGGCATTTGTAATGATTCTACATTTTAGTTAAGCTTCTATATTAACTTCATCATTTTCTAAACATAAATGCATTTTCTTGAATAAATCATTTTTATTAATGGGTTTTGAGGTATAATAGTCACATCCTGCCGCTAATATTTTTTCTTTATCACCTTCAATCGCGAAGGCTGTTTGTGCAATAATTGGAATTTCAGGTCGAATTTTTTTGATCTTTTCAGTTGCAATATAGCCATTCATCTTAGGCATATTTATATCCATAAGAAGGATATCAATTTGATTATTCTCTTGGCAATATTTAACCGCATCAAGCCCATTATTGACCCATACACAATTCATCCCTTTCGAACTGAGGAGTGCTTCTAAAAAAGAATATGAAGTTTCATCATCCTCAGCTATTAGGACCGTTTTATTATTAAAATCTATAATGGGTTCAGAATTTGAGGCATCAATAGATCCTTTAGCTTTATCCGTATATGGGATTGTGAAATAAAAATTTGCCCCTTGACCTTCTTTTGATTCTATCCATATATCACCACCCATCAAGAGTGTTAATTTTTTACAGATGGTTAAACCAAGACCCGTTCCACCAAATATTCGAGTGTGTGAGTCATCAGCTTGACGAAATACTTCAAATATTAGCTTGTGCTTATTTTGAGGAATTCCAATGCCTGTATCTTTCACAAAAAACTGGATAAATTGTTCTTGATTTGCATTATATAAAGAACAACCAAATGAAACACCACCTTCATTTGTGAATTTTAATGCATTCTTAAGTAGATTTAGCAGATTCTGCTTAATTCTTTTTTGGTCTGAAAAAAGAATGGCATCCTGAATTTCAGGAGAGATGTTTAGAGTGAGATCCAGGTGTTGCTTGTTCTGTAGTGCCTGTTCATTTTTGACTATTTCATGAACTTCACTTAATAATGTTGATATGCTAAGTGGCTCGTTTTCAATTTTAATATCTCCGGTTTCAATCAATGAAATATCAAATACGTCTTCAATTACCCCAAGTAAGTGCTTTCCACTCATGTTGATAATTTCACTAAAATGGAGAATTTCCTCTAAAGGTATATCTGTTTTTATTAAGTCAGAGAAACCAATAACAGCATTTAAAGGGGTTCTGAGTTCGTGAGACATAGTGGCTAAAAACACCGATTTGAGTCGATCACTCTCTTCAGCATTTTCTTTGGCTTTAATAAGAGCCTTTTCGTAAATTTTATTTTGAGATATATCACGAATAATACCTTGATTGGCCATGCCATCTTTATAGGAAATAAAGCTGGATGAAACTTCAAGTTGTATTTTTTCTCCTGATTTTGAAACACAGACGAATTCAAATTTTCTCGGTAGCTTACTTTTGTCTTTTTCTTCTATACGAAGATTCATCATTTCAAGGCTCTCGGGCGCAATTATACTTTCCAGAGTGATGTTTTTGATTTCCTCTTGCGTGTAGCCCAAAATCTCTTCAAAGCGTCTGTTGGTTAATTCAAAGTGGTTGTTATATAGTAAGTAAATAGCATCATTTGAATTCTCAATCAGTGACCTGTATTTCGCTTCATTTTCTTCTAAAGCCGTTTGCATACGATATTCTTCAGTTACATCTCTGAATACAAGAACAACACCAGATATATCACCACTTTCATCTTTAATTGGAGCCCCGGAATCCGCAATTTGATATTTGTTGTCATCTTTTGAGAGTAATACAGTATGATTTGCAAGACCAACGATTTTGCCATTTTTAAGAACTTTCTTAACAGGATCTTCGACTCTTTCTCTTGTTTTAGAATTAATAATTCTGAATACTTTCTCCAGAGATTGTCCCTGCGCTTCATCAAAATGCCATCCTGTTAACTTTTGAGCGACAGGATTCATTCGGGTAATTTTACCTTCAACATCTGTCACAATTAGAGCATCACCAATTGAGTTTAAGGTTATACGCAAGTTTTCTTCATTTTCTCTAATCTGGTGTGTTTGCTTAGTCACTTGTCGCTTGAGGCTAATAAGCCAAAGCCATTGGACAATAAAGGTCAATATGACGATTAATGAAATAATCAAAATTGATATCCATATCTTTTTTGAGATGTAGTCTGATTTAGAATGTATCCACTTTTGATATAGTTCTGTTTGTCGCTTTATTGGAATATTATCAATTACTTTATCTATAATTTTAAAAAGAATAGGATCCTTTTTAGATATAGCTACAGCTAATCGATTCATATAGCCGCTTTCTCCAGCAATTTTGAGTTTACTTATGGCTTGCTTGTTAATTATGTGTGATGCAGCCATTTGGTTTATAATTGTAGCGTCGCAAATGCCAGTTGAAACAGCACGAATACAATCTAAATCATTATCAAAGTTAATTGGATTAAGGTTAGGAAAGTATTGATAGAGATAGTCATTGACAGCGTATTTAGAAACAGTACATATTTTTTTGCCTTCGAGAGATGTCATAGAAGACGTAGTGCTGTTTTGCTGACTAATAATTACATAAGGGATTTTTACAATCGAATTGGTAAAAGAAAGGTACTCCTCTCTCTTAATTGTTCTTGCGCAACCAATAATTATGTAGTTCTGTGCGGTATGAGAATAAGTTATCAGCTCTTCCCAAGTGTCAAAGTGTTTAAATCTAAATTGATGACCTAGGTGGTCTTCAATTTCTTTCTGATAATCAATTAATAAACCGACATAATCACCATCTTCATTTGTAAAAGCATTGGGTGGATCCTGATAGCCAAACAAAACTTCAATCTTTCCCTCATTATTTTTAAGCCAGTCACGTTCAGCGTGGGTTAAGAATGACTCATTAGATCTTTGGCAAGATAGACTGATCAGTAATAGTGTAATTGTTGGTAACAATATCAACCAAGACTTGTAGTTACTATTTTTTAGACGGCACATGTTAGAATAGATTAGGGAGATGGAAAATACGATATTCTTTTCTAATCAGCAAGTTAAGTTTTGATGTTGGTAATTTTTGATTCAATTAAAGAGGAGTGTAGTCTTCCGTGGAACTATGATTTATATGTTACAAGAAGGAACATTAGGTTTTAATTCTTATTTACTTTTGCCTAAGAAAAAAGCAGCTACCGAAAAGTGCGGTAACTGCTTGATATACTGAGTGGAGAATAGCGGAATCGAACCGCTGACCTTTTGACTGCCAGTCAGAAATAATGTTGTGTTTTTAATTATTTAAAATCACTTAGTGTCACTTAGTGTCATTTAGTAACACTTATAATCAGGTAGTTAGATGTAGGGTTTTTTGTCTTTTTTATTGTTGTTGTGTGATTTCTTTGTATATTCATATGCACATTGTATGCACATCGAGTTATTTTCTCACCAACTCAAAGAAAGATGATAAGCGAATATTTTATTTCAATTGTTCTAGATCAGAGGAGAAAAAATAAGACAGGGAAGTTTCCTGCTAGACTTCGTGTATATACTCCATCACCACGAAAACAGAAACTGTATCCATTACCTTTTTCTTTTACAAAAGATGAGTTTGCAAAGGTTTGGCATACGAGAAATCCCAAAGCGCAAGAGGATAAAGAAATTAAGTTTAGGCTTCAGAAAATCGAAAATGAGGCTAATGAGCTTGCACGCACTCTGTCACTCTTTAGTATTGAAGCTTTTGAAAGGAAGTTTATTCATAAGGTATCAATAGGGCAGATGGATGTTAATTCGTATTACGAAAGTGCCATTAGTCAATACATGAAGAATAATCAAATTGGAACAGCTTCTAATTATAAGTATAGCTTAAAATCATTACTTGAGTTTCACAGTAAAGAAAGGCTTCATTTTAGTCAAATTGATGATCAATGGCTTAAAGAGTTTGAATGTCATTTAGTCTCTAAGGGGAAAAGTCTAACAACAGTTGGTATTTATTTACGACCTCTGAGGGCAATATTTAACAGTGCTATTGAAGATGGTACGATACAGCAAGACACGTATCCATTTGGTAAAAGAAAATACACTATACCAACACCACAAGGACGTAAGAAGGCATTGTCTGAAGTGCAATTGAGATTGCTCTACCACTCAACTCCTTCAACCCCAGAGCAACAAAAGGCAAAAGATTTTTGGTTCTTTTCATATGCTTGTAATGGCATGAATTTTAAAGATATTGCTAAGCTTCAATACAAAAATATTTCTGGAGATAGCTTGACATTTATAAGAGCAAAGACTGCAAATACGAATAAGCATCAAGCTCCTGTGGTTGTCTACTTAGATGATTTTACAAACTCAGTCATTAATAAATATGGCAATAGTAATGTCAATCCTGAAACACTCATTTTCTCAATCGTTGAGCAGGGGGCTTCAGCAGTAAAGCAACATGCTCAGCTTAAAAATTTCATTAGATATGTGAATCAACATATAAAGAAGTTAGCAAAAGATAACGGTCTTTCAGATGACCTATCTACTTATACTGCAAGACACTCGTGGGCTACGAAGGCAATAAGGGAAGGTGCTAGTTTAGAGTTTGTTAGTGAGGCATTAAGCCATTCTGATCTTAAAACAACAATCGGTTATTTTGCTGGATTTGAGGATGATAAGAAAAGAGAAATTTCGAACAAGATGATGGATTTCTAACTGTTATAAAATAATAGGCTCATGGCTATCAATGACAAGAATATTCTACACAAACTAATGTGTATCTATCGTGCCAAAAATATGGATGATGCGAAGATGTTGAGAGAAGCTGCTTTTAAAGATGATTTTGTTTCTATGAAGGCTATTTTGGAAGACAATATCAGGACTTCCAAATCTAACGCTGACAAACTGTGGAATAGTGTTAGATATACTTATTTTTATGGCTATTGTAAGAAGTACCATAAAGGTATTTGTTTTCTTGAATTAATAGGAGAAAAAATAGATTGTAAAGAAAGAGATGTGGTTATTGGTGCCATTAAGGCCCAAAAAGAGCTTGTTAAATTATTAATTAGCCAAGGATTTGATTTAGCACAGCTCGAGAACTATCTTGATGGTAAGGAAGATGTTGAGTTTGTACTTGATGAGGCAACTAAATCCACGGGGTTATTAAGACGGATGATTGACAGAAGGCTTGTAGGCTCAATTGATGCCAGTCCTGCTGGTTCATTAAATCATAGTAATGGATTGATAGTGTCTACTGAGTCTAACCTGTCAGCACAAGATGTCGAAACTGATACCCCAGTAGAGGAATCTGAAAGTGATTTCATCCTTTCATCAATTGAATGGCAGCTGTCTGATTTTAAGGGTAACATGAGTGAATCTGATTACAAAAAACTGGTTTCGGCATTTATAAAATATTATGAAGATGGAGAATTCCCAACTTTTGATAAGATGATTCAAATACGTGGTAGGGTTCCTAAGAAATTATTTGGTTGGCACATTAATAGGATCTGTGAAGTAATGGGGGAGGGTATTGAAAAGGAACTTTTATTCTTTGCACAACAGAATATTTCACTTTATAGAAATGATCCTATCAATGAAAACAATTTTAGAAAATGTAACTTGTATAAATATTTCACCTCTAAAGCCCTGTAATCACAGGTGACCACCAAAACCACCAAAACCACTTTTTTGACCACCAAAACCACTTCGTAGTCTTGTATCATGTTTAATTAACAACATGGTAACATGACTAATCCTTATGAATCAATTGAAGAAAGGTTAGCTAGGATTGAAAAAATCTTACTTAACCTAACGAACCAACCACTACTAACTGAATCTTCAGAATCGACAGAAGATCTCGTACTCATTCAGGAAGCTTCCAGAATCCTAAGACTCGCAGTGCCTACTATTTACTGCAAGGTAAGTAGAAGTGAATTGCCTTGTATGAAGAGAGGTAAACGCCTCTATTTTTCTAAAAAAGAACTGCTTCAGTATCTCAAAGGTGGGCGTAGAAAAACCAAAACAGAGATAGAAAGCGAAACTATAGACTACCTCCTCAAAAAATAGCTGAGTATGAAAACAGGAACAAATCATTGTGTTTCTGAGGGGGGAGAAATCTATACATTAGTAGATAGTGGGACACAAAAAATAAGACTGACCCCCTCAATGGCTTTAGTAGCAGGTGAAGGAACAGATATTTCCAATAACCTTTCGTTGAAAAATAGAGCCAAAAGAAAAGTAATAACTCGAAGTATGACGCTTGCTCTTGTTGATGTGGCAAAACAAAAAGGAGAGCCTGAAAGAGCACAAGCTTACTGGAACGCTTATCACTGTCAAAGTGAGGTTATAGTTTCGAAGGGTAAAATGTATGGTAAGTATTGCAAGAACAGGTTCTGCACCATTTGTTGTGCCATAAGAAAAGCTGACACCATAAACAGGTACTATCCAGTTATGTCGCAATGGGAGGATGTACACTTTGTTACCTTAACAGTTAAGGCATGCACTGCTAAGAGTCTAAATAAATGGGTTTACGGCATGAAGAGAGCATTCGAGTTGATACTTAATCGTTGTAAGAAAAGACACCAGAGAGGGCAGGGGATTAAGCTTGTTGGTGTTAAATCGTTGGAATGTAATTTCAATCCTGAAAGGAAAACCTATAATCCTCACTTCCATGTGATTGTACCAAGCAAAGAGATTGCTGATTTGCTCGTAAGTGAATGGTTGGAGCAATGGAAGCCTAAGGATGGATATAGGTACAAGTATGCCTCTCCTAAAGCTCAAAAGATTAGTAAAGTGACCAGCATAGAACATAGCCTTATAGAAACCATCAAATATGGCAGTAAAATATTTACTGAACCTGACCTTAAGAAGAAGGGTGAGTTGGCTGTAAAGCCTACGATTTACGCTTATGCTCTGGATAATATCCTCGTTGCAATGAAAGGGAAAAGAATCTTTGATCGTTTTGGTTTTAACCTACCTCCACAACCCACTAGTGAGCATACAGCCAAGCTCATTAAAGATTATGAGACTTGGTTGTTCCCCAGCGATGCAAGTGATTGGGTAAACCCTAACACAGGTGAATGCCTGACAGGCTACCTTCAACCTATAGAGTTAAGCCATCTGTTGAGTGGGTGCATTGATACTAAACATGACTAATAGCTCGTTCATAACAAAGACGCTGCATTAGCATATAAGAATTTGTGATATGAAAAAAGCCCCTGCACTTGGCAGAGGCTTGATAAACAAAACCAAGATATGTCAGTAAAACGGTTTTGCTTACCAATCATTGGTGTAGTTTCATTTACATCTAAATTTAAGCCCAAAAAAAGAAGAAGCATAAAAAATGTTTTAGTCTAGCTTCAGGTGATGTTGAATTTCAGGTTCAAATCATCCTCACATTTAGATTGCCTCTTCGTTCCAAAAGAGTACTTTTGTTTCTCGCATTAAGATTAATAATACAAGACATATATGCTTACAGGCCCTATAAAAAATGAAGTTGACAAGCTTTGGGAAGCCTTTTGGACAGGTGGAATTGCCAACCCATTAACAGTTATTGAACAGATTACTTACCTTTTGTTTGTACGACACTTAGATGAAATTCAGATAGGGAAGGATAATAAAAAGAACCTTTTAGGTATTGAAGACGATAGTCCTATTTTTGAGGCATCAGAACAAGATTTACGTTGGGGAAACTTTAGTAATAAAGAACCTGAAACCATGTTTACACTATTTACTAAGGTAGGTGGTGTTTTTGATCACATGAAGGCTATAGGCGATAAGGATGGCGTATTTGCTCAGTTTATGAAGGGTGCAACCTTTATGATTCCTACCCCTAAGTTGTTAGATCAGGTTGTGCAGATGATTGGACAGATTAAGATGGACGATCGTGACACAAAGGGTGACTTGTACGAGTACCTATTGAGTAAGATTGCAACAGCAGGTACTAATGGTCAGTTTAGAACACCTCGCCATATCATTAAGATGATGGTGGAGTTGATGCAGCCTGGCAAGGAAGAAATTATTTGTGACCCTAGTGCTGGTTCTGCTGGCTTTTTAGTTGCAGCTGGTGAATATATGCACGAACATCATGACGATTGGTTCATGGATCAGTCGTTCTTACAGCACTATAACAACGGCATGTTTAATGGGACTGAGTTCGATGCGACCATGATTCGTATTGCAGCGATGAACTTGCAATTGCATGGTATTGAAAAACCAGACCTGACCTTTAAGGATTCTCTGAGTGAGGCCAATGCTGATCAAAAAGAGAAGTATACCATGATTCTTGCTAATCCTCCTTTCAAGGGGAGTTTGGATTACGATGGTGTCGAAGCCTCATTATTGAAAACGGTGAAGACTAAGAAGACAGAACTACTCTTCTTGGCTTTAATGTTACGCATGATGAAGACAGGTGGACGTTGTGCTGTGATTATTCCTGATGGTGTTTTATTTGGCTCATCTAAGGCTCACAAACAAATTCGTTCTGAGATTATCGAAAATCATAAGTTAGAAGCTGTAATCTCTATGCCTTCTGGTGTATTTAAGCCCTATGCTGGAGTTAGCACAGCTATCTTAATCTTTACCAAAACCAACTCAGGAGGAACTGATAGGGTTTGGTTTTACGACATGCAAGCTGATGGTTTCAGTTTGGATGATAAACGTAACCAATTGGTTGAGGAGTTATTCACAACTGAAAAGCAAAATGAGGAATTTCATTCGAAATGCAACATTCCTGATATTATTTCACGATATAAGGACTTAAATGCTGAGAGCGAACGTAAACGGACTGAGCAATCCTTTTTTGTACCATTTGAAGAAATCAAAACCAACGATTGGGACTTGTCTATCAATCGATATAAAGAGATCGTTTACGAAGAGGTAAAGTATGATGCTCCTGTTGATATCATGGCTGAAATACGACAATTGGATCATGAAAGAACTGATGCATTGACCAAATTGGAGGAGATGCTGCGATGAAACAAGGTCAGATTGGAGATTTTTTTGAAGTTAAAGGAGGTAAGCGTCTCCCAAAGGGGACTACTTTTGTTGAAGGTAAGACTGAATACCCTTATCTAAGAGTGACAGATTTTCGTTCTAATGGACTGAATACTAGAAATGTCAAATATATAGACAAGGAGACAAGGAGTAAGATCGAAAGATATACAATAAGAGCAGGTGAAGTTTATATTTCAATTGCAGGAACCATTGGTGTTACAGGCATAATTCCTTTGGAATTTGATAATGCTAATTTAACTGAGAATGCAGCTAAAATTATACCAAAGGAAGGAATTGAAATTGATTGTCAATATTTGGCTTATTATTTGAATTCAACAGGAGTTCAGAAAATAATTGAAAGCAAAACAATGGCGGTAGGAGTTCCCAAACTTGCTTTATTTAGAATACAGGAAATTCCAATTAAACTCCCTCCACTTCCAGATCAAAAGCGCATAGCTGCCATTTTGGATGAGGCTGATCGTTTGCGCCAAAAGGATAAGCAACTCATCGAAAAATACAATCAGCTGAGCCAATCAGTGTTTTTGGATATGTTTGGTGATCCAGTTAAAAATCCACACAACTGGGAAAGAGCAATATTAAAAGACAAAATAATTGGGAAACCTCAAAATGGTTTCTTTGCAAAGAGCGATCAATATGTAGAAACGGGAACTCCAATTATCTGGATTTCTGACTTTATAAATAAGGTTTATGCTTCTACTATTGGTCTTAAGAGAGTAAATGCATCTGAAAATGAAATAACGAAGAACTCTGTTGGCTATGGAGATGTGCTTTTTTGCAGATCCTCCTTGACAAAGGAAGGTATCGGAAAGTGTGCAATAATTCCAGAGTCTAATGGTGGTTTACTACTGTATGAGTGTCATATTATTAAAATTTCACTGGATATCAAAGAGATTGTTCCTGAGTTTTTTAGATTTTTGACTGATACACCCTTTTTTAGGAATCAGATAATGAAAAATGCGAAGACATCGACTATGACGACAATATCACAATCTGGAATTTCTGAGATTGATATAATCACCCCCACGTTAGATCTTCAGTTACAATTTAGAAATATCTTTACTAAGATAGAAGAACAAAAGACTAAAGCTGAACAAAGCTTAGCCAAGAGCGAGGCCTTATTTAATTCTTTATTGCAGCAAGCTTTTAAAGGGGAGTTGTAGATTTAAGAAACGTTAGGATAGAATATACGAGAAGAGCCTTCACAATCATATGGAGGCTCTTTTTTATAGATCGTTTTAAAGGGATATTGATAAGTCTAAGTGAAGCATTATGATTGTTTAAAACCAGTGATAATTGAGCGTATTATCTTTACTTAAATTAAATCCATATTTAAATAGTAACATGTTAACCTAATAAAATAATATTAAGTTTATTGTTCGTTTTAGACATAAAAGAGCAATATGGGAACAATTGAATTTTTAAACTCATTACATACCTCTTGTTTTGAAAGAGTTGATAACAAGTCATACACAACAATAGAAGATTTCTTTAGTAATAGCATCAAAAGCAACCTACCTTCAGTAGAGACCATAATTGGGTGGCATTCGATTTTAATGAAGTACATTGAAGAACCTGATGCCATTTTTTTCATCAGACGTTATGGTAGTGATAAAGATTATTCAAAACTCAGAAGAGGTACCTATACTGAATGTTCAGATGGGACTAGATTTGTGTTCTGCGATAATTATTTTGCTCATTTCTTCTTTTCAATGGCAATTCAAAATTTTGTGCCAGACTATGATGATTTTAAGAGGACAATATATGAGATGAGATTTCCATTTGGTTTGAGAGATACCAAAGAGGAACGTACCATAAAAGCTCTTCCATTAGGCAAGGACCCTGGTTTGAATAATGCAGGATGGAAACTAGCACACCTTTATGATGTAAATAGATTTTATTTTGGTGTAGATTACAATGCCGTAAAAACAGAAGTGTTCCCAAGAGGAGAAAGAGAAGACTGGGATACTGAATCAAATATACCAACAAGGAAACTGGATAAAACATTTTCCACTCAGGAAAAAGATATCATGAAGGGGCACTTCTTAAGGCTAGTCCATCCTATGAATTATTTTCTTGTTCCAAAGCAGAAATTAGAATCAGATTTGTATGGCGGAAATATTGGTGAATCAAAACTGTTGATCGAATATGTAAAGGATGTTCAGTCGAAAAGAATGTCTGATATATTTAGAGAATTTGAAATTAAATCAATGGCCTTCCCTAGAGAGTTTGATTTGGTTAGCTTACTAGGTGGAGTAAGAATTGATATGGAAGTCTTAAATAAGAAAGTTACTAGTCCAAAGATCAATATTGATAATACAATAAAGAAAACTGAACCTGCTATGAATAATAATATTATTGCAACAGAACAGAGATCAATTACTGAAATAGTAGACTTATACAAGGAGACTTGGGGATTGAATTTTACTAATGTAAATGGTCGATCAAAAATTTACATTGATATAGAAAAATCAATCGGTTTGCATTTTATTGAATCGAAAAAACGTCAACCAAACGATGCTAATTGGTTTGATATATCTGAGTACAACCTTGAAGAATTAAGATCTGTCAAAAATAGTTTCTTAATTCTATTAATTAAAGGGAAGGGTGAATTTTTAATCCCTTTAAACAAAGAGGTTCATGCTAAGAATAATGGTTTAATCCTTAATAAGCTCTTGTTAGATGACAACAAAAGTGAAAGACCAGCAGGTGAAAAAATAGTTTATAGATGGGCATGTTATTTCTTTGATAACTATTTTACTATTCCTCAAAGAGGTGAATTCTTTGTGAATAAGAATAATTTAGATCAGCTGTCCCTGTTTCTGTAAAAGCTTCTTGAATATTAAGTGTCAAAATCTTATGAACTCTAATTTTTCTTTTTTGCAAGACGAGTGGGTAACCATTTTTAAACATGTTCAAAAGGCTGAACAGCGTGTTAAAACGGAGCCCATATCAGCTGCATTTTATTGTCGTCTGACCCTTGAGTCAACAGTCAATCAAATCTACCAAGAGAACTTCTTAGATCGTCCCTATAATGCTGATCTATACAGCATGATGAATCAGGATGAGTTTCGTCATTTGATGGATGCTGATTGTTTCTCTGGTGTGTTTATGCATACACGAAAGATAGGGAACAGAGCCAGTCATGGTGAACGAATTGATTCGAAAGAGGCTCTGGTTGCCTTGCGTTACCTTTATGACTTCTTAAAGTGGTTTGCTCTTCGTTATAACGTCAGTACACCTGCTTTACCTGATCGTTTTGATGAAACGCTTATTCCTAAGATTGGTGAGAAGGAGCGTAAGCAGAGAGAGATTCAAAAGGAAAATGAACGTTTGCTTGTAGAGCTAGATCGTCTACAGAAGAAACAGCAGAAGGAGCGAGAAGAGCAGCAGGAAGCACAAAAGGAGGATCAGCAACGCTTCGAGGCTTTCATTAATGAGAAGCAAGAGAAGATTGCTCAGCTTGAAGCACTGCAGAAGAAAAGAGATTTTGCCACATTAGGACGTGAGTTCACTGAAGCTGAAACTCGAATATACCTGATTGACGAGGCACTCAAAGAAGCAGGTTGGAAAAATTTTAGAGAAGGTTACGATATAGAGTTTCCTGTACAAGGTATGCCTATGACAGGTGATAACCCTAAGGGGAATGGTTTTGCTGATTATGTACTTTGGGATGATAATGGTTTGCCTTTGGCAGTCATTGAAGCTAAACGAAGCAGTAAATCTTCCGACTATGGTAAGATTCAAGCTAAGTTGTATGCAGATTGCCTAGAGAAGATGAAAGGACAACGTCCTATTATCTTTTATACTAATGGGTATGAGAATCAAGTCTGGGATGATACCTTTTATAACCCTAGACCCATATATGGATTCTTAACCAAAGAAGAGCTACGTTGGCGTATTCAACAGCGTGATACAAGAAAGGATCTTCGCAACTATTCAATGAATCCTAAAATAGCGGATCGTTATTATCAGGAAGCAGCTTGGAAACGTGTTGCTGAAGACTTTGTAAAGACATCTCCTATAACCAATACGACTACAGGAGGTAAGCAAGCAGCGCTACTTGTTATGGCAACAGGTAGTGGTAAAACACGTACTGCTGCATCTATGGTTGAAATCCTTTTTAAAGCCAATTGGGCGAAGCGTGCGCTCTTTTTAGCAGATCGTAAAGCCTTGGTTACTCAAGCAAAGAATAGCTTTGGAGAGCACTTAAAAAACATGACTTCTATCGACTTGACTAAGGAAAAGGAAGATGATGGTACACGACTTGTTTTTAGCACCTATCAAACCATGATGGGGCGTATTGATAGTGCTCGTAGCGATGGCAAGCGTATGTATGGTGTTGGTCACTTCGACCTGATAATTATCGATGAAGCACACCGTTCCGTCTACAACAAATACAAATCTATTTTTGATTACTTCGATACTCATATTATTGGTTTAACAGCCACTCCCAAGGGTGAGATCGATCACAATACATATAACTTGTTTGGATGTCCTGATGGAGACCCAACCTTTGAGTATGAACTAAAGGCTGCGGTTGATGACGACTATTTAGTTCCACCTAAAAAGTTTGAGTTAAGCACTAAGTTTCTTCGTGAAGGGATTCGATATAAGGATCTTTCAGAAGAAGACAAGAAGAAGTATGAAGAGACATTCCTTGATAAGGAGACAGGTTTGTTTCCTGATGAAATTCGTAACTCAGCACTTTCAAAATGGTTGTTTAATCGTAATACGGTAAACGAGATACTGAAAGGGTTAATGAATAATGGACTTAAGATCGAAGGAGGTGACAAGTTAGGTCGAACCATCATTTTCGCAGCCAATCAAGATCATGCTGAATTTATAGTAAAATGTTTTAATGAGCTATACCCTGAGTATTCAGGTGCTAATTTTATTGATGTCATTCACAATAAAGTGTCACATGCTGAAAGTTTAATTAAGAGCTTTTGCGATCATCATCAAGAATGTTTACCACAAATAGCTGTATCTGTTGATATGTTAGATACAGGTATCGATGCACCTAGAGTTTTAAACCTTGTGTTCTTTAAAATGGTGAGATCGTATGCTAAGTTTTGGCAGATGATTGGTCGTGGTACTCGCTTGTGTCCAGATGTGTTTGCGCCTGGAGAAGACAAGAAAGAGTTCTACATTTTTGATACCTGTCAGAACTTCGAGTTCTTTGAAGCTAATCCAGAAGGTGCCAATACAAATATGGTGAAGCCTGTTAGTCAACAAATCTTTGAAGCAAGACTTCAGTTGAGTCAGTTGTTGGCTCAAACAGGAGAAGACGAAAACATAGAGTTAGCAAACAAACATATCGACATACTGCACAAACAGATTGAATACCTAGATCGTGATCGCTTCTTGGTTCAAATGAACCTGCGATATGTAGACGAATATGTCAATAGAGATCGCTGGAACAATATCAACAATGAAGATATTCATTTAATTGAGGAGTACTTGAGCAAATTGCCTCTTCCTGAGAAAACAGATGAGTCAGCACGTAGATTTGACTTAATGACCCTTAAGATGCAGATTTCTTATCTGATGGATTTGTCAAGCAAGCGAGGCTTTGTCAATAACATGACACATATAGCGACCCTTTTGGGTAAGAAGTATACCATACCTCAGGTAGTGCAAAGAAAGGCTCTCATTGAATCTATGAAGGAGGACGAGTTCTATGTTGGTTTGAAACAAAGTAAGCTTGAACAGGTGCGTGAAGAGGTTAGAGATCTATTGAAGTATCTAGATGGAAGTGATAAACAGATCGTCTACACTAACATTAAGGATGAGGATGCTATTCTTACGGAAGGTGAAGTTGTTTATGGCGAGTCAAGTGAAACCTATAAAAGTCGAGTTGAACGCTTCATCAGGGAGCACAAGAATCATATCACCATTAGCAAGTTGAACACTAATGAACCGATTACTAAAGCAGAGGTAGCAGAGTTGGAACGACTGATGTTTGATGGATCGGAAATAGGCTCGAAAGAAGACTTTGAAAAGAACTATGGGGATCAACCTTTAGGTAAGTTCATCCGTAGTATTGTTGGTTTAGATGTGAGTGCTGCTAAACAAGCTTTTGCGGACTTCTTAGGCAATGGACAACTTAATGCTGATCAAATTACCTTCATCAATACAATCATCAATTACTTGGCTGTAAATGGCACTATTGATAAAGCTATGCTCGATAAAGCACCTTTCAATGAAAAACACCATCAGGGTATCTTCGGACTGTTCCCAGATCCTGCGAAGGTCACTCGTATCGTTTCAATCATTGATGAGGTGAATGGGAATGTGGTGGCGTAGTGTATTGATCATTTGCAACAAGTATTTAGACTAACTAAAAATTCAATATCATGACTCATGAACAGGCATTACAATTAAAACAATCAGTAGGGAATTCTATTACTCTTCAGGAAATGGACTTTGAAATAATGATAACTCCATTATCTAAATCAGATCTCAATTCGTATATGTGTGATTATAGAGTTTACAAATTTGATGATAAATCATGTTTAAGGTATTCAAGTGACGGACAATTTGCAGTTTATGGATTGTGGACTGATGGAGTAGATGTTATTCATAAACATATCACAGAGGCTAATAAGAATGATTTATAATTTTCAGCTTCGATCATCGATTAGGTAGATGGGAGTGCAGTGGCTTAGAAATAGATCTAATCAAATTAAAAAACAGAACTAATGAAAACATATTTCTCTAACCTGATTCCACAGCTACTTTCTTACAGCAAAAAGCTGGATAGTTCTTCTCTGCTTACAGGTCAACACTGGACGGTAATTGATGAAAATCTTAATGAGAAGACTGTATTTATTTTTCGTGCTCAGAATAATGAACTCCTAATATCTCGTAATGGAAAGGTTGAAAAAGGTACATGGGATCTGATCGACCACAATACACTCTTGATTGATACCAAAACTGAGTCACGCATGTTTAAGCATGGATTTGCTGATGATTGTGTTCTTGCTCTTAAGGTAGATGGAAAAACAGAGTATGCTTTTATGGTGAACGAGAACAAGATTTCTGAATCTGTCACTTCCATTGAACAAGTGGGACGTTATTTGGAAATGAAGTATGTATTTAAAAGAGATGAAATTTTAGAAGCTGTTAAGTCACAGGTAGTCCAACCCAAAGAGATAGTTGATAGTTATAGTAACGAAGAAGACAAGACCACAGATTTCAAAGATGAAGGTAAAAGAGATTCTGTTGCACATTTCTTTATTTTTGTTGTGATTATAGTGGTTTGGGTTTATTTTTCAACTACTTGGTAGAGTATAATGCGCATAGTAAAATAAGCTGTTCTAAGGCTTCATCGTATTATAGAGGGCTATGGTTCGTGTTTATCTATATTAATGTGGTGAGAGCTATTGAATTAGCAATCGTATAGTGACATTCAATACATGTGGATAGTTAATTGAAGGTAAGAGGTTGAATTACAGTAATCAGCTTGTGATAGATCTTAATTATCTGTATATTTAGAATGAATTGATGAGGGAAGAGCTTGTTGCTCTCATGACCTGCCTAAAAAAAAATCTACCCTTATCAAAAGCTTAACTCCTCAATATTTATGTTCCTCATTGAAACTGAAGTGTCTGTATGCAAATTGTATGCACAAAAAAAAGTCACTCTTCAAAAGAGTGACTTAATGTATTGATTATCAGGTGGAGAATAGCGGAATCGAACCGCTGACCTTTTGACTGCCAGTCAAACGCTCTAGCCAACTGAGCTAATCCCCCAATACCTTGACAAATATATGTGAATATTAGAAATGACAATGCTATTTTATAAAAAAATGAATTGAGATATAACTTTTTTTAAAAGTATACGTAAAAGGATATGAGTGAAAAGTTAATGATGACCCATGATTGTTTACTAGGGTAAACGATTGATTACAGTAGAAGAATAGTGTGTATAGGTAGGATGAGTTCGGGCTTTGTTAATTTTTCACTCATTTTTTATTTAAATTTTCAAGTAGTTAAAATACTTAGGATGATGTTTATCATCCTTTTTTCTTGCCCTTAGTTTTGTTTTTGGGGCGGGCAGATATTAATGAAGAAAGAATGTTAAAATATAAACAGTATTGTTAAATTTCTTTAATCTTACCATAGGTAGGTTTTTTCATCTTATCATTTCATTATATTTATGTTCATAGATCAAATTGATTTTAATCAAACTTTAATTGAGCATTAACTTGTTCTTTAATAAGTTTTGATTTTTTATAAATTAATACTGGAACTATGGAAATCAAAAAAACAAAAAACGCAGATTTAGAAAATAAAAGAGGTCTTTTTCTAGAAATAGGTTTAGTCCTTACCCTTGCCCTTGTATTTTTCGCTTTTGAATGGCGGGTTGATTCACAAGAAGCGAATGTGTTGACTGATGTGCAAGAATTGGAAGTGGATGATGAAATTATACCTATTACTCGTGAACCACAAGATATACCACCTCCGCCACCTCCAGCTCCCAGATTGACTGATTTTATAACCATTGTTGACGATGACGAGGATTTTGAGGAAGAATTAGTTATTGAAGAAGCCACTGTTGATATCGATGAAGATGTTAAAATACAAGTTTTAGATGGTGATGAAAGTGATGATGACGAGGAACATATTTTCGTTATTGTTGAAGAAATGCCCAAGTTTCCTGGTGGAGATGTTGAACTTATGAGGTGGATAAACAAATCGGTTAATTATCCAGTAATAGCTCAGGAAAATGGGATAAGTGGTCGGGTACACCTGAATTTTGTAATTAATGAAAATGGAGGCATTGAGAATATTGTTGTAGTGAGAGGCGTAGATCCTTCTTTAGATAAGGAAGCGATACGTGTGATAAAGAAGATGCCAAAGTGGAATCCGGGTAAACAAAGGGGTAAAGCAGTGAAAGTTTCTTTCTCATTGCCTATAAATTTCCAATTACAGTAATTAATCTTGATTATAAATAGTAAAGAGGTTCTGATCATTCAGAACCTCTTTTTTTATGAAACTTTTAACCTGTTTAATTGGTTTACGCTAACGTTTGTAATTTGTTTTTTAAGGGTGTATTTTTTTGTCAATCTGATTGTTGTAAGGTTTTGTTTTAAAAATAGAATGACATATTGATAAATGTTGTGTCTAAAAAGGATAAAAAACAGGAAGAATTGTTTTGTCTGGAGTCTATGAGTTGAAAACCTATTTCACTCTTAAAAAATCGGATTTTTGGAGAATTATTTGAGTATTAAGATGTGTTATATAGGACGAATAAACTTGTTTGACGTGAATTTTTCTATCTTTAACCCCCGAATAATTAAGCATGTCTAAAGTATAATTTTGATAATACAATTGGAATCTGTATTTTTAGACGCTGAATTTACTAGAAAATAAAAAGAAAACTATGGAAGTTAAGAAGTCACAAAAAGCAGATCTGGAGAATAAGAGAGGTCTTTTTCTAGAGATTGGTCTGGCTCTTACTCTTGCTATTGTATTTCTAGCCTTTGAGTGGCGAGTTGATACAAGTGAAGCCACTGTGTTGGAAACAGAGCAAGAAATCCAGGCTGAAGAGGAAATTATTCCTATTACTCGTCAAGAGCCTGTTAAGCCACCACCACCACCACCACCAGCTCCTAAGGTTGCTGATGTTTTGAACATTGTGGACAACGATGAAGAAATTGAAGACGAACTAGAAATTGAAGACTCTGAAGCCGATATGGATGAAGATGTTGAAATTCAGGTTGTTGAGGATGAAGAGGAAGAAGATGAGCAGCAGGTTTTTGTAATTGTAGAGGACATGCCTGAATTTCCAGGTGGAGATCTTGAATTACAGAAATGGATTAACCGATCTGTAAAATATCCTGTAATTGCTCAGGAGAATGGTATTACAGGACGTGTATACGTTGGTTTTGTTGTTAATAAAGTTGGACAAGTTGAAAATGTTAAGATTATGAGAGGGGTTGACCCATCACTTGACAAAGAAGCTCTTCGTGTAATTAATAAGATGCCAAAGTGGAAGCCAGGTAAGCAACGTGGTAAAGCAGTAAAAGTATCTTATACTGTACCGATCAATTTCCAATTACAATAAACTGATACATTTAATGTATTCGATATATGAGGCTCTGATTTTTCAGAGCCTCTTTTTTGTTTTAAGCTGAATTTACTTTATATACGAATATTGCTTACTTTTGTCCATATCTTAATAAAAATGAATGCACTCAACTTATTTCGTAAAGATTTAAGGGCAAAATTATATATTTGAAACTACATGGGAGATTTCCTAAATAATAAAATAGAATCGGAAAAGGCAATTTTGATTGGTATCGTTGATCAGTCACAAGGTATGACAGAAGCTATGGTGAAAGAATATCTTGATGAATTAGATTTTCTTGCTTTAACCGCTGGGGCTGAAACTGTCAAGCGATTTACTCAGAAATTACAACGTTCACATCCAAAAACTTTTGTTGGTACAGGTAAGCTAGAAGAAATATCAGACTATCTGGAAGCTAATCCTGAAATCAGTTTGGTGATTTTTGATGATGAGTTAACACCATCTCAGTTGAGGAATATTGAACGTGCACTAAAGCGTAAGATACTTGATAGAACAAATTTAATTCTTGATATTTTTGCGAGTCGAGCCCAAACAGCAAATGCAAAAACCCAGGTAGAGTTAGCGCAATATCAATATTTACTGCCCCGCCTGACTCGTCTTTGGACTCACCTTGAACGTCAGCGTGGAGGTATTGGAATGCGTGGACCTGGTGAAACTCAAATTGAAACTGACCGTCGTATTATTCTTGATAAGATTGCGAAACTGAAAGAGGATCTTAAGAAGATTGATAAGCAAAAAACAGTACAGCGTAAGAATCGTGATAAAATGGTTCGTGTTGCCTTGGTTGGTTACACCAATGTAGGTAAATCAACTTTGATGAATGTTTTGAGTAAATCTGATGTGTTTGCAGAGAACAAGCTTTTTGCGACATTGGATACCACAGTTAGAAAAGTTGTGATTCAAAATGTTCCTTTTTTGTTGGCCGACACCGTTGGATTTATCAGAAAACTACCTCATAATTTGGTTGAGTCTTTCAAATCGACATTGGATGAAGTAAGAGAAGCCGATGTTATTCTGCATGTTGTCGATATTTCACACCCAAATTTCGAAGACCACATTAATGTTGTGAACGAAACAATGGCTGAAATCGATAAAAAAGAGAAACCACGATTCTTAGTATTCAATAAAATCGATGCTTTTAGCTATGTGAAAAAGGATGATGATGATTTAACACCTAAGTTGAGAGAAAACTATAGCCTTGATGAGTTGAAGAAGATGTGGGTGGCAAAAGGAGACACGCCATGTATATTTATTTCAGCTAAAGAGAAAGATAATGTAGAGGAATTTAAAGAGAAAGTATATAATGTGATACGTGATATACATTCTGCTCGTTTTCCTTATAACAACTTTTTGTATCAGGACTATAGCAGTCTTAGTGAGGAAGAGGAATAAAAGAATTTAGATATAAAGAAAAAGCGATGCTCCAAATCTTATTTTGGAGCATCGCTTTTTTGTATTAGTATTGAAATGAGTGATTAAACTATTCCACTTTGACTTAGATATTCAGCTATCTGAATGGCATTAGTTGCAGCTCCTTTACGAAGATTATCAGCAACAATCCACATGTTCAAACTGTTTGGATTTGAGAAATCACGACGAATTCTACCCACGAAAACTTCATTTTGCTCGTGAGCATATCGTGGCATTGGGTAGATATTCTTGTCTGGCTCATCCTGAAGAATTATTCCTTCAGATTGAGTAAGAAGATCTTTTAGTTCATCCAAATCAAAATCCTTTTCAAACTCAATATTTACAGATTCTGAGTGACCACCAACAACTGGAACACGAACGGCAGTTGCTGTAATTCTGATAGAATCATCACGAAGAATTTTTTTAGTCTCGTTAATCAGCTTCATCTCCTCTTTGGTGTATGCATTGTCTTCAAACACATCGCAGTGAGGTAAGCAGTTTTTATCGATAGGATATGGGTATGCCATTTCTCCTTCGATACCTGCTCGTTCATTTTCCAATTGCTCAACGGCTTTAACACCAGTGCCACTTATAGACTGATAGGTTGAGATAATTAAGCGTTTTATCTTGTATTTTTTATGAAGAGGGGCTAAAGCAACAACCATTTGTATCGTCGAACAGTTTGGGTTGGCAATAATTTTATCATCAACACTCAGTTCAGAAGCATTAATTTCAGGGACGATTAATTTTTTTTCAGGATGCATGCGCCACGCCGAAGAATTATCGACAACAAAAGTTCCCACTTTTTCAAATTCAGGAGCCCACTCAAGCGATGTGTTGCCACCAGCTGAGAAAATTGCAATATGAGGTTTTAATTCAACTGCCTCTTTCATGCCAATTACGCTTAGTTGTTTACCTCTAAATTCGATCTTTTTACCCTTCGATCTTTCACTTGCAACGGGATACAATTCATCTACAGGGAAATTTCTTTCGGTTAAAACCTCAAGAATCTTTTGTCCCACCAAACCTGTGGCGCCTACGACAGCAATTTTCATAATAAAAAATTCTATTAAATTGGATTAATAATTATAACTTACTTACTCATATTCAGTTAGTGTAAGTGATTGAGTATGGTAAGAATGAAAAATATCGAATTAACATTGATTGGTTAGTTCAATTTTATCAGAGATATGTGGTATTATTTCCTTTACCTTTCTGAATATCTCTTGTAGTTAATCGAGTCAACGAATATAAAGCTTTTAGATATGAAAACACTGGCTTTAATTAAAGTATTCTTTTTTTTATTCCTGACTATAGGCATTTTACAAGCTCAGGATGTGATTTACTTAGAAGATTTTAATGAGGATATCGGAAAGGGATTTGACGGGGTTGGATTAAACGATATATCAGACGTTAATTGGACTTTAGATGTTAGTGCTTGTGTTTTCACTGGCGCTGGTGATTACGTAAAGGTTGTAGCTACAGGAGACGATAGACTTGAAGCCGTTGATTGTGATGGAGAGGCAGTATGGCGGAGTTCCATAATTGATATATCGGCTCATACGGGTATTGATATATCTATTTTAGCTTCAGAAACAGGTTCCGGTTCTAACGCTGCCAATAAATATATAAAGCTCTATTATATTTTGGACGGTGGGACGGAAACCTCATTCTTTGAAAGTTCAGTTGATTGGAGCAGTGCTACGGCTGTAATTACTAATTTAAATGGTTCCAGTTTGCAAATAGTTGCTCGAATGAAGACGACTTATGCATCAGATAAAATTTACATTGATGATATCTCAGTTATCGGGATTCCTGCAGTGGTTGAAAAAGATGCATTAACTCGGGTTTTAGAACCGGACATTCAAACTCCTTCGCAGAATATTAATTCAATAATTAATGACTTAAATTCAGCACAGGCTTTATTGAAATTTAAATTGTCAGAGCCAAGCGGATTTGACGATTTGGATACAAAAATAGCATCTGTTAAATTTACTAATGTAGCGACTGATCATAAAGCAGATTTATCAAGCCAGTTTCAAGACTTTGCTCTTCATGATGGAACTGATTTTATTCCAATTAGTTCTTTGCTTATTAATGCCAATGAGATTATTATGAATTTCATTGAAAATGACTTCAATCTGCCAGATGATTCCAGCCATGAATATGAATTACGGGGCTATCTAAAATCGATAGGAATTGGAGATGGTCAGAAAGTTCAAATGCAATTAAGTGCTGGGGCTGCAGATATCACAACTTATGAAGTGGGTTCTGGCTTTGATGCTGCCAACAGTCTTTCGGTAAGTTCTCCAGAGCATCAAATATCTGTGGAAGCTACTGATTTGAATTACACATTGTCTCCTACAAGCGATATTTTAAAGAACTCTAACTTTTCAGTTTCTCTTAAAGCGACTGATCAGAATGGGAACCTTGATTTAGATGCTAACCAGAGTGTAAACTTGAATCTCGAAACAGGAAATGGTATATTATCAGGTGAGCTTATAAATACGTTATTTGAAGGAAATGTTGATTTTACGAATCTTTCATATAATCAGGCTGAGAATATAAATATACAAGCTTCTGCTATTGGTTTAACTTCTGTAATCTCAAGTCCTATTTCTATTATTAGTTCTCAAAGTACAGATCTAAATTTGACAGATTGGGTTCCTTCTAATTCCAAAATAGCTTCACTATCCAATTCAGAGGATGATGCGGTTGAGGTTTTAAGATTTTCACTGAATGACAAAGGCGATGATTTAGAATCGACATTTCTAAATAATTTGAGACTTGTTCCAGGTGATAATAATACCGTGAACTGGGAAGAAAAGATTGCTGGTTTTGTAATAAAATCTGGAGGTGTCGAGCTTGAGGCAAGTTCTGTTTTCAATCAGCTATCTCTTAATATTAGTATTTCTGATACAGAATTATTGAGAGAAATTAGTGATGGAATCAGTCGTGATTATTCAATATTGGTTTATTTAAAAACGAAACTTACCGATGGGCAGATTTTACAATTAAGAATTGAAAATAGTCATGAAGGTTGGGAGACTGAAGGAAGTGGCTTGGTTCCGGATTTTATTGGAAATTTGTCAGGACCTGAATTTTCAATAGATGTTGAAGGAACTCATTTGCATTTTAATTCAATCCCAACTGTTGATGTGGCTTTTGCGTCTAATTTTCAAGTCGGCGCTGAACTAACTGATACGAATGGGAATAAAGATTTAGATGCGAATCAAGAAGTTATTTTATCTGTTGTTGATGGGAATGGCATTTTATCAGGAACATTAACCCAGCCATTGATTTCAGGATCTTTGATATTCGATGATTTGTCCTATAATTTTTCGGAGCTGATTCAACTATCAATTAATGGTGATGGCTTGATTAGTGAGGAATCAGAGGGGATTAATATTCTGCCTTCAAAGTCGACAATTGTTGAGCTTGTTGACTGGCTGCCAGATAACTTGATTATTTCTTCATTGGCTGTCTCTTCAGATGACCTTACAGAAGTATTTCGATTTAGAATTAGTGATGTGGGTGATGATCAAATACCAACGGTTTTGAAAACAATACGTTTAATGCCATCGGTTAATAATACGCTTGATTGGGAAGATGAGATTTCGGCTTTCCGCTTGAAGATAGATAATGAATTCGTTGATGTTGAATTTGTAAAAACAAAGGACGATTTCGTCATTGTTTTTCCAGAATCGTTGGATACAAGGCTTATAGCTGATGGAACAAGCAAGGAGTTTTCTCTTTTCCTTTATTTGAATGATAGCTCTACGGATGGTGCGGTTTTTCAAGCGACAATTAATAATATTCATCCACAATGGGAAGTCGATGGGAGCCATTTTGTTGATGAGTTTACCGGTGATTTAATGGGCAATAATTTTGTAGTTGATGTCCTAGGAACAGAATTGGTATTTACGGATAAGCCCCCAAAAACTATTGCTCCTAATGAGGATTTTGAAATTGGTTTAAAGACGATTGATAAATATGGTAATCAAGATTTCAATACTACTGTTGAAGCAAAAGTTTCTCTAGCTTCGGGGAGTGGGAAATTATCTTCTATCTCAGGTTTAAGTAAAGGTCTTATTGCAGGCAAATTCTTTTGGGATGATTTGGTTTATAATGCAGCAGAAAATTTTACAGTTTTAATTGAAGCTGATGGGATGAACCCTATTTTAAGTGAGAATATATCTAGCCTTGATATAAATTCTTTAATTGTTCCTTCAAATTCATCTATTCTTCCCAAAGCCCTTAATCCTTCGGCTACTAGCTCTGATAATTCAGAAGTGATTTTCAATTTTGGAATTAATGATTTTGGAAGTATGGACGACTTGCCAACCATAATCAATACCATCAAGTTTTATAATAAGTTATCAGAAGAGGGCCTAGATTGGAAAAAACATCTGGCAGGTAGTACTTTGCTAAAGGATGGGCAAGTTATTGCTAAAACGTCAAAGATTGAAAAGGACTATATTTCCTTTACTTCATTGGATATTGAGATTGATAATGCTTCGCTATCCGAGTTTCAATTGTCTGTCTTTTTCAAAAAGAGTATGCTTCCTGATAAATCTCAAATACAAGTAGAAATTAAAAAGAATCATGGGTGGAAGGCCTCCTCAACGGCTTCAAGTTTAGTTGCAGAATTAGACGATAACATCTCTTCTGAAATTCATCATTTGGAAGTTGAAGCAGATCGAATGTGTTTTATATCTGTCCCGAGAAGTATAAGGGATTCGGAATCTTTCAATGTAGAAATAGCAGCTGTTGACGAAGATCTTAATATCGATGTTGACAACAATTCCGCGGTGAGTTTAAGTCTAAAAGATGGTGATGGAAGTTTATCACATTCTGGTATGGTGGGCAGTTTCTCAAATGGATTTCTGAGGCTAGATGATGTGACCTATTCAGGAACTGATTTATTTGAAGTGGCAGTTAATGGTAATTTGAATCCCTGTGTTGTGCCGATTTTTGTTCAAGAGGATGATTTGATTCTTTCTGATGATTTTGAATCGACTGATCTATCAAAATGGGAAACAACTTCCGATTGGAAGGCATCAACTTATTTGCCCATAAATGGAAATTCAAGCTTAAAACACAATTTGTCTAACGCGATAGGGAGTAGTTATATCATATGTCCATTAGTTAATATCAATTTAAAATCTGAATCTATATTTTGGGAATTTACGCTTAAGAATTCAGATTGGGATCCGTCTTCTACCAATAATTTTGTGTTTCACCTTTTGATGGATTTTAATGATCCTGACTTGGCTGATAACCTGTTTTCAGTAGGTGTTAACTTCACCGGATCAGATGATCTTTTGGGGCTTTGGAAAACTCAAAAAGGAGAGTCAGAACTTTTGCTTAAATCGGATTTTAATTGGAATGAGGACGAAACCGTAGCAGTAAAAGTTGAGTATACTGCAAAAGGAGAATGGAAACTCTTCTATAATCGCTTAGGAGAGATGAAGAATTGGTATTCTGCTGGGACTGTAATCTCTGAGGCTCCTCTGATTGATGATACTTGGTATTCGGCACTTGAATTTAATTTTGAGACAGCTTCTCGTGCTGGACAATTATGGTTTGATGATCTTACGATTGAAAGCCTTAATACAGCTCCTTTTTTAAAGTCATATATGATTGCTTCGGATTCTATCATTTTGAATTTTTCTGAGGACTTAAGTTTTATGGAGTCATCAAAACCTGGAAATTTTGAATTGACAAGAGGAGATGATTTAATTCCAATCAAGATCATTAAGGAGTCTTCTACGAATAATCAATTGGTCTTATTGATGGATAATGACTTACTAACAGGAGATTACTTATTGATTGTAAATGAGATGGTTGATATGAAAGGCGCTGCTTCGAAAACTGAAACAATCGAGTTTAAATTTTTTGCAGAGACTAAGACTTATGATCTAATCATCACTGAAATTTTAGCCGATGAAAACCCTGTAGTTGGCTTGCCAGAATATGAATTTGTCGAGATTTTTAATGCAAGTGAATATTCTATAAACCTAAAAGATTATAAGCTGCATGTTAGTAATAAAGAAAAGATTCTTTCTGATTTTGAGCTGCTATCTCACGATTATTTAATTCTATGTCCCGATGCAGCGGTTGAGTTTTATAAGGAGTTTGGTAATGTTTTAGGCTTAAGTAGTTTCCCATCTTTGACCAATTCTGGGACTAGTATTTCTTTGGAATCTTCGTCAGGAGTGTTGCTCGATGAAGTTACCTACTCATCCGATTGGTACGGTGATGATGAAAAGAAGGATGGCGGCTGGAGTTTGGAGCGGATTGATGCTTCAAATTTTTGTTCAACAGTAAGCAATTGGTCAGCATCAATAAGTGAAAGGGGAGGAAGTCCTGGTCACGACAACTCGATAAGTGGAATTTATGAGGATACTTCAGCACCCGTCTTAAGATCTTATTCCTTGATATCAAATCAAGATCTACAGCTTGAATTTTCGGAAGCTTTAATTGATGATGCAGCACTTTTACATTCAAATTATACGCTTGAAGGGAACTCAATTTCTTCAATTGTTAAGGAATCATCTACAGTTTTTCAACTTCATTTTACAGATGCACTTCAAGATGGTGTTAATTATAAATTAATATTGAATAATCTTATCGATGAATGTGGGAATTTTCTGGAAATAAGAGTTGATATTGTTTGGTACGATGTCCATAAGTATGAGCTTGTTATTAATGAAATACTGGCCGATGAATCTCCTGCAGTAGCTTTGCCAGAATATGAATTTGTCGAGATTTTTAATGCAAGTGAACATTCTATAAACCTAAAAGAATATAAGCTGCATGTTGGTGATAAAGAAAAGATTCTTTCTGATTTTGACTTGCTATCACAGGATTATTTAATTCTATGTTCCAATGCAGCGGTTGAGTATTATAAGGAGTTTGGCAATGTTTTAGGCTTAAGTAGTTTCCCATCTTTGACCAATTCTGGCAGCCGTATTTCTTTGGAATCTACGTCAGGTGTGTTGCTTGATGAAATTACCTACTCATCTGATTGGTACGGTGATGATGAAAAGAAGGATGGCGGTTGGAGTTTGGAACGGATTGATACGGATAACCATTCCTGGCAAGCAGACAATTGGCGAGCTTCTTTGAATGAACTGGGTGGGACTCCCGGAACGAGAAATTCTGTAGAGGCTTTTAATCCTGATATAGTGCCGCCACGTCTTTTAAGTTATAAAATAAGTGATGCCAATTCAATTGATCTCTTTTTTAGCGAGCCATTAGATTTGAGTCAGGCTTTAAATCTTCAAAATTATTCAATCAATACGGATGGTATGCACCCGGATTCAATTATTGAAATTGAAAATGAGATATTCGCTCTACGATTACTATTTTCTTCTGAATTTGAACACAACCTTCAATATCAAATTAGTCTTTCCGATCAACTTCTTGATTTGGCGGGAAATTCCATATCAGGAGATGAAATTGAATTTTTATTGGCAGACATGCCTCAAGAAGGTGATTTAGTAATTAACGAAGTTTTATTTAACCCATATCCAGGGGGGGCAGATTATATTGAATTACTAAATGTATCGGACCGAATAATTGATATTCGCGATGTTTTTATTGCCAATCGGGATGAGAATTATCAGTTGGATGCTCTTTATCAATTGACAACTGAATCCCGGATCTTGGATGTCGGAGGATACCTCTTATTGTGTTCAGATACTTTAAGTGTGAAGGAAAACTACAGCTATTTTGATGAAAATGCATTTATGCAGATCAATAAAATGCCTGCGTATAATGATGATGAAGGGAGAGTGGTGATCCTAAATAGTAATAATGAATTGCTGGATGATTTTGCTTATGACGAGAATATGCATTTTCAGGGGCTAACTTCTACTGAAGGAGTTGCTTTGGAGAGAATTAATCCTGATACTGAAACAAATTCGATTTCAAATTGGACTTCAGCGGCTCAGAGTATTGGTTTTGGAACACCTGGTCTGAAAAATTCCTCCTATAATATTGATGAAACAGAAGTTAGTGTTGTTGGTTTTAAAAAGAAATTATTTTCACCGGATAGTGACGGTGTTGATGACAGATTGATCATTAATTTCGATTTGGAGAAAAGTGGTTATGTGGCGAATATTCGAGTCTATAATAGTTTTGGACGAGAGGTCAGACGTTTGGCAAGTAACCTAACTTTGTCAACACAAGATGAATTGTTTTGGGATGGTTTACTTGCAAGTAAAGCACGAGCTCCAATTGGTGTTTACGTTTTTTACTTTGAATTATTTCATCCTGACGGGGACGTGAAAACCTATAAGAAAACCTGTGTGCTGGGAGGTAAGATGAAGTAAGATAATACCTGCCAATTGCAGCATATCTAAAATAAACCCAAGCTTACAAGGCTTGGGTTTATTATGATTCTATGCTTAGTCTAAAACAAAGGTTGCAATTTCTGCCATGGCGGCATTATTGGTTCCATCATGCGATACTTTAGCGATAAACTTAAAGTATCGGAACGTTTTTGCTGTACTCAGTTCAATAGTTTGTTGATTGGTCACCTTTTCCAGTACAAAATCGCCTAGGCTTTCCCAAGTTGTATTGTCATTACTTATTTGGATTTCCAAATCCTGAACAGTTCTGGATAGGTTTTGTCTCTGCGTAAAACTAAAACCATTTACGGTATTGGCTTGTCCCATATCGATGGTAATATGATGAGGAGCTGTTGCTGTGCAACCCGACCAGCATGAATGCCAGAAAGTACTTTCATCTCCATCAAGTACATCGGTAGCTCGGCCTGTATCTCCTTCACCTCCTTGATCTTCCTGAGTACTGAAATCTGCTATGGTCCATCCTGTTCTATCCATTATAGTTTGTGTCGAATTGGAAATGGTTGGAACTTCTAATTTCGAAAAGTCAATATTAGGTGCCGTTCCATTAGCTGTTCTTGTAAATGATGTGTTGGGTGTTTCATTATCACTGAAAAAGCCACAATTCCTAAGATAAAAATGATTGCCTTCCTTTCCACCATCATAATCTAATCGTGCACCGTTACTTCCAGTAGCATCAGTTGTAAATGTTGCATTAGTCATTTCGCTCCAGCTTCCCTGAGTATCATAAACCCATTGGTTGGTGTAATCCACTTGTCTGGTTTCATCACCCATTGTGGTATTGAAATTCTCTAAAAATGAGTGCAAGCGAGTTAGGTGTTTGCCAGTAGGGAATGGTCTTCTAAAACTGGCTATCAATTTCCAATCGCCAACTTCAGGCGCATAGAAATAAGCCGTATAATCGATAGAATTATCAGCATTGGATTCACCTTTTAATAGAAACTTGTAGGTTGTTCCCGGTTTCCAGTCATAAACCCAATAGCTTTGTGCTCCCGAACCTTCACCACCAAATTCTCCTACAGTTACACTTTTCCCGTACCCCAGTGGTTCTACGGTATACTCAGCAGGTATTTGATTAGGATCTTGTGTGTCAAATGCACTCCATACCGAAAATAAGATACGTCGTTCGGTTTCTGAATTAACTTGCATACCAAAATAACCTGATGAGAAACCATTAGCCATATAGTATGAGCCTATGGGATCTTTCCCAACCGGTACGGTTAATTCATTATAAAACCAGGTGATGTTTTTATTGGCAGGTTCTTCGAAGTTTAAGTGCACCGAAGGACCTCTTCGTCCCCAGTAAAACCATTCCGCATCCACAAAACTTACATTAGACTTCCATGAGGAATCGCCTAATAAAATATCAGAAATATCACCAAAAGAGCTACCGCCACTGGTAACACCTTCTATTTCTACGAAATGATAGCCTTCTTTATCGATATTGAAAGTGCCTGCATAGTGTTTTGTCTTATCATCTGATGATTGGAAATCAACTTGTTTTGTAATATCGCCAAGCGTTATTATTAGTGTGGTAGCACCGGCAAATTTTGCAAGAAGGCCAAGTTCAATAGCTCCTGTTTTTTCTGTATAAAAATAGGTTCTAATCTTATCGCTTGAATTTGTCCAATTTTTGATACCTCCAGATACGACCATATTGCTGGTCGCTGCTGGATTATCAACGACCCAAGAATTCCCTTCGCATGGCACTGATATAACTAAATTAGTAAGCGGATCTTTTACAGGGATATCGGGTTTCTTTACTTCTTCTTCTATTTCATCTATTTCGTCTGACGAACAAGAAGGAGCTATTACTAATGCCATGAGAAAAAAAACAATACTTGTTATTTTTCCAATTTTAATTAATTTACTCATTGTGTTTCAGTTTATTTATGGTCAGGCTGGCATATCTAATCGAACTACATGCTAAAATTCAAAAAATAACCTCAGGGCTTGCCCTGAGGTATGAAAAGAAGTTTACATCGTAAACCAATTAGTTTTCAACCCAAGGATAGGGGGTATTTAACTATTATTTTTAGGTCTGTGGGGATCTATAAATTTGTAAGTCTGTCACTAACATCATCCTGTCCTGATAAGTATCAAGACAGAATGATGAGTGTATTTATTTTCAAATCCCTATTGAATGGATTTTACTTGATTAAGGATTTTGCTCCAAATTAGGCTGAGCTAAAATCTGTGCTTCCGGAATAAAGTCAACAACACGTGGGCTTGTTGCCGGAACCGTTAATAAAGGATTCGCACCTCTATCGTGTGTTCCCGGATATCTACGATCTAAGGTTAAACCATTTCTGAAGATATCGTAACGACGATGTGCTTCGAACGCAAGTTCGATACGACGCTCCTCAAGAATGATTTCCAGAAGGGTTCTGCCAGCAGGAACATCAGTGTATTTATCAATATCAGCACGTTCTCTGATAACATTAATATCATCCAGTGCACCCGATGTGTTCGCACCAATTTTAGCACGTGCCTCGGCACGGTTCAAGTACATTTCTGCCAGACGCGAAATAACTGGAGAGAACAGCTGTGGTTGGCCTTCCTGATTCGAACATTTTATCACGAAATATTTTGGATACCCTTGTCTTACTGGCATTTTCTTTGTCAATTTCACATAGGTTTTTCCAATGATATTTTCACCTTCGGTAATAAAATACAGGGTGTTACCATTGACAACTTCTGTTGAAACGATTTTTGTACCATTGTAGTCATATTCCCAATTTCCGGCATTACTGGTAACGTCATACATTTTGAACATTCTTGAACCAGCCGGAGATGATTTGTCGTAAGAATAAGTGATCTCATAATCGTCGCCATCTTCATATTGAGGATCAATGAATTTATGTCTTCTGTCCGAAGGATTTCTGTCCAGTAAATCTCTTAATGGCTCAGAGGCATACATTTCACCCCAACCTACACCTTGAATTGTAGCATACATACCACCAAAAGCATACCAGTTATAATCATCTTTGTCTTTTAATGCCTTACAGGCAAATATAATTTCCGAATTTTCCTCAGGCACCATGGTTGGGAACGTTTCATAAGCAGAACCTTCCAGTAATGTGAAATTGTTTGAGTCGATAACTTTAGAAGCATACTCCTCTGCTTTTTGATTATCTTCCATATACAAATAAACTCTGGACAATAAAGCATTGGCAGCTTGTTCTGACGCATAGATGTTATAATCATCCACTCTTTTAAATTCACTCATCAAGTCAGCGGCTTTTAACAAGTCAGTCAAAATCAGCTCATAAACCTCTTTAACCGTTGCACGTGGAGGTAAATTATCTGCATTTGGTTCAGCATCCAGAATAATAGGTACACCCAGGTTCGAATTTGGGTTTTGAGGATAAGGTCTTCCCCAAACATTTACTAAATTGAAATAAAAGAAGGCACGCAGGTAATACATTTCACCAATAACGTGGTTCATACGAGCGGTCCCTTCCTGTGCTTTGTCGATCACTTTATTAGCATTCACAATCCCTTTATAACAACCGGACCATAGACTGTTAAGGTGACCATTGGTTTTGGTGTGTTTGTAATTGTACATATAATATAAGTGGTCGGTCGTCGAGCCGCTTAAGGCAATATTATCACCACCAAATTCACCATGAAAGTGGTAAGGACGCATAAACTCATTCTTTTTCAATAGGGCATAAGTTCCCAAAGCTGCAGCTTCAATCCCTAATTCGTCGGCAAATACTTTATCATCCGGGACATCCTGAAAGGGCTCTCTGGTGATATCGCAAGCACTAAATGAAAGTGCTATAAGAATCGCAATAAAAGAATATATATTTTTCATTTTCATCTTTATTAAACATTAATAATTCTTACTTATTAAAAATTTATTTTTACGCCTGCCATAATTTTCTTGGCCATTGGGTATAATGCACCATGATCACGATCATGACGTGTAGCTCCAATTTCAGGATCCATTCCTGACCAATCGGTCAGTGTAATTAGGTTATCTGCACTAACGTAAACTGAAGCATTTGTTATCTTAAGTAAGTTTGAAACCTTTTTAGGAAGGTTGTATGCCAGGGTGACATTACGTAAACGGATAAAACTGGCATCTTCTAAATATCTCGATGAGTTTTTGTTGGCGCCAACCCCTCCTTTTTTAGGTTTTGGGTGAGTAGCAATATCTCCTGGTTTTTTCCAACGACTCCAGCCATCGGCCAAATTCATATTATTAAAGTCAGGATAAGCCCCATCACTATCAAACAATTCTCTGGTACTGTTGTATTTATAAACATCTTCAACAAAACTAATGTTGGCACTTAGGGTAAAATCATCAAAAGTGAATTTGTTGAGAATACCTCCTGTATAGGTTGGAGTGCCTTTGGTTCCTGTAAATTGTAAGGTCGCTTCATTATGGTCTGATGTTAAACTAATTGTCTCAGTACCATCCTCGTTGGTTGTTACTTTCTCCCAAAGAGGATCACCATTTGATGGATCTACACCATACCATATAGCTTGGTAATAAGCATCCATATCATGTCCTTTCTCGATTCTGGTATTACCACTTGTGTAGGCTTTATTCTCGTATATGTCTTCAACTCTGTTTTTGTTGTAGGCAAGGTTCAAAGTCATATCCCACTTAAATCTGGAAGTTTTGATTATCTCAGGTGAAACAGTCAACTCATACCCCTTATTGGTCACACGTCCAACATTCATCCATATACCGCTATAGCCGGTTAAAGCAGGAAGTGGAACGTAAGTTAACAGGTTGTCACTATTCTTGTAGTACAGGTCTAGGTTGATGCTGACACGGTCGAATAATCTGGTATTAATTGCCGTATTGTAGCTGGTTACTTTTTCCCAACTGATGTCAGGATTTCCTTTTTGATAGGGGGTTGCAGCATTATTCCCATTGTACTGATCTACAAAAGCAAAGTATCCAAGATATTGAAATCCTCCTGGAGCATTACCAACCTGTCCTATGCTGGCAGACCATTTTAATACGTTTAACCATTCTACTCCTTGCAGGAATTCTTCGCTATGGGCATTCCAGCCTAAACTGGCTGACCAAAAGTTACCATACTGCTTGTTAGGACCAAAGCTACTTGAACCTTGTCTGTTAAAGGAAGCTGTAGCCAGATATTTATCATTATAGGCATACTGCAGGTTCACAAGCATACTCTGTTTGGCACTTTCCCATTTTGCTCCGCCTACACTAAGCGCTTCAGCGGTGGTATTAAGTACTGTAAGGCCAGCAGCAATCCCTTTACCTTTGGCATTGGCATTGTCCGAATGGTAATCGGTGTATTCCCACGCCACAAATGCATTAAGCGCATGTAGCCCAAAACTCTTGTTCATACGGAGCATTTGGTTGGTAAAACGGGTTTGGCTAAAACTATAACCTTCATATAATGTCCCTCTGTCTGCTTGCCCACCTATCGAACGAGGATCGGTATACCATTCAGAGTGACCAAAATTAAGAGCGATATTATTCATGGAAGAAAATGTCAACCACTCGTTGATCTTATAATCGAAGCCGATATTAGCACGAAGGTTGTTGTTGCGTGACTTGCCATAATTGTATTGCAAATCGTACAAGTAATTGTTTTCGTCTCTTCCGTACCATTCTTTATTGTTGTCCTCTAAATAATTTTTACCACTGTCAACTCTTGGATCTAAAACCGATCCATCAGGCAAATAAGCTTCATCCCATGGCATGTAGGTAAACATTGAATAGGTAGAATGCTGTTGGTTTTTTGTTGTACGGTAATCGCCAGATAAATTGACTTTAATCTTAAGGCGGTCATTAGCATTGATATCAAAGTTGGCAATAGCAGAATAGCGTTCGTAATCGTATCCTTTTAAGGCACCTGACTCATTGTAGTACGTGCCCGATAAATAAGATGTTATCTGTTCGTTACCACCGGAATAGTTTACGTTATATTCTTGTGCTTTTCCTGTTTGGGTAGCAATGTTCATCCAGTCCGTATCCGTGTTTAATACATCCTCGCTAAGCTCAGGATTCCAGGTTTTTTGATAATCATACAATTCCTGAGAATTCATAACGGAGAAATTTCCGGTGTTAAATGTGGTGTATCCGTATGTCGCATTAACGTTTATTTTTGATTCACCTTTTTTGGCTCTTTTGGTTTGCAATAGAATAACCCCATTAGCCGCCAAGGACCCATATAAAGCTGTAGCAGAAGCATCTTTTAATATCGTCATGCTTTCAATATCGGCAGGGCTGTATCCCGGGTCCTCATTACCCATTATAATACCATCAACCACCCAAAGAGGTGCTGTCGTGCCTGACAATGAACCTTTACCACGTATGGTGATTTCAGTACTTGAACCAGGTCTTCCACTACGTGATGATGCATTCACCCCTGCAACTTTACCCTGAAGCATGGATGCTACATTCGATACAAAAACATCTTTTAGGTCTTCGCTGTCTAATGCTACAGCTGAACCGGTTAAATTTGATTTTTTTGTCGTTCCATATGCAATAACCATGACTTCATCAAGGTCACTGGTTGAGCTTTTCAGGCTAACATTGATCGTTGTCTGACCATTAACAGGTACTTCCTGTGCTTCGTAACCAATAAATGAAAATACTAAAATCGCATCAGCTTGACCTACTTTTAGTGTGTATTCACCATCCATATTAGTTGTAACACCTTGGGTAGTTCCTTTTACTATAATACTAACCCCTGGCAATGACTCCTGATTCGCATTATCTATAACCTTCCCACTTACTTCAACAGATTGTGCACTTGCAATAGCTGTAAAAAACAGCATGAAAACGAACAAACTTATTGTTTTTTGAATGCCGGGAATATGGGTGCTTATTTTATTTTTTATATTATTTCGATAAAAATCGATTTGTCGCAAATATCTCATAATTATTATCTTAAATCTTAATTAGATTAGTATACATGTTGTTTTTAATTATTCTACATCAACTCCCTTTTAAAAAGGTAGCATACCATCTTCAAACACTTTTAACTCAGCCATACAGGTAGAGCTGGAACCAGGTGTTTTTGTATCAATTACTCTAATTCTAAAATATTTAGAAGCGTAATTCTTATCCAATGAAACAGCATTCCACTCCGGATTTAGTAAAACATTCTCTAGTCTGTCTGAGGTCCAAACGGTTGTGTAGGTGGTACCATCTGTACTGGTTTGCACATCGAATTGAGCTGGGTTATTACCTCTAGCCCACTTGTCTCTGGTTGCGAACTCGAAACCACCAATATCTTTAACTTCGTCAAATGTGATTTGGATATGGTGAGGTAATGGCTCAACACCACCAGACCAAGCCGAATGCCAATACGTGTTCAAGTCACCATCAACAAGATTTGGCTTAGGTCCTTCTGAACCTTCCTGCGTATAAGTGTCAATCATGTCATTTGTTAGCGTATGGTAAGTTTTTCCTGCTTTCGAAGTAAAAGATATAGTTTCTCCGTAAGTAGTACCTGCTTCATTGGATGCATAGGCTCTGGCTTTATAAGCCGTTTTTACAGCTAATCCTTTTAGGGTAACTGAATAATTCCACTCCGCCTCTAAAATTCCATCTGGAGTAAATTCTCCTACTGCTGCAAAATTGTCTTCTACGGTTGGTTCAGCATCTCCAGTTGTAAAGCAAACCCCCATAGCAAGAATTTTTGATCCGCCATTTGAGGTAACACTGCCGCTCACAACAGCATCCTGACCTGTGATGTTAGACACTTCACCCGTGGTCGTCACTGGTAAGCTGACTGATTCGTCATCGTCGCAACTGGTCGCAAAAGACATGACAACGATTGCAGTTAATAAAAACGAGGCTCGTTTAAAACCTATTTTTAGAAACTTCTGATAATTACGTTTTTTCATTTTTTGATTCTTCATAAGGTTAGAGTTAGTATGATATTAAAAATTAGGTATTAGGTTAATTAATCGTTTCACTTATAACAACGAGTCGGATGTTGTAAGCTTTATGTGATGATTTTTAGTCCCCATAGAGTTCAAATAGTGACTCCGGTAATAACTATTGGAAAAAGTTGAATAATCTTTTTTTTGAGTACTAACTATCTCGTCTTCATCGACTCTGATAAGCAACTATATTTTTGCGATTATAATAATCGTGATTATTTATTTTGAGGAGGTGGACATTTTATGCTAATGGGAGGATATTTTCGTATGGTCCAGATAGAGAGGTGTATAGCCTATGTCAGTTTGGTTTCTTTATTCCGAATTTATCTTTCAGATGGGAAGTGTAAAGCTTACCAAAGACTCGTGTTTTGGAGGAGAATTGAGTTAAAATAAAAAAAAGCTTTAACTGAAATCAATTCAGCTAAAGCTTTCTGTTTTTATAATTTTGATTTTATTGAGCGTCGACTACTGCAATGGTGACCATATTTACAATTTCGCGTACAGAACTTTCGAGAGCAATCACATGAATTGATTTTTTCATGCCAAGCAAAATTGGACCAATTGCTTCAACTTCCCCAAGTTCCTGCATCATTTTGTAAGCAATATTACCACTACTTAAGTTGGGAAATATAATAGTGTTTACTCTTTTCTTTCCAAGCTTGGAGAATGGGAACATCGTATTTCTCAATTCACAATTTAAAGCGAAATTCATTTGAATGTCTCCGTCTACAATTAAATAGGGATGTTTGTGATGTAAAATTTGGGTTGCTTCCTGAACACGAGACGGACTTCCCTGACGAACAGAACCAAAATTGGAATAGGAAACTAATGCTATAACAGGATCAATATTAAACTTACAAACAGCATCAGCCGTTAATAATGTGGTGTCTACTAATGTTTGTGCATTAGGTCTAGGATTCACTGTCGTATCAGAAAAAAAGACCGGCCCCTTATTGGTCATGAGTAGGTACATACCCGCTATATGATTGATTTCGGGTTTAATGCCCACAGTTTCAATAGCGGGTTTTATGGTATCAGAATATTTCGATGTCGATCCACTAATAAGTGCATCGGCATCGCCAGTCTCTACCATCATGGCACCAAAATAATTTCGATTGGTCATCTTTTCTAAAGCTTCACTTAAGGTTAAGCCCTTTCTGTTTCGTTTCTTGAATAGAATTTCGGCATAGTTTTCCCTACGTTTTAATTCTTCTGGAGATCTCCAATTGATGATTGGCACCTGTTCCAGATCGAGTTCATTTTCCAGGATGATTTGTTTAATTTTGTCTCGATTACCCAATAAGATTGGTTGAGCAATGCCTTCTTGTAAAACGGTTTGAGCAGCTTTTAGAACTTTAAAGTTTTCACCTTCAGCGAATACGACTCGCTTAGGATTTCGCTTCGCTTTATCGGTTAGAGCTCGTATGAGTTTATTATCGCGCCCCATGCGTTGTTCTAACTCCATTTCGTAGGCTTCCCAGTCGGTAATGGGTGAATTGGCTATCCCGGATTCGATGGCCGCTTTGGCTACTGCAGGTGCCACCGCTGTGAGTAATCGTGGATCAAGAGGTTTGGGAATAATATAATCAACGCCATAATTAAGATTCATTTCTTTATAGGCTGTATTGACCATATCGGGGACATCTTTTTTAGCCAATTCAGCAAGAGCTTTAACTGCGGCAATTTTCATTTCCTCGTTTATGCCAGTTGCCTTAACATCCATAGCTCCTCGAAAGATGAAGGGAAAGCCAAGTACATTATTAACCTGATTAGGATGGTCAGATCGACCTGTTGCCATAATTAAATCCTTTCTCGTTTTCATGGCTATTTCATAGGCAATCTCAGGATTGGGATTCGCTAATGCGAACACGATTGGACGCTCAGCCATCGATTTAATCATCTCTGGACTGAGTACATTTGCAACCGAAAGGCCAAGGAACATATCAGCACCAACTAAAGCTTCTTTCAGTGTTTGAATATTAGAGTTGGTTGCAAATTCTTTTTTTATGATGCTTAGATCTGATCTCGATTTATGTATCACGCCCTTGCTGTCGACCATGATGATGTTTTTCTTTTTCACGCCCAGCGATATATATAATCGTGTACAGGCTACAGCTGAGGCTCCAGCTCCATTAACAACCAGCTTTAGTTCGCCAATTTTTTTCTTTTGAATTTCGATAGCATTCAACATGCCTGCAGACGAAATGATAGCAGTTCCATGCTGATCGTCGTGCATAATTGGAATATCCAATTCATTTTTTAGGCGATCTTCAATTTCAAAACACTCCGGTGCTTTAATGTCTTCAAGGTTGATGCCACCAAATGTTGGTGCAATTCCTTTAACGATTTTCACAAACTCATCTACATTTTTAGAATCGACCTCAATATCGAAGACGTCGATATCTGCAAATATTTTAAAGAGTAAGCCTTTCCCTTCCATTACTGGCTTTCCTGCTTCAGCACCAATATCGCCCAATCCTAAAACGGCTGTTCCATTTGAAATGACAGCGACTAAATTTCCTTTTGATGTATACTTGTAAACATCTTGCGGATTTTCCTTGATTTTTAAACAAGGTTCTGCTACCCCTGGGGAGTAGGCAAGTGATAAGTCTAACTGTGTTGAGTGGGGTTTGGTCGGAATAACTTCAATTTTTCCTGGTCGGTTGCCTTCGTGGTATCGAAGTGCATCTTCTTTGGTAAATTTAGCCATGGCTAATCTTTTGAATAGGTTAGGTGATTTGCTTTTATAGGTCGTAAGGGTAAGTTTACGATCCTAAAAGAGAGCTAAAAGACAAATGCCTTTGCAGAACAACTAGCAATTTCCCAACTTCACTGACTTCCAGATTATAAATTTCGTTAGATTAAATTCCGAATTAATTCTTTTAGAAGGAATTTAAATAGGGTGTGTTAAATTGCTGAGAGAAATGGAACCATATTTCAAAAAAATATGGAATTGCTGAAGGAAATGAATCCATATTTTAACTAAGACAATTTTCTTTCAGATTTTACGTTTATAATACTGTGGAGTGTTTCTACATAACATTTTGGGACGTTTACGCTAATTGATATGTTATTTTTATTCTTCATTTAAATCTCTTTTTTGTAACTTATGCTTTTAAAGGTTGATTATTTTCAAGTTAAGCTATGGAGTAAATAAAGAAGAAGTCAATTTTTAAACAGTGATACATTCTTTGTTAATTCTTTTAGTCAGAATTTTTGAAACGATATAATACTAATACCCATTTAGTCTATAAGGTTTGTTAAAATTACCTGTTTAGATGATTTGCAACTTAATTCTATAAATATGAAAAAAAGTATTTTTTATTTTGGAACACTGCTATTGTTCTCAGCGGTATTATGGGGTTGTTCAGAGAACTCCGATAATAATTTAGAAGATGATCTTTCTCTAGTGCAATTGATGGAAGTTAAAGCTAACACGCTTACAGATGCAGTGGTGGATATTTCCAAGTCTAAGGGATTTGAAATAATCACTGTTGACGATGAAAGTCTAAAAAATGGAGGTGGTGAAAATGATGATTCCAGATATGCCATGAGTATAACTCTTAATGACATAAAGGGCATTTATGATTATAAAAAAGGAATAACGGAACATCAAGGAATAACCAAGTATGGATATCTAAGAGCATTTGATAAAGTAGACGATTCTGATTCTTTTATTCTGCGTTTACCAAAGGAGAAAGCAATGCGTCCTTGGAAACTATATGTAGATGAAGATACTGAATATGTTAATGACTTTGTTATTACCACCAATCAGTATAATTATACCTATTCAGGCGGGATGCAATTCGATTACTTATTGAATTCTGAAATTGAGATCGAGGATGAAAAGGCTGGTGAATTGTTTGTTGACTGGTCGATCTCTGAAAATATGAATTATGAATATCAATCGAAATTTACATTTATAGATGATTTCTCAGTAGGTGTTGAGTTTGAATTAGGTGAGATGTTTACTTATGCATTTAATCTAAAGAAGGGAGATGATATTCTTTTTAAAGAAGAAGTTGAAATTTCGAAATCGGATGATACAAATAAGCGTGAACTAGAGTATACACTTGTATTGGGGAATATCAAAATCGTCTTAAGTTCTGAATCTGATACTTATATGGTGTATCGAAATGGGGAACTTCAGGAAGGTGCTAAAATTCAGGTTGTCAGACATAAGTATGACTCTCATGAGGCAAATGTGGCTTTCTGCAGAAAAGGACGAGATATTAAAATCACTTTTGAAGATGGAACTAGTATTGAATTATCAGAACTATTAACTGAAGATACGCTTGAGTTGATGGATAAAATTTTTAGTTCGATGTACGATATGAAGTTTGTTAAGCATATTGTCGATAAAGTTGCGCGAGAAATTTATTACACGAATCTTGTAAATAATACGGGTAATTAATTTCAACTTTAAGACTTATTAAAATCCGGTTATTTAAGCCGGATTTTTTGTGTAATGATATAGTAATGCTGTAATTCCAAATATCCCAAAGCTTTACTTATATTTAGATCATGAAGCTAACAGTTTTATTATTCTTTTTTCTTTTTCTGGGGGGATGTTTATTTGCCCAAGATTCACCTTTGCCTGTCCTTGAAGGGAAAGCTTCTTTTTATTCCAGTTGGTTCGATGGAAGATTAACAGCTAACGGGGAGTTTTTTTCTCAGGAAGAATATACGGCAGCTCATAAGACTCTTCCTTTTGATACCTGGCTTGAGGTAACTAACCTGGATAATAAGAAATCTGTTTTCGTGAGAATAAATGATAGAGGTCCTTACGTGAAGGGAAGGATTATAGATTTATCAAGGGCTGCGGCTAAAGCCATTGGAGATTTGAATCAAGGTATTTTTAATGTTGAAATTCGACTTGTCAATAGTCGGGATCTAATGATTCTACCATTAGATTTTCTGGTAAAGAAAAAGAGCGTTCCCCTAAGGCAACGCTCTTCATATCTAGATTTTAATCTAATTACTCCTTAATAGTAGCGCTTAAGAATTCGCGGTTCAAACGAGCAATGTTTGCAATAGAAATTCCCTTAGGACATTCTACCTCGCAAGCACCCGTGTTGGTACAGTTACCAAAACCTAGCTCATCCATTTTAGCCACCATATTCTTAGCACGACGAGTAGCCTCAACACGACCCTGAGGAAGTTTTGCAAGGTGAGATACCTTAGCAGAAACGAACAACATAGCCGATGAGTTTTTACAAGTTGCTACACAAGCACCACAACCAATACAAGCCGCAGCATCCATAGCTTCTTCAGCATCATCGTAAGAAATAGGAATAGCATTCCCATCAGGTACACCACCAGTGTTTACAGAAATATAACCACCAGACTGAAGTACTTTCTCGAAAGCATTACGATCTACGATCAAGTCTTTGATTACTGGAAATGCACCAGCTCTCCAAGGCTCAATAGTAATGGTTTCACCTTCTTTAAACTTACGCATATGCAGCTGACAAGTTGTAATATCGTCATCTGGTCCATGAGCACGTCCATTGATAAATAAGCTACACATACCACAGATACCTTCACGACAATCATGATCGAATGCGATAGGCTCTGTTCCTTTGTTGATTAGCTCCTCATTTAAGATGTCAAGCATTTCAAGGAATGAAGTTCCTCCAGAAATGTTGTTGATTTTATAGGACTCTAATTTCCCTTTAGATTTAGCGTCCTTTTGGCGCCAAACTCTTATTGTTAGTTCTTTTAATATTTTATCTGCCATGGCTTACTTGTATGAACGTTGTGTTAATTCAACAGTTTCGAATACTAAATCTTCTTTGTGTAAAATAGGTTCTTGACCTTCACCTTTGTATTCCCAAGCTGATACATAAGTAAAGTTTTCGTCATCACGTTTAGCTTCACCTTCTTCTGTAGTCGATTCCTCACGGTAGTGACCACCACAAGATTCGTTACGGTTCAGTGCATCACGTGCCATCAAATCACCTAATTCAAGGAAGTCTTCAACGCGACCAGCTTTTTCAAGCTCGATGTTCATTGAATTGAACTCACCTGGAATACGAAGATCTTTGTAGAAATCCTCACGGATCTTAGCAATCTCTTCGATAGCATATTTAAGACCTTTCTCGTTACGAGCCATTCCTACGTAATCCCACATGATGTTACCTAAACGTCTGTGGAAAGAATCTACTGACTTAGAACCTTTAATGTTGTATAAACGTTCCATACGAGTTGTAGCAGCTTTCTCTTTCTTCACAAACTCAGGGTGGTTCATGTCAACACGAGGAGTTTGAATCTCATCAGCCAAGTAATCACCAATAGTGTAAGGAAGGATAAAGTATCCATCAGCTAAACCTTGCATCAAAGCAGAAGCACCAAGACGGTTACCACCATGATCAGAGAAGTTAGCCTCACCAATAGCGTAAAGACCAGGGATGTTAGTCATCAAGTTATAATCAACCCATACACCACCCATTGAGTAGTGAATTGCAGGATAAATCTGCATTGGTTCATTGTATGGATTCGCATCAGTAATCTTCTCGTACATTTGGAATAAGTTTCCATAACGAGCTTCAATAACATCACGACCTAAACGCTCAATTGAATATTTGAAGTCAAGATATACAGCCTTACCAGTTTCGTTAACACCGAAACCTTCATCGCAACGCTCCTTAGCAGCACGTGAAGCAACGTCACGAGGTACCAAGTTACCGTAAGAAGGGTATCTTCTCTCTAAGTAGAAGTCACGATCCTCATCAGCGATATCGTTAGGACTCATTTGTCCTTTCTGTAACTTAACTGCATCTTCTTTTTTCTTTGGAGTCCAAACACGTCCGTCATTACGAAGTGATTCAGACATCAAAGTTAATTTAGACTGTTGCTCACCGTGAACAGGAATACAAGTTGGGTGAATTTGTACGAAACAAGGGTTTCCGAAATATGCACCATTCTTGTAAGCTTGCCAAGCAGCACCACCGTTACAACCCATAGCATTGGTTGAAAGGAAGAATACGTTACCGTATCCACCTGAAGCGATAACTACGGCGTGAGCACCATGGCGCTCGATTTCACCTGTAACCAGGTTACGAGTGATAATACCACGAGCTTTTCCATCGATAGTAACGATGTCCAACATTTCGTTACGCTCATGCATTTCGATTTGACCTTGTCCGATCATACGGTTCATAGAAGCGTAACAACCTAATAGTAGCTGCTGACCAGTTTGACCACGAGCATAGAAAGTACGACTTACCAATACACCACCGAATGAACGGTTAGATAAAGTTCCACCATACTCACGAGCAAAAGGTACACCTTGAGCAACACATTGGTCGATGATTTCGCCACTAACTTCAGCTAAACGATAAACGTTACCTTCGCGAGCACGATAGTCACCACCTTTAATTGTATCATAAAATAAACGATAGATTGAATCGTTATCGTTTTGATAGTTTTTTGCAGCGTTAATACCACCCTGTGCAGCGATAGAGTGAGCTCTACGACCTGAATCCTGGTAGCAAAATGCTTTTACGTTGTATCCCATCTCTGCTAAAGAAGCAGCAGCAGATCCACCAGCAAGGCCAGTTCCTACAACGATAATATCTAATTTTCTCTTATTAGCAGGGCTAACTACTTTAATAGCAGCTTTGTGTTTTGACCACTTTTCAGCTAATGGCCCGGCTGGAATTTTTGAATTTAATACTGTCATAACCGTTAAGTTTTAGCAATTAAGCAAAAAAGTGTAAGTACAAAGGAATGATTACAAATCCTGCAGCAATGAAAATTGCATAGAAGTAAGATACCTTTTCTAAACGTTTTCTCCAGATCTTATTGCTGAATCCAATTGATTGGAAAGCTGACCAAAATCCGTGTGCAAGGTGTAATCCTAAAAGGATACCACCTAATACATAAAGACCAGTGTAAACTAATCCCATAGATTCATCTGTGAAAAGAGCTTTTACCAATTGAGCATCATCATGTACGTTACCTTCGATTTGAATTGGTACAAAGAAATGCATCAAGTGCATTGCGATGAAAACCAATACTAGTCCACCTAAAACAAACATGTTACGTGACGACCAAGTACTACTGTTACCCAAGTTCTGCACTGCATACTTCTGAGGACGAGCCTTCATGTTCTGAAGTGTTAGAGTAATCGCATAAATGATGTGGATAATGAAACCACCAAACAATACCGGCTGTAATCCAAAACGGATAACTGGTAAAGACATAAAGTGAGCTCCTGCGTTGAATAATTCGCCTGTTTTATCAAACAACAAAAAAGAGTTTAATATCAAGTGAACCAACACAAAAACAATAAGAAAAAGGCCTGATAAACTCATTATCAGCTTTTTCCCAATTGATGAACTTAAAAAACTGCTCATAGGACTAAAAATTAATTAGATTGTTTTTATTCTAAGGTTTAACTAATTCAATTGCAAATGTAGATGCTCATGCGTGAGGAAACAATATTACTTAACACATGTAATTTATTTAGACTGATTCTAACAATAACCTGTTTAGCAATATACTAAGCGTTTATTTGTTAATGAAAAGCTATATGATTAAGCTTAAATCAATTACTGAATTTATTCTTTAATATTTCAAGCAAACCCTTGCAAGGTATTACTTTTTTATATGTTTTAAAACAAGCATAGTCGTATTATTCTTATTTAGAAAGCTATAATGTATTACTAGTCTGACGAGTGGAGAATCTCACTGCTGTATGGTGGAATTGTTTACTTTACAGTTGTAATGTGTTCTAAATTAAAAGTGTATTGTAGTATTGTATTTTCTTTTGGAACCGGATGATTTGATTTATGTTTGAATTTTAAATTATCTTAATTTCGTTTTTTTGTACATAAACTTTATAAAGTAGAGATGTTAAAATTAATTGATACAACACGATATAAAATTAAATACAGTGATCAGGGGAATGGTGGCTCCGTATTAGTGCTGCTTCATGGCTACCTCGAGTCTATTGAGACTTTTAATGGTATTGTTCATGAATTGTCGAAATCAGCTAGAGTGATTTGCATTGATTTACCTGGACATGGGAAATCGGACTTAAAACAAGATCAAGTTTCTATTGATGATATGGCTGATGCAGTGAATACCGTCATTCAATATTTAAGTATTGATCAGGTTCATTTATTAGGCCATTCTATGGGAGGTTATGTGGCTTTGGCCTTTGCTGATAAATATGCTGATCGATTAGCCAGTCTTACTTTTCTGCATTCAACGGCCAATGCTGATACTGAAGAAAAAAGAGCTAACAGAGCTCGAGAAATTGAATTTATCAGAAAAGGTAAAAAGGAATTGATTTGTTCTACTGCTGTTCCCAATACATTTTCGAAAAATAATCAAGAAGCTTTCTCTGATGAAATTGATGTTTTGATTGAAATTGCATCTAAAACTTCAGATGAGGGAATCATAGCTGCCTTAAAGGCTATGATGAAGCGCCCGGATAGAAATGAAACACTTAAAAGGTTGCGAATTCCTAAATATAGTTTTATAGGTAAAGAAGATAACTTTATTCCTTATGAGAAGGGTATGACCTGGGCTGGTGATAATGGAATGAAAGCTTTTATTTTTGAGCATTCCGGGCATATGAGTTTTATTGAGGAAAAAGAGAAATGTATTGAGGCCATTAAGGAGATACTATATCAAGTATAAAAAATAAGCTCCACGATTGGGGTCGTGGAGCCTGGGTTTAGATCAGATTTCGAGATAAAAAATTGGACATGAGTCAAAGCTCAATGTTCAAATTGATCTATTTAGATTAGTATAGAAAATGGAGTTTTCTATTACATGTAGAATTTGATCAAGAAAAGAATCACAATCACGAACATGATTGGCTTCACTTCTTTGTAACGACCTGTTAACAATTTAAGAACCACATAAGATAACATACCGAATACGATACCTTCTGCAATACTAAAGGTTAATGGCATCATGATGATTGTAAGGAATGCAGGAATTGCCTCTGTATAATCGTTCAAATCGATTTTGAAGATTGGAGAAAGCATGAATAAACCAACAATCACAAGAGCAGGAGCTGTTGCAGCACCTGGAATCATAACAAAAACCGGTGCGAATAGTAATGCGATAGCAAACATGGCTGCAGTTGATAAAGCTGTCATACCAGTTTTACCACCCTCAGCAACACCAGCAGCACTCTCAACATATGTAGTAACAGTAGAAGTACCGAAGATAGAACCAAAGAATGTTCCGATAGCATCCGCAAATAGAGCTTGCTTAACACGTGGTACACGACCTTCTTTATCAAGCATATCTGCTTTTGAAGCCACTCCTACAAGAGTTCCAACTGTATCGAACATATCCACAAATAAGAATGTGAAAAGAACAACCGCCATATCCAAGCTAAGAATATTAGAGAAGTCAAACTTGAAGAATACTGGCTCAATTGAAGGAGGAACGCTAATGAATTTGTAGCCTTCAGGAAGATGAGCAACACCTAAAATAACAGCAAGTACCGTAGAAGCAAGAATACCAATTAATAAAGCACCTTTCATCTTACGAGCCAATAGTACACCTGTAATTACAATACCAACCAAACCTACAATTACAGCAGGATCTTTCATACTACCTAAAGAAACTAAAGTCGCTGGGTTGTCAACAACAACACCTGCATTTTTAAGTCCGATAAAAGCAATGAAAATACCGATACCTGCAGAAACGGCATGCTTTAAATTCAATGGAATTGAATTAACAATCAACTCACGGATATTGAAAGCTGTTAGGATTAAGAAAATGATACCTTCAAGGAAAACAGCAGTTAAAGCAAATTGCCAACTGTATCCCATACCTAATACTACAGTGAAGGCGAAGAATGCATTAAGTCCCATACCCGGTGCCAATGCAAAAGGTAATTTAGCTACAAGAGCCATAAATAAGGTTGCTACAATAGCAGAAAGAGCAGTTGCTGTAAATACAGCACCCTTGTCCATTCCGGTAGCACTTAAAATATCTGGATTCACGGCAAGGATATAGGCCATTGTCATGAAAGTGGTAATACCTGCTACAATCTCAGTTTTGAGAGTAGAACCACTACCTGTAATGTTGAAATATTTATCTAACATGGTTGTTTGGAATTGTGAATTGCAGCTTGCCAAGATTGGTTAAGCTGCAGTTCATTTATATTTTGATAATGGAAATGCTTAGAAGTTCCACTTAACAGCTAAAGTAGGACGTACGTAAGATTTATGTGATTGCTCGAAATTGCTTGAGATCTCAACCTCACCACCTACAGATAAGTTTTCTGTAGCATTATACCATATTTGAGGCTCTGTCAAGAAAACAGTATCATCAGATACAATAAAACCTGCAACAGCTTCCTTGCTACCTTTTTCAGTCCAAAGATCAGCAAAACCAGAAAAAGTAACTTTACCTTTAAATAGGTTCACATACCATGTTCCTGTTACTTGGAAGTTAGCTTTATCCGCTCCCTTAATGGCTTTATAACCAGCATAAGTAGAGAAACCCCAATCTTTTGTTCCTTTTGCATAATTAGCACCAAAGATCCATGCATTAGCAAATGAAAATTGGTTTGAAGAACCTCCATTGTACTCAACGTGAAGACCAACAGGCATTTTTTCTGTTTTTAAAACACGTGCAATTTCATAATATGAAGAAGTTACATTACCTCCATCATAATTAAAGTCAACAAAAGTAAAGGTGTTACCCCATTTGTCCATTTTAAACATCTCGAAAGTCGTAGTGTAATGTCCACGTTCTAAATCACGGTGCAACTGAAAATTTTGAGCATTTACAGCAAATGCTGAAAGAATTGCAAAAATAGTAAGTAGTTTTTTCATCGGTTTAATAAAATGATTGTTTGAAAAAAAAGATATATCTAAAATGGTTGTTTATTCTGTTATAATATCGTTTAAGCTTTTTATAATATTCGGACAGCCTGTTGTCTTTAGCTTTTCATATGATTGGTGCCCCGATGCAATTAGATAGCAATGACAGCCCAAGCTTTTTGCTACTTCATAGTCATGTACGGTATCTCCGAAAAGACAAACATCTTCAGCTTTTAATTGGTGTTTCTGAAATAGAGCTTTCCCATTCTCAATTTTCGAACTGGCATATATGTCATTGATGCCAGAAATCTCATCGAAAAATTTCTGAATCTTTAATTCTAGTGTTGAATCTTTTAACATGTTCATTTCCATTGCAGATAAAATGAATTGTTTTTTGCCTTGCTTCTTAAATAGATCAAGTAAGAATCGAGCTTCAGGAAATATATCGGAATGGGGTAATCTCTTGGTATAATTGTCAATAAACTCATGGGCGGTTAAATCCCAATCTTCTTTTTGAAAGTTGAACCCAACTCTTTCGTAATAGTCTTTTACCGGGAATGTAAACACATCACGATAGCTTTCACTAGTAAGTAGTGGGAGATTTCGTTTACTCAACATTAGGTTGATGCTCTCTATCCCGATTTCAATATCGTTAAGAAGTGTCCCATTATAGTCCCAGATGATGGCTTTAAATCTATGCATATCTATAACGGTTAAAGAGGTGAGTAATTGAAAATTTCACCTGATCTTGAATAGAACGTGCAAACTTAAAGCTGAAGGGATGCTTTTGCCAATAAAATATTGAGATGAAATTAAAAAGCAGGTGGAAATTAAGCGCCCTCTTTTGAGAAGAGAGATATCTCTGATTAGATATGAAAAGCACTTGCGTGCTATGCTTGCTAATTGTGTACATCCTTTCGTTTTTTGGCCGAATTAAAAATTCGGAGTTACCAGTTTCCCAGATGATGCTTCTTAAAAATTAAGCGGCAAAAATAGCGTTTTTTTTATTTGAAATCCAAAATTATTTTTGAATTTAGATTCGTTATGAGTTGTAATTTGATGCTTTTGTGAGACTTATGATTCGAAAATGAATGATTTTTAATGTATATACAAGCCTTTATATTTAGACCTCTTCAAAAAAGGCTTCTATTCCTGGGTATTCGAATTTTTTCTTTGCCATCTCTTGCGGGAAAATCATGTAGGTCACCTCTGCTTGAGATCCAATTTTACCATTATGATCCAGTATTTCAGTATGGATGCGAGCAAATCTTTTTTCTTGAGAAATCAATTTGGCTTTAACCGTAATTTTACCTTGATCTGTTAAGACAGAGCCACGGTACTTCACATTCAATTCTGTTGTGACGCCACTTGTTTGGCACTTTACAAACACAACCCAACTGGCGATTTCGTCCATTATAGTTGCCTGAATGCCGCCATGTAAAACATTTTTGAATCCAGAAAGATGGGCTTGCGGTTTCCACTCTGCAATCAGGTAGTCGCCATCTTCAAAGAAATCCATTTTTAGACCATTGCTGTTATGAGGAGAACAACCAAAACAGTTGCCATTATCACCATTTATAAAGGGATTGACTATTTTTTTCATCGAATTGCTTTTTGATACTCAGATTTAATAGCAAATGTAATATTTCTTACCAAAGTGCTAGTAAATACGTGGATTAATAATGATTTTTTATTGAGAATATTATAGTGAGTTGGATGGTTTTTCTTATCAAAAATTGAAGCTTATGTTGGTATTGAAAATTTAGTGTAAAAAAAATGAAATCTTATTTTTTTAAACTGTCGTCTAGTGTGTCTCATGTAAACATAAAGACAGTTCGTGTAATTGGTATTGATAAATTGGATAAAAATAAGACTTTTGTGTACCTTTTTAATTCAACCAGACTATAACCAACTATATAATACACTGTTAAAACACCTTTGTTTTTTTTAAAACTTAAAGATGTGATACTGTAATTGAATGAAAAAACTATTTGTCATATTACTACTCTTGACTGGGCTTGTAATTACTGGTTTTGGACAACAAGATAAAATGTTTACCCAATATCAGAATTACCCTTCGTCCATAAATCCTGCCTATGCTGGTTCTAGAGGATCTACCCAGATTCTTGGAATAGCCAGAAAACAGTGGGTTGGCTTAGAAGGTGCACCTAAGAGTGCTGTTCTTTCAATTAATTCTCCAATTTCATTTTTTAATATGGGAGTCGGTTTAACTCTGGAGACAGATGTGATCGGTCCTGAAAAAAGTACAGACTTAGGTATTGATCTTTCTTATAAGATTAAGTTAGCCAAAACTGTATCTATGAATTTTGGATTAAAGGCAGGTTTAACTCATCAAAAAGTTGATTTAACAAATTCAAGAGTTGTAGATCAATACGATCCTTTAATACAGGAACTAAATAACGATGTGCTCCCAAATTTTGGCGTTGGTACTTATGTTTATGGTGAAGATTTCTTTGTTGGGTTTTCTATACCAAGGCTACTTCAAACAGAGATAAAGAGTGGTGGAATGTCAAGTGCTAAACTTGACAGAAGCAAATTGCATTATTTTTTAATGGCTGGCTATGTGGTAAAGGTAAATCCATTTATAAAGCTGAAACCTACCATGCTACTAAAAGCGACGCAAGGTTCCAGGCTTTCATGGGATTTGTCTGCAATGGCTATTTTTTTAGATCGTTTTTGGTTAGGAACTTCATTTCGAGATGAGGATTCTATAGCGGGTATCTTTCAAGTTAATATCAACAACCAACTACGATTGGGTTATTCGTATGATATTGCCGTTTCAAGATTATCAAGCCGTACTCATGGCTCTCATGAAATATCAATGAGCTATGATATTGTATTTAAATCGAAGAGATTAAGATCTCCTCGCTATTTCTAGACTATTATATAATTAATAATATATCATGAATAAGTTTGTTTTATTCTTCATTCTTTTAGCTATTTCATCAGCTTCTTTCGCACAGAAATTATCTGTGCGTTCGGGTGACCGTGAGTTTGATGATTTTAACTACTTGAGAGCAATAGAATACTATGAATATGCATTAAGAAATGATTCCGAGAATGCTCATGTATTGAGGCGATTAGCTCAGTCTTACCATAAGATGAATCACTATGATAAAGCGACTGAATATTTTGAGTTGCTGATTGAGAACGAAAATAAAGAGGATACTGATTTTATTCTATTGGGGGATTTTTTGAAGGAAAGAGGGCGGTACGGTCAAGCTAAGCTTGTTTATCTTCAATATCTTGAAAAATATCCGGATGATAAAGATGTGCAGAGAGAAGTAGAAAATGTGACCAAGTTTGAGAAGGAAACCCTCAAAGATCTTATTTGTGAATTGTCACCTTCTCCCTTTAATTCAATTTATGCTGATTTTTCTCCTACCTATTATAAGGAGCATATGATTTTTAGTTCTGGGCGTCAGAGTAAAGATTTTAGAGGTGATAAATACGATTGGAATGGTGAGTTCTTTTTGGATTTATTTTTATACGATGACAGTAAGGAAACCGAAAGTCAAATTGTTCGATTTGGGAATAGTATCGGATCAAAATTCCATGAAGGTGCTATTTGTTTTTCTTCTGATTTTAAGAAAATGTTCTTTACAAGAAGTAATTATTTTAAAGGGAAGCTGAATCGAGACAAAAATGGTGTTAATAATCTGAAAATATTTATTGCTGAAGAAAAAAACGGGAGATGGAAGGTTAGTGCTGAATTTCCTTATAATAGTGATGACTATTCAGTAGGTCACCCTAGTCTTTCTAAGGATGGTAAGACTTTGTACTTTGTGTCTGACATGCCAGGTGGGTTTGGAGGAACTGATTTATATCGATCTAATTTGATTGATGGTGAATGGACGGAGCCTGAAAACTTGGGTGCGAATGTAAATACAAAAGGTGATGAAATGTTTCCGTTTTTTAATTCAAGAAATTCTTTGTTCTTCTCATCAAATGGGCACGCAGGAAAGGGTGGTTTAGATCTATATGTTGTTAATACATATGGCCGGGGCTTTAAACCTGGGCATCTTGGTTCCCCTATGAATTCTAGTGCAGATGATTTTTCTTTCGTTATGCATTCTGATGGGCGAGTTGGTCATTTTGCCTCGAATAGAATGGGAGGACTGGGAGAGGATGATATTTATAGTTTTGAAATAGAGAAAGACAACCGAGTTAACCTTGTGATAAAAGATTCTCAAAGTGAAAATATTATTATTCCAGATCGAATTAGCCTTATAAAGCCTAAAGGTGTTGAAGTGAAATATGATGATAAGGAAAAGCATTATTCTTTTGATATAAAAGGAGAACAGCCTTATCAAATTTTGATTGAGAAAACAGGTTATTATCCTGTAGACACTGTTTTATATAGTCATATCCTTGACCCGGAGATGACACACTATTTTAAAATGAAGGAACACGAAACCTTTCCTAGTACTAAGGTGAACTTTATAACTAAAGATTTCTATAGTGGTGAATTACTGGTCCCGGATATTCTTCAAATTATCGAACCTGAGATTAAAGATCTCCATCCAGAATTGGGACACGGGACTTATATGGTAGAGTTGGATAATAAAATAAACTACAGAGTTTTCGCTAAAAAGGATGGTTACTATTGTCTCGATTTTGGTTTTTTCTGTAGCGACAGCATTTCCAATATTACTTATGAATTGGCAATGCGTTTAATGCCAGAAAAGGAAATTGTAAAAGAATTTTTACCAGAAGAATTGGCTACGGTTTATTTTGATTTTGATAAATCAGAAGTAAAAGCAGAAGCCTTTGATAATATAAATAAAGTTGTTGATCTATTAAAGGAAAATGATAAACTGATGGTTACTCTTGTTGCGAGGGCTGATTCTCGTGGAACATCAGAGTATAATGATGCATTGGCTTTTAGAAGAGCTGCAGCAACTCGTGAGTTTTTCACTAAAGAAGGTATCGATATCAATAGGGTTGTTATTCTAGCTTTAGGAGAGAGTTCGCCTTTCGATAGACTTGAAGGGCAAACATTAAAAGATTGGTATAGAATAAACCGATGTGTTGATTTTGAATTGAATACTTTTCTAGATGAACAGGTTGAAAAATAAATGGTCGTTAATATGATTCTTATCTAGAATCATAAATCTCTTTGAATAGGATGATATCCTATTATACATTTTAAATGTTGGGTGTCTGACATCCTTAACTTCGTTTCTGAAACGAACTGTAATTTCAGAATATAGGTAGTTAGTGTTGATGAATTTTTTTTTGAGGGTAGAACTACTAAATCACAAAAAGCATGAAAAAATTGTACTCATATAAAGAGATCAATCAAATGATTAAAGGTGTTTTAATTGCCTTAATTGTTATCTTTTGCTTAGGTTCTAATGATGTCTATGCTGAAGGAACCAAACAATTGGCTCCTAAAACAGGAGATAGAGTTTATTTGGCTTTAAATGATGCTAAGCATGGAAACTTTGGAAACTATGATAGTAAGGATACTGAACGACTTTATATTCATATTCAAGACCCTGCAAATGAGCTAATCTATTTTGGATTTTCTCAATTTGTAAATAGTGGTCATACGCAAGCCAATTCATCTGGAAACAATATTAATACTTGGATGCGTATTAAGGACCCCAATGGTATTGTTGTTTGGCCTAATTATGGCTCACATAATGGTGAGAAAGTACCTGCGGATATGGTTACATCATTGGATCAAGTGAAAAATGGTCCAAATCAGATTTGTGGATCAGGAGGTTATGATGCCTTTGTTTTTTATCCATCAAGTGGGGCTGGAGATTACTATATAGAATTTAGTGCAGCTCAGGCTACAAATAAAAAGAGGCCCATTTATACGGAATGGTGGGATATTACTGTAGCCACAAAAGGAGGAAGTTCCAAAGCTATAGACGGAAGAGTTTATGCTAAACAGTGGGCTTTAGCTTCTCCAAGGATATCAAGTTATTGGTACGATAGGGATTTTAATGGAAAAGTATATAGTTATGCTGAATCTATGTCCTATACTGGCGGTTATGTAACTGAAGTTGATTTTGAGAATTCAGGTTTCAGAGGAGCTCGTTTTAATTTGGCATTTAATTCTAAAGGGACTGATAATACACCTTATTTTGAAGTGAATAGGAGATCTGTTGAAGGTGAAAATAAGCTCTCGCCAGAGTTTAAAATATTTTTAAATGAACCAGATGAAAATGCTTACCCATCAGCAGAAGGTTTTGGTCAATTTATAACAGGAGATGGAAGTGAGTTTCCACATTTATTTGGTTGTGATGGGGAGTATTTTTTTCGTATTGCTGTTACCAAAAAAGGACGAATTGATTTACTTCTTGATTTTCATGGATCTAATAATAAATATGATCCTAATACAAGAGATCGTATTATTACAACTTTATCAAACCCTTTCCCAAATGAGGAAGGCATTCTGATAAGGGATATCTCATGGGATGGTTTGGACGGATTGGGGAATCCTGTTACTGAAGCTGAATTGAACTCGGTGTCTTGTGTTTTTGATTATTTTCTTGGAACGTTTCATTTTCCCATGTATGATGTGGAACATCTCACTCAAGGTATCGTTCCTAGAACTGTACGTCCTACAACTCCAACCTCATATACACCTAAACTTTATTGGGATGATAGTAATATTAGTGAATCCCTCCCGGGTGGTCAGTTAAAAGTTGATTTGACAGGTGAAAAAGCACCAAGTCATTATTGGATTGAATATGATTATGGAAATGAAAATTCGATTAATACATATTGGCATTCATATAGTTCAGGTGTTGTAACTACTGTTGCACTTGAGCAAACTCGTGATTGTGCTTTTTTTGAACCAGGCACTATCAGCGGAACAGTCTTTAATGATTTGAATCGTGATGGTGTAATGGATGCTGGTGAGGTACCTTTAGTGGGAGCTGAGGTCCGTTTATATTGGGATAAAGATTACGATAAAAGCATTGGAGGAAGTGATGAATTAGTGGAAACTTTCATAACTAAAACTCCTGGATCTTTTGGTTATCCTGAGGGCTTAGGTAATTATATTTTTAGTCCTGAAATTGGTAAAGAATATCTGGTAGAAGTTAGTAATGATCCCAACGTGATAACAGGCGTAAATCCAAGATCATATACGGTCTATTCTCCAGGAGTTGAGCATTTCGATCAAAATTTTGGAGTGGCTCCTTTAGCTAAAGTTAGTCTATCCGTTTCAGAAAATACAATTCAAGAAAATAACGAGAATTCAAGTATCATTGTGGATTTGGATTGTCCAACCTTATTGCCTGTTACTATTAATCTGGCTTATGGTGGTACATCTGAAACAAGTGATTATAGTTTAACTCCGGGCTTAAACGCTATCAACTCAACGACTATTGTAATTCCTATTGGAGAATCAAAAGGGGAAATAGTTTTGACTTCGATTCATGATTTATTGAATGAGGATGATGAGACGGTGAGTATTGATATTGTATCATCTGAACACGCTGTTGAGAATGGTGTGCAAAGCGAGGTGATTACTATTATTGACGGGAATATTCCTATTAGTAATTTAATCGATAATGATCCAGATGCCAACTCCATAAGTGAGAATGCAAAGATGGATGATTTGGTTCATATTACCGCTTTGGCAACTGATGAGGATGGTGACGAGATCGCCTATCATTTATTAGATGATGCAGATGGGAGATTTAAGATTGATGAGAACACAGGTGTTGTGACTGTTGCCAATGAAGATCTGATTGACTTTGAAATGAATGAGTTTCATATTATTGATATTGAAGCTCGAAGTTCAGATGATTCAAAGATTTCAGAGGAATTTACAATTCTGATCACCGATGTTGACCCAACAGAAGGCGATACGGATCATGATATTGCTAACTTGATTGATAATGATCCAGTAGCCAACTCCATAAGTGAGAATGTTTTAGAAGATGCATTAGTTTATATCACTGCCTTGGCAACCGATGAAGATGGAGATAATATTACCTATGAATTAGTTAATAACGCAGGAAATAGATTCAAGATTGATGCAAACATTGGCGTTGTGACTGTTGCCGATGCAGGTCTGATTGACTTTGAGACGGCTGAGTCACACATCATTAGAATCAAAGCGACGAGTTCTGATAACTCAACAGTAGAAGAAGATTTCACCATTGTTGTGACTGATGTTGACGCAACAGGTGGCGATACGGATCATGCCATTACAAACTTGATTGACAACGATCCTGCAGCCAACTCCATAAGTGAAAATGTGCTTGCCGATGCATTGGTTCATATTACGGCTTTGGCAACCGATGAAGATGGAGATAATATTACTTACTTCCTTTTAGATGATGCAGGAGGTCGGTTTAAAATTGATGCAAATAACGGTGTCGTGACTGTTGCAGATGCTAGTCTAATTGATTTTGAGATTGATGTATTTCATATTATTGAAATTGAAGCCCGAAGCACGGACGGTACAAAAGTTTCAGAGGGATTTGCAATACTAATCACTGATGTTGACGCAACTGGTGGTGATACGGATCATGCCATTACCAACTTGATTGATAATGATCCAGATGCCAACTCCATAAGTGAGAATGCAAAGATGGATGATTTGGTTCATATTACAGCTTTGGCAACTGATGAAGATGGTGATAATATCACCTATGAATTAGTGGATGATGCAGGTGGTCGATTTAAGGTTAATGCAAACACAGGTGTTGTGACCGTAGCCGATGCCAGTCAGATTGACTTTGAGACGGACGAATCACACATCATTAAAATTAAAGCGACCAGTTCAGATAACTCGACAGTAGAAGAAAACTTCACCATTGTCGTAACTGATGTTGACGCAACAGGTGGCGATACGGATCATGCTATTGCCAACTTGATTGATAACGATCCGGTAGCTAACACAATAAGTGAGAATGTGCTTGCCGATGCATTGGTTCATATCACTGCTTTGGCAACCGATGAAGATGGTGATAAAATCACCTATGAATTAGTGGATGATGCATCAGGTCGATTTAAGATTGATGTCAACACCGGCGTTGTGACCGTAGCCGATGCCAGTCAGATTGACTTTGAGACGGACGAATCACACATCATTAAAATTAAAGCAACGAGTTCAGATAACTCAACCATAGAAGAGAACTTCACCATTGTTGTAACAGATGTTGACGGCACAGGTGGTGATACGGATCATGCTATTGCCAACTTGATTGATAATGATCCTGCAGCTAACACAATAAGTGAGAATGTACTAGCGGACGCACTTGTTCATATTACAGCCTTGGCAACCGATGAAGATGGTGATGATATCAGCTATGAGTTAGTAGATGATGCATCAGGTCGATTTAAGATTGATGTCAACACAGGTGTTGTGACCGTAGCTGATGCCAGTCAGATCGACTTTGAGACGGACGAATCACACATCATTAAAATAAAAGCAACGAGTTCAGATAACTCCACAATAGAAGAGAACTTCACCATTGTCGTAACTGATGTTGACGGCACAGGTGGCGATACGGATCATGCTATTGCCAACTTGATTGATAATGATCCTGCAGCTAACACAATAAGTGAGAATGTGCTTGTAGACGCTCTTGTTCATATCACTGCTTTGGCAACCGATGAAGATGGTGATGAAATCAGCTATGAATTAGTAGATGATGCATCAGGTCGATTCAAGATTGATGCAAACACCGGTGTTGTGACCGTAGCTGATACCAGTCAGATCGACTTTGAAATGGATGAATCACATCTTATTAAAATAAAAGCGACGAGTTCAGATAACTCGACAGTAGAAGAAAACTTCACCATTGTCGTAACTGATGTTGACGCAACAGGTGGCGATACGGATCATGCTATTACCAATTTAGTTGATGCTGATCCTGATGCCAACATAATAAGTGAGAATGTGCTTGCCGATGCATTGGTTCATATCACTGCTTTGGCAACCGATGAGGATGGTGATAACATTACCTATGAATTAGTAGATGATGCATCAGGTCGATTTAAGATTGATGCCAACACAGGTGTTGTGACCGTAGCCGATGCCAGTCAGATTGACTTTGAAATGGATGAATCACACATCATTAAAATAAAAGCAACAAGTTCAGACAGCTCCACTATTGAGGAGAGCTTCACAATTGTTGTAACAGATGTTGACGGCACAGGTGGTGATACGGATCATGCTATTACCAACTTGATTGATAACGATCCGGCAGATAACACAATCAGTGAGAATGTTCTTGTTGATGCTCCTGTTTATATCACGGCTCTGGCAACTGATGAAGATGGTGATAACATTACCTATGAATTAGTAGCTGATGCAGGTGGTAGATTCAAGATTGATCTTACTTCAGGTGTTGTGACTGTAGCCGATGCCAGTCAGATTGACTTTGAGATAGACGAATCACATATCATTAAAATTAAAGCAACGAGTTCAGATAACTCAACCATAGAAGAGAATTTCACCATTGTTGTAACAGATGTTGACGGCACAGGTGGCGATACGGATCATGCTATTACCAACTTGATTGATAATGATCCTGCAGCCAATACAATTAGTGAGAATGTGCTTGTAGGCGCACTTGTTCATATTACAGCCTTGGCAACTGATGAAGATGGTGATAATATTACCTATGAATTAGTGGTTGATGCATCAGGTCGATTTAAGATTGATGCCAACACAGGTGTTGTGACCGTAGCCGATGCCAGTCAGATCGACTTTGAAACGGATGAGTCACATCTTATAAAGATTAAAGCTACGAGTTCAGACAATTCTACAATAGAAGAGAGCTTCACCATTGTCGTAACTGATGTTGACGGCACAGGAGGTGATACGGATCATGCTATAACCAACTTGATCGATAACGATCCGGCAGATAATATAATCAGTGAGAATATTCTTGCCGATGCACCTGTTTATATCACGGCTTTGGCAACTGATGAAGATGGTGATAACATCACCTATGAATTAGTAGATGATGCATCAGGTCGATTTACGATTGATGCCAACACCGGTGTTGTGACCGTAGCTGATGCCAGTCAGATCGACTTTGAAATGGATGAATCACATATCATTAAAATTAAAGCAACGAGTTCAGATAACTCAACCATAGAAGAGAACTTCACCATTGTTGTAACAGATGTTGACGCAACAGGAGGTGATACAGATCATGCAATTGCAAACTTGATTGACAATGATCCAGCAGCCAATACAATAAGTGAGAATGTATTAGCAGACGCACTTGTTCATATTACAGCCTTGGCAACCGATGAAGATGGTGATAATATCACCTATGAATTAGTGGATGATGCAGGTGGTCGATTTAAGATTGATCTTACTTCAGGTGTTGTGACCGTAGTCGATGCCAGTCTGATTGACTTTGAAATGGACGAATCACACATCATTAAAATTAAAGCAACAAGTTCAGATGGTTCAAGTATAGAAGAGGACTTTACTATTTTTATTACTGATGCAGATGGCGATACGGATCATCCTATTAGTGATTTGATCGATAATGAGGAACGTGAGAATGTTATCAGTGAGAATGTATTAAATGATGCACCTGTATATATTACAGCACATGCTACTGATCTTGATGATGATCCAATTACTTATCATTTACTTGATGATGATAATGGTCGATTCAAGATACAGGAGATATCAGGCGTTGTGACAGTGAAGGATGAAAGTCAGATTGATTTTGAGAGCAATTCTACTCATAGTATTCGAATAGAAGCAAGAAGTGCAGATGGTTCTAAAATCTCAGCTGATTTTCCAATTTTTGTGACTGATGTGGATGGTAGTGGAGGTGATACGGATCATGCCATTACCAACCTAATAGATAACGATCCAGTTGATAATATTATCAGCGAAATTGAGGCAAACGATTCTCCAGTTCATATTACAGCTTTGGCGACTGATGAGGATGGAGATGCGATTAGTTATTATTTATTGGATGATGCTAATGGGCGCTTTAAGATTGATATTTCAACTGGTGTTGTGACTATTGCCAATGCCAATTTAATCGATTTTGAGATGGATGAATCACATATGATTCGTATAGAGGCACGCAGTACTGATGGATCAGTAATAGCTGATGATTTTACAATTTCAATTACAGATATTGATGAAATATTACAAGCGAAAGATGATATTGCACAAGTAAATGAAGATGCGGTATTGAACGGTGATAATCTGTTAAATAATGATTATAAGGCTCCAGGTACTTCTTTGACCATTAATACAAATCCTGTTGTGAATGTGAAAAATGGTGAATTGATTATTCATCTTGACGGAACTTATACTTATACACCTGAATTGAATTATAATGGTTCAGATTCGTTTGTTTATAGTGTTTGTGATGATGGATCGCCTCAGCAATGTGATCAAGCTACTGTTAATATTACTGTCCAATCGGTGAATGATGCGCCTTTGGCCATGAACGATGAGGCTGAGGTGAAAGAGGATGAAATTTTGAATGGGTCAAGTGTTTTAGATAATGATTCAGATCTTGATAGTGATTCTTTTGAGATTAATAGGTCACCTATAAAAGATGTGGAATATGGTAGTTTGACCATAAATTCGAATGGAACCTATACGTATATTCCTGATGCAGATTTTAATGGTACAGACAGGTTTATCTATGAGATTTGTGATAATGAAACCTTAGCAGCATGTGGACAAGCTACAGTGACAATTACTGTTTTACCAGTGAATGATGCTCCACGGGTTTTCGACTTTGAGATGGAAGTGAAAGAAGCCTCATTGAATAATACGATTAATTTAGAAAGTCCTTATGATCCGGATGGGGATGAGCTTTCAGTGAAGATTTTGGCAACAGTAGATTTTGGGGAAATTGTTCTTTCGAACGGTCAGATTCTTCATGATAATGATATCATTTCGGTTGATGATCTTCTCAGTATGGAATTTAATACCAGAGAAAGATACATTGGAGAACTGACCATGTTATATGAGGTGAGTGATGAAAGTGGCTTATCTGCACAAGGAAGAGTAAAAATTATTGTTATTCCGATTGACGTGTTTATTCCAAATGCGATTACCCCTAATAACGATTTTTTAAATGATAAGTTTAAGATTGTTGGATTAGAGAGGTTTCCTGAAAATAGTTTGGAGATCTTTAATAGATGGGGAAATATTGTTTATAAAAAGCGCGACTACGATAACAGTTGGGAAGGATATGGCAATGTTTCCGGGCAAATTTCTCAGGATAGACTTCCTCCAGGAACGTACTTTTACGTATTCAAATTTGGCACCAATAAAAAGCCATTATCAGGTTACGTTTATATGACTTATTAACAAACTTCTGAAATGCCACTTATTTAAGTGGCATTTTTTATAAGCTTAGTTTAAGCTGTAATTTAATTTCTGATTTTGTGTCTCCTGAAATTTCGGAGTTTCCCGAGCCAATATATTGGGTGTTGGTATATTGCGTGCGTGCATATCGTAGGTATAAACTAGCAGTTCTATTGAATTTGTATCTGAAATTAAAATAGAATCTTGATCCCTTATTGAAATAAGGAGGTATTGAAAAAGCATATAGAATGTCATTCTCGTAGGCGTATATTCTCGTATTGTATGAATCTGTGTCGAACAGAGCATAGCGGATGCTAGTTGTGAATGGAAGTTGGCTATGATGATAGATAATATCCTGATACAGCAGATAGCCATTTTCTTTTTTTGACTTTTTATACTCTGATAATTCTAAACGATTTCTAATCTCCCAATTCTCATTAAGTTTGGCTGATAAATGCAGACGATATTGTTTTTTAGAGACTTCAATTGGGGTTTTAATCTTTTCATCATTTGTATTCTCTGGTTTAATTTCGTGTTTGTATCTGAAATAAACAGAGACTTTTTTATTAGGATTAAATTCTATTTGAGAAAGATAATCTCGGCCAGTGGTAGGGGAGTTAACGCGATATTTAAACCAAGGGAATTCATATAAATCATAGTATACTAAAACAGTCCATTTGGGGTAAGGGTGAAACTCTGCACCCAAATAAAAGCCTTCTTCATTTTGGGTGCCGGATTGTTCTCCAAAGGCATTGCCATAAAGAGCTTGGTAATCCTTATCGTAATTTCGATAGATAACTTCTAAGGATAATTGTGGGTGGGCTTGTAAATGCATGCCCTGCAAAATGGCATGACCTCCCGATTTACTTTGTCCAACTTCACCGTATAAATGTATTTTCTTATATCTGGTTTCGTAGTAGGCACTCAAGTTATGGTTTTCCCTTCCTGAAAAATCATAAGCTTTATAAAGAGCATCTGTTTTACTGGCGAGTTCGGGGGAAAATAGAGATTTTAGAAATGAAGCTCCAAATTCAATTTTGTTTAGCGTGAAAAGTAATGTCCCTCCCCATATTTTTTCATCGAGTTTATCCTTCTGTTCCAATTCACTATATGAACGATGAAGTCCTGTATTAATGATGGTTTTTGTTAAACCGTTTTCAATACTCGCATCTCGTTTTTTAGAAGAAGCAAAAGTCGTTAGATTGATATTTTTTAGAAGTTTGAATTGGATTGCACCACCTCTAAAAAATATGTTTTCGTCAGTTGAATGATAGGATTTGATCCCTTGTAATCTTTTTGCATTTTGAGTCGTAAATGTAGATTTTCTAGATGCCAATCCCGACCAAAGACTTAAACCTTGCCCAAATTTGATTTGGTAATCACCTATATTAATTTGTCGTATCGTTCCATTGCCTTTAAACTCTGCAAATGCAGAATAAAAGTCAAATCCATTTGAATTTATTCCCCTGAAAAAAGGTTCGCCAGCATCATTTTCGGCTGTAAATCCAAATTTTAGATTCTCTTTGGGAGAGCTATATTTATAGCGTGTGTAATATTTCCATTCATTGCCCAGATATTGGGGATTGTTTTCGTTTTCTATGGATTCATCATCTATAGAATTATAAGATTTATAGCCCTCTTCTTGTTCTAAAGTTCTTTGAGTTCGGACTAGAATAAAATGTTTGGCTTCACTTTTTGTTGGAAGTGAAATTTTTTGAGAGTCAATCTCCAGACTTGTAAAAGGCATTATTTTTTGAAGGATGGAATAATTGAAGCCATCAAGTAACCTTAGTTCGAAGAAGCTATAAATAAGACCGCTTTCTTTTCTGTATTCCAACAGGCTTTGGATTTGATAATCTGAAAGGAGATACAATTGTTCTAAGTCTTTTTTACTAGCACTATTTAAGTTAATGGGATTGTCATATAATATATTGAATCGTTCTAGTAATTCTGTATAATCTAAGTTTTCATCAGAATCTTCTGCAATACTCTCTATTACCTTTTCAATAATATCGTTTTTGCTAGCTGTATTTTGTCCTGCGAGCTTTGTACAGATAAAAAGCATGATAATAAAAGGAATTAATATGGTTGTAATCTTGTGCATAGCCAGATCTTAAAATGAGATGTTGAGATCAATTGAAGGGGTATAGCCTAAATTTTGATGTTTAGAATAGGCTATATTCATTTTAATGGCCTTGTGTTGATAACCCAAGCCGAAGCTAATTTGATTGGGATGATTGGAAACACCTAAACGGATATGTAGTTTATTCAGCAATTCATATTCCAAACCAAATTTCAAGCGTATGTCATTATCAAAGTCTTTTTCTGCTTCTGAATTGAGTATCGTTTCTTTTGATAGTTGCCAGGAAAAACCAAAGCGTGCAACAGTGGGGATGGCTTCATCAAAATACAGGGTTTCAAATTTCTCCTGAGTTGGATTAAAAAGATGAAAACCTATATGAAAATCAGAAAATATTTCAGCTAATAAACCAAGTTCAAAGTTATACTTGCTTTGTTCTCCATAAGTTTCATGCAGTTTTACCCGCATCTGGTTGATTTGAACGCTGGCCCAAAAATGTTTTCCTAATGCTTTCGAATAACCAATTCCAATCTTACTCTCTTTGTATAAATCTGAGCCAAATTGTGAATAATTGAGGTTAAAACCTCCAAGTTTAGTAGGTAGGTAAAAGGCAATTGCTTTGGTGCTCAAATCTTCAAGTTGAAAACGATTTTCGTAAAAAACGCCTAAATGAATATTTTTGAGTTTGGCTAAGCTTGCCTGATTGTTATAATTGCCCCATACATCAACTGAAGCAACAGATGCTTTTGCCATTGCATTTGATCGCGCACCTGCTAGATGATTTTCAGAAGAGGCTTTGCAGATGTGTGGAAACAGTAAAATTAATAGTGTGAGATTGATCGATTTCATTGCTAAATGGTTTAAGATCAATCATGAAGTTAGTTTAGAAATATTAATATGTCAAATATAATTTCATTTTTTAACGTGTTGGTTATTAGTAAATAAAAAATCCGCAAAGTAATTTTATACTTTGCGGATTAATTAAAATGTATCTCTTCGAGCTAATTCGATAGGCTCTTACTATCAAACTCGATATTCATATTTTACTGTAGAAAGATCTTCATTAGCCTTTACAATCTTCTGCTTAAGACTTTCCTTAAATTTAATAACTTCAGATTGAAGAGTTTCGTCACCCGATGCAATAATTTGAGCAGCTAAAATACCGGCATTCATAGCACCATTGATAGCAACTGTTGCAACAGGAATTCCTGGAGGCATTTGTGCGATAGCAAGTAAAGCATCCATGCCGTCAAGACTTGCTTTGATTGGTACACCAATAACTGGTAGTGGTGTCATAGCTGCAATTACACCTGGTAGATGCGCTGCCATACCTGCTCCGGCGATTATAACTTTAATCCCATTGTCCATAGCACCTTTTGCAAAAACTTCAACTTCTTCAGGAGTACGGTGTGCTGATAAGGCATTTATTTCGAATGGAATTTTAAAATCGTTCAAAATCTGAGCTGCCTTTTCCATAACTGGAAGATCCGAAGTACTTCCCATGATAATACTAACTTTCGCTTTCATCGTGTTTTAATTGGTGGATTTATAAAATTAATAACAAAAAATTGTACTTTTGTCGCCAAGTAAGAATTGTTTTAGTTCTATATGATCAACAAACATATGGTTGCTTTTGTTTAAGGCAAAAATGGAAAAAATATATGGATGTTACATTATGGATTTAAAACTTTTTTTTTATCCTTTAGATGGCTTATCTTGAAAGTTTTAAAGCTGACGTTTAGCTTCTATTCTGCTAGATGTTCACAGAATAAAGAAGCTTGAACGTGGATTTTCCTGAAAGAGAATAAAAAGGCTTACTTGGAAATAAAATCAAACGAATAATCACCTAACGGAAGCATTTATTTAATTCCATTTGGAGTTTTATGAAGCGAACTCTTTCCGAAAGAACTGGGAAGGCAAATAAAATTATAGACAGATGAAAACTGTAAAACTTCTTGATAGAGAGTTTAGGGTATCTATCCCTGCTGAGAAGATTGATAATGCTATTGCAGAAATGGCAGAGAAGATGAACAAGGATCTAGCTGGAAAGAATCCAATGTTTATTTGTATTCTAAATGGATCATTCATGTTTGCATCCGATTTGATGAAACTAATAACTGTTGAAAATGCTGAAATTACTTTTATGCGCTTAGCTTCATATGAAGGTATGGGAACAACAGGTAAGGTGAAAAAATTGATGGGTTTCACAGAAGATCTTAAAGACCGAACAGTTGTTATTCTTGAAGATATTATTGATACAGGAATTACAATGGAGAATACTTTAGCTCAAATTGAAGAATATAAGGCTAAGGAAATCCTTGTGGCAACAATGTTGTTTAAGCCAGATGCTTTGAAGCGTGATATAAAGATTGATTACGTCGGTATTGATATTCCTAATGATTTTATTGTAGGTCGTGGTTTAGATTACGATGGTATCGGAAGAAATCTTCCTGATGTTTATACCGTTATCGACTAGTTATATTCGAATGCGTTTATCAAGAATTACCATATTAAATAGGTGATTCATTGATGATTCATAATCATTATTGATTTTATTTCAGATAAGTTCTATGGTGAATATCATCATGTTTGGGCCTCCAGGATCTGGAAAAGGGACTCAATCTAAATTATTGCAAGAAGAATTCAACTTGATTCACCTATCCACAGGAGATGTGTGTCGGGAAGAAATAAAATTTGCAACACCGGAAGGTTTAGAAGCAAAGAGGTTAATTGATGGCGGGAATTTTTTTCCGGATAAATTAGCTTATCGAATAGTAGAAAAATTTTTAGATCAGCATTCTGCTGCAAGAGGTATTGTTTATGATGGAATTCCTCGTCATATTGGGCAAACCGATCATTTTGCAGGAATGCTGGCTGAAAGAAATGGCAAAGTTGATTTGGTAATCGAACTAAAAGTTGATGAGGAAATTTTGATTCAACGATTACTAAAAAGAGGAGAGTCCTCAGGTCGACCTGATGATAGTGGAAGAGAGGTCATTGTCAAACGTCTGAGAATTTACGATGATGTAACAGCTCCCATTGCCGATTATTATAAAAATCAAGATCTGTATTGTGCCGTTGATGGTATGGGATCACTCTCTGAAGTTTTTGAAAGAATAGCTGTTCTTGTAAAGGAAGCGTGTTCTAAGAAGGAACTCAATATCGTATAAATTACGAATTTTTAAGTACAGCCTTTGCTAGTTTGCATTAGTTGTTTTCACTCATAGCAATTAGCAGCTAGCTATATTGGCTAAAAATCAACACAAGATGGCAGGATCTAATTTTGTAGATTACGTTAAAATATTTTGTCGCTCTGGAGCCGGAGGACAAGGATCAGCTCACCTTCACCGTGATAAGTTAACCATGAAAGGTGGACCTGATGGTGGTGATGGTGGTCGTGGTGGTCACATTATCATTCGAGCTAATGCTCAGCTTTGGACCTTAATTCACCTACGTTTTAGCCGACACGTGTTTGCTAAGGATGGGGGTTCTGGTGGACAAAGCCGAAGTACGGGTTATGAAGGAGCTGATGAGATTATTGAAGTGCCTTTGGGAACTGTAGCTCGTGATGCCGAAACAGGTGAAGTTATTTTTGATGTGACTGAGGATGGTGAGAGCAAAATACTTGTTAAAGGTGGTCGAGGCGGTTTGGGTAACTGGAATTTCCGATCGTCAACCAATCAGACTCCACGTTATGCGCAGCAAGGTGAGGAGCGTGTTGAGCGTGCCGTTATTCTTGAACTTAAAGTTTTGGCAGATGTTGGTTTAGTAGGCTTCCCAAGTGTTGGAAAATCAACCTTACTTTCCGTTGTTTCTGCTGCTAAGCCAAAAATTGCAGATTATCCATTTACAACTTTAGTTCCAAATCTGGGTATTGTTGGATATCGTGATAATCGTTCATTTGTAATGGCGGATATTCCTGGGATTATTGAAGGAGCTCACGAGGGTCGTGGATTAGGATTGAGATTCTTGCGTCATATTGAGCGAAATTCAGTTCTCTTGTTTATGGTTGCTGCTGATAGTAACGATATTCATAATGAATACAAGATTCTCTTGAATGAATTGAAACAATTCAATCCGGAGCTTTTAGATAAAAAACGATTACTAGCTATTACAAAAGCTGACATGTTGGATGAAGAGTTGAAAGACGAAATTCGTGAAGACCTGCCCAATATTCCATGTACATTTATCTCTTCAGTTGCCCAGCAAGGCCTTGTTGAGCTAAAGGATATGCTTTGGATGGCTATAAATGAAGATAATGCGATAGCTGATAAGGCTGAGTAATTCTTTAAGACATTTTTTATGATTTAGGCTTGGTATTGAACCAGGCCTATTTTTTGCTCTAATCTAATTGAGATTATTAGCTTGTCTAATCTTGAATAAGTACAATAAAGGCAAGGATTCTTGCGTTGTCATATTGTCTTTTTACACTTACAATACACTATGGAAACTTTACTTCAACTCGATAAAGAACTTTTAATTTGGTTCAATTCTTCTCATAGTCCATTCTGGGATGCGATCATGATGTTTTTTACTCGAATCGAGTTTTGGATACCCTTTTATATATTAGTTGCTTATCAGATATTTAAGTATAAGGCAAAAGAAGCCTGGTGGTGGTTAATTGGATTATCACTATTGATCTTATTTGGTGATTTAATCTCAACACATCTTTTTAAAAATATTCTTCAGCGCTTCCGTCCGAGTCACGAACCTGACCTTATGGGTACGGTTAATTTAGTAAAAGCGTATGCGGGTGATCCATTTGGATTTGTGTCATCGCATGCTACGGCTGTTTTTGCATTTGCGATCTATACATCAAGGCTTTTTAAGAATACTGTATATGCCATATTTATCACACTATGGTCTTTACTGATTGTTTATACTCGATTGTATTTAGGACTGCATTATCCAGGTGATATTCTAGGAGGAATGGCTTTAGGTTTGGGATTAGGATACTTCTTTTATAGAATCACTCGTTGGTGGGTATCTCGTTTGTACCCTCAAAAGCAATTTGCCCGTTATAAGCAAGTGTTGGAAAATTCTGGAGCCGGTATGCTAATCGCAGTTGTTGCTTTAGAAATGGTGACAATTTCCTTTGTGATAATTAAATTGTTGAAGTTAGGATTTTTGTAAGCAGGAAGATACGATTTAGGATTACTATCTAATGGAGATATTTATCTGAAAAAAAATCGATACCAAACAGGTAGCGAAGGCATAAATACGCCGATGTAAACACAATTTAGTTGCTAGGAATCCACTCTAAGCTTCCGGTATGGAAAAGTATCTTCTATTGAAACTGGATAGACTCTAAAAGATTACTTGTTTCAACAGCATTCGCTTTTTTTGCTCCACCAATAGCATATATTTTCGTGCCTATTGTTGCTGCTCCTAAACCATGCCTTGGTGTTAGCATCGGCACAGACTCTGCCCATTGATCAGATACGGGGTTGTAGGTCCAGCATTCTTTGAATACGCCACCTCCATTACCAGAGTATTCTCCACCGAATGCATATAATTTACCATTTATGCTTGCAGCTGCCAAGCCTGCCTGAGCTTGTGGCATTGGGGTGCCATTTCTCCATTTATCCTCTTGAGGGTTATAAATTTCAAGGCTGGAAACATTGTTACCACTCATTGTTCTTCCCCCGGTGATATATAATAGCCCATCGATAACAACGCCAGCTGCACTATTTCGTTTACTTAATGCTGGAGCCGCAAAACCCCAGGAGTTTGAAACTGAATCGTATATTAAGTGTGAATCGGTATCTTCATGATCCCCATATCTAGAATTTGATAATCCTTTGGGTTGGCGACCTCCTACAATATGAATAAAATTTCCCAAGCTCGCCGAAACTGTTTCTGCATTTTTCTTTGGTGCTGAATTCATAACTTCCCAAGCATCATTTGCAAAGTCAAATCTCCATGCTTGTTCTTCCATCATCCAGGATTCGTTCTCTGATTTTGCATTAAAACCTCCCAAAGCATAAAGCTTTCCTTGATGATTAATAAGTTGAAGATGGTGACGGGGTTCGGGAATTGAGGCCATCGATTTCCAAATATTTTCATTAGGATCAAACACGATGTGATTTGTGGAAATGTCAATAATGCCATTATTATCTATGAAACCACCTGCTACATGAATTTTATTATTCAAAACGGTGGAATATATTTCCTGAAGTTTATAAGGCATGCTGGCTTCCTTTATCCACTCATTATAGGTTTGCATATCGCCGTTGTTATTTTCACCGTCGCCGTCATCTTCGCTATCAATATTAGTACTATTGCCGTTACTGCTACCGCTACTGCATGCAAGACTGTTCCCTAGTACAATAAAAGTTACAGACGCACCTAATTTCTTAACAAAAGATCGTCTGGATTTGTTTAAGTATGTCTTGTTCATAGTGATTCGTTTTATTGTACATGAAATATTATCCGATAAATCGCAGAAAATTAAGCGCAATATTTAATTGTTAGCCATTGGTAGATTTAGGTTTGTTAGTATTCAAATTTTAGTGTGGAAACCATCGTAAATTCATTCACCTTTTGATGATGTTTTTCTGGCCTAAGCCTAAGTTATGAAATTTCTAGCTATAGCTTCCGATATAATATGTGGTAAATTCTTTTTTTTTTAGTCAAAAATGAAATCAGTCGGTTTTATTATCTCCTATTTATGAATGGGTCTGTTTGGGTGGATTCTTTAATGAAATCTCTCTTTGTATCTCTCAGAATCCAGTAGATAACTCCACTTATCACAGCAGCAAAGAAGCACCAAACGGAGGTAAGATATTGTGTGAAAAATAGTGCGGTCACCAAGCAAGATAAGAACATTAAAATGCCTAATAATTGTGTTTTTTTTACACTGGACAAAAACAGAGGAGTAATGGTTACAATTAGGTAGACTAGGAATACAGGAATTCTTAATGATCTGGGAAAGTTGGTTTTGTATTTGATATGATAATCCATAATTTGAGGATTTACATCAAAAACCAGTAAGCAAACAATATAATATATCGATAAAGATAAGCCTACTGCCATCAGGATTTTTAATGTTTTTTTTCGTGTTTTATTTTTTTCCATGAGTAGAATGGAAAAAGGAATCATGAGAGGCCAAAGAACCTGGGCCATTACTAAGAATATGTAGGTGCTAAATTTTTGAATCGTTTCATATTCAGGATAAGGTAATGTAAGCCATAAAAAGCCTTCCGCAGTTTGTTGAATACCGAAAAATAAAGGAATACTTGCAAATACGATTTGAGATGGTTTGTGAACTTTTTTAACCGTTGCAATCCCTATTGTTGAAATGATTACTCCCCCCGCAAAACTAGCTTCTGGTGAAAAACACATATGACAACTCTTTTTATTGATGAGGTTTAAAATAGCTTTCTGTTGTAAAAATGGTGAGTCAAAGCTATAATGAGTAAGTTGCGACAATAAAATGGATTTTCATCTATAGGCTTGTCTTTATCTGTGTTTTATTGGAAAATATAGGATGAACTTTCACTACTACCAGTTTTTCTTCCAAAAGTTTGATGTAAAGATTACCATAAAGCTTAGAACCTCAAGTCGACCGATGATCATGAGAATAGGCAGAATGATTTTCGCCACATTAGAGAGATGAGCAAAATTTGATGCTGGCCCAACAGTTCCTAAGCCAGGACCAATGCCTCCCATTGATGTAATGGATGCACTGAAAGCGGAAGCTGGATCCAGCCCGGTTGCCAGTAGACACATTCCTCCTATAAAAAAAATAAAAAGATAGATGAAAATAAAAGTCACAATAGCATGAACCTTTTTTTCATCAATCGATTTTTTATTGATTTGAATAGATTTAACTCGGTGTGGGTGTATTTGTTGGTGAAACAAGCGAAAAATGACTTTAGCAGCGATGACATGTCGGATCACTTTTATACCACCTCCCGTAGAGCCGACACAAGCGCCAACAAACATCAATAAGAATATAAGTAGCCAGGATACTTGATTCCACTCTAAATAATCGGCAGAGGCAAATCCAGTAGCTGTGATAACAGAGATAACCTGGAAAAATGAGTCGCGAAAAGCTTGCTCAAATGGTAAATCAATCTGAAAATAAAGCATCAAACTGATTGAAATACCCACTATGAAGATAATGCTGAGATAAGTCTTTAATTCAATATTATTAAATAAGTCTTTGAATCGTCCTTTTATAAGACCATAGTGCAAAGCAAAGTTGATACCTGAGATCAGCATGAAAAACATCATGACATATTGAACAAATGGCGTGTAAAAGCCGGCACTGGCATTTTTTGTGGAAAAGCCTCCAGTAGCAATACTTGCAAATGCATGACAGATGCTTTCATAAAAGTTAACACCACCTAACATCAATACCAATGTCATGATAGCTGTTAAACTGATATAGATTCCCCATAAGCGTTTTGCCATTGATGAGGTTTTTGGCATCAATTTGCTGGAATCTATACCCGATGATTCACTGGAGAAAAGTCGGTAAGATGCAATTCGAAGTGAAGGGAATATGGCGACAGTTAATACGATGATTCCCATTCCACCTATCCAATGGGTTAAGCTACGCCAATATAAAACGGCTTTGGGTGCTGCTTCTATATCGGTTAGGATGGAGGAACCTGTTGTTGTGAAACCTGAGATAGACTCAAAAAGAGCATCGATAAAACTACTGGTTGTATGACTTAACCAGAAAGGTAGACTGCCAGCTATTCCCATGATGATCCAAGCTGCTGATGCCAGAATATAGGCTTCCTTAGCACCAATTTCTTTGCGATATCCTCTGGTAAAGAAGACCAATACTAAGCCTGTAATTAAAGGAATTGCTATAGATTCTTCTATGGCAAATAAGATGCTGTTTTCGTGAAAATAGATGACCCATGGTATGATTGTCACCATGAAAGCAGCTATTATGAGAAGTATGCGTCCCAGGATGTTCAAGACAAATTTAAAATTCATAAGGCTTTAAATTTAGGCTGCAAATGTATATAAATATTGATGATTTTATTCTTGAAATTGTGAGTAATTACCATTATTTAGTGCAATGGTTTGCGCTAATTATACAGCTTTTATGATTCTTGAAATTGCACATTGATAGAGAATTAAAGACTGCTGCTTAGGTTAATATGATCAGTTTCAAATTTATTTAAATTATGTTATTCAAATTCTGTTATTAACAATGCAAGGTTTATATATGTGCCGATGCAACTCCCTATTTACAGTAAGTTTGGTTCTTTATACAGTTTCCAATTAATGAGCTGTTGATAAACTACTTTCGGAAAAGTCATACTTTTAGCTATATTTGTGGGTGGCTGATTTTTCCAGGAAAATTTTAATATCAATAAGCTCTCAAAGAGATCATGTTTCTGGCAGTGTCAGTCTATTCGAAGTGTAGGTTGTAACTATAAGCTGATTCACTTTTAAAACCTATTCTTCATGCTAAGGTTCTTGATAATCAAAGGCCTTGTTTTTTGTTAACATTTTGAGCGCTTCAATATATGACAGCTAAATATTCAGAAGATTCAATTAGAACACTCGATTGGAAAGAACATATTCGTAAACGTCCTGGTATGTATATCGGTAAGTTAGGTGATGGTTCTTCTCATGACGATGGTATATATATCCTGATTAAAGAGGTTATCGATAATTCTATCGATGAGTTTGCTATGGGGGTTGGTAAATCAATACATGTTGATATTACCGATAGAACCGTTAGTATTCGTGACTTTGGTCGTGGTATTCCTTTAGGAAAGGTTATCGATGTAACATCGAAAATGAATACGGGTGCTAAATATGATTCTGCTGTGTTTAAAAAATCAGTTGGTCTGAATGGGGTAGGTATCAAAGCTGTAAACGCACTTTCAAACGAATTTATTGTAGAATCGTTCCGTGAGGGAGAAGTTAAGAAAGCCACATTTTCAAGAGGTGAAATTGTTACGGAAGAAGAGATTCAGCCTACTGATGAAAAGAATGGTGTTCGTATTACTTTTCACCCCGATCAGGAGATGTTTTCGAATTACCGCTTCATAAGTGAGTATATCGAAACCATGCTGAAGAACTACGTTTACTTGAACGCTGGTCTTTCAATCTATTTCAACGGTAAGAAATTCTTATCTAAGAACGGGCTTCTTGACCTCTTACAAGAGAATATGAGTAGTAAAAGCTTATATGATGTTATTCATCTTAAGGGTGAAGATATCGAATTAGCTATGACTCATGGGCATCAATATGGTGAGGAGTATTATTCATTTGTAAATGGTCAGCACACCACACAGGGGGGAACACATCTGGCAGCCTTTCGTGAGGCGGTTGTAAAGGCGGTGCGCGATTTTTATAAAAAGGATTTTGATATTTCAGATATCAGAACCTCTATCATCGCAGCTATAAGTATCAAGGTTCAAGAGCCGGTTTTTGAATCGCAAACTAAAACCAAGCTTGGGTCAAAGGATATTGGCCCGGATGGTCCTTCGGTTCGAAACTTTATTATGGATTTTGTGACCTCGAATCTGGATAATTATCTGCATAAAAATCCTGAAGTTGCTGATGCGATTTACAGAAAGATTCTGGAATCAGAAAAAGAGCGTAAAGCCATCTCTGGAATTAAAAAAATAGCGAAGGAACGCGCTAAGAAAGCGAATTTGCATAATAAGAAATTGCGCGATTGTCGAGTTCACTTTAATTCGACACACGAAAGCAAATCTGATACAAGTATTTTTATTACCGAGGGAGACTCGGCAAGTGGATCCATCACAAAATCGAGATCGGTTAACACTCAAGCTGTATTTAGTTTGAAAGGAAAGCCATTGAATACATACGGCTTGACTAAGAAAATTGTTTACGAAAATGAGGAATTTAATCTTCTGCAAGCAGCATTGAATATTGAGGATGGATTAGAAGGTCTACGTTATAATAATGTGATTATCGCAACGGATGCCGATGTCGATGGTATGCACATTCGTTTACTATTGATTACCTTCTTTCTGCAGTTTTTTCCTGATGTGGTTCGAAGTGGACATCTTTATATTTTAGAAACACCTCTGTTTAGAGTTCGAAATAAAAAGACAACAAAATATTGTTACTCTGATGAGGAGCGAGATAGAGCAATTAAACGATTAGGAGCTAATTCAGAAATTACCCGATTTAAGGGTTTGGGTGAAATCTCGCCTGATGAGTTTAAATACTTTATAGGAAAGGACATTCGCCTTGAGCCTGTTTTGATGAAAAAAGAGGAATCGGTTTCGGATATGCTTTCCTTTTATATGGGCAAGAATACACCTAACAGACAAGAATTTATTATTGGCAACCTGCACGTTGAGCGTGATGAAGTCAGCTAATGTTGATTGAAAAGCAAGTTTGTCAATAAATACATATATAAGTACCCGGTTCTAGCCAAGTGCTAGCAGAAATAAAATTGAATATCAATGAGTATCGACGAGACTAACGGTTTGGAAACTCCAGAAGAAAGAGACGGACACAACGAAGAGCATGGTTCTGAAGCTTTGCGAAATGTGACCTATCTGTCGGGGATGTATAAGAATTGGTTTTTAGATTATGCATCGTATGTCATTCTTGAGCGTGCTGTGCCATACGTGAACGATGGTTTGAAACCTGTTCAGCGTAGAATTCTGCATGCCATGAAAAAGCTTGATGATGGCAGATACAATAAGGTCGCCAACATCATCGGACATACCATGCAGTATCATCCTCATGGAGATGCTTCTATTGGAGATGCATTAGTGCAGTTAGGACAGAAAGATCTGCTTATTGATATGCAGGGGAACTGGGGGAATATCCTAACAGGAGACTCTGCAGCGGCACCTCGTTATATTGAGGCTCGCTTATCTAAGTTTGCTTTGGAGGTTCTTTTTAACCCCAAAACAACCAACTGGAAACAATCTTACGATGGTAGAAATAAGGAGCCAATAACTTTGCCGGTTAAGTTCCCATTGCTCTTGGCTCAGGGGGTTGAAGGTATTGCAGTTGGTTTGGCTTCAAAAATATTACCGCACAACTTCAATGAACTGTTAGCAGCTTGTATAGCCTATTTAAAAGAAGAAGAGTTTGAGATTTATCCTGATTTCCCAACTTCCGGGATGATTGACGTGAGTCGTTATAACGATGGATTACGTGGTGGTGCTGTAAAGGTAAGAGCTCGTATTGAAAAGGTTGATAATAAAACCCTGAAGATCGTTGAGATTCCTTTCGGGAAAACAACGTCTACCCTGATTGATTCAATTATTAAAGCGAATGATAAGGGGAAGATTAAGATTAAAAAGATTGACGATAATACAGCTGCCGATGTGGAGATTTTGATTCACTTGGCCAATGGTATTTCTTCAGATAAAACCATAGATGCACTTTATGCGTTTACAGATTGTGAGTATTCTATATCGCCAAATGCCTGTATTGTAGAGGATGATACACCTAAGTTTATTGGTGTTCAGGAGATATTGAAACGTTCAGCTGATAAAACGGTTGAACTCTTAAAGCTAGAGCTTGAGATTCGTAAGGCTGAACTTGAAGAAGCCTGGCATTATGCCTCACTGGAACGTATTTTTATTGAAAATAGAATCTACCGTGATATTGAGGAATGTGAAACATGGGAATCTGTTATCAAGACTATTGATGATGGCCTGAAGCCACACACAAAGCATTTAATGCGTGCAGTAACCGAAGAGGATATTGTTCGTTTGACAGAGATTAAGATTAAACGTATTTCTAAATTCGACATTAATAAGGCAACAGATTATATCAAGTCTATTGAGGACGAAATTGAGGAAATTAAAGTGCATATCGCCAATATTATTCCTTTTACAATTCGATATTTTCAATCGATAAGAAAGAAGTATGGAAAAGGAAAAGAGCGAAAGACTGAAATAAGAAACTTTGATAGCATTGTAGCGAGTAAGGTGGTTGTTGCTAACGAGAAGCTTTACGTGAATTATGCTGAAGGATTCCTGGGTACCAGCCTGAAGAAAGATGAATACCTTTGCGATTGCTCTGACATTGATGATGTCATTATTTTCCGAAAGGATGGATCTTATTTCATAACTAAAGTTGCGGATAAATTATTTATCGGACAGAATATTATACATATCGCTGTTTTCCGTAAAAATGATAAGCGTACCATTTATAATGTGGTTTATCGTGATGGTAAGGCCGGTGTTTCTTATGCAAAACGATTTAATGTTACGGGTCTAACTCGTGATAAAGAATATAATATAACTAAAGAAACCCCTGGATCTCGAATTACATATTTCTCTGCTAATCCTAATGGAGAAGCTGAGATTATTAGAGTTCTTTTAAAACCTCAAGGTCGTATCAAGAAATTAAATTTTGAATATAATTTTGCAGATCTTCTGATTAAGGGGCGTGCCTCAATGGGGAATATCCTAAGTCGTACACCTGTTCAGAAAATTACATTAAAAGCTGAGGGTGTTTCTACTTTAGGAGGGCGAAAAATCTGGTTTGATCCTGATGTCCTTCGACTTAATACTGAAAAACGAGGAGATTTTATTGGCGAGTTTATTGGTGAAGATCAAATTTTAGTTGTTCTTAGAAATAATACTTTCTATCTGAGTAGTTTCGATCTGAGTAATCATTACTCTGATCAGATACATATCATAGAAAAGTTTGATGTCAACAAAATCTGGACAGCAGTTTTTTATGATGCAGATCAAGATTATTACTATCTAAAGCGTTTTAAGATGGATGGTAACTCTAAAATACAAGGTTTTATAGGGGAGAACAAGGCAAGTAAATTGATTTGTCTGTCCGATGAAACCTACCCGCAATTTGAAATTAAATTTGGAGGAGCACAGGCTGATCGACCTAACGAAATAGTAGCCGCGGAAGAATTTATTGCTGTAAAATCCTTTAAAGCTAGAGGAAAGCGATTAACGACTTATGATGTAGCTAAGATTAAGGAAATCGAACCAATTATTCGTGAAGTTGAGGTAGACGAAACTGAGCTTGTGGACGAAAATATTGTGCCAGATGACGTGGTGATAAATGTTGAATCCTAGATTGCTTTGTGAATAAAATCAAACGATAATAATGCATATCTTTCTAATTGGTTATATGGGCTGTGGAAAATCCTACTGGGGAAGACTTCTGGCAGATTCATTGAACTATAATTTCATCGATTTAGATGATCTGATTGAAAAAAGAGAAGGACTGAGTATACCCGAAATTTTTGAGCAGTTTGGAGAGGAATCTTTTCGCCATCGTGAGCAATCAGCATTGGAATCAGTGAAAGATCTGAAACAAGATTCTGTGATTTCAACAGGTGGAGGTGCACCTTGTTTCGGCAACAATATGGTTAGAATGAATGATATGGGGAAAACTCTGTATTTGAAAGCCAGTCCATTAATTTTAAAGCAAAATATCCTGAAATCTAAAGATGAGCGTCCTATTGTTAAGGCTATCCCAGACTCAGAGCTCGAAGCTTATATAACCGAACATATTAAGCAAAGATTACCCTTTTATCAGCAGGCACAAATAAGCATAAATGTTGAGGGGTTAGAACTTGAAATTTTATCACGATTATTTAAGTAAAAGCTAATTTAAAGCATATAATAAAGGCTAGTCGTACTGACTAGCCTTTATTGTTTCTAACCGTTATTTCGTTTCATAATAAAGCTTGATCCTCTCTCTCAAGAGGTATCAAGCTTTCTTAAACAAACTAATATTATAACTCTTGAAGTAGGTGCTCAACAGCTTTTTGTAACTGCTGATCCTGACCTTCAGTTACCATTTCAAATTTATTTTCTACTCTTATGTCTGGCTCAATCTGCTGGTTCTCGATATAATCACCTTTCATGTCCTTAATACCAACCTGAGGTATACCGAATGTGATGCTTTTATCTTGAAGTCTTTCCCACCAAACAGCTGTCATGGTACCTGGAACTGGCATGCCCACCAATTTTCCAATCTTTAAATATTGGTATGCATATGGGAAAGCACATGCATCAGAATAGTTTCCTTCATTAATCAATACGGCCGACGGCTTCTTCCATTTCGACATAGGATCTGATCCCATTAACTGATCGCGAGGGCTAAATTTAGCATACTCTTTACCACTCAATAGGGTGATAAGATCATCATGTAACCAACCGCCTCCGTTAAATCTCGTGTCTACAATTATGGCCTCACGGGTTCCATACTTGCCTAGCATTTCAGAGTAAACTTTACGGAAACTCTGAGAGTTCATTCCTTGAACATGAACATATCCAATACGTCCGTTCGAAAGTCTGTCACATTCTTTTTGGTTATTTTTAACCCAACGTTCATACAGTAGGTTGCCAGTCCATGAAATTGGTTTTACGATTTCATCCCAACGTTTTTTAGTTGCCGGGTTGTAAAGACTTAATAAAACCTGCTTACCTGCTTTGTGATTCAGAAGCGGATAATGACTTTTATCTCTACTTAAACTTACGCCATCAATCTTCTCAATAATTACGCCTGCTTTAATTTTTGATTCTGCTTTGTTAAGAGGACCTTTCTCAAGAACTTCAGCTATTCTTAATCCGTCACCTTTAAAGTTCCAGTCGTAGAAAGCTCCGAGTTTAGCTGTTTTATCACCATTGTTCGATCCACCACGATAACCAGCTCCGGTATGCGAAGCATTCATCTCACCTAAAAGCTCGCTAAGCATCTCGGCAAAATCATAATTGTTAGTGATGTGAGGTAAGAATCTTTGGTATTCTTTTTTGTAGAAATCCCAATCAACACCATGTAATTTTGGATCGTAGAATTTCTTCATCATCTGACGCCAAACGTGCTCAAACATATATTCACGTTCTGCTGCTTTGTCAAGATACATTTCAGCATTATAGCTGATGTTTTTACGTTTGTTGCTGGCTACATCAACCTTAATAATGCTGTTGCCAGACATTAAAAATAGATTTTTAGCATCCTTATCGAATTGCATAGCGCCACCGCCACCTTTTAGATCTAATACCTTTTTTGTTGAATTCTCAACTAAATCGTTAACCCATAAGTCGTATCCACCTTCGAATCGACTTAAGTAAAAAAGTTTCTTCCCATCAGGTGTTAAGATAGCATCTGATAATTTGGAAGGGTTAATGGTTAAACAAATTTGACGATCTTCCAGACCGATATAATCAATTTTTAAATCTTTATCCTTTTTCTCATCTTTCTTATCAGACTTCTTTTTGTCTTTCTTTTTATCGTCTTTTTTCTTGTCAGCTTCTTCTTTAAGTTTTTTAGCTTCTTTCTCGACTTTCTCTTTCACTTCTCGCTCTTCTTTTGATAACTTGAAGTTATCGTAAGCCTCCTGAGTGAAGAATTGTGCATAAACATCACTTTGAGATCCCCAACTACCATGACTTCTGTAGCCACGCTTGTCGGTGAACCAAATCATAGCATTTCCTTTTAATGACCATCTTGCAGAGTTATCAGAATAACCACTTTCGGTAATATTTCTCATCGTTTGATTTCCCTGAGCATCAACCAATGCAATATCAGACATGAATATGGTGTGAGGGTAGAAATCAACTAAGAACCACTTGCCATCAGGAGACCAATCGTAATGCTGATCACCATCGCTATATGAATAGTTCCATTTTCCATCAAGGATGGTACGTGTTTTTTTGCTTTTAAGATTAATCACCTTTAGGGTAGTACGCTCTTCAAGGAAAGCGACTTCTTTTCCATCAGGTGAGTATTTCGCTTGGAAAGCTTCAGGTGCTGATTCTAAAATAACCTCTTCTTTTAAAAGAGTAGAATGGGCAAAGCTAGTTTCAACTTCACGAACAAGTTTCGTTTGGTAAAGGTTCCAGCTACCATTTCTTTCTGAAGCATATAATAAGGCTTTCCCATCAGGACTAAAGCTAACACTACGCTCTTGTTCTGGTGTGTTGGTAATTCTTTTTGTTGTACCATAATCAACAGAAGTTACAAATACTTCTCCTCTAGCAATGAAAGCGACCTCTTTGCCATTGGGCGATACAGACATCTCACTGGCACCACTTCTCATTTTCTTAAAAACAACAGGATTTTCTTTATTATCCGCATTGATGTTAATAACGAGTTTGTTTGCTTTGCCATCTTGCTGTTGCGTGTAAATGTCTCCATTGTAAGAATAGGCTAGTGTGTTATTATTAGCTATACTAATGAAACGAACAGGGTGCTTTTCAAACTGAGTTACTTGTGTTAATTCGGATGAATTTGAAACAGGTGCTTTCCAAATATTCATACTCCCTTTTCTTTCTGAAAGATAATAGACATCCTTATTGTCTGCACTGAATATTGGATTCAGGTCTTCACCTTTGAAAGAAGAAAATTTCGTGTGTTTTTTATCCTTTGTATTGAAAATCCAAATATCACGAGTAACAGAAGAAGTATGGTGTTTTCTCCATTGATTCTCGTATCCTTTTTGATCTTGATAAAGAAGTAAACTTTGATCTGTATTGTAATTTGCGAATAATGCTGGTGAAGTTAGAACCTGATTTTCACGTCCACCATTTACAGAGATACTGTATAGTTCTGGTACACCACCAGAAGGGAACATGGCATTTTTGGGCGTGTCACTTATTAAACCCGAGAATAAGATGTATTTACCATCTGGCGTAAAGCTACTTGGTTTTTCATTACCTGAATAGTATGTTATTCTGTTGGGGCTTCCACCTTCAATAGAAATAGTGAATATGTCAAAATTTCCAAATCGATCTGAAGCAAAAGCTATTGTTTTTCCATCTGGAGACCAAACAGGTTGTGTGTCATATGCAGAATTAGAGGTGAGAGCTGTTGCCATGCCTCCGTTTGCGCTCACTTTGAAGATATCACCTTGATACTGGAAAACAATGGTTGTACCATCTGGGGAAATTGCAGGATAGCGCAGCCAAGTTGGAGTTTCAGCACCTAAAAGACTTTTTGCTAGTGCAACTAGAAAGGTTGTAATGAAAAATAACTTTTTTATCATGTCTCAGTTTGTTGATTAGAAATAAAGTGAGAGCCGTTTATCAAATGAAAGATAAAAGCAGACGCGATTTCATATCACACACTGTGCCAAAACATGTATAGTTCAGTATTACAGTTGTTAATGGGTCTTTTGTTTTATTCTTGCTTGTTCGTAGACGAACAAAGAGTGTACGGTTTCGTACTCTTTTATAAAGCTTATTTAGGCTTGGGATTAGTTAAAAAAATAAGAATGTATTATTAGCTCATCTATTTACTTTAAATATTAATTATTGTAAGCTATAAGTTATCGAATTCTTTAGGGTAAATCACACAGCCGGATACTTTATCAAGACTTCCTTTTTTTAATTCGAGAGCCATGAAATTGTTGTCTGAAACTTCGAAAGGACAAGAGATTTGAAACTGACTGGCAGGAGTGAAATTAAATCGAGGGTAATAGTTTTCATGGCCTAAAACAATCACTGATTCGTAACCTAGTTTTATCGCTTTTTGTAGCCCTTTATTTATCAATTGGGAACCAATTCCTAAACCTTGAAATTCTGGAATAACAGCCATAGGGGCTAGAGCCAAAGATTCAAACTCTTCAGTCTCATTTTTTATAACAATTTTGCTAAATAAAATATGTCCAATGATTTCATTCCCCATACAGGCAACCAAGGAAAGATCTTTAATGAAGTTTTTATTTTTACGTAGTTTGACGATTAAATTACCTTCAGATTCTTGTCCAAATGCCATGTCGTTTAACATTGATATGGCAGATATGTCATTTTTGTGTTCAGGGCGGATTTGGATATTCATTGTTTGATATTTTAGGTTCAGAATTTCGATAAATATACGAAAGAAGCAATACAAAAAATATGACTTTAAATATTATAATGACATGACTATACTTTTATGAATTGATTCATCTTACATGTTGAGAGATTTGTTTGATGAAAAAAAATAACGAAGGGGATTATTGTTTTGATAATCAGATGGTGTGTAGTTTTGATTTATGCCTTATTTAGAAATAAAATCTATGGTTTTGATTTGGATATTAAAAAAACATCTCTACATTTGCTCACAGTTATAAGAGAAGAAACCTCTTTTTTAGAGGCTATAATTTATACAGAAGAAGTGAGAGAACAGGCTCGATGAACTTCTGACAACCGCGGTACCAAAACCGAAAGGTGTCAAATCCTGACCAAGTAATTGGTGAATATAAATTAGAAACTATGAAGACAGAAAATCATTACATTAATCAGGTAGCTCCAAAGGAGCTGAATTTACATTTGCAACGACATAGTGCATCAACTCCAATGATGCGAATGCAGATGTCTATGCGTATGCTGTAACGCATTCTGTCTATTAAATTTCCCCTTTTTTAGATGCCGGTGCGTATAAAATAACTCCGATAAGGGAACTCAAAACCATTATTTTTTTGTGATTTATTGTATCTGAATTTTATTTAGAGCAATGGAATTGTACAATCTATATTGAAATAGGGTATACATCCTTCATTTCTTGTACCTCAACCTTTTAATGTTTTGTGCCAATGTGAGTCAGTATACCTACACTCACCCTATTTTTCAAATTCATATAAAATACATCGGAAAGTGATATTTCTTAATGGGAATATTCTATCCAAAAAATAAGATAGCTATGTCTAAAAATTTAAGATACGAAACTCTACAAATACACGCAGGCCAGGAAGTTGATGCAATTACGAACTCAAGAGCGGTGCCATTATACCAAACAACAGCCTATACATTCAACGATTCTAAACATGCTGCAGACCTTTTTGGTTTGAAGCAATTCGGGAATATTTATACGCGTCTGCAGAATCCAACTAATGATGTTTTTGAGAAAAGAATTGCTGCTCTTGAAGGCGGAGTTGCTGCAGTGGCAACTGGTTCTGGTCAAGCGGCTCAGTTTCTTGCTTTAACTAATATTCTTGAGTGCGGGGATAATTTTGTGAGTGCAGCGCAAATTTATGGTGGTACTTACAATCAGTTCAAAGTGCAATTTAAACGCCTTGGTATTGAATGTCGATTTGTTGATATCGATGAGCTAGAAACAATTGTGCCTTTAATCGATGAAAAGACGAAAGCTATTTATGTGGAAGCTTTACCTAATCCAAAATTTTCTATCCCTGATTTTGAGAAAGTTTCAGCTATTGCGAAAGAATATGATCTACCATTGATTGTTGATAATACGCTTGGAGCAGGAGGTTACCTTTTCCGTCCAATCGACCATGGTGCAAATGTGGTTGTTGAATCCGCTACCAAGTGGATCTGTGGACATGGAACTGCCGTTGGTGGTGTAATCGTAGATGGTGGAAATTACAATTGGGGTAATGGAAAATTCCCTCAATTTTCAGAGCCTTCTGAAGGCTATCACGGACTAGTGTTCTGGGATGTTTTTGGATCAGATGGACCATTCGGTAATATCGCTTTTGCCATTCGCGCACGGGTTGAAGGTCTTAGAGATTACGGTTGTTCGCAGAGTCCATTTAATTCGTTCTTGCTATTGCAAGGCTTGGAAACACTATCTCTTCGTTTAGATCGACATATTGAAAATACAATTGCTTTAGCAGAATGGTTAGAGGAACAAGATTGGGTTGAAAAAGTCAATTACCCTGGATTACCATCGAGTCCATATTACGAGAAAGCGAAAAAATATTTTAAAAAAGGAGCAGGATCTGTTCTGACTTTCAAAGTAAAAGGTGGAAAAGAAGTGGCTGATAAATTGGTTGATGGCATTGAATTGCTTTCTCATGTTGCCAATCTGGGTGATGCAAAAACCTTAATCATTCATCCAAGTTCAACAACGCATGAGCAGTTAAGTTTAGAGGAGCAAAAAGGTTCGGGTGTTGAACCAGGTCTTTTAAGAATTTCAGTTGGCATCGAGCATATTGAAGATATAAAAGCGGATATCAAACAATCTGTAGAGAAGGCAATATTGAAGACAGTTGATTAATGATAATAATTCCAGTTAGACTGGGTGTTTATTATACCCAGACTAACCGGATTGCTTTATGAAAAATCGTTTTGCATAGAATCGTTTGACACAAAAAATAAAATAAAGTGAATCCAAAATATTTCAATCATAAAGAAGGTTTAGTCTTAGAGTCCGGACAATTACTCGAAGACATTACCATAGCCTATCACACCTATGGGGAATACAATCCTGAAAAGAATAATGTGATATGGGTTTGCCATGCACTGACTGCGAATTCAGATGTTTTCGATTGGTGGGCAGGTTTGTTTGGTGAAGAAGATTTCTTTAACCCGAAGGAGCACTTTATAGTTTGTGCGAATATTTTGGGTTCATGTTATGGTTCTACAGGTCCGTTAAGCCTTAATCAAAATACGGGAAAGCCATTTTACCATGATTTTCCAAAACTTACGGTTCGCGATTTGGCTGCTGCTCATGAACTTTTACGAATAGAACTAGGCATTGAAAAAATTCACACGCTAATTGGTAGTTCACTGGGTGGAATGCAAGCTTTAGAGTGGTCGTACAATTTGAATGGACATCTTGAGCATCTTGTTTTCTTGGCTAGTAATGCACAACATTCACCTTGGGGAATTGCTTTTAACGAATCTCAAAGAATGGCAATTGCAGTTGATTCAACTTGGAAAGAATCAATTGATGAGGCTGGACTTGAGGGGATGAAAACGGCCAGGTCAATTGCCTTGTTGAGTTATAGAAACTATCAAACTTATCAGGATACGCAAAGTGAAACGGATCATGATAAGCAAGATGATTATAAGGCGAGTTCTTATCAGAATTATCAGGGATTAAAGCTGGCCAATCGCTTTAATGCTTTTTCCTATTGGACGTTATCTAAAATAATGGATGGACACAATATTGGACGAGGGCGTATTTCGCCTGAAAAAGCTTTAAGTCAGATCAAAGTAAAAACATTGGTTATTGGAGTAGAGTCGGATTTACTTTTCCCAGTGGCAGAACAAAAATTAATCGCTCAAAATATTCCAGGAGCACAGTATGCTGAAATCAATTCATTGTACGGACACGATGGTTTTTTATTGGAGCAGAAACAATTAACAAAGGTTATTCAATCATTTTATAAATAAGATACTGTAATGAGTAAGAAGTTAAATATTGGTGTATTCGGTTTTGGAGTTGTGGGCTCAGGCTTAGCACACGTTTTAAAAAACTCTAAGGGGCTCGATGCCTCAATTGTTAAGGTTTGTGTTAAAGATCCTTCTAAAGAGCGTGATTTAGCTCCAGAAGTTTTGACTCTAAACCCAGATGATATTTTGAATGATCCTGAGATTAATGTTGTTGCAGAACTCATTGATGATGCTGATGAGGCGTATAAGATTGTAAAGACAGCACTTCAGAATGGGAAGCATGTAGTATCAGCTAATAAAAAGATGTTGGCGTATCACATTGAAGAGTTGATTCAATTGCAGTGGGAGAATAAGGTTTCATTTGTGTACGAAGCTTCTGCTTGTGGCAGTATTCCAATTATTCGTAATCTGGAAGAGTATTACGATAACGATCTTCTTCAATCGGTTAGTGGTATTTTGAATGGTTCATCCAATTATATTTTGAGTAAGATTTTTAATGAGAATCTTGATTACCAAGTGGCTTTAAAACAAGCTCAGGATTTAGGATTTGCAGAGAGTGATCCAACATCGGATGTGGAAGGTTTCGATACACTTTACAAACTGATTACCTTAACGGTTCATGGTTTCGGTTTGTTTGTTCATCCTGACCAGGTGTTTAATATTGGTATTTCAAGATTGACGGCTAATGATATTCAGTTGGCATCGCAGAAAGGCTATAAAATTAGGTTGTTAGGTAAAGTAACCAAGGTAAATGGAAATCATGTGAACTTATTGGTTGCACCTAAATTTGTTAAGCCGTCAGAACATGCTTATACAGTCGAAGATCATTACAATGGTGTTTTGATTCAAGGGAATTTCTACGACAATCAGTTCATGTATGGTAAGGGAGCAGGTTCTCATCCAACAGGATCGGCTGTGCTCTCTGATATCACAGCTTTGGCTTACAATTATAAGTATGAATACAAGAAATTGAAGTATTACGGTGGTTTGGAGTACACTAACGATATGCCAGTTCAAATCTATTTGAGATATACTAAGAAAGAGGATTTGGATTTATTCGATTTTACTGAAGTCACTGAGGCTTTAACAGGAAGAGATTTCAACTATGTTATTGGTAATATCAATCTTGCAGATTTGATAAAAATTAAGAAGCAGTTGGTTGATAAGGATGTGTTTCTGGCTTATCTGGGTGATGAGTAGTTTATTTTCTTGTTAATAATTATCAGATGAATAGTTAAGGAAGATGTGAATTCATCTGATAATTTAAAAAACTAACATACATTATGATCATATATAAGTTTGGAGGCGTATCGGTTAAAGATGCCACAGCCATAAAAAATATCAGTAAAATAATAGGAGAGGTGAATGAACCTCTTTCTGTTGTGGTTTCTGCAATTGGTAATACAACCAACTTGTTGGAAGGCATTATCGATGCACATTATTCAGCTAAGTCGGATGTTAAAGACTTAATAGAGGAGTTAAAACAAAAACACTTGAATCTAACTTTGGATTTATTTGACGAATTTCCGAAGGATTTATTAGATAAGCTACAGGCATTGTTTTCAGAATTGGAGGAACGGGTAGCTAAGCCATTCGGTCAGTCTTTTAATTTTGAGTACGATCAATTGATTGCTTATGGCGAACTTTTGTCTACGACTATTGTCTCAGCATACTTGAATAAGATTGGTCAGAATAATGAGTGGGTGGATATCAGAACTTGCTTAGATGCTGATGATAAATATCGAGATGCTAATATTCTTTGGGACAGCTCAGAGGAGAAAGTCAAAAAGAAATTTGATGCTGGGAAAAATCATTTGTATATCACACAAGGTTTTATTGCGTCTGATTTTCAAGGGAATACTTGTTCTTTAGGACGAGAAGGTTCAGACTACACGGCTGCCATTCTGGCTTATATTCTGAATGCGGATAAGATGATTATTTGGAAAGATGTATTGGGTGTCTTGAATGCTGATCCAGATTATTTTTCAAATACAACCAAGCTTGATTTAATTCCATATCAGGAAGCGATTGAACTTTCTTATTACGGTGCTAGTGTGATTCATCCCAAAACAATCAAGCCTCTTCAGGCAAAAGAAATTCCTTTATGCGTGAAATCTTTTATCAAGCCTAAGATAGAGGGTACTTTAATCACAAAGGGTGATTTACCTCAACCATTATTGCCTAACTTTATAGTAAAGAAACAGCAGGTTTTAATTAGTATTAAACCTCTTAACTTTTCTTTCATTGGGGAGAACGATTTATTTTTCGTATTTTCTTTAATCAATAAGTATGGTGTAAAACTGAACTTTACTCAGAATACCGCTGTCAGTTTTGTCTTTTGTGTCAACCACTCATTTCGATTTATCGATGACCTTATTGATGATTTGAAATTGAAATATGATGTTGAACGAGAGGATGGATTAGAGTTGATTACTGTTCGTCATTACACACCTGCTACTATTACCGAAATTACTGAAGGACATCGAATCTTAATAGAGCAAAAGAATAAGAATACCGCAATATTTTTAAGTCTGGGCAGTGTGGATATACCTGTTGAAGACGATTGTTGTTTACAAGAAAAAAGACAATAAAATGACATCGATAAAGGAAAGATTAAAGGAGCAAATTTTAGTTTTGGATGGTGCAATGGGGACTATGATTCAAGCTTTTGAATTATCTGAATCGGATTTTAGAGGTGAAAGATTTGCCAATTCTAGCTTCGATCAGAAAGGGCATAATGATTTGTTGACACTGACTAAGCCTGATATTATTAAATCGATTCATAAAGATTTTCTTGAAGCAGGAGCGCATATCATTGAAACCAATACATTTAATTCTAATGCCATTTCTCTTATCGATTATGGTTTGGAAGATTTGGCCTACGAATTAAACTTCGAGGCTGCTAAGAATGCTCGTGAAGTTATTGATCAGGTCTTAAAGGAAGATGTATCAACTCCACGATGGGTAGCCGGTGCAATTGGTCCTACCAATAAAACAGCATCTATGTCGCCTAAGGTTGAAGATCCCGGTTTTCGCGATGTGAGCTTTGACGATTTGGTTAAGGTATATACCGAGCAAATTAGAGGTTTGATTGATGGCGGTGTTGATGTTCTTTTGATTGAAACCATTTTTGATACTTTAAATGCAAAGGCTGCGGTTTTTGCTGCTGATGAAATATTGACTGACCGAGAGCTTGATATTCCAATTATGCTTTCGGGTACGATTACTGATAATAGTGGAAGAACACTTTCTGGTCAAACATTGGAGGCTTTTGTAACTTCCATGAAGACAGATCGTCTTTTAAGTTTGGGATTGAACTGCGCCTTTGGATCTAAAGATTTGGTGCCGTATATCGAACAACTGGATAAGCTGATTCCAGTTTATGTGAGTGTGTATCCCAATGCTGGTTTGCCAAATGAGATGGGCGAATATGATGAAACTCCTGAAACCATGACTTCGGATCTTCAGGTTTTATTAAAAGGGAAGAAGATAAATATTGTTGGAGGTTGTTGTGGTACCCGACCAGAGCATATCCAAGCTTTAGCTCAAGCAGTGAAAGGAGAAAAACCTCGGCAGCTTCCTGTTGTTGAAACTGAAACTCGATTGAGTGGTCTGGAAACTTTAAGAATTAATTCTCTATCCAATTTTGTGAATATTGGTGAAAGAACCAATGTGTCGGGGTCCAGAAAATTTGCTCGTCTAATCGGCGAAAAGAAATACGAAGAAGCTCTATCAATTGCTCGTCATCAGGTTGAAAATGGTGCACAAATTATTGATGTGAGTATGGACGATGCCATGTTGGATGCTGAGGCAGAAATGGAAATATTTCTGAAGCTTCTGGTGTCTGAACCTGAAATTTCTCGAGTGCCCATGATGATTGACTCTTCAAAATGGTCGGTATTGGAAGCGGGATTAAAATGTGTACAAGGTAAGTGTGTAGTCAACTCTATTTCGATGAAAGAGGGTGAAGCAGATTTTATTGAGAAGGCTAGAAAGATAAAAAGATATGGAGCTGCAGCTGTAATAATGGCATTTGATGAAAAAGGTCAGGCCGATACTTACGAGCGTCGTATTGAGATATGTGGAAGAGCTTACAAGATTCTTACTGAAAAGGTAAACTTTCCACCAGAGGATATCATTTTCGATCCTAATGTACTTGCTATTGCAACGGGAATTGAAGAGCATAATAATTACGCTGTTGATTTTATTAAAACGGTGACTTGGATTAAGGCGAATCTGCCACACGCTAAAATTAGTGGTGGTATTAGTAACTTATCTTTTTCTTTCCGTGGTAATAATATGGTTCGTGAGGCCATGCATTCTGTCTTTCTTTATTATGCAATAAAGGAAGGTTTAGATTTGGGGATTGTTAATCCGGGTATGTTACAGATATACGATGAGATTGAACCAGAACTATTAAAGAAAGTAGAAGATGTTGTTTTAAATCGTTATCCTGAAGCAACTGAACAATTAATTGAGTTTGCCGAAAACGTTAAGTCTGAAGGGAAAAGTCAGGTGAAAACTGATGTGTGGAGAAAGAAATCTTGCAAAGAGCGCTTATCGTATTCATTGGTAAAAGGTATAACTGATTATATTGATGAAGATGCCGAGGAAGCTCGTCAGAATTACCCTAGATCTCTTGAAGTAATTGAAGGTCCTTTGATGGATGGGATGAATATGGTTGGTGATTTATTTGGATCAGGGAAAATGTTCTTACCTCAGGTTGTTAAATCGGCAAGAGTAATGAAGAAGGCAGTGGCTTATCTTCAACCTTTTATCGAGGAAGAGAAAAAGGGTTTAGCTGCGGATAATGCAGGTAAAATTCTGATGGCAACCGTTAAAGGTGATGTTCACGATATCGGTAAAAATATTGTTGGCGTTGTATTGGGCTGTAACAATTTTGAGGTGATTGATCTCGGTGTTATGGTGCCTTGTGCTAAGATATTGGAAGTTGCTATTGAGGAAAAAGTTGATGCTATTGGTTTAAGTGGCTTGATTACACCTTCGCTTGAGGAGATGTCTTTTGTTGCTAAAGAAATGGAACGATTGGGATTAAATATTCCTTTGGTTGTAGGAGGAGCAACTACATCAGAGCTACACACCGCAGTTAAAATTGAGCCAAATTACTCAGGAGGAGTTGTGTATGTGAGTGATGCTTCAAAATCGGTGGGTGTTTTCAAAAATTTATGCAATAAAGAGAAGCGTGAAGCCTATTTAAAAGATGTTCATTCTGGATATGATAATATTCGTGAGGCTTATGCCAAAGAAAAGTCAGCTGAATATTTCACCATTGAACAAGCTCGTGCTAATAAGGAACAAATTGATTGGAGTACTTCACCAATTTATAAAGCTAATAAGCTGGGAATTCAGGTTGAACGTAATTTCCCGGTAAATGAGATTCGTAAATATATCGACTGGACGTTTTTCTTTGTTGCCTGGGAACTGAAGTGCATGTATCCTGAGATTATGGAGGATGCTCAGTATAAGGATGAGGCTAAAAAGTTATTCGATGATGCCAATTTAATGTTGGATGAGATTGAAGAGAAAAATCTGATTGAAGCTGCAGCTGTTTTTGGACTATTTCCGGCCAATTCGAAAGGCGACGATATTATTATTTATTCTGATGAGGAAAGAAGTTCTGAGTTGACACGATTTACAAATCTGCGACAGCAAGAGAAGTTTGCAAAAGGTTTGAGTAACCTGTGTTTATCGGATTTTGTTGCACCAGTAGAGTCAAACAGAATAGACTATGTTGGGGCCTTTGTTGCAACGGCTGGATTAGGAATTGAAGAAAGCCTGGCTAAATATGCTCAGGATTTAGATGATTATAAGAGTATCATGCTTAAAATTCTTGCTGATAGATTGGCCGAGGCATATACGGAATTACTTCATGATAGGATAAGAAAACAGGATTGGGGTTATGCGCCTAATGAGGATTTAACTATAGAAGAGAAGCTACGTGAGAAGTATCAAGGTATTCGTCCGGCATTTGGTTATCCATCTTTACCTGAGCATTCCGAAAAGAAGGTGCTTTGGGATTTCTTAAATGTAGAAGAAAATATTGGAGCAAGGCTTACAGAGAATTTCGCCATGTACCCAACGGCAACTGTTAGCGGCCTTTATTTTGCACATCCTGATGCCTTGTATTTTAATGCAGGGAAAATTCAGGATGATCAGATTGAGGATTATGCCAAGAGAAGAAATATGACTGAAGAGCAAGCTCATAAATATTTAAAAACAATATAAGATTTCATAGTTTTAACTATTAACCAATCAGGATGGTAGAACCATTATTAAAACTACCATCTTGATATTTTGAACCAAGAAATGAAAGTAATAGATCATATAAACCAAGCCATAGAAAATAAAACCACACATTTTTCCTTTGAGCTGCTTCCTCCTCGCAAAGGGAATAGTATTTATAAAGTATTTAATACAATTGATAAGCTTAAGGAGTTTGACCCTAAGTATATCAATATTACATCGCATTGTGATGAAGTTATTTTTGCAGAATCAGCAAATGGAACTTTTCAGAAGAGATTAACAAACAAACGTCCTGGTACGGTTGCTGTTGCAGCAGCCATTAAGAATAGATATAAAGTCACTGTTGTACCTCACGTTATTTGTCAGGGGTTTACTCCTGAGGAGACTGAGAATGCTTTAATCGATTTAAACTTCCTCGATATTCAAGATCTTCTTCTTTTGAAAGGCGATTCATCAAAACGTCATGAATTTGCAGCTAAAGAATCGGGACATCAATATGCTATTGATCTTATTGAGCAAGTCAATCAGGTGAATAGAGGTGAATATTTGGATGGTACGCATACAGAAGCTTTTGATACGCCCTTTTCATATGGTGTCGCAGGTTATCCTGAAAAGCATGAAGAGGCTCCTAATCTGGATTCGGATATTTATTTTCTAAAGAAAAAGGTGGACGCTGGTGCGGACTATATCGTAACGCAAATGTTCTTTGATAATCAAAAGTTCTTTGAATTTGAAAAGAAGATTCGTTTAGCCGGAATTAACGTGCCATTGATACCAGGTATTAAACCTATTTCTGCTCTGAGTCAATTGAATTTGTTGCCGCAAGTTTTTAAGGTCGATATTCCAGAGGATTTGGCTGCTGAAGTGCGCAAGTGTAAAACTAATGATCATGTAAAAGCTTTGGGTACTGAGTGGGGAATCCATCAGAGTAAGGAGCTAATTAAGCATGGGGTGCCTTCTCTACATTTTTATTCTTTTATGGCCAGTAATTGTGTCAGAGATATTGCTAAAGAAATTTTCTAGTTTCTTACAATAAGGAGGCATGATTTAAAAATTTAACTCGGGAGTTCTGTTTCAACAATTGAAATGGAATTCCCTTTTTTTTTTTGTTGAGTCATTAGAAAACAATGAGTAAAACACGGCTCAATGTGTACTGTTAAATAATAGGGTTGTTGTGATGTATGGGGTTTTGATACTTCCACCTCTCCATAATAGTTAAGATTATGTAATGGTCTTGTGTCTTGTTAATCTTGTATAATCAGTTGCTTTGCAGTAAGGTTTTTGCGTTTTATTAAAGTTGAAATTAAATAAAATTAGACTTATTAAAATAGATTTCTTATGTTTGTGTTATACTTCCATGGTTACTTATGATAATAAGAGCTTTGGAAGTATTTATGTAAATAAACCTATCTTGATTCTTGTGTTAGGGAAGAAAGTTGTTCTTCGTGCTAGTCTAAAAGTTAGTTTTCTTAGGGATGTATGACTTCATCAGATCATATAATTTACTTGTCGGAGGATATAAAAACTTTGTCGTGAAATGGATGTTCTAGAATGGAAGAGTAGATTTTGTAAATGTAGTTGTCAAGATGGTTTGTGGAGGATGAAAGAGTCTTATCGGATGGTTTAAAATCATTATCAGAGTCTATATAATCGTCATCGGAGTCTGTAGAATGATTTTTGGAGGATGTAAAATGCTTGTCTGACAAGGTTGATTCTTCATCTGATAGTTGAAAATAGATATCGGATATTGTGAAAGAACTACCGGAGTTCTTAAAACCGTTGTCAGATGCGGCATTTGACGTATTTGTGAGTGCAAAATTCGATTTTAAGCGTATCTTTAATAGCTTGGGAAAATGATGTTTGATGTGGGAAGTTGGTGGTCAGGTATTATTGATTTTATTTAAAGTAATGTAATTCAAATCAATTATTATAAATGGGTGTTTCATTTTATAAATTTAGACAAGAAGAGCTTCCTGTGGTAGGAGATTTACTCTTGCAAATGTTTGTGCGTGATAGGAGTGCTTTCGAGAATTTTTCTCCAGAGTATAAGGGAGAGTTTCTTGAGATAGTTGAAAGACAGATTAGAAAGGTATTAAACCTGACCCAAGCACCAACATTGAGGGCCGAGATTAAGAAAAAAACGTCAGATTTATATCAGTGTATTGATGAGATTATTCCTTTACTAGATTTGATTGGTGCCTATGCCAAAAGAGCAAGTGCTGCTCTCACTGTTAAAGCTTCAGATTTTGGTGTGGCTCAGGTTAAGAAGGAAATTCGCAAAAGAAATATCGAAGGGGTTTGTACCAAAGTAAAAGTTGTTGAGCAGAATATTACAAACAATTTGGATGCTTTAAAAGAAAGAGGGTATACCTTGGCTTTAGGGACTCAGCTAAATACCATGACTCAAAAAGCTTATAAGCTTAATCTATTACAGGAAGAGAAAATTAGAGAGAAGAAGCAATTGGTTGTTAATAATAAAACTGAATATACCCTTCTGTGGTGTTTTTTAAAGGATCTTTCAGAGACTGGAAAACTATTGATGAAATCGGATAAACAGAAATGTGATGGATATAAATTTAGCCACATTATAAAACAGGTTAGGAAAACAAAACCTAATGCAGATGTAATGAATTCGGATGAACTTATTAATGAAAAATCAAATCAGGATGTTGTACCTGAAGAAGTTTGATTCGGAATTAATATTGAGTGTGTAGTTGCACGAAGAAGCACCCTTGAATGAGGGTGCTTTACTTTTAGATTTATATTTCCCACAGATCGCGCTGATTTGCGTAATCAGCGGGAGATGATAATTACGCGAATTTATCAATGATTTTTTGAGCCGTAACTTCAGATAATTTGATGTTTGATTCATGTGTCCAGCCACCAACATGGGGACTTAGTAGAACATTGTCTGCATCAATTAGGTATTTGAAATCATCTGGTAATTCATTAGCATGTAAATCTTCGAACGAAGTTTTTTCATATTCCAAAACATCGAGACAGGCACCGCGAACCTGACCTGATTTAAGGTTTTTTACCAAGTCTGATATTTTCACAATTTTGCCTCTTGCTGTGTTAATTAGGAAAAAAGGTTTCTTAAACTTATTCAAGAAATCATCGTTTACCATAAACATGGTTTCTTCTGTTTGTGGGATATGCAGACTTAGAATATCACATCTCTCGTAGAGATCTTGCATTTGTTTCTCTTCACAAAACTCATCAGAGTAATCGAATTTGTACTTATCGTAGGCAATTACTTTGCAGCCAAAACCCTTCAGGCGCTGAGCAAAAGCATTTCCCATATTACCATAGCCAATAATTCCAACCGTTTTGCCCTTGATTTCCAGACCACGGTTTTCTTCTCTTCTCCACATGCCTTTTCCGACCTCAGCATTGCATCGGCAAAGGTTGTTGAATAGACATAGAAGCATGCCCAGTGCATGCTCACCTACAGCATCACGGTTTCCTTCAGGTGCATTAAAACAAGTGATGCCTTTACTTTCGGCATAAGGGACATCAATATTCTCAAGACCAGCTCCTACGCGACCTATAAATTTCAAACGGCTTGCTCTATCAAGTTCAGCTTTGGTTAATTTGAATTTGCTTCGAATAATAAAACCATCGAATTGATCGAAGATGTTAAGAATTTCTTCCTTATTTAATTCTGGAGTGTATTGACAGTCGAAACCTGCCTCTTCCAACATTTCAAGTAAACGTGAATGTGTTGAATCTATAAATAATACTCTTAATCGTTCTTTGCTCATCTTAGCTTAAAATCTTCTGTGCTTATTTTTTTTGTTGATGTTTTAGAGTGAGTCCACATTGATGAATCATCATATCCTCAAATTAACACATCTTCTAATTTAAATTCACCACAAAACTAGCTCTATATCCTCTAACTTTCTTGTTTTCGCCACATATTTCGTAACCAAACATCAGAGATTTTACTTTTTTCTGAAGCTGAAGTTCCTTTTTATTCCAATACCATTCTTCAATAAACTGGATGTTCCCGATATTATTTTCTTTACCGTTCTTTTTAAGTATTGCCTTTATCTCAGATTTTGATAGAAGATGGTTGTCAAAATAGTCATAGGCTTTTAATTGACCTGATTTAACGGCATTGATAATATCTTTTGACATGGATTTGATATTCGTGTTTTCCAGGCATTTCGATTGCCATTCATCTTCAATATCAGGATTTTTTATCAGAACCTCATAGGTAATCGGATTCGCAATATTTAGACCTTGAGCTGGGGATGCGTTAATAGGATTTTGGCTACCGGAAGACTCACAAGAAGTAAGAACGAGTGAGGCAAACAGAGCCATTAATAGTAATGAGTTTGCCTTTTTCATAATGAAAGGAATTGGGGGTAATTCAAAAGGTTTAGATGTATTTGGCGATGGTAATTCCTGTGAATTGCCATCGCCAATATTTTAGAGAATAGATTATCGGGTAAAGGTTAATCTTTTACCACGGACACTTTCGTCAATTATTCCTTGTTTGTAAACAAGTTGACCATTCACAAATGTTTGATCTACTTTGTAGTGGAAGCTATCGCCTTCGAATGGCGACCAGGCACACTTATAAAGGATGTTTTCTTTGTTCACCGTCCATTCATCTTCAGCAAGAAGGACTATATCTGCATAATAACCTTTACGGATATAACCTCTCTTCTCAACCTGAAATACATCAGCAGGTGCATGGCACATTTTTTCAACTACTTTTTCAAGACTCAACTTACCTTTATGAGCAAATTCAAGCATTGAAACAAGAGAATGTTGAACCAAAGGTCCACCACCAGCAGCTTGCATATAGTTACCATCTTTTTCTTCAATCGTATGGGGTGCATGATCAGTTGCGATCACATCAAGACGATCGTCAAGTAAGGCTTCCCAAATTTTATTTTGATCATCTGCAGTTTTAATAGCCGGGTTCCAACGAATCCTTGCTTTTCTACTGGCGTAATCAGAGTCGTTAAATCTTAAGTGGTGTACACATACCTCAGAAGTGATTCGTTTCTCTTTCGAAGGAATATTATTATCGAAAAGATCCATTTCCATCCCACTTGAAAGGTGAAGAATATGAAGTCGGGTATTGTATTTTTTAGCTAACTCAATTGCTTTTGAGGAAGATTTGTAACACGCTTCGGCCGATCGAATTTCACCATGATAATCCATTGGAATATCATCTCCGTATTTCTGACGGTAAGTTTCCAAATTAGCATCAATAATAGGTGAGTCTTCACAGTGTGTTGCAATTAATAGAGGTGCTTTCTCGAAAATTTGAGAAAGAGTATTGATATCATCAACCAACATATTTCCAGTAGATGAGCCCATGAATATTTTGATACCACACACATCTTTTGGGTTAGTTTTAATCACTTCTTCCAAATTGGTGTTTGATGCTCCCATGTAGAAAGAGTAATTGGCCAATGATTTTTCAGCACCTAACTTGTAACGTTCAGCCAACAACTCTTGTGTAAGTGTTTGAGGTTTCACATTAGGCATATCCATAAATGAAGTAGTGCCTCCAGCTACGGCTGCTCTTGATTCTGTGAAAATATCGCCCTTATGAGGCATGCCTGGATCACGGAAGTGAACTTGATCATCGATAACTCCAGGAATCAATATCTTTCCTGAGGCATCTATTACTTTCCAATCCGATTGAATAGTTTCAGGCGTTTCAGTAAAGATTTTTTCAATTAAATCATCCTTAATTAAAACACTTCCTATAAAATTTTTGCCTTCGTTTATAATACGGGCATTTTTAATCAGTTGAGTAGTCATTTTGGTTGTTTATAGTGTAATATTATAATATGCAAATTAAGAATTTTCGGAATGAAAATCACTATTTATCAGTTTTATTGAGCTCTTGGATTTTTCAAAATCTCAGATATAAAAAGGACTTCTTCAATAAATTATAATGAAGAAGTGTCTGCATTTGTCAAAACCAATAGTTGTGAATTAAGCTCTTTTATACTTCTTAAAGTAGCTACGGAGTTTCATTTTAACGACTCCCCAAACGGCTTCATTAAATATACCACCACTCATTTTCGAAGTGCCTTCGGTTCTATCTGTAAAAATGATAGGTACTTCAATGATATTAAAGCCATATTTCCATGTGGTAAATTTCATCTCAATCTGAAAAGCATAACCGATAAATCGAATTTGATCAAGCTTTATAGTTTCCAGTACTTTTCTTGTGTAACAGATAAAACCAGCTGTTGCATCATGAACTTTCATCCCCGTTACAATTCTCACGTATTTTGAAGCAAAATAGGACATTAAAACACGTCCCATTGGCCAATTGACCACATTAACACCTGAAACGTAGCGTGATCCAATGGCTAAATCACCACCCTTATTAGCACAGGCGTCATGAAGACGAATCAGGTCTTCAGGATTATGAGAGAAGTCAGCGTCCATTTCGAATACATAGTTATAATGACGAGCTAAACACCATTTGAAACCATCTATATAAGCTGTTCCTAATCCAAGTTTCCCTTTACGTTCAAGTATGTGAAGTTGTGAGAACTCTTTTTGTAAATTCTTAACGATATCGGCCGTTCCATCAGGCGAATTATCTTCTACAATTAAGATGTCGAAATCAATATCAAGAGAGAATACTTTTCTGATAATGGCTTCAATATTTTCTTTTTCGTTGTAGGTTGGAATTATAACAATGCGATCAGTCACTGAATAGAATTTAGAGTTGAAATAGATTTTAAGTCACGAATATAGCATATCTAATGGATATGCAGACTGGTTCTTTAGTTAAAAAGTTGAAAAAATGAATTGATCTTAATTTATGAAAGATGTTCTAAAGATTAAAATCAATTTGATCAATCTATTGTGAAATTAAACCAATTAGATATATATTTGCAACGAAGCAAGATTTAAAAGTCTGTTTCAACATATTTATTGTTTCTTCAGGGCAGGGTGAAATTCCCGACCGGCGGTGATAGTCCGCGAATCGAAAGATTGAACTGGTGTGATTCCAGTACCGACAGTAGAGTCTGGATGGAAGAAGAAAACAAGCATTCAATTTGATTGATGTTTCCTTTGGGGATATTCCTATTGGTTGATGATATTATTAAGCCCTGAATAGTTATGCTATTCGGGGCTTTTTTATTTTTTGCTTAAAGCAGATATTATTTTGAGAACAGATCAGGATTATAAATACATGCAGTTGGCCTACAATTTGGCAAAAAAAGGTTGTGGTAGTGTAAACCCCAATCCTTTGGTTGGAGCTGTTATTGTAAAAGGGGGTAAAGTAATTGGTGAAGGTTATCATAAAATTTATGGTGGACCACATGCCGAGGTCAATGCTTTTCGTTCCGCTAAGGAGTCGGTTGAAGGCGCTACAATGTATGTTACACTCGAACCTTGTTCTCATTATGGGAAAACACCACCTTGTGCTCAGGCTATTGTTGATAATAAAATAGCTCGTGTTGTGATTGGTATGTTAGACCCTAATCCACTTGTTTCGGGTCGGGGGGTACAGCTTTTACAAGAGCATGGTATTGAGGTTGAATCTGATTTTTTAAGTGCAGAGCTTACTCAAATGAATCGTGTTTTTTTGAAGTTCATTCAAAGTAAGAAACCTTACGTGGTGATGAAAACGGCCATGACCTTGGATGGGAAGATTGCTTCACGAACAGGAGATTCCAGATGGGTATCAAATGAACAGTCCAGAGCAAATGTGCATGAGCTGAGAAACGAGTTAATAGGAATTATGGTAGGGGTTGATACTGTTATTGCGGATGATCCTATTTTAACGACTCGCCTGACAGGGAATAAAAAAGGTAGAAATCCTATTCGAATTGTAGTTGATAGCAAAGCCAGAATCCCATTGGATTCAAAAATATTGAATACCAATAGTGAGGCAAAAACAATAGTTGCAGTAACATCAGAAGCAAAACACAGTAAACTAGATGAGATTAATGCTTTAGGAAATGAAGTCTTGATTATTGAAGAGAAGGATGGAAGAGTAGATTTAAACCAACTTATGCAGGTTTTAGGAGAAAAAGGCATCGATGGGATTCTTCTGGAAGGTGGAGCAACTCTTAATTATGCTGCTTTAGAATCTCAAATTGTTGATGAGGTACATGCTTATATTGCTCCAAAAATAATTGGAGGTTACGAAGCGAAAACGCCGGTAGGAGGAGAAGGAATTGAAAAGATGAAAGATGCTGTGAATTTGCAGAATATTCATTTTGAAAATATAGCCGATGACATTTTAGTTATTGGAGAAGTTGTCTATTAAGATTTAAAGGTAAATACAAGAAATAATGTTTACAGGACTAATAGAGGAAATAGGAGAAATAAAAGCCATGAAAAAGGGTAGCAACTCAATTCGTTTGACGGTTGCTGCAAGCAAAATCATGGACGATGTAAAACTAGGTGATAGTATTGCAACCAATGGCATTTGTTTAACGGTTGTTGATTTCGATTCAAAGAGTTTTTCTGCTGATGTGATGCCTGAGACGATGAATCGTTCAAGTTTTCACCAGCAAAAAGAGGGAGCTCGAGTTAATTTGGAAAGAGCACTTCGTGTTGGTGACCGTATGGGAGGTCATATGGTGAGTGGACACGTTGATGGACTTGGAGAAATCATATCTCAAACTAAGGATGATAATGCCATTTGGGTGAGTATTGCAGCTCCTAAGAATATTCTTAAGTATGTTATTGAAAAAGGTTCAATAGCCATTGATGGTATTAGTTTAACGGTTGCCTATGTGGATGAGAAGCAATTTAAAGTTTCAATTATTCCATTAACTCAGGATGATACAACACTGGTATCAAAGAAAATTGGAAGTCAGGTGAATTTAGAATGTGACATGACTGCAAAGTATATTGAAAAGTTCATGTTTCATAAAGAAGATGAAAAGAAGGAAAGCAATATCAGCATGGAGTTTCTGAAAGAGAATGGCTTTTTCTAAAATTAAAAATTACAAGCTAGCTTGAGGCTGGTTTTTAGATATAATCAAATTACAATACAGCAATATAACTCTATACAAGATGAAATTTAATACCATTGAAGAAGCGATAGAAGATATCAAAGCCGGGAAAATGATTGTGGTGGTTGATGATGAGGATCGTGAGAATGAAGGTGATTTGTTGATGGCAGCTGAAATGGTGACGCCAGAAGCAATTAATTTTATGGCCCGTCAGGCTGGAGGTTTAATTTGTATGCCAATTATTCAAGAGCGTTTGGATGAGTTGAATATTGACATGATGGTGCAAAAAAATACGGATGCAAAGCAAACAGCTTTTACTGTAAGTATTGATGCTGCCGATTGTACAACAGGTATTTCTGCTCACGAGAGAGCTCATACTATCAAGTTGGTTGTAGATCCTAAAGCGAAGGCTGAGGATTTTACACGTCCAGGTCATATTTTTCCATTGGTTGCTCGAAAAAATGGTGTTTTGGTTCGTGCCGGTCACACCGAAGCTGCTGTTGATTTAGCTCGTATGGCAGGTTTACACCCTTCTGGTGTTATTTGTGAAATTATGAATGAGGATGGTACCATGGCTCGTGTGCCTCAGTTGCGCGAGTATATCAAGAAGCATAACTTGAAAATGATCACCATTGCTGATTTGATTGAATATCGTCGTCAGACTGAATCAATGATTGAAAAGATTACTGAGACAGCCATGCCAACCAAACATGGTGAGTTTAGAGCTCATGGTTACATCAATAAAATTACGGGTGAGCATCATGTTGCACTTGTAAAAGGTGATGTGAACGTTGATGATGATGTATTGGTTCGTGTGCATTCAGAATGTTTAACGGGTGATGCTTTTGGTTCTATGCGTTGCGATTGTGGCGATCAACTACAAGAAGCTCTTCGTCGTATCGAGGAAGTAGGACAAGGTGTTTTATTATATATGCGTCAGGAAGGTCGTGGAATTGGCTTAATGAATAAGCTTAAGGCTTATAATCTGCAAGATCAGGGCTTGGATACTGTTGAGGCAAATTTGGCTTTAGGCTTTAAAGCTGATCTTCGTGATTACGGTATTGGCGCAGCTATTCTATCTGATCTGGGTGTTAAGAAATTAAAATTGATGACTAATAATCCGCTTAAGATTGCGGGTTTAAAAGGTTATAATCTTGAAGTTGTAGGTCGTGAAGAAATTGAAATGACTTGCCACGAAAAGAATGAATTTTATATGCATACCAAGATGGAAAAGATGGGACACATCTTACATCAGGATGTAAAATGGAATCAAGTAAATAAATAAAAACAAAAATAGAATTTTAGATAACAGGTTGGCGTATGCCAATCCCAAATCTCTAATCCCAAATCTCAAGAAAATGAATACAATTGAAGGAAAGTTAATTGCTGAAGGTTTAAAGTTTGGTATTGTTGCTGGACGATTCAACGAATTTATTGGAGGTAAACTTCTTGAAGGAGCTCTTGATGCTATTAAGCGTCACGGTGCTTCTGAGGATGATGTTGATGTAGCTTGGGTTCCAGGTGCATTCGAAATTCCATTGATTGCTAAGAAATTAGCTAAATCGGGTAAATATGATGCAGTTATCTGTTTAGGTGCCGTAATCAAAGGTTCTACACCTCACTTCGAATACGTATCAGGTGAGGTAACTAAAGGTGTTGCATCTGTTTCTTTAGATCAGGAAGTGCCTGTAATCTTTGGTGTTTTAACAACCGATAGTATTGAGCAAGCTATTGAGCGCGCAGGAACAAAGGCTGGAAACAAAGGTTTCGAAGCGGCAGTATCTGCTATTGAAATGGCTAATTTATTGAAGCAGCTTTAATAAAGATGTTTTTTTAACTGAATCACAATCACACAAAAAAAAGAGCACTTGAGAAATCAAGTGCTCTTTTTGTATCTTATCAAATCATGATTAATTGATTAGATTATTAATTGAGAATTCTTCCATGCTTTCAAGAACTTGATCAGCTATAATGAACCGTTTCAGATTATTCGCTTTAGTATCTGGTATTGCCACACATCTCATATTGGCAGCTAAAGCGGCAATCACACCATGGAATGAATCTTCCAAAACTATGCATTCTGATGGTGATACTTCCAACATTTTAGCCGTTGAGATAAAAATTTGAGGATGAGGTTTACCATATTCTTCAAACTGAGCTGAATGAACCACTTCAAAATAAGATTCGATCTCTAGCTTTTTTAATACAGCTTTTATAATTCTTAGGTTGGATGATGATGCTAAACCTATTTTATAATTTTGTTTTTTTAATGATTCCAAAGTTGACTTTACCCCTGGTAAAGCAAGGCCTCTTTCTAAGACAAGATTAATAACACCATCAACAATTTCTTCTGCGGTTTCTTTTTGTGTTTTATCTTGATTAGGGTATCTGGCATATATAATGGCTACAACTTCGTCAATTCGTTTACCCATGAAGCTTTCGAAGTCATTTTCAATCAAATTGATCCCTCGCTTAGAAAATAAATTTTTCTGGCTTATACGCCAAAACGGTTCTGAGTCAATCAATAACCCATCCATATCAAAAATTACAGCCTTAATCATTCTAGTTTGTGTTGATTCTAATTGTTAACAAAAATAGCACTAATAATCTTCACATGAGCTTAAGTTTTTATGATTTGATTATATTGCATTCTTTTCATACATATTCTATTATTTCTATTTAACTAAGGACTAAATTACACCGTTAATCTATGTTAAAACATAGGTGTTAAATATTGATGCGGGGTGTAATTTTTTATTTTTGTTTAAATCATTTAAGCGTCTTATGGATATTGTAGTTGAACATCTGACTAAACGTTACGGACCGCAAAAAGCGGTCGACAATATATCTTTCAGGGTAAAGGCAGGAGAGGTGCTGGGTTTTCTTGGTCCTAATGGAGCTGGGAAGACAACGACAATGAAAGCTCTTTCTTGTTTTATATTGCCCGAAGAAGGTGATGTGAAAATAGGAGGCTATTCTGTCCGTGAACATCCAGAAATAATCAAAAAACATATCGGCTATTTACCAGAGAACAATCCCTTGTATCAGGATATGAACATTATTGATTTTCTGGAATTTATTGCAAAAGTTCATGAAATACCTAAGCATTTAATTCAGGAGCGTTTGCTGGATATGGTGAAAGTTTGTGGCCTGGAAGGTGAAAAACACAAGCTGATAAGGGAACTTTCAAAGGGATACCAACAAAGAGTTGGTTTGGCACAAGCTTTAATACATGATCCGGATATTTTAATTCTTGATGAACCTACAACTGGTCTAGATCCAAATCAAATTGTTGAGATTCGTGAATTAATTAAGCGAATTGGTAAAGAAAAAACCGTTATTCTTAGTTCACACATTCTTGCTGAGGTTGAAGCAACTTGCGATCGTATTTTGATTATTAATAACGGACGTGTGGTCGTTGATGGTACAGCTGAAGAAATGAGAAAGCAAGCACAGGGGAATGAAATATTAAAACTGGGTGTAGCAGGTGGTGATATTAACGATATTTTTGAGAAAATAATGGAAATTGAAAGTGTTGAGACAGTTGATTTTCTTGATTTTGAATGTCAACATCTGGAAGTTCAATCCTATCCCAATACTTCATCGGTAAAAGCAATTTTTCAAACTTGTGTAGCCAATGATTATTATATTACAGAGCTAACACCAATCGAAACAAAACTCGAAGATATTTTTAGAGAACTAACAACTCATTAGTCTTCTCGATTTCAATATTATTAAAATAAAACCTAAACCGAACCTTCAAAATGAACCAAATTATACAAATAGCCAGACGTGAGTTAGCCGGCTTTTTCGACTCTCTGATGGGCTATGTTTTAATCATCATGTTTCTAGGTTTTAGTGGATTTTTCACTTGGATCTATGGAGATGATATTTTCTTTAGAGGTGAAGCAAACCTGAATATCTTCTTTAAGGTAGCTTATTGGTCACTTTTCTTTTTTATCCCGTCTCTGACCATGAGATCTTTAACAGGAGAGCTAAAAGGTGGAACTTTAGAGTTATTACTAACGAAGCCCATTAGTTACTGGCAACTTATATTAGGAAAATTCGCCTCCACATTTATTCTGATAGCTATGGCTTTAGCACCCAGTATAATTTATTATATCAGCTTGTGGTCTATTGGTTCTGTTGATCATCCTGCAATTATCATGGGGTATGTTGGATTACTGTTTATGAGTATGAGTTATATTGCATTGGGTATTTTTTGTTCCAGTATCAGTGATAGCCCAATTATAGCTTTATTGAGCACCTTGTTTATTGGTATTTTCTTTCATCAAATTTTTGAAACGGTAGCTAGTTCCAGTTTGGGTATTACAGGAAGTATTTTTAGTGCCTTAAGTATGTTTACTCATTTTGAGTCCATATCAAGAGGCATATTCGATCTCCAGGATTTCATCTTTTTTATTTCCATGATCGTGTTTGGCTTGTATGCTTCTAAAGAAATCTTGGTAGCCCGTAATTTGAAAGCTTAACTGAATTTATAGATGAGATATAAAGATAACGTCATTTTCCGCCTAGCTGTAGTTTTAGCATGTTTGATATTTTTAAACATGTTGTCGTCCTATTTCTTTTTTCGTGTTGACTTTACTGCAGATAAACGCTATACACTTGATAAGGTAACCAAACGCATATTGCGAGAGGTGAAAGATCCTATTATCATTACCCTCTATGTTTCTGAAGATTTGCCTCCGGATATTAGTCGAACCATACGCGATTTTAAGCATTTGCTTACCGAATATAATGAGCATAGTAGTAAACGTATCGAGATTGAAGAGGTTAATCCTAACTCCAGTGAGGAACTGGAGATGAAAGCCATTGAAGTTGGTATTCATCCTGTCCCTTTGGAAGTTCGGGAAAAAGATCAAGTCAAAGTTCAGAAGGTCTTTCTTGGACTTGTTATTCAGGTTGGGGATAAATCGGAAACCATCCCTCTGATTCAACCAGGGATTGCCATGGAGTACAATCTGTCTACTCTGATAAAACGATTAACCATTCAGGACAAACCTAAGATTGGATACATTACCGGGCATGGGGAACCTGTCCTGGCAACGCTGGATCAGATGACCAAGGAACTTTCAGTTCTGTATGATTTGAAAGTTATTAACCTGAATAGACGTATGGATTTGAGTGATTTCAAGGCCATTATTATATTATCACCTTTCGAAGAAATTTCGAAAAGGGAGTTTAAGCGATTGGATAATTATTTAGCTATTGGTGGAAGCCTTTTTGTCGGTATAGACCGGGTGAATGGGATTTTGAATCATGGTATTGGAGTTGGTGTAAACACAAAGCTTGAAACGTGGCTTGAAGAAAAGGGGATTTTAGTTGAAGATGCTTTTATTGTTGACAGAAAGTGTAGTACGGTAACCGTTCAGGAAAAAAGCTATTTTTCATATCCTCAGCAATATAATTTTCCTTATTTACCGCTTATTACAGAATTTTCAGATCATAGTATTACGGATGGTATAGAAGCTATGATTTTGCAATTTGCCAGTCCGATGACCTATGTTGGTGATTCGACTTTAACGTATAACGAGTTAGCATGGACCTCTGATATGTCTGGAAAATTGAAAGTACCCGTTAGTTTTAATATTGGTCAGGATTGGGGACCTAAAGATTTCTTATTCCCAAGACAGGTTGTAGCTGCTGCTATTCACGGTCCTATAGTGAGTGCTCAAGAGGCTAGACTTTGTGTCATTGGAGATGGTAACTTTATTGTGAATGGTGTTGGAGACCAAAGGATTACCATTCAGCCTGATAATATCAATTTTATCGCCAATGCCATTGATTGGCTAAGCGATGACTCCGGCTTGATGAGTTTAAGAACCAAAGGGGTACAATCCCGACCGTTGAATGAATTATCTGATTCCAGAGTTTTATTTATCAAATATTTCAACTTTTTATTTCCTTTACTACTGGTTGTTATTCATGGTTTATTTCAGTTTCGACGCAGAAGTTTAAAACGTACTCGTTTGATGCGAGCAGGCGTTGTTAAGTAAAAGACTGACTTATTTTGTGTTGGATATAGGATCAGTGGAGTTCTTTATTATTGAGAATTATTAAGCTTTGTTGTGATTTTATCTGCTAATAATTATAACTATTTTGTAGTACCTTTATCCTATAAGAATAGAAAAAAACAGAGAATGGATTTTGAAAATATCAAGAATAAACTTGAACAATATAAAAGTGAAGATAAACGTATGTTTGCAAGTTCTTCATTTCAAACACATAGCATTGTTTTGTTGCATATTATAAGTCGTATTGATAAGGATATTCCTATTTATTTTATCAATACAGGTTTTTTATTTCCAGAAACAATAGCTTATAAAGATCAACTGGCAAAAGAATTTGGCTTGAATATTATTAATACCAAGTCGGATGTTCCAAAGTCACTACAGAAGGATGCTAATGGTAATTTTCTTTTCACTTCTGATCCAGATCATTGTTGTCATATTAATAAAGTTCAGCCGCTCGATAATGTTTTGGCTGATAATGATGTTTGGATTAATGGAGTGCGTGCAGATCAATCGGCTGTGCGTAAGGAAATGGAAATTGAACAGCCGGCACCCCATGATGTTATACGATTTCATCCCATGCTCGATTGGAGTAAGAAGGATGTTTATCAATATTTAAAGGAATGGGATTTGCCACGTCATCCACTTGAAGCTCAAGGGTATGATAGTATTGGTTGTGAGCCATGTACAAGAAAAATGACCATGGGTGATGACAGAGGAAGCCGATGGTTTGGTATGAAAAAAACGGAGTGTGGTTTGAATACTGATTTGGTTGTAAAGAAAAAATAGTTTATTATTCTTAGAATCCAAAATATGAAATGAGCCATTGAATATTGTCAACTCATTATAAGGTTGGATTTTGGCGAGTTTCTCCCAATTGATATTGGGATGGCAAAAATATAAAATTGTAATCATATGAAAGTATTAATTACAGGCGGTGCAGGATATATTGGTACAGAGTTATGTATCAAGCTGGATAAGAATCCTAAGGTTAAGGAAATTATTGTGTTAGATAACCTTAGTCGGGGAAATTATAATTTGTTCCTGCATTCGCAGATAAAGCCGGGTAAGCTTAAGTTTGTGAAAGCAGAATTGCTCGACTCCAGAAGCCTTGATAAGGTTGTTAAAGATGTTGATGTGGTTTATCATTTAGCTGCTGAAAATAAGGATGATGAGAAATTACATCATTTACACGAGCAGGTGAATAATTGGGGGACAGCAGAATTGAGCTATGCGATCGAAGAAAGTAATGTTAGACAAGTTATCTATATAAGCTCAGTAGCTGTTTATGGAGATGCTAAAGGAGAGAATGGTTCAAAAGCAATTGTTGAACCTAACACCTCATTTGGTAATTCTAAGCGAAGAGGTGAGCAGCACATTGAGCGATTAGGAGCTAAAATAAAGACCCATATTCTTCGAGTAGGAGAAGTTTTTGGTTATGGTGCCAGTCTGAATATGGATGGAATTTTAAATTCTTATATGTTCGATTCGCACTTTGTCGGTCGAATTTCGGTACAAGGGAATGGGAAGCAGGAACAAGCCTTTATTTCTTTAAATAAAACAACTGAGATTCTTTCGAATCTACTTGATCACGATCTAGAAGGTGGTATTTACAATTTGGTAGATGATCAAAAATCTGTATTGGACTTGATTGACGCTTTGAAAGAACTAAATCCGGATATGGAAATGGTATTTATGAACAATCACCTTGAATTACCGAATCATATTGCGAAGGCTGATGATGCGATATTAGCTCTGTATACAAGCCCTGAACTTAGCTTTGAAGAAGAATTGAAAAATTTTAAAGAGCACTTGCAGGCTTCGAGTTTGTAATTGTTCTCACAAAAAATAAAAAGAGCCATGCATCATAGATGTGTGGCTCTTTTTTTGTGATATTTTTAATATTCACATCATCACATCATCACATCATCACATCATCACATCATCAAATTACATAGGATCCACATCAAATTGCACCATCACCATTTTAAAACGATCTATGGCTTTTAGATTGTTGGCTTCACGATTTAAAATCCATTTGGCTTTAGCTGGAGAACTTTTCTTTTCAATCTTCAAGAGAATATTGACGATATAATAGTTCTGAATGCGATTGATAACCGGGGCTTGTGGGCCAAAAACTCGTATCCCAAATGTTTTTCTCAATGATCTGGCAAGAGTGTTGGCAGCCTGAGTTAGCAAGCCATTATTCTTGTGTTTTAAGGTGATATTGATCAAACGATAAAATGGCGGATAGATAAATTCTTCTCTTTCGCTGATTTGATTCTGGTACATATTCAAATAATCATTTCGAATGACCGATTGAATAATGGGATGCTTGGGTTCATGCGTTTGAATGATCACTTTACCCTGCTTATTTTTTCTGCCTGCTCGTCCGGCAACCTGAGCCATGAGTTGGTAACTACGCTCGTGAGCTCTGAAGTCTGGGAAGTTGAGCATAGAGTCAGCGTTTAAGATGCCTACTAAAGAGACATGATCGAAATCTAAGCCCTTCGATACCATTTGTGTTCCTACCAGAATATCTAATTCCTGATTTTCGAATTTATAAATTAGCTTTTCGTAAGCTGTTTTGCTGCGAGTGGTATCCAAATCCATTCGGGCAATTCGTGCTTGTGGGAAAAAGCCTCGTAATTCATCTTCAATTTTTTCAGTGCCGAAACCCTTATCAACCATATTGGTCGATTCACATTGCTTGCAGCTTTGTGGTGGCTGTGCACTATGTCCGCAATAGTGGCAGGTTAATTGATTATTGTATTGATGATAGGTTAAGCTAACAGAACAGTTCTCGCAATGGGGCACCCAGCCGCAAGATTTACACTCCAAAAAGGGAGCATAGCCTCGCCTGTTTTGAAAAAGAATAACCTGTTCCTTATTCTCTAAAGTCGTTGTTATTTCATCGAACAGTTCAGGTGTGAAAATAGATTTCATCCTCTTTTTACGTTTGGCTTCCTTTAAGTCGGCCAACTGAATTTCGGGCATCTTGATATCCTGAAAACGATGCATCAACTCAACCAGAGCATATTTGCCTTGTTTGCAATTGGCATAGGTTTCAACGGCAGGCGTTGCGGTTCCCAATAGTGTTTTAGCCTTGTGAAGATGTGCTAAAAACAGGGCAGCATCACGAGCATGATATCGGGGAGCTGGATCAAATTGTTTATATGTGTTTTCGTGTTCTTCATCAATTATAATTAACCCCAAATTATTAAAGGGGAGAAAAATAGATGAGCGAACACCTAGAATGACCTGATAAGACTTTTCAGGATTGTTCTGTTGAATATTATTATAAACTTCTACTCTTTCTGCATCGTTAAATTTAGAATGATAGACACCGACTTTATTTCCAAAAACATGTTTAAGTCTGCTGATAATTTGAGTCGTCAATGCAATTTCAGGTAATAGATATAGAACCTGTTTACCTAACTTAAGCTGTTCTTGAATTAGGTGAATATAAATTTCAGTCTTCCCACTAGAGGTGACACCATGCAGTAGGCATGTATTTTTCGTCTTAAAACCTTCTTGAATTTCCTCTATTGCCTTGGTTTGATATTGATTTAATTCTTTTAGCGGATTCAAATCGATATCGGAGAAATCGAGCCGATCTGTCGTTTCAAAATAGATCTCCAGAATATTTTTATCAATTAAAGCCTTTAGTATGGATGAGCTAGTTTTGCTGTTATGCAATAAGTCAGATACGCTTACTTTTTCAGGAGTTTCAGCAATCCCATGTTTTGAAAGGTTAAGGTAAGTGAATAGAAGTTCTTGTTGTTTCTTGGCTCGTTTGAGACTATTCAGCTTTTCTCCAAGTTCTCCTTCAGTTATATCTTGCTGAAGTCGAACATACTTAATTTGTTTCTCCTTATAAGAACTTAAAACGCGTTCTTCAATTTCTATGGCACCTTTCTCAAGGAGTTTTTTTACCTGAGGTAAAGCATTTTTTAGACCACTCGCTTGATTCAAAGTTTGAATGCTGACATCCTTTGAACTTTTTAGGACATCAAGAATCAGCTCTTCAGTTTTAGAGAGTTGTTTTTCTGCAGTAAAATCGTTGCGGTAAGAAATTTTGGTTTGGCTTTCGAGTTTTAAACCTGCTGGTATTGCAGCCTTATAAACATCGCCAATATTACTCTGATAATAATCAGAAATCCAATCCCAAAATGAAAACTGTAGTTGATTTATAAGGGGTGAATCATCGAGACAGGCATGTATGTCCTTCACTTCATAATCTTCAGGAGGATTATTGTGAATGTTTTTGACAATACCCGAATAGATCTTTTTGCTTCCGAAAGAAACAACAACCCTTTTGCCAATGGCGACTTCATCCTGCAATTCCCAGGGAATTGAATAGGTGAAAAGTCCAGCCAATGGAAGAGGTAAAATAAGATCTGCAAAAAGGGAGCCTGCGTTCATAAATCTGACATTTTTCTCAAAGTTATGTCTTGTGACGAATATCTCAAGACTTGAGGGGGAAAACTTTCAAAAAAATGTGCGCATGACGCAGCGGCCTTTTGCAGAAATTAAATTTCAATTAGATAGATAAAACATCGTTGATAGTGATCAATGAATCTTTTACCTTTTTCTTATTCTTGATGGTTTTGTTGAAAGGCACATGAGAAACTTCCCCGTTAACCATTCCCACCATAATACTCTTTTGGTCGTCAAGTAAAGCATCAACTGCAGCTACACCCAATGTACTTGCTGTTACACGGTCGAAAGCTGATGGTGCACCACCACGTTGCATGTGACCTAAAACTGACACACGAATATCGTATTCAGGATGCTTTTTCTCAATCTCTTTACCGATTGTATAGGCACCACCCGATTTATCACCTTCGGCAACAATCACAATACCCGAGTTCTTATGACCTTTGTAACCTTTAGCTAAATACTTCTCAAGATCTTTTAAATGAGTTTGACGCTCTGGAATCAAAATAGCTTCTGCACCTGTTGCAATACCACTTCTTAGTGCTAAAAATCCAGCATCACGTCCCATTACTTCAATAAAGAATAAGCGGTTGTGTGCGCTGGCTGTGTCACGAATTTTATCTACAGCATCGATAACAGTGTTTAATGCTGTATCGAAACCAATAGTATAATCTGTTCCGTAAAGATCATTGTCAATGGTTCCAGGAATTCCCACTACTGGAATATCATATTCCTGAGTAAAGATTCTAGCTCCAGAGAAAGTTCCATCTCCACCAATTACCACAAGGGCATCCATTTTAGCAGCAAGCATCTGCTCGTGTGCTTTCTTTCTTCCCTCTACGCTTCTAAATTCCTCGCTTCTTGCAGAACAAAGAATGGTTCCTCCTTTTTGGATGATGTTACTTACATCGTATGATTGCATAGGTGTGAAATCACCTTTGATTAGGCCTTCGTACCCTTGTTTTATTCCAACAACTTCTAGTTTGTTAAAAATGGCTGTTCTCACTACGGCGCGGATGGCAGCGTTCATACCTGGTGCATCCCCTCCTGATGTAAGCACACCTATTTTTTTAATTCTCGACATGCTAATAATTTATTTAATTTCTAATTTGATGTTTTCTGCTATTTGTTCCATTAGCCAGCTTGGGGTAGAGGTTGCTCCACTTATTCCAATCGATTTGGCTTCTGTAAACCAAGTCATTTCTAGCTCATCGGGATGAGACACAAAATAACTTTGAGAGTTCTCTTGTTTGCATACATCAAACAAGAGCTTGCCGTTTGAACTTTTCTTTCCACTCACAAATACAACCACATCGTGTTTTTTTGCAAATTCACGAATGTTGGGCATTCTGTTTGATACCTTTCGGCAAATGGTATCGTTTATTTTTAATTCATTCTGACATTTTGATTTCAGAATTTCAGATATTTCGTTAAAGCCAGAAATTGTTTTGGTCGTTTGTGAAAATAGAATCACAGGTTTATGCCAATCAATTTCTTTTAAATCTTCAACACGCTCAATCACTTTTGCATGGCCATCGGTTTGTCCGACTAAACCATTGACTTCAGCATGTCCCTTTTTCCCATATATCAGTATCTGGCCTTTGTTCTCTTTTATATCCTGATAGGTTTTCTTTATCCTTTTCTGAAGATTTAGAACCACAGGACAGGAAGCATCAATGACTTCAATATTATTCTCTTTAGCTTTGATGTAGCTGGCCGGTGGTTCACCGTGAGCTCTGAACAAAACTTTCTTGTTTTTGAGTTTTTCGAATTCATCATGGTTGATGGTATTCAAGCCCTGATTTTTTAGTCGATCAACCTCAATATTGTTATGTACGATATCCCCAATGCAAAAAAGCGTTTCATCTTTTGCAAGCATTTCCTCTGCCTTTTTAATGGCGTTTACAACGCCGAAACAAAAGCCTGAATTGGGATCAATTTCAATCATCATATTTTTCAGAGATAAGCTTATAGAATTGAGATTTCAAACTCATTATTCTAACTATTGGACTTCTGCCATTCGAGCAACAATCCATTCCAATTGCTCTTCCTTAGTCATATGACTGTTATTTAGAATAATGGCGTCATCTGCTTTACGCAAAGGACTTTCGTCTCTATTTTCATCGATAAAATCTCTTTTCTTCACATTCTCACGAATGGCATCCAAAGAAATATCATCTCCCTTATCTTTTAATTCTTTAAATCTTCTGATGGCTCTCACTTCCACATCAGCTGTCATGAAAATTTTCAGATCAGCATTAGGGAAAACAACCGTTCCAATATCACGTCCATCCATAATAACAGCACCAGCTTCGCTAAGCTTACGCTGAAGTGTTACCATTTTTTCACGAACAAATTTAATTGTTGCAATCAAACTCACATTATTCGAGACTTCAAGACTTCTTATTTCATCTTCAACCAATTCGCCATTCATAAAGGTTTCGTGGCGTTTTAGTTCCTCGTTGTACGAGAATGTGATGTTGATGTCATTAATTAGGTGAGCTAACTTATTTTCATCAAGTTTGTCATCCTTAATTAAGTTGTGACGCATGGCAAAAAGTGTAATCACACGGTACATAGCTCCACTGTCGATGTAGGTGTAGTCAATTTTTTTTGCCAAATCTTTTGCCACAGTACTCTTCCCGCAAGAAGAATGCCCGTCTACGGCTATAATAAGTTTACGTTTTGCTGAGTTCATTGTGTTTTGTTGTCGATATATTTTGTGATATCTCGAACAAAAGTATAAAGAAAATCCTTGAAAAGACTAGAATTCATGGGCAAAATTGATACTTGGTACCCTTGTTTTTCTCTGTAAACGATTGCAATAAGGTATTTATAGGTCACGTTTTTTGACGAAGGAGATAAATATCTTGAATTGAAGAAGATAAAGTGCGAAGAAGGAAATTGAAAAAGGCTTCCATTTTGGTAGAAGCCTTGGTAAAATATTGTGTGTTTAGAGTTTATCTTTCTGTAATTTCAAACGATCAACCACTTCGTAAACAGCAGGACAGTAGTGTGTGTTTTTAAGGGTGAGGTTTAAAATTTGATAAAAGCGTTTTCTGTCTGTGTGTGGGTATTCTCGACAAGCTCTGGGTCTCTGTTCATAGACCATGCAGTAGTTATCGGGCATTAAGAAAGGACAGGGGGCTTCTTTGAATACGTAATCGTTCTCATTATCCAGATTCAAATACTGATCGATAAAAGCTGAGGGTTTCATTCTCAATTGCTTTGCCATTCGTTCAATATCCTTGTCAATAATAATAGGACTGATGCTTTTACAGCAATTGGCACATTCCAAGCAATCGATTTCTTCGAATACTTCATTGTGAAGAGCATGTGTGATATCGTCAAGTTGCTTCGGCTTTTTTTTCTTTAGTTTCGCAAAGAATGTTTTTGTTTCAGCTTCTGTATTTTTAGCTTTTTCCTTTAAAGCTTCTATGTCGATTTTATATGTTGTCATGCTTTGATACTGCTTTTCTTTTAAATTTTAGTTGTGATAAAAATAAGCCACCAATTACAATCAGCATTCCGGTGATCTTCTGTAAGTTTAATATTTCATCTATGACGAAATAGGCGAATATGGCCGTAAATACGGGTATGGCATTAATGAAAATATTACTCTTTGTGATACCAAGGAAATTTAAGCCATAGGTAAAACAAATAAAGGCTAATGTCGATGCAAATACAGCCAGTAAAATCAATGCACTTATTACTTCTTGAGTAGGAATAGCCTGCATAAAATGTTGCCAATCCAAAATCAAAAAGAGAGGTAGAAAGTAGATTAAACCTATGGAGTTTTGGTAAGCTATAAGTGTGATTGGGTTATATTTTGAAGCTAATTTTTTTAAAACCACAGAATAGCCTACAGCGGCTCCTACAGCTACAAACATGCAGAATAAACCAATGGGTGATACGATTAACGAGAGACTTTTATTAAAAATGATTACGGCAACGCCGATGATTGAAATAAAAATGCCAAGAATATTCATCTTACCCAGTTTTTCTCTATGGAAATAGTAGGCGGCTATGGGTGAAAATAAGGGTATGGTTGAAATAATAACCGCACCAATAGTGGATGAAACGTATTTTAATCCGAAACTTTCGCCTAAGAAGTAAAGGAAAGGTTCGAAAAAGGCTAAAGCTAAAATTGAAAGTCTGTCTCCCTTTTCAATGGAATCAAATTTTTTGAATACTTTCCCAATCAGGAATAAAAGAGCTGAGGAAATAATAAGTCGAAGAACTACTGTCGTAATTGGGTTGTAAACCAAGTAGACTATTTTGACCCATACAAAGGAAAAACTCCAGAATAGCATTGCCAAAATAATACTCCCGTAGATCAGAACGTTTTTTTTATTCATGTTGTGTGTTTGTTTTGAGATTGCAAAAGTAATGATTGGTCTGAAAGTTAGGGCAAAAAAAAACGCAAATACTTAATTAAAAGTATCTGCGTTTTGCATTGGGGTGGAAGACCGGATTCGAACCGGCGACTTCTGGAACCACAAACCAGCGCTCTAACCAACTGAGCTACAACCACCATTTGTTCCCTTTTGCGATGCAAAGATATGAAAAACTAAAGTTAACTTCCAAACCAATTTGTAAAAAAAAAGATAAAAAGATTTCGTCGAATGCTTGTTGTTGTTGCTTTGCAACTAGTTAGACATATATTTTTTTTTCAGATAATTATTTGTTTTCCTTTGTAGAACGAAAAACATGGCTTTTTTTGTAGAAATATTAGACTAAACCGACGAATTATGGAGTTTTTTATAGACGATGAAAATATAGAAAAGCAATTTCAGGAATTGTTTAAGGAAGTTCTTCAGCTTAGAAATGGTGAAGTGCATTCTGAAATGAAAAAATATGGTTTAAACTATCAAAAAGCGTTAGGAGCTTCGGTAGTTAACTTGAAAGAACTGGCAAAGCGATACGAACAAAATCATTTACTTGCTCAAAAACTGTGGGGAAAGGGTTTTAGGGAAAGCCGAATTATGGCAAGCTTATTAGAGAAACCTGAGGAAGCAAGTGAACAGCAAATGAAAAGATGGATTGAAGAGGCGGATACTAACGAGTTGCTTGAGCAGATTAGTATGAACTTGTTGATTGCCTTGCCCAATTTGGATGAGCAATTGATTGCCTGGATAAAATCTGATGAAGAAAAAGAACAGCTTTGTGCGACCATGACTATTGGACGTTTAGCCTTAATTGACAAAGCACGAAAGGATGATATCTTTGCAATGTTCATCAGTTCTTTACCAGCCTGTCCACAACACAGCTATTTGGTAAAGCAATTGCCCAGGGCTATTGGTAAGATCGCTCGTAGAAATGAGACTTTAAAGACACTCGTATTTTCAAATGTTCAAAAATTAAAAGGTACTGATGATAAGTGGCTTGAGGTTTATGATGAATTGCTTGCTGAATTTCCTGATATGAATTGAGATTAATTCCTTAATTCTAATAAACGAATTGTGAAATAATCCCTAAATTTGAATTTCAAAAATAGGGGAGCGTCGTTTTGTGGTATTTAAAACAAAATGATGACTAATTAAATTGTAAAAATAAACGGCACGATATTAATTTAATACGTGTCAGGAAAAAATAAATTAAGAGATTATGAATTTAACAAAAAGTTCAAACCCAGCATTTACGGATAAAATCTTTGCTAAAGCGAGATATGGTACCTACGAGGATGTAATGACTGTGAGTGGAACCGTGAATAAAATTGCACTGATGTTGCTTTTAGTGGTGTCAGCCGCAAGCTACACATGGGGTATGTATTTCGAATCGACACAAACGGGAGGTTTATCTACTGCTATTATGCCATGGATGATTGGTGGAGGAATTGGTGGCTTTGTTTTAGCCCTTGTTACGATATTTAAGCCTGTTTGGTCACCATTTACAGCACCTATTTATGCGGTGTGCGAAGGTCTGCTTCTAGGTGGTTTATCTGCGAGTTTCAATGCCATATATCCTGGAATTGTGATGCAGGCTGTAGGTTTGACATTTGCAATTCTGTTTATGATGCTTTTTGCCTATAAATCAGGTTTGATCAAGGTGAATAAGAAGTTTAGAACAGGAATTATTGCTGCTACTGGCGGAATCTTTCTATTCTATATGGCAAGTTGGATATTGAGTATGTTTGGTGTCAATATGGGCTTTGCATTTGGGAATAGTTTGGTTAGTATTGGAATTAGTTTGTTTGTTGTTGCGATCGCATCATTGAATTTGGTCTTAGATTTTGATTTTATTGAGAAAGGTGCTCAGCAGGGTGCTCCAAAATATATGGAATGGTATGGTGCTTTTGGTATCATGGTAACATTAATCTGGTTGTATCTTGAAATCCTACGATTATTAGCTAAGATTTCGAGTCGCGATTAATTCCTTTAAATCCATTTTTTCAACCTGTAACATTTAAAATATCAAATGAATATAATTGAAGTTGTTAGTAAAAGTCAGAAGCAATCATTTCTTGATCTTGCTCGTACCCTCTACAAGAATGATCCAAATTTTGCTTGTCCTTTGGATGGTGAGATAAACGGGATTTTTGATCCTAAGGAGAATTCATTCTTCAAGCATGGTGAAGCTATTCGTTGGATTCTATGCGATGATGATGGGAAGGTGATTGGACGAATTGCAGCTTTTATAAATACCAATAAGGCTTTTAGTTTTGATCAGCCTACAGGTGGTTGCGGTTTCTTTGAATGTATTGACGATAAGGAGGCTGCTTATTTGCTTTTTGATACAGCAAAAAGTTGGTTGAAAGAAAGAGGAATGGAAGCAATGGATGGTCCTATCAATTTTGGTGAGAACGATAACCATTGGGGACTGTTAGTTGAAGGTTTTATGCCACAGGGGTACGGGATGCCTTACCACAAGGCTTATTATCGTGATTTTTTTGAATCTTATGGTTTTCAGGTATTCTTTGAACAATACAGTTACCATGTTGATAGAACAAAACCTTTCCCGGAGCGTTTTGCAAAAATTGCAGAATGGATTTCTAAGAAGCCCGGTTTTGAATTCGAACATTTTAAATTTTCAAATGCCGAGAAATATATTCAGGATATCATAGAAGTCTACAATGAAGCCTGGAAATTTCACGACAATTTTACGCCTATTGATATTGAAGATATCCGTAAGATTGCACGTGAAGGTAAGGGGATTTTAGAGGAAGAATTTATATGGTTCGCTTATCACGAGGGTAAACCAGTTGGTTTTTTCGTTGCCATGCCTGATATCAATCAGATTCTGATTAAATTGAATGGTAAGCTTGATTTTTGGAATAAGTTGAAGTTTTTCTATTATTTAAAGCGTAAAACCATTACTCGTACTCGTATTACAGTTATGGGTGTTTTGCCGAAATATCAGCGATTCGGAATTGAATCAGCTATTTTTTGGCAGATGGATAAGGCCATTAAAGCTAAAAAGCAATATACAGAGGTTGAGTTATCCTGGGTTGGGGATTTTAACCCTAAAATGATATCGATTTATGAGTCGGTTGGAGGGGTTCGAATGAAGAAACATCATACCTATCGTCACCTTTTTGACCCTAAAGCACCCTTCAAACGAACACCTATTATCCCTCTGGAAAACAGAGGAACTAAGGCATCTGCTGAATAAATGCAATAAAAGTTAGATTCTTTGGTCATTTCTTTGCAAAACAAATTACAATATTTACCTTTGCAGTCCATTGGAAGAAGATTATAAGAAATTTTAAAGAGAATAAAAATGAAACAAGGAATTCATCCGGAGAGCTACCGTCTTGTAGCTTTTAAAGACATGTCTAATGAGACTGTTTTTATTACTAAGTCGACTGCTAGAACTAAAGAAACTATCGAAATTGATAATGTTGAGTATCCTCTTGTCAAGCTTGAGATTTCTAACACATCTCACCCTTTCTATACTGGTAAGATGACTCTAATTGATACTGCTGGACGTATCGATAAGTTTAAGAACAAATACAAGAAGCACATGAAGAAGTAATCTTCTGTGTTTTTAGAATATAAAAAAAGCTCCGATTTATCGGAGCTTTTTTTATTTTTGATAATCCAAACGAAATAAAACACACTATGAACTATATTCTTTTTGATAATGAGAGCTGGCAAAATTTCTTGCCTTTAACCTTTACACGACCTATTTCAGAAATTAGAGTGGGTATTTTAAGAATTTCTGAGAAATGGAATAAATACCTTAATCAGGAGATCAGTTATATGACTCAGGATTATCTTTCGAAGAAATATCCAATGAAAAAGGGCGGTGAAAATATTCTGATTAATGCCTGTGTTCTTCCAAATCTAGCATTAATTGAGGCCATTCATTCACTATCTGATGGGCAGGTTTTGGTGCACGATGGTATTTTAATCGCTGCATGGGTAGGTGAAGATAAGCTGGATCGTTTTGATACCTCATTGCCTGACTATGCAGAGAAGATTATTTTCGAGGGTGAATTAATTCGAATTGAAAAAGCTTACGATATTTTTCAGCTTAATGATAAGGCGCTTCGTGATGATTTCGAACTGATAACCAAAGGGCGTAAATCGCAAGCTATTAGTGAAACAGTAAATGTTCTTGGTGAGGAAAATATTTTTCTTGAAGAGGGTGCGAAAGTCGAATTTGCAACGCTTAATGCAAATGAAGGTCCCATCTATATTGGTAAGGATGCCGAAATTATGGAAGGTTCACTGGTTCGTGGTCCATTGGCTATGTGTGAGCATTCTGCTCTTAAATTAGGTGCGAAAGTTTATGGCGCGACAACTTTAGGTCCTTACTGTAAATCGGGAGGAGAGTTGAGTAACGTGGTTTTCCTTGGTTATGCCAATAAAGCACATGATGGTTTTCTTGGAAATGCTGTGATTGGTGAATGGTGTAATATTGGAGCTGATACCAATAACTCGAATCTTAAGAACAATTATTCTGAGGTAAAGCTTTGGAACTATAAGTCAAATCGATTTGATAAGACTGGTTTGCAGTTTTGCGGAACAATAATGGGGGATCATTCCAAGTGCGGGATTAATACCATGTTGAATACTGGAACGGTGATTGGTGTTAGTGCCAATGTTTATGGAGCTGGTTTCCCACGCAATTTTATTCCTTCATTTTCAATGGGAGGTAATCATGGCTTTCAGGAATATCGCCTAAAGGCTGCCTTTGAAGTTGCTCAGTTGGTGATGCAACGTCGAGGTCTGGACTTCGACAAGGTAGAAGAAGAAATTATGAACCATGTGTTTGAAATAACAGCTAAATATCGAAAATCGTTCTAATAATTATTTCTTGGCACAGGTATTGCCTATTAGCTGTGTAGTATATAAATAGAGTGAGAATACGTCAATATGTCACAAAGGATGTGTTGGTATGGCATTCTTGCATTTTTTGACAGAAATAAGACTAAGTTAGATATGAGTAGTAAGATAGAAATCAATATAGGAAACATGGGGTTAACGAATTTGATGGATGAGGACTCTGATTTCATTCCGATTATTGCGGATGAAGATGAGAGTGCCATTGATGAATTTGTTGTGCCTGACAGTTTGCCAATTTTGCCACTTCGCAATACTGTCCTATTCCCTGGAGTGGTTATTCCAATCACTGTTGGCAGAGAGAAATCTTTAAAATTAGTACGAGAAGTTTATGCAAATAAAGGTTTGTTAGGAGCTACTTCTCAAATCGACTACGAGGTTGAAGAACCTGAAGTTGAGGATATGAATAAAATTGGTACCGTAGCCCAAATCATTAAGATTTTGGAAATGCCTGACGGTACAACGACGGTTATTTTGCAAGGTAAAAAGCGTTTCGAGCTTATGGAAATGATCTCAAATGAGCCTTACCATATTGCAAAAATAGATACTCTTAAGGATATTCGTCCTGCAAAAGAGGATAATGAGTTTAAAGCACTTGTTGGATCAATTAAGGATATCGCTATTAAGGTAATTAAATTGAGTCCTCAGATTCCTAATGAGGCAACATTTGCTATTAAAAATATTGAAGGTTCATCTTTCTTAATCAACTTTATTTCGAGTAATTCAGAAATGAAATTGAGTAAGAAACAAGGTCTTCTTGATATTGGTTCGTTGCATGATCGTGCCATGAGACTTTTGGAGCTTTTGTCTGCTGAAGTTCAAATTTTAGAATTGAAAGATGATATTCAATCTAAGGTGAAGACTGATATGGATCAGCAACAAAGAGAGTATTTGTTGCATCAGCAAATGAAAACCATTCAAGATGAATTGGGTGGTAGCCCTGGTGAAGAGGATGTGATGGAACTTGAGGGTAAAGCTCTTGAAAAACTTTGGGGTGATGAAGTTGCTGAGGTTTTTGAGAAAGAGCTAAAAAAGCTTCAACGCTTGAATCCTGCTGCAGCTGAATATTCAGTTCAGTTGAACTACTTGCAGGAGATGATCGATTTACCATGGAATGAATACACCAAGGATAATTTCGACTTGAAGAATGCTCAGAGTGTTTTAGACTCAGATCATTTCGGACTGGAGAAGGTGAAAGATCGTATCATTGAACATTTGGCTGTTTTGAAATTGAAGGGTGATTTAAAATCGCCAATCTTATGTCTGTATGGCCCTCCAGGTGTTGGTAAAACATCTCTTGGAAAATCAATTGCAAGTGCACTTGATAGAAAATACGTGAGAATGTCATTGGGTGGTTTGCACGATGAGGCAGAAATCCGAGGACATAGAAAAACATATATTGGTGCGATGCCAGGTCGAATCATTCAGGGAATGAAGAAGGCTAAATCATCGAATCCTGTCTTTATTCTGGATGAGATTGATAAGGTTGGATCTGATCACAAAGGTGATCCATCTTCAGCTTTATTGGAGGTTTTAGATCCGGAGCAAAATAATGCTTTCCATGATAATTTCCTTGACGTTGATTTTGACTTGTCAAAGGTTATGTTTGTGGCTACAGCCAATAATGTTGGCGCTATTTCGGCACCTCTTCGCGATCGTATGGAAATGATTGATGTGAGTGGTTATATTACCGAGGAGAAGACTGAGATTGCTAAGCGCCACTTGATGCCTAAGCAATTGGAGAATCATGGTCTGACTGCAGAACATGTGTCGGTTCCTGATGAGGTGATTGTTCAGATTATTGAGAAGTATACGCGTGAATCGGGTGTGCGTGGTTTAGATCAGAAGATTGCAAAGCTAATGCGTGGTGTAGCAAAGAAAGTTGCTATGGAAGAAAGCTACGATAAGGTGTTGAAGGTTGAAGATCTAAAATCATACCTGGGAGCTGAACGTTTCGATCGTGATAAATATCAGGGTAATGAGTTTGCGGGTGTTGTAACCGGTTTAGCCTGGACCTCTGTTGGTGGTGAGATTCTTTATGTAGAATCGAGTTTGAGCCCGGGTAAAGGGAAGTTAACCCTTACGGGTAACCTTGGTGATGTGATGAAAGAATCAGCTTTATTGGCCCAGGAATACCTAAGAGCTCACGCAACCAAGTTGGATATTAAGAAAGAAGCATTCGATAATTGGAATCTTCATATTCACGTGCCACAAGGTGCTATTCCAAAAGATGGACCATCGGCAGGTGTTACAATGATTACATCCATTGCTTCTGCCTTTACACAGCGTAAAGTGAAGAAAAATCTGGCCATGACTGGTGAAATTACTTTGAGAGGAAAAGTTTTACCTGTAGGTGGAATTCGTGAGAAAATTTTGGCTGCTAAGCGAGCAGGAATCAAAGAGATTATTCTTTGTCATGAAAATGAAAGAGATATCGAGGAAATCAAACCAATCTACTTAAAAGGATTAAAATTCCATTATGTAGAAGATGTAATGGAAGTTCTTGATATTGCTTTGATGAAGCAAAAAGTTAAAGAATCAATCGCTATCTAAAACTGAATCACTAGAGTTGATGTAGAAATTGAACTAAAATAGTTTTCTTAAGGGCTATCGATAATCATCGATGGCCCTTAATTTTTGCTCTATAATCGATTGCTTAATTTTTTTGTTAATTTTAATCGAATAAAGAAAGCAAAATTCGCTTCTTTGTAGTTTATACACAATCACTGTAAAATGAACGTCCTGTTATGAATGGAAAAGGGAAATATTTAATTGCGGCTGTCGGCTTGCTTTTTTTAGGTTTGATATTTTGGTATTTCTCTGCCATACTTGCCTATATTGGAATTGCAGTTGTCCTTTCATTTATTGGGCGTCCACTTGTCGATTTTCTAAATAAAGCGACAATTAAAAATAAACGTATCCCTAGCAGTGTTTCGGCAGGTTTAACCTTAGCTTTACTTTGGTTGGTTATGGTTGTCTTCTTCCGGACGTTTATACCAATGGTTGTTCAAGAGGCCAAGCAGTTGTCGAATATCGATGTGCAATCTGCTGTTCATAGCCTGGATGAACCGATCAGGAATATAGAGGCATTTGTTTCTAAGTATTCTACAGACGGAGCTGATTTTAAAGTTCAGGCTTTAATCACTGAAAATCTATCTTCTGTTCTTCAGTTTTCCGATATCTCATCAATCTTTGGATCTTTAGCAGGTACTGTTGGTGGTTTGTTTATTGCCCTATTTTCTATCTCATTTATTACATTTTTCTTTTTAAAGGATAGTAGCCTTTTTGTTGATTCACTCGTTTTATTTGTTCCTGAAAAGAGTGAAGAAGGCGTTCGTCATGTCCTTGATTCCATTAAGAATTTGTTGATGCGTTACTTTGTAGGCCTCTTTTTCGAAGTTATACTTGTTGGAACTTTGGTGACGATAGGCTTAACAATTGTTGGAATGGGCTTTAGTCATGCCGTGGTGATTGGTTTGTTTGCCGGTTTGATTAATGTAATCCCTTATATTGGGCCAATCATTGGAACTTTATTTGGTTTAATTATTGGTATTGCAACCAATTTAGGCGCCGATTTCTATACGCAAGTTGTTCCATTATTAGGCTATACAGCCCTTGTTTTCCTAATTGTTCAGCTAATTGATAATATCCTTTTTCAACCACTTATTTATTCCAATAGTGTGAATGCGCACCCACTTGAGATTTTCTTAGTGATACTCTTCGCAGGTTCTATGTCTGGAATTTTAGGTATGATGTTAGCGATTCCGGCCTACACCATTTTCCGTGTGATTGCCAAGGAATTTTTCAATAAATATCGTTTTGTAAGGAAGTTGACGGAGAAGATATAAATTGAAAATAATGATATAAAAGAAGGCTGTTTCAAACGAAACAGCCTTTTCTTTTTTAATGGGTTTTATATCTATTCTACAGCCTTTGTTTCGTCAATTCTGTCGAGAAGAGCTTGTGGTAATTTTTTCTTAACCTTAGCCCCAAGTGCGCGTATTTTCTCTGCACGACCAACCAAGTTACCTGTTCCGTCGTATAGTTTTTTCATAGACTCCTGATACAGTTTCTGAGAACCGTCCATTTGTTTTCCTAGCTTAATCAGATCTTCAACAAAACCGACAAACTTATCGTAAAGTGCACCACCCTGGCGGGCAATCTCCATCACGTTCTTATTTTGGTTTTCTTGTTTCCAAATGGATGAAATAGTTCGTAAAGTAGCCAATAGCGTTGAAGGACTCACCACAACCACCTTATTATCCCAGGCATATCCAAATAGTTCCTGATCGGCTTGAACCGCTACCGAGAATGAAGATTCAATCGGTACAAACATCAATACAAAGTCAGGTGTGTTTAAAGCATCAGAACTTTGGTAGTGCTTTTCTGCCAAGCCTTTTATATGAGCTTTAAAAGAGGTGATATGTTCTTTCTGGAAAGCTTCTCTTTCATCATCATTGCTAGCATTCACGAACCTTTCGTAGGCAACAAGAGATACTTTAGAATCCACAATAATGTGTTTCTCTTCTGGTAGGCGAATGATGACATCAGGACGAATCGATTGGCCATCGTCATTTTTCATGGCAACCTCTCTGTCGTATTCTTGTCCTTTGGTCAATCCAGATCTTTCAAGAATTCGCTCAAGAACAACTTCACCCCAGTTTCCTTGTTTTTTTACATCACCTTTAAGCGCTTTAGTTAGGTTATTAGCCTCGTCCGAAATTTTAGTATTCAGGTCGTAAAGCTTTTTCACTTCTTCGCGCAAGCTGATTTTATCACGCAATTCTTTATCGTAAGTTTCTTCAACCTTCTTTTCGAATGAGATTAATTTCTCCTTAATAGGACTTAAAATCTCATCCATATTCTTTTGATTCGAATTGGTGAATTCCTTGGAATTTTCTTTTAAGATTTTATTGGCAATATTCTCAAATTCGGTTGTGAAACGCTTTTGAAGTTCTTCCAGTTCTTTTTTCTGACTTTCTAGTTTTTCTTCTAAATTCTTACGCTCTGTTGCTGAAATAGAGACTGAACGTGTTAATTTTTCATTCTTTTCTCTTTCTGAAGTCAGCTCAGTTTGTAATTCTTGCTTTTCAGATTGGAGGTTGTTAGCCCTTTCTTCAAATCTCATTTTAGACTGATCCAACTCGCTTTTTTCAAGAATAAAGGCGTTTTCTTTTTTCAAAAGTTCTTCACGATGACTAGCAGCGGCAAAACTTAATTTTTTTCTTAAAATCAGCCAGGCAATTATCATCCCTTTTAAGATTCCGATTGCGATATATAAAAACTCCATAGAAAAGAATTTAGTTGAATTTGATGAGTTATGGTCTAATAAGATGAAAGCTATGCTTCAGGTTTTTCAAAGTTCATGAGTTCCATGTTTTCACCATCGAAAACAGCATAGGTGAAGTGAGAAATCCAATCTCCGGTGTTGATGTAACGAGCTCCTTTGTCGAGTTTGATATCAGTAGGCCAATGGCGATGTCCGAATACAAAATAATCGAAATCTTCATTTTTAAGCGTATCATTGGCAAAGAGAACAAGCCACTCCTTATCTGTTCCTCTAAATTGATCAGCTTCAACCTTGCCATCGCTAAGACGACTGTGCGAAGACCATTTGTGGGCTATACCAATAGCAAAGTTGGGATGTAATCGGGCAAAACACCATTGTAAGAATTTATTGGTGAATATCTTCTTGAGCATTTTATAGCCTTTGTCGTATGGTCCCAGGCCATCACCATGAGCAAGGAAGAATTTTTTACCTTCTATTTCTGTTCTGACTTCTTTGCGATGAACAATAACGCCTAGTTCTTGAGGAAGGTAATCGAACACCCAAATATCATGATTCCCAGTGAAAAAATGCACCTCTATTCCAGAATCACAGATTTCGGCAAGTTTGCCAAGAACCCTAGTGAAACCACGAGGTACCGCTCTTTTGTATTCGAACCAGAAATCGAAAATATCGCCCATTAAATAAATGGCTTTAGCATCTTCTTTCACCTGATTGAGCCACTTTACAAACAACTTTTCTCGTTGAAAGTTGTTGTTTAAAGCTGGAGCGCCCAAGTGAACATCAGAAGCAAAATATATTTTAGTACCGGTTGTCATACGTCTCCTTAATTTAAACTATGGTGTTGAGTCTGGAACTAACCAGACTCAATATTTCAATGTTTTTTATTTGATGTATTCAGCAACTTTCTCTTCAAGCGCTAATCCATAAAGGTTTTTACCAATGATATCACCTTGTTTACTGATGATGTAGTTGCCGGGAATTTGCTGAACATTAAAGTTTCGAACGGCTAAAGCACTCCCTGTTTCAGGATCACAAACATTTATCCAGTTTAAACCATCTGTCTTAATAGCTTCTTTCCAAAGTTTTTCGTCCTGATCAACAGAAACTTGGTATATTTCCAAGCCACTATTCTTGTACTTTTTGTGGATCTTTTTTAGTGTCTTGTTTTGCTTTCTTGAGTTAGCATCTTGTGATGCCCAAAAACTTAAAACAATTAATTTGCCATGTAATGAATTTAGACTGATCTCTTTACCTTTTGTGTTTTTAAGACTCAGCTTAGGGTAATTTGCGCCTTTCTTTTTAATTAGATCTTTAATCTTCAGGTTATCCAGGCTTTTTTGCATGGTTTCCAGATTCGCTAATACAGCTTTTGTGTATTCGTGTTCTGGATATAGAGCTCGCATTGATGAAGCAACAACCTTGGCAAACTTGATATCACTATTTTCATTCAGCGTATAAGTGTTTTTATCTATTTTCTGATAAAGTGCTAAATAGCTAGAAAGTGATGTGGCATTTCTCATGATGAAGTTAGCAGAGAATTCTCTTTGATCTTGAATAACTTCAACATACTTAGCTAGTAAATTTTGTGAAATACTAGAATAGTTTGGATCCCCTTTTTTCTCTTCTAATTCCTTTCTGATAACAGCCAGACTATCTTTTGTTTCTGTTAGTTTATCATTTAGGTCTTTTACAAATGCAGAACCAGTAGAACCTGAAACAAGATAAGCTTCGTTCATATGAGTTGAAATTGAATTCACCTCAATTTCTTCCTCAGGACTTGTTAAAAGCGTTAGTAATTTACCATTAGATAAACGCAATAAGTAGAATTCAGGCTGTGAGGATTTTGTTTTAAAATTGAATTCACCATCCTTGTCCAGTTTAACCGAGTCAATTGTTTCGACGCTAGCCGTATGAAGTTTGTCAAGATATAATGTTATGCCATCACCTTTCTTAATTGTACCTTTTATTTTAACAGTAGGTTCCTGATTACATGCAAACAGAAGTAATAGAGGAAGTGCAAATAATAGTTTCTTCATTGTTTTTCGTTTTTATGTCTTTTAAATATAGCTTATTTGTCACTTAACAGGTTAGTATAGGTTGATATATGACATCGATTGATATTTATTAAAGCTATATTGTTAAAAATCTTGATGTGATAATTAAAGCCGAAAATAGTAATAATTTCCTGTATTAGCACTTAAAATTGTTGAACAGATTGTGTCTGGAAGTTTTTATAAATTGAGTTTTGATCTCTAAGTTTTGTATTGAAAGATTCGTATGCTTAAATAATAAAGTTTAAATTTAGTACAAAAGAGAAAAGTAAAACCATAATAAAAACCTATGCAAGAGGGAGTAGGAAAACGAAAATTTGGAACGGCACCTGTTTTTTTTACCGCCATATCGACAATTTTAGGAGCCATTCTATTCCTGAGATTTGGTTATGCGGTTGGAAGTCTTGGCTTTTGGGGTGTTATTCTAATTATCCTCTTGGGGCATTTGGTTACAATTCCTACAGCCTTTGCTATTTCTGAACTTGCGACCAATAAGCGAGTTGAGGGAGGAGGAGAGTATTTTATTATTTCTCGTTCATTCGGATTAAATATTGGTGCGACCATTGGTCTGGCTTTGTTCTTTTCACAAGCTATTTCTGTTGCTTTTTATGTCATTGCTTTCACAGAAGCCTTCGAACCCGTTTTTAATTGGGCATTGTCAACTTATGATTTGGCTTTGCCCAGACAAGTTGTTTCTGTGCCTGCTATGTTATTTTTATCCCTTCTGATTCTAAAGAAAGGTGCTAATTTGGGAGTGAAGGCCCTATATTTTGTTGTGGCTATACTTTTTGCATCCTTAGCTTTATTTTTTCTTGGAGATACAGCTTATGCAGCGACCTCTGATTTTTCCTTGTTTAAAGGTGAATTTCGAAACTCAGATCAATTTTTTGTGATTTTTGCAATTATTTTTCCTGCTTTTACTGGAATGACGGCAGGAGTTGGTCTTTCAGGGGACCTTAAAAATCCGTCCAAATCAATCCCCTGGGGGACTACGGCGGCTACTTTTATAGGTATGATTATTTATGTTTTAGTAATCTATAAGTTAGCTCAATATGCTAGTGTTCAAGACTTGTTGGATCATCAGTTGATTATGGGGCAAATTGCTTTGGGAGGAGCCATTGTAATTCCTCTGGGATTGGCTGCGTCTACTATTTCTTCTGCATTAGGTTCGGTCATGGTGGCACCACGAACCCTGCAAGCTCTTTCTGTGGATAGGTCTCTGCCATCAATAAGACTGAATAGGTGGTTGGCTAAGGGGCGACAAAAAGATGGTGAGCCGATAAATGCCTCACTAGTGACTTGTTTGATTGCATTATTTTTTGTTTTTCTGGGTGATATAAATGCAGTGGCAGAAATCATATCCATGTTTTTTATGGTCACCTATGGTGCACTTTGTTTGATATCTTTTCTAAATCATTTTGGTTCTTCACCTAGTTATCGACCTTCTTTTAAATCGAAATGGTTTTTGTCGATGCTAGGTTTTGTTGTGTCGGTTTTAGTCATGTTCAAGATAAATACGGTATATGCATTATTGGCAATTGCGTTAATGGTGTTGACTTATTTGTATATGAATTCGTATCATAAGGACAGGCATGGGTTGGCATCCATTTTTTTAAATTCATTGTATCAGTTGAATCGGAACGTCCAGGTATTTCTTCAAAAGGCCGGGAAGAAGCGTGTTCAAGAATGGCGACCAAGTGCCATTTGTATATCAAAGGATTCTTTTGAGCGAGACACGGCTTTCAAATTATTAAACTGGATTGCCTATAAATACGGTTTTGGAACCTACTTGCACCGAATAGAAGGTTATTATTCCAAAGCGTCACACGAACAAGCTAAACAGGAACTTGATTTATTGGTGAGTCGATCTGAAAATGTGGGTAATCATGTTTTTGTAGATACCATTATTTCCCCGTCGTATACTTCCGCTATTGCTCAGGCTATTCAGTTGCCTGGAGTTGCAGGTATGGAAAATAATATGGTGATTTTCGAGTATGACAAAGAAAATAGTGAGAATTTGGATGAAATTATCGAGAACTATGCCTTAACCAATGCCGGGAATTTTGATTTTTGTGTTTTGGCTTCTTCAAATCGCCGATTCAAATTGAAATCTGATATTCATATTTGGATTAAACCCTCTGATGCTGATAATGCCAACTTGATGATTTTACTGAGTTTTATTATTGCGGGGCATCCTGATTGGAAAAAAGCGGATATTAAGATTTTTAATATCTGTAAGGAAGACCAAGCTGTGAAGGTGAGGGAGAGTCTTGATGAAATGATCGCTTCGGGTCGATTACCAATTAGGAGTACAAATGTTGAGGTATTGATAGCGCAAGAAGATGTTTCGCCTAAGGAAATGATAAATGAACGTTCTGAACATGCAGGTTTAACCTTGATTGGTTTTAGAGGTGATATTATTAAACACGAAGGGGCTGATATGTTTATGGGGTATGAAAGTTTAGGTCATATTCTTTTTGTGAATGCTAATTCGAAGAAAGAAATTGAATAGATGTTATCGGTGATGATATCAATTGACTAATCTCTTAAAAAAATCTAAAGCTACATTCACCTATTTTTAAAGATTCGAATTTGTTTATCTTTGTTGGGCAAACAAATAAAAATACCGCTTGTGAATACATCTGAATTGAATCGCATTTTCGAATCCTTCTCCGATTACAACATTCTTATTATAGGTGACGTTATGGTTGATGCCTACGCTTGGGGCGAGGTAGATCGTATCTCACCGGAAGCTCCGGTCCCTATTTTTTCATGCTCTAGTCGTGAAAATCGATTGGGTGGTGCCGCTAATGTGGCTTTGAATATAAAATCGCTTGGAGCTAATCCCATATTGTGTTCTGTGATTGGTGATGATGATAGAGGTAAAGATTTTGTCAAGCTTTTATCCGAGATTCAGCAAGAACAATCGGGAATTGTAGTGAGTTCTCACCGCCGAACAACGGTTAAGACCAGATTTATTAGCAATAATCAGCATGTCATCCGAATTGATGAAGAAGATACACATGAATTGGTGGATGAAACAGAGCTATCCTTTATTGAGCACGTTCTAAATTTAATAGATAGTCAGAATATACACGCAATTGTATTTGAAGACTACGATAAAGGATTGATCACTAAGAAGCTGATAGAGACGGTTACGGATAAGGCGAAACAATTGACGATTCCAGTCTTGGTAGATCCCAAAAAACGTCACTATTCTGATTATAAAAATGTCACTTTATTCAAACCCAACTTCAAGGAATTCCTGGAGGGATCAAACCTGAATTTAGAAAAAGGTGATATTGATGGCTTATTTAAAGCAGCAAAACAATTTCAACAAGAAATGGGCGTTGATAAGTTACTGATTACATTGTCAGAATTGGGCGTGTTTATCAGTAATGAAAATACTTTTGAGCATATTCCAGCTGTCGTTAGAAAAATTGCGGATGTGTCTGGAGCAGGAGATACGGTAATTTCAGTTGCCACACTTTGTTTGGCTGCCGGTATGAATGCTGCTGAAATTGCGGCCATATCAAATCTTGCTGGTGGAATTGTTTGTGAGATTCCTGTGGTTGTTCCTATTGATAAAGAGCAATTGCTGGCTGAGAGTTTAAAGCTCTATGCTGAAGCTTAAGACAATTTAAAATTGTTTATAACTTTCCGCTTATTTTTAATAAGTCTGAGTGTATCTGAATTTTAAATGTCTTTTTAAATACTATCTTTGAATCTAGCAGAATTGAGAACTGATAAGACTAGAATATAGGAGATTATACTCTGTCAGGCTGATGTTCTACTTGTGCTGAAAGTAAGTGTTGTATCTACAATGGAGAAACGAATAGACTTCGTTTTCTCTGATTAAAATGGGAATTGTTTATGGCTAAAATAATCGCTCTTGCAAATCAAAAAGGTGGTGTTGGAAAAACAACAACTGCTATCAATCTAGCATCTAGTCTTGCCGTGTTGGAACATCGTGTTCTTATCGTTGATGCCGATCCTCAAGCTAATGCAACATCAGGTTATGGTTTTGATGTTCGTGCAATTGAAAATAGCTTGTATGAGTGTATTGTTGATGGTACTAATCCCAATGATGCAATCCTTAAAACCGATATGGAAGGTTTGGATGTTCTTCCTTCTCATATCGACTTAGTAGGTGCGGAAATTGAGATGCTGAATCTGGCTAATCGTGAAAAAATTCTATTGAATGTTTTGAATGCAGTCAGAGATGATTACGATTATATTCTAATTGACTGTTCACCTTCGCTTGGATTGATTACCGTAAATGCTTTAACAGCTGCTGATTCAATTTTAATTCCTGTGCAGTGTGAATATTTCGCTTTGGAAGGTTTAGGAAAACTATTAAATACCATTAAGATTATTCAAAGCAGACTGAACCCTGAATTGGAAATTGAAGGCTTCTTGTTGACGATGTATGATAGTCGTTTGCGTTTATCCAATCAAGTGGTTAGTGAAGTTAAAAAGCATTTTCAGGATATGGTTTTCGAAACGATTATCCAACGTAATACTAAATTAGGTGAAGCCCCTAGTTATGGTAAGCCTGCTATTTTATATGATGCTGAATCAAATGGAGCCGTGAACTATTTGAATCTGGCACGTGAGCTGGTTGAGAATAATGCAGAGCTTGAAGAAGCGCATCAGGAAAACGAAATTGAGAAATAAGAAAATGTAATTCGATTGGGCGTAAGTGGCTAGTCGAATTCATATTTTAGAATGACATGTTATGGTAAAAAAGAGTGCATTAGGTAGAGGCTTAGGAGCTTTGATTGATGATAGAGATGAATATCAAACTCGTCCATCCCGTCAGGAGAATGAACTAAGTAATGAAATTGAACTATCAAAAATTGAGGTGAACCCTTTTCAACCTCGTACCAAATTTGATGAGGATGCTCTAAATGAGTTAGCTAAATCGATTAAAGAAATTGGTATTGTTCAGCCTATCACTGTTCGTAAGCTTAACAGCAATTCATATCAACTTATTGCTGGAGAGCGTCGTTTTCGAGCATCGAAAATTGCTGGATTAACCAAAATACCAGCCTATATTCGCCTTGCAGAAGATGACAAAATGCTGGAAATGGCATTGGTTGAAAATATTCAGCGTGAAGACCTGGATTCAATTGAAGTTGCGATTTCGTATCAGAGACTGATTGATGAATGTGATTTAACTCAAGAGAGTTTGAGTGATCGTGTTGGGAAAAAGCGTTCAACGATTTCAAATTACTTGCGTCTTTTGAAGCTTCCTGCTGAGATTCAGAAAGGAATTCGTGAGAAAAATATTCTTATGGGACATGCTCGAGCTCTTGTCAATGTTGATAATAGAGACTATCAATTGTCTATTTATAAGATGGCTGTTTCTGAGGATTTATCAGTAAGAAAAATTGAAGAATTGGCCCGCGAAGCCAATAATGGAACACCGGTAAAAGAAAAGGCTAAGCCTGTTCGTTTAGCCGAAGAGTATGAAAGCCTTAAGCAGCATCTTTCAAAGCATTTTGATTCTAAAATTGACTTGAAACGCAATGCTAAAGGGAAAGGACAAATTATTATTCCTTTTAAATCAGATGATGATTTAGAGCGTATTTTAAGCGTTCTTGATAAATAAAATCATTAATAGAACTCAAAAAATAACGATCTTGAATAAGTTAAAAACACTCCTTTTATTTGTAGTAGTGTGCTTTGTTATGCTAATTTCCGGTGGGAATGCACATGCCCAGAAAATAGAATCAGATACTGTTTTTGAACCGATAAAAATAAAAGAACATTCACCTCATAAGGCTACCGTTTACTCTGCCTTATTACCAGGTTTAGGTCAAATTTACAATAGGAAATATTGGAAATTACCTATTCTGTATGGTGGTATTGGAGTCACTCTGTATGCTATTGGTTGGAATACAGGTCAGTACAATGATTATAAGGATGCTTATGTCGATTTTTCTAAATTTGTAGAATATAAAAATGACCCTGAAACTATTCCAGAACCATCATCTAAGAGTTATGAGAAATTAGTGAGTAATGTAGACTTTACGACAACATCGTCTCAATTAGATGAATTGTATAAGACTAGATTTAAAAATGGTAAGGATAAGTATAAGCGCGACAGAGATTTAAGTTATATCATTCTGTTTGGTGTTTACGTCCTTAATATTATCGATGCCACTGTTGATGCCCATTTTACCAATTTTAATATCAACGATGATCTTAGTATGACAGTTCAGCCTAAAATGAACTATACACCTGTTTCGGGTAGCACACTTGGTCTTTCCTGCCGTATTAATTTTTAGTAACTTATAGTTTCAAAATCCGAAATATATGCGACTATTCTTTGGCTTTATTTTACTTACAATGTCTTTATCTGTGGTGGCACAGGATAAATTAATTGTCATACATGCCATTGTTGGTGATACAATAGATAAGCATGAACAAAGAACCTTCGTATTATTTTCAGATATTCTAAATCAAGATTTTACTTCCGCAACAATCCATTGTGAGAATGAAAAATACCTGATGCATATTAATACTGTATCTGGCCTGGAGCTTGTGGAGATTAAAGCAGAAGATATTGCAGAGAATTCGAATCATGTTGATAAAATCACAAGCTATTTCGAATCGCTTGTTGAAAAGAAAGATTCATTGGATTTAGATTTGAAAATGGCTTCTAGCTGGCCTAAGGTTCAGTCTATACTTTTAACGGATGCTCAAAAAAGAAAAATTGCAATTGAATCGCGAAAATTCTTTATGTTGAACCAGGATGCAGAGGAGGCTGGGTTGGTTGGTATTGAGAAAGAAAATTACATAAAAGTAAATAGTAAGAGCTTCCTTGCCGAAATTTTATTTGAGATTTTAAAGTAGTTGGTAATTATACATTTTAAAAGATTTGCGGAGCAATAAAAATTGCTCGAATGCGTATAATTAAGAGTAGAGAGTGCGCTAGGCGCTATTTTTAATTGAATTCTATTTCGTTTGAAATAGATATGAAGAAAACAACAAGTATGAAATTTAAATATTCCCTGTATTCATTGGCTCTTATTGCAAGCATGGCTTGCTCTACGAGTAAAACACTTGTGGACAAATCATCTGCCACAGAAGAAACACCTGTCGTATTTGCTCAGGAAAGTGAAGTTGAAAATCCTATTATTGAAGAAGAGGATATGACTCCTGCTGTGGAGAAAGATTCTTTGGCTTTTCTTAGAATTAACCCTGTTGATGTTCGTTGGGATTTGAATGATAGCATACAGCCTGAGTTTAAAAGTAACTTAGACAAGTTAGTCAACGCTTGGTATGCTGAAAATTCGGTTAAAACGAGAGCTTATGAAGGTCCGGAAACAAAGTATAAGAAAGTAAAGTTAGCTGATTCAATTTATATCAAGAGATTGCAATCAATCCCTTCGATGTTCGATTTGTCGTATAATAAGATTGTTCGAAACTACATTGAACTTTATACTCAACGAAGAAGAAAACAAGTTGAGCTAATGATGGGAATGTCTGAATATTACTTTCCTATTTTCGAAGAAATTCTTGATAAAGAAGGTTTACCTCAGGAGTTGAAGTACCTACCAATTATTGAGTCGGCTCTTAACCCTAAAGCTTTATCCAGAGCCGGTGCCTCGGGATTGTGGCAGTTTATGTATTCTACTGGTAAGATGTATAAATTGGAGGTTAATTCTTTTGTAGACGATCGTCGTGACCCTATAAAATCGAGTTATGCGGCTGCAAAGTTCCTGAAGGATTTGTATAAGATGTATGGCAATTGGCCTTTGGTAATTGCTGCGTATAATTGTGGTCCGGGAAATGTAAATAAGGCTATTCGTCGAAGTGGTGGAAAGAAAAACTATTGGGATATTTATTACCGATTACCTAAGGAAACGAGAGGGTATGTTCCTGCATTTATTGCAGCTCTTTACTCATTCAACTTTCATCAAGAACATGGCCTATACCCAAGACCTAATCAATTTCCTGAAGTTTGCGATACCTTAATGATTAAGGAACAATTGCACTTTGATCAGATTGCTCAGTTTACAAACGTTTCAAAACAGAAATTACGTGAATTGAATCCTCAATATCGTGCAGACATCATTCCGGCTTTTAGTAAACCATATACCTTGAAAATACCGTTTGAGTCGGCTTTGACCTTTATTGATAATCAAGATTCAATTACATCTTATAAGAAAGAATACTATTTCAATTTAAAAGATAAACTTGCTAATCCTAAGGATAGGTACCAGAAGTATGCACATGCAGTACCAAAAGGTAAAGCAAAAATCTACTATAAGGTAAAATCCGGTGATGCTGTAGGTTTGATTGCTTCGTGGTTCCATGTAAGGACTTCGGATTTACGTTATTGGAATAATATTAGACGTAATATGATTCGTGTGGGTCAAAAACTTGCGGTATATGTGCCTAAATCGAAAGCATCTTATTATAGATCTTTTAATAATATGACGAAAGCGCAAAAGCAAGCAACTCGTGGCAAGTCATATGTTGCAAGCTCAAAGAAGAGTTCTAGTGTAACGAAAACGACGTCTGGGGGGAGTGGTAACTACGTTTATTATACGGTTCGTAAGAATGATAACTTCTGGACCATTGCAAAGAAATTCCCGGGTATTTCGAATTATGATATCATGAGAATTAATAATATCAAAAATTCACGTAGCCTAAGAGTCGGGCAGATATTAAAAATTAAGGAGAAGAGTTAATCTTGAAAATATAAACAATAAGAAAGCCAGTGAACATTACGTTTACTGGCTTTTTCTATATCTTTAGCGAGATATTATTTTTTATTATTCATCACATCGTTCTGAATGAGAATAGCTTCTTTGTGAATCATTCTTAGTAATTGAGTGAGGAATTTTTCTGACAAGCCTAATGATTTTCCAAGCTCGGTACCTTGTTCTCTAACTTTCTCCCATCGTTTTAATTGAAGGATGTTCAAGTTTTGCTCCGACTTATAGTCGCCAATCTCACTTACAACATTCATTCTTTGTGCAAGAAGTTCTATAAATTGTGCATCTATAGAATCAATCTGATTACGATATTGCTCCAGAGGATTGTAGTCGGCACTATCCTTAATGCTTAGTCGGCAAACTAAGCTGTTTAGTATTGTATTTAGTTCAGAAGGAATAAGTTGTTGCTCAGCTTCACTTAATGCCTCTTCAGGCTTGCAATGACTTTCTATCATCAAGCCATCCATATTCAGATCCAATGCTTTTTGAGAAATCTGCTGGATGTGTTGCTTGTCACCAGCAATATGACTTGGATCGCAAATCATTGGCAAATTGTGGAATCTTGACTTTAATTCAATAGGAATCTCCCATTTTGGAATATTGCGTAAGCTCGTTTGTTCAAAAGGATAGAAACCACAATGAATGGCAGCTAAGCGTGATATGCCTGCTTTGTTAATTTGTTCCAATGCTTCAATCCATAGATTAATGTCTGGATTGAGAGGGTTTTTTATCATGACAGGTACATTCATTCCCTGAAGTGCACTTGCAAGTTCTTGTATAGAAAATGGGTTGGATGTTGTTCTGGCCCCAATCCAAAGAATGTCCACGTTGTGACGTAGGCACATCTCAACATGTTTAGGAGACGCCACCTCTACCATAGTTAATAGGTTTGTCTCAAGCTTTACCTGGTTCAACCAATGAAGTGCATTATCTCCTCTATCTTCAAAACTATTAGATTGAGTTTTAGGTTTCCATATTCTAGTTCTGAAAACCTTAACCTGCTCGATTTCCTTTAATTGACGAGCCGTATTTAAGACCTGATCCTCAGATTCAACACTGCAAGGCCCACTAATAATAATTGGACGGCTGTCCAATTTTTTAAACCATTCATTAATGGGTTTTAAGTTATTCAATTCGTTCATAGTCTTAAGTTAATCCAGATATAGATTTATTCTTCATCTGAAAATAGTCGTGCAAAATTACGCTTTTAATTCTTTAAAGAAAATTCTAAATCAACTCATTCGTCTAAAGTCTTATAAAACATGGTCGAGGATTAAATAAATTTAGATGAAATTCCCGTAAGGGTCTGATATTTAATATTATCGTTGATAGGGGCTGTGTTTTGCTAGTTCTTTGATAGATTAGCTTTATGAGCTGTTTAGAAAAATCAATAAAGCTTTTTGACTTAGACTAGTAGGGGCGGTTTTGATTAAATTTTGAGTGTAAATAGTTGATAATTAAGAGTAGAGGATCTGTAATGCTTTAGAGTGAAGTTTATGGAATTATTGAAGAATTGGGACTAATGAGATTGTTTCGACTTTGTAATAATCAGGTATACAGTTGTATGGTGATTCGCGCTTATTAATTTGTTTATCATATTCTATTTTCTTTGATAGGATGGGAATTGTTAAAAAAACTGAAAATATTATTTATCTTTGATTGTTCTGCAAACGGTTCCGATAATTTATGAAGCCTTATTTGTAGAATATTAACTTTTAATATGTGAAGTGTATTTATACACATTTTGTAAATACGATAAGGTAGATCAAAGCATGGTATTCCAAAATCGTGACAGAGCAAATTCTTGAGATATGACACAAAAAACTTCCGACAAGAGTAGAAGAAATTTTCTGAAAAGCTTTGGAGTAACTGTTGGTGCAGCTGGAGTTGTAAGTAGTTTTTCTCTCTTAGGTGCTGCTAAAGCTGCAGCTAAAGAGCCTGGTGAAACTGTAAACTTACTAACTGCAGACGGACAATTGGTTCAGGTAGATAAAAATCAACTTCGCCCTACAGTTAACGAACCTCTTGATGAATTACAGCAAAGAGGTCGCGAGGGAATCGCAGGAAAATCCTTTGTAATGGTTATCGATTTGAGTAAATGTAGAAATGCACGTAAGTGTATGTCTGCTTGCCAAAATCACCACCAGCTAAGAGCTGATCAGCATCATATTAATGTTTTACAGATGCAGGATTCTGATCACACGGCACCTTATTTTATGCCTAAGCCTTGTCAGCATTGCGATAATCCTCCTTGTACTAAGGTTTGTCCAGTTGATGCAACCTTTAAGCGTCAGGATGGTATTGTATTAATCGATAATGAACGTTGTATTGGTTGTCGTTTTTGTATTGCTGCTTGTCCTTACTCTGCTCGTATTTTCCAATGGACTGAGCCTAAGGATGCTGAGAAATATAAAGATTTAACTTATAATATTGAGGCGAATGTGCCACAGAAGAAGGGTACTGTGAGCAAGTGTCTGTTTAGTGCCGATCGTCTTCGTGAAGATAAATTGCCGTCATGTGTTTCTGCATGTCCTAATGGTGTCTATTATTTCGGGGATAGAAATGAAGATGCTGTAACCAATGGAACCAGTGGTGAAACGGTTCGTTTCTCTAAATTAATTGAGGAGAATGCAGGTTACACGCTAATGGAAGAATTGGGAACGAAGCCTAGAGTATATTACTTGCCTCCTAAGAATAGAGCTTTTGAATTCAATGGTGATCTATTGAACGAGGAGAACCTTCATTAATCAGAGATTAAAAAATACAGCATACATTAATATTCATAGAAAATCATTTTACTTATGAATGACAATACAAAATCGAAAGAAACAACACTTTCCTTTGAAAAAATAAAACAAGATATTCTTCGTCCGATGCAAAATCATAAAGGGCTGGAATTGTGGATTGTTTTCCTGGTTACGGTTATGGCAGTTTGTGGATGGGCATATTATGTGCAGCTTCGCGACGGTTTAGGTGTAACAGGAATGCGTGATTATGTGTCTTGGGGACTTTATATTGCCAATTTTGTATTCTTTGTTGCAGTAAGTTTGGTTGGGATGCTTATTTCATCTATTCTTGGTCTGCTCAGGGTCGATTGGATTACGCCAATTTCCAGAATTGCGGAGATTATTGCTGTGGCTTTTGTTGCTGTAGCAGGTTTAGTGATTGTTTTAGATATGGGACGCCCTGACAGAGTCTTAAATGTGTTTATTCATGGACGTTTTCAGTCACCAATTCTATGGGATGTAACTGTCATTACGACCTATTTGGTTATCAGTTCTCTCTTATTGATTTTACCTATGATTCCTGATTTGGCGGTCTGTAAAAAAGAGATTAAAAATGCATCTCCTATTTTAAAGAAAGTATATGGGATACTATCATTCGGTTATACCAATACGCCAGAACAACACAAGCATCTGCACAAGATGATTCGAACCTTAATGGTGTTAATCGTTCCAGTTGGTTTAGCTATTCATACGGTTACTTCGTGGTTATTTGCCGCAACACTTCGTAATGGTTGGGATACAACTATTTTTGGTCCTTACTTTGTTGCAGGAGCCTTTGTGGCCGGTTCTGCAGCCTTGGTTATTGCTATGTATTTTTTCAGAGTAAACTATAAGCTAAAGGATTATATTACCGAGTTGCATTTCGATAAAATGGGTAAGTTGATGGTAGCGGTTTGTTTGGTTTATCTGTATTTTAATGTGAATGAATTCCTGGTTCCAGGCTACAAGATGAAGTCTGGTGACAGTATCCACTTAAAAGAATTATTCTTTGGATCCTGGGCTATTATGTTCTGGGCTTCTCAGCTATTAGGTAATATACTGCCTATTATATTGATGGTGAACAAGCGTTTTAGAATGCCAAAACCAATGATGATTATTTCCATATTCGTAATTGCCAGTGCTTGGTTTAAGCGTTATGTGATTGTGATTCCTACTATGTTACACCCGCACTTGCCGATTCAGAATGTGCCTGATCACTTTAAAAATTATTTCCCATCGTCAATTGAAATCTCGGTGACTGTATTGAGTTTTGCTTTGGCACTTTTAATTATTACTGTTTTGGCTAAAATCTTCCCAGTTGTACCAATCTGTGAAATTGCCGATCAAAAGGGAATCGATTATAAAATTGAGGATTAAAAAATCAAGAAATAATGAAAAACTTATCCACTATATTAGCGACTCTTGTTCTTGTATTTGCCTTTATGAATTCGGCATCTGCTGAGGATTGGAACGTATCTGCTACTGCAAAAAAGAAGCTTAATCCATATGAATTAAGCAAGAAGAATATTAGTACAGGAAAGAAAGTCTACCAGGCGAATTGTAAGTCTTGTCATGGGGATCCAACTAAGGCAAACATGTTGCCCTTAGTGCCGGTGCCAACTGATTTAGGATCGCAGAATTTCCTTGTTCAATCGGATGGTGAAATTTACCACAAGGTTAAAGTAGGTAAAGGTGCCATGCCAACTTTCGATAAAACCCTAAATGATGAGAGTAAATGGATGGTGATAACCTATTTGCGTTCTTTTGATAAGAATAAAAAGAAAGTTGTTACAGCTAAAGCCGTTGTAAATCCAGAGGTAACAGATGTTAAGATTGAGCTTAATGTTGATTCGGAAAAAAAGAAACTAAAAGCAAACTTGACGGGTTTAAAGAAGAATGGAAAACGAGTGGGACTGGAAGGTATCGAGTTGAGTTTCCTTGTAAAGAGAGCTTTTGGTCAATTAGACATCTCAGGTGAAGAAGCATATACGGATGCTAATGGTGAGTTATTGATTCAATTTCCAACTGATCTTCCTGGCGACAGAGAAGGGCAGGTTGACTTATTGGTAAGGATTACTGATGAAGATAATTACGGACCGATTGAAGAAAAACGAGTTTTATCAATTGCTGTTCCAACAAATCCTAAAAATATACTTGACGAAAGAGCCATGTGGGGAACTCGAGCCAATGCGCCAATTTGGATTGTCGCAACTTATGTTTTAGGTGTGATTGGTATTTGGAGTGTTATATTTTTGGTTCTGTTCCAAGTGTTCCAATTGTCAAAAATGAGAGTGAAACCTTAAATAGGAATTCTAGAGTTATTTACTCGATTTCATCTTTTTTCTTTTTGGGAGCAAAGCCTAGTTTGTAAATTAAAAAGCCTATCCCAAATAGGAAATGTGCAAGAGTGACACCTGCAATAATATAAATAAGAGTTGAATCTGAGAACATGGTTTTCGATTAAGACTAATGAGTCTGCAATATGACGAAAATAGCTGAAGATACAAAAAATGTTGCCTGTATCCATTGTGGGGACGATTGTGGTAAACATCCTGTAATTTGGGATGGTAAGCCATTTTGTTGCTCAGGTTGTTCTACGGTTTTTCAACTTTTGAATGAGAATGAACTGTGTTCTTATTACAATATTGAATCGACACCAGGAATCAAGATTGAAGAGGGAAAGTTTAAAGAAAAATTTGCTTTTCTTGATGATGACGAAATAAGTTCGAAGCTCTATGAGTTTTCAGAAGATGCTATACGTAAGGTGAGTTTATATATTCCTGGAATACATTGTAGCTCATGCATATGGTTACTCGAGCACTTAAATGTTTTAAATAAGGCTGTATTAAAATCTACTGTAAACTTCGTTAAAAAAGAAGTCGCAGTTACCTTTGATTCAAATGGATTAAGTTTGCGACAGTTGGCAGAACTCTTAGCCTCAATTCATTATATCCCCGAAATTACACTGGATAATCTTCAAGAGAAAAAGAATAAGGATGCGAATAAGAAATTGCTATATAAAATCGGTGTAGCCGGTTTTGGTTTTGGTAATATCATGTTGTTGAGCTTACCTGAATATGTTCCGGGCTCTGAATATTTGGAAAGTCATTTCAAATCCTTTTTTGGAATGATGAATTTTCTTCTGGTTTTACCGGTTTTGTTTTATAGTGGGAATGATTATATCATTTCGGCCTATAAAGGATTAAAACACAAATTTATTAATATAGATGTACCTATTTCATTGGGTATTATTACTCTATTTGTTCAATCTTCTTTCGAAATATTCACAAGCACGGGATCTGGTTATATGGATTCACTGACTGGCTTAATTTTCTTTTTACTAATTGGTAAGTGGTATCAAAGTAAGAGTTACCAGGCACTTTCTTTTGAACGAGATTATCGTTCTTACTTTCCTGTTGCAGTCAGTAAAATTGTTGATGGGAAAGAGGAAAGTACACAGATTAATAAACTGAAAAAGGGTGATGTTATTCTCATTCGAAATCAGGAATTGATCCCCGCTGATGCTATTCTGACCAAAGGAGACGCTTTAATTGATTACAGCTTTGTAACAGGTGAATCAAGATCTGTTTCAAAGTCGATTGGCGATCATTTGTTTGCTGGTGGCAAACAAGTTGGGGGTGCCATTGAGATGTGTATTGAAAAAGAAGTTGTTCAATCCCGATTGACTCAGTTGTGGAATCAGTCTGAAGAAAAGGAAATCTATTTTTCGAAATTAAATTCATTAATCGATCAAATAAGTAAATACTTTACTCTGATCGTGATTGTCATAGGGGCTTCAGCAGGTTTCTATTGGTTGTTGCACGATACTTCTAAGGCAGTGTTTGCGTTTACATCGGTTCTTATTGTGGCATGTCCATGTGCTTTGGCATTATCCTCACCTTTTGCTCTGGGTAATACGATGAGAATGTTAGGTCGATTAGGAATCTATTTGAAAGGTGCAGATATTGTGGAAGTCTTAAGTGGAATCGATACGATCGTATTTGATAAAACCGGGACCATTACACAGGCCGATGCTGTAAGTGTCAAGTATGTTGGAGAGGTTTTAGGTGAACACGATTTGAATGCCGTTAAGTCATTAACTCGACATTCATCCCATGTCTTAAGTACCATACTTTACGATCATCTAAAAGATTATGAAGCCAAGAAAGTTGATGTATTTTCCGAAGAGGTTTCTCTTGGATTATCAGGTAAAATAGACAACCGTTTTGTTAAAATTGGATCAGCAAGCTTTGTTTATGATAGTGAGAAAGAAAATATCTCGGGATCAACAGAAGTTTACGTTTCCATTGACGGACAGGTTATGGGACGGTTCATAATGAGCAATCAGTATAGAACGGGATTAAATGAGTTAATCGATTCGTTGTCCTCAAGCTATGAACTGCACGTACTCTCAGGTGATAATGATGCAGAGAAGTCAAACCTGGAAGAAATATTTCCTCAAAAGTCAAACCTATTATTTAATCAATCCCCAAAGAATAAACTGGAATATATTCAGATGTTAAAGGGGGAAGGGAAAAGAATATTAATGATTGGAGATGGTTTGAATGATGCAGGAGCCTTAAAAGTAAGTGATGCAGGGATATCGATCGCTGATGATATTTATCATTTTTCTCCTGCCTGTGATGCTATCTTGGAAGCTTCAAAATTTCAACAATTAAGACGTTTTCTAAGTATTTCTAAAAAAGGAATGTTGGTTGTGAAGCTAAGTTTCCTAATGTCCTTTGCTTATAATTTAGTGGGTTTGTTTTTCGCTGTTCAGGGAATTTTATCACCTATAGTGGCAGCTTTATTAATGCCAATAAGTTCAATCTCTGTTGTTGCTTTTGCAAGTTTCACAACAAGCTATTTGGCGAGAGATAAAGAGATATTAAAGAAAACTGAGACTGATGATAGCTTATCAGAAGTTGATAAAGTGAGTACGAAGAAAATGCAGCTTAATTAAGCTGTTTGATTATATATGATTTAAAAATTAAAGACTTGAGTGTAATATTTGTTTTAATAGCAGTGAGTATGGTTGTGGCAGGGGGCTTTTTAATAGGCTTTCTATGGGCTGTTAAGAAGGGGCAATATGATGATCATTATTCACCATCAGTCAGGATTTTGTTTGAAGATCAGGAAATAGAAGAACAAGACAAGGATAAAATTGAGAAAGAGGATGAGAGTAAGACGAAGTCCTCGGAAGAAAAATAAAAAAGAATTCATTCGTAATTTAATAAAGCTATAACATACATGGAAACACAACATTTTTCTTACGATAATAAAATCGTAAAATATTTTGCCTACGCAACCATACTGTGGGGAGTGGTCGGAATGTTGGTCGGTCTTTTGGCTGCTTTACAATTAGCGTTCCCCGTTTTTAATTTTAATTTGGCCTATACAACTTTTGGTAGAATTAGACCAATTCATACCAATGCGGTGATTTTTGCTTTTGTTGGTAATGGTATTTTTGCGGCGGTTTATTACTCACTTCAGAGACTGTTAAAGGCTCGTATGTTTAGTGATAAAATGAGCTGGGTGCATTTCTGGGGATGGCAAGCCATAATTGTATCTGCTGCTGTAACTTTCGTTTTGGGTATTACAACAAGTAAAGAATACGCCGAATTGGAGTGGCCTATAGATATCGCTATTACGATCATTTGGGTCGTTTTTGGTTGGAATATGTTTGGAACAATTTTGAAACGAAGAGCCGATCATTTATATGTATCTATCTGGTTTTACATTGCTACTTTTGTGACCGTTGCGGTGCTTCACATTGGTAACTCAATAGAGATTCCTTATAGCTGGTTACAGTCTTATCCTGTGTATGCAGGAGTTCAGGATGCCTTGGTTCAGTGGTGGTATGGTCATAATGCGGTGGCATTTTTCTTGACGACTCCCTACTTAGGTTTAATGTATTATTTCTTGCCTAAGGCAGCGAATCGTCCGGTGTACTCATACCGTCTATCGATTATTCACTTTTGGGCCTTAGTTTTCCTATATATCTGGGCTGGACCTCATCATTTATTATATACAGCTTTGCCAGACTGGGCTCAGTCATTGGGTGTTGTTTTCTCAATTATGCTTATTGCTCCATCTTGGGGTGGTATGTTTAATGGTCTATTAACCCTGCGTGGAGCTTGGGATAAGGTTCGTGATAATGCAACCCTTAAGTTTATGGTTGTAGCCGTAACGGCGTATGGTATGTCAACTTTCGAAGGACCTATGATGTCTCTTAAATGGGTGAACTCTCTAACGCACTATACAGACTGGAATATTGCTCACGTGCATATTGGAGCCATGGGATGGAACGGTTTCTTAACCTTTGGTATGTTGTATTACCTTTTCCCAAAAATGTGGAAAACCAAGTTGTATTCTGAGAAATTAGCGAATGCTCACTTCTGGATTGGAACATTGGGGATTATTTTCTATGCTCTTCCATTGTATTGGGGTGCCATTGTTCAAACTTTGATGTGGAAAGAATTTACCCCGGATGGATTATTAGCTTATCCTAACTTCCTGGAAACAATCACGCAGATTCTACCTATGTACCATGTTAGAATTTTAGGTGGTCTATTCTACTTTGTCGGATTATTCTTGATGGTTTATAACCTTCTTAAGACGGCTGCTTCGGGTAAATGTGCCGATAACGAGGACGCTTCGGCTCCTGCTTTGGTTACTTCAAATAAGCGAGCTAAGGGTGAAGGTCTGCACCGTTGGTTAGAGCGTCGTCCGGTTCAATTTATGATTTTATCTACAGTTGCCATTTTAATAGGAGGTGCTTTTGAGATTATTCCAACCTATTTAGTTAAATCAAATATTCCTACTATCGAGAGTGTGAAGCCTTATACACCACTTGAATTGGAAGGTCGCGATATTTATATACGCGAAGGTTGTAACACCTGTCATACGCAGATGATTCGTCCGTTTAGATCAGAAACCGAGCGTTATGGTGACTATTCTAAGGCGGGAGAACTTGTTTACAATCACCCACACTTATGGGGATCTAAGCGTACTGGTCCGGATTTGGCTCGTTCAGGTGTGCCTGGAGGTAAGATGTATAAAACAAATGTTTGGCATTTTAACCACTTGCTTGATCCGCAAAAAATGAATGCACAATCAATTATGCCTGCATATCCTTGGTTAATTAAAGATGATTTGAGCACCAAGCATACAGCTGCTAAAATTCGTACAATGGTTAAGCTGGGAGTTCCTTATGATAAGGCACCATATCCAGCAAATTACGATGAAGTTGCAATTGACGATTTAAAGAAGCAGGCTGAGGAAATTGCTGCGGATCTTAAAAAGAATGGTGTTGAGGTCGCTAGTGAAAAAGAAATTATTGCAGTTATTGCTTACCTACAACGTTTAGGTCGCGATATTTCTGTTAAAGAATAAAAACAAGTAATAAGGATAAAGGATAAAGTAATTGGATACCTTTTACTATAGCCTTTACCCTTTTGTACTTTAACCTTATTAAGTATGAAACTCGTAAGTCATTATTTACAAAGTATATCAGATGTGGGACTCTTTCCAAGCATCTCCTTAATCATATTTTTTAGTTTTTTTATGGGGATGATTTGGTGGACTTTTAAGAAGAGCAATAAAAGATTTTTTACTGATATGGAAAGTTACGCACTTGAAGACGAAGGTGTGGATTCCAATTCAAATCAGAAAATACCCGATTAAGTTTTCGATTTACTCTGAGATATAAAACTGTTTAAGACATTAAATATTCTGTAATGGAAAAAAAAGATAAGTTTCTTGAAGAAAATGAACACCTAATAAGTGATCATGATTACGATGGAATTCGTGAATTAAATAATCCTATGCCTACCTGGTGGCGTTACTTATTCTATGTAACAATAGTTTTTTCTGCTGTTTATATGTTTCGTTATCATGTGTTTGGTGATGATCTTCAAATTGCTGAATATGAGAAAGAAATGGCTCTTGCTGAAGCAAATAAGCCAAAGCCTACTTTTGATGAAAACGCCCTAATTCTAATGACTAGTGCCAGTGATATTGCAGCTGGTAAAGCCCTATACGATAAAAATTGTGTAGCCTGTCATGCCATGTTGGGAGAAGGAAATGCTATTGGGCCAAATTTGACCGATGATTATTGGTTGAATGGTGGAAGTCTGGAAGATGTATACCAAATTATAAAAGTAGGTAAACCATTAAAAGGCATGTTGGCTTGGCAAAACCAATTGTCACCTGAACAAATGTTGCAGGTTTCTAGCTATGTGATGACTTTAGTTGGCACAAATCCACCGAATGCGAAAAAAGCTGAAGGTGAATTGTATAAACAGGAAAAATAAAAGATAAAATAGCGAAATGCTCAACCAGAATTTGGATAATACTTACAGAGATCAACTTGCAACTTTAAATAAAAAAGGGAAACGACAATGGGTGTATGCTCAGCAACCCAAAGGAAAATTATATACCTATAGAAATGTAGTGAGCTATTTGCTTTTAACAATGCTTTTGGCTGTCCCCTTTATAAAAGTGAATGGAGATCCATTTATCCTTCTTAATGTTATTGAAAGAGAGTTTATTCTTTTGGGGGTTCATTTTTGGCCACAAGATTTTCACATATTTCTGTTTTCGATGATTACACTTTTTGTTTTCATTGTTTTCTTTACAGTTAGCTATGGTCGTATATGGTGTGGATGGGCGTGTCCTCAAACCGTGTTTATGGAGTTTATCTTTCGTCGAATAGAATATTTGATTGAAGGAACACCGCAGCAACAAAGAAAGTTAAAAGCTCAGTCGATGAACTTCGAGAAGTTTTGGAAGAAGACTTTAAAGCACTCTTTGTTTTATACCATTTGTTTGGTTCTGTCAAGTGCAATGCTTTCATATGTTCGTGGGGCTGAATTTGTACTGAATCTTTGGCAAAATCCATCGAGTAATCGTATCCTGTTTATTGCATTATTGTTTTTTTCAACCGTGATGTATTTCGTTTTCTCACGTTTGAGAGAGCAAGTATGTGCGATGATCTGTCCTTACGGTCGATTACAAGGTGTATTGTTAGATTCCAACACGATTGTAGTCGCTTATGACTATAAACGCGGAGAGGAGAGAGCACCATTAGAGGCTGGGGAAGATAGAGAAGCAGATAATAAAGGCGACTGTATCGATTGTTATGATTGTGTTGATGTGTGCCCTACAGGCATAGATGTTCGTGATGGCACACAATTGGAATGTATTAATTGTACAGCTTGTATTGATGCTTGTAATTCGGTAATGGCTTGGCAAGGTAAACCGAAAGGCTTGATTCGCTTCGATTCTGAGAAGAATATTGCTGAAGGGATAAAGAAAAAATGGCCAGCTCGTAAAGTTGCCTATACAAGTGTACTTGTTATTTTGATTGGAGTTGTTGTTGGTTTATTTGCATCTAGAACAGATCTGGAAGCTATTATTCTTCGCACACCAGGCTTGATGTACCAGGAACCAGCCGAAGGTATTATTAGTAATATGTATAGCTTCAAGATTGTGAATAAAACAACAGAAAATTTGCCTGTTGAGTTTAAGATTCTTGATCGGGAAGGAGAGATTCAGATTATTGGAAAAACATTTAATGCAGCCGCAAGTTCAATACATGAAGGCACATTCTTTGCAAAGTTTCCAAAAAAATCGATCCTAACGGATAAGACACAAATACAAGTTGGCGTTTATGCAAAAGATAGACTGGTAGAAAAAGTAGATCTAACTTTTGTTGGACCAAATTAGAGAATATTAGATATGAAAAAATTAAATTGGGGTACGAAACTAGCTATGTTTGCTTCGCTATATGTTATTGGTGTATTGGCTTTTGTTGGCTTTAGTACAACTCAGGATATTAATTTGATTTCGAAGGATTATTATCCTCAGGGAATTGAATTTCAATCTAAGATTGATAAAATTAAAAATGCTCAAACTCTTATAGAGAAAGTATTGATTTCTCAAAAAGCGGGAACCATACAAGTTCAGTTTCCTGAAGGAATGCATACTGACGTTACTGGGAGTATCATCTTTTATCGTCCATCGAATTCTGATTATGATTTACGTTCAGATATTAATTTAGATGCTTCAGGATTACAAACTTTTAAAGCTGACAAACTGATCAAAGGGCGTTATGCCATAAAGATTGATTGGATTCATCAAGCTAAGGGCTACTATCAGGAAGAAGCTATTTATTTATTGAAGTAAGATTTAGAGATTTTAAAAATATAGAAAAATGATTTTTATATCCGCTTTAACATTAGGACTTTTAGGCAGTTTTCACTGTGTGGGTATGTGTGGACCTATTGCTTTGGCAATTCCACTCAAGACAGATTCCTGGTTGCTCCGAATTTTAGGTGGTGTCATCTATAATCTTGGTCGTGCCGTTACATATGCCATTATGGGTGCTGTTTTTGGTCTTTTAGGGCAAGGGCTTGTAATGAGTGGTTTTCAGCAATGGATCTCGATTATAATGGGAGCCATCATGATTCTTTCTGTTTTGGCACCGTCGTTATATAAAAACAGGTTCGATACCGAAAAATCTGTTTTCGGTTTTGTTGGTAAAGTAAAGATGTCCTTGAGAAAATTATTCACGCAAAGTAGCCATTCATCTCTTTTCCTAATTGGATTATTGAATGGCTTATTACCATGTGGATTGGTCTATTTTGCTATCGCTGGAGCTATAGCTACAGGCTCATCTTATAGTGGGAGCTTATTCATGTTTGTTTTCGGTTTAGGAACGATTCCTATGCTTTTAGCAGTTTCTTTAGTCGGAAATATGATAACGCTTGAGTTAAGAAAGAAATTAACACGTGTTATTCCTTATGCCATTGTTTTCATAGGTGTTTTATTTATTCTTCGAGGTTTAAGTCTTGGTATCCCATACTTAAGTCCACCAGCAAAAGCAATGACAGTTCCGGTTGAACAGACAGAGGAAGCAAAACCAAGTTGTTGTCATTGAGTTAGTATTTAGCTAGATGAAAGATGAGTTAAAATGGTAAAAGCCAATTTAGCTCATTTTTTTTGTTTGATTTCTTAAAGATTACTGTTAACTTAAAGAAATCATTTAACCCAACAACCCGTGCTTATGAATTTATTAGATCCTATATTAAATTTTTTCCGTTCAGACACAGAAAATTTTTACTACGTTAAATTCGAACGAAACGAGAAGTGTTATTGCAACAGTGGTAAGAAGTACAAAGTATGTCATTATCCTCAGCATGCTAAGTCAAGTAAGCGTGCTGTGCGAAAGATTAATTCATTAACAGGAGAAGAAACTTTTAAAGTTTTAACCATTAAAAGAATTAGAAAAGATCACGAATTATTTAAGGCAACAGTTATACAAGAATAGTTAACTGAAAGATAAATAAAACAATAGAAAAGATAGGTTGGAGAGATTCTGATCTATCTTTTTTCTTTAATATTCGTTACGGTTTCAATTTGGATAAGACCGTATTCATTTCCCCAGGAGTTTAAAATGTAGTTAAACACTAAGGTGAGATCTCTATCATTAAGGCCTGAAGCAGGCATATAGCTTTTGTATTTTTGACCATTTACTTTAATCTCATCCCCACCACCATATTTTACCATTCTAATGGCTTCTTCTAACTTATTTTCTAAGAAATCAGACTTAGCCAATGGCGGAAAGACTTTTGGTATGCCTTCGCCATTCGTTCGGTGACAGTTCATACATTTTGCTCTGTAAATTTGACTGCCTTTTTCCAGTTCAAGCTTTGGTACCTCTCCTTTAACCGTAAGAGATTTATTGTTTGAATTTGTACAAGAAAATGTAACAAGTAAAATTAAGACGAGATATGTGATATAAGTTTTTTCCATTGATTTTTGCTTTATACTCTAAAAATAAGTGCATTTCTGCTTATTCTCAAACTTAGCAGACTAGTTCTAAAAATAATATCGAATACTTGTTTCTACATAGATATTCCAATAATTAGTTTAGTTGAACCTTTTTTTGATACGAATGTGTTCATGTTTCTGTTTCAAATTGCGATCTGTACTTCGCATCTTCTGTAGGGTTTGGGTTTATTTTATGTCTTGTTGTATAAGTAGTTGTGAATTATTTTTCAGCTGCAAGTATTATTTATTATATTTAAAGGTGTTCAGTTTTAATTCGATTATCTCACAGTATTAATACAGGAGGAGTTCAAATGAAATTATCACTTTTTTTACTTCTAGCATGTTTTCTGCAAGTGCAGATTTTGTTTAGTCAAGATGTTAAGGAGGATGTGGAAGTTGGAATTATAGAACACCTTGATGAATATGTTCCTTCGGATATTCAGGTCATGAATGAAGAGGGTGAAATCGTCAATCTTAAAGATCAGATTGATAAACCAACGGCATTGATATTTGTATATTTCCGTTGTCCTGGAATCTGCAGTCCGTTAATGGATGGGGTGGCTGATGTGATTCAAAAATCTGATATGAACCTTTCAGAAGATTATCAAGTCTTCACTGTTGGTTTCGATCCTCGAGAAACCATTGATTTGGCCATAAAAAAGAAAAAGAACTACCAAGGACTTATAACAAATAAAAATGCGAAAGATGGTTGGCGATTTTTTACGTCGGACAGTGCGAATATTGCAAGAGTTACTGATGCCCTTGGATTTAAGTATATCAAGGTTGGTACAGATTTCACCCATGCGGCTACGGTTATAATAATAAGCCCTGATGGTAAAATTACCAGATACCTTAATGGAACCTATTTTTTACCCTTCGAATTCAAATTAGCATTACTAGAAGCATCCAAAGGTCTTTCCGGACCTACAATTAATAAAATCCTTCAGTTCTGTTATTCTTACGATCCTGTAGGGCAAAGCTATGTTCTGAATGTAACCCGAGTAAGTGGAACTCTAATATTGGGACTCGGTTTGATTATTTTCCTATTACTAATCATTCGTAAACCACGAAGAAGAAACTACCCTAAGAATTAAACTATGATAGAAACACTAACTCAGGATTCTAACCCCAGTTTCCTAGAACATCAAGGTAGATTTAAAGGCTTAATGGGCTGGATCTTTTCTACCGATCACAAAAGAATTGGACTATTGTATTTGTATAGTATGCTAGTCTTTTTTTCAATTGCAGCATTACTTGGATTAATGATGAAATTGGAGCTTATGGCTCCGGGTAAAACCATTATGGGGGCTCAAACCTATAATAGTTTTTTTACGCTTCATGGGATCACCATGATCTTCTTGATTGTTGTTCCTGGTTTACCAGCTGTTTTTGGTAATTTCTTTCTTCCTATAATGATTGGAGCGAAAGACGTAGCCTTTCCAAAACTTAATTTATTTTCCTGGTGGATTTATATTGTAGGGGCTTTTATTGCCCTATCAGCTCAGTTCTTTGGTGATGGGCCGCCGGATACGGGATGGACATTCTATGCACCTTATAGTTTTAGAACAGGAACGAATATGTTACCGGCTGTAACCGGAGCTTTTGTTTTAGGTTTTTCATCTATCGTGACAGGGATTAACTTTATTGTAACCATGCACCGAATGCGTGCGCCTGGTATGAGTTGGATGAAAATGCCACTATTCCCCTGGGCTCTATATGGAACTTCATGGATACAGGTTTTAGCTACACCAATTGTTGGGGTTACTTTATTAATGGTGGTTTTGGAACGAACGCTTCAAATTGGATTCTTCGATCCGGCATTAGGAGGTGATCCCATTTTATATCAGCATTTATTCTGGATCTATTCTCATCCTGCTGTTTATATCATGATACTCCCTGCGATGGGTGTGATATCTGAGATCATACCAACCTTTGCTCGTAAGACTATTTTTGGATATACGGCTATTGTTGTTTCAACATTAGCCATCGCTTTTGTTGGCTACTTTGTATGGGGACATCATATGTTTACATCGGGAATGAGTGGGGTTGCCTTATATACTTTCTCAATTCTGACTTTTCTCGTTGCTATTCCAAGTGCCATTAAGATTTTCAACTGGGTAGCTACCCTTCATAAAGCTTCGATCAATTTAGAAACCCCATTCTTATGGGCTCTGTGTTTCTTGTTTGTCTTTATGATAGGTGGTTTATCGGGTATGGTACTGGGAGCACTTTCAGCAAATGTACATTTGCATGATACAGCTTTTGTTGTGGCTCATTTCCATTATATTGTTTTTGGAGGTACGGGTTTTGCTTTTTTTGGAGCAGTTCATTATTGGTATCCAAAAATGTTTGGTCGTATGTACGATAAATCCTGGGCAAATATTGGTTTAGTCATTTTCTTTATCGGTTTTAACACCCTTTACCTACCCATGTTTTTCTTGGGAATGACGGGTATGCCCCGTCGTTATTACGACTATGTGGATAAATTCCATGGGCCTAATATCATTTCTTCATTGGGAGCCATGTTTATGATAGTTGGTTTGATTATTATAATAACAAACTTAGTTCGTTCAGCCCGTCATGGCGTTATTGCCGAGAAGGATCCATGGAAAGGTAAAACACTTGAATGGACTGTTGATAGTCCTCCTAGCCTTGAAAATTTTGAAGAAATTCCTGTTGTAACTCAACATCCTTATAAATATGACTAATCACAGCCTAATTGACGAACATAGAGACGATGAAGGATCCAAAACGGGTATGTGGATCTTTATTTTTACAGAACTCTTACTTTTTGGTGGACTTTTTATTGTCTATTCGGTGTACCGTTATTTAAATCCTATGGCTTTTCATTTAGCTGCAGAAGAGCTGGATGTTTTGCTTGGGACTGCTAATACCGTAATTCTTTTGGTGAGTAGTATGACCATTGCCATGGCTATTACATCAATTCAATTAAAAAGGAAACGTCTCACTCTTATTTTAATGGGACTAACGGTTTTATTGGCGATCATTTTTATGGTGAATAAGTATTTTGAGTGGACAGGTAAAATCTCACATGGTATTTTCCCGGGTAGTGAAATTCTCCATCAAAGTAGTCAAGGTGAGATTTTGTTTTTTGGTTTGTACTATGCTATGACTGGCTTGCATGCTTTGCATATTGTTGTAGGGGTAGGTTTTATTGGCTATGTCATGTGGCTTGTCAAAACAGATGATGTCAAGCACGATGACTATGTCATTCTTGAAAATAGCGCTCTATACTGGCATTTGGTCGATCTGATATGGATTTTCTTATTCCCATTGTTTTATCTTATTACTTAAAACTAAAATCATGGATAACAGTCAACATACTCACATTGTAAAATATAAAACCTTTGCCTTGGTTTTGCTTATTTTGTTGATTCTCACGATTAGTTCTGTTGCAATTACGGAACTTGAATTAGGTGTTTATTCAGTAACAGCTGCTTTGGTTTTTGCATCTATAAAATCAGTTATTGTCCTGATGTATTTTATGCACCTGAAGTTTGATAAGAAGTTTTATGCCATAATGATGGCGGGAATTGTACTCTTATTAGCTTCTGTAATTATCGTTACTTTTTTAGATTATTTATACCGATAGCTTATGTTTTCAAATGAAATGGCTGACGCATCCAATTTTGTAAAAGGAGTAGATACTTCATTTATGGTTATATTCGGGATAATCTCTTTTTTTCTGATTGGGATTACTGCGACCATGATTTATTTTGTTTTTAGATACAGAAAATCCAGACATCCCAAAGCGGTTCAAATTCATGGTAATAATATGCTTGAAGTTATTTGGACTTTAATACCTACTGTTTTGGTAATGGTCATGTTTTATTATGGCTGGATGGGGTATAAGCCGATGAAAGAAGTACCTGATGATGCCTTTACAATTAAGAGTGTTGGTCGTATGTGGAACTGGCAATTTCAATATGAGAATGGTAAAATTACTGATACACTTTATGTACCTAAAGATCGAGCTGTAAAGTTGGATTTGGTTGCGCTAGATGTTCTTCATAGTCTTTACATCCCTGCCTTCCGTTTGAAACAGGATATGGTTCCAGGTAAAGAAGAGTTTATGTGGTTTATCGCTGGGCGAGAAGGTGAATTTGATTTATTCTGTACTGAATATTGTGGTTTGTCTCATTCTTCCATGACCACTTCGGTTGTCGTTATGCCTGAGGAAAAATTTGATAAATGGTATATCGATACTACAACTGTGGCTCCTGTTATTTCTGATAAACCTGGAGCATTAGGATTACGGATTGTACAGAAAAATGGTTGCTTAGCCTGTCATTCTTTGGATGGATCTAAACTTGTTGGTCCAACTTGGAAAGGTTTATTCGGAACTCAAGAAACAGTTGTGACAAAAGGAGTAGAACGACAAATAACCGTTGATAGTGCTTATGTTATAAATTCTATCTATAATCCAAACGATGATATTGTAAAAGGTTATAAAAAGGGTTTAATGCTATCGTATAAAAATGAGTTAAAAGAAGAAGATATTAAAGAAATTATTGATTTTATGAAGACTCTGAAATAAGTCTTTAAATAGAAATTTTTGGGCGTGAATCACCGAGCCTCTTTAAAGATAAATGCTCAAACGAAAAGACATAAGACCAAATTGGTTTTATGTCTTTTTAATTTGAATTAATCCCTACTCTGCTTTTTGTAGTCTATTTTTAACGTATGCGGTAATTCGCCATCTGTCTTCTTGGCTGATCTGAGAGGCATGTGCTCCCATGATCCCCCAGCCTAGAGAAATCACATGAAAAATCTCACCATCCGGGGCTTTTTTCATTTTATCTGATAATAAGTTTGCTGCTTGATAAGGGTAACGTCCACTGGTTACAAGATAGCCTTGCCCATCACCGACTTCTCCATGACAATAAATACAGAAAATCTCGTATTTTTCTTTCCCTATTTTTAGATTGTCATCATTTATTAATGTTGGATTAGTTAGGTTTTCACCTGCAAAAGCACGATTTTCATCTGATTTTTCAAGTGTGTATGGTAGCGTACCTCTGGGAATTGTTCCTTTCACAGGCAGCCGGGCTGTTATGCTATCGGCAAAATTTGGATTTTCGGTATAGCTTTCATAAGCTCGTGACTCCGCCATATCCGGGAAATAGGAATGACCAGGGTGATTTCTATCCCTATCGCAGGATGAAAGTAACAAGATGAAAATAGCAGTTACAATAATGCTAGGAAAGTCATTTTTTACATGATTAATTTTAACCGCAGAGTGCGCTAAGTTTTTTCGCCAAGTACGCAATATTGATTTTGTCATATCTATAAGTTATTAACAACTCGTTTTATACCATTTTTGATGAGAGCTACATTGAAATTTATTAAAAGCCCAAGTTTACATCCTGAAAGTTTCAGGTATGTTAAGATTTGAGCTAAATGAACATCATTTAAGCTTTCAACTGATTTAATTTCAATTATCAGTTTGTTATTTATTAAAAGATCCATTCTATATCCAATATTGAGTTTTACCTCATCATATAATAATGGCATTGGTTTTTCTTTTTCTACTTTTAATCCGCGATTGTTTAACTCATACATTAAACATTCTTGGTAGGCACTTTCTAACAAACCTGGCCCTAACTTGCGGTGTACCTTAAGAGCACAGTCAACGACAACTTTTGATATCTCATTTTCAGTCATATTCTAATTATTTATAGCGCTCTTTGCGAAAACTTTGAATCTTCGCGGTTCATTTGCCCTAAGTTTCGTAATGGAAGCTTTCCTTAAGGAAAGGATCATTCTTGCATAATAATGGTTTTCTCGAAAGAGCATTGAATACAACAAATAGGAAGCCTCCCAAGTACAGACAGGTACAACCAATTTCAATGAGTCCAATTTGAGCTGTTTCACCTAATATTCCTGGACTTAACATGAGATAGATATTCAGCCACTGGCCTATAAGTACCACAGTAGCAACCATGGCTAACCATTTGATATTTCGTTTCGAATTTCGAGTCATTAAAGCCAGGAAAGGAAATACAAAATTTAGAATAAGAATGACAAAAAATAGATTAGGGAAACCATTCAACCTTTGCGCGTAATAAACAGTTTCTTCTGGAATATGGCTGTACCAAATTAGCATGTATTGGAAAAACCAGAGGTACATCCAGAAAATACTAAAGCCAAATAGATATTTACCTAAGTCATGTAAATGTTCTTTATTCACAAAATCAATATATCCTTGAGATTTTAGAAAGGCTATAATTAAAATAAATGCGGCAATTCCTGAAACAAATAAACCGATAAATACATACCAGCCAAAAAGTGTACTGTACCAATGTGGATCAACCGACATAATCCAATCCCAGGTCATTGTAGAACTGCTAATAGCAAAGAATGCCATAAAAAGGGCAGCTAAAATCCGACCTTGTTTGTGGAATTTGTAGTCATCAGATAAATCCTGAGAAATTGAATTTTTACGAAGCAAATAACTTAGACCTATCCAACCTGCAAAATAGATAGCCATTCTGGTAAAGAAAAAAGGCAAATTAAGGTAGGCTGATTTTCCCTCAATGATGGGATCATGAAGATCGTGATGAGACCAGTGATACAGATCGTGCATGCCGAAAATAAGCAAGAACATCAATGCCGCTGAATAGGGAAGAAAGGTGCTGAGTGCTTCAGGTATACGTTTTAAGCTTACATGCCAGCCAGAATGTGCAATTTTATGGAGAGCAATAAATAAAGCTCCAAAAAGAGATAAAAACAGGAAATATAAATTGTTCAGAAGAACATTCATCCATATATTTTTGCTTTCAGGATTCTCAAAAATAAAACTAAGTGCAATCAGTATAATCCCAATAACAGAAATGGATAAAAATACTTGTTTTGTTTTTTTTGATAAGATATAATTCGAGTTCATCAGTTTATGATTTTGAATTAACTATTTATGCTCTTTCAGTTGAATCTCATGTGCCTCTTCTTGCTCTAAGATGGCCTTAACATGATTAAAATGCTCATCATTTTCATTTGCCTCAATAATGATGACGAAACGATCATCTGTAATTCTTTCATCATGGATCTTATTCTTAGCTCCTAATCCTAATTTGGACCTAAAAAGGAAAGCGAATACCATGGCGACGGCCGCAAATAACACAGTAACTTCAAAAGTGATAGGTATGAAAGCAGGAATAGAAAAATGAGGCTTACCACCTATAAATAGGGGATAATCAACAACGAAAGCCCAGGTTTGAAAACCAAAGGCAAGAAGTGTCCCTATGGCTCCTGCAATAAACCCAACAGTAGGAAGTTTAGAATCCTTTAGTCCTAAAACTTTATCTAAACCGTGGACAGGAAAGGGTGTTAGTATATCCAAAATCGAAATTTCCTTTTCCATTAATGTTTTACTTGCCCTCAAAAGCTTTTCTTCATCTGTGAAATAGGCTGATATATATCTTCTCATAGCGATTCGTTTTTAGGTTCTTTTTCTCCTGAGCTTTTAACAACTGTTTTGACTTCAGCTATAGCGATTACTGGAAAGAATCGGATAAAGAGTAGGAAACAGGAGAAAAATAGTCCAAGAGTTCCAATGAAAATACCGACTTCTACAATGGTTGGTTTGTACATGGACCAACTGGACGGTAGATAGTCACGATGTAGCGAAGTCACGATGATAACAAAACGCTCGAACCACATGCCAATATTGATGAAGATTGAGAGTATAAAAGTAAAGAGGAGATTTCTTCTCAATTTTCTGAACCAAAGAAGTTGAGGTGATATGACATTACAAGTCATCATGATGGCGTAAGCCCACCAATACGGTCCAGTAGCACGATTAAGAAAAGCGTATTGTTCGTATTCAACTCCAGAATACCAAGCAATAAAAAGCTCCGTGAGATAAGCAATACCGACAATAGATCCGGTTGCAATGATAATTTTATTCATTGACTCAATATGTGCCAGGGTGATGTAATTTTCCAAATTGAGCACCTTACGTGTCACAATTAATAAGGTAAGTACCATAGCAAAGCCCGAGAAAATGGCTCCTGCCACAAAGTAGGGTGGGAAAATAGTCGTATGCCAACCCGGAATTATAGCGGTGGCGAAGTCAGAACTTACAATACTGTGAACCGAAAGAACAAGTGGAGCTGCCAGACCAGCTAATATTAAACTAAGTTTTTCATGACGTTGCCAATGTTTTACAGATCCTGTCCATCCGAAACTAAGTAAGCCATAAATATATTTTTTTGTTTTAGATGTCACTCTATCCCTCATGGTTCCGATATCAGGTATTAGTCCCATATACCAGAACAAAAGAGATACTAACAGATAGGTTGAAATCGCAAAAACATCCCATAAGAGAGGTGAATTAAAATTCACCCAAAGGTCACGAGTATTGGGATAAGGAAAAACAAAAAATGCCAATAGAGGACGTCCCATATGAATCAAAGGGAATAAGCCTGCACACATAACGGCAAATATGGTCATGGCTTCAGCAGAACGGTTGATACTGGTTCTCCATTTTTGTCGAAAGAGTAGGAGTATAGCCGAAATAAAGGTTCCGGCATGACCAATACCAACCCACCAAACAAAATTGGTGATTCCCCAACCCCAGCCAATGGTTCGATTGAGTCCCCAGGTGCCAATACCTTCCCAAACAGTCCAAGCCATCATGGCAAGACCAAAAAACATGGCAGATAAGCTTATGGTTAGACCCATATACCAGGCTTTCCCAGGTTTGCCCTCAATAGGAGCGGCAATATCCTCAGTTATTTGGCTATAAGTTCTGTTTCCCTTTATTAGAGGTTCTCGAATTGGAGATACGTACATAACTCAGTATTATAGTGGTTTAACTTTTTTTGTTTCTAATCTTGGTTAGATAACTAACCGAAGGAAGTGTATGAATTTCTTCCAATAAATGGTAGTTCCTATCACTGGAAGCGACTTTGAATAAGTCACTAGCTTTGTCGTTTAGATCTCCGAATAAGATGGCACCAGAAGGGCAGGTTTGTTGACAGGCTGTTTTGATTTCGCCGTCTTTTACTTTTCGTCCTTCGAGTTTTGCATTAAGTTTTCCTTCCTGAATTCTCTGAACACACATGGAGCACTTTTCAATAACACCTTTGGCCCTAATCGTAACATCAGGATTAAGCACCATGCGACTTAAATCTAAAGTCATGCCAGCCGGATCATGTAAGTTATTTGGGATTGAATCAGCCTGGGTATAATCATACCAATTGAATCGCCTAACCTTATAAGGACAATTGTTTCCGCAGTAACGTGTTCCAATACATCGATTATAAATCATTTGGTTCAATCCCTCACTGCTATGATTCGTTGCTGCTACAGGACAAACATTTTCACAAGGCGCATTATCGCAATGCTGACACATAACAGGCTGGAACACGACACTTGGTTTGTTTTCATCTCCAGAGAAATAACGGTCAATTCTGATCCACGACATTTCGTGTGCACGAATAACCTCTTTCTTTCCAACAATAGGAACATTGTTTTCAGCCTGGCATGCAATGGTACAAGCACCACATCCAACACAGGCATTTAAATCAATGGCTAAGCCCCAGTGATGATTGGGAAATACGGGTTCTTTATAAATCCCGGCATTCTTATATTCGTGCTTATTATCGTTGCCTGCTTTTGGATTTTTCTGGTATTCATCCAGATTGGCTTCACGAACGATTGCTCTTCCTTCCATAGAATGGTGAGTTTGAGTCATCGCAAAATCGAACTGTCCTTCAAGCTTTTCAAGTTTAACTATGGCGTATTTACTGGTGTTTAAGTGGGAGGCTTTAAAACCAACATCTTTACCAACCTTACCACAAATAGTTCTTCCATAACCTTCCGCGATAGAGACAGTATTGTATGCCTGACCGGGTAGAATATAGACTGGTATTTCAAGATCACCATTGAGCTTAATCATATTCCCCGTTTCGAGCGCCATTTCTTTGGCTTGTTTTGGTGATATATTGAGATAATTGTCCCAGCAAATTTTACTTATAGGATCTGGCATCTCTTGCAACCATGGATTATTAGCCATGCTACCATTCCCCATGGATATTTTTTCGTAGACCTGAAGTTCAATACCATTCGTTTTTTTCGTTTGAGTAATTGTCTCAAGCGTTTTGTTTATATCAAGCTGGGAAAACTTGAGTTTATTATCGGATTTGTCCTTGGTCTGAAAAATCCCTTCTTGTAAGGTATGTTCCCAATAGGATTTAAAATTCGTGTAAAGTGATTGACTTGGGAAAAGAGTTTCTTCCCAGTTTTTCATGATGAATTTATGGTAATCATCATCTTTACCTGACCATTTTAAAAGGGAAACCTGAAACTGTCGGGTATCGAAAAGAGGATGAATGGCAGGTTGCATTAAAGAGAAAGACCCTTTTTTGATTTCAGCATCATTCCAACTTTCCAGATAATGATTATCTGGGGCAAGGTATTTCATTAAGGATGAGGTTTCGTTTGGAGCCTCATGTATAGATAAGCTATAAGGAAGAGATTTAATAGCTTGCTTTATCTTTTCTCCTTCAGGGTGAGTATACACAGGATTGGTGTAATAGCATATTAGTCCTTTTAATTGTCCAGAGCTTAAATCGTCTATAAGCTGATCCATATCTTCATCAATGGCTTGATGATTTAAAAGAGGGTTTTCCAGATTAATACAAGAATTGAAATTCTCTAATTCGTAATTGATGGCATTAATCAGAATTTGGGCATTCAAATCCTGACTTCCGGAAACAACTAATGAACGTGATTTTTGATTTAACAGATCTTTCGCCAGGTCTTTAATTACCTTTGTTGACTCGGGAACATCATGTTTACCCTGCCCTTTTAAAATAAGAATCTCATTATAAAGCTGAGCAATTAAAAGGTTTAAGTCCGATGGTTTTATGGTGTGCCTTTCATCGGCATTACTACCTGTTAAACTCATTCTCGATTCGAATTGAATATGTCGAGACATTTTGTTTAGGGAACCTGAAAGTTTACGGGTATCAGAATAAGTTTTAATGTATTCAGCAGGATTGAGCCATGTTCCCAGGAAATCGGCATCGAAACTAACAATCAAGTTGGCTTTATTGAATCGATAATCGGGTATACCTTCTTTTTCGAAACAAAGCTTTTGAGCTTGAAGGATGGCATCAGCCGATTGGGTATCGTATTGAACCCATTTGATATTAGGATGTGTATCAGTAAAATGCTGAATGGCTTTACGAGTTGATGGACTGAAAATAGTTGGTGTTAATAAAGCGATATGATCATTTTTATGAGAATTTAATGCTTTCAATATTGACTCATCAAACTCATCCCAGGTAACTTGTTTTTGGTTTATTTGAGGGGACTTATAACGGCTTTTGTCGTATAAGCTTAAGACAGATGCCTGAGCACGAGCAGAACAAGATCCATTGCTTATTGGAGATAAGTTGTTACCCTCAATTTTTATGGGGCGTCCTTCTCTGGTTTTAATAAGAATACTGGCATAATCACTTCCATTTATGTAAGTAGAGGCATAATAATTGGCTATACCAGGGGTTATTTCTTCGGGTTTATTCAAATATGGAATAGCCTTTTGAACGGCATTTTCACAGCTTGATAAAACGGTTGTTATAGCTAAACTGTATCCACAAAGTTTTAAGAAATCCCGGCGATTACTTTTGGCTTCAGCAGTTCCATCCTCAAAAATATCGAGAACCTGCTCCAAATTACCTTTGGGGCTGTGTTTTGTTTTTTTAGATTCAGAACTCTCGTTTTTTTCTTGCTGGCTTTTCCAGTATTTTTTCATGTTGGGTATTTTTTCGGTTAGCTCCTCAGGTTAATAAGTAATGTCTGGCTTAATAATGACATCGGGCACATTCCCGACCGCCAATATCTTTCACCCGGACACTATCGATTTGTTCCTTTACAAGTTTAAGATGGAGTTCTTTGAATGTGTTAGAGTAATAGTTGTTGTAATTGAAATCAACAGCTGTTTTGTCATGACAATCCAAACACCAACCCATTGATAAATCCTCAACTTGTTTTACGATATGCATTTGTTCAACTTCTCCATGGCATTCCTGACATTCACGTTTGCCAACATTTACATGTTGTGCATGACTAAAAAAGACATGATCGGGAAGTTTATGAACACGTACCCATTCTATAGGTTTATTATTCTCAACTGCTGCATGAATCTTATTGATTTCAAACTTGCCTGAATTTCTACCTTCTCTAACAATGGAGTGGCAGTTAAGGCAAACATTGGCAGATGGGATTACTGCAGATTTACTATTGTCGACGCCTGTATGGCAATATCTGCAATCTATTTTGTTATCAGTTGCATGGACTTTGTGAGAGAATTTTATAGGTTGATCAGGTGCGTAATTTTCATTACGACCAAGAGCCATAGCATCTTCACTCAACATTTTTATTTGATAGCCTAATGCCAAAAAGAAAATTAAAATGGTGATGAATTTATATTTTATCTTCTTAGTGAAGAGTAGGTCTATTAAAGCAAGAGTAATGAGTAAACCTAAAAATAGAAATAGGATGAGATTGTTGACTACTGGTTTTTGTTCTTCTGCACCATGTTCTTTTAATTTGAGCAGATAATTTTTGATATGGCTGAGTTCTTCTTCACTATATTCATACCCAGCATGAACTTCAGACATAACCTTTGCAATAGGAGCATTTATAACAGAGTTAAAATCAGAGATTTCTTTAGTTGAAAAGCTATGAGCAATATCCCAGGCAGAAGGATTCCAATTAAGCGTATCAGAAAAACTAATGTTATGACAGCTAATACAAGCCTTTAATTTAGTTTTTGTAAGTACTAAGCCTTTAAAAATTCGTTCACCTTGCTTTGACGATTCCAGAAAATTGTGTTCTGTTTTTTTGTGTTTGGATGTATTTTGATTTTCGGAAAAAGACGGGGAAGTTGTCAGTAGAAAAAAGACAATAGGAAAGAATAGGCAAAGTTTACTCATGGTAGAATGATTTACAAATGCTTTATATAAATATGATGTCTATATTCTCAATAAGAAACCAGATTTTATCTAAAAAATCCGGAATGATTTAACTGTTAAATCATTAACTCGTCTTACAAGTTAAAAATTTTACTTAATTAATCACAGTTCAATTTTCATTATTTTTTAATCTAGAATCTCTATACTGATTTTTTAGTGCTTTTTTTTATCTGGTTATAGCCTAAAATATGGAATAAGCAGGATGTTTTAGTTCTTATGAGACAATTATGAAATATTTCATAATTAATTAGAAGTGTTTTTTAGATAGGATACTTTTTTGTGAAATATATGAAACAAAAAAGCCTTCATTAGTTAAAATGAAGGCTTTGAAATATTGTAAGTTAAGTCTGTTTATTTTTTCAGATTATCGACTAATGAGAAAAAGATATAAACAAATAATATAAGGGGAATAACTAGCCATTTTAAAAGGATTGCTAAAATCACTAAAGTGATCAGAAATAAATATCGAATTTGATTTTCTTGCCACTTAAGACTCTTAACTTTTAGAGCGAACATTGGAATTTCAGCAACCAAGAGAAAAGAGGTGATAAGTACTGCTGCAAGAATCAGCCATTGGTTAGCAAGTAATCCTTCAATCATTGGATAATCACCAAAGTGAAGAATAATAGGTAAAGATGCCCAAAACATAGCATTTGCTGGAGTTGGTACACCAATAAATGAAGATGTTTGACGCGTATCTACATTAAATTTTGCTAATCGAAGTCCAGAGAAAATAGAGATGATAAAGGCAGATAATAGAATCGCTATCTGCGAATAACTTAAAGTTTCTGGAGTGAAAGCCACACCAGAATCACCTAAAACGGCAAAGCGTAAGTAAGAGAAAGCTATGGTTGCTGGTGCAAAACCGAAACTTAGCATATCGGCTAATGAATCCAATTCTTTACCCATTTCCGAGTAGGCTCCTAACAATCTGGCGAAGAGTCCATCCATGAAATCGAATACTGCTGCCAGAATGATTAAAAGGGCAGCAGGAAATAGATAACCCTCAATAGCTAATAAACTGGCTACACAACCTGATAGTATATTTAAACAGGTAATGGCATTGGGAATATGTTTTGTAATTGACATCTTAGTGAGTGTTTTGATCAATAGATATTGCTCTTTATGACAAGCCTTGCAAAATTAATCTAAAAATTGGAATCGGCTGAAAAGTTTCATAGAGAATGTCGTTGTATAAAAAAAGCATTGTATTTTTACGCTTCGTTCAAAATTTATAAGATGCAAAAATACCTATTCTTTTTAATCTTCTTTTTTTCAGGATTGAGCCTATTCTCTCAAACTTCTGCGCCAAAGTATAGTAATGAGTTTTTATCCGTTGGTGTGGGGGCTAGAGCATTTGCAATGGGTAATGTAGCTGTGGCATCGCAAAGTGGTGTAGAAGCAGCTTATTGGAATCCTGCAAGTTTGGTTGATTTAAGTAAGAAATATGAAATTTCAGCCATGCATGCCGAATATTTTGCAGGAATGGCAGCTTATGACTATGTTGGCTTTGGTGTAAAATTGGATGAGAAAAGTGCTTTGGCTCTCAGTGTAATCAGATATGGGGTTGATGATATACCCAATACACTTGAGTTGATAGATAAAGACGGTAATATTAGATACGATTTAGTGACAACTTTCTCTGCAGCTGATTATGCCTTTCTTTTTTCCTATGCCAAAAAAACAAAGATAGAAGGTTTGTCGATAGGTGGAAATGTCAAAATCATTTACCGTCATACAGGGGAATTTGCTTCTGCCTATGGTTTTGGAATTGATGCAGCCGTGAAATATAAAAAAGGGAAATGGCAAATGGGCGCTTTATTACGTGATGCCAGTTCAACCTTTAATGCTTGGGTCTTCAAAACAGATGATCTTGAGGATGTTTTTAATACAACTGACAATGAGATTCCTGAAAACTCAACTGAGATCACATTACCTAGATTGATTTTGGGTGTGAGTCGCGATGTTAGACTAAGTGATAAAGTTTCTGTATTAGCTGAGTTAGACCTAGACTTCACCTTTGATGGTAAACGCCACACTTTTATTGAAGGAGATCCTGTAAGTATCGATCCGCATATGGGACTGGAATTTCAATATCAGGATCTGATTTATATTAGAATGGGCGTTGGAAATATACAAAGAGAGACAGATTTTCAACAAAAGGAATCACTGGTTTTTCAACCCAATATGGGTTTAGGTATTCACTATAAAAATTTTAGGCTAGACTATGCTCTAACAGATATTGGTGATCAATCCATATCGAAATATTCCAACGTATTTTCCCTTTCCTATGCTTTCGATTAGATATCGAGAATACAAAATATGGTTTGTGTGATCACGAGTAAAAATTCTTTATGCTGACTTGTAATTTTAAGAGTCAACTTTTCTAGAGCCATTTTATCTTGTAATGCCCCGAAATTTCACTACTTTCGATATCTTGTAAAAGCTATTTTTTAACTGAAATCAATTCTATCTATGCGTATCTCGATTATCGATTTGGGTACCAATACATTTAATTTACTTGTGGCTGAAATCATAGCCAATAAGCAAATCAACATACTTCATCGTTCCAAATATCCAGTGAAACTGGGTGAAGGAGGCATCAATCAGAATTTTATTACTGATGAGGCTCAAAATCGTGCGCATCTGGCATTCGTAGAGATGAAGCAAATCATTAATTCTTACCAAACGGTGAAAACCATTGGCTTTGCGACATCTGCAATTAGAACTGCAAAGAATGGGATAGATTTTGTCAAGCATATTCGTCAAGATTTTGATATTGACATTCAGGTTATATCTGGGAGTCGTGAGGCTGAACTTATTTATTACGGAACACGTGAATCGGTTGGCTTAGATGATGAGGTTGTTGCCATTCTTGATATTGGCGGAGGAAGTAATGAGATCATCATAGCCAATTCGGAAAAAATCTTTTGGAAGAAATCTTATCCTATAGGCATGACACGTTTGTTGGAACAATTTCATCCTTCTGACCCAATTAAATTGGATGAGCTTAAAGATATTGAAGCATTTTTGAGAGATAACTTGAGTGATTTAATTGAAGCTTTGAAAAGATACTCAGTAAAAACATTGATAGGTTCATCAGGTTCTTTCTCTACTTTGCGACAGGTTATTTTAGCTGAAGAGAAAACAGAGTCTTTGTGTGATGCAACCCATTATAATATAAAACTTGAAGATTTTAAAACCTTGCACGAACGCTTTGTTAAGTCAACACTTGAGGAGAGAATGCAAATGCAAGGTATGGATAGCGCCAGAGTCCATCTAATGGTGCTTGCTAGTATTTTTATCAATTTTCTGGTGAAAGAAAGCGATATGTCAGTCTTATTTCAATCAGCCTACTCTCTAAAAGAGGGCGCTTTATTTGAATATCTAAATGGTTTTAGTGAATCAGAAAAATCGATACCTTCGGATAAATAAAAAATTAAAGTCACTTCTATAATATCAATAACATGTCAAAAATTTTAATCATCGACGACGAAAAAAGTATTCGTAATACCTTGAAAGATATTCTTTCTTACGAAAACTATCAGGTGAGTCTTGCTGAGAACGGAATGGAAGCCATTAAAATGGTTGGAGCGAATGAATTTGATGTGATTCTTTGCGATATAAAGATGCCAGAAATGGATGGGCTAGAAGTTCTTGAGAAATTACAGGAAATTGCTTTTGATGTACCCGTTATTATGATTTCGGGACATGGAAATATTGATACGGCGGTAGAAGCTATAAAAAAAGGCGCTTTCGATTTTATTGAGAAACCCCTTGACCTAAATCGAATTTTAATTACCATTAAAAATGCGCTTGATAAGGCTGTTTTGCTTACCGAAACCAAAGTCTTGAAAAGAAAGGTGAGTAAGAAATACGACATGATTGGTGAATCAAAAGCAATCATGGAGTTAAATGATATGATTGAGAAAGTGGCGCCAACTGATGCTCGTGTTTTGATTACCGGTCCTAATGGAACGGGTAAAGAATTGGTGGCTCATCGTATTCATGAAAAGAGTAATCGTGCCAAGAAACCTTTTATAGAGGTGAATTGTGCTGCGATTCCTTCTGAGCTTATCGAGAGTGAATTGTTTGGACATGAAAAAGGTTCATTTACTTCGGCACATAAACAGCGCAAAGGAAAATTCGAGCTGTCTGATGGAGGAACTCTGTTTTTGGATGAGATTGGCGATATGAGTTTGTCAGCTCAAGCCAAAGTGTTACGTGCTTTGCAGGAAAACAAAATTACAAGAGTAGGGGGAGATAAGGAAATAAAGGTGAATGTTAGAGTGATTGCAGCGACCAATAAGAATCTTTCTGATGAAATAGGCTTGGGTAAGTTTCGTGAAGACTTGTATCACCGCTTAAGTGTCATCTTAATTAAAGTTCCTGCCCTAAATGAAAGATTAGAAGATATTCCTTTATTAGCTCAGCATTTTATCGATCTGATTTGTTCAGAAATGGGTTTGCCTCCAAAATCGATAGCTGAAGATGCGATTGCAGAACTTTTAAAATTAGATTATACAGGTAATATCCGTGAGTTTAGAAATATCATTGAACGTTTAATCATCTTGGGTGATAAAGAAATTACTCAACAGGATATTAAACTCTATGCAGGAGCCAATAGAAATTAATTAGCATTATTCAAGGATGAAAACAAAAGATCATAAAACTCATATAGGAATTTACGGACGTAGAAATTACGGTAAATCTTCCATCATTAATACCTTAGCTGATCAGCAAATTGCGATTGTTTCGGAAACGGCTGGAACAACAACTGACCCTGTTAAGAAATCTTTTGAGATACTAGATTATGCACCTGTTATTTTAATTGATACGGCAGGAATAGATGATACAGGTGATTTGGGCGAGAAGCGAATTGAAAAAACATTGCATTCTATTTCGACCATCGATTTAGCTATTTTGGTGATTGCTGATAATGTTTTTGGGAGTTTTGAAGAAGATCTGATAAAGAAATTCAATTATTATAAAACCCCATTCTTTATCATCCACAATAAATCGGATGAGAATAAAATTGATGAGGCTTTAAAAGTCAAGTTGGAAAGTGATTATAAAACTTCGGTAATAGATTTTTCAACTATTAGTCCCGATAATTTCGAAGAGGTTATTAGTTTGATTAAAAAGACGGCACCAGATTCATCCAAGGTTTTTAAAACCATAATTGGTGATTTAATTCAACCTAACGATGTGGTGATGTTAATTTGTCCAATTGACTCTGAGGCTCCTTCAGGTAGAATGATTTTACCACAAGTGCAATTGATTCGAGATGTATTGGATAATCATTGTGTGAATATTGTACTGCAGCAAGATCAGGTTGAGGAATTCTTCAAAACGACTAATGTAAAACCTAAGTTAGCTATTACTGATAGTCAAATTTTCGATTTAGCAGGGCAATTGGTTCCTAAAGATATTCCTCTGACAAGTTTTAGTACCGTTTTGGCAAGACAAAAAGGAGACTTTGATAATTATTTAAAGGGAACACCAAAGATAGATGAATTAAAAGGTGGAGATCGGGTTTTAATTCTTGAGTCATGTTCACATCATGTGTCATGTGAAGATATTGGCCGATTTAAACTACCCGCATGGTTGAGAAAATACTGCGGATGTGAATTGGATTTTGATATTGTTTCAGGTTTGGATGCCATCCAACGTCCCATTAATGATTATGCTATGGTGATTCAATGTGGCGGATGTATGATCACAAAAAAACAAATTCACAATAGACTATTGCCTGCCATTGAAGCTGGGATTCCGGTGAGTAATTACGGCTTGGCGATTGCCTATGTTCAAGGTATATACAAAAGGGCTGTAGAGCCGTTTAAGCTTTAAGCTAAACAAACACATACACACTATTCTTAAACTGTAATTGAATTAAATATATGGCCAATAATTTTACTAAATCCAGTGCTACCTTCGGAACATTGCCAGTTTTTATGACGGCGATTTCAACCATCTTAGGAGCTATACTTTTCCTTCGTTTTGGATGGGCTGTCGGTAATGTTGGTTTTATCGGTGTTCTCGGAATCATTATTCTAGGACATATGATTACCATTCCAACGGCTATGGCTGTGGCAGAAATTGCAACCAATCAGAAAGTACTGGGGGGAGGAGCTTACTATATTATTTCCCGATCCTTCGGTCTGAATATTGGAGCAGCAATTGGGATAACACTTTATCTCTCTCAAGCCATATCGGTTGCCTTTTATATTATTGCATTTGGCGAAGCATTCGATCCCGTTATTCAATGGGTGGCCAACGATTTTGGTTGGCTGATTTACGATAAACGTGCAATCACAATTCCTACAATGGTTCTTCTTTCAGCTTTGTTTTTGTGGAGAGGGTCTAATATGGGAATGAAAGTTTTGTATGTTGTTGTGGGAACTTTAGGTGTTTCACTGTTTATGTTTTTTATTGGCTCACCTACCGATGCTCCTCAAGATATTATTTTAGATGCAACTATTGAGAATCCGAAGAGTTTTTTCTATGTGTTTACCATTATATTCCCTGCATTTACAGGACTCGCAGCCGGCTTAGGTTTGTCTGGAGAGTTGAAGAATCCTAAACGATCTATTCCAAGAGGAACCATCTGGGCAACCGTTGGAGGTTTGGTTGTTTATCTTTTTGCTGCCTATAAATTTACGGTTTCAGCTAGCCCTGAAGATTTAGATAGCAATCAGCTTATCATGAGTAATATTGCCATATGGGGGCCAATTATTCCAATTGGATTGGCTGCCGCATCATTATCATCGGCACTGGGTTCAATTATGGTTGCACCACGTACCTTGCAAGCCATTGGTATGGATGATATCTTTCCACAGAAAGGCCTAAATAAATGGTTGAAAAAAGAGAATCAAAAAACAACTGAACCTCTGAATGCTTCAGTTATTTCTGTAATTATCGCCTTCGTATTTATATTTATTGGCGATGTTGATTTTGTAGCCCAGATCATTTCGATGTTCTTTATGGTTACCTATGGTGCCATTTGTATGATTTCATTCTTGGAGCACTTTGCGGCAGATCCATCCTATCGACCAACTTTCCGTTCACGTTGGTATTTGTCATTAATGGGAGCGATTCTTTCATTCTGGATCATGTTCCAAATGAATATGACTTACGCTATTATTTCATTACTGATTATGGGTGTGATCTATTATGGGATAAATGTGAGTAATAAAGAACATCGGGGTCTTGCAAAACTTTTCCGAGGTGTTGTATTTCAATTGAGTCGATATTTACAAATTTTTGCACAGCGAGCCGAGAAAGTTGATAGAGAAGTGAGTTGGAGACCTTTTGCAATTTGTATCTCTCAAGACACATTCAAACGTCGTTCAGCTTTCGACCTATTACGATGGATTTCCTATAAATATGGTTTCGGAACCTATATTCATTACCTGGAAGGATTTTTAAGTGAAAAAACGAATGACGACTCTAAAGATGTGATGAAACGCTTGATTAATTTGGCATCAGGAAGTCGTAACCGTGTTTTCTTAGATACGATTATCAGTCCGTCAATGACTTCGGCAATTGCCCAAGTAATGCAGCTTTCAAGTATATCAGGACATGGTTACAATTCAATTCTTTTTGAATATTCGCGTACTGAGCCAGACCAGTTGAACTATGTGATTGATAACTATAATTTGATTGAATCAACTCAGTTTGATGTTTGTGTTCTAAATACCTCGTTTAAAGGTTTTGGATACCATAAAGAGATTCATATTTGGATAGGATCAGAAGATTATGAGAATGCGAATTTGATGATTCTGTTAGCTTATATTATTCAAGGTCACCCTGATTGGAAGAAGAGCATGATTAAGATCTTTGCTATGTATCCAGAAAAAGATCTTGAAAAAGAACAGAACAAATTATTAAGCCTTATTCGATCGGGACAGTTGCCAATCTCGTCTAATAATATTGAATTGATTGGAATTGATCATACCGATAAGAAGAAGGAAATTATGAATAAATCGATTGATGCTGATCTAACTATTCTAGGTTTCAATAGAGAAGATATTGACCGTGACAAGTTGGATATGTTTACAGGATTCGACGATATGGGGAATATTCTTTTTGTTAGCTCATATAAAAAGATCAAAATCAAGTAAACTTTTATCTGACATATAAATATTCTCATCGGGCTATGTTTTATTGTCTATTTTTGTGAGAATTAGATATAAGAATGAATTTTGAATAATTTAAGGATTGTAAAAGCAATCGAAAATATAGAATTAGATGGAACGTATAGCCATATTTCCGGGGTCATTTGATCCTTTTACAGTAGGACATCAGTCAATTGTTGAGAGAGCACTGCCTCTGTTTGATAAGATTATAATTGCAATTGGATATAACGCTGAAAAAAGGCAATTTTTCCCTGTAGAGAAACGGATTCAATGGATCAAAGAAGCCTTTAATAACGACCCAAGAATTGAGGTTGAGATTTATGGTGGGCTAACAGTTGAGTATTGCAAGGCCAAAGGAGCTCAATTTATATTACGTGGTTTACGTACAGCAGCTGACTTTGAGTACGAGCGAGCAATTGCTCAAATCAATAAGAAGATGGAATACAACTTGGAATCTATTTTCTTGCTAACGACTCCGGAACATACAATGATTACATCAACTATTATTCGTGATATCATTCGCCATGGAGGCGATGCTTCTCAGTTCGTTCCTAAAGTGCAGGATCCAGAGGCTTATAAATTGTAATCAACTACATATTGCAGACTATTCGTATCTTTCATAACAATAAGATACGAATATCTGTTTTCTTATATTCACTTCTAAATATTGAATATGCGATCACTATTTTTTTTACTGATATTGACTCTTGGAGTTCAAAATACTTTTGCTAAAAAAGTCAAGTTGTTTGGACAGCATGCAGCCTATGCGAATACGCAAATAAAGGTATTGTGTTATGAGGATGCTTTTTCGAAAACGGAGAAGCAATTAGCTGTCATGAAACTCGATAAGCAAGGTCAATTTTCTGTAGAATTTGAAATAGATGAAACGCAAATGGTATTCTTGCCTTTAGGCGTATTTCGCGGCTATTTTTTCGCAGAAGGAAATAAAGAATATCAGTTGAGTCTACCCCCAAAGAGAGACTTATCACCAGCCCAAAGAATCGATCCTTTTTTCGAAGCTCAAGATATATTATTAGGCTTTAGAAATGCCGATAAAAATGGATTGAATAATTTAATTAGACAATTCGATAATCAGTTTGACAACTTCATTAATCAAAACTTTGATGGTATTTATAACCAACGTTCCAGTTCGTTGGGTGTTGGATTCGCTAAACAAATGAAGAGTGATTATTCTAATGTGGAGAACACATATTTTCAAGTTTACCTAAAATACCGTTTGGGTTTTCTTGATTATTTGTCGAGACCGGAGGCGTATATAAGTTTAGAGAATAAATACTTTTCTAATCAGGCATTAGAATTAAATAATACGGCATATACAACTTTATTCAATAAGGTTTACAATAACGCTTTAGGGGCTGCATTTTATCGCAGAGAGAAAACAAAATTTCATAAGGCAATAGAATCTAAAGATGCATATAAGGATTTAAATAAGGCCATGAAGACTTATTCTAACTACCAGAATAATGATTTCAGATACCTTCTTTTGGCTAAATCGATATTCGATGGAACAGAAAATGCCCTATTAAGTAGAAGAAAGGCGATAACTATTCTAAAACAAATTAATCAGAATGTTCATGACGAAAGAGTAGGTAAACTAACAAGTAATTACATTGCTAAGCTTTCCCATCTGCTTAAAAATACAGATGTTCCAACTTTCTCTATCGGAGATATTTCTCTTGAAGATTATAAGGGCAAGTATTTGTATTTGAATTTCTGTAACACAACGAATTCAGTCTGGGACAATGATTTTGAATTGCTTAAGAAATTACACGAAGTTTTTGGTAAGGATATCGAGTTTTTAAGTATTGCCAGTGATGTGGATCCTGTTCGTTTTAAAAATAGATTGAAACAAAAAGAGATTAGCTGGCCTGTTGTTCAAGTTGAAGCGGAAAACCCAATTCTGGATGATTTTAAGATCAAAGTTTTTCCATCTTATATCATTGTCAATCCTGAAGGTAAAGTCTATCAGTATCCTGCCAGAGGTCCTCACGATGGTGTGGAGAAGGTCTTTGTTAAGATTCAAAGAAAGCTACTTCGCAATAATTATTCTCAGAAAAAATAAATGGACTTGCCGAAGAGGTAATCTATTCTATTTCTTTGATGACTTCCAGTATTGAAGCATAGGTGTCTGCTTTGAATTCATCAAGTTGGTTGCAAGCTAACCAGCTCACCTTTTCAATATCCTCCTCAGTTTGAGGAACTAATTCTTCATTGCCGGAATAGGTCATTTTAAACCAATAGCTACGTTTCAGCATCCACTTATTGTTCATCCAGTAGGTGTGGTAGGTTGACGGCAGTTCTTCTTCGAGTTTAAGATTGCTGATACCGCACTCTTCTTCAACTTCTCGTATGGCAGCTTCATCTATTGTTTCACCATCTTCCACTTTTCCCTTAGGTAAATCCCATTTTCCTAATCGGTGAATGGCTAGTATTTCATTTTTCGGATTAAAGACTAAGCCACCCGCTGCTTCAATATATTTAAATTGATTTTTGAACTCTAAGAAAAGTTCTTCCACATCTTCGGCAGCAAAAAAAAGTGCTTCTTTATTTTCATCCTGATCGAAATCATAAACAATAGCTTCCAAGTTTTCTCCTTCAGTCCACAGATAAACCATGCATCGAAAATTCATACTTTCAGCCTTATCGCCTAAGAAAATTGCACGATCTTTAAAAAATACTTTATACATTTGCGGATGATTTCAGATTAAGAGACTTGTAGTGTAAAAGTTTGTATCACTGTGGTATAAGCTTGAGTGTTACACTCGGTTTTGTTTAATCAACTCATATTTTGAACCATTTAATCCAATAGTCCTATGCAAAGTACTGCAAAACAAATCGCTGAATACCTTTTGCAAATAAAAGCAATTAAGCTAGAACCTACAAACCCATTCACATGGGCGTCAGGATGGAAGTCGCCAATTTACTGTGATAACCGTAAAACTTTATCGTATCCACAAGTTAGAACCGATATTAAAAAAGCGTTTGCTAAAGCTGTTTTAGCAAAATATCCAGATGTTGAAGTTATTGCTGGTGTTGCAACAGGAGCAATTGCTCTAGGTGCATTAGTTGCTGATGAATTGAACTTGCCAATGGTTTATATCCGTTCTGCTGCCAAAGCCCACGGAATGACTAATATGATTGAAGGTGACTTAAAAGCTGGACAGAAAGTTGTTGTTATTGAAGATTTGATTTCTACAGGTGGATCTTCTTTGAAAGCCGTTCAAGCACTTCGCGAAGCAGACTGTAACGTGATGGGGATGCTTGCAATTTTCACTTACGGATTCCAAACTGCTGAAGACAATTTTACAAATGCCAATTGTGTCGTTGATACATTGAGTGATTACAATACAATGATTGATTGTGCACAGGAAATAGGTTATGTGAAAGCAGAAGATGTTGCCCAATTAAAGGAATGGCGTAAAGATCCAGCGAACTGGAGAAAGTAAAAAAAAAGCTAGAAGTAGCGAATATAAAATAAAGCAAAAGAGAGTGTCTTATCATTGGACACCCTCTTTTGTATTCTAATAAGAGATGTAATATGTCAACAACTAAGATTGTAAGCGATATCAAAACGATCCCAAATCAAGTGGGTAGTATTTATTCTTTTTTATCTGATTTTAGAAAGATTGCGAAAGTTTTCGAATTGGCTTCAGAAAATCCTGAGGTGCAAGCGAAGATTGAAGAGCAAACTAATAAGAAGATGAATTTTAAGGATCAAATTGAGCATTGGGAAGCTACTGAAGACAATTGTTCGTTTGTAATTAAAGGTTTTGGTGAAGCGGGTTTACAATTTGTTGAAAAGGATGAAAACAAAACATTAAAGTTGACAGGTTACGGTCGTAGCCCTTTTGAATTTTATTTTTGGATTCAGTTAATTGAACAAGGACCTTATGAAACTAAGGTTCGTTTAACAGTTCATGCGGAGTTGAATGCCATGATGAAAATGATGTTGAAAAAGAAGCTCGAAAAAGGGATTAATCAACTTGCCGAAGGAATGACTCAGATTCCTTATCAGAACCTTCAAAATATTGAGTAAGACAAGAATGTTTTATTAAAGCCGTTGAAAAAATCAACGGCTTTTTTTGTGCATCTTGTTTTTTTGAATAGCTTTGTTTTGAGTGAATCCAAATAGTAAACATAGAGCTCTAGCCTATTTGCTCACACTGGCATTTCTATTGCCAATTGTGATTAAGGCACAACATATGATGTTCCCAAATCATGAACATCATACGCATTCGTGTTGTCATCATGAGTCAGGTTTATTAGAGATTTGTGAAATTCAGGATTTCGATTATTTCTATTTTACTCCAACAGAGATTATTTATGTTCCTAACGTCCTTAGTTTTCAACTGACGGAACAGGAAATTGAATCTACTAGAGCGGTAAAAACCGAACTTCGGTTTGATTATGGATTACGAGCACCCCCTTATTTATTTAAACATTGATAAATTTTAGGAGTTATTCCTAACTATACACTAAAAGTTGATGAAGGATATGACTTTCCTTCATTAATAGGAGATGTGTACTTTAAATTTTACAAACAATTTAGTAAACTTTGAATATATCATGCTTAGATATCTATTGGCTATATTATTGTTATTGCCATATTATGCCTTTTCGTCTAACGAAATAGGCAATAAAAAATTAAATGGAATTGTTTTAGACAAAGAAGGTGGCTTGCCTCTTCCTGGGGTTAGTGTTTTTATTCCTGAATTACAGAAGGGAACGGTTAGTAATGCAGATGGTATTTATCAACTGGATCATTTGCCAAGTGGGAAACTAACGATACAGTTTTCCTTTGTGGGGTACGAAACGGTTATTAAAACCATTAATATTGAATCTGAAAGCAAGAAGATTGATATCAGGCTTTCGTATACTTCGGTTACTACACAGGATGTTGTGGTTTCGGGAGGATTCCCATCTGCACAACATGAAAATTCTATCAAAATTTCAGTTCTGAGAAAAGACAAATTAGAAGAGCTTGTAAGTCCTTCACTGGGAGAAAAACTTTCCACCATTCCTGGAGTAGATGTTATTTCAAGAAGTCCGGGAGTTAGCACTCCAGTTATTAGAGGATTATCTCTGAATAACATTATTTTCATGAATAATGGCGTTCGACTAGAGAATTTTCAATTTTCAGCTGATCATCCTTTTTTGGCAAACGAACAAGGAGTAAATCATATTGAAGTAATAAAAGGTCCGGCATCACTGCTTTACGGATCTGATGCTATGGGCGGTGTCATCAATATTCTTCGCGAAAAACCAGCTCCAGCTAACCGTTTAGAAGCTGATGTTTCTTCTGAATTTCACTCTGTTTCCAATGCTTGGAACCATAATTTTGGAATAAAATCTACTTCGGACAATTGGTTTTGGATGCTGAGAGCAACACAAAAGAGTTCCGGAGACTACAAAGATGGTGATGGTGAATTTGTGCCAAACACGCGTTTTAGTTCCGAAGGCTTGCAATTAGGTTTGGGCCTGATAAAAGACTTTGGTAGTTTCAAATTTTACTACGACTATTTGCAGCCGCAACTGGGAATGACAAATGAAGAAGCTCTGGAAGTTGTGAGTGCAGGAAAAAGGAAGACTCATTACTGGTTTCAGGATTTAACTCAGCATCTTGTTTCATCAAGAAACCGATTGTTTCTGGGTAACTACAAACTGGAAATAAATGCCGCATATCAGTTTAATAATAGACAGTTAAAAGGAAATCCCAATTCCAGCTTTTTCCGATTGGTGGATATGGATTTAAAAACGTTTACCTACGATAGTAAGTTGTATTTTCCTGCAGGAGAAAATTCAGAGTTTGTTGTTGGTTTGCAAGGTATGCATCAATCTAACAAAAATCAGGGAGCTCCAAACAGAATTATCCCTGATGCGAAGATTGATGATTTCTCACTTTTTTCATTGTTAAAAAAGAAGTTTGGGAAAGCTGACTTGCAATTTGGAATTCGATATGATCACAGATCTCTTTACGTTCCCGAGCAAGAATCTGGTGGGCACTCACATGGTGAACCAGAGGAAGAACATGAAGAGGAACATCATGAAGAAGAGGGAGAGCACCATGAAGAAGAAATGGTATATATCAATCGAGAATTTGATAATCTAAATGCATCTTTGGGTGCAACATATCACTTTTCGGAGTCTATGTTGTTTCGTGCAAACTTTGCGACAGCTTATCGTGCACCAAATTTGGCTGAACTTTCACAACATGGTTTACATGGCAATCGATTCGAGGAAGGGAATACTAACTTGAATGCTCAAAAAAGTTTTGAGTCAGATTTGGGCTTGCATTATCATACTCAAAATCAAAATATTGATCTCTCTTTTTTCTACAATAAGGTTTATGATTTCATTTCATTGGCTCCAACTTACGAACCTGCTCCGGAAGGTTCTGGGTTTGTTTATGCTTACGATCAGCAAGATGCCAAACTGTATGGAGGTGAAATAGCAATAAATGTTGTACCGGTTGATTTCTTAAAATTCCATACCGATTTGTCAGTGGTTATTGCAAAGCAAGATGATGGTGGAAGATTACCGTTTATTCCTCAGCATAAACTGAATACCAGCTTGCGTTTATTTGGTAAAGGGAATAAGACGTTTCGGGAGCCTTTTGCAAAATTAGAATGGAAATATGCCATGAATCAAAGTCATCCTGCACAATTTGAAACGAAAACTGCAGCATATCATCTGTTTACGATTCAAACAGGAACTTCGTTTAAACTTGGAAAATATGATGCGAAACTTTTAGCAGGTGTTAGCAATTTATTCGACAAAACATACACCGATCATTTGTCTAGTATAAAACCATTAGGTTATCACAATCCGGGACGAAATATTAATGTCAAGTTGTCTTTAAATCTATAATAATAGAGACCTGGCGGGTTGCTTAAACCTGTCAGGTTTTGTTTTTATGTTTTGAAATATCGCTTACTTTTTATCTGATAAAACTCACTTCTTTAAAATTGTAGGTCCTAACTTCGTTTTCTTCGTCCTTGATTAGTAGTTGACCGAATTCAGAGATGCCTACTATTTGCCCGGAAAAATCTCCATCTTCATCTTCGAATTCGTGTGTCTCATTCATCCAATATAGAGCGTCTAAGTAATCTTGCTCTAATTGCTGAGGATTACCATTTTGAATTTGCAGATATCGCTTTTCAATACTTGCCAGAAGTTTTGTCAATTCATCTTCCAAATTATAGTTCTCATTAGTCATTATTTGCAATGAGATTGGATTGGGTGCATCAGAAACAAATTTAGTCTGATTGACATTTAAACCAATACCACAGACCGAATGTGACAGATGAGCTCCCATTATGGATTGTTCAATTAAAATACCCGCAATTTTTTTATCTTTAATATAAATATCGTTGGGCCATTTGATGCTAACATTCTCTGTATAAGTTTTCAGATAATCCGAAACACCAAGCGAAATAAGCATCGAAACTTGAAATTGATCTTGGGCTAAGATGAAATCGGGGCGAAGTATAAGACTAATGGTAAGGTTTTTGCCACTTTCACTTTCCCAGGCATTTGTTTGCTGCCCGCGGCCTTCTGTCTGATTTAATGCCATAACGACAGTACCACCTGACGGATTGGTGTCTTTTAGCAGTTGTAGTGCATGTGAATTAGTTGAATCGAGTGTATTAACTCGAACAATTCGGTCTGGATGAAATAAATTTGGCATAATTTGATTCAAATATGATTTGAGGACAAAATTAAGAGGAAGATTCCAATTTCTAGGACTTGAAACTCCTTTTTTATTCAATTGACCCAAATCTAAATATTGCTTTATTATTATAGACTTAAAAAAAAATTATCTTTGTAAGATTAAAATTAATATATGACTAAAAAAAGAGAACACTCACCTGAAAAATTAGTCGATACAATTATTGAAGCCTTAAAGGATTTAAAAGCTGTTGATATTGTATGTGTTGATTTAAAAAATGTAAGTGGTGCCGTTTGTAAGTATTTCATTGTTTGTCATGGAACCTCCAATACACACGTTTCTTCACTTGCTGATAATGTTCAAGATGAAACATTAGAAAAATTAGGTGAAAAAGTATGGAAGAAAGAAGGCCATCAGAATGCTCAATGGCTACTTTTGGATTACGCTGATGTAGTCGTTCATGTTTTTCAAAAAGAATATCGCGATTTTTATCAATTGGAACAGTTATGGGCTGATGCTAAAATCACACGCATAGCAGATGTTCTTTAATCAGTACAAATAGAATTATACAAAATATAATGACAGAAAAGAAAATGCCTAACACTCCTCCTCCTAACAATAAGAAAGGAAAGGGACCCACTAATATGATGAAAGCACCTAAGTTTAATGCTTACTGGATCTATGGAATCATAGCTTTATCATTCTTAGCCATTCAATATTTTACTTACCAGCAAAATCCTAAAGAGACCAGTTGGCATAAGGTGAAAGTTGAGATGTTGCGTAATCATGATGTGGATAAAATTGAAATTGTTCGTAATCTGGGTAATGTGAATGTTTACATCAAGGATGCGAATCTGGATAAGTATCCTGACTTATTCTCCAATTCATTTGATTCACCATCTAAATCGGGACCTCACTATTTCTTCACAATTGGATCCATCGAGAATTTTGAGAAGAATCTGGAAAAAGCCCAGGAGTCAAAGCCTGAAGCCGATCGTGTTGCGGTAAAATATATCGATCACAAAGATTATTTTGGAGATATCATTGGATTCTTATTCCCTATTCTGATTATTCTGGCTATTTGGTTCTTTGTATTCAAGAGAATGAGCAAAGGTGCTGGCGGTGGTGCTGGTGGTGGTAATATTTTCAATGTTGGAAAATCAAAGGCGAAAGTATTCGATAAGGAATCAGATATTAAGACAAACTTTAAGGATGTTGCTGGTTTGGCTGAGGCTAAGCAAGAGGTTGAAGAAATTGTAGAATTTCTTAAGCATCCTGAAAACTATACGAAGCTAGGTGGTAAGATTCCGAAAGGAGCGTTGCTAGTAGGCCCTCCAGGAACAGGTAAAACTCTTTTAGCAAAAGCCGTAGCCGGTGAAGCGCATGTACCATTCTTCAGTATGTCAGGTTCTGATTTTGTTGAGATGTTCGTGGGTGTTGGAGCAAGTCGTGTTCGTGACTTGTTTAAACAAGCTAAAGAAAAATCACCATGTATCATTTTTATTGATGAGATTGATGCTATTGGTCGTGCAAGAGGTAAGAACCCTAATATGGGGGCAAATGATGAGCGTGAGAATACTTTGAATCAGTTATTAACTGAAATGGATGGTTTCGATACCAATTCTGGTGTTATTATTCTTGCCGCTACCAACCGTGCTGATATTTTAGATAGAGCTTTAATGCGTGCTGGTCGTTTCGATCGTCAGATTCATGTTGAACTGCCAGATTTGAATGAGCGTGAAGAAATTTTCAATGTTCACCTTCGTCCTTTAAAACTTGATGAGTCGGTTAAGAGTGAATTCTTAGCGAAACAAACACCTGGTTTCTCAGGAGCAGATATTGCTAATGTTTGTAACGAATCTGCTTTGATCGCTGCTCGTAAAAAGAAAAATGTTATTCAAAAGCAAGATTTCCTTGATGCGGTTGACCGTATCATTGGAGGGTTGGAGAAGAAAAATAAGATTATCTCTGTTAATGAGAAGAAAACAATTGCTTATCACGAGGCTGGGCATGCAACCATTTCCTGGTTGTTAGAATATGCTCACCCATTGGTGAAAGTAACTATTGTACCTCGTGGAAAAGCATTGGGTGCTGCCTGGTACTTGCCTGAGGAGAGAAGTATTACGACAAAAGAACAAATGTTAGACGAAATGTGTTCAGCTCTTGGTGGTCGTGCTGCAGAAGAATTAATCTTTGGTAAAATCTCGACAGGTGCTCAAAATGACCTTGAGAAAGTTACCAAGCAGGCAATGGCTATGGTGTCTATCTTTGGTATGAGTGATAAAGTTGGAAATGTAAGTTATTATGATTCTTCTGGACAATCAGATTACGGATTTTCTAAGCCATACAGTGAGAAAACTGCAGAGCTTATCGATAAGGAAGTTAAAGAAATGATTGAAGCTTCATATGAAAGAGCCAAGCAAGTTCTTAAGGATAACATGGAAGGTCATGAAAAAGTGAGCCAATTGTTATTGGAACGCGAAGTGATCTTCAGCGAAGATTTGGAAACTATTTTTGGGAAGAGAGATTTTGGTCCTCAAGAAATTGAAGAGGCTAATATACTTCCAGCTGATGCACCAGTAGAAGATAAACCATCAGAAGAAGAGAACAACCCTAAGGCTGTTTAATTTTTGATGTCAGATATTTATGAAAGCTAAGTTGTCAATGAAAGTTGACAACTTAGCTATTTTTTGTTTAATTTAACGGCTTGATTTTTTTTGAGTTAAACTAATTTGGATTTATAGTGGGGGATTTTATTAAAAGAGCATTTACAGCAGTATTATTTGTTATCGTGTTAATCGCAGGGATTAACTTTCATCCTATAGGATTTATTGCAACCTTCCTGGGAATAGCTCTTTTGGCTAACTATGAATTTTATGGTTTGATAGAAAAGACCAAAGCATCTCCTCAAATAGGAACAGGTATAGTTGCAGTTGTTCTACTATTTGCCGCTGTAACGTCTCATATATACTGTGGAAAAGCAGTCTTATCCCATTTACTACTTTTACTTGTTTTCTTGAGCTTTATCATTGAACTCTATCGTAAAAAGGAAAACCCATTTGCCAATATTGCCTATACCTTGTTGGGTATTATATATGTGGCTTTACCTTTCGCCTTGTTGGTTTATCTTGTGTTTCAGAACGGGGCAGAGCAGTTTCGACCAGATATTGTCATGGGTATATTTATCATGATTTGGGTTAATGATACAGGAGCTTATTTAGTCGGTGTTAATTTTGGAAAACACAGATTGTTTGAACGCATTTCTCCTAAAAAGTCATGGGAAGGAAGTATAGGTGGTGGAATTGCAACCTTATTAGCTGCATGGGCATGTTCGTATTTTAGCCAGGAATTGAGCTTAGTATTATGGCTTTCGGTAGGACTTATTGTAGCCGTTTTTGGTGGCTTAGGTGATTTGGTTGAATCTCTATTTAAGCGTAGCATTAAAGTGAAAGATTCAGGCTCAATTTTACCAGGACATGGTGGAATTCTAGATCGTTTCGATGCCATTCTAATTGTAGCACCTATTGTCTTTGTATTCTTAGAACTTGTAAAAGAATTCAGTTAGTATAACTAATTCTATAATTCTGATATAAGAAAAGCGATCACTTTAAAGTTGATCGCTTTTTTTTATATCCTTGTTTCTTTATTTTCATCCTCACATCCTCACATCCTCACATCAAAGCCCTCTCATCCATTCTGGTCGAAGTTTTGCATTGGCTGGATCGTCAAGTACCCCATTAATGCGATTTAAGAGCTCTTCCTTATCTCGATTAAGATTACCTCTAAGGATCAAATAATTTGAAGCATGATCGCTACGAAAGACACTGTTCTCGAGTTCCAGTGTTTCTATAAACACTTTCATTTCGGCTATCAGTTCAATGGTGTTTAATGGAATAAATTCTCCATTGAATTTTTGTTTGAAATGTTCTTCTCCATATGGATAGCTCAACACCAGTGTTGATAAAAATTCAGGTTGAATTTCATTGACAAGCTTGGCTGAATTGATCGCATGTTGTTGTGAATAATGCTGACCGCCGAGACCATTAAGGATCATAACTGAGAGTTTAATTCCAGCTCGTCTTGCTTTTTGCAGAGCTATGCTTGTACTTCTGAAATCTTCACCTTTATTAATTCGCTCCAATAATTCATCATCACCCGATTCAATACCAACGTAAAGTAATTTTAAACCTTTTGATGCTAATATTTCTAGCTCTTCATCGGTCTTAGATTCAATGTCTCGAGGTAAAGCATAAGCTGATACTCGGTTAAGTTTTGGAAAAGTAGCGTTAAGCTTATCTAATAAACGACTTAGTTTATCGAAAGACAGGACCATTGCATTACCATCAGCCAGGAAGATCTTACGGATGTGATCGGAATGAGATGATAAACTGTCGATTTCGGCAAAGACATTCTTTTCAGGTCGAAGGCGAAATTGCTTAGCACTGTACATTTCGCAAAAGGCACATTTGTTCCAGGCACATCCTAAACTAACTTGTAAGATAAGAGAGTATGCCTCACTAGGAGGTCTGAAAAGGGGTTCATCATATGTAATCATCTTGCAAAAATATTAAAATTTAAATAGTGATTCATAAAAAATGCCCCGTTTAAAACGAGGCATTGATTTATTATCTATTAAGATTTAATGATGCTGTAATAATCTGGATATTTAGTTACTATCCACATCATCACATTACAAAATTATCTGTGGTAACGTAACCATTTCCAAATCTCTTTGTAAGATACTTTTTTGCCATACATTAGAATACCTGTACGGTAGATTTTTGCTGCTACCCAAGTTATTAAAATAAATGTGGCTACTAATAATCCCATTGATAATAATAATTCCCATAGTGGTACTCCAAATGGAATTCTCACTAACATGACAATAGGAGAGGTAAATGGAATTATTGATCCCCAAAAGGCAATTGGGCCTTCAGGATTTTTTGCTGCTGCCATTCCAATGTACAAGGCCAGGATAAGTGGTAATGAAACAGGCAACATGAATTGTTGTGTCTCAGTTTCGTTATCAACAGCTGAACCAACTGCTGCGAATAGTGCTGAATACAATAAATAACCAGCTAGAAAGAAGAAGATAAAACCTCCAAGAATACCCATAATATAACTCATGTCGAATGTTCCAAGAACATCTTGCATCATATTTAATTGAGCCTGATTCATCGATTGTCCTGTACTTGGCAATTGGCTTATCGATGAAGCTTCTTGTATGCTTGAAGCATCAAGACCTGGTAAGAAAACAGCACTACCAATCATGATAATAGCACCAGTTAGAATGACCCACATTAAGAATTGAGTTAAGCCAACCATTGCAACACCTACTATTTTACCCATCATTAACTGGAAAGGCTTAACGGATGATATAATGACTTCGATAATTCGATTGCTTTTTTCTTCGATAACACCTCGCATCACCTGAACACCATACATGAAAATAAACATGTAGATAATGAAACTCATGGCAAAGCCAAGTCCCATTGCAATTTCAGTAGAGCTTTGTTTAATCTCGCCATCGTCACCAAATTTGATAGTCTTAACAGAAATCGGAGTTTTTGTCGCGGCTAATTTTTGCTCCAAATCGGGCATGTTTGCTTCCGCAATAATTTTGGAACGTTTAATCGTTTCTATATGATTGCGAATTTGTGAGCCAGTCTCTGATTTTACTTCAATAGTAACTTGCTTGAAGGAAAATAATTCTGCTGATTGGGACTCTAGAATATCCTTTGGGATTTTCAAAAGTGCGTAATACCCTTTGGTATCCAGCATTTTTTTGGCTTTTTCGAAACTCGTGTTTTCGATGTATTCGAAAGTGGTAAAATCCTTTGATTCTACTGGGTTCACAAGTTCCGATTCATTAATAACACCAATGGTTCTTTTTTCGGTATCATCCTTCATCATCATCCAGATCATAAAAGCATAAATACCTGCAATAAGGATAGGTGTCAGAAAGGTTAGAAGTAGGAAGGATTTCTTTTTAACTCGTGATAAATATTCACGTTGAATAATGATTAATATCTTGTTCATTGTATTTATCTATAAGTCCGATATATCGGAATGAAATTGAATTGTTTAAATTGTAAAGTGTCGTACTTATTCCATGTCAATACTCAGATTCTTTTCATTTACGACACGAATGAAAATATCGTTCATACTTGGAATAATTTCGTTGAATGAAACAATTTTTACATGTGGAAGCAGTTGTGAAAGTAATTCATTTGCTCCTGTTCCATTGTTGAGTTTCAATTTCAATGATTCGAATTCCTTATTGGATTGATGTTCTAATATTTCAATATCACTAGATATATTAGCCTTTATTTTTTCAAGCTCTCCGGTGAATGAAATGTTATAAGTATTGGTACGATATTCTTTTTTTATATCTTCAAAAGAGCCATCAAGTATTTTTTCTGACTTATGGATTAAGGCAATATGATCGCAAATTTCTTCAACAGAACCCATGTTATGAGTTGAGAAAATAATAGTGCAGCCTTTGTCGCGAAGTTCTAATATTTCCTTTTTTAGAAGATTCGCATTGATTGGATCGAAACCACTAAAAGGTTCATCGAAAATTAAAAGTTTTGGTTCATGAAGTATGGTTGTGATGAATTGAATCTTTTGAGCCATCCCTTTAGAAAGTTCCTCTACTTTTTTGTCCCACCATTCAAGGATATCGAACTTTTTGAACCAGGCCTGAAGTTTGGCGTTGGCATCCTGCTTGCTCATACCTTTTAGCTGAGCCAAATAAATTGATTGCTCACCAACCTTCATTTTTTTATATAAACCACGTTCTTCTGGTAGATAACCAATGTGGTGAACGTGTTCGGGTTTTAAAGGCTCTCCGTTGAAAAAGACTTCACCAGAATCTGGGCCCGTAATTTGATTGATAATACGGATAAGGGTAGTTTTCCCGGCACCGTTAGGTCCTAACAGACCAAAGATGCTTCCTTTAGGAACAGTTATGCTTACGCCTTTAAGAGCTGTGTGTTCAGCATACTGTTTTACTATATTTTTTGCTTCGAAAAACGCCATGTTTTAATAATATTAAAGGGGTTTTGTATTAGTGATAGTAAGTTTAAATTTTGGTTCTTATCTATTAGTCTACAAAATACTTAAAAGTTACATCTGGTTAATATAAAATCGACATAAAAGTAAAAAAATGCGATGATGTCTTTAATTATCAAGACAAAAAAAATCCCTCAGGTTAACCTAAGGGATTAGAATTAGCTTATAATATCTATTCAAAGAAGTTTCTCACTTTTTTGAAAAAGCTTTTTTCTTGTGAACTTGGATTAGGTGCAAAAGATTCAGAGGCTTGAAGTTTTTCAAGAAGTTTCTGTTCGTCTTTACTAACCTTATTTGGAACCCAAACATTTATTTTAACCAATAAATCGCCACGACCATACCCATTAATATCTGGTAGACCTTTTCCGCGTAAACGAAGAATTTTACCAGGTTGAGTACCAGCATCGATTTTTACTTTTACTTTATTTTCGATTGTTGGGATTTCAACAGCAGTTCCTAAAATTGAATCAGGAATGCTAATAAATAGGTTGTATAATAAATCATTCTCATCGCGCACAAGCTCAGGATGTTCTTCCTCGTGAACTACGATTAACAAATCACCATTCACACCACCACGACGAGCTGCATTACCACGTCCGCTTACCGACAGTTGCATACCTTCAGCAACACCAGCAGGAATATTAATTGTGATAACTTCATCATCTTTTACGATACCTTCACCAGCACATGATTTACACTTGTTGGTAATGATTTTACCTTCTCCATTACACGAAGGACAAGCCGCACTGGTTTGCATTTGGCCCAGGATAGTATTCTGAATACGTGTTACCTGACCACTACCATTACACTGTGTACAGGTATCGTGTGACGAACCACCTTCAGCACCTGAACCACCACAATCGTGACACTCAACATGCTTCTTAACCTTGATTTTCTTTTCAACGCCATTGGCAATTTCCTTAAGCGTAAGCTTAACCTTAACTCTTAGGTTGCTTCCACGGTTCACTCTTTGTGAACTACGTCCGCCGCCGCCGAAACCGCCAAAGAAAGATCCACCACCAAAAATATCACCAAAATGAGAGAAGATATCGTCCATGTTCATGCCGCCACCGCCGAAACCACCTCCAGCTGCACCGCTCATACCTGCATGTCCGTACTGATCGTAACGCTGACGTTTTTGATCATTGCTTAAAACCTCATAAGCTTCAGCTGCTTCTTTAAATTTCTCTTCAGCCTCTTTATCGTCTGGGTTTTTATCAGGGTGAAATTGTATCGCTTTCTTGCGATATGCCTTCTTTAACTCTGGTCCTGTAGCATTTTTCGATACGCCAAGTACTTCGTAGTAATCTCTTTTCGACATCTTATTTCAGATTTGTTTTGTTTAATATTATTCTCCAACGACTACTTTCGAAAAGCGAATCACTTTATCGTTTAGGAAATATCCCTTTTCAATACAATCCACAACTTTACCTTTCAATTCCTCACTAGGAGCAGGGATTTTTGTAATGGCTTCGTGAATATCTGTATCAAAGTCAAGATTTGTAGCTTCAATTTCTTTCACGCCTTGTTGAGTCATGAAATCTTTGAAGTTTGTATGTATTAGGTGAATACCTTCTTTTATGCCATCAATATCAGTAGACTCATCTACAGATTTTAGAGCACGTTCAAAGTTATCCATAACGGGTAGAACGTTGACTAAAATCTTTTCACCTGCAGATTTAGTTAGTTCCATCTTTTCTTTCAAAGTACGCTTACGATAATTATCGAATTCAGCCGACAATCTCATATACTTGTCAGTTATTTCCTGAAGTTTAGTGCCAAGTTCCTCAATCTCGTCAGCCTTCTTTTCTTTTTTAGACTTTTTCTTTTCAGTCTTTTCTTCCTTTTCAGCGACTTTCTCTTCAGTTTCAGGAGTAGTAGTGTCTTTTACTTCCAAATCTTCCTTGTCTAACTTGCTTTTATCTTTTGTCATCTCGTTATTTTTCTAATAAATGGCAAATCACTTCGGACTTGCGTTCTCACTATTTGATTGTCAGCAATTGTAAACTTTCATGTTAAGCTTCGATTGCTGCTAAAAATACAGGCTTCTGTTTACAAATTGTTTGCCAATGCCCTATTTTCCGACAAATTGGCACAAAGATAAAACTTGTCGGTTAAGTTTACAGATTTTTCAAGAAATTAATGGCAATTTTTCATGACAGGACTTGTTTAATTGAATTGCTTTCAGCTGTTAGCGTGTTTGAATCAAAAAAAAAGAGCTGTTCTTTTTGAGAACAACTCTTGCGATATTTTATTTGATACTGAATCTATTTTTTTAGATAGTGTTGTAATACTAACTCTAATTTCTGACCTCTTAAATCTTTAGCTAAAATAATTCCATTTTCATCGATTAAGAAATTGGATGGGATTGAGTTTATACCAAATTTAACAGCAGTAGGAGAGTACCAGCCTTTTAGTTCGCTAGCATGATATTCCCATACCAATTCATCTTTTTTGATCGCATTTTTCCAGCTATTAAGTTTTTTATCTAAAGAAAAACTGAGTACGGTAAAACCTTTCCCATTTTTAAAGTCCTGATCTTTGAATTTCTGATAAACAGACACAACCCAAGGGTTTTCATCACGACATGGTCCACACCATGAAGCCCAAAAGTCCACAAGAACAAGCTTACCTTTAAGGTCACTTAGTTTTATCTCTTTCCCCTCCGGAGATTTAGCAGAAATTTCGGGAATTTTATCCCCAATATTTAAGCCTTCTTTTATATCCTTACCTTTCTCTCCAGCAAAAACTGAAAATGAAACAAGTAATAGCGTTATAAGTATACCTAGATTTAATTTTTTCATAGCAAATTATCTTTTTTTTGAGTCTATTGTAAATGCAAAGTCTCAATGGTTTATTATCAGATTAAAACTAGTCAATAGTTTTAATTTAGACTGTTAACAAATAGTTAATTGTCGATTCTCCTGATTTTTGCACCTATTGCATTCAGTCTAAGGTCAATGTTTTCGTAACCTCTGTCAATTTGATCAATGTTTTGAATCGTACTCGTTCCTTCTGCTGAAAGGGCGGCAATCAAAAGTGAAACTCCAGCTCGAATATCTGGTGAAACCATCTTAGTTGCTCTTAGTCTGGATTCTTGATTAAGGCCAATAACAGTTGCTCTATGTGGATCGCATAGAATAATTTGAGCACCCATATCAATCAGTTTATCCGTAAAGAAAAGACGAGATTCAAACATTTTTTGGTGAATTAGAACACTTCCTTTCGCTTGAGTTGCAACAACAAGTATAATACTCAACAGATCTGGTGTTAATCCTGGCCATGGTGCATCAGCAATGGTTAGGATAGATCCATCCATGAAATTTTCAATGGTATAAGAGTCTTGTTTTGGAATATGGATATCGTCACCAATGATTTCAAGTTTGATTCCAAGTTTTTTGAACGTGTCTGGAATAACACCTAGCTCTTTATAAGCGACATTCTTAATCGTAATTTCAGACTTTGTCATCGCTGCTAAACCAATGAAACTACCAATCTCAATCATATCTGGAAGAATTCGGTGTTCACAACCTGATAGTGTTTTAACACCTTCTACATAAAGTAGATTGGAGCCTATACCTGTTATTTTTGCTCCCATAGAATTCAACATTTTGCATAATTGTTGGATGTATGGTTCGCAGGCAGCATTGTAAATTGTGGTTGTCCCTTCAGCAAGTACCGCAGCCATTATAATATTGGCCGTACCGGTAACTGATGCTTCGTCGAGTAACATGTAGGTTCCTTTTAAACGCTTAGCTTCCAGTCGGTAAAATTTATCACCTTGCTTGTATTTAAAATCAGCACCTAACTTTTGAAAACCAATAAAATGTGTGTCAAGTCTACGACGTCCAATTTTGTCGCCACCGGGCTTGGGAATGTAGGCTTTGCCAAATCGTGCCAAAAGAGGTCCAATAATCATGATTGACCCACGAAGCGATGAGCCCTTTTTTGCAAATTCATCTGAATTTAAATACTCAAGATTTATTTCTTTCGCCTCGAAACAATATGTATTCTTTGTTTCCTGAGTTACACTAACGCCTAGTGATGCAAGTAATTCAATCAGACGATTAACATCAAGTATGTTTGGAATGTTGTGAATTCTGACTTTCTCTGATGTTAGGAGAGTGGCGCATAAAATTTGTAAAGCTTCATTTTTTGCTCCTTGTGGGTGTAATTCACCTTTTAGTGTTGTACCACCAGTTATTTCGAATGTGCTCATTTAATTGATCATTAGGTAATATGACGGAATGATTTTGCCAATGCTTTTGATTAATAATTTAAAAAATAGGTAGGTCAATTAGAGGACAGCTATTTTTAAAAATCTAGTCTAAAGATAATGAAAAGGACCTTTAAAAATGAAGTTAAAAATCAGTAAAATTTGGATTGGTAATTTTAAACTTGACACAAAAAAACCGGATGTTATCCGGTTTTTAATATGTTGTAAATATCAAAAAGATTATTTCTTCTTAGAGTATTTTCTATTATCATTCTTGTGAAATGTCCTTTTCTTATTCGAAGTCTGAAAATCTTTGTCGTGAGTTTCTCTCAATTTTAAATTTTCAGGAATAGTAAGTTTTCCACGAGATAGGTCTACAATATCTTTAAAGATTTTATCATCAGCAACCCCTTCCTTATTCCAATTGGAATAAGATTTTTTCATGTGGTTGGCAATCATTAAGATCAAAGCTTTTTTCTCTTTCTCATCTTCTATCTCAATTGCTTTTTGCACCATGGATTCAATGATTTTACCGTAATGGCGAAATCTGATTCTGTGGTTATTGTATGGAAGAACTTCTGGTTTCTCAGCTAATTTCTCTTTCGTCGGCAATTCATATGGCGAATCAATATCGAATTTGAAATCTGTCATGATTGCTAAGTGATCCCAAAGTTTATGTCTGAAATCGCTAACATCTCTAAGGTGAGGATACATGTTACCCATGATAGAAATAATCGTTTTTGCCGCTTTATTTCTTTCGTCTCTATCCTCAATTTTCATGGCATAGTCCACCATCATCTGAACGTTTCTGCCATATTCAGGGAGTAATAATTTTTCCCTATTTGAATTATAATCCATTTATTTGTTGTTGTGTTTTAACTGTGATGTGTTCTCTACAGTTATCACTTATTTTGTGGGAAAGCTTATTGAAGTGTTTGCAATAAGTCTTAACTTTCATAATCACCTTAAAATATTATTGATTTCCAGATGTGTTTTGAAGAACACAATATTACTAAAAAAATCGAAAAGAAATCAGTTAATATTTGAGAACTGAGCTTTTTATTATCTTAAATTGAAGTAATAGTCGATAATGAAATTGTAACCGGTATGGTGAGTTTATTCACGGAATTACTTAGAACTCAATGCAAATGTACAGCATTTCTTCTTGCAATGCAAATAGATGAGAAATTTGCTTTAACCTGCAGATAGTATTGAACTTAAATTAAACAATTTTTAGTTTGGCAAATTTCAACAGCAATTGTTTTTGTCCCACGTTCTGGAAAAACACGGTTGCTTTGATATTGGGTGCTTCTCCCTCCAAATGTAAAACTTTCCCTTTCCCGAATCGTTGGTGTTCTATATGCATACCGGCTTGAATTGTACTGGCATCTGAAGCTTCAAAATTTCCATTCGCTTCAGCCTTATTTGTTGGGCGGATTCTGGGTGCTGACTGCGAAAGTTTTGGACGCGTTCCTGGCTTTTTCTTTTGCTGAAAGCGAGTTTCATTAGTCATGCGTTCGTGGCTGCTATCACTTTCAGATATTCGTGATCCGAAGCTTCCAAACTCTGGCTCTTGTTCGTAAGAAAAATCAATATACTGGGGATCAATTTCCTTTATAAATCTACTTGGACGAGGGTAACTCATATCGCCCCACTTGTAACGGGCTTTTGCGAAAGATAAACTAACTCTGTCTTGCGCTCTGGTTAGTGCTACGTAAAATAAGCGACGCTCTTCCTCTAATTCTTGAGAGGATGCTGTTGATAGTTTGGATGGGAATAGTTCTTCTTCCATACCAACGACATATAAGTAAGGGAACTCAAGACCTTTTGATGAGTGAATTGTCATCATCGTTACCTTATTCCTATCTTCGTCTTTTTCATTATCATGATCGGTTAATAAGGCGACATCTTCAAGATAATTTGCCAGCTTATTTTCTCGATCCTCTTCCAATGCAATTTGAGTGAAATCCTGAATCGCATTTAAAAGTTCCTGAATATTCTCATGACGAGAAACACCTTCTGGTGATCTGTCGTTGTAGAGCTCTTTAATAATTCCCGTTTCATTAGAAACGCGACTTGCCAATTCGAATGCGGTCTCGTGTTCAACCTTCATCGCAAAGCTATTAACCAAATTAGCAAACTTCATCAATTTACTAATCGTTCCGGCATTTAAACCATAAGGGCGCTCGTTTAAGCCACAGATGATGTTCCAAATACTTTGTCCTGTGCTTGTAGCGGCTTCCTGAAGTTTACCAACAGTGGTTGCTCCAATACCTCTTTTAGGATAGTTGATAACACGTTTGATGGCCTCTTCGTCGTTCGGATTGATTGCCATCCTGAAATATGAAAGCAGGTCTTTAATCTCTTTACGTTGGTAAAAAGAAAGTCCACCATATATTTTATACGGAAGGTTGAGTTTTCTTAGCGACTCTTCAAAAATTCGAGACTGGGCATTCGTTCGATATAAAATGGCAAAATCTTCGAACTTAAGACGATGACGCATTTTGGTTTCGAAGATATCATTGGCAATAATATAACCTTCCTCATGGTCGGTCATTGCTTTAATGACTTTGATGTTTTCGCCACCTTCTTTTTCTGAGAATGACTCTTTCTTTATCTGACCTTGATTATTTTTAATGACAGAGTTAGCCGCATTGACAATAATCTTTGTCGAACGGTAATTTTGTTCAAGCTTAAATAATTGATAATTGGGATAATCATTTCTAAAATTGAGAATGTTCTCGATTTTTGCTCCACGAAATGAATAAATACTTTGAGCATCGTCACCCACTACGCTAACATTCTTATGCTGTTCGGCTAGTTTCTTAACAATTAGATATTGTGAATAGTTGGTATCCTGATACTCATCAACTAAGATGTATTTGAATTTGTCTTGATATTTGGTTAGAACCTCGGGTACGTTTTTAAAAAGAATGTTGGTTTGTAAAAGAAGATCGTCAAAATCCATTGCATTGGCCTGACGACAACGATGACTGTATCGCTTATATATTTCAGCTGTTAGTGGTCTGCGATTTGAGGCGTCGATTTCTTGAGCTGCAGAATTTTGTGAATAAGCCGTTGCAGTCACCAGGTTGTTCTTTGCTGATGAAATACGATTGAGTACATCATTGGCTTTATAAACCTTATCATCCAGTTTCATTTCTTTAATAATACTGCGAAGTAAGTTCTTGGAATCTTGAGTATCGTAAATTGTGAAATTTGAATCGAATCCCAAATGTTCAGCTTCGTAACGCAATATTTTTGCAAATGTAGAGTGAAAAGTACCCATCCAAAGTGCCTGAGATTGCTCGGAGCCCACAATATGCCCAATACGCTCTTTCATCTCGCGAGCAGCTTTATTGGTAAAAGTTAGAGCTAAAATGGTATAGGGACGCACGCCTTTATTTAAAAGGTGAGCAATTCGGTAGGTCAGAACACGTGTTTTACCTGATCCAGCACCAGCAATGACTAGTGATGGGCCATCCGTTTTTTCAACTGCTTCACGTTGTACTGGGTTTAGTTCATTTAAATATTCCATATGCTCTTTACTCTAATTTTCAATTCCAAAATACTAGCCCAAAAGTACAAATTGCAATCTTAGCCGCATAAATTTTTTCAGCAAATATCTCCATCAATTTATTATTCTGTAAACATATATCATAAATGCGACTTAATTTTTTTAATATTGTAAATTAAGCTTTATCAAAAAAAATAGATACACATGAAAATTATAGGCTTTACGATTTCAAATAAAATCCGATTGTTTTTCGGAATTCTACTGATCTTAAGTTTTTACCAGTCAACACTGTTTGCACAAATTTCGGCCCCTTCTGCAAGTTATAGTTCTATAACAGAATATTCAGTAGGTGGAATTCAAGATGAAATTTTTGTTTTTTGTGATGAAGCTAATGTTGGAATAGGAGAGTTGGAAGCCATTTCCCCGGATGGAAATTCTGGTTGGGATTTTGTATGGACTAAATGGGATTCTGGCACAAATAGTTTTTCCATTGCAATAAAAACAGATAGTGGTGTTGCTGAATCGACTAATAGCAATTTATCAGATGGTAGGTATCAAGTTGAAATTCAAAAAGGGGCAGTAAACGAATCATATATCGTTTGGGTTTTTAATCAGGTCAAAACAATTAAGCCTAGTTTGGTTCTCGATACTAAAGATTGTGATAGTGTCGCTTTTACATCAACATTCCCCGTTCATCAATATCCAGACATAAATGCATTAACTCCTAATACTTTAAATGTAAAAACATCGGTTGTTTTTTCTTTTCAACGCGATAATGTTGAGCTTCAGCCATTAACGTTAGTTGATTATGATGGCTTACCAAGAAGTTTCTTTGACCGTAAGGCGTTTGAGAATGAGGCGGATTATAAAATGATTGTAACGGATGAATGTGGCTTTGAATATACTTCAGATCCAGTTGTATCAAATACATATGTGGTTGATGCAACATTTGCTCTTGACCCCTCAACAGGTGAGGCACCTTTAGAGGTTAATTTTGAAACTAAGGATGCAAATGCGACGAATTATCAATGGTATATTTATCAAGATGAAACTAGGATAGATGGTCCCGTAGATGTTAGAGATAGTTTGTTAACTGATATTAAAACAGGGGAGAATGAAACTTATACGTATCTACATCCAGGTAGTTATTTTGTGAAATTAATTGCAAGTAATACTGATGACGGTATGGATTGTGTAAATGTTTTTACGTCAAGTGAGATTATTGTTGAGGGTTCGATTTTCGAAGTTCCCAATGTATTTACACCTAATGGTGATGAAAAGAATGATGAGTTTAAAATAAGATTATATTCGGTAAAATCATATTCGGTAAAAATATTTAATCGTTGGGGGCGCTTGGTATATGAATTTCAGGAATCAGATGTGCCTGCAGGTTTAACGGATAGAAAAAGTAGTAAGGGCTGGGATGGGAAAATTAATGGCAAGCTAGCTACGCCAGGAACTTATTTTTATGTGGTTGAAGCGGAAGGAAGAGAGGAAGAAGGTAAACATTATACTGAAAGAGGATCATTGACCTTATTGCATAATAAGTAAGCTTATATTATACATTAGAAAGCCGACAGATTCTTTTGAATCTGTCGGCTTTGTTTTTAGATAAGATATTTGATTAGGCTTCTGCCATTTCTTCTTCATAAGCAGCAAGTAATTCCTCCTGAACATCGTTAGGTACTTTTTCGTACTCTGCAAATTTCATGGAGAATTGTGCACGTCCACCAGTAAGAGAACTAAGAGAGGTTGAATAACGATCCATCTCCTTAAGAGGTACCTTAGCTATGATTTTCTGGAATCCTTTTTCGGCTTCCATACCCATGATCATAGCGCGTCGGGTTTGTAAATCACTCATCACATCACCCATTCTATCTTCTGGCACTAATATCTCAATATCGTAGATTGGTTCCAGAATCTTTGGGGCAGCATTCTTAAATGCTTCACTAAAGGCGTGGCGACCCGCCAGCTTAAATGAAATCTCATTAGAGTCTACAGCATGCATTTTACCATCGTAAACAGAAACACGAATGTCTCGTGCATAGGAGCCAGTTAATGGACCTTCATCCATCTTCTCCATGATTCCTTTCATAATAGCAGGAAGGAAACGGGTGTCGATAACACCACCTACAATGCAATTACAGAAAACCAGTTTACCACCCCACTCAAGATCGACTGTTTCGGTTCCTCTAAGGTTTACTTTAAATTCTTTACCATCTACCTTAAATGATGTAGGATCCGGAATACCATCGTAATAGGGTTCTATAATTAAGTGTACTTCACCAAACTGACCGGAACCACCAGATTGTTTTTTATGACGGTAATCTGCTGCGGATTGTTTTGTAATCGTTTCACGATATGGAATTTTTGGAGATTTAAACTCAATTTCCATTTTATCGTTATGCTTCAATCGCCATTTAAGTGTATTCAAGTGGAATTCACCTTGACCATGAAGAAGTATTTGTTTAAGTTCTTTCGAGTATTCAATTATAATAGTTGGATCTTCTTCGTGCATTCGATGAAGCAATTCACCCAAACGTTCATCGTCAGAATCATCAATCGCATTGACAGCAGTTCTGTATTTTGGTTCTGGGAAATCAATGTCCTTGTAAATAAAATCACATTCCTTACAATTTAAGGTGTGGTTGTTCTTTGTGTTTTTTAGTTTTACAGTAGCACCGATATCACCAGCAACCAGTTCTGAAACTTTTTCGCGATGACGACCTGCAACTGCATAAAGTTGCGAAAGGCGCTCTTTAGTGCCGTTATTGATATTGGTTAAATCGTCTCCTTCTTTGATCTTGCCTGAAATCACTTTAAAATAGTTGACCTCACCAATATGTGGTTCAATTGACGTTTTAAATACAAATAAAGATGTTGGAGCGTTGGCATCACATTTTGCTTCACGTCCACTTACAGTTGGAATAGCTGGCATCTCAGTAACGAATGGAACGATGTTTCCAATGAATTCCATTAGTCGACGAACACCCATATCTTTTTTAGCAGAAATACAGAAAACGGGATATAGATCGCAAGCAATCATGCCCTTTTTCATCCCTTCTCTCATCTCGTCTTCAGTTAATGATCCTTTATCGAAATAAAGTTCCATTAATGCTTCATCATTTTCAGCTGCAGCTTCTACAAGTTCGTTATGAAGTTCATTTGCCTTATCAATTTCTGAATCTGGAATGTCAAGTACTTCTGGTTTTCCTCCATCAGGCCCCCATTTATACATTTTCATTTTCAATACATCAACAACGGCATCAAAACCAAGACCTGCATTTACAGGATACTGAACAATAGCCACCTTGTTACCAAAGCTTACTTTGGCAGATTCGATACATTGCTCGAAATTTGCTTTCTCATGATCGAGATGATTTACAACAAAGATCAATGGTGTGTTACGCTTAGTCGCTCTTCGACCTAGAATCTCGGTTCCAACTTCAACACCATGCTGTGCATTAAGTAACATTAAACCTGTATCAACTACATTTAAGGCTGATATGACACCACCGGAAAAATCGTCAGCACCAGGCGTGTCGATGAAATTGATTTTTTTTCCTAACCACTCTGTATACAAAACGGTAGAGAAAACAGAATTACCATGTTCATGCTCTACCGGATTATAATCAGAAACGGTGTTATTATCATCCACGTTTCCGCGTCTACTAATAACACCGCCTTCGAATAACATTGCCTCGGCAAGGGTGGTTTTACCCGAGCCGGCATTGCCAATGAGAGCGATGTTCTTAATTTCATTAGATTGATAAACTTTCATACTCGAAATTTTTATTGGGTTAAAAAATATTTCGATCAGCAAACTAGGGTTAATTTGCCTTTCTGAACTTATGGGTCTACCAAATTAGCGAACTTTTTTTTCAATTCCAATAGCTGATGATGAGATGTTTAGTTTGATCTTCGATTGTTGTCTGAGCTGGTTAAAGCTTAGCTTTGTTACTAATGATTCTATTATAAATAGACTTTGTTATTTGTTTTTATTCTATATTAATGTTGATGATTTAACTTAGGTATTTATTTGTTGTCTTCGAAGAACGGGCACACCTTGTTTCTTATAGTAGAAAAGAATCATCAGAATCGTTAAACAACTTAAGAGCGTACAAAGCCATGAGCCTTCAAAGCCAAAATCTCCTCCATTGAAAGAATTCTTTATTAGCATGTCGAATTTAAAGACAGAGCTAACGTTTAAGCCACTTACATTGTAATCGAAGACACAACCTTGAATAAAATTCCAAAACAGATGCAGGCTTATGGGGAACCATAGATTTCTGGTGTGAATATAAGTGCTGCCTAGTAATATGCCTGCAATAAATAGGTTGGTAATACCGAAGATACTTAAGTTGTCATTAAAGCTATGCCCAAGAGTGAAAATAGCTGAGGAAATTATTAAACTCCAATAAGGGGTCATTGAGTCAATTAGATTGTTAAGGATATACCCTCTGAATAATATCTCTTCGAAAAGTGCTACTACAATAAATAATAGAAAGCCGTAGAAGAAATCATTGCTATTGAAATGAATACCAGTAACGGTAATGTTCTTGTTTATTAATAATATACTGGAGCCAAGTATCATGATGATTGCTGCTATAAAAAATCCCCAAAGCAAATCTTTACTTCTTCCTTTAATTGGAAATCCCATAGAAGAGATTGATCGAAGGTCAATGTTTTTACGAAAGAAAAGGATTACTGCCAGTGATCCAATAAAACCAGATCCCTGAATAATAAAAAGCTCTTTAAGACTCATGTCTTGTGCTCGTTGTAGACTTTCTAGATTACCACCTATTATTAAAGAGGCCAAAAAGGAGAAAAGACCTCCTATAAATAATGTGCCTAATATGACTAAAATGATTCTGATTGCAACAGGAATGCTTGATTTAACTTGTTCCTTGGTGGCTAAATACCTTTGAGACATGTGTTTTATATTATGAGATGATATAGAATTTAAGGTGAAAATAAGCCTAATAATTCATAATTAAATATGTCAAATTTGTCAAGTTGCTCGTGAATATGAGATGATCGTAAATTTTCATATCAATTTTAACCTATAATAAGCTCATTAAAAAAGTAGAAAATTACTACTTATTGACCTAAGTAACATTTCAGTTGAGGAAGAAGGAAAAACTGTGAAAACAATTAACTATCTTTGTACGCTGATTTAAAGGGTTTTTTGTGAAAAATAACTAGGGTCGCCTATTGTTATTTGAAAATAATTAATACCTTTGCAACCAATTTGTTAAAATATATTTAATCACAAAGTAATTGTTAATATGCCTACAATTCAACAGTTAGTTAGAAAAGGACGCACCAAACTTGTAGAGAAAAGTAAGGCTCCAGCCTTGGATTCTTGCCCTCAGAGAAGAGGAGTTTGTGTTCGTGTTTACACTACTACACCTAAGAAGCCTAACTCGGCTATGCGTAAAGTAGCACGTGTTAGATTGACAAACGGAAAAGAAGTGAATGCTTACATTCCAGGAGAAGGACATAACTTGCAAGAGCACTCGATTGTATTGATTCGTGGTGGTCGTGTTAAGGATCTTCCAGGTGTGAGATATCACCTTGTTCGTGGTGCACTAGATGCTTCAGGAGTAGAAGGTCGTATGCAGCGTCGTTCTAAGTATGGTACTAAGAGACCAAAAGCTAAAAAGTAATTAATTCTAGTTTTTTAAACTGTGAGTTAATGTTTATGTGTTGTTCTCTATTAAGTTGAGTAAATGATCGTGAGATTTTTGAAGACTGAAAAAGGCAGCTACAACGGATAACTCGTAAACTAAGAAAAATGAGAAAATCAAGACCAAAAAAGAGAATCTTGTTACCGGATCCAAAATTTAATGATGTGTTGGTAACACGATTTGTGAATGACTTAATGGTTGACGGGAAGAAAAATCTATCATTTAAGATTTTTTATGCGGCGTTAGAAATCGTTAAGGAAAAAACTGAAAAAACAGGAAAGTCTCCTTTGGAAGTTTGGAAAAAATCATTGGAGAATATTACTCCAGGTGTTGAAGTTAAGTCTCGCCGTGTAGGTGGAGCAACTTTCCAGGTTCCTATGGAAATTCGTCCAGAAAGAAAAGTTTCTATCTCTATTAAGAATATGATTCTTTTTGCTCGTAAGAGATCAGGTAAGTCTATGGCCGATAAGTTGGCAGCTGAAATTATTGCTGGATTCAACGAAGAGGGTGGAGCTTATAAGAAGAAAGAAGATACTCATAGAATGGCTGAGGCTAACCGTGCTTTTGCTCATTTCAGATTTTAATAATTGTTAATTATAAGATCATGGCAAAAAGAGATTTAAAATATACCAGAAATGTTGGTATTATGGCTCACATCGATGCTGGTAAAACTACAACTACAGAGCGTATTTTGTATTATACCGGTGTTTCTCACAAAATTGGTGAGGTGCATGATGGAGCTGCTACCATGGACTGGATGGAGCAAGAGCAAGAGCGTGGTATTACCATTACTTCTGCTGCTACAACCTGTTTTTGGAACTACAACAACGAAAAGTATCAGATCAATATTATTGATACTCCAGGTCACGTTGACTTTACTGTAGAGGTAGAGCGTTCTTTACGTGTTCTTGATGGTGCTGTAGCATGTTTTTGTGCTGTAGGTGGTGTTGAGGCTCAGTCTGAGACAGTTTGGAGACAAGCTAATAAATATAAAGTTCCTCGTATGGGTTTTGTGAACAAGATGGACCGTTCTGGTGCTGACTTTTTCAAAGCTGTACGTGAGGTTAAGGAAAAGCTTGGTGCTAATCCTGTACCTATTCAGATTCCAATCGGAACAGAAGAGAAGTTTTGTGGTGTAGTTGATTTGATTACAATGCAAGCTTGTATCTGGTTCGAGGATGAGAGTGGAACGAATTACAGAATGGAAGAGATTCCAGCTGAATTAAAAGAAGAAGCTGAAGAGTGGAGAGCTAATCTTGTTGAGGCAGTAGCTGAGCAGGATGAAGAGTTGATGGAGCGTTTCTTCGAAGATCCAGATTCTATTACAGAAGATGAGATGTATGCGGTTATCCGTAAGGCTACAATTAGCATGGAGATTGTTCCTATGTTATGTGGTTCTGCATTTAAGAATAAAGGTGTTCAGAGATTATTGGATGCTATGATCGCTTACTTGCCACATCCATTAGATATTGATGCTATTGAAGGTACTGTTCCTGGAACAACTGAAGTTGCTTCAAGACAGCCATCTGTTGATGAGCCTTTAGCAGCACTTGCATTTAAAATTGCTACAGACCCATTCGTAGGTCGTTTAGCATTTACTCGTGTGTATTCAGGTTCGATTGATGCAGGTTCATACGTTTATAACGTGAGAACAGGTAACAAAGAGCGTATTTCACGTTTATACCAAATGCATTCAAACAAGCAAAATGCTATCGACCGTGTTGAGGCTGGTGATATTTGTGCTTGTGTAGGTTTTAAAGATATTCGTACTGGTGATACACTTTGTCAAAAAGAAACGCCAATCGAATTAGAATCTATGGATTTCCCAGATCCGGTAATTGGTATTGCTGTTGAGCCTTTGACTCAGAAAGATGTGGATAAAATGGGTATGGCTTTAGCTAAACTAGCTGAAGAGGATCCAACATTCCAGGTTAAGTCTGACGAAGATTCAGGACAAACGGTAATCTCTGGTATGGGTGAGCTTCACCTTGATATTATTATCGACCGTTTGAAGCGTGAATTCAAGGTTGAGTGTAACCAAGGTGCACCTCAGGTTTCATATAAGGAAGCTATTACTCGCGAAGTTGAACACCGTCAGGTATTCAAGAAGCAGTCTGGTGGACGTGGTAAATTTGCTGATATTCAATTCCGTTTATCTCCAGTTGATGAAGATTTCGAAGGAGAAGGATTACAGTTTGTTGACCAAATTAAAGGTGGTAATATTCCTAAAGAATTTGTACCATCTGTACAGAAGGGTTTCCAGGAAGCAATGAAGAACGGTGTGTTGGCAGGTTATGTTGTCGATTCATTGAAAATTGTATTGTTTGACGGATCTTTCCACCCGGTTGACTCGGATCAATTATCATTTGAGTTGGCTGCTAAGCAAGGTTTCAAAGAAGCATGTGCTAAAGCAGGACCAATCGTTCTTGAGCCTATTATGAAAGTTGAAGTTGTTACTCCAGAAGAATATATGGGTGATATCATCGGTGACTTGAATAAGCGTCGTGGTCAGATCGAAGGAATGGAGTCTAAGCATGGTGCTCGTGTTGTAAACGCGAAGGTGCCTTTGGCAGAGCAGTTCGGTTATGTAACTGTTTTAAGAACTCTATCTTCTGGTCGTGCGAACTCTTCTATGGAATTCTCACATTTTGAAGATGTACCTAAGGGAATTGCTAAAGAGGTTGTTGAAGCCGCTAAGGGTAAAGTAGAATTATTGTAATTAATATCGTAATAGATTTAATAATATGAGCCAGAAAATTAGAATTAAACTGAAATCTTACGATCACAACTTGGTTGACAAGTCAGCTGATAAGATTGTAAAAACAGTTAAGGCTACAGGTGCGGTAGTAAGTGGACCAATTCCACTTCCTACTCACAAGAGAATATTTACTGTTCTTCGTTCAACTTTCGTGAACAAGAAATCAAGAGAACAATTTCAGCTTTCTTCATTTAAGCGTTTAATTGACATTTACAGTTCAACTGCAAATACAATTGATGCTTTAATGAAACTTGAGTTGCCAAGTGGAGTAGAAGTTGAAATTAAGGTTTGATAGACAGTAATTGTTAGTTTTATTTTAAAACAAAAAGAGAAATGCCAGGATTAATTGGAAAAAAAATCGGAATGACTTCCGTTTACAGTGCCGAGGGAAAATGTATTCCATGCACTGTCATTGAGGCAGGTCCATGTGTCGTAACACAAGTTAAGACTGTAGAGTCTGACGGTTACGCAGCACTTCAGTTGGCTTTTGATGACAAGAAAGAAAAGCGAACAACTAAGGCGCTAGATGGGCACTTTAAAAAGGCAAACACAACTCCTAAGAAGAAACTTGTTGAATTTTCGGATTTTGACAAAGAGTATGCTTTAGGTGAGGCTGTGACTGTTGATATCTTTGCTGATACAGTTTATGTAGACGTAGCAGGTGTATCAAAAGGTAAAGGTTTCCAGGGTGTTGTAAAACGTCATGGTTTTGGCGGAGTAGGTGGACAAACACACGGTCAGCATAACCGTTTACGTGCACCTGGTTCTATTGGTGCTGCATCTTACCCAGCAAGAGTATTTAAGGGCATGAGAATGGCCGGACGTACTGGTGGGGACACTGTGAAGGTTCAAAACCTTCAGGTTCTTAAGGTAATTCCTGAGAACAACTTATTATTAGTTAAAGGATCTCTTCCAGGGTCTAAAGGTTCATACGTAATTATTGAAAAGTAATGGAATTAACTATTTTAAACACAGCTGGAGAAGATACAGGAAGAAAAATTGAATTGAAAGATTCAGTTTTCGGCATCGAACCAAATGAGCACGCTATTTACTTAGATGTAAAACAATTTTTAGCAAACCAACGTCAGGGAACTCACAAGTCAAAAGAGAGAGCTGATATTTCTGGTTCAACTGCTAAGATTAAAAAGCAAAAAGGTACAGGTACAGCTCGTGCAGGTAGTATCAAGTCTCCTTTGTTTCGTGGTGGAGGACGTTGTTTCGGACCACGTCCAAGAAACTATGGTTTCAAATTGAACAGAAAACTTAAGCAATTAGCTCGTAAATCTGCTTTGTCAGTTAAAGCTAAAAACAATGCTTTAGTAGTTGTAGAAGATTTCAATTTTGAAGCAGTGAAGACGAAATTGTTTGTTGATCTTCAAAATAATCTGAAAGTAGCTGATAAAAAAGTACTTTTGGTTTTAAACGAAGAGAATAAAAACATATATTTGTCGTCTCGTAATTTGAAGAATGTTGAAGTTGTGCGTGTTTCTGACCTCGCAACTTATGACATTATGAAAGCTTCAACTTTGTTATTCGTTGAGAGTTCGGTTAAAGGGCTCGATGAAATGTTTAAACTAAACTAAGTTTAAAAAAATGGAAATTTTATTAAAGCCCCTCGTTACCGAGAAAATGACTGACCTAAGCGAAAAGTTAAATCGCGTAGGTTTCGTTGTTGATCGTAGAGCGACAAAGATCGATATTAAGAAAGCAGTTGAGAAAATGTACAACGTGAAAGTTGCGGCAGTCAATACCATGAACTATCAAGGTAAGAAGAAGAGCCGTTTTACTAAAGCTGGTGCAATTGAAGGAAGAACTGCTTCTTTTAAGAAAGCGATTATAACTTTAGTTGAAGGAGATAATATAGATTTTTATAGCAATATTTAATTAGAAAATGGCTGTACGTAAATTAAAACCTGTAACTCCTGGTCAAAGAAATAAGATCTTAAATACCTTTGAACAGGTAACTACAGACAAACCTGAGAAATCATTGTTAAGACCAATGAAAAAAACCGGTGGTAGAAATAACACCGGTAAAATGACAATGAGATATATAGGTGGTGGTCACAAAAGAAGATATCGAGTAATCGATTTCAAAAGAGACAAGGATACTATCCCTGCCAAAGTTGTATCAATAGAGTACGATCCAAACCGTACTGCGCGCATTGCTTTGCTTGTGTATGCAGATGGTGAGAAGCGTTACATTATTGCTCCAAATGGCTTAGAGGTAGATCAAGTACTTGTTTCTGGAAGAGACGTTGCTCCAGAGATCGGAAATGCAATGCCATTATCAGATATCCCATTAGGTACAATAATTCATAATATTGAATTAAGACCCTCTCAAGGTGCTGTGATGGCTCGTAGTGCTGGTGCATATGCTCAACTTGTTTCAAGAGATGGGAAATATGCAATGATCAAATTGCCTTCGGGAGAAGTTAGAATGATTCTTGTTACCTGTAAAGCTACAATCGGTACTGTTTCTAATAGCGATCACGCTCTAGAAAGAAGTGGTAAAGCCGGTCGTACTCGCTGGTTAGGTAGAAGACCTCGTGTTCGTGGTGTCGTGATGAATCCAGTTGATCACCCAATGGGTGGTGGTGAAGGTAAATCTTCAGGTGGACATCCACGCTCTAGAACAGGCGTCTTGGCTAAAGGTTTCAAAACCCGTGCTAAGAAGAATGCTTCTAATAAGTATATCGTTGAAAGAAGGAAAAAATAATTTGATTAACTAAGTTGTTATGAGTCGTTCATTAAAAAAAGGCCCTTTTATCGATTTCAAATTGGATAAAAGAGTAGTAGAGCAAAACGAGTCAGGTAAAAAATCAGTGATTAAAACCTGGTCACGTCGTTCTATGATCTCTCCAGATTTCGTAGGCCACACGATTGCCGTTCACAACGGAAATAAATTCATCCCAGTATATGTTACCGAAAATATGGTAGGTCATAAGCTAGGGGAATTTGCGCCAACTCGTACCTTTAGAGGTCACGCTGACAAAAAGAAAAAATAAGCGTGACGTTGGTTTTAATTAACATTTTGAATTCATAGAAATGGGAGCTAGAAAAAGAATAAAAGCAAACCAAATAAAGGAGCAAAATTTAAGCAAAGCATTTGCTAGCTTAAAAAATGTTCCTACTTCGCCCCGCAAAATGCGCCTTGTTGCCGATATGGTAAGAGGTATGGAGGTGAACCGAGCTTTAGATGTACTTCGTTTCAGTCCAAAAGAAGCATCAACTCGCGTAGAGAAACTATTGCTTTCAGCTATTGCCAACTGGCAAGCTAAGAATGAAGGGCAAAGACTAGAGGAAAGTGCATTATATGTGAAAGAAATTTCAGTAGATTCTGCACGTATCCTTAAGCGTCTGAGACCTGCACCTCAAGGGAGAGCACATAGAATTAAAAAGAGATCAAATCATGTAACTATATTACTTGGTAGCAAAACTGCCGAAAGTGATACAAAAGAATAGTTAGAATGGGACAAAAAGTAAATCCAATAGGGAATCGACTAGGAATCATCAGAGGATGGGATTCTAACTGGTTTGGTGGAAAAAACTACGGTGAGAAGCTTGTTGAGGATACAAAACTTCGTAAGTATCTAAATGCTCGTTTAGCAAAAGCAAGTATTTCTAAAATCATAATTGAAAGAACTCTTAAACTTATTACTATTACTATCAACACTGCTCGTCCTGGTATTATTATCGGTAAGGGTGGTCAGGAAGTAGATAAGTTGAAAGAAGAGTTGAAGAAGATTACTGACAAAGAAGTACAAATTAACATCTTTGAAATTAAGCGTCCTGAGTTGGATGCCGTAATCGTCGCTAATAACATTGCTCGTCAAATTGAAGGTCGTATCGCCTACAGAAGAGCAACTAAGATGGCCATTGCTTCTACAATGAGAATGGGTGCTGAAGGAATTAAGATTCAAATCTCAGGCCGTTTGAATGGAGCAGAGATGGCACGTTCTGAAATGTATAAGGAAGGACGTACTCCTCTTCACACTTTAAGAGCAAATATTGATTACTGTTTAGCTGAAGCTTTAACAACTTATGGCTTACTAGGTATCAAAGTTTGGATCTGTAAAGGTGAGATTTATGGTAAACCAGATTTAACTCCAAACGCAGGATTGCGCGATGCTCGTGCACCTAAAGGTGGAAAATCAGGTTTTAATAGAAGAAAAAAGAAGTAGTCTTTAAATTTTAATGTATTAGTACGATGTTACAACCAAAAAGGACTAAATTTAGGAGACAACAAAAGGGAAGAATGAAAGGTAACGCTCAACGCGGAACTGAATTAGCATTCGGATCTTTTGGAATTAAATCACTTGAGACAAAGTGGTTAACTGGTCGCCAGATTGAAGCTGCTCGTGTTGCAGTAACCCGATATATGCAAAGACAAGGTCAACTGTGGATCCGTGTGTTCCCAGATAAGCCTATCACTAAGAAGCCTGCAGAGGTACGTATGGGTAAAGGTAAGGGTTCACCAGAAGGATTCGTTGCTCCTGTTTCACCAGGAAGAATGTTATTCGAGTGTGAAGGTGTACCTTTTGAAGTTGCTAAAGAGGCTTTACGTCTTGCAGCTCAAAAATTACCTGTTACTACAAAGTTTGTCGTGAGACGTGATTATGTTGAAAATTCAAATGATTAATCATGAAGAATTCAGAAATTAAAGAGTTAACAACACAGGAAATAGTAGAAAAGTTGGACGCTGAAAGAACAGCATTAACTCGATTCAACCTAAATCACGCTATTTCACCTTTGGAGAATCCTTTGCAAATAAAGGAAACCAGACGTAATATTGCAAAATTAATGACGGAACTACGTCAGAGGCAATTAACTGAAAAGTAAAAAAGTGATGGAAAGAAACCTTAGAAAAGAACGTATCGGGGTAGTGGTAAGCGACAAAATGGACAAAACCATTACTGTTGCAGTACACACTAAAGAAAAACACCCTATTTACGGAAAGTTCGTGAACAAGACTAAGAAATATACTGCTCACGACGAAGAAAACACCTGCAATGAAGGTGATACCGTAAAGATCATGGAAACCCGACCTTTAAGTAAAAATAAGACTTGGAGATTAGTTGAACTTATTGAAAGAGCTAAGTAATCATGATACAAACAGAAAGTAGACTATTAGTAGCTGATAACAGCGGAGCCAAAGAAGTTCTTTGTATCCGTGTGTTAGGCGGAACCAAAAAGCGCTATGCATCAATTGGCGATAAGATTGTGGTTACCGTTAAGAACTCAATCCCAGGTTCGGACATGAAAAAAGGAACAGTAACCAAAGCCGTTGTTGTTCGTGTAAAAAAAGAGATTAGAAGAAATGATGGGTCTTATATCCGCTTTGACGATAACGCTTGTGTGTTGTTGAATACAGCTGAAGAGATGAGAGGAACCCGTATTTTTGGACCTGTTGCAAGAGAATTACGTGAAACTAACATGAAGATCGTATCTCTGGCACCAGAAGTATTATAATCTTGTAAACTTAGAACAATGCGAAAAAAGTTACATATTAAAAAGGGTGATACCGTAATTGTAAACGCAGGGGAATCTAGAGGCCAGGAAGGTAAAGTATTAGAAGTTCTTGTTGACAAACAACGTGCGATCGTTGAAGGTGTTAACATGATGTCTAAGCATACCAAGCCTAACGCAGCTAACCCTCAAGGCGGTATTATTAAGCAAGAGGCTCCTATTCACATTTCAAATTTGAATGTGAAGGATCCTTCTACCGGGAAAGCAACCCGTATTGGTAGAAAATTGAATGACAATAACAAATTAGTTAGATACGCTAAAAAGTCAGGGGAGGAGATCAAGTAATGAGTTATACACCATCTCTTAGAAAACAGTATACAGAAGAAGTTGTTCCAGCTTTAATGAAGGAATTCAACTACAAATCTGCTATGCAAGTTCCTAGATTAACGAAGATAGTACTTAATCAAGGTGTTGGACAAGCAATTGCTGATAAGAAAGTTTTAGAGTTCTCATTGAACGAATTAACTTCTATCACTGGACAGAAAGCAGTATCAACTCTATCGTCTAAAGATATTTCTAACTTTAAGTTACGTAAGGGTATGCCAATTGGTACTACTGTTACATTACGTCGCGAGCGCATGTACGAATTTCTTGAGAAATTAATTCGTGTGGCTTTACCACGTATCCGTGACTTCAAAGGTATTAATAGCAAACTTGACGGAAGAGGAAACTATACTTTAGGTATTGAAGAACAAATCATTTTCCCTGAAATCATTTTGGATGAAGTGAATAAGATTATGGGTATGAATATTACCTTTGTTACTTCTGCAAATACCGATGAAGAAGCCTATGCTCTTTTGAAAGAATTTGGATTACCATTTAAAAACATTAAAAAGTAATACGATGGCTAAAGAATCAATGAAAGCTCGCGAAGTTAAGCGTCAGAAATTAGTAGAAAAATACGCAGCGAAAAGAGCTAAATTAAAAGAGGAAGGTGACTATATCGGTCTTAGTCGTTTACCTAAAAATTCTTCACCTGTTAGATTACATAACAGATGTAAATTAACTGGTCGTCCTAAGGGATACATGAGACAATTCGGTTTAAGTCGTATCACATTCCGTGAAATGGCTTCAGCTGGTTTGATCCCAGGTGTTCGTAAAGCGAGCTGGTAACCAACAACGTTTGTAAAAGAACTATTGTTAAATATTGTCCCGAGCAATCGGGATCAATTTAATTTTTTTATATAATGACAGATCCAATAGCAGATTTTCTTACTCGTTTGAGAAATGCAATTATGGCTAACCACAAAGTGGTTGAAGTACCTGCATCAAACGTTAAAAAAGAAATGACAAAAATTCTTAAGGATAAAGGATATATCCTTAATTACAAATTTGAGGATGATGGTTTACAAGGCAAAATTAAAATTGCTTTGAAATATCATCCAGAGTCTAAGATTCCAGCAATTAAGGATCTTAAACGTGTCTCTAAGCCAGGTTTAAGAAAATATTGTGGAGCTACTGAATTACCTCGCGTACTTAACGGTTTAGGTATTGCTATCTTATCTACTTCTCAGGGAGTAATGACAGATAAGGAAGCTCGCCAAAAGCATGTTGGTGGTGAAGTATTGTGTTTCGTTTACTAATATAGGGAGGATAAGAAATGTCAAGAATTGGAAAATTACCTATCGTTTTGCCTGCCGGAGTTGAAGTAAAGGTAAACAAAGATAATTCAGTGGTGGTTAAAGGGCCTAAAGGTGAACTAACCCAACAGGTTAATCCTGTAATCAAAGTAACTGTTGAAGAAAACTCTATCGTTTTAGAGCGTCCAACGGATCAGAAGCCTCATAAAGCAATGCATGGTCTTTATCGTTCATTAATCAGCAATATGGTTGTTGGTGTAACTGAAGGATACAAAACTGAGCAAGAGCTTGTAGGTGTAGGTTACCGAGCGACTTCTAAAGGTCAGATCCTTGAGTTGGCTTTAGGTTACTCTCACTTGATTCATATGGAGATTGCACCAGAAGTAAAAGTAACAGCTGTTACTGATAAGCGTGCTAATCCGATTATTACTCTTGAGAGTTGCGATAAGCAATTGGTAGGACAGGTTGCTGCAAAGATTCGTTCTTTCAGAAAACCTGAGCCATATAAAGGAAAAGGTGTTAAATTTGTTGGAGAGCAGCTAAGAAGAAAAGCTGGTAAATCTGCGGGTAAATAATTTCTAAAACAGTAAATTATGGCTTTAACTAAGCGCGAAAGAAGACTTAGAATTAAAAGAAGAGTTCGTAAGTCAATTTCTGGAACTGCCGAAAGACCAAGAATGTCAGTTTTTCGTTCAAACAAGCAGATTTCAGTACAGATTATAGATGATGTTACTGGAAAGACCATTGTATCTATTTCATCTTCAGTAAAAGAAATTGCTGAGAAGAATGGTAACAAATCAGAGCAGGCAGAATTCGTAGGGCAAGCAATTGCTGAGAAAGCTGCTACTGCAGGTATTTCTGAAGTAGTATTTGATAGAAATGGTTACTTATACCATGGTAGAATTAAATCTTTAGCGGACGCTGCTCGTAAAGGTGGCCTTAAATTTTAAATATTATGGCAGATAAGAATATTAAGACTAGCGACGCAGAACTTAAGGATAAACTGGTTGCAATTAATCGTGTTACTAAGGTAACAAAAGGTGGACGTACTTTTAGCTTTTCAGCAATTGTTGTTGTTGGAAACGAGAATGGTTTAGTAGGTTGGGGGCTTGGAAAAGCTAACGAGGTTACTACAGCTATCTCAAAAGGTGTTGATGCTGCTAAGAAAAATCTGATTAAGGTTCCAGTACTAAAAGGAACTATTCCTCACGAGCAACTTTCACGTTTCGGTGGAGCAGAGGTTTTCATTAAGCCTGCTTCTCACGGTACCGGGGTAAAAGCTGGTGGTGCGATGCGTGCCGTACTTGAGAGTGTTGGTGTAACTGATGTACTTGCAAAGTCAAAAGGATCATCAAACCCTCATAACCTTGTGAAAGCAACTATTGCAGCTCTTGGAGAATTAAGAGATGCGCATACAGTAGCTGATCAAAGAGGTGTTTCATTAGATAAAGTGTTTAACGGTTAAACTAAAGGAAATGGCTAAGATTAAAATTACCCAAGTTAAGAGTAAAATAGGGAGTAACGCTCGCCAAAAGAAAACTTTAGAAGCATTGGGATTGAAAAAGATCAATGGTACTGTTGAGCACGAGGCTACACCTCAAATTAAAGGAATGGTTGCAAAGGTGAGTCACCTAGTTACCGTTGAAGAATAATAATTGTTAATATTTTAGCATAAATATATTATGGACTTAAGTAACTTAAAACCCGCAGCTGGATCTGTAAAGACAAATAAAAGAATCGGTCGCGGTCAAGGATCTGGTAGAGGTGGTACCTCAACTAGAGGACATAAAGGTGCGAAGTCAAGATCTGGATACTCAAAGAAAATTGGTTTTGAAGGTGGTCAAATGCCTTTACAACGTCGAGTTCCTAAGTTTGGATTTAAGAACATTAATAGAGTTGAGTACAAAGCTGTTAATGTTGAAGTATTGCAAGTATTAGCTGAGAAAAACAACCTTACTACAATTGATGTTGAAGTTTTAGTTAACGCAGGAATGTGTAGCAAAAACGATAAAATCAAAGTTTTAGGTAATGGTGTATTATCTGCTAAGCTTGAAGTTAAAGCTCATGCGTTCTCGAAGTCTGCTCAATCAGCGATTGAAGCAGTTGAAGGAACTGTTGTTAAATTGTAAGATTAGATAATGAAAGGTTTAATAGATACATTGAAGAACATCTGGAAGATTGAAGATTTAAGATCAAGAATCTTAACAACTTTAGCTCTTCTATTGGTTTACCGATTAGGAACCATGATTGTGTTGCCGGGGATAGACCCAGCTCACTTAGGCGCGTTAAAATCTCAAACTGCTGATGGAGTACTAGGTTTGTTAGATATGTTTTCAGGGGGTGCATTCTCGAATGCCTCAATTTTTGCCCTTGGAATCATGCCTTACATTTCTGCCTCTATTGTTATTCAGTTAATGGGAATCGCTGTACCTTACTTTCAACGTTTACAACGTGAAGGTGAGAGCGGTCGACGTAAGATCAATCAGATCACTCGTTACTTAACTGTCGTCATTCTGATTCTTCAAGCACCAGGATATTTATTAAACCTACATTCGCAATTGCCTGAAGCAGCTTTCATTTTGAAAGGCGCTTTCTTTACTGCATCTTCAGTAGCGATTCTTGCAGCCGGATCTATGTTTATCATGTGGTTGGGTGAAAAGATTACTGACAAAGGAATTGGAAACGGTATTTCTATCATCATTATGATTGGTATTATTGCTCGTTTACCATTTGATTTTGTGGCTGAACTTGGTACAAAATTAGAAGGACAAGGTGGTGGATTAATTCTATTGGTTCTTGAAATTGTAATTTTGTTTGTAGTATTTGCTCTAACTATTTTATTAGTACAGGGTACAAGAAAGATTCCAGTGCAGTACGCTAAGCGTATTGTTGGAAACAAGCAGTATGGTGGTGTTCGTCAGTACATTCCTTTGAAAGTGAATGCAGCTGGTGTTATGCCAATCATCTTTGCTCAGGCGATTATGTTCTTGCCAATGGCATTTGTGAACTATGCGAGTTCAGATTCATTATCAGGAGTTGCTGCTGCTTTGAGTAATTACACAGGATTTTATTACAATGCTTTGTTCTTTGTGATGATTGTGTTGTTTACTTATTTTTATACTGCTATTACAGTTAATCCTACGCAAATGGCTGAGGATATGAAAAAGAATGGTGGTTTTATTCCGGGTGTTAAGCCAGGTAAGAAAACTGTTGATTTCTTAGATACTGTAATGTCTCGTATCACTTTACCGGGATCATTATTCTTAGGTTTGGTTGCAATTATGCCTGCCTTTGCAATGTTGGGTGGTGTAAATAGTGGTTTTGCACAATTCTTCGGAGGTACTTCATTATTGATTTTAGTAGGTGTTGTTTTAGATACTTTACAACAAATCGAATCTCATCTTTTGATGCGTCATTATGATGGTTTGATGAAGTCTGGAAGAATTAAAGGTAAATCTCCAGCAGGAGCTGCTGCTTATTAAAATATTTTTGCTTTCTTTGCAAAATGATTTTTTACAAGACTGAGGAGGAGATAGCGTTGCTTTATGAAAGTAACATGCTGGTGGCCAGGACTCTTGGGGAAATCTCGAAGAGAATATGCCCCGGCATATCGACTCTAAAGTTAGATCAAATTGCAGAAGAATATATAAGAGATAATGGTGGTAAGCCAGGATTTCTTGGTTACGATGGATTCCCAAACACACTTTGCATGTCAGTAGGCAAGCAGGTTGTTCATGGAATTCCGTCTTTCTATGAGTTGAAAGAAGGGGATATTTTATCTTGTGATTGTGGTGTGTTGTTAAATGGTTTTTATGGCGATTCAGCATATACATTCAGCGTAGGAGAAGTAAAACCTGAAATTAAATCGTTACTAAAAGTAACTAAGGAAGCTCTTTATAAAGGCATAACTAATGCGGTCGAAGGAAACCATTTGGGAGATATCGGCTATGCCATTCAAGAACATGCAGAGAAACATGGTTTTTCTGTTGTACGAGAGATGGTAGGACACGGAATTGGTAAGGGTTTGCATGAAGATCCACAGGTTCCGAATTTTGGTAAACAACATCGAGGTTTAAAATTGAGAAATGGTCTAGTAATAGCTATTGAACCAATGATAAATCTGGGAAAAAAAGAAGTCTACCAAGATGAAGATGGTTGGGCAATTGTTACGGCAGATGGTTTGCCTTCTGCGCATTTCGAACATACAGTAGTAGTACGAAATGGACAAGCTCAAATCCTGTCCAGTTTTGAATTTATTGAGGAATAAAATAACATATAATAACAATTATTACTTATGGCTAAACAGCCTTCAATAGAACAAGACGGTACCATTACCGAAGCATTATCAAATGCAATGTTTCGTGTAGAACTTGAGAACGGTCATGTGATTACAGCTCATATTTCCGGGAAAATGAGAATGCACTATATTAAGATCTTGCCTGGAGATAAGGTTAAAGTGGAAATGTCGCCATACGATCTTACTAAAGGGCGCATTACTTTTAGATACAAAAATTAAATTTCGATAAAATGAAGGTAAGAGCATCTGTAAAGAAACGTTCTGAAGATTGTAAGATCGTTAGAAGAAAAGGACGTTTGTATGTGATTAATAAAAAGAATCCTAAGTTTAAACAACGTCAAGGATAATTAAGTTAACTTGTAAATAAATAAATAAATTTTATGGCTAGAATTGTTGGAGTCGATTTGCCTCAAAACAAAAGAGGAGTTATTAGTTTAACTTACATCTTTGGAATTGGTAGAAGCGCCGCTAAACAAATCCTTGATGAAGCTGGTGTTAATTATGACACTAAAGTTAAGGACTGGACAGATGACGAAGCAGCTAAAATTCGTCAGGCTATTAACGCTGCTTTCAAAGTAGAAGGTGAGTTGCGTTCTTTAAATCAACTGAACATTAAGCGTTTGATGGATATCGGATGTTATAGAGGAATTCGTCACCGTGTTGGTTTACCATTGCGTGGACAGAGAACTAAAAATAACTCCCGTACTAGAAAGGGTAAGAGAAAAACAGTTGCAAACAAAAAGAAAGCAACTAAATAATTGTTAAGTTATGGCAAAGAAGTCAGTATCAGTTAAAAAGAAAGTTGTGAAGGTTGAAGCACTAGGACAAGTGCACATCCACTCATCATTCAACAACATTATTATCTCAATGACCAATAACACTGGTCAGGTTATTTCTTGGTCATCGGCCGGTAAAATGGGATTTAGAGGTTCTAAAAAGAACACTCCATATGCAGCTCAACAAGCAGCAACCGATTGTGCTAAAGTAGCTCATGACCTAGGTTTGAGAAAAGTTAAAGTATACGTTAAAGGTCCAGGTAACGGACGTGAATCTGCTATCCGTGCAGTAAATGCTTGCGGAATTGATATTGCAGAAATCATCGATGTAACTCCACTACCACACAATGGTTGTAGACCACCGAAAAGACGTAGAGTATAATTAAAAAAACAGCTTAAATTTTGTTCGGTTTTTTTTTCTTTTGATATCCTCTCAAGAACAGCGGCCCTTTTAAAACCGATAACTTTTTAAGTCACTTAACGTAAAAAAATTAAATTTAATAAGAGATGGCTAGATATATAGGACCAAAGAGTAAAATTGCTAGAAAATTTGGAGAGCCAATTTTTGGACCTGATAAGGCATTTGAAAATAAAAACTACCCTCCAGGACAGCACGGTAACAGCCGTAGAAGATCAAAGATGTCTGAATACGGGGTTCAGTTGAAAGAGAAGCAGAAAGTAAAATACACTTACGGTGTATTAGAAAAGCAGTTCTCTAACTTATTTAAAAAGGCCGCAAGAAGTAAAGGTATTACTGGTGAAGTATTGTTACAACTCCTAGAATGTCGTTTAGATAACGTTGTTTACAGATTAGGCGTTGCTCCAACAAGATCAGCTGCTCGTCAGTTGGTAAGCCATAAACATATTACTGTAAACGGTCAGGTTTGTAATATCGCTTCATTTTCAGTAAAAGCCGGGGATATCGTAGGAGTTCGTGAAAAATCGAAGTCTTTAATTGCTATTACCGATTCTTTATCTACTGCAAGATACAACCAAGCATCTTGGTTGGAGTGGGATCAAACTTCACTTAGTGGTAAGTTTTTAAACATTCCAGAAAGAACTGAAATTCCTGAGAACATCAAGGAGCAGTTAATCGTTGAATTGTATTCTAAATAAAAATAGTTAATCAATATTTTATGGCAATATTAGCTTTCCAAAAACCGGACAAAGTTATTATGCTCGACGCTGACGATAGATTCGGTAAATTCGAATTTCGTCCATTAGAGCCTGGATATGGTATTACAATTGGTAACGCCTTAAGAAGAATTTTACTTTCTTCTCTAGAGGGGTACGCAATAACGACTATCAAGGTTCAGGGTGTTGATCATGAGTTTTCTACAGTACCAGGTGTTATTGAGGACGTAACCGAAATGATCCTGAACTTAAAGCAAGTTCGGTTTAAACAAAAAGTTGAAGAAGTTGATAGCGAATTGGTGACTGTTACCATTTCGGATCAAGAAACTTTTACAGCAGGCGATATTAACAAGTTCCTAACCGGTTTCGAAGTGTTGAATCCAGAACTTGTGATTTGCAGAATGGATAGCTCTGCCAAATTACAATTGGATTTAACTATCAATAAAGGTCGTGGTTATATTCCTTCTGTAGAGAATAAACCAGTAGATGCTGAATTTGGAGTCATTCCAATTGATGCTATTCACACACCAATTAAGAACGTGAAGTTCGATGTTGAAAACTATCGTGTAGAGCAAAAAACTGATTACGAAAAATTAGTTTTTGAAATTACAACTGATGGTTCTATTCATCCAAAAGAGGCGTTGAAAGAAGCTGCAAAAATTCTTATTTATCACTTCATGCTATTCTCAGATGAAAAGATTACTCTTGACACTGACGAGAAGTTCGCAAATGAAGAGTTCGATGAAGAAGTATTGCACATGCGTCAACTTCTTAAGACTAAATTGGTAGATATGGATCTTTCTGTAAGAGCATTGAACTGTCTAAAAGCTGCTGATGTTGATACATTGGGAGAATTAGTTCAATTCAACAGAAACGACCTATTGAAATTTAGAAACTTTGGTAAGAAGTCCTTAACCGAGTTAGATGACTTATTAGAGTCATTGAATCTTACTTTCGGTATGGATATTTCTAAGTATAAATTAGATAAGGAATAAGGTAAAATGAGACATAGAAAAAGATTCAATCACCTAGGAAGAAAAGCTGCCCACAGAAAGGCTATGCTTTCAAATATGGCGTCTTCTTTAATCTTACACAAAAGAATCAGTACAACTACTGCAAAAGCTAAGGCTTTAAGAATGTATGTAGAGCCATTGATTACTAAAAGTAAGGAAGATACTACTCACTCAAGACGTGTTGTTTTTAGCTATTTAAAGCAAAAAGAAGCGGTTACTGAGTTGTTCAAAGAAGTTTCAGTTAAAGTTGCGACACGTAACGGTGGTTACACTCGTATTCTTAAGACAGGAAATCGTTTAGGAGATAACGCAGAAATGTGTATTATCGAGTTAGTTGATTTCAATGAAACTTACGTAACAGAGAAAAAAGCTGAAGCTAAGAAAACTACTCGTAGAAGAAAAAGCCCTAAGAAAGCTGAAGCTGCTACAGAAGTTGAAGCAACAGATGCAACTGAAGTTAAAGGCGAAGAGTAATCTTTCCTTTCATATAAAAAAAGGGATAAAGTTTAACTTTATCCCTTTTTTAGTGCCCTAAAGAATTTGCTAACGTTTGCGTAGATTCCTCCAACTTTTTTGAGCAAATCTTATGCATATATGATTTAAAATAGTGAACTTTAGGTCTGATAACAAATTAGTTACTATCATTACTATTATAATATTTTAATACCGTAAGTTATGTCAGAAATTGTAAAAATTCACGGTCGTGAAATTCTTGATTCACGTGGAAATCCTACTATCGAAGTTGAAGTAACTCTTGCTAGTGGTTATATGGGTCGTGCCGGTGTTCCTTCTGGAGCTTCAACTGGTGAAAATGAGGCTTTAGAGCTTCGTGATGGCGATAAGTCTCGTTACCTGGGTAAAGGTGTTTTGAAAGCTGTTGAAAATGTAAACAACGTTATCGCTCCTGCTTTAATTGGTATGGATGCTACTAACCAGGTTGCTATCGATAAGGCTATGATCGCTCTTGACGGTACAAAAACAAAATCAAAATTAGGTGCTAATGCAATGTTAGGTGTATCATTGGCTGCTGCTAAAGCTGCTGCTGCATACTCTGAGTTACCATTATACCGTTATATCGGTGGTGCTAATGCTAACGTTCTTCCAGTTCCTATGATGAACATTATCAATGGTGGATCTCACTCTGATGCGACTATCGCATTCCAGGAGTTCATGATTCGTCCTATTGGTGCTCCATCATTCCGCGAAGCTTTAAGAATGGGTGCTGAAGTATTTCACGCTCTTGCAAAAGTTCTTAAAGGTAAAGGTCTTTCTACTGCTGTAGGTGATGAAGGTGGTTTCGCTCCAATGTTAGGTGGAACTGAAGAGGCTATCGAGTGTATTCTAACTGCTGTTAAAAACGCTGGTTACAAGCCAGGTCGTAAAGAAGATGGTGGTGATGTTTCTATCGCTATGGACTGTGCTGCTTCTGAGTTCTTTAAAGATGGTGTATATGACTACAGTATTTTTGAGCCAAACGGCGCTAAAAGAAATTCTGAAGAGCAAGCTGCTTATTTAGCTGAGTTGATCGCTAAATACCCAATCGATTCTATCGAAGATGGTATGGACGAAGGTGACTGGGATGGATGGGTTGCTTTAAATGCTCTTATTGGTGATAAGTGTCAGATCGTAGGTGACGACTTGTTCGTAACTAACGTTGATTACTTAGCAAAAGGTATCGAGCTTAAGGCTGCTAACTCTATCTTGATTAAAGTTAACCAAATTGGTACTTTAACTGAGACATTGAACGCTATTGAAATGGCTCACCGTGCTGGTTATACTTCAGTAACTTCTCACCGTTCTGGTGAAACTGAAGATGCAACTATCGCAGACATCTCTGTAGCTACTAACGCTGGACAGATCAAGACTGGTTCATTGAGCCGTTCTGACCGTATGGCTAAATACAACCAATTGCTTCGTATTGAAGAAGAGTTGGGAGAAGATGCAATTTTCGGATGCTAATTATTAGCCCCAAGCATATATAGAAAAAGGAGTCTTACGACTCCTTTTTTTTATAACTAATTTTAAAGAATGGGATTAAATATATTCTTCCATTAAATTGAATAAAGTTTTCGACTGGAACGGCTTCGAAATGTATGCGTCCATCCCCACCTCAATAGATGTTTCTTTATCCGAAGAAAAATAGTTGGCACTAAATGCAATAATTGGTACACGATAGTCTCTCTCAGCTTCTATTCTTCTAATATGTTGAGCTGCTTCTATACCACCCATAATAGGCATTTGTATGTCCATTAAGACCATGTCGTATTGGTTTTCTGAGAACAGATCAACAGCTTCTTTACCATTTTCTGCTACTTCAACCTTACCTACTCTTGATCTTAAGTAGATTTCAATCGTTTTTCTATTACTTAGCTTATCTTCGATCAATAATATTTTTGCTTCGCTGATTGGAATATTTCGTTTCTCTATTTCCGTTTTAACGACAATACAAGAATCAATATTCTCTTCCCAAGAAACACGTTCGATTTTTTCCATATATTTATTTGTAGCCGAGTAAGAAATTAAATTTGACTGATTAAAAACTAAAATTAGACATTTATATGATAATTTAAAATCTTATTGCTTAAAAAAATCTTGATTGTTCCATTATCTGGCTGTTTTGATATTAGCCTATTTATTCGTTCTATCAGGATTTTAAGATTGGCCTCTTCATTAGTTTTTTTATTTTTGTGTGAGATTGATATTTAAGTATTGATTATACTGACTAAATACTTATTCTCAATTGTTTAAAATTTTGAAATAGAGTTAAAACTGAAATAGATGGCAGACGATAAAAAGATTATCTTTTCGATGGATAGAGTAAGCAAAACTTTCTCTTCACAGAAAAAAGTATTAAATAATATTAACCTCTCTTTCTTCTACGGGGCAAAGATTGGTATTATTGGTTTGAATGGTTCAGGTAAGTCAACCTTACTTAAGATTATTGCTGGTGTTGAACCATCGTTTGATGGTCATGTTGTATGGTCTAAAGATCACAATATTGGTTATTTGGCCCAGGAGCCAGAATTGGACGATAATAAAACGGTAAGAGAGATTGTTGAAGAAGGTGTTCAAGAGATTGTTGATTGCCTTGCAGCCTATGAGGCGGTTAATCTCAAGTTTGCTGATCCTGATGTATTGGAAGATCCGGATAAGATGCAAGCGGTGATGGATGAGCAAGCCGAACTTCAGGAGAAGATTGATCATTTTGATGCCTGGAACCTGGATTCAAAACTAGAGCGTGCTATGGATGCGTTACGTTGTCCTGAAGGGGATGCTTCAGTCAAAAACCTTTCAGGAGGTGAGCGTCGTCGTGTTGCGCTTTGTCGTTTGTTATTGCAAGAACCAGATATTCTTTTGCTCGATGAGCCAACTAACCACCTGGATGCAGAATCAGTAGAATGGCTTGAGCAACATTTAGCTCAATATAAAGGAACGGTAATCAGTATTACTCACGACCGTTACTTCCTGGATAATGTGGCAGGTTGGATTCTTGAACTGGATAGAGGTGAAGGGATACCTTGGAAAGGCAATTACAGCTCTTGGTTAGATCAAAAGACCCAACGTATGGCAATGGAAGAGAAAACGGCTAGTAAACGTCGTAAGACTCTTGAACGTGAATTGGAGTGGGTACGCATGGCACCTAAGGCTCGCCAGGCAAAGAATAAGGCTCGTTTGAATGCCTATGATAATATGATGAATGAAGATTTAAAGCAGAAGGAAGAAAAGCTGGAAATCTTTATTCCTAACGGACCACGTCTGGGAAATAAGGTGATACAGGTTCAAGGTGTATCAAAAGGATTTGGAACCAAATTGTTATATGAGGATTTGGAATTTGAATTACCACCTGCTGGTATCGTTGGGGTTATCGGACCTAATGGTGCCGGGAAAACCACACTTTTTAGAATGATCATGGATCTTGAACAACCTGATAAGGGAACTTTTGAAGTTGGAGAAACGGTAAAAGTGGGTTATGTCGATCAACAGCATGCTGATATCGATCCTGAGAAATCAGTTTATGAAGTGATTTCCGGCGGAGGAGACCTGATTAATGTTGGCGGACGTACCATTAATGCTCGTGCCTATGTAGGACGATTTAATTTTACCGGAGCAGATCAGGAGAAAAAATGTGGTGTCCTTTCAGGAGGAGAGCGTAACCGTTTACATTTAGCCTTAACTTTAAAGGAAGAAGCCAATGTCTTACTTCTTGATGAGCCTACCAATGATATTGATGTGAATACACTTCGAGCTTTGGAAGAAGGTTTGGAGAGTTTTGCGGGTTGTGCCGTAGTGATTTCTCACGATCGTTGGTTCTTAGACAGAATTGCGACACATATTCTTGCTTTTGAAGGTGATTCTCATGTTCATTTCTTTGAAGGTGGATATAGCGATTACGAGATTAATAAGAAAAAACGTTTGGGTGATGAAGGACCTAAGCGTATTCGATATAAGAAATTACTTGCTGACTAATTCTAGCTAGTAAAAAGATTAAGGGAAGATGCCAGATTGGTTTTCTTCCCTTTGTTTTTGTAATTTAGATTGATAACTTAGAGATCATAAAGTTCAATTTATTCTAATAAAAAAGTTAATATATGACACAGTTTAGAACACCCCACGAAGAAAGAAATTGGGCTATGTTTTGTCACCTGGGAGGACTTGCGTATTTTATCCCATTGGGTAATATCATCGTACCACTTATTCTTTGGAGTATGCGAAAGGATATCTCTCCATTGGTAGATAAGGAAGGTAAGAAGGCTCTGAATTTTCAGATTTCATTTACGATTTATATGTTTGTCGCTATGATTCTGGTTTTCGTTATAATTGGAATTTTTGCATTAATAGTGCTTGGTTTACTGCAACTTATTTTTGTTATTTTAGCTGTTGTTAAAACGCTAAATAACGAAGATTTTGAATACCCAATGACAATTAAGTTTATTCAATAGCGCTTCGACTTCGCTTAATAAGCTAGCTGCAGGCATTAATTATTCCTGCAAATTTCGCTGATTGGCGCAGATGTTTTAATTTTCACATCATCACATCATCACATCATTTTTATGTCTTCTTTTTCGACTTATAAGCTGATCTATTTTATCGGATTGGCTTTAATTTTTATTGGGGGTTACCGCCTGTATAACCAGCTTTCATACGGTAATATTATTATTTCAGTTGGCTTACTGACTTATGCATTTGTTCAGTTGTATTTGCTTATAAAGCAAGGTATCCGTAATTGGGGTTTGTTTGAGTATACCAAAACTACGGTTAATGTATTGTTTATATCATCGGTTATGTTGCTTATGGGATTTGAATCTAAAGTTTGGTTTTATCCATTGGTGCTAGGCATGTTGCTTGACTTTTTTGCCAATATATTCAGGCGAGTGAATCGCTCCTAATTCAAGATAGTTTGAGTATCAGTTTTCTGATACTTTTTTTTGCTTTAAACTCGAGGCTTATAGCTTTTATATAAAGGGTGGGAACTCTGAAAATATTTAATATTTTTGTATCACAATTTGAAGATGAGATTTATTACTTGATTCATTTAAAAGAGTGATATAAAGTTGATTGTGGCGTTGAAAAGATGTTGGAATCGAAAATCTTATTTCGAAGGAATAATCAAATTAATCAATTAAAAGAAAAGAAATGGCTCAAAAACCGTCAATTCCTAAGGGAACGAGAGATTTCTCACCTGTTGAAATGGTGAAACGAAACTATATATTCGATACCATTAAAGAGGTGTTTCAACTCTATGGTTTTATGCCCATCGAAACACCATCGATGGAAAATTTGTCAACCCTAATGGGTAAGTATGGCGAAGAGGGAGATAAGTTGTTGTTTAAGGTTTTGAATTCAGGTGATTACATGTCAAAGGTAAGACCTGAAGTATTGGAGTCTCGTAACTCAACAAAATTGACCACTAAGATTAGTGATAAAGGTTTGCGTTATGACTTAACTGTGCCTTTTGCTCGCTACGTTGTGCAGCATCGTAACGATATTTCTTTCCCTTTTAAGCGTTACCAGATTCAGCCGGTTTGGAGAGCCGATCGTCCACAAAAAGGACGTTACCGTGAGTTCTATCAGTGCGATGTTGATGTGGTTGGTAGCAATTCTCTATTGAATGAGGTTGAGTTAATTCAAATTGTAGATGAAGTGTACAAGCGTTTAAAACTAAATGTACTTGTAAAACTCAATAATCGTAAGATTCTAGCTGGTATTGCCGAGATAATTGGTGAGGCAGATAGAATTATCGATATCACAGTAGCCATTGACAAGCTGGATAAAATTGGCTTGGATAATGTGAATAAGGAAATGTTTGAGAAAGGCATCCCACAGGATGCAATTGATACCTTACAACCTATTATTCTATTATCGGGTACCAATACGGAGAAACTTGCTAAACTGAAAGAGATTCTGTCTGCTTCGGAAGTGGGAATGAAAGGTATTGAGGAATTGGAAACCGTTTTCAACTACCTTACAGATCTTGATATAACAACTGAGGTTGAATTAGATTTAACTCTAGCTCGTGGTTTGAACTACTATACGGGTGCTATTTTCGAAGTGAAGTCGAAAGATATGGAATTTGGAAGTATTACAGGTGGTGGTCGTTACGATGACCTAACAGGTATTTTCGGATTAAAGGATGTTTCGGGAGTGGGTATCTCATTTGGAGCCGATCGTATTTACGATGTATTGGAACAAATGGAGCGTTTCCCTGCTGAAACCGTGAATACGACTAAAGTTATGTTTGTCAACTTTGGTGAGAAGGAAGAAAAATATTGTTTGCCAATTCTAGCAAAATTGAGAGCCAATGGTGTAAAATCTGAGATTTTTCCGGGTTCTGCTAAAATGAAAAAGCAAATGAATTATGCTAACGATAAGCATATCCCTTTTGTAATTATGGTGGGTGAAACAGAAATGGAAGAAGGTTTATTGAGCTTAAAAGACATGGAAACAGGGGAACAAATTAAGTTATCTGTTGATGCTCTAATTGAAAAATTAGCTTAGATTGCGCTTTCAAAATTGATAAGATATAGGACATGCCTTTAGGGTGTGAAAAAAATATTTAGAATTGAATGATATTTAAAGTATTACAAGATAGAGCAGCCGAGAGTATTGGCGGTGACATTCGTTGCCCTTGAGTTCTGGTGCTTTCTAGATTCGGTGATGAGATGCATCTCATTAGTGTTATCTGCTGGATTGGTACGATGTATTAATTCATTGCTTTTGAAATACATTTAATACAAAAAATACTAAATAAAATACACAACATGTCTAACACACATTTTATTAGCCCGGAGAAATTAACTTTCTCTAAAATTGAAGAAATTCTTGAAAAAGGATACAAGCTTGAACTATCAGAAGAGTCAACAAAATTGATTCTTGACTGTAAAGCTTATCTTGATGATACAATTGCAAAGGCTGAGAAGCCAATTTATGGTATTACTACTGGGTTCGGATCTCTTTGTAAGATTTCTATTCCTGAAGAAGATCTGTCTCAGCTTCAGTCTAACCTTGTAATGTCTCATGCTTGTAGCTTGGGTAACGTTATTCCTGAGGATGTGATTCGTTTGATGCTTTTACTTAAGGCACACGCTTTATCAATGGGGAAATCAGGTGTTCAACTTGAAACTGTTCAACGTATCATCGATATGTATAACAGCGATGTTCTTCCTGTAGTTCGTCACTTAGGTTCATTAGGTGCATCAGGTGATTTAGCTCCTTTAGCTAACCTTTTCTTACCATTATTTGGTGAAGGTGAAGTAATTTATGAAGATGAGATTCGTCCTTCTGATGAGATCTTGAAAATGTTCGGATGGGAGCCTATCAAATTAGGTGCTAAAGAAGGTTTAGCTCTATTGAATGGGACTCAGTTTATGAGTGCTCATGCAGTTTATGCATTGCTTAAGGCATTTAAATTGGTGAAATATTCTGATATTATCGGTGCTATTTCATTAGAAGGTTACGATGGAAGAATTGATCCTTTCTTGGCTCCAATTCACGATGCTCGTCCACACAATGGGCAAATTGAAACGGCTCGTAACATTCGCACTCTTCTTGAAGGGAGTGAGTTTATCGCTAATGAGAAGAAGAATGTTCAGGATCCTTATTCATTCCGTTGTATGCCTCAGGTTCATGGTGCGTCAAAAGATGCAATTAACTATGTATCTAGTGTTGTAGAAACAGAAATTAACTCAGTTACTGATAACCCAACGATTTTCATCGAAGAAGATATGATTTTGTCTGGTGGTAACTTCCACGGACAGCCATTGGCTCTTGTTCTTGACTTTATGTGTATTGCTTTAGCTGAGCTAGGTAGTATTTCGGAGCGTAGAACTTACCGTTTAATTTCAGGTGATAGAGATCTTCCTGAGTTCTTGATTTCTGATTCAGGATTGAATTCAGGTTTCATGATTCCTCAGTATGCAGCAGCTTCTATCGTGAGTCAGAATAAGCAATTGTGTACACCATGTTCTGTGGATTCGATTCCTTCTTCTAACGAGCAGGAAGATCACGTGAGTATGGGTGGTAACGCAGCGACTAAATCATTATTGGTTTGTGATAATGTTGAGCGTATTTTCGCTATCGAGTTGATGAATGCAGCTCAGGCTATAGATTTACGTCGTCCAGGTAAATCATCTCCATTCTTAGAGGCATTCCTTGGTGAATTCAGATCAGCAGTTACTTTCAACGATAAGGATAGAGTGATGTATAAGGATATCGAAGCAGCAGTTGACTTTCTTGCAGCTGGAAAATTCGAAGAGAACTAAACAAAGTTTATATCAAACTATATAATGAAAGGCCGTCCATCAGGACGGCTTTTTTTTATAAAAAAAAGTAGGGTGTTTCTATATTAATCTGTTTTTATAACTAGTGAAATGTATTATTAGAACATATTTGAGAAGCAATTTATGAAGAAAACGATTTGTTTGTGTTTATTCTTTTTACTGATTTTAGGATTAGCTGGAAATGATTTGCAGGCACAAGAAAAACAAACCCTGAGTGGTTACATTAAAGACGGATCTAATGGGGAAGCTCTTATTGGTGCTACCGTTAGTATTCCCGATTTAATGGTAGGAACTGCAACCAATGAATATGGGTTCTACTCTTTATCATTAGCACCTGCAAAATACAAAGTCCAGTTTAGTTTTATTGGTTATGAGCCTATTATCAGAGAAGTTACTTTGGATGAAAACACTACCTTAAATATTGAGTTACATGCCGATGGCATTAAACTGAAAGATGTTAATGTAACAGCTGCCAAAAAGGATCAGAATGTATCTTCCGTGCAAATGAGTGTTGAGCGTTTACCCGTGAGTATTGTCAAAAAGCTTCCTCATTTTCTGGGTGAAGTTGATATTATAAAAACGCTGCAGATGTTACCAGGTGTGACTTCTGTTGGCGAAGGTAGTACTGGTTTTAATGTTCGAGGTGGAGGAACCGATCAGAATTTGATTCTTCTCGATGAAGCTCCTGTTTTTAATTCATCACATCTCTTTGGATTTTTCTCCGTTTTTAATGGTGATGCGGTTAAGGACTTCCAATTGTACAAAGGAGGCATTCCAGCTCAATATGGCGGCCGTTTGTCTTCCGTATTGGATGTACGTCAGAAAGAGGGGAATAGTAAACGTTTTTCAGGAAATGGAGGAATTGGCATTGTAAGTAGTCGCTTAACCCTCGAAGGGCCTATTAAGAAAGATAAAACATCTTTTATGGTGTCGGGTAGACGTTCATATGCTGATCTTTTATTACGAATGAATTCCAAGATGAAGAATAACACGGTTTATTTCTATGATTTGAATGCAAAGATAAATCACAAATTCAACGATAATAATCGTCTTTTTATATCAGGTTATTTTGGGAATGATGTGTTTAAATTTGGTAAGGAATTCGATTCTCATTGGGGAAATACAACAGGAACCATTCGCTGGAATCATCTTTTCAACAAAAAACTTTTTTCAAATTTTACAGCAATCTATAGTAATTTCGATTATTCCATAAGTGTTCCTGAGGGGAGTTTAGGTTTTGAGTGGATTTCCAGTATTAAGAATATGAACCTTAAGGCTGATTTTTCATATTTCCCTAATCCGGATTTGAAATTGAAATTTGGTTTTGGTAGTACTTATTACATTTTTAATCCTGGTGAATTGAAGCCTGTAAAGGGATCCATTATTGAATCTAATAAGCTGGAGAAGGGATATGGTCTCGAAACGGCGGCTTATGCTGGTTTAGAGCAGAATATTGGTAGTCGTTTGACTTTGCAGTATGGCTTAAGGCTTTCAAACTTTACAAGTTTGGGAGAACAAACTGTGAATACTTATAAAAGTGGCATCCCCAAAGATAAAGCAAGTGTAACGGATTCAAAGAAGTATGGTAAAAATGAGATTATAAAGAACTATTTCAATTTTGAACCCCGATTGGCAATAAAGTATGCTTTAAGCGATGTTAATTCGTTAAAAGCCAGTTATAACAGAACCTGTCAGTACCTGCATCGAATTTCTAATACAACGGCACCTACACCTCTTGATATATGGGTTCCAACCGGGAAGCACATTAAACCAGCTAAAGTTGATCAGATAGCTTTAGGCTATTTTCATAACCTGGGAAATAATATGTTTGAAACATCTGTGGAGGCTTATTATAAGAAATTTTACGATTTGGTAGAGTATAAATATGGTGCTCATCTAATGTTGAATAATACGATCGAAACGGAGTTGCTTGATGCGCAAGGAAGGGCCTATGGCGTTGAATTCAGTATTCGTAAAAAGGAAGGACATCTAACTGGATGGATTGCTTACACTCTTTCCAGAACAGAGAAAAAAGTAGATGGATTAATGAACAATTCGACTGGTGAGGTTTTTCCAGCAACATTGATTAATAATGGTGATTATTTTCCTGCTGATTACGATAAAACACATGATCTGAAAGTTGTAGCTAATTACGATCTGAATAAACGATGGTCGGTTGCAACTAACTTTATTTTGATGAGTGGCCGACCAGCTACTTATCCATACGGGAAATATGAATTTCAGAATAACACTTACGCTCACTACATTAATCGTAATGGGGCTCGTATATCGGCTTACCATCGTCTTGATTTATCATTTACTTATAAGTGTAAAAAGAAAAAGGCAAATCAAAGCTGGCAGGGGAGTTGGAATTTTGGAATCACCAATCTTTATAGTCGACAGAATGCCTATTCTGTTTATTTTAAAGAGAGTGAAAATAATTGGGCTGGTAGCCAAAAAGGTAATGCGACCGAAGCCTGGCAATTTGCTATTATTGGCAAACCGGTTCCAACTATTACTTATAATTTTAGCTTTTAGTCATAACTAACGAAGATGGAAAAAATGCATAATAAATTCTTATATATAATCTTGCTTGCTTTAATCTGCCTGGCGGGATGTGAAAAACAAATTGAATTGAATCTTCCTTCGGTTGAATCAAAACTTGTTGTAGATGGCTGGTTTACTAGCGAACCTGGTGAAGGTCGTTCTGAACGACTTCATATTGTACGATTGACTCAATCGATTCCTTATTTTGAAACGGAGAATTACCCTGTAGTTAAAGATGCTGTGGTTGTTTTGAAGGATAACAAAGGGAATGCTTTCTCTTTGACCTATGCAGTACCATTGGTTTATGATCCCAATACAGGGAAAGAAGTAGCTGATGAGAAAAAGGGACGCTATGAATTAAGAAAGAATTTAGATCCAAATTCATCCTATACCTTGTATATTAAAACAATAGATGGAAAAGAGTACGAGTCAACAGCTCAGATGGTTATTGATTACCCATATGCTCCCAAAATTTTTGTTGAATATAAAGAAGAAGATGATTTTAGTGAGGATGATGAAGGCTATTATATCAATTTTGAGCCCCAATATTCTGAAGAAGGGAACTTTTATTTCTGTTGGCAGTTATTTAAAGTTGAATCCTATATAGATTGGAGTGATCCTGAAACACCAGTAGAGAAGAGTTATATTTATTCCTATTCTGATTTACTTTTCGGAAGCAATGTTTATACTTCAGTAGAAGAGTCAGAGACACAGTTTGATCAAGTTGTAATGAAGGATGAAAAGTACTTTATAAAGCAACATGTTATTGCAAGGGGTGTTTATGATTTCCTCCGTCTGGCAGAAGAACAAAGGGATAATGAGGGAACACAATTTTCTCCTCCGCCCGCTCCTTTAAGAAGCAATATCAAGCGTATTGGAGGACATAGTTTGGATGATGATGCTTTAGGTTTTTTCATTATCTCATCGGTTCAGAAAACAGAAGTAATAAGCATTAATTAATAGTTTGTTATATAATAGAAAGAGCTGCAGTCCTTATTGGATTACAGCTCTTTTTATATTTTAGCATCAAGAAATATAAAGCATCAAGATAGATAGGGAATTGTCAATCATCCTATAAGCTTTTTGACCTTTAAACTTTCAGATGTTTTGAACCTTCTAATAACTTGTTTCATCAATCTTTACTTTACCCCTAAAAGTTTTGTATACAAAATAGGTGTAGCCCAAAACCAAGGGTCCACCAATGGCTACAATAATCATCATGATTTTTAATGATTTTAATGATGATGCAGCATTGTATATATCTATATTATTCTCAGGACTAATCGATGATATCAGAAGGTTTGGATATGCTTCTAAAGCGCAAAGCACTAACATGAAACTGATACATAAAGACGAGAAAAGAAAAGCTTGCTGAAATTTCTTTTTATGTGTTAAACGTGGAATATTGGCGATACTTAATACAACTAATACCGGTAGTATTAACGATGCAGGCATTTCCATTAGCTTGTCGCTCAGGTGAGGCTGATAGGCCAGGGTGTATAATGATGTCAAGCCAAAAGTGATGATAAAAGCGGCCATTGCATATTTCTGTAAAAGAATTAGTCGTTCATATAGTTTTCCTTCCGTCTTCAGGAGTAAGTAGATTGCGCCATGTGACATGAATAAGCTTAAGCTAGTAAGTCCCATAAGTATTGAGTATGGGTTTAAAAAGCTAATCAAAGCATCACCATTGTAATTATGATTGGCATCTATAGGAATTCCCATTAAGACGTTACCCAAAACCACGCCTAAAAGAAAGCCCAGCATGATACTTGAAAAACTGTAAACAATATCCCATGTTTTTCGCCACCATTTCATTTCCTCTTTGCCACGAAATTCTATTGACACAGCACGAAAAATAATGAAAAAGAGAAAAAGCATAAATGGGGTGTACATGGCAGAAAGCAAACTTGCGTATGCAACGGGAAATCCTGCGAACAGCGCTCCTCCGCCAATTACCAGCCACACTTCGTTGCCATCCCAAACGGGACCAACGGCATTCATTGCGATGCGGCGGCTTTGTTCCTTTCTGAAAAACAGATGCCAGGCACCTGCTCCAAAATCAAAACCGTCTAGAATGGCATAACCGGAAAATACGCCACCTACAACTAAAAACCACCAGGTTTGATAATCTAATCCTAATAGAGTTTCCATATGTTTATATTATTGCCCTGTGCAAATGAATTGAACAAGCTTGTTAGAATGATTTGTATATTTTTAAAATTGGTTTGACCTTTTATCCTTGAATAATAGCTTGCTCTATATCTTTTGTATGAGGTCTATTTTCAGTCTCACTTTCATCATAAGGACCGTGTTGTATTTTTTTGTTTAGGATATAAATGAATAAAACAAACAAAAGGGTATAGATGAAAAAGAACATGATAAGAGAGAACCAAATTTGATTGGCAGAAACAGCTTGAGAGAATGCATCTGATGTTCTGAGTAAGCCATAAACCACCCAGGGCTGACGACCCATTTCGGCAGCAAACCAACCTGTTTGATTTGCAATTTGAGGTAAAAAGACCGCGAATATAAAGCCAATAAGTAACCATTTTTGTTCGAACAGTCGCCCACGCCACCAATAGAAACAAGCTAAAAGCGTTAGACCTATTAGTGCCATACCTATGGCAACCATTATATGATAGAATTGGAAGACTGCATTAACTTGTCCTGGCTGATCTTCTTTGGGAAAAGCATTTAGTCCTGTAACAGGCGCATCAAAATCAAAGTCCAACAAAAAGGATAGTCCACCTGGAATTTTTATACCGCTCACGTCTTGCTTATCCTGATCAACCCAACCCATGATATACATATCGGCAGGTGCACTTTTTTCGAAATGGCCTTCCATAGCTGCAAGCTTAGCAGGTTGATTTTTTGCCACACCTTCAGCGGAATGGTGCCCCGTACCAAGTTGTCCTAAAGAAAGAACTGTGGCTGCGATTAAAGCAATTTTAAAAGCCTTTTTTGATATCTCAATATGTCTGCCTTTTATAAGGTAGTAGGCATGCACGCTAAGTACCAAAAAGGTTCCCGCAAGCAAGGCGCCTAACCAAACATGGCTAATTCTATCTACGCTTGATGGATTAAAAACCATGGCCCAGAAATCTGTGATTTCAGCGCGAGCATTTAGTCCTTCACCTACAATATGATATCCAGCTGGTGTTTGTTGCCACGAGTTGGCTACAACAATCCATACAGCTGAGAACATCGAGCCGAAAAAGACACCTATAGTTGATATAAGATGTACTTTCGAACTAACTCGGTTCCATCCGAAAAGGAGAATGCCTAGAAAGCCACTCTCAAGAGCAAACGCGAATATTCCCTCAGCAGCCAGAGCAGATCCAAAGATATCGCCTACATATTTCGAGTAAATGGCCCAATTGGTACCAAACTCGAATTCCATTACAATTCCAGTTGCGACACCAATACCAAAAGTTAAGGCAAATATTTTGGTCCAAAAGCGGGCCAGTGTTTCATATACCTTTTTTCCAGTACCCACATACATACTTTCAAATATGACCATCATCATACCTAAGCCTATACTTAAAGGCGGATAGATGTAATGAAAAGCGATGGTAAAAGCGAATTGTATTCGAGCTAATATTTCTACGTCCATGACTTATGTTTTTATCCCAATGATCTGGGGAAGTTTTGTATTGTGATGAAACAATACTTTTTATAGGTGTTAACAGGACAAAGTTAAGCTTTTGATTTTATTCAAATCAAATTGCTTAATTTTTTATGTATGAAAAGAATGATAATGGGATTGAGTTTGATGATAAGGAGAAATCTTTTATAATTTGAATAGAGATATTATTCAAATTTTCGAAGGGTATATTTTTTGGCTACCGAATCATAATAACCAAAAACAAAATAATTATCCCGTTTAAAGATCGTCTCAATTGATAGATCTTCATATGTGTCATCGGAGAAGGTCTTTATTTTATCAAATGGATTTTTCCTGACATGCCCTTCAATGTGTTGCAAGTTTTTGTTAAATAGACATTTAAAATACACAGATTTTGTACTTGTGTATGAAGAAAAAGAATGCATTGTTGGTGTTGAAACTGTAAATGTTACTGCGCCAGCACTAGCTGAAGCCATTGGCATGCCTCCCCCGATCATCATTCCACCACCTTGCTTCACATCTTTTTTGCCACCTAGAGTTATTTCCCAATATCCATTTGTTTCGTAAACGCTTATTCCTACATTTCCTGATGCCATCTTTCTAAGAATCTGCTTGCTGGTTTCGAGAACTCGTGTATGAGAACTAAATATTGCAGCATCATTTTCCTGAATTAGATTTGTGTTTTTAAAGGCGATATTTTCATCTTTTGTTACTTGATGTTTTTTAATTAAACGATCAGTAATCAAATTATATGCTGATAGATATAGTTCATATTTACTAACCTTAGTTTGAAATAAAATATCTTGATATATATAGGAGTTAGATTTGATATTGGAGAATTGCTTGCCGTCAACTTCATCAAATTTATACGTCTTGATTTCTGAAGTAAGATCTTCTAAATCTATTTTTATTAAAATGGTAAAGTCTTTCCTATGATCTAAACTGATTACTATTTTATCACTATAGCAATAAATTTTATTTTTTTCGGAAGTAAGCTCTAATGAGTTGGGATTGTTGTTGTTAATTTTTTGTATACTAATACTACTTGAAAAGCTTCCAGGAGATTTAAGTACATCACTTAATCTATAAAATTGGTGTGTGTTGAATCTGTTATTATTAAAATTAAATTCCTTGGTAATCGTTAACGAGCTACCTTCAAAAACGCGTAATTTCAATACGGAGCTATTTTTAAGCAAGCTTAAAATATAGAGCTTGTTTTTATAACTAAACGTTTCAAGGTATTTTTCATCTTTAAGTTTAAATGCAAATTTCTTTTCATTACTACTTCGATCGTCTAAATTAATTGTTTGTACTAAAAATTCTTTGTTGCGCTTGGTGGCAAAAAAAAGATTATACTGATTCGCTTTTGTGGTATGACCAATTAAATGTCGGTATTTATTCTTTGGACGTGGACATTCAAAGCTACGTCTTAAGCTATAATCTTTATTATATTCCTGAGTGTTAATATTGTAATTGTCGATTAATAAAAGAGTTAATGCATCAGTATTTTTATTAATGATAGGATAGGCATCTCTTTTATCAGAAAAACCAGTGTCTAAATTGATATTCTGGTCTAGCAATATTTCTTGTGATTTAGCGGTTAAGACGGTAAAAAGGAGGAGAAATGAAATAAGATATTTATTCATGTAAATAGGTCTTTATAAGAGAGAATGAAATTAGAGTAGGTGAAAATAATAAAAATATGTTAGATATTTTGTTCACAAAAAAAGGCCAATGAAATAAATCATTGACCTTATTATTGTATTTTATCTTGGTTGAGTGATCTGAAACTAGTCGAGATGTAATCAACAATACTTTTGACTTTATAGTCTGTTTGAACGAGGCGTTCTATTTGATTCGACGATTGTTTTTATCACTAAAACGATACATCATTAAATCATATGAAGGAATGGCTTTTATTTTTAATTTCACCTTGTAAGCTGATTGCCATTTACGGCGTAAGGTTTTGAAAAAGCCTTGATTAATATAGGCAGCCACAAAAGGGTGAACCTTAAGAGTCATTTGTTTCTCTTTAGATCGTTCTGATAGTGTTGCCAATTGATCTTCGATTTGATCGGTAAGCAATACGGCAGGTGAGATTTCGCCAGTACCTTGGCAAGTAGGGCATTTCTCTTGAACAGCTACATTCATTTCAGGACGAACACGCTGACGAGTGATTTGCATCAAGCCAAACTTACTTAAAGGAAGAATGTTGTGCTTGGTACGATCTTTACTCATCATTTCTTTCATCTTCTCAAAAAGCTTATGACGGTTTTCTGCTGAGTGCATATCGATAAAATCGACAACGATAATACCACCCATATCACGAAGTCTTAACTGACGAGCACACTCTTCAGCAGCGGCCAAATTTACTTCAAGAGCATTGGTTTCCTGATCGTTTCCAGCTTTTGATCGGTTACCTGAGTTCACATCGATAACATGAAATGCTTCGGTGTGTTCTATAATAAGGTAAGCGCCACTTTTAAATGAAACTGTTTTCCCGAAAGAAGATTTGATTTGTTTATCGATCCCTAATTGGTCAAAAATTGGAAGTTCACCTTTAACGTGCTTCACAATTTTTTCTTTTTCAGGAGCAATACTTGCGATATATTGTTTGATATCAGCTGCAGCACTGGCATCATTCACATATATATTCTCGAATGATGAGTTTAGAATATCACGAAGAATAGCTGTGGTACGATTCATCTCTCCCAAAACTAAACTAGGAGGAGTGATGTCGCGAATGTTAAGGAATGATTCTTCCCAACGCGCAATTAATCCACGAAGTTCTTTGTCGAGTTCAGCAACACGTTTCCCTTCAGCAACAGTACGTACAATAACCCCATAGTTCTTAGGCTTAATACTTTGTAGTAACTGTTTAAGTCGACTTTTTTCTTCTGTAGATTTTAATTTCTGAGAAATAGATACTTTATCAGAAAAAGGCATTAAAACGATATTACGTCCAGCAAGTGAAATTTCTGAACATAGACGAGGGCCTTTTGTAGAGATAGGTTCTTTTGCAACCTGAACAAGAATGTATTGTCCTGATTTTAAGACATCGGTAATTTTCCCATTTTTATCGATATCCGGCTCCAATTTCATTTTAGAAATGGACATGCCTTTACCTTTACGGGCAATGGCTTGTTGCAAGAATTTGTTTAAAGTGAGAAACTGATGTCCCAGGTCAAGATAGTGAAGGAAAGCATCCTTTTCGTATCCAACATCAACAAAAGCGGCATTTAAACCAGGCATGATTTTTTTCACTTTACCTAGATAAATATCGCCTACTGCAAACTGCACATTGCTTTTTTCTTTGGAAACTTCTACCAATTGCTTGTTGTCAAGCAAAGCAATTACAATTTCGTTTGGCTGTACATCAATTACAAGTTCATTACTCACTTGAAAACTCCTATATTAAATTCAAAAAATAGTTAATTCTTACAAATAGATAAACCTAAAGTACTAAAAAGTTCTTTAGGTTTATACATTATACTCTTACTAATAAGCGTGATAAGAATTATTTCTTCTTATGACGATTCTTTCTTAATCTCTTTTTACGCTTGTGCGTAGCCATCTTATGTCTTTTTCTCTTTTTTCCGCTTGGCATAACTTAAATATATTAAAATTTGTTTTTAAAGTCTGAGACTACTTTACGTTTGTTTTTACTTTGCTTACGAAAGTCTTCGCCGGTTTAAATGACGGGATAAAGTGCTCAGGAATAATAATAGTTGTGTTTTTAGAAATGTTTCTTGCAGTTTTCTCTGCTCTTTTCTTAACGATAAAACTTCCGAAACCTCTTAAATACACGTTTTTACCTTTAACAAGTGAACCTTTGATAGTATCCATGAAGGCCTCAACAGTTTTTTGTACTGTAATTTTCTCAATCCCCGTGTTTTTAGAAATCTCGTTAACAATATCTGCTTTAGTCATCTCTTAAAAATTCTTTAATTATCAATTATATACAACAGTTTTTTCTCAAAATCAGACTGCAAATATATATGATTTCTCTTTATTAAAGAAATCGAAAGCACTATTTTTGTGTGAAAATATAAAAAAAATAAAATGCGTAACAATCTAGGACTATGCTCAATAGCAAAATTATAAATTGGTATGAGTTCAATAAGCGTGATTTGCCATGGCGAAAAACTTCAGATCCGTACAAAATTTGGATTTCAGAAATCATGTTACAACAAACACAAGTTGTTACAGTTGTAGACTATTATTATCGTTTTATTAATAGTTTTCCTACAATTAAAGATTTGGCATTAGCGAATGAACAAGAGGTTCTAAATCATTGGCAAGGGCTTGGGTATTATTCACGTGCTCGTAATTTGCATCAGGCGGCGAAATCCATTATAGACAATTATAATGGGGTGTTTCCCGATTCGTACCATGAGATTTTAAAGTTGAAAGGAATAGGTGTGTATACGGCTTCTGCAATAGCAGCCTTTGCATTCCACCTTCCATATGCTGCCGTTGATGGGAATGTGTATCGAGTTTTGTCTCGGATATTTGGTGTTTCAGAATCGACTATCTCTCCTAAAGGAAAGAGGGTTTTTCAAAATTTGGCTGATGAACTTATGGTTGATGCTCCACCACATGTCTACAATCAGGCTATTATAGAGTTTGGAGCACTACAGTGTATCGCTAAAAAACCTGATTGTGAAATTTGTCCTTTACAAGCTCAATGTTTTGCCTATATAAATAAGCAACAGGATATCTTCCCTGTAAAGAAGAAAAAGGTTAAGGTGACTGACCGATATTTCTATTACTTGTATATATATAATAGTGAACGTTATTTATTACAACAGAGAGGAGATCGAGATATCTGGAGAAAACTGTTTGAATTTCCCCTAATTGAGCTTGATAATAAAATAGAATTAGTAGATTTGATGAAGTCTAAAGCCTGGTATTCCATATTTAAGGATGTAAGATTAAAAGTGACAAATCAGTTGGTCACTAAAGCCCATAAATTGAGTCATCAAAACTTACATATTGAGTTTATTCATATTCAAGTGGATGATGATGCTTTTGAGACGTTTACATCTTTAATACCTGTTGATAGAGAATCTGCCAGAGACTACCCAATGCCCAAACCGATAGAGATGCATTTAGCAAGAGAATAAATGTTATGAGAATAAAAATATTTTTATCTCGCTAAAAAGTTTATAACTTTATTGTTGTTAACTAAAAAATAAGAAGATATGTCAGTAAATAAAGTAATTTTGGTTGGGAATGTGGGAGCAGACCCAGAGGTTAAGTACCTGGATAATGGTGTAGCTGTTTGTAATATTCGTTTGGCTACAAGTGAATCTTATACTCGTAATGAGGAAAAGGTGACACAAACCGAATGGCACAGTATTGTTATGTGGCGTAAATTGGCAGAAATTGCCGAGAAATATGTGAAAAAAGGATCTCAGCTATATGTAGAAGGTCGTTTAAGAACTCGTACTTGGGAAGATCAAGATGGTAAAAAGCGCTATACGACCGAAATTTTCGCTGATAATTTTCAAATGTTAGGTCGTCGTTCTGATTCGGATGCTACAAATGTTGAAGAAACTGCCAAGCCGCAGGCTGCAGTTACGAATGTAACCGAAGAAGAGACGGATGATTTACCATTCTAAAACATTGTTGAACTAGAATTTTAAATGTTGGAAACCAACGATTTGTTACTGATATTAAACAATTTTGATATTGTTTTTAAACCTATAAGCTTAAGTATCATTGCAGAACTATGTGCGATGGTACTTTTGTTATTTTTTTCCGCCCTGATTTCAGGTTCAGAGGTGGCTGTATTTTCTCTTTCGCCTCAAAATTTGCGAGAGATTGAAGAAACACAAACAAATAAAAATAAAAAGCTACTTAAGCTTTTAAGAATGCCTGAAGAGCTATTGGCTACAATTCTAATTGCTAATAATTTTGTGAATATTGCGATTGTAATATTGTCGACCTATATCACATCCTCCCTGTTTGATTTTAGTCAAGCTCCGGCGGTTGGATTTATTGTTCAGGTTATCGTTGTTACCTTTTTACTTTTATTATTTGGTGAGATTATACCCAAAGTGTATGCAGCTCAGTTTGCACTTCGTTTTTCAAGATATATGGCCTTACCCCTTGTGTTTTTAGAAAAGGTTTTTCGCCCTTTAGGTACAATTTTGATTAAGTCCACGTCAATAGTTAATAAGCGAATCTCTAAAAAACAGAATATCTCCATGGATGATCTTTCTCAGGCACTTGAGTTGACAGCTGATGAAATCACAGAAGAGATGGAAATTCTTGAGGGAATCGTCAAATTCGGAAATATCAATGTTGACGAAATTATGAAGGCCAGAGTTGATATCGTAGCTGTTGATATTCAGACAAGCTTCAGTAAACTTAAGTCTGTCATTATTGAGTCTGGCTTTTCCAGAATACCTGTTTACGAAGGAGCATTTGATAATGTACGTGGGATTTTATATGTGAAAGATTTGTTATCTCACCACCATAAACCCAATACATTTAGATGGCAATCTTTAATCCGTCCACCTTACTTTGTTCCTGAAACAAAAAAGATTAGTGATCTTTTGGAGGAATTCCAGACTAAAAAGAACCATATGGCTATTGTGGTCGATGAATATGGTGGGACTTCTGGTCTGGTTAGTTTGGAAGATATACTGGAAGAGATTGTTGGTGATATTACAGATGAGCATGATGATGAACAAGATTTTTATTCTATAGAAGATGATGGTTCTTATATCTTCGAAGGAAAAACCTTGTTGAATGACTTTTTTAAGCTAATTGATATTGAAGATGATGTCTTCGACGAAATAAAGGGAGATGCTGATACCTTGGCCGGATTGATACTGGAAATGAAAGGTGAAATTCCTCATAAAAGAGAGATTTTTGAATATCATGGTTACGAGTTTGTTATTGAAGCTGTTGATAATAGACGAATCAAGAAGATTCGTTTTAGGCTACCTCAAAAAAAATAATAAACTTTAAATTTGATACCCTCTTCCTGAATTGTGTCCTCTGGATGTGTAAGTTTCATTGAATTTTATGCAAATTGCAACCTTATTAATTTAAACATGATTTCATATGCTTAGGCATTCTTATATTATTCTTATTTTTTTAGTTGTTTTTTCATGCCTACCTATGTCCTGTCGGGAAAAAGCTATGCCGAAACCTCGGGGGTATTTTCGAATTGACTTTCCTGAAAAAAAATATAAGGCTTGGAATCAGGACTACCCGTTTAGTTTTGATCATTTGAACGGCACACAGGTTGTGAAAGATAAAAGTAGGTTAGCCGAGAAATATTGGCTAAATATTGAGTATCCAACTTATAATGCAACGCTGCATTTAAGCTATAAAGAAGTGAGTGAAAATTTGGAGAAATATCTGGAAGATTCACACCGATTAGTTTATAAGCACGCTATAAAAGCTGATGCAATTGATGGAACTAATTATATAGACAAAGAGAAAAATGTATATGGTTTGGTATATCGTATACAAGGTAATGCTGCTTCTTCTGTTCAGTTTATTGCCACAGATAGTTCAAAACATTTCTTAAGAGGATCACTTTATTTCAATAATCACCCTAATCCGGATTCTTTAGCTCCAGTCATTCAATATATCGATAAGGATATTGTACACTTGATGGAAAGTTTAAAGTGGAAATAAATTCGGTGAAATTATTCTTTTAGGAAAGATCATATGCCTTTAGTAAAACACATTCAATTAAATGAAACCTGTCAGTTGGTTCTTTGGAAAATAACCGAAGAACTTGATGAGCTATTTAAGTTTGTTAAACTGAGTAAAAAGGAACAGGCTCGTCTTGATGGTTTTGGAAGTATGGCACGTAAAAAAGAATTTGTTACTACCCGTGTATTGTTGCAAAAGCTTCTTGGCGGTGGCGTCATTATAGAGAATAATGAGCATGGAAAACCTTTGCTTATCAATTCTGATTTTGATATCAGTATCTCTCATAGCAAGGATTATGTAGGCGTGATGGTTGGTCGAAATCACGATTTGGCTTTGGATATAGAATATCTATCAGATCGGGTATATCGCATTACGAAGAGGTTTATGAGTGAAAACGAAATGTCAACTATATCGGATAAAGATAAGCAACTTCATATCTACCAGCATTGGTGTGCCAAAGAGTGCTTGATAAAACTATATGGCAAGAAGGATGTGCTCCTAATTGATGAATTAAAAATACATCCTTTTCAACCTGATCAATCTACTTTTTCAGGAGAAGTAATTCGTGTTGATTTTTCCAGGAAGTTCGATTTTCAATACCAAACCTTCGATACCTACTTAATGGTTTGGTGTTGTCAAAAAAGAAACTAATCTACCAAGCCTTTTATAGGATTACCCATGCAGCCAGAAGGTGGTGCTATTTTCAAGAAGGTTGATAAAGTGGGAACAATATCTTCAATATCGACTTGTTGATTCAATTCCTGATTTTTAATTTTCCACCCATATAAAAATAAGGGGGCTCTTCTTGATTGGCTATACTGAGCAACAAGGTCTCTTTCGTCTTTTATTTGATTGACCCATCCTGGTTCCAAAGCAATGATGACATCACCTGATCTTTTATGATTGAACGAGCGCTGAATTTTATTCATAGTTCCATGACTGTAGTTCGTTTCAATAAAATTGTAAGCTGGAATTGCTTTAGACACACCAGAGAATTGGACTAGAAATTTGGCAGCTTTTATTTGTACATCTTCAAGAATTAGCTTTTTATCTTCGATGAGTTTACGGTTAAGAAAAATTTGTTGTGAATCGTATCCTGATATCCATTGTCCAGAACCATAAGTCACATTAAAGTATGATTTTAATAGGGCTATTGCGTTATAAGAACTGAAATAGCCATGAGGTATACGTTGTTTTTCAAGATCGGCTGGTAAGAATTCTGCTACCTGATCACTGGTTATAAAAAGTAATACATTTTCCATACCAACTTGCTCATCCAGGAAAGTAATAAGGTCTGCAATATTTTTATCAAGCCTTGTTATACAATCGAGCATTTCAGTTGAATAGGGTGAAAACTTTCTGTGATTGTTGCCCAAGCAGGAAAAATTGATGGTAATTAAATCACAATCTTCGTCTTTACCTAAGTTCTCGTTAATAATTGTAGTTGCCGCAAAATCCTTAACTAATAGATTGCCCGCTGGATAATTCTTTAAGGCATGATATCCAATCTTCTTTTTCTCCTTTTTTAAGTCGTAATAAAAGTGATCCGTTAATTTCAGTTTTGCTTTGATAATATCAGTTGAATTTCCATTGTCTTCAAGACTTTTAGGAACCCATGGTTTATCAAGGTATTTGTTGGGTAGGTCAGTTGCATTGAAATTATTAACCCAATTAAACAGAGTATCCTGATAATAGGATGAACTTATAAATTTGCCTTGAACACCATCTAACCAATAGGCTGCATCAGCCGAATGACCTGCAGAAAAAATTGCTGATTCATTATTTAGAGAAACACCAATAACTCTCGAGTTTGGGTTGTTTAGCTTCATGATATCACCTAGAGTAGGGGCTAGAAGCTTATGCGGTGATTTAGATGCAATCGTATCAGTGATACCTAATTTTCTATATTTTTGATCATAGGTTGAAGCTTCGGCACTTTCAGAAATTCTATTAAACCAAGCGTGAGAAATGATCCCATGATAAGCAGGAGACGTTCCTGTATATATGGTAGCCTGATCAACTCCTGTTTGTGAATATTGGTAATTGTATTGTGTATTGGAGCTGAAGGCTCCATTTTTCATTATTTTATTAAAGCCTTCGTCTGAAAATAGATGGGCGTATTTATTGAAATAATCGCTTCGTAAATGATCTATGACGATTCCAACAATAAGTTTAGGCTGGTTGGAACTTGTATTGGTAGAATTAGTTTGTGCGCTTGCTTTTATAAAGCTACTGATGATAAGGACAAACCCTAGGAAAGTATATTTGATATTCATACTTGTAGAATGCTCTATGGAGAATGGATGAAAAAATTAAAACAACTTGTGGATTTGACTACCGGTATAAACGGCTATCAATCCTAAAAATACACTGGCACCTAGATAAACTGCTAACAAGAAAAAGTCTCCTGTTTTAATCAAATTAAACTTCTCGAAGGCAAAAGATGAATAGGTTGTGAAACCACCACAAAAACCAACACTAAGAAATACTCTCAGCTCAGGACTTAGCATATTCTTTTGTTCTGCCAAAGAGTAGATGATTCCAATAAGCAAACAGCCAAGAATATTGACAAAAAGAGTTCCAATTGGTAGAACCGATTGAAAAACCCGATTCATACCCAATGCAATTAAGAATCTAGAAATACTACCTAAAAAACCACCTAATCCTATAAGTAATAGTGTGCGAAGCATAATCTTTGATTATATAGATACCTGAACAAAGATAAAAATATAAACAAGCTATGAAGGTTTAAATTAGATTTTTGATTAGAACTAGTATGTAAAAATAAAGGCTGTCGTAATTGACAGCCTTTTAAATATCTTAATTTAAGATAGAATTATACATTGAAACGGAAGTGCATAATATCACCATCCTGAACAACATATTCTTTCCCTTCCACATTCATTTTTCCTGCTTCCTTACAAGCATTTTCAGATCCTAAGTTAGAGAAATCTTCGTATTTGATTACCTCGGCACGAATGAATCCTTTTTCAAAATCGGTGTGAATAACACCTGCAGCTTGCGGAGCCTTAGCACCTTTAGGATAAGTCCATGATCTAACTTCTTTAACACCCGCTGTGAAATAGGTTTCTAATTCAAGAAGACTAAATGCAGCTTTGATCAATTTATTAACACCTGGCTCTTCAAGACCAAGATCTTCAAGAAACATTTGTTTTTCTTCGTATGATTCTAGTTCTGCAATATCAGCTTCAATACCAGCCCCAACAATTAGAACTTCGGCATTCTCATCTTTTACTGCTTCCTTAACAGCTTCAACGTGGGCATTACCAGTTGTAACAGATGCTTCATCAACATTACAAACGTATAATACAGGTTTTGTCGTCAATAAATGAAGATCTTTTGTTACCAGTTCCTCAGCTTCACTAAGTTCTATAACTCGAGCTGATTTACCTTGCATTAAGACTTCCTGATAACGCTCAAGAACCTCAACTAGTTTTTTAGCTTCCGGGTTTTTACCAACTTTGGCAAGTTTAGCCGCTTTTTGAAGTCTGGCTTCTACAGTTTCAAGATCCTTTAATTGTAATTCCATATCAATGGTTTCTTTGTCACGAATTGGATCAACCGAACCGTCAACGTGTACAATATTACCATCCTCGAAACAACGTAATACGTGAATAATTGCATTCGTTTCACGGATATTTGTTAAGAATTTATTTCCTAAACCTTCACCTTTACTAGCACCTTTAACTAAACCAGCGATATCAACAATCTCCATTACTGAAGGCTGTACTTTTTGTGGCTGTACCAATTCTGTTAATCTGATCAAACGGTCATCAGGTATTGTGATTACACCTACATTAGGCTCGATAGTACAAAAAGGGAAATTAGCCGACTGTGCTTTAGCATTCGACAAACAATTAAATAAAGTGGATTTACCTACATTAGGTAGTCCTACGATTCCACACTGTAATGCCATGTTATATTTTATTTATTAATTAGCTGAGTTTCAAAAAATCTGTGCAAAAGTACATTTAAAATTCCGATGTGCCAATTTTGAGATTATTCTAATTAATAATTGTTAAATACTTACCAAGTCGATTGATAGATATGACTTAGTTTGAATTATTTATTAGCTTTAGAATATGACATTTAATATCTACATAAAGTATATTGTTTTTACTATTTTATTATTGGGGGCTTTGACTACTACCAAAGCTCAGGATCCGGCTTTTGGAAGGTATGGCCTTATCGATCGTCAGGTGAAACGAGTACCGGATAGTCTTTATAATAATATTATTCATCTGCATCATTATCTTGATTCTATAGGAGTTGATGATGAAAAAAGAATACGAGCTTTTTATATGTGGATCATCACAAATATCAAATATGAAAATCAGGTAGAACTGCTTTATAATGAAGATTTGATGTTTTATATGGGATCTAATAATTCGGTATCTCCTGTATCTGTTTTAAAGAAAGGGAAAGCCGTATGTGAGGGCTTTTCAAAGCTGTTTCAGTTTTTCTGCCAGCAATCGGGAATTGAAGCCTATACGATCGGAGGTTATATTTCTAAGAGAGGAGCTTTTCAAGATAGAGCAACTCATTCGTGGAATGTTGTGAAGATAAATAATGAATGGCGTTTTTTTGATTTAACCTGGGCCTATGCAAGTCTTGAGCATACAGGACTAAAGAGGAGCACAAATGAATTTTACATGGTAGAACCCAAAGAATTTGTTTTATCTCACTTACCATTAATTCCAATGTGGCAATTCATAGAAACACCTGTGCCCATTTCTGTTTTTAATATGGGAGATGATCTAATTAATAGTTATCTAATCAAGAAAAAACCATACTATAATTATGCAGATAGTCTTAAAAATTATAGGCAATTGGATATCAAGGAAAGAAGCTTAAAAACGGCTGAGGAAATTTATAAGACGAATTCTTCAAATAAATTTAATAGAGCTATTGCCTATTACAGATATGCTCGAGTTATATTAAATGCCCAGGAATCATCCGAAAATAAGGATCTTAATGAATTATTGGATGCCAAGGATAAGATTCGAATTGCGATGCAGTTATTTCGTAATAATCAAGATGTAGCAGCTCAACTTATGTTTTTGCAAGCAATTGATAACTATAGGCTAATTGAAAATTGGATACATCTAACACAAAATAAAAACCAATAACCTTTCAAAGACTAATCTTAAATTGCCTTTTCTAGTTTAGAAGTTTTTATTGAGTTCAACTTTAACATTTGATGAATAGGTGTTAATTTGAACTTTTTAGGAATAGAAAATGATTCTTCGTTTAGTTTTGTTCTTGATGCATGATCCATTCTTATCACCGTTTTTTCTTGATCATGGAAAATAATAACCTTCATGGGAAGACCATTGGTTCTAACCTGCATATATGCGTTCAAATTAAAATAAGGCGCAATTCCTGAGTGAAAAAAGAAGGCTTCCAGAAAATCTTTGAAGGAATTCATGTTCCAACCCATATGTGATAGGATATTTTCGGCAACCCATATTTCCTCCATGACTTCATCACCATGCATAACGTCGTATTTACGCACAGCATAATCATCTATTGAACTAAAGTTTGGCGAACTCTTGATATTGAAATTATTGTATATTCGACAATCAGGAATTAAAGGTTTTTTGCCAGTTCTACGCCTTATTATTTCTTCAAAACGTTGTTTATCTATAGAATTTAGATTCCTTAAAAAAGAAACATCATTTATTAGAAAATCGTCGTCATTTTGCATTTTCAATTCTGTTACGGCTTGTGTGAAATGTTTAATTTGTCCCGACCAGAAGACCTTTTCTTTTTGATTAATAAAGCTGATTGTTTTTGACTTAGAATTGTACAGGTAAGTTCGATTATTTGTGACAATTTTCATATTGTCCCCTTTAATGTAGATTAAGGTTCTACTTTGGATTTCACCATTTTCAACATAAAATTTAATCACCCAGGATTTATCAGTGGTAGTGTACTTTATCACTAAGAAAAGCAATATCAATGTCGCAACGACGTATGAGATTTTTTTGATCATTAATCTATTTAATAATAACGGGTTTAAAAAAGCAAATAAATTTACAAATATATCTTACATATAAGTGTTTATGATGTGAGGTTTTTTATTGAGTGGGCTTGTAAATAGTAGCATCTATATAATTTTCATTATATTGAGAGTGTAAATAGAGTCGTTTTTTATGACCTATTGTTGATTGCTTATTTTTATAAATAGCAGTTCTTCTTACCAAGACATTATAATTTGAAAAGATTACTAAAATATTGCTTCTTTTTACTTCTTAGTATTATTACTGTTCAAGCTTTACCCCAAAAGATGAGAACAGTAAAAAATAAGACGCGAATATTATTTATTTTCGACGCTTCTCAGAGTATGAATGGAAGATGGGAAAAATCGACAAAAATGAATGTTGCTCGAGATTTTCTTATTGAGATGATTGATAGCCTGGAACTTGAGAATAATGTTGAAATGGCACTCAGAGTTTATGGTCATCAAAGCTCTTTCCCTCCTCAAGATTGCGAAGATACGAAGTTAGAGGTTCCTTTTTCCTTAGATAATGCTGGTGTCATTCGCCAAACACTTCGTTACTTGAATGCAAGAGGAACTACACCAATAGCCTATGCTCTTTCGAAGGCTGCAACTGATTTCCCCCAATCGAAGGAGTTGGTCCGGAATATCGTTATTTTAATTACCGATGGCGTTGAAGCTTGTGATGGGGATCCTTGTGCTGTTTCTAAAGATTTACAGAAAAAAGGAATTATTCTGGAGCCTTTTATTATTGGTATTGGCTTAGATAAAAAATTCCAAAAGAGTTTTGAATGTGTCGGTGAATTTCTTGAAGTTAATAAAGAAAAGAATTTTGGAGGGACTTTGAATTATGTCATATCTCAGGTTCTTGACAAAACTTCTATGCAAGTTAATTTGCTAGATGAGAATGATAAGCCTACGGAGAGTAATGTACCCATGACTTTCTATAATCATACCACCGGAAAACTACGTTATCAGTATATGCATACAATGAATTCTATGGGTTTACCGGATACTTTATTTCTAGATCCTCTTATTCCTTATGATATAACGGTTCATACGCTTCCGAAACTGCATGCAGATAGTGTTCGAATTGAACCCGGCAAACATTCAATAGTGGGGTTCAAGGCCGTACAGGGGAAACTAAAGATTACGTCACAAAGAACTAATCTTCTAAAAAAATTGAGTTGTGTTGTAAAAAAAGGTGATGAAACGATAAATGTACAGGCGATAGATTATTCTCAAAAATATTTAATTGGAGATTATAGCTTAGAACTATTGACTCTACCTCGAATTAAAATTGATAATGTAAAAATCAGGCCCTCGGCAACGACTTTGATCGAAGTTCCACGTCCCGGTTTAGTAACTGTTTTTAAACCAACCTATGGTCCTTGTGATTTATTCGTTAAAATTGATGGTAAAATGGAATGGGTGTGTGCTCTTGATAGTAGGGAATTACGTAAAACGTTAACATTGCAACCCGGTAATTATCATTTGGTTTTTAGAAGTAAATCGGTGAATTTTTCACATTATACTAAAAAGCGTTCGTTTATAATAACTTCAGGAAGTTCTACGGCTGTTCGATTGTAATGAGATAAATCAATTGTGATACATTATAATATTAAATTGTGTCAAATTCCAGATACATGAGGTCTATAATTCTATAATCTATTGTTTACCCTTTCTTAATCTTCTTTTTTCGTTTGCTAACAATCTAGCTATCTATTCGATGAGGTGTTCTTTAAAGTTCTTTCTTAATTCGGGAGTGTGTGCTATTATTTAGGCGATCACGTGATAATTTTCGTATATTTGCGGGCATTAAATAAAATCTGACGCAGATTTTTTAATCATCTTATAAAACTCTTGACTAGAATGGAGCCAAAAGAAATGGACAAACAAGTGGAATTATCGGTAACTGATATGGCATCGGACAATATTCGAATACTATCAGCTGCTATGGTTGAAAAAGCAAAATCTGGACACCCTGGTGGTGCTATGGGTGGTGCTGATTTTGTAAATGTACTCTTCTCGGAATTCTTAAATTTCGACCCTACCGACATGAAATGGGCGAATCGTGATCGTTTCTTCCTTGACCCAGGTCATATGTCACCAATGTTGTATTCTATTTTAAGTCTGACAGGCAATTACAGCATGGATGATTTGAAAAATTTCAGACAATGGGGTAGTGTAACACCAGGTCACCCTGAGGTTGATCAAGCAAGAGGTGTTGAGAATACATCAGGCCCATTAGGACAAGGGCACACAATGGCGGTTGGTGCTGCTATTACAGAGCGTTTCCTTGTTTCTCGTTTCGGCGAGTGGATGGCTCACAAAACTTATACTTTCATTTCTGATGGTGGTATTCAGGAAGAGATTGCTCAAGGTGCTGGTCGTATTGCAGGTACATTAGGATTGAGTAATTTGATCATGTTTTATGATGCAAATAATATCCAATTATCAACAAAAGTTGAAGAGGTAACTTGCGAAGATACAGCTAAAAAATACGAAGCTTGGGGATGGTATGTGATTACTATCAATGGTAATGATGCTGGTGAAATTCGTGCTGCACTAAAAGCTGCAAACGAAGAAACTGAGCGCCCAACTCTTATTATTGGTAAAACTTTAATGGGTAAAGGTGCTGTTGATGCTGACGGATGTAGCTTTGAGAATATGGTGTCGACTCACGGTCAGCCATTGGGAGCTGCTGGTGCATCACTAGCTAAAACAGTTGAGAATCTTGGTGGTAATGCTGAAGAGCCATTCCAGATTTTCCCAGAAGTTCAAGCTTATTATAAAGAAGTACTAGCTAAGAAAACTGCAGATGCTGCGGCTAAGAAAGCTGAACAAGCTGAGTGGGCTAAAGCTAATCCTGAGTTGGCTGCTAAGTTGGAGAAATTCTTTAAGATGGAAGCTCCTGAGATTGATTATGAAGCAATTGCTCAGAAAGAAGGCGTAGCTACTCGTGCTGCTTCTGCTGCTGTATTAGCTGAGTTAGCTCAGAAAGTTGACAACATGATCGTTTCTTCTGCTGACTTAAGTAATTCTGATAAAACAGATGGTTTCCTAAAACAAACAAAAGCATTAGTTAAAGGTGATTTCTCTGGAGCATTCCTTCAGGCTGGTGTTGCTGAATTAACAATGGCATCTATCTGTAATGGTATTGCATTACACGGTGGTGTTTGGGCTGCTTGTGCAACTTTCTTTGTATTTTCTGATTATATGAAGCCAGCGGTTCGTCTATCTGCATTGATGGAAGTTCCTGTAAAATATATTTGGTCTCACGATGCTTTCCGTGTAGGAGAGGATGGACCAACGCATCAACCAATTGAGCAAGAAGCTCAGATTCGTTTGATGGAACAAATTAAAAATCATTCTGGTGAGATGAGTCTTTTGGCTCTTCGTCCTGCTGATGCTTTGGAAGCTTCTGTAGCTTGGAAAATGGCTATGGAAAATACAAAGACACCTACAGCACTTATCATGTCTCGTCAGAACATTAAGGATCTTCCTTCAAAAGGAAATCGTTATGAAGAAGCTTTACAAGCACAGAAAGGTGCATACATTGTTGAGCAACCAAGTTCTACTCCTGATGTGGTTCTTTTGGCTAGTGGTTCTGAGGTTTCAACTCTTGTAGCTGGAGCTGAATTGTTGCGCGCTAAAGGAAACTTGAATATTCAGATTGTATCTGTTATCTCTGAAGGTTTATTCCGTCAGCAATCAGCAGAATATCAAGCTGAAGTTCTTCCTGCTGGAATTCCTACTTTAGGATTAACTGCAGGACTACCTGTAACACTTCAAGGTTTAGTTGGAGCAAACGGTAAATCAGTTGGATTAGATCACTTTGGTTATTCAGCACCAGCAAGTGTGCTTGATGAGAAGTTTGGTTTTACTGCTGAAAATGTTGTAAAAGAAATTGAAGCGCTATTAGCATAGTCGCTTTAATAAATACATATTTAAAATCCGAAGCTGAAAGGCTTCGGATTTTTTTGTGCCTTATTCTTACTTTATTCATTAATTTTGTCAATGTTGTGACATGGGTTAAACCATATGGGATTTTTTCCGTCAAAGAAGTATTCGCTTTTATTGGAATACTTACTTATAAGGGATATAAAAAGTTGTAATTGATGATAAACAAATCAGACGATGATATTTTAGAAATGTTTCGCGATGAGGCTACCAAAGAAGAAGCTTTTGGTCTCTTGCTGAAAAAATATCAGGAACGCTTGTATTGGCAGATTCGAAAAATCGTGATTTCACATGACGATACAGATGATGTGCTGCAGAATACTTGTGTCAAAATATGGAAGGGCTTAGCCAATTTTCACTCAAAGTCTCAGCTTTTTACCTGGATGTATCGCATTGCGACAAATGAAGCACTTAGTTTTCTTAAAGAAAAGCAACGAAAACAATTTGGTTTAGGTAATGGAGAAGTGGAAGACTTGCTATTGGCGAGTTTGGAAAGTGATCCCTATTTTGATGGTGATACGGCTCAGTTAGAGTTACAAAAGGCCATTGTGCAATTGCCCGAAAAACAACGCCTGGTTTTTAATATGAAATATTTCGACGAAATGAAATATGAGGAAATTTCACGTATTCTTCAGACTTCGGTCGGCGCTTTAAAAGCATCTTACCATCATGCAGTAAAGAAAATTGAAAGTTTTTTAATTTCGAAAGAGTGTAGTTAAACCATCGGCCTTAAAATCAGTCTAATAACTGATGAGGTTTTGATAAATTAGGAATAAATCATTATCATATGCAAAAAGATAATCCATATAAAGTTCCAGAAAATTACTTTGATAATTTGGGAGCGCAGATACAAGAGAAAATTAAGCAAGAGGAAAATCAATTTGAGCCCATTGAAGAGAAGAAGTCTTTAATTGTTCAACTTAAGCCTTATATGTGGATGGCAGCTAGTGTTTTTGTTTTGGTGTTTGCTGCTCGAATCATCTTATCTGTTTCCGTATCTCCTGAGTATAAGATTGCATCTTTTGGAAATGAAGAATTACAGGCTAATGCCGATATCGATTCAATTGAGGCCGTAACTAATGAAGGGGATGCTCAATTTTTTGATGAGTTATTTGATGCAACATCTGATGACATAATTGATTATCTTTCGGATTCTGATATTGATACCGACATTTTACTTGCAAATCTATAAGTTTAAATAATAAGAAACGATCATGTACAAAATCATAAGTTTTCTAAGCCTTATAATGCTTTATAGCTCTATATTATTCTCGCAAGGGCATAGAGGTGAAAAGTCACCCGAAATGAGAGCAAAAATTGAAGCTCAAAAAATTTCTTTTATTACTCAGCAGGTGGAGTTAAGCCCTGAAGAAGCTCAAAAGTTTTGGCCATTATATAACGAAATGAATAAAAAAAAGGAAGCTTTTCATCTTGAATTCAGACAATTGATCAGAAGTTTAAAGGGAGACTCCGAAAATTTATCAGAGGATGAATTAATTCGAATAAGTGATCGAATGGCGGAACTGAAAGTAGAGAAGGCTAAGATGGAAAGAGATTATCATTACAAGTTTAAAAAAGTCCTTTCGGTTAAGCAAATCCTTGACTTGCATTTGGCTGAAAAACAATTTCAGGGTATGTTGCTACGTCGCATAAAAGGTGAAGGTGGTAGGCACATGCAAAGAGAAAGAAAGTAGATTCGAATAAGATAAAATAAAGTAGCCCTTAAGTTTATGACTTAAGGGCTACTTTGTTTTTGAATTTTAAGTAATATCTTCTACAAACTGGAGTTTAACTGTTGATTTGTTAGAATAAGCTAAATTGTCTTTTAATAATATTATTTCAGCTTAAGTTTCTTTAATTTTGAAATCTTAATCATAAATGACAAAAATGTGTATAAGAGTATTGAACTTTAATGACACATGCCTACTAACAAATAATAAATATAAAATGAAAAAGATTTTGGTCATAATGTTGTGCATCCTATCCGGGACAATGTTATTTGCGAAAGAAAGTAATCAGTGGATACGCTATGCCGCTATTTCTCCTGATGGAGAACAAATTGCTTTTACTTATAAAGGAGATATCTACTTAATTCCATCAGAAGGTGGCGAAGCTAGAAACTTAACTTTCCACGATGCTCATGATTATATGCCAGTTTGGAATCATGCTGGGACACAAATTAGTTTTGCGTCGGAGCGATATGGTAATATGGATGTTTTTGTTATTGATGTTGACGGAGGACAGCCAACACGATTGACTTATCATTCAAAAGATGAGCGACCATTTTCATTCAGTGCTGATGATAAGAAAGTTATTTTTGGTGGACAACGCTTAGATACCAAAGAACATCGCCAGTATAATACAGGTTCACAGCCTGAACTGTATCAGGTGGCTGTGAAAGGTGGTCGTGTTGAGCAAATTTTTACAATTCCTGCAGAAGAGGTTCAAGTTCGTAAAGATGGACGTGAATTGGTTTATATTGACAAAAAAGGGGGAGAAGATTATTTTCGTAAGCACCATAAATCAACAATTACACGTGATATTTGGAAGTATGATGTTGTGACTGACACGCATTCTAAGATTACAAGCTTCGAAGGTGAAGATCGTAATCCAATTTATACGACTGATGAAAAGAGCCTTTACTATTTAAGTGAAGAAAGTGGATGCTTCAATGTGCATAAGTTAAATATCGAAAAACCATCAGTGACAGAACAGGTTACTGATTTTAAAATGCACCCTGTTCGTTATTTAAGTATGGCCAATAACGGAACACTTTGTTATACTCACAATGGTGATTTATATACAAAGGCAGAGAATGAAAAAGCTAAACTGATTAAGGTTAATGTTCGCTCTGAGGCTAGACACAATAATATGAAAGTATTACCAGTATCAGGTAATATTAAAGAAATGGCTATTTCTCCTAATGGTAAAGAAGTAGCTTATATCGTAAGAGGTGAGGTATTCGTTTCTTCGGTTGAATCTAAAATGACAAAACGTATTACAAATACACCAGCTCAGGAACAATTTGTGAGTTTTTCTCCTGATGGAAAAGCCATTATGTACTCATCGGAGCGTGATGCGAAATGGGGTATTTATCAAACTAAACGTGTTAACGAAAAAGAACCTTATTTCTTTGCTTCAACTGTATTGAAAGAAGAAAATGTTATCGTTAATGATAATGAGAATTATCAAGCTGAATATTCTCCTGATGGAAAAGAAATCGCTTTTATCGAGAATAAGAAGACGCTTCGAATCTATAATATAGATAAGAAAAAGAGCCGCACTCTAATGACTCCAAACGAGTTGTATTATATGGGTGATGGTGATCAATATTACCAGTGGAGTCCTGATAGCAAATGGTTATTGGTTTCATACTCGCCATCTATGGGAAATGATGAATCTGTTTTATTAGCAGCCGATGGATCTAAAGAAATGATTAATCTGACTCAAAGTGGTTATGGTGATTACGCTCCAACTTGGGTGAATGGTGGTAAGCAGATTTTATGGTTTAGTAATAGAAATGGTTTGCGTTCTCATGCCAATTCTGGATCTAAGCAAATGGACGTTTATTCTCTTTTCTTAACTAACGACGCATGGGATAAATTCCATATGAGCAAAGACGAGTATAAGCTTTGGAAAGAAATTAGTGACAAGGAGAAGAAAGATAAGGAAGAGAAAGAGAAAAAAGAGTCTGATAAAAAGGACAAAAAGAAAAAAGGTAAAAAAGAAGACAAAAAAGACGAGCCTAAAGTAAAAGATTTGAAGTTCGACTGGGATGGTCTTCAGGATAGAAAAGCAAGATTGACTATACATTCTGCAAAATTAGGTGATGCTGTTTTGTCAAAAGACGGAGAGGATCTATACTACTTAGCTAAATTCGAAAAAGGCTATAATCTTTGGACGACTAAGCTGCGTACTAAGGAGACTAAGATGTTAATGCCTCTTGGAGCCCGTTCAGGTAGTTTGCAGTGGGATAAGGATATGAAGAAGCTTTTTTTACTATCTAATGGTAGAATTTCTACTATCGATGTCAAAGCTAAATCTAAGAAATCAGTCGCAACAAGAAGCGAAATGCTTTTAGATCTTGCTGCTGAGCGCCAAAACATGTTTAACCATGTGTGGAAGCGTGTAAAATCAATGTTTTATATTTCAGATTACCATGGTGTTGATTGGGATGCTTTAAAGGAGAATTATCAAGCTAAATTAGGATCAGTAGGAAATGATTTTGAATTCTCTGAGATGTTATCAGAAATGTTAGGTGAATTGAATGTTTCTCACTGTGGTGCTCGTTACTATGGCGGTATGTCAGGAGCTGATAATACAGCTTCACTAGGTGTGTTCTTCGATTATACCTACAAAGGTCAAGGTATCAAGATTACAGAAGTGATAAAGAATGGACCTCTTGATAAGGATCATATCAAAATTAAACCGGGTATGATCATTCAGCATATCGATGGTGTTAGTATTGATACAAATGTTGATTTCGCAAAATATCTAAATAGAAAAGCGGGACAATTTACCTTGCTACATGTTTACGATCCTGCAACAAAAAAATCTCAGGATATTACAATGAAGCCTATTTCTTTGAGAGCAGAGGGGAATTTATTGTATGAGCGCTGGATTAAGAAGAATGAGGCTGATGTTGAGAAATTGAGTAATGGTCAGTTAGGTTATGTACACCTTCCAGGTATGAGCGATGGAAAATATCGTGATACCTACGAAAAGGCTATGGGTAAATACTTCGATAAAAAAGGATTGATCGTAGATACACGTTTTAATGGAGGTGGTGATCTTGTTGGTGACCTGTCAATGTTCTTAACTGGTGTTCGTTTTCTTGATTATGCGGTTGAAGACAGAGTACTAGGTTTTGAGCCTACTTACCGTTGGACCAAACCAAGTGTTGCTTTGGTAGGTGAAGCTCAATATAGCGATGGTTCTTGTTTTGCTTGTGGTTACCAAGACCTGGGTATTGGTAAAATGATTGGTATGCCTGTTCCTGGAACTTGTAGTTTTGCAGGATGGGAAATGTTGCAAAATGGTAAAGTACTATGGGGATCTGTTCCTGTAAGTGCTAAAAACAAAAAAGGAGAGTGGATGGAGAACAATCAAACTATTCCTGAAGTCATCATTAAAAATATGCCTGGTCAAATTGATAAAGGTATCGATCAGCAGCTTGAAGGAGCTATTGAAGATTTATTGAAAACAGTAGAATAGTTTATTCTATTCTTCAATATACAAGGCTGTCCTCTCTAAGGACAGCCTTTTTTGTGCTCTTCATTTTCCATTATTTAGAGCCGATTCAATTAGGACTTAGAAGCATGAATTGGTAATTGGAGCACTATTATTTTCTATCTTTAGGGGTTTGCTTTTTAGCGAACCGCTTAAAAGAAGAGTCAAGCGATGCATTCATCCCAAATCTCATCTATGTTTAATTTTTTAATTAATAATGATGACAAAAAAGTACGATGTAATTATTGTTGGAGCAGGACCAGCTGGTATTTTCTGTGCCTATGAACTGGTTAAATCAGGTAAGAAACTGAATATTTTAATGCTTGAGAAAGGTAGAGGAATTACCAATCGAAAATGTCCCAAGCATTTTAATGGAGGCGTCTGTACTCATTGTAAGCCTTGTAGTATTACTACAGGTTGGGCAGGAGCAGGCGCATTTTCAGACGGAAAACTTTCCTTATCACACGAAGTTGGAGGTACATTGCCTGAATATTTGGGTGTGGAAAAAGCCATGGAACTAATCAAATATACCGATGAGGTTTATTTGGAGTTTGGTGCTGATGGTGATATCCATGGAGAGGAGTTTAGCCCAGAAATGAAAGATATTAGGCGAAAAGCAATTGAAGCAAATTTAAAATTGGTGCATTGCCCGGTTCGTCATTTGGGAACTGAAAAAGCTCAAGCTTTATATCATAAGCTTTACGACTACTTGACTGGTGAAGGTGTAGAAGTTCAATTTAATTCAGCGGTTAACGATTTGATTATCGAAGATGAGGTAATTAAAGGTGTTCGCAATGGGAATGGGGATTATTTTGCTGATCAGGTTATGGTTTCAGTTGGACGAGAAGGAGCTGATTGGTTGATGCAGAAGTGTGCTCAGGAGAATATTTCTACCGAAGTAGGAGCCGTTGATATAGGTGTTCGTGTTGAGTGCCGAAATGAAATTATGCAGGAAATAAATGATAACTTCTATGAAGCCAAGCTGATTCATTACACCAAAACATTTGATGATAAAGTTAGAACCTTCTGCTCCAACCCGGGTGGATTTGTATCATCGGAATACTATGAGGGTGATTTAGCTGTTGTAAATGGACATAGTTTCAAGGATTTGAAGAGTGATAATACAAATTTTGCTTTATTGGTTTCACAAAAATTTACAGAACCTTTTAACGAGCCAATTGAATATGGAAAGCATGTTGCGCGTTTGGCTAATATGCTGACCAAGAATCAGATCTTGGTTCAACGATTTGGTGATTTTATGCGCGGTCGTCGTACTACAAAAGATCGTTTGTATAGAAATAATATTATCCCTACGCTTAAGGATGCTGTTCCGGGTGATTTAAGCTTGGTTCTACCACATCGTATACTCAAGGATATTCGTGAGATGATAATGGCCTTGGATAAGGTTACTCCAGGTTTGGCCTCAGATGAAACACTACTTTATGGTGTTGAGGTGAAATTTTATTGCAATGTTGCCAAAGTTGGTAAGGATTTCCAGTCACTTTCAGTGAAGAATTTATATATGGGAGGTGATGGACCAGGTATTACTCGTGGTTTAATGCAAGCTTCAGTCAATGGTGTTGTGATAGCCCGAGAGCTGCTAAAGAAGTTTGATAATTAATGAAAACCGATAATAAAAAGAGCCTGTGTATTGATTTACACAGGCTCTTCTTATATCCTTTGAATAAAGATTATTCCAATTTTAGCTTACAATTGTTTGCTCTAATCTTAACTTCTGATATTGCTTTTTTAGAACCGAACTTTCCTTTCGAGATTGCTTTTTTACCATCTATGGTTTTGTTTGATTCCAGATCGAAAGCACTTGTTTTATCAAATTTAACAGCGCGGTGGTTTATCTCGTAATTGAAATTAGATTTACTGTTGAAGCTCAATCCAAGGTTACCGAATTTTGAATCTAGTTTTACGAATTCGAACATGTAATCCACGTTGAAGATAAATAAGTGACCAAAGTTGATATCGTAATCAATTTCTCCTCCCAAATGGCTGATGTCAAACTTAGATAGACTTGAAGAACCATATAGTGATTCAATCTCCTTGATGTCAAATTTATCTCGAGAAGATTTGATGTTCATATTATCTATGATTCCAATTTTATATTTTGAATCACGACTGTCACCTGTAATTTTATTAGCCTCTTCAATATTGATTTCAGATCCACTTATATTTAGATCAACTTCATTAATCTTGCCTATTTTCAGAAAGCTGTTAGAGCGTATTTCAAAATCATTTTTCCCCGATAGATTTTCAGCTGTAAATTCAGAGTAGTTTAAATCAAGCTTAATTTTACCAGAGTGATTAGCAATAAATGTGCGAGAGTCTTTCTGCACCAAATCAAGTTGAGTTTTGGAAGGAAGATAAATGGTATAATTTACTTTTATTTTGCCCTTGTTGAAAATTGAGTTGCTCAATTTTTTTAGGCTGAAAAAGTCCCCAAATACTGTTTTTGCTATAATCAAGTCTTCACCTTCTGTCATATCAATTGTGATATTGTCGAGCATGGTCTTAGCTTTTTCAGCCTTATTACTTTCAGCTGAAATTTCAATGTCGAACTTGATTTTATCCTTATCCCAGGCTTTAAATTCAACTCGGCTATAGCGTGTGTCGACCTTTATGTTAGAGCAGGCCGAATAAGTTTTACTAACTGTCTTTGTTTTTGTTTCAGCATTCACAACTAGGCTTATACAAAGGCTGAACAAACTTAGAAAAGTAATTTTAAGAAGTGATTTCATATCTAAATGATTTCGTGTTATAATTAGATTAATAGTTCGTATACTAAATAACCATCCGAAAATTATTTATGCGATAATTTTTCATGATGCTTATAATTCATGGGATCAATTCCAGAACGGCCAGGTTTGATTGAAAATTGCCGTTATTTTCAAAAATAGGAAGGCTAAATTGAAAAGCTAGTGTTTAGCTTGACTTATCCTTCTGGTTTTAACAAAGATTAATAAAAGGATGGCAAAAAATGCGGCTGTCCTACCTATATAATCTCCATGTATGGAATAGAAAGTTTTTCTTGAAAATAATTTTACATCACCTCTAAGGATATCTTTTGTCCACCATTTTGTTTGCTTTACGACATCACCTTTCGTATTAATAATTGCTGATATCCCATTATTTGCAACCCTTACAACCTCTCTTCTGTTTTCAATGGCTCTTAATCGTGAAAAGTCGAAATGGTATTTATAGCCCCTAGAGTTTTTCCACCAGCCATCATTGGTTATCATGCAAAAGAATCCGGACCTTTCGTTTACTCTTTTAGTACAATAATCTCCAAAAACGGATTCAAAACAAACGATAGGAATAAGCTCAGTTGAGTCACTTGTTGTAAAAGTAGCAACTGTATTTCTGTTGCTATAAGTCCCATTGTAGCCACCAAGTTCCAGGGAGTACTTTCCAAGGAAACTTAAATACTGCACAAAGGGCATACGTTCGAAAAGAGGTACCAATTTCGTTTTGTGGTAGAAGTGAGAAGTTTTATCAAGGTTTAAAAATAAAGCAGAATTAAAAGCTTCGTAATAATAAGCCTTCTTGTTATTGTATCGACTTCCTGCTGGAATATCTTCCCCAAGCTTATGGTAGCTGTGAACACCGATTAGAAATTCAGTTTTGGGATGCTTTCTTTTTAGTTCCAGTAAACTATTATAAAAGTTCGACTCTATGGGTATTTCTTCATTAATAGCCTGAAGAATCATTGTTTCCGGACCAAAAACAAAATCTGTTTCTTCATTTTTAAGAAGAGAATCTGTTATTGAAAGAAATTCGTTGAAGTGTATCTGCTCATTCTCGGGTTTGAATTTTTCAGTATATGGATCGAGATTGGGTTGAATAATTGAAAAGCTTCTACTTGAATCAGGAGTCTCACTCTTATTGTATAGGTATAGCGAACCAAGTAATGGAATAAGAAGCAAAAGTAGAATCCGTGAAAGATTTAAAAAGCTCCTTTTCTTGAATAATGAGAAAAGTGATATATTGATTAGAATGATCCATAGACTACCTCCACGAACACCTGTATATTCATACCATTGTACAAGTTTAGGTTGAGTGGTGAAAGCATTGCCTAAATTAAGCCAGGGCCATGCCAAATCCCATTGAGTGTGAAAATACTCGAAACCCAAACCAATGATTAGAAAGGGGAAAAGGATGGATATCTTAAGTTGCTTTCTTGTTATTGAAATTAGCCAGAAGATGGTTGCCTGAATAGCTGAATTGATGAGGATGATTAGAATAGTCCCTACAAGTTGAGCCTCGCTTACCCACCAATACGATAATGAATTCCATACAATGAAAGCTAGAAGTGAGTAGTTGAAGAGCCAATAGGGATTGTCATGTTTGTGACTTTCTTCTTCGAGGACGAGTAGAGGGAGGAATGCAAAGAATATCGTGAAAAAGAATACCGAAATTGTCCATGGCATGGCCAGTAAAAGTCCAGTTAGTATTGATAGTGAGATTATCTTGTATTTCATTTTTCTAATTATTTATCTGAGACTAGACTTCAATTATGATCTAAAAGTATATTTTTTCTCATTCATGTAAATGTTTTTACTAAATCAAAATCTGCTTTCAATGAATTGTTCTTACTGATTTATACTGAGCTAATATCTTCTAAAAGCATGTTAAAAATTCTGAAAAGCAAGTCTGTTGTTTGTTATAAAATTAATATAGTTAAATCAAAGAACTATATTTGTTGGTAATACTTAAATTTAAGAAAACCCCAATAGTTAATAATTATATAAAAGGCTTGTTAGTTCGGAAAGTTGTCCATTTAATTTCCTCACATGCTTTATTTAAACATCTATATGAAGCAGATTATCTTAAAAAAAATATATCTGAGTATTAAGCATCCTGGCTTTCATCTTCTCATGGGGATTGGAGTTATACTAAGTATACTCTATGTGTCTCTTCTTAGAGGGAAAAATAAAATGGCTGAAAATCTTCTAAATGAAAAAATGGATTTGGTTGAACTCAAGATGAGTGATTTTTTCTCTTCAGTCGAGAAAGCTTTTATTATATCATTTAAAAGAGGGAAGTCAGGGGGCTATCAGCATCGAGACTTATTGGAGTTGAATATGCAATTCATTCCTGTGCTGGATGGGTTTGATGCCATTTCTGCAGTAGATCTGGCAGATGATGCAGGTAATGATTATATGTTGAAAAAGTCAAGTGATTCGTATGTCAATTTAATTACGAAAGAAGGTTGTAAATCTAGTAAGTTAAAAAGATTTGAATATAATAATGACTTCAAGTTAGTCAATAAAGATTCCATTGATTTACACTATGATCCGCGATTACGTCCTTGGTTTAAAGGTGCGATTGAAACCAAAGGAGATGATGTTTTTTGGACTCAACCATACCAATTCGTTACAAGTAATGCGCCTGGACTAACTATTTCAAAGAAATGGGTCGATAGAACTGGTTTAAAAAATGTTATTTCCTTTGACGTTTCTATTTTGGACATTTCCAAATTTACCTCACAAATGGAAATATCTGCTCACGGAAAAACTTTTATCGTGACGGAGGAAGGAAACTTTTTAGGTCTGCCAAAAGATGAGCGATTAAAAAATGAAAAAGACTTACTCAAATATCTCCTAAAAGACACTGATAGTCTTGAAATACCGGAAATAGTTGCTGCCAGAGGAGAAATATTAAGACATCGGCAAAGAAAGGATCTGTATAATTTTCACTTTAATGGAGAAAGATATTTCCTTAAAGTTAAACCATTTGTGGTTGGAGAGAATACATTTCGTATTTGTTTGTTAATGCCAGAAAGGGACTTGACTGATGATATTCAGAAGATTCGTTGGCTTGTGATGCTAATTATTTTCGTCATTGCGATGATGGCTATTTTGATGGCAAGAGCTTATAGTAGCAAACGAAAAGCTAATGAATTGCTTTCAACCCAAAAGCAGGAGCTTGAAGAAAAGAATAAGGAAATTAAGGACAGTATTCTTTACGCAAAGCATCTTCAGGAAGCTATTTTACCTTCGTGCACAATGATTAAAAGTTTGTTCCCTCAAAGTTTCGTTCTATATAAACCCAGAGATATTGTTTCTGGTGATTTTTACTGGAAGCATTCCTTCGATCGAATGGTTTATTTTGCTGTAGCCGATTGTACTGGGCATGGCGTACCTGGTGCTATGGTAAGTGTGGTTTGTGCCAATGCCTTAAATCGGGTTATTAAGAAATATGGAATTATTGAGCCAGGGAAAGTATTGGATCATGTGAAGGATCAGGTTGTGGATGCTTTTAGTCAAAGTGAAGATGGAGCTTCCGATGGAATGGATATCGCACTTTGTTGTATCGATCTAGAGATAAATAAACTCTGGTATTCGGGAGCCAATAATTCTCTTTATAGAGTAAGCCCAATGAAAAATGGGAACGAAATACCAATTAAATCGGTTTCTGATACAAAAAGAATTCTTTATGAGTACCCTTCAACAAGACAACCTATAGGGAAAGTTGACGAAACTAAAAACTTCAAAACACATCAGATTGAGCTTGAAAAAGGAGATTGTATTTACCTTTTTTCAGATGGCTTTGCTGATCAGTTTGGAGGACCCAAAGGGAAGAAATACAAAAGTAACCCCTTCAAGAATTTCCTGCTTTCAATCAGTGATCAATCAATGGTCGAGCAAAAAACGCTTCTTGAGAATGAGTTTGAAGCCTGGAAAGGCAATGAGGAGCAGGTGGATGATGTTTGTATTCTTGGAGTGAAAATTTAATTGCCTTATCTGTGCGTCAGATTCACGCCCACAAGAATGAGACAGATAGCCAGAATCTGACTGATTGAGATTTGATCACCCCCAATAGTAATGCCCCAGAATAAGGCGACCACAGGAATGAGGTAGGCTATTGATGCTGCAAAAATATGAGATGATCGTTTGATTAGTTGATTGTAGAAAATGACACCGAAAAAAGTTAATACAGCTAGTAAAGCTAGCATTGAAGCACTCTGTGTGAAATTATCAGCTTGAATTACTGTTCCTAAATCAGTAGTCAAAAGAAAAATTCCGGCCATTGGTCCAACGAACAAAAAAGCTAAGGATGCAATTTCAATTCCATTGAGTTTTGGGAGTGCAAAACTCACAATATTAATGCTTATGGCAACGGAAAGTATTGCCATGAAAACGTAGAATACACCCATAAATTGGGTGCTACCAAAGGAGTCGCCCATAAGAGCAATAGCGCATGAACCTATAAGCCCCAGACCTATTCCAATAAGTGTATTTCTGTTTGATTTGCCTTTAAAAAATAGAATGGCTAAAACTAAAGTGATACTAGGAAGCATCGCATTGAGCATACCAGCTAAAGAAGAATTTATTAAAGTTTGTGCCTTGGCAAAAAAGAATGAAGGGCCAATATTTCCCGCAATACCAGAAAGTAATAGTGGCCCTATATTGTCTTTGTTTAGCTTCTTGAAATTCTTAAATATCAGGGGTAAGAATAAGATGAAGGATAAGAAAACCTGAAATGCAGCAACCTGACTATGTGTAAAACTCTTAAGTGCAATTTCTCTTAAAATATAGGGACTACCCCAAATGAAAGAAACTAAAAGTAATAATATCCAGTTTTGGTGTTTTGCCTGCATTATCATCTAAATTTTTGTATTAAGATATGTCGTCTTAAATTAGATTTTTTTAATTTTCATCCTCACATCCTCACATCCTCACATCCTCACATCCTCACATCCTCACATCCTCACATCAACTAGTCCTTATCTTCCTCGAAAGCTTTGTACTTTGCAGTCAGTGTTGCAATCATCTCGCTAAATGAACTAACCGCTGCAAGTGTCTCTTTAGATACTTCTTTCTTTTGTAAGCGAAGCATTAGAATACCATAAAGGGCAGTCAGGCATAATTCGATATCGTTATTTTCATCGGTGGCTTGCGACTTGGTTCTAAACTCTGCAATATGACCTGCTGATTTTTGAAACAAAGCGATATATGCAGCATCCTTTTGGTTGTTTAAAAGATGCATGTGAAAATCAAATAGCTCGTTTATATTATTCTTGATGATTTGGAGGTGACCTTTTTCTTCGATCTTCTCTATTTTCATCATCTCAATTAGGTTCTCATACCATGCCTTAATTTCAATTTGCTTCTCTTCTGGTTGTTGGAAATGCTGAAGAACGGCTTCCGAAATAGCTGTGATATCGAATTTATAGGCTCTAATTAAGTCCTCAACTTGCCACATGTAAAGAATATATTCGGCTAAATTGGTTTTTCTTTTTTCTTGTGCTATAATCATCTTCTTAGTCTAAAATGTTTGTAATTCGTATCGAACAGCTATTTAATCAGTTCCCTTTAGTTTGTCAATCATTCGTCTATCGTGCTTGGTAGGCCTTCCAATACTTCTATCTCTTTTTTCGAAACCAAAGGTTTTGGTTGCATCGAGTAAATTGAGTTGATCTTGAGCAGTTACATCTTTTACAAAATCAACGGCTAGTTTGGCTGACATACGCTTTCCTGAAATGGCAAGAACTTTATACGATCGGGTAATAGGAGGGACTCTTAAATTAATGACTTCATTTAATCTCACCTCACGCGATGGCTTAATAGAGACACCTTCAATCGTAACCTTTCCTTTTTTACAAGCTTCAGCAGCCATGCTTCTGGTTTTGAAAATACGCACGGCCCATAACCATTTATCTATTCTAACCTTATCGCTCATAGTCTATCATCTATTTGTAAAATCAGTAAATTCATTCTGCTGATTCGTTTTTAGGTTTCTTAGGTTCTTTTTTGGTATTGTAGGCAGTCATTGTTCGTTGTACTCCTATAGTGCTGATACCTTTAATCATATTGATACAGGTTTTGTACAGCTCAGGTAGTTTTTCCAATTCTTCTTCCGACCATTTACCTAAAACATAGTCAATCTGTTTTCCACGACTAAACTCGGCACCAATGCCAAAACGAAGACGAGCATAGTTTTGATGACCTAATGTTTCATTAATATGTTTTAGACCGTTGTGTCCAGCATCGCTTCCCTTAGGACGAAGACGTAGTGTGCCAAAAGGAAGAGCTAAATCGTCAACCAATATCATCATGTTCTCGACAGGAATATTCTCTTTTTGAAGCCAATAATTTACAGCTTTGCCACTAAGGTTCATATAGGTACTTGGTTTCACTAAAATATACTGTCGGCCTTTGAATTTATATTCAGAAATGGCACCGTATCGACCATCTTTAAATTCGATTTTTGCAGTTTCAGCTAAAGCATCTAAAATTCTGAAACCAATATTGTGACGGGTGTGAAAGTATTCTGGTCCAATATTTCCAAGTCCGACAATTAAGTACTTCATATCAGCGTTTTTTTCTGAATTATTGGCTTTATCTTTTGTAAATAAATCTGTAATAAACTTAAACATGATGCTTATAATTAGAGCAGAAGAATTAAGGCCAATTTAATCAATAGTTTTTGATCTTTTATGCTCGATTCGCAAGTTCTATTCTTGCATTAGAATTGAAATTGCAAATTGTTTTAAAAATAAAACTCCCAAGCATGAAGGCTTGGGAGCTTGTCTTTTATTAAAGTAGATTGTTTCAATCTTACAAAGTTTGCAATTATTCCGCAGAAGCCATTGCAGCAGCACGAGCAGCTCTTGTAAGTTTAACCTGAACAACAACCGCATTCTTAGCATTTAATAGCTCAAGGTTTTCGTAAGATAAAGCACCAACTTGAATACTCTTTCCTAGTCCTAGCTCAGTTACATCAATTGGAAGAGCTTCTGGAAGATCTTTCATTAATGCTTTTACTTTAAGTTTTCTAAGGTTTACTGCAAGTTTACCACCTGACTGCACACCAATTGCGAAACCTTCAACTTTGATAGGTACCAATACTTCGAAAGGCTTATCTTCAGTTACCTGGAAGAAGTCAACGTGAAGTGGCTTATCAGTTACTGAGTGAAATTGTACTTCTCTCATTACTGCAGTAAATACTTTTCCTTCAACATCAAACTTAACGATGAAAGTTTCTGGAGTGAAAAGTAATTTGTTTAGATCTTTCTCGTTTACAGAGAAGTGAATGTTTTCTTCACCACCGTAAAGTTCACAAGGAACTAATTCTTCTTTACGTAAAGCTTTAGTTGCTTTTTTTCCTAGATCTGTTCTTAATGAACCTTTTAATTCTAAAGTTTTCATTGTGTTTTTTTTGTTGTGTTACTCAATACAAATTTCATAGCTTTGGTAAGTAAGCTCAGTTTATATCCCATCACACGATTATAAATAGTTTTACCAAAATCGTCGCAAATATATTAATTAAATAATAAAGTTTGAGCTAATTGACTCGTTATTATAAACATTAAGGATAGTTTTTGCGAAAATATCAGCAATTGTTAGTGTTTTGATCTTAGTAGAAACACCATCCAATTGGATAGAATCAGTGAAAAGAACTTCTTCAAGTGCTGATTCTTCGATTCTTTCGTTAGCCGGACCTGAAAGGACAGCATGTGAAGCGATAGCTCTTACACTTAGGGCTCCTTTATCTTTTAACATGTTGGCCGCTTTGGCAATGGTACCAGCAGTGTCAATCATGTCGTCAACAATAACAACGTTTTTACCTTCTACATCACCAATAGCCGTCATTTCACCAACGACATTTGCTTTCTCTCTACTTTTGTGGCAAATAGCAAGACCAGCATTTAAATATTTAGCATATGCATTTGCTCTTTTACTTCCACCCATATCAGGAGAAGCAATAACCAAATTTTCAAGGTTTAATGCTTTTACATGCGGTAAAAGAACCGAAGAACCATAAAGGTGATCAACAGGGACATCAAAGAACCCTTGAATTTGATCTGCATGTAAATCCATTGTCATAACACGGTCTACACCTGCAGCCATTAATAAGTTGGCAACTAGTTTTGCCCCGATAGCAACTCTAGGACGATCTTTTCTGTCCTGGCGAGCAAATCCGAAATAAGGCATTACGGCACAAACTTTATATGCTGATGCTCTTTTGGCAGCATCAATCAGCATTAAAAGTTCCATTAAGTTGTCAGCAGGAGGAACCGTTGATTGAACGATAAAAACGTGAGCTCCACGAACGGTTTCTTCGAAAGCAACTTCGAATTCACCATCACTAAAGTTTACAATACTTGAATTACCGACTTCTAGTCCGGCTGCTTCAGCAATTTGGGCTGCTAATTTTTCACTCTTTGAACCTGCGAAAATTTTAATTGGGGCATTCATAAGTTGGCTGTTTTTTACTGATGTTGTAAGTGACATTAGTTCACTGATTATTGAATTGTATGAAGTTCTAATAATCTGCACTAAAATAATAATGGTGCAAATTTAAGAATATAAACTCGTTTTTAATAAAAATAAGAAAGCAAATGTTGGATTTGTTCTCTTGTTAATGAACAACTTAATTGCTCGTTGTTCATAATAAAAAAGAAGATTTCGGAGGGAAATCTTCTTTGGTCTTATTTGTTAGAAGCTGACAATCTTATTCGTTTCTTCTATGAAATTCAAAATCTCTTCTTGTCCCATTCCGGATGAAGATGAACTGATAAAATATGGAGGCATTTCTTCCCACCTTACCAACATTTGTTTTTTATAGGATTCGATACTATCAGCTAACCTTTTCTTTGTTAACTTATCGGCTTTTGTAAAAATGATTGAAAAAGGAATACCATTTACATTCAACCATTCCATAAAGTTAAGGTCGATTTGTTGGGCATCATGACGTGAATCAACCAAAACAAAAAGATTGACTAGATTTTCACGGTTTTCAATATAGCTGTAAATGATTTTGCTAAATCCACTCTTTAAGTTTTTTGAAACTTTGGCATAACCATATCCAGGAAGATCGACCAAATACCATTCTTTATTAATTAAAAAATGGTTAATCAGTTGGGTTTTTCCTGGTTTCCCTGATATTTTAGCTAAGCTTTTACGACTTGTTAGCATATTTATCAGTGATGATTTCCCAACATTCGAACGTCCGATAAATGCATATTCAGGCATATTTGCCTTAGGGCATTTTTTTACATCACTGTTCGATATTATAAATTCGGCTGTATTGACCTTCATGTTTTCTCTTTTTTTACTCGGCAAAGTTAATCAGAAACTAGTTTAATGGAAATTTTGAATGTTATATTATTGATTGAATCAATTATTTCAATGAAGAGAACCCGTTTTTTTATTGTGTAAAGCTATTTTAGATCTACTGAATAAAAACTTCGAGCAGTTTTGTATTCTGTTTCGGTACTAGGGTTAAGCCCTTCAAACAAGCAGGAATCAAAACGGTTTCGCCCTTAGTTAGGGCAACAGACTCTTCATCTTCAATTTGAATGTCGCAATTTCCTTCAAGACAGATATAAATTACAAATGAATCAAGATTGAAGTAGTCATTTTCAATAGGCTTATTGAATTCAATAATATTTGTTGTGAAGAAAGGACATTTAACAAGTTCTGATGACTCATTGATTTTTGATTCAAAATCTGTTCTATGTTTTTTCTCGAAAGTATAGTCAAGTGCTTCTTTTGCCAAATCAAGATGCAATTCACGAGTATTGCCTTCTGCATCTTTTTTATCCCAATCGTAAATTCGATAAGTGATGTCAGAAGTTTGTTGGATTTCAGCTAATAGGACACCTTTACCAATTGCATGAATTCGTCCGGGAGGAATGAAAAAGCAGGCATTAGATTCAGCTTTTTCTCTATTGATAAATTCGGGTAAGTTACCATTTTGAATGGCATCCAGAAATAGGTTCTTATCCATAGGTTGGTTAAAACCGAGCATAAGTTCTGAATCCTTTTCAGCATCAATGATGTACCACATTTCGGTTTTCCCATAAGCTTTATGTTTTTCCAGGGCAAACTCATTATCAGGATGTACTTGAATTGACAGGTTCTCACTTGCATCCAGAAATTTAATGAGTAAAGGGAATTCTATACCAAATTGCTCATAAATTTTATCGCCTACCAATTCACCCATATATACCTCTATGAGTTCCTCCAAATCGTTCCCTTCGAGGAAACCATTTTTTACGACTGAAAGATCCCCTTCTAAGCCCGATATTTCCCAGCTTTCGCCAATTTTATTGCTTGGATTAAATTCTTTGTTAAGAATGGTGTTTAAACGGTTTCCTCCCCAAATTTTTTCTTTGGGGATTGATGTGAATTTTAAAGGATATAAGTTCATAAAGACTAAATTGGAATATGTGGCTTAGATGAAATATGATTATCTAATGATCTGAATTATTTGTTTTATTAAAGATGACTTTAATCAAATTTAATTTGAAATAAATTTATTACTTGACCTGAGTGCCTAGATTTAGAACAATTTACTGAACTATAAAACTCGGCATAAAATTTGTATCTTTGCGCTGCAAAATTAATGCAAATTTATAATATTTGATTTAAATACCATTTCACATGTTAATAATTGGAATAGCAGGAGGTACAGGTTCGGGAAAAACAACCGTTGTGAGAAAGATTATTGAACGATTACCTAAGGGAGAGGTTGCCGTATTACCTCAAGATTCTTATTATAGAGATAGTAGTCATTTGCCATTAGAGAAACGACAGGAAATCAATTTTGATCACCCTAATTCAATTGAATTCGAACTTTTGCAAGAGCATTTAAAGCAATTGAAAACGGGTCTTGCCATTGATCAGCCTATCTATTCATACTTAACTTGTACCCGTTCGGAAGAAACAATACCTGTACAACCTACTGAAGTCGTTATTATTGAAGGTATTTTAGCTTTAACTCAGCCTGAGTTACGAGATTTAATGGACATAAAAGTGTTTGTAGATTGTGATGCTGATGATCGATTAAATCGAGTAATCAAGCGTGATATTGTTGAGCGAGGACGATCTGTTGATAAAGTTTTGGCTCGCTACGAGGAAACATTGAAGCCTATGCATTTACAGTTTATTGAGCCAACCAAACGCTATGCAGACATCATTGTGCCACAGGGGGGGAATAATCATGTTGCCATTGATATTCTGACTCAGTTTATTCAAAAGAATTTGAAAGTAAGTATTTAATTACTGCTTAATGAGATATAGTTAAAAGAGGAGATTTTGTTATGATCTCCTTTTTTTATAGATTTAATTTTCATTTATGATAAATTACTAATTATGCTTGATGATATTAAGATAGAAGATCTGCTTTTTATTGATATAGAAACGGTTTCAGGGGAAGCTAATTTTGATAAAGTGAGTCCCAAGTTGCAAGATTTGTGGGAGAAAAAATCAAACTATTTTAGAGATGAAGAGCAAACGGCTTCTGATGTTTACGCCAGAGCCGGAATTTATTCTGAATTTGGGAAAGTTGTGTGTATCTCAACCGGTGTAATTGTTAGGCAGGCGGGAGAAAAGCATTTTAAGGTTAAGTCATATTACGGTCATGATGAAAAACAATTATTAGCCGATTTTGGCGAGATGCTCGATCGTTTTTGCTCAAAGCCAACAAAGAATCTTTGCGCTCATAATGGGAAAGAATTCGACTTCCCTTATATCGCACGCAGAATGTTGATTAATGGATTGAAGCTGCCTAAGGCATTAAATATCGCTGGAAAAAAACCTTGGGAGATTAAGTTTGTTGATACCATGGAGCTGTGGAAGTTTGGCGATTATAAACATTATACCTCATTAGCTTTATTATGTGAGATCTTTAATATCCCAACGCCCAAAGATGATATTGATGGATCAATGGTTGGTCAGGTTTATTGGGAAGAAGATGATTTGGAGCGTATTGCTATTTATTGTGAAAAGGATATTCTGGCAACCGCTCAGTTGTTTTTAAGGTATAAAGGTGAAGATTTGATCCCTGAAGTAAATTTCGAGAGGGTATCGAATTAGTATCATAATCTGTGCAATATTTTGCTTAGTTTCGTGTTTAAAATAATAGTGTTGAAATGAATCTTAGTTTAAAAGCTAAAACATATAAATAAGGATGAAAAAAATAGGACTTAAACGTTTAGGAATTTTTGCAGTATCTGCACTTTCAATAGCTCTTACTTCATGTGGAGGAAGTAGTGGTGGAGGTGAAGAAGAAATAGACTTTGAACAGAAAGATTTAGTAAATAAGTATTGGTATCATAATAGATTTGCGAATGCAGCTTATGATGCTTCTGATGTTTTGCTTGTATATAAATTTGAGGGAAACAGTTTTGAAACGAAAGGAACTCTGGTAAAGCAGCAATTTAGTGGAAGAGTTGATCAAAGAAATGTTGGTACTTGGCAATTAATTGATGATAAACTTACAATTATTGATAATACAATAGCAGGTAGTCCAACGCAAGAATGGTATTTAAGAAATGGATCTTCAAGTTCTAATCTTAAATTGCGTGGAGCTGGAGACTTAGGTGGTGACCGTGATTTTTATTCAGAAATTACTGGTTATAGTGATGTAACTGCTGATGCTTTCTATACGCGTGTAAAGAATAGCGATGGAAGTGTAAATAATTATATTGGTTACGAAGTTTCAGGTAAGCATTTGAAAAGAGTTGTAGCTATGCCAAATAAAGATTATAGCTATGAATTGGTTAGATCCGAGGAGTTTGTTAAAATTAATGGTGTTGATTCAAAACGAATTGTTTTTAGATTAAATAAGGATGAGCTTGATTATTTAGATGAGTTTAAAGGGGAAGATGAGATTAAGTTTTATATTGAATTATCTGATGGTACGAGATTAAAGCTTAACGAAAATTTACCAGGTGATGAAATTAATTCTCTTGATTATTACCGAGATTTTAGCCCTGAAACTCATACTGTGAAGTGGAAAGCTAACCTGGGAGATGGAGTATATTATCGAGTAGAAGTATTAGATGTTAATCGTAATGTTGTTTTTAGAAGTTTAAGACAGCCTGATAATTCAAATGGTGTGCTGGCATTATTGCAAGCGCAAGGTGAGATTAATGAGTTGTCAAATTTAAATACAGAAGATCCTATTTTGATTAGAATCTCTGCTTTTAAATATGAAGCAGGAATAGATCCAATTAATTCTGTTTTTAAGGATGCTAATATTCAAGCTAAAACGATGTATTCTTATCAGAGTAATTGGTAAGTGCAATAAAAGTGTACAAAAGAGCCGAATAGAATCTAATTCTATTCGGCTCTTTTAATTTTATCCAACAGGATTATTCCAAAATGAAATAGTTCACTGTTTTTACAAGCAAATCTGCTTGTTCAGCATGTACCCAATGTCCAGCTCTGGGAATGCTGGTAATTTCGGCGTAGGGGAAAATGGTACGAATCGACTTGTGATCGTTATCACAGATGTAATTCGATTCCTCACCTTTAATGAACAAAACAGGGAATCCAGTAATTCCTTTACCTTTCATGAAAGAACTTTCATCAATACCGTCCATTATTTGTGGAAGGTATGCGCTGATGGTTTCAATATTTAGTTTCCATCCAAAGCTTTTGTCTTCATTTCGTTTAAGATTCTTCAGAAGGAATTGCCTTACTTTTTCGCTTTTTATTTGTTTAGCAAGTTCCAGATTGATTTCAGTTCGTGAATTAAACGGTTTTAAATCAATATTCAGAATAACAGAAACAAGGTGCTCATGGTTGATGGTTTGCGGTGCGTAGTCTGAGATTTTGCTATAATTCTTAGGGGCAATATCAACAACGACCAAGCTATTAACTCTTTCGGGATGCTCAATTGCAAAAAACATAACGGTTTTACCACCCATAGAATGCCCCAACAGAACGGCTTTATCTATTTGCTGATCGTCCATAAACTCAAGAAGATCTTCTTTTAGATCGGTGTAGGAATGCGATTCTGCATGAGGTGATTGGCCATGATTTCGTTGGTCGATTAAAAAAACCTCGAAATTTTGAGATAATTCCTTGGCAATCGTTAACCAGTTATCTAAGCTTCCGTATAAGCCATGAACGATTATCAGAGCTGGTCCCTCGCCAAGTTTCTTGTGATTGAGTTTCATGGGAGTTTGTTGGTGAGAAAAATGTTTGATGTGAAGCTAAATGTCTTCACACCAAACAATTCAGTATTATTTCAATTGTCGCTTATACATTTGAACGGTATTCTCCATTCCAAAATATAAGGCATCAGCAACTAAGGCGTGTCCTATTGAAACTTCAGCCAGATTAGGTACATTTTCGTTGAAGAATTTTAGGTTCTCCAAACTTAAATCATGTCCGGCATTAACACCTAATCCTAGTTCATGCGCTTTCTCAGCAGCAATGGCAAATAGGCGGACAGATTCTTTAGGATCCTTTGGGTAATCAGTTGCGAAAGGCTCAGTATAGAGCTCAATTCGATCTGTGCCGGTTGCTTTAGCACCCTCAATATTCTTAAGATTTGTATCAACAAAAATTGATGTGCGAATACCAGCAGCTTTGAAGGTTGAGATCACTTCAATAAGGAATTCTTTGTTATTAACCGTGTCCCATCCTGCATTAGAAGTAATAGCTTCAGGTGGATCAGGAACTAAAGTTACTTGTTCAGGTTTTACAAGTAATACCAAATCAATAAATTCTTTGTTTGGATATCCTTCAATATTAAATTCAGTCGTAACAATCTTCTTAAGATCTAATACATCTTGATAACGAATATGACGTTCATCTGGACGTGGGTGAACTGTGATGCCTTCTGCACCAAATCTTTCACAGTCTGTAGCCATTTTGCAAACATTGGGTGTATTGCCACCTCGGGCATTTCTTAATGTTGCAATTTTGTTTATATTTACACTAAGTCTAGTCATTTTTATGAAGAATAATTGAGTTGTTAAACTTAGAACTCAAAATTTGTACTATTTAGTTGTTTTGTTTACAGGCAAAAATAGAAGTATTTCCTTGAAAAAAAACCTAATATGATTGCAAAAGATTTAATTTCTGATGTTGTTCCGGTTTTACGAGAGTCTGATACGGGGCTTCAAGCTCTTAATTGGATGGAAATATTTAAGGTTTCTCACTTACCTATTGTGAGAGGCGATGAATTTATTGGGCTTTTGTCCGATAATGATATTTACGATTTAAATCAGGTTGAAGAACCTATCGGGAAGCAAAAATTATCTTTATTTAGTCCTTTTGTTACTCAAGATCAGCATATCTATGATGTGATTGAAAAAGTATCACATCTTAAATTAACGGTGATCCCTGTTTTATTGGAAGATGAAACATATCTTGGTTTGATCACTTTAAGTGATTTAATGCAATATGTTGATAATATTTTTGCTGTTAGTGAGCCTGGAGGGATTATTGTGTTGGAACTAAACTCTATTGATTATTCTTTGAGTGAAATAGCTCAAATTGTAGAAGGGAACGATGCTAAAATACTGAGTCTTTACATTAAGTCATCAGAAACTTCTCGTAAAATTGAGTTAACACTAAAAATTAATAAAACGAATTTGACCTCTATTATTCAAACCCTACATCGCTACGATTATGTCATTAAATCCTCTTACTTAAGAGATGATGATATGCAAGATTTACTTTTTGATCGTTATAATTCTTTTATGAAATTTTTGAACACATAAATTATGTGATTCAAACGTCTTATAATCTTGTTTAGCTTCTCTATTCCCTTATATTTGTGAATAAATTATAATACAAGTTATTGTAATAAAAAAATGATGCTGAGTTTCGGCTCGGATTTTTTATTTTGAACGCTTACTATATTAAAAAACAATATGAAGGTAGCCCTGTTTGGGAAGCAGTTTAGTGAAGATTTTCTAGATAGCTTTAAATTAATTTTAGATGAGTTTAATTCTCATAAAATTGAACTTTGTATATATCGTCCATTATATGATTTTATCGTAAATGATCTGGATTTTACTCCAGATGTGACTAAGTTCTTTTCTCAACATGCAGATTTGGATAAGAAGACGGACTACTTTTTTAGTATAGGTGGTGATGGTACTTTTCTTGATGCGGTGACCGTGGTGCAGGATTCCGGAATTCCTATTGTAGGTGTTAATAGCGGACGACTAGGTTTTATGGCCGATATTGCACGCGAAGAAATCCCCACTGCTATCTCCGATATCTTCAAAGGTAATTTTTCGCTTGAAGAGCGTACTTTGCTAAAAGTGCAAACAAAGGATAATGGCTTGTTTGAAGATTTTAATTATGCTTTAAATGAGTTTACCGTTCATAAGAAAGATTCAGCATCGATGATTACAATTCATACTTATATCGATGGTGAATACCTGAATTCGTATTGGGCAGATGGATTAATAATATCAACACCTACAGGTTCAACAGCTTATTCGCTGAGTGTTGGGGGACCTATTTTGATTCCCAATACCCAAAATTTTGTGATTTCTCCAATCTCACCCCATAACTTAACTGTACGCCCTATTGTGGTACCAAATCATCAGGAAATTACACTAAAAGTAGAGGGGAGAAGTGATAGTTATTTAGCATCGTTGGATTCCAGATCGGTCAGTTTTGAAGCCTTAAATGAATTAAAAATAAGTAAAGCTGATTTTAAAATAAAGGTCTTGAAATTAAAAACTCATTCCTTTTATAGTACACTCCGAAATAAACTAATGTGGGGAGTTGATAAGCGTAATTAGCTAGTATTTAGAGGTTAGTGAAAACATTTGTAAACCGCGGTTAATTTTTGTTAAGACCCGAGGTTTTTTCAGATTATATGCTACTTTTGTAGCTTATGATTGAATAATATTCGATACTTAGCCCATCTTATGTTCGAATAAGAAGAATTAAGTTATATAAACGAGTTTTTCATGTATAAATTTATTTTAGGGATATTATTCTTCTTGGTTAGTCACTTAGTTTCTGCTCAGAATTCATCTGATGTGGGAATTATTGTGGGAGCCAATTATTATCTGGGAGATATTAACCCTAATAAGCAGATTTATTCAAGTTCACCAACTTTAGGTTTCATGTACCGTTATAATATGGGACCAAGATATGCGTTGAGAACAAGTTTAAGTTTTGGGAATTTAAAAGGGAGTGATCTTGATTTTGACAATAAGTATCAACAGTCAAGAGGAGCATCCTTTGAAACGGAATTGGTTGATTTTTCTCTTCAATTGGAATTTAATTTTCAACCTTTCTTAGTGCCATTGTCAAGTAGGGCAAAACGTTTTTCACCCTATATCACGAGTGGCCTGTCGTATTTGTCATCTAGTAGTACGACTTCATCAATCGCTATCCCAATGGGGGTAGGTTGTAAATACATTATTGGTAAACGTTGGACAGCTGCTGTTGAGTGGTCGTTTAAAAAAAGTTTTACCGATGATTTGGATGGATTGAGTGATCCAAATAAGTTAAATATTGCCAATAAGTTCCACAATGATGATTGGATATCATTTTTAGGTGTAACCTTAACATTGCAACTTTTTAATGACTTGCAATGTCATGCATATGATAGAATAGTAAAATAATATATGTTGAGTACAGATAAGATCATAAAAGATAGATTACCTAAGCACATTGCTATTATCATGGATGGTAATGGTAGATGGGCGAAGGAGAGAGGCGAGCATCGAATTGTTGGTCATCAGAATGGTGTGGAGGCTGTTCGACAGACAGTAGAAGCTGCTGCTGAATTTGGTATATCTTATTTGACACTTTATGCTTTTTCTACAGAGAATTGGAATCGCCCCAAAGAAGAGGTTTTAAGTTTGATGTCTTTACTTGTTGATGCCATCGATCATGAGACCCCAACTCTGATGAAGAATAATGTGAGATTAAAGGCCATTGGAGATTTGAGTACTTTACCCGAAGAAGTAAAGTCGAAATTGGATGGAACAATTGAAAAAACTGAAGATAATACAGGTTTAACTTTGGTATTAGCATTAAGCTATAGTGCGAGATGGGAAATTGTTGATGCTGTGAAGCAAATAGCCCTTAAAACAAAAAATGGAGATCTTTCAATTGATGATATTGATTCATCTTTGTTTGAAAATCACCTTACAACGAAAGGAATACCTGATCCTGAATTGGTAATTCGAACTAGTGGAGAACATCGAATTAGTAATTTTTTGTTGTGGCAAATTGCCTATTCAGAATTCTATTTTGCAAAATTGTTTTGGCCTGATTTTAATAAAGAAGAGCTGTGTAAAGCAATTTTAGACTATCAAAATAGAGAAAGACGTTTTGGTAAAATTAGTGAGCAAGTAAATAATAAGTAAGAATTAACTATTTAATTAGATAATGATTAAGCGATTAATATTCCTCTTTTCTCTTCTTATAAGTTTGAATACTTTAGCACAAGAAGCCGATACTATTTACAATCCTACGGTGGACTATGCTTCACCCAAAAAATATGAAATTGGTGCTGTCACTGTTTCTGGTATTAAACATCTCGAAAGTGATGTCTTGATACGAATAGCAGGACTTAAAGCTGGTGATCAAATCGAAATTCCTGGAGAAAAGATCACCAAAAGTATTCAGAAACTTTACAAGCAAGGTTTATTTTCTGATATCGATATTACAGCTACTAAACTTGTTGGTAAGAAAATGTTCTTGAATATTCACCTGCAGGAGCGTCCTCGTTTATCGAGCGTGAATTATGGTGGTTTATCCAAGAGTGAAACAACAAAACTTAAAGAAAAGTTGAAGTTGATGAAAGGAATTCAGGTAACTGATTTCTTAATCAATAATGCTGAAATCGTAGTTAAGGACTACTTTAAAGAAAAAGGTTATTATAATACTGATGTTAATATTGTTCAACGCGATGCTACTGACGAAGAGAATAGTGTTATTTTGGATATTATTGTAGATAGAAGTAATAAGATTAAAGTCCGAAATATTTTTGTTGAGGGGAATAATGCCTTTACAACAAAAAAGATTAAGAAATTTATAAAAAACACCAAGGAAAAGCGATTTAAAAACTTCTTGAAATCCTCTAAATATATTGAAGAAAAATGGGATGAAGATAAAATCACCTTGATAGAGAAGTTTAATGAAAAAGGATTTCGTGATGCTTTAATTATCTCAGACAGTATTGTAGAAGTTGAGGATGATCGTGTAGATATTTACCTTAAATATAAAGAGGGGAATCGATACTATTTTAATGATGTTAGCTGGGTAGGTAATACGGTTTATAATTCATTTATTCTCGATCAGGTTTTAAATCTTAAAAAAGGTGATACTTATAATAAAACCTTATTGGATGAAAGACTAACGATTGAAGATGATGCGGTTAGTAATCTTTATTTAGATAATGGTTATTTATTCTTTAACGTAAATCCTGTGGAAACGGTTGTTGGTACGGACTCGATTAATATTGAAATGCGTATCGTTGAAGGAAAGCAGGCTTATATTGATCGAGTAAATATTGTTGGTAATTCAAAAACACACGAACATGTTGCTCGAAGAGAGCTTTATACGTATCCAGGCGAACTATTTAGTAAGAAGGATATTATTCGTTCTGTTCGTGAATTAGCTCAGCTTGGACATTTTGATCCAGAGGCCATTAATCCTGATATTCAGCCTAAACCAGAAAGTGGAAAGGTTGATATTAATTATGAGTTAGAAGAGAAAGCAAATGATCAAATTGAACTCTCAGGAGGATGGGGTGCCGGTATGATTATTGGTACGGTAGGTTTGAAATTCTCGAATTTCTCTATCCGCAATATCTTTAATAAAGAAGCTTGGAGTCCGCTGCCGACTGGTGATGGTCAAACATTGAGTATTCGTGCTCAGACCAATGGTTCGTATTATAGTTCATATAGTCTTTCCTTCGTAGAGCCTTGGTTAGGTGGTAAGAAACCGACTTCTCTAAGTACTTCGTTCTACTATTCAAAACAATCAGGATATAGTCGTTCATATAGCCAGTACTATAATAACAGTATGCCCAATACGGATCAACAGCAAGAAGTTCTGGGGATGAGTGTTGGTTTGGCAAGACGATTGAAATGGCCAGATGATTATTTCTCTTTATATAATGAAGTGAGCTATCAGAATTATCGACTAAAGGATTGGCAGTATTATCTGATTCACGATGGAACATCGAATAACTTTAGTTTTACAACCACTTTATCGAGAAGTTCTATTGATAATCCATTATACACAAGAAGGGGTTCTTCATTCTCGTTAAGTATGAAAATTACACCTCCCTATTCGTTATTTGATGATGTAGATTATTCACGATTGACGAATAGTGATAGAGATCAACAGGAGAAATACAGATGGATTGAATATCATAAGTGGGTGTTTAAAGGTAAAATGTACTCGCCAATTCTGAATAAAACTGATAAGTTAGTTTTATATACGGGAGCTGAGTTTGGTTACTTAGGCCATTACAATAAAGACAAACGTTCTCCTTTCGAAGGTTTCGAAGTTGGTGGTGATGGTATGTCAGGCTATTCCATGTATGGTAGTGATAATATTGGTTTACGTGGATATGGTAATGGAACATTAACACCAATTGCTGCAAACGGACAGCGTTTAGGTGGTAATATCTATTCAAAATTTACCGCCGAAGTTCGTTATCCTTTATCTTTAAGCCAATCTGCAACTATTTATGCTTTAGCTTTTGCCGAGGCTGGAAATGCCTGGTATGAGTTCGAAGACTTCCAGCCATTCAATGTTAAGCGTTCGGCAGGTGTTGGTATGAGAATTTTCTTACCAATGTTTGGTCTGTTGGGAATTGATTGGGCTTATGGCTTCGATCAAGCAGCCAGACCGGGTGAGAATGGTAGTCAATTCCATTTCGTAATTGGGCAGCAGTTCTAACATATTTTGATTATTTATAAATTGATACAGTCTTTATTTCTATTAAATTTATAATTAGTATATTCGATACTTTCAAAAAAAATAGCAAACATCATTAATTTCTAATCATAAGACTAATCAATCAAACAAATATTATGATGAAGTATTTGGTATGTGTTTTAAGTTTCTTCCTGTTTGGTGCTTTAGGTTTAAATGCACAACAACAGCGATATGGGTTTGTTGATACATCGTATATACTGGATCATGTTCCGGATTATAAGTCTGCACAAGATCAATTGAACGAAGTTTCTGCAAAGTGGCAGTCTGAAATTGAAAGTGTTTATCTTGAGATTAAGAATTTGCATGCTAAATTACGTAAAGATCAAGTGTTCTTATCTCCAGAGTTAAGGTCGAAAAAAGAAAAAGAAATTCTTCAAAAAGAAGCTTTGGCTCAAAAATTGCAGAATCAGTACTTTGGGCAGAATGGAGCTCTTTATAAAAAAAGACAAGATTTGGTTCGTCCAATACAGGATGATATATACGATGCTATAAAGGAGATAGCCAAGGCTGGAAATTATGGAATGATTATTGATAAAGCTAATGGACCAACGATCATTTACAGTAATAACAAGTTCGACCTTAGTGATAAGGTTCTTTATAAATTAGGAATAAGAGTAAATAAACAATAAAACTATGAATGTGATTTGAGTGAATATTATTGCTTGCTCATCTTCATATCTAAAAAAGAAACCAAATGAAAAGAATTTTAAAAGTTACTTTATTAGCCGTAGTGCTTTTGACAAGCGCTAATACTTTTGCTCAGACTCTTAAGTTAGGTCATATTGATTCTTCAAAGCTTTTAGCTATCATGCCTGAGAAAGATGCGGCACAGAAACAAATTGAAACAAAAGCTAAGGAATTTGATACGCAAATTAAAGCCATGCAAGCAGAATATCAGACGCTTGTTGAAGCTTATGTAGCTGAAAGAGAAACTTTATCTGATGCTATTCGTGCGGATAGAGAAAAAGCAATTCAGGATTTGCAGAACCGTATGCAAACTTTTGATCAATTTGCACAAAATAAAATCCAGACAACCAGACAAGAGTTGTTAAAGCCTATTTTTGATAAAGCTTCAAAAGCGATCAAAGAAGTTGGTGAAGAGAATGGATTTACCTATGTTTTGGATCTAAGTACTGGTGTTGTTTTGTTTAATTCATCATCAAGTATTGATATTATGCCATTAGTAAAGACTAAATTGGGTATTCAATAGTCAAATTCACTTTGACAAATGAAAATATTAAAAGGTAGGCTTAGCAATAAGTTCTACCTTTTTTTTGTATCATTAAGTATATTTTATTTTAAGTATTTATAATCTGATGAATCATACTTTGAACGATCGACCTTTAAAGCAACCTATAGGTGTTTTTGACTCTGGTTATGGAGGTTTAACTATTCTTGATGAACTGATTAAGCAAATGCCCGAAAGTGATTTTATTTATTTGGGAGATAATGCACGTGCACCTTATGGGACGCGATCTTTTGATGTTATCTATCAATATACGCTGCAGGCAGTCGAAAAACTCTTCTCTATGGGCTGTCAGTTGGTTATTTTAGCCTGTAATACAGCATCAGCTAAAGCATTGAGAACGATTCAGCAGAGAGATTTACCTCGTATAGCACCCAATAGAAGAGTTTTAGGGGTGATTCGCCCTAGTGTCGAAGAGTTAGGTGTTCTGAGTCAATCAAAGCATGTAGGAGTGATGGGAACACTAGGTACGGTTAGATCAGAATCTTACTTAATGGAAATGGCTAAATTGTACCCTGAATTTAAGGTTTTTCAAGAAGCCTGTCCTACTTGGGTGCCCTTAGTTGAGAATAGGGAATTTGATAATGAAGGGGGGAGATATTTCATTAAAAAGCATATTGATTCTCTAATGTCAAAAGATCAATATATAGATACCATTATTTTGGCATGTACACATTATCCAATTTTAAGTCAACTTATTGAATCTTATCTACCCAACCATATTCAGTTAATTTCACAAGGGCAAATTGTCGCCAGAAGTTTAATGGATTACTTGAATCGGCACCCTGAGATTGATGAAGTTTGTTCGAAAAATGGGACACTTCAGTTTTTTACGACGGAATTCATTGCTGATTTTGAAGAAAAGGCAGGTGTATTCTTAAAAAGAGATTTAAAAGCTCAACACATTACTTTAAGTTAGTCATGTACAATTAAATAGTTTAAATGTACATGACTAAGCCATAATTATTCCTCATACCAACTTGCATACATAGCGTAAGAGTTGGCGATTCTATTAATTTCTCCCTCAAGTAGCTCAGGACTTAATTCTTTAATCTTTTTAGCCGGAGAGCCAGCATAAACACTGCCTGATTGGACATGTGTACCCTTTGTTACAACAGAACCTGCTGCAACGATTGAATTGGATTCGATTATGGCATCATCAAGTACGACGGCTCCCATTCCTATTAGTACATTGTCTTTAATAGTGCAACCATGTACAACAGCATTATGGGCAATTGAGACATTGTTACCAATATTAGTTGGTGATTTTTGATAGGTGGCATGTATGGTTGCATTATCTTGTATGTTGACATTGTTACCAATTTTAATATAATGTACATCACCACGTAGAACGGCTCCGAACCAGATGCTACATCCATCTCCCATTTCTACTTCTCCAATAACACTTGCATTAGGTGCGAGGAAACAGTCTTTCCCAATTATTGGAGATTTCCCTTTTAGATCTATAATATAAGCCATGACTTATTTTTCTTATTTAGTTTGAATTTAAATACAAATTTAAATAAAAATTAGACATGAAAATCATGTTTTAAGACGTGATGAATTTGTCTTGAGAAATGAATCTTTTAACATAGATTAACTTGTATATCTGGCATGTAGTAATATTATGCTTTGTATAGGTTTTGGTTAATATTATTATGATGTGGTGGTATCCGATTTTATAATTAATATAATACCGGCTTTTTGTTCGTTAAAAGGTTTTGATTATTTAATATTTTTTCACACTTTTGATGGTGCTTATGTCAATCATCAAGTCCTGTAAAGTAATCTAACCCTTATGAATAAAGGATTGTGTGATGAATTTAAGTGTTTTAACATGATGAATATTTTGTATTGTTTATGCATGTAAATGATTGCTGATATGTTCAGAGTGTAAATAAATGTTAATTAACCACTAACTAAAAATTTATGAAAAAAAGTCTATTTTCGATGTTGATCCTGTGTTTAATAGGATTGCAGAGCGTATTCGCTCAAAGTCGAGAGATTTCAGGTGTGGTGACATCAGCCGAGGACGGCTTGTCGATACCTGGAGTTTCTGTAATGGTAAAAGGTACTACTATCGGTACTTCTACAGATTTTGATGGTAAGTATACCATTAGTGTTCCGGCTGACGGTAAAATTTTGGTTTTTTCATCTGTTGGGATGAAAAAAGTTGAAGTAGCTATTACGTCAAATGTTATCGACATGGTTATGGAATCAGAATCAGTTGGTATGGATGAAGTTGTTGTTGTTGGTTATGGTACTAAAAAGAAGAATGAGTTGACCAGTTCTGTAACAACTGTTAAATCGGATGTATTATCAAATGTTCCAATGCCTTCGGTAGAACAAGTTCTTCAAGGTAATGTTGCAGGTTTGTCAAGTACATCTATAACAGGACAGCCAGGTGCTGCTCAACAAATCAGAATTAGAGGTATCGGTTCTATTAATGCATCTAATGCTCCATTGTATGTTATTGATGGTATTCCAGTTGTTTCTGGAGACTACTCTACGGTATCTACATCGGGTAATGCTTTGGCAGGTATCAGTAGTAATGATATTGAGAGTGTTTCTGTATTGAAAGATGCTTCTGCTACTTCTGTTTATGGTGCAAGAGGAGCAAATGGGGTTATCTTAATTACCACTAAATCTGGAAAGCAAGGTAAAACTCAATTTAACTTTACCGCAGAATATGGTGTAAATACGATGGCTGTTGATGGTCCTGAGAGTTTGAATGCTGCACAATGGAAAGAGTTAGGTATCGAAGCAATGAAGAATTATTCTCCTTATGCTGGATACCATGATGGTACAGACGAAGGCGTATGGGGCTTTCTAACCACTTATTTTCACGATGATTGGGATGGTGAAACTGATACGAACTGGGGTGATGAAGTCTTAAGAGATGCTGCTACTCAGCAACAATATAATTTCTCAATGAAAGGTGGAAATAAGAAAACTTCATTCTTTGCATCTGCTGGATATTTCCAACAGGAAGGTATTGTTGATAATTCTGGTTTCGACCGTATTACAGGTTTATTAAACTTAAATCATAGACCTAGTGATAAAATTACATTCAAAACGTCTATTAATATTTCTACAAGTAATCAGAAATCTTTATCTGACGGTGGTACTTTTGCAAACCCAATGCTAGCAAGATATTTCTTGTTGCCAATTGAATCTCCATACAATGAAGATGGAACAGCTAGAGATCTTGCAGATCAGGGTGGAAAATTCGGAAATGGATTATTTAATCCTGTATATCTTCAGCAGAATAATTATCAAAAAACTAAGACAAATAAGGTGTTTGGTTCAGCTCAGATTGAATACAAGCCTATTGACGGAATGAAGTTTACTTCTAAATTTGGTGGAGATTATATGAATTTAGAAGAGCAATCATATATGAATCCGATTCATGGTGATGGTCTAGATCGTGATGGTAGTGCTGAAGCAGCTATGGGAAGAAACTTTAATATGGTTTGGCAGAATATGTTAGATTATGGTTTTACGATGGATGATGATCACCGTTTCGATTTCAAAGCCTTATATGAAGTTCAGAAAAATGATTATTATAGAGTAAATGCTTATGCTGAACGAGTTGCTTCTTTAGGATTAGAGCATTTGAGTTCTTTCTCGAAGCCAGTTACGGCAAATTCTACTGGAACTACTTGGACAACAGCTTCTGCAATGTTTAACCTTAATTATGGTTTTAAGAGAAGATATTTCTTTGATGCGACGTTCCGTAGAGAAGGTTCTTCTGTATTTTCGGATGAGAATAAGTATGGTAACTTCTGGTCAGTTGGTGCTTCATGGATGATCTCTGATGAAAACTTCATGAACGATGTTGATTTTGTTTCTTCATTGAAATTAAGATCTTCTTATGGTTTGAACGGAAATTCAGGTATTGCAAGTGCTTTGTATTTATCGAGAACAGGTTATGCAGATTCATATAACGATTATCCGGTTATCTATTATTTAGGTCTTGAAAATCAGGCGTTAACCTGGGAGAAGAGTAGTCCTTTGAATATTGGTTTAGACTTCGGATTATTTAATGAAAGAGTTAATGGTACTATCGAGTATTACCATAAAAAGACTAAAGATATGTTGCTTGATGTACCTTTGTCTTTTACAACAGGTCATGATGAGATTACTAAGAATATCGGTGAAATGGTTAATTCTGGTGTTGAGTTAACATTGAATACTGTTAATATTAAGAACGATAATTTCCAGTGGTCAACAAGCTTCAATTTTACAAAGCAAAATAATGAGGTAACTAAATTGGATACAGATCCTGTTACAGGAGAGTACCTTGATATCATTAGTGGAACCAAAAGAATTAAAGTTGGAAACCATATTCGTACATACTATATGAGAAAATGGGCCGGTGTTGATTCTGATAATGGTGATCCTCTTTGGTATATTAACGGTAAAGATGGTGAAACAACTAATGATTACTCAGAAGCTCAAAGAGCTGACCAGGGACAATCTGTTCCAGATATTTTTGGTGGTATAACCAATGATTTCAGATTCAAAGGTATTACCTTAAGTTTCCAGTTGAATTATGCTCTTGGTTACAAAGTATTCGATAATTGGGCTTATTATCAGCAAAGTGATGGAGCGTACATTTCTTCTTATAATGGTTATGCTAAACATTTAGACCGTTGGCAAAAGCCTGGTGATGTAACTGATGTACCTAAGTTGGTGTATGGTGGAAATAAAAATTCTAATGAGACTTCTACCCGTTTCTTATATGATGGTGATCACGTACGTCTACGTAGTTTAACTTTAGGATATGATTTGCCTTCTAGTTTATTGAATAAAATTGGTATAGAAGGATGTAATATTTACGTGAGAGGAACAAATTTATTAACTTATACTTTTGATGAGGATCTTGATTTCGATCCAGAAACTGGAGATACAGGTATCATTTCTCTTGATCTACCTCAAATGAAAACGATTTCTTTTGGTGTAAAAGTTAACTTATAATATTGTATAGAATGAAAATATTTAAAATATTACTAGCAGTTGGGATTTTATTCGGAACATTCTCGTGTTCTGACGATTTTCTTGACGCCGAACTACAAACTCAAAAGAAGTTTGAGGATGGAATTAAAACATCACGTGATTTAGAATATCTAGTTGCTGGTGTGATGAGTAAAATGAATGATAATGTATATTATGGCAGAGATTATCTTATGTTTGGTGAATTAAGATCTGACAATGCTTATAATGACGAAGGAACAGGGCGTTTTGTAAAACCTGGTCGTTTTGATATGCTTGCCAATGATCGTTATGCTCGTGACACATGGGAGCAAATTTACTCTTGCATTCAGCAGTGTAATATTATTATCAATAATTCGACTATTGAGGAAGATGATGATGTTAAGTTTTACAAAGGTCAGGCTTATGCTTTGCGTGCTTTGTTTTATTTCGATTTAAATCGTCTTTATGGACAAGGGTATGTTAACGTAAGCGGAACGAAGTTAGGTGTACCAATTGTTTTGGTATATGATGGTACTGCTGGAACTGCACCATTCCCTAGATCTACTTATGCTGACGTTAATACTCGAATTGAGCAGGATTATAAAAAAGGTATTGAGTTGATGGATGGAAAGGGTGCTTATAACACCATGAATGCTGATGCTGCATCTGCACTCTTAGGTCGTTTTTACCTTTATAATGGTAATTATGCTGATGCAATTACTTATACTAAGCCCTTGGTCAACACTTCTGTTTTATCAGATCCAAAATTATATGCTAATAGTTGGTCTTTAGAGGGAAGCGAAGAGAGTCTATTTGAGCTTTCTTATACTCAGGTTGATTACCATGGAACCAATAGTTACGCTTATATGTGGGCTGATAAAGGTTATGAGGATGTATGGGTTTCTTCGGATTTAGATGCTGTTTTCCCTGATTATGATGATGTACGTTATCCTGCAGTTTGGAACTCAAACAACAAGATTGATCACCTAATTAAATTTAATTTTAATGATAAGGATCACAACTACCGTTTGGTTCATATGGGTGAGGTTATTATGAATTATGTTGAGGCTTGTTTTGCTTCTGGTACAGAGTTAACTGAAGCTGAGGCCGCGTTAAATGCTTTGCGTGTAGCTCGTGGAACAACTGCTGTTCTTACTGCTGATATTACGGCTGATTTCATCGCTGATGAACGTCGTAGAGAGTTAGCTACTGAAGGACATCGTTATTTTGATCTTTTGCGTAATGGAAAAGATATTAATGCATTTGATAAAACAGGTAGAGGTCGTAATCTTATTCCTTACGGATCTAACGAATGTGCATTTCCTATCCCAGAAAGAGAAATGGATGCTAATCAGAATTTAAAAATTCAAAATCCTGGTTATTAATACAGGTTTTCTAATACGTTTACTTAAGGGGTGTCCATAACAGGACACCCTTTTTTTTGTTAATATATTTATATGCTACTGGTTACATATCTGGATGAGAAGCGATATTTTTAAGAAAAATTAAGGTATTACACTCCAAATACGGATATGATACCTTTTTTTTGTTTCCTACCTAAGGGATTTCCTCTTCTATTGCTCTTGATTTAGTTCTTATTCTATGATTGTTTGCTTATTTATAAAGCCAAAATTCATGGTTTGCATAATTTGTTAGGAACAGGTATTTGTAGTTTTGTATGTAGTAGACATATTAAAAATTGCAGTTGTTTAGTATCGTGTTCTTATTTGGCTTTATTGCAGGATTTTAGAGGGTTGTTGAATTTTGTTTGTTTTTGTAAGTCTCTCGTTTTTATACCTGTACATAATTGTGTAAAAAATTCACCTTGTTAAGGATTTTTTAAGTAAAATTAACACCTGTGTTATGTTAGTTGTGTTTTCTGAAATTACAAATCGTGTTTGTTGATTTAAGATTTTTTCACACTTTTGGCATGCCTTTGATTAACTAATCAAAACCTTTTTGGAGCCGTAATAGTCAATTGTACTGTTGCTTGGGTTTTGATCTTTGATCAATGGGATGAAAAACCTAAAAATTGAGATTAACATTTGTTAATATTCGTTTTGGGCTGATTAATTAACGACTAACTTAAAAATTCATGAAAAAAAATCTATTTTCGATGTTAATCCTATGCTTAATAGGATTGCAGAGCGTTTTTGCTCAGGATCGAGAAGTTTCAGGGGTAGTAACATCTGCGGATGATGGGCTATCGATCCCTGGGGTTTCTGTAATTATTAAGGGAACAACAATTGGAACCACGACTGATTTCGATGGTAAGTATTCAATTAGTGTACCTGAAGGAAACGAAGTTCTAGTATTCTCATTTGTTGGGATGAAAACTACCGAGTTACCAGTAACTTCTAATACTATTAATTTAGTAATGGAATCTGAGTCTATTGGGGTAGATGAGGTAATGGTTGTAGCTTACGGTACCGCTAAGAAGTCTAGCTTTACAGGTTCTGCTTCGGTTGTAAACAAAGAAGATTTACAGAAAATGCAGGTTGCCGACGTTTCTAAGGCTTTAGAAGGATTGACTTCCGGTGTACAAGTTACTTCTGGTAGTGGACAGCCGGGTGCTGGATCTACTATTCGTATTCGTGGTATCGGTTCTGTTAATGCAAGCGCTGACCCACTAATCGTTTTGGATGGTTTCCCATATGGTGGAAAATTAAATTCAATTCCTACTTCTGATATTGCTTCTCTTAACGTATTGAAAGATGCTTCTGCAACTTCTCTTTACGGTTCTCGTGCTGCGAATGGTGTAATCATTATTACAACCAATCAAGGTAAAAAAGGAAAGACTAGTTTTAACGTAAAATTAACTACTGGTATTTCTTCAAGAGCATATCCTGAGTATGATAGAGTTAATTCTGAAGAATATTATGAATTATTCTGGCAAAAGCTATACAATACAGTAAAAGCTGGTAGCCCAGGTTACGAAGATGCTGATTATAGAGCATATGCTTCTTCTAACTTAATTGGTGAAGTTGGTAACTACAATATCTATAAAGATGTTGCGGATGATGCTGTTGTTGACCCTACAACTGGTAAAGTTGATCGTAGTTATACGAAGAAGTGGAATGACAACTGGTCAGACGAAATGGAAGATAATTCTGCATTGCGTAAAGATTTAGTTATTAGCGCTTCAGGCGGTAATGAAAAATCAAAATTCTTTATCTCTGCTAATGTCTTGGATGAATCAGGTGTTATGGTGCAGTCTAAGTTTAAGAGATACTCTATGCGTGCATCTGCAAACAGCCAAATGAAAGACTGGATTAAGGTTAAAATGAGTATTGCTGCTTCTACATCAGAACAAAATGCTCCTACTTCTTCAGGTTCAAGTTATGTGAATCCATTTATGTTTACACGTATGATTGCTCCTATTTATCCTGTATATCAGTACAATAAAGAGGGTGTTCGTCAGTACGATGCTAAAGGGAATGACATGTATGATTATGGTATCGGTTATGGACGTACTCGTAAGTATGCTGCAAACTCAAATCCTCTAGGTGTAATTAATCTTGATACTCGTAATTATACAAATGATGTTGTAACTGCTCGTACAGGTGTTGAATTTAAATTATACGAAGGCTTAACTTTCGAGGTTAATGCTAGTGCTGATTATAGAGGTTATTCTTACCTACGTCATCAGAATAAGAACTTTGGTGATGCGGATTCTTTCGGAGGTCGTTCAACTCGTTCTTCAAGTCGTACATTTACGTTTATGAGTAATCAGTTATTGAAGTGGGAGAAAAACTTCGATGATCACAATCTTAATATTTTAGTAGGACACGAATCAGAGGAGCATAAATATAACTATTTATCTGCTACTCGTACAGGTTTCCCATTCCCTGGTGCTGTTGAATTAGATGCTGCTGCTGTAGCTGAAGGATCTTCTTCATATGAAGATAACCGTGGTATGGAGTCATACTTATCTCGTATTGGTTATGATTACCAAAATAAGTATTATTTAACCTTAAGTTTCCGTTCTGATGCATCTTCTCGTTTCCATAAGGATAATAGAGTTGGATACTTCTGGTCTATTGGTGGATCATGGAGAGTATCAGAAGAGAATTTCATGCAGAATGTTTCTTTTGTTGATGACTTGAAAGTTAAAGCTTCTTATGGTACTACAGGTAACGATCAGGTAGGCCTTTATGCATATGCTGGTCTTTACGGATTAGGTTATAACAACCTTGATGAAGCTGGTATTTTAGCATCTCGTTTAGAGACTAACGAATTGAAGTGGGAAAAGAATGAGACATTAAATGTTGGTCTTGAAACTCGTTTGTTTGATCGTTTCACTGTAGGTCTTGAGTATTACGATAGAGAAAGTAAGGATTTATTATTCGATCAACCATTAGCTCCTTCAACAGGTTTTACTTCTTTTGATGCTAATATCGGATCTATTCGTAACTATGGTTTCGAATTTGAACTTATGGCTAATGTTATGAAAGGTGATTTAACATGGGATGTCATGTTTAATATTTCTAAGAACATCAACGAAATTACAGAGTTACCACAAGAGGAAATGCTAGTTGGTACTAAGAAATGGAAAGTTGGTAAGTCTATCTACGATTTCTACATTAGAGAATACGCTGGTGTAAATAAAACAAATGGTAAAGCCCAGTATTGGATGGATGAGGAAGTTGATGGAAAAATTACTAAGGTGAAAACTGAAAGTTATGATAGTGCAGATAGATATTATCAAGGTTCATCTCTACCTGATTGGGTAGGTGGTATCACAAATAGATTATCTTATAAAGGATTAGACCTTACAATTGTTAATGCATTTTCTATCGGTGGTCAGATCTATGACGGTTCATATGCTTCATTAATGCACTCAGGTGGATCTAATGGTACTGGATGGCACAAGGATATGTTAGATACTTGGTCAACAATGAATCCTAATGGTTCTCAACCTATTCTTGATGAAGATCAAAACTCTAACGCAACGTCTACAAAATTCTTAACTAGTGCTGATTACTTCAAATTAAGAAATATCACATTAGGTTATAAGTTGCCTGAACATATTGCTCATAAAGTAAAAATGGAGTCTATCCGTGTTTATGCTTCAGGTGATAACTTGTTTATGACTTCTAAGCGTACTGGTTTGGATCCTCAGCAAAGTTTGAGTGGTACTACTGATAATGCTTATTCGCCAATTAGAACGATCTCTTTTGGTATTGACGTTAAATTTTAATAAAAGAATACTATGAAAAGAATATATATAATTTTCTCTCTAGTTGGACTTCTTTTTATGGGAGCTTGTTCTGGAGATTTATTAGACACTAAACCATCTGATTCAGTTTCATTTGATGAAGCAGAGGGAAGTCTAGATGGAATGAATGCCCTACTTGAAGGGATGTATCGTCATATGAATAGTTATGGCGAGGGTGGTCGTCATGACCAATTTGGAACTAAGGCCGTTGATTTAGTTGCTGATTTAGCAGGTGAAGATATGCCAATTGAGTACAGTCACTGGTTTGGAACAGATTATAAATTAATCTACCCTACTATTGCAAGTTATTCAAGAACCGCTTTTCTTTGGAACTTCCATTATAAGTTAATTGATAATGCAAACAGAGTATTAACAGCAATCGAAAAGATTGAAGTTACTGAAGCTGAAGAACCATATTTTAATCAAATTAAGGGTGAAGCTTCTGCGCTTCGTGCTTGGGCGTATTTCAGATTGATTCGTTTGTACCAGCATACTTACGATGGATATCAAGATGCTCCTGGTGTACCTCTTTATACTACACCTACTGATATTACAACTAAGGGTAAAGCTAGGGGAACTGTAGCGGATGTTTATACTCAGATTGTTTCTGATATGGATATTGCTGTTGCTGCTCTTGCTGATGCTAGTGGTAGAAATTCAATTTCTCGAATTAATTTAGCTGTTGCTCAGGGTATTTATGCTCGTGTTGCTCTTGAAATGAGAGATTGGACAAAAGCTGCTTCAATGGCAAAAGCTGCTCGTGCTGATTACAGTTTGATGTCTGCATCACTTTTCACAAAGGGATTCGACAATGTTAAAGACTTCGGTTACATGTGGGGATTTGAAGTAAACGATGAGCAATCAGGTATCTATGCTTCGTTTATCTCTCATATTGACTATACTGTTGGTGGTTATGCTGGTTTAGGTTACTCAAGAAAATTAATGAGTTCTAAGCTATATGCTACTATGGTTGATGGAGATGTTCGTAAGGAGCTTGTTGATCCTGCAAACTATCGTAACAAAAAGTATAATGGTGGTGAAGACAAAGGTTTTAGTGCTGATAACTTGATGATGCGTGGCGAAGAAATGCTTCTGATTGAGGCAGAAGCTGAAGCTCGTCTAACTAACGATGCGACTGCTCAGACTTTGATCAAGGAACTTCGTGATGTTCGTTACAACTATGTTGAGCCAGCTGCTGGTCCTACTTCTACGACTGTTACTGAAACAGGTGCTGCTTTGGTAGACCTTATTTTACTTGAAAGACGTATTGAATTATGGGGCGAAGGTTTCAGAATGTTCGATATTAAGAGAAATAAAGAAACTATGGATAGAACAGGTTCTAACCATAAAGCAAATTACAATTCTTTCGCTGGAATGACTGTTCCTGCAGAAAGTCGTTACTTTAGATATGCAATTCCACAGGATGAAATTGATGCTAATGATCTAATTAACGCTGAAGATCAGAATGAGTAGTAGATGTTTTCTATTATAATATTTAAGGCTGCCCAATGGGCAGCCTTTTTTTTTGTCAAATATTCAGGTGATATTATATAAGTAATATGCTGTTTATTTTAAGATTAGATTAAAAAAGGTCCTGGTTCATTATTTCTAGATAGTACAAAATTATTTTAGGTGAATATAAAAAAATGCGATTTCTTGGTTTTTATCTTGTTTTTCTCCTTTGTGAATCTTTTGTTAATAACCATATGTCCTATAACATTTTGTGTTTTTTTCACAATTGAGGAAGTTCACAAATTGATAATCAAACTTAAGTATTATCTAGTTTTTGTGTCGCTTATGTTTGTTTTAAGTTTTATTATGTAATTGCTTGTTCGTAAGTTCTATAGATTGTCTTTGTGTTTGTGATGGATAGTTTAGAATGTGATATTATCAGCTTATGTTTTTTGACTTTTTGATTGGAAATTTAAATTTGTTTTTTTTTGTAAAACTAGCTGCGTGTTTTATGTTGTCTGGTTTTTTGTTTGTTGGTTTAAGTTTTTTTCACACTTTTGGCTTCGCAAAAAAATAAAATTTAACATCTATGAGATGCTGGACTTGCCGAAATTAGGGGTTTGGGTGAGTTTAGAGTTTTATTTTGAGTGAATTAAAGACGGTTTACTTTATCTAAAAGTTATAGTAAACTGAAAATTTGAATTAACCACTAACTAAAAATTCATGAAAAAAAATCTATTTTCGATGTTAATCCTATGTCTAATAGGATTACAGAGCGTTTTGGCTCAAAGTCGAGAAGTTTCAGGGATCGTCACATCAGCTGATGATGGACTATCTATTCCTGGAGTTTCTGTAATTATTAAAGGTACCACTATCGGAACAACGACCGATTTTGATGGTAAGTACACAATCGCTACTGAAGAAGGACAAACTCTTGTTTTCTCCTTTGTAGGTATGAAAACAACTGAATTGCCAGCAAACACTGATGTTATTAATTTGGTTATGAGATCTGAGTCGATTGGTATGGACGAGGTAATGGTTGTTGCATACGGTACAACCAAAAAATCATCTTTTACAGGAGCTGCATCTTCTGTAGGTTCTGATGAGTTAACGAAAAGTGCTTCTAGTGATGTAATCCAGTCTATGCAAGGTAAAATTGCAGGTGTTTCTGTTGTGTCAACTACTGGAAAGACTGGAGAAACAGCTAAAATTAGAATTCGTGGTGTAGGTTCTTATGGTGCAGATTCTGACCCACTATATGTTATCGATGGAATACCTGGTGCTCCTATGCCAAATAGTGAGGATATTGCTTCGATGACTATTTTGAAAGACGCTGCAGCGTCTTCTTTATATGGATCACGTGCTGCAAACGGTGTTGTTGTGATAACTACCAAGCAAGGTAAGAAAGGTGAAACAAAGTTTTCTGTACAATATAAGAAAGGTATTTCTCAATTAACAACAGGTGAATTCGAGACATTAGGTGCTGCTGATTTTTACGCAAAATCATGGGAAGGTTTGTACAATAAAGCTAGATATGTAGATGAGAAAGATGTTGCATCTTCTGCGGCTTATGCAAATACTGAACTTAGAGGAGCTGTTGGCTTTAATCCTTACAATCTTGATAACCCCTATGATGATAAAGGTAAGCTAAAAGATAATGCTCAATTGATGTATGACGAGGATTGGCAAGATGCTTTGTTTAGAACAGGAGAGACTGATGCTTTTGATTTTAGTGCTTCTGGAGGTTCTGAGAAAATTAGCTTCTATTTCTCTGGTTCATATTATAATGAGAAAGGTATTTCTATTGAGGATGATTATAAGCGTTATACTGCTAAAGTAAATGTTTCATCACAAATCAATGAGAGACTAAAGATTGGTGTTAATACAACAATGAAACATTCTGAATCTAAGGATCTAGGAGATTCAGCATCTGAGAATAATGGCTTCTATAATATGAATACATTTTCGGCTATTACACCAATTTTTCAACTAGATGATAACTTTAAACCAGTAGTGGATGCTAATGGTAATAAGGTTTACAACTACAAGAATAAGATTGCAAATGATTATAATCCAATCGGTTTGTATCATGCAAATGCCAGAGGAACAAAAGCTAATTACATATTTTTCTCACCTTACGCTGATGTCAAATTAGCAAAGGACTTGATGTTTAATACCAAAATGGCTGTTAGATACGGTAATGGTTCTGAGTTCTCTTTTAATAATCCTTTTCATGGTGCAGGACCTTCAGATGGAGGTAACTCATACAAGGAGAGTTGGGAAAGTCAAAGAATTACAACTTCTAACTATTTAACATATAATAAAAGTTTTGGTGATCATGGATTGAATTTCATGTTGGGATCCGAATATGAGTCTTATGAATATCATGAACTGGCTGCAAGAGGAACTGGTTACCCATTAAATAAAGCCTCAATTGAGTTATCTATTGCTCAAAAACCAGCAATGATTTATTCTAGAACCTTGGAGGATGCATTAATTTCATACTTCGCTCAAGTGAAATATGATTATAAAGATAAGTACTATAGTTCATTTAGTTACCGTCGTGATGGTTCTTCAAAATTTGGTAGTGCTAATAGATGGGGTAACTTTTGGTCTGTTGGAGGATCTTGGAGAATAAATCAAGAGAGCTTCATGGAAGATTTATCATTTGTTGATGATCTAAAATTAAGAGCTAGTTATGGAATAAATGGAACTGAAGCTATCGATAGATATAAGTATGATGATTTATATTCTATGGGTTCTAATTATAATGATCAATCAGGTTTGACTCATACTCAATTGCCTAATCCAGAACTTGGATGGGAGGAGAATGCAACCTTTAATATTGGTGTTGATTTTGCATTTTTGAGTAAGTATAAGGCTACTCTTGAGTATTATAATAAGCAAACTTCTGACTTGTTGATGCAACAGCCTATTTCAGGAACCACAGGTTTTACTGAAAAGACTGTGAATATCGGTGCTATCGAAAACAAAGGTTTTGAATTCTCTTTTGATGCAGAACTTATGTCTACACAGGATTTCAGATGGGACGCTTCCTTCAATATTTCTTACAACCAAAATGAATGGACAGAATTGCCTCAAGATGAAATCATCGATGGAAGTAAGAGATATGCTGTTGGAAAAGGTCGTTACAATTTTTATTTAAAAGAATGGGCCGGAGTTGATAAAACCAATGGTAATCCTTTATGGTACATGAATGAGAAAGATGCAGATGGTAATTTAACAGGGGAAAAGGTAACAACTTCTTCATATACAGCTGCTAGTTATTATGATTTTGGAGATGCAACTCCTAATGTGTTTGTAAATCTATCTAATAGTTTTTCTTATAAAGGCTTTGATTTATCATTTCAGATTTATGGTGCTTTTGGTGGTCAAATATACGACGACCTTACTGCAACGACTATGCATGGAGGATCTAAGCCTGGACGCCAGTTAAATCAGAAAGTTATGAATTCCTGGTCGGAGTCAAATACCAATACAGATGTTCCAATGTATATTTATAATACAAAGAATAATGCTGAGAAAATGTCTAGTAGATTCTTATCTAGTAGTGATTTTGTAAGATTGAAGTCTGTAAACTTAGCTTATACGGTAGATAATGATAAGACGAAAAAATATGGAGTAAGTAATTTGAAATTTTACTTCCTAGGTGAGAACTTATTTACTGTAACTAATTTTGAGGGTTATGATCCTGAGGTTGCTCTAACCGGTAGAGTAGGGTATACACTTCCTAATTTGAAGAAATTTACGTTTGGTGTAAAACTTGATTTTTAAAAGAAAAAGAATATGAAATTATTTAAATATTTAATCGTGGCAGGCTTATTCATGGGAATGAGTTCATGTAGCGAAGATGAGTTAGAGTTCGATTCTACATCAAAGCTTCCAGCTGGTAATGTTTTCGAATCAGAAGCAGGTACTGAGGCGGCTCTAGTGGGTTTGTATTATTCTATGGCTCAGCCTGATGATAATAATCGAGGTTCATTCTGGACTTGTCATATTCCTATGATGGGTGAGATCCGTGGTGATGATGTTATTGCTAATAATGATTGTTGGTATTCTACTTATAAAGATATTCATCAGTTTAATGTTCAACCTACATGGGGTTTTATTACTGACTTTTGGAATGATGCTTATGCAACAATAGAAGTTGCAAATTCTATTATGGAAGCTGATATGCCATTTGACGAAATCAAAGCAAACAACTATAAAGCACAAGCGAGAGCTATTCGTGCGATGGTTTATTATGACATTATCGCTATATATGGAAGACCTTATGCTGATAATAATGGAGCTAATCCTGGTGTTTGTTTAATAACAAAGACAGATTATAGTTATGCGCCTGCTCGATCTACAGTTAAGGAGTGTTATGATTTAATGGTTACTGATTTAACTGAAGCAATTAAGCACCTTGAGCCTGTTAATACCGCTTTAGCCGTTACTATGAACAAAAATATGGCTAATGGCTTGCTAGCTCGAATTTATATGGATATGCTAGGTAATTCTTCTGATCCTGAACTGCTTAAAAAAGCTAAAGCTGCAGCAGAGGAAGCTGTTAAAGGAGTTGATTTGATGTCTGGAGAAGAATTTTCAAAAGGATTATCTCAAACACCTTCGGAAAGTTTATTTACCTTTTCAATAACAGAGGCTTCTTATGCAAAGTGGAGATCTTTTACTGGATTCTGGGATGACTGGGATGGCATGGGTAAAGATATTCGTGTAACAAAAGAACGTTTTGATAGTTATGCAGATAATGATATCAGAAAAGATTTTTTCTGGCCTGAATATTATAACTCTGCTTCTCTTTCTACATGGAATGATGAAGAAGGTGATTACTATACAGGTGTAGCTATTACTGATGGTCGCGATTTGGCTAATTTTGATCCAAACACATGGAGCTATGTTAATAAGTATTATATGTATGGTAAATTCCCACGAAAAGATTTTGTAGGAGATTATAAAACTAAAACCACTCGCGGTAGAACAGGTTTAGGTAATTATACCTATATGCGAGCTTCAGAAATGGTTTTGACTATTGCAGAATGTGAAGCTAGATTAGGTAATGATGGTGCAGCAGCAGCTCAGTTATTGAAAATTCAAAAACGTGCTATTGCTGATGCAACATTGAGTTCTAATATAGGAACAACTTTGCTGGATGAAATTCTTGAAGAAAGAAGAAAAGAATTAGTTGGTGAAGGTATTCGCTTTAGAGATATCATCCGTTGGAAGAAAGACGTTGTTCATACTGGAGTTTCTCATTGGGATACTAAAACAGTTAAATACACTGATGATAATCTGTTATGGCCAATTCCACAAGATGAGATTAATGCTAACTCATCTTTAACAGGAGCTGATCAGAATCCTGGTTATTAAAATTACCGATTTATTATTATAAAAAGGCTGCCCTAGGGGCAGCCTTTTTTTGTTATTTGCTCTATTAGGTTATAATAAGATTAGACCAACAACAGTGAATATATTATTTGGTTACGCTCTGTAGTATGAATTTATTCATTATTGAATAAATAAATTTATTGTGCATGAAGAATATGTCCTAAAACACTTGCTTCCTATTCTGTTGTAACCTCAATGCTTCTATCATTACATAATTCAAATTTTTGTTGTTGAAATGCACTTTTGTTAATAATTGTGAAATTATTAATCTATTGGGCCTTTGTTTAATTTGTTAGGTATTTTTTATGTTTTAGTGTCTTGTGTTTGTGGTGTTTCATAATGCATGCTGCTTATTATTTTACTTATATTTTTTTTAAGTAAAGTGTTTTTCCAATTGAACTAAAGGGCGATTTTGAATGCCATGGATTTAGTTTGTTAGTTTAAGTTTTTTTCACACTTTTGGCTCCGCTAAAAATAAATTTTAACATCTGCGAGATGCTGAATCTACCGGAATTAGGGGTTTTGGAGAGTTCAGACTTTTATTTTGTTTTTAGCGAATTAGGGATGGTTTGCTTTATCAAAAATTAAAGCAAACTGAAAAATTGAATTAACCACTAACTAAAAATTCATGAAAAAAAATCTATTTTCGATGTTAGTCCTGTGTCTAATAGGATTACAGAGCGTTTTGGCTCAAGGTCGAGAAGTTTCAGGGGTTGTTACATCAGCTGATGATGGACTATCTATTCCTGGAGTTTCTGTAATTATTAAAGGTACTACTATCGGTACGACTACTGATTTTGATGGTAAGTACACAATTTCTGTTGAAGAAGAAGGACAAACTCTTGTTTTCTCTTTCGTAGGGATGAAAACAACCGAATTACTTGCCAACACAGATATCATTAATCTGGTAATGGAATCTGAGTCTATTGGTATGGACGAGGTAATGGTTGTTGCCTATGGTACTACAAAAAAATCTTCTTTTACAGGTTCTGCCTCTTCTGTAAAGGCCGATGCAATTAAGGATGCACCAGTGTCTTCTTTCGAAAAAGCTTTAGGAGGTAATGTTCCAGGACTTCAAGTGACGGGTGCTTCAGGGCAACCTGGTGCTGCTTCTGAGGTTCGTATCCGAGGAATTGGTTCATTTGCTGCTGATCAGAATCCATTGTATGTTATCGATGGTGTTCCTGTTACAACATCTTCAACTGGGTCTAAATATTCTGGTGAAGCAGGAGATGTATCGACTCCACTTTCTACGATAAATCCAGCGGATATTGCTTCTGTTACTGTTCTGAAGGATGCTGCGGCAGCTTCATTATACGGATCACGTGCAGCGAATGGTGTTATTGTGATTACCACAAAACAGGGGAAATCGGGTAAAACACAATTTAGTTTCAGTACTTCTCATGGTATTTCTGAAATTGCTACCGACAACTATGAAACGGTTAGCCCAGAACAATTTATCATGTTGCAACGTGAAGCAATGATGAATACAGCTATGGATATTGATGGCAAGACTGAAGCAGAGGCTAAGACTTGGACTGATAATACAATGGCAACTTACTATCCAACTCCTGCTGATAATAAATTCACAAATTGGGAAGATGAATTATTGAGAAAGGGTGAGATGCATAATTATGAGCTTTCAGCTCGTGGTGGTGATGAGAAAACGACATTTTTTGCATCATTAAGTGCGAATCAAACAGACGGTATAGCTAAGAACTCTGATATGGAACGTATCACGGGTCGTGTTAATCTAAAGCATAAAGCTACAGAAAAGCTTACTTTTACGACGAATTTGAGTATTGGTTCGGTTAAGCAAAATATTGCCATTGGAGGTAATTATTACGCTAACCCGTTCTTCTCAGCTAAGCAGTTATTATTACCGACTGATATGGTTAGAGATGCTGATGGAAATTATACAGAGAAGAGTCGTTTTGGATATTACAATATGGCTCGTGAGTATTCTTTGAACGAACGTTCATCTGATACCTGGAGAACCACAATTAACTCATCTGTCGAGTATAAGATTCTTCCAGAATTGACTTTTAAGTCAACATTTGCGTATGATCATTTAAGTACAGACAACTTGGATTATTCTTCTCCAGAATCGCGTTCGGGAAAATCAAATAAAGGTGAAGTGTTTAATAATAACACTAAGAATAAGCGATTGACTTCATCTAATATTCTTACCTACAATACTTCAATTAACGAAGTGCATAATTTCAATGCATTAGTTGGTTATGAAATCGAAGATGAGGTTAATGAATATATTTCTGCAACAGGATACAATGTTCCTGCAGGGCTTAAAACTCTTGACCCAGCAGCTAAGCCAGCATCTGTTTCAGGTGACGAGTTAACGAATCGTATGCTTTCTTATTTAGGTAAAGTAGATTATAATTATGCGAGTCGTTATTATGCTTCATTTAGTCTTCGTCGTGATGGTAGTTCAAGATTAGGTAGCGATAAGCGATGGGCTAATTTTTGGTCTGTTTCTGGATCGTGGAGAATGAGCCAAGAAGAATTCATGAGTGACTTAACATGGTTAGATGACTTTAAAGTTCGTGCGTCATATGGTACGAATGGTACAATGCCAACAAGCTGGTATGGTCATTTAGGATTATATAAAGTTGCAGCATACAATAGTGAGCCGGCTACTTCATATGACCAAATTTCGAATCCAAGTCTATCATGGGAAGAGAGTAAAAACTTAAATGCAGGTATTGATTTCCGATTTATGGATCGTTTCAATGGTAGTTTTGAGTACTTCGTTAAGAAAACTGAAAACATGTTGATGGAAGTTCCATTGTCGCGTATTACTGGTTTTAACAGCAAATGGGAGAATATTGGTGAAATGAAGAATTCAGGTTGGGAATTCACATTTAATGCAGATATTCTTCGTGAATCAGATCTTAAATGGGATGTTTCTTTGAATCTGTCTCATTACGAAAATGAAATTACCAAACTGAACAATGGCGAAATTATTTTTGATTTCCCATATATCCGTAAAGAAGGAGAAGCTTATAATACCTTCTACCTAAGAGATTGGGCAGGTGTTGACCCAAATAATGGAGATGCATTATGGTATGTGATTGATACGAAGACAGGAAAAAGAGCTACGGATGAGAATGGTCAAGTGATGACGACTAATAATCCTAGTAAAGCTGCAAAAACAATGGTTGGTAAGGCTGATCCAGATTTAACGGGTGGTATCACCAATAGTTTAAGTTATAAAGGATTTTCATTAAACTTCTTGTTTACATTCTCTCTAGGTGGTGATATTTACAATAGCGCTTCCAACAGTATGGAAAGTGACGGTAACTCACCAAAGTATAACATCATGACAACTCAGTTGGATAGATGGCAAAAAGTAGGTGATAATGCTAAGAATCCAAAGCGTTATTGGAATTCAGATACAAGATCGAACTGGAACTCTTCTAGACGTATTTTAAGTAATGATTACCTACGTTTGAAGAATCTTACTTTAGGTTATACTTTACCTAAAAATTTGATCGAAAAACTTTCGTTGTCAAATGCGAAAATCTATTTCACGGGTTCTAATTTATTAACATTCGCATCACAAGATGTGGTGGATCCTGAGCAACAGATTAGTGGGTATTCTACATTTGAAATTCCAAATGCGAAAATCTATACTGTTGGTGTTAACTTGAATTTCTAATACCTATTAATTTTAAGATATGAATAAGAAAATATTATATATCCTGGTAAGTATTGTTCTATTAGGAACTTCTTGCTCGGAGTCATGGTTGGATCAGGACCCAAAGGATTCGTTTAACGAGTCAGAAGCTATCACTACGGTAGCAAAGGCAAGATATGCTGTAGATGGTGTATACAACCATTTGACTAGTTCTGAATATTATAATTCAGATTTTATCGCTCAGTTTGATGTTATGGCTGATGACATGAGAGCATCAGAATCCGGTCGTTTAGCTAGTTATTACAGATATACATTTTATACTGAAAGTTCGGAAACAGGTATGTGGAGTCGTCCATATAAAGCATTGAAAAATGTTGCCAATGTTTTGGATAGAATCGATGCTATTGAAGCGGCCAGTGATGATGAAGCAAATGAATTAAAAGACCTTAAAGGTCAAGCATTAGCTTTACGTGCTTTAATTCATTGGGATTTAGTGCGTGTGTTCGGATTGCCTTATACTCATGTAGGTGGCCCAGAAGCTTTAGGTATTCCTATGGTGTTATCTCCGGTTGCTGATGATGCTAAACCTCCTAGAAACACAGTAGGCGAGGTATATACTCAAGTTGTGAAAGACTTTGAAGCAGGTATACTTTTACTTTCTGAAAGTAAGTACGATGGACATATCAATGCATGGGCAGCTAAAGCTCTTTTATCTCGTGTATTTCTTTATATGGGTGACAATGATAAAGCTTTGTCTTTAGCAAAAGATGTGATTGATAATAGCGGTTTGTCATTAATGCCTCGTGATAAGTATATTGAATCTTGGGAGTCAAACATGATGGATGAAGCTTTGTTTGAATTAATTAATAATGCTGAAGATCATGGTGGATTAGAGTCTGTCGGTTATTTAAGTGATCCTGATGGTTATGGACAATTCATTGCAAGTGATACGATGATTTATATGATGTCAGAAAGAAAATTTGATATTAGAAGTCAACTGTTAGCAGAGGATGAGTTAAGTAAGTCTGATGCTCCTCACATGGGACGTGTGATGAAATATCCAGGTAAAAAGAACTTACCTTCTTATACAAGTAATATTCGTGTGATTAGATTATCAGAAGTTTATTTAATTGCTGCAGAAGCTGCATTAACTTCAGATAAGACTAAAGCCGCAGAATATTTAAATGAAGTGATTAAGAGAGCTTATCCAACTGATGATGTCAGAGACACTGACGGGACAGTAATTTTTACTGCATCAACTGATGTTCCTGTTGTTACCGAAGCAAATATCGATTTAGATCGAGTTCTATTGGAAAGAAGACTTGAGCTAGTGGCTGAAGGACATCGTTTTTTCGATCTAATCCGTAATAAGAAAGACATTATTCGCGATTCAGGATACTGGGGGAATTCAACATACGAAACAGTTAAGTTTGATTCGTACAAGATTATTCAGCCAATTCCAAGAATCGAATTGGATGTAAACCCATTAACACAAAATCCGGGTTACGATTCATAATCGGAATTCAATACTCTAAGAGGCCGCACATAGCGGCCTTTTTTTGTCCCTAAATTTTTGAATTCTATTGTTTTTATCAAGTCTATGCAAACCTTTGTATTTTTCTCGAAAATTCTTTTTTATTTTCTTGCCTAAGTTCCGGTAATCATTACCTTTACTCCCTGTTGTAGAACATGTTTATTAAGAACTGTTCTAAAACAGAAACCCAGGAAGTAGAGTTAAAAGCTTGGTTGAAAGTTTGTAAGGATTCATGATTTTTAGATAGGTTCTGTTTTTTTTGAAAGATTTTCATCCAATTCCTCCATACGCTTGAGTGGAATTTGATGTTTAATAACCACGGATTATTAATATCGAATTATCGATAGTCTTTCTTGATGGAAATAGTAATATCTTGAATTCGACTCCAATTTTCATCCTACTCTTGACTTTACATCAATAAAACCAAAACAACTAAACAAACTAAGAATTTAACTTATCGTTAAATCGAACAATCATGAGTCAAAAGACAAAGATTATTGAAAGAGAAGAAGTTGTTATCCGATTTTCGGGAGATTCCGGAGATGGGATGCAATTAACAGGAACACAGTTTTCTGATACTTCAGCATTATTTGGGAACGATGTAGCAACTTTCCCTGATTATCCAGCAGAAATTCGCGCTCCACAAGGTACTGTCGGTGGTGTTTCTGGTTTCCAATTACACTTTGGACATCAGGAAATTTATACACCTGGCGATTATGCAGATGTATTAGTTGCCATGAATCCAGCAGCTTTAAAAGCCAATTTAAAATGGGTAAAAGCGAGTGGAACCATTATTGTCAACGAAGACAGTTTTACAGAAAAGAACCTTGAAAAAGCCGGTTACGATTCAGATCCTCTGGTGGATGATAAGCTTGCGGATTATAACCTAATCAAAGCCAAGGTGACATCTCTAACACGTGAGTGTTTAAAAGATTCAGGACTCGATCAAAAGAGTATCCTGAGATGTAAAAACATGTTCACTCTTGGAATGGTATACTGGATGTTCGATCGTCCTTTAGATCACTCAGAAGATTTTATTGAGAAAAAATTTAAGAAGTACCCATTAGTAGTTGATGCTAATAAAAAGGTACTTAAGGCAGGTTATAATTTCGCTAAAACAATTGAGGCCTTGCCTTATAATTATAGTGTAGCTCCTGCAAAAATTCGTAAAGGTATTTACCGAAATATTACTGGTAATAAAGCGACAGCATGGGGATTAATGGCAGCAGCAGAGAGAGCTAATCTGGAGCTTTTCTGTGGCTCATATCCGATTACTCCAGCTACTGAAATTTTACAAGAACTAGCATCTCGTAAGGATCTTGGTGTGAAAACATTCCAGGCAGAGGATGAGATTGCAGGTATTTGTACGGCTATTGGTGCCAGTTTTGCTGGTGATTTTGCTGTGACTACGACTTCTGGTCCTGGTTTGGCATTGAAAACTGAAGCAGCAGGTTTGGCTGTAATGACCGAATTACCTCTTGTGATTGTAAACGTTCAACGTGGGGGCCCTTCTACAGGTCTACCAACAAAAACAGAACAATCAGATTTATTGCAAGCGATTCATGGTCGTAGTGGTGAGTGTCCTATGCCGGTAATTGCAGCAGGTACACCATCTGACTGTTTTCACTATGCATTCGAAGCTGGTCGTATTGCACTGGAGCATATGACTCCGGTTATTTTATTGACTGATGGTTTTATTGCCAATGGTGCTGAACCTTGGAGAATTCCTGCTATGGCTGAATTACCAGAGATTGTTGCTCCTATCGCTAAAGAAGGTGATGATTTTCTGCCTTATGCTCGTGAAGAGAAACGACTAAGTCGTAGATGGGCTATTCCTGGAACTAAGGGATTAGAGCACCGTATTGGTGGTCTTGAAAAAATTGATGGTGTTGGTACGGTTTCTTATGTACCGGAAAATCACCAGGTGATGAGTGATATTCGTAAGAAACGAGTTGAGCTTGTAGCTAATAATATTCCTGAGCTTGAGGTAAAAGGAAATGATGAAGCTGATGTTCTTGTTGTTGGATGGGGTGGAACTTATGGTCACCTTACTACTGCTGTTAAAGAATTACAGAAAGAGAGTAAGTCTATTAGTTTGGCTCACTTCAATTACATATTCCCTCTTCCAAAAAATACAGAAGAAGTATTAGGGCGTTATAAGAAAATTATTGTGTGTGAATTGAATGATGGTCAATTTGCTGAATATCTGAGAAGTACATTTCAGGATATTAAGTTTGAGCAGCACAATAAGTTGATGGGATTACCATTTACCGTGGTGGAATTAAAAGAAAGATTTAACCAATTATTGGAGGAGAAATAAGTCATGGCTGATACAGTATTAAATTCACCTAATATTAAGAAGCTAAGTGCTAAGGATTTTAGAAGTGATCAAGAGAATCGCTGGTGCCCTGGTTGTGGTGACCATGGTATTTTAAATTCCGTTCAAAAGGCAATGGCTGATATGGAATACAAGAAAGAAGATTATGCCGTAATTTCAGGTATTGGTTGTTCTTCTCGTTTCCCTTATTATATGGATACTTATGGTTTCCATACTATTCACGGACGTGCAGCTGCTATTGCATCGGGAGCTAAATGTGCTAACCCTAACCTGGAAGTCATTCAGGTTTCAGGTGATGGTGATGCTCTGGCAATTGGAGGTAATCATTTTATTCATGCTGTTCGAAGAAATATTGATATGACCATTCTTCTCTTTAATAATGAGATTTATGGTCTGACTAAAGGTCAATATTCACCTACATCCAATCATGGAATGGTGACAAAGACTTCTCCATTTGGAACAATTGAGGAGCCTTTTAAGCCGTCGCAATTAGCCTTAGGAGCTGGATCGAAATTTTACGCTCGTTCTATTGATACCAGTATAAAATTGACTTCAGAATTAGTTAAAGCCGCTTCAGCGCACAAAGGTACATCTATTGTTGAGGTGCTTCAAAACTGTGTGATTTACAATGATGGGGCTCATTCTATTATTACAGACAAAGCTAATAAGGAAGAGTATCAGTTGATCGTGGAGCATGGTAAACCTATGATTTTCGGTAAGGAAAAAAACAAGGGATTAATCATGGGCGGCAATGGAAAACTGGTTGTTGTAATCATTGGAGAACATGGGATTACTGAAGAAGATGTTCTGGTTCATGATGCTCATACCGAAGACCCTCATATGCACTGGTTACTTTCCAGTATGATGGCTCCGGAATACCCTGTTGCTTTAGGTGTTATTCGTGATGTTGATTCAACGTCTTATGATGAGAAGATGGTTCAACAAATCAAAGACGTTCAAGCTCAAGCTTCATTCAAATGTATGGATGATTTGCTTAACAGTGGCGATACTTGGGTGGTTGACTAGTTAAATTTTCAAATACATTAAATACAATCCTGTTTGGTAAGATGCCAAACAGGATTTTTTTTGTCAATTTCGCTTTTGTTACCTTATTTATAAAGGAATTCTAACAAACAATTGTTAATTGTTTATTACTTTCATCCGTCAAATACAAATACAGAACAAACATGGAAGAGATTGCGATTTCTAAAATTTATAAACGAAAAAAGAACGACAGAGATATTTTCCAGGAATTAATGCCATTTAAGGTAAAGGAAATTCTTCTTGTTGCAACTTATTACGATTCATATACAATTGTTAGGGAAGGTCAGTTTTCAGATAAGATTGTTGGCGAATACCTTCAGCTAAATCTATATACAGCACCGCGATTTACTAGTGTAGCGACCAATGAGGAAGCTTTAAAGGCAATGGATGAACGTAATTTCGATATTGTCATTCTAATGGCAGGTCTTGATAAGGAATCGCCACTGGAATTGAGTCAGGAGATTAAAAAGAAACAACCTGATTTGCCCGTATTAGTTTTGGTGAATAATAATAGCGATTTGGCTTATTTTGATAAGGCCGCTGACAAAATCAAGAATAATATTGAAAGAGTATTTGTGTGGAATGGATCGACAAAGATCTTTATGGCCATGACCAAATACATCGAGGATAAAATGAATCTTGAGCCAGATTCTAAAATTGGTGATGTTCGTATTATGCTATTGATTGAAGATTCGGTTAAATATTATTCCCGATATCTTCCTTTGCTATACACATCAGTTATGACTCAAACTCAGAAAGTAATTTCTGATGAAGATGATATTGATGAGATGCATAAAATCCTTAAAATGCGTGCCCGTCCTAAAGTTATTTTGGTTAGTAGCTATGAGGATGCCGTTGATATTGTTGATAAATATCTGGAAAACTTACTTTGTGTTATTTCAGATGTTCGATTTGCTCGTGATGGCAAATTGAATGACGATGCAGGGGTTGATTTGATTTCATATGTACAGGATAAGCATATGAGAATACCTTGCGTGATGCAATCTCATGATACGGATAATGCGATGCGTGCTTTTCAGGTCAATGCTGATTTTATTAATAAAAACAGTGATACTTTGGCTTTGGATATTTTCAATTTCATTCATTTGAAATTGGGCTTTGGTGATTTTGTTTTTAGAAATCAGAGTGGAACACAGGTTGCAATGGCAAAATCGCTTGAAGATTTTGAAGAGAAGTTAAAATATGTGCCTGATGAATCCCTATTATTTCATTCTAAGCGAAATGGAATTTCAACCTGGTTGATGGCAAGAGGCGAAATTAATATTGCCAAGAAACTCCGACGTTATCAGATCTCCGACTTTAAAACAGTTCGTGAGTTGCGTCAGTTTTGTTTGGATGTTTTTGAAGCTTCACGTCTAAAACAATTAAGAGGGCGAATTATCAAATTCAGACCAAGTTTGGCAAATTCAAATCACTATGTTATTCGTCTGGGTAGAGGATCTGTTGGTGGTAAAGGTCGTGGATTGGCTTTCTTAAGTAATTTTACAGAAAATATTAGCTTTCAGAAACTGATTAAAGATATTAATATCACGATTCCAAGAACAGCAATTATTGGGGTTGATGAATACGATAATTTCCTTGAAGCAAATAATCTACTGGAGAAAATCTATAATGAAAAGAATTACGACGATGTAAAGAAGCGATTCTTAGATGCTCAATTACCTGAGAAACTTCGTAAGAAATTGCGTCAATACCTTGAAAAAATTGATAAGCCATTGGCTGTTCGCTCATCGGGATTGTTCGAAGATTCCTTGATGCAACCATTTGCTGGTGTATATGCAACCTATCTTCTTCCCAATAATGACGAAGATTTTGAAGTGCGCTTTGAGCATTTGGTAACAGCTATAAAAATGGTGTATTCTTCAATTTTCACACCTGAAGCTAAGGCTTATTTTTCTGCAGTCGATTATAAGATTGAAGAAGAGAAGATGGCCGTTATTCTTCAGGAAGTTGTAGGACAAGAATACAATGGGAAATATTATCCGAATATTAGCGGGGTAGCCCAATCGTACAATTATTACCCATTTTCATACATGAAACCAGAGGACGGCTTTGCCGTTTTAGGACTCGGTTTGGGTAAGTATGTTGTTGGCGGAGAGAAAACGCACCGTTTCTGTCCTGAGCACCCAAAATTACAGCTGGCATCCATTCAAGACCAAGTGAAAGATTCGCAGAATTATTTTTATGCGATCAATATGGAATCAGACAAGTTGGATTTGCTTGAAGATGGGGAAGATGCTGCAACTCATAAGTATGATCTCTCAGTAGCTGAAAAAGATGGTAATTTGTTGCATTGTGCATCGGTTTATGATGGACGCAATGACAGAATTGAGCCGGATTTGAGTATAAGAGGCCCTCGTGTTGTTGATTTCGCTAATATTCTTAAGTACAATCAAATTCCATTGGCACAAACCTTGAGTATTCTTCTGAATATTTTTAAACAGGCTATGGGAGCACCGGTTGAAATTGAGTTTGCTGTTGATCTATCAAAAGGAAAAAATGGTTTGCCTACATTCAATCTATTACAGATTAAACCGCTTATTCGTCAGGAGATGAGTGTCGAAATTGACATGAATAAGGTTGATAAAGAGAAGTTAGTTTTATTGGCTGATAAAGGAATGGGTAACGGTAAGATTGATCATGTGCGTGATGTCATTTTTATGGATGTCAGCAAATTTGACAGAACCAAAACTGAAGAGATGGCCGAAGAAATGGCTATTCTTAATCAGAAAATGAAAGAACAAGATCGAGAGTATGTTTTGATTGGTCCGGGGCGTTGGGGAACTAAAGATAGATTTACCGGAATTCCAGTTCTTTGGTCTCAAATATCGAATGCTAAAGTTATTGTTGAACAGGGGCTTGAAGATTTCCCATTAGATGCTTCATTGGGATCACACTTTTTCCATAATGTAACCTCGATGAATGTGGGTTATTTCTCTGTCAAATCGAATTTAGCAAGCAGTTTTGTAAAAGAAGATATTCTAAATAAGCAAGAGCTTGTTGAGCATGTACACTATTTTAAGCATGTTCGTTTTGCAGAGCCTTTAGAAATATTGATGGATGGAAAGAAACAAATTTCTGTCATAAGCTATAAATAGTTTATTTTAAAGCAGAGTAGCTATACAAAAAAAGAGATCTCGATATTCGAGATCTCTTTTTTATTTTCGATCCTTAAGATCGGTTTCTTATGACTTAAGCCTGATATGAATCTACACCAGCTGTTTCCATTTTACGGTCTACTTTCTTAACTAAACCTTGAATGACTTTACCAGGACCAACTTCGGTGAATGAACTCGCACCGTCAGCAATCATGTTCATCATAGTTTGAGTGAAACGTACTGGAGCAGTTAATTGAGCAACAAGATTTTTCTTGATCTCAGCAGGATCACTAACAGGCATTGCATTTACATTCTGGTAAACCGGGCAAGTAGGTGTTGAGAATGTTGTATTCTCGATAGCTGCTTCAAGTTCAACACGTGCAGGCTCCATCAATGGTGAGTGGAATGCACCACCAACTTTTAGAGGCAATGCACGTTTAGCACCAGCTTCTTTTAATTTCTCGCAAGCAAGTTCAATGCCTTTCATACTACCCGAAATCACCAACTGTCCTGGACAGTTGAAGTTAGCAGGAACAACAACTTCATCAATTTCAGCACAAACTTTCACTACAGTCTCATCATCAAGTCCGATAATAGCTGCCATAGTTGAAGGCTCAATTTCACAGGCTTTCTGCATTGCCATAGCACGTTGAGAAACCAATTTTAAACCATCTTCGAATGAAAGAGCACCATTGGCAACAAGAGCTGAAAATTCACCTAAAGAGTGACCTGCAACCATCTCTGGTTTAAAATCAGCTCCTAAAGTTTTAGCCAAAATTACTGAGTGAAGAAAGATAGCAGGTTGAGTTACCTTAGTTTGTCTTAGATCTTCGTCAGTTCCGTTAAACATTAGTTCAGTAATATTGAAACCAAGAATTTCGTTGGCCTTGTCAAATAATTCTTTACCTAGTTCAGAGTTCTCGTATAGGTCTTTACCCATACCAACAAATTGGGCGCCTTGCCCTGGGAATACATATGCTTTCATAGCTTTCGATTAGTAATTGATACTTATCAATCGTTAATTAGTAATTATATAGTTTTTGTAGAGATCAGTCGAATAAATTCTTCGCGAGTAGCGACTTTTTCGAAAGCTCCTGTAAAATCAGAGGTTGTAGTTGTTGAATTCTGTTTCTGAACACCACGCATTGACATACACATGTGAGTTGCTTCGATAACAACAGCCACCCCAAGAGGATTAAGCGTATCTTGAATACAATCTTTAATTTGAGTGGTTAATCTCTCCTGTACTTGTAAACGGCGAGCAAAAGCATCTACTACACGAGCAATTTTACTTAGTCCTGTGATGGTTCCATCAGGAATATAAGCAACGTGAGCCCTTCCTACAAAAGGTAGCATATGATGTTCGCACATGGAGTAAACTTCAATATCCTTTACAATCACCATTTGGCGATATTCTTCTTTAAACATGGCTGACTTTAAAATCTCTTCAGGTTTGATATGGTAACCTTGAGTCAGAAATTGCATTGCCTTAGCAACTCTTAATGGGGTTTTATCAAGTCCCTCTCTCTCCACATCTTCGCCCAAAAGTTCCAATACTTTTTTGTAGTGAAACATGAGTTCCTCAGTCGTTTCCTGGTTGAATTTTTCTATTTTTGTGAAACCTTTATTTTCTGTTTCGTTACTTGAAAATTCCATCTTATAATTTGTGTTTAAATACAGTCATTCAATAAAATCAATTGATATCCTTTAAAGATTCTGAGGTATCAATTTATAAGCTTAAGCTTGCAAATTTAAGTATATTTTTTGTCGATTGAGCAAATTTATGGAAGCTTTGTTATTGCTAAGTACTTGCATCTATGGATATTTTAATTGTTAGTCCCACTTTTATCTCTCTACAGAAATTCATTAGTCAACTCCAATTGATTGATAATTATGGGAAAAACTACGCTCGATTTCAATTGGCTGAAAATGAATTTGATATTTTAATTTCGGGTTATGGAGGGAGTATTGTAAGTCATTGGTTAAATAAAGCTATTCAACGGAAAAACTATGATTTGGTGATTCACCTTGGTCGGTCATTTTCTTTAGATGATAAATCGGAAGTTGGGAGTTTGGTGAATGTCGTCGATGATTATTTTGGAGATATGGGATTTGCAGTAGATTCTGGCTTTCAATCTTTTTTCGATTTTGAATTAATTTCAAAGGAAGAGAATCCTTTCCATAATGGCTTGCTTGAGAATCCATCTGACTATTCTGAAATTCTAACATCTTTCCGAAAAGTAAGTGGTATGACATGCAATACCATTCCGGCTAATCTTTTTCAAATAGGCGAAATATATATAAAGAATTACCCTGAGGTCATTAGTTCTGAGGGCGCTTCGGTACTCTATGCCTGTCTGGAATCTAATGTCGATCTTATTCAACTTTCATATGTAGCAGGAAAATTGGAGAGCGCCACTGATCGTTTGAATATTGAAGATGCTGAAATAGATACAATTAATCAAGTGCTCGAAGAACTCTTAATCAAACTTTACCAGTTTCAATTATTGAAAAGCTAAATCTATTTGAATTTTATCAAGACGGCCTTTTTGAAGTAAAGCGCTTGGAATAATCCTCTTGCAAGCATAAAAGACAACATGGCAATCCAAAGTCCGTGGTTAAAAAGAATACCTTTCAATCCAAAATAGATGGGGATGAAAATTAGAATGGTAGCTGCCATCATCGTTTTTCGCATATAGACCGATGCTGTAGCTCCAATATAAATACCATCATACAAGAACGAAGCAAAACTCAGTATCGGTAGTAGAATTAACCACTTCAGGTAGGGACTAGCAGCACTTATCGTTTCTGAATTATTGGTTAGCATAGAAAGTATCCAATTGCCACCCATAGCATAAAAGAGGGTGAATACAAGACTGATTCCTGTACCCCAAATAAATAAATATCGAACAGTAGTAAGGAAATTTTTACGATTCTGAGCTCCCACAAATCTTCCAACTAAGGCTTCAGCAGCGTAGGCAAATCCATCCATTAGATACGAAAAGATGAAAAGGAATTGTAATAAAAGCGAATTAACAGCAAGTATTGTTTTATTGGTACTCGCAGATTCAGTAGTGAAAAATGTAAAGACAAAAATGATACAAAGGGTTCGAATAAAAATATCCTTGTTAATCAGGACAAAGTGCTTCAACTCTTTAATTTTCATTAGGCCTTTATTGGTCCAATATTTAAATAATCTGCGATAATATCGCCAAATGAAAATGCAAGCAAGGACTAGTCCGCAGTATTGAGCGATTACCGTTCCTAAAGCAACTCCTCTCGCATCAAGATTCAATCCATAAACAAAATAGGCAGACAAACTAATGTTGATAATATTACAGATGATGGCTATGGTCATAGGAATTTTGGAATTCTGCATACCAATGAACCATCCCGTTAGGGCATATAAAGCGATCGTTGCTGGTGCTGCCCATATTCGAATATTATAATAAGAGAGTGCTATATTTTCAACAGAAGTTTCGGAATCTATATAACTAAAGCTTAATAGGGCAATCGGTTTTTGAAGTAACAAAATAAGTAAACTCCCTGCGGCTGCGACGAGCAATGCTCTACCAAGTGAGAGAATGCTTTCGCTTAAGTTTCTAGCTCCGTAGGCCTGTGCTGTGATACCACTGGTCCCCATTCGCAGAAAGGCAAAACCCCAATATAGAAAGTTGAAAATAGTACCACCCAAAGCAATTCCTCCTATGAAATCGACTTCTCCAAGATGCCCCATCAGTGCCAAATCAACTATTCCCAGAAGAGGAATGGTAATATTGCTGATGATATTGGGTAGGGCGATATCTAATATTTTCTTATTCACTGTTTTATTTCTCTGGTTCTAATTCGCTGCGAAATTACAGAATAGACTTGAGGAATTTCTTGTTTTGATGAGAAAAATTGTTCTAAGTTTCTTTAATCAAGGCTATAGAAGTAAAGAAAATTAATGGATGTATCAAATATTGAAAAATAAAAGACAAATAAGTCTTAAAATATTTGGAAGAGATTTATTTATGATATAGATTTGTTTTTGTTATTGAAAACGAGATTAAATAAAAATAATCAGATTCAATAATTTCTTTTACTGATTTAAACGGTTAGAATATGAGTTTTGAATTACCTAAATTAACGTACGCATATGATGCTCTGGAGCCACATATTGATGCCAGAACTATGGAAATTCACCATTCAAAGCATCATGCTGGATATACTAATAATTTAAATGCGGCAATTGCTGGTACAGATCTTGACGGAAAATGTATTGGGGAAATTCTTGCAAGTGTTTCAAAACAATCGGCGGCTATTAGAAATAATGGGGGTGGTTATTATAATCACGATTTGTTTTGGAAACTGATGTCACCAAATGGTGGTGGACAGCCTACTGGTAAACTGCAAAAGGCTATCGAAGATACTTTTGGCAGTTATGAGCAATTTAAGGAGAAGTTTTCAAAAGCAGCTGCGACACGTTTTGGTTCGGGGTGGGCTTGGCTTGTCAAATTATCCGATGGTAGTTTGAAAATATGCTCTACGCCAAATCAAGATAATCCTTTAATGGATGATGCGGAAGTAAAGGGAACTCCAATTTTAGGATTGGATGTATGGGAACATGCTTACTATTTAAAGTTTCAAAATAGAAGGCCCGATTACATTTCAGAATTTTTTGAAGTGATTAATTGGGAGGAAGCGTCAAGGCGCTTTCAGGATTAGTTTTGTTTATTGTTTTTTTGATTTTGGGATCGACTTTCGGATTTTTTCGAGAGTCGATCTTTTTTTTGCCCGATTCAAGTTTTTTTGTGAAATTAGGGTAAATCAAATAAACATTATTATGAAACATGAACTTCCAAAATTGCCTTATGCACTGAATGCATTAGAACCCCTAATTTCTCAAAGGACTCTTGAGTTTCATTATGGAAAACATCATCAAGCTTACGTCAACAATTTAAATAATCTGATTGAAGGTACTTCTTTTGAAAATGCCGATTTAGTTGATATTATATTGAAATCGGATGGTGGCATATTTAATAATGCAGCTCAGGTTTTTAATCATACTTTTTATTTCATGGCTCTTAAACCTAGAGGTGGTGGAAAGCCGCGAAACGGACTTCAAGATGCATTGGTTTATACCTTTGGTTCATTTGAAAATTTTAAAGATGAATTCTCAAAAGCAGGAGCAACTCTTTTTGGTTCTGGTTGGGTATGGCTTGTTGCCGATGCCGATAAAAAGCTAAGAATAGTGAAAACCGCTAATGCTGCGAATCCAATCTGTGATAATCTAACACCCATTATGACTCTTGATGTATGGGAGCATGCGTATTATCTGGATACTCAAAATGCGAGACCTAAGTATATTGAGAATTTCTGGGAGTTGATTGATTGGGAATTAATCGAAAGCCGTTTTGAGAATCTATGATGATTTTAATTTATGTTAAAAACGGAGCTGTTACATTTGTAGCAGCTTTTTTATTTTAGATTTGTACTATCTTATAATAAATTTTAGTTAATTAGTTAGCTTAAAGAATAGTCAAAAGGAATAGCTTTCTTATTTCACTTTAAATTGACTTTAACTCTTGATAGAAGCTAATATAATCCTTACCTTATAAGGAGAGCTAGTGATTTTTATTTTAAGAGTAAAGCGTATCTAATTGATATTTTCAACCGTATAATAAGACAAGATTGTAATGTTAAAGGAATTAGTATTAAAGAATAGAAGTTACCGACGATTCTATCAAGACAAATTAATTGAGAAAGCCCAATTACGTCAGTGGATAGATTTAGCTCGATTAGGTGCCTCTGGAAGAAATGCCCAAAGCTTAAGGTACATGATAGTAACAAATCAAAACTTGTGTCAACAAGTTTTTGAGAATCTAGCATGGGCAGGTTATTTAAGTGATTGGACTGGTCCTGTGGAGGGAGAGCAGCCTGTGGCCTATATCCTGATGTTGAATGATGAACGTTTGAGTAAAAATTATTTTTGTGATGATGGAATTGCAGTTCAAAACTTGTTATTAGGTGCTGTAGAAGATGGATTTGGAGGTTGCATTTTAAGAGCCTTTAAAGAAAAAAATCTGAGAGATTTATTAAAGGTTTCTGACGATTATTCAATAATTCAGGTTGTTGCCTTAGGCAAGCCTAAAGAAGAAATTGTTCTTGAAGAAATGAAAGATAATGATATAAAATACTGGCGAGATGAAAAAGGTGTGCATCATGTACCCAAACGAAGGCTCGAAGATCTAGTTATTAATGAATTTTAGACTGAAATACTTTGCTTTATGAGAAAAATAATAGTGTGTTGTGTTGTAATTTTTGCCTTCATTTTTGTAAAGGAAATCAAAGCTCAGCGATATAATCTGGATTCTATATATTTTACAGGGGCTGTTATGGATCAGGTTGATTTGAAAGGTTTGCCTTATGCTCACTATAGAGTTAATAAAGAACGAGGCGGTACTACTAACGAATATGGACGGTTTGCTTTCTGGGTAAATTCTGGTGATACGATTCAATATTCATTTGTTGGTTATCATGATGTAAAGGTTATTGTGAGTGATAGCCTGAAACAGGATGATTATTTATTTGGGGTGTTTTTAGCTAAGGATACCATCGCACTTCAAGAGGTATTGATTCTACCACGATTTGGTGATTTTAAAGAAGCCTTTATGAATGCCAAGGTAAATACGCCTGAGTATGTTAGAGCTAAAAATAATGTCAATTCGGCAACCTATGAGGCATTAACCAAAAGGCCGACAACAATGGATGCGAAAGCCAATACAGATTTACTGATTAAAAATCATGTAAGTGCTATTGAAAATAAAACGATGGTGCCTACTGAAATGACAGCTGGAGTAAGTACAACTCGAACTTTACCTGAGTTAAAAAGGTTGAAACGAAAAAGGAAAATGAAAATATCTGAGGCAATGGTTACTGATTCGGAGGTCAAGATTCTTCAGCAAATGTATAAATATGGCGTAAAGAAAGAATAAAAAAAAGCGGTGAGAAATCACCGCTTTTTTTATTAGCCTCTGCTAAAAAGTGCTTTTATAATGAGCATGGCCATTTTTGGATTTTCCTTAAGTCTACGAGTTGAATACCCGAACCAATCTTTTCCGAAAGGAACATAGACTCTCATTGTATGTCCTTTGTCAAGAATAGATTGTCTCAGTTCTGGAGTAACACCATATAACATTTGGAATTCATATTTATCCTTAGGCACATTGTATTTTTCTATTAAATCATATGCTGGCTGAATTAAATGCTTGTCATGAGTAGCTATACCTGGATAAATACCATTTTTAAGCATGAAATCAAGATCTTTGATGTAGTGCTCATTGATTTCTTCATATTTCTTATACGCGATCTCTGCTGGTTCTACATAAATACCTTTGCATAGGCGGTAGTTAAGTGCTGTCCCATTTTGCATATCCAACATGTTTTCCAAATCGGAAAAGGTACGTTTTAGATATGATTGTACTACCAAGCCAACATTTTTTGGAAATTCTTTTCTTAAGCGTCTAAACATATCAATTTCCTTATCCACACATGGTGAATCTTCCATATCGATTCGTACGAAATTGTTGTATTCAGCAGCTTTGGCAACAACAGTCCTGATGTTTTCGTAACAAACTTCAGGATCGATTAACAAACCAAAAAAAGTTGGCTTTACAGAATAGTTACCATCAATCTTATTTTTTTCAAAAGCTTCTATAATATCCAAATAGGCATCTTTATTTTCTGTTGCCTGGCTTAAATCTTCAATAAATTCACCTAGAAGGTCGACTGTGACCTTTATACCTTGTGCATTTAAGTCGAGTGAAGCTTTTACTGCATCATCAATTGTTTCTCCAGCGATATATCTTTTCGAAAAAAGCCAAACTAATTTCTTTGGCATAAAAGGCAGGGTTGCTGCTATCAGTTTATTAAACATTGTTTGTGGTTTTAAGGGTTACTTTTGGGTTTATTGTGAGCTAAATGTAGACATCATGAAAACTAAAAAGAATGACGTTTATCAGCAAATTCGATTGATTTTCAATAGGGGCTTGTTTTTTACGATTAAAAGAAAAATATATCTCAGAAATTTTTCCATTCTTATTTAAAACTTATATTTGCTAGGCTTTATTCCAATAGGAGTAAAATTCAAGGTTTTTATCAACTTTGAATTGTATAAATAAGTACCTAAATCAATTAATATACGCCACTATTCGTCTATGAAGGAGATTTCAATTGAAATTTACGTTTAGACAAATTTTCCTGATTTGCTCTGTCTTTATCAGGTTGGCAATTTAAAATCAAACTAGAAAAACATGAAAAATTTATCCATTGTTCTTAATGCAGTTTTAATTGTTGCTGTTGGAATTTTATTCTTTTTACATTTCTCAGGTGAGAATAAAACTGAAGTGAAAACTGTTGCTGGAGAGGGAGCTGTTGTATATGTGAACACTGATTCATTATTATCGAATTATAATTTTTCTGTCGATTTGAATGAGAAGTTCCTTAAAAAGCAGGAAGATTCCAGAACTGATTTTAATTTTAAAGCTCAGAAGTTAGAAAAAGAAGCTGTTGATTTTCAACGTAAACTTCAAAACAAAGGATTTCTTAACCGTGAGCGTGCAGAAAAAGCGCAGAGAGATTTAATGGAAAAGAAACAAAATTTAGAGCAGCTTGACAGAAAATTAAGTTCTGAACTTATGGCTGAGCAAAATGAGAATTCTAAGCGTCTATTTGATAGTGTTAAAAACTATATGGAATTATATAACGCAAAGCATAAGTATAGCTTAATTATTAGCACAACCAAAGGTGGAACAGTACTTCACGCTGCTAACGGTTTAGATATTACTAAAGATATTATTGACGGTTTAAATGCCAGATATAAGAAATAGAATCAAAAAATATTGAATAAAGGGGCAGAGGCTGAAAGCTTTCTGCCCTTTTTTTATCTTTGTGCCCAATGATGACATTTTATTTGTGTCATCTTTGAAAGTAATTCCGATTTAAAACTTACAAAGCAAATTAATGAGTTTCGCAGATAAATATCTAAAAAAGCAACAAGTCTTTCCTGACTATATAAAGCATAATGTGCCAGATGATCTGGGACTAATCGTTACAATTCCTTGCTTTGATGAGCCCGATTTGGTTTCTAGTTTAAAGGCTTTATGGCTCTGTGATCGACCAAATTTTAAGGTAGAAGTTATTGTTATTGTCAATTCAGGAGAGCAAGTTTCAGATGATGTTTTAAGTCAGAATGCTAAAACGATAGTTGATGCTCAAGAATGGATGTCTACGCATGTGGACGAAAAGTTGAAGTTCTTTTTGATCCATCAAGCTAATTTGCCTAAGAAGTCTGCAGGCGTCGGATTAGCACGTAAAATTGCTATGGATGAGGCGGTGAGTCGTTTCAATAAAATTGGGAAACCCAATGGTATTATTACCGGTTATGATGCAGATTCGGCATGTGATAAAAATTATTTCACAGAGATTGAAAAGCTGTTTAAGAAATATCCGAAGGCAAACGGAGCGAATATTTTTTATGAACACCCACTTGAAGGGGAGGAGTTTAGTGATCTGATTTATAATTCAATTGCTCAATACGAGTTGTATCTACGTTATTATATGCTTGCCATGCGTTTTGCCGGTCATCCACATGCCTACCATACCGTTGGTTCGAGCTTTGCTGTTTCAGCAAATGCCTATATTAAACAGGGAGGGATGAATCGTCGTCAGGCTGGAGAAGATTTTTACTTTCTGCAAAAAATTATTGCTTTAGGCAATTTCTATGAAATTAAGCATACCCGTGTTATTCCTTCTCCACGTACATCAGATCGTGTTCCATTTGGAACAGGTAAAGCAATATCGACTTTTGTAAATGAAGGAATTAGCAACTATAAAAACTACAATTATGCAGCTTTTAAAGATTTGAAAGTTTTCTTTGATCGAGTTGATGATTTTTTTGGAGTTGATTATGACACATTTATTAATAAACTGATTGTTGAATTACCTGGGCCGGTAAGGAGTTATCTAAAGGAGGATAATTTCTTTAAAGCTCTTGATGAAATTAATCGTAATTGTGCTTCCATTGATACCTTTAGAAAGAAATTTTTTGGAGCTTTTAATGCATTTAAAGTTTTAAAATATCTGAATAATGTACATGAACAGTTTATGGAAGAAGAAAGTGTTATTGTGAGTGCTAAATTATTGCTAAAGGATTTAGGAATTGGGACCAAAGGCATTTATTCAGCAAAAGAATTACTTGAAATATACAGAGACTACGAAAGAACCCATTAGAATAGACAAAAGCATGGATATTAATCCATGCTTTTGTTTTTACAATTTATTGAAGAATAAAATTAATAGCCGTTGAGTAGGTTACTTGAACCGGAACTCCTCTTTGTTTGCCTGGGGCAAAAGCGGGTAAGCCTTTAATTACTCTTATGGCTTCCTGATCAAGAGATGGATCAATTCCCCGAAGAATTTCCACATTCTTAACCTTACCATCCCTGCCAACAACAAATTTTACAAAAACACGGCCTGAGATGCCATTTTCTTGAGCAAGAACTGGATATTTAATGCTTTTATGAATATGCTTATTAAGTTCGACATTGCCTTCTGCCATTGTCTTGCAAATATCAGGTCTGAAAATTGGCATTTCTTCAACGACAACAAAAATTTCAGTTTCATCAACAACCTCGGTATCATAAGCGACTTCCTTAGGGGGATTAATCTCAATTTCAGTATTTTGATCAATTTCATCATCTACAATTTCTAAATTCATATCTTCTTTAGAATCATTTTCAACGATGGTTATCACATCTTGTAATCTGATTTTGACAGGCGGTTTTACCGTAGGTTTTGGGGGTTCTTGTCTGGTTATGGGGACAATTTCTTCTAAATCAGCAAGTTCCTGAGGGTTGATGATAACCTCAGCCTCTTTAATCTGAACACGCCACTTAAAAGCAATTAATACCAATAGAAGAGCTATGGCTAGTCCAATTTCAAAGAATAAACTCTTTTTCTTTTCCAGATCTGCATTCTGTCGTTTTTTGGGTAACATGGCTAGGATCTTTTAAGGTTATAGGATAATCTCAATAAATCACAATTCAGAGGCTAAGGTAGGAGCAGTTTATAACAAGTATCTGCTTATTATACGATATGGTATTTTTTTCGTTTCATATGGAAACGTGAGTTGTTGGATATACTGTAAAGTACAAAAAAAGGAATAGTTTTTACTATTCCTTTTCAATTATTATAAAAATATCTTCGTTTTTCTTTTTCATGAGATATTGTTCTCGAGCAAATTTTTCTAAATTTTCTCGGTTCGTTTTTAGCTCATGTATTCTGTTTTTTTCCTTTTTTATCTTCGTTAGGAAGTATTCTTTTTCTTGACTTAGAGCTTCAATTTTACTCTTATATTTTTTACGTTCCCATATGGAATGTTGATCGAAAAAAAACAACCAAAAGAAGAATATCAGTAAACTAATGGCAAATTTATTACTGATAGCCTTAATTAGAAGAGATTTAATTTTCGATTTATCCATTTTGTGGTTTTGTTCTTTAGTACTGCTGGCTAAAATTAGTGAAAATATCTTTTTGTTAAGAGCTCCTTTTAGATTTTGTAGAGTAAAAAAGGAAAGATAAGGAACCTACAAATAAAAAGGAGCTTGATTATTATTATCAAACTCCCTAATATATCGATTTTCGAACGTATTAGTTTTTGTAAATAGGAGGTAGTTTATCAGGCTCACTTTCCCTCATAATATCGTAAATAATTTCGAAGACATCTTCTGCATTTGGATTGGAAAAATAATCCCCATCTGTACCATAGGCAGGACGATGATCTTTTGCTGTTATTGTGCGTGGTTCAGCATCTAAATGGAAATACGCCTTTTGTTCTTCAAGAACTTTTTGCATCATAAAGGCAGTTGCACCTCCCGGAACATCTTCATCAAAGAATATCACACGATTGGTTTTTTTCACAGATTCTACGATCATGTGATTAACATCGAATGGTAAAAGCGTTTGCACATCAATAAGTTCAACTGAAATTCCAAATTCCTTAAGTTGTTTTACTGCATCCTCGGCAATTTTTACGCAAGATCCGTAAGTTACTAGAGTGATATCTGTACCTTCTTCTAATATTTCTGGTATTCCAAGCGGTGTTTTGAACTCTGCAAGGTTATCAGGCATCTTTTCCTTTAGTCGGTAACCATTTAGGGGTTCGATTACTAAAGCTGGCTCATCCGCTTCAAGAAGTGTGTTATATAAACCCGCTGCCTTAGTCATATTACGTGGAACACAAACATGAATACCTCGAATTGAATTGATGACCATACTTAGAGGCGAACCTGAATGCCAAATCCCCTCGAGACGGTGTCCTCGGGTACGAATAATAACGGGAGCTTTTTGTCCACCCTTTGTTCTGTATTGCAGAGTAGCCAGATCATCACTCATGGTTTGTAGAGCATATAAAAGGTAATCGAAATATTGAATTTCTGCAATTGGTCTTAATCCACGCATGGCTAGACCGATGCCCTGACCTAGAATTGTGGCTTCACGAATTCCCGTGTCAGCAACTCTTAAGTCACCATATTTTTCCTGCATACCTTCCAAACTTTGGTTGACACCTCCAATAAAACCAGTGTCTTCACCAAAAGTCAATAAGAGTGGATATTTACTGAAGAGTTGATCAAAATTGTCACGAAGAATTTCTCGACCGTTTACAATTTTAGAAGTGTCAGAATAAACAGGTTTAACGGCGGGTATTTTAGATATCTGCTTGTCTGTTTCACTATACAGATGTGAACTATAGCGTTCGTGATTTTCTTCGATGGTATCCTTTAGCCACTGCTGAAGTTGCGATTTCAATGGTTTGAATGTCGCACATGAACTACAGATATGACGTAATATCTTTTTTGCAGAACTAACATTATCTTTTCTAATGGGATGAATGATCTTTTTCAAGTCATTGACAATTGCATCGATACGTTCCGTTTTTTTACAATTACATGCAGATGCTTTTACAAGTTCAACTAAATCATCACGTTCTGTTTTAATAGGGGTGATAAAGTTTTTCCAGGCTTGTTTTTTAGCCTCTTTTACGATGTTGACACTTTCTTGTTCGATAGTTGATAATTGCTCTTCTGTGGCAAGTTCCATATCGAGAACCCATTCACGCATCTTTTTAATAGGATCATATTCAAGTTCCCATTTAAGGCGTTCTTCAGTCTTATAACGTTCGTGCGATCCTGAAGTTGAGTGACCTTGTGGTTGTGTCATTTCAACAACATGAAATAAAGTAGGAATATGATTTTCTCTACATTTTGCAACACCTTCGGTATACATTTTACAAAGTTCAGGATAGTCCCATCCTTTAGCTTTATAAATGTGATAACCATCACCATTCTCGTCAATTTCGAAGCCTTTCAGAACTTCAGAAATATTTGATTTTGTTGTCTGGTATTTGTTAGGTACTGAAATTCCCCAGCCATCATCCCATACACTCATGGCCATAGGAACTTTTAGTACTCCTGCAGCATTTATAGTTTCCCAGAAATGACCTTCGGATGTACTTGAGTCACCAATTGTACCAAATGCAACCTCGTTACCTTTATCTGAAAAATCAGGGTAGTTGTGTAATTCTTTATTTTGTCTGAAAACTTTAGAAGCATATGCTAAACCTAGTAATCGAGGCATTTGTCCAGCTGTAGGTGAAATATCCGCAGAGGAATTTTTCTGCCCTGTTAGATTTTTCCAGGAACCATCGTCATTTAAACTTCTTGATGCGTAATGGTTGTTCATTAAACGACCACCATTCCCTGGATTTTTGTCTAGTTGAGTTTCACCATATAATTGAGCAAAAAATTCTTCAGGAGTAAGCATGCCTGAAGCAAGCATAAAGGTTTGATCACGGTAATATCCAGATCTCCAATCGCCATTTTTGAAACTTTTGGCCATGGCAATTTGTGCAAGTTCTTTACCATCTCCAAATATTCCAAACTTTGCTTTTCCTGTTAGTACTTCTTTTCGTCCTAATAAACTTAGTTGACGACTTATATTTGCTATACGAAAGTCTTCCAGTACTTCATTCTTGAAGTCTTCAAAAGACATTTCTTTTTTTGTATTCTCCTTAAATATTTCTGACATACTCACAATTACTAATTATTAATAGTGGTAAAGGATGTAAACGTTTGCGTTTTTACTACTGATTTATCATCCATTTTGTTAAGCCATACAAATTTAGGGAGATTTATTCTAAATAAGAAAGAAATAGAAGACTATTTAGGACTCCTTTGTCTTAAATGATTTGAAATGTGTTAGGGAAATGGTATTTTTGTAACAAATATAAATATCTAGAGAAATGGTTTTAAAGCTTATTTTAGTTAGTATTGTCCTTTTAGCATTAGGATTCATTGGTTTTGCAATTTCGATTCTTGTCAAGAAAAACGGACAGTTCCCCGAAACTCATATTGGGAAAACGGATTTTCTGAAAAAGGAGGGAGTAACTTGTGCGACCTCTCAGGATAAGCTTGAACAAGCTAAAGCTTTTAAGAAAGGACAGTTTAGTAAAGAGACAATATTAGAGAAAGAACTGAGCAAATTGTAAATTTAGATTTATAGTTTTCAAAGAAATTCTTGAAAATGTTATCTGATTTTTATGACAAGTATCGTCAGATGAGGTTTTGATATTATATAAAATGCCCACTTGATTTTAAGTGGGCATTTTTATTTGCTCTTTTTCCTATTTTAAAATCATTTGTTTGATTTTATCTGATGAATAGGTTTCGTATTTTCCATCCGCATTTGTGTAAATAAAGTAGGCCTCAAGATCCGGATCGTTTTCTACTATAGTTTTGCTTTTTTCAAATCCTAATACCATAAATGCGGTTGCATAGGCATCAGCGGTCATACAATCTGGTGCAATAACGGATGCAGAAAGTAAGCTGTGTTGAACAGGATAACCTAGTTTAGGGTCTATTGTGTGAGCGTACTTCTTTCCATTTTTAATATAGAATTGACGGTAATTACCCGATGTTGCCATGGCTCCATTGGGAAGGCTTAATATATCTTGAATTTCTCTGTTTTTAACTTCTGGATCGTCTATAGGTCGATCAATTCCAACTCGCCAAGAGCGATTTTTATTACTTAGGCCTTTCACCCTGATTTCACCACCGATTTCTACCATATAGTTAGAAACACCTTTACTCTCAAGAAAATCAGCAACAACATCAACGCCGTAGCCTTTCGCGATAGCACTTGGGTCAAACATGATTCTTGGATCTTCTTTCACAATTTTTTGATTAACTAACTTCACCTTTCTAAAGCCAACAATTTGTAATAGACTGTCAACGGGTATATCTTCTGGTTCCAATTTGTTTTTAAAACCAAAACCCCAGGCATTAGCTAGTGGTGCAATCGTCATGTCAAATGCTCCGTTTGTTATTTCCGAAATCTCAAGGCTTCGATTAAATACGGTCTCAAAATAATGATCTAGAACAACGGTAGAGTCGTTGTTGTTGACACGTGAAATAATTGAATTGGGATTATAAGTTGAAAGTGAATGGTCAAATTCATTCATTTTAACTTTGATTTCTTCATGCAAATCACTTCCATTTGGGTTGTCATAAACGATATGATAGATCGTTCCCCAAATATATCCTTCGTTAAATTGATAGTCTTTTTTTGATGGTTGACAGGCAAAAAATAATAGTGAAACTAAAACGAGTAGATGAATTCTTTTAATCATGACGAATGATGTTCAAAATAAAATTATAATAAGAGATTGTAAAGTTAAAATATTGACTGGGCTTAAGCATAAAAAAAGCCTCAGAAAATCCGAGGCTTTTGTAATATTTATGATCCGAAATCATCAAATTCAACCATTTCGTCTGGTACACCCAACTCATACAGCATGTTTGTAACTGCTGAATTCATCATTGGAGGTCCACATAGGTAGTATTCGATATCTTCTGGCTCATCGTGATTAGCTAGGTAGTTATCGTAAATAACCTGGTGAATAAATCCAGTCGGTCCTTCCCAGTTATCTTCTGGCTGAGGCTCAGAAAGAGCTAAGTGCCACTCGAAGTTAGGGAAATCAGCCGCAATAGCGTCAAACTGATCTGCATAGAATACCTCTTTTAAAGAACGAGCACCATACCAGAAAGTAGCCTTACGACCTGTTTTCACAGTGTGGAACAAGTGGAAGATGTGTGAACGCATTGGAGCCATACCAGCACCACCACCAATAAACATCATCTCGTTATTCGTCTCTTTGATGAAGAATTCACCATAAGGACCTGAAACAGTCACCTTATCACCTGGCTTACGCGAGAAGATATATGACGAACAGATACCTGGGTTAACATTCATCCAACCACCGCTAACTCTATCGAAAGGAGGTGTTGCAATACGAATATTAAGCATTACAATATTTCCCTCGGCAGGGTGGTTAGCCATTGAGTAAGCACGGTATGTAGGCTCTGGGTTTTTCATTTTAAGATCAAACATCTTAAATTGTTCCCATTCGCCGCGATACTGCTCTTCAATATCCATATCCTTGAAGTCAACATCAACTTTAGGAACATCAATCTGAATGTATCCTCCCGATTTGAAATCAAGGATTTCACCCTCAGGTAGTTTTACAACGAATTCTTTAATAAAGGTTGCAACGTTGCCGTTTGATACAACTTCACAATCCCATTTTTGGATACCCAAAATTTCTTGAGGTATCGACATGCTCATGTCTTCTTTTACCTTTACCTGACAAGCTAAACGCCAATTATTCTGCGCTTCTTTACGAGTAAAGTAATCAACCTCAGTTGGAAGAATGCTACCTGCTCCGTCAAGAACTTGACATTTACACATTGCGCATGTTCCACCTCCACCACAAGCTGATGGTAAGAAGATTTTAGCATTACCTAAGGTTCCTAAAAGGGTATTACCTGGCTCTACAACCAATTGTTGATCACCATCATTAATATCAATCGTTACTTCTCCTGATGGAGTTAGTTTCTTCTTTGCAAATAAAAGTATAGAAACTAGAATCAGGATCACAAGTAAGAATACAGCAATACTTATGGAAATAACTGTTCCCTGTGTTGTTAATAATATCATCTCTAGTTCGATTAATTTTTTAAAACTAAATTTTACTGTTTGTTTATCAGCTTAGAGTTTGATACCCATAAAGCTCATAAAAGCAATTCCCATTAATCCTGTTACAATAAATGTAATTCCAAGACCTCTTAGAGGAGCTGGAATATTAGAGTAACGAATTTTTTCGCGAATAGCCGCAATACCTACAATTGCTAGTAACCAACCAATACCCGATCCAAGACCAAATGAGGTGGCTTCTGCCAAAGTTGAATAATCTCTCTCTTGCATAAAAAGAGATCCACCCAAAATCGCACAGTTTACTGCAATAAGTGGTAAGAAAATACCTAGAGATGAGTAAAGTGCCGGAGCAAATTTCTCAACAACCATTTCAACCAATTGTACCATAGAAGCAATTACAGCAATAAACATGATGAAACTTAAGAAACTTAAGTCAACATCTGCCATTGAAGCATCGATCCACACTAGAGCACCTTCAGCCAAAATATATTTGTTTAGTAAGTAGTTCATAGGAACTGTAATTCCTAATACGAAAATTACAGCCAAACCTAGTCCCATAGAAGTTTTTACAGTTTTAGAAACTGCAAGGTATGAACACATTCCAAAGAAGAATGCGAACACCATGTTGTCGATAAAAATCGACTTGATAAATATATTAATCAGATTTTCCATGTTTCGATTTATCTTTAAAATTAGTTCTCAATTAGAGCTTTGTTACGAGATCTCTGTACCCAGATAATGATACCTACAACAACCAATGCCATTGGAGGAAGGATCATTAAACCGTTGTTTTCATATCCCATATCGTAAAATGCTTGAGGAATCACTTTGAAACCATAAACAGTTCCTGATCCTAATAGTTCACGGAAGAAAGCTACAATTACAAGAATAACACCGTATCCTGCTGCATTACCAATTCCATCAAGGAAAGCTGGCCATGGGCGGTTACCTAAAGCAAAGGCTTCAAGACGTCCCATAATAATACAGTTTGTAATAATAAGACCTACGAATACCGAAAGTTGTTTACTTACATCGTAAGCAAAGGCTTTAAGAATTTGGTCTACAAGAATTACCAAGGCTGCAACTACTACTAGCTGAACAATGATACGAATACGTGAAGGGATAGTATTTCTAAGTAATGAAATTATTACGTTAGCAAGGGCCAATACGGCCATAACTGAAATTGTTAGCACGACAGCTGGCTCCAATTTTGCAGTTACTGCTAAGGCCGAACAAATACCCAGTACCTGAATGGTAATTGGGTTGTCGCTTCCAATTGGATTGGTAAGCAACTTTCGGTTCTTAGCTGAGAATAATGGTTCTTTATCGCTCATCTTTTGCTTATTTTGAAGATTTAAAAAACTTTTCATAACTGCTAAGGTTATCCTGAAGCATAGCTTCTAAACCTTTTGAAGTAACAGTACCACCTGATACAGCATCAAATGCATGTGGATTAGTCGAAGCTGTTCCCTTTACTAATTTTAGTGAAGTAAACATACCAGCTTGATTAAAAATCTGTTTCCCAGTGAAAGGAGCAAGGAATTCTGCATTTGCAATTTCAGCACCTAAACCTGGTGTTTCACCTTGGTGATCGAATGTAGCACCGTAAATTGTTTTACGGTCAGATTCCATTGAGATAAATCCCCAAATTGGACCCCACATTCCTTTACCACGAACAGGAATAATTAGTTTTTCGCCAATACCTTCTTTATTGAAAATAAAAACAGGAAGATTTCTTTCAGTAAGATCTTTCTTGTTTTCTTTTTTCAAATCTACTTTAAAAGTTTCGGCTTTATCATTTGATTTCACTTCGCCTTCAGAGTCTACGATAATTGCTTTTACGATGTATTTGTCGTAAAGCTCAACCGCATTTGCAGGAGTCGAAGCAACATTCACAGCCTTTAGAATGTTTTGCTTTTTCTCAACTTCTTTATTCATGTTTTGACGTTCTTTCAATGACAGTGATGTGAAAGAAAGTACAGCCGCAACCACAACTACCATAACGGCAGCATAAAGAAATGTATATGTATTGCTTTGAGTATTCATTTTCTAAACGTTTTTTAGATTAAGCATTTACCTTAACACGTTTCAATCTTCTCTTGATGTTACCCTGAACCACATAATGATCGATAAGTGGAGCAAAAGTATTCATCAATAGAATTGCTAACATCATAGCTTCTGGGAAACCTGCGTTCATTACACGAATCAATACCGCTAGGAAACCGATAAGGAAACCGTAGATGATTTTTCCGCGAGCGGTTTGAGCAGCAGATACAGGGTCAGTTGCCATAAATACAGCACCAAAAGCAAAACCACCTAAAATTAGGTGTTGCCATGCTGGAATCAACTCCATATAAGCATTAGCACCTACAAGGTTGAAAATAGCCCCCATGGTGTAACCTCCAACAAATACAGAAGCCATAATCTTCCAGCTACCAATTCCTGAAGCGATTAAAATAACAGCTCCAATTAAAATAGCAATGGTTGAAGTTTCTCCAATTGATCCTGGGATTAAACCAACAAATTGGTTCCAAACATCAGATAGATGTTGCGTATAGATTGAAGTGGCAGTAGTACCTGAAGCATCAACTAAAGTAGCAGCGTGTGCTAGTGGAGTTGCTCCCGAGAAACTGTCTGCTTTTTCAGCGATCCAAACCACATCACCCGACATCTTAGATGGGTATGCGAAGAAGAAAAAGGCACGAGCTACAAGAGCTGGATTCCAAATATTCATACCAGTTCCACCAAATACCTCTTTACCGATAACAACAGCAAAGGCAGTAGAAACAGCTACCATCCAAAGTGGAGCTTCGATTGGCATAACAAGAGGAATCAGCATACCTGAAACCAGGAAGCCTTCGTTTACCTGGTGACCACGCATTTGAGCAAAGGCAAATTCAATTCCCAAACCAACAACGTAAGAAACAACGATGATTGGAAGGATTTTGATTAAACCAAAAATGCAAATATCCATAAACTCAGCTGTTTGGCCAAGAGAAAGGAAGTGTTGGTAACCTGTGTTATAGATTCCAAACAATAAAGAAGGAATTAAAGCTAATACAACAACCGACATGGTACGTTTCAAATCGATAGCATCTTTAATATGCGTACCAGTGTGTGATGTTATATTAGGGACGTATAGGAAAGTCTCAAAAGCCTCAAATGAGGACTGCAACTTTGCAAACTTCCCACCCTTTTGAAATAAGGGCTTCTTTTTATCAAGAAATTTTCTTAGTGCTTTCATTATAAATAGTTTTCCGTTTATTCTTAGCTCATTTCTTTAATCATCAGATCAATACCCTGACGAACTAAGTCTTGTACGTTAATTTTAGAAGTACAAACAAATTCGCACAAAGCAAGATCCTCAGGAGCTACTTCGTAAATACCTAATTGTTCCATCTGATCGATATCTTCAACCATAATAGATTTAATTAGTTGTAACGGAAGTACGTCCATTGGTAATACTTTATCGTATTCTCCAGTCATTACAAAGGCACGGTGCTCACCATGAAGATTGGCATCTAAACGGTATTCTTTGTTTGGCGTTAACCAAGAAAAGAATGTTTTAGACATAGAGAATTTCTTCAAGCCAGGAAGTGCCCAACCTAAGAATTCATACTCGTCACCTTCAGGAATAACTGTGATTTGAGAATCGTAATAACCTAAAAATCCGTCTTCAGGAATTTGAGTTCCTGTAAGAACATTACCCGAAATAACACGAATCTTATCGTCATCTTTAAGCTGTGCTTTAAGAATGTTACGAACCGATGCTCCTAAGATAGTATTGTAGTATGCAGGATTCTTAACCTCAGAACCAGTAAGTGCAATTTTACGGCTTACGTCGTAAATTCCTTTTTGGAATAATCTACCAATGAAAAGAATTTCTTGTGGACGAATTACCCAAACAACATCACCTTTATTGATAGGATCAAGTTTGTGAATTTGAACGCCAACATTACCAGCAGGGTGAACACCAGCAAATTTGTTGATCACAACATTTTTTGCTTCAGTGAAAACTTTTGATTGTGTTTTCTGTGCATCGATGTTTAAGTGAACTTTCCCATCGGTAAGCTTTGTTAAAGCATCAAGACCCATTTGGAAAGCCTCAGCTTCACCCTCAACTAAATAATCGAAATCGGCAGCAAGAGGCGCAGAATCGAAAGCAGAAATGTAGATTGCTTTTGGCGCTTCAGCAGGATTTGCGATAACGTCGTAAGGACGCTGACGAAGGAAAGCCCATAAACCTGATTTTAATAATTCTCCTTTAACTTCATCGCGAGATAAGTCAGTAGGATTAGCTTTTTTGAATTCCTCGTATTGCAATTCATTGTCAGCCTGAATAACGACTTCAAGAATTTTTCTTCTTTCGCCACGATTCACGGCAACAACCTTACCACTAACCGGAGACGTAAAATTAATTTCAGGACGATACTTGTCGAAGAATAAAGCAGAACCTGCTTTTACTTCAGCATCAACCTTTACTTTTAATTTAGGAGTAAGTCCAGGAAAATCGGTAGGTTTAATTGCAAATGTCTCAGAACGATCAGCCTTTTCAAGTACTTTTTCAGCCTTTCCTATCAGCTTAATATCTAAGCCTTTTTTGATCTTTTTAACTTCAGACATGTTAAACTATTTGATATGATTAATTTGTTTCAAAATTAACTAAATCCAAGCCCCTATTTAATATGAAAATGATATCTAAGTGCTGTTTTAGAACTTATAGAAACCAGATAGGATGTCTTGGAAAATCGAAAACAAAGATATAAAGCAATTTTATATATTTGTAGTAATTCTTATAATTTATAAACATCATATATAGATATCCAAATGTATAAGTTCCTACTTAGAGTTTTTTTTATTTCACACCTCTGTATCTCTTATTGTCTAGGCACTTTCGCTTCAGAATATACGGATGTTTATACGAATAAAATTGAAAAAGTTAGCATTCATACTGTTCAATGTTTTCCAGTTGGATGGGAGATGTCACCTCCCATTGTTGAATTGAATAGTCAAAATCAACTTTTATTCTCATTTGATGAATTGGGAAAAGATATTCAGGATTACTCGTATCGATTTATTCATTGTGATGCCAATTGGAAATCATCTGAATTAAGTGAATTCGATTTTTTGGATGGTTTTTCTGAAAATCAGATTCAAGATTATGAATTCTCATTTAATACAAATGTTGACTATATACATTATTCACTTTTGCTTCCAAATGAAGATGTGAAATTGAAACTTTCAGGAAATTATATTCTGGAAATTTATCAAGATTTCGACCTTGAAAATGTAGTGCTTCGTCAACGGTTTATGGTTTTAGATTCCAAAGTTGAATTAAAGGGGAAAGTCAAGCATCCTATTGATATGGCTAGAAGGAAAACTCATCAGGAAGTCATGTTTAGCATTTTTCATCCTAATTTTTTGATTGATAATCCGCATTCGGATCTGACAGTTATTCTTCGTCAAAATGATAGGAATGACGGAAGCCAGAAGATAGTAAAACCGGTGTTTGTGCGTAAAGATGAATTGGTGTTTGATAACAATCAGGAATATGTGTTTTCTGGTAATAATGAGTTTCATTATTTTGACCTAAAGAGTTTTCGTTATCAGTCCATTTATATTCGTTCCATTGAAAATGTAGATGAAGAGACTATCGTTACTTTGAGTTCTGGAAAAGTTCGTCAATTTGATCCTTATATATACAGGAGAGATAATAATGGTATTTCTGTTATTTCTGTTGATGAGAGAAAAGAACCAACAACTGAAGCTGATTATGCACATGTTGTTTTTACACTTCCTTTTGAAAATGAATTGAAGCATGGCGAAATGTATGTTTACGGTGCTTTTAATAATTGGGAGTGTAATGAGAATAATCGAATGGTTTACGACCACAATCTTGGTGTTTACCAGAAAAGCATTTATTTAAAACAAGGGTATTATAATTATGTGTATGCCTTGATGGAAAATGGGAAAGACGTGCCTAATATTAACTATATAGAAGGTAGTCATTGGCAAACGGAAAATAACTACACCATCTATGTTTATTACCACGACATAGAGAAAAACTACGATCGTCTGATTGGGTTTAAAACGCTGAACTCTACTAAGAATTTTTAGTAAACACCTAAATAGTCAAAAAGCTTCCCTGTATTCGTTCTAAATTTGATAAAATGGAATTTGGAAAGCGTGCCGCTTATGAATTATTACTAAATTTGTCATTAAAGTAATAGATTGTAATTAGAAGCTCATGTTGAATGCATCAACTTAGGCCATAAAATTTTAATATAATGAAGTTTCAAATTGATGATGTTGATCAGAAGATATTGTCTTATCTGATAAAAAATGCGCGTATTCCTTTTCTGGAAATTGCTAGAGAATGTGGCATTTCTGGTGCTGCTATTCATCAAAGGGTGAAAAAACTTGAAGATGCAGGTGTTATAGATGGATCAAGGTTTATCGTGAAGCCAAGAGCGTTGGGTTACGAAGTGTGTGCGTATGTTGGTATTTTTCTTGATCATGCGCATCAGTATAAGCAAGTTGTGGGTCGAATCGAGGCTATCCCTGAAATTATTGAGTGTCATTTTACTACCGGAAATTTCACATTTTTGGTCAAAATGCTTTGTCGAGATAATCAACACTTGATGGATGTTTTGATTAATACACTTCAGAATGTGCCAGGAGTGTCTAAAACTGAGACTTTTATATCTTTAGATCAGATTATTGATAGAGATATTGTCGTGAAATAATATTGAGTTTGATTCAATATAACCCAAAGGCTTTCTCTACAAGAAAGCCTTTTTTTTGGTATTCTATAAAGCTTCTTTAATAAGGAATATTCCAAGTTAATTTTTATCTTTCGTCTGTTTTGGGCAAGCTTGTTGGCATTTCGATGAAAATTCTATCGATCGGTTAGTAGGTTGGCCTCATTTTATAAATTATTATACCCTTAAACAACATATCATGTTTTCAAAAGACGTTTATATTAACAGGCGCGAAAAATTGCGTCAATCCATGAAAGATGGGATTGCATTATTCCTTGGTAACCCGGATGCACCAATGAATTGCCCTCACAATATTTATCACTATCGTCAGGATAGTAATTTTCTTTATTTTTTCGGTTTGGATCATCCTGGCTTTGCTGGTGTTTGCGATATCGATAATAATAAAGACTATATTTTTGGTGACGACGTTGATATTGATGATATCATCTGGATGGGGCCACAGCCTTCGGTAAAAGATCAATCGGCTCAGGTTGGAATTGACTTGACTGCTCCTTTTGCTGACCTAAATAAGTTTATTGCTGATGCAATGGCAGCGGGACGTAAAATTCATTTTTTACCGGTTTATCGTGCTGAGAATAAAATATTGTTAGAAGAGTTAGTTGGCGTTAAGCCTGCTGATATTAAAGCAAATATTTCTGAAGAACTGATTAGAGCCATTGTAGCTCTTCGTGAAATTAAGGAGCCTTGTGAGATTGTGGAGCTTGAGCGTGCTGCTGAAACAGGTTATAAAATGCATGTTGCAGCTATGAAAATGGCGCAGGATGGTGTTTACGAAAGAGAAGTAGCCGGTGAGGTTGAAGCCATTAGTCTTCGTGCTGGTGGAATGCTTTCTTTCCCAGCTATTGTTTCTAAGCGAGGTGAAACACTTCATAATCACGAACATGGGAATTTGCTTAAGAAAGGTGATTTGCTATTAGTAGATTGTGGTGCTGAGACAGATACGCATTATGCATCTGATAATACTCGTACTATTCCTGTAGGTGGCAAGTTTACTCAAAAGCAGAGAGAAATTTATGAGATTGTTTTAGCTGCAATCGATAAGGGTACAGAGCTGATTCGTCCAGGTATTGATTACCGTTCAATTCACCTTGAAGTATGTAAAGTTATTGCTTCTGGACTTATTGAACTAGGTTTAATGAAAGGTGATGCTGACGCGGCTGTTGCAGCAGGAGCCCATACCTTATTCATGCCTCATGGTTTAGGTCACATGATGGGACTCGATGTTCACGATATGGAAGATCTAGGAGAAGATTACGTAGGTTATGATGATAAGATTCAACGTGCTAGTCAATTTGGGACGGCTTATTTACGTTTAGGGAAAGAGTTAAAGCCTGGTTTTGTTATTACTAATGAGCCTGGTATCTATTTCATTCCAGCATTGATTGACAAGTTTCAAAATGAAAAGCAGTATTTAGATTACATTAATTACGATAAAGTAAATGAGTATCGTGATTTTGGAGGTATTCGACTTGAAGATGACCTATTAGTTACTGAAGAGGGATGTCAGTTAATTGGTAAGAGAATTCCAATTACAGTTGAAGAGGTTGAAAATACTGTGCTTTCCTAGTTCAGTAATATCATAATAAAAATTAAAGAGGTATCCAATTGTGGATGCCTCTTTTTTTTTGTTTATATAAGCTATAAATTGTGTATCTTTGATTATATTAGTTCGTCCGTAAAATTGACTATTTAGTCATTGTGAAGTTGGTATTTGTGTAAGAAATTGGGTTGTTGATGTCTTTTTTGAATATATTATATTAGCATAAATAGTGTTGATTCAATTTTTATTGTTTTCAATATTTTATTATAGATAATAGTAGTTTTAACCTCATCTCTACCTAGATATGGATACTAATACTGTGAATCAAAAACGAAACATATTATGTTCTTCGTTTCTAATGAAGCTATGTATTTTCCTTATACTTAGTTTGTTTGCACCCAAACTTTTTGCTCAGCTGGATTATATCCACTATGTGCCACCGCTATATAATGGGTCAAAGTCGAATAATGATATTGGTCGAAATGTAGTTGTAATTACAACTGATAGTAGAGACTTGATTGACGTATGGATATATAAAGGGGATAATAATTTATTAGCACAAATACAAGTTTCTCGTTTTGAGCCGTATCGTTACACTTTTGAAACATCACGTGCAGATAATTATGGAGAGATTTACTCATATCCAACTGATTATGAGTTTCCAATTGGTGTTGTTGGTGCGAATGAATTGAATAAGGTTTTGGTTGATGCTGGACTTAAGTTTGTTTCATATGATGCGCCCATATATGTTAATATGAGGCATGTAACGCAAGATCAGGGAGGGTCCCTAACCACAAAGGGTCGTTTTGCAATGGGGAAGGAATTCAGAACTGGTCATATTTATACAGCAAATGTGGGAGCTGCTTTTAGACGAGCTCACTTTTTTTCTGTGATGGCTATAGAAGATAATACTACAGTTAAATTTACTGATATTAAGACTGAAGTTTTGTCTCAATTATCAGCAGGTAGTTTAGTAGATCTCCCTATTACACCAATTGATACGATAACCATATTGTTACAAAAAGGAGAAAGTTATGTTATCGGTTTAGATCATGATTCTAAGGGATTTGGAACTGCAAATATGAATGCCTTGAATGGTTCTCATATTTTATCCGATAAAGATATCGTAGTGAATACAGGCTCCTGGACATCAGGATCAAGTGCTGGTCAGGATATGGGTATTGATCAGATAGTACCTTATGATCAAATACGTGATCGGTATGTTGTTATAAAAGGAGAAGGAAATAGTTCTACCGAAGTCCCAATTGTTGTACCCACTGAAGACGGAACAAATATTTATCTAAGGGGAAGTTCAACCCCGATCAATGAATTCCCTTTAAACGCAGGTGAACCTTATCTGGTTACGACAGGAAATTATGATGAAAATAATAAATTATATATAGACACTAAGGGGAAAAATGTTTATGTGTATCAAACTTTATCAGGTAGTTCCTCTAAGATAGGACCTACCGTTGGGATGAATTTTATAGCACCATTATCTGCAACGGGGATGCATCAGGTTGATATTCCTTTTGCTGACAAATTGGCAACTGAAAGTGTGAATTCAGTGATAACCATATTAGCTCAAAAAGGTGCTACCGTTCAATATGAAAATATTATAGGTACTGATACAATAAGGAAGGAGATGTTACCTTCGGAAGCTACGCCTATAGAAGGAACTGATGAGTGGCTTTGTTATAGGTTGGATGCAGTTGTAGGAAATATTCGATTCCAAAGTTCTCGTGCTTTGAATGTTTGTTGGACTGTTCAAACTGGGTTTGTCGGATCCGCAGGTTATTATTCAGGTTTCTCAAAAGCAATTCCTAAAATTATTCCAGATCTTCATGTTGATCTTGAGACTGAGCTTGATGTTATTTGTGAAAGTTATGACGATAATATTGAAGTGGGCTTTATTGCCACCCCGGAACCTGATTTTTATGAGTGGTATAAAAATGAGATTTCAGAAGCGGCTTTATTGTTTGAAAATGAAAAATTAGTTGTACCGGCTCCTGATGAGCCTACTAAATATATATTAAAGGCCTATTTTCGTGATCCTTCTCTGGATATCCTCTATAATGGAGATTTCAGTAGTGGTCGAGGAAATTTTGAAACAGACTATAATTGGGTTGATGGCAATTTGAGAGACCCGGGAGAGTTTGCATTGACTTTTACGCCTCAAAGCGAAAATACTGCTTTCGAAGATTTCGATGATATGGAAGCTGGCGGATTGATGTTCCTTGCTCAGTCTGATCCGAATACAACAGGTGATACTGTTTATCAGAAGTTAGATATTCCAATTGAAAGAAACTATAACTATATTTTAAAAGTTCATGGTAGGATGGCGCAAATTGCCAAACCTCAGCTTTTAAATATCTACGTGAATGATGAGAAGGTTAAATCAAATTTCCTAATTGACGATATATCCCAGTGGCAGTCTGCTACAGCTTTGTGGAAATCAAAAGATAATCAGAAAGCTACTATTTCATTAATTGACGCGAATGCTGGAGGTAGTACAGGTGTATTTGCTATCGATAGTATAACGTTTATACCAGCAATTGAAGAAACAGGTGAATTCAATGCCTTGGTCGTTCCTAATTATAGCTTTACGCCTCATGATAAACCTCAACATTTTTGTTTAGGTCAATCAGGCGTTATTGATATATCTAATGGTGATACGAGTTGGTATAATTATATGTGGGAAAGGAAAAATGGAGAGAATGATTATAGCCCTATCGCTGAAACTAATGTTACAGGATTAAATAGTTATGAGTTAGGCTTTACAAATGCAACAAATGATAACGAGGGGATATATCGTTGTACAATCACCTTTAAAGAGGAGTTTGAACAATGTGGTGCTACTGTCGATCCAGCTCATATGGAAGTGGAAGTTGTAATTGATGAGTTGGCTAATATCACATCGCTTACAGGAAACGCTGACTTGTGTGAAGGAGAGTCTGCAGCACTGGAAGTTAATGTTGAAGGTAAATATAGTCGAGTTGCATGGTCTGTTAATGGTGTTGAGAAGGCAGAAGGTAAAGTTTTCGATTTTAATTTAGATAAGGCATATGGAGCTGGCATTTATACCATTCGTTGTGATGTTGAAAATGCATGTGCACCGCTTTCTCAGGAAGTTCAAATTGAAATATTTGGGAAACCCAATTTGACCGATTTACAGGTGCCAATTGGATTGTGTGATCAGGAATTGGTGAATTTAACGGCTGTTGGTACGGTACCAGTGGGAGCCACAATGGAATATTCCTGGTATCGTGATAATGTTTTAATTGAAACCAATAATCTAACGGTATTTCCAATCTTGCCAAGTATTACTGATTCTTATTATAAAGTTGCTGTTTCAGCTCGTTATAATATTTCACAACCTAATGAACATACTTGTGTTGGAAATGAATTGGTGGAAAACTTGGCGGCAGATGCTATTTATCCGCAGGTTGTACTTACTTCATTAACTCCGGTAACCTTATGTGAGGGAGTATCTCATTTATATACTGCCGAATTAGCAACTTCGGGTGATTTCTATACATATCTTTGGGAAACACCGCCTGCAGTTATAGGCGACAAAACACAACCTGATCTTAGTTTAACAGATATTACGCCTGCAATGACAGGTAATTACAAAGTAACAGTATCTAATCGTTGTGGTAGTTCGAATTCAACAAGTTTATTAACTGTAACGCCCAAAATGGAGGTGACAGATATTACGATAGATAAGAATGGTCCATATTGTGATGGCGAATTAGTGACAATAACAGTTGTCGATAATGGACAAGCAAGTTTTTATCAGGCAGAAAATGTAACTGTTGGTCAGGAACAGACAATTAATCCTATGACTAACCCATTCGTGTTTGCAGCAAATACCACAAATATGGGGCAGTGGGAAATTACGGCTGAAGGTAATTGTGGTACAACATACTATGAGCCTTTTGCCATTAATCTGTTAGAGAATTTCTCTGATCCATCAATAGGTGATATGACCACCTGTTTAGGTGAGGATGTTAGTTTTGAAGTGCAGATTGAAACGATTCCATCTGGATCAGGTTTGAGCTATGCATGGACAGATCCTAATGGTGATCCAATTGTCATTACAGATCCTAATTCTAAGCATCTTATTGATATTGTAGATGTTCAGACCGGAGATTTAGGTACTTATACTTGTACGGTTACCAATAAGTGTGGTTATACTAAGATAGTTACTGCTAACTTGAGTGTCGAAAGTGTGACAAGTGCTCTAACAGCTCCTGTTGAAGAGGTTTGTCAAGGGGCTTCGAACTACATTTTTGATATTATTACAGTAGGTTCACCAGAATTTGAGTGGCGTTTTAACGATCCTAATGGGGCGGTGATTGGCACCAATAGTTTTTATGAAATTCCAACTGTTGAATTGGCTAATGCTGGTGTTTATTATTGTGATATTACCCTGGAGTGTGGAACCGTCGAAAAATACCAACGTCAATTAGTTGTTAACGACCATATTTTTGTTGTTAAAGATCCTTCAACAATTTTGGATATTTGTGAAGGAGATCAAACGGAGTTGATCATTGATGTAAGTGGAACTCCAACTTCTATTAAGTGGTTTGATAATGCCAATACAGAGTTGACTGCTTATGAGGGGGAAACAAGAATTGCAACAGGAATTATAGCTGCTTCAGGTTCCTATACTTATACGTATAAGTTGACTGGAGATTGTGAAAATCCTGAAGGTAGTTTTATTGTTACGGTTCATGATAAACCAAGTATTAATCCAATAGTAGATATTGATGCTTGCCAAGGAAATGTTCCATTAATCATGACAGTTGTTGGAGCAGATTATACTCAAGCTTCCTGGTTGAATCCAGATAATAGTTTTCTGGCAAATGGACTAACTTATACGATTTCGGGGGCAACTTACCCTGGATCTTCTGGAAACTATATAGCTAAGGTAAGCACAGCTTATTGTGGAGATGTAACAACTGTTTCTAAAGTAAATATTTTTGAACCAATTACTCTAGTTTCAAACTCTGATTTAGCACCAACGCCATGTGTTGATGAGCCGCTTAGTTTGATTGTAAATGGCGCAGGTGCCGACCTGTCTTATGAATGGTATAAAGGGGTAAGTTTACTTGGGACAACGGGTAATGTGCACGATCTTGGATTGGCTGATTTAGGCGATGAGGGAAATTATAAATGTGTACTTGTTTCCGGGAATGGATGTGGCAATGTAGAAGTTGATTTTGTTGTTGATGTACGTGAACATGCAAGTATATCAACGCCACCTTCGGCTGTAGTTATTTGTGAAGATAATGGACCAGCTACATTTAATGTTGTTGCCTCTTCAGAAGGAACACCGACTTATCAGTGGTATAATAATGATGGAGCCCTATCAGGTGAAATATCTGATAATATTTCGATTGCAGATTTAGTTGGAAATGATGGGCAATCGTACTATTGTATTGTGAGTGATGGTCTTTGTAATTCGGTTGAATCGGAGAAAGCAAGCTTGACTGTAAATCGAAATGTGGATATAACTAAACATCCTCAAGATAATACAATTGCTGAAGATGGAGTTGCAACATTTTCTGTTGAAGCAGAAGGTACAGAGCCGCTGACGTATTATTGGTATGAAGATAGTTCTCCTTTAGTATCATTAGGGAATACTTCAATACTAACAATTGATCCAGCAGCTATCGGTTTAGATGGCAATACATATATATGTAGAGTTAGTAATTTGTGTTCTTCTGAAATTACTGATGGAGATGCTGACTTAACAGTTGATCCTGCAATTAAAATAACAACTCAACCTATTGATCAGCATGTTTGTAAAGATGATGCTTATAGCTTTGTTGTTTTCTTTAAAAACTCAGCGACTTCTTGTACTTGGCAATACAGTACAAATGGTGGAGGAACATATAATAATGTAACGTTCGGAACGGTTAATGAAGTAGCAGAATCAGCTACTCTGGATAAAAGTACGTTGACTGTCACGAATGCTACTGCTGCAATGGATGGTTGGAAATTCAGAGCTTTAGTAACGACTCCTAACAATTACTCGAGTGTAGTGAATTTAAGAGTTGATGTCCCTGCAGATTTTGATGCTATTGCAGATGAAGAGATTTGTATTGGTTCGGGAGCTGGTTTTAATGTAACGGGCTTGTCAGGAGCAACGCCTAATACTTATGAGTGGAAAAGAGGGGGTACATCAATTGGAACCAATAGTTCAAGTTTAAATCTAATAGCAGTTGATGCAACTGATGGTGCTTATTCTGTTGGTGTGACTGCAGGTGTTTGTCCTGCTGTGACAAAGAATTTTAATATTTCTCATTATCAGGATTTGATTATAAATTCAATAACAGATATCGATCCCGTGTGTCATAAAGTTGCTGAAGATATTGAGGTTGATATCACATTAGATCCTTCATTCAATTCTTCTGTTACCTATTTATGGACAAAAGATGGGGCTGCATTAACTGGAACAGCCGATGAAGTGAAATACAACATTAAAGCTTTGGATAATTCTGAAAGTGGTCTGTACAAAGTTGAAGTTACTGATGGTTGTGGAACTAAGAGTGCTACTAGCTTTGTTAATGTCTTAGACGAGATTATTAAGACAGGTGCATGGACGAACCAAACACTTTGTGTTGGTGATGACTTATTGCTTGAAGCAAAAGTAACAGGTGATAATCCAACTTATGATTGGACGAAATTACCAGCTGGAGTTCCTGATCCTGGAAACCTAGCATTACTTAAGGTTGATGTTCTAAGTGAATTCAATGAGGGAACTTATGAGTGTACGGTTACAGGAACCTGTGGATCGCCAATTATTTACACGCTTGATGTTATTATCAATGATATTCCTAATATTACAACCGATTTAAATTTGTCAGCAGTTTGTGAAGGACAAGCTCTTAACTTAGGCCCTATTGCATACGATACGACAACTGGAGAAAGTATTCTTTGGAAATTTAATGATGGCGTTTTAGCTGGTGAAACAGCGACGAGTCTGGATTTGATAACTGCTGAGATTGCAGAAGAAGGTCATTATAAAGTAGAAGTGACTAATGCTTGTGGTACAGATTTCAGTCTAGCTTATCAGGATATAATTCCAATTCCTACTTTGGCTCCAATTGAAGATCAAACAGCTTGTCAAGGCGAGAATGTTATTTTTAGAGCAGTAGCAACAGGTGAGAATCTCACTTATCGTTGGTTGATTGATGATACTGCTGAGCCTGCATTTGATGATCTTGCAGAGATTGAACTTTCAAATGTCTTGCCTTTAGATGCTAATACGGCTAAAAATTATAAGGTAGAATGTCGAATAAGTTCATGTGGTACAGATTTAAATCAAGTTGCGAATCTTACTGTGAATCCTAATACTATTTTAAATACTTCGCTCAAAGGGGAGGTCGTTTATGTTGGAAAGCAACATGTGTTTGATTTGGATATAACTGGCAGCAACTTGACTTTCGAATGGCATCATATTAATACGGCGAGTGTTGATACTGAATTGACTGCTGTCACCACTAAGACTTTAACTATAGATGAACTTAGTATGGCAGATGCTGGTGAATACTACTGTATTATTACGGGTGAATGTGGTGTTCGTTTTACCTCTGGCTATTTAACGGTAAAAGATCCATTGAAGATTGTTGAAGGTTTAGATATGCTTTCCGATATTGAAAAGTGTTATGGAGAGCCTTTGAATTTAAATATTACTGTTGAAGGTGAAGTTTTCTCCATCAATTGGTTCAAGGGAGTGGTCGATCTTAATCATCATGAATTGAACTATTCAATTTCGGCATTAGATGTTTCTGATTCTGGATTATATCGTTGTGTGATTGTGGGTGAAGGGGATAATTTTGAAGAAGAAGTGAATGTTGTAGTGTATCAAACTACAGTCTTAAATTCTGATTTAAAGGATAAGGTAATTTGTGAAAATGAGAATTTATTATGGATTCCTGATGTATCTGGTTCTTTATTAACCTATGATTGGAAACATAAAGGGAAAACTGTTTCAAATGATCCTTCGCTTAATATTTTGAGCACGCCTCTAGATTCAGCAGGAATATATTCTGTAGACGTAGCTGGTAAATGTGGAAGTGTTTTTACAGAAGCTTATTTGACCATCAAAAAGTTACCGGAATTCATTGGTAATAGTGAAGATTTAGAAAGATGTGAAAATGATGCTGAAGCTATATTTATAGTCGACTTTAATGGAGATAATCTGGTTTATCAATGGCAAAAAGATGGACTTGATGTAGTTGGTGCTAACAGTACAGAATTGAAAATACAGGATTTGAGAATAAGTGATGCAGGAGTATATAAATGTATCGTAAATTCGACTTGTGGTATTACTTCAGAAAGTCCTGAAATGAAGCTTGTCGTTACGCCTCAACTCAAAATTTTGAGCGAAAGTCCTGATCTGGAAATTTGCGATGGAGGTAGTGCTCAGTTTCTTGTGGAAGTAGACGGAACAGATGAGGTTTATCAATGGCAAAAAGATGGTGTTAATCTTGTGGGAGAAAATGCCTCACAGCTTATAATTGATCCAGCGAGTTTAGCGGAAGATGGCTATTATAGCTGTGAAGTTTCTGATAAGTGTACGGCTAAGCGATACTCTAATTCTAAAAGGTTAATCGTTAATGCATTGCCAAATTCACAGATATTTGGACGAATGACACTCTGTGTGTTGGAAGATAGAGTTACTTATAATACAGCTCTTTTGCCAGATATAAATTATGGTTGGTTAGTTGATGGAGGTGAGTTTACAACGCCTTCAGAAGGGGTGAGAACAAAAATTACCTGGGGAGATGTGCTAGAAGATAGTAAGGTGAAATTGAAGATTTTAAATGAAGTGACAGGCTGTTACTTTGAAGTGGATTCTTTAGTGGAACTTCACCCGCTACCTGATGTAAACCTTACGGCTCTTGAGTCTAAGGGGATTTGTGAGTCTGAATTTACATTATCAGGTGGTTTTCCAACCGGTGGTATTTATTGGGTTAATGGTGTTGCGCAAAATACTTTTGATCCTGCTCAAGGGAATGGTGAATATCAAGTTCGTTATTCATATACCGACGATTTAGGTTGTTCAAATAGTACTGATGAATTGTTAATGAAGGTTGATTCATTGCCAATTGTTAAGCTTATTGAAGATGTGGTGGTGGGGTCTTGTGAAAGTAGGATGTTAAGTGCGGAAACCGAAGAGAATAATATTAAATGGTCTCCGAGCAGATATTTGGATGATCCGAATTCAGAAACACCAACATTCACTTCGGGCGAAACAACACTTTATGTGGCGACTGTGGTTGATAAATACGGTTGTGTTGGTAATGATATTGTCAATGTAACAGTTGCTCCGCTTCCATTGATTACAACAATAAATGACACGATTATTGGAGAATGTAAAGAAATCGAGTTGACAACACATATTTCTGGTGATATTAAAGAAATCAATTGGACAAATCCGGATGATTTAGATAATACGAAGAATTCTAATCCGAAATTGATAAAACGTCGTCTTGGAGTCAATGATTATCAGATTAATGTTACAGATGAATATGGTTGTGTTGGTTCAGCTTCAATAAGAGTAGAGGTGTTACCAAATCCGGAAGTTGGTGAGAGTCAATTCTTGTGTGAGGGTGAATCCTTGCTGATTGACACGAAAGATCTTTCGAATCCTGTATGGGATGATGGTTATTCCGCCTGGGAAAGAACTATAGATAAACCAGGAGAATATGTGTTAAGTGTTGAGCAGAATGATTGTGAGCTTAAGCAAAGAATTGTGATGAATCCATTGCCAGAATTTGAATTGGATAAAACAGTTCAGCCAGGTATTGTCATCTTTGAGGGGCAAACAATTACTCTCGATCCAGAGCTTAATCCTGATTATGGTCCATATGTATACGATTGGAGTGACGGTAGTGTGTTGCCGCAATTAGAGGTGAGTGAATCGGGTGTTTATAAGCTCAAGGTTGAGGATAATATAGGTTGTGTTGCCATTGATACCGTAATGGTGGAGGTTAAACCGATCGGTATTGAATCGCCCAATGCATTTACCCCCTTGTCGAAGAACGAAAATGATCGTTTCTATCTGAAAGACATTAATGTGACAGAGAAGTTTGAAATGTATATCTATAATCGTTGGGGTGAGTTGATGTATAAAACAAAGGAGGCAGGCTACGCCAATGGTTGGGATGGAACTTATAATGGTGAAGATTGCCCGGTTGGAGCATATGTTTGGGTTCTGATGTTGGATGGAAAAGTGAAAGAAAAAGGTAATGTTATTTTAGTTCGCTAAGCATCACAATTGCATTTATTAAAAGAGTTGGCCTTTGGGTCGACTCTTTTTTTTATGCAAAGTAGTTTGTTTTAAAATGTGTGGCTATTGTAATGTTTTGATAATCTACATGTAAGAGGGTTTTGTTGACGCCACATTTTTATGGTAAATGTTGACAGTTCGGAAAATTCTTTGTAATGCTCGATTAAATCGATATTTCAACTTTGTTTTAATTTGTAATAGCACGCAATGAGCTGGATAACAGTTAGTATTGTTGACGTTGAATTAATTATTTTTTTGTTATTTATTAAAAAAATATTGGCTAAATTCATAAACTTGTTATGTTCATTCTTATATCTTTGTCGATAAACCAAAATCCTTCTAATGAATTATTTGTTTTGCACTATGAAAATCAAGGCTTGTTTAAAAATTGCCATTCTCTTTTTATTATTTCTACTACCATTTACTTCTAAGGCTCAGTTGGACCTGATACATTATGTGCCTCCATTGTATGCAGGGACAACCAATGAATCAGATATTGAAGATCATTGGGTTGTTTTAACAACACCTTCTGAAAATCTGATTGAAATTACTATTAAAAGAGGAGATGGAACAATATTTAAAAAAGTATCTGGTGTTTCAATAAATAATCCTGTAAAAGTGCCATTAAATGAAGGGTATAAAGGAACTCTTACTAATACACCTTTGGGTGTGGTTAATTACACAAGTTTAAATAAACCAATTAAAGATCAGGGGCTTATTTTCACCTCGACGGAAGCTTTCTATGTTAATATTAGGCATAAATCTGAGATTCATGGTTTGTCTTTAACGGCAAAAGGACAAGCAGGTTTAGGTACTTCTTTTCGATCAGGACATCTTCACAGTGTTAGAGGAGAAAATATCAAAGGTTGGGGACCATATGTAAAGTATGGCTGGACATATTATAATTATTCGATTGTAGATCACAGAAGTCATTTTATTTCTGTAATGGCAACAGAAGATAATACTGTCGTGACATTCTCTGATATTAAGGTGGGGAATTTAACATCGGATTCCAGAACTGCCTTACCTGTGTCTGATATTACCACGGATGTCAATACAGCTAATTCTGTGTTTGATTTTACTGATGATGGCGTATTTAATGTTGTTTTGAATGAAGGAGAGAGTTATGTGTTAGGAGCTAATCATGAATTTTTAACACCAGATGATGTTAATAAATTTAATGGAACGAAAATAAGTTCAGACAAACCTATTGCAGTGAACTCTGGTTCATGGTGTGGTTCGGCTTCTACAAGTAATAAGCAAGATATAGGGGTTGACCAGATTGTACCCGAAAAATTAGTAGGAAATGAATATATTCTAATAAAAGGACAAGGGGATGATGGCTCTGAATGTCCTGTCGTTGTTGCAACAAAAGATGGAACTAATATTACGGTTAATGGAATAAGCGGAATCATAAATCCAACTCCATTAAATGCTGGTGATTCATATCCAATAGAATCAAAACATTTTGATAGAGATGAAGGTACCATGTTGATTAATACGAATCATAATGTGTATGTGTATCAAACAACAGCTGCATCTAAAGATAAGCCATACCCTACCATTGGGATGAATTTTATACCTCCTCTAAGTTCTTTGGGGTTTCGTCAGGTTGATATCCCTTTTATAAATGAGTTGGGAACTGGTATCGTCGCCATTTACTCTCAAAAAGGGGCTGATGTTTTTGTTAATAACTCTAAAACGCCATTGGATCAGGCATCAGCTAAATTGGTTAAAGGAAAAGATGAGTGGGTTGTATATGAATATTCGACTTCAGATGAAAATGTATCTGTTATGTCGGATAAAGCTATTTATGTAGCTTTGTCAGTTTTTGATAATGTAGTTGGTGCTGCAGGGTATTTTTCGGGCTTTACCAAATCGATCTCCCCTATCAATCCAGAAGTCGTTTTTAACTATGATTTAGGATATATCTGTTCGAATAAAGAAGGTTATCTAGACTTAAAGATCAATAGTACACCAAATCCAGATTGGTACGAATGGTACCATGATATAATTCATCCAGATTCAATAAAGAACCCGAATGAAAATTTATTTGTCCCTGTACCTAAGAAAGCAACTAAATATATCTTAAAAGCATATTTCCGTGACCCTAATATGGATATTCTTTATAATGGGGATTTTGCAATTGGTCGCGGTCGTTTTGAATCAGATTTTGACTTCAATTATATTTCAAGATTAGAAGATCCAGGTAAAGCAGTACTTTGCGCTAATCCCCAGTCTGTGAACACTAGCTTTTCAAATTTTGAAGATGTACATGATGAGCTAAGTCCGGAAGGAAAGATGCTCTTGGCTCATAGTTCCGGGTCAGGAAACGCTGATGTCTTGTGGAAGAAAACTCTTACAAGTAGTATTGATATACCTGATAATCTATTTATTTTAAAATTTTATGGTCGATTAGCTCATAAGGTTGATGACAAATATTCAGATCAGTACTTAGATGTATTCGTTAATGATGAGAAAGTTTATAGTAATTTTCAACTGAATGATACTGAGGCCTGGAAGTCAGTTAAGGCATTCTGGCGTGCAGGTAAAGCTGAGAGTGCTACAATTAAAATTGTTGATGCCAATGCCAGCGGAAAGCAAAGTATTTTTGCTATCGATAGTATTTCTTTTGTTCCTGCAGTAGAGGCTGTAAAAGAGTTTAATCCAGATGTTGTTCCAAGTTACAGTTATACCCCATATGATAAAGGATTGCACTTTTGTAAAGGAGCTGAACAAGCTGTTGCGAACATTAAGCATGGTGATATGGAATGGTTTACTTTCTTGTGGGAGAAGAAATTGCCAGATAACACGTTTGCACCTATTACAGACTCAAGCATAGAAGGTCTAGATACTTATGAATTAAAATTTAATAATGTTGTTGATGATCATGCTGGTATTTATCGATGTACAATAGATTTTAAAGAGACTTATGAGCAATGTGGAATCGACGTGGAACCTACCAGTGTTGAAGTTGAAGTTTTTATTGATGAACCTGCAGGTTTAGAGCCTCTTGTTGGAAAAACAGAATATTGTGAAGGTGTTTCAACAGATATCTCAGCTAATGTTTCTGGAGATTTTAGTGTGATAAAGTGGTCTGTATCCAAAAAAGAAGGAGGAGAGGTAATTTATTCATATTCAGGATCTGAAAATGTTTTTAAATTCAATTCTGAATTAAATTATCCTGCTGGAGAATATATTGTTCGTTGTGAAGTCATTAATGGTTGTTCAGAGGATCTGACTGAAGAAATTATCATTAAGATATTAGGTAAGGCTAAATTGAAAAGTCTCATTACCCCAACATATCTGTGTGAAATAAAAGAAATAACACTTGAAGCGAAATTAGATGGTGACTATATTCTGGATAATTCTACCATAGAGTATTCATGGTATAAGAATGGGGAATCCTCTGCTATGGGAACTTCTAATGTGCCGGCTTATAAGCTAACGCCAGATATGAATGATAAATCTTATAAGGTTCTTGTTAATACGCACTATAATTTTGGACCAACAAATCAATTTACTTGTGAAGGGAATTTTATTGAGGAGAACCTAGCTACTAATCCCGTTCACCCTGAGATTAAACTAATCGGTTTAAATTCTGACCCAGTTTGTGAAGGAGAACCCTATACCTATAAGGCAGAATTAGAAACTCCGAGTTTAACTTATGCTTACAAATGGGATGTTCCTGATGGAGCAAAAGAAGGTAAGACCCCAGAGGATTTTAAATCCAGTTCATTCAGTTTGGCTTCGGTTAAACCTGAAATGGTTGGAGATTATAAAATTACTGTAACAAATAATTGCGGAAATAAAAATGCTATTAGTTCTTTAGTCTTGAAACCAAGATTATTAGTGACAGGTATTTCTCTTTCAAAAGATGGGCCGTATTGTTTAGATGATCATGTTACAGTTACTGTTGAAGATAATGGTAACGCTAGTGGGTATATTGCAGAAAATTTAACGACAGGAGAAATTAGAAATGATGCTGATAATCCATTTACCATTCAAGTAGATGCATCTACTGAAGGGCAGTGGCAAGTTACAGCGAAGAGTTTGTGTGGAGATAAGAAGACTTCAATATTTCCAATTTACTTGGCGGATAGTTTTTCCACCCCCACTATAGCTCCACGAAAATCTTGCCTTGGCGGTAAAGTGACTTTGGTAGCTGTAGTTGAAACGCAACCTGTTGGAACGAGCTTAAGATATCAATGGAAAGATCAATTAGGAATTGAGATCCCTGGAGAGAATAGTTCTTCATTGGAAATTAGTGATATTAAACTTGCTGATGCTGGTGAATATACTTGTGTCGTGAGTGATGGTATTTGTTCTACACAAGAAGCAAAAGGGACTTTAAGTGTTGATGATATTACAATCGAAAGTTTGAAGCCTGAATCAGTTAGTAAATGCCAGGGGGAAACATTCCGTTTTGATATTCCGTTTGTTGGAAAACCAACATTTGCTTGGTTTTATACAGGTGCCGATGATATAAAGAAAAACTTAAATGTTTCAACCTCATTTTATGAGACTCCATTATTAGCCATAGATGATGCAGGAATGTATTCTTGTGAAATAACCACAAGTTGTGGTCTTAAAGTATTTAAACAAACATTAAATGTCTTGACCAATGTTACTGTTACTAAAGATCCATCTGTAGTAACAGATATTTGTGAAGGGGAATACACAACATTAATTCTTAATTTGACAGGTTCTTATGAATCAATTAAATGGTATAAGGAAGGAAGTGAGTTAACTGGTGAGTTAGACAAAAGAGTTATTTCTACTGGTGAGTTAGAAACATCAGGAACGTTCAGATATAAGTATATTGTTGAAGGTAGTTGTGGTGATGTAGAAGGAACGTTCAATGTTGTCGTTCACGAGAGGCCAGTATTAAGTGCTCTTGATAATAATGTGGAGGAATGTGCAGGCATAGTGACTTTAAATATTACCGAATCAGGAGAACACAATGGTATTTCCTGGTGGAAAAATGATGTCGAAATTACCGATGGAAATGCAGAACCAACTAATTATGTGATAGACCCGGCAACTAGCCCTGCCAGTGATGGAAACTATATTGCAAAAGTAAATTCTAATTTCTGTGGAGAGAATCAGGTTTCTATTAGTGTTGATATTACAAATAATATTGTAGTAACGGATAAATCTGATGCAGTAACTACAATTTGTGAAGACGGAACCGTTTCTTTATTCGTTGATGCAAATGCTGGAGGAGATCGAATTCATTACAAATGGACTCAAACTTCTAAACCAGCAAAAATATTTCCCAATACACCAAGCATAGAATTGAAAGATATAATAATTGATGAGGATGCTGGTGAGTATACTTGTGAAATAAGTAATGACTTGGGTTGTGGAAATACACTTTTAATATTTAATGTAGTTGTAAATAAAAATCCTAAGATTACTAAAGATCCAGATAATCAAATAATTTGTGAAACGGAAGTATCTGTCGATTTCACAGTTGCAGGTGATGTTCAAGGTGACATACATTATCAGTGGTACGATAAAGATGATGTAGCTGTTGGTACTGATCATCCAACCTTAACTGTAGTGCCTGTTGATGGGCAATCATATTATTGTAAGATATGGGGAGATGCTTGTGGAGAAGCAACCACTCAAACAGCAACACTTACAATTATTCCAAAAGTCGCAGTTTCTAATCCTGAAGATGTAACCATTAACGATGGTGCCGATGCAACTTTCAGTGTAGTAGCTTCGGGTGAGAAGGAATATTCATGGCAATGGGAAATTTGGAATGGATCTGATTGGGAGTCGGTTGCTGGTGCAAAATATTCAGGAATAAATTCAGAAGTACTTAAAATTACAAATGCACTTAAAGCTGATTTTGATGGAAATCAATACAGATGCGTGGTAACAAGTGATGGCGCAATTTGTAACTTAAATGCCACTGCAACTAGTGATGAAGCAAAACTAACCATAAATTCTGTTAATAAAATTGTTAGTACAGGACAGCCTGAAAATCAAATAGTATGTGAGGAAGAGAATTTTACATTCTCAATTACAGGAACTAAGACAACAGGTTTGACTTACCAGTGGCAGTATCACGAAGGAGATAACAATTTCAAAAATACGAAACTAGATACGGATGTAGAAGTTTCTACCTATACAATTTCCAATGCAAAACAGGATATGGAAACTTGGGAATTCAGATGTTTGGTAAGTGATGGAGTAAGCACGCCTCAACCATCTAATGAGGTTACTGTTGATGTTTGGGAAAACATAGTAGTTGCAACACCTTCAGTAAATAACCTTACACTTTGTGAAGATGCACCATTGAGTCTATCTGTGGATGTAACAGCAGGAGAGAAAGTAAAATTTGCATGGACAAAAACAAAAGATAAAGATGGTACTCCAACAGGAGATGTTACAGTATTGCAAACCGGATCTGTATTAAATCTTGGAAGTGTAGAATTATCAGAGGCAGGAACATACAATTGTAATATTTATAATGAACAAGGTTGTGGAGATACAGGTATTGTATTTAATGTAACAGTTCAGGAAAATGCGAAAGTGACTTTACAGCCGATAGACAAAGCAATTTGTGAGTCAGATGTACCTGTTTTATTTGACGCAGACGGAACAGCAGAAGGAGATGAAAAATTTGAATGGTTCGATAAAGATGGAACTTCAGTTGGGACGAATAAAATATTAACAATAAATCTACCAGAAAACGGACAATCCTACTATTGTATTGTCTCAGGTGATGCATGTAAAACAGCAACAACCGATGTAGCGAACCTAACGGTTTATGAAGAAGTTGTCATTACAGATCCGTCAGATCAGACGGCATCCGATGGAAAGAGTGTAACCTTTACAGTAAGTGCAACAGGAGAACCAACCATAGAGTACAAGTGGTATGAAAAGACTCCAACAGGAAATTGGACGACATTGACAGATGATGGTACTTACAGCGGAGTTGGTACGGCAAGTTTGACAATCGACCCTGTATTTTTAGGTATGGATGCCAACCAGTATAAGTGTGAGGCTTGGAGCACAACTTGTTCTGCAGTAGATGAAAGCGCAGCTGCAATACTTGAAATCTTGGATGTAAATAAGATATCAGTTCAAGTAGAAAATCAGGTTGTTTGCCAGGGAGAAGATGTTGTTTTCTCTATCACAGGAACAGAAGCAACTGGATTAACCTATCAGTGGCAATATCATACAGGCGATAATAATTTTACAGATGTATATGTAGAATCTGATGTATTGGTATCAACTTATACGATTTCTAAAGCAACCCAAGATATGGAAAATTGGGGATTCAGATGTATTGTAAAAGATGGCTCAAGTTCTGATCAACCATCCAATGACGTAAGTGTTGATATATGGGAAAATATTGCAGTTTCAAATGCAAGCCCAACATCAATAGATGTTTGTGAAGATTTACCGTTGAGTTTATCAGTAGATGTAACTTTAGGAGATCATGTGAAATTTGCTTGGACCAAAACGAAATATAAAGATGGTACTCCAACAGGAGATGCAAGCGTATTACAAACAGGATCTGTTTTAAATCTGGGTAGTGCAGACTTGTCAGAAGGAGGAACATATAACTGTAAGGTATATAATGATAAAGGATGTGGAGATACAGATATTGTATTTAATGTAACAGTTCAGGAAAATGCGAAAGTAACATTACAGCCGATAGACAAAGCAATTTGTGAGTCAGATGTACCTGTTTTATTTGAAGCGGACGGAACAGCAGAAGGAGATGAAAAATATGAATGGTTCGATAAAGAAGGAATTTTAGTTGGAACTGATAAAATCTTGACAATAAATATACCTGAAAATGGACAATCTTATTATTGTGTTGTATCAGGTGATGCTTGTGCTACAGCAACAACAAATGTAGCTAATCTAACAGTTTATGAGGAAGTTGAAATTACGGACCCTGCTGATCAAACAGCGTACGATGGCGAGAATGCTATATTTACGGTAGGTGCAGTAGGTGAACCAACGATTGAATATAAATGGTATGAAAAAACACCGACCGGAGTTTGGACACCATTGGTTGAAGGAGTTAATTACAGTGGAGTAAGTACAAAAGAGTTAACCGTAAATACAGTATCCTTATCAATGGATGCCTATAAATATAAGTGTGAAGCCTGGAGTACTACTTGTTCTGCGGTTGCCGAAAGTGCAGTGGCAACTCTAACGGTTATTCCACTTAATAAAATTTTAACGCATCCAAAAAATACTCAGTCTTGTAAAAATGATGAAATTAAATTTGAAATAACAGGTACTGAAGCTGGTTATACTTACGAATGGCAATATAATGAAGGAGGTGGCTTTGTTTCTGCAGTTGGAAATCATAGTATGACTGCAGCTATTGATGGTACTGGAAAAATATCAACTTTAATTGTTCCAACGGCTGCAATAGCAATGAATTCATGGAAATTCCAATGTGTTGTAAAATATGGTTCAAGTGAAGATGTTACTTCAAATGAAGTAACACTTAAAGTTTTTGAACCAATTGAAATTACTCCAATTGATAATCAGGAATTGTGTTTCGAAGAAAGTAAACAAATTACTTTGGATGTTACTTCAGGAACCGAGCCATACACTTACTCCTGGACTAAGGATGCAACAGAAGTTTCAGCAACAACAATTGTAAATATTGGTGGAGCTGATAATGGAAACTACAAGGTAATTGCAAGTAATGGTGGAGTTTGTCCTGATAAATCAAGCGAATTTACAGTAATTCATCATTCTAAATTAAGCTTAGATGCCTGGGAAAATGCAGATCATGTTTGTATTGGTACTCCTGAAACATTATCAGTAAGTATTGATAATGTTGATCCAGCACTCACATTATCATACAAATGGTATAAAGATGGAGATGAAATAGTTGGAGAAACAAGTGCCAATTATATTTTAACTGCAGCAGATAAGAGTAAAGCCGGACAATATAAAGTTGAAGTATTTGATGGTTGTTCTACTGAATTTGTGTCAGGATATGTAGATGTATATCAATCTATTGTTCCTGTAAGTATTTGGCCTGCAGAAAAGACACTTTGTCTTGGTGAAGAATTGAATCTGGAAGCAATTGTTTCTGGTGATAATCCAACTTATAAGTGGACCTTACCTATAACTAGTACAAGAACGACGAGTATTGGATCAATCTTTAAGATTGATGAAGTAGCCTTAACAGATGCAGGAACTTATATCTGTGAAATTAAGGGTACTTGTGGTGATCTGGTTAGATACGAAGTTAATGTTGTTGTTAATAATGTTCCAGTTATTAATGAAGGCTTAGACGGTTTATATGAGCTTTGTGAGGGTGAAGCATTAACTCTGGGAGAAATTAAATATGAAGCGACGGTAGTTGATAATATTCATTGGATTTTAGCTGATGGCAGTGTTAAAGATGGCTTAGCACTAAACTCAATAGATCTAACATCTGTAGATATTGACAATAATGAAGGTAATTACCGTGTTGAAGTATCTAATGTTTGTGGTAGTGATTTCAGTTTAGGTTTTGTGGATGTTCATCCAATACCAACACTTGATCCTATTGATGATCAAATTGCCTGTCAAGGTGAAAATGTCATCTTTAGAGCAGAAACAACAGGAGAGAATTTACCTTATCGTTGGTTTGTAAATGGGAAACTAGAAGAAAAATATAATGATAAAGATGAATTGGTGATATTGAATGTTCAGCCGGAAGATGAGTATACAGCTGGGACTTATAAGGTAGAATGCCAGGTGAGTTCATGTGGCACAGATCTAAATGAGTTTGCTGAAGTTACTGTGAATCCTAATACCATATTAAATTCTTCTCTTAAAGGTGAAGTTGTTTATGTTGGGAAAGATCATGTCTTTAATTTGAATGTAACAGGTAGTAATTTGAAATTTGAATGGCATCATATTAATACAGCTGGTGATGATAACCCAATAGTATCGGCAAACACAAAGACTCTTAAAATTGATAACCTGAGTATGTCTGATGCTGGTGAATATTATTGTGTAATAACAGGTGATTGTGGTGTACGCTTTACTTCAGGTTATTTAACGGTAAAAGATCCAATGAAGATTGTTGAAGGATTAACTGAAACTAATATTGAAAAGTGTTTTGGTGAACCGCTAAATTTAAACATTAGTGTAGAAGGGGAAGTTTTCTCAATTAATTGGTTTAAAGGGGATGAAAATCTTGGTCATCATGGATTAAGCTATTCAATTCCTTCCCTTGATATTTCTGATACTGGATTATATCGTTGTGTAATTGTAGGTGAAGGATCTGGTTTTGAAGAGTCTGTTGATGTAAAAGTTAATAAAACAACGGTTCTTAATTCAGTTTTAAATGATAAAGTGCTTTGTGAGAAAGAGGATTTATCCTGGATTCCAGATGTGTCTGGTTCTGTTTTAAGCTATAATTGGCAATATGGAGGAAAAACAGTGTCAACTGAATCAACATTCAGTATTGCTGATCTGACACTTGGGGCATCAGGTAAATATTCTGTTGATATTACAGGTAAGTGTGGAAGTGTAAAAACCGAAGCAAATTTACTTGTAAAGAAGTTACCCGAATTTATAAGTAAGAGTGATGATCTTGAAAGATGCGAAAATGATCCGGAAGCTTTATTTGTTGTTGAATTTCTAGGAGATAACTTAGTTTATCAGTGGCAAAAAGACAATGTTGATATTCCTGGTGCTAATAGCACAGAGCTGAGACTTCAGAACCTGAGAACAAGTGATGCTGCATCATACAAGTGTATTGTGAATTCTTCATGCGGTGTTGCAACTGAGAGTCCTGAAATGAAATTGGTCGTTATACCTCAACTTAAAGTTTTGAGTGAAAGTCCTGGCATGGAAATCTGTGATGGAGATAATGCTCAGTTTCTTGTTGAAGTTAAAGGAACTGATGAGACTTATCAATGGCAGAAGGATGGTGTTGATATTCCTGGAGAAAAAGCCCCACAACTTATGATTGATCCGGCAAGCCTTACTGAGGAGGGGTATTATAATTGTGAAATTACGGACAAATGTACGAAGGGGGTAAAACGCTATTCTAATGCAAAGAAATTAACCGTTAATGCCTTACCAAATTCTAAAATATTTGGTAGAATGACACTTTGCGTGCTGGAAGATCGAGTGGCTTATAATACGACGATACAGCCCGATGTCAATTATGGATGGTTAGTTGATGGAGGTGAATTTACATCAGCTACTGAAGGCTTAAGAACTAAGATTACCTGGGGTGATGTTATTGAAGATGGCAAGGTGAAGTTGAAGATTCTTAATGAAAGCACAGGTTGTTACTCTCAGGTTGATTCTTTAGTAAAACTTCGTCCTTTACCTGATGTGAAATTAGCTGCTCAGGAAACAAAAGGAATTTGTAATCCTGAATTTGAACTTAAGGGAGGTTTTCCTGAAGGTGGAATTTATTGGGTAAATGGTGTCGCTCAAAATACATTCGATCCGGGACAGGGTAATGGGGAATATCAAGTTCGCTACTCTTATACCGATGACTTAGGTTGTTCAAACAGTACTGGTGAAATAATCATGATTATTGATTCATTACCTGAGGTTAAATTGATCGAAGATGTTATTGTAGGATCTTGTGGAAGCACGATATTGAATGCCAACACTGAAGAAAACAATATTAAATGGGCACCTGGTCGCTACTTGGATGATCCAAATTCTAAAACACCAACTTTTAAAGCGGGTGAAACAACACTTTATGTTGCCACAGTTGTTGATAAGTTTGGTTGTGTTGGTAATGATATTGTAAATGTAACTGTTGCTCCATTACCTATTATTACAACTATAAATGATACGATTATTGGGGAATGTAAAGAGATCGAATTGACCACCCATATTTCAGGTGATGTTGAAGAAATCAATTGGACGAATTCAGACGATTTAGACAACTCAAAGAACTCTAATCCGAAACTGATAAAACGCCGTCTTGGTGTAAATGATTATCAAATTAATGTAACCGATGAGTATGGTTGTATAGGATCGGCTTCTATAAAAGTTGAAGTATTACCGAATCCGGTTGTTGGAGAGAATCAATTTTTGTGCGAAGGAGAAACGCTTCTCGTTGATACGAAAGATCTATCTAGTCCTGTTTGGGAAGATGGTTATACAGCTTGGGAAAGAACGATAGATAAGCCTGGAGAATATAAATTAAGTGTTGAGCAAAATGATTGTAAGCTTGAGCAAAAAATTGTGATGAATCCATTACCAAAATTTGAATTGGATAACACTGTTCAGCCGGGTATCGTCATTTTTGAAGGCGAAACACTCATTCTTGATCCTGATCTTGACCCTGACTATGGTCCTTATGTGTACGATTGGAGTGATGGTAGTGTATTGCCGCAATTAGAAGTAATTGAGTCCGGTACTTATAAGCTTAGTGTAGAAGATAACATTGGCTGTATTGCTAAAGATTCTGTGGTTGTTCAAGTTAAACCAATCGGAATTGAATCGCCTAATGCATTTACACCTTTATCAAATAATGAGAATGATCGTTTCTACTTAAAAGATATTAATGTAATTGATAAGTTTGAAATGTATGTGTACAATAGATGGGGTGAACTCTTGTATAAAACCAATGAGCCTGGTTATGCCAGCGGCTGGGATGGTACTTATCGAGGTGAAGATTGTCCTGTAGGAGCCTATGTATGGGTTGTGATGCTGGATGGTGAAATAAAAGAAAAGGGAACTGTAATTTTGGTTCGCTAAATTAATTAAGTCTGTTTATTTGAAAAGAGTTGTCCATTTAGGACAACTCTTTTTTTTTTGAAATTTCTGAATTGGAATAGTACGATACCAGATTCACGCGCTTAATAGTTAACAATAAATAATGAATGGAATTAAAGAAGAATAATTTCGTGTAATGAAATGTGTGTTTGGTCATTGTATTTTGAAGGTTTATCACTTGAAATTGCTTATTTATTCATTAGATTTAAGAAAAAAATGTTATTCAGATCAGTTTTTGATATTATTAGATTAGAGGTGTTATTGAACTGTTAATTAATTGCTTAAATTTGGGTTAAATGCCTTTTATGTTTGATTAATGGTTTATTTTGTTGGATAAGGGGGGTATTTATTTGGAATATAATTGATTTGTTGTGTAAATTGGATTTATGACGTTAGTGTAAATATTGTGTCTGTTTATCACAATAATTAAGTTGTTGGCCGTAGATTTGATTTTGAAGAGAACGCCAGCCAATAAACGTCGATGTTGATTCATTTGTGTAATCAAAATCGTTGTAATGAATTATTTTCCAGTTTCTAAGATAAAATCAAAGGCTATTTTTAAAATAGTCATCCTACTTTTTCTATTTATTCTACCTGGTGTTGCAAAGGCTCAGTTAGACTTAATTCACTATGTTCCACCTTTATATGCAGGTACAACTCATGAATATGATATAGAAGATCATTGGGTTGTTATCACAACGCCTTCCGAAACACCTATTGATATTACAATAAAAAGGGGAGATGGTACAATTTTTCAAGTTGTAAATGGTGTTTCGAAAGACACACCAAAATCTGTGGCATTAGGAAGTGGGACCCTGGTTAATCCGCCTTTAGGCGTTGTTAATTACACGAGTTTAAATAAAGTCATAAGTGATCAAGGTTTAATTTTTACTTCAACAGAGGCCTTCTATGTCAATATTAGGCATAAGTCCGAGATTCATGGCTTGTTTCTGACAGCAAAAGGTCAGGCTGGTTTAGGGACATCGTTCCGCTCAGGACATCTATTTAGTGAAAGAGGGGAGAATGTTTATGGCTGGGGAAAAGATGGTAATTATAGTACCGTGAATCACAGAAGCCATTTTATTTCGGTAATGGCTACAGTTGATAACACCCAAGTCACTTTTTCTGATATTAAAGTTGGTAATTTGACATCGGATACAAAAAATGCTCTCCCTGTTACCGGTGATATTACCGTGAATCTTAATGCAGGTCAATCCTATGTTCTTGGAGCTGATCACAAGTTTTTAACTGCTGCAGATGTTAACCGTTTTAATGGTACTCATATCACTTCGGATAAACCTATCGCTGTCAACTCCGGATCGTGGACAGGCGGAGCCTCACTTAACTCCTGGCAGGATATTGGTGTCGATCAAATAGTACCTGAAGACTTGGTAGGTAGCAAATATATTCTGCTTAAAGGAAAAGGTAATAGTGAGACCGAGCGACCTATTGTTGTTGCAACAAAGGATAACACCAATATTTTTGTTAACGGTAGTTCTACAAAGATAAACCCAACACCATTAAATGCGGGTGACTATTATGCAATAGAAACGAGTTATTATACAGCCGATGGTACGATGTTGATCACCTGTGATAATGATGTTTATTTATATCAAACAACATCAGCTTCTGATAGGACAAGTGGGAGTGTCGATTATGCCTATGCAACGGTGGGAATGAATTTTATCCCTGCAATTAGTTCTTTGGGATTCCGTCAGGTTGATATACCATTTGTTAATCAAGTTGGAACAGGTATCGTAGCTATCTACGCGCAAAAGGGAGCTAATGTTTTTGTCAATAAATCCACAACGCCTTTGAGTCAATCATCTGCTAAGCCGATTTCAGGCAATGATGAGTGGGTTGTATATAAATATTCAACTTCAGACGAGAATGTGTCTGTCATGTCGAATAAAGCTATTTACGTGGCTTTATCAGTAGAAGACAATGCAGTGGGTGCAGCAGGCTATTTTTCCGGTTTTACTAAAGCGATTTCACCAATTATTCCAGAAACAGGGATTGGGCTCGATCATGATTTAGGATATCTGTGTGAAAGTTATAATGATAAAATTGAGCTTTCGATTAATAGTACGCCAGAAGCTGATTTTTACGAGTGGTATAAGAATGAAGTGAAGCCGGAAGCCTTATTGTTTAAGAACTCCAATTTAATTGTTGATGCTCCTGATGAGGAAACCAAGTATATCATTAAAGCTTATTTTCGTGACCCAAATTTAGATATTATATATAATGGAAATTTTGCAATCGGACGTGGAAGTTTTGATTCAAATTTTGATTTTACATCAACAGGGAATTTAACGGATCCAGGGAAATCGGTTTTATGTTATAATCCCCAAGATATTAATACGCAGTTTCAGAGTTTCAATGATAAAGATGGTGGTGGACTCATGCTTTTAACGCATTCTTCAAGCTTTGGTACTAGTGATATAGTTTGGGAGAAAACAATTACTGAGGACATTAAGAATCAAGGTTTTATTTTGAAATTATATGGTAGAATGGCGCAGGAAGGTTATTCTCAACTGCTTGATATCTATGTGAATAATGAAAAAGTGTACGATAACTTTTTATTGGATGATATCAGTGCCTGGCAGTCTGTAAAAGCTTTCTGGGCTTCGGGCGATGCGGAGAGTGCCAGTATTTCAATTGTTAATTCAAATCCAGCAGGACAAGAAGGTCTATTTGCTATAGATAGTATCTCTTTTGTTTTAGCCGTTGAAGATCAGGCAGAGTTTAATGCTTTAGTTGTGCCCAATTACAGTTATCAAGATTTTAACGAGCCTCAGCATTTTTGTGTTGGACAGTCAGGTCAGCTTGATATCTCAAACGGGGATGTAAGTTGGTACGATTACCAATGGGAAAAGAAAGAGGGTGAAAACTATATACCAATTACAGATCCAAGTATAACCGGATTAACGACTCACAAAATTGAGTTTTCTGAAATTAAAGAAAGTCATGCTGGAACTTATCGGTGCAGTATAAATTTTAAAGAGAGTTTTCAACAGTGTGGTGTGACTTCCGGAACAGCTTCGGTTGAAGTTGAATTGGTTGCTGATAAAATGGCTACTGTCTCGATAAATGTAGATAATACGAGATTATGCGAAGGTGAATCTACTACATTGCAAGCCCTTGTTACTGGTACTTATTCTGATGTCAAATGGTTTGTGAATGATGATCAGAAGTATGTAGGAAAAGATTGTTTATTTGATTTTCCTTCTGGAGATTATACGGTCCGATGCGAGGTTGGGAACGCATGTAGTACACCGTCAGATAGTAGAGACTTGTTTGTATATGGCCGTCCGATATTGAATGAATTGCAAATTCCAACGAATTTATGCGATCAAGCTGCTTCTGAAATAAGGGCTGTAGTGAATTCCGTTCCAACAGGAGCCAGCTTAAGCTATACATGGTATCGAGCTGAGACTTTATTGGGTACAACAAGTGAATCGAACTATTCAATTTTGGCAGATCTGAATGATTCCTATTATAAAGTTGCTGTTTCAGCGATCTATAATATTGGTTTGGCTGATGAACAGGTTTGTAATGGAAACCAATTGGTGAAGAATATTAGTCCTGATGATATTATTCCTCAGGTTGATTTGACGGAACTGACTGATGTGACTTTGTGTGAAGGTGAATCGTATACCTACAAGGCAGAATTAGCGAATTCGGGTGACTATTACACTTACGATTGGGAAATTCCATTTGTAACAGCTGCCGATAAAACTGGATCAGATTTTGTTTTAGGTGCAGTTACAAGTGCAATGGCAGGAAATTATAAAGTAACCGTTTCGAATCGTTGCGGAACTCAAAGCTCAACGAGTGTTTTATCAGTTAACCCAAAATTACTTGTGAATGATATATCAGTTGATAAATCTGGACCATACTGTTTAAATGAAACCATAATTTTCACTATTACCGATAATGGTGAAGCGAGTCATTATTTTGCTGAAAATTTAACGACTGGTGAAATTATTAATCCAGTTAGTAATCCCTTCAATTTAGTTGTTACTGATCTAAAGCAAGGTCGTTGGAAAGTAACAGCAGAAGCAACTTGTGGTACACGTGTTGATCATGAATTTGATGTTTATTTACTGGAGGATTTTTCAAATCCAACAATGGCTAATATTTCAACATGTATAGGCGAGGATGTTCAGTTTGAGGTGCAAATACAAGATATTCCAACAAGTTCTAATTTGACTTATGAATGGACAGACCCAACAGGAAATCCGATTGTAAACGATCAACCTAGTCTAGCCATTAATAATGTTCAATTAGCAAATTTAGGAACTTACTCCTGTCAAGTGACTAATCGATGTGGGTATTCGAAGACAGTAAATGCAAATTTATCTGCTGATGAGGTGACGACTTCTCAAACTGGCTCAGCAATTGAATTGTGTGAAGGGACTCTTAATTACCGATTCAATATTGTTTACGAGGGAACACCTACTTTTTCATGGCATTTTAACGATCTCAGTTCTGCAGTTATCGGAACTGAAGAGTTTTATGAAATAGGAGAAGTAAAAGCAGAACATGCAGGTATTTATTACTGTCAGATAACGCTTTCATGTGGTGATATAATCACTTATCAGCGAGAATTGATCGTGAATGAGAATATAAGCGTTATTGAAGAAAGTCCAGCCACAATTCATATTTGCGAGGGTGAACAATCAGATCTGAAAATAAGTACAAATGGAAAGGTTAATCAAATTGAATGGTTTGATCCTTCAGAAAATGTAATAGCGAGTGCTATTGGGAAAACAAATATTCAAACAGGAGTTCATAATAGTGCTGGTAATTATATTTATAAGTATAAACTTAGTGGTGATTGTCAAACTGTCGAGGGTGATTTTGAACTTCTTGTTCATGACAAACCAATTTTAAATCCAATTGCAGATATCAATGTTTGTGAAGGTGATGTTGATTTGAATATGCTTATTGCTGGTAGTGATTATTCAACTGCAAGTTGGTGGAACGCCGATGAAAGTATTAAGCTTAACGATGGTCTATCTCATACGCTTGTCAGTGCTGAATATCCAACTTCATCCGGAAATTATATTGCTAAAGTAAATACGTTTTATTGTGGCGATTTAAAAGCGACAGCTCATGTGAATATTTACGAACCCATTTCTGTTGTATCAAGTTCGAATTTGAATCCTACACCTTGTATTGGTGAACCATTAAACCTTTTTGTAAATGGTAAAGGAACGGGATTGACATATAACTGGTTTAAAACAACAGCTCCTATGGTGAGCTTATCATCAAATTCGACACTTGATCTTGGTGTGGCTGATTTGGCAGATGAGGGTACTTATCGTTGTGAATTGATTTCAGCAAATGCTTGCGGTAATCAGTTGGTTGAATTTACGATTGATGTACGCGAACATGCAAGTGTTTCCATTCAACCCAATGATGTTTCTTTATGTGAGGGAACTGGTCCAGCTAATTTTTCAGTAAGTGCAGATGGAGAAGGAAGTCTAACTTATCAATGGTTTGATAAAGATGATAAGGCTCTGGCTGGTGAAACATCTTCAAATCTTCAAATAATTGATCTTTTATCGAACAAGGGACAGACTTATTATTGTGAAGTGCGTGGTGACTTTTGTAATGCTGTTGTTTCATCGAAAGCCAGTTTAGACGTAAAAATGAATGTGAATATTACTGAGCAACCAGCGGATGTTAAAATTGCTGAAGGTGGTATGGCAATCTTTACAGTTGCTGCAGAAGGAGCAGAACCTATATTTTATCAATGGTATTGTGATCCAACTGGTATAATGACAGGTGAAACGACATCTACTTTGACCATTGATCCTGCGACAATAGACTTGAATGCTAACAGATACTATTGTATCGTTAGTAACGATTGTTCTAATGCAACAAGTGACAAAGCCGAATTATTAGTCGATGCAAATGTAAAAATTACGAGTCAACCGCAAAATACTGAAGTTTGTGAAGGTGATACTTTTGAATTTGTAATTGAGCACAAATCACTAAATGCAGGCAAAACTTGTTATTGGGAATATAAGGATGGTGGAGCATTTATGGCTATAACCAGTTTGGCTAATCATACGATAGTTTCGGAATCAAATAAAAGTACTTTACGTATCAGTAATGCAGATATTTCGTTGAATACGTTATTATTCAGAGCAACAGTTGAAGGCTTATCAAATGATGTGTCAGATGAGGTTGGTGTAAACGTTTATCAACCTATCACATTTGATGCTATTGACGAGCTTGAAATCTGTATAGATGCAGCGGTTAATATCGAATTGAAGAATTTGAAGGGTACGGCTCCGTATTCATTTGAATGGAAAGATAATGCACGTATATGGACGAATTCTTCTCTTAATTTAAGTGGATCAGATGCTCTTGAAGGGGATTACTCAATTGAAGTGACTAATGGTATTTGTCCTTCTCATAAAGAAGAATTTAGAATATCACATTACGATGAATTGTTTATAAATGATATAACGGGTTCTGATCAATTATGTCAGAATACATCAGAGAATTTAGTTGTTGTGGTTAGCAAAGATGATGCATTGGGAGTCAGTTACCAATGGGTTAAAGGTGATGATGCTACTGTTCTAAGTAGCACTAGTTCATACACTGTCGCTGGTCTTGATAAGTCTAGTGGTGGTTTATATAAGGTCGAGGTTAGCGACGGTTGTATGACTAAAGAAAAAGCAAAATTTATTTCAATATTGGATGAGCTTGTTGCTACAACAAGTTGGGAAGCTGAAAAGAACCTTTGTGTTGGTGATGAGTTTTTATTGCATGCTCAAGTAAGTGGAGATAATCCGAATTATATCTGGACGGCACCTAATGGAAGAAGCATTGGCAATGTTTCAAACCTGAAGATAGATGCTGTTACAGAGGCTGATTCAGGCATATATATATGTGAGGTGACTGGAACTTGTAATGGATCAGGAAATGTAATTTTTACAACAGAGTTAGTTGTCAATACAGCTCCTGAAATAACAAATGGATTGGATGGATTAAGTCCTGTATGTGAAGGTGAAGATTTAAGCTTAGGCCCAATCGATTTTAGAGGTAATGATGTTACAATTAACTGGCTGTTGAATGATGGTAGCCTGGCGATTACTCATGCAAATAGTTTAGGATTAGATAAGGCTGAGATTAGTGAACAAGGGAATTATCGGGTAGAAGTGAGTAATGCTTGTGGGAGTGATTTTAGTCTTGGTTTTCAGAAAATTATTCCTTTGCCAACCTTAGCTGCAATCCCAAATCAGGAAGCTTGCCAAGGTGAAAATATTGTGATAAGAGCAGAAGCAACGGGTGAGAACTTAACTTACAGATGGTTTGTTGATGGAATAGAAGATTTAACTTATTCGGGGCTATCGGAATTGAAACTAGAAAATCTTCAATCTACAGACGCTCATACTTTCCGTGTTTATGAGATTGAGTGCCGTGTTAATAGTCTTGATGCTTGCGGGGTAGAACAAAATGAGAAAGCTCAAATCGTTGTGCATCCCAATACAGTTCTTCAATCGTCACTTAAAGGCGAGGTTGTGTATGTTGGAAGTGATTACGAATTCAATCTGGATGTAGTGGGTAGTAATTTAAATTATGAATGGCATTTCACAAATAAAGATGGCTTTGATAAATTACTCGATGAAACAAGTTCAAGACTTGAATTGCAGAATTTAAGCTTGGATGATGGAGGAGAATATTCATGTATTATAACAGGTGCTTGTGGTAAGCGTTTTACATCTGGATTTTTGACAATAAAGGATCCTTTAAAGATTATCGAAGGTCTTGATAAACTGGCTGATGTTGAAAAGTGTTTTGGTGATCCTCTAAGTTTAAATATTGTGGTAAAAGGAGAAGTTTATGATATTAATTGGTATAAAGATGATGTTGATTTGAATCATCACGAATTGAACTATTTTATTTCCGAACTTAGTTATGCAGACTCAGGAGAATATCGCTGTGAAATAAATGGTGAAGGTGCCAGTTTTAGTGAAACTGTTAATCTGATTGTACATAAGCAAACTGTTTTAAACTCGAATCTGAAAGACATAAAATTATGTGAAAATGAACATCTGTTATGGGGAGTTGATGTTAGCGGCTCCAATCTAAGCTATGATTGGCAATTTAACGGAAACAGTATCTCAAGCGAGGCATCTTTAAATATCTTAAATTTGAATATGGACCAAGCTGGTGAATACCATGTTCATATTTCAGGAGAATGTGGTGATGTGAGTAGTGCAGCACAGCTGGAAGTGAAGAAACGACCTTATTATATTAGTCATACCGAGAGTGTAGAGGTCTGTGAAAAAACAGATAGGGTTAGTTTTCGTGTGAATTATGGAGGGGATAAAATAAGTTATCAATGGCGTAAAGGAGGAATTGATATCGAAGGTGCAACGAGTGCTGAGTTGACAATTCGAAATATTACACAAGCTGATGCTGACACTTATTCTTGTGCAATAAATTCATCATGTAGTTTAGAAATAATTAGCCCTGATATGATCTTATCGGTTATTCCAAGCTTACAGATTTTAAGTGAAAGTGGTGATCTTGAAATTTGTGATGGAGAAGCTGCAGAGTTTTTTGTTGAGGCCGAAGGACGCGATATTCAATATCAGTGGCAATTTAATGGTGAAGATATAGCTGGCGCGAATAATTCGATTTATCAAATTAATGAAGGCTCAATTTCTAACAGAGGTTATTACACGTGTGAGCTTTCGGATAAATGTACTTCGAAACGTTATTCAGATTCCAAACGCCTGGATGTAAATGCCCTTCCAAACACTCAGATATATGGTCGTATGGAACTTTGTGTTTTGGAGGATAGAGTGACCTATACAACTTCGATTCAACCAGATATTAATTATTTATGGCAAGTTGAAGGAGGAGAATTCACTACAGTCAATGAAGGAACAAAGACCAAAATTACCTGGGGAGAACTTGAAAACGGGAATATAAGTTTAAGAATTGTTGATGAACAAACAGGCTGTTATGCTCAAATTGATTCTTTGGTTACGCTTCATTCTTTACCAGATGTTTCTTTATCTGATTTGGACTCACATGGTTTGTGTGAGTCAGAATTTCAACTTAAGGGTGGATTTCCTGAAGGAGGTATTTATTGGGTAAATGGTGTAAGAGAAAGATCCTTTGATCCCAATAAAGGACATGGAGAATACCCTATACGATATTCATACACAGATGAGAACGGTTGCTCGAATACGACGGAAGAGAAGATGATGAAAATTGATTCGTTACCAGTTGTTAAGCTTATTGAAGATGTTAAGGTTGGAGCATGTCAAAGTAAGCAACTATGGGCTGAGACTGAAATGAACAATATCAAATGGTCTCCAAGTCGCTATTTGGATAATCCGAATTCAATGACTCCTGTGTTTACATCTGGTGAATCTGAAAGATATGTGGCCTTTGTGGTTGACGAGCATGGTTGTTTAGGGACTGATATTGTCAATGTCAATGTCGCTCCACTTCCTGTCATAACAACCATAAATGATACGATTATAGGACAATGTAAGTCATTGGTTTTAGCAACAGATATTGTTGGAGAGATTTCCGAAATTAATTGGGTATCTGATAAGGATCAGTTGAGAAAATCGACGGTTCGTGATCCTCAATTAGAGAATTTATCGGTTGGTATTCATAATTTCACTATTAATGTTAGTGATAATTATGGTTGTGTGGCCACAGGATCTGTAGAAGTAGATGTTAGGGCGAATCCTGAAATAGGTGAATCGAAATTTCTCTGCGAAGGTGAAAGCTTGGAGCTTAATACCCGAAATATGGAAAATGCAGTGTGGAGTGATGGGTATACTGCCTGGGAAAGAGTAATTGATAAACCTGGAGATTATTCTTTAAGTGTTAGTAACGAATTTGGTTGTGTGGAAACACAAGTGATAAAGATGAATCCAATTCCGGTAATAAATCTAAGAGATACACTTATTTTTGAAGGAGAATCTGTTCTTCTGAATCCGGATTTAAATGAAGATTATGGCCCCTATATTTATGATTGGGATACAGGCGAAATATCTCCGGAGCTGGAAGTTTTCGAATCGAATACCTATCGATTATCAGTTGAGGATGGAAATGGTTGTGTCGCAATGGACTCTGCTATTGTTGTGGTGAAACCTATTGGTATAGAATCTCCTAATGCTTTTACACCCGGGGCTGGTAATGAAAATGATCGTTTTTATCTGAAGAAAATTAATATAGAAGAGACTTTTGAACTTTATATTTATAATCGTTGGGGAGAGCTTATGCATAGAACATCTGAAGCCGGATATAGTGGCGGATGGGATGGAACATATCGTGGCGAAAAATGCCCAACAGGTGTCTATGTTTGGATTTTAATTCTAAATGGTGAAGCTACCGAAAAGGGGCATATGGTTCTAGTTCGATAAGTTTTTGATTTCTGAAAAATTAGGAATACCTTACAGTAAGAAATAATTTGTTTAGTTTATAAAAAATATAGGAAATAATTGTTCTTTTGTAGTCTCGGACATAGACGATATAAAAATTATAATTGCAATAACATAACCATAAAATTACATGAATAAGCGTATACTCTCTATTATCTTTTTTGTTTTTGGAATAAGCTTAGTAGGAAGTGCTCAGGACATTCGTTTTTCTCAATTCTATGCGAATAAACTTTACTTAAATCCAGCTTTAGCAGGTTCTAGTGATCATGCTAATGTGAGTTTAAACTATCGTAATCAATGGCCAAATTTAGATTACCCATATGTTTCTTATAGTTTCTCATATGATAATTTCTTTTCGAACTTAAATGGAGGATTAGGTTTTCTTGTTATGCAAGATGATCAAGGTGATGGGGCAATTACAACGACATCATTTTCGGGTGCTTATTCATTCTATTTACGAATTAATAGTGAGTTGGTTTTTCGACCAGCTATTCAAGCTGCTGTAATCCAAAAAAAGTTAGACTTCAAAAACTTAATATTTCCAGATCAGGTTTCACCCATATATGGAGATGTTTTTCCTCATAATACTTCAGGTGATCCAAGTAATAGAAGTTGGAATGGAATGGACTTTTCTGTAGGCCTTATGGCTTATTATAAAAACTATTATTTTGGTGCTGCAGCCAGTCATGTCAATCAGCCGAACCTAAGTTTTGATGATTTTGAAGATGATCAGCTGAATGCCAAATATACATTTCATGCGGGAGCTGAATTTAATTTGTCCGGAAGATTATATGATAATGGTTTGGTTTTAGCACCAGCACTACTATTTCAGAAGCAGGGGGAGTTTACTCAGATGAATTATGGTATGTATTTGAGTAAGAGTTCTTTGGTTTTTGGATTTTGGTTTAATCAAAATTTTCAACTGAACTACGATGCCGTTATCTTAATGGCAGGTGTTGTAACGGATAGATTTAAACTAGCTTATAGCTATGATTACACCATAACCCAGTTGGTACAGACCAATACAGGAGCACACGAATTATCATTTTCTTTCCCATTGGTTATAGAAAAACGTAAAAGAAGACGTCGACCTAACCGTGTACGACATCCTCAATTCTAAAACAAAAAATAAGCTCATTCTTTTGAATGAGCTTATTTTTTTAATTTAGTCTTAGCTTATTTAATTCGTTCAATGTATTTCATCCGGATTTGTTTAAGCATATCAATATTTAGATTCTCGGCATAAATACGAATGATATCAATGGCTTTAAAATGATCGTAAATAAAGCCAATCGAGGCATCAAAATGAAGCAAGTCCATATTATACTTCACTTGCTTTGTAAGTTGTTCAAATTCGCTCCACGAAAGGTATTTAGGGATTTTAAAGTAACCATGATTAGCTTCTACACTATCTAAATAATAATCGTCCTCTACTTGTTCCAAAGAGAAAAATTTATTCAAACGTGTTATGCCTGTTGGATGGTTAAATTTGGAAGGTTTATCCTTAAAATTAATCCCTAAAGAAACGTAATAGGCTTGTAGTTCCTTAATATCTGCATATTGCTCAATATGTCTAACTCGAATAACGTTGTAAACAGTATTGAAAATTGTAATCGTACCCAGTGCAGCATGATATTTTTTATTCGTATCAGCCATTATTTGCTGCGTTGTGCGAGTAAATTGTTCTAAATCGTAATATTTATCAGTTACTAAGTAAATATAATGAGGTGTGATATCCTTTTGTAAATTGTCGTAATATTCATAGAATCCAGGGAATGGGTTCAATGACTCCAGAACGAATGTATTCGGAAGTACAGCACCTTCAATAAGCTCAAAAGCTTCTTCTTTTATAAGGCTTCCATATTTAATTTGAGTGGTATCAGTCATATATAAAGAGGGTTTTAGTGGTACTTAATTAATTGAATACAATAGTTAGGGTACTATGAAGTACTAGTTTAAACTTAGCAAAAAATGAAAGAAAAAACAAGAACTCAAAGTCTTTTTTTATTGGTCTCTAGTGAAGACTAACTCCGTTTTTTTCGAGAGCTGAGGATTAAAAATGTAGCCTTCAGAATTAAATGCTTTCAAATGCTCAGGATCAGTAATTTTATTCTGAATGATAAAACGAGTCATTAGCCCTCGTGCTTTTTTTGCAAAGAAACTAATCACCTTGTATTGTCCATTTTTAAAATCTTTAAAAACAGGCGTAATAATCTCCGCTTTAACTTTTTTCTTATCTACCGCTTTAAAATATTCATTGGAAGCAAGGTTGATTAGATATTTATCATTCTTCGCCATCAATGTTTTATTTATCTCTTTGGTAATTTTATCGCCCCAAAATTCATACAGGTTATTCCCTTTTTTTGTTTGGAGTTTCTTTCCCATTTCCAATCTGTAGGCTTGAATCAAATCAAGAGGTTTTAATACACCATACAAGCCTGATAGTATTCGTAAGTCATTTTGTGCTGTTTGGAGTTCCTCTTCATTTAAAGAATAGGCATCTAAACCTGTGTAAACGTCACCTTTAAACGCTAGAAGAGCTTGTTTCGCATTGTCAGTGCTAAAAGGTAATTGCCAGTTTATAAATCGTTCAAAATTTAATTGAGCCAATTTGGGACTAATTCCCATAAAATTAGAAATTTCGTCGGTAGATAATTTTCTAAGTTGCTTAATCAGTGTTTCTGAATCTTTTAAAAAAACTGCTTCTGAGTGATTATTACTTGTGCTTTTGGTCTCAAAATCAAGAGACTTAGCAGGAGATATAAGGATTAACATATTTCACGTTTTTTTGATATTGTGAATCTAAGATATGTGATTTGAAAGAGATAAACTAATTGAGTTTTTTGATGTCTATATTGTTCTCGTTTATAAGAGGCTAGTGGGATGAGATACAAAAAAAGCAGATGACTGGCATCTGCTTTAAATGTTTTTTTATTAATCGGTTAGATTATAGGTTTTCGTCAGGATATAAAGAATCCCACCATTGATTTTTAGTCTTCAAATGTTTTGCAAAGTATGCAAAGATGGTATTGTTCCATAAAATACGTTGGGTGTAATTTAATATTTGGTGATTCTGATTTTTAACCTGAATGAAATCAACATCTTTACCTAGAAGTTTAAGAGCCTGATACATTTGTATACTTTCACCCAAAGGTACATTTGTGTCAACACTGCCATGAATAAGAAGCATTGGAGTATTAACTTTGTCAGCATTAAATAATGGACTTTGATCTACATATAATTTTCTGTGGCTCCATGGGAATGATTTCCCCGCAGCATTTACACTGTAGGTGTATCCCCAGTATCCCTCACCCCAATAAGATGTGATATCACTGATTCCGGCATGCGAAATTGCCGCAGCAAAAATATCGGTTCTGGTTTGGAGCAGCATGGTCATAAAACCACCATAGGATGCTCCAATACACCCAATCTTATCAGCATCTATAAAAGAATGAGATGCGACAAACTTCTTAGTGCCTTCAATGATTTCGTCAGCGGTTGAAATTCCCCAGTTGTTTTGATGTTCTGCTGAGAACTCCTGTCCAAAACCAGTTGCTCCACTTGGTTGTAGTAAATAAACAACATAGCCCATTGCTGCATATAGGTTAAGAGGGTAGCGACCTCCGAAACTACGTTCCACAGGCACTGTTCCTGCATAGTAATTTACAATCATCGGGTATTTCTTATTTGCATCAAAGTTTGGTGGGTAATATACGCGACCAATAATGGTTTTCCCTTCTTCTTTAGTGAAATTCCAATCTTCAGTTTTACCGAATTTCACGTTCTCAAACTTCTCCTTTTCAGGATTTGAAAGAAGAACTGAGTTTTGTGTGCTTAAATTGTAAGTGTAGGCTTTGTATGGGCTTGAGATACTACAAGCAGTGTATGATAAAGTTTCACCGTTAGATGAGATATTGAATGATTTAATGACATCTTCATTAAGATTTAGCTTAGTGAAAGCCTTAGTCTTAGTATCGTATTTAAATAGGCGAACGTAATCTGTATCGTTAGCTTTTAAATAGATATTAACATCTTTTTTGTTCCAGATTGCACTACCAATAGCTGGATCAAAATTAATTGTAATAGGATCAACTTTCATTGTTTTTAAATCCAAAATATAAAGTTGACCATCGTAGTTGTTTGCCAATTTTTGAGATCCAATATTTTCACCAAGCTTACCAAAACATGAAGGACCTCCTTGTATTAACAACTTATCTCCGTTAGGAGAGTATTGAGCAGAACCTCCAAACAATTTATCTTCCCAAATTGTATTTAACTCAAAAGTCTCCAGATTCATTTCATAAAGATTCTGCTTGCTATATGGATATTCGTTATAATCAGGTCTTGATTGCGAAAATAGAATTCGTTTACTGTCTGCACTAATATCATTCAGATGAGTAGATAGATTACCATAGGTTAACCTTTGTTTCACCCCACTTGCCACATCAAGCTTGAAAAGGAAACTGCGATATCTGAATCCAGGTAAACGATCTTCCATCCCTTGAATTTTTCTGATTTTCCAATCTTTAGAGTGATCTTTGGCCACAGAATAAACAATTGTTTTAGAATTAGGAGCCCAAGTATAGTTTTCAAAATTGTCTATACCTTTTACAACTTCCATTTCACTTCCTTTTTCAAAATCGAAAATGAAGATTGATGTTTTATCATTGTAGTTTTTTGTATACGAAATTTTGTTCCCCGATGGTAACCACTTGATTCGGGACAGACTAGTTCCTCTGAAAGAATATAGGATTTTACCATGTTTAACAGAAAGGATTTCTTTCCAGTTTTCGGTTTTATCTGATGGAGGTTGAGTCCGAGAATAGCTTACTAAGGCTAGTTTCCCATCGGATGAAAGAACGGATGATTTAACTTTTTTACCATCAAGAATTTTATTGATGGTAATAGATTGTTCAGGAGAAATAGATGATTTGAAATCATGTCTAGTCCATCCATTTTCAGCTTGAAGTTGAAGCTTAAAAGTATTTTTTTTGTTAAGCGATAAAGCCTTTACTATAATGCTGTGTTTTCCTGGCTCTAAAGTGATGTTAGCTGTTACTTTCTTCGCTTCCTTGTTTTCTTGTTTATAATTTGAAGCTATTTTATTTCCATCCAAATAGATTTCAAGCATAGGAAAAGTTTCTGTAATCAGCTTAGCTTTACTCCATTCGTCAACCCTAATATACGTTGCGAAATAATTTAAACTTTTATTTGTACCGTTTATACTTAGAGCACCTTTCTTAGAGATGTTTGCTTTATGCCATTTAAAATCGTTCCCATTCCAAGCTAGTGAACTATTCTCTTCTGGTTTTAATTCTTCAATATTGATGTAATTTTCTTTAATTAGGTTCGAAAATTGAAACATCTTGCCTTCAATATCTTTTGAATTGTTAAAAGATGGCAAAGAAACAGTTACAGCTTCAGATTGTAACCAATGTTTTAATTCTAGGGTTTTGTTTTCAGTCTTTTTTTGGGCCAGACTACTCATGTTTAGTATTAGAATGAAGCTAAGTGTGTAGAGAATTTTATTCATGGGTTGGTTTTTTAATTAAGCTTAATGAAAGTTCAATATTACAAATTATACTTGCTATAAAAAAGATGTTGATTTAAGCTTAGAACATTTTTTTATATCGCTTATTAGCTTGTGTAAAAAACTTATTAGGACATCTTAACATAAAGTGTTGTGAGTTTTAGTTCAATTCAGATCACTTTTTTTTACTATCTTCGATTATTGTTTACAATACGTAATGATAAAAGAGTTTTTAAGTACCATGAGGAGAGATAAGGATTTCCCAAAATTTGTTCTGGCTAAGTGGCAAAAATTGATTGACCTGCTAAGCTCTACATTTGATTTGCCTGCCACTTTAATAATGCAAGCTAATCAAGATACGATGGAAGTTTTTGCCAGTAGTAATACAGGGAATAATCCATATGTGGTTGGAGATATTGAAAAAAAGGCTGGGCTTTATTGTGAAACTGTTATTCAAAGTGAAGCAAAATTGTTAGTGCCTAATGCTCTAAATAATTCTCAATGGGATAGAAATCCGGATATTAAATTAGGGATGATTGCTTACCTGGGGTTTCCTTTAATGTATCCTGACGGAGAGATTTTTGGAACAATATGTGTGTTGGACAATAAGGAGAATTCATTTAATGAAACTATAGAAGAATTTCTTATTCAGGTACAAGGAATTATTGAATTAGATATAGCTGCTTATAGTTTATATGAACAAACGAGTAATAAGCTCAAGGAAAAAAAACATGAAAATTTTCAAATAGATAATAAGAATGAGAGATCTCTATATGATCTTGAGGTAGAGCTTGATAAACAGAAGCATATTTATAAAATACTAAGCGAAAAGCTTCGTTACTTTGACGATGAATTGCTAAAAAGAGCTAATAAATATGAAACTCTTTTTACATCAATGAATTCAGCTCTTGTTTTTTTCGAAGCAATTTGCGATCAGAATGGGGATTTGTGTGATGCTCGGTATTTGAATATGAATTCTAAGAATGAGGAGATTATTGGGTACAAAAAGGAAGCGGTAATAGGAAAGACAATTTTGGAAATATTTCCTGAAACTGAAGCGATCTGGTTTTCTAATTTTGATTCAGTTCTTAAGAATAAAAAGGCTATAAATTTTGATTTATACCATAAGCCCTTGGGAAAACATTTCTCAGTTAATACTTTCCAAATTGAAGAATCTGTCTTTGGGGTCTCATATTATGATATAACAGAGCATGTGATTGTAAAGCAGAAGTTGAGTGATAGTGAGAAACGATACAAGACAATTTTTAATGAGAGTAACTCCATAATGCTCTTAATTGACCCTAAAGATGGAGGAATTGTTGATGCAAATTCAGCTTCAATAAAATTCTATGGCTATACAAGGAAAGCACTTCTGAGTAAGCACATGAGTGATATTAATATAATGTCAATGGAGGAGCTAAAGAAGGAAATTTCTTTAGCAACACAAACAAAGAAAAATCATTTCCAGTTTAAACACCGACTTTCGTCTGGAGAAGTAAGGGATGTTGAAGTCTACTCCAGTCCAATTTTTGCCAATGGTGAAACACTCTTATATTCGGTTATTCACGATGTTACAGAGAGACGAGTAGCATTAGAGGAGGTTAGAAGATTGTCTATGGCTGTAGAACAGAGCCCAGTCTCTATTGTAATAACCGATATTCTTGGAAATATACTGTATTGTAATCCGAAGCACTGTGAAATAACAGGGTATTCAGATGAAGAAATGCTAGGTCTTAATCCTAGAGTTCTTAAATCGGGTAAGTATAATAAAGATGATTATTTTCAATTATGGAAATCAATATCAAATGGGAAGAAATGGTCTGGCGAATTTTTTAATAAGAAAAAAAATGGAAGTTTTTACTGGGAGTCAGCTTCAATTGCTCCAATTAAGAATGATGAGGGTGAAATCGTTAATTATATTAAGATAGGTGAAGATATTACTGATAGAAAACGATTAGAAAATCAGTTGAGTCAATCTATATTGAAGGCTGAAGAAAGTGATAAACTTAAAACTTCCTTTTTGTCGAATTTGAGTCATGAAGTCAGAACGCCTTTAAATGGAATATTGGGTTTTACTAATCTGATGCTTTCTGATGAAATAACTGATGAAGAACGTAAAGAGTATGGCGCTTTTGTTGAGTCGTCGGGTAACCAGTTGATGATGATGATGGATGATATCCTTAAAATTTCAACTATCGAAGCAGGAAAGATGAGTATTAAGTATTCAACTTTCAATATTAAGGAGCTACTTCATGAAATTAAGGTTTATTATTCTCAAGAAATTAATGAGAAAAATTTAGATTTTGAAATTGATTGTAACTGTGAATCTTTAATTTATAATGATCAGAAACGAGTACGTCAGATTTTTGATAATTTGATTCGTAATGCGATAAAATTTACGGAAACAGGAAAGATTACATTAAAGGCAGAATGTAATGAAGAGATGGTAATTTTAGCTGTTCAGGATACCGGAATAGGGATTGCAAGAGAGAACCAAGTGGAAGTTTTTGAACGTTTTCGTCAATTAGATAGTTTTACGACAAGAGAATTCGAGGGTACAGGATTAGGTTTAGCTATTTCAAAAGAAATTATAATACTATTAGGTGGTGAAATTTGGGTTGAATCGGAATTAGGAAAAGGTTCCAAATTTATATTTACAATCCCTAAGATGTGGGAAAGTGATAAGTAACAAAGAGTGTAACGCTATTTCAGGACTATACAGATATTAAAAATAAAAAAGCCGAAACAATTAAGTTTCGGCTTTTGTTTTATTATCGTTTTTCCATCAATACAATATTCTCCACATGGTGTGTGTGTGGGAACATGTCGACAGCTTGAATTTTTGTTACTTGATAGGCATGATCCATCATTTCCAAATCACGTGCTTGAGTTGCTGAATTACAACTTACATAAACGATTCGGTTTGGAGCTGCCTGCAAAATAGTTTCAACCACATCGGCATGCATTCCGGCTCTTGGAGGATCAACAATCATCATATCAGGATGGCCATGTTCTGCAATAAATTCGGCATTTAGTACATTTTTCATGTCACCGGCAAAGAAAGCAGTATTGTTAATTCCGTTAATTTCAGAATTCAACTTAGCATCCTCAATTGCTTCTGGTACATATTCAATACCAATTACTTTTTTAGCCTGACGAGCTACGAAGTTGGCAATGGTTCCGGTTCCTGTGTAAAGGTCGTAAACGACTTCGTCTTTTTGAATGTTAGCAAACTCACGTGTTTTGCTATATAATTCGTAAGCTTGTTCAGAATTGGTTTGATAGAACGATTTTGGTCCGATTTTGAACTTCAAATCTTCCATTTGTTCGAAGATATGATCTTCCCCTTTGTATAGAATAACATCTTGATCAGTAATGGTGTCATTAGCTTTCTCGTTGATGATATATAGTAATGAAGTAATCTCTGGGAATTTCTCAGCTATGTGAGCCATAAGACCTTCGCGTTTCTCCACATCTTCGTGATAGAACACTACGATAGCCATAACATCTCCCGTTGTTGAAGTTCTGATAATTAGTGTACGAAGGAAACCTTCTTGATTTCTAATATCGAAGAAACTTAAGTCATTAGCAAAAGCATATTCCTTAATGGCTAAACGAATAGCATTTGAAGGTTCAGCTTGTAGGTGACATTTGTTGATATCAACAACCTTGTCGAATAAACGAGGTACGTGGAAACCTAATGCTGGCGTACGCTCAATCTCTTCTGTACTATTAATCTCATCAAAGGTTAGGTAACGCTTGTTTGAGAAGGTGAATTCAAGCTTATTACGGTAGAATTCTGTTTTTTCCGATGGTAAAATTGGATTTGCCTCAGGTAAATCAATCTTTCCGATTCGACTTAAATTATCAAGAACTTCTTGTTGTTTGAAGTTTAATTGTTCCTCGTAAGGTAAATTTTGCCACTTGCATCCACCGCAAATACCAAAATGCTCACAAAAAGCATCTACTCTTAAGTCAGAATACTTGTGAAATACAACAGGGTGACCCTCCATGTAACTTTTACGTTTCTTTGTCACCTGCACATCCACAACATCGCCTGGTATCACGTTGGTTACAAATACAACCTTATCGTCTACCTTAGCAATGGCCTTTCCTTCGGCTGCTAACTTTACAATTTCAATGTTTTCCAGTAAGGGTTTTCTGTTTCTTTTACGTCCCACTTTGTATTTCTTTTAAGATTTGGCTGCAAAGATAGTAAAATAGTGCAGAGTTGTTGATGTATAGAATATTGAGTATGGATGTTGTTTTGATAGATGATATGGATTAATTGCGATTAGAATTCTAATATCTACTCACTTCGTATTATCTTTGTCGCCCTAACATATAAACAACTTGTTGTCCATGATATCAATTAATAATCTTATAGTAGAGTTTGGTGGTTTTACACTTTTCAAAGACGTAACATTCATTGTAAATTCTCGTGACCGAATCGGTTTGGTCGGGAAGAATGGTGCAGGGAAATCAACACTCTTGAAAATTTTTGCTGGTAAGCAGGAAGCTTCGAAAGGAACAGTAAGCATTCCTAATGAAGTTAAGATCGGATATTTACCTCAGCAAATGAAGCATGAGGATGGACGAACCGTTATTGAAGAAGCTTTAACTGCTTTTGATGAGGTAATTCAGCTGGAGAAGGAGATTGCTCAAATAAATAATGAGATTGCTGAACGTACGGATTATGAATCAGAGGAGTATATGAAGTTGATAAATCGTTTGACTGAAAAGAACGATAGATTTCATATGATGGGAGGAGAGAATATTCAAGCTGAAGCAGAACGTACATTGTTAGGTTTAGGGTTTCTTCGTAGTGATTTTAATCGTCAGACCGATGAGTTTTCTGGAGGTTGGCGAATGCGTATCGAATTGGTGAAAATCTTGCTCCGTCGTCCCAATGTTTTTCTATTGGATGAGCCGACTAACCACTTGGATATTGAATCGATTCAATGGTTAGAAGATTTCTTGAAAACTTATCCTGGAGCTGTTGTATTGGTTTCTCACGATAGAGCCTTTCTTGATAATATTACCAATCGAACTGTTGAGATCTCAGTAGGGAAAATCTATGATTATAAGGTCTCTTATACACAATATGTACAGTTGCATGCTGAGCGTCGTGAGCAACAAATGAAAGCCTACATTAATCAGCAAAAGATGATTAAGGATACGGAGGATTTTATTGAACGTTTTAGATATAAGGCAACTAAATCTGTACAAGTTCAATCGCGTGTAAAGCAGTTAGAAAAACTTGATAGGATTGAAGTTGATGAGGTTGATAATTCAAAATTAAACTTGAAGTTCCCACCAGCGCCTCGTTCTGGTGATCTGGTTTGTCAGGTTAAAGATTTGTGCAAATCCTATGGAGATAACCTTGTTTTAAATGATCTTGAATTTGTTATTGAGCGGGGTGAAAAACTTGCCTTTGTTGGTAAAAATGGTGAGGGTAAATCAACTCTTGTTAAAGTGTTGATGGGTGAGCTTGATCATACTGGTATTTGTAAGATTGGCCACAATGTAAAGATTGGCTATTTTGCTCAGAATCAGGCGATGTTGCTCGATGAGAATAAAACGGTTTTTGATACCATTGATGATGTTGCGGTAGGAGATGTACGAACTAAGATTCGTGATATTCTTGGTGCATTCATGTTTGGAGGAGAAGATATCGATAAGAAAGTGAAAGTGTTATCAGGAGGTGAGCGTTCTCGTTTAGCGATGATTCGTCTTTTGCTGGAACCTGTAAACTTGCTTGTTCTTGATGAGCCAACCAATCACCTTGATATGAAATCGAAGGATGTTTTGAAAGAGGCGCTTCTGCAGTTCGATGGAACGGTAATCGTTGTTTCGCACGATAGAGAATTTCTAGACGGTTTATCTTCTAAGGTATACGAGTTTACGAATAAGAAGATAAAAGAACATTTGGGAGGTATTTATTCATTTCTTCAGAATAAGAAAATGGATAATATGCGTGAGCTTGATAGAAAGAAACAAGTCGCTGCTGAGGAAAAGGTTGATGTTGCGCCATCAGAAAACAAACTGAACTATTTGGAGCGAAAGGAAATGAACAAGCAAATTTCTAAGCTTGAACGCATCGTGAATAAAAGTGAAGAGATGATTGCTGAATACGAGGAGAAGATCGAAGAGATTGAAGCTTTGTTAGCAGATCCTAAAAACCAAGATCAGGAAACCTTTAAGGCTTACGATGAGGCTAAAAAGAATCTTGAAGATGAGATGACTAATTGGGAAACTAAAAATGAAGAATTGGAGGCCTTAATTCTTGAAAAAGGAGAGTAATCTTTAATAATATATCGTCTTTATTGACGAATAGATATGAAAAAAGCCCGATTCTCATCGGGCTTTTTTTTATAGTAGATTAAGAATAAATTCTTATTTCTTCTCTTCTTTTGGTAATAAAACTTTTCTAGAAAGCTTCAACTTACCTGTTTTAGGATCGATACCGATAAGTTTCACTTCGATTTCCTGACCTTCTTTCAATACTTCATCAACAGTGTTTAGTCTGCGATGCTCAATTTCAGAAATATGAAGTAAACCATCTTTACCAGGAAGAACTTCAACGAAAGCACCAAAGGCAACAATCGACTTCACTTTTCCTTTATAGATAGTTCCAACCTCTGGAACAGCTGTGATACCTTTGATACGACCTAGTGCAATATCAATGGCTTCTTTGTTGTCAGCTGAAATATCAACATGACCTTTTCCATCAACTTCTTCGATAACGATAACCGCACCTGAAGTTTCTTGAATCTCCTGAATAATCTTACCACCTGGTCCGATTACTGCACCAATCATATCCTTAGGAATAACAAGTGATACAATTCTTGGAGCGTGAGGTTTAAGATCTTCTCTTGGAGTCTCAATTGTCTCAGAAATCTTATCTAGAATATGAAGACGACCGTCACGAGCTTGCATTAGAGCTTGCTCCAATACTTCGTATGGAAGTCCGTCAACTTTAATATCCATTTGAGTAGCAGTAATACCATCTCTGGTTCCTGTTACTTTAAAGTCCATATCACCCAAGTGATCTTCATCACCTAAGATATCAGAAAGAACAGCATATTTTTTAGCACCTTCAGTTGAGATTAATCCCATTGCGATACCTGTTACTGGCTTTTTGATTTGAATACCTGCATCCATTAATGCTAGTGTACCTGCACAAACTGTTGCCATTGAAGACGAACCGTTTGATTCAAGGATATCAGAAACAACACGGATAGCATATGGAGAATCTGCTGGAATCATACCTTTAAGGGCACGGAACGCTAAGTTACCATGACCTACTTCACGACGGCTAACACCACGGTTTGGGCGGGCATCACCAGTTGAGAATGATGGGAAATTATAGTGAAGAACAAACTTCTCTTTTCCTCTGTACAATACATCATCAATGATCTTCTCATCTAACTTAGTACCTAATGTTACTGAAGTTAACGATTGAGTCTCACCACGTGTAAATACAGCTGATCCGTGAGCACCTGGAAGGTAATCAATTTCAGACCAGATAGGACGAATTTGATCCGTATCACGACCATCAAGACGTTTGCGATCTTCCAATACCATTTCACGAACAGCATCTTTTTCTACATCGTGATAATAACGTCCAATTAAAGACATGTTGATATCTGAAGCTTCTTTTCCTTCTGAATATTCTTCAACAAATTCTTTTTTAATTGAAGCAAATGCTTCAGCACGCTCGTGCTTATTTGGATTTTGCAATCTTGCAGCTGCTAATACCTTAGCGTATGTTTTATCCACGATTAACTGACGAAGCTCTTCATCACTCTCCTCATGGCAATATTCTCTTTTTACAGTTTTACCTGTTAATTCAGCTAACTCAACTTGAGCTTGACATTGAATTTTAATGGCTTCATGACCAACTTTGATAGCTTCTAACATTTCAGCCTCAGAAACTTCGTCCATTTCACCTTCAACCATCATGATGTTATCCATGGTAGCTGCAATAATCATATCAAGATCAGCAGTAGCTAACTCTTCACGACCAGGATTAATCACCATTTTACCATCTATTCTGGCAACACGTACTTCAGAAATTGGTTCTGCAAATGGCACATCTGAAACTGCAATTGCAGCAGATGCAGCTAAACCAGCAATTGCATCAGGCATATCATTAGCATCAACCGAAATAAGGTTAATTGTAACAAAAGTTTCTGCATGATAATCTTCTGGGAATAGTGGACGTAGAGCACGATCCACAAGACGGCAAACTAGAATTTCATGATCTGAAGGACGACCTTCACGTTTCATGAAACCGCCTGGAAATCTACCTAAAGCACTAAATTTCTCTTTATATTCTACTGATAATGGCATAAAATCCACATCAGGTTTTGCATCCTTTGCGGACACAACTGTGGCCAACAGCATGGTCTTACCCATTTTTACTACTACAGATCCATCAGCTTGTTTTGCTAATTTCCCTGTTTCAATTGTGATGGACCTTCCATCACCTAATTCAATTTTTTTTTCGATTACGTTCATCATTTGTAGTTTTATTCAAACTTATATTGGGATAAGGCTAGATGTTGCCGTACTTAAATAAAAAAAGCAATCCCAATTGCTCAGGATTGCTAATATTATAGATATTACTTACGCATGTTTAATGCTTTAATAATAGCACGGTATCTTTCAATATCTTTTGCTTTTAAGTAATCTAATAGGCTTCTTCTTTTACCTACTAGCAATTGCAGCGCACGTTGGGTACTGTAATCTTTTCTATTTTTCTTAAGGTGCTCAGTTAAGTGAGCGATACGGTAGGAAAATAAAGCGATCTGAGATTCTGCAGCCCCAGTGTCTTTATTAGACTTTCCGTATTGTTCGAAAAGCTCTTGCTTTTTTTCTGCTGATAAATACATAGTACTTAAAATTAAATTGTTTTTGTTTGAACTATTAATTCGGCAAAAGTAAGGATTTATTTTTATAAATCAATAAGCTTGCTTTGTTGTTTTCTGTGAGAAACTTAAAGATCTTAATTATTCTTGTCCGAAATATAAAAAAGAAGCCTCAAAACTTAGTTTCGAGGCTTCAGATATTATAAAGCTTTTGTTGTTATAGGATTTATTCTACTTCAACATGCTCTTCAATATAGTTTTCAAGAGGTGCACAAGAGCACATCAGGTTTCTGTCACCATGTGCATCATCAACACGAGATACCGAAGGCCAGAACTTATTGTCAGCAACCCACTCTAAAGGATAAGCCGCTTTTTTACGAGAATATGAATGGTTCCATTCATCAGCGGTTAATACCATATGAGTATGAGGTGCGTGCTTAAGAACGTTGTCCTGAGCATCAGCAATACCATCTTCAATTTCCTTCATTTCTTCATTAATCTTAGCAAGTGCTTCGATAAAACGATCCAGTTCTTCAAGTGGCTCACTCTCGGTAGGCTCTACCATAAGTGTTCCGTGAACTGGGAATGAAAGAGTAGGAGCGTGGAATCCGTAGTCCATTAGACGTTTGGCAATATCACCATCAGTAATACCAACCGTTTTATTAAACTCTCTACAGTCGAAAATCATCTCGTGACCTACACGACCTTTATCTCCTTTGTAAAGAATCTTAAAACCAAGTTTTTCGAATGAAGAAGCCAGGTAGTTGGCATTTAAAATAGCCATTTTAGTTACTTCCTCTAATCCTGCAGTACCCAACATTGCGATATAACCGTAAGTAATAGGTAACACACTAGCCGATCCGAAAGGAGCAGCAGCTACAGCAGTAATGGCATTCTTACCACCTGTTTCAACCACTTTGTGCGAAGGTAAGAATTGAACCAAGTGTTCAGCAACACCAATAGGACCAACTCCAGGACCACCACCACCGTGAGGGATAGCAAATGTTTTATGTAAGTTTAAGTGACAAACGTCAGCTCCAATGGCACCAGGATTTGTTAATCCAACTTGAGCATTCATGTTAGCACCATCCATATAAACCTGTCCACCATTTTCGTGAATCAAGTTCATCATTTCTTTAATACCAGTTTCGAATACACCATGAGTAGATGGGTATGTGATCATATAAGCACATAAATCATCTTTGAATTTCTCAGCTTTAGCTTTAAGATCTTCGAAATCCACGTTACCATTGTCATCACACTTAACAACCACGACTTTCATACCAGCCATTGTTACAGTAGCCGGGTTTGTACCGTGAGCCGAAGCTGGAATCAATACAACATTTCTATGACCTTCGCCACGAGAAATATGGTATTCGCGAATTACTAATAAACCTGTGTATTCACCAGCAGCTCCAGAGTTTGGCTGAAGTGTACATCCCGCAAAACCAGTAATCGTAGATAACCACTGCTCAAGTTCAGTAATGATTAGAGTATAACCGTCAGCTTGATTAGTTGGGATGAATGGGTGAAGTCCACCAAATTCAGGCCAGCTAATAGGAAACATTTCAGCCGCTGCATTCAATTTCATTGTACAAGAACCTAAAGAAATCATCGAAGTGTTTAGTCCGATATCTTTTTTCTCAAGGTTTTTGATGTAACGCATCATTGCCGTTTCTGAATGATAACGGTTGAATACATCTAATGTTAGATATTCGCTTTTACGAGCTAATTTCTCATCGAAATATAACTTTTCTTCCATTGCTGTTTCAGCAACTTCGGCTTTGCTAGCTGCATTTGCGAAGATATTTAGGATTGCATTTAATTCTGCATCACTAATTTTCTCATCAGTAGAAATACCAACAGTTGTATCGTTGATATAACGGAAGTTCATTTCTTTTTCAAGAGCTGCAGTTCGGATAGCTTCCATTGAAACACCTGCAGGTAATATAATCTCTAAAGTATCGAAGAAGTTTTCGATGTTTTGAGTGTAACCTAAAGCCTTTAATCCTTCTGAAAGGAAACCAGCAGCAGAGTGAATATGAGTCGCAATACGCTTAATTCCTTTTTGTCCGTGATAAGTGGCATAAAAACCTGCCATTGTAGCTAATAAGGCTTGAGCTGTACAGATATTCGAAGTTGCTTTTTCACGCTTAATGTGCTGCTCACGAGTCTGAAGTGCCATACGAATAGCCTGATTGCCTTGAGCATCTTTGGTTACACCAATGATACGTCCAGGAACGTTACGTTTGTAGGCTTCACGACAAGCTAAGAAAGCGGCATGAGGACCACCATATCCCATAGGAACACCAAAACGCTGAGAAGAACCAACAACGATATCAGCTCCCCACTCACCTGGAGCAGTAAGCAATGCTAAACTCATAAGGTCAGCAGCAACTGCCACTAATGCCTCAGATCCGTGTGCTTTCTCTACGAATTCAGTGTAGTCTTCAACGCTACCGTTAGCAGCAGGATATTGGATGATAGATCCGAAGACAGCATCGGTAAATTCGAAAGTTTTGTAATCTCCAACAACAAGTTCTATACCTAGTGGTTTAGAACGAGTCACAAGAACATCTAATGTTTGAGCAAAAATGTTTTCGTCAACAAAAAGCGTATTGGCCTTGGCCTTTTTCTTCGCTCTTGAACGTAAACTATGCATCATATACATGGTTTCACCTACAGCAGTTGCTTCATCAAGAAGAGAGCTGTTAGCTAATTCCATTTTAGTTAGATCTAAAACAACGGTTTGAAAGTTCAAAAGTGCTTCTAATCTACCTTGAGAAACTTCAGCTTGGTATGGCGTATAAGGCGTATACCATCCTGGGTTTTCTAATACATTTCGAACAATTACTGGTGGAGTGATTGTGTCATAATAACCTTGACCAATAAATGTTCTGAATAATTTATTTTTAGCAGCAATACCTTTAATTTTTGCTAAATATTCATTTTCAGTTAAAGCTTCAGGAAGATCCAAGGCTTTATTTAAACGAATATCAGAAGGGATTGTTTCTTCAATTAGGGCATCTAACGAGGATGCGCCAACAGTTTCCAACATTGTTTTGATATCGCCGTTGCGAGGTCCAATGTGACGGGAAACAAACTTTTCGGTTGCCATATTCTTGTAAAAATTTAGTGTTTGTGTAAAAAAGATTCACCTTAATTTGCGAGCGTAAATGTAGCAAAAGATTTAGGATTACATCGATTGCAAATTAGAAATAACTTTTCTGTTTTTCAACATTTCTTTTGTCTGAAAACAAGAAGTTTAGTGCAATCTTTGTTGATATTTATTCGATGATTCATGATGATTTTCTTTATCTTCATGCAGCTTTTGATCTTAGGATGTTAAAAGCGAGCTAGATTAGCCGATTAAGAAGTGTGATTTTTTTAGATTTCTTGTGCCCAAATTTTAAAGACTAATCTATTTTAAATGGTATATTTGTAATTCAATTTTTCAAGATGATAGAACTAAAAGAAGGCGATAAAGCCCCAGTATTCTCTGGTATAAATCAAGATGGTAAGGTTTTGACATTATCTGATTTTAAAGGAAAAAGACTGATCTTATATTTTTACCCTAAAGATAATACCCCTGGATGTACTGCAGAATCGTGTAATTTGAATGAAAATTACGATGAGCTAACAAAACACGGGTTCGAGGTTTTAGGGGTGAGTCCTGATGAAGTAGGAAAGCATCAGAAATTTATTGCCAAATACAACCTGGCTTTTAATTTGATTGCTGATACGGAGAAGGAAATGTTACAGGCATATGGTGCCTGGGGAGAAAAAAAGCTTTATGGTAAAGTTTATGATGGCGTTTTGCGATCAACATTTGTTATTTCTCCGGATGGGGTGATTGAGAAGGTTTTTAAGAAGGTTAAAACGAAAGATCATACCAATCAAATTTTAACAGAGCTGGGGATCCAAGTTTAAGAAAACTCATATTGAGTCTAATAAGTTTATAAAAAATTAATAATACATATAGATATGGCAACTAAAGATATTGCAGACATTAATAAGGAAAAACTGAAAGCACTTCAGTTAACCATGGATAAGATTGATAAAACTTACGGAAAAGGTGCTATCATGAGAATGGGGGATGAAGTTATTGAAGAGGTTCCAGCAATTTCATCAGGTTCACTTTCTCTGAATATGGCTCTTGGAATAGGTGGTTATCCTAAAGGACGTATTATTGAGATTTACGGCCCTGAATCATCAGGTAAAACAACACTGGCAATTCATGCTATGGCCGAAGTTCAAAAGGCGGGTGGTATTGCTGCTTTTATCGATGCTGAACACGCTTTCGATCGTTTTTATGCTGAGAATCTAGGTGTTGATACAGAGAATTTATTGATTTCTCAGCCAGATAATGGTGAGCAGGCTCTTGAGATTGCCGATCAGTTGATTCGTTCATCAGCTATTGATTTGGTTGTTATTGACTCGGTTGCAGCTTTGACACCTAAAGCTGAGATTGAAGGTGAAATGGGGGAATCGAAGATGGGGCTTCAGGCTCGTTTGATGTCACAAGCACTTCGTAAACTGACTGCTAACATTAACAAGACCAATACGACTTGTATGTTTATTAACCAGTTGCGTGAGAAGATTGGTGTGATGTTCGGAAACCCTGAGACAACAACAGGGGGTAACGCTCTTAAATTCTATGCCTCACTTCGTTTGGATATTCGTCGAGTAGGTCAGATTAAGGATGGTGATGAGATTCAAGGTAACCACACACGTGTTAAGATCGTGAAGAATAAGGTTGCACCTCCATTCCGTAAGGCTGAATTTGATATCATGTATGGTGAGGGAATTTCTAAAACGGGTGAAATTATCGATCTTGGTGTTGATTACAATATCATTAAGAAGAGTGGATCTTGGTTCTCTTACGGTGAAACTAAATTAGGACAAGGTCGCGAAGCTGTTAAAAGATTGATTACGGATAATCCGGAATTGGCTGAAGAGTTAGAACTTAAAATTGTTGAAGCAATTAATGCGCCTAAGGAAAACTAATTTCGATCTTATTTTCCAATAGTATAAGCTATAATAGGATGAATAATACTAAAAGGTTCTCATGATATGGGAACCTTTTGTGTTATAAAAGCCATGGGGTGAAACCTAAAATAGTGAGACAATTTAAGTTAATCCTATTTTTTGTTTTAATTTTACCTGGCAATTAAAACTCACAAACAAATACTGCTGATAATGAAAAATAAACATTTATTACTTGGCTTAGCATTAATCACAGGAATGTCGTCATGTCAGAATGCGACTACTGTTGATAATAAAAGCGAAACTGATAATCAATCTTATCGTACCCCAGAAACCCAGTTGGCCTCAGATCGTATGACGCCAGAGGTTTTATGGTCGTTTGGACGTATGGGTGGAGAAAGTATCTCACCAGATGAAAAAACAGTACTTTATGGTGTGACATACTTTAATAAAGAAGAGAATAAATCGTACAGAGATCTTTATACGCTTCCGGTAGCTGGTGGTGAGGCCACTCAAATTACCAATACCAAAGGCAAAGAATGGGGTGAGCGATGGACTAAGGATGGGCAGATTGCCTTTCTTTCAGCCGAAAGTGGATCTGTTCAGGTTTGGGAAATGAAGGCTGATGGAACAGACCGTAAGCAATTGACTGATATTGAAGGTGGAATTAACGATTTTAAATTCTCCCCAGATGAGTCAAAGATTGTTTATTCAAAAGAAGTGAAGTTAAGAGAGAATGTACATGATAAGCACCCTGATTTGAAAAAGTCTGATGGTCGTGTTATTGGTGATGAATTTTATCGCCATTGGGATCATTGGGTAGAAACTTACACGCACCTTTTTGTTGCAGATTTTAACAAAGGAAACATGTTGAAAGCCGGTAAGGATATTATGGAAGGTGAGATGTGGGAAGCTCCTGTTCGTCCTTGGGGTGGAATCGAGCAAGTAAACTGGACGGTTGATGGCAAGAATATTGCCTATTCTTCTCGTAAGAAATATGGTGTAGCTTATTCGCTTTCTACTAATACAGATATTTATTTTTACAATCTGGAAAGTGGAAAAACCAAGAATATGACCAAAGGTATGATGGGTTATGATAATAACCTGACATTTTCACCTGATGGAAAATATATGGCTTGGGAAAGTATGGAGCGTGAAGGCTACGAAGCAGATCAAATTCGTTTATTCGTAATGGATTTGAAAACTGGTGAAAAGAAATACATGACTAAAGGGTTCGATCAAAATGCGGGTCACTTAACATGGACAAAGGATAGTAAATCTATTTACTTTATTTCGGACTGGCATGCTACTGACGAAATTTACCGTATGGATATGGCTGATGGTAAGATCTATAAGATTACTGAAGGCGTTCATAATTACCAATCGGTACATCCTGTTGGTGATAAATTGATCGCCAAGCGCGTGTCGATGAGTAAACCAGCTGAATTGTATAGTGTTGATGCTAAATCAGGTGATGCTAATGAGATTTCATTTGTGAATAAGCATATTCTTGATCAGTTGACTATGGGTACAGTTGAGAAGAGATGGGTGAAAACAACTGATGGCAAGAAGATGTTGGTTTGGGTAATTAAGCCTCCTCATTTCGATGAAAATAAAAAATATCCTGCTTTACTTTATTGCCAGGGTGGTCCTCAGGGAACTGTTTCTCAATTCTGGAGTTATCGTTGGAATTTCCAGATGATGGCTTCAAATGATTATGTGATTGTTGCGCCTAATCGTAGAGGTTTACCAGGTTTTGGTAAAGAATGGTGTGAGCAAATTTCAGGCGATTATGGCGGACAGAATATGAAGGATTATCTTTCTGCAATTGATAATGTAAAAGCTGAAAAATATGTTGATGAAGACCACTTGGGTTGTGTTGGTGCATCTTATGGTGGATTCTCAACTTTCTGGTTAGCTGGACATCACAATAAGCGCTTTAAGGCATTCATCGCTCATGATGGTATGTTTAACCTTGAGGCTCAATATTTGGAAACCGAAGAAATGTGGTTTGTAAATTGGGATCTAGGTGGCGCATTCTGGGACAAAAAGAATAAAATAGCGCAACGTTCATATGCGAATTCTCCTCATAAGTTTGTTGACAAGTGGGATACACCAATCATGGTTGTGCATGGTGAAAAAGATTATCGTATTGTTGCTTCACAAGGTATGCAGGCTTTCAATGCTGCTCGTTTGAGAGGTATTCCAGCTAAATATTTATATTTCCCTGAAGAAAATCACTGGGTATTAGGTGTTCAGAACGGGATTTTATGGCAACGCGAATTTGCTAGCTGGTTGGATAAGTGGCTGAAGAAATAGAAGAGCAAATTTTAGTTTGAATATAATAAACTCGTTGCTGGTTTTGTGAAAATAACACGATCCCGGCAGCGAGTTTTATTTTTTATTCTTTTATATTTTGGAAGAAATTCATATGCTTTATTGATCTGGTTTTGCGGAAATAGGAAAAATTTAAGGGGTTTATCCTTATGAGCATATTTATTTTTCTTTTCAAAATTATTGTTACCTTACATGATGGTAATTAGAGCTCTCAGAATATTTGTTTTTGAGAGTATTGTGTTGATTATAATATAATTAGGTAGGTGCTATGAATCGAGCTTGTATTTGTTTGTTGATTCTAACGATGTTTTTTTCTTATTCTGCTTATTCTCGCGATATTGTGAATGAATATGAGATTGTGAAAATCAAGCAAAATACGATTTCTTTTGGCGAAGAGAATGTTTCAGCTTTAAATCCTTTAAGGCAATCCAATTCTCTTATTCGTCGACATTCCCAAGAGAAAGATTCAACCGGGATTCGATATACAAGAAAATATAATGATAAGAATTTTCCTTATTTCAACTTTAGAATAAGTAAGAAAAAGGTTTATCACAAATTAGATGAATTTAATTCCGATCAGGCTAAGGAGTTATTTGTATTGGCTAAGAATGATCAATTCAATAGTGATAGTTTATCTCGCGAAGTAAATCTTTTATATACCAAGCAGAGTGTTTATGCTGAGATTGATAAAGATTTATTTAAACGCAGAGTTCGTGATTTAGAGCAGAGAGCAAGTGAATTGAAGAATAATGCAGTTCAGAAAGCAAAACATGCTTTGGTTTTAGAACAAACGTCAGGAAAAGCTCCAACACTTATTTTAGCTGCTACCCAAGAAACAACGACACCAGATTATAATGGTAAGTCAAATACGGTTGATAATCATGAGCCTGTAAAAGAGGAGATTGAGAGTTCTCAACGAGTTGTGAAAGATCAAAAGCAAACTTTAGAAGATGATACAGAGCTGGAGGTGAGTCCTCAGGTTGACGAAGGAGGCTATTTAGATTATGAATATGAGTATTGTTACCAAGTCGCTGTTTTCGATAAAAGACCAACCAATGACTTCTATAAGGGGATGGGCTTTATTAAAGAAGAGATCGTTGATGGTGGAAAGTCATTTCGTTACTTAACGGGATCATATAGGACTTATGCCAAGGCTAATAGTTTTAAATCACAAATTAAGTCTGTTTTTCCTGCTGCCTTTGTTGTTGTTTATAAAAATGGTATTCGTACTAATCTGAAAGATGCTATTGCGGTTACAGATAAAGTTTCATCTGGTCCAAGTGTTAGTTCGACGCCTAAATTGTCCAATGAAATTACTGAAGAAGTTACCTATCGAGTTCAAATTGGGGTTTTCGCTGGTGAAATTCCAGAGAAGTTGAATACCACTATGGAAAGGTATCAGGCTTTTGGATCATTCTACGAGAAGCGAGCAGATGGAAAGATTGTTTGTACAATCGGTCGTTTTAAGTCACTTTCTGAGGTGTCTAGTCTAAAGAAAAAGTTGCAAGATGCGGGATATGTCGATGCCTTTACGGTTGCGTATAGTGGTCAGAAAAGAGTGTCCTTACAGGCTAGTATAAAGAAAACAGAACCGACGAATGAGAAGGTAGTAAGTGCTAAGCTTGCAACTAAGGTTGATAAAGAACCACTTACTGAGAAAGACTTAGTTGGTGATATTAATTTTCGAGTTCAAATTGGGGTTTTTGCTAATGGAGTGCCAGACAAGGTTCGCGCGTTAATGAACAAATATAAAGCTTTCGGCACTTCTGCTGTAGAGCTGGCAAATGGGAAAACTGTCTGTACAATTGGGCATTTTGATTCAATTGCTGATGCAGGTGTATTAAAGAAAAAGCTTTATAAAGCTGGATTTACAGATATTTTTACTGTGGCTTATACGGGTAGTAAGAGAATCTCAATTCAGGATGCTATTCGATTGATAAAATAATGAAACGATGAGTTTAAAGCATGTACTTTATTTGCATAACGATAATGAGCACAGTTTTGATTATGTGGTTGAAGCTTTAATGGAGGTGTGTGAGCATACTTCTGACCAGGCGGAGCAATGTGCATATATTACCCATTACAAAGGGAAAAGTGAGATAAAAGTAGGTGATTTAGCTTATTTATCCATTATGAAAGACTTATTGGAAAATAAAGGGTTAACCCTAAGTGTTGAAATAAATAAAACGGCGTATTAAATGACAATCTTTATTATTATCCTCTTACTTGTTTTAGGAGTTGTGCTTATTCTTTTAGAATTTTTTGTTCTTCCGGGTATTACTGTTGCCGGTATAGCAGGAGTTGTTATGATACTTGGTGGTATATATTTATCCTATCATCATTATGGAAGTAACACAGGACATTTAACCGTGCTCGGATCAGTAATATTTAGCGTGTTATCTTTATGGATAGCATTGAAATCAGGGACCTGGAACAGGATTATGCTGAAAACAGAAATAGATTCTAAAGTTGAGAAATTAGAAGAAGATATGGTTGCTATTGGTGATGAGGGGATTTGTTTGTCTCGACTTGCACCGATGGGACAAGTTAGAATTAAAAATCATATTATAGAAGCCAAATCAACAGGTTTATATATTGACGAAAAGACGCCGATTGTGGTGATTAAAATAGTAGATAAAGTTATTGTCGTAAAACCTATAAAATAAATTAAATGGAAATTGGAGCATTAATATTTTTAATTGTTGCGATAGGTGTAGGTATCTACATCCTATTCTTTTTTATTCCAGTTGCCCTTTGGTTCTCAGCCCTTCTTTCAGGAGTGAGAATTTCATTGGTACAACTTGTATTTATGCGTTGGCGTCGAGTGCCACCCAATGTTATTGTACGTGCTATGATTGAAGCTCACAAAGCTGGATTGCATCTGACACGTAATGATCTTGAGGCTCATTATCTAGCAGGAGGTCATGTGGAGCAGGTAACTCATGCATTAGTTTCTGCATCAAAAGCTAATATTGAATTGCCATTTAAAATGGCAACAGCCATTGATCTTGCAGGACGTGATGTATACGAGGCCGTGCAGATGAGTGTTATCCCCAAGGTAATTAATACACCTCCTGTTACTGCAGTATCAAAGGATGGTATTCAGTTAATTGCCAAGGCAAGGGTGACTTTACGTGCTAATATTCGTCAGCTAGTTGGTGGTGCAGGTGAAGAAACGGTATTAGCTCGTGTAGGTGAGGGTATCGTATCTTCAATTGGTTCTTCAGAATCGCATAAGACAGTACTTGAGAATCCTGATTTTATTTCTCGTGTTGTACTTGAGAAAGGTTTGGATGCGGGAACCGCATTCGAAATCTTATCTATTGATATTGCAGATATTGATATAGGAAAAAATATTGGTGCTGTTCTTCAAACAGATCAAGCGGAAGCAGATTTGAAGATTGCACAGGCTAAGGCCGAGGAGCGTCGTGCTATGGCTGTGGCCACCGAACAGGAGAATAAGGCCCTAGCACAGGAGATGCGAGCCAGAGTAATCGAAGCGGAAGCAGAGGTTCCTAGAGCCATGGCTGAAGCTTTCCGTAGTGGACATTTAGGAGTAATGGATTATTATCGCATGAAAAACATTGAAGCGGATACTTCGATGCGTGAAAATATTGCAAAACCACCTTCAAAGGGGAAGAAAAAATAAAAAAATATAGTGATGGAAATAAGGCTGGGCGCGTTCTTTGAACGTGTCCAGCTTTTTTTTTGAAAAAAAATGCATTTTTTTTTAGTCTCGAATCTCACTGATTTATAATTTACTATAATCTCAAGGCAAGGAATATTTCAATTTGAGTGAAAATAAAATTTGCACAGATGAATATTTTACCTACTTTTGCTACCGCAATCAGGAGAGGTGGGAGAGTGGCTTAATCCACCAGTTTGCTAAACTGACGTACTGTGTAACGGTACCGGGGGTTCGAATCCCCCTCTCTCCGCTTTCTTTTCTTAATTGAAAAGATGCAAAGTGAAAAGCTTAATCTTTTCACTTTAATTTTCGGGGTGTAGCGTAGCCCGGTCATCGCGCCTCGTTTGGGACGAGGAGGTCGCAGGTTCGAATCCTGCCACCCCGACACCGAGAAAATTACAGAAGTTGCAAAACTTCATTTTTATTGAAAGTACCGAAATTTATTTTCGGGGTGTAGCGTAGCCCGGTCATCGCGCCTCGTTTGGGACGAGGAGGTCGCAGGTTCGAATCCTGCCACCCCGACACCGAGAAAATTACAGAAGTTGCAAAACTTCATTTTTATTGAAAGTACCGAAATTTATTTTCGGGGTGTAGCGTAGCCCGGTCATCGCGCCTCGTTTGGGACGAGGAGGTCGCAGGTTCGAATCCTGCCACCCCGACTAAAAAAGAAGATAATCTTCTTTTATTTTTTATTGAATACCGGAATTAAATTTTCGGGGTGTAGCGTAGCCCGGTCATCGCGCCTCGTTTGGGACGAGGAGGTCGCAGGTTCGAATCCTGCCACCCCGACAGAAAAGAGAGAAGTAAAACTTCTCTCTTTTTTTTATGCCTACCATTGACCAATTTCTACATTAATTAGAATCTTAAGTTCTTGTTAAAATTGTATTTGATGTCTTATCTCACGGATAATCTTATTATTTTGCATCCCTTAATTAAACCGACCGATTAATTGAAAGAATAAGAAATCATGAGAAAATTAGTATTGGTATTTATATTGCTTATGGGAATTATAATAAGTGGAATGGCTCAAGAGGAAAAGGATAGAGGCTATATTGTAAATGTAGGAGATATGGCTCCTGATTTTGAAATGAGCTTAATGGATGGGCAGAAAGTTAAATTGTCTGACCTAAAAGGCAAAGTGGTGATGTTGCAGTTTACAGCCAGTTGGTGTGGGGTGTGTCGGAAAGAAATGCCTTTTATCGAGAAAGAAATTTGGCAAATTAATAAAAACAAAGATTTTGCGCTTTACGGTCTCGATCGTGATGAGCCTATTGAAAAAGCTCAAAAATTAATTGATGCGACTGGCATTACTTACCCACTAGCCTTGGATGATGGCGGGAAGATATTTGAGTTATATGCTAAGAAAAACAGCGGTATAACCCGCAATGTTATTTTGAATCGTGAAGGCAAAATTATATTTCTGACACGTTTGTTTAATCACGAGGAATTTTCGGCAATGAAGAAGGTTATAGAAGAAGAATTAAATAGATAATTCAGAGATACTGAATTTTCAGAATATACAGTAATTATTAGAAGATGCGATTGTACTACAATCGCATCTTTTATTTTATAGAATCAATGTCATTCCAAATTTGATCGCTTTATTATAACATTTAATACTAAATAATAAACTGATTTGATAGTTCTTGAAGAAAAAGAAGTAATTTTAGAGCATACAAGAGATTTAGATTTCTAAGGAGCCAGGTGGATTGTGAGATAGATGAAAATCTGAGATCTAAATTTTAATTTTAAATTTCGTAGACTTATGGATAAGGCTTTTGTTCAGATCATTGAGAAGGTGAGAAAATTTCTTTTACCAGAAGGTATGGGAGATATTTCTTTAGAAAAGTTGGAAGCAATTGGCATCTCGAAGGAAGAAATTTCGCAATATGTCAATTCAAAAGAAGAGCTTGTTGAGAAAATATTAGAATTCGAGAGATCTAGTTTTATGAAAATATTTCTAGATTATAATTTTGAAGGTCAAAATGCCATTGATATTCTTTTTATTGTTAGTCAGGAGATTAACGATAAATTTGAAAATGTATCGCCTGCTGTAACGATGGAGTTTGAGAAACATTTCCCTGAGATTTATAAAAATCATATGGATCAAAGAATGGCTTTTATTTTCGATAAGATTCAGATTAATGTGGAAAAGGGGATTGCTCAGGGGATGTATCGTGAAGATTTAAGTCCGGAAATTGTTGGCCGAATGTATTTGTCTAGACTGGAGGATATGCATAATCCAGAACTTTATCCACCGGAGCGTTTCAAATTTGGAACCATATACGATACCATGATCGATAGCTTTGTAAAAAGTATTGCCACCGAAGATGGTTTAACTTATTATCGTCATCGTAAACAACTCTTGAGTGTTTTAAGTTTTGGACGATAGATTTATTATATAGTATTTTATTATGCAGTTATCATTAGCACCTCTACAAGGATTTACCGATTTGGTATTCCGTAGAGCTTATGCAAAACATATAGGGGGGATAGATCATTTCTATACCCCTTTTCTTGTTTTACAAAAAGGAGAAGGTTTAAAAACCTCTCATCGAAGAGAAGTTGAGCCCAATATAGAAGAAAACTTGATTCCCCAATTTATTGGCAATAGCCTTAAGGAATTTATCTTTTTTAGAGACTATTTGATTGAATTGGGTTATAAAAAAATGAATTGGAATTTGGGGTGCCCATTTCCAATGTTAGCTAAAAAGAAAAAAGGTTCAGGTTTACTGCCATATCCTGAAGCTATCGAAGCAATTTTATCAGAGGGGGTGGATGAGCGCATTGAACTTTCTGTAAAGATGAGGATTGGATATGAATCTGCTGATGAACTGGAAGGCGTTATAAAGGTTTTAAATAAATTCAATTTGTCTGAGATCATAGTTCACCCTCGTTTGGGTATACAAATGTATAAGGGTGATGTTGATTTGGAAGCTTTTGGAAAGCTTATTAACTTATCGAAGCATCCTGTAATTTATAATGGTGATATCCGCACGCTTGAAGATTATCAAAAGCGTTTAGAGCAATTTCCAAATCTGGAACAGATAATGCTTGGGCGTGGTTTATTACAAGATTTATTCTTGCCTTTGAAGATTAAAGGGGAGGAGCTGCCATCAGCTAAAGAACGTCTCGATTTATTAGAGAAATTACACGGTGAGATTTACGATTCTTATACGTCATATTTAAGTGGGGACGCACAGTTATTATCCAAGTTGAAACCAATATGGGAATATTTTGCGGCCAACTTTAATAATGAACGTAAGGTTTTTAAGGCTATTAAGAAGTCAGGAGGGATGAAAAAATACAATGCAGCGGTAGCATTTGCTTTTCAACAAGGTGCTAAAGAATAAAACAAATGAACTATCAATTTGATATAAATGATCAATTCTTCCATTTGGAATTTGACGAGCCAGTCAGTATGATGAGTTCGTCAGTTTTGAATGGTGGTTTCCGCCTTGCTTCACACTTTTTCAATACCAAAGTAGATGCTAATTTTTTAGGAGAGAAAACAGAGTTTGAGAAACCTGCAGTTAGCCTTTTAAATATAGCAAACCGGAATGCCTGGGAAGGTGTAGCAGTTGGTATGATGACTGCTGCATTGATGACTTCTTTTAGACGAGTTAAGTTAGAAGAACAGGGTATCTGGATAGAAGTATTTTTAACCTCTGGGGTTTCCAACGCTCGTAGAGCTGGAGATAAGGCTGATTATCAGTTTATGAATGAAGCTTGTGAGAAGGTAGGTACGATTAATATGATACTCCTAACCAACGCCAAACTTTCTCCTAATAGCATGATAGAGTGTATAATGATGGCTACAGAAGCTAAGTCGGCTTGTTTACAAGATTTGAATATAAAGAGTCCTGTAAGTGGTGAAATTGCAACTGGTACCGGGACAGATTCATGTGCAATTGCCTCAGGTGAGGGACCAGAGGTTGAATATTGTGGCAAACATGTTCTTTTTGGAGAATTGCTAGCTAAGGCTGTTTACCAAGCTTTAAAAGATTCTTTGGAGCTATAAATTAGCTTTTAGTACTGCCTGACAAAAACATTTCTCGCAGATTTTATATTTTTCACATCCTCACATCCTCACATCCTTCGACTCTGTTTAGGACAACGAATTTCTCGCTTTGAGAATACGCTCAATAAATGTAACTCGTTCCTCAATAGAGATTTTAGGCAGTTCGACAATATTAAATCCTAATTCTTCATAGGTTGATTTTAAGAATTTATAAATCTCAACTGCATCTTCAAAAGACTCTGGTCTTTCATCATCATTCACAAATATTTCTTTCCAGGGTGGTGCAAGAAATACGGTCTTATTGTAAGCTTTAGCTCTTTCGAAGTACTTTAATGGTACCTTAAGACCCCCTCTTCGCACATAGGCGATTATATCGGGTAAGCCGCGATCGTAGAAACAAATGCAATTCGCACTACATTCATCTAGCTGAGTACTCATCTTCTCATAACACAGATCGGCGAATCCTGAAAGGTTTTGCCAGGGTACCATATCACCACCAGTTTCGTGTTGTTCACGAATGATGACTCTTGATATTTCTTCAAAACCTTGATGATTTTGGTTGACAAGAGCAGCTAGAAGGCTTGATTTTCCAGAACCAGGACCTCCTGTTATGATATAGCGATTTGAATGAGCGGACATTTCTTTTTTTTGATGTGATATTGTGAGTTTTATTTTAGAGAAAGATGTTACTCGCTTAAGTGTTGATAAACCAAATCCATATTAACATGTTCTCTGATGGCATCGGCTAATTTATCGTACTGCTCTTCTTTAAACTGATTATAGTCGAAGTCAATGTCTTCCGTTTCAAAACCTTTTAACAGATCTTGAATGACAACTGAGTTGTCCAGAATGCCATGAATATAAGAACCCCAACAATTTTCGTTTAAGAAATAGCCATCCTCTTTGTTGCTGCTTAATTTGTTCAAATGATTCTCCGGGTGTTTAAGTGTGGTTTGCCCCATATGTATTTCATAGCCAGTACAGGTATCATTATAATTTTTGAACTTGAATTGACATTGCTCAGTGACTTTATTATCCTCGATAACCGTATTGATTGGCAGTAATCCAAGACCAGAAATAAGAGGTAAATCTCCTTCTATACCTTGTGGATCGCTAATGCTTTCCCCCATCATTTGATACCCACCACAGATCCCAATTACTTTTTTACCTTCTTTTTGAGCTCTCACAATGGAACTGGCAATACCAATTTTACGAAGGTGAGCTAAGTCTGAAATGGTATTTTTACTTCCAGGAATAATAACAATATCGGCTTTTTCAATTTCACTTGGACGATCGGTATAATAAAGATGAACACGAGGATCGTGCTCAAGAACGGTAAAGTCGGTAAAGTTGGCCATTCGAGGTAGACGAATGACGGTTATATTAATTAAGCTTGAATGTGATTCTTTGAATTTATCTTCCAAGCTAACTGAATCTTCTTCTTCGATATGAATATCTTTAAAGTAGGGTAGTACTCCAATAACAGGTACGCCAGTTAGGTCCTCAAGTATGGTTCTTCCTTCTTCAAAAAGCTTAGCATCGCCTCTGAATTTATTGATGAGAATACCTTTGATTTGTTTTCTTTCAAGGTCATCAAGCAAATGAATACTGCCAAATACACTGGCAAAAACACCACCTCTGTCAATATCAGAAACCAGGTAAGTTACCGCGTCAGTTTCTACGGCCATGCGCATGTTGGTGATATCTCTGGATTTGAGATTAAGCTCAGAAATACTGCCGGCTCCTTCTAATACAATAGGGTTGTATTGCTTTTCCAGACGATTAAATGCATTAATAGCTTCGGTAAAAAGTGCTGCCTTATTGTTACCCATGAAATATTCTGTAGCAGTTTGTGTCCCCACAGGTTTTCCGTTCAATACGACTTGTGAACTTTTATCATTGGTTGGCTTAAGTAAAATCGGATTCATATCGGTATGGCAAGGCAATTTGCAAGCCTCAGCTTGTACGGCTTGAGCACGTCCTATTTCGAAACCCTCAGGTGTTGCAAAGCTATTTAAAGACATATTTTGTGCTTTAAAAGGAGCTGGAGTGTAACCATCTTGTTTGAAAATACGACAAAACCCAGTGTTCACCATGCTTTTACCCACATCGGAACCTGTACCAACAAACATGATCGATTTTAACTTTTTCATTGCTTTCAGATATATAAATAAGCAAAGGACAGCATTTGTCTCCTGGCTTATGTGTTCAGTTGGCAAAAATAGTAATAACTGTGTTTAAAATATCACAAATGGGGCTTGAGAATTTAATGTGTTTTGTAATTGTTTCTTATCAAATTGCTGAGTTGGGAAAAGAATCTAAAAAAGAATATCTTTGGCAACTTAGTTTAGAGTTTTTTTAGTGAGATTGGAATAATCTGAACTCATAATCTTTATATCTAAAATTAAATTTATAACATGTTTACTGACAACCTACAAAGAGGTCGGAATCAGAAACTACAGGTTTTTAAACACTGGAGCAGAAAGTCGTATGCGGCATTTGCAAGTATGAATCAGGAGATTAAAATCGCCTGTTTGTCGGCAAGCTATAATATGATGACGCCAAGTCAAGAAGCTGGAATTACTGGTTTTAACTACCAACCTCAAAAAGGTGGCGATAAATGTGATGAAGATGATCCTGATGGTGAAGCTTTAGTCTTGTTACAGAATTTGATCTGTAATCAGGAAAGTGAAACTATTGGTCAGCGAAAGAAATATCAGAGGCAATCTGATCAATTCTTTTCTTCGTCCGATAATCCTACCACAAAACAAATTATTAACCGAAAAAAGAATTGAATCATGACTGATATTAGAAACAACTGGACCCATGAAGAGGTCAAAGAAATTTACAATCTCCCTTTGTTAGACTTGGTAAACCGTGCCTCTAACATTCATAGACAATACCACGATTCTACGAAGATGAACATGAATACCTTGATTTCTGTTCGTACAGGAGCATGTTCTCAGGATTGCAAGTATTGTGCACAATCTGCACGTTACGAAACACATGTGAAGCCAGAGAAGTTGAGTCTTGATCAAGTGATTGAAGATGCTAAAGTGGCTAAAGCCAATGGTGTAAAACGTGTTTGCTTGAGTTCCGCTGGCCGCGACGGAAATCGTGATGATCGTTTCGACGAAATGGCTGAAATGATTACTGAAGTAAAGAAACTTGGTTTGGAGGTATGTTGTACGATGGGGATGATCAACAAAGATAAAGCTAAGAAGTTAGCTGATCTTGGGATTACAGCGGTGAATCACAATTTAGATACATCTGAGCGTCATTATCCTACAATTACCACAACACGTACTTATGCTGAGCGATTAGAAACTTTGGCTAATCTGCAGGAAGCTGGAATTTCATATTGCTCGGGCGGTATTTTAGGAATGGGTGAGAACGACGAGGATCGTATCGAAATGCTTCGTACGCTTTCCAACCAGGAAAAGCATCCTTACAATGTGCCTTTAAATTCGTTGGTACCGGTTGAAGGAACTCCGTTCTATGGTAAAGACATTATCGATATTTTTGAGATGGTTCGTGCTGTGGCAACAGCTCGTATACTGATGCCTAAAACTGTTATAGCTTTTGCAGCGGGTCGTACACATTATAGTAAAGAGGGGCAAGCGCTTTGTTTTCTGGCAGGAGCAAATTCAATTTTCTTTGGCGATAAGTTACTGACGGTAGGTAATGTTGAGGTGAACGAAGATCAGGCTTTGCTTGAGACTTTAGGCATGCAATCGACTAAATATCATGAGTTGACAACATTAGAAGGATAAAGGATAAAGGATAAAGGATAAAGGATAAAGGCTGCAAATCTGTGATTGGCAGCCTTTTGTTTTTATTAGTAAAAGTACTTATCTGAAAAATCCACCGGATTGTGTGTCAGGTGCATTTCTTCTATTGCTTGCTTTCTCTAGAACGTCTTTTTTTTGTTCGTTGGTATATAAGGACCAATCTCCAATTTCTTCATTTGTTCTTCTGCATCCAAAACAAACGCCATTAGAGTCGGCGCGACATATTTGTATACAAGGTGATTTGATGTCTTCCATATTGTAGATTAATTAGATTCGTTTAAAATAATAATCAAATTAAATCAAAACTATTTTCTTCTCAAACTAATGCATGCTTAAACTTGTTCATTCTTTTCTATAGCCTTATAGAATTTATCTCGGTAGGTGGCTGCAAGAGGAATCAGTTTGGATGCCAGGCAGACTTGGTTTCCCTCGAGGTACTCTACTTTGCTGAGATTGATTATAAATGAGCGGTGTATCTTCATAAATACCTTGTTAGGTAGTTTCGAGGCGAAATGCTTTAAGGTTTCGTGAACGATAATAGGTTTTTCTCCCAAAAATAATTTTAGGTAATCACCATCAGACTCAATGTAAATTAGTTCAGAAAGCTTGATTGGATAGGATTTCTTATTCGATTTCACCCATATTATTTTAGTTGTATCCGAATTTCCTGTTGAACTAACTTCTTCATTCTTTTTCATAGATAAAAACTTATTGATTGATTTCAGAAAGCGATTAAAGGAAAAGGGTTTTAAAAGATAGTCCAGTGCGTTTAAATCGAAGCCTTCAACAGCGTGTTCCGGATAAGCTGTTGTGAATATTACTTCTGGGCTCTGATCTAAGCTCCTTAGCCATTCAATACCATTTATAATTGGCATATTAATATCCAGAAAGATAATGTCAATGTTTTCATTGTGAAGAATTGCATTGGCTTGTATGGCATCTTTACAAGTGCCACAAAGTTTTAGTTCAGGACAATTATCGATGTAGGATTCGAGTACTTCCTGAGAAAGGGGTTCATCTTCGACGATAAGACAATTGAAATATCTTGGGGCTGTATTAGTCATCTGTAAGATTCAGGTTTAGGTTAACGTTGAATTGTTCTTGTTTTAATTCCAAACTCAATTCATGCTTGTTATGATAGTGGGAGTCTAAGCGTTTTTTTACATTCTCAATTCCAAATCCACCTTCACTATTGAGTTGCTTATTGGGTTTTATGGGAATGCTGTTTTTTAGATTCATTTTGATGTGATCTGATTCAATTTGGATTTCCAGATTAATGAAATTGGAAGCTGCTTGATTCATTCCACCATGCTTAAAACAATTTTCGATAAAGGGAATCAGTAGAAAAGGAGCAATTTGCTGTGAATTGATTTCTCCTTCTATTTTATAGTGAATAGTTGTGTCTGATTGACATCTTAGTTTTTGCAGATCCAGATAATTCGTGATATAATTGATCTCCTTGTCCAAAAGCACTAATTTGTCCTGCGTTTCGTAAATCATATAACGCATCAGTTCTGATAGCTTGAGAATATAATCAGGAGTTTCTACTGCATTTTTTCGAGATAAGGCATATAATGAATTCAGATTATTAAATAAAAAGTGAGGATTGATGTTTGATTTAAGAGCACTTAATTCGCTTTCAATTTGTTCTCGTTTTACAATTTCCAATTCTTTCTGAGTTTCTAGTACAGCAAACCACGATTTCGATAGTTTTAAGAGTGTGGTTAAAGCCAAATAAACAAAACTGAATTTTAATAAATCAGGAATGCTGTATGCTGATATAAACAAATAATCAGAAGCAATCCAATCACTAAGATGATTAAATGTGAACTCGTTGATGTGTGCCATAACCAACCATGTGCTTATGGCAGAAAGCAGATAAAACGCATACTTTTCTCGCTTTAGCAGGAATCGGATAAGAATTTCTATATTGAGATAAACACCAATAAGCAAACTGATATGGAAGAGAAGTGTGTAGACATAGTCAATTGCATATAATTCTTCTTCCAAGGCAAAATAGTGAAGTAAGATATAAAAGGAGCAAGCCCAAAACAGAAGGTGTTGAGACCATCTGTTTTGAATTAGTCTTTTAATGATTGTTTGTAATCGAATGACCATTAGGTGTTTTTAGGAATCAATTTATTTTAAAGGCGACAAAATTAACTCAGCATCTTTGTGATTGTTAAAGAGTTTTGAGTCAGCAAATTTGAATAAGAATTTCTGAATATCTGTGGTTTTCGCAGTTATGATTTCTCTATCGTCACGTGATATGTGCTCGAGTCTTATTTTCTTGTTATTTCGTAATTCTTTTAAATCTTCGGAGTAGATCCAATTTAGCTTCAGCTTGTCTTCGATAAATTCTACTTTGAAAAACCCATGCATAGGAATTACCAAGCTAATCATATAATCATCGCCTAGTTTATTTTCCATGTTGTCTTCATTTGGAATTATATCTAAGAAATAATGATCTCCCAATTTTGCCAACCTCCCAGTGAAAATGCTTGTGTCTTTTTCTGTGATTATTTTAATTATATAGTATTCTCTGTTAACACTTAATGTGAATTCAGCATTATATCTTTTCTCAAGTTGAATTATTTTTTTCTTTATTTTTTCATTTTCTATATCCTTAGACTTAATGTTTGATTTTTTTGTTTCAGAACTTATGCCTCGCATAAATAGTTCTTCTTTAGATAAGTTAGCAGTATTTTTCGATACTTTTTTCTTGATATTTGTTTTTTTCGGTTGAGATTTTAAACCTCGCATAAAAAGTTCCTCTTTTGATAAATTAGCTGTATTTATCGAATCTACTACAGTAGTTATTTCATAAATATTATTGTCGTCGTCTAACCATTTCCCATTTAGCTTATCTATATGAACCAGATTTGTGTTATCATATAGAGGATACAAAGAACTCACCATGCAGGATTGTGTTGCTATAATGATAAAAATTAATAGAGAGCTTAATTTGAGTATTTTAATTGCTTGCATGATAATTCGTTTTAGTGAAAATAGATTGTAATTTCAGCGGAGATCTTTATGATCTACTTTCAAAATAAGGGAATCCATTTTTTTTAGTGAAATTCTTTCGATGGAATGAAAATACCCTTCGGTAGAAATCGTGTAAACATCGATTTCGATAATTTCATACGCAATAAGGTCAATTATGTATGTTTTATTTTCAAACTTAACATTTACTTATTAATTTTTAAACTAAACAGAAGACAGGTTTGTGATATGTTTCTTAATAATGCTTCAAAAAAAATATTTCTTGCTCTCGTGAAAATAATTTAACTTCTAATCCGAAATTAAAAATGGTTGATTAACTATTCAATTATAAATTGGATGCCATGATTCTGTTTTGAAATGAAATTTAGTTTGGAAAGTACCCCAAAACAGAACATTTACATGACATAACTCATATTAATCGCATATCAAATTTTTTACATTTGTTCAGATTGAAAAGAAAAAACACAAAATAACCCTAAAACTACATTATCATGCCAAAAGGTATATACAACGTTCCAACCGCAGTAAACGAACCAATTTTTTCATATGCTCCAGGTTCACCAGAGAGAGCAGAATTGCAAGCAACCATCAAAGAGATGCGTTCTAAGCAAATTGATGTACCGATGTACATCGGTGGTGAGGAAGTTCGCACAGGCAAGCTATTTGCTATGACGCCTCCACACGATCATCAGCATGTATTAGGTCACTACCACCAAGGTGAGAAAAAGCATATTCAGATGGCAATTGATGCAGCTTTAGAGGCTAAGCCAGCTTGGGAAGCTTTGTCGTGGGAGCATCGTGCTTCTATCTTCTTGAAGGCTGCTGAATTGATTTCAGGTCCTTACCGTCAGAAATTGAATGCGGCTACTATGTTGGGGCAGTCGAAGAATGCTTTCCAGGCTGAGATTGATTCTGCTTGTGAAATTGCTGACTTCTTGCGTTTCAACGTTCAGTATATGACTGAAATTTATAAGCAACAGCCAGTATCTTCAAAAGGTATTTGGAACCGTGTTGAGCAACGTCCATTGGAAGGTTTCATCTTCGCTTTGACTCCATTTAACTTTACTGCTATTGCTGGTAACCTACCTACAGCGCCTGCTATGATGGGTAACTGTATTGTATGGAAGCCATCTAAAACTGCTGTTTACTCGGCTCAGGTATTGATGGAAGTATTCCAGAAAGCTGGTGTTCCTGCTGGTGTTATCAACTTGGTATATGTATCAGGTCCTGCTGCTTCTGAAGTACTATTCTCTTCTCCTGATTTTGCTGGTATCCACTTTACTGGTTCAACAGGTGTATTCCAGGATATTTGGAAAAACATTGGTGAAAACATTCACATGTATAAGTCGTACCCACGTATCGTAGGTGAGACAGGTGGTAAAGATTATATCTTCATGGCTCCATCGGGATGTTCTAAAGAAGTGGCTACAGGTATTACTCGTGGTGCTTTCGAATATCAGGGACAAAAGTGTTCTGCTGCTTCGCGTGCTTTCATTCCTGCAAGCAAATACGATGAGGTAATGGCATATGTAAACGAAGATCTTAAGAAAATTAAGATGGGTGGAACTGAAGACTTCACTAATTTCGTAAATGCTGTAATTGATGAAACTTCTTTTGATAAGTTAGCTTCGGCTATTGATGAGGCTAAGGCTTCACCAGATGCTGAGATTGTTGCGGGTGGTACTTACGACAAGTCTGTAGGTTACTTTGTTGCTCCAACAATTATCCGTGCTAAGAAGCATGACTACATCACAATGGAAGAAGAGCTATTCGGTCCTATCTTAACGATCTATGTATACGAAGATGATAAGATGGATGAGGCTTTAGATATGCTTGATAGAGGATCTATGTATGCGTTAACAGGTGCTATCTTCTCTGGATGTCGTTATGAGATTGAGAAATTAGTAACACGTTTAACTCATACTGCAGGTAACTTCTATATCAACGACAAGCCAACTGGTGCCGTTGTTGGACAACAGCCATTTGGTGGAGGTCGAGGTTCTGGAACTAACGATAAAGCAGGTTCTATGATTAATCTGTTGCGTTGGGTTTCTCCACGTACAATTAAGGAAACTTTTGTACCAGCTACAGATTATATGTATCCTAACTTCTTAGAGGACTAGGAACTTAAATATTATTAATTTGAAAACGACCGGAGCTTATGCTTCGGTCGTTTTTTTATGGGATATTGTGATGAGATAAAAAATAAGAGATTAATCATTATCTCTATCTGATTCTTCCATTGTTGGATTAAACTCCCACATGTCATCAAGATAAAAATCACCAACATTCCCTGTTGCTATAAAACCTCTATTATTTATACTGAAGCCTACAGCATTTTCTCTTGAGTGTATTTCCATTTCCAAGCCTGTTTTTTCTATCCATTTGTCATCTTGGGGTTGATATTCCCATACAGATCTCTGGTATGGCATAATTATTCCTGTTGCTAAATAACCTTTATTATTTATAACAAATGATACGGCATTATTTCTAAGCATATCGTCAAATTGCTTATAGGTATCTAAGTCTTTTTTGTGGAACCATCTTTTGGTTTTATCAGAAGATCCAGAAGGATAAAATTCCCATACATCGTCGAGGCTACCATACCCACTAACAAGATAAGCTTTGTTGTCGATGACGAAACTTGTTGAGTAAGCTGTTTTTTCACCTGGGTACAAACCTAAATCTGTCCATTCTCCATTCTCAAATTTGAAAAAATCTTTTAAATAATTTTCATCTTCACCATCTAAAACACCGTATCCTGTTCCCACATAGCCAATATTATCGATTGAGAAAGCAACAGCACCTTGTCTTGCTCCACCAATAAATTCTGGGGCTTCTTTCCAAGTATTTGTTGCTGGATCATATTCATAAAAATCTTTTAATCTGTTACCGTCAATATCAACACCTGTCCCTACGTATCCCTTTCCATTAATTGAAAAAGCGACTGCTTCATGCCTGGCTTTCCCAGGGAAGTCGGCAATTCTATCCCATCCATATTGTAAATTATACTTGTAGAAACTTTTTAAACAGTTTTCTTCTTCAGTTTCGTCATAACTTCTGATTTTTCGGTAACCAGTTCCTATATAGGCATCGTTACCAATTGTGAAGCTAACTGCGCTTCCTCTTGGTTCTCCTAAAAACTCTGCTTGTTTAATCCAATTTCCTTGCAATGCTGTTTTTTTATTATCACAAGAGACACATTCGATCACTATAAATATTAATAATAGAAGTTTAATTTTAGTCATATTAGATATCAATTTTATACTTTACAGTTGTATTAGTTTTATGATCTGCAAAGTTAAGTTTGATGTTCGTAATGACTATTAATTTTCTACTTTTTTACCGAAGAAATGGACAATCAAATAAAGACTGATAATACCTACTGGAAATATGATCCAATTAGAAATGCCATATGCTGCAGGTATCAGTCCAATAAAGATGGAAACAGCACCTACAGATATAGCATAAGGTAATTGTGTCCGTACGTGCTCAATGTGATTACATGAACTTGCTAGAGAGCTTAGAATGGTTGTATCAGAGATTGGTGAACAATGATCGCCCAGAACAGAACCAGCTAGTATGGATGAAACCACAATATAGAAGATATTCATAGATTCTTCATCGCTCAGTCCAACAGAATGACTTAAATACCAAGAAGCTGGCAATATAAGTGGGTACAAAATGGCCATAGTTCCCCATGATGATCCAGTTGAAAATGCAATGAGTGCAGATAGAACAAAAGTTAATGCTGGTAAAATTTGTGGAGCAACATTAATCGATATTAAAGCATTGGAAATGAAATCTGCTGTATGTAAATCCTTGGTGATATCAGCTAACGCCCAGGCTAGGATTAAAATTAGGATGGCAGTCAGCATCGTTTTAAATCCTTTCAGCAAACTATCACTAACTTCGTGTAAGGTTAGAAGTTTTTGGCTTACTGTTAGAAGTACGGCAGCCAGCACAGCTGATAGGGATGACCAAAGCAGAGCCAGATAGGAATCTGAAGCACCAATCACATGGGATAGTTTTTTACTAAAACCTATGGTTTCATCAGCCCAAACGCTGGCATCCCAACCTGTATAAACTAAACCAGCTAGTGTTCCTAAAATCACGATTAAAATAGGGATTGCTGCATTATACCATTTAGGGGTAATATGTGCCGCTATTTCGAGTTCATTTTCGTTTTTCGAAGTGATTTTATCATCTTTCGATTGCGAATTTCTAGCTGCTTTTTCGGCTTTTAGCATAGGGCCAAAATCTCTTCCTTTATAAATAATAAAAAGCATGAAGGCTAGCATAAAGAAAGGGTAGAAGCGGCTCGGCAAAGAGTTTAAGAAAATACTATAAGGACTTTCTTCAACACCAATTTGAACAGTTGCCGATTGAATGTAGCTCAATTCGATTCCAATCCAGGTTGTAATCATGGCAACAGAAGCAACTGGTGCGGCTGTTGAGTCAACAATATACGCCAGTTTCTCTCGCGAGACTTTAAGCCGATCTGTCACTGGTCGCATGGTATTACCAACCACTAATGTATTGGCGTAATCATCGAAGAATATAAGCACACCCAGAAACCAGGTTACCAGCTGGCCTGAACGAGCCGTGTTGGCATATCGTGAGAGAATATTAACAATGCCTTGCATCCCTCCATTTCTAGATATGAGTGTTACCATCGCACCTATGAGCATTGAGAAGACAATGATGGAAATGTGTCCCGAATCGTTGACCGAATTGATAATATAGGCATCGGAAATGGCAAAAATAGCTTGAAAGAAGGCAAGGAATATAGATGCGCCTTTGTATGAGTATATAATTAGTGTTCCTGTAAATAAGCCTATAAAGAGTGCAGATAAAACTTCTTTGAAAATAAGGGCCATTAAAATAGCGATCAGGGGAGGAAGAATAGATAGCCAAAGAGGAATTGGACTAATTTCTGTCGATTGAGAATGTTCTTTTATTTGAATTTGAATATTCTCTTTCTTTGTGAATTTATAACCAAGCTTGAGGTTTTCGCCTTCTATTTTGTAGGGCGTATTTACACCGTTTATTAAAACCTGAGTGGAATCTGTTTGTAGCTGTTTTAAGAAATTAGCATCCGGCTTTATGCTAATCGTATAGTTTACTTTCGTGACTATAATCGAAGGGTATTCAACTGAAAAGTGCCTTTGTTCTTCGGCACGACTCGAAAAATTTAATGCGAAACATAGAATTAAAAGAGGGAATAGAAGTTTTTTAATCAACTGGATCATATAGGGTATACATTTGGGTTAGGTTCCCTAAATATAGATATTTCCAGTTAAAATATGAGTTTGTAATTGTTAATATTAAGATAAAAAGGCCCTCGGTTATTTACATAAAATATGAGATGTGTAAACAAGGGGTGTTTATAATGAGTCTGGATTTAAATATTGATTTTTTTTGGACTCATACTCTTTATAATTCATTTCATTTTTAATCTTAATTGAATTTGATTACTTTGAGTCTAAATTTTATCGGTGTGGATGAATTGCATGACATATTTCGATTCGATTCGAATGATATACCTCCAGAGAAGGGAAGGATATTAATTGCTGAACCTTTTTTAGAAGGTCGATATTTTAATCGGTCTGTCGTTTTATTGACTGAATTCTCTGATAGTGGAGCGGTGGGTTTTGTTTTGAATAAGCCGATTCATATGAATATTAGTGAATTAATAAGAGATTTGGATGTTTTCGAAAGTGAAGTTTTTGTAGGTGGTCCTGTACAGAATAATCAAATATATTATTTGCATACAGTCCCAGAACTTATTCCGAATTCTTTTCAGGTTTTCGACAATTTGTATTGGGGAGGGGATTTTGAAATACTTAAAGAGCTGTTAAGCTTGAGAAAAATTGATGAGAATCAAATTCGTTTTTTTGCAGGCTACTCTGGTTGGAGTGCAGGTCAACTCGAAGATGAAATCAAAGAAAATTCATGGTTAGTTAGCTCTCTCGATACGAAAGAGCTAATGGCATTAGATAATGAAGATATTTGGAAAGAATCCTTAATTGCATTAGGTGGTAATTATAGGCTTTGGGCCAATTTTCCCAAGGACCAAAACCTAAATTAAATATGAATTCTTAGTTTTTAGTGAAAGCTTTTTTGTTTAATTCTTCAATTAAAATTTTAGCACTTCTATTAAAGTAGCGTCTTTCTCCATAGGCTACTACCCAACGTATCCCAACAATGGCATTTGTTAGGAAGATTTCATCAGCTTCAATTAACTGTTCAGCTTTCATTATACAGTCATCGTAAACAGTGATGCCTAAATCAAGAGCAATTTGGATAATTTGCTCTCTCATAATGCCATTTACAGCTCCACTTTCAAGTGATGGTGTAAATAAGATTCCATCCTTCACAACAAACAGATTTGAACTAACGCTTTCCACAAGATTTTGTCTCTCGTTTATTAATAAGCAATCATCCCATTTCATCTCACTTTTGTGCAAGCCGGCTAAAATAAAAGGTAATGAATTACCTGTTTTAAAAGCAGATAATGAGTTTGAGGTTTTTTTATAGGTATCAAAAAGACCAATTTTTAAACCTTTCTTATTTAAAAAATACCTGGGTTCTTCAAGTTTTGAACTTTCTATTAAATAGGATATTCGATTGGTATTAGGCGTATATAACCCTCCGGAATTACGAAATACACTTAATCGAATTCGAGTACCCAAAAAGGATTTGTTTTTTGTTATTAAGCTTTTGATATTCTTCTCAATTGTCTCAGGAAAATTATCAGGTATCTCCATGTGCAATTGATTCATTCCTAGCTTTAGACGTTCAATATGCTCCTCGAAAAATTGAATTTGTGTTCCATTGCAATGAATGGTCTCAAATAGTGAGTCTCCATAGCGAAAAGCTCTATTTTCAGCAGTGAATAAGGCGGTGTCTTCTGAATAAAAGTCACCATTATAAGAAAGTTGATGTGAGTTCATAGCTAGATTTCTCCCTTTAATATTTTATCGCAATAGCTAGAAATATCTTCATTAGCATCAATTTTAATGCCTCTAACTCCGGCAGCTTCAGCCGATTCAATGTCACGTTTACTATCTCCGATTAGATAGGAAGTATTAATATCGATATTGTACTTCTCAATTGCCTGCCTGATCATGTAGGGACTCGGTTTTCTACATTCACAACTGGCTATACTTTCATGATGTGGGCAGTAGTAGATCTCTTCTAAATGAATACCATTTTCTTTCAACTGAGACTCCAAATAGTTATGAACCTTATCAACATCTTCGCATGAATAAATACCTTTGGCTACTCCTCCTTGATTACTTACGATAAAGAGTTTATAACCTGCTTCTTGGAAACGTTTAAGAGAATTTATAATTCCCTTATTGATGATAAAATCTTCTACTTTGTAGATATAGTAATGTCCTATATCGGAATTAATAACACCATCACGGTCAAGAAAAATAGCTTTTTGCATATTGAGAGTTTAAAATAACTTTTGCAAAAATAAAGAGAATAATTCTGGTTTTACAAGAATAGGAAATAGAAAACCGAATAGCGCCCCATAAAAATGCGAACTATGTCCGATATTATCTATCTGTTTTTTATCCATATAATAAGAATAGCCCAGGTATAATATTCCGAAAACAATGCCAGGAATGGGTATGACAAAGAAGAAATATAACAATTGCCAGGGGTTAAAAAATATAGTTGCAAATACGACTGCAGATGTAGCTCCAGAAGCACCAAGGGCATTGTAATTATAGTCATTTGCATATTTTTTCAGATCGTAAAGGCTCGAGAAAATAATACTACATATATAGAGTGCAATAAAGTAGAAAGTGCTTGAGCCCAAATAATAATCGAAATAATTCTCAAGAGCTGCTCCAAAGAAATATAATACGACCATGTTTACAAGGAGGTGATTCCAATTGGCATGAAGAAAAGCATGAGTTAGCATTCGATACCATTGCTGACGTTTTATAATTTGATAGGCATTGAACTGATATCGATAAAGTAATTCTGTTTTGTTGAAGGCAGTAATTGATATAATTACTGTAATGGCTATAAATAGAATGGTCATGGTTTATAGTGTGATTGTGATAGCTAAATACAAGTGAAATTAAGATATAGGATTAAGGAGGTACTAAAATGATTCCACTAATTTGACAACAATTGAAGCGCTTCTTGTATTAAAACCAACGGCACTAATTTTAATGCGATTAGCCGTAATTCCTTGAGAAATCAAATAGTTCATAGCCTCGGTTGCTCTCTTTAAACAGAGTGCTTTATTCTTTTTTCCACCATTGTCAACTTTAGTACTGGTTCTTATTTCAATAAGTACATCAGGGTTATGATTTAAAATCTCTATCACATTATTTAATTCTCCTTTAGTTATTTCGCTTAATAGCCAACCTTGATTTGGAAAAGTAGATGTTTGTATTTGGATTGTTTGGTTCCCTTTGGTTTTGATCAAATCGATAGACTGAATCTCATCGTGCATATAATTCGTAAGAACAGTCGTAAAATAACCTGGCTTTGAAACAATCAAATCATAGTAATTTCCTGTGTCTATATCCAAAGAGAAATTTCCATTAGTGTCTGTATTGTAATAGTTTGATAATTTATAGGTTTTGTTAACAACTTCAATTTTAGCGTTTTCAATTGGTTTTGATGAGAATTGATTCTTAACAAAAGCTTTAATGTTTGCCCACGGAGACTCTTCTAATCTGATTTTGATATTTTTTTTCTTTACTGAATTTTGAGGGAAATAGAGAACACGTTTCATCTTAAACCCATGTTTCTGAATAACCATGCTGTATTTTTTATCCTCGAAAATATCAAAGCTAAAGTTTCCTGAAGGATCTGTATATGTTTTATCTATAATTAGATCTTTGTCAACAAGAAAAACACTGACACTGTCAATAGCTATATTCGGTCTAAGTTTTGATATTTTTCCACTGAGTTTTTTTAGTTTGGCCGGATTAGCCTTGAACTCAAATATGTCATCACTATTGTTTCGATTTGATGAAAAATAGCCGATTTTGTTCTTATGATCAAAAATGTAAGCAAAATCATCCTTGTCAGAATTAAAAGGGTATCCAATATTACGTGGGTAGCTCCAGTGATTTTGTTCAAAATTTGATTTGAATATATCTAAGCCACCAAATCCTATGTGTCCACTTGATGCAAAGTACAGGTTTTTATCTGCACCGATATATGGAAACAACTCGTTACTTGAAGTATTAATACTAGGACCTAAATTAATTGGAGGTCCCCATGAAAAGCCTTTTTTTCTACAATAATAAATATCTGTACCACCATATCCTCCTGGCATATTTGAAATGAAAAATAGTAGCTTCCCATCTTTTGAAATAGAAGGATGACCTGTCGAATAATTATCATTAGCATGAAGAAACAATTCAGGCTTATCCCACTTTCCATGGTTAAAACGTGACATATAGATATGCAAACGTGCTTGACCATTTAAGTCAACATTTCCTTTGTTTCTGGAAAAATAAATGAATTTTTCATTTGAAGAAAAAGAGGCAGAGCCTTCATGATATTTCGAACTTAATTCCTTAGATAATATTTTTGGAATTGAATATTTAGTCCCAATCTTCTTTGAATAATATAGGTTAAAGTAATGATCTTTAGATTGTCTGTTGATTTGTTTTGAATATTTATTCGATCGACCTGAAACGACTATTAAACCATCTTTATATAAAGATGTTGCATAATCCGATTGTGATGTGTTAATGTTTATAGGTTTTGCAATATAAAGTGTATCATTCGTGATTTCGTTAATCATATTGAAAGCTTGAATGTGTTGTTTTACAACTTTATCATCGGGATCAAGTTCACTGTATTTAATATACCACTCTTTGGCTTCTTGGTATTGATGTAATTTCTTTAATAAATTGGCATAATTTAGGAAATCTACTGCCTCTGCAGTCGGATTTTCAACCATTCTTTTCACAAGTTTTAGCGCTTCGTCATCTTGTTGAGTTTCCAAATAGCAAATAAATAGATTTCTCTTAGCTGTTTTATCCTTATGGTTAAGAGTGTATTTCTTCAGGAAGGGGATTGCAAGTTTATACTCTTTTTTAGCAAAGAATCGTTGACCTTTCTCAAGGTCTTTGTTCTGGGCGTAAACACTTGTTTGAGTTATGAAATATATAAGGGCAACAAAAATTGTTGTTAGCAATTTTCTATACATAGTTTAAAGATCTAGTCAATTATTGTTGATGGTTTAAATTCTAATCACCGAAATGAAAAATGTTTTTGATACTGAATAGTATGCAAAATACACAACTTTAGAAAAACCTAGGCGATGTATAGCTACTTTTCTTCAACGAAATTTTATAATTTATAAAAATTTCATGACTTGTATGATCACCACGTTTTAGTTTGTCCAGACTATTTTCATAGGAATATGATATGCCTAATTTTGAGTCGAACTCATACCCCATGTTAAGTGCCCAATACTTCTCAGAACGAAAGCTCCCACCTGCAGAGATACCATTTGTATGGCTGAAATTAAGACTGATACTGTAGTTGGTGGTTGAATTCATTGAAGAAAAAAGTAGCAGAGAAGGGGCAGCCTGAATTTCGTGATTGATATTTATTAGAACCCCAGAGCTTAAATAAAAGTAAATGTCTTTAAATTCGAAATTAATAGATTTTCCAAAACCCTCTTCATGTGGATAAACGTTTTGTAATAGGCGAGGAGCTGAGAAACCAAGATGAAATTTAGATGTTTTGTAATAGGCTCCTAACCCGAAATTGGGTGTTATACTACTTACATTCATATTGGGTATGCTCGGATCGTCTCCGTTAAAATTAGGATCATAGGTTGTTATTTCAGACCAGCGCACCGTTTTATTAACGAGTCCCGCCTGAATTCCCAAAGAGAATACTCGATTCTCTGGCAGATTAATTTTGTAAGCATAGTTGGCAAAGAAACCAGTTTCATTTAATATACCAATTTTATTGCTGTATAGCATAGATCCTATACCGACCTGGGTATTATTTAGAGGTGCATGTGCAGATAAAATTGCCGATTTGGGAGCTCCTTCTATACCTGTCCATTGTTGATGATAGCCCATTGCGATTTCCATATAGGGATTGCTACCTGAATGTGCTGGATTTATGAACAGTTGATTATGTCTGTGACTTGAAAATAGTAAGTTTTCCTGAGCTGAGAGTTTTGTGCAAAAAGAAAAAAGACATACCAATGTCGTTAAAATAAAGATATTGATGATATGTCCCTTCTTATCCATTCACTTATAATCTTGAGAAGATTGGTAGTTGAGAAAATCGTATTGGTAAGGCTATCTAATTTTTAATGTTTAGATAGCCTTCTTTAAGCTGATAACTTTATTTTTTTATGACGATATAGCCACTCTTAAGGTACTTTTTGTCCTTAATGATAAGCTTGAAGAAATATGTTCCTGGAGGCAGTTTGTCTCCGGGGCCTAACTTGACACCGGTTTTACTATAGCTTCCATCCCAGGCTTCATCATTCGAATAGTTACTCTTATCGAAGACTTTAGATCCCCATCTAGAGAACACGATGAATTCATTAACAGGATAATTCTCTATACCTTTAATGTAGAATTTATCATTGATGTTATCACCGTTAGGTGAGAAAGCATTGGGTATTCGTAGATCAACTTTATTAGGGTTTTTAACATCAACTAAAATATAAGCCTGACTACACTGGCTTCTATTATTGCAAATTTCATAGAATATGGTGTCGACACCAAAACTATCTTCATAGGGATAAAAAACCATTAATGAGTTGTTCTCGATTAGATAAGCTTTTCCTGCCTGATCGTTTTGACGAAGAATTTTTGTTTGAGAAAAATCTAAAGTTGATGATGAATAGATGTCGTTTTCTAAAAATACAATTTCGATATAATTTACTTCATCAACTAGAGTTTTGTTATTGATAGAAACAGAATCATTCTTAGCAACAGGGGGTGCTCCATTTTGACCCAAGCTTATGTTTGGTCCAAATATTAAAGCAAATAGAAAAGTGAGCGTAAAAATTAATTTCATAGTTAAATGCTAATTCTAAGATGATGGATGAATGATTTTTATCCACAAAAATCTGAATAATATGTTTCATTCGCCATGTAATTACCCTGTTAGAGTAAACGAAATATAATTTTAAAGATAATAGATTTGTTTAGAAATTGCTAATGAAGAGTTTTGAATATTAATTCCTTTAGAAGATCTCCATTCTTTGAACTCACGTTACCAATCCCTTTTGATTTTAAATCGTATTCTCTAAGAAGGTTTATAATGGATACAAGTTTCTTAGGGTTGTATAGTTTTGCCGCTGATTTATAGTCTTTTACAAAAAATGGATTGACGCCCAGGGCAGAAGCTACAAGTTTATCATTCGTTTTATTTTTTAAGAAATGAAATTTTAAAATTTTTGAAAAATAGGAATGGAGTAAGGCAATTGTGACGTAAATAGGGTTGTTTTTTTCGTTAGTTGAGAAGTAATTTATGATTTGATTTGCCTTTAAAATATCTTTTTTACCTAGAGCATTTTGTAATTCGAAGTTATTAAAGTCTTTTGAGATACCTATATTTCTTTCGATATCATCAGCCGTAATCGTTTTCCCTTTCGATAAATTAATACTCAATTTATCTAGTTCATTTGAGATTTTACTCAAGTCATTCCCGAGAAATTCTGAGAGAAGAATACTGGCTTTCGTTTCAATTTTTAGTTTTAGGCTGTTCGTATATTTTGAGATCCAATCCGGCAGTTGGTTTTCGTATATCTTTTTTGACTCGAATAAAATACCATATTGAGCCACATTTTTTGTAAAAGCTTTTCTTTTATCTAATGACTTGTATTTGTAGTTAATCACCAGAATTGTCGATTTAAGAGGATTCTTGATATAAGAATCCAATAGCTCAATATTTTTTAATTGTTGAGCTTCTTTTACGACCACGAGTTGTTTGTTAGCCATCATAGGAAAACGACGAGCCGTATCAATGATGTTCGCCATATCTGCATCCTTACCATAAAAGATGGTTTGATTAAAATCACGCTCTGACTCAGGAAGAGCATTTTCTAAGATATAGTCCGTGATTTTATCGATGTAGAAACTTTCTTCTCCCATTAAAAAATAAATGGGCGCGTAATTCTGTTTTTTTATACTGGAGTATATTTCTTCAAATGTCATGTCATTCTTTTGAAAAGTTTCTTTTTTAGAATCTTAGGTGTTTAACGGATTCCTTATTATGCATTACTTCTTTTAATGCATCAATTCCTGTTTGGATATGTCTGTCAACAAAGCGATCAGTGACACTGGCATCACTGCTGTCTGTTTTAACACCTGATGAAATCATAGGCTGATCTGAAACCAATAAAACAGCACCAGATGGGATTTCATTAAAAAAACCAACAGTAAAAATGGTCGCTGTTTCCATATCGATGGCCATGGCTCGAGTCTTAGCCAGATATTTTTTAAATCGCTCGTCGAATTCCCAAACCCTCTTATTAGTTGTGAATACGGTGCCGGTCCAATATTTAATGTTTTTATCAGCAATAACTTGTGATACGGCTCTTTGAAGACCAAATGCTGGTAAAGCTGGTATTTCTGGTGGCAGGTAGTCATTCGATGTCCCTTCACTTCTGATGGCAGCAATAGGTAAAATCAAATCACCTAATTTGTTTTTCTTCTTAAGACCACCACATTTCCCCAAAAACAAAACACCTTTGGGTTTAATGGCACTTAAAAGATCCATGATAGTAGCAGCATTAGGACTCCCCATCCCAAAATTAATCATGGTTATGCCATCAGCAGACACATTAGGCATCGCTTTGTCTTCGCCCACAATTGCTACATTGAATTTCTCAGCAAATATGTCCAGATAGCCGCTAAAGTTGGTCAGAAGAATATATCGATCAAAATCCTTAAGTGCTCTTCCCGTATAACGGGTTAGCCAGTTTTTTACTATTTCTTCTTTTGTCTTCATAGGCTAATAGTTTGCTTTTTAGCCTAGGTGTGATAGGCTAATAAAATCTGTTTATATTTGCTTTTCAATATAACGAAAATATGGATAAGCTAAATCTACCCAACTACAGTTTTAATATAAAATTTGAAGGACAAAGAAAGCTAATTTTTGACAGTATAAGAAAGAAGTTTGTGGTATTAACACCTGAAGAATGGGTGAGGCAAAATTTCATTTCTTATTTAGTTGAAAATAAAAATTACCCCAAGGGACTGATTGCTGTAGAGAAGAAGGTTGATGTCAATCGTATGCCTCAGCGTAGCGATATTGTTTTGTATAATAATATGGCAATTCCTGTAATGATCGTAGAGTGTAAAGCACCGAGTGTGAAAATTTCTCAAGAAACATTTAATCAGATTGCTCGTTATAATATGAAGTTGCAAGTGCCTTATCTTGTCGTTACCAATGGCTTAAATCATTATTGTTGTCAGATAGATTATGAGATGAATAGTTTCAAGTTTATCCCTGATATTCCTGATTATAAAGCCTTATTTTGAGACTTTTAGAAACTAAAAGATCCAGTACTCAGACTTATTTTCTGCTTACTGGATCTTATAGTTTTATTAGGAATATAATTATATCAAGAACCACATAATGGAAGGAATAACAACTCCTACAAGTGCCAGTTTCCATCCTCGTTTTTTAAAACCATTTTTCCCTTTAGCAATTACTAATCCTGTTGTGCATATCAACAAGACACTAATTGCAAAGATATCGGAATACCAAAGCCAGATATCACTGGTTGACCTATGTAAATCAACCATTGGGCCAAGTAATGGTCTAATCTGAAATCGTTCAATTTGACCTTCACCATCAAAAGGATTAATAAAAGCATAAGCATCTCCGAAGTAAAGATTATACCCTCCTCTACGATATGCTGTTCCTCTTAATTCTAAATTTATATTATTTTCCTTTAACCAATTTTCAAAAAACTCATCGGTTATGGCATCTCTATCCTTGGGAAAATCAATTTTAATGTCTTGAGTTTCATATACGTAATCACGTGGATCCCATGAATGACGATGGTTTAGAGCAATACCAGAAATTGAAAATGCAATTAATAAGCCTACATAAAAATAAGAGAAATCTCTGTGCCAATTTCTCAACTTTAAACTCCAATTCATTGTTGAATAATTATTGTTAAATTAAAACTATGTGTAATGTTGTTTGGGGCATTAATTTCAATGCTTAGATACGCACTTTAACTACGATTTTTCGAACTTTCGAGATTTGGTTTAGCGCAACGCATGGCATATGAAGATCATCAGGGAAAAAGATTCCAAAGACTGATGGATCAAATTTGAACAAAGTTGACTCACCCTTGTAAAATGCATAATCATCTTCGTCATTTCTTTCTTCAAGTTCTTGATTGGTTTTAGATGTAAGCCCAATGTGTTCTTCTCCCTCGATAATATATTGAATATCGATGTATTTAACGTGTCCTTCAAGTTTACACTTTTCAATCTTCTTCGTCTCGTATTCCTGCACCATTGCAAAAACATCATCACCATCTATATTATAAGTTCCCAGCTCTATTCCAGAAAAATCTGAATTGATGATGTAATCAATTCCTTTTGCCAGTCTCTCACTTAGGCTAGCGTACAAATTTAAGTTCTCAATTTTATCTATAATCATTTTTACTTTTTATAAAAACAGGAGTATGTTTATGTTTTTTTGAATGCGACATCAAACTTATTAAATTTATTGAAACGAAGAAAGGCTGCCACAATGGACAGCCTTAATTTTATTTCTTTTACCTTTTTCTTAAAGGCATTCGTCGTAGTTTATTTTAAAAGAGAAGGATTAATCCTTTTTAGCTTTCTTCTCTCTTTTTTCTGCTTTTTTCTCCTTAGCCGTTTTTGCTGGCTCTTTTTTGACATTCTTTTTTGCGTCTTGAGATTTTGCCATGACTTTGTATTTTAAATGTTAGTTTTATTTTCTCACAAGTGACTTATTAAAGTCTCTCAGCTATAAAAATACATTTTTATCTTAAGCTTTATAAATTTTTTAGCATTTAAGCTTCTTATTTCATATGCGCTTGGTAACGGAAATGTATTTAAATATTTGATAAAATTTTCTTTTAGAAGTTTGGTATTCTATCACTCAAGTTTAATTCGTCCGATGAATAGTATGTATCGATATTATTCATCGGATGATCCATATAAACACGAAAGGCTGCCCCTGAGGACAGCCTTTCTATTTTGAATTCATCTGATGATTAATTAAAATATAAATAATTCATCGGATGATTGTAACCGATTTAGTTTTGCTTCAAGTTAGCTTGAGCAGCAGCTAAACGTGCGATAGGCACACGGAAAGGAGAACATGAAACGTACTCCATACCAACTGAGTTACAGAACTCAACTGATGATGGCTCACCACCGTGCTCACCACAGATACCTAATTTGATATCTTTACGTGTAGAACGTCCTTTTTCACAACCCATACGAACTAATTGTCCGATACCTTCCTGGTCAAGAACCTGGAATGGATCATTCTTAAGGATACCTTTCTCAATGTAGATAGGTAAGAATTTACCAGCATCATCACGAGAATAACCGAATCCCATTTGAGTCAAGTCATTTGTTCCGAAAGAGAAGAATTCTGCATGCTCAGCGATTTGATCAGCAGTCAATGCAGCACGAGGAATCTCGATCATTGTACCTACTAAGAAATCAACTTCGATACCTTTTTCAGCGAATACTGTAGCAGCAGTTTCTCTGATAATTTCTTCCTGCATCTTGAATTCCTTGATAGTACCAATCAATGGAACCATGATCTCTGGCTTAGGATCTTTACCTTTAGCTTTAAGATCACAAGCAGCTTCGATAATAGCACGAGCTTGCATCTCTGTAATCTCTGGGTAAGTGTTACCTAGACGACAACCACGGTGTCCCAACATTGGGTTAAACTCGTGAAGAGACTCAACTTTAGCTTTAACGACAGATACATCGATACCTAATTTTTCAGCCATCTCTGCTTGAGAAGCTTCATCGTTAGGAGTAAACTCGTGCAATGGTGGATCCAGTAGACGGATAGTTACACCAAAACCGTCCATAGCTTCAAGAATTCCAGAGAAGTCTTCGCGCTGAACAGGAAGTAATTTAGCTAAAGCAGCTTTACGACCTTCAACATCTTCTGCAAGAATCATTTCACGCATCTTCCAGATCTTATCGCCTTCGAAGAACATGTGCTCTGTACGACATAGACCAATACCTTTAGCACCGAATTCACGAGCAGTTTGAGCATCAGCAGGCGTATCAGCATTAGTACGAACATACATACGAGTGTTTCTCTCAGCCATGTCCATTACTTTACCGAAATCACCATCCAATGAAGGAGTGATAGTAGCAACTTTACCTTCGTAAACAATACCAGTTGTACCGTTCAATGAGATGAAATCACCTTCTTTGTACTCAACACCGTTGATAGTCATTGAAGAACCAGTAACTAAAGTACCAGCAGCAGAAGAGATACAACATTTACCCATGCCACGAGCAACTACAGCAGCGTGAGAAGTCATACCACCACGCTCAGTAAGAATACCTTCAGCAGCGTACATACCTTTCAAGTCTTCTGGAGAAGTCTCTCTACGTACAAGAATTACTTTTTTACCAGCAGCAGCCCACTCTTCAGCAGCTTCTGCAGAGAATACGATTTGACCTGTAGCAGCACCTGGAGAAGCAGGAAGACCTTTAGAAAGCTCTTTAGCAGCCTCTAGAGCTGATTTCTCGAATACTGGGTGAAGTAACTCATCTAATTTGTTAGGCTCTTGACGAAGAATAGCAGTATTCTCATCAATCATACCTTGCTCTAACATATCTACAGCCATCTTAACCATAGCAGCACCAGTACGCTTACCAGAACGAGTTTGCAACATCCAAAGTTTTCCTTGTTGGATTGTAAACTCCATATCCTGCATGTCAGAATAGTGATCTTCAAGTTTTTGCTGGATAGTATCTAGCTCTTTGTAAAGCTCAGGCATTGCTTCTTCCATTGAAAGGAAATTAGCTTTTCTTTCTTCTTCAGAAACGCCACCTCTTTCAGCCCAACGCTTAGAACCTACAAGAGTAATTTCAAGTGGAGTACGAACACCAGCAACAACGTCTTCACCCTGTGCGTTGATCAAATACTCACCATTGAATTGGTCTTCACCAGTAGCAGCATCACGAGAGAAACAAACTCCTGTTGCAGAAGTCTCACCCATGTTACCATATACCATAGCCTGTACGTTTACAGCAGTACCCCAATCGTCTGGAATACCTTCCATTCTACGGTAAAGAATAGCTCTTTCAGTATCCCATGAATCGAATACAGCACATACAGAACCCCAAAGCTGCTCCCAAGGACAAGTAGGGAAGTCAACACCAGCGTGCTCACGTACAACTGCTTTGTATCCTTCTACAAGTTCCTTAAGATCTTCAACTGTAAGTTCAGTATCTAATTTGTAACCTTTAGCTTCTTTTAATTCGTCAAGAACAACCTCAAATGGGTTATGCTGTCCTTCTTCAGCCTCAACACCCATTACTACGTCACCGTACATGTGGATGAAACGACGATATGAATCGTAAGCAAATTTCTCGTTTCCTGATTGCTCAGCAACAATTTTTACTGTATCATCATTCATACCAAGGTTAAGAACAGTGTTCATCATACCTGGCATAGAAGCACGAGCACCAGAACGAACTGATAGCAACAAAGGAAAACCTTCTTTTGCATCAAATTTAGCGTTCATAGCTTTCTCAGTATCAGCTACAGCAGCCTCAACTTGCTCTTTAATCATTGCTACAACAGCATCTTTTCCAAGCTTGTTGTAATCAGTACAAACGTCAGTAGTGATAGTGAAACCAGCAGGAACTGGTACACCAATTAGGTTCATTTCAGCAAGGTTAGCACCCTTACCTCCAAGCAAATTCTTCATGTCTGCTTTACCTTCGGCCTTACCGTCACCAAAAGTATAAACGTACTTAGTACTCATAATTATCGCTTTTTAGTTTTAATGTTATTTTCTGCCATAAAATAAAGCATTCAATAACAATTATATATTAACTTATAATCTTCAAAATCTTAAATTTACACGACTTTCTTGTGAAGAAAGCTTTGAAAATTGTACACAAAAGTAGTGTTCTTTTTTCAAAAAAGGAAGCAAAGAACGGACAATCTAACTGTCTTTTTTAAAATGATTTAGACTTTTATTTTTCAAACGTTTGCGCTTATTCTAATTCTAAAATTTTAATACTCAGAGAGAAAAAAAAGCTGATCGATTGATCAGCTTTCTTCTGGTCGTATTATTCTATTTATCGCATAGGATACTTATTGATAATTTCTTCCGGCTTTAATAAGAAATCAAGATATTGAGCTCTGTGGTATATGTCTGTGCTCTTTATTTCGTTATCAGAAAGTTTGCCTCTAAACTCACTGATCGATTTGTAACCTTTTTCATCCATCCAGCTTTCAATATCAGCAAGAACTTCAGCTATATACGAAGGCTCATTCTTATAAATGGCACTCACCATTTGAACCACATCGGCTCCACTCAATAGCATTTGAATTACATTTTCGTAGGTGTAAATACCATTGGTTCCACACAATTGACTTTTAATTTTCTTGTGCAATAAACCCACATATCGAAGTCCCAATTTGAAATCACCACGATTACTTAGATTGAAACGAGTAATGTGGTTTTCCTTATTGATATTCACTTCGGGTTGGAATAAACGATTAAATAGCGCGAATGATGAAGCACCAGCCTTATCAAGTCGACTTACAAAATTCATCGTATTGGTGTAATAAGGGCTTAATTTAATGCAGAATGGAATTTTCAATCTCTTTTTTAAAGTCTTGACGATCTTGATTTTCTCTTCCTCAATCTCAGCGGCTGTTTTTTCCATATCGGTTGGCATCGAATAGAAGTTAAGCTCCAGTGCATCAACACCGGCATCTTCAAGTTGTTTGGCGTACTCGAACCAGGTTACGTCGTAAACACAGTTTAGGCTGGCGATAACGGGTATTGAGATATTCTTTTTGACATCGATTAATTTTAAGATATGTGCCGTAGGACCTGCATGTTCTAGAGTAGGGAAGAGGGAGGTCATCTCCGCATTTCGTTCTGTATATAAATCCAACTCGTCATCGAGTTGAGCTCGTTCCATTTGGATTTGTTCTTCGAAAAGAGATTTATAAACAATAGCACCTGCACCAGCACGTTCTAATTCTCTTGCACCATCAACAGTTGCCGATAGAGTGCAAGCACCAACAATAATGGGGTTTCTTAGCTTAAGCCCCATGAATTCTACATTTAAATTTGCCATATGAATTAGGATTAAAAATTTCGAGTACATCTAAATTAATCAATTCATGCGAGTAATTCAATAGTAGAAAAATGTCTTTAATTGCGTGGTAATCAATATATAGGTGTGGGGTGGTTGGTAATGCAGGACTTTTAGGTCTTATTTGTTTGGAGTTGTTTTGTAAAATTCATGCTTAACAGATTTAAAAAATTATATCCATAAAAAACGCCCAATTCTTTCGAGTTGGGCATTTGAAAATTTTATTGTTTATGATCTATAATCTCTTATAGGTACTCATTTTGTTGCCATGTCCCATCTTTAAAAGCGTTTCACTTTCAAACACATAATCCATCATATGATCTTCGGGTTGTTTATGTTCGTGATTGCAGTTTTCATGTGCATGTTCTTCTTCTGCATGTTTCAAAACGATATGACCATCCTTAAGTGCGAAAATTCCTTTTTCAAGTAACTCACCGTTCTTGTAAAACATCCAATGATTGTCCTTTGTAAACTCTACAGTAATTTTGACATCGGGATTTGCACTGTTTTGCCATTTACCTATCATCCGTTCTGAATCTGTCTTAGTCGCACAAGAACTAGCTATTGTTACAGTCACAAAGAGGATGGCTAAAACTTTAAATAATGATTTCATAAATATAATATTTGGGTTAGCTACCAAAGCTAAAAATTTCCTCGAGATATTCTAGCTGATTTGGAAAACATAAACCGAAATATTTGTTACAATCATTTTAAGAATAAACTGAAACAAAAAAAAAGTCGATTCCCAAGAGAATCGACCTTTTTGATATTTATAAGCAATAGTTTACTCCTCAGAGAAATCTAAAGCAGCTTGACGCTTGTAAGACTTGTATCTCCACAATGCATTCTCTTCAGCAGCTTTGAATAACTCCTTAGCACGCTCAGGGAATGATTTCTGTAATGAAGTATAACGAACCTCACCTAACAAGAAATCCTGGAACTTATCCCACTGTGGCTCTTTTGAGTCAAGAGTGAATGGGTTCTTTCCTTCAGCTTCCAATAGTGGATTATGACGGAATAAGTGCCAGTATCCTGCTTCAACAGCTTTCTTCTCTTCCAATTGAGATTTACCCATAGAAGCTTTCAAACCGTGAGAAATACATGGTGAGTATGCAATGATCAATGATGGTCCAGGGAAGGCCTCAGCCTCTTTAAGCGCTTTCATGTATTGAGCATGATTCGCACCCATTGCAACTTGAGCAACATATACGTATCCGTATGAAGCAGCCATCATACCTAGATCTTTCTTTCTAACCACTTTACCTGCAGCAGCAAATTTTGCTACAGCACCAACTGGAGTTGCTTTAGAAGCTTGTCCACCTGTGTTAGAATAAATCTCAGTATCCATTACAAGAACGTTCACATCTTCACCTGAAGCAAGTACGTGATCTAGTCCACCGTATCCGATATCGTAAGCCCAACCGTCACCACCGAAGATCCACTGAGACTTCTTGATTAAGTAGTTCTTAAGATCCTTGATTTCTTTAGCAACCTCATGAGTTTCATTTTCAAGTGCAGCAAGAACCTTCTCAGATGCAGCAACTGAAGCCTCACCATTGTTGATGTTCTCTAACCACTCTGTAAATGCAGCTTTAGTATCAGCATTCACATCGTTGATAGCACCTTCCATACGTAACTGAATACGGTTACGCATCTTGCGAACACCTTCGTTCATACCGAAACCGAATTCAGCATTATCTTCAAATAGTGAGTTAGCCCAAGCTGGACCTTTACCACTCTTATCATTCTTACAATAAGGTGTAGATGGAGCAGATCCACCGTAGATAGAAGAACAACCAGTAGCGTTAGATACCATCATTCTCTCACCGTAAAGTTGAGTGATTAATTTGATATATGGTGTTTCACCGCAACCAGCACAAGCTCCAGAGAACTCGAATAATGGCTGAGCAAATTGTGAATTCTTCACATTGTTCTTAGGAACTAATTCCTTATAACCAACTGTTTTGTCCATATAGTGCCATCTTTCTTTCTCAGCATCCTGAGTTTCCAGATGTTTCATTTCAAGAGCTTTTGCTTTTGGAGCAGGACAAATATCAGCACAGTTACCACATCCGGTACAGTCTTCAACAGCAACCTGAATACGGAAGTGCATACCTTTAAGTTCTTTACCTGTAGCTGGTTTAACCGCTGTTCCGGCAGGAGCTGCAGCTAATTCTTCGTCTGTTAATAGGAATGGACGAATTGCAGCGTGAGGACAAACATAAGCACACTGGTTACACTGAATACAAGTTTCATCTTTCCACTCAGGAACGTTCACAGCGATACCACGCTTCTCGAACTTAGTTGTTCCATTAGGGAAAGTACCATCTTCACGACCAGAGAATGCAGAAACAGGAAGATCATCACCTTTCTGAGCATTCATAGGATCACAAACTTCAGCAACAAACTTAGGACGTTCGTTGGTGCCAGCTTCAGCAACATCAGCACTTAGCTTTTTCCAGTCAGCTGATACAGGAACTTCGATAACATTTTTTCCACCAGCATCAACAGCGGCAAAGTTCATGTTAACCACTTTCTCACCTTTGTTACCATACGATTTAACAATGGCTTTCTTCATTTCTTCAGAAGCTTGTTCGAATGGAATTACACCAGTGATCTTAAAGAAAGCAGCCTGCATAATTGCATTAGTGCGGTTACCAAGACCTAATTCTTCACCTAATTTTGTACCGTTGATAATGTAGAATTTAATCTCGTTATCAGCCATGTACTTCTTCATATGATCAGGAAGATGCTTAATAGTCTCTTCGGTATCATAGATAGAGTTCAATAAGAAAGAACCACCTTTTTTCAATCCTTTTAATACGTCATATAAATAAACGTAAGCAGGAACGTGACAGGCAACAAAGTCAGGTGTTGTTACCAGGTAAGTAGAACGGATAGGCTCATCACCAAAACGAAGGTGAGAAGCAGTAAATCCTCCTGATTTCTTTGAATCGTAAGCGAAGTAAGCTTGACAATACTTATCAGTTGAACCACCAATAATCTTAATAGAGTTCTTGTTAGCACCTACAGTACCATCAGAACCTAAACCGTAGAATTTCGCTTCGTAAAGAGATTCTGAATTCACTTTAACTTCTGGTAATAATGGAAGAGAAGTGAAAGTTACATCATCTACAATACCTAAAGTGAATTGATTCTTAGGTTCGTTCATTGCAAGGTTGTTATAAACCGCAATAATTTGAGATGGCGTAACATCCTTAGAACCTAAACCGTAACGACCACCAATGATAAGAGGAGCATTTTCCTCACCATAGAATACGTCTCTTACGTCAAGGTACATTGGATCACCATTAGCACCGGTTTCCTTAGTACGATCAAGCACACAGATACGCTTAACAGAAGCAGGAATAACTGCTTTGAAGTGTTTCGCAGAGAATGGACGGTAAAGGTGAACAACAACTAAACCAACTTTTTCACCGTTTGCATTTTTGAAATCAACGATTTCTTTGATTGTCTCGTTTACCGATCCCATTGCGATGATGATATTCTCAGCATCCTCAGCACCATAATACATGAAAGGCTTGTATTCACGACCAGTAATTTTAGTCATTTCCTTCATGTAGTCAGCTACGATATCTGGAACCGCATTGTAGAATGGGTTTGCAGCTTCACGAGCCTGGAAGTAGACATCAGGATTCTGAGCAGTACCTCTGGTAACTGGAGTTTCTGGGTTCAATGCACGATCACGGAAAGCTTGAAGCGCTTCGTAATCAACTAAACCTTTCATGTCTTCCATGTCAATCGCTTCGATCTTCTGAATCTCGTGAGATGTACGGAAACCATCGAAGAAGTTCATGAATGGAACTCTTGATTTGATCGCAGTAAGGTGAGATACAGCAGAAAGGTCCATAACCTCTTGAACTGATCCTGACGCTAACATAGCGAATCCAGTCTGACGAGCTGAATAAACGTCTGAATGGTCACCGAAAATAGATAATGCCTGAGCAGCAAGAGCACGTGCACTTACGTGGAATACACATGGTAATAGCTCACCAGCAATCTTGTACATGTTAGGAATCATCAATAATAATCCCTGAGATGCAGTATAAGTAGTAGTCAGCGCACCAGCTTGTAAAGCACCGTGAACTGCACCAGCAGCACCAGCTTCCGATTGCATTTCTACTAATTGTACTGTCTCTCCAAATAGATTTTTACGTCCTTGTGCAGCCCACTCGTCAACATTCTCAGCCATAGGCGAAGAAGGTGTGATAGGGTAGATACACGACACCTCGCTAAACATATAGGCTATATGTGCAGCAGCGGCATTACCGTCACAGGTAATGAATTTTTTTTCTTTTGCCATTTTACTCCTCCAATTAAAATTTTATTTATGGTAGATTGTATATATTTATTTTAATAAATATCAATTTTCAGTGACACAGTTCTGTGTCGTCGTTGTATTAATAAAGAAAGCCGAATAACCATAAAGGAATGGTATTGCCTTCGCCACGCTCAATCATGTCGGCAGCAACAAAATAATCTTCAGTTCTAAACTTTGGTTCTATGTCAACAGAACTTCCTTTGATTTCAAAATTGAATTTCTGATCAACTTTAAAATGACCTCTATCTGTACTTGTTAAAACACTACCTACACCCACTTGATTATAGAAAAATGTTTCACGCAAGCTATTTTCAGAAACATTATCGGGTGAAATAGCATAAAGTAAATTTGTATTATGCAGATAAACCTTATTCGGTTTTTTCAACTTCTCATCTTCCTCTTCTGAATTATTAAGTAGATGAATTAAACGAGCATTTTTTAAATATCTCAGGTAATTCATGATGGTTGCTCTTGAGGTTTCAACATCGTTGGCAAGCTTGCTAACATTAGGCTGAAAAGGCACATTACGAGCAATTATATAGAGCAGTTTCTTTAATTTGGTTAGATATTTTAACTCAATTTGATTCAGGTAAGTGATATCGAACTCAAGCATAAGATTGATGATCTTTAGAAGATTATCGATAAAACTTTTTTCCTCTAAATAGCATGGGTAATATCCAAATCTTAAATAATCATTGAAAAAAGCAAGAGGTCTAACTTTTGTTAAAACTTCCTCAACAATTTCTTCATGATTTCCTACAATTTCTTCTAAAGTATAACGCTTAAAATCACAACCCGCTTCATGATTTAAAAATTCTCGGAAAGAAAGACCATTTAAATAGTAAGTGGAAACACAATCTATTAAGTGTTCGTTTGTTTTTACCCTAAGAATTGATGAGGCTGTAAAAATAATTTGAAGATCGGAATAGTTGTCATAACAGATCCGAAGATCTTCGGCCCATTCCGGATATTTATGAATTTGATCAAGGAGTAGGGTTTTTCCACCTTTTTTGTAGAATTCATCTACAAAGGAAACTAAACCTCTTTCAGTGAAAAATAAATTATTTAGGTTGATGTATAAGCAAGACTTATCGTTCTCGCGATTGTTTTCTCTAATATAGTCCAGAAGGAAAGTGGTTTTTCCCACTCCTCTAGATCCTTTAATTGCAATTAAACGCTGACTCCAGTCAATTTCGTTACCGAGTTCACGTTTAATTGTACTTCTTTTATTTTTGAGTAAACTACAATGAGTTTGTAATAGAGTATTCATCTTTTATAAATTTGCCTTACAAATCTAAAAAATAAAAACCTGTAATTGCAATCTTGAGATTACAATTACAGGTTTAAATTGGAATTTATACTTGATAAAAATAAAAAAAGGAATAATGCTGTTTAGCACTATTCCTTTTTATGTAATAAGCGTAAAGCTTTAAAATTCAATCATGAACACTAAAAACCCCTGGTTTTAATACTAACTAACCCATTGTTGAGTAAAAGTTAGAGAGATTTTTATTTCATCGATAATTATTTATCGTTCATTGAAATTAAGAACTCTTCATTCGAACGAGTCTTACGCATTCTGTCACTAATGAATTGCATAGCCTCCACAGAATTCATATCTGTTAAGAAATTTCTGAGTACCCAAATTCTATTTAGCTGGCCTTCGTCAAGCAATAAATCTTCACGACGCGTACTTGATGCTGTAAGATCGACAGCTGGGTAGATACGCTTGTTAGATAATTTACGATCTAACTGAAGCTCCATATTACCGGTACCTTTAAATTCTTCAAAGATTACTTCATCCATCTTCGATCCGGTTTCTGTTAATGCAGTTGCCAGGATAGTCAATGAACCACCATCTTCGATATTACGAGCAGCACCAAAGAAACGTTTAGGCTTGTGAAGTGCATTGGCATCAACACCACCAGAAAGAACCTTACCAGAAGCAGGAGAAACAGTGTTGTAGGCACGAGCCAGACGTGTAATAGAATCCAATAGGATAACAACATCATGACCACACTCAACCATACGTTTAGCTTTTTCTAAAACGATATTAGCAACACGTACGTGACGTTCTGCTGGTTCATCAAAAGTAGAAGAAATGACTTCTGCATTTACCGAACGAGCCATGTCCGTAACCTCCTCAGGACGCTCATCGATCAATAGGATGATCATATAAGCTTCTGGGTTGTTGGCAGCAATGGCATTGGCAACTTCTTTCAATAATACAGTCTTACCTGTTTTAGGTTGTGCTACGATCAAACCACGCTGACCTTTACCAATAGGAGCAAACATATCAACCACACGAGTTGAAAGACTGCTTTTCCCCATCCCGGTTAAATTGAATTTTTCATCAGGGAATAGGGGAGTCAAATGGTCGAAAGGAACACGATCGCGAATAACCTCTGGTAAACGACCGTTGATTTTCTCAACTTTAATAAGAGGGAAATATTTTTCACCTTCCTTAGGAGGACGAATAGTTCCTTGGACGGTATCACCTGTTTTTAAACCAAAAAGTTTAATTTGTGATTGTGACACGTAAATATCGTCAGGCGAGTTCAAATAGTTGAAATCTGATGAACGAAGGAAACCGTAACCGTCTTGCATGATTTCAAGAACACCAGAGTTACTGATGATACCATCAAATTCAAATGGTCTTTCTTTTTCACGACGCTCAAAACGTTTTTTACCTTGAGATGCTCTATCATGATGAGCTCTATCGTGGTTTCTTTCTTTTTGAGGTCTTTCTTGAGCTGGTTTCTCCTGTGGCGTATTCTCTTTGGAAGTTACTTCTTGTGAAGCCTCAGCGTTAACTGGAGCAGCTTCCTCTTTTTTTGTTTCCTTAGAAACTGGTTCAGCTTTCACTTGTTCTTTAGAAACCGAATCTTTAGGTGCCTCAGTTTCTTTTACCACTTTCTCTGCAGGACGATTTTCTTCTCGTCTTCTGCGAGGATTTGGTTTACGAACTTCTTTGGCTTCTTTCTTTTCAGCAGCTACGGGAGCTGGTGTTTCTTTAGCCTCAGTTGTTTCTGCTACTTTTTCGCCTTCTGGTTTCTCAGTTGGTTTTCTTTTTTTGCGCAGAATAGATTTTCTAGGTTCCTCTTTAGTCGCCTGGTCATCATCTTTTTTATTGCTGCGTTTGCGTATAGCTTTTTTATCAGAACTTTTCATTTCTGAAGCTACAATGGCTTGTTGGTCAAGAATTTTGTAGATTAAGTCTTGCTTTTTAAAGGACTCGATTTTTTTGATATTAAGTTCTTTAGCAATCTCTTTCAATTCGGGCACAAGCTTCTTGTTTAATTCAAGAATGTCGTACATAAACACTATTATTAAATATTTTGGATTTTATTATTCGATAGAAATATTATCTTCTAGGGATTTGATTTTTCGATCTCAGAAAGTGAAATCTACTGGAATTCACTTGCAATATTACACAATAACTTATAAAACACAAAAAAAAAGTCAGCCATAATGTTATTATTGAGTTATCTACACCTAAATATTTTATAATTATTCAGATTCTTATGCTTTGTTTAATTTTTGTGTCATTCGATATTTCCTTGTTGTTTAGGAGGTTCAAAGCTTTTTTTTTGAATTAATGATGACGTATAAATAATTATAATAATAATTGACATTTACGAAATTCTAAATAAGCTAAAAAGGTGAAGATTATGGGTTTATGATTTTGATTTTCACAATAATTTCTATTTCTTTAAGATATGAGTTTAAGTTATTAGATGATTTTTTACCAGATGACCTAAATCCCCTAACCGAATATGAGACAACTGAAAATCACCAAGCAAGTTACCAACAGAGAGACCCCGTCTTTGGACCGTTACTTGCAAGAAATTGGTAAGGTAGACCTTGTTACTGCTGAGGAGGAAGTAGCTCTAGCCCGGCAAATTAAAAAAGGAAGTAAAACGGCATTAAATCGCCTGATTAATGCGAATTTACGCTTTGTCGTTTCTGTATCAAAGCAATATCAAAATCAGGGGTTAAGCCTTTCTGATTTAATTAATGAGGGCAATTTAGGCTTGATCAAAGCTGCACAACGTTTTGATGAAACTCGAGGTTTTAAATTTATATCTTATGCGGTTTGGTGGATTCGTCAGTCTTTGTTGCAGGCCTTAGCAGAACAGTCCCGAATAGTGAGATTACCCTTAAATAAAATCGGATCGATAAATAAGATTAGTAAAACACTGGCGCAGCTTGAGCAGGAATTTCAGCGTGAACCATCGCCAGATGAAATAGCAAATGTTTTAGACATGAGTCCAAAGGATGTGAAAGAGGCAATTAAAGCCTCTGGTCGTCAGGTCTCAATGGATGCGCCTATTAATACTGAAGAAGATAATACTTTATATGATATTCTTTTAAGTTCTGATGATATTGGTCCGGATAAAACATTATTAAAGGATTCACTTATTATCGAAATTGAACGTTCTCTTTCAACGTTATCGAATAGAGAAGCAACCATTATTCGTATGTATTTTGGTTTAAAAGGCAACCCGCCTTGTTCATTGGAAGAAATTGGTAAGGAATTTGACTTAACACGTGAGCGTGTGCGTCAAATTAAGGAAAAGGCAATTAAGAAAATGAAATCGACATTTAGATCTAAAATATTGAAGACTTATTTGGGATAGGTGACACTGTAAATAGGTTCTCTGAAAAATTTAAAAGAAGTGTATGGCAGTTTAATCTGACGGTACACTTTTTTTGATTTTATAAATCGTGGGCTTTAAATTAATTTAGAAAGATAAGTTGTATAAAATCTTTTATCTTTGCCGAATAACAAATAAAAGCCCCTTAAACAGATGCAAACATTAATATCTCCTTCATTACTTGCGGCAGATTTCATGAATTTGAAAGCCGATATCGATATGGTAAACAACAGTGATGCCGATTGGTTTCACCTTGATATCATGGATGGCGTTTTTGTGCCAAATATATCTTATGGTCTTCCAGTGGTTGAGCAAATCAGTAAGATTGCAAAGAAACCGCTTGATGTACATTTGATGATTGTAGATCCAGATCGTTATATCGAGGCCTTTAAAAAAGCAGGTTCTGATATTTTAACGGTTCATTATGAGGCTTGTACTCACTTACATCGTACGGTTCAAAATATTCATTCTCATGGCATGAAGGCTGGTGTTTCTCTTAACCCTCATACACCTGTTTCGGTACTCGAAGATATTATTCAAGATATCGACTTGGTTTTATTGATGAGTGTAAACCCAGGCTTTGGAGGTCAGAGTTTTATTGAGAATACTTACACGAAAATTGCAAAGTTGAAAGCATTAATTGCTGAGAAGAACGCTGATGTGATTATCGAAATTGATGGTGGTGTAAACACGGATACTGGTAAGAAATTGGTTGAAGCCGGAGCCGATGCTTTGGTAGCAGGTAGTTTTGTTTTCAATTCAGAAAATCCGACAGAAACCATCGCTAATCTGAAGCAATTGTAAGCTTTAACTTTAAGATATTTTATAGCCCAATCTAATGTAGATTGGGCTATTTTTATTTATTCAGTTTTGTAGACATAGTCTTGTAAATAATTGAAGGCTGGAGTCAGTTGTCCATCTTTAGTGATACAAGCCTTTTGTATAATTTCATCATCCGTATCCCCTAAAAGAGCAGTAAAGACATGTTTAATAAGGGCGTTACCAAAATCATCGGAGGATTCTCGAGGTAGCTCTCCAGGTAAATTATCGACTGCCATAACCGTTACATTTCTTTTATCGATAAAGGGGATTGTTTCCTCTTCTGTAAATCGGTCGTATCCATAAAATGATGATGCAATTGTAGATGGTCGTAATGTTGAAGGTATTGGACCATTGGTATCACAACTAATATCTGCAATTACGGAAATGTTGAAATCATCCTCCTTATAATCTTCAGGAGTCATAAACTTTGGTGATTTAGGATTCCAGTAATGGCAGGCTATAAATAAATCGGTAAGCTTGGTAAATGGCTTAAAGGTTGAACGGTATTTTTCCGGATAATCGTAAAAATGTTGAAGATTGAATTCAAGTCCGTCAATTCGCTCCACGTAATGTTCAGGATCAATCCTGCAAACTACCGGCTCATCGTATTCTTTGTTCAAAAAGTCGTCGGGAGAAACCTCTTTTAAGTTTAATATACGAATAGTTTGCATAGCTCCCATTGCCACTCGACCACCACCTGTAACCAAAATTTTTATGGGTTTCAGGCTAATTGTTTTCAGATGTTTATACATCTCTTCCATATTATGACATGATCTCGCAGGAGGCAGGTCGAAGGAATCGGTCCGCATACCACGAGCGCGCAAGGCTTTGTATGCACCTACAACACCAGCCCAATAACCAAAGGCTACGACACGTCTGTCATTTTTATCACACAGGTATTCGTAATCGATAAGGGTGATATGACGTTTTAAAATTTCCTGAAGGAGTTTTCTATTGTGATCTTGTTTTTTTGCGGTATGTGAGAAGAAAAGGTATTTCTTATTGGGTATCAGGTAGGGGATAGCGACCTCTTTTACGCCAATTAATATATCACATTCGCGCAGGTCTTCAGTTAAAAAGAAACCGGCTTTCCGATATTCAGCATCCGAATAGCATCGTATATCGCTAGGTTGTATAAATATGCTAATGTTAGGATGAGCTTTTATTAAATGTAATCCTTGTTCAGGTGTTATAGCAACTCGTCTGTCAGGGGGATTCTTGGTTTCGCGAAGAACGCCTATGCGTGTGGGTCTAATCATTATTTTAGTGTGTGGTTAAATTTTGGTTATAGAAAATTGAATTTTTATTTCGATTTCCATTAAGGATCACCAATTTAGTGATAATTGATAAGTTTTCGAAGAAAAAACAAGCTTAATCCGGTTGATTTTCCTAGCTTTGTACCAATTATGGGGCTGACGTGGCTTTTGACAGCGTGATGAATCAGTACGTAAGCATGTCGAGCATTGTGTATCTGGCTCGTAAATATCAGGTCGCAAACTTTGTAATTGGCGAAAATAACTACGCTCTTGCTGCCTAACCGAATTATAGTAAGTTAAGCTTCATCATCGCTCTAGGAGCGAAGACGAGACATCCCGCTTATGGTTCCACCTTGTTCCGGTAAGTATATGGGATGCTATCAATTCAGGGTTAGTTGGCTTCAAGCTTTGGGGAGTTGGCGAAATTAAAAAGATAAGGTTTAGCTTCGGGTGTCCTTTCCCTAACTAGATTCGAAAACTAATAACGGACTATGCATGTAGAAAGCTTATTGGTCGCATGTTTGGACCAGGGTTCGATCCCCTGCAGCTCCACTTATGTTAAGTAGGAGAGTTAACTCCACTCAATTATTTTTTGAGTGGAGTTTTTTTTATTCTCTATGTCCTAACCTGCTGTCCATATAAATGTAGCACCTTCAATTTCCTTTACAATTCGTCGGGATGACAAGATTTGAACTTGCGACTCCTGGTCCCCCAGGCCAGGATGATGTTTAGTTAGTGTGATGTGTATGAGTTGCTTGTGGTTGGTGTTATTTTTACTTGCAAGTTTAAAGGTGTGTTTTTATCTTTTTGTAGGGTCAAATTGATTCATTAGAAATGAGTTAGTAGTTTCGAAATCCCAATCCAAATAATGCCCCTGTTCAAATTATGAACAGGGGCATTTTTATATTAGAAACTCGAGTTTCGTTTCCCAAAAGAAAAGATTCCTTCGAATTCATCACCTCAACATTAAATCAAGAAAATAATGATGAGTTGATTTTTGAATATGAAATCTATATCCGGTAGGTCTGATTATTTAACAAGTGCCCCTTCTCTGAGAGGACAGTTGGTTTTCCTATTCAAAAAGATATAAACCTACTTGAGATAGGAATTATTTCAACTGATAACCTCTAATTGGATCATAAATTTTCGCGATTTATGCTGTTTATACTTTTCTTTTCAAATTTTCCATCAAATTAATCGGTCGAGAATTAAGTGTTTCATATTGAGTTGTGTATGGGGTGCTTGTAGAGCTGAAATTGTATGTGTGTTTTAGGTATGTAAGAGAAATGTTAGAGTATCCACCCTAAATGTAGAATCTTAATTGGGGTGAAAATTTTCCGCGCTTATTTTTCATCAAGTATTCTTGTGGTGATAAAAAAACGAATTGAATTTATTGATGAAAAGCAATGTATATGTCCAAGGATTTAGAAATAAAAATAGAGGCTTTGATTAAAAAGAGAGACATGGAGACAGAAGCATTAAAAAAACTCCTTGCTGCTTTCGAGAAGAAAAATAAGAAAAAGGTTTCTCTTGAAAAAAAACAATAAAACTTAGCTTATGAATACTCTAAATAAAAATACTTCCAACGGTTTCATTGTTGGATGAGAATTAAAATAAAACCTAAATTTTTTCAATGAAACAAACTCTGATCAATGAATTTGTTTCAGATTATTAATCTAATTAAATCTTTAACTAATGAAAAGAAAATTTTTACAATTATGTCTGATTTCTGGCCTGCTTTCATTTGGAAGCTGTGTAGGAGATGATATTGATGACCTGCAAGATCAAATTGACGGTTTGACCGAGCAAGTAGGTGAAATGGAAAAAGCCCAGCAGGAAGCTCTTTTGACTCAGATTGCTCAATTACAAGCTTTAATTACTGAACTGCAAAGTGAAAATAGTGAGTTGACTGGTGAATATGAATTACTTCTTCAAAAATTACAAACGCTTCAGCAGGAAGTAGAAGATGGAGAAAACTCAATTCATTATGGAAATGTGCTTACCGAAGCTGATTTTGCTGCTGTTGTAGAATCTGGTGCCAGTATTATTACAGGTAAGGTAGCTGCAACCAGCCAGGCACATGTAGAGGCATTGGCCAATGTGAAACTAATTGGTGGATACCTTGAGATTAATGGTGCAACTACTGTTGATTTACCGAATCTGGAGAATGTGGCTGGCGATTTGATTATTTCCGGTGTAAACGAGGAGGCAGCGGTCGTTACTTTGCCAAAACTTGCTTCTGTGGGGGGTGATTTCAACATGACAACCAACCAGGGTGTTGTGTCTGTAGTTGCTGATGAGTTAGTTCTTATTTACGGCAAATTAAGTTTGGAAGAAAATTTGGCACTGACATCTATTTCTATGTCAAAATTAGATGTGATCAATGAGTTATACATTAATGAGTACAATCAGGATGATCCGAATTACACTTATTTAGGACAGTTGGTTGACCTAAATCTTTCCCAGACTGATGTTAAAACAGATGTGAATGTATCCTATCTAGGAGAGGGAGCCAAACTTTCTCTTGGTAAAATTGGAAACGACTTTGTTTGTTACAAAACAGGAGTGGATACATTAGAAATCAAGGCAGAGGTAATTTCAGGTATATTCAGTATCGAAAACAATGGATCATTGAAAACTATCCTGGTAGATGAGTTGGTAAGAATTGAAGGAGACTTGAACATTAACAGCAATCAAAAATCATCTGGAATGGGCGGAACTCCTGAAGGATTGAGTTCATTGGTTGGATTTGAAAGTCTTGAATTCATCGGTGGGAATGTGAAAATTTCCGGAAATTCTGCACTTACTAAAATTGATGCTTTCAACAATGTAACTGAGATTCAGGGAACCAGCATTGAGATTACTTACAATGGTAACGAGAAGGAATTGGTTAGTATTTTCACAGCTCTTGTTACTACCGGTCCTTCAAATTATTCTCATGCTAGCATTACTATAAACGAAAAAACGGAATGGTTTTACGGTTTTACTGCTTTGGAAAAAGCTAAGGATGTAAAGATTCAATTGAAAAGAACCATGGATGCATCTTACGCAGAAGGTGAAGTGTGTCGTTTTGACGGTTTTGAGGCATTGACGGAAGTAAATTATTTGGAATTAACAGCTTACTATGTTACTGAATTCTCAGCATTCCATTCTTTGAACAATTTCAAAAAATACGGAGAGTACATGAAATTGTACGTGCCAGCTGATGAAACTGTGGGGCTTTGTTCTATGGAACCAGTTTTAACCAAGATTAAAAATGGTGATTTTGATAATGCCTATAACCAAAATGTAAAGGCCACTTTTAAATTGGGTAATACAGAAATGGATAGAGATGAGGCGATTGCCCGTTGTCTGGCTCCATGTAATTAATTAAAATACTGATATAAATTCTTTAATGATCGCATCCCTTTTAAAGGGGATGCGATCAGAAATAAGCCTGAGAAAAAGGAGGGGCTTCACAACCAATAGAAGAATCATTTTTTTTAGGTGAGAAATATCATGGGGATTGTACTGATTTTGAAGAAGTCAAGCCTGATTTGATATGGCTATTCCATCCATCCTGATACCAATCGGGATTGCAACTAAACCAAGTAAAAACAGATGAAAATTATCCCGAAAATTTTTGGGAGGACAAGCTAAATATAAAACATCAATACATGAAACAGATTTTATGGGGATTGCTGCTAAATCTGGTAGTAATCTTCCCAGCCATTAGCCAGAATTTGAAAGTGGGGGGGATTGTTACCGACCTTCAAACAGGCGAGCCTATACCAGGCGTAAATATTATAATTGAAGGAACGATTAATGGTACGACTACCGATTTTGACGGGAAGTATACAATTGACGTTCCAGGTAATGATGCGACTTTACTTTTCTCTTTTATTGGGATGACTACCGTGAAAGAGCAAGTAAATGGTCGTACAGTAATTAATGTAGCATTGGGAACAGACTCTGAAGTTCTTGGTGACGTGATGGTGGTTGCTTATGGAACGACTACAAAGGAGGCCTTTACGGGTGCCGCAGAAGTTGTTTCCAGTGAGAAACTTGAAGATCGTCCGGTGACTTCTTTTGAAAAAGCCTTGCAAGGAACCACTGCAGGTTTGCAGGTGACCTCAAGCTCAGGACAACCTGGTTCTACAGCAACCATTCGAATCCGTGGTGTTGGTTCTTTAAGTGCCAGCAGCTCACCTCTGTATATTATCGATGGGGTGCCCATGTCAGGCGGTTTGGGGGATATCAATCCCAACGATATTGAGAGTCTGACTGTTCTGAAAGATGCAGCAGCCTCCTCGCTTTACGGCTCGCGTGCAGCCAACGGGGTAATCATTGTTACTACCAAGCAGGGAGTGAAAGGAAAAACAAAAATTTCATTTGATGCACAGTATGGTATTTCATCGAGAGTATCAGATGGATACAAACTGATGAATTCTACTCAAATTTATGAGCATTCGTGGGAAGGTCTTTACAACCAGTCTCTTTTAAGCGGAGGCACCATGGCTGATGCCCGACAATTTGCACATAATAATGTGGAAGGAATTGTTGGATTCAATCCTTTTGCCATTGAAAATCCACTTGATGATAACGGGAACGTTTTACCCGGAACAAAGGTGCTTACCAATACCGACTGGCGCGATGAAGTCTATAAAACAGGTGTCACCCAGAATTATAACCTAAGTGTTTCGGGAGGTACCGAAGCAACCAAGGTTTACTTCTCTTTAGGCTATTTCTCTGACAATGGCACAACCTTAGGGTCTGATTATTCACGTTACTCGGGTAAGGTAAATGTGAACCACAAAGTAAATGACTTTATTACTGCAGGAATCAGTAACCATGTTTCCTACTCAGAGACACATGCGCCTCCGGGCGGTTCAGGAGGTGCGAATCCTGTTCGTTCTGCCGAGGTGATTAATGCGGCCTCTCCGGTTTATAATGTTGATGGTTCTTACAACTGGGGTAATAAGGCAGTTTTTGACTTTAACCCTGTTGGACTGGCAGAACTTGATGAATACGAATATATTTCCAAGCGTGCACTTGTCAATGCATTCCTGAATTTTCAACTCTTGCCAAGCTTGAGTTTCAGAACAACAGGAGCTATTGATTACAGCGACGAAGATGGCCTGAACTACTACAACCCTTTCCATGGGAATGGTGCCGGAGTTGGAGGACGAAATACAACCTCTCGTTCCGACAATATGGCCTGGAACCTGACTAATGTCTTGTCCTGGAACAAGACAAGCGAGAATTCGAGTTTTGAAATGATGATGGGACAGGAAGCCCATGCTGAGAAATATTCGGTTTTATCGGCGGGTGCCATTGAATTTGGAATTCCCGATCATCATGAGCTGGTGTGGGCTAGTCAGCCAGAAATGCCTTCAAGTTATTCTACCGAATGGGCTATGGTTTCTTATTTCGGCCAGGCAAAATTCAATTACGGTGGAAAGTATTACCTGAGTGCCAGCTTGCGTAACGATGGAAGTTCGCGTTTTGGTGAGAATAACAAATACGGTTGGTTTTATTCCTTAGGCGGAAGCTGGAGAATTACTGAGGAAAACTGGATGCCGGAAATTTCCTGGTTGAATAACCTGAAGCTACGTGCCAGTTATGGTACTTCAGGGAATAACAGTATCGCGAATTTTGCTTCTTTTGGCGTATATGGTAGTGGTGCCAACTATGGTGGTATGGCTGGTATTACACCTGTTCAGCTGGCACAGCCGGATCTGCAATGGGAGAAAATTAAAAGTTTAAATGTTGGGGTGGAAGCCCGCTTTTTTAATCGTTTGAGCGGAACTTTTGAATACTATAGCCGTAAATCCGATGCACTTTTGTTTGGTAAAAAACTTTCAGCAGCTAAAGGTTTCGGATCGATTCTGACCAATCTGGGAGCCATGGTGAATAGCGGTTTTGAAGCGACTTTAAATCTTGATGTGATTGAGCAAACAGATTTGACCTGGAACATGGATTTTAATATTTCAACCAATAAGAATGAAATAAAAAATCTGGAAACAAAACGTAACCTTTCTGGAACCAAGATTCAGGAAAAAGGTGGTGATGTTTACCAGTTCTTTTTGAAAGAGTGGGCCGGGGTGAATCCTGAAAACGGAAGACCTATGTGGTATACCAATGTAGCTTCGGATGATGAGGATAACAGCCAGGAACCAATTTCTGCCTTTGAGGACCCTTCTGGCAGTGGAAAGATGGTGACCAGTGATTATGGCGATGCTGAACGTGTGCGAAAGGGCTCTGCTTTACCCGATTTTTATGGCGGATTAAGCAATACGATCAAATACAAGAATTTTGATTTAAGTTTTTACTTCTACTATAGTCTTGGAGGTCAGGTGTACAATTTCGATTACGCAGCCAATATGCACGATGGAACCAGTCCCGGGAATAACCTGGCAGTTGATGCTCTGGATGCCTGGACGCCTAATAATCAATACACAAATGTTCCCCGCTATGTAACCAACAACCAGGATAGGGGTAATCAAATGTCGACCCGTTTTCTTGAGGATGCCTCTTACTTACGTCTGAAGAATGTTTCGCTGGGCTATTACCTGCCGGAAAGTTTATGTCATCGGATTCATGTAAACCGCTTAAAAGTATTTGCTTCAGGAGAGAACCTGTGGACACTGACCGATTATAAAGGTTTCGACCCTGAAGGGGCAATCAACGGAACCACAAACAGCAGTATCCCTGGTGTTAAGGTGTTCACATTTGGTGTAAAGATGGATTTATAAACGAAATTAGAATTAGCAGATATTATGAATTATAAGTTGAAGATGAGGACCCTTTTATTCCTGTTAATGATGGGTGTAATGGTGTCCTGTAGCGATGAATTTTTGAAACCTGAACCGACTGACGCAGTGCAGGAAGAGGAAGTATTTGAGTCTTATAAAGTAGCAGAGGCGGCTATGGTTGGAGCTTACGACCAGTTAAGTGCCTATACTTTTGAGGGGCATTATGTGCCTCTGATGTCCGATATCATGGGTGAGGATGTGTTAATTAATTCGGTTGATAACTGGGGCTGGTTTGTCGAAGTGTATCAGATGGATGTAGCGCCGAATTATAACTATGTATCAAGTCCCTGGAGTATGGGCTATAAGGTCATTTATGATGCCAATCGTATTATAGCCGAAGCTCAAAATATTCCGGATGCAAGCCAGGAAGAGATCAATAATCTGGAAGGACAGGCCAAAGTGCTTCGTGCTTTTACCATGCTTAAACTGGTGGAAATTTACGCACCAGCTTATGTGGTAAATCCTGATGCCCCGGGTATTATGAATGTCAATAAGCCTGTTAATGCTTCCAGCGAAGATTTTGGCAGAGCGTCTGTTCGTGAAGTATACTCTCAGATCGTAAGCGATTTGACTTCGGCCATCGACTTGCTGGAGGACATGAGCTTTAAGGGGATTTTCGACAAGCGTGCGGCTCAGGCAATACTTGCCCGAACCTATTTGGATATGCAGGACTGGGAGAAGTCACGTGATATGGCAAAAGCTGCTTACGAGGGCATGGAATTGATGACTATAGACGAGCTATTGGAAGGTTTTTTTGCTTCGAACAGGGAAACCATTTTCACGGTTGCCTATACGGCTGAAGATAACAATACTTATATGAGTATTCCTTCGTTTTACTGGCCGGTAGCAGGATACAGTTCCATTCGTGCAGATAGCAAATTTGTTGATTCTTTCAGCAATAATGATTATCGTAAATACCAATTTCTGATGCAGGAAGATATCGATGAAGACAACTACCTGATCTTGAAGTTTCAACACAATCAACAAGTTGGAAATGCAGAAAGAATCAGTATTCGTGCTTCTGAAATGTACCTGATTGAGGCGGAATGTGAGGCTGAGCTGGGTAATACAACAGCTGCACAGGATGCTTTGTATGTTGTGCAGAGTCGTGCTAATCCGGGTGTTGCCAAAAGTACGGCTAGCGGACAGGCCCTGATTGATGAGGCATTGATGGAGAGAAGAAAAGAGCTGTTTGGTGAAGGTTTCCGTTGGAACGATATCAAGCGTAGAAATTTGCCTTTCAAAAGAGAAGGGGATCACTGGGTGACTTTTGATTTTGGACCCAATGATGCGGATTATTACCGTTTGACTTTCCCTATTCCTCAATCGGAGATTGACAGGAATAGTAAGTTTAGCCAGGAAGATCAAAATATTGGTTACTAGTTTGTTTGAATAAAGTCTGTCTCAAAAGCTTAATATAATATATCTGATTACTCTGTAATAGAGCTTTAGAGACAGACTTTATTTTTTAAAGGAAAGTTCTAACAAACCAATTCATAAATGTTTATCAAATTATAGACAATGAAAAAATTTACACTAAAATCCCTTTTTATCATACTCTGCCTGGCGACTATGTTTGGTAGTTGTGATAAAGAGGATGATAGTTTGGAATTACATTCCAATCCGGGAAGCAGTTTTCTGGATGTGGAAAATGAGGGCTATGTTGTTACTCTGAATGCTCAAGCGGCACCGGAGGGACAAACTGGTCGCTGGAAAATCTTTATGGGAGAGAATGGAAGTTTTGATGATGAAACAAATCCTCAGTCCAATTTCTTTGGCGAACCCGGCGAAACCTATCTTTTGGGCTGGGAAGTAAGTCGCGGTAATCAATACGAAGTTGCCAATATAAATGTATCGTTCAAGCCTTTGCAACCGCGTATACTTACAGCAGTTGAAGATACTTTGCACAATAATATTTCCCTGCAACTTGAAGCAGAGGCCCCAAAGTTTGGAGCTGAAGGAAGATGGGAAATTGTAGATGGCCAGGGTGGCCGGGTTGAAAATTTTCAGAATCCTGAAGCACAATTTATTGGAAAAGCTGACGAAAGCTATACCCTTCGATGGACCCTTTCCTATGGATCCAAGGAGGAATCTCTTGACTTATCCTTTCAAACAGATGTGTTGAGAGCAGAGGCAGGCGTTGATCGTTTGGATATCAAAACCTCTAAAGACGAAAGTAAGTATTGCAATATGGAAGCATTACTTCCGGCAGGAGCCACAGGAAACTGGGAAATTATCGAAGGTGGTAATGGGAAACTTTATTCATTTGAGGATCCTAACTCAATTTTCGAAGGACTTGCCGATTCGCTTTACACCCTTACCTGGACTGTACAATTGGATGAATACCAGGCTGTAGATACAGTGCAAGTTCGTTTCCGTGGAAAATATGGTGTATGGACCGATTCTCGTGACGGACAAACTTATCGTTTTGTTGAAGTAAACGGACTGGAATGGATGGCCCAGAATTTCAATTATGTTGCCATTACTACACAATACGGCCGTTCCTGGTATTACGGGCAATCTGATAGAGCTTATTTAGAAAATGGACATCCTCTGGAAACAGAAGATGAACGTAAATTTTACGGCAGACTCTATAACTATTATGCTGCGGTAGAATCGACTCCTGAAGGATGGCGCTTGCCTTCAAGAAAGGAAATTGAAGAACTTCTGAACCACCTTGGTGGTGAAATGTATGCTGTTGAGAAACTCAAACTGGGAGGTGAAGTTGGAACTGATTTTAATTATGGCGGTTCCTTGTCATACAGCAATGGAATAGCAGGTCGAAAAGATTATTACAGTGGAATGGATGAAAGTGGAATATTCTGGACATCCTATTATGATGAGAATAGATTTGAGGGCTTAGGTCAAATTTTTTCTCCGGAGAGTAATTATACGGGGATAGCTCCATTATCTGCATATTTTACAGGTGTTTCGGTACGCTACGTTAGGGATGTTCAATAATTGAATTGATAGAAAATGAAAAATACAATAGCATATTTTCTGTTTGGTGTATTCTTTGCTTTAATGCTGAATGCAACAGGGCAGACGCATGATGTCACTGTGTCAAGTGAGGATTATGTGAAAGGAAAAATCCGAATTAAACTGAAGCGGGAACATCTTCAGAATGTTAGTTCGGTAAAGGCTTTGTCTGTTGATACTGATGGAACCACATTGGGAGTGGAAAGTATTGACAAGGTAAATAGAAAAGTAGGAATCAAACGAATCAAAAGGGTATTCCCTTTCTCGTTGAAAAACGAAATGAAACACAGGGAGTATGGGTTGCACTTATGGTTTGAGTTAGACTTTAATGAGGGCAAGGCTCCTGATTCTGTAGTAAACTTGTACAAGGTTCTGGACGAAGTAGAAATTGCCAAGCCTGTCTTTAAGAAAGTGCGATTTGATGGAGATGTCAAGCCCGTTAAATTTAAGTTAGATGAGCTGAAATCCGACGGGAAAAATGCACAAACGAAAAGCCTTGCTCACCCCAATGCGGTGGGCGTTAGCTTCAATGATCCTCTGTTGCCTGATCAGTGGCATTATGAGAACGATGGTAGTATTGGAACTGAAAATGTGGATATTGACCTGACAAAAGCCTGGAAACTGGAAACAGGGAAATCCAACGTGATTGTTGCGATTGTGGACGAGGGGATTGATCTCGAACATGAGGACCTTAGAGATAACCTTTGGATTAATGAGGCGGAATTAAATGGAGAAGACGGGGTTGATGATGACCAGAACGGTTACGTTGACGACTTCCATGGTTTTAATTTTAGAATGGGTGGAGTCGTTACTCCAGGCGCTCACGGAACACACGTGGCAGGAACTGTAGGAGCTGTATCCAATAATGGTATCGGTGTAGCCGGTGTAGCCGGTGGTGACGGATCTGGAAACGGAGTTCGAATGATGTCCTGCCAGGTGTTTGATGATCGTGCAAATGGTGGGGCTAACTTTGCCGCGGCCATTGTATACGGTGCTGACAACGGAGCTGTGATCTCCCAGAACTCCTGGGGATACAACCAGCCAGGTTATTACGAACCGGAAGTGTTGGATGCGGTTCGTTATTTTATCGCTGAAGCCGGTCAGTATGAAGGTAGCCCTATGAAGGGGGGAGTTCTCTTTTTTGCTGCCGGGAATACCGGAAAGGATGAACGTCATATGCCCGGAGCATTTGATGAAGTGATCGCAGTTACTTCTACCGGTCCGGGAGGTTACCCAGCTCCCTATAGTACCTATGGCGATTGGACTGATATTGCTGCTCCCGGTGGAGATCAGTCAAACTTCTCACACGAAGGGGGGGTGTTGAGTACCTTACCAGGAGATGAGTACGGGTATATGCAGGGAACTTCCATGGCCTGTCCGCATGTTTCGGGTGTAGCCGCTCTTGTAGTTTCCAAATTTGGAGGCGACGGTTTCCGTGCGGAAGATTTGGAAAAGATGATCCTTGGTTCTACGAACTCTTTCACCTTTGATCATCAGGAAAAATACGGAAGGGGAATGCTAAATGCGGTTAATGCATTGGCTGTTGATGATCGAATCGCTCCCGAACAAATCACTGACCTGCAAGCTACAGACGTATTTCACAATGAAGTGCGTTTGCAATGGACTGTACCTATAGATGAGGATAACTTTCAGCCCGCCTATTTCTATTTGGCAATTGGGCAGAGTGAAATTACCGCACAGAACTTTGACAAACAAACTGTATTTAAATTTGAGAATCCTTACGAAGCCGGAGCTCAGGTTTCTACCAGATTAGGAGGTTTATTGAAAAAATCGAATTACTGGTTTGCCATAAAATCGGGTGACCGATATGAGAACATTTCCGATATATCTAATATTATTAAGGTTACCACTTCGGATGCACCCCACTTTATGGAGTCTACCCGAGAGATTGAATTTGCGATTGATGTGACCGAGAAAACCACTGGAACAGCTCCAATGACTTTTTCAAATATTGGGGAGGGAATTGTTTACTGGAACAGTTTTGCCACGAACGAATCACAATTCTGGGTAGATCTGGAAGAATGGAATGCGGAGACTGCAGCAATGGCTGAAGAGGCTGCGGCAAGTCCTGAATTGTTTGCTACCACAAGTTCGAATTCTAAACCTCTTGAAGCGGTAACAACGGCCTCTATTGATACTAAAACTCAGAAACATTGGGAAAATGACAATACCGTATTTGTTGCGGGTATGAGTTATGAAGAGGAGTACGGTTCAGCAACTCTTATGGGAACAGGAAGTCCCAATGCCGGATTGATTTTGGCAACACGTTTTTACGTGGAGAGTGATTACGCATTTAATCTGACACACCTGGAAGCTGCAATGTATCCTCAGAACAGTGATCAACCCATTATGGTTGAGATCAAAAAAGGTTCAGAAGATTTACAGGAAGCCGAAACTGTGTATGTTCAGGAGTACTATCCTGACACTGTGAATGTGTTTAAATACCATCGTGTACCCATCTATCGACCTCAACGATTCGAAGATGATGAGTTCTTCTGGGTGGTACTACACTACCCTAAGGAGGAGACCTATCCTCAGGCTATGCAGCTCGTGTCTTCCCGCATTGATTATACCGGCTATTTTATGGTGTCGCCCGACAATGGGCTGAACTACAAAAATGCTTATAGCCACATGGGTATGAGAGTGGTGCCGATGTTGAGAGCGTTAAGTACAGGTAATGACGGCTCCTATGTGTTTATGGATCCTGCTGAAGGTCAAATAGCAGAGGGAAAATCGCAGAACGTGAATGTTGTCGTTGATGTAGCCAACCTAAGCAATGGAAATCACCTGGCTTCTTTGGGAATCAGAACCAATGATATTCATAAGCCAGGGGTAAGCATTGATGTGAAAGTTACTGTTTCAGGTCAGGAAGCCGAAGTGGAGAAGAAAGATGTTTATCGTTTCGATGTTGGCCTGAATGTAGAGAATAAACTTGAAGTTGATATCAAGAATAGTGGATTGGGTGATTTGGAGATTTACGACATTCAATCAGATGTGGCAGGATACGCAAAGGATTTTAAGGATACTATTGTTTTGGCACCGAGCTTTTCTGGTGTTGTTCCTATTCTATATACACCTTCGGTTACAGGTTTGTTACAGGAAAAAGTGAAGCTGATTACCAACATTGGTGAGCTTGTGTTGGCTATTGAAATGGTTTGTGCTGAAGCACCTGAAATTGAGGTTAGCCTGGATCAGCAAGAAGTAAATGTAGCTTCTGATCAAACTGCCGAACTGGAATTGACCCTTAAGAATATTGGTAAAGGTTCCATTTTGGAATACGATTTGGAGCATTACAACAGACTTAACCTAAGCAAAGGTGTGTTGCCTGAAAAATTGAATTACAGGATGATCTCCTCTGATGAACCGGAAGGGCCTGTGGCCAATCAGTGGGATGATATTTCTGCATTTGGGGATGTTTACGATCCGGCATATATCTGGTTGAACCGATTTGATCTGGAGATGCAGTTCCCATTCTATAGTTCAGTTGTCAACCATCTTTGGCCTCTTATTGAGGGGGAGCTCTACTTTTATCAATATGGTAATTTTGGGAATGATACTGAGAGTCTTGACAGACATATTGCTAAAGGATTACTGGCACCATTAAAATTTTCCGATGTTGGTTCTAAAATAGAGAAAATGACCCATTATGCCTTTGGCGACAGGGAAGTGTTCTCCTTTGATATGAATTTGAAATTGGCAAACAACACCGGTGTTCATGATTTTGGAAAAGTGTCCTATCAGATTGTTTTGTTCAGAAATGGTGCCATTGAATACCGATACAAGAGCGTAGAGAATATCACCGACGAAATGGAATATATCGTAGGTGTTCAGGGATTGGAAAGGGATGATTATCAGATTTACCGAAATGAAGGTGAGATAAATAAAAAGGTGCACAACGGCCTGGTAATACGTTTTGAACCTATCAATGATGTCTCTTTCCTTGTTACAGATAATGCAACTAAAGGGACATTGGCAGAAGGGGAATCCACCATTGTGAAGCTAACTGTTGACCCTTCTTTATTGGATGTGAAGGCAGGGACTTATAATCATTCAGTTGCGGTAAAAAGTAATGCTGGTACTAAAGTAAATAATTTACCTCTTACTGTAAATGTTACAGGAGTTTCTTCTTTTGAAGTGAAGGACAGCCTTAAGTTTGGAGAGGTCAATATTGGTCAGCAAGAGGTGCAATACGCAAAAGTTTCCAATATTGGTGCTGATAAAGGCGCTATAACCGGGATTTCTTTTAATAGTGCTGACTTTTTGGTTCAAAAAGAATTACCTATATCAGTTAATAGTAGTTCTGAGTATCAACTACCGGTTAAGTTCGCTCCTACAAGTATAGGTGCAGTTAACACCAGTATGACCCTTGATTTTGCCAATGGAGATCGTGTGACAGTAATCCTTACCGGATCAGGAAAAGCTGATCCAGAGTATGTACTGAACATACCATCCTCTATTAGTGTGGATCTGAAGGGGGGAGAAAGTGTTCGTGTTCCTTTTTCCATTTCAAATCAGGATAAGGGTGTTGATTTGGATTTCAGTTTTCAAAACAGTGTTTTTGCGAGTGTGGAAACCGATGGTATTCAAAAGGGAGCTGGTAACAATGAAGATTTTGTAAGTGAGAAATATGGTTACACCTGGAAGGTAAGTGATTCTTTAAAGATTTTCCACAAGTGGGATGATATTTCAGCTGATGCCGAGCTGTTGCGTATTGAACATGGTAAGCAGAAAGCCATTAAGTTGCCTTTCCAATTCCCATTTTATGGGGATCTATACGATACCATTTGGGTGTCGAAGAATGGTTATGTAACTGTAATCGAACCTGAAGATGATCAGGTCTCCATTGAGTTTAAAAAAGATGATGGTCTGCGAGGAATGATTGCTCCTTTTGCGACTTATCTTGTGCCTTCAACCGATGATGGCGGAGTGATGTTGAGAAAAGAAGCCGACCGAATTTACGTTCAGTGGGATAGTTTTATAGGAGAGGATTCTAATGGTACCGGAGGAGCCATCACATTCCAGTTGGAAATGCTATCGGATGGTTCCATCAACTTCCATTATAAGGATGTGGAAAAGTGGGTAGGTGTGTTACAGTATGGATTGGAAAGTCCGGACGAAACAGAGACTGTTGAAACCCCAAAATCATGGATTTTGAGCTGGTCAGTTATTTCTGATAATATGACCATTGCCATTGCACCTCCATTAAAAGGACAGATGATTTCAGGAGGAAATCGAGACTTTGACCTTGTGGTATCGGCTGAACGAATTTATCATTCCGGAACTTACCAGGATACTGTTGAACTTTATTCGAACAGTCGCCAGAATCCGGTTCAGAGAATTCCTCTTAGTGTGAAGGTAACAGGTGAACCTATACTTGTGGCACCGGAAAAGTTGGAATGGACAGAGGCAATTTTCTCGGATGACTGCAAGTTGAAGAGAAAGGTTAAGCTGTACAATAAAGGTTACGAAACTTTGAGTTTGACAAAAATTGGATTTGAACAGCTGGATGGTCTGACTCTTTATGACCAATCAGGTAAGACGATCACCCAAAACAGTGCGGGAACATTGTTGAAGGCGATCGAAATCGAGCCCTGGTGCTTTGAGGAGATTGAGCTGGAGATACCTGTTGCTCAAAAACAGAATGTGAATGGTATCATTCATTTGACAGGGAATATGGATCCTGCTGTTATTGCTATTACTGCTACAATTGTAGATTCTCCTGTTTTTGCATGGAATGCAGAAGACCAGGAGTATAACCTGAATAATACTAAAAAGGAGCTCTATACATTTACGATTGAGAATCAGGGGGAAACTACTTTAAGTTATGATTTGTTTCCTGCAGTAATACCATCCGGAGAATCAGAACAAGATTCCATTATCGTGGAAGAAGTGGGAAATTATCAATTCGACAAACCCACTGTTGTAGACTCTCTGGCACTGGACACTAAAGATGTTGGAGACGGCGTGTTTACCCCAATGGTTGTGGCTTCTCCTATCGGTTTTGCCAACGAATTTGTTGCTCCTGAAGGAGGATTCTTCCTGACTCATGTGAAATCCTTCCTTAAAATGAAGAAGTTGGGTGAATATGTGCGTGTGATGATTTACACAGGAGGTGATGATCCTCAGTCTGGTAAAAAGATTTATCAGCAGGATTTTGTGATTGACAAATTTGTGGAAGAGGAGTGGATCCACTTCGCATTAGAACAGCCTGTTACTATTCCGGAAGGAGAGAAGTTTTTTGTTATGGTATGTCCTCCTGCCGACAGTCAGACAATGGGTTTTGATATCAGTTCTGATCCATCAAAGGTTAAAAAGGCCTGGTCCGGACCTTATCAAGCTTGGAGAGAGAAATACAGTTGGTCGACCTATCCAAATATGCAGCAGGTATGGAAAATACGTCCACTAACTGCGGCTGGTAACGGTCAGTGGATTGAGTTGGATCAGTTCCATGGCATGGTAGAAGGAGGGGCATCAGTAGATGTGACTGCTACCATTGATCCCGTAGTAGCCGGAATGGGAACTCATAAAGCTAAGATTTTTGTATCCACTAATGATGTAAATCATCGTAAGGATGAAGCCACTATCAATTTGAATGTGAATGGGGCTCCTGAACTAAAATTCAGTCCTAACCAGTATGTGGATACTGTAAAAATGCAGGAAACCGAAGAGCTGGTAGTAAACTACCTATTTCAAGATCCTGAAGGCGAAAACATGACCATTTCTATGGAAGCAGGAGGTGGAAGTTCTTTTGCTAAAATGACTCAGACAGGAGGCCAAAAAGCTCAGGTTGTGTTTAAAACAAACTATCAGAGTGCTGGTGTATATTCTTATCCTGTAGCCATTGAGGATGAAGCTGGAAACATCACCCGCGATACTATCTTGTTGCAGGTAAATGATAAGAACAGGGCTCCGGTAATGAATCCTGATTTTGGAACGATACATCTGAATTTGGTGGATCCAATGGATGCTTTTACTATTGATCCTGCTGAATTGTTTACCGATCCTGATGGAGATGACTTGCAGATCCTGGCAGCAAACTATACGCCTGATATTGTTGACCTGGCACTTGGATACAATTATATTGATATTCACCCATTGGCGGAAGGAACCGGCTTCCTGGTTTTTGGTGCTGATGATGGAAAGGAGAATGGCTTTGTAGTGTACGGTGTTTATGTGATTGTGATCAACGATCCTGATGCTGTGAATGGAGCACCCGATGGTTTAAGTGAGGAGGATGAGGATTTTATGGAGTCTGCTCAGAGTTTGTCCATATATCCTAATCCTGTGGTAGACCAAAGCAGTACGGTTCAGTTCAAGTTGGATGAGAATGCCGATGCTCGTTTTGAGATTTATAACCTTATTGGTCGCAAACTAAACGTGATTCAAGAAAATAATTTGAACAGTGGGGTGCACCGTAAGCAGGTGGATTTCACACAATTCGGAACAGGTATTTATATCTGTACATATCTGATAAATGGTAAATTGATTGAATCAAAGAAAGTTGTTGTGAAATAAATATATGTTTCAATGTTAGTTAGTTAGTTAGTTAGTTAGTTAGTTAGTTGGTTAAATGGGGGGACGCTACGGCGTCTCCTTATTTTCCTAAAGAACTTAGTCGATAGATTAACAAGTCATTATTGCCATTGTGCTTGAAAGATAAAATATATGAAAGAGTTGAATAAAGGAGAAGAGCAATTTGTAAAACGATGGGAAAAACACAGAGAAAAGAAATGGCAGTATATTTTCTTGCATGGCTCAGTTTATAAGGGACTGACTGTTGCCATTGCTACATTTCTTGTGTTGAATGGTATTGGTGAAGAAGAAATGAGTTTGCAGAAATTTTTAATATATGCAATTCTATGGATGATTGGAGGTTTGTTGATTGAAAATTGGAATTTTAAACAAATAGACAGGACTTATTTGGCCTTAAATAATGGTGATGAAATTGCTAAAGGAGTTCAAATCATAAGAACTGGAAACATATGGAATTACGAAAATCTGGAAATATATAAAGAGCAAGATGATACGCTCATCATTCGAAATAAATTGTTCTGGTTTGAAGAGAAAGAGCTCTCCTCTGAGAAGTTGAATGAATGCTTTAATTTGGTTTATGAAGATTGTTATCGACTGCAACAGAATGCAGATTTTATCGAATACACAAGAAACTTTAAAGTGAATTTTCAAATCGTTGATAATTCCGGAAATGACATTGCTTGAAAAAGAAATATAGAAAAACACCCTGTAAGATTGGCTTAAAATATTTAGGGCGTTAGCAGGAGAGGGCTAAGTATGATTAAAGAGAAATTCAATGGTTTATTTAACCCAAAGAACTATTCTGAGAATGAAAACACTAGACGTGTTGCTGGATATTTTCATGATAATTCTTTTGGAAAGATAAAATTAGATGTTGAAGGGCTTTGTGAATGAAGCAATACATGCTCTAAAAAAATAGTTAGTCGGTAGGTTTGGTTAAAAAGGGGAGGTGATCTCGGGAAATACCCTTCCCTTTTTTTGAAATCTAAATAGCAAGTATTTAGTTGAACAAGATTAATACAGTCTTGAAAAAACAATTAAGAAAATTGAATGGTAGGTTAGCATTATTATTAATCATATCTGCAAATATAATTAGGAAGCCGACCTGCCATTTTTTTTTTAGAATGAATAAGCTGGAATGCTGGTTTAGGTACTAGTCGAAGGGAGTATCCCCAATTAAATTAACTCTTAATATGAAGTATCTGATATGATTTTTTATTTGAAATGTATGTTGTTGTTTGCCACAACTTCTTTTGGGGTCGGCAAAACAGATGATATTAAACCCAAAGTTGAGTTGTTAAGCCCCGTAGATGCAAGAGAAATTGTTCGGGGAAAAGTAATGAAGGTAAGTGCTGTTTTATCGGACAATATAGCTTTAGAAAATTATGAAGTGATGATTACCAAAGGCGGAACCGATGACCTGCGCTTTGTGAAGAGCTTTTCTTGTAATCACCTGGTAAATGCAAGTCTTGATGCGGATGGCAATCCTTTACATGTTATAAAAGGTAAGCTTAATGCCACCATCAGTTTCAATATTGGCGTGGCAAAAGACGCATGCGTTGGAGATTATTATTATTCACTACTCGTAAAAGATAAAGCAGGGAACGAACAGATTAAAAAAGTAAATTTTATGATCGCTCGGTTTTAATGTGAAAAATATAAACAGGTTTTAGACGTGTAATGTTATTTATAAAAGATTAAATTAATTGATATGGAATTCATGTATTTAGCAGCAATTGCTATTCTTGCCTACTCTGTGCTGGAGGTTTTAAAAAATAGGAAATATCATACCTCAAAAACGATGAAATGGCTTGCCTTATATCATATTATCTACTTTAATGTTGTCATTACTTTCGGAATTCTATTCAGTGGATTTAGTAATTTACTTTCTGAAGGGTGGACGTTGCCAATCTTAATTACCTGTTTGATTTTAACAGGAATACCCAGTGATATTTACCATTACTTACTTTTTAAAGCCAAGGAAAGAAATAAATGGATACAACCATTGATACTGTGTATCTGTTGGGTAATGTTGCTAATTGTTATACTATGATGAGTCCCCTACCGGCGCAAAAAAATGCGACGATCGATTTCAATATTGGCGTAGCAAAAGACAGATGTGTTGGAGATTATTATTCACTACTTGTAAAAGATAAATAAAACAGACATTAATAAGCTTTCTATTCATTATGATTTTGTTTTGGATTATTGTTTATGACTGTAAACAATAATTAGTTAGTTGGTGTGATAGGCCGGATGGTTTGGTCCCATCCGGTCTTATCTTTAAGCAAATAAGATCAGTCTTTATGATAATACCATTCAATTGAAAGATTCAGATAAAATAAAGATTACCAATTCAAATTTTGAAAGCGTATTTGAAACAAACTTTAGAGCTTTGGTAAAGTATGCCAATTCCTTTTTGTGTGATTCAAATTTAAGTGAAGATTTGGTTCAGGAGGTTTTTTTAAGGCTTTGGGAAATGCGAAACGAGCTTCAAATTCAGACTTCCCTGAGAGAGTATCTTTTCCGATCTGTACGGAATAAATGTATCAATCACAGGCGTGATAGAAAGAATGTGGAAGTTTACGAGAATGAACAAAAAACAGGAGAGGAGTCATTTGTTTTCACGCAGACTCATTCCGAAGACAAATTTAAAATGCTTTATCAGGCTATAGAGCATTTAACACCTAAACGTCAGCAAATTCTCCACTATGGTTTGTTTGGCCTGAAAAATTACGAAATAGCAGAAATAATGGGCGTATCAGTCAATACACTAAAAACACAAAAAAGCCATGCCTACCGAAAGCTTCGAACTATGCTGGAAGTTTGAAAAATTGTAGCAGGATGAATTCATAATTTGTCCATACTCATCTTTACCCAATACCCTAATCTACATCCTCATTTTGTATGAAACGACTTGTTTTAATTCTTTTATTCTCCATTCCTGGTTTTCTCTTTGCTCAGGAGCGTTTTGTTGTGGATAGTCTAACGATGCAGTTGGAAACAGTTTCTCAGGATAGTTCGAAAATTAAAATTTTCTGGAAACTCTCTTCTTTATTCCAAAACAATAATTTAAAAAAAAGCGTGGAGTATTTAAATGCAGCTTTAAAGATTGCCAGGCGAAATAATCTTCCTGATCTTCAAGGTTCTTCTTATCAAAAGATGGGAGATGTACTATTATTAAAAGGTCTTTATGATCTCTCACTTGATAATTATTTAAAAGGCAAGAGAATTTTTGAAAGAAGAGGGAATAACAGAGCCTTGGTTGGATTGGAGAATAATATTGGGAGCATCTACCACTGCTTAAATCAAAAAGAAAAAGCCCTTGAATATTATAAGTGTGCTCTTGCAGAATGCAATAGGACTTTTGTTCAAGGAGATTCCTTTTATCATTCTCAGATTCACATATTTTACAATAGTGTTGGGAGTGGTTACGAAGCAACAGGTGAATATGAAGTTGCAAAAAGTTATTTTTTGAAGGCTCTTCAAGGGGCAAAAAAGTTTGAAGATGTACAGAATTTAGCTGTCATTTACAATAATTTGGGTAAACTGTCTCTGGAAAGGGGACAAAAAGAGGAGGCTCTGCAGTTTTTAAAGCTTGCTTTGAGTCATCGGACACAAATAAACGATAAAAATGGGATGGCTCGGTCTTACTTGTTTTTAGCTGAATATTATAGGCAAATTCGGGATTATCCACGGGCGATGGCTACCATTCAAAAGGCCCTGAAGCTGGCAGCTGAGGTTGGTGCAATGTTAACCTCTAAGGAATCCTATGGGCTACTTTATAAATTTTATCAGGAAATGGGCAAACCAGATGAAGCTCTTGATGCTTATATAAAATTTCATCAATATAGTGATAGTTTGGTAAATGAGGCTTCAATTAAGGAGATCACAAGCCTGCAAATGCAGTACGACTTCGATAAGCTGGAAAAAGAACGGAAGATGAAGCAACAGCGTAGAGAGATGGTCTTTATTTTCTTGATTGCAATATTTGTATTGGGAATGATTATTATGGGATTGCTTTATGGTTTTATAAAAAACCGGGCCCACCGTATTATATTAGAAAAAGAGAATCTTGAGAAGGATTTGGAGGTGAAGAATAAGGAATTGACAACAAATGTGATGTATCTATTGAAAAAAAATGAATTGATTATTAGTATATCCAAACGTTTGCTGCAATTGAAAACTCGCCTAAGGAAAGAAAATACAGAACTCTTACAAAAAATAATTTTTGATCTTGAGGCCGGCGCTAATCATGATGTTTGGGAGGAATTTGAGTATAGGTTTCAACAGGTGCATACGGGGTTTTACCAAAAGTTAAAAGAAAAATTCCCTAATCTCACTCCTGGAGAGATTAGGCTATGCGCTTTCCTACGATTAAATATGACAAGTAAACAGATATCTTCCATAACCTATCAGAATCCGAAAAGTGTTGAGGTGGCGAGGGGACGACTCAGAAAGAAGTTTTGCCTTACCAATACAGATGTGCATTTATATTCTTTTTTGGAAGAACTATAGTACCGCCAGAAAGTTTGTTCTTCATTAGGATTGTTTTTTTTAACTCTTACTTCCGAGGTTCTGTTTGTAAGATGTATCAATGTCTTGCGAGACCTTCGCGCTAGGATAATCTGAAAGGCTGTGTTAGTTATTTCATTATTGAGCAGTCATGTATAAATCTGAAACAAAGAGAACTTGTTAATAGCTTCAATTGATAAGTTATGATCTTAAATGCCTAACTCTTCTCAATCTTGAAGGGTAGTGCTATTTTAAGAGCAAACTCCTCTTTAGAAGCTTGCCTAAAACCAAACCTAAAAATAAATTAGCTATTATAATATCTACGCGATCCAGAGAATTCGGTCTGATTTTATAGTAATCTGGATAATCACTATCCTGAAGTATCGGTAATTTTTATTATTGGTATTGTTTCAACCGGTGTCTTCTAATTTTTATCTCCTTTTACCCTGTACTATTCTCTTTTTTTAAATTTTTCAATAAATCAACGACTTGTGATTAAAGTCTCACGCAGTGAATGTTTTAGGTTGTGGTTGTTAGGCTGTGTAGTGGTTCCTTTTAACCATGTTAAATAAATGTTAGGGTGAGAGGCTAAGTTGTATAGTCAGTTCTGGGGTGGAAATTTACATCACCTATTTTATTTCAAGTATTCTTGGGATGATAAGAAACTATTCGAATTATTTGAAAAAAAAAATTATGACTAAATCCGATGATTTAGAAAAGAAAATTAATGCTTTGATTGAAAAGAAAAAGATTGAGCGAGAAGCACTAAAAAAAATTCTTGCGGCTTTTGATGGAAATAAGACGAAAAAGGTACCTAAAGAAAAAAAACGATAATACTCAGATTATGAATGTTCAAAATAAAAGCCCTTAAGGCTATTATATTACCTGTGAAACCGATGTTTATTATTAACCCAAATATTTATCTATGAAACAAAGTATATTAATAAAAAGTTTACTCTTATTATTCATTTCCTGGGTCCTGCTATCAGGATCGATTTTTGCCCAGGGATATGAAAACGGCATGCAGCCTGGTGTCGTTCGAGTGAAATTCAAGCCGCAACTGTCGGCTACACTTGCCAGTGTAAAGGTAAGCCGTGCCAATGGAATTATTCAAACCGGGATTCAGCCCTTGGATCAGGTGAATGCCCAATTGTCTGCCGTTGAAATGAAAAGGGTTTTCCCTTATTCTCCTCGCTTGGAGGCCAAACACAAAAAATACGGTTTGGACCTTTGGTTCGAGATTCGTTATACAACCGGGGTGACGGTAGCAGAGGCTGTTGCCGGATACATCTCATTGAACGAAGTAGATAAGGCGGAGCCGATTTTTGAAAAACAACTGATTACCGGGGAGGTTAAATATGTGGCAAGTCCTATGAGTGAATCAGGGCAGCCTTATAACGATCCTCATCTGCCTAAACAATGGCATTATGAGAATACCGGTCAGGTGGAAACCAGCATTCCAGAAGGGGATATCAACCTATATAAAGCCTGGGAGACGGAAGCCGGAAAACCCAACGTTGTGGTTTGTATTGTTGACGGTGGAGTGGATGTGGACCACGAGGATTTGGCAGCAAACATGTGGGTGAATGAGGCTGAGTTGAACGGCGAAGAAGGTGTTGATGATGACGGAAACGGTTATGTAGACGATATCAATGGTTTCAACTTTGTTGACAACAGTGGTGAGATTCTTCCTCATTTTCATGGAACGCACGTTGCCGGTACTGTTGGAGCAGTAAATAACAATGCCATTGGTGTTGCTGGTGTTGCCGGGGGAAGCGGGAATGATGACGGTGTAAAAATGATTTCTGCTCAAATTTTTAAGGAAGAAGGTGGTGCTGGAAATTATGCTGCAGCGATTGTTTACGGTGCGGATAATGGTGCGGTTATCTCCCAGAACTCCTGGGGATATGACAAACCAGGTGTTAAAGAGCAGGCTATTCTGGATGCTATCGATTATTTTGTAGCAGAAGCCGGACAGTATGAGGGAAGCCCCATGAAAGGGGGGATGGTGTTCTTTGCTGCCGGAAACAACGGAGGTGATGGAGAGTATTATCCTGGCTATTATGAGAGTGCAGTTGCAGTTGCTGCATTAGGACCGGACAACAAAAAAGCATCCTATTCGAATTACGGGACCTGGGTGGATATTGCAGCTCCGGGGGGAGAGACGAATTACGGTCAGGATCATGGCGTTTTGAGTACTCTTGTAGATAATAAGTATGGCTATTTGCAGGGGACTTCAATGGCTTGTCCTCACATATCGGGGATTGCAGCTTTAGTTGTTTCAAAGTTTGGAGGTTCAACCTTTACCAATGAAGATCTGAGAACTCATATTTTTACCGCAACCCATGATATCGACCAATACAACTCCGGTTACGAAGGGAAATTAGGTGTTGGTTATATTGATGCATGGTTGGCGGTTCAGAAAAATAACGGAATTGCTCCGGATGCGATTTCTGACCTAAGCCTGAAAGGAATTGCCCAGGATTTCGCTACAGTTACCTGGTCGGTGCCTGCTGATGGAGATGATGTTCAGCCTGTTGCTTTTGAGGTGCTGTATAGTGCAGAACAACTGACCAATGAGAATGCTGATTTGGTGGATAAAATCAGTGGTAAAACAGATCGAAAAGATACCGTGGGAACTGTTATGGAAATTGAAATCCCTGAACTGGAGCCTACAACTACCTATTACTTTGCTGTACGGTCCATCGACCGTTGGGGCAATGTTTCATCTCTATCCAACGTGGTTTCGGGTACAACCAATACTGGCCCGGCCATTAATGCCGACAAAGAGGTAATAAATTTGACAGTTAACGCTGCGGAAATTACAACAGCAGAGGGAAATTTCACCATTCTAAACGAGGATGAAGGGGTATTGAAGTGGGAAGGTTTGCTTCGTCATACCAAACATAGCCTCTCGTACAATGCAGCAGGATTAAGCTACCCTTCGGCCAAGACGGCTCCAGTTTCCAGTGAAAGAAGCATCGAAATGATAGAGCTATTGGATGTTGCCCCATCTTCTAAGGCTACTGCCACGCCAATGGCCAATTATTATAAGGAGTATTTCTATTGCTATCCAGGGGATTATCTTATTGGAGATTTGGATACAACTCTTACAAACTCTTCAGCTACCCGTTACCATGTGGAGGAAGCTGAAGGTTTCAACATGACGCATGTGGAAATGATGTTGTGGCATAAAAAGTCAACTGGGCCCATGATCATGGAGATCTATGTGGGGGAAGAACTCCATAAAAAGAATATGATTCTGGCTCAGGAGGTTACCAGCTATAGGGATAGTTACTATTACCATTACATTGCATTGGACGAGCAATTGTATTTTGAAAAGGGAACCACTTTCTGGATTGTTTTCCATGTTCCTTCAGGGAATCTCTATCCTTTAGGAGTTGCACGCGAAAAAGATCCTTCTTATTCCGACAACTGTTTGATGAGTTTGGATATGGGGACAAGCTGGATGCCTTTGGAGGAGGCCATTGAGGATCCCAATTATGCATGGACCTGTGCGGCAATCAGTAAGAATGAGCATTTAGGGAACTACATCACCCTTTCGCCATCTTCCGGAACAGTAGAAGGTTTTGCTAGCCAGGGGGTTCAGTTGTCTGCCGATGCATCCACTCTGATCAATGGGGATTACGGCTCCAATATTGTTTTGAAATCAAATGATGGAGATGATAAGTACTTCAGAATCCCGTTAAATCTGAAAGTAGAAGGCCAGGTTCCGGTTCTGGAAAACGAGAAAGTGGTTGATTTTGGAAGTGTCTTCTATGGACACAATAAGGAAATTGCCATTACCATTAAGAATACGGGTTACGGAAACTTTAATGTGAAGTCTGTTGTATCTAGTGATCCTCAATTTGAGGTGGTGCGAAAACCTTATAAAATTGCCGCTCGGGATGAACAAACAATGACCATCCTGTATACTCCCGACGGAGCGGGGAACGACAATGCAACTATTGAGTTGACTGATAAGGCTGGTCGTATCCATAGTATCCGTTTCTTTGGTGTGGGGGCACTGCCATCCGAAATTTCGGTTAGCCCTGTAATGCAGCAACTACCTGCTCTGACTGTTGGTGATACAACCAGTGCTACTGTGACCATCACCAATACCGGTGAATATCCTTTGGAATTTGCAATTCCTGCTTTTTCTGAAAATATTCAAATAGAAGGTTTAGATAATGTTCATAAATATGGTTATACCCTTGCAAGTAATGTGAATGGGGATACAACAGCTCAATATACCTGGAATGACATTTCAACTGTCGGAACTGATGTTTCAGAGTATTTCGTGGATATTAGAAATAAATACCTGGAGGTAGACCTGGGGTTTGAGTTCCCATTCTATGGTCAAAAGGTGGGAAAAATGAATTTGACTCGCTATGGTGCTCTTGCTTTGGACCAGGAGGGGCCAATGGGGAGCTGTAGGCCTTCAAAGTTTAATTGTATGCCTAAAGGGTTTATCTCTGCATTTTCAAAAATGTTTGATATGCTAAAAGGTGGGCAGATCTATTACTATCGTGAATCTGGTAAATTTATCGTACAATACCAGGATGTGGAAGATGAGCTCAATAATAGAGATGGTCAGACCCTCACTTTCCAGATTGTCCTGTTTTACAATGGGGATATGGAGTTCCGCTACAAGGATGTGGAGAAATACAGTTCCTATTCCCTGAAAACATCTACTTTTATTGCAGTGGGAGATCCTGCACAGCAGGATGGTTTCCTGGTTCATAACCGCGACCAACAGAAGTCAATTGTAAATGAATCGGTATTCCGCATAAAGGCCCCTGGGCAGCGCCTTGTTACTGCCGTATCTGCAGCTGAAGGGATGCTTCAGCCCGGAGAGTCTCAGGATATTAAACTAACTGTAGATACCGATGAGGTGCACGAAGGCGATCTTTTCCAGAATCTGGGCATTGTAAGTAATGACCCGTTTCATAATCCGACATTCTTCTCTGTAAAGGTGAATGTTACTGGTGGGGTAGCCCATGTAAGTTTGGATCAGACAGAAGTTGAACTGGGGCAGGTGTTCCAGGGTGGAGAACGAAAAGCGATTGTTTCGGTTATCAATGACGGTACCAAAGACGTAGAGATAACTTCTCTGGCACTTGAGAACAACAAATTTAAGCTTGTTGGAGAGGCCCCTGTTACCCTCAAAGCCAAATCCTCCTATTTCATTACAGTGGAAATGATCACTACCGAAAAGGGACATGTTACTGATAAGTTGGTTGTGGAAACTGAGGATGGCAATCGCTATGAAGCGAGCATTCATGGGGAAGTGATTTCGGCTCCCGGTCTTTCGCTGGACATCGCTTCCATTTCAGAAACGCTGGAGGCAGGCGATAAGGTGGTCAAGACCATTACCATTACCAATTCGGGGGAGTCTGATCTGGAGATGGTGCCTGCAGGAAACGACTGGCTTTATCTATCGCAAGCAGAAGCCATGGCTGTGGAATTACAAGATTTCACTTACTATGCTATGGATAGCGATGATGAAGACGGTCCGTCCTATAGTTGGGAGGAAATAATGGAAACCGGAGTGCAGATACCCGAAGATGAGTTGTATCAGGGAATTAATTTCTGGAAGGCAATTCCGTTGACCTATGAAATACCTTTCTACAATCAGCCTTGTGATACACTATGGGTGAGTTGGGAAGGTGTGATATCCTTAAGTAAGCCTAAGTCCAACCCAACGTTGATCTTTCCCAAAAGTATCCCCCATTCCGAAGAGCCCAATAATTTAATTGCGCCCTATTTTGCATTGCAATTTGCCGACCACTATGCTCCGGAAAAGGAAAAAGGTGTGTTCTATCAGATTTTCGAGGATCGGATTGTAGTAGAATGGGCTGGAATTTATGATAGGAACTTTATGGGGGCTAAGTACAGTTTTCAGGCCATATTGTATAAGAATGGAAATATTAAATACCAATACAATGTTCCATCCAGAAGCCGTACAGCATTAGGAGTAATTGGTGTGGAGAATGCCGATGGTACCGATGGGGTTCAATTGGCCTTATATCAGGAGTACATTAAGGATAAGTTAGCTGTATCTCTTACTCCTGCAGAAAAGGTAATTGTACCGGCAGGAACAAGTAAACAATTGAATATAGCTGTGGATGCAAGTCGCCTGAATAAAGGAACTTATAACGGAAACTTCAGAATATTTAACAACACTCCTCAAAATTCGGAGGTAATGGTTCCTGTGACCTTAACGGTGAACGGTGAGCCTGCCCTTGAAACCAGCGAAATGATTGAGTTTGGCGAGGTGATGGCTTATAAGGAGAAGGGTGATGACGGATTGGCGCCTAAGGAGTACTTCCAGGAGTTTGCGGTGAAGAATACCGGAAGGGATATTTTGGATGTTACCGGTATCAACCTGACAAATGGAAGTGAACTGCTTGCCGAAATGGAAATTGCTGATCGTTGGGGAAGAAATATTTGGATTGAAATTCCTGCTTCAAATCCTTTCGCTTTGGTTCCCGGCGACCAGGCTAAATTGAGAATTCGTTTGATTCCAACCGGAGAAATTGCCGAACTGAATGATACTTTGGTGTTTGTTAGTAACTTGTCAACAGGTGATTACAGGATACCTGTTCATGCATCGATAAGTTTACCTCCTGCATTGGGAGTTGATTTGGAGAATGTTTCTGTATTGGCTAATACTCCAGATCACCAGGAAACAAGAATAGTAACCATCGATAACACCAATGGTCAATCGCCTCTTGTTTACCATTTAGGAATCAATTACCAAAGACAGGGTGAAGAAAAGGATGCAGAAGAAACATCAGCATCGATGCACTCTCTTCAATCCCCTTATACCCTATTAATTGAGGATGGTTTTGGAATCAGATCTACTAGTGTTGCGCCCATGTCGGAAGAGAGCTTCGAAACCATTTTGGAGCATGATACATTGAGTACACCTGCTAACATATTGGGATTTGGTGAAAGTGTTGCATTTACTACCTCTACTGCCTTTACAGCACCTGAGGTTGGTTTCAACCTGACCCATGTAAAAACCTGGTACAATCCGGGCGAGGTGTTGGATTCAAGAGTACAAGTGGAAATTCGTGCCGGAGGAACCAGTATTTCCAATTCCAGACTCTTAGTCTCTGAATATTTTGATGTGAACCTGGAGGCTCCGATTACAGGAGGTCAGTTTTTTACCTTTGAATTATCGGAAAACCAGATCTTCTATCCGGGAGAAACCTTCTATGTGGTTTTCAATTACCCATTAGGAGTGGCCTTGCCACAGGCGATAGCCACAACCAATGAGGATGTTAAGGGACGGTTCATGTTCTTGTCCCAGGGGGACTGGTACGATTTAATTGACAATGGCTTTATCGGTCATGGTTGGATGGTAAAAGCCCTGGAGAAGGAACACAAAACTAAATCATGGGTAGTGATTGATGGCGAAACTGAAGGATCTGTTCCTGTAGGTGAATCCATTGAGGTGAATTTGAAATTTATTGCTGCCGATGCACAGGATGTGGATAACGATGGTGAATTAAGTATCCTAACTAATGATCCATATCAACCTGAAAAAGTGGTGGATATGCACCTGCACATTAATCAGGGACCAGAGTTTGAAATGGATACTGAAACCTCGTTGACCGTAAACGAGAATGAAACTTTGAATGTGGTGATTCCTGCGAAGGATGCCGAAGGAGATGTTTGTACCTATGCTCTTGCTGAGACTTACGACTTTGTTCAGCTGAGTGTTCAAAATGATACCCTTAGCTTCGTTTACACGCCTGATTTTGAGTCGGCAGGTGTGAAGAGCTTTATTTTGAAAGGTGAAGATGTTCATGGTAATGCTTCTACCCTGGAGGTCCCAGTGGAAGTGGTGAATGTGAACCGTGCTCCTGAATTGATCTCAACTATTGAGGCGCGTGAGTACTATCAAGATGAGGCAATGGAAAGTATCGATATGAATGCTTATTTTGTTGATCCTGATGGTGAAGAATTGAGTTTTGATTTTCGTATTAACGATATCTCAATTGCCAATATCTACACTTGGAACAAAGGTATCATGATTGAGCCAATGCAGGATGGTAGTGCTGAAATTACTGTTATTGCTAGCGACTTAGAAGGATTAAGTACAGAATCCACATTTAATCTGACTATTGGCACTGTAACGGGTATTGAAGATGTTGAAGGAACTTCAGAAACTAAGGTATACCCAGTACCAACCTCAGGTCCTCTGAACATTGTTCTTGATAACGAGATTGAGGGAGAGGTGAGGATTTCGATCTTGAATGTGACAGGCCTTACTCAGTATCAAACTACATTAAATAAAATGAGTGGTGAACATATTGAGAGATTAAATATCAGTCATATGCCTTCAGGTATCTACTTGGTGAAAATATCAAGCACCAAGGGAGAGATTGTGAAGCGTGTCGTTAAGATTTAGTCTTTAATTATTTAGTTTATGGGAGGGGGAGCCCTCGGGCTTTCTTTCCTTTCTTCTTTTTCCTTTTCGTTTTTATGGGGACTAAGGGGATGTTGAAATATAACAAAATTTAAATAACTATTAATCATATGAAAATTTTAAAATATGCTATGATTCTCCTTTTCTCTGTCAGCATGTTGAGCTGTGATGGAGGAGATGACAACAAGGTGGATAATACCAAACCCACTATTACTTTGAATAGTCCCACCAGTACTGTGGTGGTAACTCCAGATGGGGTTTTAAATGTAAATGCGTTACTTTCTGACAATATGGAGTTAAGGGAATATATCGTGAAAATTACTTATAGAGGTTCTAAATCAGTAAAGAATGTAGAAGAGTTTTATTTTAATTCACGTTCAGAATTGGATGCTTATGGAAATAAATTACCGATATTAAATGGAGAAAAATCCTTTAATTTGAATTTTGATATTGCTGTAGATGCATATGCCCGTGTGGGTAATTATAACTTTTCAATTTCAGTTGAAGATCAGTCCGGGAACAGCGTTGAAGAGATGGTGCAGTTTGAAATTGTTCGTTCTTAAAATTGAAATTTATAAGTTTAAAATTAAAGAGATCTACCATTGGTGGATCTCTTTTTCTTTTGTGAAAAACTTTGGTGTACTACTTAATTTTAAAATTTAGAGATTAATACGAATAAATTAATAGAGTTCTGTATTCAAGTCGCAAATGCAACTTTAACATTTTACGTCATAATCTTATTTTTCGTTATGGGTTTAGAGTTCAGTTATAGTCTGGGGAAGGAACTAGATCAAGTCATTAATCTTCAAAAAAATGGGTTATATTTAGGATTTTAGACATCTGGAAATTGTTTTCCAATGATTAGAGGAGCTTAAATGTTGCTTCTCTTTAGGTGCAATAATTTTTTTTTTAAAAAGTATTAACTTAAAGCAACCATTTGTCTTGGTTTACATCATTCATGTGGCGATAATTGTTGTCCGTAAGGAATTTCTTATTATGTACATGGACAATTCGTTCTAAATACCCTAATCTCTAGACCTAAATACATGATACGAGTAATTATATTTTTGTTTTTTTCTTTGCCCGCTTTTCTCTATGCTCAGGAAAGTTTCGTAGTGGATAGTCTGTCTATTAGTCTTAAAACTGCAAAGCAGGATACGACGAGAATCAAGACGCTTTGGAAGCTATCAGATATTTTTCGGCAGACTAATCTGGAAAAAAGTCTTAGTTATGCTGATTCGGCATTGGTTATTGCCAAACAAACTGAATTACTAAGTTTTCAAGCTCAGTCTCATAAAAAGATGGGGACAGTTCTATTTAAAATTGGATTGAATGACCGGGCACTGGAGAATTACCTAGTGAGTAAGAAAATTTCGGAAGAACTGAAAGATACAGTTGGTTTGATCTTTCTCAATAAAAATATCGGAAGCATTTATTATATGCAGTTGGATTATGCTAATGCATTGAAATATTATATGAAGACACTTGGGGCCTGTAATGAGATGTTGGCGGGTGGAGATTCGGTTTATTTCGATCGAATACATTTGATCTACAACGACATTGGAAGTGCCTATTTCCGGAGTGGTAAAAAGGAACTGGCTATGAGTTATTATCAAAAGGCGCTTCAAAGTGCTAAGAAGAACCAGGATTCTTTAATTTTAGGAACTATATACAACAATATGGGAAAACTTTCCCGTGAATTGGGCGATAGTGAGAAAGCCCTTCGTTACCTGTATCTATCACTTGATACCAGAAAAAAGATAAATGACAAAAAAGGAATGGCCCGTTCCTACGGTTTTCTTACCGAGTTTTACTTTTCCAATGGTGATTTTGCCAAAGCACAGACTTTCCTCGAAAAGTCAATTAGTATTAATAAGGAAGTAGGTGATTTACGCACCAAACGAGATGACTACAATATGCTTTTCTTATTAAACAAGGAAATAGGTAATGCTGACAAAGCTCTTGATGCTCATGTGGCATATATGGCAATGAAAGACAGTCTTTTCAATGACGAATCGGTTAAGGAAATCATGCGTTTGCAGATGCAGTTTGAATATGAAAAACTGGAAAAGGAGCGTCGGGTGAAACAGCAACGTAAGGAGATGGTTACCTCCTTCCTGATTGCAATTCTGGTATTGGGATTGATCATTTTCGGTTTGCTTTTTGTTTTTTTTAAAAAACGATCTCGCTTCATAGCTCTGGAAAAACAAAACCTGGAGATGGATTTGGCAGTGAAGAACAAAGAGTTGACAACCAATGTAATGTATCTAATTAAAAAAAATGAATTGATTCATGATATATCCAAACGACTGTTTCAATTGAAATCACACCTGAAAAAAGAGAATGTAAATCCCCTTCAGAAGATCATCTTTGATCTGCAGGCGGGGGCGGATAATGATGTTTGGGAGGAGTTTGAGTTGCGATTTCAGCAAGTACATTTGGATTTTTACAAAAAACTTAAAGAGGGGTATCCGGAACTCACTCCCGGAGATATCAAGTTGTGTGCATTTTTGCGATTAAACATGACCAGTAAAGATATTTCTGCCATAACCCATCAGAATCTAAAAGCTATCGAAGTAGCTAGAGGCCGTCTCAGAAAGAAGTTAAATCTTACCAATACTGAAGTGAATCTGTATACTTTCCTTGAAGAACTATAGTACCACTATAAACACTGGAATTACAACAAAAAATTGAGCTACTGTTTTTGAAATGAAAAAAGTTAAGGCGTAAGCCCTAAAAACAGAATAGACTAAGTGGCTTAATAACTATACGGCTTAAATGTGGATGAAATCAGGATTGTAGAACAGATGTAGATGCAAGAGCAGGCAGAAGCTCAGCAAAGTGGAGGCACTTATAATGCCTTTAATAATTTCATAAGGTAAGAGGGGGGAGAAGAACAATACCTCAGGTAGTGCGTAAGAATTAAAGCTGAAAGTATTTACTCTGGCTAAAATTTCAAAAAAAAAATTAGATACCTATTAGGACACCTTGAATTAGTAAGTTGCTGATTGTTAGTTATATTTAGTCTGTGCTTAATCCCCTGCAGCTCCACTAATGTAAAGTTAAAAACTCCTCTCAAACATTTAGTTTGAGAGGAGTTTTTTAATTTTTCCCTATTTATGTCTGAGAAAGTGTTCCCCCAATAGTCTGCTTCATCCAGCTTTGCTTTAATTGACTAAGCAAAAGAATGCCATCGCATAATAGGCCTCATTGTGAGACAGTAAATTGACGAGTTCCATTTGATTAACTTTTTTCTTTGTTTGGCCTCATGTCACCTTTCTAATATTGGGAGTGGGGTTTTACATTTATTATCGATTTACGGGAGTCGTGTCATATACGAAACAAGGCGGCCTCCAATTCGGAACCGCCTTGTTTATATATATAGAAATTGAATGCGTATTTTATGAATAGGAATCAGAAATAGCTAGCCATAATTATTCCTTTCTTCTCAACAAAGTGAATATTCATCCAATCTATGTTATTTACCAGAACAACGCATACAATGCTACAAGCACAATAACAATTGCATAGGATAAAATATTGAACGTTTTACCCGTTTTAAAGGTTTCTTTACTTATCTCAATCCCTTTGGCATCATCAGCACCCTTGTTTTGTTTGTAACTTAGGACAATGATGAATAGTAATGATATCAGGAAGGTCAGACCCATTTGATCCAGGAATGGCAGATTGGGGAAGAAGTCTTCAATGGCTGTCCTTTCAAGCCAGCCCTTAGGACCAATTTTAAAGAACAGAGCTACAGGAATCGACATTAATGCACCCCAAATCGCAGCTTTATTGGTTGCTTTTTTCCAGAATAGACCCAGAATGAAAACAGCCAAAATACCAGGACTAACCATACCCGTATATTCCTGAATGTATTGGAAGGCTTGATCTAGTCCGCTTAGGAAAGGTGCGATCAAACAAGCAATGATCAATGCAGCAGCTGCAGACAGTCTACCTACATTCACGGTTCTTTTATCCGAAGCTTTAGGGTCGAAATAAGGCTTATAGATATCCATTGTGAAAATGGTAGAAGTTGAATTCAGCATAGATGCCAATGAAGAGACGATGGCTGCTGCCAGTGCTGCAAAGGCAATTCCTTTAAGTCCATTAGGCAAGAACTGCAACAACCAGGGGTAAGCCTTATCTGCTGACTCCATAGTTGGCATATTATTTTGAGCTGCACTACCCAAACGAGCCATAATTGAAGGATCGTTCACCATTACGTAAGCTGCAATACCTGGAATCACGACGATTAAAGGAATAATCAGTTTTAATATGCCAGCAAATACAATCCCTCTTTGTGACTCTTTTAATGATTTAGCAGCAAGAGTTCTTTGAATGATATACTGATTAAAACCCCAATAGTAAAGGTTCGCTACCCACATACCGCCAATCAAAACGCCAACTCCAGGAAGATTCACATATTGATCATGTGCTTCATCCAAAATCATATGGAAACTATCTGGTGCTGCATCATAAATATGCTGGAAACCGACCCAAACACCTTCACCTCCTGAAACATGATTAAGTGCTAAATATGTGGTTACTAATCCACCTAAGGTTAGGAAAACAACTTGAATCACATCGGTCCAGGCCACTGCAGATAAGCCCCCATAAAGAGAATAACTGGCAGCAAAAAGAGCCAGACCTAAAATACCATATATCATGGGAACACCCATAATGGTTTCCATAGCCAAAGCGCCTAAATATAGCACTGAGGTTAGATTCACGAAGATATACAGGCCTAACCAGAAAACAGCCAAAATTGTTTTTAGGTTGGTTGAATAGCGTTTCTCAACAAATTCAGGAATGGTATAAAGTCCCTTTTCGATAAAAATCGGCAGGAAATATTTCCCTACAATAATCAGAGTAATGGCGGCCATCCACTCGTAAGAAGCAATAGCTAAACCGATAGCAAAACCAGAACCCGACATGCCAATGAATTGCTCTGCCGAAATATTGGCTGCAATCAGGGAAGCTCCAATAGCCCACCAGGGCAAAGACTTACTTGCCAGAAAATAGTCGTCGGCATTTTTTTGATGCCCTTTCTTATCGCGAGACACCCATAAGCCAACGCCGATAATGACGATTCCATAGATGATGAAAATCGCGTAATCTAAAAATGAAAATGTATTATTCATACTTTTTTATATTGAAATTAAATAGGTGTAACTACAGACTTTGTTACTAATAAAAGCGATTACTCTTCTATTGGTGTCAATTCGATAGCCTGACCGCCACCGGCTGCCAAATGTATTTTTAATATAGATTGTGAATCAACTTCCTGTTTAGTAATTGTGTAAGAGTAAGGATTACTTTTCCAATCAGTTTGAGCAGTATCGGCATATATTGTTGCGAGGTATTTTTTATTAGGATCCAAAAAGTTTAGAGAAACACTTAAGTCTCTTTCCTTCTCGTTGGTAATACTTCCCAAAAACCAGCGTTCACCTTTTCGTTCTTTTCGAGCCATTGTAATGTACTGCTCGATTTCACCGTTTAGTGCGATGGATTGTTCCCAATCCACAGCCACACTTTTAATGAAATCGAAAGCGGGATGATTCCTGTAGTTTTCCTGAAGATCAGCAGCCATCTGAACGGGACTGTAAATAACCACATATAGGGCCAACTGCTTTGCCAAAGTGGTGTTGACTCTTTTATCTTTTATGCCATATTTTTCGTAAGTAAGGCTGAAAATACCTGGTGTGAAATCCATAGGGCCTGCTAACATCCTTGTAAAAGGAAGAATGGTTGTATGAGCAGGGGTATTGTTTACCGAAGACCAGGGGGCATTAAATTCCTGCCCTAAAGCGCCTTCACGTGAAAGGAAGTTAGGGTAGGTGCGTCTCAGCCCGGTTGGTTTAATCGGTTCGTGAGCCACAATACTAATATCTCGTTTTGCTGCTTTCTCGACCACTTTCTGAAAGTGCTTAATCATCCATTGTCCATGGTGATATTGCCCGTTTTTAATGGGGCCCACATAGCCTGTTTTAATTGCGGGAATACCATAATGTTGATAGAAATTTAGTGCTGAATCTAATTGTGATTCATAAAGTTCAACATTACCTGAAGTTTCGTGATGCCCAATTAAAGCAACTTTCTTTTTTTGACTGTATTTGGTGATTTTTTCCATGTCAAAATCCGGATATGGCTTTTTAAAATCCCATTCGCCAAATTTTTTCCAGTCAAGGTTCCATCCTTCAACAAGAACTCCATCGAAATGATGATCCGATGCAAAGTCGATCAAATCCATTGTGTTTTGAGTGGTCGCACCATGCTTGGGTCCGGTAAACCAGGTTTGTTGTCCCAAATGCATACCCCACCAGATACCCATATATTTCATCGGTTTAATCCAGCTTGTATTTTTAATTTTACAAGGCTCGTTAAGGTTTAGAATGAGTCGTGAATTGATCAGGTCTTTTGCCTCTTTACTGACTTGTATGCTTCGCCAGGGTGTTTTTAAAGACTTATCAGCTTTCACTTTGATACCGTCGGGCCAGGGCACCAGGTTGCACTCAAGCGAAAAAGGCTGATGCGAATTTCTTTTTAGAGTCATAGAAGCGTAATCCACTAAGGCTGCCTCATGAATACTCATATAAACTCCTTTTGGACTGATCATCGTAAAAGGGGTTTGAACTGAATCTATTTCGCTGATTAGGTTTGACTGGTAAGGTTTTTCGTAACTGTCATAGTCTACGGGAAACCACCATGCTTTATTGTCAGAGCTAAGATTGAATTGTGTTTTTTCGTCGACTAATAAAAGGCTGTCTATGCCTTGTTGTTCGGGTAAATTGTATCGGAAGCCGATACCGTCGTTAAAAACGCGGAACTCTATCTGTAATTTCAGGTTTGGACTTTGTGTTTGCTGAAAGTTGAGTTTTATATTATTGGACTTTTCCTGAATGAACTGATCTTCTCCCCATACTGTTTCCCAAAGGGTATCGGTCTCACTGATATTAATGCTTTCTAATTTGAAATTCTGACTTGCATTCAGATGGGTAAATTGTAAGCCTAGTTTGGAATTTTGTATCAGAGTGTCGTTGGCAAGTATAAGGTTATAATAGGGGATTCCGTTTTCCTGACCAATAGTGACGTTAATGTTCTCATCAGGCGATTTGATTGTTATTTGTTGAGGAGATGTACATCCGCTGCCCATTAGAGCCAGGAGGGTAGCAAGATAAAAGAATCGTAGTCGTTTTGAAATCTTCATGGATGCTTATTATTTGATCATAAAAAAGGGGGAATTGCTTCCCCCTGTTGTTTTGTTTATTTCTCCGCCAGGGGAGCCGTTTGAGTTAGAGTAAAGAGGCTTTCTTTAACATCGTCGGAATTGGTTCCGATGAAGAGTTTGAAATCTCCAGCCTCAACGCCGAAGCTCATATCTTTACGATAGAAGGCTAGATCGTCAGCTGAAATTTTGAATTCAAGATCAACAGATTCACCTTTAGCAATAAACACTTTTTTAAAGTGTTTTAATTCTTTTACCGGACGGGTTACACTTCCTACTAGGTCCTGTATATATAACTGTACAATTTCTTCACCATCAAAGTTTCCTGTGTTTTTCACATTGATTTTGGCAGTAATATAATCGTTAACACCCATTTCACGAGTATCAAGTTTAATGTCAGAATATTCAAACGTGGTATAACTTAAACCAAATCCAAATGGATATAGAGGTGTGTTTGGGCTATCTAAATATTTCGATGTAAACTTTTGGTCTGGGTTCATAGGACGACCAGTATGTTTCATGTTATAATAGATTGGAATTTGACCCACACTTCTAGGGAATGTTACTGTTAGTTTTGCCGATGGGTTATAGTCACCAAACAAAACATCAGCGATAGCAGGACCTGCTTGTACACCTAAGTGCCATGCTTCTACAATTGCAGGAACATTAGCTGCTTCCCAGTCGATTGTTAGAGGACGACCATTCATCATCACCATGATAACAGGTTTTCCTGTTTCAACAATTGCCTGAACCAATTCCGGCTGAACACCAGGTAGTTCCAATTCGGTACGACTAGCAGCTTCGCCACTCCAATCGTGAGGTTCTCCTACCAATAAGACCACTGCATCAGCTTGATTGGCTGTTGCTACAGCCTCGGCAAATCCGGATTTATCTTCTCCAAATAATTTGCTGCCTTCCGCATAAAGTATTTCTGTTTTTTTAGAAACAGCTTTTTCAATACCTTCCAATACAGTTACGGCTTTTTCCCATTTACCAGCACCAGACCAGGTTCCGACTAAATCTCTGCGATTTTTAACGTAAGGTCCAATCAATGCTAATTTCTTGATATCCTTTTTCAAAGGAAGAATTTGATTGTCGTTTTTCAACAATACGATGCTTCGTTTGGCAAGTTCACGAGAAGCTTTGATGAATTCTGGTTTCATCAAGGTTTTTTTAGCTCTTTTTACATCACTGTATCTGTAAGGATCTTCGAATAAACCTAAGCGATATTTCATCTTTAGAATCTGGATAACTGCTGTGTTGATACGAGATTCCAATACCTTACCTTCTTTAACCGATTGTGGTAGGTAATCGTTGAAGATGCCAGATTGCATATCCATATCTACACCTGCATTGATAGCAACTTCACCCGCTTCTTTTTCGTCTTTTACGTTACCATGCTCAGTCATTTCCATGATTGAAGTGTAATCAGTCACAACAAATCCGTCGAAACCCCACTGCTTTCTCAAAACATCGTCTAGTAAATAATCGTTACCCGTACAAGGTGTTCCATCCAATTCATTAAACGATGTCATGAATGTTGCCACACCTGCATTTAAGGCCGCCTTAAAAGGAGGCATATAGGTGTTCCATAACTCTCGGTTCGAAACGTCAACCGTATGGTAATCACGACCTGCTTGAGCGACGCCATATGCTGCATAGTGTTTGGCACAGGCCAGCATGGTATTATCAAGACTTAGATCATCACCCTGGAAACCCTGAACACGAGCTTTGGCAATTTCACAACCTAAGAATACATCTTCTCCGGCACCTTCAGCAATACGTCCCCAACGAGGATCTCTGGCGATGTCAACCATAGGTGCAAAAGTCCAGTGAAGGCCTTCTGAAGTGGCTTCTATTGCCGCAATTCGGGCACTTTTTTCAATCCAGTCTAAATCCCAAGAACAAGATTCCGCCAAAGGAATAGGGAAAGTTGTCCAGTGTCCGTGAATCACATCATATCCAAAAAGTAATGGAATACCCAGACGGGTGTTTTCCATATTTTCTTTTTGCAAGCGATAAGTGAAATCTGCACTATATGCATTAAATATGGCACCAACTTTTCCTTTCATCACATCTTCAACATAGTTGTTGTTGGTAATGGGGCCTGTAATATCCCAACTGCTCGAAAATAGAGTGAGTTGTCCTAATTTTTCCTCAAGAGTCATTTTTTTCAAAAGAGAATTTACAAAAGCTTCCATTTTTGCCTCTTTTTCCCAGGGAGTCGTTTTCTTATTGCCTTTCCCGAAAGAAGACAATGCTCCGCACATCACTAATCCTACTACAAGGAATACAGATTTTAATCGCATCGAGTTTAATAGTTTTATTGGTTATTATCATATTTGAATAAAACGGACGATTGCCTGTCCGTTCTATTCAGTTTTTAATGTTTTATTCCCAACGAATATTGTCTAAATAATATTTGTCAGTCGATCCACCATCTTCTTTCCCTGCATTAAAAAAGAGAACCAGTTTGGTATGATTTTCATTGGCCTGAGAGCTAAAGTCAATCGTGTATTCAGTCCATTCGCCAGTTGTTGTTATATCGCTCCAAATCTCATTAGCACCAGAAGTACCTCCTTCAAGTTTAGAAAGGAATTGAACTTTTTTATCAGAATGAATTTGAATCTTGAGTTTGTTTTTTGTTGAAAGGTCAATGGCTTGTCCGTAATCAATTAAAAGATGATCCCATGCATTGGTTCCATCATCAGTAAATTCACCAATTTTCTCACTTTCGTTAATACCACCTTTAAGTGAATTATCGATAGTTATGACTGTTTCCGGGAAAGCATAGTTTTGTTGACATTCAAAATCAGAGATAATGCTCATATCTTTTTCAATACCATCACAAGGATCTGTAACGACAGGTAAATTGTTTTCAACGAATTTGATATCATCGATAAAATAGATTTCTTCAGCCTGACCATCTTCAGCGCCAGCGTTAAAAAAGAAGATCAGCTTATTGCTGTCCATGTCAATTGCTTCTCTAAAGTTGAACGAATACTCAACCCATTCGCCAGTTGTTTCAATTTGAACTTGTTGTTCAAAAGCCTGTTCTCCACCTTCTAGTTTAGCAATAAGTATTCCTGTTTTTTCAGAATAAACCTTAATTTTTAAAAGGCTTCTATTGGTAAGATCGTATGCCGAATTTAACTCGATAACCATATTATCCCAAGCCTGTGTTCCATTGTCAAGAAACTTGCCAACCTTATTAGAAGTATTAGGCTCAATTTTACTTGGATTATCTACTACAGTAGCTTGAGTCTCTTTTTCAGCGTCGGCTCCAATAAAGTAGTTCTGCTGGCACTCAAAGTCCGAAACGATACTCATGTCTTTTACAACATCAGCACATGGATCCACTGGTTCGACAATTAATTCCTCCTCTTTGTCAGATGAACTGCAAGAGATTGTAAATGCTGAAAATACCGTTAGGATTAGGCTTAAAGGTTTTGTTCTTAGTCTCATAGGGGTTGTATTTTTATTTGGGTTTAGGCAATAAGAATCTAATACAAGGGCAGTATATCCTTGTATATTCTTATTGTGAGTAAAAAATAATTACTTGGTTTTGGTCATTCCCGCTTTATCAAGAGCGGTCTGTATTTCAGGGGTTTTCATGAAGGTATCCCATATTATACCGGATCTGTAGTTTTCAATCATAACAACGATTGGTCCCTGATCAATGGCCAGGTAAGATTTTGCAACCCAGTTTCTACTAATATTAAAAGCATCTTTGAAACCATATTTACCAAATAGGTTTATTTCATCGAGATCTTCATAGAAGAATCGCATGGCTTTTAGAGAAAACTCTGGTGAGTAAACAATAGAAGACAAGGCAGCAGTAGGTGTTATGGTTCCATTATCATTGTTCGGTGCATGAGCCATATAGCCATATTGTGGATCATCACTAGCCGTTAAACCCCAACAATTATCGCCATAGTAGGCATATTTACTTTGATTGGATTTACACCATTCACGGTTTAGGTCAGTTTGCTTTTTATGACGTTCAAAATATGAAGCGTAACCTGCTAAAGCCATGTGTTTATCAGTGACATGTGGCGTGAATCCCAGATAGGAATAATGGGTGAAAAATAAAGGTCCTCCATAATCGCCTCTGCTGGTCGGATTTAATTCTTTGACATAATTGTTACCAACCCATCCTTTTTCGTATACTGTTTTATCGATAGGATGAGTGGGAGAGGCCAATGCAAGTATATAGCAAATCTGTGTTTCGTTGAAAGCACGCAATGGCATATTCATTTCAAACTGATAGTTGGGTGACCAGTGCCAAAGCAGGTATTCTCCGGATTGAGCATACCAGTCCCATTCCACTTCTTCCCATAAACGTGTAATTGTAGCTCTCAATTTGTTTTCTTCAGCATTGTCAGCATTAAAATACGCTCTGGCTGTCAGTAAACCCTGAATAAGAAAAGCGGTTTCAACTAAATCTCCTCCATTATCTTTTTGAGAGAATGCGAATGTTTCACCAGTTGAACCGCTTAGCCAGTGTGACCAAACGCCATGATAGCGGGTGGTTTTATTTTCCAGAAAATCAGTCATCTTAACCAGACGTTTAGCAGCTTGTTGACGCGTAATGAAATTTCTTTCTACTCCCACAACGATGGACATGATTCCAAAACCAGTTCCCCCTGTTGTTACTGTATCAAGTTTTTCATTACTTCTTTCACGACTAAGTCCTGAAACAGGGTGAGCAAAATCCCAGAAGTAGGCAAAATTTGCCTCCTGAACTTTATCCATTAACTGCTCATCGGTGAGTTTCACCTCAGGTGTTTTTTCTTCCTCAGGTATAAAATCGTCCGGAGAGGCATTTGAACACCCAAATAAAAGGGGGATGATGGATAATAAGTAATATTTGAAAAAAAAGTGTAACATTATCATTTTCTATTTAAGTTGGGAGACTAGAGGAAGAGGATTCCTATAGTCTCCAATTTGTTTAAATTAATAACCTGAGTTCTGGATTAATTTACCTTCACTCAATTCAATCTGACGTTGTGGAATTGGAAAAACTTCATGTTTCCCATCAATAAAGTTTTTGCCATGTGCACGTAATACCTGACCTGCGCGTCCTTGACGAACTAAATCGAAGAAACGGTCATGTTCCATAGCCAATTCGACTCTTCTTTCGTGCCAGATTTTTTCTTTTAAGTTATCGGCACTTGCATTGGCTAAGCCAACTCTTGTTCTGACTTTATTTAGAGATGTTAATGCTGTACCACTCTGACCTAGTTCGTTAGCTGCTTCGGCATGAATTAAAAGCACTTCGGCATAACGGAAAATTCGAATGTTTTTATTTGATTCCCATGCATTACCATCGTAGGTTTCTTTAGTTTTACTGAAGTAAGCTTTTTCGTTGTAGCGTGGATTTGGCGTTTCACTATTAATCACGACACCATCCCACAAAGTTTCACCAGGGTAAATAATAGTAGCATCTTTACGAGGATCACCCACTTCGTAAGAGTTTTCCAAATCTTGAGAAGGCGTGTTGAACCCCCAGCCTAATTGACCTCTTACGCCCTGTACTTCGGAATAGCCTCCAATACCTTTATGAGGTTTTTCACCCTTTGCCTGAACTTCAAAAATAGACTCCTGATTATTTTCGCCTGCTTCTCTCCAGATCATAGCGTAATCATTGGTTAAGGCATATTCATTCGAAAGAATTACTTCATTACTTAGACGCAGAGCTTCTTTCCAATTCTTCTGATACATATAAACTTTAGCGAGAAATGTTTTGGCAGCTCCCTTAGTTGCACGTCCTAAGTCAGCCGAATTCATTTGACTTCTCTCTTTTAAGTTCTCGACTCCAAATTGTAGATCAGAGATAATCAACTCGTAAATGGCTTCTTTCGTTGCTCTGGTTCTGGCATTCGTTAAATCGTCAGCATTCAGAGGGTCCGGAACTTTGTCAATTTTTGGAACGCCTCCAAAGCATCTCACTAAATTCCAATAGAAGTAGGCGCGTAGAAATTTAACTTCTCCTTCAATTCTTTTTTTAGATTCATTCTCATCACTCATTTTAGCAATGACATCGAGTGCTTTATTGGCAGACATGATGCCACTGTAATTGGCAGCCCAAATGCCATCAAATGAAATATCACTGGCACTAAAAGTGAAGTTGTCCAGTTTGTCTTTATCTGTACCTGTATCTCCTGGATCGCTACCTTTATCTGCATCGTCAGAGGTAATGCTGGAAACTCCAATCCATGGAAAGACATGTTCGTCCCAACTTTGAAGATTGCTATATACGGAGGTGGCCAATTCTGAGGCAGCATTATCCGATGATGAGAAGTAATCTTCAGGCGTTTGATTGACCTGAGAGTCGATTTCCAGGAAATCGTCCTGGCAAGATGTGAGTATGAAGCCACAGGAAACAAAGAATCCTGAGATCAATATATTTAAGATACGTTTATTCATTTTTTCTAAGTTTTTACTATTGTTAAAAGCCATGCTTAAAATGGTACGTTTTCTATAACTAGAAGGTTATGTTTACACCTAAAAGGTAGGTTGCTGCAGTAGGATAGGCATTTAACTCAATACCTGAATTTAGGGTCCCACCTGGTAATTCTGGTGTATAACCGCTATAATCTTGCCAGATAACAGGGTTCACAGCCGTCATATAGCATCTTACTTTTTCCAAGCCAACCGTATTAGTCCATGTTTTAGGTAGTGAATAACCTAAAGTGATATTGTTGATTTTAAGATAAGAACCTGATTCAACATAGTATGAAGATGCAACAGGCACATTATTTGATGCTCTAGGAATGGTATTCGATGGATTATCGACTGTCCATCTGCCAGCTAATGAAGCCTCAATGTTTTCGTTACCCCAGCGTTGTGCTTTTTTACCATTGTAAATTTTATTACCAGCGTTGCCGTAGAAATCAATTTGGAAATCTAAATTTTTATAATTCACCCCCGCATTTAATCCGTAATAGAATTTAGGTTGGTATGATCCCATGTACTCACGGTCTTCGTCATCTAACTTGCCATCACCATTGGTGTCTTTTAATCTAAAATCACCAGGTTTTGCGTCAGCTTGAATCTTCCCTCCGTCTTCATTTGTGTAGGCATCAATATCTGCCTGTGATTGGAAAATTCCATCCGTTTGGAATACCCAGAAACTACCTAATTCTTCACCTTCTGCTGTTCTTGTTGTCACCTGTCCATTACCTAAATCACCCGAGGTGATAGGAAGTCCACCTGCGATGTTTTCGAGACTATTCTTATTATGTGTTAGATTGACTCCTAATGTAAAGTTGAGGTCGCTATTAATCTCTTCTCTCCAATTCACTGCTATTTCAAAGCCTTGGTTACGAATATCAGCTTTGTTTGTAAGAATGGCGCCTTTCCCAAATATATTATCAATAGGAGCATCAATCAAAGCATCAGTAGTCAGCTTGTTGTAATAGTCAATTTCACCTGTTATTTTGTTGTTTAAGAAAGAAAACTCAAGACCTAAATCATATTCAGTTGTAACTTCCCACTTTAAACCTAAATCTTTTATGCTATCAACATTTCTTCCTGCTGTATAGCTTTGTGTATCGCCAAACACATAATCAGCATTATACATGTTCACAATAAAAGCACCCGATGGAATATTATCATTTCCTAATTTACCCCAACTGGTTCTTAGTTTTAGATTGTCAAGCCATTGGATATCTTGCATGAATGATTCTTCAGATATTCTCCAGCCTAAACCTACTGAAGGAAAAGTGCCCCAACGCTCATCTGGAGATATTTTCGAAGATCCATCACGGCGAAGGGTAGCCGTTAGTAAATACTTATTATCGAAAGCATAATTTAAACGTCCCAGGTATGAGTTTCTACTGAAAATATCACCACCATTGCCATTTGTTGCAGATTCTACGTCACCTGCATCCAGATACCAGTATTGTGATTGTTCAGGAATATTTTGTCTTGAACCACCTAACCAGCTTGTTTCCGTTTTTTCTGCAGTTGTTCCTGCCATCAATTTAAAGTCGTGCTTTTCGTTGATTTTAAACGAGTAGCTCAAAATATTATCCCAGATCCAGGTTGCATATTCTCCTCGACCCGTTGACAGACTGGAATTTTCACTTTTTTGATTAGATGATACTTCATAAACAGGGGTATAAGATCTGTCTTTTGAATAAGAAGCATCAACACTAATTGTTGTCTTGAAAGTCAATCCCTTTAGAGGTTTTAATTCTGCAAACACAGATCCCTGTATACGGGTTCCCCATGCTTCACTGTTGGTGTAATCAAGACTAGCCACCGGGTTTCCTACATTGTTTCTAATGCTAAAACCATATTTACCATCTTCATCGCGAACAGGAACGGTAGGCGATTGACGGTAAGCATCCGTAAAAGCTGAGTAAGGCGCATTGTTCGATTTGTATCTTGAGATACTTAAATTATTTCCAACTTTCACCTTATCACTTAGTTGGTAGGTATTGTTCATTCTTATCGACAACCTACTGTAGTCGTTGCTTTTAAGAACTCCCTGGTCTTCCATATAGCCTAAAGAGAAAAAGTAGGTGTTTTTATCAGTTCCTCCGTTAATTGAAAGGTTATGTTCTTGTGTATAGCTCTGTCTTGTAATGGCATCCATCCAATCCGTATTATATTTGATTTTCGATAGATCGTAAGGTGCTTCCTGATTGTCGTAGGCAGCCGCTTCATTTGAATAATCAGCAAATAGCTTACTATTCGCCATCTTCACATCGTTGATAATGGAATGCACTCCAACTTTAGTGCTTAGATTCACCTCCATCTTTCCTTTGCTACCTGATTTGGTTGTGATGATGATGACACCATTAGCACCTCGAACACCATAGATTGATGCAGAAGAAGCATCCTTTAGGATATCTACAGATACAATATCGGCTTGATTAATATTACGGACATCTCCTGTGATAATACCATCAACAACATAAAGAGGATCGGCTCCACCTTTCATTGTTCCGGCTCCTCGAATACGGATTGTTGGTGCCGAACCTGGTGCACTAGAATTAACAATCTGTACACCGGCAAGTTTTCCCTGTATCGATTGCATAGGAGATAATGAGGTCGTGTTTTTTAATTGATCACCTTTCACGCCTACAATTGAACCTGTAATATCTTTTTTGGTTTGTACACCATAACCCACAACAACAACTTCATCAAGTCCTGTTGTTGAGGCTGAAAGAGTGACATCTATTTGATTTCTATTGGCTACAGTGATTTCCTGAGATTGCATTCCGACAAAACTGAAAATCAGAACTGAATTTGAATTTGTACTGATGGAATAATTTCCATTAATATCTGTTGTTGTACCCTGGACTGTACCTTTTACAATAACACTTACGCCAGGTATTCCTTCTGGGTCTTCAGAGGAACTTACTTTTCCTTTTACAGTAAAGTCTTGTGCCCATAGAACATTACAGAGTAATGTTGCTATTAGAATCGAAAAAAATCTTTTCATGAGTTTGTAGTTTTATTTAAGGTTCCGATTATTATCGGAAGGAACTCGCTATCGTAATTCTCATCCCGCAAGATATCGTTTTACTTATAGCTCTTTATTATATGCTTTGCTTATTTTTTAGTTTGAATCTTCACTTACAGCCTCTTTTTTTATCTAAGATGTCATGGCAGATTTTAATTGATATAAAAATCAAAAATTATAGGGTCGCCAATTGCTTCATCAACGACTGTTACATTTATGCCAGCTTTACCACTACTTTTGAGAACTAAGTTGTATTTGTGGTTTGCGGTAAAATCTTCTGTCCAAAATTCCTGTGTCTTTTCAGGATTTACATTGGCTGTATCTGTGAATTTTACAGTGACCTTATAGTTGACTTTGCCATAATCAGTTGCTGTTGTTGCGCCATCAAATGTTAGAGGTGCGATAAAGTGACCTGTTCTGGTTTCATTAGAACTATAAATTAAATACCTGTTTGCATCGTTGCCAGCTTCTACTTTTGCTTCTACCTGATTGTATCCGGTTGGCATATTCGCAGTAATATTTGAAAGATCAACATGAATTAAAACGGTATTCTGAATCAGTTTGAATTCAACATTTGTTGTTTGTCCTTCTCTTATTGAAAATGGACTACAGGCTCCAATATAATAATAGGTATCCCAATTGGCTCCGCCCCATCTGATTCCACCATTACCATCGTCTACACCCAGGTAGTTTGAACTAACTTCTACGGCATAGTCACTGGCTGCAGGTAACGAAATACCATTATCTGTAACTTCTCCCAGCCTGTGAGAACTGTTGTAATCTGCCGCTGTTCTTCTTAGTCTGACTTCGAAATCATTGGTGTCATAACCTAAAGCAGTAATCGCTTTTGTTTGTCCTGCTTCTATAACATCTAATGAAAGGCTTGGGTTTATTTTTAATGTTCCATTCTCAAATTCTTGATTATCCTCATTAGACGAACAAGAAAAAGAGAATAGCGCTGTAGCGATGAGAAGATTTCTGATTAGGAAATTTGGGGTTTTGTTTCTTTTCATGAATATAGGGTATTAGGTTTAGGTAATATTGAATTGTTTCCGCCTTAGTTTTAGTAAGTTTTTCTTATGCAAATATTGGGGAGCAAACGTTTTAAAAAAAAGATTAGACTGCTACTTAGACTGAACAAGGGTTTTTATTTTGTGTTGTGGTGCATATGTGTCATTAAATTAGTCAGTTGTATTCTTTATTGTTTGCTTGTTTTTTTTTCTATTTGTAGCCATGTTGTGGTAATGTTGTAGTCCTTTTTTGTGATTGAAAACCTTTTCGAACTATATTTGACCCTTATGTGGAATACTTTCACAATTGAAGTCGTGGATTGGTAAATAGTCTTGTTTTGAATTTTAGAGATAAGGCTAATGCAATCACCACAAGTGATGGTGTTGTTCGTAACATTGATTTTTCATCGCCTTTATTGCTTATATATTATTTTGAGATATGACGATTCGTTTATTTATTTTGAATTTCATTTTTATATTTTTTTCTTTCTCGGGTTTTTGTCTGACCAATGCGATTGATCAGGAGAGCTTGTTAGTGCCTTTCGTTACAAATTGTCATAAGCTGGATTACCAGGGTGCAAATCAGAATTGGGATGTGTGTCAGGCAAAAAATGGGATCATGTATTTTGCAAACTCAGAAGGTTTAATTGAGTACGATGGAGCCTCATGGAAGCTTTTCACACTCCCTCGTAAGCAAATTGTTCGTTCTGTGGCTGTCGATTCGCTTGGGAGAGTTTATGTGGGAGCACATGAAGAGTTTGGATATTGGGAAAGGAATTCAAAGGGACAGTTTGAATATTTTTCTCTTGTAGATTTAGTATCTGATGTATCCATAAAGAATCAGGATATTTGGAAAATTTGTGTTTTAAATGATAGGATTTATTTTCAATCTTTTGCTGGCATGTTTTCTTATGATGGCGAGCATATAAAAGAAATCGAAACGCCTGCCAATATATTCTCCCTTTTTAAGATTGAGGATCGCTTGCTGGTTAGTATACAACAAATGGGTTTGTATGAACTTGAGAATGATTCTTTGGTTTTGTTAAAGGGCTCTGATCAATTGGCTCCACAAACCATTAATGTACTTTTGCCGTATTCAGACGAAGCGTTGCTAGTGGGCACAGAATCGGGTGGTTTGTACCTTTATAGTCATGATAAGTTAGCACAATGGAAGAATGATGCTGATGGTATTTTAAAGAATTCTCAGCTTAATAAAGCTGCTTCTGTAGAAGTGGGCGATCATTCCTATTTCATCTTTGGAACCATTACTCAAGGGCTTTTGGTCGTGGATAGAAAGGGTGAAATATACAGTCATTTAACGAAGGGAAATGGCTTACAGAATAATACCATTCTTGGAATTCAAGTCGATCAGCATAAGAACCTTTGGTTAAGTTTGGACAATGGCATTGATTTTATCAACCTGAATTCTACATTTCGTTATTTTCAGGATCGGAGTGGTGAGTTAGGGACCGTATATAGTGCCGCAGTTTTTCAAAATAAGTTGTACTTAGGTACTAACCATGGCTTGTTTTGTGCTGATTGGGATGTGAGCCACTTTAGATTGCTGAGTGATTTTTCTCTGATAAAGAATACACAAGGACAGGTTTGGGATTTGAAGCTTATTGATGATGTTTTATTTTGCGGTCATAATAGTGGTACCTTTATAATTTCGCACCAGGGAATTAAGAAAATTTCGAATGTTTCAGGAGGCTGGTTGCTTAAGCAGATTCCTAATCAGCCCGATATCTTAATTCAAGGGACTTATATTGGTTTGGTGGTTTACAGAAAGGAGCATGGAAATTGGTTCATGTCGCATATGATTGAAGGGTATCATGAGCCCACTGAGTTTTTGGAATTCGACTTCAAAGGTAATTTGTGGGCAAGTCATGCCTATAGAGGGCTGTATAAATTGCAGCTGAATTCAGATTATAGTGCTGTCTTGAATACAGACTATTATGGGAGTAAAGAAGGCTTAACAGAGGATCTTAATGTAAATGTTTTTAAAGTTGACCAACAAGTCGTGTTTTCAACAGGTAAGCAGTTTTTTTCCTACGATTATAATAAAGAAATATTAGCGCCCTATCAGAAACTTAATCAGGAACTTAAGAGTTTTCAGAAAGCTCATAAAATATTAACTATTGATAGGCAGAACTATTGGTTTTTTAATAAAGGCAAATGTGCCAAAGTAGAAATGGAACAGGGGAAGCTGAAGCGAATAGATGCACTTTCATTTCAACTTCTCAGAGGGAATACACTTGATGGTTATGAGAATATTGTGAATTTAGGCGACAATCAATTTCTTATTTGCCTAGATGATGGCTTTTCTATTTTCACAGATCAAGGGAGTGAAACCTCAACCTCATTGGATGGTCATCGGGTCATCCTTCAGAAAGTCAGCCGTAATTCGCAGAATTCCAGACAGCAAGTTGATTTGAACCTTGAAAATCCTTTGGCAATTCATAATTCAAATAATAATTTAAGTTTTGAGTTTGCTTTACCTGTCTATCGTTTTGGTGCAATGAAATATCAGTGGAAGCTCGATGGCTATGATTCATTTTGGTCGGAACCTGCAGAACGAAATCAAGTGCGTTATTCCAAATTGCCTTATGGCGATTATACTTTTAAAGTTCGAGCTACAGATAACTATGGAAATTTATCATCTATTACTGACTATCAGTTTACAATTCTTCCTCCCTGGTACCTTTCCGGATTGGCTAAATTAGGTTATTTAGTCCTTTTGTTTGTTTTGATTGGTTTGTTTCGAGTGATTTACCGAAGTAAGCTCGATAAACAGAAAAAGAGGTATTATCTAAAATTACAGGCCGAGAATGAAGAACAAATTATAAAGCTGAAGAATGATCATTTACGTATCGAAATTGAGAGTAAATCGAAAGAGATTGCCAACTATACAATGATGGTGACTAAGAAAAATGAATTACTCATTCAATTAAAGGAACAATTAGAAAAATTGGAAAAATATGTGGTTGCTGCTGCTGCTAAAAAACGTTTGCTTGATATTAATAAGTTGATACAGGTGGGAATAAAAAGTCAGGACCATTGGCAGGTTTTTAACGAAAACTTTGATAAAGCCAACGAAACCTTTCTTTCAAACCTTAGAAGATCATTCCCGGAATTAACACCGAACGACCTTCGTTTTTGTGCTTTTTTAAAAATGAATATGACAACCAAAGAGATTGCTTCACTTTTAAATATTTCACCTCGTAGTGTTGAAGTAAAACGTTATCGTCTTCGAAAGAAGTTGAATATGGAGCATGAAGAAAATTTAGTCGTTTTTCTAATGGGTATGAATGCGGAATAGTATAATCTTTGATATCGTAAGAATTCATTCGTGAGGATAAAGATTAAGCCAATTTGAGTTGAAATCACTTTGTTTTTTCAACCTTCCTCTTTTTAGTTCGTTAACCTAACACCGAAATATGTCATTCTTTGCTAGGGCTGTTGCAAAAAGTCCGCCGGAGGTTTCTAAAATGCTTTAGCTCGTTTCACTATATCCTTAATCATATACTTACAAATTAAATTGATTAAAAAATAGATCTAAAGAAGGGATTTGAAATATTTATAGAAATTAAAAGCTAAGGATATAAGCTAAGATAAATATTTCAAAACAAAAGGAGATTCCTATCTGGACATCATGACTAGCTAGCTAATTGTTTATAAGTGTTGTGGGTTTTAGTTTGATCTCCTGCTCCACAGAACATGGTTTTATGTATCAAACAAAAATACCCTCTCATCACGAGAGGGCATTTTTTTTTTAAGTAAAGTTCTTGTCTAGTTTTGTCCATATTTACTTGGGCTTACACCATAGAATTTCTTGAAAGAGGTACTGAAGTATTTAGGATCGGAAAAGCCGGTTTGATAGGCTATTTCACTGATGCTGTGTTTTCCCTCTTTAATAAGCTCAACGGATTTTTTCAAGCGAACAATCTTCACAAAATCTTGTGGTGATTGGTCGGTGAGGGCCTTTAATTTTCGATAAAGAACAGGTCGGCTCATGAAGAGCTGTTTACTGAACTCCTCTACTGAGAAACTAGGATTGTCCATATTCTGATTGATGATATCCATACATTTCTGAATGAATTCCTGATCTAACTCATTTTTGTAATTGATCTGTTCACTCGTGTCTTCCTGTTTTATGAATTTCTCTTTCAGAACCTTGTGTGAGTTCAGAAGGTTGGAAATTTTTGATTTAAGAATTCGTAAATCGAAAGGTTTCTCAATATAGCCATCAGCACCCAATTCGTAACCTTCAATCTTATAATCGGAGGAGGTTAGGGCTGTCACTAAAATGATAGGGATGTGACAGGTTTCGATATTGTTCTTCAAATGAGAACAGAACACCCTACCATCCATTTCAGGCATCATGATATCTGAAACGATAATATCCGGTTCTGTTTCTTTTAGTATTTCCAGAGCCTCCTTACCATTGGAGGCTTGCAGAATTTGGTAGCTTGGCCTTAATTCGTTGGAAAGGAAAGTGATCAGTTCACGGCTATCTTCAACAATCATCAGTTTAGGGAGGTCTTCGTTTACGATCACCTCACTCAATTCATCTGTTGAAAATGACTCTTCCTCGGGCTTCACTGTCGTTTTGAATACAGGAATGTATTTTTCTGTTGGTTTTTCTGAGATGAAATCTGCTGACTTAAAATGTTTGCTATCCATCTTAAATTTTAGGCTGAAGCAAGTACCATCTCCCGCTTTGCTGGAGAACGAAATTGTGCCGGAATGAAGATTTACCAGTTGTTTTACTAGTAGTAATCCGACCCCGCTACCTGTTTCTTCAGAGTTGATCGCATTGGTTGCCCGGTAGTATCTTTTAAAAATGTTTTCCTGCTGATCTTCGGGGATACCGATACCACTGTCCTTAATTTTTATGAGACATTGATTTCTTTGTGAATCAAGATGCATGGTTATTTTGCCCTCTTCTGGCGTATATTTTATTGCATTGGAAATCAGGTTGTAAAAAATCTTATCAAATTTCAATTTATCATACCAAAGTTCAATCATTTCCTGGTTGGATAGCAATTGGAATTGAATCCTTTTCTTTTCCAGTAAAGGTTTAAAGGATGTTGATACCTCTGAAAGGTGCTCAACTAAATTGTATTTGTCTACCTGGAGTTGCATTTTCTTCATCTCTGCCTTCTGGAAATCCAAAAGTTGTGTAAAGTGGGTGGTGAGCTTATCCACATTCTTTAAGGCCATATTAATCAAACCAGAATCCTGCTCCGAAAAGTTTTCTTTGGCTGATAGACTGGTTAATGGCGACTTTATCAGAGTTAATGGGGTTTTTAAGTCGTGTGCAACGTTGATGAAAAATTGGATTTTTTCATTTGAGTTCTTTTCCTGAAGGCGGATGCGTTGGAACTTCAGAATGAAATTGGCAATCCCCAAAAATAGGATCAGATAAAAGCCATAAGCCCAGTAGGTTTGCCAGAAGGGTGGTTTCACCTTAATACTTATACTTCGTTCTTTTCCATTCCAGCTGTCTTGAAGGCTGGTAGCTCTAACCTTAAAGGTATAAGTGCCCGGATGGATATTGGTGTAAGTGGCTTTATGAGTAGAAGAGGCAGGCGTCCATTCATCTTCAAAGCCCTCCAGTTTCCAGGAATATCTATTTTTAATTGGATTGGTGTAGTTAATACCAACAAAATCCAATGAAAAGGAGTTCTGGTGATAATCTAAATCAATTGTATTGGTCAGATTGATATGTTTTTGCAATGGAGTGTTAGGATCTCCAATAGGATAGGATTTGTTTGAAATTTTAAAATCGGTAAAGAATAGTTTTGGAGCAAGGGTGATTTTTTGAATCCGAAGAGGATCAAAGGTGATAAAACCACTTTCTCCCCCAAAAATCATTTTCCCCTCTGATGTAATACAGGAAGCGCCATAGTTGAATTCCTTGATAGTCAGTCCATCAGAAATGTCGTAGTTGATGAATTTGTTGGTTTTCGGATTGTATCGGGATAATCCATTGGTTGTACTCAACCACAAACGCTCTTCAGTATCAGGAAGAATGCCATAAATCGTATTGGACGGCAGCCCATCTTTTTGGGTGAAATGAGTGAACTTCTCAGTTTTGGGATCAAAAATATTTAAGCCACCTCCTTCGGTTCCAATATATACTTTACCTGTAGGATCCTCAAAAAAGCAAAAGCAGGCGTTACTGCTAATGGAATTGGGATCTCCCTTTTGGGGAACAAAGAGTTTGTATTCTCCAGTAATTTTATTGAACAAGTAGAAGCCTTCCCGACATCCCAGGTAGAGGTAATTGTTCTTGCCTTCGTAGATGTTTTGTACGCTGTAGATGGGATAAGAGGTCATTTTATTAGTGGAAGACGAATATTTGATCAGTTTACCTCTGATCGAGCCTATCCAAATGTCTTGATTTCTATCCTTTAGTATCTTGTATACATAGATCGTTCCTTCATTTTTTTCCAGTTCATTATTCTGAAAGGCTTGAGTTACCTTGCCTGTTTTGAGGTTAACCCGATCAATTCCGCCCCCGTAGCTACCCATCCATATTTCATCATTGGTAATTTGTTCCAGAGATAGGATGGTGTTACTTCCAAGCAGTTTATTTTGTTTAGAGTTATTATAGAGGTGATTCCATTTCTTAGTGTCAGGATTGTAGATGCTAACTCCCTTTTTGGTGCCAAACCATATTTTACCTGTGGTATCTTCCAAAACGGCTCTTCCTGTATTATTTCCCAGAGAGTTTGGCTTGTTAATTACATGTTGGATGGGCTCGAAAGGCAGAAAGTTGGGGTCGTAAACATTGACGCCACCGCCATAGGTTGCGATCCATAAGCGATTTTCATCATCCTTTAGTAAGTCGTAGACCCCGTTGTTGTTTAATGACTGAGGGCTGTCCTCCTGGTGATTGAAATTTTCAGTAAGTTCAAGTGCTTCATTTAATAGATAGACGCCCTTACCATCCACACCAACGAGGTATCTTTTATCCCTTAGGGGAATAATTTTTTTGATCCACATCCCTTTGGGAATCTCCTTACTTAGGCTCTTGCAAATGATCACATCATTCGTTTTTGGATTCCATAAGTACACGCCTTTATCCAAAGTGCAAAACCAAATTCTGCCAGAAGGTTCCCTAAACATATAATTACAGTAGGAATTGTTTAGTTGATCTCCGGAAGGAAGTAGTTCAGAGAGAGGTGCAATTCGGTGATTTTGGGTGTTGATCTTAAATATGCCATTGCTTGTTCCCACGAGAAAGTTTTCTTTGTCAAAGGGAAGTATGGATAATACAGGAGTATTGATTTCCTTAATTTTTATTAAAGAATCTTCTTTGCTATTGTAGATATAGGCTGTGTTGTCAGCACCAATAAGGAGGTTTCCTTTGGTATCCCTCTCTATAACATTGATTCGCAATGATGAGAGTTCCTGTTTATTCTTACCGTGAACTCTTTTAAATAAATCGTGTTCGGCATCGTAAGCAAATAGTCCGTTTGGTGTACCAACCCAGAGTTTACCTTTATGGTCGATATGCAAACATTTGGCAATATTTGTTTCAGAAGGCAACTGATCTTCAGTGATCAGATTATAGTGGTGGAACTGATAGCCATCGTATCGGTTGACCCCATTTCTGGTTCCCAACCAAAGTAAACCTTTAGAGTCCTTGGCTATGGAGTATACGATATTATTGCTTAAGCCTTTATGAATTGTTAGGTGACGTAATTCCATTGCCTGTAGTGAAGTGCATAAGGCAATTAGAAATACGCTTATTATAAATATCTTTTTAAGCATGGTTTGTTGGTTCAGTTTTTTTGTTTTTAAACATTTTCGTAAGTGTTTAACCATAGTATTTAGTATTACCAGCTTATATTTTGGTCAATATATTGAATTAGTCTATTCGCTATTTCTTCTTGCTCCTTTATACTGGGATGCCCAGGCGTGTTTTTAAAAGGTACAAAAAGAGTATGAATTTTATTGTCATTTAAAGCTTTAACTGCCTTTTTGATATAGCTTGGCCATTGGGATCCTTCTCGGGTGGCATCCATATTTCCAAGTGCACAAATGATATCAGTGTCAGGGTAATGATATCTGATAGAGGATACAAATTGTTTGTATGAATCTATTATAAAATCCTCATTAGGTGCTTGGGTACCGAATTTGGATTTAAATTCTTTTCTTTCAGGCTTATTAACCAGCCATGAATCGTTTTGAAAGAGGTTAATGACAACAATATTAGGAGTGTAATTTGAAAAGTCCCATTTGCTGGTGGAATCATTGGGGTTTAATCTGTCGTAGATATCAGGCATGATGTAAGGAAACCAGCTAATCATGATGCCGATGCCTCCTTTACAAATACAAGTATACTCTGCATCGAAGTGCCGGGCAGTAATGGCTGCGTAGGAAAGGTAGTTGTTGGTAAAAGTGCTGTCAGGACGATCTTTCCCAGAGAAGTCTTCAACAGCATAGCCTGCTGTTATGGAATTGCCATAAAATTCAATTTTCCTTTTTTTTGACGGTGATTTAGGGAGGATTTTAGGATTCCCCTTGATACTAAAACCATAAAAGGAGGTCTTACCCTTACTCCATTCGGTTCGTCTAAATATTTCAAGGGAGTGTTTACCTTTTTTTAAACCTGATACCAATTGATGATACCTCTTAATCGTATCGGGCTTTAAAATTAATATGCTATCCTGGTCAATGATTACATTGTAATAGTTAGCTCCTTTTTCGTCTTTCAGGATAGCCCCGATGGACTGCCCCTCAAAATTTATTTTAACTGATGTACCCGACCAATATAGGTCAGCCGTTTGGGTTTGGCTTGAGTCAATTCGGCCGAAATACTCAATTTGAGGATTTGAGTAACTGATAAATAAATCCCCTTGCTTGCTACAACTATTTAGGAGTATCAAGCCTGCTGTTAGGATTATTAATTGACTAAAATATTTCATAAAACTGAAATTAGAGCTGTGTCGTGAGTATAGAAACAAATATAAGTGTACTTCCTTAAAAACCAGTAAAAAGCTAATTAAAAGAACGGAAATTAGGCCTATAGTGAACGATTAACAAACCCGTTTCCTATTCGTTAATTTTGTAATGAATCGATTAATTTTGAACTTTAGTTTATTCCAGAGATAGGATAGGGTTAAAATAATAGCTAGAAATATCCAAGTGGTAGTTCTTAAAGACCATGCTTGAGTAGAAGGTTTAGGAATTTCCTTGTGGTTATAGCCTTTGTTTTGAATAGGAGCTCATGTTTTTTTTGAAAAGAAGACCTATCTTGTATATATTAGTGCTCTTGAAATAATTCTCTCCCCAGTACACAGGCCTTTCTGGTCAATTTACCCCGGAAATGGAGTACGTATTTTGCTAAATCAACTTACTGAAAAAACAACTTGGTTTTTTCTTGTTAAATCGTGTTGGTTGTCTTGTATGTGGTTGTATATCAAGGGTAGTTGGTTTTTTAATTAGTGTGTGAACGGTAATTTGAGGTTTTAGAACTGTGAGTAAACCTCGGTTCGTGGAAGTATTGATTACTTGCTGCTGCTAATTTAAATCTAAAATTCAAATGAAACGACTAACAACAATTGTGCTGTTTTTGTTATTTGGCCTGCAATCCTTTGCGCAGAACCAGGTTTCGGGAATTGTGACGGGAGCTGACGGAGTGAGCGTACCCGGAGTAAATGTATTAATAAAAGGAAGCTTAACGGGGACAACAACCGATATTGACGGGAAGTATTCACTTTCAGTAAGGGGACCTGAAGATGTGTTACTGTTTTCTTTTATCGGATTCGAGACTCAGGAGCTTGTTGTAGGATCCCAAAAGGTTATTAATGTAATATTGAAATTATCCGCTGAATCTTTGGACGAAGTTGTGGTGATTGGGTATGGAGAGGTTCGAAAGCGTGATGTAACCGGATCTATCTCAAAAGTAAAAGAATCTGAAAATGTGTCCAGACAGTATGCTAGTGTGGATGCCTTGCTTCAGGGACGTTCGTCAGGCGTACAAGTAATTTCTAATTCTGGTTCACCAGGTGGTGCTGTAAGTGTTAGAATTCGGGGAACGAATAGTTTGCGCGGAAACAACGAACCTTTGTATGTTGTAGATGGTGTGATCATCAGCTCAGCAGGCGAAGATGTTATGGATGCTTCTACTGATGCGAATGAAATTCAAGCCCCACAAAATGGTTTGACAGGTCTGAATCCTCGTGATATCGAGAGTATCGAAATTTTAAAGGATGCTTCTGCTACAGCTATCTATGGATCCCGAGGTGCCAATGGAGTAGTATTGGTTACTACCAAGCAAGGCCAGAAGGGTGATGGTAAAGCTAAGATCAATGCCTACGGTTCGGTAGAATTCTCAATGATTTCTAAGAAACTGGATGTATTGGATGGTGTTGGTTATGCCAAGTATAGGAATGAAACGGCTATGCTTGAAGGGAATCGAATCAACTATCAAATCGATGGTGATAAAGTTTATCCTATTTCCTACAAAGTAGATCCTGAAACTGGATTAGAAGTGCCTACTGCTTCTGATATTCCTTACGAGCAGAAGAATTGGCAGGATGAAATTTACGAAATGGGAATTACCCATACCGAGGGTGTGACAGTGAGTGGAAAAGGGGAAAAATCAAATTACTATTTCTCTGCAGGTTTTGCCGATCAGAAAGGTATTGTAGAATCATCCCGTATTCAAAGAGGGGATATTCGTTTAAATATGAGTAATAAGTTGTCTGATAAGGTGACATTGGATACGCGTATGTCAATGATGTTCCAGGACGGTAGTTTTGCTCAATCAGGGAGTAAATCCGGAGGAAACCGAAGTTTTACCAAGCAAGTATTGTCATATACACCTCTTGTCGGATATGAATCGGATGATAGCAGTGATTTGGATTTAGATGTTTCCAATCCTTACGCCTGGTTGACTGATTACGAAGATGAAACCAAAGAGCTTAGAATTAATGCTTCAACTGCCTTGACTTATGAACTGGCTAAGGGGTTAAAATATAAAATTCAGGGAGGTTTGGATTATCGAAACAAGGATAGATCCAGATTTTGGAATACAGGCGTGTTTAAAGGACAAATGGAGAATGGTGTATTGGCTATGTCAACACTTGATCGTTACTCATATACCATGGATAACTTGTTGATGTATAGTAAGAAGATCAATGATCATCATCGTATCAATACCACTGTTGGGGTAACTTACGACGGAAGTCATGCTGAAGCTTCTATTTATGAAGTCTCTGATTTTCCAATTAAATCATTGGGGATAAAAGCGCCTGAGTTGGGACAGATTATTTCTCAACCTTACGATTTGATTACCACAGAGGAATCTATTCTATCTTTTTTGGGGCGTGTGAATTACAGCCTGATGGACAAGTATATTTTTACAGTGAGTTTTCGTGCTGATGGTTCTTCAAAATTTGCTGATGGTAACAAGTATGGCTATTTCCCAGCTGCTGCCTTTGCATGGAGAATGATTGAAGAAGATTTTGTGAAAGACTTGAATGTGTTTGAGAATCTTAAACTCCGAATGGGTTGGGGTAAAACAGGTAATCAGGCCATAAATGCTTACAGTACTTTAAAAAACTACAATACAGTGTACTATGTTGATGCCGATGGTAATACAGTAATCGGTAATGCAGGTTCCAATATTTCTAATCCGGATTTGACATGGGAAACAACCAGCCAATATAATGGTGGTTTGGATATGTCCTTTTGGGGAGGGAAATTAAGTTTGGTTACTGATGTGTATTATAAAAGAACTGAAGATCTTCTCCAACAAATACAAATTGGAACATCCAACGGGTTCACAAGTATGCCTATTAACAGAGGAGAGATTGAAAATAAGGGTATTGAATTTTCTTTGGATGGTGTTATCATCAATAAAAAGGATATATCACTAAATGTGGGTGGCCATATTTCCTTTAACAGAAACAAAGTGTTGGATCTTGGTCTAGCTTCTTCTTCAGTGTGGAATAATGGTGTTGAATCACAAGAGGTATTTTATTTAGGAAATAACGTTTCAACCGGAACTTATTTTAAGGCACCTGCAAATATTTTTATGGAAGGAAAAGCTGTTGGAATGCTTTGGGGATATAAAACCAATGGTATCTACCATGATGATGCAGCGGCGGCTGCTGGTTCAACCTATATGGGAAATGCCAATGTCGCAGGTGATGTTGCTTTTGTAGATCAGAATGGAGATGGCAACATCAATGAACTTGACAGAACTTTTATCGGGAATCCGAATCCTGATTTTACCTTCGGTTTCAATTTTAACTTCAACTACAAGCGTTTCACTTTGAGTGCTTTGTTTGAAGGGGTTTATGGTAACGATATTGCCAATGGAAATTCGATGGAGATAGCTTATGCAGAAGGAAATAGTAAGAACGTTTTGAAAGATACTTATTACAATGCCTGGCGTCCAGACGCACCCTCGAATACGCAGCCAAGAGTTGGTTACGATTTGAATGAGGTTTTCACCGATCGCATTGTGGAAGACGGGAGCTATTTGAAAATGAGCAATATCACTTTAGGATATGATGTTCCAGTAGAATGGAGTGGTTTTGATAAAATCAATCTATATGTGACTGGTAGAAATCTGTTCACTCTTACCAATTATAGTGGATACGATCCTCAGGTGACCAGCTTTATGTATGATGGAACCATTATGGGAGTAGATTGGACAGGAACTCCAAACGCAAGAACTTTCCTAATGGGTGTGAACGTAACTTTCTAAGGACCATTTAAATTCTAAATCATGAACTTTAAAATAAAAAATATATTTTCCTTCGTTTTGATAGGTGCCATGCTGGGAGCATGTAGCCTTGACGAAGACCCAACATTCCCTTCTTCAGAAATTCTTTTTTCTGATGTAGAAGGAGCACAGACTGTATTAGCTGGTGCTTATTCCGGATTGGCGCATTTCAATTATATGGGAGCTGATTTTCATCATCTCACCGATTTGGGATCTGGGATGTATAATACAAATAAGGATGCAGACCTAAAAAATATTGCCGCTTTGAATCCTTATGCTTCTCAAAACTATGTAGAAAACGTATGGAAAGGCTGTTTTTCTGTCATTGAAAGATCGAATGATGTAATCGCAGGTGTGTCAGCGGCTGATTTTTCTGAAGACGTAAAAGCAGACATGCTTGGACAAGCTTACTTTTTACGTGCCTTCTCTTATTTTAATTTGGTTCGTTTGTATGGGAAAGCTCCTTTGCGAACAGAGCCAGCTAGTAGTGTAAACGTAAATTCACCTCTGGTTTCTGGAGATGAAATTTATGAACAGATTATTGCTGATGCGATCAAAGCTAAAGAGGGTTTATATGCTACGCGTGCTGATGGCAGACCAACATCTTATGCTGCCAATATGCTTCTTGCCAAAATTTATATGACTTTGGCAGGTAATCAGACTGCTACTGAAACGGATTATTGGCAGAAAGCTTACGATGAAGCTATCCAGGTATATGGGAACTTTAGTTTGGTATCGGACTACCGTACTTTATGGTTAGAGGAAAGCAGTAATTATTCATCTGAATCGATTCTTGAAATTGCCGGTAATGTGGAGAATACATTGCGTCAGCTTCAACTGTTTACGCCAAGTAATGGAAACCTGGGGCGTAGCGTTTGGGGACGAATTAAGCCAAATGTGGAAATGTACGATCAGCATGCTGCTGCTTATGCTGCTGATCCAAGATTGGGAGCCACTTTTCAAACTGAATGGTTGAAATACAATTCGGCAGGAAAAGCTGTTCTTCAAAAAACTTACCCAACTTTTAAAAATCGTCAGAATAAAGACAAGAGTTATCCTTTCCTTGCTAAATATTCTATGAAAAACACTTTGGCTTTGAGTTACAATACCAATATGAATTTGGTAGCTTATCGTTATAGTGATCTTTTATTGATGCTTGCTGAAATTGAGAATGAACTGAATGGTTCGGCTAATGCTTACCAGTATGTGAATGAAGTGCTGGCTCGTGCCAGACAATCAGCTGATGTTGCTTCTACCGAACCAGCCGATTGGAGTGGTTTGTCTCAAGATAATTTCCGTGAAGCAATTATGGCCGAATATAACTTTGAACTACTGGGTGAAGGACATGACTGGTTTAATGTGAGAAGACGTGGTTACGAGTATTTTAAAAAGCACGTAATTGATGCCCATAATAACACTACGGCTTATGATTTTTCTAAGTCTCGCGATGTGGAGTATCTGGATAACGAAAGAACCATGTTATTCCCAATTCCTGCGACTGAAATTACATCCAATCCAAACGTTTCTGCAGCTGATCAGAATCCAGGATATTAACAGGAGGTGATTTTAAGATGAGTTATGGAACGTGCATTGCTTTGGAATACGATTAGAAAGTAGATTATAGACCATTTGTGCACGTTTCAAACTTGTAAATAAAGATGTTTGAAACTAGAAAAGCGAATTTTGAAAAAACTCAAGAATTCACTTCGTGAAGTAGGATAGGAGCGTGAGTTTCATGCTTAATTAGTAATAATTGACTTTTATCCATAAATCATTCGTCTGGATCTTCGGACTTGATTTGTGTTTGGCAGTCAGAAACTAAATAAAATGAAAAAACATTTCTTAATATATAGTTTGTTCGCATTATTTTTAGGCCTCACTTTTGTGGCTTGCGATGATTCTGAAGAATTAAATACCATAGAGCAGGAGTTATCTGCCCCAAGTCTTACAGCATACGATGCAGTAGTTTTGGGCCCCAGTGATACGCTTCAAACAACTGTAGCGGATTTCAAAGTAACTGTTGGAGATCATAAATTTTCCTTAGCAGGGATTTTTGCTGATAATGAAGAGGATCTTTCCAATGCGTCCACTCTTGAACTGTTTAGTATCGATGAGAAATCAGGGCAAATTTCTATTATCTCAACAAATGCCAAAAAGGCATCTGATCTTGCCCTTGGGAAATATTATTTTACTGTGGGATTGGGTCATATGGGAGGAGTTGCTGTTTATGACAGTATCGCTTCTATTGAAATAATTGACTTGCCTTTTAGTATAGCCTACACAAGTCAGTCGTATGATCTATCTTTTGGACAGATGGGAGAGTTCGCGACTGTTTCATTGAATTCAGAGGATGAAGGTTTGGAAATACTAACATACGAATTGACCTCAGCTCCTGAAGGAATTGTGATAAATGAAACAAGTGGCGCATTAAGCAAGGAAACGACGAATGTAATTTCGGGTGAATATGACTTGTCTTTTCGTGTTTATACCAATAAGGGGTTTAAGGATTTTGTTGAATTGGTACAAATCAATGTCGGGGAAAAACCTCAATTGTATTACACTCAGGCAGGTGAGCAAATTTCTGTTATAAACACCACTTCCGTTTCGGCTTTTGTCGTTGAACTTGCTGGGAAAACTGAAGATTTGGGGTCCGGCTTAGTATACTCACTTAAGGATACTGATATTGAAGGCTTGACCATTGATCCAAGCACAGGTGCAATTACTCTTGCCGAAAATAGTAATGTGGCAGAAGGAAATTATTCTGTAAATATAAGTGTAGCGAATGCTGCTGGTTTAGAGTTTGATTATATGAACTTGTTTACTATTAAAGTTGCTAATCCTTCGGAGACGCCTGTATTGTATTACGCACAGTCTGGGAACCAATTTGCTGGAGTTACCCTTTCATCATGGTCAGGTTTTGTGGCTGAAATTGGCGGCCCTGCGGAAGATTTGGGAACAGGATTGGTCTATTCATTTAAAGATACTAATATCTCAGGCTTGAGTATTGATGCAAGCACCGGAGCAATTACCCTTGTTGAAGATAGTAATCTCGCAGAAGGAAATTATACGGTTAGTATTAGCGTTACCAATGATGAAGCTAAAGTAGTGGATTACTTGGATATGTTTAGTATTGATGTTGTGAATACCTGGGAACAGATTGCATTGGATGATATTGACGTATCAGGATATGCAGATAAGGAGTTCAGAGCAGTAAATGATCAGTATTCTTACTTTGAAACGACTAAGTTGAATGCTTCTGCAGTGGAATTCATATCCTATAAGCATTCTCCAGATGCTGGTACCGGATTTACAGCCTATGGTTGGGGTTTCAATTTGGGGAAAACCCTTGAAATTGATGCACCATTATTAAGAGAAGTGGACATGGATGGGACTTTCAGAAAAATGAAGGTATCCTTTGGTGAGACTTCCGTTGGAAAGATACAAGCTGACGAACTTAAAAGACGTTTCTATTACGGCTACAATCGTACTGAATTGATGGACAATGCCAACTTTGTAGATGCAGAGTGGAATTTATTGATCGCTGAGGATAGTGAGAAGTGGGCAGTTAATAATTTAAAAACAGATTTTAAGACGATTGAAACGGAGTTTGTAGTAAGTGACCCTACTCAGGATAAATTGTATCTGCAGTGGCGAATGACTTCTACAATACCTGCTACTGGTTTTATTCGAGCCTATTTTAACGCGATTAAAATTGAAGCTATGAAGAAAACGACACCCTCTTTTAACTAGAGACATAATAGAATAATTTTTTTGTCTAAATTCCTTTGGAATTAAGTGATAGCATAAAGTAGCGCAAAGGAGAGCTAACCGATGAACTCTCGGTTTTGCTCTCCTTTGTTGCTGTATGTTAAAGTTTTTATGCTTCCCAGAAGCAAATGTTTTCACATAAAGGAAGCTTTAGAATTAAACAAAAGGCTAAATACACAGTCTAAGTGAAATAGCATTATTCATGAAATATAAAAACATATTATTGAGCGGAATTTTGGGATTGGGATTACACCAGTCTTGTGCTGCAGAGACAAAAGAATCAAAACCTAATGTCTTGTTCTTTTTAGTAGATGACATGGGTTGGATGGATGCCGGATATCAGGGATCTAAATTTTACGAAACTCCTAATATTGATATGCTGGCTAGGCAAGGAGTTAAATTTACCAATGCTTATGCCTCTCATCCTCGCTGTGTCCCTTCACGCTATTCTCTTATTACCGGGAAATACCCTGCACGAGCACAAATGCCCGGTCCAGGAGAGGGGAAACTGCGCCCCGGTGATGAGGGGAAACTAAAACCAGAGGAGGTCACTTTGGCCGATGCTATGAAAGAGGGGGGCTACTCCACATTTTTTGCAGGGAAGTGGCACTTGGCTACTTCGGGAACCTTTCCACAGGATGTGGGTTTTGATGTGAATATTGCGGGAGGTCATGCTGGTTCGCCCATTTCCTATTTCTATCCCTACAATGTTGGGAAAGCCACGGGAAAGAAAAAGCCCATAGAAGATTTGGAAGTCGGTGAAAAGGGTGAATATCTGACTGATAGAATTACCGACGAAACCATAAAATATCTGGAAAATCATCGTCATGAAAATCCGGATCAGCCTTTCCTGGCTTACGTTTCTCATTATGCCATTCATGAACCATTACAGGCTAAGGAAGAGCATGTGAAAAGGTTTCGAGATAAGTTGAAAAGGATGAAATACGTGGGGCCTGAATTTATTGAAGAAGGAACAGGTACGACTAAAATGCATCAGGATAATCCGGTTTATGCTGCAATGATTTATAGCATGGACGAAAGTTTAGGAAGAATTACCCAGACATTAAAGAAACTGGGAGAATTGGATAATACCATCATCATTTTCTTTTCGGATAATGGCGGTCTTTCAAATCGTGGTTTTCGCCCAAGGCATGTGGCTACTTCAAATTATCCACTTCGAGCAGGAAAGGGACATCTTTATGAAGGTGGCGTGCGAGAACCCATGATTGTAAAATGGCCGGGCGTAACCAAAGCCGGGACAGTTTCTGAAGCTACCGTAACAGGAACCGATTTCTTTCCCACTATTCTGGAGATGGCCAAACTTCCTTTAAAACCCAAAGCTCATCTTGATGGGGAGAGTTTTGCATGGGCTTTAACTGGTCATAAAGTCCCAAAAAAGGAAAGGGCAATTTTTTGGCACTCCCCAATATCCCGACCTCATGCAACAGGTGATGAGAACTGTAGTGCTATTAGACGAGGGGCTTATAAGCTGATTGAATGGTATGATGACAAGCGAATTGAATTGTACGATTTGGAAAATGACATCTCTGAAAGAAACAATATTGCAGGTGAGAATCCTGAATTAGTTAAAGAACTCTCAGTGGAACTTGAAGACTGGAAAAAAGAAGTGAATGCGTATGAAAAGGAATAATTTTAAGATGACAAAGTACTATTGGTAGTAATACAAAATATATAAACGAATGAATTTCAATTTACGATCATTATCATGTCTTGGTCTGGGACTATTGGGGGCAACAGCTACAATTGCAGAGAAGAAGGAGAAGCCAAATATTCTTTATTTTCTGGTAGATGATATGGGATGGAAAGATACCGGTTATCAGGGCTCCAAATTTTATGAAACCCCTAATATTGATATACTGGCAAAGGAAGGGGTTCGCTTTACCAATGCCTATGTGAGTCACCCTCGCTGTTTACCTTCTCGTTATTCCATTATCACAGGAAAATACCCGGCACGAGATAGGGTTCCGGGACCACCAGATAAGCAACTAAAAGGGGGTGAAACAACTCTGGCAGTACCTTTTAAGGAGGCTGGATATTCGACTTTCTTTACAGGGAAATGGCACCTGTCTGCCAATGACAGTAATCCAGATGATCAGGGGTTCGAAATCAATATAGCTGGAGGACACGCTGGTGCACCGACTTCCTATTTTTACCCTTACAATGTTTCGAGAAGCGGAAAAAAAGGGAAAGAACGTCCAATTCATGGTTTGGATGATGGGCAGAAAGACGAATATCTTACTGATCGGTTGACTGATGAGACCATTAAATTCATAAAGCAGCAAAAGGAGAATACACCTGATAAGCCATTTTTGGCCTATGTGTCCCACTATGCGGTTCATACCCCATTTCAGGCAAAAGCTGAATATATTAAAAGGTTTAAGCAGAAGTTAAAATCGATGCCTTATAGCGGCCCTGAGTTTAAGATGGAAGGTCATGGTGAGTCTAAAATGAATCAGGATAATGCCGTTTACGCTGCTATGATTTACAGTATGGATGAGAGCTTGGGACGGATTGTAAAGGAACTGAAAGCTATTGGGGAATATGAAAATACCATTATTATTCTGTTTTCTGATAATGGAGGTTTGTCCAATAGAGGAAATTCACGACAATTGGCGACTTCAAATCTTCCACTAAGAGGTGGAAAAGGACACCTTTACGAGGGTGGAATTCGTGAGCCAATGATTGTGAGATGGCCGGGTGTAACCCAAGCCAATACGGAAACGGATGCCGTTGTGATTGGCTCGGATTTCTTTCCTACCATGCTGGAGATGGCAGATTTACCCTTGCATCCTGAAGCGCATATAGATGGCCAGAGTTTTGTTTGGGCATTAAAAAACAAGCGCAATCCAAATCCTAAACGTCCATTCTTCTGGCATTCTCCTATGGGAAGACCTAGTAAAACCGGTGATTTTAATTCGAGCGCTGTTAGAGTAGGCGATTACAAGCTGATTGAGTTTTACGACCAGGGAAAAGTGGAATTGTACAACATAAAAAATGATATATCCGAAAGTAATAATTTGAGTAAGGAGATGCCTGGTAAAGCAGAAGAACTTTTGAAAACCCTTAAAGACTGGAAAAAGGAGATTAATGCTTATATCAAAGTGAAAAAGGATAAAAGTCATAAGAAAGGCAAAGGGAAAAAGAATAAAGGTAAAAAAGCTAGAATGCAACACTAGGAATCGAATAAGAGTCAAACAATGAACGGAATAAAATATGCGATAGCTGGTTTGGGATTGGGTTTGTGTTGTAATATGGCAACACAGGCTCAGCAATTACCCAAGCTTGAGAAAATTAAGAAACAGAAACCACGTAATGTGATTTTTATCCTTACGGATGATCATCGTAACGATTTTATGGGTTTTACGGGCAAAGTACCTTGGTTGGAAACGCCAAATATGGATAAGATGGCTAAAGAGGGCGCCTATTTTAAGAATGCCTTTGTAACCACCTCTCTGTGTTCACCTAGTCGGGCTTCCATTCTTACAGGGATGTATTCTCATAGTCATACTATTGTTGACAATGTGGCTCCGGACCCTGGTAACCTGACCTATTTCCCGGAATACCTACAAAAGGTAGGCTATCAAACCGCTTTTCTAGGCAAATGGCATATGGGCGATCATGGGGATGATCCCAAACCAGGATTTGATCACTGGGAAAGCTTTAAAGGGCAGGGTGTCTATTATAATCCAAAATTGAATATCAATGGAGAAAGGATCCAATACAAAGACTCTACTTATATAACTGACCTATTAACCGATCATGCTATAGACTGGTTGGATCATCGTGATAAGAAGAAGCCTTTTTTTATGTATTTGTCTCATAAAGCTGTACATGCCGAATTTCAACCGGCAAAAAGACATAAAGGCAGATATAAGGGAAAGAAGATTGATCTTCCAGCTACTTTCGAACAAACTAAAACGGGAGAGTATCGTAACCTGAAATGGCCTGAGTGGGTGAAGCAACAGCGTATCAGCTGGCATGGAGTAGATTATATGTACCATGGTAATGCCGATTTTAATGAGATGGTACAAGCCTACTGTGAAACTTTGCTTGGTGTAGATGAGAGTGTTGGAGCCGTGATGGATTACCTAAAGAAGCAAGGATTGGATGAATCCACCCTGGTGGTTTACATGGGAGATAATGGTTTCAGCTGGGGAGAACATGGATTGATTGATAAGCGCCATTTCTACGAGGAATCAGTTAAAGTTCCATTCTTGGTGCGTTGTCCCGAATTGTTTGAGGGAGGAAAAACCATTGAAAAAATGGTGCAGAATATCGATGTGGCTCCAACTGTTTTGGAGATGGCAGGCTTGAAGAAACCGGAGTATATGCCCGGACACTCTTTTACGCAACTATTGAAAGGGGATGAAAGTAAATGGCGAGATCGAATTTTCTATGAGTACTACTGGGAATATGATTTTCCGATGACGCCAACTGTTTTTGGAGTTCGGACTGATCAATACAAGTACATTCGTTACCATGGAGTTTGGGATCGAAATGAATTGTATGATATTAAGAACGATCCTGATGAAATGTACAATTTAATCGACAAGCCAGAACATCAGAAATTAGTGAAAGATCTGGCGAATCAATTATACAACTGGTTGGAGAATACGGATGGCATGAAAATTCCATTAAAGCGAACCGTGAAATACCGATGGGGTGACTATCGTCACCAAAAACAGTATTAATTAAATATGAATGTTATCCCTGACAGGACTTGCTTGGCTAGCTGAAAAGAAATTGAATTAAATTTCAAGGTGCTCGTTGGGATAACTTCTTATTTTTTCGTGAAAAAGGGATATAGATATTTATATATTATCTTAATAAACAATAAGGTTAGAAGCTTCAATGCATAAAGGGTGTTTAATTCGCCCGTTAATGGATGACTCCAGGATTGAATGTTTAAGATGACCTGAAAGTTAGATGTGATCAAATGAAAAAAGAACTATTATACTTGAGCATGTTGGCTGCAAGCGGTGTTTCGCCACAAATTGCTGCTGCAAACGATAATACAAAAGAGCAAGAAAAACCCAATGTGCTGTTTTTAATTGTGGATGATTTGCGTCCAAAATTAGGCTGTTATGGCGATCCAAATGTAAAATCTCCGAATATTGATAAACTTGCAAGTCAAGGAACTATTTTTAATAAAGCCTATTGCAATTACCCTGTTTGTGGTCCATCCAGAGCTAGTCTGTTGAGTGGTCTTCGCCCTAACGGTGTTAGATACACAAGTAATCATTCTACAGTTGAAGGTGATGCCCCAAATATTGTTCCTATTCAGAATTGCTTTAAGAATAATGGCTATTATACCCTTGCGATGGGTAAAGTTTATCATCACCGTATGGATTATTCTGAAGGTTGGAGCGAAAAACCTTGGCATGCAACTGATGGAGAAAAGCGTAAAGACCATCCTGATGGCTGGAGAGATTATCAGAAGAAAGAAAACCTTAACCTAAGCAGGTTGAATAAAGGAAAAGCGAATTCTTTTGAAATAGGAGAGGTGGACGATGAAGATTATTTCGATGGTAAAATTGCATCGCGAGCTATTGGTAAACTAAAGAAGTTTAAAAAATCGGGTGAGCCATTTTTTATGACGGTTGGTTTTATAAAACCACATTTGCCATTTAATGCGCCTAAGAAGTATTTTGATATGTATCCTTTGGATGACATTCAATTGCCTGAAAATTATTATGCACCGAAAAATGCCCCTGAAGAAGCCATGCACAATTGGTGGGAGCTAAGATCCTATTTGGATATTCCTTCAAAAAAGGGACCTGTATCTGATCTTAAGGCTAAGGAATTAATTAGAGGTTACAGAGCTTGTGTGACTTATGTTGATGCGATGATTGGTCGTGTTTTAGATACACTTGAAGAACTGGAAATGGACGAAAATACCATTGTCGTTTTAATTGGTGATCATGGATGGCACCTGGGCGAGCATCGTTTATGGGCGAAACATAGCAATTTCGATTTAGCTCTGAATTCTACCCTAATCGTAAAAGCACCCAACATGAAAGCTGGACAAAAGACCGAAGCCTTAGTTGAGTTTGTTGATTTATTCCCAAGTTTTTGTGAAATGACAGGAATGGAAGCCCCTAGTCATCTCGAAGGAAATAGTTTTGTTCCTGTTCTTAAAAATCCAAAAAGGAAATGGAAGGATGTCGCCTATTCGAAAATGGGCAATGGTTGGTCTGTACGCACACAACGATATTTATACACCGAATGGATAGATAAAAAAGGGAATGTTACAAATAACATGCTTTACGATCATGAAAAAGATCCTAAGGAGAATGTGAATATTGCTCAAGATCCTAAAATGAAGAAGCAAGTAATTAAAATGAAAAGCTTGTTGAAAACATATATTGATGCCGAAAAATCGAATTAATGAAACGATTTAACTCTAAAATAAACTATTCATTATTACTACTGGGAAGCATAAGTCTTCAGGCGGGATGTGCAAATGTGCCCTCCGTCGAAAAAGAAACTTCGCGTCCTAATATCCTCTGGATTACCTGTGAGGATATCAGCCCCAATCTGGGCTGCTATGGGGATGCAGCAGCCAAAACGCCGGTATTGGATCAATTGGCTGCAGAAGGAGTACGTTTTACAAATGCTTTTGCTACAGTTGGCGTTTGTGCTCCAAGCCGTTCTGCCATTATCACAGGTATGTATCCGGCTAGTATTGGCACCCATAATATGCGTACAGGAAAGGATATCACCGGCATATCTAATGGCGTATATAAAAAGGAGACAGGGATTGTTGATCATGCAGGGAATTCAGTCCCTCAGTATTCAGCGGTGATTCCAACAGATGTGAAATGCTTTACCGAATATTTGCGAAAGGCTGGTTACTATTGTACCAACAACAACAAGACCGATTATCAGTTTGCTGCCCCTATTACAGCCTGGGATGAAAATGATAACAAGGCCCACTGGCGAAACCGGCCAGAAGGAAAACCCTTTTTTTCGGTTTTCAATCTGAATGTTTCTCACGAGTCACGTATTTGGAAAAAGAAGAACGATCCTTTACTGATAGATCCGAAATCACCTGAATTGCCACCCTATTTTCCGGAAGACTCAATTGTTCGACAGGATGTGGCACGAAAGTATTCCAATATTACTGAAATGGATCAGCAAGTAGGACAAATTTTGCAGCAGTTGAAAGAGGATGGTTTACTGGAAAAAACCATTGTTTTTTTCTATAGCGATCATGGTGGACCTTTGCCGAGAGGAAAAAGAGCCATATATGATTCTGGCTTGAAAGTGCCCATGTTTATTCGTTATCCTAATCAGAAAAATGCAGGAATGACCTATGATGAAATGGTGTCTTTTGTTGATTTGGCACCAACAGTGCTATCTCTTGCAGGGATAAAGCCTCAAAAATATATGCAGGGGCAGGCTTTTCTGGGTAAATACAAAGCTCATAAAGTGAGGAAAGAAATCTACGGTTCTCGCGATAGAATGGATGAATTTTACGATATGCAGCGCTGTGTCAGGGATAAGGATTTCATGTATGTGAGAAATTTTCATCCCGAATGGGCCTACTATCAGGACATTCAATACCGCCGCCAGTTGGATATGATGAACCGTCTGGTTGAAATGCATGATAATGGGATGCTGAATAAGGAACAGGAACTCTGGTTCAGGCAAGAGAAACCTATGGAGGAACTCTACGCTATCAAATCTGATCCTTTTCAGTTGAAGAACCTAGCCAATGATTCAAAGTATACAAGGGTACTTGAACAGATGGGAAAGAAACTTGTGAAATGGCAGAAACAAATCGATGATAAAGGCTTTATACCTGAAGGGGAAATGCTTCGGGATATGTGGCCTGGCCTCGAGCAACCTCAAACCTTAAAACCTGAGGGGCGAAATAGAAAAGGAACAGTATCTCTGGCATGTTCCACTAAAGGCGCTTCCATTGCTTATCAAATAACAGGGAGTGGTCAAAGTCGATTGGATTGGAAGTACTGGCAAGTTTATGATGGACCAGTGGTGTTGCACCCGGGGCAGATTTTACATGCTGTAGCCATTCGAATTGGTTACAAACAAAGTGAGGAACTTAAAATTCAATATTAAGATATTCTATGAACAACTTTAAAAAATATATGTCGCTGGCTTTGGCAACACTGCCATTTCTGGGACAGGCACAGGAGAAGAAGAATGTATTGTTTATTGCCGTAGACGATATGAAACCTATATTGGGTTGTTATGGCGACAAATTGGTGAAAACACCTAATATTGATCGTTTGGCGAATCAAGGTGTGGTTTTCATGAACAACCATTGCCAGCAGGCTGTCTGTGCGCCTTCGCGTGCCAGTTTGCTTAGCGGCTTGCGTCCGGATCAAACGAAGGTTTGGGATTTGAAGACCCTGATTCGGGATATGAATCCTGATATTCTGACCTTGCCTCAACATTTTAAGCAAAACGGCTATTTTACAACGGGTGTTGGAAAAATCTACGATAAGCGAAGTGTTGATAAGGATCATGACAAGGTATCCTGGAGCGAGACCTTCGCTTTTGAGGGCGATTACAAGTATTATGATCCCCAATATGGTCAGCCAGCTTTGGGTTATTACCAGTTGCCTGAAACCAAAAAGGCGGTTGAGAAGTACCGGAAAGAGGCCGAGTCTTTGGGCAAAAAAGGATATGCCGTTACCAAGTATGCCATTTCGAGGGTGAAACCTACTACCGAGAGTGCAGATGTTCCTGATAATGCTTATGTAGATGGCGTACTGGCTTTATCAGCAATTGATCGATTGGAAAAACTAGCTGCTCAGGATAAACCTTTTTTCTTAGGGGTAGGATTCAAACGTCCTCACCTTCCTTTTGTAGCACCTAAAAAATATTGGGATTTATACGAACGTGAGGAGATGCCTTTGGCGCCCTATCAAAAAGCTTCGGAAAATGGTCCTAAGCTTGCTTACCACAATTCTGGAGAGATTCGTTCTTACACAGATATTCCTCCTCTAAAATCATTTTCAGATATTGAATCAGATTTGCTTCCGGTTGAAAAGCAGAAGGAGTTGATTCACGGTTATTATGCTGCTATTTCCTACATCGATGCACAAGTTGGAAAAGTATTGAATGCTTTGGATTCTTTGGGAATGGCTGATAATACAGTCGTGATTCTTTGGGGTGATCATGGTTGGCATTTAGGTGACCATGGTATCTGGTGTAAGCATACCAATTTTGAGCAGGCTACCCGTTCTCCGATGATTATTTCAGATGGCGGAAAATTTGTTGGTAAAACGAAGTCCCCAAGCGAATTTGTAGACATTTTCCCGACCCTATGTGATTTAACAGGGATAGAGAAACCTGAAAATCTGGATGGAGAGAGTCTGTTGCCAATTCTTAAGAATAGCAAAGCAAGTGTGAAGGATTTCGCAGTGAGTCAGTTTCAGAGAGGGAAAGCCGAAGGATATGCGTTTAGAACTGAACGTTATCGCTATGTGGTTTGGGTGAAGGATTTTTTCCGTCATCCAAAGGAATTCGATAAGAGCAAGATTGGTGAAACCGAATTGTATGATTATAAGAAAGACCCATTGGAAACTCGTAATGTGGTAGGAGATAAGAAATACAGAAAAGTGAAAAAAGAATTGGAGAAGATGAGTTTGGAGTATTTTAAGAATCATTCCAACTAATAATTGTTTAGACCTGTCAGGTTTTAAGTGTACTGATTGAAATAAACCTGACAGGTGTAATTTTAATAACTATGGCAAGATATTGTAAGTGGATTGCAGCTTTGGTGTTTATGGGCTCCCTGCTGATTGTGGGACCAACAATGGCTAAGCAACAAGAGAGAAGTGAGAAAATCTATCTCAACCAGGTAGGTTATCTGCCTTTGGGAAGAAAAATTGCCTGTGTTCAAGGAGCAAAGGAGGGGGAATTTTATGTGCGTCGGGTCGATAATGATCAAACTGTTTTTACAGGACAGCTTAAAAAATCAGGTCATTGGAAAAGTTCCGGTGAGGATCTTCTTATAGCGGATTTTTCTAAACTTAAGTCTGAAGGGATGTTCTATCTTGATATTCCCGGCTTGGCTTCTTCTTCCGGATTTGCCATTTCCAATCAATCTTATACCGAAGTACTGGATGCTTCGGCCAAGGCATTTTATTACTGGCGCTGTTCCTCTCCAATTAATGAAGAGTTTGGTGGCAAATGGCATCGACCTGCAGGTCATCCTGATACCTCGGTATACGTGCATCCATCTGCTGCTAGTCCGGAACGCCCTGCTGGGACGATTATTAGTGCGGCCGGAGGTTGGTACGATGCTGGGGATTACAATAAATATGTTGTCAATTCCGGCATATCGACTTATACTTTAATGGCGGCCTATGAGTTTTCACCTGAAACTTTTAATTCTTTAAAGTGGAACATCCCTGAGTCAGGCGATAGCATTCCAGATCTGTTAAACGAAGTCTATTACAACTTAAAATGGATGTTGAGTATGCAGGATTCTAATGACGGAGGCGTATATCATAAACTAACGACTGCCAATTTTGGAGGTGAGAGTATGCCTGATGCTGTAAAGCCTGCTAAAAGATATGTGGTACAGAAAACAACCGGGGCTACGCTGAATTTTGCAGCCGTATTGGCCACAGGTTCAAGAATCATGAGGGAATATTATCCTGAGTTTGCTCAGGACTGTCTTTTAGCTTCTGAAAAAGCATGGACATGGGCTAAGCAAAATCCACAGGTTTTTTATAAGCAGGAGAAGTTGAACGAAAAATTTGATCCTGACATTAATACAGGTGCTTACAACAACCAAAAACTGAAGGATGAATTTGCATGGGCTGCCAGTGAGTTGTATGTGGCGAGTCAAAAGAAAAAATATTTGAATTACTGTCTCTCTTATTATGGAACGACCCATCACCTTGGGGTTCCCAGTTGGGGTAATACAGGCATGTTGGGAATCTATTCTCTTTTACGAAATAGAAAATCATTACCAGATCTTTCTCCCGATGAGATTCAAATCTTAAAGAGACAGCTCTTGAAGGAAGCCGATGCATTATCCAATTCCTTTGTGGAATCACCTAATCAAACTGCCTTTGGAAATAAGGAATCCGACTATAAATGGGGCTCCAATGCTATAGCTGCCAACCAGGGAATGTTGCTTTTGCATGCCTGGCAACTGACTGGCAAGCAAATCTATTATGAAGGGGCCCAGTCCAATCTGGATTATATCTTGGGACGAAATGCTACGGGGTATTGTTTTGTTACCGGAATAGGTCATAAGAATCCCCAACATCCCCATCATCGAATATCTGCTGCTGATGGCGTAGATGCTCCTGTGCCCGGACTTTTGGTGGGTGGTGCCTGCAGTTTGTCTCTGCCTAACTTTACTTTCTCATCGGAACAACCAGCCAAGCGTTACTTGGATGAATACAGCTGCTATGTTACCAACGAGGTGGCTATTAATTGGAATGCGCCCCTTGTTTTTCTAATTTCAGGAATTATAAATGACCAATAATATTTTAATTATGAATAAATCTACCTTATCTGCTTTGTTTCACATATTCCCCCTTTTAATCTTGTTTTTATGCCATCAATCCCCCCTCAAGGCACAAGGATTAGAGAAAGTGGGGGAACGTTTTTCGGCCTATGAATTTTCCCGTAAAATGGGGCGGGGAGCCAATTTTATGGCTGCCAAAATAGAAGGTCGATTCCATTCCAATCATGATTTTAAACTTTTGGCTGAAAACCATTTCACACATTGTCGAATTGGTGGGAAATTCAATTTACACATGGGTTCTGCTCCCGATTATACTGTAGATGCTGACCGCATTGCTGACCTGAAAGAGGCTGCGGATTTTTGTCTGGAGAATGGACTGATTGCCGTTATCGATCCCCTGCATCTTTACAATGAGTACTATTCGGATGATGAGCTGCCAGTTTTGAAGAAGATCTGGGAACAGGTGGCCACAGCCTTTGCGAATTACCCCGTGGATCGCCTGGCTTTTGAAATCATGAACGAGCCTCATAATGGCTACGATATGAAAGCCATTATTCACGAATCTCTTGCTTCTATTCGAAAGGTGGCAGGTAACGAAGAGCGAATCGTAATTGTATCCGGTCAGGGTTTTACCACCCGTATGGCTTTGGTTAAAGCTTTTCAGAATGATATTTTTCCCACTGAAGACAATTACCTTATTGGAACTTTCCATTACTACGATCCCAAGAGCTTTACCAAGCAGGGAACTTTTGGGGTGACTACACAATGGGGCGAAAGCGGAGCCAATGATCCTGCATGGACAGTTGTAGAGGAGGCTTTTGATGAAGTGGTGGAAGCGAATAAGAGCTGGGGAGACCGTAACTCAACTATACCATTACCGGTTTACTTAGGCGAATATGGGGTAGATAACCATGCTCCTGCCGCAGACCGCAAACGCTGGTTGTGCTGGATTCGTATGCAGGCTGAAAAGAGAGATTTCTCCACTGCTTTGTGGAACATGTATAGTCTTACGAGCAAGGGAATAGGTCCCTGGACCAGTGAGCAGAAAAAGGATCCGACTACAAGATACTTGCAGGAGGATATGGTAGAAGTGCTGATGACCCGTTACGAGATGGAAGCTGGGGAGGTCTCAGGTGGAATTCAAGAGAATCAATCCTTTCAGAATTTCTCTGGGGAAGGCTACCTTGATTTCTCAAATGCTCAGCAAGGGGATAAGCTGCTTATGAATAGTATCTATATTCCCAAAACTGACACCTATCAAATCACGTTTCGATATAGGAATTCCAGTCAAAATGAAGCCTTTGTGGATCTTACGGTATACGACAGTAAGATGAATAAGATCTCGGAATTGAAACAGCTGGCTTTCTACCCTTCTAAGGACGCAAATGCCTGGTCTAAAATTGTGGTCGATATGGAGTTTGGTGCTGATCCTGAATCTATTATTCAAATTAGCAATAAAGCAGGGAATAATGCTTTGCTTATCGACTACCTATCTGTATCTATGGGAGAGTATCACGATTACTTGTATCCCGCTGTAAAGGAAGTGGCTGATATTACTACCGGAATAGGTGAGGTAATTGATGCTTTGGATGGACAGATTGAGGTTTATCCGATAGCTTTTACAAACTATACGACCATTTATCCAGAGTTAAATAATAAGGAGAAAGTAACTTTTTACGTGAATGATATAATGGGAAGATCCGTTCAGAAGGGCATTTTGCATGCAAACAGTGGAAATGTAAATCTGGGCCATAAATATAATGATGGCTATTACTTCTTGAATGTTATTGGAGCCGACTGGCGTAAATGCATTAAGCTGATAAAAATTTCAGGCGTTTAATCTTGCTAAATCAAACTGTTCTAAGAAACCCTTCTCTTTAAAGATATATGTCTTTTGAGGGAAGGGTTTTTCATTGCATATTAATATCTCAATACACTACAAGTCCTAAGCTTAGATCACAATTTTCACCTGCTATAGCCGTGTTTTAAAGTGATGCTTTCTGTAAGTGTCATGATATCAGAGGTCTTTGCGCAGGTGTTTTTTCCGCACATCATCATTAGATCGTAAAACCCACCTTTCAGAATAATAAACAAACCCCCTTTCCCTTCTTCCCTTTTATTTTTGCTGTTGTTCCTTTTGGAGATGTCGTTGGCGGCTGGCAGTATGCTATCGTTTGTGCATGACCAGAAATCGGACAAATAAAGAATCAACCTTAGATCACAATTTTTTAATCTTAATAGACGTGGGAAATATAAAATCGATCCAAAGCAATAACCTTTTTTCAAGATCTGCAAAGAACCTTGGAATGGCGATGATGCCCTTATGCTTGCTCGCTGGCCAAAATTTGGCTCAGGCATCTGAACCAGTAACGAAACCTTTTTACCCAAAGGCAAAAACTGTTGTGTCGGAGCTGGAAAAGCCAAATATCATCTTTTTTATTGCCGATGATATGGAACGCTTTCAGTTCAACTGTTTACCTGAGGGGAAAGGGAAAAACTTAACACCAAACCTGGATCGATTAGCCAAGGAAGGTGTTGTTATGTTCGGACAACACGTGAGTTCGGCAGTTTGTACACCAAGTCGTTTTTCTTGTTTAACCGGGCAGTACGCCAGTCGTGCTCAAAATGAGGGATTCCTGAAGGATACCAAAAGAATGGATGGGGAGACTGTTGTGCAGTGGAATTCATTTATGACACCAGAATCGAATTCAATTGCCAAGCTTTTAAAGGGCTTAGGTTATACGACTGGTTTTTTTGGAAAAAACCATGTGATTGAAGCTGAAGGTTGGAAAAAATTGCCATTAGATACCGATCCTACCGATCCGGCTGCCGTCAAAGTCTTGAAACGCAATGCCAAACTGATTGCTGATGCAATGAAAGAGTGTGGGTTTGATGCAGCAGGTGGAAATTACTACGATAACCCAAGTTACCTGGGGCCTGAAAAATTAAGATATCACAATCTGGATTGGGTGACCGAGAAGAGTTTGAATTTTATTGACAAAGCTGAAAAAGATCCATTCTTCTTGTATTATGCCACTACCGTTCCTCACGGACCAACTGCCGCCGAACAGGCATGGGATGCAGATCGTCGCATCACTTCAGAAGGAATTTTGGACAAAGCTCCTGATGTGATGCCGGCCAAAGAAACGATCGCTCAGCGATTGATTGATGCTGGATTAGCTAAGCCTGGAAATATTCCTGAAAACAAAGCCAATGTATTGTGGATTGATGATGCCCTTGGTGCTTTAATGCAAAGATTAGAAGATCAGGGAAAACTGGATAACACCATCATTTATTTCTTTAGTGATCATGGACAGTATGCAAAAGGTTCTGTATACGAGGGTGGTGTGAGCAGCCCTTCTGTGATCTGGAAAAAAGGAGGTTTTAAAGTAGGCAATAAGAATGAGGCCCTTGTATCGAATATTGATTTTGCCCCAACAATTTATGAAATGGCTGGTGGAAACTCTAAAAAAGTGAAAGCTTTTGATGGTAAAAGTTTCTTGCCAATCCTGAACGGTGAGAAAGAGAAAATACGTGAATCATTGTATTTCGAAATGGGATTTTCTCGTGGTGTTTTAAAGGATAATCACAAGTACATCGCATTGCGCTACCCCGCGTATGCTATGAATTGGACTATGGAACAGCGCCAGAAGAAGCTGGATAAATGGAACAACTTTCGAATTGAAAACAAGTTGAAATATCATTTTACTGATGCTAGTTTGCCATTCTCACATTTGATGTTGATTCCTGGTGGTGGTGATGCCGAATTCCCATCGACCCAAAGATACAAGCATTACTACGATGCGGATCAGTTATACGATTTGAACACGGATTCTAAGGAGCAAAACAATGTTTATACAGATAAAGAATACGCTCGGAAATTAAAGGAACTGAAGAAGGAATTGAAAAAATACCTGAAGGACCTTCCTGGCATTTTCGGAGAATACAAAACCAAATAAAGAGTTTGATACCGGCCCTCACCGGTTATTGAAGACAGATAAATAATAGGAAAACTGGGACGGATACCTGCAAGGTTTCCGCCCCTCCTTTCCCGAGAGTTAATCAGAATCGGGAGTTAATAAGCATTAATTGTTTACACATATGAAGTACGGATTTTTTGATGACGAGAGAAGAGAATATGTAATTACAAATCCTGCCACACCATTTCCATGGATTAACTATTTGGGTAACGAAGATTTTTTCTCGTTAGCTTCAAATACAGCTGGTGGTTATAGTTTTTATAAGGATGCCAAGTTTCGTCGTTTAAACAGGTATCGATATAATAACGTACCAATGGATAACGGAGGTCGTTATTTCTATATTAACGACAATGACACAATTTGGTCACCAGGGTGGAAACCTGTTAAAACTGAGCTTGATAAGTATGAATGTCGTCACGGATTGAGCTATACCAAGATTAAAGGCGAAAAAAACGGACTTGAGGCAGAAATGACTCTTTTCGTTCCACTTGGTAATTGGTGTGAGATCCAAAAAATGATATTGACCAATAAGAGTAATGACGTTAAAAAGTTTAAACTTTTCTCTTACAATGAGTGGTGTTTATGGAATGCAGAAGATGATCAAAATAATCTTCAGCGTAATCTTTCTACAGGAGAAGTAGAGATTGATGGCTCCACCCTATACCATAAAACAGAATATAAAGAACGAAGAAACCATTTTGCGTATTATCATGTAAATGCTGATATCGATGGTTTTGATACCGACCGTGAGTCTTTCATGGGATTATATAATGAAGCCTCAGGACCTCAAGCCGTATTAGATGGTGCTCCTCGTAATTCTGAAGCTCATGGGTGGTCTCCGATTGCATCTCACTATTTCGAGATTGAGCTTAAGCCAGGCGAAAGTAAAGATTTGATTTTCGTGTTGGGTTATGTTGAAAATGCTGAAGATGATAAGTGGGAGACTAAAGGCATCATTAACAAAACAAAAGCAAAAGAACAGATAGCAAAATTTGATACCGTTGAAAAAGTAGATGCTGCATTAGCTGATTTAGCTATTTACTGGGAGAACTTATTAAGTATTATCACACTCGATCACGAGGATGATAAGTTAAACCGAATGGTGAACATCTGGAATCAATACCAGTGTATGGTCACTTTCAATATGTCTCGTTCTGCTTCCTTCTTTGAGGTAGGTATTGGGCGTGGTATGGGTTTCCGTGATTCGAACCAGGATTTAATTGGATTTGTACATCAGGTACCTGAACGTGCTCGCGAGAGAATCATCGATATTGCTTCTACTCAGTTTCCTGATGGTGGATGTTATCATCAATATCAGCCACTGACTAAAAGAGGTAATGATGCTGTTGGCGGAGGATTTAACGATGATCCAATGTGGTTGATACTAGGTACAGTTAGTTATATCAAAGAGAGTGGTGATTTCTCGATACTTGATGAAATGGTACCATTCGATAATGATGAAAGCTTAGCTCAGCCTTTATTTAAGCATCTAACGGTTTCTTTCGATCATGTCATTAATAATTTAGGACCGAATGGACTGCCCTTAATAGGACGAGCCGATTGGAACGACTGTTTGAACTTAAACTGTTTTTCAACCAATCCCAATGAGTCTTTCCAAACAACTGAGAACAATACCGAAGGTTCGAAAGCTGAATCATTAATGATTGCAGGTTTATTTGTTGTGTATGGAAACGATTATATCACTCTCTGTAAGGAATTAGGCAAAACTGAAGAAGCTGAGCGTGCTCAGAAAGCAGTGGATGCTATGAAAGAAGCTGTTAAATCTAAAGGATGGGATGGCGAATGGTTCCTTCGTGCGTATGATTACCATGGCAATAAAGTGGGATCTAACGAGAATGAAGAAGGAAAGATCTTTATTGAATCTCAAGGCTGGTGTTCTATGGCCGAAATTGGAATGGAAGAAGGCATGGTTGAGAAATCACTGAATAGTGTAAAAGAACGCTTGGATACACCTTACGGTATTGTGTTGAATAATCCAGCCTTTACCAAGTATATGATAGAGTATGGTGAGATTTCAACTTACCCTAAAGGATATAAGGAGAATGCCGGTATTTTCTGTCATAATAACCCATGGATAATTATTGGAGAAACTAAAATAGGGCGCGGTAAGGAAGCATGGAATTATTTTAAGCAGATCTGTCCGTCTTATCTAGAGGAAGTTCAGGATCTTCATAAAGTGGAGCCTTATGTGTATTGTCAAATGATCGCTGGTAAGGATGCTTATAAGCCTGGAGAAGGTAAAAATAGCTGGTTGTCGGGTACTGCTGCCTGGAATTTCTATGCCGTTGTTCAGTATATCTTAGGTATACAGCCAGATTATAATGGCATAAAAATAGATCCATGTATCCCTGAAGAATGGAAATCATATACCGTGAACCGTAAGTTTCGTGGTTCGAGCTACCAAATTGAGGTAGTCAATCCTGATCATGTTTCTAAAGGGGTAAAAGAAATCTGGTTGAACGACCAAAAGCTCGATAGTAAGGTGATTCCTGTTCAGCAAAGTGGTTCAAATCATAAGGTGAAAGTGATTATGGGATAAACTCCATAAACTGATTATCATGATAAAACATCATACTTCAAATTATAGATAAATAAGAAGAAACCCGGCTTGAGAAAGGATATGTATTCTTTCCCAGGTTCGGGTTTATGAGTAAAATAGTCAGGAGACAGAAAAAGCGTTCCTGATTTTGAACAAAACTAACCAAATTAACTTAGATGAGCGAAGAAAAAATTCATATAAAGGAGAAGATTGGGTACGGCTTGGGCGATACCGCCTCAAATCTGTTTTTCCAGTCATTTATGCTGTTCCTATTATATTTTTATACCGATGTTTTTGGTATTCCAGCTGCAGCTGCAGGTACCATGTTTTTGGTAACTCGTATTTGGGATTCGGTAAATGACCCGCTTATGGGGATTCTTTCTGATCGAACCCAAACAAAATGGGGTAAATTTCGTCCCTACCTTTTGTGGTTGGCCATTCCATTTGGAATAATTGGCGTGTTAACCTTTACCACTCCTGATTGGACAGTAGCCAACAAAATCGTATACGCTTATATCACGTATACACTGATGATGATGGTGTATACGGCTATTAATATACCCTATTCTGCCTTGATGGGTGTGGTTTCATCAAATTCAACACAGCGAGCTAGTTTTTCACAGTATCGTTTCATTTTTGCTTTTTTAGGAGCCTTTATCGTACAGGGAATCACCCTACCTATGGTGGCGCAGTTTGGAGGAAACGATGATTCCGTTATCACAGTGGAACAAGTTCAAAATGAGATTATCATTTCGGAGCAGGGAACCGGTACATCTAAAATTGAGATGGAAGTCCTTGTTGCAGGAAAGGATGCTCTAGTTGAGAAGCAATCTGTATATGTATTGACTCCTGAAATGTTTGCTGAGGCAGATACCACAACTTCTGTATTAAGCTTAAAGAAAGGTTTTGGTCAAACAACAGTTGCTCTCAACGATTATTTTGAAGACGTGGATCTAAGGCATGCCGAACTAAATATCAAGGTAGTAAATGAACGTAAAGGTTTTATGTGGGCCATGATCGTTATGGCAACACTTGCTGTCATCATGTTCCTGATCACCTTTGTGACGACCAAAGAAAGGGTACAACCAACAAAAGAACAGAAAAGTAGCCTTCGTGAAGATGTCAAAGATTTAGTCGCAAATAAACCCTGGTGGATTCTTTTTGTTTTGGGTGTATTTACACTATCCTATGTTTCGGTTCGAAACGGAGCCATCATGTATTATTTTAAATACTATGTTGGCAACGATGCTTTGGCTTCCGGCTTTATGATTGCAGGAACCATCGCTACGATTGCATCTATTATGCTGACTGAATGGCTAGCCAGAACTTTTGGGAAAAAGAGAGCCTATATCTATAGCATGATTCTGACAACGATTTTAACCATAGCTTTTTACTTTTTGGGGAAAGAAGATATCGTCATGATGTTTGTACTACAAGTCTTAATCAGCTTCGTATTTGGACCTACTGCACCTTTGGTATTTGCAATGTATACCGATGCTGCTGACTATTCAGAATGGAAAACGGGACGAAGAGCCACTGGTTTGGTGATGTCAGCTTCTACCATGGCTCAGAAATTCGGATGGACTATTGGTGGTGCATTGGCAGGTTGGTTATTGTTTGCTTTTGGATTTAAAGCCAATGTGGAACAAGCCGATGGTGCCTTAACTGGTATTAAATTGATGATGAGTTTGATTCCTGCAGGAGGTAGTGTTTTAGCCGCCATATTTATGTTATTTTATAAATTAGATGATAAGTTCTTGAGTCAGGTAGAAAAGGATTTAAACGAGAGAAGACTAGAATCTAAAGCTTTGTAATTTATAAATAGAATTTGTTAGTCAAGGGGCTGTCTGTTTTGGGATTTTTGTTTGGTAGCATATCTGGAATTTAGATTGTGTCAAAGGACAGCCCCATTTTTTAGTAATAAGAAGGAAGATCGCATTAATCGAGTTAACTGTAATTACCATGTTTAAACAAACAATAATAGCTTTAAGCTTAATTCTTACCACAGGTTTTGGACTATTGGGGCAAGTAACTACACCGCTTCAGTCAGTAAAGACCCAACGCAAAGTAGTGGCCTTTACTTTTGATGATGGACCCAATGCGATTATTACCAGACAACTTCTGGAACTGTTTGAAGAAGCAGAAGGGAAAGCTACTTTTTTTAATGAGGGGAAAAACTTATCCTTGAATAAGGAGATAGCTGCTGAGCTATTGAAGAGAAAGCATGAGATTGGTAACCATACCATGAATCACAAACGCTTGCCTGCATTATCTGATTCTGTTCAGATATGGAATGAAATTAATGGTTTTCAGGAGCTGTATCAGAAAGAATTGAATTATCAAGCGAGATTGTTTCGTGCTCCATTTTTGAAGTACGGGGCTGTTACGAATAAGGTGCTTTCTGATCTTGGGTTGCTGTCAGTTAATGCTTCGGTATATGCTAAGGATGCTAAAAAAGATGTAAATCCTCAAGATATTATTGAAAGAATAAAAAGCGGAATCCAACCGGGTGCGATTATACTTTGTCATGAACGAAAACATACGGTTGAAGCTTTAAAGATAGTACTGCCGGACTTGAAAAAGCAAGGATACGAACTGGTGACAGTTTCTAATCTTTTACAAGCTGTCAAGGAGGAGAATAAGATTGCTGCCAATCATCCATTGATTCGAGTTACCGGGACAAACTATTCTCATATGGAGGGTAATGCAAGGGTGTTTCCAAGACATTCCCGTGAATTGTTGGCTATGTCAAAGGGCAAAAGCAAATTCAGCCCCAAGAAAGCTCAAACCAATACCGGAGTGAGCCTTTCATTTAAAACGTCAAGTCCAAGAGTGAAGCTGAATTTTAGAGTATTGGAGGGTGATAACAGGGGACCTGTATTTGGTGTTTTCCAAAATAAGCAGTTTGTGAAAGCTGCCAGATTTGGACGAAAGGATGGTCCGGAATTGAAATTTGAGCTTGAAAACACGAAGCCGGGGGAAGCCGTTTTGTATGAAATAAGTCTGCCGAACTGGTCTAACGTAGCTTTTCAGAGCCTCGAATTGGATCGTGGATTTGCTTTGACTGAAATGGAATCTGAAACGAAGCCCGTTTATGTGGCTTATGGCAATTCCATTACCCATGGAACAGGGCAGCAGGCTACTTTCCAAACCTATCCTTTTCTGGTTTCTCGCGAAATGAATTGGGAACTATACAACCTGGCTGTGGGCGGAGGAAAGACTTCTGTACCTATGGCTCAAATGATTCGTGATGATTTTAATCACATCGACTATATGACCATTCTCATTGGTTACAATGACTACAATGGAGAAGGTATTTCCACCCAGGAATATGGGAAGAGACTGAATGCCTTTTTGAAAACGATTCGTGAGAAGCATAAGGAAACAAAAATCTTTTGCATTACGCCAACTTATACCAAAACTCTAAGGTCTAAGAAGAGCGGTGTTGCTATATCCGAATTCAGAGAGATGATGAAGCAGATCGTGGAGGCGTTTCAGAAGAAAGGTGATGAGCAACTGTTTGTGATTAGAGGAGAAGGATTATCCAAAGCGGAGGATTTGAAAGACGCGGTTCATTTTAATGTGAAAGGTGCCAAAAGCTTTGGAGAATTGCTTTCCAAAGAATTGAAAAAAAAGACAACTAAAACCAAAGAATAACCTGACAAGAAGAATCATGAAATACGGATATTTTGACGATAAAAATAAAGAATACGTAGTTGAACGACCGGATACCCCGGCATCCTGGACCAATTACCTGGGAGATACCAATTACGGAGCTATTATAACGAACAATGCTGGAGGCTATAGCTTCTATAAATCTGCAGCCCAGGGGCGTTTCACTCGCTTGCAATTTAATTCTGTTCCTATGGATCAGGCAGGGCGATACATTTATTTCCATGACAGAGATTCCAAAGATTTCTGGTCGGCATCCTGGCAACCGGTGGGCAAGCCAATGGAGCAATTCAAAACTGAATGTCGCCATGGTATGGCTTACACTAAAATCAGTTCGGAGTATAATGCCATTGCTTCGGAGGTGACCTATTTCGTCCCTCGGGGAAAAGCTTATGAGACTTGGATGGTCAAGTTGACGAACAAGAGTGATCAGGTTCGTAATTTACGCGCTTTCCCTTTTGTAGAATACGCTTGTAACTGGAATTCTGGTGACGACTTAGGCAACTTGCAGTATACACAGTATATTGCTAAGATGTCTTTTGTAGATGGGGTTATCGATCACGGATCCAACGTGAACATGCCCGAGATGCCTGAAAATTTCCAGCAGAAAGATCAGCAGCGCCATACCTTCTTTGCCATGGTCGGAGCGCCTGTTTCAGGTTATGATACCGATCGTGATTTGTTCATCGGAAGATACAATGGTTACGGTAATCCGGAAGTTGTTATGAACGGGGAATGTACCGGTTCACTGGCTGAAGGCGGCAACCCATGTGGTGTGTTGCAGTCTGATTTAACTTTACAGCCTGGAGAATCCATCGAGTTTGCTATTGTAATGGGAATCGGAAGCGCTGAAAAGGAAGGTGCCGAAGTAAAAGCCCAATACGCCGATCTGGGCGTTATGAAAACTGAATTGCAAGAGTTGAAAGACTACTGGCACAGTCGTTTAGATGTTATGCAGGTGGAAACGCCTGATGCCGATATCAATAGCATGTTGAATGTGTGGAGTCCATACAACTGTCAGATTACTTATGCCTGGTCGAGAGCGGCCAGTTTGGTATATGCAGGCGTTCGTGATGGATTGGGCTATCGTGACTCTGTACAGGATATGCTTGGCGTGATGCACTCCGTTCCTGAGGAAGCAGGACAGCGTTTGGAGCTTTTAATTACAGGACAGGCCTCTACAGGTGGTGCCATGCCGGTTGTAAAGCCATTTGCGCATACGCCAGGACAGGAGAAAGAACCTGGTGCCAACGAATACCGTTCGGATGACTGTTTGTGGTTATTCAACGCCATTCCGGAATATGTGAATGAAACCGGAAAATTTGATTTTTATCAGAAAGAACTTCCCTATGCCGATAAGGGAAAAGATACCGTATTGGGTCACTTGAGACGTGCCATTGAGTTCAATCTGGAGCGTTCAGGGAAACATGGTATTCCTTGTGGTTTAGCGGCCGATTGGAACGACTGTCTGGTATTGGGCTATGAAGGAGAGTCTGTTTTTGTAGCTTTCCAGTTACGTTACGGTCTGGCAACTTATATTGAAATTTCAGAAAAATTTGGATTAGATCAGGAAGTGAACTGGGCTAAAGAGAAACTTGAAATTCTCGATCGTAATATCGATGAGAAATGTTGGGATGATGATCGTTACGTTCGTGCTTTTAGTGATAAGGGTTTCCGTTTTGGAGCCAAAGAGAATGAGGAAGGTAACATCTTTATGAATCCTCAGGTCTGGTCTGTTATTAGTGGACATGCTGATCGCGAAAAAGCAGAAAAAGCCATGAATGTGGTGCATGAGGATCTTTACACAGATTATGGTGTTATGTTGTGTGCGCCTCCATTTGTAAAATCTGATTTTGATATTGTTAAAGCTGTTCTCTTCAACCCAGGGATGAAGGAGAATGCCGGTATTTTTAACCACACACAGGGATGGGCTATTATGGCCGAAAGTATGTTGGGTAATGGTGACCGTGCCTATAAATATTACAAGAGTTATTTACCTTCAGCATTCAACGATAAGGCTGATGTGCGCGAAATTGAGCCATATGTCTATGCTCAATCGACACATTCTGTGTACAGCAAGCGTTTTGGATCTTCTCGTTTACCATGGTTGAGTGGAACAGCGACTTGGGCTTATTATTCAGCAAGCCGTTACATCCTGGGAATTCGCCCGGCTATTGATGGTTTGATCGTGGATCCTTGTATTCCGGCACATTGGGAAGGCTTTAAAGTGACTCGTCATTTCCGTGGGGCCGAATATAAGATTACCGTTTCCAATCCTAATCAGGTGATGAAAGGTGTTGCATCAGTAAGCGTGAATGGTGAGCTGATAGAGGGCAACAAATTGCCAATAGGTGAGGAAGGAAAAGTTTACCAGGTAGAAGTAATTTTAGGATAATTGATTTTGAAAATATGAAACATAGAATAGTCATGTTATTTGCTGCCCTACTGATAAGCGGGGCAGCAATTGCAAAAACTCCAGTAAAAAAGTACGGGAAATTAAAATTGGTAGATCGTCAGTTGTGTAGCGAAAAAGGTGAAGCTGTTCAGTTAAAAGGAATGAGTTCTCACGGCATCTACTGGTTTGCCCATTGTATGAACAGAAGTTCCATGACTGAGTTAGCTAACAAATGGAAGGTTGATGCAGTTCGTTTTGCCTTGTACACCAAGAATTATAAGGATAATCCAGAGTACTATACGAATCAGGTTGACGAATTGGTTGATTTGGCTGAGGAATTAGGTCTATACTGCGTCATCGACTGGCATGTGATGGAACCTGGCAACCCCAATGAAGTATTGGAAGAAGCGAAAGTATTCTGGGAACATATGTCGAAGAAACATGCTGGCAAAGACCACGTGATTTACGAAATTTGTAACGAGCCTAACAAAACGACTTGGGAAGAGGTGAAAAAATATGCCAATGTAATTATTCCACTCATTCGTGAAAATGATAAGGAAACCGTGATTCTGGTTGGAACTCCTGATTGGAGCTCGAATCTTGCTGCTGCTGTTCAGGATCCATTGGATTATGACAATATGATGTATACCTTCCATTTTTATGCCAAGAGTCATAAGAATAGGAAAGCTTTCCTTGAGGCAATTCAGCAAATTCCTGTATTTGTATCAGAGTGGGGAACCAGTTCATATAACGGGGATGATGGAAACGATTTTGAGAGTTCTAAAATCTGGTTGGATATCCTTGCAGGGAATAACCCTGAGAAGTTGAAAATTAGCTGGATGAACTGGAATCTAAGTGATAAGCCTGAAGCCTCGTCTGTTTTTGTACCAGGTAGTGGTGTTCGTCAGGAATGGAATAATTTAACACCCACAGGAAAATGGGTGAAGAAGCAGTTCGGAAAATAGAAAAGAAAACGAGATTTCATTAATGTCTTAGAAAGCAACAATTATGAACAACTATATCATCAAAAAAGGACTTTCACTTGCCCTGGCCACCCTTCCTCTTTTGGGACAGGCCCAAGAGAAGAAGAATGTCCTGTTTATTGCAGTGGATGACCTAAAACCAGTGTTGGGTTGTTATGGAATTGACCAGATAAAAACCCCCAATATTGACCGTTTGGCAAAGATGGGCGTAGTATTCACCAATAATCATTGTCAGCAGGCCGTTTGTGCGCCTGCCCGAGCCAGTTTGCTTACTGGTGTGCGTCCTGATAGTACCAAAGTGTGGGATTTGAAGACCAAAATCAGAGCTAAAAATCCGGATATACTGACCTTACCTCAGCATTTTAAAAATCAGGGCTATATCACAACCGGAGTAGGAAAGATCTACGACAAAAGAAGTGTAGATCATAAACACGATAAAGTTTCCTGGAGTGAGACGTTTGCCTTTAAAGGGGATGAAGAGTTCATGGATCAAAAACTGGGGGAACCGGTTTTGGGGCATTACCAACTTGAGGAAACCAAAGAGAAGGTTGCTTATTTTACTGCAGAGGCACAAAGAAAGAATAAAAAGGGAGGCGCAGTAGGTAAATATGTGATGAAGCATATAAAACCAGCAACAGAATGTGCTGATGTGCCTGACAATGCTTACGGTGACGGTGTTTTAGCTCAGTCGGCTATCAAGCGAATGGAACGATTGGCAGGACAGGATGAGCCTTTCTTTTTAGCAGTCGGTTTCAAAAAGCCTCACTTGCCTTTTGTAGCCCCAAAGAAATATTGGGATTTATACGATAGGGAGAAAGTTCCATTAGCAGCTTATCAGAAGTTCTCGGAAAATGGACCAAAGATTGCTTATCACAAATCAGGTGAAATTCAGAGCTATAGTGATATTCCAAAATTAAAGAATTATACAGATATAGGTCCCGATCGTTTGCCAGAAGCGAAGCAAAGGGAATTGATCCATGGCTACTATGCAGCTGTTTCTTATATGGATGCGCAATTGGGGAAAGTTTTGAATGCCTTGGACTCTCTGGGCTTAAGAGAAAACACCGTGATCGTTCTTTGGGGTGATCATGGCTGGCATCTTGGCGATCATGGTTTGTGGGCTAAGCATACAAACTTTGAGCAGGCAACACGTTCTCCTTTAATTTTTTCTGCACCTAAATTGAAGAAAGGTATTCATGTTGATGCTCCAACAGAGTTTGTCGATATCTTCCCAAGTCTTTGTGAACTTTCGGGAATTGATACGCCGGAGAATTTAGCAGGAACGAGTTTGGTGCCAATTCTTACAGGCAAAAAGAAGAGCGTGAAAAAATATGCCGTGAGTCAATTCCGAAGAGGAAAGGCCATGGGTTACGCTTTCCGTACCGAAAGATACCGCTATGTGGTATGGATGGGCAATCACTTCAGAACGACTAAACCGTTCCAAAAAGAATTGGTGGTAGCTGAAGAGCTTTACGATTACCAAAACGATGAGTTGGAGACCCGAAATGTTCTAGATGATAGGGGATACAAAAAAGTCCTTGAGGAAATGCAGGCCTTGAGTCAGGCGTTTTTTCTAAAGTAATTAAAATAGGAAGAATGCTATGAGCATTACTCGTGTATACACATGATAAAATGAAGGGGAGCTGCATTCTAATGGATGTAGATTCCCTTTTTTCAAATTATTCTTTAATCAACTAAATAAAATATATGAACAGATTATTTTTCTTTTTATTAATCTCCGTTTTTTCTCTCTATGGATGTGGAGGTTCTTCTGGACTTGCTGAAGAGGTAGAGGAAGTGATTGAAGACAATACCGGAGGTGATGATGATGGCACTGATGACAATAATGAGGAAGAGAGAATCGAGGGTGTCCTTTACCCGGATGAGTTGGTCCCTAAACTTGGCAAAGGTTTCGATGTGGCCTGGTCAGAATTTTCCAAATACATTAGTAATCATGATGAGCAGAAAGTTATCGATATTGCCGAAGCTGGTTTTTCATCAGTGCGAATCCGTGTTAACAAACCTGCTGAGGAGGATTTGTTTTCTCATTTGGACGAGCATATCAACCAATGCCTGGAACATGGCTTGATTCCTATTTTGGCTTTTCATGGACATGATGCCGAAGAAGGGGCTGATATGGAGGAAGCTAAAATCCAAACGGCCAATTGGTGGCGAACGGTTGCCGAACGATATAAGGATTATTCTGACAGACTTGTTTTCAATTTGTTTGTGGAGCTGAATGGGAATCTAAAAAAAGATCATCAATTATTGAATGAATTTTACGCTGAAATTATTCCTGCTATTCGGGAATCCAATCCCTATCGGATTCTGATTGTACCACCGGTTGGTTTGTCCAAACCAGCCAATTTACAGTATATTCAGCTGCCTGACGATTCTGATTCTTTTATCATGATGGAATGGCACTGCTATGCTGCTGGACCTGCATTAAGCGGGAATAAGCAATGGACAACAGGAACTCCCGAGGAAAGACAATTGGTATTGAATCATTTTGAAGCCGCATCTGAGTTCATGCAACAAAGCGGTCGTTCCACCTGGTTGGGTGCATGGATGTCCGGTAACTACAATAAGGGGAATGAATATGATGTTCCGGCCCAGGTACAATTTGCCACTTTCTTTGTTCGTGAGATGGCAAAAATTGCTGTCCCCTGGTGTATCAATACCGATGATAAGTTTTACGATTACTTGAATCTGAAATGGTATCCCGAAGGGGAGTACGGAGGAATTCCTGTGCGGGATGTGATTCTGGATACCGAAAAAATTGCCTTGTATAAAGAAGCCGCTTACCAGGGAGAAGCGGTTCGACTGGCTCCTGGAGAATATGATGAAGTGGAATTGAGTTCCATTGGGTTTACCAATGATATTTCATCCCTAATGGTTCCCTGGGGATTTAAGCTAATTGCCTATTCTGAATCTGGCTTTACTGGAAACTCAAAGGTGTACACACAAACCATTCGTAATCTTGATGAGGATATGGATAATAGCATCTCATCACTAAAAGTGATTGATATGAAAACCTACGATTAGACTGAAAGACGAGTCTTTTCAACTACTATAAAATGCTTGCTTCCATTTAGGTCGCAAGCCTTTTTTTTGCCCTATCACCTCTTGTATGCCATTAAAATGGCAATTTTGAACTAATTTTAGACCTATTCTGAACGATAAGGCCACCTATAGATATTAGCTTTGTAAGTATATTTACCGTGACAAATTGTTATTCGGGAAGGAATCCTCATTTTTAGATTCTTTGAATTATAATATAAAGAATATTTACTGCTTCCGATCGAATTGGAGGGAAGAACAGAGTTTGAAATCTATTTTTCAGACTGTGGAAAAGGAGATATAATATGATTAAAAAACCATTGAATTCGGTCTTGGTAAAACCATCAGGTCCGGATTGTAATTTGGATTGTACCTACTGTTTTTATTTGGAAAAAGCAGGCTTGTATCAGCAGAAAAAGGTACACCGTATGGATTATGAAACCCTGGAAATTTTGATTCGACAGGTCTTGGAACAATCAGGATCCGAAGTGTCATTTGGCTGGCAAGGCGGAGAGCCCACTCTGATGGGGCTGGATTTTTTTAAAAAGGTGATTGAGCTGCAGCAGAAGTATGGTAACGGTAAGTTGGTTGGTAACGGCTTGCAAACCAATGGGTTGCTTTTAAATGAGGAGTGGGCTGATTTTCTGAAGGAATACAATTGGCTTGTGGGCTTGTCACTGGACGGACCGCAGCATATTCACGATCATTACCGTTTAACTCAGGCTGGCAAACCCACTTGGGAAATTGTATCTCGCAATGCCAAAATGTTGTTGGATAGAGGTGTTGCGACCAATGTTCTAACCTGTTTGACCGATCATTCAGCCGATCATATTGAGGAGATTTACAACTACCATAAGGATTTGGGATTTGATTTTATGCAGTTTATTCCTATTGTGGAAACCGATAAGGAGAATCCAAGACAGGCAGCTTCCTTTTCACTTTCACCAGAAAAATACGGGGAGGTGCTTTGTAAGTTATGGGATCTTTGGATTGACGATTTTAAAAACGGAATACCCACCACATCGGTGCGTCATTTCGATTCAATTTTTCCAACTTATGTAGGTATTCCTGCCCCTGAATGTACACTTCAGAAGGAATGTGGCGTTTACACCGTGATTGAACACAATGGCGATGTTTATTCTTGTGATTTCTTTGTGGACCCTAAATGGAAGTTGGGGAATATCAAGGAGAAGAAGATTATTAATATGCTGAACTCCAAAAAACAGCATCAGTTTGGCTGCATAAAAGCTAATTTACCTCGCAAATGCAAAATCTGCCCCTATTTGAAGCACTGTTTTGGTGGTTGTACCAAAGATCGAGTAAAGGATCCTAAATTCAACGGGATGCCTCGCTTTTGTGAATCATATAAGATGTTCTTTGCTCATGCCCATACACAACTGCAGGAGATGGGGAAAAACTGGATCGCACAGCAGATAAAAATGCAAGAACAGGCAGAAGCTCAACAAAGCGGTGGCACATATAATGCCTTTAACGATTTTGTAAAGTAGGGAAGGGATATAGAATGAGATGTAAAGTGAATCAAAATATAGCTTGGGGTATCCTCTTGTCTACTGCTCTGTTTATGGAGGGCTGTACCGGAAAATCACCTGACAAAAAAGAAGCTGATAAAGAGGCTGATATTAAGTCAGAACTCAGCTGTTGCCAGAATGTACCTTCCCGTTTTGCCTCAGCTGCAAAAGAAGTACATGAAGGGATGGTTTTCATACCCGGAGGGACTTTTATGATGGGAGGAGATAATGATCAGGCCAGATCTGATGAATTTCCAAAACACAAAGTGGAAGTGTCCGGATTCTGGATGGATATCCAGGAAGTAACCAATGCCCAGTTTAGGGAATTTGTGGAGGCTACAGCTTATGTCACAGTTGCTGAGCGCAAACCTGATTGGGAGGAGATGAAAAAGCAACTTCCCCCGGGAACACCGAAACCTGACGAGAGTCTGCTAGTGCCCGCCTCACTTGTTTTTAACCCACCAAACCATCCTGTGAATGTGAACGGAGGGTCTGTTTGGTGGAGCTGGGTGCAGGGTGCCAATTGGAAACAGCCCGAAGGGCCAGGTTCAGGTTTAAAGGGTAAGGATGATTACCCTGTGGTACATATTGCCTGGGAGGATGCTATAGCCTATTGCCAATGGGCTGGAAAACGTCTACCAACTGAAGCAGAGTGGGAGTATGCAGCTCGCGGTGGTTTGTCTGAGGAGATTTATCCCTGGGGCAATCAGAATGTAGATGAGGGAAGCGTAAAGGCTAATTCCTGGCAGGGACAGTTTCCCAATCAGAACACAGGTCGGGATGGCTTCTATGCGTCTTCACCCGTGAAATCATTTCAAGCCAATGCATTTGGCTTGTACGATATGGCTGGCAATGTTTGGGAATGGTGTGCTGACTGGTATCACTCCGATTACTATAAGTCCGTTAAGGATGGTGTGGTTAATCCGAAAGGTCCTGAGAAAAGTTACGATCCGCAGGAGCCCACAGTACCTAAAAAAGTGGTGCGAGGTGGCTCTTTTCTCTGCAACGACAGCTATTGCTCGGGTTACCGTGTAGCAGCCCGTATGAAGACCAGTGCTGATACTGGATTAAGTCATACCGGTTTTCGTTGTGTAGTGGATGAGGGAACTCACCAGTAAGACTAAATAATATTGTTAGATATTTTAGACTAAATATAAAAGCGGCTGTTCCCGATTGGGGCAGCCGCTTTCTTGTTTCAGGAAGGGAAGTATAAAAGGAAATTTTAGTGAAAGCAGTCAATCAGGATATAATAGAGCAGATTGAAAACTAGGAAAAAGCTGAAGCTCTTCAGGGAAGAACGGTCTCTTCGGATGGCTAACTTGATGAGTAGATAGATCGTAAGGATGGGCACGACGATATATATTCCCATCAGAAAGATAAAGCCTGAACCATAGATGTTAGTTAGCTCTGAACGGAAAATCAGTAGCAATAGTAATTGTACTGCTCCTATGATTATAAGCGTTTTATTGAGCTTGCTGATTGTTTCTATAAGCATGTAATTCGTTTTATTTTTTTTATCACGATAGAGTGAGAGGTCTGATCAGAATTCATAAGTCCACTTACTTTCCGGAATATCCAGGTTCTCATTTTTTAACCATTCCTTAATTTCAAAAATAAGATGTTCGTTGAGCTCATTTTCGCATGAATAGTTTTTCGACGCGATATACAGGTGTGGTGTGTTACTGTATACCTTATTGGGGAAATGGTTCACAATGGCCATAGCACCTTTGTTTGCAAGTAAATCGAACCAGAGGAATCCTTTCTCTGAACATGAGTGTTGCCTGCAGGCACTTGCTATCATGTAATTCTTGTTAGTATCCAATTTAATTGTGTTTGGAGGCCCACCGATAACGGCATTAAAGGATTCTTTAAGCGTATTTGGAAAGCCAAGCAAATTCACTTCGCGGTCAGGAATGATAATGTCTTTTAATTCGGAGAATCTCTTGTCCCAGATCAGAGCATTGGTCGATTTTTCCTTAAACTCCAGTAGCCATTTCTGTTGAATTTCTACAACTGGTTTTTTATCCACAGGATTCGATTTTAAAGTCGCATCTACGACTTCTTTAGGTGGGTTGGAATTATCTATGGATTTCTTGACCTGATTGTTACAACTCAGAAGTCCTGTCAGTAGGGCTAAAAATAGTGCTGTTTTTCTCATGAAATCCTGTTTAGTAAAGCCTGATCCATTATTTCAGTCGGTAGTCTTGTTAAGGGCTACCGACTGAATTAAAATAAGATATAGACAAATATAGTAATGCTTAAGAAATACTATTCTGTAACTCGAAGTCGTACCATTTGAAGATCTTCATCTCGAGAAGACCCGCCTATCATAAGCTTAAAGTTACCTGGTTCAACAACTTTATTCATTTGAATATTGTAGAATTCCAACATTTTTGGAGTGATCACAAATTCAACAGTCTGAGATTCGCCCGGATCAAGTTTCACTTTTTTAAAGGCTTTTAGTTCTTTCACCGGTCGGGTCACCGAACTGTATTCATCGCGAATATACAATTGAATAACTTCATCACCAGCTATGGCACCCGTATTATTTACGCTTACTGATAGTTTTGTGGAACCGTTTTTGGCTATCTCAACATTTTCCAAAATTGGATTGCTATACTCGAAGTTCGTGTAGCTCAAACCATAGCCAAAATCAAATAAGGCAGAGCTTTTATCGTTTTTGTATTTATGGAAGTATTGGGATGGTTTGTGATTGTATACGGTTTGTATCTGTCCCACATTTCTTGGAATAGAGATAGGAAGCTTTCCACTAGGATTCACTTTGCCAAATAGGATTTCAGCAATGGCCTTTCCTCCAAAACTTCCGGGTTCCCAGGCTTCCAGTAATGCCGGAACATGATCAGCAATCCATTCTACTCCCAAAGGACGACCGTTCACCAAAACCACGACTACAGGTTTCCCGCTTTTGTACAAGGCTTCTACAAGTTTCTGTTGCTTGCCGGGTAATTGGATGTTGGAACGATCGGTATTCTCCCCGCAGGTTTTCTCATCCCAATTGTATCGCATGGAGTTTTCACCCACAACCACAATGGTCAAATCGTGAGATTTAGCCAGACGAGCAGCTTTGGCAATCTTTTTATCCTCCATTTTTAAAAGGACTTCACCACAATCAAAGAAGTTTACCTGGCATTCTTCAGGCGCTTCATTCTTCAAACCCTCATAAACTGTAATCACCTTATCTTCGGGTTGCTCAACTGACCAATCGCCCATAATGCTTTGGTTGTTGGCATTAGGTCCGGTTACCAATATTTTTCGATATTCTTTAGTATTTAGGGGCAATACGCCATTGTTCTTAAGCAATACTACCGATTTACGTGCCATATCAAGGGCCGTATTCTGATGATTTTTAGTAAAAATCGTTTCTTCACCTTTTTTAATATCTACAAAAGGATTCTCAAACAAGCCCAGGCGAAATTTGGCTTCCAGAATCTTACGAACCGATTGGTTGATTCGCTCCTCGGATAATCTACCTTCTTCCACTAATTCGGTAACAGGTTGTTGAAAGCGGGGGCCGTGCATATGCATGTCCATTCCGGCATCAACCGAAAGGAAGCAGGCCTCTTTCTCATTCTCGGCCACAAAATGCTGATCGACCAAACGCTCAATATCCATCCAGTCGCTCACGTAAAAACCATTGAAGTCCATTTCATTCCTCAGAATTTCGGTCATGATGTATTTATTGGAATGGCAAGGTACACCATTCAGTTCATTATGGGCAGCCATCATAGAAAAGACACCTGCATCTATGGCCGCCTGGTACGATGGTAGGTAAATTTCACGTAAAGTACGCTCAGATACATCCATAGGCGCTGCATTCAAACCATTCACAGGTTCACTTCCGGCAATCAGGTGTTTGGCACAGGCAATGACCTTATCCTCACCTGTGAAATCGTCGCCCTGCATCCCTCGAATCATGGCAACTCCCATTTCCGATACCAAATATGGATCCTCTCCAAAAGTTTCCCCGACACGTCCCCAGCGGGCATCGCGAGCAATGTCCACATTAGGAGTAAAAGCCCATTGAGCCCCCATGGCACGCATTTCAAGTGCTGTTTTCCGTGCACTTCTTTCGATAAGAGCAGGTTCCCAGGTACTGGCCATTCCAATTGGTGTCGGATAGATTGTTGCACCCTCATTCAAGCCATTGCCATGAATGGCATCTATGCCAATCAGTAAGGGAATTCTTAATCGGCTTTCCTGAGCGAGATTTTGTAAGGCATTCGCTTCTTCAGGATCTTTAACATGTAGAAAAGAGCCTACCAAGCCCTTTCTTGTCATATTCTCAAGCTCACTGGATGACAGTCCCGGATAGTAGCCCATGGCATCATTATCGGTCAGGTCCTTTTCAGTCATCACTTTTTCGGCTTCCCTGATGTGTTCCAGGCCTACATACTGACACATCTGGGCTATTTTTTCTTCCAGGGTCATGCGGCTCAGGAGATCTTCCACTCGCTGCTCTACAGAATGCTTAGGATTTAAATATTTAGGATTCTCTTCATTTTTGGGCGTACAAGCCCAAATAACACTAAAGCTGCAAAACACCATAAGTGCCTGTAGTTTTCTCATACTTGTATTCATGGTTGGTTTGGTTTATTATATAGCAAAGCTAGATAAAGCGATATAGAAAGGGGTGTAATGTGGATTCGTTGAGGTTCAAAATGAGTTCGATCCCCTGAAGATCTGCAATGATATGGCTTTATGTAGCAAACAAAAATGCCCAAACCGTATAGGTTTGGGCATTTGTTCGTTTGGGATATTCTTTAATTTATTCACCTTCAATCTCGGCAATCAGCCTTTTTGAGTTATCGTAGAGAGGTTTGTATTTAAAGTACCAAATGATGAGGCCTATACCGACCGAAGCTAAAAAAAGAGCAAAAACATACACTTGCATTTTAATAATACGAGGGCCAAATGTTGAACTAAGGCAGAAGCCAGCATCCATAATAAAAAATGCAGCAAGTGCCCAGAAGGCTTTTGGACGAAAAGGTTTATACCTGTCAACGGCCTTTTTTAGCATATTTAGAGTTGGTAGAGAATAATCAACCGAATTATACTCTTTCTGAAAGTCGCCCATGATGATGGCAAATATTAGAAATGAGCCAACAAATAGAAGTCCTGCAAAAAGATCTGTTATTTCTTTGGTATCAATATAGGTATCAATTGCCATCAATGAATAAATAGGAATTAATATCCAATAAACACTTTTAAGCCCTTTACATATATTGGCGTATCTGTTATCCTCTTTCTGCAGCTTACCCACCAACTTATCGAGATTGATATCCTGATTTTTTCTTTTAAAGTTCATATGTAACTCCTCCTGTCAGTTTGGTTTTAAGCTGTGCTTTTATTCTGTGTATTTTCACCTTTACGTTTGGTTCGTTTATACCGATAACGTCCGCAATTTCTTTCATACTAAGGCCTTCGAGCATAAGCGATATTAAAGCCTTATCGATAACCGAGAGCATATTGAGTTCGTTTTGTAGCAGATTGAATTGGCTTTCCTCTTTTTGTTTGTCTTCCAAACCTTCGTCGTCGAGAATGGAGGAGAGGTTTTGCGTATCGGTGCTGACAATCAGTTTCATTTGCTTGTAGCTTTTACCCGTAAAGCTTAGTGAGGTATTTACAGCAACACGATAAACCCAGGTGCTGATAGCCGAGTCACCTCTAAAATTATCCAGGCTTTTCCAGATATTCACCAGAACTTCCTGGTACATATCCTTCTGATCCTCGGTATTCGAATTATAGTAGCGGCATATCCTCTGTATGCGATCACTATTTTCCGATAGTATCTGATTAAATTGATCTTCCTTTTTCAATGTATAAGTTTTTATTGTTACCTATTTAGTATGGGAAAATAAAGATAGTTACATTTTAAATTCTTTTTTTTTAACCGTTATAATGCCCTTGAAAATTCGAATAGTTTATAGCCATCGACAATTGAGAAGTCAACAAAGAGGATACAGGTTTAAAATAGTTCTAATTAAAGAAAATCCCATTTTATTAGAATTCTCTATATTACCAATATTTTTCAAGCTTAATAAGAGGTGCATTTCACTTCGCTAATTTGTCATTTCACGATCGTAATTGTCTGGTTCACTAACTTTTCCAATCAAGACTTGAAGGTCTTGTATTACATTTACAGTGTATTAAATGAGAAATATTAATTAAAAAAATGAAATGATGAAAAAAGTATTATTAATTCTTCTAGCATTGAGTTCGTTGCTTTATACATCTTGTGATGATGATGACAATGATATCTCATGGGGCAATTATTATATGTCTGTAGGTACGGTAACAAAAAGCGTTGACTCTCTATATATTACAACCGACAAAGGGAATGTTCTTAAGCCTTTAAGCTCACATGTTAGTACAAAATTTTTAGAAGATAATATGAGAGTCTTAGTCGATTTTAGAATACTCTCAGATGCTGACGATAATGAATCGTACAATTATTATATCGACATCTTTGATGTTGATGAAATTCTTACAAAACCAGTTTTTAAGTTTGATTCTGAAACACCAAAAGAAGTTAAAGATTCTATAGGAAATGATTTGGTTCGTATTTCAGATATCTGGAGTCATAAGGATTATATAAATGTTGAATTTGTATATGGAGGTGGTTCAAAATCACACTATATTAATTTGGTATATGATGCTGAAAATGGGACGACTGAAAATGGAGAGATCATTTTAGAGTTAAAGCATAATGACAATAATGATCCATATAAGCATAGAATATGGGGACTGGCTTCATTTGATGTTTCCAGCTTTGAAGAAGAGGGTAAAGATTCGGTCGATTTCTTAATTCGAACCATGGGTGAAGATGGTGAGTATGAATATAATAAAATAATAACGCATTCTTTTAATGATAATGCAGAAAGCAATTTAGACACCGATTTAAGGATAAATGACAAAAGCATAAGCACAAAAGGCTTTGAATAAATAAATTTTACTTGCAACTACACAAAACGAAAATGCCCAAACCTTTATGGTTTGGGTATTTTTTATATCTCTTATTCACCTTCAATCTCTGTAAAAAGTATAAGTAAGTTATCAAGAAGGGAGTGTGTTTTAAATGCCATGAGAACAGAGGGGGCTAGAGTAATCTTTTCTTCATTATTATTCATGGTTGCCACCTGCTTTGCTGAGGCTGATTTATCGTCTCGTAGAATTTATTTTCATTGTTTTTGCATCTTTCGCTAAAGCTCTCCGACTTATTAGATATGTCTTTTAATAAATAAGAATAAAATGAAAAAAGAGAAATCAACTTTAGCCGGAGTGGGAGCCGCTTTATTGGCAGTTTTAGGAAGTGTGACCTGTTGTGGGGCGCCAATTCTTGCGGGTATCTTAGCTTCTGTAGGAATTGGAGCCAGCCAGTTAAGTTTTTTACATGACATGCAGCCCTACCTTATTGCCATTGCATTAATATCATTAGCCATCGGTTTTTACCGACTGTATTTTAAGAAGGATCAATCTTGTTGTGCTACAAGCTCTAAGGATGCAAATTCACCAAGTAAGAGAAAATCAAAACTATTTCTTTGGGTCGTAACTGCACTGACAGTGGGCATGTTGATTTATACCAACAATATGAATGCGAATAACAATGCCGGTTCTGATAGTGTTGAGGAGTCTTGTTGTACAAAACCTCAGGAAAAAACATCCTGCAGTCCGAAACCAAAAGCAAAAGCTAAACAATCTTGTTGTTCTTCTTCAAAGGGGGAGAAGTAGGCAGCGAGTCCTTACCATATTCAACGACTTTTTATCTTTAAATCACTAAAGTGAAGTCGTTGAAATTCTGCTTCACTTTTATTCAACTTGAAAAAGCAGATTAAATTTTCTATTTTGAGTCACATCATAAATGAAGAAGATCATGCAGTGCGATATTCATAGTATTTATTTAAAGTATAGTACCCATCTTTTAGCTTTCATTCGTCAGCAAATAAAAGATGAATCTACTGCTAATGACGTATTACAAGAAGTGTTTTTAAAAACCATGGAATCCTGTATTCGCGACAAGGAAATCAGGAACCTGAAAAGTTGGTTGTTCTATGTGACCAGAAATACCATTATCGATTATTTTAGATTACAAAACAAGCAGATTCGCGAAGAAGAATACATCAATCTAAATCATCTGAATTCAGCTGAATTTCAGCAAATTCTTTCCGAAGATGTTGCCGATTTAATTAGTCTTCTTCCTGAAGAGTACGCTTTGCCTCTGCAATGGAGCGATATAGACGGTATACCGCAAAAAGAAATTGCTCAAAAGCTTGATATTAGCCTTCCCGGAGCAAAATCGAGGATTCAACGTGCTCGTAAAAAACTTCGAGAGCAGTTTTTTGAATGTTGCGATATGGAGTTTGACGCTCAGGGCAATATTATCTCTTGTGAAATAAAGAGCCATTGCACACCACTTCTCGAAAAAAGATCTGACCGGGAACAGTAATACCTACACACATTTCAGAAGCGATGTCAAATTTTTTCAATGAAATTCATCGTCACTTGCATCTTTTGCATCTTTTCTTCGCCTTTACTATGAGTTAATAATTTAATGAATTAGTGAAATGATGAAGAAAGTAACTATAATCTGTTTTAATCAGATATATGGTATGAGCGGAAAAACAACTTGTTGTCCAGGTTAATAATAATTGAGTGTAACGCGATAATTATTTTTAATACAAAAACATACAAGAAGAAATCATGCAAGAAAGTATCATAGCAGCTTTTCGAAGCTTATTTTATAATACATTGGGAGTTGTACAAACCCCATTTTACGACGGTTTAACCAAAACTTTTGGAAACTTTGTCTTTATAACTTTAGAACTTTTTATTCTGTTCATCGCCATAACGGCCATCATCGAATATATCATGATGCATGTGAATCAGAACAAACTTCAAAAACTGTTCGAAGGTAAAGGCATCATAGGAAATATTGCTGCAGCTACATTTGGCTCAGTAACGCCATTTTGTGCTTGTTCTACCATACCTATGACTGTTGGCTTTTTAAATGCTAAAGTGCCATTTGGTTCAGTCATGTCCTTTTTAATTTCATCACCTCTCTTAAATCCAATTATTGTAGCCATGCTTGCTGCAACAGTGGGGGTTACTAATGCAGCCATCTATTTTGCCTTTGCCTTTGTGCTATCTGTTCTTTTTGGATACTTACTGAATAAATTTGGTTTTGCTCAACATGTAAAAGCAGTGAAAGTATCGGGCGGTGCACATAAGGTTAATAACGGTATTGATACAAGACGAAGCTTGTCTATAGGCGCAAAAATAAGACACTCACTTAAGGCTGGCTGGGATTCTTTGCTACCAATTTTGCCTTACCTATTTGTTGGTGTGGCAGTAGGAGCAGCCATTTATGGCTACTTGCCAAAGGGTGAAACCATAGCACAATACGCAGGTGAGGGCAATATTTTTGCAGTACCCATTGCATCGGTAGTTGGTATTCCTTTATATATCCGTGCCGAGACAGCGATTCCTATTGCTATGTCGCTAATATCGAAAGGTGTGGGAATGGGAACTGCCATTGCCTTAATTATTGGAGGTGCCGGAATGGCCATACCCGAAATGACAATGTTGGCCAAAATATTCAAGAGAAAACTGCTTTTATCATTTATAGCTGTCATCTTTTTGGTAGCTGTCATCACGGGCTATGCCTTCAATATTATCATGTAAACACAAATACAAATCAATAAAAGTAAACGAATATGTTATTTGGATTTAAAAAGAAAAAACCGTCTTGTTGCAATGTGCAATTCGAAGAAGTGAAAGAGAATGCAGATAAAAAATCCAGCTGCTGTGATATTAAGATAGAAGAGCTGAAAGAAGAGGATAAAGCTAAAAAATCAGATGGTGGCTGTTGTGTCGATTAATCTTTTTTATAGGATATCTTAGACAGATTAGGTTTTAGAAGACCCGTTTGGTTAAACGTGAATAACATCACTTTAACAGAACGGGTCGTTTTATTTATGTAGATTCTTCAATTGATAATTCAACTTTTGTAAGACTCTTTATTTGTACTCACGTTACGAGATGGCTATTTAATTTTGTGAGGTCTTAAATTCTCAAGAATTTTAGCATCTATCCAGTAAATATCGGAGTTGCCGTTTTGAGGCATTTCAGAGAATTTATGCAGAAAATCCAGACTTAAATTTTTAGGTTGCTTATCCTTAGGAAATGGTTTTGTAGCCATATAAAAGATATACTTCTTATCAGGAGAAATATAAAAAGACCAACCAGTTTCCCTTGGCGTATTGATTTCAGAGCTAAGACTAATGGGTTCCTGCCATGTATCGTCTTCGTTTCTGAAAACAATATAATATTGCACGCGTCTAGGGCCTTCATCAACACCTACAGCTGGCACAATAACAAAACTTTCGTCAGGTGAAACATAAGCATTAAATCGATTGGTGCCGCAATTAATTTGCTTGGGTAATTTCTCTGGACTGGTATATTTACCATTCACAAGGCGAGATCGGTAGATATTACTAATACGTCCTTCCAGCTCGTTTCTTGTGAAATAAAGTGTGCCATCTTTTGTTAGTGATGGGAAAAAATCCCCACCTTCGAAATTTACTGGTGCTCCAATATTATAAGGCTCTCCCCAGCCGTTATTTTTTCTGTCAACCACCCATATGTCTTCGGCTACAGGTTTGTCGCTTCCATCCTTTGGTTGGTCCGAAACGAAGAATAGTTTCTGACCATCGTTGCTAAAAGCAGGTTCCAAATATTTGTAGCGCGAATCAGTTGCGAAGGGCACAATTTCAGGTTTGGTCCAGCTGCCCTTTACCAGTTTTGAATATACGATAGTTGCATATTGGAACTTGGCTGTGTGCAAGGTAAAATACATCTCTTTTCCGTCAGGAGATATGGCCACATCGCGGTTGTCCAAACCATTGGATATAATATCTGGAGCAAAAAGTTCAGGACTTAATCCAGGAAGTTTTTGTCCCATATAAGGTCCTTTTAATTCAGGGAAAAAACGCTCAGTATTATTTTGTGAGAATACGGAACTGAAAATTGTAAGCAAACTTAAAATGAGTAGTGTCTTTTTCATGTCGGTAGTAGCTTTTAGGTCGTGTTAGTGGTTTGACTTGAAGGCTAATTTAATAAAAGTTCTGACGTCATCTTAAATAAATAAGTGCTGTTATATCTCCCAATGGAGAAATAGCAGCACTTTATTTTAGAATAATATCGAAATTAATCTTCTTAAAACTCCAATTCCATGGCAAAATCTACAGAAACCTTCTTTCCTCTTTGTGAACCTGGTTTCCATTGTTTCATTTCCTTAGCTATAATTTTCGCAGCTCTTGCAGTCGTTTCTGATGTTTGATCCAATAGTTGAATGTTGGTAACATTTCCCTTGGTATCAACTGTAAAACCAACTGTTGCCTTTCCCTCCAACTTTTTGCCAAATTTAGCCTTTAGATTACGTTTTTGCTTTTTTACATACTGCGATAAGCCGTAAAAGCCTTGCTTGTATTCTGGCATATCCTCAACAATATAAAAAACGGTCTTGTCCGAGTTTTTGTCAAATTCAGGAGCTGGTGGTGGTGGAGGTGGTGGTACATCGCCTTCGTTCATTAGATCTTTTGAATTAATTGAGATCACCTCACGTTTCATGATAAAATCGTGCTCCCATTCTGTATCAGTTGATGATTCTAATGTTAACGAATTGGCAACCGTTTTATAACCAACGAAAGAAACGATCAAGCCAAACTCACCTTCTTTAGGAAGCTCAATTTCATAAGTTCCATCATGATCAGCAACAGTTCCGGTTGTTGTGCCTTGAAGTATAACGGAAGCACCAGGCATTGGATTTCCCTTATTATCTTTTACTGTTCCTCTTACCTTTATGGATTTCCCCTTATTGATAACTTCGGACTTAGTTTCAACTGTAGACTTGTTGGTAATCGTTTTATATTCGGGCTTAGCAAAAGCCATCAATAGAATTGCCAATACAGGTAATCCCCATATCATTCGAAACAATTTACGTTTCGCTGTCTTTTCTTTTGTCATCATTTTAAATCGGTTTGGGCCGAGGGACGAACTAAAGTGATTGGCTAAACCAATGACTTGTGCCCCCAATAGCCGGTTAATTAATAATGCCTGATACCTGACTGGTGAGTGGCCCCGGGATATTACACCTTCGTCGGCCAGGTATTCATGGTTTTGTTTAATTGCTCGTTCAAAGAACCATATAAATGGGTTGAACCAGAAAATAACTGTTAACAGCTCTATAATGAACAGATCGATCCAATGACGCTCCTGAATGTGCACTTTTTCATGAGTTAATATGTCATATAATTCGTCCTGTTGAAAATATTCTGGGTTGATTAATATGCGATTGAAGAAGGAAAAGGGTGAACTGAATTCCTTGTTTTCGTGAACCAAACAATCGTGAATTTTTTTAGGCTTCGATTGGCTAATAATCAGCATCGGCTTTCTGCATTGTATCAGTAAGCGTAGCAATACGATTGCAGCTCCAATGCTATATATTATAAGCAAAACACCCAATAAGCCAATACCATTTGAATTTTGAACATCAATTGGTGTGTTCGCAACATCACGATTAAAAACGCCACTATAATCACTCAAAACGGGTGATGATGGAGCTGGCACCAATACTTGATATTGAAGAGGAACAACAGCTAATACCACTGAAACGAGTAAGCTTATCAGTAAAAAAACACGATTTGCTTTAAAATGAGTAGATTGCCTTAAAAGCAGCCAGTATAGGGCATAGAATAGGGCTATACTGATTGAAGCCCGCATTAATATTTCTAATACTTCCATGGTTCTAATTTTTTTCTTGATCTTTCTTCATTTCCTTCTCTGCTTCTTTCAACACTTTTTCCAAATCGGAAATGTCCATATCGTTTTCTTTAGCAAAAAAGCTAGCTAATTTAGGGAAGGATCCACCAAAGTAGTTTCCCAATAAAGAGGTGACCTGAAATTTGGTATACTCAGCTTTGCTTATTGCAGGCGTAAATAGTTTAGAGTTTCCAATTTTACGATGTGAAACAAAACCCTTTTTCTCTAATACGGTTAAAACGGTTGCAATGGTTGTATAAGCAGGTTTCGTTCCTTCAAACTCTGCTAGTATATCCTTAACAATAGCTTCGCGCAATTTCCAGATAATTTGCATGATTTGTTCTTCTGCTTTTGTCAATGATTTTAAGTCCATAGGGTTCTTGATTATTAATTTACACTACAAATATAATCGTTTTTTTTAAACTCTACTATATTTGTAGTAATAATTACTATAGATATAGTAATAGTTACTATGGATATAGTATGATGGTTGTCTGAAAGCAGCCAAGTGTCATGTATATAGTCTTTTATCCGGATGTTTGTGATTTGTTTTTTGTAACAGCCAGGATGCCCACATTTTGCTATATTTGTTTTTTTAATAAAATTGATAAAAATGAAGTATAGCTTATTAGCCCTCGTATGTGCCTTTTTTCTTTCTTGCTCTAGTGGGCCTGAGAAAGATTTCTCAACTATAAATGAGAAACAAATTACCGATTATATAAAGACAAATAAGCTGGAGGCAACAAAGTGTGAGTCTGGTTTATATTATGTGATTGATGAGGCAGGAGAGGGTGCGAAACCAACAAGTGCTTCAACTGTTCAGGTAGCCTATAGAGGGCATTATTTAAATGGAGAAGTTTTCGACGAGAGTAGTGAGAGAGGTATTTCATTTCCATTGAAAAGAGTCATAAAAGGTTGGACCGAAGGCATCACTTATTTTAAAGAAGGTGGAAAAGGTATGCTCTTAGTTCCTTCTCATTTAGGCTATGGCCCCTATGATACAAGAGGAATTCCTGGAGGTTCTGTCTTAATTTTCGATATTCATTTGATAGAAGTAAAGAAGTAAGTTGCTTCAAATAAAATACAGAAAGGAACCCGAAAGGGTTCCTTTTTTTGTTCGATTATTTTAGCTGAAATCTTATAGTTCTTTTTGGCTGCATTCGCAGAGCATGAGCTAGCCGGGGCAGACTTAAAGATTTAATATTATGTTTTCAACATTAAGGCGCTCACCATAGATAGACTTATATGAAATGTAAATTACCACAGGTTGAAGTTCTGGATTCTCAGGGTATGGATGCTTTATTAAGTAGTCTAGTTCTTCACCTTCTCCAATAGGTTCATTTAGACTCAAATTTAAGTATTGATACTTTCCCAAAGCACCAATTTCTTCTAAAGCTTGTTCTAGGGCATAAGCATCCTTTTCAAAAGTTTTCTTTAATTCAGGAATATAAACTTTAATGTTAGTTATAATGGCTGGTCCTAATCCACTATTTTTAAGTATACAATATTGAATTATATTATTAGCATCATATTTATTAGTAAAGTTTAAAAATGGCTTCACAGATAATCGATTATGTCTTCTAGTAAGATATCCTTGATAAATTGTAAACAGCAAAGCAAGTATTGCAATAATAGTAGCTGCATGTTCTCCAGTGAATTTAAATAAAGGACAAAACACATTACATTGTAAATCAAATAATAAATCACCAATCATATTCATTCTTATTAGGTTCAATCTTCTCAAAATTATTTGCCAAATTAGATTTAAGCAATTCAAACTCATCAAGTATTTTATGCACTGTTTTACACCTTATTTGATTGCTAATTTAACAAAAAAAATGGGGCGTGATTTTATTTTTTTCCAATTGTAGCTACTAATGTTCAAGATTCATTTCCTTGCACCTCCATATAAAAACAGTTAAAATAAACCCAAGCTTAATCAAGCTTGGGTTCTCTCATTCAAAAATATAATTACTCTACTATTTTGACTTAATGCTACAACCGATAGCTTTTGTAGTGGTGACGGCTGGCTTTTTATTTTGCAGTAAGGCATCAACTGCATCAGCGATATAATGTTTTGTTGCAAGTGATCCTTCTTTGTAATTGTTGTCGATAGCGCCAATATATTCTACTGTATGATAACCGTATTTTGTGCTGAGAATAAAAACGTGAGGCGTTTTAGTAGCACCATATTTTTTATACACCTCCTGCGTTTCATCAATCACATAAGGGAAGGTGAAACCCTTTTTATTTGATCGTTTAATCATATTATCGAAGGAATCGCTTTTAAATATGTCCGGATCGTTAGGGTTGATGGCAATCACAGGAAAGCCTTTAGCCTTGTATTTTTTGTCAAGCTCTATAATTCGATCTTCGTAGGCCACTGAATAAGGACAATGGTTACAGGTGAAGATGACAATAAAGCCTTTGGCATCCTCATAGTCAGAAAGAGAAATGTACTTGCCATCTACATTTTTCAGTTTAAAATCTGCTGCCTTGTCACCTATTTCATAGGATTGTGCGTTGATGCTTATTGTGGCCAATATGAACAGGCCCAGAATGACTAATTTTTTCATGTTGGTAAATTTTAATTTGTTTAAACGCGCTTCTTAAAAAAGGTATTAGACGCAGATTTACATGATCTGATATGATTTATGTACTAAGCTGAAATATTTTTCATCATATTAAAAATCATATTTAATCAGCGTCTGAGCTTTTTTTTATTGATTTTATCAATGGTCTCAGCTAGCTCTTCGTAAGTGACCTGGCGAGTGAAAACTTCTTTTTGATCTTTCTTATAAATGACGGTGGCTGGAATTGCGCCATTCCAATTTTTATCCACTTTATTTATCCAGGAATCTGCATCGGGATCATCCAGAAGTACAATCTCTGCGGAGATCTTTTTCTTTGTCCTAAATTTGTTTAATCGCTCTTGCACATTCTTACCAAAGTCGAGACTCACCAGAATCACTTTGACTTTCTTCTGCTTAAAGTTTTTGTGAATAGCTTCAAAGTGGGGGAGTTCTTCCACGCAAGGTTTGCACCACATGGCCCAAAAATTAATCACGTAGGTGGTGTCGTTTTGGTGATGGAAAACAGGCTCAAGCTCATGGAAATTATAGGTTTTAATTTCCTGTGCAGATACAAATTTTGTCATTATAAGAAGAGCGACAAATAGGACTTGTTTAAATCTTAATCTCATGCAATATGTATTTAAGACGATTAAGTCTTAAATATACGGCAATTTGATGATAATGAACAGTTAAGTTTGTTATAGAGCTGTTAAAATTAAATAAGTAATGATGTTGAACAGCCTTTGTAAAAACAAAAAAACAGCCTACCCGCTAGGGTAGACTGCTTTTGATAATCTTTGGTCGGATTAAAATTATTTTTTCTTCAGAAGTAAATAGTCAAGAGAGAACTTACGGCTTCCAACAACCAATACCACTAAATAAATAAGCAGGTATAATAGGGCGAACTCTTTTTTAGCAAAAGGATCAGCTGCATGCATGATAAAAGTTGCCACAAGCATGGTAACAATTAAAGGAAGTGATGCCAAACGAGTTGCCAGGCCTAGTCCAATTAGAATGGAGCAAACAACTTCAGCAAAAACAGTCAGGGCTAATGAGAATGTTGCACCTAAGCCTATTGGGTCGGGAAATTGAATTTCGTTTCCCGAAAACAGAAGGTTAAGCTTTCCTAATCCATGTGTTAGCATAAAAGCTGCGATGGATACTCTCAGTGCGAGACTTAACAAATCTAAGTACTTGTCGTTTGTGGCAGTATTTAATAATCTTTTCATGCTTATGAAAATTTTAAGGTTTTATAATTGTAATAGATTTTCTAGATGCAAATATAAAACTTAGCCAATGCCAGAGACTTAATGAATTGTTAAATCCTAAAAAAACACTTTGGACTCTTTATCTTATTTAAAAAGTGGTTTTATGATGAGGCCTGGGGGGAGTTTGAACTATTGGGTTGGCTAATAACAACTTGATATAAGTTTATAGTTCAAACTGATTGATACTAAAAAGCCTCACTTTTTCTTTTTTGCCTTTCAGTTGAATATTCTCCAATTCGATGAAATCAGCTCGATTAGTTTTTAGGATATCCTTCACAACCTTTTCAGAGAGTAGAATATCTCTTTCGAAGTGATTGCATTGCCCTTGTATGCGCGCAGCCGTGTTAATAGCATCGCCATGATAAGCAATCGATCGCTTTAAATAGCCCACTTCAGCCACCATAATTGGACCACCGTTTATACCCGCTTTAAATTCAGGTACAAAACCATAAGTGTCCAGATAATATTGTGAGCGAGCCTTAAGTATAGATTTGAATTGGAAAAAGACTCGAACGCAATCGGCACGTTCTATACCTTTGTTGTAGGCCCAACTTAATACAGCTTCATCGCCCACGTATTGATATATTTTTGCGTGGCAAGCGGATACGGCAGGGGTGAGATCTGAAAAACAATCCTGAATCAGTTCACTGTATTTACGGTGCCCCAAGAGTTCCGCATAGGTGGTCGACGATTTTAAATCCATAAAGAGGAAAAGTAGCTTGTCTTCCTTGGGCTGGCGGTATTTACCCATTATTAGATTCCACAAAACGCCTTCGCCTAACTTTTTATTGATGACCTTAACCAGGAATATAGAAACACTAATGATGTAAGTGAAAATTAAAATGCGCATCAGATTTCTTGACAGGAAAAAATCAATCAATTTTTGTAGTTTCTCTTGGTCAAATGATCCTGAAAAGAGCGAAATTGACAGGACGGCTACAATTGATATAACAAGTAATACCAGAATCAGATGCACCACAGAGTAAGTGATGATGATATAACCATAGGATTTTGAACGTAGCCTGTTGGAATGACGTTGAATGTAATAGTTAATTAAACCAAAGAGTGTCCCCAGTGTTATGCTACTGATAAACATATTAAATCCCTTGATTTTCCTGAGAAGCGGATCACTAGGGAAGGCTTGATTGTCATTTATGTCGGTGAGTTGAATAAAATTAAAGAATAAGAAAGCGACGATCCATACCAGGTTGATGAGTAGAACATCTATAATTAATTTTCTATACTTTGAATTTATTCGAATCATTATTATAGCTTATTGAACGAAGGATCTAAATCAGGAAAGACCATCTTGAAATGGCCTTTTCTGAGTGTTAGTGATACAAATGTATTTAAAAAGAAATTGAAAGTCCAACAGTTCCATAGAAGTTATTATCCAGATTAAAATCCTGAAGTACTTTACTGCCATCATTAAACTCGAACTTACGAGCAAAGGTGTAACCGCCTGCCACTTTAAGGCTAATGTGTTTATTGAATTTCTTTTTCACATCTAATCCCCAACCGAAATTTGACAACCTGATATTGTCGATAGGTGTTGACTGATTCTGAAAGGTTAAATTGTCGCCTAATGTTAGGTTATCACCAGTGATAAAGAGTTTGCTGCCAAAGGTTAATTTTTCATTGGCCTTATAGGTAATTCCCGTATTAGGGAAACCCAGTTCGTATTTGAATTTCTTATTCGGACTCCAAATCAAACTGAAATAAGGTAGTGGTGTTGGGCTACCCAATGTGTTGGAATACATGGCTCCAATATTTAGATATAGACTTTTCGATTGGTTGATAGCTTTGCCAAAGAAGACGATTCCTAAATATTGCAGATCGCTAAATTTGACATTCCCCTCAAAATTTGAAGCCAGAGTTGGTGAGAAAACAGCCGTCATTCGCCAATTATTTTTCATTGGAATACTGGCTCCAATAGAATAGCTGAAGGAATGAAAGCGTTCCAACTCTGTTGCAACATTTAAGGCATCAGAATAATTGATGTTGATGTTGGCATAGGAAGCCGTATGGAAAAATAGAGATCTGTTTTTCGTTACCTTCCGGTATATAGTCCCTTTGGCAATAAATTTATTAAAGGACACTTCATTATCAAGTCCGGCATTACCACTTCCAATATATGAGTAGTCCAGAGTCAGATCTTCTTTTTCCATTTGTGCCTGAGCACTGCTAATACATGCACATAGCATGATGGCAAATATGAATTTAATCGTGTGTTTTTTCATATTGTAGTTTTATTGAGATAGCTGAAATCTCAGCCATCTCAATTAATTTTTAATTAATCTTTTAATAAAGCCTCGTTGAATTTATAACCTGTGTAGTGAACCTTGTAAAGAATACTATAGAAAGCGGGGATAAATACCAGCGTAATAATAGTACCAAACAAAAGACCGATCATTATGGAAGCTGCCATGGGTTCCCACATCAGTCCACCACCCAAATATAGAGGTATTAAACCCAGTGAAGTTGTAAATGTGGTCAACAAAATAGGACGGAAACGCTGCAGACAAGCTGCAATAACCGCATCCTGAGCAGTACGTTTCAATTCATTAATCTCAATTTCTATCCTGTCGATGAGGACAATGGCATTGTTGATGACAATTCCGGCAAGGGAAATCACCCCAAGGAAAGCCATGAAACCAAAGTAAGAACGAAGGACAATTAAACCGATAACCACACCGATTACACCCAATGGAATAGTACTAACCACCATCAGGGTTTTACGGAATGAGTTAAATTGAATAATGAGTAATAACAAAATGATGAAAGCTGATAAAGGCAAGTAAGCAATTACGGCTCCCATATTATCTGCCGTACTTTTGCTATCTCCACCTAATTCATAGGTGTAACCATCAGGCCAGTTTTTAACTTGTTCATCGAGCCATGGATTCATCTCCTTCATAATTTCGGAAGCATTCCCCGTAACATTTAGCTCACTGGAAACATTCACACTTCGAATAAGATCGAGACGCTTAATTTTCGCGTATTGCCATTGTGGAACAATATTGGCAACCTGTGATAGAGGTACCGATCTGCCCGATTGTTGAGAGAAAACATTCATGGTCTCAATAGACTCATAGCTCTGCTCCTGACTATCGAATCCTCTTAAAAGAATAGGAATGTTTTTATCATCCTCACGATACTCACCTGTCTGAAAACCATCCAAAACCGTTTTTAAAGATGTTGCTATATCTTGATTGGTGATGCCGGCTATTTGCGCATTGTTTTGGTTAATATCAATAATGAACTTCTTGGTTTTAGGCCCCCAATCGTCTTTCACATTCTTGGTGCCATTTATGGTAGAAAGCTTTGATTTTATCTGTTCAGATAATTCAGAAAGAATATCAGGGTTTTGTCCCGATACTTTAATCTCAATTGGTGTTCCTCCACCTCCAGCACCGAGTGGTCCAACTTTGATATCGGCATTGGGGAATTGAGAAAAACAATATTCATCAAGACGTGTAATCAATTCATTATTCATTTCAAATGAACTTGTATTGACAAGAATATGGGCATAACTTGAGTTCGCTTCATCTTGTGAATAACCCAAATCGTACGAGTTAGGTCCTTGTCCAATATAGGATGACCAATCTGAAATACCTTCAGTTCTCTTATCGTTTACCAATAGTTTATCGGCAATAAAGGCTTCTATTTTGACTACAACCTGTTCTGTTTTTTCAATCTTAGTTCCCAAAGGAAGATTAATATCAATGGTGATCATATTTCGGTCACTGTCCGGGAAAAAGTTGAACGGAACAAGACCAAATCCGAAAAGAGATAGAAAGAATAGAGCGAAGATTCCTAGGATCACCGAGCGTTTAAAATTAAGTGCACCTAGAATTAGCGATTTATAATAAACCTTTAGAGTATCGAACATGCGATCCATCATGGCTGGTTTGCTTTCACCTTTGGGCTTCACCTTAAGGAAAAAGTAACACATCATTGTGATGATGGTTAGGGAAACAATCCATGAAGAAATTAAAGCTAATGTAATCACCACGAAAATGGGTCCCATAATATCTCCCATAACCGACTCGGCAAGGAAGAAGGAAAGGAAGGCCACTGAGGTGGTTAAAGTCGAGATTAAAAGCGGAATGATGAGCTCAGAACACGATGAAACAGCGGCATCTTTCACAGAGGCCCCTTTTTCCATTTTTACCATGATGGATTCTGAAACCACAATGGCATTATCTACCATCATACCCAGAGCCATAATAAGTGCGGCCAAAGTTACCTGGTTCAATCCCATGTCAATAAGTCCCATTAGCATCAATGTCATAATGGTAACAATAGGAATCAAGCTCGCTACAATTAATCCGGTTCTTAATCCAAGGAAAATAAGCATCACCAACAGAACAATTACAATAGATTGAACCAAATTACCGATGAAATTACCAATGCTTTTGTCCACAAAAGTATCTAAGGAGGAAAGACGCTGTATTTCCAGGCCGATAGGTAATTTCTCATTCCATTTCGATACAACCTTATCAACTTCTTCTCCAAGTTTGATAATATTGGCGCCATCGATAAGTGAAATTGACATAGCTATGGCTGGCTGTCCATTAACGTGAACAATAGAAGTAGCCGGTTCAATATAACCTTTACGAATAGTGGTAATATCGCGCAGTTGTACAACTTGTTTACCATCACCAATTGGAATTAGGGTATTCTGAATATCTTCGAGAGAATCGTAATTACCCGTTGGTTCCAGAATGATTTTTTCATCTTCGAGATTAACTTCTCCTCCGGAATCTAAAATATTAGTCGATGCAATGGTATTTTGTAATGATGTGGAAGTTAAACCATATTCTTTAAGTTGAGCTTCGTCGAATTCAATAAAAACACGTTCTTCCTGAACACCTCCAAATTCAACTTTTGCAGCATCATCAAGTTTGATTAAATCATCTCGTAAGTCATCGGCTATATCTTTCATTTCAGTATAAGAATAGCCATCACTTATCAAGCCTACGATAATGCCATAAACCACACCCACATCATCGTCATCCAATCTTGGATTAACTCCTTTGGGTAAGCCTTGAATACCGTTTAGCTTTCTTCTTAATTTATCCCAAATACTTTGCAGATCGTCAGGCTTAACTTGATCTTTTAGAGTAACCGAAACAATAGATAAACCTGTTCGTGAGGTACTATTTATTTCCTTCACCTCAGGAATTTCCTGTGCTTTTTTCTCAATTTTATCAGTAACCAAAAGCTCAACACGCTCGGGGCTGGCTCCGGGAAATGAAGAGATAATTGTTGCGACCCTTACTGTGTATGGCGGCATACTATCTCTAGGTAAGGATTTATAAAGTGTTAGTCCCATTATCACCACTACAGCAAGCAGTGTGAATGTAATTCGACTTTTTTCAATTGCGAATTTTGTAAGATTCATATTTGCTGAATTAAAGTGTTGATATTATTTAAGGCTAACTTTTTGTCCATCAAGCAAGGTTTGTAAACCTGCTGTAGCAACAATTTGTCCGGGTTTTAAGCCCTTCACAACTTCGAAACCGATAGGTGATAATTCCCCAATAGTGAAATGCTGTTTTTTGATTAAACCCACTGTTTCACTTTGTTTTTCGATCAGGTATACAAAATTACCTTGGCTATCTTCTCCCACTGCTGAAATTGGAACGATTAAAACTTCCTGATTATCTGTCTTAGGAAAGGTAAAAGTAATATTAGCTGCCATTCCTGATTTTACTTCGGTGGTTTGTCCAAGAAGTTTAATTCTAACAGGATAAGTGGCAGATCCACTTTCAATTGAGGGTGCAATTTCATCAACAATACCTTCAAAGCTTTTGCCCTGAAGTGCTGGGAATTTAGCCATCACTTTCATACCCTTATGCACACGGTTAATCACATTTTCAGGCATTCCTAAACTGATTTCCATAAAGCTACCTGCATTAAGAACAGCGATAACACTTCCGGAGCTAACATTCTCGTTATTCTCCACATTTTTCGATGCGATAATACCATTGGCAGGTGCGTAGATGATACCGTAACCTACTTGTTTTCGCTGGATTTCTACGGTACGCTTTTTCGATTCAAAATCAGCATTAGCAGAAGCAAATGAAGATTTTGCATTTTCGTAGTCGCTTAAAGAGGCTGAGCCTTTTTCAAAAAGAGTTTTGGTACGAGCCAAGGTCGATGTACTGGTGTTTAGATTAGCTTTGGCACTATTCAAAGAGGAAATTGATTGCTCTAAAGATAGGCGTGCTTCTGAATTATCAATTTGTGCGATTAATTCACCTTTTTCTACCTTTTGACCAGCTGAGATATTCAAAATTGTTAAAATACCGCTGGTTCTGAAACTTAAATTAATTTCCTTGTCAGATCGAGCAGTTCCATTGAATGATCTAACCTGACCAATACCTGAATAGCTGATCTCGGCATACTTAACCGGACGTAAGTTTTCTTTTTGTACGGGCTCTTTTTTATTGGAACAAGCTGTTCCAAATATCAAAACAGACAAGATTAATGTATAATATATAGTTTTCATAAGATGATGATTTTATGTTTTTGACTTATGGAACTTACCATATAATGATCTTCCTGTATTTAGAAAATTTCAGATATGGACGTTTCATATGCTTAATTTAATTTACAAGTTTGTAAATGCTTTTTAGTTTTGAACGATTCTTTCTTTTACCTGATTGATGAAAACTTGATTTTCTTCTTCGCTGTGTAGAGTAAAGAAATAGGACATAATCCGTTCGAGCTGTAAAATACTCAATTGGAAATTGTAGTCCGCATTGGCCTGCTGTTGTTGAGCCTGAAAATAAGCTTGCTGAGAATCGATAAGGGATGTGATGCCAATAGCTCCGTTAGAATAGGAAACCTGCATGAGTTCTAAACTCTCTTTAGCGGCCTCAGTTGAAACCTTTGATAGCTCAATATTGGAAAATTGACTAACGATAGACAAAATAATATCATTCACATTTCTTTTGATGGATACAATGGTTTGATCTTTCTGAATATTTAATTGATCACGTTGTATAAATGATTTCTGTCGGTTTATATTTCTCTGATTTTTTTGAAAGATTGGCAGACTGACCTGCACGCCAACATTATAATAGCCATCAGGAGCTCCTAAAAATCCAGTTGGGTATGTTGCACCTTCGCCATCTCTACTAAAAGTATGATTGTATTGTCCCTGCAAGCCGACTGTTGGCAGGAACTTACTTCTTTGGTATAGCATTGCAGTTCGCTTGCTTGCACTGATATTGTGTTGTAATGATTTTAGCTCATGCGCATTTTCAATGGCTTTTTCTTCTACAAAATGAGTGAATTTATCTCTTAAGAAAGGATCATCAAGCATATTGAAGAACTTAAAATCATCTTTATCGCTGTGATTTTTAAAATCGGCATTGAGAACATCAATTTTTAAGCCGATAGGGTTGTTTAGAATTTCATTTAACTCATTGAAAGATTGATTGAGTTGGGTATAACTATTGACAATGTTTTGTGTTGCCATAGCCAGTTCACTTTTCCATCTCAAAACATCAGATTTCCCAGTTTGCCCGGCATCATATTTTTGTTGAGCAATTTCGAAGTTTTGACGTGTAACTCTGAGATTTTCATCGTTTATTAAGAAGTTGGCTTTAGCAATTAGGGCATTGTAATAGGCTACGCCCGCATTTAAAATGGCATCTTTTTCTTTAGCATTGTAAGATTCTTTAGTTGCTTTTTTTATTTCTTTTTGAATCTTGATGTTGGCACTAGCCTGTTCAGAGAATATAAGTTGTTCAAATGTAATATTCCCCGATGTGCTATATTCTGGATTCGATCCATTTGAAACTTTAGCAAGTTCAGGATCTATATGTGTTCCACTTAGAGAAGTCGATAAATCTGGTAAATATTCACTCTTTGATAGTTTAACTTCTTGATTAGCCAATTCAATATTCTTTTGCTCCGCTTTTAGGTTTAAATTCTGATTCAGTACCTGATTAAAAACCTCATCAAGTGTATATTGCTTTTGAAAAGAAATTTGATTCGCATTCCCAACAATATTGGTTCGTAAAAGGAAACTGTATTTAAGCGGGAAGTTGATTTGAAAAGCCGTTTCGATATTTAAAGATAATTTTGCCTGTAAGTCCATATAAATAGGAAGTTGAGCTAAATTATCGCCATTTACTGCCGATTCAATATTCAATGCAATACGTCTGAAAAACTGCTCCAGATTATTAATAGGCTGAGAGGTTAAAAGAACACCATAGTCGGATAGATGTTCATTAATTGATGTAAAGCTTGGTAAATTTTTCTCATTAATCTTATTGACCAAACTGATTTGTTCATTCTTATTGAAAAACAATCCTCCAGACAGATAAATTGCATCTAGAGATTCTAGTCTACCATCAATATCATCAGCTTGCTTGATAGGAATAAGAACATATTCTGCTTCAATCGTGTTGAATATTTCATCCAGCGTATTCTTAACCGGATATATTTCAGTTAAGTACTCATCGACTATTATCCCAATCTTTTTAAAAGGGTATATCTCCTTAAACTGCAATAAATCCCTTTTGTATGACTGGGGAGTTAATATATAAGTTAAGTTAGTGATGTTTGAACTAACTTGTCCTTCAGGAAATTTGATGAAATCGTCGTTAATAACACCAAAGAGAATAGTGGGTTTCGGAAACGTCTTATTTTTAGCAATCACAAAATTATTGACTGATCCGAAAGAAAGAATCAGGTCAACATCGTCTGATTGAACCATGTTTTCATAATTGCTTTTAGCCTTTTCGAGGTTTAAATCATTCAGTAGGACGAATGAATCTTTGAATACAATATTCGCCGATTGGCCAACAACAGACTTAATTTCGTCTTTTAATTGAACCAGAATTTGATCGGTTTCTGGAATCAGTTTATCACCAAGAATGGCGACGGTATAGTCTTCTTGTTGCTGTGCTCTACCAATGAAGGATGAGAATATCAACAGAAGCAAGATGATATTGTTCTTCATGTTTATATACATTTAGAATGAGAAATTGGTTTTCTTAGTAGTTGGTTTAGTTTTGAATGGCAAAACTAAAAGGTATTAATATACATATAATTAAAAAGATACTCAAGTATCTAATATTATCAGTGAAACGCATTTTTTCAAGAGTGAACTTTATTGGTTTAACCATTTTTTGAAATCAGAAGCCTTGGCTTTACTCACAATTAAATCTCCCTCGAAGGACGGATCTGTTTTTATCTTTAGTTTGCCATTGAAATAGTAGTCGATTCTTTTTATACAATTGCGTTGCAGAATGAACTGACGATTAATGCGATAAAATTCATTGGGGTCTAATTCAACCTCAAGTTGTTCCATGGTATGAGTGATGATATAAGTTTTACCTTCGAAAGTAGACCCTTTTACAATCCCATTATCAATAAAAAAGCCTGCTAATTCTGAAGTTGCAATAGGATATAAGGCCTCTTTATACTGAACCAAAAAGGTTGTTTTATAGGTTTTCGAGGCTTGGGCAAATTCCTGATACAAACTTTGGAACATAGCCTGAGGATTCACTTGTTGATTTTGATTCTTAAACTTAAGAATAGCTTGTTCAATCTCTTCTTTCACCAATGGTTTAAGAATATAATCGATGCTATTCACCTTAAACGCTTTAATGGCATATTGATCGTAAGCTGTTGTGAAAATCACAGGAATGTTCAGTTCAACCTCCTTAAATATTTCAAAGGAGATTCCGTCTGCCAGATGGATATCCATAAATATGAGATCGAAATCCTGATATTGTTTAAAATATGAGATGGCTTGATGAACGGTATCTATTTTTTTGACGATATGAATTGAGGGATCAATCTCATTCAATAATGAGGTCAGGTGCTCGCAAGCTTCCCATTCATCTTCTACAATTACGATGTTCATATGTTTAAATATTATTTATTGGAATTCGAACTGTGAAATTTTCATCTTTTTGTATCTCAATATCACGTCCCATTAGGAATTGACATCTTCTTGAAAGATTGATAATACCATTACCAGTACTTTGAATCAATGTTTTTCGGGGTCTGAGTTTATGCGTGACAACTAAATACCCATCAATAATTTTAACCAACACTTTTAATGGGTTCTCCTCCGATATCTCGTTGTGTTTAATAGCGTTTTCAACTAATAATTGAATGGATAATACGGGAAGGTATAATCTGTAATCTTTCGCTTTCAGTTCGATATTAATTTGAAATTTATCCCGATATCGAATGTGAATCAAGTCGGTATAATTCTTCAGAAAGGCCAATTCCTCTTCTATGCTGACCAAATCCTTTTCTTTGCTCTGTAAAACGTATCGGTACAGTTTAGATAGGTTTGTGACAAAAAGACTGGCTTTTTCAGGATTAGATCGAATAAGGGAATGAAGGGAATTTAATGAATTGAATAAGAAATGCGGATTCAATTGGTTTTTTATTTCATTCAATTCACTCTGTATCTTTTCTCTCTTTAGAATCTCTTTATCAATATTGTCGTGTTTGCTCTTTTGTTGAAGTTTAATGACTTCAACGATAAGTAGTGAGACGACAAGGATAATGAACCAGCCAAAACACAGGGAATACATTTCATCTCTTGAAATGGAAATTGAATTGATAATTTCAATTCCAAAAATAAAAAGGCAAATACCAACACTGTAAATGAGTATGTTGCCAATAAGTAATATTAGAAATGAGCGAAGCTCTGATATTTTAGGAAAGAGTTTTTCTTTTCGTCTGAGATTAAGGTCGACAATGAGCCATGTAAAAACGAAAACGATTATCAAACGAAATAGCCAGTCTTTTATCGTGATTGGGTAATAGGCGTTCGCATCCTCAGGTATAATCCCCATTAGGGTAATGGTTCTTTTAAGGCTAATGAGAAAGGCAACAACAAAGGCTACCAGAACGAGAGTCCTCTCTTTTATTGAAGGTCTGACTAGATTTTTCAAGTGATGTAGAATATTAAAGATGTACATCTAAATTACTGTTTTTTTTCGTTTTTTGTATTTGTGATCATTTAATCGTGTAAAGTTCACTTAAAAATGGATGCTTTGCTGAGAATTAATCTCCAAATGGGATATTTTAAAGGTCAAGTGTCTTAAAGTGGATATGAACTGAAATCGAATTTTGAAATAGGAGATATGAATTATTCGTATTCTCTATCAAAGAATAAGACTTAAAGGTGCGATTATAAAGTCTTTGAGTTTATGCTTCCATTAAGTTTTTCTATCTTTGCCCATCAAATAAAAAAAGATACAAAGCTTGGCACGATTATTAGCTATAGATTACGGAAGAAAACGAGTGGGATTGGCTGTTAGCGACCCAATGCAAATTATTGCAAACGGTTTGGATACAGTTCACGCTAAAGACGTTTTGGATTACATTCAGAAATATATGGAGACCGAAGAGGTCGAATGTATTGTTGTCGGACATCCTAAACAGTTGAATAACGAGGATAGTGAATCGATGAAATATTTGAAACCATTCCTTGGGCAATTGAAGAAGCGATTTCCAAATATGCCTATCGAAATGGTTGATGAGCGTTTTACTTCAAAATTGGCTTTTCAATCGATGATTGATGGTGGAATGACCAAAAAGCAAAGGCAAAATAAAGCGGTTATCGATAAAATTAGTGCAACCATTATACTACAATCGTATATGGAAGCTAAAAGGAATATGTTTTAATAAATTACCAATCAATTGATTCGGTTCAGTTGATCTTAAGCAGTAAATAATGATTTTACCCATTACAATATACGGGCATCCTGTATTAAGAAAAGTAGCAAAGGATATTGATAAGGATTATCCGGATTTGGAGAAATTTAAGGCTGATATGTGGCAAACCATGTATTTTGCTGATGGTGTTGGTTTAGCAGCTCCACAAGTAGGACGATCAATTCGTATGTTTGTGATCGATTGTTCAACCTTTGCTGATGAGGAACCAGAATTGGAAGGTTTCAAGAAGATGTTTATCAATGCTCAGATTACAGAACGTAATGGTGAGGAGTGGAGTATGTCTGAAGGTTGTTTGAGTATACCTGGTTTGAATGAAGATGTGACTCGACCTGAATCTATCAAAATCGAATATTACGATGAGAACTGGGAGTTTCATGAGGAAGAATATTCTGGTTTTGCAGCACGTGTGATTCAGCATGAATATGATCACCTGGAAGGTATCATGTTTACCGACCACTGTTCGCCACTTCGTAAGCGCCTTTTAAAATCGAAGTTAACAGGTATTTCTAAGGGGAAATTCGATGCTAAGTACCGATTTAACCTGGCTAAATAATAAACGAGCATAACTTAGGAGACTAAGAAAATGCGCTTCATATAAAATTGAAAATCCTCTTACTCTACTGAGTTTGAGGATTTTTTTTGATTTAATCAGCATGCTTTATTAATTTAATATGTCTTTAAATATGGATTAGTAAAATGTATTTCAGGGAATTCCTACACACCGTGCCTTTTATTCGACTGCTATTGCCTTTTGTATTGGGTATAGTTTTGTCTGAGTTTATTGTCCTTGATAATGGGCTGATGTATAGTTTAATTTTTCTCTCATTTTCATCACTCCTTTTTTATCAATTGCTGCCCTTCTTTAGAAAAACCTATGCTTACACCTTTATCTATGGTATTTTTATTTTTCTATTCTGTATCTGTTCCGGTTATATAAGAGTCAATCAGTCTAATGCAGGAATGGCTTTATCTTCTGTTGATTCAATAACAGCCTTTAAGGGAAGTTTAAAAAGAAGTCCGAATGAAAAAGCAAAATCAATGGCTTGTGTTTTGGAGTTACAAGCTGTTTGTAAAAAAGATAAATGGGAAAAGGCCAGCGTTCAAGCTTTAATTTATTTGGCTAAAGATTCCTTATCCAGAGAATTGGAAGCTGGAGACGAAATTTTAGTATCATCTAAGCTCGAAAGAGTTCGGAATAATGGTAATCCAAACGAATTTGACTACGCGAAATATTTACATCATCGTTATATTTTATATTCCACCTATGTGAGAGCTTCATCCTGGAAGATGATAGAGAAAAACCAAAGCTTCAGTCTTAAGCATATTGCAGTTGCCTGGAGACAGAGGCTTTTAAATATCTATAAAAAAGCAGGCCTAAAGAATGAGGCCTATGAGATTTTAGCAGCTCTCACCTTAGGTGCTCGGGAAGAAGTTTCGGAGGATGTTAAATCAGTATGGGCAGCTGCCGGGGCAACTCATGTGTTGGCTGTTTCAGGACTGCATGTCGGAATCATATTTGGTGTGATGCAATTTCTGCTTAGTTTCCTGGCGGGATCTAAGCTTGGGCGATTTATTCGAGGTCTCATACTTATAGCATGTTTGTGGTCATATGCTTTATTAACAGGTTTATCTCCATCGGTTATGCGTGCGGCAAGTATGTTTTCAATATTAGCTATTGCACTCATGATTAATCGGAAGGGAACCATTTATAATTCCCTAGCCATATCAGCTCTATTATTACTTCTGATTGATCCTTTTGTTTTGTTCAATGTCGGTTTCCAATTTTCATATTTAGCTGTTGTCAGTATTGTTTATTTTCAGCCCAAATTTGAAAATATGATTAATGTTGATTCTTTTGTTTTGCGTTGGTCATGGCGATTATTCACCGTTTCTTTAGCGGCGCAAGTCGGAACATTTCCTTTGGCTATCTACTACTTTCATCAGTTTCCAGCTTATTTCTTTCTATCGAATTTTGTGATAATTCCCGTTGCAGGCTTATTAATTTATAGTTCGGCAATATTGCTTGTTTTTTCTGAGATCGAAATTTTCACTAAATGGTTTACTTATTTGTTGCAGAATTTTGTAGAACTTATTCATTGGTTGATTTATAAGATTCAGACTTTGCCAGGTGCTTTAGTTGAAAGAATTACGTTTAGCTCATTTCAGGTTGCACTTCTTTATTGTTTGATTATTGGTATGGCTTTCAATGTATTTGGAAAAAGTAAAAAAGCTCTTTTTGCTAGTTTAATAATTTTAATAGCCTTTCAATTGACTAATATTTCTGGCCTGCATCAAAATCAATCGAGGGAATTGTTAGTATTCAATGTTCATCAACAAACTCTAATCTGCATTCGAGATGGTCAGAATGTTTTAGTTTTAAGTGATAGTATTGTTTCTGAAAAGATGAAGAATAGGTTGCTTTATCCATATGCCATGGCAAAGGGCGTGAAGCATTACTCATATGAACTTCTAGAAGAGAATGAGTTTCGTGTTATAAATGATAAAACAATTGCTATATTAGGTAGTTCCGCACTTAAGGAGAGTATGACAGATTTCCAGGTGGACTACTTAATACTAAGAAATAACGCCAGAGGATATGAAAACTTTATCAAAGGATTTAAAGGAGAAGCCCTTATTAGGGATGCGAGTAATTATCCTATAAAAAGGACGAAATTGACAGAAGATTCGAAGATTCAAATGTGGGATACTCGTCATTTGGGTTCTTTCTGTTCTCCTTTGAATGTGGAATTATAATTCGATCTAGTTTATAGTTGTTTTGTAAGGTGCAAATAGTCAATGGGTTCGTGTTTTACTTCCTCAGGATCTTACAGTCTGTTTATTAGCATCATTTAGAAAGATATTATTTTTAGTATATATACCGTATATTTAAATGATATTGTTTTATTTTGCCGTTTCGTTTTTGATCGATTCATATGAATAATGACTCCTTGATCAAAGAAGTTCAAATTAAATACCATTATGAAGATTGTAATTGCTGGAGCAGGCGCAGTAGGAACTCACCTGGCAAAAATGCTAAGTCATCAGGATCATGATATTATTTTGATTGATAATGATGAAGAAAAATTAAAACTGATAGATTCTCACTTGGATCTTTTAACTATTGTGGGATCTAGTTCTTCTATTAAAGATCTGAAAGAAGCTAACGTTAAGAAAGCTGATCTGTTTATAGCTGTAACACAATCAGAAGAGATCAATATTACTTCGAGTTTACTTGCTAAGAAACTCGGTGCGAAGCGTACTATTGCCCGTATTAACAATCAAGAATACTTAGTTCCGGAAAATAAGGAATTTCTAAAGAGTTTAGGAATAGATGAATTTGTTTATCCTGAACGTCTGGCAGCAAAGGAAGTTATCAACTATTTATCACGTTCGGGAACGCGTCAGATGTACGAATTCTCTGGTGGAAAATTGTTACTTTACGGTATAAAAATAAGTAGTAAGTCGGTGATTATGGATAAAACCTTAGCCGAGGTTGCTCAATTAACCGGGGATAATGATTATAGAGCTGTGGCGATTAAGCGTGATGGTCAAACGATTATTCCACGTGGTCATAATCGATTTATGAGAGGCGACTTGGTTTTTGTTATCAGTAAGGCTGAGAGTATCGATCGTGTGATGAACCTGGCCGGAAAACAGAAATACAAGATTAAAAAAGCCATGATTTTGGGTGGTAGTCGTATTGGTTTTAAAACAGCTAATGAACTAGAACAAACTTTGGATCTAAAGCTGCTTGAAATTGATAAAAATAAAAGTATTAAGCTTGCGGATGCTTTAGAAAAAACCTTGGTAATCAATGGTGATGGTCGTGATTTAGATCTTTTGAAGGAAGAAGGAATTCAGAAAATGGATGCTTTCGTTGCTGTAACAGGAAATTCAGAAACGAATATTCTTGCTTGCTTATTGGCTAGTAAAATGGGTGTAAAGCGTACCATTGCTGAAGTTGAAAATATCGATTATATTGATTTGGCTGATAGTATTGGTGTTGGAGCCATGATTAACAAAAAACTTCTGGCTGCGAGTTATATCTACCGATTTACGATGGATGCTGATGTTCAACACTGTAAGTGGCTAACGGTTTCAGATGCTGAGGTTATTGAGCTAGTTGTACAAGCTAACTCCAAGATCACAATGGGCAAGTTGAAAGATATTGACTTTCCAGCAGATGCTAATATTGGAGGAATTATTCGAGGAGATCAAGGCATTATTGCCATGGGCGATACTCAAATTAAGGAAGGGGATCAAGTTGTGGTCTTTACCTTACCTTCAGCCATCAAGAAAGTTGAAAAGATTTTTAAATAGTTTGATATTTGAAATTGAATTTAAGTTTGAACTGTGATTAGAAAAAAAATAATATTCAACATCCTAGGAAAACTACTCGTTGGAGAAAGTGTCTTTCTTTTTCTTTCTTTATTAGTTTCTCTTATCTATCAAGAATCTGACACAAATGCTTTTCTGTACTCAGGACTAATCACATTTGCTGTGGGAGCATTGAGTTATTTATCATCGAAAGGTGTTAAAAAAGATATGGGAAAACGTGAAGGCTATATTATTGTAAGCCTTGTGTGGGTGGTATTCTCCATTTTTGGATGCTTACCCTATTTGTTTAGCGGATCAATACCATCAATTACAGATGCTTTTTTCGAAACCATGTCTGGTTTTACGACTACGGGTTCATCAATACTGAATAATATAGAGGAATTGCCCCATGGTATTTTGTTTTGGCGATCATTAACTCAGTGGTTGGGAGGAATGGGAATTATTGTGATGTTCTTAGCCATTCTGCCAACACTTGGTATTGGAGGTCGTGAACTTTTTATTGCTGAAGTTCCAGGTCCGGCACCTGATAAATTGACACCACGAATTAAGGAAACCGCCCGTAACCTTTGGGGTTTATATGCTTCTTTTACAGCTGTGGAATGTGTTTTATTAATGCTTGGAGGGATGTGCTTTTTTGACGCAATAAACCATTCATTAACAACCATGGCAACAGGGGGGTATTCAACAAAACAGGCTAGTGTTGGCTATTTTGATTCTGCTTATCTGCAGTATGTTATTATAGCTTTCATGTTTATTGCAGGAACCAATTTTACACTTTCATATGGTGTGGTTACCGGTCGCTTTCGAAAGATATTTAAAGATGAAGAATTTCGTTTCTATTCTTATGTCATTTTATTATTCACGGCAATTATCACAACTGGAATCATTATAACGTCGAATATGGGGTATGAGCAAGCTTTTCGTGATGCCTTATTTACCGTCGTATCTATTATAACAACAACAGGTTATGCGACGGCCGACTATTTGTTATGGATGCCCTTTTTAGGAATGCTAATTTTTGTGTTGATGTTTGTAGGTGGTTCTGCAGGCTCTACAGGTGGTGGTGTCAAAGTTGTAAGAATATTACTTTTATTCAAGAACAGTTTCTACGAATTAAAGCGATTGATTCATCCCAATGCGGTGATTCCAACACGATATAATCAGCGTGTTGTTGATGATCGTACAGTGACAAATATCCTTGCCTTTTTTGTTTTCTATATCATCATTTTTATGTTTTCAACTGTAGTGATGTCTTTTTGGAGTGCTGATATTTTCTCAGCTTTAAGTGCTGTGGCGACTACTTTAGGAAATATTGGTCCGGGCTTTAGTGAGATTGGTCCGATGGAAAACTTTTCAAAATTACCAGATTTTGCAAAATGGTTCCTTTCTTTCCTGATGCTATTGGGACGACTGGAACTCTTTACTGTTTTGGTCTTATTCTCGCCTTCTTTCTGGAAAGAATAGATCGTTTAAATATAGAATACAAAAAATGCAGTCTTAATAGACTGCATTTTTTGTATCTGATAGCTTTGTTATTTTAAAGCTGACGTCTTCTAAATTCTGAGCAAACAATAGAACAGGCTACTGAAACATTAAGTGATTCAGAAGTGGCCTGATCACTTGGGAAATTAGGAATAAAAAGTTTTTTGCTGACCAATGGCTTTAAGGTGGGAGAGATACCCTTACCCTCATTACCCATAATTATAAAACCTTGTTTGCTGAGATCACTTTTATAAATCGTTTCACCTTCAAGAAAAGTACCATAAACCGGGAATGTTGATGAAACAAATTCATTGACAAGTTGTGGCAGATCTGTATAGATGACTTTCACACGAGCTAAGGCTCCCATTGTGGCCTGAATAACTTTAGGATTATATAAATCAACTGTGTTTCTTGAACAGAAAATATGCTTAATGCCAAACCAATCGGCAATTCTAATAATTGTCCCTAAGTTTCCAGGATCCTGAACATCATCCAGCAAGATGGATAAGGAATGAGCAATATCTTTTTTATTAAATTCCGAACTTGGAATTTTAAAAATCCCCATTACATCTGATGGTGTTTTCAAGCTGCTGATTTTTTTGAGATCTGTAGCTTCACATTCAACAAATTCAGTTTTGACATCGTACTTTGTGAGATCGCTTATTATCGCATGTTTAGTGTGAATGATATACTTGGTTTCGAGTTTAGATTCAAGTAGATCTGTGATCAGTTTATACCCTTCAGCAACAAATAGCTGATGTTGATCTCTAAATTTCTTTTTCTGTAAACTACTAATAAGTTTGATCTGATTTTTTGAAAGCACGATAATTGAATTGAATTTTTATCTTTGAGAATACTAATCAGGCTAAAATGTTCTTTAAGATAAGTATCTTTGTGAAATTCATAACTACTAATACTCAACTCTACTTGGAACCTAATCAGAAATACAAAAATAGTTATTTTTTTCTATCATTAATCTTTGCTCTGTTTATACTTATGGGAGTCATGTCTTGTTCTACCACCAAGTATGTGGGGGATAATGAATATCTTCTAAGTAAGGTGAGTGTTAAAGTTGATGATAAAAATATTTCATCAAGCGAACTTAATCAAAATATTAAACAAAAGCCAAACATTAAGATTCTGGGTATCTGGAAATTTCATTTGAGTTTATATAATCTTTCAGGAAAAAATAAAAAGAAAGGTATTAATAAGTGGTTAAGTCGAATTGGAGAGGAACCTGTTATATATGAAGATTATCAAACCCAGAGATCTAAGCTTCAACTGGGTATTTATTTGAGAAAAAAAGGCTATTACGATGCAGTAATTGAGGATACCGTTATTTTTCGCAGAAAAAAAGCCAAGCTAAAATTCAAAATTACGGCAGGGCAACCTTATCGATTCAGAAATATATATGATGAAAAAGCTGATCTGCCTCGTAATTTTATATCGTCTTATCAAAACCTCAAGGAAATAGCTGACAGTTCTATGATTAGACAATATCTGGTCGCAGATTCTATAAATAGTGAGATTAAAAGAGGGCAGAACGTTGATTCGGATATTTTGGGGAAAGAACGTGATCGTATTTCAAAGGTGATGAAGAATAAGGGTTATTTCAATTTCTCTAAGGAGTATATTCATTTTATGATGGATAGTGTGGGGAAGGATCATCAGATGGACGTTTTTGTTGGTATTAAAAAACCTCAGGCTTCCAATGTTGAGCGCAAGTATCGCATTAGATCTGTCATCGTTAATTCTGACTATGATCCTAAGCCGGTTTTAATGAACGATTCAATATATTTAAGTAAGCTGGATACATTAAGTTATGAAAAATGTCAATTCATCTATACAAAGAAACTGAATATAAAACCAGATGTTATTATAAATTCATTGGGATTCCAACCTGGTAGTCTTTATGATTTATCAATGGTTGAATATTCATATAGGAGACTGCAGGCCCTAAATCAATACAAGTTCGTAAATATTCGATTCGAGGTTGATACGGAAGCCGAAAATGAGCTTGAAGGAAGTTTGAATTGTTTTATTCAACTAACACCTCATAAGAGACAAGCTTATACCATTGAGCTTGAAGGAACCAACTCTTCCGGTAATATCGGTTTTGCAGGGAAAGTTAATTACCAACATAAAAACCTCTTGCGTGGTGCTGAGATCTTAAATGTTCGTTTGTCCAATGCAACAGAGACGGTAAGATCAAATGATAATAAAAATTTCTTTTCAAAAGAATATGGTGGTGAAATAAGTTTAAATACACCTAAATTCATGTTGCCTTTTCTTAATGCCAATCGTTTTAGAAAAAAATACAATCCAAAAACAAGATTATCCTTAGCTTACAGTTTTCAGAAACGTCCTGATTATACCAGAACACAAGTTGATGCGAGTTTTGGTTATAATTGGAAATCATCACGCTACCTAACTCATAACCTTAATTTGGTTGAGTTGAGTTTTGTTGAGGTGAAGAATCTTAGTGAAGATTTTATTAATGATATTAATAATTTGTATATCGCCAATTCATTTACAGATCACGTTATATCAACAACCCGTTATTCTTTAATTTATAACAATCAAAACCTCAATAAACCAAGTAATTATACCTATTTGCGTTTTGGGTTTGAGACCGCAGGAAATACCCTGAAAACCATTGATCAACTTGTTGGTTCAAAGAAAAATAATGACTTTAATGATAATGGGGAATTAGAAGGAACTTACTATGATCTTTTTGGGATTCGTTACGCGCAATATGTGAAAGTAGATATCGATTATCGGTACAATTGGCATTTAAACAAAGCGAATACATTTGTTGGACGTTTGTTTATGGGCTTGGGATATGCCTACGGGAACCTTGAGGTACTACCATTTGAGAAAAGTTACTTTTCGGGTGGAGCAAATGGTATTCGTGCCTGGCAGGTTCGATCTCTAGGACCAGGTTCTTATTCTAATGAAGATGCTATTTATCCAAACAATACTGCCGATTTAAAGTTGGAAGGGAATTTAGAATATCGTTTTAAGTTGATTTGGAAATTGGAAGGTGCTATGTTTGTAGACGCTGGTAATATTTGGGCTATTTCATCTAAAGATAATCGTCCGGGAGCTAAATTTGAAATGAAACGTTTCTATAAAGAAGTTGCCATCGGAACAGGACTTGGTGCTCGTGTTGACTTGAATTTCATCCTTTTCAGATTGGATTTAGGACTCAAATTAAGAGACCCTTCAAAGGCAGGTGATAAACGCTGGGTTATCGGAAATCGACCATTTAAGTTCTCTCAACTAACCTATAATATCGGTATTGGCTATCCATTTTAAATTGCATTCGTTTGCGGAATTTTCTTAGTAAAAAAAGGAGGTAAGTTCTATTATTTCTTTTTAACTTCGTACTTAAATTGAGACTATGTCTAGATGATATGACTGCAATTTCTTAAAATCCGAACCATTTAATAAAATTAGATTATAAGAATTTAAACTTGTTTCAGTACTGAAATTTGAGTAAATTCTATTCAATGTTTATTGAGTAAATCTTATCAAAAATTATCACATATGAAAAAAGTATTAGAAGTAGTTAAGCCAGGTGTTATCACGGGTGATGATGTACAAAAAGTATTTCAACTTGCGAAAGAAGAAGGATTCGCTCTTCCTGCTGTAAATGTAGTAAATACAAATTCTATTAATGCCGCTTTAGAAGCTGGTCGTGAAGCTAACTCTCCTATTATTATTCAGTTCTCAAATGGTGGTGCTTCTTTTTTCTCAGGAAAAGGTATTGGAGCAAACGGACATGATGCTGCTGTAATTGGTGCTGTTGCTGGTGCTAAATATGTTCATGCTGTAGCTGAGCATTATGGTATTCCTGTAATTTTACATACAGACCACGCTGCTAAAAAATTATTGCCTTGGATTGACGGTCTTTTGGACGCTGGTGAAGAATTTTTCGCACAAACTGGTAAGCCATTATTTAGTTCTCATATGTTAGACTTGTCTGAAGAGACATTAGAGGAAAACATTGGAACATGTGCTAAATATTTGGAGCGTATGGACAAAATCGGAATGACTATCGAGATTGAGCTAGGTTGTACAGGTGGTGAAGAAGACGGTGTTGATAATACTGAAATGGATAACGCTTTATTGTATACTCAGCCAGCTGATGTTGCTTTAGCTTATGAGACTTTATTGAAAGTATCTCCTCGTTTCACGATCGCAGCTTCATTCGGTAATGTTCATGGTGTATATAAGCCAGGTAATGTTGTTTTAACACCAAAAATCCTTCTTAATTCTCAGGCATTTATTTCAGAGAAATATGGTGTTGCTGAAAATACAGTAAATTTTGTATTCCACGGCGGATCAGGTTCTACTTTAGAAGAAATTCGTGAAGCTATTTCTTACGGTGTTATCAAGATGAACATTGATACGGATACACAGTGGGCATGTTGGGATGGCGTTCGTGAGTACGAAGCTAAGCATCATGATTTCTTACAAGGACAAATTGGTAACCCAGATGGAGACGATAAGCCAAACAAGAAATATTATGACCCACGTAAATGGTTACGTGAAGGTGAAGTTTCTATGAAAGATCGTTTAGTTGTTGCTTTCAACGACCTAAATGCTGTTGGACGTAACTAATCCATTTCAAGTTATAAGATTTAAAAACCCGGATTTTGTCCGGGTTTTTTTGTGCCTCAATAATAATCCTGTTTAAATAACTTGTCAGATTTTGAGAATTTGGTTTCTTTATAGACTGATTATTTTAATCATCTAATCCTAAATTGATAAAAGTCCCAAACTTATATGAAATCAGATAAATCCCCCCAAATTAGAGATGTATTTTCAAGTAAAATGGGCGTCATAGCCGCAGCTGCTGGATCGGCGGTTGGTTTAGGAAATATTTGGAAATTTCCCTATATAACAGGAGTTTATGGGGGAGCAGCATTTCTCTTTGTATATCTCGGTTTTATTGCTCTAATTGGTTTACCCATTATGTTATCGGAGTTTATGATTGGTCGTAAATCTCGATCGAATGTGTTTGGAGCTTTTAAAAATCTTGCTCCTAATACTCCCTGGAAATTAGTTGGTGTATTGGGTGTTGCGGCAGCCGTTATGATTCTTTCTTTTTATGGTGTTGTGGCAGGTTGGAGTATTGACTATATTATTAAATCGGTATCAGACAGTTTTGCATCTAAAAGCCCTGATGAATTGGATTCTATGTTTACACAGTTTATCGAACAACCGGGTTTACCAATTGTCTACCAATTATCATTCATGCTAATGACAATGGCCATTGTTATTATTGGAGTAAAAGATGGTATTGAAAAGTACGCCAAAATTTTGATGCCAATTCTAATTCTTATTATTATAGTTTTAGATATTAGAGCTGTTACTTTGGATGGAGCAAAAGAAGGATTAAGTTTTCTCTTTCACCCTGATTTTTCTAAGCTTACAGGTGAAGGTGTGTTGAGTGCTTTAGGACATGCTTTCTTTTCTTTGAGTTTGGGCATGGGGACTTTAATAACTTACGGTTCCTATATTGGTAATCAGAATAATTTGGCAAAAACAGCTTTACAAGTTACAGTTGCCGATACTGTAATTGCAATTCTTGCTGGTGTTGCCATTTTTCCTGCTGTATTTGCCTTTGGTATTGAACCAAGTAGCGGCCCGGGATTGGTTTTTATAACCTTACCTAATGTATTTCAGCAAATGCCAGGAGGTTTCTTCTTTTCAATATTATTCTTTCTATTATTAACTGTAGCCGCTCTCACATCATCTATTTCAATACTTGAAGTTGTTGTAGCTTATTTTAGAGAGGAGTTGAAGATTAAGAGAAAATTTGCAACTATCTTAGCGACAGCTATGATTGCCATTGTTGGTGTTTTTTGCTCTCTTTCAATGGGATTATTGAAAGAGAATACCTTGTTTGGTTTGAATTTCTTTGATCTGCTGGATTGGATTTCTGCAAATATGCTATTACCTCTTGGAGGTTTATTTATTTCTCTATTTATTGGTTGGTATTGGGGACGTAATAAAATTGAAGAAGAATTAGCTAAAGGATCAAAATTATCTCGCGGCGTCATTTCAGCCTTCATTTTTGTTCTAAAATTCATAGCTCCAGGTGCTATTGCAATCGTCTTTTTACATGGTTTAGGTCTGTTTTAATCAAAGAAATATCTTATTTAGATACAGAGAGACAATTACATTTCTTCGTTTAGATAAATATATTGTTTATTAATAGTCTTTGTTTAACCTAAGTTCAGGCTTGTTTGAAATATTTGAGACATTTATGTCTTAATAATTTTTTTTAGGGTCGTAAATATAGCATTTCCTTGGATTTAGGGTAGGGAATCTACCCATATTTCATGCCCTAAAATATGATATAAAACACATATATTTCTGAATCGTGTAAATAGAAAAACTCTATGTTTGTTACGAATAAAGGAATAATTCTTTATTCTAAATACGTAAGTTACTTTTAGAACATAATCGTATCAACAAACTCATGATTGACGCATATTTAAAACACGAAGCAGCCCGCGCTACCAAAGGTATCCCGGCTTTGCCATTGAATGCAGAACAGACTGCAGAACTTTGCGAGTTATTGCAAAATCCTATCCAAGGGAAAGAGGATTTTCTATTGCATTTATTCAAAGAAAGAATCGCTCCTGGAGTTGATGATTCAACAAAAGTAAAAGCTGAATTTTTAGGACAGCTTTTAAAAGGTGAATTGAGTTCACCAATCATCTCGAAATCCGAAGCCATTAAGGTTTTGGGAACTATGATGGGTGGTTACAATGTAACCGTTTTGGTTGAAGCTTTAAAAGACGAAGCTTTAGCTGAAGAGGCTGCAGAAGCTCTTAAAGGAATTATCCTTGTATACGATGCTTTCGAAACTGTTGCAGAGCTTTCAAAAACCAATGCTGCTGCTAAGAGTGTGATTGAATCTTGGGCAAATGCTGAGTGGTTTACAACTCGCGAAGAATTGCCAGAAGAAATCAAACTTAAAGTTTATAAAGTAGAAGGTGAGATCAATACTGATGATTTCTCTCCTGCATCTCAGGCGTTTACTCGTCCTGATATTCCATTGCACGCTTTAGCTATGGGTGCTGGTCGTTTCGAAGATGGTATCGAAACTATCGCTGGATACAGAAAAGATGGTCACAAAGTTGCTTTCGTAGGTGACGTTGTAGGTACTGGTTCTTCTCGTAAATCAGCTGCTAACTCATTACTATGGCATATTGGTGAGGATATCCCATGTGTACCAAACAAGCGTACTGCTGGTGTGGTAATTGGTGGTGCTATCGCTCCAATTTTCTATAATACAACACAGGATTCAGGTGGATTACCAATCACCACTGATGTTTCTGTATTAAATACAGGTGATGAAATCATCATCAACAACGCAAAAGGTGAAATTACTCGCGATGGTGAAGTAATCTCGACTTACACTTTAGCTCCAGATACTTTAACTGATGAGTACAGAGCTGGTGGTCGTATTCCATTGATTATCGGTAAAGCATTAACTGAAAAGTCTCGTACTTTATTAGGAATGCCAGCAACTGATATTTTCAAGGTAGCTAACAACCCACAGCCAAAGGCTAACCAAGGTTATACAATGGCTCAGAAAATGGTTGGAAAAGCTTGTGGTGTTGAAGGTGTATTGCCAGGAACATCATGTGCTCCAAAAATGACGACTGTTGGATCTCAGGATACAACTGGTCCTATGACTCGTGATGAGATTAAGGAGTTGGCATGTTTGAAGTTCGAAGCGCCAATGTTCATGCAATCTTTCTGTCATACTGCTGCTTATCCTAAAGCAACTGATGTGGCAATGCACAAATCTATGCCTAAGTTCATGTCTGAGCGTAAAGGTGTGCCTTTGAAGCAAGGTGATGGTGTTATTCACTCTTGGTTGAACCGTTTATTGGTTCCTGATACTGTTGGTACAGGTGGTGACTCTCATACACGTTTCCCATTGGGTATTTCTTTCCCAGCTGGTTCAGGTTTAGTTGCTTTTGCTGGAGCTTTAGGTTTCATGCCATTGGATATGCCAGAATCGGTATTAATCAAATTTAAAGGTAAGCTTAACCCAGGTATCACTTTACGTGATGTGGTAAATGCTATCCCATATTTTGCGATTCAGAACGGACAGTTAACTGTTCCTAAGAAAAACAAAATCAATATTTTCAACGGTAAAATTATCGAGATGGAAGGTCTTGAAGATATTACAGTTGAGCAAGCTTTCGAATTAACTGATGCGACTGCTGAGCGTTCTGCTGCTGCAGGTTGTATTAAGTTATCAGAAGAGCGTGTTATCGAGTACGTGAAGTCTAACGTTGCCTTGATGGAATCAATGATCAAGATGGGTTATGATGATGCTCAAACTATCCAGAACCGTATTGATGCTTGTAACGAGTGGTTGGCTAACCCAGTATTGCTAGAAAGAGATGAGAATGCAGAATATGCTGCAACTATCGAAATCGATCTTGCTGATATTACTGAGCCTATCCTTTGTTGTCCTAATGATCCAGATGACGTAAAATTACTTTCTGATGTTCAAAATACTGAAATTCAGGATGTATTCATCGGTTCATGTATGACAAACATCGGTCACTTCCGTGCTTGTGAGAAAGTTTGGAGTGGTTTAACACCATCTGATAAGGTAAGAACATATATGGCTCCTCCAACACGTATGGACGCTGCTGTGTTGAAAGAAGAGGCTACTTTCTCTACTTTCTCTCAATTAGGTGTTCGTATTGAAACGCCTGGCTGTTCACTATGTATGGGTAACCAACTTCGTGTACCAGATAAGGTGAATGTTTATTCAACTTCAACTCGTAACTTTAACAACCGTATGGGTACAGGTGCTCAGGTTTGGTTAGGTTCTGCAGAGCTTGGTGCAATGGTTTCAGTTCTAGGTAAATTACCTACTCCAGCTGAGTATTTGGAAATTTACAATGAGAAAATTGCTGCTCACGAAGAGGAAGTATACAAATATATGCAGTTTGACGAAATGGATATGGAGGATGCTCTATACCAGCGTCGCGACCTGTAATTTATATTGATCCGATCAATCATTTTAATTGAGATGAATTGATCGGATCACTTTTGAACTTTAAGATTGGACAACCTTAAAGCTTCAAACCAAAGCCGAAGATTTATTCTTCGGCTTTTTTTATATATGATAAATTAAGCTATTTCTTCTATATATCGAACCAATTGAATAAGTTGTTCTTTATTGTCGATCTTAATTTTATTTTCTTTGATAAATTTTTTGATTTTAGAACTGCTACGAGGAAATATCTTTGCGAAATCTTTAATCTTTTTGATTCGTATTAAAGATCTGTTAAATGGTGTTTTTAAGTAAAGTTTGGGATTAGGAATTTCGAATCTATTGGGTTTAGGCTCTGTATATCCTTTAGCCAATTCAGCTTTCAAAAAGTAGGCTTGATGTTTTAGAAAAAGTTTTAATTTATTGTCATATAAAATTTCTGCAATTGTGTTTTTCTGAAATTTATCAATTTCGATCAAGCTAAAAAAAACATCGTTTATCTGAATTTTTTTTAGATTCTTATCTTTTTTGATATTAAAGATCTTACCTCGCTGTTTAATTTCAAAATCATCGGTGAAAATATTGTAACGTAATTTAATTTTGGTGACTTGTTGGTCATCATTTAGAAATAAAATACTCGGAGAAAAATTCTCATTCCAATAGGGACTACCTAGAACTTCCGAATAATCAATATTATTAATTTTACCAGTAGATCGATTAACTTCATAATTTTCTATAATCCTATAGGTTTGATTACTCTGAGAGTAGCTTTTAAACGAAAGGATTAGTAATAGTAAAGGGATAATTATTCTCATAAATTTCAATTTTAGGTTTAATTAGTTTGTTAAATATACGGTTTAATTTATATTTTAAATATTATGTACTAATTGAATGTGTGCTAAATGTTATTTATGATAATATAAATAATGGTTGTGTTGTCTTTTTTAAGTTTTCAGGCGTGTATTGTATTGTTCATAAATTGCAAACTTGAACCCAATAAGGAGTATATCACAAGTTTGTTTTTATTTTTACGATAAGTACCTGTTCGATTATTCTGACTGTATTCTGATTCAGGAGTATAGCAATAACTTTAATTGTAATTAACTGTAAAGCCCAGGATATAATTATATACCCTAAAGGGGAAGGTAATGTAGCCGAAATGTTATATATAGGAGAAGATAGTATACCATATATTAAAAACAATGATATAGTTAAAGCAAAATATGTATCATTAGCAGGTCTCTGGGAGGCTAAAGAGGATAGTACTTTCAAATTTAATTTAATGCAAACTTTTAGTAAGCTAGTTTTTAGTTAAAAATCTTTTATAGATTTGATATTTTGACTTAAAATAAGATTTGTGGAAAATACGAAGAATACAATAAGCATCCTTTCCTGCGGTTGGCTGGGCGAGCCCTTAGCCGAGTATTTATTGTCGCAAGGATTTAGTGTGAAGGGAGCTACAACAAGTCCTGATAAGCTACAAAGATTATCAGATAAAGGAATTGAAGCCTATCAGTTAAGGTTTGAAGACTTGAATGATGAGATGAGACAATTTTTGAATTCAGAGATATTATTTATGAACCTCACCATAAAGGATATTGAACTCTACAAACAATTCTTACCTCTATTAGAACAGTCACCTATAAAAAAACTAATCCTGATTAGCTCAACTGGAGTTTATCAGAATTCGGAGAAACCAATTGACGAAAACTCAGAATTAAATAAATCGCCTTGGGTTAATATCGAGAATTTGATGAACAATAATATAAATTTTCAGACGACTATTCTAAGATTCTCAGGTCTTTTTGGAGGAAATCGCAAGCCGGGGAATTTCTTGTCTGGGAAGACAGTGAAAAATGCTGATTCACCCGTCAATCTGATTCATCGTGATGATTGTTTACAAATCATCAATGAAATCATAAAGCAAAATATGTGGGGAGAATGTTTTAATTGCACTGCTGATACGCATCCTTCTAAAAAGGAATTTTATACCAAGGCTGCGGATGTGATAGGAGTTGACCGTCCAATGTTTGACGAGGAGGAGGGAGTCAATACTTCTTTTAAACTCATCACAAACGATAAGCTTAAAAGAAGTTTGAATTATACATTTATTCATCCTGATTTATTGATAAGCCTGTGATTTTATAGTTTTTATTTTAGCAAAAACCTCTTTGAGCTTCGGATTTTTTTTGAAGCTATTAATATAGCTTTCTTTGTCTCTTTGTACTTGCACCCATTGTTCCTTTGTTAGGTTGTCTTTACTAGTGAAATAGGAATTTGTAGCACTATCTTGTTGGAGTAGGGTTTCGAAATCTATTCTGTATTTTTGAATAAATTTGGAGTACTTGACAACATGAATATTGCCCCAGATGGCTTGTTGCCAAACATAGAGTTCAGCAATGTCATAGGCTATTTTAGATTTCTTACTGTCGAAATTTAAATCGCTATACATCAGCTCACTTATTAGATTATTGTGTGCCATCAAATGTTTGTTGTAGTTATATAAAGCATGTGCATCTTCAACGTATTTTACTGGCATTAGGTTGCCAATTTTAGACTCGCATATTCGATTCCAACTGGCATCACTAAAACTGACATACTGAAAACCATTAAATACAGGAATATAGTCGTTGAATTTGTATCCAGGTTCGAAAATATCTTCAACGTCTTGCATTTTTATTAGTCTTTTTTCAACTTCTTTATTAAAAAAGATAAGACTTGCATAATTCTGAAATATTTCCTGATTGAGTCTTTCTATGCCTAACTTAGTTTCTTTTTGTTCTTTATGATTTTCTCTCCATTCTGTGATTAAAAATGCCAGATAGACACTTAATAGGACAGTGATAAATTCAAATAGATAGGGCCAGAGACTGCGTTTTTTTTTAAGCTTAGAGACTAGGTTAAACATAGTAGGAGAAGATTTTTTTTACAATGGGATTAATATTTTGTTAATCCCAAAGTTAAGAAATCAGTCAGGGTTTTATGTTGATAAAAATCAGTTTTATTTAATTATTTTAAAGGTTTTTGAGCGATCATGCCAATCCAAGAGCTTTCAATTTCGTAGGGTTTTCCACAAAGGTCGCTCCAAAAATCCTTAAGATTAAATTGATGTTGTTTCATCATTTCTTTGGCACGCTTAAGGGAGAAGTAATGCTTCCAGATATGATAGCTTTGCATATCCCCATTTCCCATAATTAGAGTGTATTTTTCTAAACGTACTTTGTCTTTCTTATACTTGATATGCTCATGAAGAAGTAGGTGTTCTTCTTCTTTCCAAAAACCTTCTTCCTGACTAACATACCAGCTTTGGCTTTCATGTCCTTTTTTGAAATATTGTTTGGTGAATAAATCGAATATCAAGTAGCCTCCGGGTTTAAGCGCTTTTCGAACCTTGGTTAATAGTAGATCTCTTTCCTGATGTGAAAGCACACACAAATCTCCATAAATAAGGGTGATCACATCAAATTCATTGTTGTAATCTATCTCCAAATAATTTTGACAGATATATTCAATATCGTATTGAGATGCCTTGGCTTCTTCCTTGGCATAATCAATCGAGTTCTGAGAAAAATCGATACCGGTCACCTTAAAACCTTGACCATGGAAATGTTCGCTATACAAACCAGGGCCACAACCAAGATCAAGTAAACGGGCACCCTTAGGCATATCCATATATTCGGTTAGCCATAAGACCGATTTAATCACAGTCTCGTACTTTCTTGAACCTTCATCGCTTTCATCATCTAAATGAGCATATAGAATGTGCTCGGATATATAAGGATCTTGCCAAAAGTTGACTTTATCTTTTGTGAAAAGCTTTGGCTTTTTAGTCATGCTTTCCAATTGGGAAAAATCAAGTTTCCCATTATTTATTAGGTTCATATAGAGTTTGTGTAAGTGTAATTTTTAATCTTAAACGATTTGATGCAATTTGACTTTTTGAACGCCTTCTATCTCTCCAATCTCTTCGGAAAGCGTATTGATTTTTACTTTCTCATTAATCTGAATCACAAAATAGAGACTGGTGCGTTTTTCATCAAATGTTTGTTCAATATCGATGGTTCTAACACTAACCTTCTTTTTCTTTAAAAGGGTTAAAATTGGATCAGTTTTCAGCTCGAAGCCAACGGCAGAATAAACACGCAAGTGCTTAATAAATTTTGCTGGGAATAACCACTTCTCGAAGAAATCAAGAAAGAAAAGCGAAAAAAGTAAAATGCCTGTTGCAACAGCAGTGGCCCAATACATACCTGCTCCAATAGCTAAGCCGATAGCAGCAATTACCCAGATTGAAGCAGCGGTGGTCAATCCTTTTACATTAAAGCCAAATTTCATGATGGCTCCGGCACCCAGGAAGCCAATACCCGAAACTACTTGCGCGGCTAACCGACCCGGGTCGGCAGGTTGATATTGATTAAATGTTTGTGGAATATAAATAGAAAGTAGCATAATAAGAGTTGCACCCATACCGATGAGAATATGTGTACGTAAACCTGCAGGCTGTTTATGATATTCTCGCTCGATACCTACAATAGCACTTACAAGTAAACTCAATAACAATCTGAAAGCTATGGTTCCGGTTGTAATATTGTTCTCATTTATTATTTCTTCAATCGATATCATACGTTCTTATTTGGTGCGCAAAGATAGGGATTAAGCTTTAAGTGAAAAGGATAAAGGTTAAAGTCTCAAATGAAATGATCAAATGTAGACATCTACTCATTCTCAGCCTTCATCACATAAACTTGTCCGGTTTCGTATCGAAGTACAAGTACTTCTGTTCCTTTGTTAATAAATCCATCTTCTGATTTGGCATCGTAAATCTCATCATCAATAATAACTTTACCCGATGGGCGAAGGTCGGTTCCACAAAATCCTTTTTGTCCTACAAGTGATTTTGGACTCATATCAACACCAATATAACCTTCTTCAATTTTACCTTCAGCTTTAAGAGCCAATCTGCCAAGAAAGCCAGATCCTGCAAAAAGCCTTTTACTTAGGTTGATGGATATGATAACAGAAGCAAGCATAGAGAAGGTGACCAAAAGAATAGCTCCCAGAAGTGCTTTGATATGTCGTGGTTCGAAATCAAAATTCACATTATCAATTAAACTCAAACTAAGACCGGAAATGATAAATATTATACCTGAGACACCAGCAACTCCAAATCCTGGAATAACAAATATTTCGACCCCCAACAGGGCGACGCCAATGATGAAAAGAATAATTTCCCAATTGGCAGCAAGACCTTCAAGATAGAGAGGTGAGAAATAAAGAACAGCTGCAATTATTGAAGCTATCAAGGGAAAACCAATTCCAGGTGATTGTAATTCGAAATAGATACCTCCAATGATTATCATGATAAGAAGACCTTGTAACATGGGGTTCAGCATGAAATCGATCATCTTTTCAATCCCAGATGGTTCATATTCCTTAATCACATATTCTTCAACATCCAATTGTTCTAAAACTTCTTTAACAGAGTTTGCTATGCCTTCGCAATAACCATTTTTAATCGCTTCATTAGGCGTAAAAGTCAGAACTTTTCCCGTATCAATTACATTTTCAATATAGGTACGAGGATCGACCATTGCTTCAGCAATGCGGGGATCTCTCTTCCATTTTACAATCGTATCACCATTCTGAATCAGTGTGTCTTTCCCATGCGATTCAGCCGTTGCTCGCATAGTCGAGCGCATATAAGATTGGTATTTATCCGGCATGGCTTCACCAGTCTGGTTGACAACAGTGGCGGCTCCAATATTAGCACCTGTTCGCATATAAATGCCATCACAGGCAATCGAGATAAGGGCACCAGCTGATGCCGCATTATTATCGATATAGACATATACTGGCGTTTCAGAGTTCAGAATGGTTGTTCTAATGGAATCAGCATGAACCACCATACCACCATATGTATTCATATGAATCAGGAAGATATCAGCATTCCATTCCTTTGCTTCAGCAAATGCATCTTTGGTCTGTCGCCAAATTGGAGGACCAATATCTTGCTTGATATCAAACTTATAAACCTTCGTTTTTGATAGATCAAGACTATCACTTGTCTCTTGTGAAAATGAAACAAATGGAATAATAAGTAAGAGTAATAAACCGAGTATACGAGTCTTCATATCTAAAAGAATTGAGTTCTGATGATGTAATATTTATTAAAGATAATAATTGCGCTTAATTCACGAATTTAATTGCATTAAAACTTAGCCATAATTTTGATGTGGAGAAATGAAAAAAGGAATTAGAGTCTATTTCATTTTGAGCTGCTAGTCAAGATTTAATTCGTATTTTCGGAGCTGTTTATAATTCGACCTAATAGAAAAGACAAAAACTAATATGGAAAATTTGAAAAGAACCCTTCGAGATAATGCATGGATTCGTTGGGGAATGTTACTTATGGTTGGCTTTGTTTTAGCAGCCAATTACTATTTCTACGATGCACTTTCGCCATTGAAAAAGACTTTAACTGATGAGTTTGGTTTTTCATCTACCGATTTTGGCCTTTTTGTATCAGTTTACTCTATACCGAACGTGTTCTTTTTAATGGCCGTATTGGGAGGGGTTATCCTGGATAAGCTTGGGATTCGCCGCACAGGTTTCATGTTTGTATCCTTCATGACTTTTGGTGCTTTGCTTACAGCATACGGTGCAAGTGATATATATACCAATGGAGGTTGGGGATATGAATTTATGTCTTCGTTTATGCCATCCTACTCGCCAGAATTGAAAATGATGCTTCTAGGACGTTTCCTTTTTGGATTGGGAGCTGAAACAAGTATTGTAGTAATTTCAAAAATCATTGTAAAATGGTTTAAAGGTAAAGAGTTGGCTCTTGCCTTTGGAGTGAAGTTAGGTTTAGCTCGTACGGGTTCATTCTTAGCATTCAACCTGTCACCAATTTTGATAGAGTCACCATCAGGTTGGACAACAGCGATTTGGTTTGCTGCTTTCTTTGTAACTTCATCACTTCTGGTATTCATGATTTATATGATGCTGGATTTAAAATTGGATAGACAAAGTCAACAGGATGGTAATGTGGTAAAAAGTGATCCATTTAAACTTTCTGATTTGAAAAAATTGATCATGAATCCTTCATTCATGTATGTGACATTATTGTGTTTAACCTTCTATTCAGCTGTGTTTCCTTTTCTATCATTTTCAGCTGATTTTTTCTTGAATAAATTTGGTTTAAGTCTTAAGGAATCTGGTTTTATTTCATCAATGCTGCCAATTGGGACCATGTTTTTTACACCCCTATTTGGTTTTGTTGTAGATAAATACGGACGAGCGGCAACCTTGATGATTTATGGATCATTGATTTTAGTTTTGGTTCACACATGTTTTGCTTTCACAACGATTAATCCATATGTATTAATGGTAATATTGGGTATTGCCTTTTCTCTTGTTCCAGCATCAATGTGGCCTTCAGTTGCTAAGATTGTCGATGAGAAACGAATAGGATCTGCTTATGGCTTTATGTTCTCCGTGCAGAATATTGGCTTATGGATTTTCCCAATTTTGGCAGGAGTTGTATTGGATAAAACCAATGCTGAAGGAGCAGAAAGTCTTAATTATACCTTTACGATGATCATGTTTGCTGCATTAGGAATTCTTGGTTTGTTGTTTGCAATTCTATTAAAGCGCGAAGATAAGGTTTCAGGTTATGGTCTTGACTTGCCTTCAAATGCAAAATAGCAGATATAAATATTGATTCGTTATGAGAATAGATTAAACCATGAACTTATTAATTCGTGGTTTAATTTTAATTGAAGAGATTATGACAACGCAAGGACAAAAAGAAAATTTGCAATGGAGGGTACTTCGTTTTAATGAATTTACTCTGGATGAATTGTATGATCTAATGCAATTACGTTCTCAGGTTTTTGTTGTGGAACAAGATTGTGTGTATCTCGATCAGGATGGCAAGGATAAAAAAGCCTTGCATGTTTTAGGCTTTAAAGACAAGAAAATTTGTGCCTACGCTCGTTTGTTCGATAAGGGTGATTATTTTGACGCTTGTAGTATTGGTCGTGTCATTGTTGCAGAAGATGAGCGTCGATATGCATATGGTCATACTCTAATGCAGGAGAGTATAAAAGCCATCAAGGATTTTTATGGAGAAGATCTAATCAAAATATCTGCTCAGAAGTATTTGAAGAAATTCTATGAAAGTCATGGCTTTCTCCAAAAAGGAGAAGAGTATCTCGAAGATGGCATTCCACATATTGGAATGATTAAAGAGAATTAGATCCATAGAGTATTCAAAACCTAACCGCTAAGATCAGAAAGCATACCACAAAGAGTGAAGAAGTTATTTATAATTCTTCTACTCTTTGTGTCCTTTGCGTTTAGTTTGGCGGCTTTGTGTTAAAATTTAATAGTGGTTTAGTTTTGAAAGCTGCCAATTGTCAGTTTTTCAATTGGAAAAAAATCATAACTTTACAGAGTTGATAAAAGTCTGTAAGAATGATGACTAATACGATTATACAAAAACCTTCCTATAAAGGTCTTTATGAATGTTGGATTTGCTGATCCCATTCATATTCTAATACATTACTTTTTATAAGTAAGAATCGACTCTATCCTACTAAGTCGAAGAATTAATTCACACTTTATTAATTGAAATACGAATACCAAGGCAACCCCTTAATTGGAGTGTTGCAACTTGTTGTGTTTTCGTATTCACAAGTTTGAAATAATGCAAGCAATTGTATTTGATATTAAGCGTTATGCTGTGCATGATGGCCCAGGAATTCGAACATCTGTATTCTTTAAAGGTTGTCCATTGCGCTGTGTATGGTGTCATAATCCTGAATCCTATAAGGCAGGAGTAGAAAGTATCTGCCGTAGTAATCGTATGGGAGATGTTGAAGTTGCTGATGAAACTGAAATCGGAAAAACTTACACTTTAGATCGGTTAATTTCAGAGATAGAAAACGATCAACTCTTCTTTGATGAATCGGGTGGCGGTGTGACTTTTAGTGGTGGAGAACCTCTGATGCAAATTGATTTTCTTGAAGCCATATTAAAGGCTTGTAAGAAAAGAGAAATTCATACGGCCTTGGATACCACAGCTTATGCACCAAAGGATAAAATTGATCGTATAATTAATCATGTCGATCTGTTCCTTTTTGATTTAAAACATATGATTGATAAGGATCATATCTCTCACACTGGAGTGTCTAATAAACTGATACTTGAGAATTTGAAGTGTCTGGCAGATCGTGGAAAGGAAATAATTATTCGTTTTCCAATGATTCCTGATTTTAATGATTCAGAAGAGAACATCAATTTAATGCTCGATTTTTTAAATCAACTGCCGAAGAAACCAACTTTTCATATTTTACCTTATCATAGAACGGGACAAGATAAGTTCCGACGTTTCGGAATTGAATGCTCCATGCCTGATATACCTTCATTGAAAGAGGAGGATACAGAATGGGTACAAAATCTGTTCAGAGAGTCTGGTTATAAGGTATGTGTAGGTGGCTAAAAACAATTGATAATTATTAATTACCAATTATTAATTAAAAAAACATGAACAACAGAATACAACAACTTAGAGAACAAAGTTTAAACGCTATCAACTGCATATCACCAGAGCGTGCTTTGTTAATGACCGAATTTTATAAATCAGATGAGGCGCAAATGGTTTCTACACCAGTGAAACGTGCTCTGTCTTTTAAACACTTTTTTGCCAACAAAAAAATCTGTATCAATCCTAATGAATTGATTGTTGGTGAACGAGGGCCTGCACCCAAAGCTTGTCCAACTTATCCAGAAATCTGTATTCACTCTTTAGGTGATCTTCAAATTTTGAATGAAAGAGAAAAAGTTTCTTTTAAAGTAGACGAGGAAACATTTAAAATTTACGAAGACAGTATTATACCTTTCTGGACTGGGAAAACCAACCGCGATAAGCTTATCGGTAATATGACCCCAGAATGGTTGAATGCCTACGAAGCTGGAATTTTTACTGAATTTCAGGAGCAGCGAGCACCTGGACATACTGTTTTGGGAAAGAAAATGTTTCAAAGAGGATTTCTTGATGTAAAAAAGGATATCGCTACAGCTATTGAGGCATTAGATTTCTTGAATGATAATGAAGCCTATGACAAGCAGGAAGAGCTAAAAGCCATGGCTATTGTTTGCGATGGCATTATCCATTTTGCCGAACGCCATGCTGATGAACTTGAAAATCTGGCTAAGGCAGAGTCAAACTCTGAAAGGAAAACAGAATTGGAACAAATGGCTAAGGTTTGTCGTCGTGTACCTGCTCATGCACCTGAAACTATGCACGAGGCTCTGCAACATTATTGGTTTATTCATTTGGGTGTTATTTCAGAACTGAATCCTTGGGATTCATTCAACCCGGGTCGATTGGATCAGCACCTATTGCCTTTTTACGAAAAGGAAGTGAAGACGGGTAAGCTTGCTGAAGAAAGTATGTACGAATTACTTCATGCTTTCTGGATCAAATTCAATAATCACCCTGCTCCACCTAAAATGGGTGTGACGGCTAAAGAAAGTAATACTTACACAGATTTTTGTCTAATTAATGTTGGAGGTCTGAAAGAAGATGGATCTGATGCGGTGAACGAAATGTCCTACGTTATTCTGAATGTGATAGAGGAAATGCGTCTGTTGCAGCCAAGTTCTATGGTTCAGCTTAGTAAGAAAAACCCCGACCGTTTTATCAAACGAGCACTTCGTATTGTAAAAACGGGTTTTGGTCAACCTTCTATTTTTAATACCGATGCTGTTATTCAGGAGATGCTTCGTCAAGGGAAAAGTATAGAGGATGCGCGTAATGGCGGCTGTTCTGGTTGTGTTGAAACGGGAGCATTTGGCACAGAGAATTATAGCTTGAGTGGCTATTTCAATCTGGCAAAGATTCTCGAAATAACCATGAACAATGGTGTTGATCCTCGTAAAGGAAAACAAATTGGATTACAAACAGGTGAATTGTCGAGTTTTAATTCCTATGAAGATTTATTTACCGCATGGCAAAAGCAAGTGCAACACTTTGCAGAAATTAAACTTAGAGGAAACAATGTGATTGAACGCTTATATGCGACATATTTACCTGTGCCTTTTCTATCTGTTTTGGTTGATGATTGTATTAGTAAAGGAAGGGATTATAATGCTGGTGGTGCTCGTTATAATACCTCTTACGTTCAAGGTGTGGGATTAGGGAGTTTGACTGACATGCTGGCTTCCATTAAACTGAATGTTTTTGAAAAAGAAATGTTGAGTCTGACGGATTTGAAAAAAGCCATGGATGCTAATTTTGAAGGTTACGATCAATTGCGAAGCGATTTAATATATAAGACACCTAAATATGGTAATGACGATGACTATGCCGATGATTTAGCTGTCGACATTTTTGAAACATTCTACGAAGCAGTTAATGGTAGACCAACCGCAAAAGGTGGTGTTTTCCGTATCAATATGCTTCCAACTACTTGTCATGTGTATTTTGGAAATATAATGGCTGCAACGCCGGATGGACGCTTGGCCGAAATGCCTTTATCTGAAGGGATTTCACCTTATCAAGGAGCTGATACAAAAGGACCAACTGCAGTCGTGAAATCAGCAGCAAAAATCGATCATCTTCGAACAGGAGGTACTCTGTTGAATCAGAAGTTCAGTCCTCAGTTTATGGAAGATGAGGCTGGAATTACTCAAGTGATGAATTTGGTACGCTCTTATTTTCGTATGGATGGGCATCATATTCAGTTTAATGTGGTGAATGCTGATACCTTGCGTGATGCACAAAAGAATCCTGAGGCCTATAAAGATTTGATCGTTCGAGTAGCGGGCTATAGCGATTATTTCAATGATTTGGGTGAGGATTTACAGAACGAAATTATCCGAAGAAATGAACATACGGAGTTTTAAGTGTTAGATAACTATATTGTTATATGGTTAAATTGTTTAACTGTCTCATTTTATAGCAATTTTAACAATGTGACCATATAACAATTAAACCATTCAGCTATGATTTAATCTTTTTACTTTATCCTTTAACCTTTATTTACTTTAACCTTATATATGAAACGTTTATTACTGATCCCTTTACTCTTGATAGCTTGCCTGGTAGGGGCACAAAATGGTAACAAGGTTTTCACACTTGAAGATGTTACCTTAAACGGAACCTTTAATGCCAAATCGGTTTATGGCTTGCGTTCTATGAACGATGGCTCGCATTACACCATTCTAAAAGAAGGGCAACGTGTTGAAAAATATGCCTATGCTACCGGGAAACTAATTGAAGTTCTTTTTGACCTATCTGAAATGGAGAATACAGAGATCAAAAGAATTGATAGTTACCAATTTTCATCTGACGAGAAGAAACTCTTACTGGCAAGTAATCGAATCAATATTTATCGTCATTCATACTCGGCAGAGTTTTTTGTCTATGACAGAGCGAATAAAAAACTGAATGCACTTTCAACAGGGCGTCAGCAATTAGCTGATTTTTCACCTGCAGGCGATCAGGTTTGTTTCTTCCGCGATAACAATTTGTTTATTAAAGATCTGAAGACCAATCTGGAGAAGCAATTCACTTTCGATGGCAAATATAATCATATAATTAATGGTGCGCCAGATTGGGTTTACGAAGAGGAATTCTCTTTTTGGAAAGGCTTTCAATGGTCACCTGATGGGAAACGTATTGCCTTTATGCGTTTCGACGAAAGTGCTGTAAAGCAATTCAATATGACGGTTTTTAAAGGAACGTATCCTGAGAAGAAAGCCAATGCTTTATATCCTGAAAATTACACATTCAAATATCCTAAAGCGGGAGAAGATAACTCAATTGTGAGTATCCATGTTTACGATTTAGATTCGGAGAAAACTCAGACCATGAATGTGGGAGATGAAACCGATCAGTATATCCCAAGAATAAAGTGGACTCGTAACCCAGAGATTTTGAGTCTGGTTCGTATGAATCGTCATCAAAACCATTATGAGCTTTTATTTGCTGATGTTAATACAGGAGATACCAAGTTGATTTATGAAGAGAAGAATAAGGCCTGGATTGATGTGAATGATGATCTGACTTTTACAGAAGATGGTAAGTCTATTATTCTGACAAGTGAGAAATCGGGTTACAATCACATTTATCTATATGGCATAGATGGAACTTTTAAGCGTCAAATTACGAAAGGAGATTGGGAAGTGACTCAATTTCTGGGTTACGATGAGGCAAAAAAGCTGTTCTACTATCAGGCAGCAGCCGTATTGCCACTTCAGCGTGAGATTTACGCAGTAGATATCAAAGGGAAGCGAACTAAAAAAATGAGTACGGCAACAGGAACAAACTCCGCCGTTTTTTCTAAAGGATTCAAATACTATATCAACTATTTTTCCAATACACAAACACCAACTTTTGTGAGCTTGCACAATGCGAAAGGAAAACAAATCAGGGTGTTGGAAGATAATGCTCCACTTAAAAAGAGAATGGCAGAATATCAATTGCCTCAGCGTGAGTTTTTCTCTTATAAAACCTCGGAAGATGTGGAACTGAATGCTTTTATGATTAAGCCAGTGGACTTCGATGCGTCTAAAAATTATCCGGCACTATTGACTTTCTATGGAGGGCCTGGCTCTCAACGCGTTCTTGATCGCTACCGTTTCGAATGGTTCGAGTACTTAGCTCAGGAAGGTTTTGTTGTGGTTTGTGTTGACAATCGCGGGACAGGGGCACGAGGAGAAGCCTTTAAAAAATGTACTTATATGCAGGTTCAGAATCTTGAAGCCATCGATCTGATTGAGACAGGTAAATATATGGCACGATTGGATTATATCGATGGATCTAAGATTGGGGTGTATGGCTGGAGCTTTGGCGGTCAAATGTCTTCCCTGTGTATGTTCCGTGGAGCCGATGTTTTCTCGGCTGGTATTGCTGTAGCTCCTGTAACCACTTATCGTTACTACGATAGCATCTATTCGGAACGTTACCTGCGCACACCTCAGGAAAACCCTGAAGGTTACGATAAGTATGCTCCAATTACTTTTGCTGATCAATTAAAGGGGAAGTTTTTGTTGATTCATGGTACCTCTGACGATAATGTTCACATGCAAAATAGTCTCGAATTAGCTGAAGAATTGGTTCAGAATAATAAGAAATTCCAAATGCATATGTACACCAACCGGAATCATGGTATTTATGGTGGAAAAACCCGCCTGCATCTTTTTGGAATGATGACTGACTTCTTAAATGAGAATTTGAAATAAGATAGAATTTTTTCTTACAATTAGACAGAGAAGGCCAGTAGAATATATTTCTGCTGGCCTTTTTTTATATTCCTAAGACGGAATAGATGCTTGAATGAAATTTGTTTAAATTACATTCTCAATTAATACCATCTAAAAAAATATCTAAGCAGGTGTAATAATCCAAAACTTAAGACACTAAATAGAAAAACAACAGAATGAGTAGCGATTTTTACACACTTTCAATCTTACCCTATGCTGCAATTATCATTAAGATATGCAGGGCATATACCAACTCACAAGAGGATTTCGAAGACTATTATCAAGAGGTCTGCTTGCAGATTTGGAAGAGTCACGAGAATTTTAGAGGACAATCGGAATGGTCCACATGGATTTACAGATTGTCTTTGAATGTGTGTCTAACCCTTTTGAAGAAAAAGAAGAATAATCACCAGCACTTCGCTTCTGATTATCTGCCGGCTGAAGCAATTGAAGATAGTCAGGTGTTTGCTGATGAAGATCTGCAGGAACTCTATAATGCCATCAGGCAATTATCTGAGTTGGACAGAGGGGTTATCTTGCTTTATCTGGAGGAGAAGAGCTATCAGGAAATCGCTGATATCATTGGCACCAATCCCAACAATATTGGTGTGCGTATTAAACGAATTAAGGAACGCTTAAAAAAGATATTAGATGGAAAAGTCAATTGAGGAAATTTGGAATGAAGGGTTTTTAAAAAGCGATGCTTTGGTGGCACCTAAGTTGAATAACCTGTACAATCAAAAATCGACACATATCGTCGATAAATTTAAAAGAATGTTCAGAATAAACCTATATGCAATTGTTATTGGCTCCATAGTGTTTTTGATCGCATCTTTTCCCTTAGATATACCGGTTATGGGAATCGGTTATTTCTTTGTCCTAATTGCAATGGTTTTGGTTAACCAAAAACTATTTAAAAGCTTGATAAAACTTGATAAGAATCAGAGTAGTTACGATTATGTTAAAGCATTCGATATTTGGATGAAAGAGCAAATGAATGTGAATGCAAGGATGGCTCAATTCTATTACCCCTTGTTCTTTTTATTCATGATGCTAGGCTTTTGGTTTTCCGATAACTTTCAGGAAATGATACAGGAAATATTAGGAAAGCCACATCAAATCTACTTGGTAAATGGTATCCCTGTGTTTTGGGTATCTGGCCTAATTATTATCACTGGATTACTAGCCTATTTTGGTAAACGAATCTACAAATTTGATGTTGGATTGGTATATGGGCGTGAGCTTAAAAAGCTAGATGAGCTTATAACTGATATGGAAGAACTAAGGAGATAGTTTTTGGGATAAGATGAATTGTATAGGGAATATTAAATTGAAAGTGTATGACAATTGAGAAATTAAGAAATATAGAGGGGCTAGATGAGGATAAGCGATTACTAAAAGCCTACAAAAGAATGCAAGCTTTAATTGAGGCGCTGACAACAAGAGAGATTCCCCCTGAAATATTGAAGACGATTAATACCGATATTAAAAAAATCAACACCTTTTCAGGTTCACAAATAGAGCTGAGAAAATGCCTGAGAAAAAGCTATTCTCAAACTCTAAGATTACTTGAAAAGAAATTGGGATGGGTGACTAAAGATCATTATCGCAATTTGTGGCTGTCCATAGGTGTCGCTTTGGGAGTCGCCTTTTCTGCCTCATTCGACAATAATGGAATGGGCTTGATTATTGGAATAGCTGTTGGAATCACAGTTGGCATGAACCTGGATAAAAAAGCTGCCCAATCAGGCAAACAACTCGATTTATCAGCAAGTAGCTGTTAAGAAAAAAACGTTAATAAAGAGCCGAGGGATACTAATCCTTCGGCTTTTTATATGTGAGTTGTTTATAATGAATCTATTATAATTAGAATACTGTGGAGTTTAATAAGTTATTCTTAAATTAGAGTTAACCTAATAATAATATTGCAATGAAAAGAATCTTTTTGTTAATTCTACTAATAAGCTTTTCTGTTATTATAAAAGCTCAGAAGCATAGTGAGTATATATATGTTGATAGGCTTATGCTTCAAATTAATGATTCCTCTATTTATTCCACTCACGATATTGCAAGTTATATTAATAAAAAATTTTTCACACAAAAAGAAAAAGCGCGTGCCATATTCATATGGGTGGCTGAAAATATCGAATATGATTATAAAAATATGTATTCTGATTCAAGTTTGAATAGTGATGAAATATTAAAAAATCGGAAAGGCGTTTGTCGCGATTATATAAGGTTGTATGCTGAGATTGCTAAAAAAGTTGGTCTTAAAACATATAATATAACAGGATATACAAGAAAAATGAAACGTATCAATTATGATATGCATGCCTGGTGTGCTGTCATGCTTGATTCAATGTGGTATTTTATTGATCCTACATGGGGATCGGGTTATTTAAAAAACAACCGCTATGTTAAGGAGGTTAATAATGATTATTTTATGGTAAAGCCGGGTCGCTTTATAAAAACCCATATTCCTTTTGATCCATTATGGCAATTTTCGAATTATCCAATTACAAAATTGGAATTTCAAAATAGAAAATGGAAATCAAAAAATAAGGAAGTGTTTTTTAATTTTATCGACACTCTAAAACGATATGATCATCAAACTGAAATTGAGCGATTATTAAATACTGCGTATAGAATAAAGAATAATGGTATCTCTAGTTATATAGATTACTACAATTTAAATCAACTGAAAATAAGAATAAAAAATATTTATGATAGAAAAGCCGTAGAGCAATATAATATAGCCTTGAAATATTTTAATGATGCAATAATCTTATCGAATAAATACATAACCTATAGAAATAAGTACTATTTACCTTATAAGAGTGATGCGAATATTAAACAAATGCTTAACGATATTGAAGATTCACTAATTTTATCGCAGAACCAATTAAAGCTTATTAAAAATAAATCTTCAAGTTTGAAAGTTAACATAGATTATTTAAATAGGTTCATTAATATTGAGCTTAATGATTTAAATGAGACTAAGAAGGATTTAGGTAAATACCTTATGATTGCTAAGAAGTACAGGCAAAATTTATCTCTAAATAAAGAATTGAAATCGACTAATAAGTAACCTTACTTTTAGGATATATGGATTCTGAAAAACGAAATAATCAAGCAGATGAGTAGTGCAGGACATATTTTAGATATGATTATTAGAATGAGACAAAATCGTTCTATAAGAACATCCAGTAAGCAAAAGTTCAGATCGAATAATCGAGAGGCAGCACATAGAGATAATGGTGCTGAAGCTTTGCGTTACAAAATGGTTTCGATGGAGAAGCTTGAGAAAATAAAAAAGGGCATTAGAGAGAAGGCTCGCACAGAGCAAAGGATACTTATTGTAACATGTATTGTTACTGCTGTTCTTGTGATTGCTTTAATGCTTATTGTCTTTGTCTAAAAATTTTAAATCAGAATAAATGAAAATAAAGATCACTCTAATTAGTCTGTTTTTATTATTTGTTTTTGCCAGTATAGCTCAGCAGTCAGCAGAACTATACACAAAAATTTCGCTTGATGAATTAATTGAAAAAGCCGAACAATACGAAAATAAAAAGGTTGAAGTTATTGGGCTTGTTATTCATATTTGTAGTTTGGATGCAAAGAAGATGAAACTTAAATCACCTTCTGGCGCAATTGTTAAGATTTTGCCCAATAAAGCGGATGAATACTTCGATTCAGCTTTGAAAAAACAAGTGGTATGTGTCCAAGGTGTGGTGGAAATTTCACGTATCGAGAAGGCCGAAATAGATAAGGTGGAAAAGGAAAAAACTTTGCTCTGTCATATCGATAATACCCCATGTAAGGATAAGGAGTGGATTAACAATAAAATAGAATCAGGCACTGATATTACGATTGTGAAAAAAGACATAGCCAGATTGAGAAAGTTAATGCACGATAGTGGGAAGGATTATGTGGTTTGCATTTGTATTCGAGCCGAGAATATCGTTTTATTGGACTAAAGCCAGATACTGGGAAACATGTAGAGATAAAAATAGCCCTCTTTTTTATTTTAAAGCCTAGGGAGATGATATTGGAACCATTATTTGATTCAGTTTAGTATTTAAATAATCGTTATTATTCCATGAAAATGAGTAGTGAATATCTTATTTTAAAGAAATTTGTTTTTAGATAAGAAAGCCTATGTATACTGGTGTTTCTATATGCTATTTAGAATTTTGTTTGTTGCTTAAAGCAGGTTTGGGAATCGTAGGATTTGGAAATAAAAGATTTTATCACATATATTTGTGGCATATATTTGTCAACGTAATCAGATCGAGAGAGTGATTGTAAAGGTTCGTTGACAAGATTAAAACAAAAATGATTTCAGTCATAAGATCAGAAATCCAAAAATAAAAAAAAGCAATATGCAATTGACAGCAGTCATTATTATTAACGTCATTATTCGCGTCCTAATTGGACATGAATCGAGGTTGTGCATATTTAATTAAACGAAACAAGTTTTACAAAATATTCAAAGCCTCTTCCGAAACGAAGGGGCTTTTTTTTAGATCAGATTATTGTATGTTATCAAGTAAGCTAGTCATTATCGTCATTATTATGGTCATCGTCATTATTAGAATGAGGATGAGGGAAGGCGTGCACACACAATAATTCGAACTAACGAAATTATGAGCGCTCTTCCCCAAACGGAAGGGCGTTTTTTTTGCTCCAATCTTGCTACTGTCCCGATAGTTATCGGGAGGAGTCGAAGTAAGCAAGAGGAGTAAAGAACTAGTCAAGATAAAACGAAACGACAACAATAAAATATTAACCAAAATGTATAAAAACCAATTACGTAGCAGCCACACAACAGAGGGCAGACGCATGGCAGGAGCCAGAAGTCTATGGCGTGCCAATGGCATGAAAGAAGAGATGTTCGGGAAGCCAGTGATTGCTATCGTGAATTCATTTTCTCAGTTTGTACCTGGTCATGCACACTTGCAGAATGTAGGGCAAATGGTGAAAAAGCAGATTGAGAAATCGGGCTACTTCGCTGCCGAATTCAATACCATTGCCATTGACGATGGTATCGCCATGGGGCACGATGGGATGCTCTATTCGCTACCATCACGCGAGGTGATTGCTGATAGCGTGGAGTATGTGTGTAATGCGCACAAGGTTGATGCGATGATTTGCATATCAAACTGTGACAAGATTACTCCGGGCATGATGATGGCCGCTATGCGCTTGAATATCCCAACTGTATTTGTGTCGGGAGGCCCAATGGAGGCTGGTGAATCGAAGGGTGAAAAGCTCGATTTGGTTGATGCCATGGTTAAGGCTGGAGACGATAGCGTAAGCGATGAACGTCTACAGGAAATTGAAGAATCAGCTTGCCCGACTTGTGGATCTTGCTCAGGTATGTTTACTGCTAACTCGATGAACTGCTTGAACGAAGCATTAGGTTTAGCTCTACCTGGGAACGGCACATTATTGGCAACTCACAAGCTGCGTCAAGATTTGTTTTTGGAAGCTGCGGATTGTATCGTGAAGATAACAGATGCCTACTACAGACAGGGAGACTCTTCAGTTCTGCCAAGATCAGTTGCAACACGTGAGTCTTTCAAAAATGCAATGACACTAGATATTGCTATGGGAGGATCAACCAATACCGTACTTCATTTATTGGCGATTGCCCACGAGGCAGAGCTTGATTTTACAATGAAAGACATGGATGACTTGTCGCGAAAAACACCAAACCTGTGTAAGGTGGCGCCCAATTCTGACAAATATTATATCGAAGATGTGAACCGCGCAGGTGGTATTATGAGCATTCTGGCCGAGCTTGCCAAAGGTGGACTTTTGAACACTGAAGTGGGGCGAGTTGATCAGAAAAGTTTGAAGACAGCTCTTGCAGAATTTGACTTGACAGCTGAAAGCTTGACTGAAAAAGCGAAGCAAATGTTCTACGCAGCACCAGGTAGAACTGGTCGTAACCTGACCTTTGCTTCACAAAATTCACAGTACAAGCAGGTGGATGCTGACAGAGAAAAAGGTTGTATTCGAAGTATGGCAAATGCATACACACAAGATGGTGGTTTGGCTGTTCTCTTTGGAAATATTGCTCCTGATGGTTGTGTGGTGAAAACGGCAGGTGTAGCCGAAGAGGTTTTCAACTTCACAGGAATAGCTAAGGTTTATCATTCACAGCGAGATGCTTGTGAAGCCATTCTCACCAAGCAAGTAAATGCCGGCGATGTGGTGGTAATCAAGTTCGAAGGCCCATCTGGCGGACCAGGCATGCAGGAAATGTTATATCCAACCTCTTACCTGAAAGCCATGGGATTGGGAGCCAAATGTGCACTGATTACCGATGGTCGCTTTTCGGGAGGAACTTCAGGATTATCCATTGGACATGTCTCGCCGGAAGCTTCAGCGGGTGGCGCCATTGCCCTGATTAAGGAAGGAGATAAAATCGAAATTAGCATTCCCAACCGTAGTCTGAATATTTGTATTTCGGATGATGAGTTGGAGGCCAGAAGAAAAGAAGAAGAAGCCTTTGGCGATAAAGCTTTCACACCAAGAGGAAGAGGTCGAGTCGTTTCGAAAGCCTTACAAGCCTACTCAAAACTGGTTAGCTCAGCAGATAAAGGAGCCGTAAGACAATTATAAATTAAGGTTAAAGTATTTAAGGATAAAGGTTAAAGTGATGATTAGATGATGTGGAGATGTGAGGAGAAATGATTCACGAGTGACTATTGACCAATGACAAAAAACAAATAGGATGGAAGTAGCAACAAAAATTCAAAATACAGATAGGACGTGTAAAACAACTGAACATTTATCAGGAGCTGAGATATTGGTTCGAAGCTTGATTGAAGAAGATGTAGATAGCATATTTGGATATATAGGTGGAGCGATTATGCCAGTTTACGATGCCTTATACGATCATCAGGAAGAATTACAGCATTACCAGGCGCGTCACGAACAAGGGGCAACGCATGCGGCTCAAGCTTATGCGCGAATCAGTAAAAAGCCAGGTGTTTGTTTCACGACATCGGGACCTGGAGCCACCAATGTGTTAACAGGATTGGCTGATGCCTATCTGGATTCAACCCCACTTGTAATTATTACGGGTCAGGTTGCTAGCGGCTTTTTGGGTTCGGATGCTTTTCAGGAAACCAACATGATTGGTTTATCTATGCCGGTTACAAAATGGAATTTCCAAATAACCAGAGCTGATGAAATTGCAGAGGTTATGGCCAAGGCATTTTATATCGCACGTACAGGCCGACCAGGTCCTGTATTGATTGATATCACAAAGGATGCACAAATTGCGACAACAGATTATAAATATAAGAAGTGTGAGCAAATTCGTTCGTATCAACCTATGCCCGAACTAGACATCAATCAGGTTGAGGCGGCAGCCAAATTAATCAATGGAGCAAAGAAACCTTTATTGCTTGCTGGACAGGGAATTCTGTTGTCTGGAGCAGAAAAGGAGTTGATGACTTTTGTTGAGAAAACGCAGACACCTGTTGCTTGTACCCTGTTGGGCTTATCATCTTTTCCTACAGATCATCCACTGTATGTTGGGATGTTGGGAATGCATGGTAATTATGGACCGAATATCAACACCAACGAATGTGATGTTTTGATAGCGGTTGGTATGCGTTTCGATGATAGAGTAACGGGTGATACATCTAAATATGCCAAGCAGGCTAAGATTATTCATATCGATATCGATCGCTCGGAGCATAACAAAAATATAAAGGTTGATGTTCCCGTATTGGCTGATGCCAAGCAAGCTTTGACTGCCTTGAATGAATTGGTTCGTGGAAATGTTAAGCCTGAGTGGATGAAGACTTTCAAGGATTTCTATCAACTTGAATTTGATAAGGTGATTAAGAAACAAGCTTATTCTGACAGAGAGCAAATTAATATGGCTGAAGTCGTTCGAACAGTTTCTGAGCAAACGAATGGAGAAGCTGTTTTGTGTACTGATGTCGGTCAGCATCAAATGACAAGTGCAAGATACTTTGGATTTAAAAAGCCGAATACACAGATAACTTCTGGTGGTTTAGGAACTATGGGATTTGGTTTACCAGCAGCTATTGGAGCTCAAATAGGTGATAAAGATGCTAAAGTTGTTTCCATATCCGGTGATGGTGGTTTTCAGATGACTTTGCAGGAATTGGCTGTGATTAGACAATACAATTTGCCGGTTAAAACTATCGTTTTGAATAACTCATTCCTGGGAATGGTACGACAGTGGCAAGACTTATTTTTCGATCAGCGATTTTCTTGTACCCGATTGGATAACCCTGATTTTGTAAAGATTGTTGAAGGATACGGAATACAAGCCAAAAGAGTCAGTAAACGTGAAGAATTAGATGAGGCAATTAAAGAAATGTTGGAGTCGCCAAACGCTTACTTTTTGGAAGTTGTTGTAGAAACAGAGTCTAATGTATTACCCATGATCGCACCAGGAGCCGCTGTTTCTGAGATGAGGCTGGAGTAAGGTCAAAAAAGTCGAAAGATCATAATGTCAAAAAGTCTGAAAAAGGCAATTAAAATATAAAGAGATGAAAGAGTATACAATAACCGTTTTTTCAGAAAACAATATCGGTCTGCTGAATGAAGTAACCATCGTTTTCTCGAGAAGGAAAATCAATATAGAGAGTTTAACCGTTTCGGAATCCGAAGTGAAAGGTGTCTCACGATATACAATCGTAGCCTTTATGGATGAGAGTAAAGTTGAGAATGTGGTGCTGCAAATTGAAAAGATTATTGGCGTTTTTAAAGCACTTTATTTCGAAGCAGAAGAAATCGTTCATCAGGAAGTGGCACTGTTTAAGATTGCAAATTCAACCCGATTGAATGGGAATTTAGAAGCTTTGGTAAGAAATCAGAATGCTAAAATTCTAACAGTAAGCCCTGATTTCTTGGTTATTGAGCGAGTAGGCTATAAGGCCGATAATCAAGCCTTATTTCATGAATTGGAACAATATGGTGTCTTGCAGTTTGCACGTTCAGGACGAGTAGCGGTTTCAACCCTGCAGAAAGATTTCACTACGTATCTGAAGGAATTGGCTGAAGCGAGCTAAATGATGATTTCAGAATTATGAATTATGATTGAAATAGAGGGAGAGTCTATATTTTGTTTTGAGCGTGGTTTGTCAGTCTGCCGTGAGGCGTGATTCAGATGTAACAACGGAGTAAAAACAAGGGTCAGACTGACTTGATTTATTATTCGCGAACTAAATTCTCAAATGCGCTCATGAGCCCTTCGGGGTTGTCTACTTTTCTCATCTAAGGAGAATTGAAAATCATGAATTCCTTAATATGAAATTAATCTATGAGTAAAAGTAGAAGCCAAGCGGCTTGAGCGAAAGGATAAAAAAGATAAAAATATAATTATTAAAATAGAATGGGATGAAAGAAGTATGAGCTTGGTTTTCCCAATCATAAATCTAAAATCCCAAATCAAAAATTTTAAAAGATGGCAACAATAAATTTTGGAGGAACAGAAGAACAAGTTGTAACACGTGAAGAATTTTCATTGGAAAAAGCACGTGAGGTAATGAAAGACGAAACCATTGCCGTAATCGGATATGGTGTACAAGGTCCAGGACAATCTTTAAACCTTAAGGATAATGGTTTCAACGTAATCGTTGGTCAGCGTAAAGATTCTAAGTCTTGGGATAAAGCTGTAGCTGATGGTTGGACTCCAGGTAAAGATCTTTTTGATATTGAAGAAGCTTTGGATAAAGCAACTGTTATTCAGTATCTATTGTCAGATGCAGGACAGATTGCTGTTTGGCCAACGGTTCAGAAATACTTGAAGCCAGGTAAGGCGCTTTATTTCTCACACGGTTTTGGTATTACTTACAAGGAGAGAACAGGTATCGTACCTCCAGCTGATGTTGATGTAATTTTGGTTGCACCAAAAGGATCGGGAACCAGCTTGCGACGTATGTTCCTTGAGGGACGTGGTTTGAATTCATCATATGCAATCTTCCAGGATGCAACTGGTCGTGCTTTTGAGCGTGTAGTTGCTTTGGGAATTGGTGTAGGATCGGGTTACCTTTTTGAAACCACTTTTAAACGTGAAGTATATTCTGACCTAACAGGTGAGCGTGGAACTTTGATGGGATGTATTCAGGGTATTTTTGCCGCTCAGTACGATGTATTGCGTGCTAATGGTCACTCACCATCTGAGGCTTTCAACGAGACTGTTGAGGAATTGACTCAAAGCTTGATGCCGCTTGTGGCTGAAAATGGAATGGATTGGATGTATGCCAATACTTCTACAACAGCTCAGCGTGGGGCATTAGATTGGTGGAAGCCATTCCGTGATGCAACCAAGCCAGTTTTCGAAAAACTATATAAAGAAGTTGCCGCTGGTAACGAGGCACAACGTTCTATTGACTCTAATTCACAAGGAGATTACCGTGTGAAATTAGATGCTGAATTGGAAGAATTACGCGATAGCGAAATGTGGCAAGCTGGAACGGCTGTTCGTAAGCTTCGTCCAGAGAACAACTAGGTTAAAATGCCTGGCTGTACAGTGTAAATGAGAGTTTACGCTGATGTTAATTTGTGATCAACAAGTAGTACCTCAAACCCATTTTGGGGTACTACTAGTACAAATGTGAAGTTGATTTTTCACAAAAATGAATGTTGGATAACCCATTCTGAATCAATATTATTTAGATTGTGAGTTCATGTAAATGAGGTGGTTGAGTCTATCTTGTTGCAGAGGGTCATATTTACGAATTGATTTGAAGATCGTAGTTGAATCAGATAATTTGTTTTCACTCAAGCTCTATAGTTTTTAGGTTTGTTCAGCAATTGAGTAATGATCTCGATTGAAATTTCACAGTAAAGAAAAAATATCATGAATACGAATATTATTCTTATTGGTTTATTTCTCATTCTCGACCTTATTATTGAGGGATCGACAGGGAAGACTGTGTTATAATTTGAATCTCAAAACTTGATCATTATACGAAGTTCTTCCCATAAGGAAGGGCTTTTTTTGTGCTATTAATCGAATAATACTTAACCACAAATTATTAAAAAAGATGAGTGATAGAATATTTATTTTCGACACCACACTGCGCGATGGAGAACAAGTTCCTGGTTGCCAATTGAATACAATTGAAAAGATTGAAGTCGCAAGAACACTTGAAGCTCTGGGGGTAGATGTGATTGAAGCGGGTTTCCCTGTTTCAAGTCCAGGTGACTTTCAGTCGGTGGTCGAAATTGCCAAGGCTGTAAGTGATCCGACTATTTGCGCACTAACCCGCGCCGTAGAAAAAGATATCGATGTAGCTGCTCAGGCTCTAAAGTTTGCTAAAAGAGGCCGTATCCATACAGGAATTGGTACCTCACCTTACCACATACAATCTAAATTGAATTCGAATCCAGATGAAATTCTTGATCGTGCCGTAAGAGCTGTGAAATATGCCAAACGCTATGTTGAGGATGTTGAGTTTTATGCTGAAGATGCAGGCCGCTCTGATAACGAGTACTTGGCCAGAGTTATTGAGGCTGTGATTAAAGCAGGGGCAACAGTCATCAATATTCCTGACACAACAGGTTATTGCTTGCCAGGTGAATACGGTGCAAAAATCAAGTACTTGATGGAGAATGTATCTAATGTACACAAGGCAATTTTGTCTACCCACTGTCATAACGATTTGGGAATGGCGACAGCCAATTCTTTGAGTGGGGTGCTAAATGGAGCCCGTCAGGTTGAAGTGACTTTGAATGGTATCGGAGAACGAGCTGGCAACACTTCTCTTGAAGAGGTAGTGATGGCTGTTAAAACCCATCACGGTTTACCTTTCCATACCGAGATTAATTCGAAAGGGATTTACGATGCCAGTCGTTTGGTTTCCTCATTGATGAATATGCCGGTTCAGGCTAATAAGGCCATTGTAGGACGTAATGCTTTCGCTCACTCATCGGGAATCCACCAGGATGGTGTTTTAAAGAACCGCGAAAACTATGAGATTATCGATCCTGCTGATGTGGGGATTAAGGAATCGGCTATCATCTTGTCAGCAAGAAGTGGTCGTGCGGCTTTGAATCACCACTTAACTGAGATGGGATACACGCTTTCGCAGGAAGACTTGGACGATGCTTATTCCAGATTTTTGGTTATGGCTGACGAAAGAAAGAACCTTAATGAAAATGACTTGTCTGAGTTGATGGGAGATCATCAATCGGAAAGTAAATCTGTAGAGCTGGAATTATTGCAGGTGGTTGCTGGTAAGTCGACCATTCCTATGGCAACGGTTCATCTTAAAATGAAGGGTGAATCTTGTGCAGCTACCGCTGAAGGAAATGGTCCCATTGATGCCTGTTTTAATGCTGTAAAGAAATTGATTAAACAGAAATTCTCTTTGGAGGAATTCCTTGTACAAACCTTAACCAGAGGAAGCGATGATCTTGGTAAAGTACATGTTCAATTGGAACATCAAGGGAAAATGTACTATGGTTTCGGAGCCAATATCGATATCATTACCGCTTCGGTAGAGGCATTGGTTGATGCCCTATCTAAAATAGTCTAAGGATAAAGGTTAAAGGTTAAAGGTTAAAGGTTAAAGGTTAAAGGTTAAAGGTTAAAGGTTCCGCTGACTGTTGTCAGTTATCTGTTAACAAGATGTTTTGATATTTAGACTTTTCCCCCGATGCTTCGGGGTTTCGACTTTATTAATTATTATAAACTCACGAATTCACAATCATCGAATTCATAAAATATAACACATTGAAAGCAAAAACACTATTTGATAAAGTATGGGATGCTCACGTTGTTGAGAAGATTGATGGCGGTCCAAGTGTATTCTATATCGATAAGCATTTGATTCATGAGGTGACAAGTCCTCAGGCTTTTTCTGGACTGGAAGCAAGAGGTTTAAAGGTTTTTCGTCCTGAAAATACCATTGCGACACCCGATCATAACATTCCTACAGAAAATCAACACCTAAGTATTAAGGATGAGTTGTCGAGAAAACAAGTTGAGACCTTAACGGCTAATTGTGAGAAAAATAACATCACGCTTTACGGATTGAATCATCCTTATAATGGCATTGTTCATGTTGTTGGTCCGGAACTGGGACATACTCAACCTGGTATGACTTTGGTTTGTGGTGATAGTCATACTTCGACTCATGGCGCTTTTGGTGCAGTTGCTTTTGGTATTGGAACTTCAGAGGTTGAGATGGTTCTGGCTACTCAGTGTATTTTACAGCCAAAACCTAAAAAAATGCGAATTACTGTCGATGGTGAATTGCAAAAAGGAGTAACGGCTAAAGATCTAACCCTTTATGTGATTGCACAATTGGGAACAGGAGGCGCAACGGGATATTTTGTTGAATATGCAGGTTCTGCTGTTAGCAGTTTAAGTATGGAAGGGCGAATGACCGTTTGTAATATGAGTATAGAAATGGGAGCTCGTGGTGGAATGATTGCTCCGGATCAAACGACTTTCGATTATGTAGAAGGTCGTGAATTTGCACCTAAAGGCGAAGAGTGGACCCAAGCTGTTGCCAAATGGAAAGAATTGAAAACCGATGAAGGCGCAAGTTTTGATAAGGAGTATGTTTTCAAAGCTTCGGATATAGAACCCATGCTAACCTATGGAACCAATCCGGGAATGGGAATTGGTGTTTCAGGCAGTATTCCAACTGAATCAGAAGTTGAACCTTCTGAGCTACCAACTTTCAAAAAGTCTTTGGACTATATGGGATTTGATTTGGGAGATAAACTACTGGGTAAGAAAGTTGATTATGTGTTTGTAGGTTCTTGTACCAACGGACGTATCGAAGATCTTCGAATTCTGGCTTCTGCTGTTAAAGGAAGGAAAAAAGCTGAATCAGTTACGGCTTGGATTGTTCCAGGATCGAAACAAGTCGAGAAACAAGCTCAGGAAGAGGGATTGGTGGAAATTCTGGAAGAAGCAGGATTTAAAATGCGTCAGCCTGGATGTTCGGCATGTTTGGCAATGAATGATGATAAAGTTCCAGCTGGAAAGTATAGTGTTTCTACTTCGAACAGAAATTTTGAAGGAAGACAAGGCCCAGGAGCCAGAACATTATTAGCTAGTCCATTAACAGCAGCAGCTGCCGCTGTAACGGGAGTTATCTCCGATCCAAGAGAATTCTTGTAATTCGTTATCAGTTATCGATAACAGAAAACCGACAACTGATCTCATTTTTTCACGTTAACATACATACACAATGCCAATAGATAAATTTATCACATTAGAATCGACATATGTCCCGCTTCCAGTTGAAAATGTGGATACAGACCAGATTATACCCGCACGATTTTTAAAAGCAACGAGTCGTGATGGTTTTGGAGAAAATCTTTTTCGCGATTGGAGATATACACCTGATGGAAAAGAGAATCCGGACTTCGTTTTGAATCAATCAGAATATTCGGGTGAAATATTAGTAGGCGGAAAAAACTTCGGGTCTGGTTCTTCAAGAGAACACGCAGCATGGGCCATTCACGATTATGGTTTTAAGGTGGTTGTGAGTAGTTTCTTTGCTGATATCTTTCAAAATAATGCCTTGAATAACGGCGTATTGCCTGTAACAGTCTCAGCAAAATTCCTAAGCCAGATATTCGATGCTTTAGAGAAAAATAAGAACCAAAAGTTGGTTGTTGATTTGGAGACTCAACGTATTGGTTTAAATGGGGCAAGTGAAACATTTGTAATTAACCCCTACAAGAAAAATTGCCTGCTGAAGGGATTCGATGATATCGATTTTCTTCTCGATAGGAAAAATAAAATAGAAGCATTCGAAGCTAATAAATAAAGGAAGAGGTATAAAATGGACGATCTGTGTCGCTTAGAAATAATGGATACCACTCTCAGGGATGGTGAGCAGACCTCTGGGGTGAGCTTTAATTCCGAAGAAAAATTGGGTGTCGTAAAGTTATTACTACGATCCCTTAAAGTTGATCGCGTAGAAGTAGCCTCATCCAGAGTATCTAAAGGAGAATTTCAAGCCGTGCAGCGAATTGCCAAGTGGGCGGAAAAGCATGACTTTCTCGATAAAATTGAAGTATTAGGTTTTGTTGATGGGAACGCTTCTCTGGATTGGATTCATGCCAGTGGAGCCAGAGTCGTCAATCTGTTGGCAAAAGCTTCGTTGAAACACTTAAGAGGGCAACTGAGAAAAACAGCACAAGAGCATGTTCAGGATGTTAAAGATGCGGTTGCTTATGCTACAAAACTAGGAATCAAGGTGAATTTATATCTTGAGGATTGGTCGAATGGAATGCACACTTCGAGAGATTACGTTTGGTATCTTTTGGATGAATTGCAACATGAAAACATTCAACGTTTCATGTTGCCAGATACCTTGGGCGTGATGAATCAGGTACAAGCTTTCGATTTTTGTTCTGCTTGTCGCGAAAGATACCCAAAATTGCATTTCGATTTTCATGCGCATAACGATTATGATTTAGCTCTTGCTAATGTGTATTCAGCTGTTCTGGCAGGTATGAATGGAATTCACACCACTGTAAATGGACTTGGTGAGAGAGCTGGTAATGCTCCTTTAGCCTCAGTAGTTGGGGTCATAAAAGATCATTTGGATCGAAAAATCAATGTGGATGAGGACAAGATAAATACGGTGAGTCGTATCGTGGAGACTTTTTCAGGTATTCGAATTCCTGCTAATAAGCCTTTAGTTGGAGAAAATGTCTTTACTCAAACTTGCGGTGTACATGCTGATGGTGACTCAAAGGATGATCTTTATTTTAACCGATTAATGCCTGAGCGCTTCGGTCGTGAACGTAAATATGCTTTGGGAAAAACTTCAGGTAAAGCGAACATTAAGAAGAATCTGGAAGAACTGGGAATAAGCCTGGATGAGGAAACCATGAAGGTTGTAACCCAGCGAGTGATAGAGTTGGGAGACAAAAAAGAAATGGTAACCATTGACGATCTGCCTTATATTGTTTCTGATGTTTTAAATCAGACCATGGAGGAGATGCCAATTCAGATCAAGCATTATTCTTTATCTCTTTCGAAAGGTATGAGACCCTTTGCTTCCATCAACTTAGAGGTGAATGGTGAAATGTATGAAGGTACAGCTTCCGGGGATGGTCAGTATGATGCTTTTATGAATGCCATTTGGACTGTATATGACAAGTTGGAAAAAGTGCGACCCGTTTTAAGCGATTACCTTGTTCGAATACCTCCCGGAGGAAAAACAGATGCCCTTGTCGAAACGTTAATTACCTGGAACTATGAGGGGAAAGAATTTAAGACCAGAGGCTTGGACCCTGACCAGATTGAGGCAGCTATTAAGGCTACAATCCGAATGCTCAACCAGATTGAGATGAATAAGGAAGTAAGCCTCCCGAAACTTCGGGACTGTCGATCCAGAGAATATGGAGTTAAAGGTTAAAGGTTAAAGGTTAAAGGTTAAAGGTTAAAGGTTAAAGGTTAAAGGTTTCGCTGGCAGATTTCATCCTAAATAATCTAATGGAAAATTCAGATAAGGGATAAGCGAAAATTGATAACAGCTTGACACATTAATAAAAACACAAATTATCACATTTACTCATTAACAAATCATCATAATAATGTCATATAAAATAGCAGTATTAGCCGGAGATGGAATTGGTCCGGAAATCGTATCACAAGCCAGAAAAGTAACCGATGCAATTGTTCAAAAATTCGGACATGACTTTGAATATACCAATGCTCTTGTTGGGGCTGTTGCCATTGATGAAGTAGGCAATCCTTATCCTGATGAAACCCACGAGATTTGTATGAATTCGGATGCTGTTTTATTTGGAGCCATCGGTCATCCAAAGTTCGACAACGACCCATCAGCAAAGGTACGTCCGGAACAAGGCTTATTAGCTATGCGTCAGAAGTTAGGCTTGTATGCGAATCTTCGCCCTGTAACGACATTTAAGTCTTTAATTCATAAATCGCCATTGAAAACAGAACTTGTTGATGGGGCTGATTTTATGTGCATCAGAGAGCTAACAGGGGGGATTTATTTTGGTCGTCCACAAGGCCGTTCTGAAGATGGTAAAACGGCTTACGATACCTGTGTTTATACGGCTGAAGAAATCGAGAGAATTGTTCGTTTGGGATTTGAATATGCAGGAAAACGACGTAAAAAATTAACCATCGTTGATAAGGCGAATGTATTGGCGACTTCAAGATTGTGGAGAGAAACAGCTCAGAAAATCGAACCTGAATTCCCGGAAATTGAAGTGGAATACATGTTTGTAGACAATGCGGCTATGCAATTAATCACATGGCCTAAACGTTTCGATGTGATGGTTACCGAGAATATGTTTGGAGATATTCTTACCGATGAAGCTAGTGTAATTTCCGGTTCAATGGGTATGTTGCCATCTGCATCTATTGGTGTTCACACCTCCGTGTTTGAGCCAATTCATGGTTCATATCCTCAGGCTGCTGGCAAAAATATTGCAAACCCATGTGCAACAGTACTTTCAGCGGCCATGATGTTTGAATACGCATTTGGCATGATGGAAGAAGGCGCTTTGATTCGTGAAGCCGTAGACAAAGCCCTTGAAGCTGGCGTTGTAACAGAAGATATTGCCGATGGTAAAAAAGCATATAGCACCAGCGAAGTAGGTGACTGGTTAGCTGATTATGTGAAGAATTTCAGTTAGTCGTTAATCTTGAGGATTGGTTACCCTCATAGACAAGTGAATCTAGTTTGCTCAGGGATAAAGCCCTGAGCATTCTTTGAATTTTAAACGGGAAAGTTGTGTCAGTAAATAAAAAAGAATATTATCCGATAATGTCGGAGATAGTCAAGGCGAATCAGAAGGTGCAAGATGTTGTGGTGACGTCTCCCTTGCTCAAGAACTTGAATCTTTCTAGCAGATATCAAGCAAATATTCATCTTAAGAGAGAAGATTTGCAATTGGTTCGATCCTATAAAATAAGAGGTGCATATAATAAAATATCAAGCCTAAGTAAAGCTTGTTTGGATAAAGGAATTGTTTGTGCCAGTGCAGGAAATCATGCACAAGGCGTGGCATACTCCTGTCAGAAATTGAAATGTTTTGGAAGTATTTATATGCCCGAAACAACCCCTCGTCAGAAGATTAAGCAGGTTAAGATGTTTGGGGGAGACTATGTGGAAGTTTTCCTTACAGGAGATACGTTTGATGATGCTTCTTCGAAAGCCACAGCTGATGCTAAAGAATTGGCTAAGACCTTTATTCACCCTTTTGACGACCCAAAAACCATAGAAGGCCAGGGAACAATTGGTTTGGAAATATTGCAACAATTCAGTGAGCCGATTGATTATTTAATTCTGCCTATAGGTGGTGGAGGACTGGCTTCAGGTGTAGGTGCATGGATAAAAGAATTTAGCCCCAATACCAAAATTATAGGTGTAGAACCAAAAGGAGCTCCTTCTATGAAACTGGCTTTGGATAATAAGTGTAATATTGCTCTTGAAAGCATAGATCGTTTTGTAGATGGTGCAGCTGTTCAGAAAGTTGGCGATTACACCTGGAAGATCTGTGAAAAGGTCTTGGATGATATTTTGGTTGTTCCCGAAGGTTTAATTTGCTCAAGTATATTGCAATTGTATAATGAAGATGCCATAGTTGCAGAACCGGCAGGTGTTTTATCCATTGCTGCTTTGGAATTGATGGGTGATAAGATTCGGGGCAAAAATGTTGTTTGTGTTCTTAGTGGCAGCAATAATGACATTACCCGAATGGAAGAGATAAAGGAGAGAAGCCTCTTGTATGAAGGTTTGAAACATTATTTCATGGTCCGTTTTCCACAGCGCTCAGGAGCTCTGAAAGAATTTGTTAATGATGTCCTTGATTCGGGTGACGATATCACCCATTTTGAATATTATAAGAAAAGCAGTCGGGAAAAAGGGCCAGCGGTCATAGGCATCGAAGTTCAAAATCCTGAAGACTTGCAACGATTACAGCAAAGAATGGAGGAACGTAATTTTATATTTGAATATCTGAATGATAAAACTGATCTGTTTCAGTTTATAGTTTAAGCATATTAAGAATAGAGAAATTAGGAGATGGGCTAGCGCTTGATCTCCTATTTTTGTTTTTACATTTTATGCTTTACTTTGTATTCTACATTTATTTCAATACTTACAGTTCAATATGCTAAGGTTTCTCTTTTCTCTATTATTCATTCAGTTTATTCTTTGTCAGACTACAATTGCACAGACAGACTGGTCTAAGCAATTGGACCATTATATCTCGAAACGAGATGAGATAGATGCAGCAAAGAAGAAGACTATTAAAAACCTCTTGGAAGATTTGCAGTCTACCAGAGAAGAAAAAAATAGAGACAAGGAATTCTCAGCTTTAATGAAATCAGTAAAGGCTTACGAATATTTTGTTTACGATTCGGCCTTCAAATATGCGCAAGCTGCCAATCGGTTGGCATATAGTTTAAAAGATGAGGCTAAGATAGCTGAATCTAAATCGAAGCTCAGTTTAATCATGCTTCTAAAGGGTTTGTATACGTCTTCGATTGACACGATAAAAACGGTTAAATATGAGTTTTTATCAAAGGATAAAAGAAAGGAATTTTACAGTACAGCCTATCGAGCGTACTACGATTTGTCGGGTTATTCACGAGATAAACACTACAGTGAGCAGTACAAAGTTTTGGGGCATTATTACAGTCGAAAATTAATTGACGAATTTCCAGAACCGAGCTTTGAGAAAGTGCTGGGAATGGCACTTCAGGAGATGGTTAGTGGAGAACTATCAAAAGCTGAAAAGCATTATTTTAATCTTCTGAATAATTTCAAACTTAATGATCATGAGTCGGCCATTGTAACGTCAGGTTTGGGTTTTATTTATTCAGACAAGAATGAAATAGAAAAGTCTAAAGAGTTTCTGATGCGAGCCAGCATAAGTGATATCAAAGCGGGAATTAAGGAAACAACAGCTTGTCGATCCTTAGCTGAGATTTTCTATAGAGAAGGCGATATTGATAAGGCTTATCAGTATATTCTTTTGGCTAAGGCCGATGCCGATTTTTATGGTTCAGAGCAGCGTAAATTTGAAATCTCATATACCTTGCCTTTAATTGAATCAGCTCGTTTTCAGAAAGAGAATAAGCAGAAAAAGATGGTTGGCCTTATCAGCTTGTTGGTGCTGGCCTTTTCATTGGTTATTCTTCGTCAGTTACAAAGATTACGACAAGCCCGAAAGGAAATTGAACGAACTAATCAGAACTTAACTCATGTGAACGAACTGCTGCGTGAGGCAAGTCAGATTAAAGAAGAGTATATTGGTTATTATTTCAACTTTAGCTCTCAATATATCGATAAGCTTGAAGATTTTAAGAAGAGTATTTCCCGACAGCTGATCACTAAATCCTATGATAATATTGAGCAGGAATTGAAGAAATACAACTCTAAGAAAGAAAGGAAACGTCTTTTTGAGGATTTCGATCGAATCTTCTTAAAGCTATTTCCCGATTTTGTACAGCGATTCAATCAGCTTTTCGATGAAAAGGATCGTATCCTTTTAAAGGACGATTTATCTCTAAACACGGATCTTCGAATCTTTGCTTTAATACGAATTGGTGTTGCCGATAGTGAGAAAATAGCCAGTATCCTCAACCTCTCAGTCAATACCATTTACACCTATAAAACCAAGATCAGGAATCGCTCCATTTATCCCAATGAAGAGTTTGATTTAAAGGTGATGGCAATAAAATCAGTATAATTATAATACTAATATAAAATGCCCAAACTGCGCTTACAGTTTGGGCATTTAAGTTTATCTTGAAATGAAGTTTAGAAGCGATATGCTAGTGATAATAAGACAGAAGAACTGTTGACTCCATATTCGAAATTAGACTGTTTAGTAGTTTTTTTATTATAATTTTCACCAATTGATGATTCTCCAGAAGTGTAGCTAATATATGGCATCAATTCGGCTCCTAAAACTAAATGTTCTTTAATGATGTAGTTTATACCAAAAACTAGATTTAAACCAGGAGTGAAAAAATTCTTTTTTGTCTGTTCGTAATCATCACTGTCGTTGTAATATGAACTGTAAGAATTACTTGGAATTGCTCCTTTTGATTGACTATAATTGAAAGAAAAGTCGACACCAAATCGGTATTCCAAACCATCAGCAATTATTTTTCTAGTTTCTCTTCCAAAGCTGAGGCCAATTCCAAAAGCACTCGTATTTAAATCATGTCCATATTCGAAATCTTTATTTTCATTATTACCCGACATGAAAACTGTATTGAATCTCCAAAAGGCTTGATTTCTGCCTATTTTATAGCTAAACCCAAAATTATCTAGATTTCTAAAAGTAAGCCCGACTTCTTTTATTAGCTCTGTTTTTTCTTCTTGTCCGATTGCAAGTGTTGAAGTTGCTAATGCGATTAAAAGAATCATTATTTTTTTCATGGATCTAAGTTATTAAGATAATTAAATAAGGAAGCAAATGTAACAATATTCATCAGAAATGTTAATTAATTAAAAGGGTGTTTATTACATTAAAAAGTGGGACTTTAGCTTGGATTTTATTCAATATGAGTAGGATATTATATATGTAAGTGGCTAAATGTTCAAAATGTATTTTGTATTTTATCTATATTTTTGATAATTGTGTTGTTTGTCAAGTTGTAGAATGTTAGGTGTTTATATCTTGTTATTGATGTTTTTCATCTATATATTGGTTTATATTTTAGTTATTGGAAATTGAATGCTCTTATTTTGATAATCGAAAACAATAAAAATCAAATTATAAACTCATGAACATTAAAAGACTTTTATTTGGCTTGGTTATTCTGACAGCTGCCATGGTTTCTTGTAATGGCAATATGCAAAAACAAGAACTTAAATCACCTGATGGTAAAATTGCAATTTCAATTCATCTTGAAAGTGGTCAACCAACTTATCAAGTAAGCTTCAATGGAAAATCTGTAATCGATCCTTCAACATTGGGTTTCGATTTCACCAATATGCCTGCTATTAAATCGGGATGGGAAATTGTATCAGCAAAGCAATCAAATAGCAACTCTACATGGGAAATGCCCTGGGGCGAAAAGCGTGTGGTTGAAGATCACTTTAATCAACTTATTGTGGCTTTAGTTGAAAAAGAAGTTCCCAACAGAAAAATGAATTTAGAGTTCAAAGCCTATAATGATGGGATAGGTTTTAGATATGACTTTCCTGAGCAAGAGGCTATGAAAGAGCTTTTAATTGCAGAAGAGAATACCGAGTTTAATCTGACTGGCGACCATAAGGTATGGTGGATTCCTGGAGACTGGGATATTTATGAGCATCTTTATCATACGACTCAATTTTCAGAGATTGACGCAACTAAATTGCGTGGACACGCAAGTTTAGCTCAGACCTCAATTCCTAATAATGCAGTGAATACACCTGTGAGTATGAAAACTTCTGAAGGAATCTATTTGAGTTTCCATGAGGCTAACCTGACGGATTATTCAGGAATGACACTTAAAGTAGATACTTCGAATATGAAGATGGTTTCGACTTTAGTTGGATCTGAAAGAACAAAGTATAAGGTGAAGCGCTCTTTACCATTTCATACGCCATGGAGAACCATTCAAATTGCAGAGAAAGCGGGTGATTTAATTCAATCCGATTTAATCGTAAACCTGAATGAACCCAATAAGATTGGTGATGTATCCTATTTCACTCCGATGAAATATGTTGGTATTTGGTGGGATATGCACTTGGGAACCAAAACCTGGGATAAGGCAAGTGGAAGACATGGCGCAACCACCGAATATGCTAAAGAATTGATCGATTTTGCATCAGAAAATAATATCGGTGGTATTCTAGTTGAAGGTTGGAACACAGGTTGGGAGCACTGGATTGGTTTCGAAGACCGCGAAGGGGTTTTCGATTTTGTAACATCCTATGATGATTACGATTTGCCTGAGGTCGTTCGTTATGGTAAAGAAAAAGGGGTTGAGCTAATTATGCATCATGAGACCTCTGCAGCACCACGTACCTACGATCAACAATTGGATACGGCTTACCATTTGATGAATTCTTTGGGTATCCACTCTGTTAAAACGGGTTATGTCGGTAAGTTAATCCCTAAAGGGGAATATCACCATGGACAGTGGATGGTAAACCATTACCGTCGTGCCTTGGAAATGGGAGCAAAATACAAGGTGGCTATAAATGCTCATGAACCTATAAAAGCGACTGGTTTGCGCAGAACATACCCCAATGCGATTTCACGTGAAGGTTTACGTGGGCAGGAATTTAATGCCTGGTCAAGCGATGGAGGTAATCCTGCAGAACACTTACCAATTGTTGCATTTACTCGTATGTTAGCAGGACCTATTGATTATACCCCTGGTATTTTCAATATCAAACTAAACCCTCATAAAGCCGACAATCAGGTGAATACAACATTGGCTCATCAGTTAGCACTATATGTGGTGTTGAATAGTCCTATTCAGATGGTTCCAGATTTAATCGAGAACTATAAGGGACATCCAGCTTTTCAGTTTATCCGCGATGTTGTGGTTAATTGGGAACAGTCCAAAGTGCTTAATGGCGAAATTGGTGATTTCGTAACGATTGCTCGTCAGGATAGAGCTTCGAACAATTGGTTTGTGGGTGCTATTAGTGATGAGAATGCCAGAGACATGAGTTTTAACTTAGATTTTCTACCTAAAGGGAAGAAGTTCCAAGCCGTTCTTTATTTGGATGGTGAGAAAGCGCATTGGGATAAAAATCCTACCGATTATAAAATTGAAAAGAAGACTGTAGACGCTAAGTCAACACTTGACTTGCACCTGGCAGCAGGTGGAGGTGCAGCAATCTCTTTGATTGAAATTAAATAATACGATGATATGAGAATGTGTTGATGTGATGATTTGCTGATGACATTCATAACTATTGTCAATATTAAGATTTTAAAGATCTCGTTCAATCTGATTTTTATCAGATTTAATCCCAGCAGAAGTCATGTTCTGTTGGGATTTTTTATTCTAGATAAATTGAATTCTTAAGAATCTTATATGACATGAGCTAAAAGAAAAATAACTAGATACACTATTTTAAATGAGACTCTCGTAAATAAAAAACGCCTCCGATTTCTCGAAGGCGTTAGTTCTGTATTATAGCAGTAATAGTTTACTGATTATCGCTATATAATTCTTTCAAACGATTCGCCATGCTTTCAGCAATAACTTCACATTGATTGTAATCTTTGTTAGCGGGAGCACAAAGTGCTTCGGCAGGATCAGCAACAACTTCCCACTTAATCGCTTCAGCAAATTTGTTTAGTGTGCGAACACCGCCGCCACCCCAGGCTTTCGATCCGAAAAGAGCCAATACGTGGTTTTTAACTGCCATATTTTGCAATTCGTGAACAAGAGTCTCCATAGCTGGGAAAAGTCCTCCGTTATAAGCACATGATCCTAAAATGACACCACGGAAACGGAAAATATCGTTAATGATGTAAGAAGGGTGTGTTTTAGAAGCATCGTGAATTCTAATTTTCTTGATACCACGCTTAACCAATTGACGAGCAATATTGTCAGCCATCTTTTCCGTATTACCATACATCGATGAGAATACAATCACAACACCTTCGTCAGTTTCGTACTTACTCCATTTGTCGTATTTAGCAATGATTTCAGCAATATGTGTTCTCCAGATAGGACCGTGAGTTGCACAGATCATTTTAATATCTAGTCCACCTAATTTCTTAAGTGCTTGCTGAGTTGGACTACCATATTTTCCGACGATATTTGAGTAGTAACGGCTGATTTCTTCTTCAAGATATTCAAGATCCAACTCATCGTCGAAAATACTACCATCTAAAGTACCAAAAGCACCAAAAGCATCACCAGAGAAAAGAATACCCTTTGTAGATTCAAATGTTACCATTGTTTCAGGCCAGTGCAACATTGGAACCATTGCAAAGTTTAGCTTGTGCTCACCCAAATCAATAGAATCGCCTTCTTTTACTTCTAGTAAGTTTTCAGAAATACCGTAAAAACCTTTCAACATTGGGAAAGTCTTCTTATTCCCAACAATCTGCATATTAGGGTAACGCTCAGTTAATGAACGAATCGATCCTGAATGATCAGGTTCCATATGATTCACAATTAGGTAATCTGCCTGACGACCATCTAATACTGCTTCGATATTATCAAGGTACTCATCCATAGCACCTTTTTCAACGGTATCAACAATGGCTATTTTTTCGTCAACAATAACATATGAATTGTATGCGACTCCCTTAGGAATAGGCCAATAATTTTCGAAAAGATGTGTTCTTCTGTCGTTACATCCTACCCAATAAATTTTATCGCTAATGTTAACTCTATTGTGCATGCTTAAAGATTTATATGTTTTGAATATTGTTTTCGTTTCTCAATTGAATTTGGGCATGAATAAGGTGATTATAAGACCTCTTAAGTCATGTTCGCTTTCAGAGCACAAAAGTAATATTATTTTTTTTTCTTAAAAGGATAAAAATGTCTTTTATCAAGAGTTGTCTGGATTGGAATGAGTGTAATAGTTTGATATTTAGGCAGTATTTGTTGCCTGTTCTTATTTATATGCTTAATGAATAAGCTTACTGCTGCATGAGACGTAATAATGACTGTCTATTAAGGATCTTAATCTCACGACGATTAACTTTAATCATGCCTTCTTGTTCCATTTCTTTTAGACTACGGGCAAAGGATGGGCGAGTAACACCAAAGAACTGCGCCATCTCAGCTTGTGATTTTGGAAGCTCAATTTTCTCTTTATCTGGTGCAGCTTGCTTTAAAATGAAGTTGGCCAATTTTCCCTTTATGGTTTTAAAACTTAAGAAGAGAAGTTTTTGAGCTAAGAATTGAGAACGATTTGATATGGAATTAAGATAGTTAACCAAGAAAACTTTGTTGTTCTGAAAAAGCTCAATAACGGATTGTTTGTCTAGAAAAAAGATCTCAACATCAGCATTGGCAGTAACATTCACTGGAAACTGATTTTTCTGTCCAAATAAAAATGCTGAAGCAATAGGGTAGGGTGCCATTATATCTTCAATCTTAATCGTTTTACCTGAAGGATCGAGCATCTCACCCTTTACACTTCCCTTAAGAACAATCATTAAGTTTTCACAACGATCTTCACGGAAAGCCACCATATCACCTTTTTGATATTTTCGTATACGGTATTGTATTTTTTCGAGAATAAGTTCCATTTCATCGGCATCTATACCTCTAAAAACGGGTGACTGTATAAGTTGTTGACTAAGCATTTTCTTTATTATAAATTCAAGACTAAGATATCTTTATTTTTTTATTCGAGGGTCAGATCAATTAAAAAAAGCGACTCATTTTAAATGAATCGCTTTATTTGAAATGTATCGTGTTGTATTCTAATTCGAATACTGATCGATAATCAATTTGATTGCTCGCTGACAAGCTGGGCAAAATTTATCATGACGTGTAAACATGATACAGTTAGAAGCACTACGATATAAACCTTTCGATTTATACTGTGCCCCTTCAAATGCACCAACTTTACCACTGTGTTTCATATTAGCCAATAGTTCATCATCCCAGGTTCTTTTCTTGATGAAAAATTCTTCCATAACCTTTTCCTCAACCTTGGCTTTACGCATTTCAACGCGTTTTTTCTGAACAGCAATACTGTGCTCGTCATATTTTTCCTTTTCCCAGGGAGTAGGAATTGGCGTGCCAGGTGTTACAATATCTTTCCACTTGATAGTTTCAGGATCGGCATTAGCAGTTACATTCAACTCCCAAGGCTCCATATGTTCAGCATCCATTTCGTAAGCTGTTGCTGATGTGTAATACTCATCAGCTAAATCAGCAAAATGATGCCCAAATTCGTGTACAAATAGGTATTCCTGGAAGGCATTATTAACTGCTGCAGTTATATATAAATTGTAAATACCACCACCACCATAAATGGAATCGTTCATTAAAATAGCAGTGAACTCATAGGGCACAGCAGCAGCTGCATTACGTATTGTTTTATTGTCGTAGCCTAATGCATATCGTTCAGAGTCGAAAGCACCATAAGTTACAGAAAGGGCAGAACGAGTATGAATATCCTGATGAGGGTGATTTACACCTGAATCCGGCGATGGAGTCTCTACTGCTCTGATTGAGAATTTGTCTTTAAAAGAAGCGTAAGGCTCCGTATTTAAAAGAACCTCAGCAAAACGTTGAGCATCTTTCTTGAATTTAGCCATATCTTTCTTGGCATAACCTTCACCCAATACTACAATGTCAACTTGCTTTTCAGGTTTTCCATTTACAACAATATCAATTGTGTTATAATGATCGGTTACAGGATTGGAAAATGCGCGGTGATGTTTAGGATTCACTTTATAAGTCCAAACAGGATCGAAACCATTTTTTATATTTCTTTTTGAGATCGTAACATTAACTTCATTTTTAGGCCAGGGAAAACGAAGCGATTCGTGAAAACTTCCCCACTCAGTATCTGCCTCAGGAGTTGTTTCCCATTCGCCATAAATACTCGCAAATCCACGAGAATAAAGTAATTTACCTGATTTAGGATCTTTTACTTCGAAAAAATATTTACCTAATCTCAATTCATCAATCAATACGGTTTTACTACCTGCCCATTCACCATCATTTACCATTTGGTCGAAGGCAAAATGCTCTTCTCCTGAATTTCCGACATGATTATAATCTAATCGCATAGTAGCAGACGTAAAATAATCTGCATATTGTGCCTGAGCATAAGTGGAAAAGCCCACTAGGATTAAGGCAAATACAAAAATCTTTTTCATAGTATTCGTGTTTAGCTTGTTTTTCTTTAAGCTCACAAGATAAGGAATATCTCTTTTATGAAAGATGCTTAATGTCATAAACCCAATTGTCACAATTTTTATGCTAATATGAATTTGCTAAGTTAAAAAACAGATATTATTATGAATTATGATGGATATTTTTGAGGATATTATAATTTTGTCGGGATATTGAATTGACTCTTATTAAGCATTATGCTTTGGAAAAGTCAATATCTTACTGATCTACAAAAGATGCATTAAAAAATGAAATACATTTTATTCCCCTTTAAACTGATATACAAAATCTACTTTTTACTCTATTTTGTATTGACCTTAGTGCTATTTTACCCATTATTTAAGTTTTTTCTATCTAAGAAAGAACGTTTTCCGACGGCTTTTAAAATAATTAGAGTCTATGCCAGAGTTTGGTTATATGGATCGGGTATTTATTTAAGAGTAAAAGGGAAAGAGCATATACTTAGGGATCAACCTTTCTTAATTTGTTCCAACCATACTTCATTCCTCGATCCAGCTCCTTTATATGCGATTTTCGACCAACACTTTGTGTTTACTGGCAAAAAGGAAATTGAAAAATGGCCTTTATTCCATATTTTCTATACTTCAGGTATGAATATATTGGTTGATCGACACAATAGAGTGGGTGCATTGAAAAGTTTCATGAAAATGAAAGATGTGATTGATGAAGGGCACCCTTTAGTGATTTTACCTGAAGGAACTATTCCACCTACTAATGCACCACAACTTGGGGAGTTTAAGGCAGGTGCCGTATCGATAGCCATACAAATGGGAATTCCTATTTTACCTGTAACGCAAACAACCAATTGGAAAAGACTTCAGCGTGCTAGTTTGTTTAAAGGGAATGCTTGTCCTGGTGTAGCTGAGGTTGTCATCCATCCTCCTATATCTACCGAAGGATATACTAAAAAAGATGCAGATGCTTTACAAGAAAAACTTAAAACCATAATCAATCAGCCTTTGCATGAAAAATATGGCGTATAAGCCATTGCTGTATTGAATTAAATGAATATAAAAAAAGGCTTGCTCCGAAGTGAAAACTCAAGAACAAGCCTTTTTATTTGAAATTTAATATGTCTTAGTTAATACTTATAAGTTCAATATCAAAGATTAGAACTGCACCTCCCGGAATTACACCTTTCCCATATGGTCCGTAAGCTAAATGAGAAGGGATTAAAAGTTTACCTTTACCACCTTCTTTAAAATAAGGAATGCCTTCTGTCCAACCCGGTATTACTTTTTGTAAACTGATGGTATAATTTTCGGAATGATCAAATGTCTCGTTGTTTGTTAGATAACCTTTGTAGGCAACAGTAACATTTGATGCAGGTGTAGCTTGTTCACCATCACCTTCCTTTTCTATTACGTAATATAAACCAGATTCCGTTTTCTGTGCGTCTAACTCATTTTCAGTTATATATTTTTCGATTTCTGTTTCATTTTTAGCTTTTATTGCATTTAAACAAGTTTCAAAATCTTCGTATACTTCGATAAGCTTAATGTCAAAAATAAGAACAGAACCTCCAGGAATTGGACCACTATTAGAATTTCCAAAGGCAAGATGGGCTGGTATTAAAAGCTTACCACTGCCACCTTCTTTAAAATAACTGATGCCTTCTGCCCATCCTACAATCACTTGTTGCAGATGTGTATAAATACCATTTATATTACTTTCTTCAAATACATTCCCATTTAGTAGAGAACCTTTGTACGACACATTGACATATGAATTTGGATTTGCTGCTTTTCCAGTTCCAGGCTCATCAATCACATAATATAAACCACTGCTGCTTTTTGTTGCATCTAGCTTATGTGTTGCTATATATTCAATAATTTCTTTATCGTTTTCTTCTATGTAATTTGTTTCTTCGTCTTTGCTACAGGAAACTAATAGGCTTATAAGGAATATAAATAGGATGTTTTTCATTGTTTTCAAATTATTAAAGTGGTTCAAATGGTATTAGTCGGTTATTTTCGACTTGGGGCAAATATAGGAAAATATCATAGCAATCAAAGGATGCTTAAATTACGGGGGAAGTGACTGTATTTTCAGTAGATTGGAGAGTAAGCAAAGGAATGGAATAAGCTATTAATGCAGTTTTAGAATTTATTCAGAAAATGTTTATCGATTAGACTTTGGTGTAACCAGACTCAGACAAATCATATATTCATATTTCGTATAAAGGATCTAAACTTTTCAAATTATTTTGGATCCATAATTGGTTTAAAAACTTGTTTAACTTTTTACAAAAACAAGCCTCAATTTAAGTCTATTGGTAAATTGAGGCTTTTAATATTTAGAATTTTAATTTAGATCTATTTTAACAAACTTAAAAACTAAAAAGGTTTAATGTAATATTTAAATATCTTATGATTAGGTGTTTTGCTCAAGTTTCATTAATAAATCATACACAATTGAAATTCCTTGAGTTGACTCAAGTAATGAATCGGGAGTAATATTTCCTAATGCTTCATTTTCAGTTTCAATCCAATTTAAAAAAATAGCTTTACTACCAAATATTGCAATACCTTTTTCTAAGAGTTCCTTCATATGAATATAATTTTGGTTTAATGTTCTTTTATAGAATAGGATTGAAATACTTGTAATGCCTTTAAATACAATATCAATCTATTTATTTATTAGAATCAATTTTTCTTCTTACGTGATTATTAAAATGCATGATACCAGCCTGAGAATATTCTGTAAAAGTTGAAAATTTATATCTATTACTATATTACTAAAAATAGGTTGATTATTAATGTTAAATTATCAAAATATTCTTTAAATATTAGGTTTATTTATTTTCATTTTTCAATGAGTCAGATTGATCTTAAATATTTTACTTGTTTAGGAATAACAAGTTGTTTAGAACCTTTCTAAAGATTATGAGTTCTGTTTTTAATTATCAGTATGAAGAGTTGTGGCCTAATTGTAAAGTCTTCAATGACTTAAAAGTCCTAATGATTTAGATTAATAGGGATTAACAATATTCCATTTAATTCAATCATGCTAATCTGTTAGTTTGTCTCATTAGAAATTCTATTCATCAAATCAGATTAAAATAAATTCTTCATATCTAAATAAAAGGCCATAAATTTAGGATAGCAAAGTTACTTGAACTTAAAATGAGATAGCGAAAAATACGAATTCCATAGAGGTGTTTTTTTAAGCTATACGATCCTACAACCTCTCACACCTTGCAGAACACGATTATCGATCTAACTTTTTTTCAGAAATGATTATGATGCGGCGAAGAAAAGAAAAATATAGAGAAGTAGATTCGAGAAAATTTGTCAAAGATCTAGAATTAGAAGATAAATTTCATTTTAGTGGTGATTTTAAAGTAAGTTTTGACACAGCTTATTTTATCATGGATGCGTCTAATTTGAATGTTGTTTGGACAAGTAAGAAAAGTATTGAGATATTAAATCTTCCTCCAGTTGTAACCGAAGAGTATACTTTTCTTGACCATATAGTTCAAAATATACATCCTGAAGATTCATCCAAAATTGAAACTTATCTCGATCTCGTCCGGCAAGAAAAAGCTTTTACATTCTCCGAAATATTAAGACTTAAACATTCTGGTGATATCTGGAGAGATGTTTATATGAATATTGTGGTTGGGACAAGATATCCCAATAACTTTCCAGAACAACTTTTTGGATGTATTATCGATTTAACTGAGCAGTTGAATAATAGGCAAAAAAATAAAGCTGATTCTATTGACTTGAACTCTAATAACGAATTAGAATTGATAGCATCTCTATCTAAAAGAGAAATGGAGATTCTGAGGTTAATTGTTAAAGGTTTTACCGATAAAGAAATTGGGGTAAAATTGAATATTAGTTACTATACTGCCGATACTCATCGAAAGAATATCATTAATAAATTAAAAGTCAAAAATACCGCTTGTCTTGCATTCATCGCAGGAAAAATTGGAATCTTCTAGTTTTTGAAGAGCTAGAATTATTTCACCCATGTTTTATATATTTTGATTAAGATAAATATGCTCTTCGAAAGTTAATGAGTTGGCATTTGTGCGGGCTTAAATTACTCTCTTAATACTGCGTCTATACTGCAAAATATAAGCGCAGTATTTGTCAAAATACCTCTTTTCGGGTATTGAAGTTTAGTCGAAAGCGTCATAAATTTACTAGTGCAGCCTTAAATTGAGCTTTATAAGCAATATCTAAGAATGCCTTGTTTGGTAGGTTCTATTATAGAATAATGGGACTGAAAGAGCGAAGCTGTGTTAAGATTACTCAATTAAGATAGATTCAATTTTGCTTATCTGATTAATTCCACTTTATAAACTATCAATCGTTGAAAATACTAAAGAGAACATATAGGTGGTATGCCATTTACACTCGATCCAGGTCGGAAAAAAAAGTGTATGGTGAACTCTTGGAAAAAGGGATTGAGGCTTATTTGCCCCTTAAGAAAGAACTTAGGGTTTGGAGTGATCGTAAAAAATGGGTTGAAACGCCCTTGTTTAGTTCTTATGTTTTTGTAAGAGTGAGTGATCGTGAATATTATGAGGCTATCAGTTCACATTGGGCTGTGCGTTATGTTTGTTTTGAAGGACGCGCTGTACCCATTCCTGATTCTCAGATCGATTCCTTGAAACTTTTTTTGGAAGACACCAAACGAGATGTTGAGCTTACCTCACGAAGTTTAAAAAAAGGAGACCATCTCGAAGTGACTATTGGCCCATTAAAGGGTGTTCGGGGAGAATTACTTCAATTACGTGGGCAACATCGTATTGTTCTTCGCTTCATTAGTTTGGGTTGTTGCGTGCATGCTGATATTTCTATGGATGAAGTTAAACGCCTAAAGACACCTGTAGAAGTAAATTATGGAGAAAATTGATTGGATTTTTTTTATTCTTTTATCTAAACAAAGCTGGAACAAGACTTGATCTTATTTGGAACAAGCTTGGGTAGAGCCATGGATGATATAAAGTAGATGGAGGGCTCAAGCATGCTTTGATTACCATTTATATCAGGACATCTAATACAATTATTCTGTATACCGAATTAAATAATATTTAAATCAATTCTCTATTGGTTTGAACGTCAGTTTCCTACCTGCTGATTATTCTGAGTTTTAAAAGAATTAGGATATTAAAGAAATCAGAAATTAGCTAATTTCTGATCACATCGAAAAACTATGGCAAGTATAAAAGACAAATTATTGACCGGACTTGTTGGACCAGTGATTATTTCTCATCGCTATGGTAAAACTTATATCAGGAGCAAACCAAGTAGAGTGAAAAATCCACGAACTCCTGGACAGTTAAACCAACGAGGAAAATTTAAGGCAGCTTCTCAATTTGTAAGTCGAAATTTAGATGAATTGATCAGGCCGTATTGGAATCCTGAGGCTAGGCGAAATTCAATGAGTGGACAAAACTTATTCTGTAAACTAAATACACATGCTTTCGATTCGGAAGGTTATCTAGATATCACGAGACTAAAGTTGACTACTGGAAATCTAGGTGAAATTAATAATCTAAAATTGGAAATGGCAGGGGATACGACTATTCGTTTTATATGGAATAATAATTCCAGAGATAAGAAAACTAGCGAAGAGAATCAATTTAAACTTTTTGGGATGAATTTAGATTTGGTTGTAAAAGAATTACCCTGTGATGCGATAAGAAAGAGCGAATCGTTTGTAATGGATTTAACGAATTATACTTTTTCTTACCTATTCTGTTTCTTCTGGAATCCGGAATTACAGTTAGCATCAAGTAGTGAGTGGATAGATTGCACCTGATGACAAATAAGAATCGAAAATAATACGTAAAGGGAAAATTATTAATTCAAAAATGACCTCCTAAAATGGAAAAGAACTCATATCAAGTAGAGATTAATAGACTTATTGAAGTTGGAAATTATGTATATAAGCAACTGGGTCATGGTTATCAGGAACATGTATATAAAAAAGTAATGGAACTTGAATTAGAGTTGAGAAATATCCCCTATTCAAAAAGAGTTAATAAAGGATCAAATTTCAATGGAGACAAAGAAACTTATTTGTGTTTTGATAAAGTTATTGTTGGTTTAGAAACGCATTCTTTTCTATCAGAGGAACAAGAAAATACGTTTATGAATAGTTTGAAAGATGAGGTTACCCCAATAGGCTTACTTTTCAATTTTGGTTATGAGAACCTTCAGTATATTAAAGTCGGTGGGAAATGTGTACTCCAATAGCTTAAGTTTTGATGAGTGAATAACCTTAATTATCAATCATAAAGAAATGAAAAATCCTTTCGATACAGGCTACTTTACGGAAGCTGAATTACAAGATGCAGGTTTTAAATCAATAGGAAAAAATGTAAAGATTTATAAGAATTCCACGATAGTTGGACTATCTAATATTTCCATCGGAGATAATGTGATCATAGATTCTTTTTGTACAATTATTGCGACAGGAAATGGTGAATTGAATATAGGATCTTTCGTTCATATTGGAGGTTACTGTTTTCTAGCTGCAGGAGATGGGATTTTTATTAATGATTTTAGTGGTTTATCCCAAGGGGTGAAAATCTATAGCAGGTCCGATGATTATTCAGGTAAATACCTGACTAATCCAACAATTCCCGAAAAATATAAGGGCGTTTCCCATGGTGCTGTAATAATTGAATCTTATGTAATTATAGGAGCCGAAACGGTTATATTACCCAATGTCACTATTGGAGAAGGTTCCTCGGTAGGTGCTTTGTCTTTAGTTAGGAAGAACTTACCCAAATGGGGAATGTTTTTTGGGAACCCAATAAGACAATTAGGGAGTCGATCAAATAACTTATTAGAACTTCAAAGACAATTCCTGAATGAGTACAAACAGAATCTTAATGGTTCTGGTTAGATCAATAAAAATCTTAGATATAAAAACAATAAATGAAACAGGTTAAATAATTGATACTATGAATGATTATATGGTGGTGAAAGAGAAGCTTCGTCAATATATTATCGAAGCGACCTTTTCAAGTAAAGATGATATTAAAGACGACACCCTACTTTTTGAGGAAGGACTTTTTGATTCAATGGGACTTTTATTTTTAATTGATTTTATAAGAGATGAATTTCTAGTTGATACAAAGGATAATGAGCTTCTTGTTGGGAATTTTGCATCCATAACTAGTATTTCAGAGTTTATTATAGATAAACTCAAGGTAAAGGGAGTTTCTAAATTAGTTATTAATCACAAATAACGATGTGTGGTATAGTTGGTTTTTATCCAAATTTAAAAACGTCCAATTCGGTTGATGTTTTAAAGTGTATGCTTACACGAATAAAGCATAGGGGCCCAGATCAAAGTGGTATTTTATTGACCAACGAGGTCGGTCTTGGAAGTGTTCGTTTAAGTATCTTGGATCTTGATAATGGACGTATGCCTTTATCAAATGAAGATGAGACTTTGTGGATTGTTTTTAACGGTGAAATTTTTAATCACTTAGAATTAAAAAAAGACCTTCTAGAGAAAAAGCATGTTTTTAAGACAAGCACCGATACAGAAGTTGTATTGCATCTGTATGAAGAGTATGGCGTCAAGTTTTTAAGTAAATTGAACGGTCAGTTTGCAATAGCGATTTGGAATACCGTAAAGAAAGAATTATTTCTCGCAAGGGATAGGGTTGGAATAAGACCATTGTTTTATTCAAAAGTTAATGACGGTATCGTATTTGCTTCTGAAATGAAGGCACTGTTCGAGCACCCACAAATAGAGGCACAGATTTCGCCCATTGCTTTAACACAAGTTTTTACCTTTTGGACGACCTTATCACCACTTACAATTTTTAAAGATATTTTCGAAGTACAGCCTGGTCACTATATCATGGCTAATTTCAGTGGGATAAAAGAAGAAAAATATTGGGAATTACCTCTTTGTAAATCAGACGAATATAAAAGAGTTTCGTTGAAAGAAGCTATCGATGAATTTCGAGAACTTTTTTCGGATGCTGTAAAAATAAGACTGAGAGCAGACGTTCCTGTAGGAGCCTACCTGAGTGGAGGTCTTGATTCTAGCATTACAACATCATTTATAAAGGAAAACAATCAAGAGAAACTGCAAACATTTTCTCTGGGCTTTGTTGATAAAGAGTTTGATGAAACAGATTTTCAGAATACAGCAGTTAAGTTTTTTGAAACAGAACACAATAGTATTAAATGTGAAAGTCATGATATATCACAGATCTTTACAGATATAATCTGGCATTCGGAGACCCCTATTTTAAGAAGCTCTCCTTCACCCATGGCATTATTGTCGGGATTGGTTAGAAACAATGATATAAAGGTTGTGATTACAGGGGAAGGAGCGGATGAATTATTGGGGGGATATAACATATTTAAAGAAGCCCTAATCAGACAGTTTTGGGCCAAAGATCCAAAATCAAAATACCGGCCTTTGCTTTTGAAGAGATTATATCCCTATATGTCGCAACTGAATGGAGCAAAGGCTTTAAATCTGTTTTTTTCGTATAAACTTACTGAAACAGATTCATTAGTTTATTCACATTTGCTTAGGTGGAATAACACTTCTAGAATTAAAAAATATTTTTCTGATGATTTGAAAGTTGAACTTGAAAATTATCACCCTATTGATGAATTAGAGAAAAGGGTAGTTGATAAATTCCAAAAGGTAGATCTTTTGTCACGCGCACAGTGGCTGGAAATCAAGCTATTTATGTCGGGGTATTTGTTGTCCTCTCAGGGAGACAGAATGGCTATGGCCAACTCGGTTGAAGGAAGATATCCTTTTTTAGACCATCGGATTATTGAGTTTTGTATGAAGCTTCCATCCGAGTTCAAGATTAAGGGTTTGGAAGAGAAGGTTTTATTGAAAAAAATGATGAAAGGGAAGTTACCAGAACAGATTATAAATAGAAAAAAACAAGCTTATAGAGCCCCCACCATAGACGATTGTGACTCCGATTACATGAAAAAAATGTTATCGGAACAACAAATTAATCAGTCGGGAATTTTTAATTATAAAATGGTTGAAAACCTGGTCTCGAAAATGAATTCTCAAAGGAATATTTCGGAAGTTGACAAAATGGCTTATATGGGAATTCTATCGACTCAAATTCTAGATGACTTATTTGTGAAAAAACATAGAAACGATTTAAGTAAATCGGATTTAATTGACTGTAAATTAATACTATTGAATTAAACTGGATTGATATGGAAATAGTAAATAAATCATTTTCAAAAGAAATTTTAACTCTTGAAAATCCCGAATTGGTTTGCGATCAAATATGTCAAAAGCTTAAGGCTGATATTAAGAAAAAGCTGAAGCGAAGAGGTGCCGTAATCGGAATCAGTGGTGGAATCGATTCTTCTGTTGTACTGGCCCTTACAGCTCGTGCAATAGGTAAGGAAAATGTATTAGGCGTCTTATTACCTGAAAAAGATTCAAGTCCTGATAGTTTAAGTTTAGCAAACAAACTATCGGAAAAATTTGGTGTAAGAACCGTCGTAGAAGATATAACATCTGCACTTGATGGCTTTGGATGTTACCAACGCAGAGATGCTGCAGTTTTAGAAATCTTTCCAGAATTTAATCCTCTTTTGGATAAAGCAAAGATTGAAATTAAACAGGATATCTCACAAAATTTACCTTCAATTTTTTCTTTAACGATAGTAAAACCAGACGGTACACAAATAAGTAAGCTATTGCCGTCAAAAGAGTATTTACAAATTGTAGCCTCAACTAATTTTAAACAGCGTAGTAGAATGTCTATGCTGTATTACCACGCTGAAAGCCTTTATTATGCGGTTGTAGGAACGCCTAATAAACATGAAGTTGAGCAAGGTTTTTTTGTGAAATACGGTGATGGTGGTGCTGATGTTATGCCTATAGGGCATCTTTATAAAACTCAGGTGTACCAATTAGCAGAATATTTGGGTGTTCCTCAAGAAATAATTGATCGCACTCCTACAACAGATACCTATAGTGCTGAGCAATCTCAAGAAGAATTCTTTTATCAAATGCCTTTTAACGAAATGGATCTTATTTGGTATGCATGGGAGAATCAATACAAAGCTGAGGATGTTGCCAACGCAATGCAAAAATCTACAAAAGACATCCAAAGTATTTTTAAGAATTTTGAAAGGAAAAGGGATACAACGGAATATCTAAGGTTAACACCGATTTTCTGATTAATTATAATCAATTAAAGGTTTTAGAGCTTTATGAATGTATTTGATTATTTATTCGCTGAAAGTAGATCTTTGAATAAGGATTTTGTTTCTGGACCTGATCAAACAATTACCTATAGACAGATTTATAGAAACAGCTTAATATTTGCTTCTTTTTTAAGAAGTAGAATTGGTGAGAATCAAAATATTGTATTAGCTGGATCAAATTCGGTTTTTATTATAACGGCTTACTTAGGTATTATTAAATCTGGAAATGTTTGCATCCCTATAGATCCATCATTAGAATCTGAAAATTTAGAATTTATTTTAAGATCAACAGAATGTCAATGTATTGTTTATTCTGATCAATTTAATAAAAGACTACCAGATTCTGTACTAAGTCGAATTGGAGAAGAGCGATTTGATGAAATTCTCACAGATTCTAAACTCGAGATTGATAGTTTTAATGAGGATTTTGATCAAAATAGAATCGCAGAAATTATTTATACATCTGGATCTACTGGAGTTCCGAAAGGAGTGATGATAAGTCATCGGAATATTATTTCAAATACCTGCTCAATCGTTCAATATCTTAAGTTGGATTCGTCAGATGTGATGGGCGTCGTTTTACCATTTCATTATTGCTACGGCTTATCTCTTTTACACACACATTTAAAGGTTGGTGCTTCCATTGTACTTATAAATAATTTCATTTTTATAGCCTCTGTTATTAAAAATCTAAACACGTTTAAATGTACTGGATTCGCTGGTGTGCCTAGTCATTTCCAGATTCTTTTAAAGAAATCTGTTACGTTTAAACAAACAAAATTTCCTCATCTTAAATATGTCACACAGGCAGGTGGTAAACTTCACAACAATTTTATTGAGGAGTTTATTACAAACTTTCCTACGATTAACTTTTTTGTAATGTATGGGCAAACAGAGGCAACTGCACGCTTATCCTATTTGCCCCCAGATCGATTAAAAGCAAAGATGGGATCAATAGGCAAATCTATACCTGGTGTGCTTTTGAAGGTATTTGACGAAAAAGGGAATGCTGTTAAAAATGGCGAACTTGGAGAAATTGCGGCTAAAGGTGATAATATTATGATGGGTTATTATCAGGATCCTGAAGGCACGAAGTCTGTTTTAAAAAATGGATGGTTGTTAACTGGTGATTTAGGTAGAATTGATGAGGATGGTTTCATTTTTTTAGAAAGTCGTAAAAAGGAAATTATAAAAGTTGGCGGGAAACGTGTGAGTCCTAAGGAAATTGAAGAAGTTATTTTATCAGTACCTGAAGTAATCGATTGTACTATTAAGGGTATATGTGACGAATTATTGGGTGAAGCTATAAAAGCACATATTGTTCTGAATAAAAATTGTGAAAAGGAGCAAATAAAATATAAGATTTTAAGAAGATGTCATGAAAGTCTTCAAATACATAAAATACCTCAAATTATAACTTTTGAAAAATTAATGAAAGTTAGTTCTACCGGAAAAAAAGTTAAATATCGTTCTGAAAGCTAATTCTAGCGATCAAAATGTTGCCTTTCAGTCAATACAAACGAATACAAGGTCTAATTTCTAAATACACACCGATGAAATATTCTAAAATTTTAGCTCTTCTGTTGATCTTCTCAATGGTCTCTTGCATTTCTCAGAAAAAAACAATCTACATGCAGGATGTGAGCGATAAGAAAAAATATGTGAATTTATACACGAGGGCTGTAGAAGTTACGGAAGCTTATAGAATTCAACCACGTGATTATATTTATGTAAGGGTTTTGACACCAGATGAGGCTGTTGCTAATCTTTATAATCTTAATGCTGGCCAAATCAATATTAACAATATGGGCGACCCGAGTAGTATGAGGTATCAAAGTTATTTGGTCTCCGATGACGGAGAAATTGATTTCCCATATATCGGAAAAATAAAGGTGATTAATCTGACTATAAAAGAAATTAAAGCCAAAATTCAGAAAATACTTATAAATCACATTGATACGTTTACGCTTCAGGTGCAATTAACACATACTCAGTTTACAATTTTAGGAGAAGTAAATGAGCCGGGACAATATAATATGAGTAAGGATCAACTTACCATTTTCGAAGCAATTTCAATTGCAGGAGATTTAACAATATATGGAAAAAGAAAAAGGGTGAAGATTCTTCGGCCTTCTACTGAAGGAACTGAGATAATAACGGTTGACTTATCAGATCTAAACCTTGTTGACAGTCAGAATTATTATATACAACCTAATGACCTGATTTATGTAGAGCCTATTAAAGCTCAAATGTGGGGATTCGGAGAATCGTTTTCTTTAAGTTTATTAACAAGTCTTATAACCTTCTTCTTATTGGCTAATTCGCTTAGGTAATTTATCCTTAAATATTTAATGCGTTAGTGAAAATTATCTTTCAATCTATAAGCAAAGATCATGTATCATACAAACAACAAGAGCAATTACGATAATGATGATATATTCAGCATTGAGAATGAATATAAATCTGAAAAACCCAATATTATGAAATGGATTTATCTTTTTTATAATAAATGGTATTGGTTTGTAGGTTTCATAATTTTAGGATTACTGTCAGCCTTTATTATAAATCGTTATACAACCTTAGTTTATAAAGTTGATGCTACGGTTTTGATCAAAAGTGAAACTCAAGGGAATGTATCAGAGGAAATGGCTATGATGAGTGGCTTTTCTACTCCGGATATGTATAATTTTGAAAATCAAACGATTCTTTTGAATACCGAAGCATTGAAGTTACGTACTTTGGATCAGCTCGATTTCAATGTTAGTTATTTTACTAAAGATAAGCTACGAGGAAAGAAAAATAACACCTTGAAAATTTTCCAGGCTATAAATCAAGCACTATTTTCTAAGGGAAAATATAAGGAGGAGGAGTTGTACCTGGATAAACCCTTTAGTGTGATTATGGATGTGACTCATGTTCAGCCTATAGGCCTTAGATTTCATCTCGAAAGAAACGATAATGGAGATTTGAAACTAATTGCAAGTGGTGAAGATGTTATACTTCATAATTTTCTCGAAAATCAGGATGTTGGAGCGATTCCCTCACTTCAAATAAATGAACGAGTGGAAATAGGAAAGCGAATAGAAGGAGAATATTATGCCTTTACAATTAATTCTGAAGCAACTGATTTAGATAAAGAACTAATCGAAAATGACAACTATTTTATTATTCGTGACAACAGACGTATAATGAAAGATTTTGAAAGTATTGAAGTTTCTTATGCAGCCCAAGGTGCGTCTATTGCCTATATGTCTACAACGGGTACCTGTCTGGAAAAAACTAAAGCTTTTTTAGATATGCTGATGGCTGTTTGGATTCAAAATGGCTTAGATCAGAAAAATCAGATTGCCAATAATACAATTTCTTTTATTGATCAACAACTTTATGGTTTAGGGGATACCTTGGGGCGTATGGGGGCTAGACTACAGAATTTTAGAACGTCTAATAAAGTCGTTATGCCAACAGTCCAGGTAGAGGCAGCTTACCTTAGATTACAGGAGATTGAAACAGAGATTTTGGAATTGCAAACACAGGCTTCTTATTTTAAACGATTGCGTGGTTATTTAAATAAACGTGAGGATTATAATAAATTAATATCACCAGTATCGGTTGGTATAGAATCAAGTGTTTTAACGGAATATATTACTCAATTGGGGGAAGTACGAGCTGCATTATTTCAATACAAGGGTAAGGAAAAATTAAATAACCCATATCTGGAGAGACTTCAACGACAGGAAGCGACTTTACTAGCCTCTTTGTATGAAAATATTAATTCTCAGCAAGAGTATATCAATGATCAGCAGAAAGCTCTGAATACACAGAAAGCCAGAATATCCAGAGAACAAAATTTACTGCCAGGTAAAGAACAGCAGTTCTTAAATATTCAGCGTAATTATGACTTAACAAATGACCTGTATACGCTTCTCCTTGAGAGAAGGGTGGAAGCTCAAATTCAAAAGGCATCCAATTTGCCGGATAGTGAGATTATTGAGCCAGCTTCTTTTAAGGCAATACTTCAACCTGTAACAATGTTGATCTTTATAATTGGTGGGGTAATAGGTTTAATGATTCCTGCTTTATTCTTTTTTATCAGTGATTTATTAAATAATAAAGTACAATCAGAAGAAGATTTGGAAAGAATAACGGCTGCTCCTATTATTGGAAATATTGCTTTTAGTAAGAAAGAAGGTGATATTTTGACACAAAAACATCCAAGTGCACCTATTACAGAAGCCTTTCGATCTATCAGAACTCGACTTGATTATCTTAAAAATGGAAGTGACAAACAAACCATTCTAGTCACATCTTCTTCCACAGGTGAAGGGAAATCATTTTGTGCTGTTAATATTGCGGGTATACATGCTCTTGCAGGACGAAAAACAATTGTCCTTGGCTTTGATCTAAGAAAACCACAATTAGGAAAATATTTAGGTGTACCTGAAGATATTGGGATTACAAACTATTTGAATGGAAGTAACACTCTTGAAGATGTCATTATTCCATCAAAATATAAAAATTTAGATTACATCGTAGCTGGTCCTATACCTCATAACCCGGCTGAAATTGTGGGATCTAAAGCAACGGCAACCTTATTTGAGGAGTTGGAAAAACGATATGATTGTATTGTAATAGATACGAGTCCAATGGGGATTGTAACAGATGCTTTATTGTTGATGCCATATGCAAGTACAAATATTTTCGTTGTAAGGTATCGATATACCAATAAATTATTCTTTAAGCAGAATATGAAAATATTAAATGAAGCTAACATTCATAATGTTGGATTGGTTATGAATGGTATTAAAATGCAAAAATATGGATATGCCTATAATAATTCATATGGATATGGTTACAGTGCTGCTAACATGTAGGACTTCTTCTTATGATTGAATCTGAATAGATTCGTAGAAACAAAGCACATTATTTTTTATTAATTACCAGAAAATAATTCTTAATCATGAATATTATGAAGCGTAAGATTGCAGTGATAGGACTAGGGTATGTTGGGCTACCACTGGCTGTTGAGTTTGGTAAAAAATACATAACCGTTGGTTTTGATATTAATACGACTCGAATTTCAGAATTGGAAGCTGGTGTCGATAAGACTCTGGAAATTAGTAAGGAGGAATTGACGTCATCGGAATTATTAAGTTATACTAGTAATGAAGAGATGCTTAAGCAATTTGATGTATTTATTGTAACGGTTCCTACTCCTATTGATAAGAATAAACGTCCAGATTTAACACCTTTGCTTAAAGCTTCAGAAACAGTCGGTAAAGCATTGAAAAAAGGGGATGTTGTTATTTATGAATCAACAGTATATCCTGGTGCAACAGAAGACGATTGCGTGCCTGTTTTGGAGAGATTTAGTGATTTAGAATTTAATAAAGACTTTTTCTGTGGTTACTCTCCAGAGCGCATTAATCCTGGGGATAAAATTCATTCTGTAACCAAAATATGCAAGGTGACATCCGGTTCAAACGCAGAAATAGCAGAGTTTGTTGATAATTTATACGCATCAATTATAACTGCTGGAACTTATAAAGCTTCTTCTATTAAAGTGGCTGAGGCTGCTAAAGTGATTGAAAATTCTCAACGAGATATCAATATTGCTTTTGTAAATGAGTTATCGGTGATTTTTAACCGATTGGGAATTGATACCCATGAAGTTTTGGAAGCTGCAGGTACCAAATGGAATTTTTTACCCTTCAAGCCAGGCCTAGTTGGAGGCCATTGTATTGGAGTTGACCCTTATTATTTGACTCAAAAGGCACAAGAGGTTGGGTATAATCCTGAAATTATCTTGGCCGGCCGCAGATTAAATGATAGAATGTCAGCCTATGTTGCTTCTATGGTAATTAAAGAAATGATTCGGAAAAAACATCGAATTTCTGATTCTAAGATCTTGGTGTTGGGAATTACTTTCAAAGAGAATTGTCCTGATATCCGTAATTCTAAAGTGATAAATCTTATTCGTGAGTTTAAAGATTTTGGCTGTGATGTTGATGTCTATGATCCATGGGCAGATAAGCAAGAGGTGAAAAAGATATACGGAATGGATTTAATATCACGTATTAATGGTGATAAATATGATGCCATTGTTTTAGCGGTTGCACATTCTGAATTCGAGAATTTAGATTATCCTTCTATAAGGAATGGTTCTAATTCTGTAATTTATGATATAAAAGGGGTTCTTCCTAAGGCGTTAATTGATTGTCGTTTATAATTGGGATAAAGTTAGATTGATGAATAAAAAAATTACGAGTTCAAAAGTTTTGGTGACAGGAGGAGCAGGTTTTATCGGTTCAAACCTTTGTGAGATGCTTTTGAAACAAGATAATAAAGTCGTTTGCCTCGATAATTTTTCCACGGGACATAGAATTAATATAAAATCCTTTTTGTCTAATCCTAATTTTGAACTGGTTGAAGGTGACATTCGCAATTATGAGGATTGTCAGAGAGCGGTGAAAGGTGCTGATTTTGTATTGCATCATGCTGCTATAGGTTCTGTACCTCGCTCTATTAAAGATCCAATTACATCAACCGATGTTAATATTGGTGGTTTTGTGAAAATGTTATTTGCCTGCAAGGAAGAAGGCGTTAAACGCTTCGTTTATGCCGCTAGTTCTTCTACTTACGGCGATTATGAGGAGTTACCAAAGGAAGAACATAAAATAGGTAAAGCTCTATCTCCTTATGCCATAACGAAATCTGTAGATGAACTCTTTGCTGAAAATTTCAGTGAAATTTATGGGATTGAAACGATTGGCTTAAGATATTTTAATGTATTTGGCCGTCGTCAGGATCCCAATGGAGACTATGCAGCGGTTATACCCAAATTTGTGATTGCTTTAATGAAACATCAAAGTCCACTTATTAATGGGGATGGAACATTTAGTCGAGATTTCACCTATATAGAAAATGTGTTGCAGGCTAATCAGCTTGCAGCTTTAACTCCAAGTAAACTGATTTTTGAAAGAAGAGAAGATTATAAATCCCATTTCGATTCCCTTTTGATTAATGGTAACCAAATAAATAAAGAATGCATTTCTCAGAGCATAATTGAAAAACCATTATCTGAGGTTTTCAATATTGCTTTTGGTGAAAGAACGACTTTAAATGGATTAGTTGATATTTTAAAGAAGCACCTGTCTGAATTCGATCCCGACATTTATTCTGTAAAAGCAACACACGGTCCTAAAAGAAATGGAGACATTCCACATTCTTTAGCATCTATTAAAAAAGCCAGAGATTTATTGGGCTACGATCCAGAATACTCCGTGAATGATGGCTTGAAAGAGGTTGTTGATTGGTACGATAAAAATGGAGATCTCTATAGGAATCTGAATAGATAAAATTATCGATAATATAGATAAATAATAAAGTATGAAAGAAGATGTTTTACAAATTGCGCAAAGAGTATTTACTGAAGAGGCAAGTGCAATAAATAGACTAAAGGATATCTTAACCATAGATTTCGAATTAGCTGTAAAAACAATCTTAGCTTGTGAAGGAAGGGTAATTGTAACTGGACTTGGGAAATCAGGGATTATTGGGAGAAAAATTGCAGCTACACTTGCCAGCACAGGAACATCTTCGGTATTTATACATCCAACTGAAGCTTTTCATGGCGACCTTGGAATGACGAAACCCATAGATGTTGTTATTGCAATTACAAATTCTGGTGAGACAGATGAAATATTAAGATTAATTCCATGTTTTAAAAATAATGGTAACAAGATTATTGCTATTACTGGAAATCCTTTATCGACATTGGCTATCAATGCTGATTATAATCTAAATATAAATGTTAGTAAGGAAGTTTGTCCTCTTAATCTAGCACCAACTTCATCTACTACCTCTACTTTAGTTATGGGTGATGCACTAGCAATAGCTTTAATGGAAAAAAGAAATTTTAAAAGTGAAGATTTTGCTCAAAATCATCCAGGAGGAAGTTTAGGACGTAGACTTTTAACTCGAGTTAAAGACATCATGAGAACTAAAAATCTACCTGTTATTGCACCTAATAGTTGTTTAAAAGAGGTGATTAATACAATGAGCAGTAGTAAACTTGGATTAGCCTTAGTAAATATTAAAGATGCAACAGTGGGTGTTATTACTGATGGTGATTTAAGAAGACTAATGGAAGATAGAGGTAAAGATGCTTTTGACTTCGTAGCAAGCGAGATTATGAGTAAAAAGCCCAAGACAATTAGGCCTCAAGAAACATTAATTCAAGCAGAATTGGTATTTAATGATTTTAAGATTAACTCACTGGTTGTTGTAAATACAAAAGGGGCTACCATTGGTGTCGTACAAATTTACGATCTGACCTAAAAAGCGGATTAGTAATAAGATGTTGTTTTAGAAAATACTCCAATAATAAATTAATTATCATGAAAGGAATCATTCTTGCCGGAGGTAGCGGTTCTCGCCTTTATCCAATTACACAAGGTATATCTAAGCAGTTATTGCCAATTTACGATAAGCCTATGATCTACTATCCTATGTCCGTGCTAATGTTGGCTGGTATTCGTGAAATTCTGATAATTACGACCGCAGAAGATCAGGCTGGTTTTATTCGTCTTTTAGGTGATGGATCTCAATGGGGAATTTCACTCTCATATAAAGTTCAAGCTTCACCAGATGGTATAGCTCAGGCATTTATTCTTGGAGAGGATTTTATTGGAGAGGACGATGTCTGTTTAATTCTTGGCGACAATGTTTTTTATGGTGATGGTTTGACTCCATTGTTAAAAAACGCACTATATACGGTGTCTTATGATAATAAAGCTTGTTTGCTAGGATATTATGTGAGTGATCCAGAACGATATGGCGTTGCAGAATTTAATGATGATGGAGAGGTCATAAGTCTTGAAGAAAAACCTGAACAGCCTAAATCTAAATATGCTGTAGTTGGACTTTATTTTTATCCTAATGATGTTGTTCAGAAGGCTAAAATAGTGAAGCCATCAGCTCGAGGTGAATTGGAAATAACAAGTTTAAATCAGATCTATCTTGATGAGAAACGCTTGAAATTAAATCGAATGGGACGTGGTTTTGCCTGGCTGGATACGGGTACTCATGAGTCCCTTTTGGAGGCAGGTAGTTTTATTCAAACAATAGAGTCTCGACAAGGACTTAAAGTTGCTTGTCTGGAAGAGATAGCTTTTAAAAAACATTGGATAACTATTGAGAAACTCAATGAGGCGATTAGTCGATACGGTAAAAATGTTTATGGAAATTATTTGAAGAAAATAGAGGATGAGATTACTTATAAGTATGTATTCTAAAGAAGAGTGTAGAAAATTGTTCTTCGGTTAATAATCTGACTATGGAGTTATTTTTCATGATCATATCATATGGGATGGGGTCGAAAACAAAGAAATAATAAATAGAATTGAGTGTAAATGGAAAGCTTAAAGGAAAAAACCTTAAATGGGCTATTTTGGAGTTTCTTTGATAATTTTGGAAAACAAGCGTTATCTTTTGTTATTGGTATTATATTAGCACGTTTACTAGAACCTTCTGTTTATGGTATATTGGGGATGATCGTGGTTTTTATTGCAATCTCCAACGTTTTTATCAGTTCTGGATTTGGATCGGCATTAATAAGGAAACCAGATTTATCTGATGCGGATTGTAATACAACTTTTTTCTTTAATCTCGGAGTTGCGATATTATTCTATTGCTTATTATTCTTTTCGTCTCCTTTTATATCTACATTTTATAACGAGCCTAGTTTAACTCTTATTATTCGAGTATTAGGAATTGGTTTATTGCTAAATGCCATTTCCATCGTTCAACAATCTTTATTGACAAAAAGGATTGACTTTAAAACCCAAAGTAAAATATCTATAATAAGAACAATTGTAAGTGGCGGAATAGGAATCATAATGGCCTTTCGTGGCTTTGGAATATGGAGTTTGGTCGTCCAACAATTAACAGCTGGTACATTAAGTGCCATATTATTATGGTATTATAACAGATGGAAACCGAAGTGGGAGTTTTCAATTCAAAGTTTTAAAAACTTATTTGGTTTCGGGTCTAAATTATTGATTTCAGCTCTTATAGATACAACCTATAATAATTTATATTATTTAATAATCGGAAAGTTTTTTTCTGCAGCGCAATTAGGTTTTTTTACTCGTGCACAAGGGTATTCTAATTTATTCTCGAGCAATCTTACCAGAGTGATTGAACGGGTTAGTTATCCTGTTCTTTCTTCTATACAGGAGGATCTTAAAGCATTAAGAAGAGGGTATCGAAAAATTATAAAAACCTCAATGTTGATTTCATTTGTTGCAATGATGGGATTGGCAGCCTGTTCTGAGTCTCTGGTAGTAATTTTGATTGGTGAGAAATGGGCACCTTGTATCCCCTATCTACAATTGTTGTGTTTCTCACAAATGTTGTATCCGTTGCATTCAATTAATTTGAATATTCTAAAGGTTAAAGGTAGATCCGATCTTTTTTTAAGATTAGAAATCATAAAAAAGTGTATTTCGATACCGGTTATAATAATTGGAATTTATTTGGGAATTAAAGCGATGTTAATAGCTATGATCGTTAACGGATGTATCGCTTATTTTTTAAACAGTTATTATACGGCAAGCCTAATTCAATATTCAACAATGAGTCAATTAAAAGATATCTCACCATCCTTTTTTGTAGGGGTTGTGACTTGTTTGGCTATGTGGTCTGTTGAGCTACTTATGCTGTCTGTAGTACAACAGTTTTTAGTTCAGTTACTTGTGGGAGGTGTACTTTTGATTATAATTTTGGAAGTTTTTAAACTCAATGAATACATTGAAATTAAATCTATTCTTAATAAATACTATCGAAAGGTAAGCTTTAAACGCACTTAAAAATTGAGTTGCAGCCTCGTTTAAAAGCAGAAGTTATTAATAGTCGCTATCCAGTAATATAAATAATACATCCATTATTTATTGTGATAATATTTGATTGAAAAAGATTTTTCAAAAAGCTATTAGTTGTACTAATTTCTATCAAGTACTTGTCAATATTCTCTTTCAAATCAAATATGATTTTGTGTCACTTGTTTCAATTACTAAACGATTAGTGGCAACTATAAATGAATGTAACGTAATTTATTAAATACGAGATATGAAAAAGCCTAGATTATCTAAAAAAGCAACAAAGTTTAAACGTAATATCTCGCCAGTTCGAGAGATCATGAATTTTGCAAATCCTGATTTCCTAAAAGGAATAGGACTCGAGCAGAATGGGCTTATTTCATTTGCAGGAGGCTGGGTGAACCATGGAGCTCCTGCTGAATTGCAAAAGGCGTATGTTGATATTGTTAGTAATAATGACTTTTTTCATAAATCTGGAGCCTATTCACCCACTTTGGGAATGAATGAAATGAAAAATGCGATTATAAAATTAGAAGAACATCTTTATAATACACAAGATATAGCCCCTTCTGAAATCGCAGTTGGTCACAGTTCAACACAGCTTGCAAATGACCTGCTACAGGTTCTTTTAGATCCAGAAGACAGTATTTTATTATTAGACCCTTCGTATTGTAATTATCCAACACAAATTTTTTCAGGTCTTAGCGATATTAACCTATTGCGATTTCCTGTTTTAAATATCGATACATGGGAATATGAGGCAGAAAATAAGATTCAGGAATTTGCACAATATATATTAGACAAGAAACCGAAAGTCGTATTGCTTATTGTGCCTGATAATCCAACATCAAAAATTCTATCCAATGACTTTGTTCTCTCAGCCTTAAATGCTGTTAGAGAGATTGGTAGCTACCTGGTTATTGATTTTGCTTATAAGGAACTTGTTTTTGGCAACACATTGCCTGAATATTTTTCATGGAAACCGATGGATAATTATATCACACTTCATTCTAATTCAAAATGGAACAGAAGCCTTGGAAGAAGATTGGGCTGGATTAAAGCACCTGACTTTGTTGTAGAAGGAATTGAATCAATATCCAATACTTCCATTCTTTGTCCGGACACATTGCACCAAATGGCATTTTCAGCATATGTTAATAATGCCATCGGAAACAACACATTGAAAGAATATGTGAATGCTACAAGAAACAAATATAAGGCGGCAGCTAAGAAAACAACAGATGCCATTAAAAAACATTTGAATCTACCTTATTTAACTCCCGAGGGAGGCTTATATACCTGTGTGAAAGTGAATAGGAATAGTGCCATGTTTGTTGAGGATGTTCTAAAAGCTACAGGTGTTTTGTTTGTGCCTGGTTGGGGGTTTGGACGAACTGTAACCGAAGCGGTACGAATCAGTTTTGGACCTTTGGTTAATAATTTGGACAAAATTGAAGAAGGATTTATGAAGGTAGGCGAATACTTAAATGATAAAAATAACTCCCATGACAAGCGTTTATATAACAAGGAAATTACCTGAAATTGCGGTAGCGATTCTTAAAGAAAAATTCGAAGTCAGCATGTTTGAAAAAAATGAATTGTTTCCTCAGGAACAGTTAGGTGACCTTGTAAATAATTATGACGTTATCCTTTCTACACCTGTAGATAAATTCACGAGAAGTGTACTTGAAAAAGCCGAAAAGGTAAAAGTAATTTCAAATTATGCTGTTGGTCTGGATAACATAGATGTAGACTTTGCTAAAAATAAGGGAATTAGTGTATACAACACGCCGGATGTTGTGACAGCAAGTACTGCGGATCATACTGTTGCAATATTATTGAGTCTCATAAGGAAAGTGAATGAGGCCTATCATAGTATTAAGCAAAATCAATGGAAAGCTTGGGATCCCTATATTTTTCTAGGCGATGAATTGACAAATAAAACATTTGGAATAATTGGGTTTGGGAGAATAGGACAGGCTGTTGCCAGAAGAATGATTGGTTTTGGCCTTAATGTCGTGTATTACAATAGGAGTGATGTCACTTTGGATGAATTTATTGCTCCATTTGTAAAAAAGGTTTCTATGGATGAGTTATTGCGTTCGTCCGACTATATTTCATTGCATGTTCCATTAACAAATCAGACAAAAGATCTGATTAATGAAAGTATGTTTTTGAAGATGGAAAAGAAACCCATACTGATTAATACGGCAAGAGGAGGGGTTGTTAATACGAAAGACTTGATTGAAGCTCTTACGAAAAAATACATTAGAGGAGCGGCTTTGGATGTCACAGATCCGGAACCAATTGATAGAACTCATCCCTTACTGGAATTTGATAATTGTATTATAACCCCTCATATTGGTACTGCAACGACTGTTTGTCGTTCCAATATGGCAAAATTAGCAGCAGAAAATATTGTAAATCATTATTTCAATGGAAGATAATTTGATTTTTAATAAGGTCGAAGATGTTTTCAAAAACACCTTCAGTATTGACCATTTTACTACAGGCTTAAATATGGATAATCTTGCAGAATGGGATTCCTTAAAGCACATTAGCCTGATTGTCGAAATAGAAAAGGAGTTTAATATTATTATTGAGCACATGGATATTTTGGAAATGATATCCGTGGAAAAAATTAATATGATTGTTAAAAAATACATCGAAAAATAAATTTATGAATCTGGATCAATTATACCCACACCAAAGAATGCAGGGTGATTTAAGTTTATCATTTATTAATATTCCTGATCTTTTCGAGAATAAGGTCAAACTGACACCTGATAAGGATTTTTTGATCTCTCCAGGGGATGAAAAAGAATCTTTTACCTACATCGATTTTTTTAACAAGTATATTTCAGTTGCAGAATATTTGAATAATCTGGGTCTCAAAAATGGAGATAGGATCAATATCATTTTTGCTAACTGTGCGGAGTTTTTACTCTTGTATTTTGCTGCTTTTAAGTTAGGAATTACCGTGGTACCAATTAATCCGGATGTTTCTTCCTCAGAGTTTCTTTATATCATATTAGACTGTGAATCTAAAGCCGTTTTGTATGATAGAAATTTAGAATTCAAATTAGAAGAGATAAAAGATAAATGCAATCCAGAAACTATTTTAGAAGCATTAGATCCTTTGCCTCATTTTAAACCATTAACACAAAAGAATTCATCTATAGATCCACTTTTGTTTCCGAAGAAAGAACTTACCGATGAAGCTGTGATTATTTATACCTCTGGAACAACGGGAAACCCGAAGGGTGTGATTTTATCATATATGAACCTTTTGTCAGATGCAAAGGCAATTAGTGACTGGTTTCATTTTACATCTAACACACGCACTTTGTGCATTTTACCACTTTTCCATAATAATGGACAAGTTGTTACTCTATTAGCTCCATTGTTTGCTGGAGGATCAACGGTAATAGTAAGAGGGAAAGCCAGCCTAATTGCATTTTGGGGCCTGGTAAATAAATACAAGATAAACTGGACAAGTGTTATGTCATCAATACTCAACATTTTGCTGAGTATGCCTTTGAAGAGAAAAGATAAGAGTCTGGTTGGAATTATTTGCGGTGGGCAAGTGCTAACTCGAAATGTACAGGATCAATTTGAAAAACAATTTGAAGTTCCTGTATTTGAAGGGTTCGGATTAACAGAGACAACTTCCTTTGCTTGTTTCAATGAATTCCCTGCAAATAAAAGAAAAATTGGCTCAATTGGGAAAGCTCTTCCCGTTAATGAGATCTCTATTCAGGATGCTAAAGGGAAAGAAGTTGAGCCCAATGTTGAAGGCGAAATTTGTATTCGAGGGTACAATGTTGCCAACGAATATCATAACCTTCCTGAAAGAAACACACTTTCTTTTAGAGATGGATGGTTTCATAGCGGTGATTTTGGATACATGGATGAAGAAGGTTGTTTCTATTTTAAAGGGAGACAAGATTTTCTCATCATAAAAGGTGGCGAAAATATTTATCCTGCCGAACTTGAGAATGTGCTGTTCAAACATCCTGCCATTGCAGAAGTCGCCGTTATTGGAATTCCAGATAAATTATTGGGGCAGGACATCGCTGCATTTGTCAAATTAAATGATTCACATAAGACTGATGAAGATGCATTGAAAGAGTTCTGCAAAGGAAAGATTGCAGCATTTAAATACCCAAAGGAGGTAATTATAATTGATCAACTTGATGATGTAAAAGAGATTCCAAAGGGACCAACTAAAAAAGTTTTATATGGTAAACTATTGGAACTTTATTTAAATATAAAATCACTAAAAAAAGACGAATATGGAAGGTAAAATTAAGCAGCTATTTGCACAGATATTTGATTTCTCTACCGAAAATAATTGTACAGATATTTCTATGGAGAATGTTGATAAATGGGATTCATTAACTCACATGGAGTTAATTGTAAATATTGAAGAGGCCTTCGATGTTAAGTTTGAACCAGAGGAAATGATAAAAATGGTTACTTATCAAGAAATTATCGGGCTTCTTAAAGAGAAAGGAGTATTATGGATATCAAAGGAAAAAACATCTTAATAACAGGTGGTGCAAATGGAATAGGTCAGTTTCTGACCGAGAAATTTGTGAAAAAAGGAGCTAATGTTGGTGTTATTGATATTGATGAAACAGGACTATTTGATCTGAAGCAACGATATGACGGTCTATGGATTAAGACTTGTGATATCAGCAATCCTGTTGAGGTCGAAAAATCAGTCGATGAATTTTTTAATAAATATGATCAAATCGATATTCTAATTAACAATGCAGCCTTTATTTATAATAGTCCATTAATTAATCTGTTTGGAGGCTTTAAAAAGCACAGTATCGAAATGTGGAATAAAGTTATAGCCACAGATCTAAATGCAGTTTTTTATACTACGGTTAACGTGGTTGAAAAAATGTTGAAAAAAAGAACCAAGGGTTTGATTATCAATGTGAGTTCCGTTTGTGCCAATGGAAATTCAGGGCAAGGAGCATATTCTGCTGCTAAGGCAGGAGTTGAAGCGCTTACTGTTGCATGGGCCAAAGAATTGGGTGCAATGGGAATACGCTGGGCGGCAATTGCACCGGGGTATGTTGAAACGGATACAACTATGAATTCATTGAGTGAAAGTAAGATAAAGGAAATTAAAAATAAGACACCTTTACGACGATTTTCCAAACCTGAAGAAATTTTACAGGGTATCGAATTCATCATAAACAATGACTTTTTTAATGGTAAAACATTACAATTGGATGGAGGATTAATTATTTAATTAAGCTTTTGTGTTATGGAAAAAATTATTCTTTTTGGTGCAGGAAATGTTGCTGAAGTAGCATATCACTATTTGACAGAAGACAGTTCTTATGAGGTTGTTGCTTTTACAATAGACAAGGCGTATATAAAGGAGGATAAATTTATAGGTATACCCTTGGTCCCATTTGAAGATATCGAAAAAAATTACCCTCCAAGTCTGTTTAAGATGATGGTTGTAATCGGATTTGATAATCTTAATAAAACAAGGGCTGAACGATACAATCAGGCAAAAGAAAAGGGTTATGAGCTGGTATCTTATATTAGTTCAAAGGCTTATATTGCGAGTAATGTCAAGATTGGAGAAAATTGTTTTATTGCAGAGTTTAATTCAATTCAAGCTTGTAGTGAAATAGGAGATAATGTCGTTTTGATGTCTAGTAATGTTATCAATCATCATTGCAAAATAAAAGACCATAACTGGATCTCTGCCGGTGTTATTATTGCCGGGTGTACAACAATCGAATCTTATTGCTTTATTGGTGTAAATGCTTCCATAGGAAATGGAATTTCTATTGGTCGGGAAACGTACATTAGTGCAGGAGCCAATATAACCAAGAGTAGAGAGCAGGAAAGTGTTTTTATTGCTGCTAATACACCAAAATTTAAATTGACAAGCCCCATGTTTTTAAGGTTTACAAAAATGTAGACTAAAAAAACATATAGACTTACTAGCCCCATTCCTAATTTCATATTGACATTAGGAACAATGAAAAAAGATGTCGAGCCCCGTTATAAATAGTTGGAGTTTAATCTATCTTAATAGGAATCATTATTTACTCCTACTTTGCTTTCTTATGAAAGTATATGATTCCGCAAGATTAATTCACTAATCTTCATTTATACGACTCAGGGACTTTCTCCTTTCCTTCTCTTATGGAAACAGCGATTTGTTAAATTACAAATACTCTCTATTGCGCAACTATTTTATAAATCAGTTGCTATAGGCTTGTATTATTCTGTTCACTTTACTTGTAAATTTTTTCTCTATGAAAATTTCTAAAATAAATCAATCATCTGCTCAGAATTGCGAAAATCCGGCTATTAAGGAACTTAAGAAAAGGATGATTCATGTAACATCACCTGTTCTTCCTCCGCTAGATGAGTTTGTACCTATACTCGAGGATATTTGGGAGAGTAAATGGCTCACTAATAATGGGAAATACCATCAGGAATTTGAAAAAGCTTTGGCTACATATTTGAATGTTCCTTACATTTCAATCTTTGCGAATGGAACATTGGCACTAATTACCGCATTGCAATGTTTTAAAATAACAGGAGAAGTCATTACAACTCCCTATAGCTTTGTAGCCTCATCACATGCTTTGCACTGGAATGGTATTGCGCCCGTATTTGCTGATATTAATCCTAATACATTGAACCTGGATCCGCAAAGAATTGAGGCTGCTATCACATCCAGAACTACAGCAATTATGCCTGTTCATGTGTATGGAAATCCATGCGATGTTAAGGCGATTCAGGATATTGCTGATACCTATGGTTTAAAAGTCATATACGATGCAGCACATGCTTTTAGTGTTGATATTAATGGGCATTCAGTCTTGAATTATGGAGATATTTCAATTTTAAGTTTTCATGCCACTAAAGTATTTAATACGATTGAAGGAGGAGCTATTGTATGTAGAGATGAAGCAACAAAAAAGCGAATTGATTATTTGAAAAATTTTGGATTTGCTGGTGAAACAAAAGTTATTGCTCCAGGTATAAATGCAAAAATGAATGAATTGCAGGCAGCTTATGGTTTATTACAATTGAAACGAATAGATGAAGCAATTGAACGAAGAAAACACATCACTTACTTGTATCGCGAATTATTGAAAGATATACAGGGAATAAGTTTTTTAAGTGATATGGAAGATGTAAAACACAATTATTCCTATTTTCCGATTTTTGTTGATGAAGACAAGTATGGGAAATCGCGAGATAATTTATACGAGGAGTTGAAATCACATAACATCTTCGGACGTCGATATTTTTACCCACTCATATCGCAATTTCCTACCTATAGAGGTTTACCTTCAGCATCAGCAGATAATTTGCCAGTTGCAGAAGCAATAACTAAAAAGGTGATTTGCCTTCCTATTTATCCTGATATTGAGATTGATATTGTAAAATATATTGTGGGTGTAATTAAAGGGATATGATGAAAATAGCAATAATGCATATCTACTTTTGCCTTATTAGGTACATATTTACTTGGTAAATATTGTAGATACTTTTGTAATAAAAGAGTGACGTTAATTTAGTAAAAATTATAGAGATATGAACAAAATTGAATCATTCGAACAGTTTTTAGCTACTAACAGTGCTCAGTTTTCAGCATGGAATTTTATGTTGAATCTTATGTTGACCGCTTTGCTGGCGTATTTATTAAGCCTTCTTTATAATAAGTATGCCAATTCCTTATCCAATAGAAAAAACTTTAGTAGCAACTTTATGATGCTTGCTATAACAACGATGATAATTATTACAATCGTCAAATCTTCACTTGCATTATCGTTGGGATTAGTTGGAGCATTGTCTATTGTCCGTTTTAGAGCGGCTATTAAAGAACCTGAAGAGTTAACTTATCTTTTTTTGAATATTGCAATTGGTTTAGGTTTTGGAGCAGATCAAAAATTGGCATCATTAATAGGTTTTGTTTTTGTAGCCTCTATTCTTATTGGTAAACATTTCTTTTTTAAAACCACATCTCAAGAGTACCAAAATCTTATTGTTACGTTAAGTACGCAAGCGCCAGTGAAGGATAAAATGAATAGTATTATAGAGATATTGAAAGAATATTGTGTGCGGGTAGACCTAAGAAGGTTTGATGAAAACGATTCAATGTTGGAGACTTCATTTGTTATCGAAATAGATGATTATAAGCAAATAAATAATGCTAAGAATAAACTGCAAGAAAAGTTCAGTAATATATCTATTAGTTTTATTGATAATAATTTAAGTATATAATGGAATTGCAAAATAAACAAAGACGATCTATAAGTAAGAGCTACTTTGGAAAGTTGCGTGTTTTGATATTCGCAGGAGTATTAGGTCTTGTATTTATTTTTGGTGTGTATTATTCCAATGGGATTAGATCTTCAGAATTTTATCAGGGAACTAAAAAAATTGTAAAAGCTTTAAGACATGGTAATAGTCAAGCTATTGTCGAATATATTAAAGGAGGTACATTTAAACAAGATGATTTTAAAATTGATATTAGTTTCAAAAATTTACTAAAGCTACGTTACAATAGAAAATTGGCAATACAACAAGGCTATTTATCAGAGAATTTACAGGAAGAAGTTGCTGCAAAGATAACATTTGACAATGAGATTTACCGGGTCAAAATTTGTCTTACAGGCTACGAATTGGATCATTTTATCGATGAGGATAAGTTTTCTTTGATGATTAAAGTTAAGGATGAGAAAACGATCAATGGGATGAAAAAATTTGCCTTGTTAATTCCTTCTTCAAGAGGGTATCTTACTGATTGGATTGCAACAAAGTTATTGTTATCCAGAAATGTGATTGGTTTGAGAACAGACTTTATTGATGCACAAATAAATGGTAAATCAATGGGGGTATATTATTTGGAAGAGCGTTATGACAAAAGATTAGTTGAAAATAATAGAAGGCCGGAGGGAATTATTTTTAAGATAAACAATTCAACTATAGATATCTATGGCGAAGACAGAATTAATCAATCCAAGGTGCAATTAGAACGACTGATTTTATTAAGACAATTGTGGTCTAAATTTATCTCTGGTCAAATGAAAGCTGAAGACTTGTTTGATGTTAAAAAATTTGCAAGTTTTTATGCTGTTTCTGATATAATGAATACGAAACATGCACTATTAAATACTAATGTTAGGTATTATTTTAATCCCATTACCTGTCATATTGAACCAATTTGTCGGGAATGGCAAATCCTGACAGCATATGCTCCCAATGAGGTTGTATTATCAATTGAGCAACCATCTAATAATTCGTTTATTCCAACAAATTTTCATAAACGATTGTTTGCTGATGACGTATCAAACAAAATATTCAATACTCTTAATTTTAAAAAGCAATACATGAATGAATTGTCAGTATTGCTAGGTGAAAATTATATTGAGAATGTACTGAGAAAAAACCAAAGTGATTTATCTAAGCTTACAAAAAAGATATATCGGTTTGACCCCAATTATAAATTTCCAAGAGAACTATTGCTACAAAATAGATTCCTGATACAAACTAAGATGTTGTCAAAGCAATATACTTTAAGTGCTTCTGTTCTTGAGATTGATAAAAATGAGCTGAAAATATTAGTGAAAAATCACATAAATTTACCGATTAAGATACGTAATCTCAGATATAATAAAAGAACCTTTCGTCCATTAATAAACAATATATGTAAGGCAGCATATAATAGCAAAGCTCGTTGTCAAGAAGTTAAGTTTGATATAACTGATTTGGATTTTAATGCTTTTTCTATTGATTCATTGATAATTGCATACAATGTTTTAGGTTTTGATAAATCATATAATGAAAGTATTGTATATGCGGATACAAGTTATAAGAGTGATTTCGATAATTTGGTTCTGAGAAAAAAGAACATTGAGGATTTTAATTTTATTGAGGTACAAGATAATAAAAGAGAAATTTATTTTACCCACTCTAACTGTACAATTAATAAAGATCTTATCATTCCAAAAGGGTATACTGTATATATTGGTGAAGGTTGTCAGGTTGATCTAACTAATTCTGCTAAAATTATATCTTATTCACCTATTCATATTTTGGGGACTAATAGAGATAAGGTAACAGTTACATCTTCTGATTCAACAGGGCAAGGCATCGTGATATCCAATTGTGAGCGAACATCAAAATTAAATTATGTGATTTTTAGAGGGCTATCTAATATTTCAGATTCAGGATGGCATCTTAGTGGCGCTATCACCTTTTATGAATCTCCTGTTTCTATAAATCATTGTCGTTTTGTAGGTAATATAAACGGTGATGATTATTTAAATATTGTTCGAACAGATTTTAGTATTGAAAATAGCACTTTTGAGAAAACTAATGCCGATGCTTTAGATGCTGATTTTTGTTCCGGGTCAGTAAAAAATGTGAAATTTATTCAAGTTGGTAATGATGCAATTGATGTGTCAGGATCGAACATCAAATTGTCAGATATTTACATATTAAATCCTGAGGATAAAGGAATAAGCGGAGGGGAAGATTCACATTTAGTATGTAAAAATGTTACGATTAAGGGGGGTGAAATAGCGGTAGCTAGTAAAGATAATTCAAAAATTGAAATCAATAACCTAATAATAGATTCAACACAATTGGGATATTGTGCTTTTCAAAAAAAAACGGAGTTCGGACCAGGAATAATAATTGTAAAGAATGCTAAAACGGACAAAGTTACTAATAATCATCTTATTGAGACGGGTTCAGTTTTGTATGTCAATGGAGTGCAGGTGACAGAAAAAATGAATAAAGTTAAAGAATTGCTTTATGGTGTTACATATGGAAAGTCTTCAAAATAATTCTTATCGCTATGAGCGTAAGTTTTTAATTCCAAACATTGCCCGTATTAATGTTGAACAGCTAGTCTTGCAACATCCTGCTTTGTTTTCAGAAATATATCATGATAGGTACGTCAATAATATTTATTTTGATTTTATTGAATTGCAGAACTTTATGGATAATGTAATAGGAAATATGCACCGTATTAAACATAGGATTCGTTGGTATGGAGATTTATTGTCTATGATTGAGAAACCAATACTTGAGTCGAAGATTAAGGAAGGTACTGTAGGAACTAAAAGATCGTTTAAACTTAATAAATTTCCATTAAGAAAAGGAATTTCAGCTGCTCAAATAAGATCCGTTATTCTTAATTCAGAGGTAGATGTCTCAACAAAATCAATTATTCTTAATCAAATTCCAGTCTTATTGAATCGATACAAAAGAAAGTATTTTCAATCTGCAGATAAGAAGTTCCGAATTACCATAGATGATGAGATGATGTTTGCAAAATTCAATACGTTTAATAATAATTTCATCGAAAGATATTCAGATTTAAATCATATTGTTATGGAGTTGAAATATGATAAAGAATACGAGTTGGATGCTGCAAGAATTATTAACCATTTCCCTTTTAGGTTGACAAAAAGCTCTAAGTATGCCAGAGGCATTCAACTATTTTATTGTTAGTAATAAGTAATAGATTTTAGTTTCTAGAATTCATTAGTTTAATTCTTAATATAAAGTCATTTATTGGTTATGAAAATAGCGATAGTACAACCCTATTTTTTTCCTTACTTAGGATATATTCAGTTGGTTAATTTGGTTGATAAATTTGTGTTTTATGATGATGTGAATTTTAAGAAACGTGGTTGGGTTGCCAGAAATAGAATTATCTCTAGAACAAACCCTTATCAATATTTTGGTATACAACTTAACGGGGCTAGTCAGAATAAGCTTATTAATGAGATTACTATAGGTAATGATTCAATAAAAAAGCTTAAAACAATAAAACATATTTACTCCAAAGCTCCTTTTTATAATGATGTGTATCCTTTAATCGAGGAGTGTTTAAATAGTCCTGTTTCATCCATTGCTGAAATGGCCGCAAAATCAGTTGTTTTAGTTTCAGATTATTTGGGTATTGAAACTGAATTTGAATTTGGATCGAAACGGCATGCTCGTTCAAAAACATTAGGAAAGGTCGAAAGGTTAATTTCTATATGTAAAAAAGAAAATGCCACCAGCTATTATAATCTTAGTGGAGGGGTGGGATTATATTCTCAGGAATTTTTTAAAGAATTTGGTATAGATCTGAAATTTATTGAATCAAAAGAGGTCAGCTATAATCAGTTTGAGAAAGAATTTATAGATAACCTTTCAATCATTGATGTCTTGATGTTCAATTCTGTGAAAAATACAAGGAAGTTATTAGACTTTATCAAATTAAAATAGACAACTCAATAAATCTTTTATCATGATATCTAGCCCTCTTGTAAGTATAAACTGTATCACATTTAATCATGAAAAATATATTGCTCAGGCACTAGAAGGTTTTTTAAATCAAAAGACAAACTTTCCTTTTGAAATAATTATTCATGATGATGCTTCTACTGATAACACAGTAAATATTATAAAAAGATATACAGATAAATATCCCGAGCTATTCGTTACTATATTTCAGGATATAAACCAATATTCGCAGGGGGTAAAACCCTGTTTTGAGAATGTGATGCCCCAATGTCGTGGAAAATATGTTGCGCATTGCGAGGGGGATGATTATTGGACAGATCCCTATAAATTGCAAAAGCAGATCGATTTTCTGGAAACTAACCCTGAGTATGTTTTTACTTTTCATGATAGTGAAATTCTTGATCAAAATACAGGCATCAAGAGATTAAGAGTTGGTAATCGTAAAATTGATGAAGTTGTTGATTTGGAGTCGGTTATTAATCAAAATAATATTTCGACAGCTTCTATAGTTCATCGGAATATACTACAAAGGGATACAATGCCTGATTGGCTGTTTAAGGTAAGCAAAGGCGATTACGGATTGGTTGTTCTTCTAGCTGAAAAGGGAATAGGAAAGTTTTTGCCAGGAGTGATGTCTGGTTACAGAGTGCATGATGGAGGCGTTTGGTCTGGCACTAATCCAACTTATCGTAATATGGAGGATATTAAATTTTTTAATTGTCTCGATGAATATTTTCCTCAGCCCAAAGTCAAAGTCGTCATTAAAAAGCGATTGAGTTATTGCTTTATGGATAAGGCTTTTATTAAGATAAGAAACGGAGAGTTTATCAGTGGATTATTTATATACTTAAAGCATATAAATGCTATTCGTGACAAAAAAATGCGAAAAGAGTTGAAAAAGATTCTTAGTGCCATCAAGTCAGGAATATTAAGTCTCGTGCGCAAAATGTATTCGTTTTTCCAATTTAAACATAAGAGTTCAGTTGTGTAGAAAGATTCCAAAAGAACCTTTCATCAGCATTAAATTTCAAAGGGGGCGATTTGTTTAAAGATAAATGAGAGCCTTGAGATTAACCGCTGCAAGTTAAACAGAAAGCATTTTAAAAGTTTTAAACTGCTTAAGAGTTTCTTCTTTATAATATTCCAAGTAGATCCAATTCTGCTAATTGTACCAAAAATAACTTCGGTACGAAATAAGAAAATTTAAGTGATTGGCTAAAGTTCTGGGGTACCTAATTTAATAGGAGAACGACTAAGAACAATGAATCAAGTCGCCATCATATTGATGATATTCAAAACTCATAAAATCAGTTTGTTTTTTAATTAGAGTCGTATAGCATGAAACGAATTAAAAGATTTTTTAAAAGATTGAAAAGGTACTTCAATGTTGCACATGAGTTGTTATTTCTAAATGGCATATTGAATCACATTCCTTCGTATAAGATTAGATACTTCTTCTACAAGCGTAGTGGAATGGAAATTGGTGAAAATACTGCGATTTTTAGGAAGTCCTATTTACAAGCCTTGAATGGAATAAAAGTAGGATCGGCTACACAAATTGGTTTTTACTGTAGATTAGATGGTCGTGGATTATTACACATTGGTAATAATGTAAATATATCAAGTTATAGTATTCTCGAAACTGGTGGACATTCATTTGAAACATTTGAAGCAACTTTTAATAAAATTAAAATAGAGGATCACGTCTGGATAGGAACACATGCCATTATTTTGGGAGGTGTTACTGTTGGAGAAGGGGCGGTAATAGGTTCTGGAAGTGTTGTTGTAAAAGATGTTGCTCCATATACCATTGTTGCTGGTAACCCAGCTCGATTTATCAAAAATAGACCTACAAAAATTGATTATTTATTAAAAGGTAAACCAATCTTTCACTAATGATTAAACTTGTTACTATTGGCGCTGCCAAATATCTTCGTCGGCATTTTGATGTAATTAATGAAAATGATAATATTTCTATAGAATATTTATCTCAATTTTCTATTTCAGAAATCAAAAAAATAAAACCTGATCTCGTTGTTGTTACGGATGAACATTGGTGTGAATTGGGATATATAACTTCCATTTGTAGTAAGAATGGTATTCTGACACTTCAAATTATGGATGGAATTTTAGAATGGCGACGAACATGGGATTATGCTTGGCAAGGACACCGAGTAGATGGGGTTATCAACCCTCTGAATCAGCCAGGATTTGCTCATAAAATAGCCTGTTTAGGTTGTAAAGATTTTCGGATATTAGAAAGCTGGGGAAATCGAGGCAAATGTGAAATTGTTGGTATGCCGCGTCTTAAATATATTCAAAATATCAGACATGATTTTTCACATCTGAAAGAGAAAAAAGGGAAGATTTTAATTTGTACAGCAAAAAAACCAGCCTTCACAAAAGAACAAGAAGTAATCACGATAGAGTCTTTGATTAATTTGAGAGATTTCTTCCAAGAAAGGAAAGATGTCGAAATAATTTGGAGATTATCTGGGAATTTGTGTGAAACACTAGGTATAAACAACACTTTAACAGACCTCAACGGACAAGAGATTCATAAAATTATTCAAGAGGTAGATGCTGTAATCACAACCCCTTCGACCACCTTGCTCGAAGCTTTGGTACTTAAAACACCCGTAGCACTTTTAGATTATCATAATACACCTCACTATTTCGAATCAGCCTGGGTAATTTCTTCACAAGATCATATATCAAATGTCGTTGATGAATTAATTAATCCTCCAGTAATTAAATTGGAATATCAGGAATTCCTACTGAACGAACAGCTGTATCAAAAGGAAGATGCAACGGATAGATTAATCAAGCTAATTGAAGAAATGATTCAATATAAGAATCATCCTGAGGATTTACCCATTTCAATTTTGGATAATTCGTATACACCCATGCTTCAAATTAAATCAGATATTGGAACATACTATTCTGAATTATCATGGTTGGAAAAGATGAATAAAAGGCAGCTTGAATTAGAGCTGTCCGCTGCACATGGTACAATAGAAATATTAGAGAACAAATTGATAAATATAGAAAGTCGATTTAACTCCATTCCATTTTACACACTTCTAAAAAAAATTAAAAATAGAATCCCATTCCTATGAAAGTTCTAATAGTTCATACTCGAAACGACATTATTAGCGGAGCTGAATATGCAATTACCGATATGTTAAAAGAACTCCCTAATGACATTAAATTTGAAATGATGACACCAGGCTATGGTCCTTTGTCGGCTTATCTTGAGGAGCAGGGCTTTAAGGTGCATGTAAAGAAATTTAGTGGCCCCCGAAGAAAATATCCAGGTCTTTATCAACTGAGCTCATTATTCTTAATGAGATGGTTAAAAAAAAATAAGTTTGATATTATTTTATGCAACACTTTTGCAGCAAGTTTTCGAATTTCTCTAGGTGCCAAATGGGCAGGAATCAAAGTTGCTATTTACACACGAGAATATTTTTCAAAAGAGAAACAAGTTAACTTAAAGCAGGTTAAACGAGCTTATTCTATAATTGCTGTATCAGAGGATGTTAAGGACTATTATGAGGATATGCATCCTAATGTAAGTGTTTGTCATGATACAATTGATATTGATCAGATAACCAGACGTTTGGGTGATCATAAAAGTTCACTTCTTCAAAAGTCATTGTTCAATATTGGTTTTATAGGTCGAATTACTGCTTATAAACAACCCGACCTATTTATTCGTGCAATCCCTAATATTATTAGAAAAATTCCCAACGCTCATTTTCATATTGTTGGAAAGGCTGTACCTAAAGAATATGATTATGAGGCAAGCTTAAAACAATTGGTTAAAAAGTTACGAGTTGATTCTTACGTTACATTTTGGGGGCACCGCAAAGATGCTATTGAAATTATAAAAGAATTTGATGTTCTATGTCTAACATCTGACAGAGAACCTTTCCCGCGGACGATTCTTGAATCTATGCTTGCAGGTACTCCAGTTATTTGTTCAAATACCGGTGGGTGTAAAGAGATGGTACAAAATGATATCACAGGACTTCATTTTGACGTTTGTAATAGAGAGAATTCATCAAAGCTTGCAAAACAGGCTATTAGATTGTTTTATGATCGGGACCTTTATAAAGAAATTGTAACTAATAGCTTTAATTTTATAGACGAAACATTTGGTCCTAAAAATCAAACTAAGCATTTTTTTGATACTCTAAGGTTAATTTCGAAATAATAATTTCATATGAAAATAGCTATTATATATGATCTGACAGCGGCAGGTGGCGTCCAAACTTGTGTCTTGTCGCTAATAAAAGGATTAAATAAAAAAGGAATTAAGCCCGTCATATTTTGGGATGAGGCTCCTAATGTTCAATTATTGGATGAAGCAGGCGTAGAAGTAGACTTTGTTAGATTGAAATTTCTGATTGCGCCTTCATTTATTAAAAAAACACCTCATCTGTTTAGATACTTACTTTGGCCATTTAATATGATTAAGATTAGTAAGATTCCTATAGATTATGATTATGTGTATTCATTTACGGCTAATGTTTTGGTAGACCAAAATCGGCCTCATTTATTTTACTTGTCTGGTCCTCCTTTATTACCGCAGCTTGAATCAAAGACGATTCGATTTAAAATTGCAAAGTTGTTATACAAAGCTTTTATTCGCCCAATTTATCCATCATATGAACCTCAAAGCAAAGCTAATTATGTAATTAATTCAAAATTTACTGCCAAATTATTTGAAGAAGCTCATGGTAGGAAACTGGAGGTTGTATACCCATCTAATCAATTGAAAATTGAAGAACTTCAGGACGATGATTTTAATTTAAGAGAGAATATTACTTTTTTTAGCAGGATAGTAGATTACAAGCGACCTGAATTTTTAATGGAACTTGCTAAGCAATACCCTGACCTGAAATTTGCAATAATGGGGGGTGTTTCAAAGGTTCGAATAGATTACCTGGAAGGCTTAAAAAAGATAGCCCGTGAACAAAAATTATCAAACCTGTCTTTTTATCCTAATGCTTCGGTTAGTGAGATCGATCATGTTTTAAAAAAGACATTGTTTTACGTATTCCCTGCCATAAAGGAACATTTTGGTATTACGACGGTTGAGGCAGTATTAAAAGGTTGTATTCCATTTGTACACAATTCAGGCGGACAAAAAGAAATTGTTCCATTTGATTCTATGAGATTTAACGATGATGATTTTGTACAAAAATTTGAAGATTTACTGCGCTTGAATAATGGTGACCTCGTTCAACTACGTAGCCAATTACGAAAACATATTTTACTTTTTACAGAAGATTCCTATATAGATAGAATGATAAATATTTGTACGAATGAAAACTAGAATACAGTCCAGTGGATTCAGTACTTTCTTCTATTTTTATTTACTTACAGTAGGAGCTATAGTTGGGCTTATCCTAAAAGATCAAATAGTTCTGGCAGGTTTTGTACTGACATTGACTCTTGGTGCTGCATTCGTATATAGCATATTTCAAAGGGACGCGGCTCCTTTTTTTACAATTGTAATACTTATCTATGCACCATTTTTAGCCTTTTTAAGGCAATATGTGATTTCTTATAATGGAACTTCTGTTATTTTATTTGTAGCTTTAATGTTATGGTTAATAAATAACAGACAACTATTTTTAGAAATTATCTCCGGTGGCTCGCGAATAGCCATTATTGTTTTTGTTTTCATTTTTGTTGCTTATGGCATGACTATAGGAGTTCCTTTCGAGCGGTTCATGAAATTCGTTGAGACGGTACTCGCCATTCTATTGTTTAGTATGCTTCTGAAATCTGTTCGTTATGTGAGACAGTATACCATTTATTTTATCGCAAGTTCTGCACTAGTAATAATAAGTTTCTTGCAACATATTGATACCCGTTTTGTAATAGAAACTACCGAAGTTGTTCACAAGGGAAACCCTAGCGCCTTAAGTATTGGATTGGTTTTATCAGCGTTTTTCATTTTTGTAGATGGTAAAGTCTGGATTTCTCAAATGAGTAATAAGTGGTTGAAGAGAATTAAATATCCACTTTTAGCCTGTATTCTAATATTGACAATATTAACAACTTCTAGGATTGGAGTATTCATGTTAATAGGTAGTTATCTTATTTTCATGGTCATAAGTAGATTCAGCTTTAAACAATTATTACCAATCTTAGTTGCTGTTTGTTTAAGTGTCGTTTTTATAAGTTATACAGGTTATTCTGAAATTACAGAACGGTGGTATAATAAGACATTCAAAAATGAAAGGGGAATCTCAGGAGCGACATCAGGACGTGCTGACCAGTGGAAAATGGCTGGAGTATATTTGGTAAGTGAGTCACCTTTGGATATTCTGGGAGGTTTTGGTCCAGGGAAAGCACCAAATTTTAGCCAAAAATTCTCAACTAGAGTTAATGCCATCGAATCAATGGCAGGTGGTTCTCATCAGTTACATTCCTTATATCTCAATATACTAATTGAATTTGGTCTTGTTGCATTTATTTGCTTTTGTGTTTTTCTAATTAAACGGTTTAAAAAAGTATTTTCAGTTTATACAAAATTGAATTATAAGCTTCCCCTATTGGCCTTTTTTGGTTACATGCTTTATATCGGATCTACCTCTGGTTTAGGAGTTATTCCAGGTATGTTCATTGCTTTGTTTTTATTAAATGTTGAGGATTTAAAGCGAAAGAAAAAAGGAATTAGAATCTTGAAAAAATACTAGGAAAACTGTCCATCTCTAAGCAATAGAAGAGATTCTATTAGATCCATTAAAAATGGTTCTAATTTAAGGATGCTTGATTCATAAATGAGGTTATTATTGACTTGATCTTAAAAATGATCTTCATTGAAATCTGTTATAAGAACTTAAATTAACGCTTTGATAGATTGGACTAAATAAGTTTAAAGAGGGTGTAAGTTAATAGTACCCAATAAAACTCTTGATCGGATTTTAAATATTTAAAGTAGATCCCCAAAGAAAGAAGACTTCAATAAATGGAAAATCATCAGAATACTAGTACTGTGTTTGTTGGTCCTTTTGCTCCTCCTGCTAATGGAGATGGAGTTAAGAATCAATTTTTGAAAGAAGGATTATCAACTTTTTTTGATAATGAAATTCAATATTTTGATTCAATTAACAGAGGTGAAAATAAAATTATATTTTTCAGGCGATTATTGAATCTACTTAGAAAATCAAACCAGATTATATTGTCACTCAATAAAACAGGACGATTTGTTTTGGTTCCTTTATGTGTGATGTTCTCATTTTTTGTAAAAAAGAAAGTTATGCTTTTTGTAATGGGGGGATCTTTTGACGCACAAATAATTAGGATGCCCAAAATATTGAACAAGTTATTTCTCTTTTTCTTGAAGAAACTGGATTATGTTTTTGTAGAGTCAAAATCTGTGATGGCTAATTTAGTGGCAATGGGAGTCACGAATTGCAGAATTATTTATAACCCACGTAAAAATAATGGGGTAAAATGGGAGCTTAGTGAAATGAATCGAAATAAAATCGTTTTTATTTCGAGAATTACGCCTACAAAAGGAGTACTAATATTAATAGAGGCTTTTAAGAAACTTGTTGATAAGGGGCTGAATTTAAGTTTGGATTTCTATGGGCCTATTGATTCTGTGTTTGAAAAAGAATTCTTGACTCAGGTGAGTTTATGTGAATCTATAAACTATATGGGTGTTTTAAATCCTGATCAGGTTCAATCTGTTTTTAAGAATTATCATTTATTTGCCCTTCCTACTTTTCATCCTGGTGAGGGACTCCCAGGCGTACTTGTTGAGGCTGGTTTTGTAGGAGTTCCAGTGGTCATATCAGATTTTAATTCTATTGGTGAATATGTGGTAAATGGGGAAAGTGCATCTCTTGTTAAACCCCGATGTGAAGAAGATTTAGTGCATAAATTAAATGAAATCCTGGAAGACGACCATTATTCTCTATCTATAAGTAAAGGAATTCAATATGCCGTTGAAGGGTTTCATCTTAATAAGGTTATGCGAAAAATAAAAGAATTTAGTATTACCAGTGGATGGAATCTGTGAATATCTCATTAAAAATTAAATTTTATTTATGTACGCTACTAGATGTATTTGTTAGGAATACATTGGTTAAGAATCTATACTCTTTGATCTAAGAGTGATAATGTCTATCAGATAAAAGAAGAATATTACTCTTCTTTTAGAATCCCAAACTTGTGTTTTGTTAATTCATTAACAATCAAGGCTTGAAGAAAAGTTGCGATTTATTAAATTAGAATTGTTATGGATTTTAGACGATTATTGAAATTGAAAGGTCTTCCCATTTATAAGGCCATCTCAGATTTTAAGCGAATAAAAAATGTTCCTGATATTTTAGAGTGGCAGAAAGAACAAGCATGGAACATCTATCAATATCATTTTGAGTTTAATTCTTTTTATAAGAGTTTGGATAAGACTCTAAAAAAGGAGTGGGAGAATGTTCCAATTTTGTCAAAGTCAGATTTATCAGGTGACTACCGAACTAAACTTCCCGAATTAAATGGATCTCATAAGTGGTATGTCGAAAGTACATCAGGTTCTTCAGGACAACCTTTTGAGTTTGCCAAGGATCATTATTGCCATGCATTAGCCTGGGCATTGATTAAAGATCGTTATAATAGTGCAGGCATTGTATTAAATGATCTTGAAGCAAGATTCTATGGTATTCCGTTAAATTTTGTTGGAAATACGAAGGAGAGTATTAAAGATTTCTTAGGAAATAGGGTGCGTTTTCCTGTTTTCGACTTGTCGGATCATATTCTGGAAAAATGGTTGGGAATATTTAAGCGAAAATCTTTTAAGTATCTCTACGGGTACACAAATTCAATGGTTCATTTTGCAAAATACTTAGATAAGCAGCAAATAGTCTTGAATGAAGTTTGTCCATCGGTTAGGAAGTGTATCGTTACATCTGAATTTTGTAGCCCTAAAGATCAGGAGTTTCTTCAAAGGGTTTTCGGAGTACCTGTTGTTAATGAATATGGCGCATCAGAGTTGGGAATAATTGGATTTAAATTGAATGATAAATGGTTGGTTTCCGATGAGTTAATTTATGTGGAGGTTGTTGATGATAATAATAAACCTCTTCCTGATGGAGAACCTGGACGCTTGTTATGTACCTCATTATTTAATAAAGGCACCCCTTTAATTCGATATGAAATTGGAGATATAGGCAGTATTCAGCGTGAAAATGGTAAAACATGGATTACCGGTTTGATGGGAAGATTAAACGATATGGCTACTCTTCCATCTGGAAAGAAAGTACCTGGTTTTACTTTTTATTATGTAGCAAGAGAGATAATTGAAAATACGAATGTCGTAAAGGAATACAGAGTTCATCAGTTGACAACAGATCATATTGAATTATTGATTGTTGCTGACCGAGACCTAACAACAGATGAATCTTATTTGATAAAAAAAACGTTTGAAACTTATTTGGAAAAAGGTCTAAGGATAGAAATCATCCGTGTAGATTCTTTAGAGCGGAAAGCCAATGGAAAGTTTAAACATTTTACTTCAGAGATAAATTAATGTGATAGACTTGAATGCTATGAGTGAAAAACGACCTAAAGTTTCAATAATTATTCCTGTTTACAATTCTGAGAAATTTATCGTTGAGACAATTGAATCTGTATTAAACCAAACATACAGTAACTGGGAACTGATTTTAATTGATGATGCATCCACTGATAAAAGTGTGGAAGTAATAAATGCCAGATTCAATTATGAGCATAGAATTACCTTAATAGAACTTAAACAAAATAAGGGTGCAGCTTATGCTAGAAATAGAGGATTAGAGAAAATGAGTGGAGAATTCCTTTGTTTTTTAGATAGTGATGATCTTTGGGAGAAAACTAAAATTGAGGAACAGTTACACTTTATGGAAATGAAGGATTGTGCAATTTCATTTACAGAATATCTGGTAATTTCTGAGGATAAACTAAAAGTGAAAGCAAGAGTTCGAGTTCCAGATAAAGTAGATTATAGAGGGTATCTGAAGAATACTGTAATTGGCATGTCAACGTCAATGATTAATCTTAGTAAAGTTGAGCCTTTTGAATTTTTTAATTTACGGACCCGTCAGGATACTTACCTTTGGATAACTCTCTTGAAACGAGGACACCTGGCTTACGGTCTTAAAAAATCTCTTGTGAGATATCGGTATCGTGAAAATTCAATTTCTGCCAATAAATTTAAAGCCGCTGCAATGGTCTGGCATTTATATTATGATTTAGAGAAATTAAATTTTATCAAATCAGTTTATTACTTTTCTTTCTATGCTATCAATGCTTTATTAAAAAAATGGAATATCAGTTGGTAAGTTGTGTTGCTCGAAAAAATTCAAAACGACTTAGGAATTCTTATTCATTTTTGAATCTGATAAATTAAATATGATTTCTTATCGCAATTCAATAAAACGTTGTATAGATTTTCTTGCCGCTGCTATTGGAATATTATTGCTGATCGTTCCCGGAATTTTGATCCTGATTTTAATTGTTTATGATTCTGGATTCCCAGTTTTTTTCCGGCAAACCCGGGTTGGAAAAGGAGGGAAAGATTTTCGACTTTTAAAATTTAGAACGATGAGTCCTGGAAAATTAAGTGTTGAAGGCTCATTTGATGCTGGCGATACATCACGAGTGACTTCCGTAGGACGTTTCCTAAGACGGACTAAATTAGATGAGTTACCTCAACTTATTAATGTTTTGGCTGGTGACATGTCACTCGTTGGCCCCAGACCAGAAGTACGCCAGTGGGTTAAAGTTTATCCTGAAAAATGGAAGCTTGTTCATGAGGTAAAACCTGGTATAACAGATAATGCCTCAATTCTCTTTCGTAAGGAAGAGGAATTATTGTCAAGAAGTTTTCAACCGGAAGAAACTTATAGAGATGTAATTTTACCTAAAAAACTCTCTTTATACCTGGAATATGTTGATAACCAGTCTTTGCTTCAGGACTGTCAAATCATTTTTAGAACACTCTTAATTTTATTTCGCAAATAATTGTCTTATGCTTAAGGTTCCTTTTTCAAGAGTTACTTGTTCCAATACCGAATTGAAATATATAAAAGAAGTATTAGAAAGTGGATGGTTAACAACAGCAGGAAAAACCCATGAGTTTGAAAAACGATTTGCTCAAAAAGTTGAGGCTAAATATGCTTGTGCTGTTAATTCATGTACCGCAGCTCTTCATCTTGGACTAGAGGCTTTAAATGTTAAAGCAGGCGATAAGGTTTTTGTCCCAGCTATGACGTTTACAGCTTCAGCAGAGGTTGTGAGATATCTGAATGCTGATCCTATTTTTTTGGATGTAGACTACTATACACGTATTCTAACTCCTGACATTTTGGAGAAAGCTATTTTGCAGAATCCTGAAGTAAAAGTGCTAATTCTTGTCCATTTTGGAGGTCATCCTGCTGATATGTTGAGTGAGAATGGAATATTAGAAATATGTAAAAAAAATGGGATTCGGATTTTAGAAGATGCAGCTCATGCTTTCCCTACTCGTCTTGGATCGTCTTGGATCGGCAGTATAGGAGATATGACCTGCTTTAGCTTTTATGCTAATAAAACCATTACTACCGGTGAGGGAGGTATGCTTACTACAAATGATGAAGATCTATACAAGCGTGTGAAGGTGATGCGCCTGCATGGTATTAATCGGGATGTTTGGGATCGATATATATCAGATAAGCCTTCCTGGGAATACGATGTAATCGCTCCCGGATATAAATACAATATGCCCGATATTAATGCCGCTATTGGTCTGGCTCAACTTGAAGATGCAGAAAAATTTCATAAGGGACGATTGAGTGCTGTGAAATTTTATCTGAATGAACTTCAGGGAATAACAGGTCTGGATTTACCAGTATGTAGGATTCCTTTTGAGGAGCATGCCTGGCATTTATTTCCTATCATTCTAACCTCGGAATCGAATATAGAACGGAATGTATTTATTGAAAAGATGATTCAATTGGGAATAGGAACTTCTGTGCACTATAAGCCATTATACCGAATGTCGTATTATAAGGAACGCTACGATTTAAAGACTCTGGATTTTCCTAACAGTGAAAGAATATGGAAAGGGACGGTTTCTTTACCTCTTTTCCCATCTATGAATAATGATGATTTGAATTTTGTTTGTTCTAGCATCAAAACAATTCTGAAAGAAGCAAGGCTAAAGATTACTTCTGAATAAAAGGATGTTTTTTTCGATTCCTTGTTTTTTGATATATAACAGAAGACTTTTCTGTTTTCTACAATCTTAATTATATCATTCTATTTTAATGATTAACTCATGAAAGCTCGTTTATTTAAGTTTTTAAATGTCCGTATTCTTTCTCCATGGTGGATCTTTTTGATCGATTTAATTTTGGTATCTATTGCATTTGTAGTTGCCTATGTAATTCGATTAAATTTTAAACTACCTACAGTAAGTGTTATGGAGTTTTTTATAGCCGGTGGATTTTGTGTGGGTGTTTATGCTATTTGCTTTTTGTTTTTCAGTTCTTATAAAGGAGTGATTCGCCATACAGATGTCAGTGAACTTATTCGTTTAATTTATACAAATTTTACTGCAGTAATAATACTCTTTGGATTAGATTTTTTAAATCAAACTTTTGATGGAGGCATATTACATGTACCCTATTTAGTTCTAGTTCTTCAATTTATATTCTCATTATTTTTTCTAACGGGATTTCGATTGGTAGTTCGAGAAGTGTATTCATATCTTTCAAAAGCTGAGAAAACTAAGAAAACATTAATATATGGAGCTGGAGACTTAGGTATTTTGGCTTTAGATATATTAAATAAAGAGCGCAAAGGAAGCTATGAAGTTGTTGGCTTTGTTGACGATGACAAAAAAAAGTGGGCGACACATTTGCGGGATGTTCAGGTTAGTGGTTTTCCTAAAGCTTTGGCCACGGGAATGAAAAAGGGTGTGAGTATGGTCGTGTTGGCCATGTCAAAAATGCGAAAGGAAAAAATAAGTGAGATCACAGAGATATGTCTAGAAAATAATTGGGAAGTTAAGGTCTTACCTGCTATCGATGATTGGATTAACGGTCAAATGCCTAACCGAAGTGTTAGAGATGTCAATATCGAGGATCTTTTAGGACGAGATGAAATACAATTGAATTTACAGAGAATTCGTGAAAGTTTGATTGGGAAAACTATTTTGATTTCTGGAGCTGCAGGTTCGATTGGTTCTGAAATTGTTCGTCAATTATTAAAGTTTCCAATAGGAAAGCTGGTTCTTTTAGACCAATCAGAATCTCCTCTATATGATTTGCAACAGGAGATCAATTCTAAGTATAACAAAGCTTCTTTTGAGATGGTAATTGGAGATATCTCCAATCCAGTAAGAATGCGAAAAGTTTTTGAACATTTTAACCCTGAAATTGTTTTTAATGCTGCTGCATATAAGCATGTTCCATTGATGGAAGATAATCCATATGAAGCTCTTAACGTTAATGTCGGAGGAACAAGAAATCTAGCTGATTTATCTGTAGAATTTGGAGTAGAAAAGTTTGTTATGATATCAACAGATAAAGCTGTTAATCCAACTAATGTGATGGGGGCCTCAAAACGTATTTGTGAAATATATGTTCAATCTTTAGCTCAACGAGGAGATATCAAGACGGCTTTTATAACGACTCGATTTGGAAATGTTTTGGGATCTAATGGTTCTGTGGTGCCACTCTTTAAGAAGCAAATAGAGCAGGGAGGACCTGTTAAAGTAACACATCCTGACATAATACGGTACTTTATGACTATCCCTGAGGCTTGTCAGTTGGTTTTGGAAGCAAGCTGTATGGGACAGGGAGGGGAGATATTTGTTTTTGATATGGGAGAACCCGTGAAAATTCTTGACTTAGCGAAGAAGATGATCCAATTAGCGGGTTTAAAACTAAATGTTGATATCCATATTACTTTTACTGGCTTAAGGCCTGGTGAAAAGCTATACGAAGAGTTGTTGGCTAGAAATGAAAATGCACTTCCTACATATAACGATAAAATTATGATTGGGCAGGTTCGTCCACATAACTATGAAAAAGTTAATAAAGCTATTTCTGAAATTCTAGATTTTCTAAATGATGAAAATAATGAAATGATAGTTGCGAGAATGAAGGAATTGGTTCCGGAATTTATCTCGAAGAATTCTGTCTATGAATTATTAGATGACAATGGTAAGAAGATCACAGAGGATTTAAAGGCCTTACAAAAACAAAATGTTGTTTCTCAAGCAGTATCGAACGATGATGCAACTAATGAAAATGATAAAAATGTTAGCGTTGAAATATCAAATTTGGTAAGGCTTGATAGCAAGAATAAGAAAACAATAATTCCTTAGAAAAAAATGATTGCCTCGTCTGTTATTGCATTCTGGTTTTTAGTCTAGTTTTTATATTTTCTATAGGGAGTTTTTGCTAATTGACAATTAGCATATTCTTTTAGAAAGGTTTAAAAATAATAAAGCACTTGGTCTAAAATTACTCCCTTAATTTTGAAACAATTAATATTTAAAATCGTATACGGCTTATATGTGTGAACCTAGTTATTCTAAATCCACAATTAGCTCCTAATTCTCTAATTTAATATTGCGAGTAGTTTCCCTTCAGATCTAAATAAAATTGAAAATGAAAGTCATCACAAGCTTAGTTGCAAACAAACGTAGGTTTTTTAAAATTATTTTTAAAATTCACTTAGGATTATTCTTTTTGCTTTTGACTTGTAGTTCATTTGCAAGCTCTTTTCACGTAGCAGTGGATGGTTCTCCCAATGGAGATGGAAGTGAATTCAGTCCCTGGGATCTGAAAACGGCACTCTCTCATCCTTCAAGTGTTTTACAAGGAGATACCATATGGTTACATAAAGGCATTTATAAAGGTCACTTCACCAGTAACTTAAATGGTGCAGCAGGTGAATATATAATCGTCAGACAATTTCCTGGAGAAAAAGCTATTCTTGATGGTGTGGGAAGAACAGGTTCTGCAATATTATCTGTTAAAGGAACCTACACGATTTATTGGGGGTTTACTGTTACGGATTCAAATACTGACCGTATTTCCCAAATACCAGGAAGCTTTGCATCAGATATCCCGAATGCTACAGGCGTAAATGTATTAGGTTCTTATAATAAATTGATCAATTTAGTTGTACATGATGCGGCAGGTAATGGAATTGGAGCATGGGCTTCAGGAGTAAATACAGAGATCTATGGATGTATATCTTACTACAATGGATGGCAAGGTCCTGACCGAGGTCACGGACATGCATTCTATTCTCAAAATGAAAATGGAACGAAAGTATTAGAGAACAACATTTTCTTTCATAACTTTAATAAGGGGATTCAGGTTTATACATCAAGTTCATCTATTCAAGGCTATCATATTGAAGGAAATTCTATCTTTAATAATGGTATTATATCAAGAGGTAAAAATTTAAGTGATAACCTATTGATTGGTGGTGGTCAGCCAGCTGACAGATTGGTTATTATTGACAATTATACCTTCATGACGCCATCAGAAATTAAAACCAATATTAGGCTTGGTTATGATGTTACTAATGGTAATGTTGTTGTTAGAGATAATTACTTAATGGGAGGTTTTCCAGTTTTGAGAATGAACAATTGGAAATCTGTTGAGTTTAGTGGGAATACGATTGTCGGGAATGGAAAGTTAATATATTTGAAGGTGCCATCAGGAACACAAAGTTCATTCTATGACTGGGATGATAATACCTACCACGCAGGAGGTATTACTAAAGCTTTCAATGAGAGTGCAATAACATTTGATGGTTGGAAACAAACCTATTCAATTGACCGTAACAGTCAATATACGCATGACCCTCCTTCAGGAACAAGAATTTTCAAGCGACCTAACAAATATGAACCAGGACGTTCTTCTATAACTATATTTAATAGAGATTTGAATAACTCCGTTAGTGTAGATTTGTCAGATTTAATTGATGATGGAGCAAACTATGAGATTTTTGATGTTCAAAATATGAATCAAGGACCATTATTAGCGGGTGTATATAAAGGTGGAAGTATTGATATCCCAATGAATTTAACTCAAACGACCCCTCCGAATGGTAATGTGCCTGTTTATCCTACACATACTGGAGTTGAATTTGGTGTCTACTTAATAATTAGTTCACCTTATTTTGAAAATGATATTTATTATACTAGAAATAAAGAAAGCGTTACCGAAAAATAGTTTGTATTAAAAGAATTATTAAATCATTTCTCAGCAAGTCGTTTTGTGCTGTTGATATAAGATCTGATCTTTATTTTTGTTTTAATAAGTCATAAAAATGATTGAAAGAAGCACAGCTTTCCACCTGAATAAGTATTTAAAATAAGATTTACGAAAAATTCTTCATTTACCGATCATGAAAAAATTACTGACCATATTGCTTTTAGGATGTCTTTTGACTTTTTGTACTGAAAAAAACAAAAACGTAGTCATAGATGGAAACGGAAATGGAAACGGAAACGGAAATGGAAATGGAGAGACAGAGGTTCCAGTTCCAGTTAAGCCTGAGATATATGATGTTCAGAATTTGAGCTCTGACCCATTAATAGTTGTTGATAACCCTGATTCGGATGTTTTTATACCTATGGATTTGGTAACTACGTCTAAACCTGTGGAAGGTGTGCCTAATTCCCCTGTTCATACCACTATGGATTTTGGTGTTTATATTCAACAAGAAGCCGTTCAACCTAAAGAGGAATCCAATACAGAGGGCAATTAAGGTTTACCTTAATTGCTTTTACAGCTTCCTCAAGAAAAAATATTATCAAAGCTATTGTCTTTTGCTTTGATAAATAATTGAGTTTAAACCGACCATGCTCATATCTAAAGTATTTGCCTGCTGTTTGAGCTTGGTAAAATTAACGTTCCTAATTATATCAATCTTCCTTACTGGAAACAAAAATTATAATCCCTTAACAAATCCTTGTTAAGGGTGAATTCTCATATTTATCGTACTTGAAATTCTATCAATTAAAGTCCTTGTAGTTTCGTTACCGAGATATTCAAGGAAATCCCTTTTTTGTCAAAATATAGATTTGTAATATTTCAAGTCTTAAGATATCGGTTGCAAGCCACTGTATTCCTATAAACCCGATAGTATACTAATTCAAAGATAAAACGTATTATTAGCTTAATGTTGTGGTTCTTACCACAATATGGCTCGAAATATAAGCGAAAATCTCATTGCCTTATGAGGTTTTTTCTGCGAACAAGGTATTTATGTATTATGAAAACTAATATAAGATAACTATATGGATAATTTAAATAATGGAAGAGTTTGCCTCACAACATTTGTATATGGGCCTAGATATCAATGTTATTTACCATTTTTACTATATTCTTGTCATAAAGCATATCCTGAATATGACGTTGTCTTATTCCTATACGATGAATTAAACCAAGACATTAAAAAGCAAATAGAAAAAATAGGCTTAACAAATAAAGTCGTAATAAAAGAGAGGTGTTTTAATGATTGTACCAAAATGACACCTTTAAAAAGTAAATCTTTGAGATGGATATTGTGGGATAAATTGTTTGAAAATTATGATTATTTATATACTGTCGATATAGATATGTTCTATTTATTAGAACCAGTAGCCTTACATAAGCAGCATATAAAGCATATGAAATTCATAGGTTTACCAATAAGTAACTTACGAAGGCGTCTTAGGTATAATCCTTTTAAGCCATTTACATTTGCTTTTAGATTTAAACATGCTGGTTTTAAAGGTATATTCAATTTCTTGAGAGGAGAACAAGAAGAATATAAGTTGACAGGTTTACATTTTATTAAGACCAAAGAATATTTTGATAAGTTGAACTTTGAACAAAGACAAAAATATAAAAAGCATATTTACAGGGGAGATTGTTTTAAATATGTGAAATTTCCCAATGCTGAAATTATACTAGGATATATAGTAAAACAAATTGGATTTGATCTTGATAAATTCGGAGTACAAACAGATTCGGTCAAGATGTTAGATTATAACGAGCCAGAAAGGTCTGAATTTAGACCACATCATGGTATTCATTTAGGAATTTTTAGACGGAGTATTAAAGAAATTAATAAAGTTGATGGTGATGTGAAAATATTGACTAGTCCGACATACAGCTATTATATCCAGAAATTGAAAAAGGATGTATTGTCAGATAAGATTTTTCAAGAATTAATTAAGAATTCTCCGGATAATGTAAAATTTGCATTTTCTCAATTGTTTAAGTTTTATGGTATAAACTATGTCATATGAATAGGGTATTAATACTGTCGGATAACCTATGTGCTGGAGGTGCACAAAGACAAATTGTATTATTAGCTAAAGCTTTACAAAGGAAAGGTGTTCATGTAGAAATTCTATGTTATGCGAAAGGAGATTTCTTTGCTCATCATTTAGAGGAAAATAATATCGCAATTCATTGGTTAATTCGGGATAATTATATTCGTAGAATTTTGAGTATAAGAAGATTCATATATAAGAATAAATATGATGCGGTTATTTCTTTTCTGCATATCGCTAATTTATTAAACTGTTTATCTGCAGTAGGAAGAAAAAAATGGAAAGTAATTACAGGTGAACGAAGTGCAAATAGGAAGTTTTTTAAAACTTTTAAGGGAAAAATAGTGATTAAACTTCAGAAGTTTTCCGACTTTATTGTTTGTAATTCAAACAATGCGGCGCAAATGTGGAAATCGCTATTCCCTGAGTACTCTAACAAAATTAAAATAATTCACAATTTTATTGATTGCTCGCAGACTACAAGCAAGTATATTCCTAAATCAGGGAATAAATTACACATTGTTATTGTGGCTACATATAGTTACTTAAAAAATCCATTAGGTGTTATAAAAGCATTAAGCTTGTTAAGTAAAGAGGAGAAAGAGCACATTCAAGTTAGTTGGTTTGGAAAAAAGGAAGAGTCAATAGGTAATACAAAAGCTTACGATGAGGCTGAATATTTAATCCGTAAAAATAACTTGAATTCGTCGATTTCTTTAAATGGAAGTAGTAATGATGTTTATAATATTATGAATAAAGCTGATGTTGTTGGTTTATTTAGTGAATATGAAGGGTTTCCCAATGTGATATGTGAAGGAATGATGCTAGGTAAACCAATTATTATGAGTCGAGTTTCAGATTACCAGGATTTAGTTGATAATTCCAATGGCTTTCTTTGTGATTGGGACAATATAGAATCGATTAAAAATGCATTTGTTTCTTCAATTAAGCTTTCAGTAAATGAGTTAATTGAAAAAGGTGAAATGTCAAAGCTTAAAATTAACTCTCTATTAAACGAGAGAACTATCTTTGATAAATGGCAATCTGTAATATTGAAGGAATAATTTAGTTATGATATGACCATTTTCAAATATGAAAGGATCAATTCGATTTTCTCTAAAAATAGATTTGATATCTGGTTTTATGAAATGGAATTTATAAAGTGTTATTGTTAATATTGTCAGCTAATCAATTAGAAGTAAATAACTCCATTAGTTAGGTTGATGTCTTGCAAGCCTATATGCATGATACTTGTACGAAAGAAAGCTAATACCAGATTAAATAAAACTGAAATTTACAGTAAAATACTTTTAATTGTAAGGAGAATCTATGAAATGCCTGATTGAGCTATTTCTATTTTCTATATAGAAAGGCGTAAATACTTCTTTCAATTTTTTCTGTTCTGAAATTAAGATATGTAGTGTAAATATTCTAGATATCCCTCTCTCATATGTCAATGTTGATACAAGGATATAATTTTACAATATCATCCTATCACCAGTGAATTATAACTATGATTAATTATAACGAATTCGTAAAAGTTATTATCATGAAAACAATTAAGTTTTTAGCTGCTGTTTTGATCTTAATTTCAGGAATGCTGATTTCTTGTCAGAAAGATGATTCCAAGAGCAAAGATGATCCGGGTAATATTCCAGGTATGGGTGATGCCGGTGGAGAATTAGAAATTCTTAAACCATTTGTATTGCCTGAAGGCATTTCATTAGTTGGCGAAGTTAGAGGAGCTGGAGATTCTCCTGTGTCACTTGCTGGAGATGCTTTTACAAGAAATGAATCAAACCTTAAGGACTATCAAGGGATATTTGGTTCGGGAGGACAGTGGGTTATGTTGAGTGTGGTACTTGAGAATTCGACACCCGTCGATCAAGAAGTTGTGATTCCTGCTGGTTGTGTATTTGAATATAAAAACGATGCTAATGAAACTGATGACAATAATTATCAGCATGGAATTTGTTTACAAGAGGTTCGAATAAATATTTATGGAAGTGCGAGGCATAATATTATTCTTTTTGTTTATTGTATCAATAAAGGAAAAGAGGGAAGTAATAACCTCGTTTCATATATTATTAGAGGTACTTCGACTTCAAAATTGATCGCATTTCTTGTTGATGCACTAAAGTTTAAAAAGATTGATGTTAGTGATTTTACAGATGATGAAATGGAGGAATACAACAGTATTACCGATAGAATTCAAGAAATAGTTTGGGCTATCACAAATGGATCTGGCTTAACACAGGATGATAAAGACTTTATAAATGCTCTTAGTGATAAAGTAGGAGATAGTTAATTCCGTAATAAACTCGGTATTCTAAAATAGAGTTAGAATAGAAAAAAGCATCAAGTTATAAAACTTGATGCTTTTCTTTTTTGCGGAGAGGAAGGGATTCGAACCCCCGGTACCTTGCGGTACACGAGCTTTCCAGACGAGAGATGTACTGTTTTGTGATTCTCTTAAATTAGGTGTGTTTTGCCTGTTGGTGGCGTAAGTGGTACTGTTTGAGTGTGTTATGTTGCTTTGTTTTTTTCTTCCTTTGAGTAGAATAATGTATATTTATACAGGAAATGTTACACCTATGTTACACCTGATGTAAATTGAATACTTGATATGGCTTCAGTAAAACTCATTTTTAGGAAAGATAAAATTTCGAATGATGGAACAGCTCCAATCCATCTCCAGATAATTCATAAGAGAATAAGAAAGGTAGTTGCTACTGGTATTTCTGTTTTGATTGATAATTGGGATGATAAAAATTGTGAGTTGATTAATTTTCCAAAGAATGAAAAGCACATCGTCACCAAAAAGAATTTTTTGCTCAAGAAGCTTTGTATGAATGCCGAGGAAGTAATTCTAGACTTCGAAACTAGTGGTGCCTCATTTACTGTTGATGATATCATACAAAAACTAAAAGGTGTCGAATCAACCTCTGTCTTAAGTTTTATTAAAAAAAGAATTGAAGAACTGTATAAACAGAAAAGTGATGGAAATGCACAAGCATATACAAATCACCATGGTGTTATAAGTCAATTTATTAAATCTAAGGATTTTACTTTCGATCAGATGACTTATAAGTGGTTAAAATCATTCGAAACTTATTTGATCTCTAGAGGAAATAGTACAAATGGGGTTTCTTTCCAAATGAGAACGCTTAGGGCGATCTATAATCGTGCGATAAAAGAGAAGTTGGCTAAGAAAGACAACTACCCATTTGATGACTATAAGATCCATAGTACCAAAACTCAAAAGCGAGCACTAAAAAAAGAGGAGATAATAAAAATTCGTAATGTTGATTTAACGGGTAAACCCGCAGTTGAAAAAGCGAGAGATATATTCATGTTCAGCTTTTATTGTATGGGCATGTCTTTTGTTGACATTGCATATTTAAAAGTTGAGGATATTCGAAATGGGCGTTTGTATTATGCAAGACAAAAAACATCACAACAATATTACTTTGAATTACTTCCTCCTGCAATGGAAATAATTAAAAAATACTCCGATTTAAAAAATCCTGATGAATATGTTTTTCCCATCATAGATACAACTAATGATAATCCATATAGAAGTTATCAAACCCAAAGACAGAAAACCAACCATAAATTGAAAGATGTAGGGAAGCTTCTCGGAATTTCGACACCTTTAACCTCCTACGTGGCTCGACACTCATGGGCAACCATTGCCAAGCGTTCAGGTGTACCAACTGCAGTTATTTCCGAAGGTCTCGGCCATACTACCGAAAAAACAACTCAGATCTATTTAGATAGCTTCGAAAACGAAGTTTTAGATGCTGCAAATAGATTGATAACGCTCTAAGTAAATCGTTAAGGCTGATTTTTTTGACTACATCAAATTGTTTATTTATTTATTTATTTATTTTCTGTTTTTGATGAGAATTTATTCAAACCTAACAGGTTTACCAATGTGATGAAAGAACTGGATAGGTAATATAAATAGGAAAGGGATCTGTCGATGGGCGGATCCTTTTTTTTATATTGATAAAGTTTCAACTTTCTGGATATTAGGGGATAATATGTTTCATTAATAGAGTAGGTTTCAATAAAAATGGATAATTTTAGATATGCTCTTTTAAGATCATACGCAACCTTTTGGCCAGTTTTGCATCATCAGTTGTGGAGATGGCTTTTTTTATGGTGTGGAATTTGGGTTCTATGTCTGATTTAGCTATTCCGAATAACCTAATTCATAGCCCCTAAATTGTATGAAACGACTTGTTTTAGTTCTTCTGTTTTCCATTCCTGTTTTCCTTTACGCGCAAGATCAAACGGTATTGGATAGTTTGCAAGCCAAATTGCATAACGTCAGTGAGGATGGAATGAAAGTGAAAATCTTATTGGAGATATCTGAACAATTCAACAGATCTGATTTTTCAAAAGCCATGGAATATTCAAATCGGGCTATGGAAATTGCTCAAAAAAACAAGGATGATTTTATGATTGCCTCATCGTATAATGCAAAAGGTAATACTTTTTTATGGGTGGGAAATTATAATGAATCGTTGAAAAACTATTTGAAAGCTTTAGAAATATTTGAAGGCGTCTCGGCTAAAGTTAAGATGATAGGAACATGTACAAATATAGGTATTGTATATGACAGGATTGAAAATTATAATTTGGCACTTGAATATTATTTTAGAGCCCTTAATCTTTATAATGAGCAAAAAGAACTTAATAAGCCTTTAGAAGAGTTTACCGGGATAACCAGTCTTTGTAATAATATAGGTAATATTTATGCGAATAGGAATGATAACGAGACCGCGATTCAATATTATCAGAAAGGCTTGAAATTAGCTTTAGAAAGAAATGATCTTTTCAGACAGGGAGTGATATACAATAACTTGGGTAAAATTTATCTGAAGTTAAGAAAATTTGAAGAATCTGAAGATTACTTACAAACTGCACTACAGGTAAGAGAGAGAAACAAAGATATGGCTGGTATTGCTAAATCGTACTACTTTTTAGCAGCTTATTACCTGGAATTGGAAAATTACAAAAAAGCTTTGGACCACTCAAAAAGATCCCTTGAGCTAGGTAAAGATGTAGGGTCTTTAGAAACCCAACAAGTCGCTGCAAGTTTTCTCTACCAGATCTATGATAGTATCGGTCAACACGAAAAAGCCTATCAGACTCACAAGTTGTATAAAACGATAAGCGATAGTCTGATGAATGAGAAAACCATCAGGGAAATGACCAGAGCTCAAATGCAATTTGATATTGACAAGGCAGAGAAGGTTCGGCAAATGGAACAGAGACGCAAAGAATTGCAATATATTCTACTGATTTCAGTACTGGTGCTGGGAGTCATCATTTTTGGTCTTTTTTATGCTCTTCAGAAAAGTAGGACTAAGCAGGTGCGTATTCAAAAGGATAATGCAGAGCTCAAGCTTGAGAGTCTGAATAAGAAACTAACAACCAATGTGATGTTCCTGATGAAGAAAAATGAGTTGATTCGGGATATCAGCACAAAGTTGATTAGTCTGAAGGCCAAAGTAGCGGCAAAAAACCAACTTCCTGTGCAGAAAATCATTTTTGAACTAAATTCCCTTTCCGAGGAGGATGCATGGGAAGAGTTCGAACTTCGATTTCAGGAAGTACACAGTCAATTCTATGAAAATCTGAATAGAGAATTTCCTGATTTAACACCAGGAGAAAGAAAATTGTGTGCTTTTCTTCGTTTAAATATGACCACCAAAGAAATTGCTTCAGTCATTCATCAAAGCCCTAAAAGTATCGATGTGGCAAGAACAAGGCTAAGGAAAAAACTGAATCTGACCAATAAAGAGGTTAATCTGATAACTTTTTTAACAAATATTTAAACGGGCTTTTCATTTTCTTCTGAAAAAAATATCTGAATATTTTACTCTACTCCGAAAAATTACGCTTACTGCTTAATCTCTTTGTGGTAAGTATCCTATTCTGTTATCATATTGCTGATATATATTATTTGGCATAACTTTTTGTTAGGCCGAATGTCGTGCTAATCCCTTGATGCATTCAATCAATCTCGATATAATAAAGCTGAATCTTTAAGCTTCTGAATAGCATTTTTCTATTGACCTCATGATGAGTTCAATTATGAATTTAGACTGCGCCGCTTTAATTAATTACATTTCTCTCTTCAAAAATTGTCGGATTTCATTCCTGGCTTAATTGTCAATTGCACTCTAATTTCTCGACAAGATGACCGAGATGGCTTTGTGTCCGTATTCCCCTCAACTCAATAAATCTTCTTTTTAATTCTTCTTATTCATCCCCGTTTTCCCAACTGGAAATATACGTTTTCACGATGTGTTTTTTGTTCTGAAATCCGGAGAATTATATCTGTAAAGTAATTGTCAACGCGATTTGCTTCTGCTTTTTGTCTGAAAGGGTGAGTTGTGCAACCTTCTGATAGCTAGGTTTATGAACTGTTTTGTAGTAGTGCTCTATTGATGTAATTCGACCCTTGTAGTGAAATTCATTGGACCTTCCAGCCCTTGCTTAATGATGTAGATTCTATACTTGCAATGTTGATTTAAAGTAAAGACAAAAAACGATTTAACATGACAAAGTGTGATGATCTGGATAAGAAAATTCAGAAACTTATTGATATAAAAAAGAATGAGGTGAGTGCTTTAAAAAAAATATTGAACTCATTTTCATTGCAGGATAAAAAGAAAGAGTCCAATGGAGAACTCAATCTTACAAGCAAAAAACAAAAGTGATTAATATCAAAACAAGAGGACTTCTTCTACGTCGATCGTATTAGAATAGAAAAATGATTACTAACCTAAAACAAATTTCTATGAAGAAAATGTTACGATTAAAAAGTTTATCACTCCTGCTGATAGCCTTGTTCCTGATTACAGGATCGGTGCTGGGCCAGCAGTTTAGGAATGGCCTGAAGCAAGGTGCCGTCCGGGTGAAATTCAAGCCGCAAATTTCTGCGACTTTAAACAGCGTGCAACCCTCCAGCGTGGATGGTGTTTTGCATACCGGAATTCAGGCATTCGATAGAGTCAATTCTAAGTTGAGTGCAGTGAGTATGAAAAGAGTTTTTCCATACTCTCCAAAGCATGAAGCTAAGCATAAACAATATGGTTTGGATTTGTGGTATGAAGTAACTTATACTTCAGACTTAAATGTAGCTGAAGCCACTTCAGGTTATGCCAATCTTAATGAGGTTAGTGTTGCAGAACCTATTGCAGAAAAAATTTACGCTACAGGACCTGTTACTATTGAGCCATCAAGTACGAGCACTAATATGCCTTTTAATGATGGTTTATTAAACAAGCAGTGGCATTATAATAATACGGGAGAACTGTCCCACAGTGTAGTGGGGGGTGATATCAACTTGTTTGATGCCTGGAAAATTGAAACGGGGAAACCCAATGTCGTTGTTTGTATTGTGGATGGTGGTATTGATGCCGATCACGAGGATTTAGCTGCCAATATGTGGGTAAACCAGGAAGAGCTTAATGGTCAGGAGGGTATAGATGATGACGGTAACGGTTATGTCGATGATATCCATGGTTATAACTTTATTACTGACAGAGGAGAATTGACTGATCATTATCATGGAACTCACGTCGCCGGTACGGTTGCTGCGGTTAATAATAACAGACTGGGAGTAGCCGGAGTAGCCGGAGGTTCTGGTATTGGTGATGGAGTTAGATTAATGTCTTCTCAAATTTTTGCTGAGAATGGTAATTCAAGTGATGCTGCTACTGCTATTGTTTATGGAGCCGATAACGGAGCTGTCATTTCTCAAAATTCATGGGGATACCGTGTAACAGGATACTATGAGCAGGCCATACACGATGCGATTGATTATTTTGTTGCTGAAGCGGGCGATTTCGAAGGAAGCCCTATGAAAGGTGGCCTTGTCTTTTTTGCTGCCGGGAATGAATATAAAGAAGGATTATATTATCCCGGATGTTATGAAAGTGCTATCTCTGTATCGGCTTTAGGGCCAGATAATCTTAAAGCTGCTTATTCAAACTATGGAACCTGGGTAGACATTGCTGCTCCGGGAGGGAATAATGATTATGGCGAGACCCATGGTGTGTTGAGTACTTTGCCTGATAACAGGTATGGGTATTTGGATGGTACATCTATGGCATGTCCTCATGTTTCTGGTGTGGCTGCTCTTGTCGTTTCAAAATTTGGTAGCAGCACATTTACCAACGAGGATCTTAAAACGCATATTCTAACTGCAGTTCACGATATTGATGGGTTAAACCCTGAGTATGCCGGGAAATTGGGTGTTGGTTACCTTGATGCGCTGATGGCTTTAGGAACCGATAATGAACTTGCTCCTGATGCTATTGCAGACGTTACACTTGTGGGTATTGCCCAGGATTTTGCTAGTTTATCTTGGACTGTTCCTGCCGATGAGGATGATATGCTTCCCGTAAGCATGGAAATTCTTTATAGTACAGAGGAGTTAAGTGCAGAAAATATGAATAGTGCAGATAAATTGGCATTGGATATTACTGCTGCTGATGAAGTGGGTACTTTAAGAGAGTTTGACCTTACCGGACTAAATGCAGAAACGACCTATTACTTTGCGATTCGTTCTACTGACCGTTGGGGGAATGTTTCAGATTTATCAAATATTATTACGGGCACAACCAATGCGGGGCCTGCTATAAGTACTGATAAAGCAGAGCTAAATCTGACTATCGACGCAAGTCAGTCAGTATCACTGGGAGATAATTTTACGATTCTAAATGAAGCTGAAGGAATTCTTCAATGGGATGGATCTGTTCGTCAGAAGTCTTATGTTTTAGCCTATAATTCTACTGGCTTAAATTATCCTGAAATTAGTACGAGTAGTTCTTCAACTGAGCTTATGAGCCAGGCCGTAGAGATCGAAGAATTGGAAGCTCCGGGTATAGCACCCTTTGCTAATTTCAAAGAGGAAATTATATATGGTGTTGGTCCCGGATATGTTATTGGCGAGACCGATACCAATTTGACTAACTCATCAGCTACGCGTTTTGAAATAACTGATGAAGAAGGCTTTAATCTTACTGAAATTAGTTCATATATCCAGCATATACCTGCTACAGGCCCTGTTATTATGGAGATCTATCAAGGTGAGGAAATGCGTGATGGAAGCCTGATTTTAGCGCAGGAAGTTACCAGTTATAAAACGTCACCATATTGGCACAATATTAGATTGGATGAGCAGTTTTATTTTGAAAATGGCTCTGTCTTTTGGGTTGCATTTCATGTTCCTGCAGGAAATTTATATCCTTTAGGAGTACAACCTGAGTTGAATCCTGGCTATTCTGACAATTGTTTGATTAGTTTCAACCTGGGTGATACCTGGGAGAAGCTTGGCGATGCTATGAATGATCATCGATATGTTTGGGCTACTAAGGCTGTTAGTAAGAATAAGCATTTAGGTAATTATATCACATTAGATCCTGGCAGTGGAGTTGTAGAAGGAAATGCTTCTGAAGAAGTGGCTATTTCTATTGATGCCTCTACGCTTATCAATGGAGATTATAAGGCAAATGTTGTATTGCAATCCAACGACGCAGTAAACCCTACCTACAGACTCCCTGTAAACTTAAAAGTTGAAGGTCATAAGCCGATATTAAATCATGATGCGGTTATTGATTTTGGGTCTGTTTTTTATGGTCTGAATAAGAGTCTGACTTTCACTTTGGAAAACGTAGGTTATGGGAATTTAGTGGTTGCCAGCACCCAGGTTTCTGATGATCAGTTTGTCGTGGAGACAAGGATTCGCAGATTGAATGCTCGTTATATGATAGACGTTACAGTTAATTTTGAACCGACTTCAGTTGGGCCCCAAAATGCGACTTATACCATATTAGATAAAAATGGCGACAGTCACGTAATAAACCTGTATGGAAATTCTGTAGCTACATCAGAGATTGTTCTTACGCCTGCCAGTCAGGATTTAGGCGATATGGGTGTGGGTGAAACAGCTCAAACCTCTTTTGTAATTAGTAATGATGGCGAGTATCCTTTGGAGTATGTTATTCCTTCTTTTGCACCGGATGTAAATCTGGATGGAATGGATAAAATGCATAAATATGGCTATTCGGTTGAATCGAACTTATTAGACGATACCACTGCAGAATTTGTTTGGGACGATATTAGTAATAACAATACCGATGTAACTCAATTCTTTAAAAATTCTGCTTTCGATCATAAATATAAGGAGGTTGATCTGGGGTTTGAATTTCCTTTTTATGGAGAAAAATACAAAAACATTTTCTTGACTCGTTATGGCATATTGGCTCTGGAAGGTGATGGAGGTTTAGGTAATTGTGTACCTGCTAAGCTTGATCCTGCTTGCACGCCGGATGGTTTTATTTCTGCTTTGTTTCAGGAACTTGATATCAATCTGGGCGGTGAAATAAAATACGCTCTCAAGCCTGGTAAATTTATAGTAGAATATACCAATGTACTTCGAAGAAACGAAAGGAATCCGGATAACGGAATCACTTTCCAGATGGTATTGTTTCAGAATGGAGATATTGAATTAAGGTATAAGGACATTGAAAAGTATTCAAGCTATTTGATTAAACAAGCTATGATGGCTATAGCTGATCCTCTGGTTGAAGATCCTTTGTTAGTTCAAGGATACAGAACCTGGCGTGATGGGATATATGCCGGATTAAAAGACAATGAAACGATTGTTCGATTTAAGTCTCCTGGTGCGTCTATAATCACCTCCGTATCAGAACCGTCTGGTGTTGTGCCTGTTGGTGGGTCAAAAACGATTGATGTTGAATTGAATACTAATGGTTTATTCGAGAGTAGCACTTACCAGCGCTTGGTAATTGCCAGTAACGATCCACATCATAATCCTACCGCTTTTACGGTTCATGTAAATGTAAACTCGGGAGGAGAAGTTGACCTGCAATTAGATAAAACAGCAGTTGATTTAGGAACTGTTTTCCAGGCTGGGCAAAGTCGCGATGTCATTGTTCTAACCAATGATGGAACTAAGGATATCAATATTACAGCCTTAAACATGACTGGCGATCGATTCCTTTTGGGAGTAAATGCACCTCTGCTATTGAAACCTAAATCGTGGATTTATGTTCCGATTGAGTTAATCACAAGTGATCTGGGTGATTTTAGTGACGTCTTAACCATAGAAACGGATGCGAATAAAACTTTTGCTGTAAGTTTAGCTGGTAAAGTTGTTCCTGCACCTGGTATCATGGTTGATGTGACGCCTATTGAAAAGACCCTTGAAGCCGGAGAAAAAACAAGTGCTAAAATCCTGGTTAAGAATGATGGTGAAGCTGATTTGGAACTTCTGGCTTATGGTACCGATTGGTTGTACGAAGCCGAGCCGGTGTTGAACACCCCAAGCTTGAAAGAGTTTTCTTATTACCATCGCACTAATGTGGAAAATGACGGTCCTGTTTATAATTGGGAAGATATTAGAAGAACAGGAACTATTATCCCTGTTGATGAATGGGGTGAAACAGGTGGAGTTATTAATCTGTGGAAAGCAGTTGCTCTTCCTTTTGAGATAGAGTTCTACCAGCAAAAGACGGATTCTATTTGGGTATCCTGGATGGGTGTCATTTCCATGACTAAACCAACAATGAATGGAATTCATTGGCCTAAACCCTTGTTAGGAGACGAAGAACCAAATAATATAATTGCGCCTTACTATGCACAGCAAAATTTTGACTATACTGAATTTCCTGACGAAGCTGGTACAGCTTATCAAATCTTTGAAGATAGGGTAATTTTTCAGTGGTCGGAATGCCAGGATGGTTTTGGAATGGGTGATAACTACAGCATTGCGGCCATATTGTACAAAAATGGAAACATCAAGTTTCAGTACAAGATGGGAGCTTCGAGTTTGACCCGATATGGAGGGGTAGGTATTAAAAATGCCGATGGAACCGATGCCATTCAGCTTGCATATATGCAGGATTATTTATACGATGGCCTTGCCATTTCATTTACGCCATCTGAGAAAATGACTATTCCGGTTGGAGGTGAAAAAGAGTATACTGTAGCTATTGATACCGAACATCTAAATAAGGGTGTTTATACTAGTGATTTCACTCTTATAAACAATACGCCAACTAATTCAGAAGTGAAAGTACCGGTTCAGCTTACCGTAAATGGTGAGGCTGCGATGGGAGCATCTGTTGAGGCTTTCGATTTTGGAACCGTAATGGCTTATGAAGTTATTGGTGATTTTGGCCCCGAGCAGAAAGCTTACTTTCAGGAGTTTTTAGTTCAAAACACCGGACGCGATGTGTTGAATTTTACCGATATTAAAATGCAATATGGTAGCGAAGCTGCTGCCGAGATTTATTATATCGATCCCTGGTGGGGATGGGGTGATTGGGTGCCTGTTACTACACAGTATTTGGCTTCATTAAAACCAGGCGAAACTGCTAAGTTACGTATGGCTTTACGTCCTTATGGAACAAACCCTGATGTGATTGATACGCTTATTTTCTCAGGAAATCTGCCTGATAGTGAATTCAGATTAGCTGTAAATGCACTTGTGACATTACCACCGGTACTGGCAGTTGATCAGGATACAATTTCTGTAGTAGCCAACACGGCTGAAGATGTCCTAACCAGATCATTTATAATCGATAATGTTGATGGACATTCAGTATTGGATTATGAAATTGATATTGCTTACAACAGGAAAGGCGAAGGTACTACACCTGCTGCAGCCTCTAATAATAATGTAATTACTGAAGCTCTTGTATCTGGATTTGATACTGAGAAGGCTATTTCTACAACTATTAAACCTTTTTCAGATGAGTCATATCATGCAATTTTAGAGTACGATACTTTAACTGCTCCTGCCAATGCTTTAGGGTTTGGAGAAGCAAGAGCCTTTATCACAGGTACTGCTTTCCAGGCTCCGTCTGAAGGATTTAACCTGACTCATGTAAAAACCTGGTATTATTACGGAGATGTTCTTAATTCTAATATTACTGTAGAAATTAGAGCTGGTGGTACCAGTGTTGTGGACGCTAGAGTTTTATCTCGTGAATCTTTCAATGTAACAGTAGATAATCCTCAGGAGTTTGGTGAGTACTTTACTTTTGAATTGACTGATAATCAGGTTTTCTTCCCGGGAGAAACCTTCTATGTTGTTTTTGAATACGACTTGGGTGTTGCTATGCCTCAAGGTATGTCAAGAGGTATAGAAAATGAAGCAGGCCGTTTTATGTATTCTAATGGAGCAGATTGGGCAGATCTGCAAGCAGCTGGATACAGAGGCGAAGGCTGGATGGTTAAGGCCATTGAAAAAGAGCACAAGACCAGATCTTGGGCTGTTATCGATGGATCTACAAGTGGATCTGTTCATGCAGGAGAGTCTGTTACAGTAAATATTAACTTCCTGGCTTCTGATGCAGTTGATGCAACAAATGATGCTGTTTTAACTGTAGTTACAAATGATCCTGTTAATCCTGAAGCTATCGTTAATTTAAATATGCAATTAAACCAGGGGCCTCAGTTTACTCTCGAGTCAGATCTTACTGTTAGAGAAAATGATAGTTTAAGTTTTGTTGTTACAGCTTCTGATCTTGAAGGCGATGTTTGTACTTACGCTCTTGATGAAACTTACGAGTTTCTTCAAATGACTCAGGTTGATAGTACATTTAATTTTATCTACACTCCGGACTATGAGTCAGCAGGTATGAATTCTTTCTTCCTTACGGGAACCGATTCTTATGGAAATGTAACGAATCTTGAAATTCCAGTTGAGGTTGTGAATGTTAATCGTGCACCTGAAGTAATCAGTCCAATTAATACCAGAGAGTATTATGAAGATGAAGAGTATGATGAAATTAACCTTACCGGGATTTTTGTAGATCCTGATGGCGATGAGTTAACATACATCGTTAGGTCAAGCAATGATAATGCTGTCAACGTTTATATGGCAGGTGAAGATATTATTATCAGACCTGTAGCAGAGGGTGAAAGTAATATTAGTATATATGCTACCGACACTCAGGGTTTAAGTACACGTACAAGTTTTGATGTTATCATTGGCACTGTAACGGGTATTGAAGATGTTGAAGGTTCTTTAGAAACTAAGGTGTATCCAGTTCCAACCAGTGGACCATTAAATGTTGTTTTAGGTAGTGATATCGAAGGTGAAGTGCGTATTTCTATTATAAATATTACTGGCCTTACTCAGTACCAGACCACAGTAAATAAAATGAATGGAGAGCATATTGAGAGATTAAATATCAGTCATATGCCTTCAGGTATCTATTTGGTGAAGATTACAAGTGCCAAAGGAGATATCGTGAAGCGAGTAGTTAAAATTTAGTGAATTCTAACTATTAACCATTAACCACGAAAGGGGGGATGATCTTCCGTTTATCTCCCCTTTTATTTCATTAAAAAATAAAAAACATGCAAATATTTAAATATGCAGTCATCCTTTTTATGGCAGTCGGTATGATGAGCTGTGAAAGTGAAGATGACAATAAAGTGGATACTACCAAGCCAAGTATAAGTTTGAATAGCCCAACAGGTGCGGTAGAGATTACTCCTGGTGGTGTTCTTAATGTGAATGCTGTACTTGCTGACAATGTTGAGTTGGGGGAGTATGTGGTGAAAATCACTTACCGAGGTTCTAAATCGGTAAAAAATGTCGAAGAGTTTTATTTTAATTCACGTTCCGAATTGGATGCTTACGGTAATGAGCTGCCAGTATTAAATGGAGAAAAGTCATTTGACTTGAATTTTGACATTGCTGTTGATGCATTTGCACGAGTGGGTAATTATAACTTTTCAATTACTGTTATTGATAAGTCAGGAAACAGTGTTGAAGAGATGGTACAGTTCGAACTTGTACGTCCGTAAAGACGCACAGCAATGTATCTGCCAGAATTAAAGGGATCTGTCGATGATGGATCTCTTTTTTTATATTAATAAAGCTTCTACTTTTTCGATGAAAGAGAGGGGGGGTGAAATTATTGTGTTAAAAAAAACAAAAATTAATAAAACATTTTGTTTCTAAATTGAATAATAGTTGTGTTGTTCTTTACGCTTGTTGTTTTAGGTGTATTCAAGGCTTGTGTTTTGTTAAGTTAATTTTGATGATGTGTTTGTTTGTGTGTATAGTATGAGTTTGTTTTCCGTTTTTTTATGAATTATCTGTAATTGTACAATTTGTCTGTATGTAATTATAGTGAGCGTTACGTATTGAGTCTCGTGCTATACTTCCTTGCTTTGATGGTCAAAATGTTTTTTCTACATTCGCAAGCCTTAAGTTGTTAATTTTTGTGAATAACACTGCTGTAAGGCAATAAATGTAAGAGATGAGGACCATTCCCGATAAAACCATTCTTCTCGATAATCAGGAAACGTTGAGTTATAATACTCTGTTTAATGAGATGTATGCTGGTATGTGTCTGTTTGCTGAACGCTTTCTGATCGTTTCAGCGGATGGAGAAGATTTGGTGCAGGAAGTCTTTGTGACATTATGGGATAAATTTGAAGATTTTGATGCCTTAAATCCCATTAAAGCTTATCTCTACCAATCTATCCGAAACGCCTGTTTGAATAAAATCCGTCACGAAAGAGTGAAAAGAAAATATGAGGCTGAACAAGCGTATCAGCTCGAATCAGAATCTTTTTTTCATCAGCAAGTCGTAGAGGAAGAAGGGAAGCGGTTAATTGTACAATGCATAAGTGAACTTCCCCCACAGTGCCGAAAGGTATTACAGCTTAGCATGCTGGATCTTAAAAATAGCGAGATTGCTGAAGATTTGGGTATTTCCATCAATTCAGTGAAAACTCAAAAGGCTATTGCCTATAAAACCCTACGTTTAAAACTCCAAAGTGTCTTTGATATCATGATGATTATCAGTGGCATGTGATTTTTTTCTTGTTTTTTTTAACTTTCTCTTCACCCGTTTTTTCATTTATGGTGTTCTTACATGACAAGAACAGAAAAATGAAAGAAACAAAAGAACATATCTTACTTGCAGAATTATTAGTAAAAGAAATTACTAGTATGCTTTCTGATGACGAAAAAGAGCAATTGAATCTCTTTTTGTTGGATAAAAGTAAAAAGCAAATGATCGACTCGGCCCGGGAATCGATTATTCTACATGGCCAAAATAAGAATCATAGAGATTTCGATCTTGAAGCAGCCCACAAAAAAATTGAGTGGAAGCTGAAGTTTAAGAAGAAGTCAAAAATGAGACGCTTATATAATGCAGCTCGTTTAGCAGCAGTACTTGCTTTACCAATTGCACTTACAACTTATATGACGGTTACTTTTTTTGACTTAAATGAAAGTCAATATGCTCAGGCACCTGTCGAAATTAAAAAGGGTGAACTAAAGGCTATGCTGTACCTCTCTGATGGTCGAATGATTGATTTGGAGAGTAAAAAGGATAGTCGTATTAAAGAAGTCGACGGATCTCTTATTTCAAAAGATAGTACAGGACTTGACTATTCCATCCAATCTACAGATGTTAAACTTTCAGAAATTCAAGAGAACGTGGTGATAACTCCAGCAGGTGGAGAGTATCAACTTACGCTTTCAGATGGGACTAAGGTTTGGATGAATGCCCTTTCTGAGATTCGTTATCCAGTAAAGTTCTCTGGAGATAGCCGTAAGGTGGCTGTTTCGGGTGAGGTGTTTTTCGATGTGGCCAAGAATAAAGATAAACCATTTTACGTGAATGTGGGTGATGTTGATATCAAAGTCTTGGGTACCCAGTTTAATGTGATGGCTTACTCTGATGAGGAAAATATTGAAACGACATTGGTTGAAGGTTCTGTTCGCTTAATGAGTAAAAGATTTGATAAAACAAAGGCAGAGGTCGATTTAGTACCTGGACATAAGGCTAATTTTAACAGGTCGACCAAAACTGTGGAGATTACGACGGTGGATACCGATATCTATACGGCATGGAAAGATGGAAAGTTTGTGTTTGAAAGTGCAAATTTAGACGATATCATGCGCAAATTGGAAAGAAGATATGATGTGAAAGTGTTTTTTGAAAACCAGGATATAAAAAATCTTCGATTTAGTGCTAGGCTAAGTCGTTATGGCAATATAGAGGATGTCCTATATAAAATGGAACAAACGACGAGTGTGAAATTTATTGTAAAGGATGATCATGTCATAGTTCGGAGAAAATAGGACGAGAAATTAAGATAAAATTCTATACATCATAGGATGCTAGTTGATTGAAGCTTTAGTGTTGCTTCATTTGGCTAGGCTGTCATTTAATATTTAAGAAATAAGCCCAAAATTAAACCTAAAAAAAAACAGGAAATGCGGCAACATTTCCTGCTTGAATCAAATAAAGTATTCCCAAAGGAATACAATGTTTAATCTTTTCGAAACAAATTTATGAAAAAACTCGCTACGAGTCAAGTTTTCCCCCTGGGGGAAAGGTTGAAACGAATGTTAAGAATTATGAAATTTACGTGGATTTTACTTCTGATTACGACACTTCAGTTATCTGCAAGTGTGTATTCTCAGCAAACTAGCTTTAGTATTAGTTTTAAAGGAGCCAGTTTGCAAGAGTTGATGGATGAGATAAAAAAAAGCAGTGAATTTGATTTTATTTACTCTCAGGATGAAATTGAGGATGTTAAAATTAAGGATGCCGTTTTTAATGGTTCAGGGGTGGAAGAAATCCTGCAACATTGTCTGGAAGGTACAAGAATCGATTATAAGATTGAAGATAAGGTGATTATATTAATGCCTTCCACTCAAGAATCTATTCAACAGCAAGATAAACGACAAGTAAAGGGAACAGTAACAGATGATACCAAATTGCCTTTACCAGGAGTTTCTGTTGTGGTGAAAGGAACAACTAATGGTGTGTCTACCGATTTTGATGGAAATTACACACTTGAAATACCAGCTACAGGGAAGGTTGTTTTGGTCTATACGTTTATTGGTATGGAGCCTCAGGAAATCACTGTTACTAACCAGACCACCATTGATGTTGTGTTAAAAGGTTCTTCTGAGCAATTGCAGGAGGTTGTCGTGACAACGGGTTACCAAAAAATTGATAGAAAGTTGTTTACAGGATCTGCTACAGTGCTTAAGGCGGAAGAAGCTAAAGTTGCCGGTGTGGCTGATGTGGGACGTATGCTTGAAGGTAAAGTGGCAGGGGTTTCGGTACAGAATGTATCGGGTACTTTTGGAGCAGCTCCTAAGATTCGTGTACGTGGTGCATCTTCAATTTATGGAGATACCAAGCCACTTTGGGTTGTTGATGGGGTGGTTCTTGAGGATGTTGTTGACATCTCTCCTGACCAGTTGTCATCTGGTGATGCTGCAACATTGATTTCTTCTTCGGTAGCCGGTCTGAATGCCGATGACATTGAAAGTTTTCAGGTTCTTAAGGATGCGTCTGCAACGGCACTGTATGGTGCACGCGCCATGAACGGGGTAATTGTAATTAATACTAAGAAAGGGCATGTTGGTAAAAACTCTATTAGGGTGACTTCTGAGTTTACTATGAAAATGAAGCCTAACTATGCCAATTACGATATCCTTAACTCTCAGGATCAGATGGAGATGTTCATGGAGATGAAAGAAAATGGTTGGTTGACATATGCAGACGTGATGCGTTCCAAAGATGCCGGTGTTTTTCACAAAATGTATAGCTTGATTGAATCCTATGAAAATGGAGGCTATGGTCTTGAGCATTCTGATGAAGCCATGGCTGGTTTTTTACGCAAATACGAAAGAGCCAATACCGATTGGTTTGATGTTCTGTTTAGAAACTCATTGCAACAAAATCACTCTGTTTCTTTTTCGGGTGGATCTGAGACTTCAAAGTTCTATGTATCTACTTCGTGGTTGAACGATGAAGGGTGGACCATTGCAGATAATGTCGACCGTTACACGGTAAATATGCGTGGAGACTTTGATGTGACTGATAAGCTTACTATAGGTATTCAGTCAAAAGGATCGATTCGAGAGCAAAAAACTCCGGGAACTTTCAATCGTTCTAATGATGTTGTAAATGGGAATTATTCAAGAGAGTTTGATATTAATCCATTTTCTTATGCGTTGAACACAACAAGAACTATTATGCCTTACGATGAGGATGGCAACCTGGAATACGTTCGAATGAATTATGCACCTTTTAATATTCTCGAAGAATATAAGAATAACTACATTAATCTGGATGTGCTTGATCTTTCTATTCAGGGAAATTTGGGCTACAAATTCAACAAACATTTGGAATATAAATTTACAGGATCGATGCGCTACGTGAAATCTTCTAACGAGCATATCGTTAAAGAAGGTTCTAACGTCGTTGCTGCTTATAACGCAGGAATAGATGATCCTGTAATTTCTGATGCAAATAAATACCTATGGAGAGATATTACGCTCCCAAACTCCAGAAAGATTTCTGTTTTACCTAATGGAGGTTTCTACAATAAGGAAACCAACACCATGAAGAATTTCTACTTCAGAAACATGTTGAACTACAACAGAACTTTTAATGAAATTCATTCTGTAAATATAATGTTGGGACAAGAATTGAAGTATGTGGATCGTCAATCTGACTATTTCAATGGATATGGTTATCAATATAACCGAGGTGGAACAGTTTTTACTGACCCTAATATAATCAAGTCTACCAATGAGTCTGGTTTCTCTTATTTCGGCATGCAGGAATTCAGAGATCGATTTGTGGCTGCCTTTGCTAATTTCGCATATTCGTACAAAGGAAAATATACCTTTAATGGTACAGCTCGTGTTGATGGTTCAAACCAGTTGGGGCAAGCCAGAAGCGCAAGATACCTGCCAACCTGGAATCTTTCAGGTAAGTGGAATGCCAAAGAGGAAGCATCCCTTACAGATGTGGAATGGTTGTCTAACTTGTCTTTCAGGGGAACCTATGGTTTGACTGCCTCTATGGGACCTGCAAACAATGCTTCAATTGTTTATAGAAATGCCATAACCACGACGCCTTACGATTCGGAAAAGCAAAATGCGATGTTTGCTGCTTCGCTGGAAAACTCTGAGTTAACCTGGGAGAAGCAATACGAAACCAATATTGGTTTTGATATGGGCTTGTTCAATAGAATTTCCTTAAGTGTAGATGCATACAAAAGAAAAGGTTTTGACCTGATCGCTTATGTAAGAACATCAGGTATTGGTGGAGAAGGCTGGAAGTTTGCCAATTATGCCGATATGACATCTAAAGGTATTGAGTTTAGCTTGGGAACAAGAAATATTGTAAGTGATAATTTCAAATGGACATCTAACCTGACCTTTGCTTACAATGAAAATGAGATTACTGATTTGAAAAACAGACCAATCATTTTTGATTTGGTGAAGGCTGAAGGTGGTGCAAAGCAAGGTGGCCCGGTTCGTGGATTGTATTCGATTCCGTTTGCTGGATTAGATGATCACGGTTTGCCTCAGTTTTACGATGAGAATGGAAACATTACAAGTCAGGTCTATTTTCAGGATAATGCCATTAGTCATTTGAAGTATGAAGGTTCTATTGATCCTAAAATCACAGGTGGTATCTCTAATATTGTTGAGTATAAGAACTGGAAATTGAATGTATTCTGTTCTTATCAGTTTGGGAATAAGATCCGTTTGTATCCTTCATTCCATGCTTCTTACTCTGATATGGATGCCATTACAAAGGATATGAAGAACAGATGGTTGATGCCTGGTGATGAGGATTATACAAATATTCCTGTTATTGCCAGTAAAGAAATGTATGACAAGTATGGTTATGAATTGGAATCAACCTACAATGCATTTAACTATTCTGATCAAAGAGTGGCTAAAGGTGATTTCATCCGCTTGAAAGAGCTTTCTTTGGAATATAGAGTTCCTAAAAGCTTTTTGACAAAATTTGGATTAACAAGTGCCTCATTGAAAGCACAGGGAACAAACTTATGGTTGATGTATTCTGATAAAGCTTTAAATGGCCAGGATCCTGAATTCTTCGGAACAGGTGGTGTTGCCCTTCCGGTGCCAAAACAATATACATTCTCACTTAAATTAGGATTCTAAAACTGAATAATAAGATGAATAAGAAAATATTATATATACTAACTATCATTACGGCACTGGGTTTTGTGTCCTGTGATAACTATCTGGATACCACCCCCGACAACCGTACGGTGCTGGATTCAGAGGAAAAAGTGAAAGAGTTGTTGACTGCTGCATATCCTGAAGCAACTTATGGTTTGTTTTGTTTCTCTATGTCGGATAATGCCGATGACAAGGGAATCGGACATATGTCTCTTATCAATAATGAGCAGGCTTACTTTTGGGAAGATTTTACAGATAATGGACAAGATTCACCTTCATTTTATTGGGATGCTTGTTATGGTGCCATTTCTCATGCCAATCAAGCCCTGGAGTTTATCGAAAGCCAAAAAGTTAGTGGCGAAGTGCCAGAATCATATTTACCTTACTATGGCGAAGCTTTGGTAATTAGAGCATACTGCCATTTCGTTTTGGTGAACCTTTGGGGAAAGCCTTATAACCCAGCAACAGCTGAAAGCGACTTGGGAGTTCCTTATGTTACCGAGGTAGAAAACGTGGTATTTAAGGATTATAAGAGAGAAACGGTTGCCAAAGTGTATGAGTTGATTCAGGATGATATTGAAACAGGTCTGCCTCTTATTGAAGATAGTGCCTATGATGTACCTAAGTATCATTTTAATAGAGCTGCTGCCAATACTTTTGCATCAAGATTCTATTTATACAAGGGAGATTGGCAAAAAGTAGTTGATTATTCAACGGAAGCATTGGGAACTAGCCCTTCAACTAAACTGAGAGATCTTTCAGGGAAGTATGCTGCCATGGGCTTGAACGAGCAAGTCGCAGAATACTCAAAAGCTACTGAGCCTGCAAACTTTATGCTTACCAGTAATGTAACCTATTGGTTTCATTATTTCCAGGCTACTTTGCAGTATGCTTATACCCCTTATATCAAAGCAAACTTATTTGCAAATAATTTTCTGATTAGTTCAGAATGGGATTGGGCTCAATCGACTGCCAGTTTTGGTGAAGGTGACGATCTGATTGTGAAATGGGGATTCTTTTTTAAGAGAATCGATGTCAATTCTGATATTGGTTATTATTATGCTATGACCCCAAAGATTGTTGCAGAGGAAGCCTTGTTTAACCGTATTGAGGCGAATGTGATGCTTAAAAAGTATGGGGAAGTAGAGCAGGATTTGGACTTGTACTTTGAGAAGCGTATCAAATGGTATTCCGACAATCATAAAGTGACTGAAGATAAAATAAATGGAGCCTATTTGAATGATTCACATGCAGATTCTCCACTTAATCCATGGTATGGGTTTGAAGAAGAGAAGCAAAGAACTTACATGAATTGTGTGCTTGATACTCGTAGAAGGGAATTTTATTACAATGGTTTGAGATGGTTCGATATTCGCCGTTTTAATTTGAAGGTTGATCACAATGTTAAGGACGGAACTCCTGTTGTTTTAGAGGGGGACGATGCAAGAAAAGTGTTGCAAATTCCTGTTTCAGCACAGCAATATGGTTTGCAACCTAATGTACGATAGTTTTTTAGTGTACTAATAAATTGAAATATAAATGAAAAAGATATATATATTATTACTAATATCATCAGTCTTGTTCTCCTTCTATTCATGCGATAAAGAGGATGAGTTAAGGGATGAGTCAGTTGTGACTTTTGATAAACCATTCGAGAATGAGCTGGACATCTGGATTTATGAGAACCTCACAAAGCCATACAATGTTAAGGTGAAGTACAAATGGGATGATTCCGAGGTATTTAATGATTTCCATGTGGTTCCTCCTACAATGGAAAAAACAGAGGAGTTTTTGAAAGCTTACCTGAATTTATGGATTAAAACCTATGAAGAGGAATCTGTGATTGGTGGCAATCCGGAATTCATGTACAAGTTTATGCCTAAATTGTTAGTACTGATAGGAAGTCCCCAGTACAATGCCGATGGAACCACAACGCTTGGTTTGGCAGAAGGTGGAAAAAAAGTGACCATTTTTAATGTGAACAAATTTGCTGAGGTGGATTTATTTGGAGGCGAGACTCCTGAATACATTGTAGATATGAAAAGAACAGCTGTTGTTAAATCTTTCCATACACTGCACCACGAGTTTGGGCACATTTTGCATCAAACCAAATTTTATCCTGACGAATTCAAAGAAATCAGCAAAGGGAAATATACCGGGAACTGGATGGATATTACCAATGATGATGCCAAGAAAAATGGATTTATTACGGCTTATTCGATGTCTCAGGAAAATGAGGATTGGGTGGAAATTGCAGCTTCAATGCTTTCTTTGGCCTCGCATACCAATGAACCTACATTGTATAGAGACATGGCGGTTAAGGATAATGAAGGAAATTTAACAACTCAGGATGAAGACATGTATTTCTCTGATTGGAATTATGAACTCCATTTTTGGGGATGGGAGTTGGATTTTGACCAATCTCCTGTTAGATGGAAGGTGACTCCCGAAACATTGGAAAACTGGAAGAAATTCCAAACTAAGGTAGATATGGTAGCTACTTATTACAAAGAAAAATGGGGTATTGATATGTATTCGATGCAGAAGAGGATTGATACAGCAGTTACTGAATTGTATAATTAAAAGATTGAAAAAAAATATGAAAAAGATATTATATATTTTATTGATCTTAGGCGTCTTTTCATCTTGTGATCAGGATTTTGAGGAGGTATTCGATCAAACACCAACAGAACGAAAAAATGAAGCGAAAGCTGAACTTACCAGTGTATTAGCTAATGCTGAACATGGCTGGAAAACCATTTTAGTTGTTGGCGATAAAATAAAAGCGGGTGATTTTTTTCTTTTTGATTTTGTTCCTGCAGAAGGACAAAATAATGGGGAAGTTACCGTTGCTAATCCGTTTGAAACTAGTACTTCTGAATTTGAGATTCGAAGTGAAAACGGTACTGTGTTGAATTTTAACACCTATAATGATGTTTTTTATTGGCTGGTTACACCTAATGGTTGGGAACCTGGAGGACTAGGTAGCGATTTGGAGTTTGTTTTTCTGAAGGAAGAAAATGGTAAACTGTTCTTTAGAGCAAAGGCAAAAGACATTGAAATGGTGCTTGAGCCGGCTGCTGCAGAAGATTGGGATACTACAGCTATTCAGGAGCAATTTGAAAATTTTCGAGGTAAATTCAATACAAATTTTACCGGTATTAGAATAACCAAAGGAATGGGAGCTAGCGAAGAGAACCCTTTTGTTGCTGTGTTTTTCGATGCATATATTACCAATGCTGCTGGTTTTACTGAGAAAAAAGATTTCTTTTACGGTATGAAATACTGGATTGGTGAACAAAGACATGAGATGGCTGAAGCAAGCTTTGTACACACTAAGGATGGTATTATGCTGGCAAATCCATTGGTTATTGAGGGAGATACACTTAGTGAGTTGACCTATAATGCAGATTTGGACTCCTGGGAAATTGCAGATGAAGGTCTTGAAGGTGAGCTGGTAAGTTCCGATCTTCCTATTTTTTCTCATCCTAATGCAACCAATCATTTGTTCGATATTTTGAAAACCACTTATAACAAAGCATGGTATTTTAGTCCATGGGTAGAAAGTTGGTCAGGAAGATTTATGGAGGTTTTAGGTCCTATTTATGACGGTCCGACGATAAATTATGTTATGCTTGGTGCGGAATTTACTACGCCTGAAGGGAACGAGTATGGTCCGGGTATCTACTTGAAAGGAGAGGTATGGGGAACATATGCTTACCTTCCGGTGGAAGTGATTAAGAATGGCGAAAGTGAGTTTAGAATGGAATGGACAGGAGAGATCATTTCTGATATTGAAGGCGTGGAGGATTTTATTGCTACTGATCCTAATATGCAACAAATGCTTGGTATGTTTTTCAATGAAACAGGATGGAGTCTTGCCCTGGATATTTTTGATTATCCTGACGGAAGTAAAATCTACGCATATGAAATGTACTACATGCCCGATCCATCATATAAATTTAGTGGTGCGTTTTAATCTTTACTTGAGAAAATAAATGTAGATTAATAACTGCTTAGTAAGTAGCCTCACCGGCATGGTCCGGAGAGGCAACTATAGGAGGAAAACCACCAAAATAAATCAAACTTATCGAAAAATGGTATTAATACCTTGCGTAACTGGTTATAGAATTATAGCAGAATAGGTGTATTGTGTCTTAAGTATACTTAACTCCCTGACTAAGAGTGTTCGCATGGTGATTGAGAGCAATTTTGAAAAATAAATAGACTGGAGGTTGATTTGACTAATCAGAGTGACCACTCCATTTTGTCTTAAAAGTTAGTTGGTTGGTCGGTTGGAGAGCTCTTCTGATGGGATTTATCCTAATCAAGAAGGGCTCTCTTTTTTGCTTTCGGCATTTAATGAATGTCGTTCGTAATGATGTGTTTATCAATAAGTATTTGTGTAGTTCTTGATTAAGTTTTTTTGAGATGCGACGCAACCTTTTATTCAGTTTTGCATCATTGATTGTGTAGATGGCTTTGTTGTGGCATGGAATTATTAGTGCCATATCTGTTTTATCTGCAAAGAATAACCTAAGCTTTAGCCCCAACTTGTATGAAACGATTTGTATTACTTCTTCTTCTTTTAATTCCCGGTTTTCTTTATTCACAGGATAAACTTGTTTTGGATAGTTTAAACGTTCAATTGGATCATGCAATAGAAGACAGTTCTAAAGTGAAAGTTTTATGGGATTTGTCTACTTATCAAGTAAAATATGATCTACCCGCATCTTTGGAATTTGCAATGAGTGCCATGGAAATGTCTAAAGAGAGTAAGGAGCCCTTATTGATTGCTAATTCATATTCTCATCTGATGAAGATCTTTTTTCAAATGGGGAATTTTAATGAGGCCCTTAAAAATGGATTGGAGGCTTTGAAACTCTACGAAGAACTGGGAAAGAAAAAAGACCTTTTTAAGGTATACCAAAATCTGGGGATTGTGTTCGATCAAATGAAAGAATACGATAAGGCTCTGGACTATTATTTTAAGGCATTATCCATTTACAATAATATTACTTCAGAAAATAAACCGGACTTAAGAGGGAAAATGTCTACCGTTTATAACTGCATTGGGGCTGTTTACCAGGTGAAAAAAGATTATGACACAGCACTGCAATATTATACCAAAGCTTTGGGGATTTCAAAGGAATTCAAACAGGACGCTAATCTTGGGATGATTTATAATAATCTGGGGAAACTCTCTATGAATTTAGGGAAAGAGGATGAGGCTCTGAATTATTTTAATTTATCATTGCAACATCGTGAGAAAATTAAGGACTTAAACGGGATGGCAAGAACCTATCTTTTTGAGGGGATTTTCTTTATGGAGATTGGTGAGTATGATCAGGCCTTGGATATGGCCAATAAAGCAAAAAAACTGATTGAGCTTATTGGGAGAAAGGGGCTTGAGCTGGATATGGAATTACTATTCTTCAATATCTATCAGGCTAAGAAGGAATATCAAAAAGCCCTGACGTCTCATATTCGATACAAAGAACTAGACGATAGCCAACGCAGTGAAGCTAACTTGAAGGAACAGGTTAGTTTGCAGATGCAATATGAGTTTGATAAAAAAGAAAAAATTAGGGAAGCTGAAAAGCAAAAGATGAAGTTTAAATATGGATTAATCATTTCTGTATTGACTTTAGTTTGTATCATTATTGGATTATTTTATAGTCTAGCCAAGAATCACTCAAAACGTGTTACACTTGAAAAAGAACGTGTCAGTCTTGAGAAGAAGAGTTTGGAACAGGATCTTGAATTGAAGAATAAAGAATTGACAACCAATGTGATGTATCTTCTTCAGAAGAATGAATTAATCAATAGTATTTCGAGTCGTTTACTTCAATTAAAAAAGAAATTAAAAAAGGAGAATCAGGAGGATGCACAAAGGATCATCTTCGATTTGCAAGCCGGAGCGGATCGTGATGTTTGGGATGAATTTGAAACACGTTTTCTACAAGTCCACAATGCGTTTTATTTGAAACTAAAGGAGGTTTGTACAGTTCTGACACCATCTGAGGTGAAGTTGTGTGCCTTTCTTCGTTTGAATATGACCAGTAAAGAGATTTCTGCAATTACTCATCAATCTGTGAAGAGTATTGAAGTAGCCCGTGCCAGGGTGCGAAAAAAACTGGATCTGACGGGTAAAGATGTTAACCTGGTGACCTTTTTGTCTGAATTGGAAAGTTAGTATATAGATGAATAATATTACTTTGTTGTAATAGGAAGAATTTCACTTTAGTCACTTCTTTGAGAGCTTGAGCAAAGAAAAATGGTTTCACTGCAAAATCAGATTCCAAATACAAACCATCTTTTCTCCTCACTCACCTATATTGTGTAATCTCCAAATTAAGAATAACTTGTGGTTTTTTTTTATGCCTTGATGTAAAGTAACAACCGAGCTCATGCATACCCGTTCAATTATCAGTGACTAAAAAAGTAAAAGCCCAGCGGCTCTAGCGAAAAAAAAGATAATCCTAAAATTTCTACATAACACTAGCAATATACTTAGTGCATTTAGACCCAGCTTTTGTAACTGACCCACAGTCAGAGTATGAACAGCTTGTGCTGAGGTTCTCACTTTTATTGTTTCACGAGCAAGCCTCTACTACAATTCTCTTTGTATTTCATTTGTGAAAATGATTTCCATACAGAGAATGATTAAATGCATTCTACCTAAATACAAGGGAATTTCCTTTCTCATACATGCAATAGTTCAGTTGCAGTTAAAATTTCTTTGTGAATCTAAGCTCTTGATAATTAGTGGTGAATACCCTTGGTGTAAGGTGCCGCTAAGGTCTTGCAGTCCTTGCTCTAATTATTCCTAAGGTGTTTTTTCAAGACGTAGTTTTTTACTAAGGCAACGAATTATCCGTGACAAAATAATGAAGCTATCATTGAACAAATAAATTCACAAGGAGGAAAAAAGCGGCTTTCAGGATACTCAAATTAACATCCCTTTTAACAGCTTTCCAAATTGAGGATAAGATTATTAGTAATTGAATAATGACATGCAAGACAAAAAGAAAACAGAAGAAGTAGATGCAAAAGGAAAGGAAATTCTGTCTTTGATTGAGAAGAGAAAAGTGGAAAGTGACGCTTTGAAAAAGATATTGCTAGCCTTCGGCAGTAAGGATCAGAAGGATAACGTTGATTTAAAACCTAAGAAGTAGAGAACCTAAATTTAAATTCTATGAAGAAAATGTTACGATTAAAAAGTTTATCACTACTGCTGATAGCCTTGTTCCTGATTACAGGATCGGTGCTGGGACAGCAGTTCAGGAATGGCATTAGACAAGGTGCCGTCCGGGTGAAATTTAAGCCGCAAATATCTGCGACTTTAAACAGTGTGCAAGCATCCAGTGTAAATGGCGTGTTGCACACAGGAATTGAAGCATTTGATAGAGCGAATGCGAAAGTTTCGGCAGTGAGTATGAAGAGAGTATTTCCATATTCTCCTAAGCACGAAGCCAAGCATAAGCAGTATGGTCTGGATTTGTGGTATGAAATAACATATACCTCAGGGGTGAGTGCCAATGAAGCTGTTTTAGGGTATAAAAACCTTGAAGAGGTTAACACTGCAGAGCGTATTGTAGAAAAAACCTACGCTAAAGGTCCTGTTACTTATGAGAACGCTTCGACTAATGCTACAATGCCTTTTAATGATGAGTATTTGAGTAAGCAGTGGCATTATAACAATACTGGTGAGTTAGTTAATACTGTAGCTGGTGCTGATGTTAATCTTTTTGATGCCTGGAAGATTGAAACAGGTAGCTCAAATGTAGTTGTAGCAATTGTTGATGGTGGTGTTGATACCGATCACGAAGATTTGGCAGCTAATATGTGGGTTAACCAACAGGAGCTTAATGGTCAGGAAGGTATTGATGATGATAATAACGGCTATGTGGATGATATTCATGGGTATAACTTTGTAAGCGATAATGGTAAGATTATCGATCATTATCATGGAACACACGTGGCAGGTACTGTAGGTGCTGTAACCAATAATCGTTTAGGAGTTGCCGGAGTTGCCGGTGGTTCAGGAAATGGTGATGGTGTTCGATTAATGTCTGCGCAGATGATTTCAGACACGGGTTCAGGAGATGCTGCAGCTGCACTTGTTTACGCAGCCGATAATGGGGCAGTAATTGCTCAAAACTCTTGGGGATATTCTGCTGCTGGATATTATGAGCAGGCCATACACGATGCGGTTGACTATTTTATTGCAGAAGCTGGAGATTACGAAGGAAGCCCAATGAAAGGTGGCGTTGTTATCTTTGCTGCAGGTAATGAAAATGAAGAGGGCTTATTTTACCCTGGTGCCTACGAAAGTGCTATTTCTGTTTCAGCACTTGGTCCTGATAATAAGCGTGCTCCTTATTCTAATTATGGTACATGGCTTGATATTGCTGCTCCGGGTGGAAATGAAGAATTAGGTAATGTTCATGGTGTTTTAAGTACAATGCCTGATAATAAGTACGGCTATTTAGATGGAACCTCTATGGCGTGTCCTCATGTTTCGGGTATTGCTGCTTTGGTTGTTTCTAAATTTGGAAATGACTCGTTTACCAACGAAGACCTGAAGACTCATATCCTTACCGCTGTTCACGATATCGACGGATTAAATCCGGATTATGCAGGAAAATTAGGTCTTGGATATATCGATGCTCTAATGGCTTTAGGTGAGGATACGCAAAAAGCTCCCAATACGATTTCTGATTTTACACTTGTTGGTATTGCTCAGGATTTCGCAAGTTTAAGCTGGACTGTTCCTGCTGATGAGGATGATCTGCTGCCTGTAAGTATGGATATTTATTACAGTACAGAAGAGCTTACAGCTGCCAATATTAACAGTGCAGAAAAAGTAACTTTGGATATCCTATCTAGCGATGAGGTTGGTAGTCTAAGAGAATTTGACCTTACAGGTTTAAGTGCAGAAACGACATATTATTTTTCTATACGTTCTGTTGACCGTTGGGGCAATGTTTCTGACTTATCCAATATTATAACAGGAACTACAAATGCGGGTCCTGCTATTAATACCGATAAAGCAAGCTTAAGTCTTGTTGTAGATGCGAGTCAATCGATTTCTTTATCTGATAACTTAACAATTCTGAATGAGGCTGAGGGTTTATTACAATGGAATGGAAGTGTAAGGCATAGAACTCACAATCTATCTTATTATTCTACAGGTTTAAATTATCCTGAGATAAAGACGACCAGCACTTCAGTAAAACTTATAAATCAGCCAATTTCAATTGCTGGGGCTACTGCTCCAAAAATAGAAGCATTTGCAGGTCAGGAAGAAGAACTCGTATACGGATACGGAACTGGTTATGTTATTGGTGACAAAGACATAAATAAAACAAATTCATCAGCTACGCGTTTTGAGATTTTTAATGATGCAGGTTTTAATCTTACCGATGTTGGTGCTTATATTCAGCATACACCAGCAACAGGTCCTATCATAATGGAGATCTATTTGGGTGAGGAGATGTTGAAAAAGAACCTTATCGCCGCTCAAGAGCTTACAAGTTACAATACGACTCCTTATTGGCATGATGTTAGATTAGATGAGCAGTTTTTTCTTGAAAAGGGATCTGTTTTTTGGGTGGTATTTCATATTCCGTCAGGGAATTTATATCCTTTAGGGGTATATCCTGAGCTGGAAGAAGAGTATTCTGATAATTGTTTGATCAGTTTCGATCTTGGTAATACCTGGGATAAGCTGGGGAATGCCATGCAAGATCATCGATATGCTTGGGCTACCAGAGCAGTAAGCAAGAATAAGTATTTGGGTAACTATATCACACTAGACCCTACCAGTGGTGTAGTAGAAGGAAATGCTTCACAAGAACTAGGGCTTTCTGTTGATGCTTCTAAATTGATTAATGGTAGCTATCAGGCTAATTTAGTATTACAATCAAATGATACTGAAAATCCTACACACAGAGTTCCTGTAAATTTAACAGTTGAAGGGCAAAAACCTATTTTGAATCATGATGCTGTTGTTGATTTTGGTTCCGTTTTTTATGGTAAGAATAAGTGGGAAACGTTTAGAATAGAGAATGTTGGGTATGGAAATCTAACTGTTAATAGTGCAACGGTTAGTGATGATCAATTTTTTGTAGAAACAAGAATATATAGGCTAAAAGCTCGTACTTGGATGGATGTTATGGTTAAGTTTGAACCCAATTCGGTTGGATCTAAAAATGCCACATTTAACATTCTGGATCAAAACGGGGACACGCATACGATTAATCTTTATGGAAATGCTGTCGCTTCATCTGAAATTGTACTTACGCCTGCCATTCAGGATTTGGGTGATATGGGTGTTGGCGAAACTGCAAAAACATCTTTTGTAATCAGTAACGATGGCGAATATCCTCTGGAATATGTTATGCCTACTTTTGCTCCTGACCAGACCTTGGATGGTATGGATAAAATGCACAAAGCGGGGTATTCTGTAGAATCTAACTTACCTGATTATTCTCCCATCGAATTTGTTTGGGATGATATTTCGAATACGGCAAAAGATGCTACAGCTTTCTTTAAAAGTACTGATTTTGATCATAAGTTTATGGAGGCCGATCTGGGTTTCGAATTCCCTTTTTATGGCGAAAAATACAAGAAAGTATACCTTACCCGACATGGAGTTTTAGCTTTTTCTCCGGAAGGAGGTATAGGCCATTGTGATCCTGCTCGATTGGATCCATACTGTGCTCCCGATGGATTTATCTCAGCATTCTTTCAGGAATTTGATATCAATTTGGGTGGAGAAATTAAATATGCACTTCTACCGGGTAAATTCATAATGGAGTATACCAATGCGCTAAGAACCTGGGAGTGGGATGTGAATGCCGGTGTTACTTTCCAGATGGTATTGTTCCATAATGGTGATATTGAGTTAAGATATAAGGACATTGAAAAATATCCATCCTACTTAATTCAGCAGGCTATGATAGCTATTGGAGATCCTCAGTTGGAAGATCCTTTATTAGTTCAGGGATTTTATGAACAGTTTAAAGGTATTTATGCAGGTTTAGGCGAAAATGAAACTATAGTTAGATTCAAGTCTCCGGGAGATAAAATGATTACTTCTGTTTCTGAACCTTTTGGGGTAATTCCAGTAGGAGGTTCAAAAACGATTGATGTTAAATTATCTACTGAAGGTTTATACGAGAGCAATACTTACGAGCGATTAACGATTGCAACTAACGATCCTCAGAATAATCCTGCTGCTTTCACCGTAAAAGTAAATGTGAACTCAGGTGGAGTGGTCGATCTTCAACTGAATAAAACTGAGGTTGATCTTGGTACAGTTTTTCAAGGTGGAGTCAGTAGAGATGCTATTGCTCTTACCAATAATGGAACTAAGGATGTAAACATAACTGCCTTGAATACGACTGGCGACAGATTTATTCTAGGTGAAACTGCTCCATTGCTAATAAAGCCAAAATCGTGGATATATATTCCAATTGAGATTAATACAAGCGATCTGGGTGATTTTAATGATGTACTTACTATCGAGACTGATGCAAATAAAACTTTTGCAGTAAGTTTAGCGGCTAATGTAGTACCAGCTCCTGGAATAGTGGTAGATCAAACGCCTATTGAAAAAACACTTGAGGCGGGAGATAAAACGACTGCAAAAGTCATGGTTACGAATGATGGTGAATCTGCTCTTGAGCTTTTAGCTTATGGGACAGATTGGTTATATAATGCCGATTTAGAATTGGCTAATCAAGCCATAAAAGATTTCTCATATTACCATCTTACAAATGAGGAAGCTAACGGACCTGCATATAATTGGGAAGATATTCGTCATACTGGTACTATTATTAAGCCTGAGGTGTGGAATAATGAAGAAGGGGAAGGTCAAAATACATGGTTTGCCCTAGTGCTTCCTTTCGAGATTGAATACTATCAGCAAAAAACAGATTCTATCTGGATTTCGTGGGAAGGTGTGATTTCTATGTCTAAGCCTACCATTAATGGTGTTCTATGGCCGGAACCATTATTGGGTGATGAAGAACCCAATAATATTATAGCGCCTTATTTTGCTCAGCAGAATTTTGATTATAATGAATCTCCCGACGAAGCTGGAACAGCTTATCAAATTTTTGAAGATAGAGTAATTGTTCAGTGGTCTGAGTGTTACGATGGTTTTGGAATGGGTGATAATTATAATTTCCAGGCTGTTCTATACAAAAATGGAAACATTAAGTTTCAGTATAAGACCGGACTTATGAGTATGACCGATTATGGAGCTACTGGTATAAAAAATGCTGATGGAACGGATGCCATCCAGCTTGCTTATATGCAGACTTACATCAAAGATGGTCTTGCTGTTTCTTTTATGCCTTGTGAGAAAATAACTGTTCCTGTTGGGGGTGAAAAAGAGTTTACTGTAGCTATCGATGCCGAACATCTGAATAAAGGTGTTTATAACAGTAACTTTACTTTGGTAAATAATACACCTGCTAATGGTGTTGTAAAAGTGCCGGTACAGCTAACTGTAAATGGTGAGGCTGCCTTGAGTTCGACAGTGGAAGCCTTTGATTTTGAAACTGTAATGGCCTATGAAGTAATAGGTGATTTTGGCCCTGAACAAAAAAGCTATTTGCAGGAGTTCCGTATTCAAAATACTGGAAGAGATGTGCTGAATTTCACAGATATTAAAATGCAATATGGTAGCGAGGCTGCAGCTGAAATTTATTATATCGATCCTTTTTTTGGATGGGGATCATGGGTTCCTGTTACGTCATGGAACCTAGCTTCTTTGAAACCAAATGAGAGTGCTAAATTAAGAATGGCTTTACGTCCTTACGGTACAAATCCAGAAGTAATTGATACTCTTATTTTTTCAGGGAATATGCCTAATGGCGAGTTTAAAATACCTGTAAATGCACTCGTATCATTGCCTCCGGTTTTAGCTGTAGATCAGGATAACCTTTCGGTTGTTGCAAATGCTGAAACTGAGGTGCTTACTCGTTCTTTTGAAATCAGTAATGTTGATGGACAATCGGTATTAGATTATAATATAGACATTGCATACAATAGAAAAGGAGAAGAAGCAGAGGCTAATTCTTCCGCAATGTATACTGTTTTAGCTACGCCTTTAGTTGTTAATAAAATTGAAGGGATAAACACGCTAAGCTCGATTCATGCTTTTGCAGATGAAACTTATAATGCAATTTTAGAATATGACCAGGCAGAGACTCCTGCTAATGTGCTAGGTTTCGGCGAGGCAAAAGCATTTATTACGAGTACAGCTTTCCAGGCTCCGTCTGAAGGATTTAACCTGACTCATGTAAAAACATGGTATTATTATCAGGATGTTTTAGAGTCTAAGATAACTGTTGAAATTAGAGCTGGAGGAACAAGCATTATTGATGCAAAAGTATTGTCACGCGAAACTTTCGATGTAGTTGTAGACAATCCTCAGGAACTTGGTGAATTTTTCACTTTCGAATTGAGCGAAAATCAAGTGTTTTTCCCTGGAGAAACTTTCTATGTGGTATTTGAATACGACTTAGGTGTTTCTACACCTCAAGGTGTGGCTGATGGCTTAGAAAATGTTGCCGGTCGTTTTATGTATTCCAATGGTGCTGAATGGGGTGATGTGCAAGCTGCTGGTAATTCTGCCCAAGGTTGGATGGTGAAAGCCATGGAGAAAGAGCACAAGACCCGATCATGGGCAGTTGTTGATGGAGCAACAAGTGGATCTGTTGCTGCGGGAGAATCTGTTACAGTAAATGTTAATTTCTTGGCTTCTGATGCTGTTGATGCGATTAATGATGCTATTCTTACTGTTTCAACAAATGATCCGGTAACTCCTGAGGCTATAGTAAATCTTAATATGCGTATCAATCAAGGACCTGAGTTTACTTTGGAATCAGACCTTTCTGTAAAAGAAAATGAAAGCTTAAGTTTTATTGTTACTGCTTCTGATTTTGAAGGTGATGTTTGTACTTATACTCTTGATGAGGCATATGAGTTTATCCAGATGACAGAATCTGATAATATTCTAAGTTTTGTTTATATGCCGGATTATGAGTCGGCTGGATTGAATTCATTCTTCCTAACAGGAACCGATTCTTATGGAAATACAACAAATCTTGAAATTCCAATTGAGGTTATTAATGTTAATCGTGCACCTGAGGTAATTAATCCTATAGTTACTCGTGAGTATTATGAAGATGAAGAGTATGATGAAATTAATCTTACTGAGGTTTTCGTAGATCCTGATGGCGATGAGTTAACATACATCGTTAGGTCAAGCAATGATAATGCTGTCAACGTTTATATGGCAGGTGAAGATATTATTATCAGACCTGTAGCAGAGGGTGAAAGTAATATTAGTGTCTATGCTACAGACAATCTGGGTTTAAGTACACGTACAAGTTTTGATGTTATCATTGGTACGGTAACAGGTATCGAAGATATTGAAGGTTCTTCAGAAACCAAGGTTTATCCTGTTCCAACAAGTGGTCCATTGAACGTCGTTTTGGCTAACGATATCGAAGGAGAAGTGCGTATTTCTATTATAAATATTGCTGGACTTACTCAGTACCAAACCTCAGTCAACAAAATGAGCGGTGAACATATTGAGAGATTAAATATTAGCAATATGCCTTCCGGTATCTATTTGGTGAAGATTTCAAGTGCCAAAGGAGATGTTGTGAAGCGTGTTGTAAAAATGTAGTGATTTCTAACTATTAACCATGAAAAGGGGGGATGATCTTCCGTTCGTCTCCTCTTTTATTTCATTGAAAAATTTAAAAATATGCAAATACTTAAATATGCAGTCATCCTTTTTATGGCAGTCGGTTTGATGAGCTGTGGAGGAGGAGATGACAACAAAGTGGATGAAACCAAGCCTGCTATAAGTTTAAATGGTCCTACAAGCACAGTGGAGATTACACCAGGTGGTGTTCTGAATGTAAATGCAGTATTATCTGACAACCTTATGTTGGAAGAATATGTTGTGACAATTACATACAGAGGCTCTAAATCAGTAAAAAATGTAGAAGAGTTTTATTTTAATTCACGTTCCGAATTGGATGCTTATGGAAATGAATTGCCAGTAGTAAAAGGAGAAAAATCTTTTGATTTGAATTTTGATATTGCTGTTAGTGAATTTGCACGAGTAGGTGATTATAACTTTTCAATTTCGCTTGAAGATCAGTCTGGAAACATGGTTGAGGAGATGGTACAGTTCGAAATTGTACGTCCGTAAAGACGTAAGGCCGTGCATATGTTCGGAATTAAAGGGATCTGCCGATGAGTAGGTCCTTTTTTTAGATTGATTTATATTTATTATGTTGTGTATTGGATTAGATCCCCAAAGTTTCAAATTCCCAATGAAAAAATATTTACTACTTACTTTACTTTGTGTTATTTCAATAAAGCTTTACCCCCAGGATAAACTTGTATTGGATAGTCTTCTTGTTAGTTTGCAGTATGCAAAAGAGGATAGTTGTAAGCTAAGTTCTTTGTGTGGACTTTTTAATTACTACGTGGACAGAAATCTTTTAAAATCGCTTGAATATTCGCAACAGGCACTTGAAGTGGCTCGCAGAATGGAAAATTCTACACGAATTGCATATGTGCAATTTAGAAGAGGAGAGCAGTTGTTACTTTCAGGAGATTACGATGAGGCTTTAAAGCATTTGTTTCAAAGTTTGAAAATTTACGATGAGGCACACGATACGATATCACTTTATAAAGTGTATAATAATATTGGAGCTATTTATAATCGAATTCATGATTACGACAAATCCCTGGAATATTATTTTAAAGCAGTCGACAGCTATAATAAAAAGGATTCGAGAGGTAATCATCCTTATACCATTTATAATAATATTGGTAATATATATAGCATCAGGAATGAAATTGATACTGCACTGGAGTATTACCAGAAGTCTCTCGATTTGGCAAAAACTTTTGAGGATTTTAGAGTAATGGGGGCGGTTTACAATAATTTGGGTAAACTCTACACCGAAATGGGAAACTATGATGAAGCTTATGCTCATTTACAAAGTTCACTGAAATGTAACCAAAAAATTGATGATAAAAACGGATTGGCTAAATCCTATTATTTTCTTGCTAACTATTACATTCAGGTTCGTGAATATAATAAGGCGCTGGGTGCCATTCGAAATTCTCTGGATATGGGCAAAGAAGTTGGGGCATTATTGACTAGCCAGATGGCTTACCAGCTTCTTTATGAGGCTTATGAGAAGAAAGGGGACATGGCAAAGGCTCTGGAAGCCTATAAATTGTATAAAACTGTTAGTGATAGCCTCATCAATGAGAAAACGATTCAGGAAATCACTAAGGTTAAAATGCAGTTCGACTTTGATAAAAAAGAAAAATTAATTAAAGCAGAGCAAGAGAAGAGAAAATTTAAATATGCTTTGATTATTTCTATTCTTTCTCTTTGTGTTATTATAACAGGACTCCTTTATAACTTGATGAGAAACCGTACAAAGCGAATTCATATTGAAAAAAAACAGCTACATCTGGAGAATAAGAACCTGGAAAACGATTTGGAAATTAAGAATAAGGAGTTGACTACGCATGTGATGTATTTGATTCAAAAGAATATGCTTATTTCCAATATTACTGATAAAATGTTAAGCTTAAAAAAGAAGGTCAAGCCAGAAAACAGGGAATCTATGCAAAAAATTATTCTTGAACTTTACGCTGCTGTTGAAAGAGAAGCGTGGGACGAGTTTGAATGTCGTTTTCAGCAGGTGCATACCCATTTTTATGCTGTTTTGCAGGAGAGATTTCCTCAATTAACTCCCGGGGAAAAGAAACTTGCTGCCTTTTTAAGACTTAATATGTCTACTAAGGAGATTGCTGCTATTTTGGGGATTAGTACCAATAGTGTTGACGTGGCCCGTTATCGTCTAAGAAAGAAAATAGGACTTGTTAATACAGAGGTTAACCTGGTAAATTATTTAAGTGAATTGGCCTAGCGAGAGTGTTATTTTAATCTTATAGCATGATATGGTGCCCTTCTCATGGCTGATTGTGATCTTTTTTACGATATATACTTGGTATCTATAATTATTTGTGGGGAATCAGAGGACTTGGAAAAGGTCATTCCTCAATTCAAAAATGTTTTAGCCCATGGGTCAGTAAAGTGATCAGTGGGCTTTTTGTTTTGAGATTACAGCAAATTTCGCTCTCTATTTTTGCTATGACTCCTGCTTTTTTTGTAATCGACATTTGTGAAATTAAAATCATCTGTGCGCTTTCCCGAAACTATGTACTTATTAGACCTTAATGCAGTTTGGTGTAATTTACTGGCAGTGAGACTTTATAGCTTGTTTGTATAGACCATGTATTGGTGTGTAAATACTTTTGTACAGTTATTGTTTATGTTTCTTTTTCTTTCTCCTGCTTCTATCCTGTTATTATTGTTTCCGTAACAATTTAGTTCAACTGTATATGAAGAAAAAAGACGATAGAGGTAAAGCAGAAAAATGTTTTGACGAAAGAATTATAGAGGAGATAGAGAAGTGTAGAATAGAGACAGAAGCTCTCAAAAAAATACTGCAGGCCTTTAAAAAGAGAAATAGCAAAGAGAAAAAATAATCAAAGATTAATATATAATACTAATGAATATTTCCAATAAAGACCCATCAATAAAATAAATATTGAAAACAAAAGAATATTAACTAACCCTTAAAATTACCCTATGAAGAAAAAAATACCTTTTAAAAGACTAGTAGTAATGTTGATAGCTCTGATTCTGATTACTGGATCAGTGGCAGGACAGCAATACCGGAATGGCATCAGGCAAGGTACCGTCCGTGTTAAATTTAAGCCGCAACTTTCTGCGACTTTAAACAGTGTGCAAGCATCCAGTGTAAATGGCGTGTTGCACACAGGAATTCAAGCATTTGATAGAGCAAATGCGAAACTTTCGGCAGTGAGTATGAAGAGAGTCTTTCCATATTCAGCTAAACACGAAGCCAAGCATAAGCGGTATGGTCTGGATTTGTGGTATGAAGTAATCTATACTTCAAATGTGGATCCTAAAGTGGCAATTGGTGCTTATTCTTCCCTTGAGGAGGTTGGTATGGCTGAACCCATTCGTCAAAAGACTTTTGAGAAAGGGGAGGTGAAGTATGCTCCAACTTCTTCTGGTACAGGAGCTCCTTTTAATGATACTTATTTGGCCGATCAATGGCATTATAACAATACAGGTGAACTTGCTACCAGTGTTGCAGGTGGTGATATTAGCCTGTATAAAGCCTGGGAGATTGAAACCGGAAAGCCAAATGTAGTCGTCTGTATCGTTGATGGTGGTGTGGATGTAGATCACGAGGATTTGGCTGCTAATATGTGGATTAACGAAGCGGAAAAAAATGGTGAAGAAGGCGTTGATGATGATGGCAATGGTTATGTAGACGATATTCATGGTTACAACTTTGTGGCTGGCTCAGGAAACATTACCCATCATTTTCATGGAACTCACGTTGCCGGTACTGTGGGTGCAGTAAACAACAACGGCATTGGTGTTGCCGGTGTTGCTGGAGGATCGGGAAATAACGATGGTATTCGCCTAATGTCTTCACAAATTTTCACCGAAGATGGTGGTAATGGCAATTCTGCTGCAGCTATTGTTTACGGTGCTGATAATGGTGCGGTAATTTCCCAAAATTCCTGGGGATACCCTTCCCCAGGTTATGTAGAGCAGGCCATTCTGGATGCCATTGATTATTTTATAGCAGAGGCAGGAAGTTTTGCTGGTAGTCCTATGAGAGGTGGGGTTGTATTCTTCGCAGCTGGTAATGATAACAGTGAAGGAGATTATTATCCCGGATACTATGAAAGTGCTATTTCTGTTTCGGCTCTTGGGCCGGATTTGAAAAAAGCCGGCTATTCAAACTATGGTAGCTGGGTTGATATAGCAGCGCCGGGAGGAAATAATGATTATGGTGTGGATCATTCAGTCTTAAGTACTTTGCCGAATGACAAGTACGGATATTTAGACGGAACTTCTATGGCTTGTCCTCACGTAGCTGGTGTTGCAGCACTTGTCGTATCCAAATATGGTAACAGTACGTTTACAAATGAGGACTTGAAGGTGCAATTGCTTACCGGAACGCCTGATATTGATGAATACAATCCTGGGTATGCAGGAAAATTGGGAATCGGTTATACCGATGCCTTTTTGGCTCTACAGACAGATAACGGGATAGTACCAAATTCAGTGGTTGATTTGAATTTGATAGGAATCGCGCAGGATTTTGCAAGCCTTTCCTGGACTATACCGGCTGATGAGGATGACGGTATGCCTGCGAGTTTTGAAGTGCTGTACAGTACCGAAGAGATCATTAATGAAAATGCTGATTTGGCCGAAAAGCTAAGTTTGAGCATGACGTCTGCGGATACTTTGGGTGCTACAGTCGAAATGGATGTGCATGAATTGAAACCAACAACGACCTATTACTTTGCCATACGTTCCATTGACCGTTGGGGAAATGTATCACAGGTATCAAATGTAGCATCCGGAACGACCAATACAGGTCCTGCAATTAATACAGATAAGCAGGTAATGAATTTTACAATTGATGCTTCTTTGGCAACTACCGCAAGTGATGTTTTCAGTATTTTGAATGAGGACAAGGGAGTATTGAAATGGGAAGGCTCTACCCGTCATAAGAATACTTCATTGTCTTACAATATGGCTGGCTTGAATTACCCGGAGGCCAATTTAGAAACTAGTTCGAAAAAGATTGCATTTGGACCGAAAATTTTGAAGCAGCGAGCGACTGCCAATGCTATTTCTACAGTGTCCTCGGTTGAACCCATGGCGAATTTTTATGAAGAGTATTATTATGGCCGTGAAAGTGTTTTTGGGATTGGAGAAATGGATACGACTTTTACCAATTCGATGGCAACTCGTTATAAGGTAAGTCAGGCGGATGGTTTTAACCTGACTTTTGTGCAGGCGTATTTGAATCATACACCCGGCACCGGCCCCATGATTCTGGAAATCTACCAGGGTGATCAGATAAATGAGAAGAACCTGGTTTATGCCCAGGAGTTTACCAGTTATGGTGCTTACGAATATTGGCATAATGAGTATTTGAAAGAGCAATTGTTCTTTGAACAAGGGACTACGTTTTGGATTGTCATTCATGTTCCTTCCGGAAACCTTTATCCTTTGGGAGTGGATTTGGAAGCGGTCCCTGAGTATTCCAACAACTGTTTGATGAGTTTCGATATGGGGAAAAGTTGGAGCTCTTTGGAAAGTATTATTGAAGACGATCGTTACGTATGGGCTGTTGCAGCGGTAAGTAAAAATCAACATCTTGGGAATTACATCACTTTGAATCCTTCTTCAGGAGTTGTGGAAGGAAATAGCAGCCAGGAAGTGGAACTTTCTCTGGATGCTTCTACATTAATCAATGGAACTTATAGCGCTAATGTGGTGTTGACATCCAATGATGGTGATGACAGGTACTTTAGAATGCCGGTTAATCTTAACGTAAGCGGTCATGAACCAAAATTGGTGAATGAGACGGTAGTTGATTTTGGAGGTGTATTCTTTGGACATGATAAAGAATTAACCATAACCATTCAAAATACCGGGTATGGGAACTTTAATGTTATGGATGTCATTTCAACCGACGATCAGTTTAAAATTGTTAGCCAACCATGGCAAATTGCTGCGAGAGATGAAGCTACAATAACCATTCATTATACGCCTGACGGCCCAGGTAATGACAATGGGACCATTGAATTGACCGATGCAATGGGACGTACTCAAAGCATTAACCTGTTTGGTGTAGCTATTGCTCCTTCGGAGATTGAGATTTCACTGGCCGAACAGCAATTGGCCGATATGGCTTTGGGTGAGGAGGCAAATGCTTCATTCTCCATAATCAATACGGGAGAGTATCCTTTGGAATATGTCATTCCTTCTTTTGCTCCGGATGTGAAAATAGAAGGTATGGATAATATTCACCTTTATGGCTATACGCTTGAGAGTAATGCCAATGGTGATACCTCAGCGGTATACGACTGGGAGGATATCTCCTCTACCGGAACGGATGTGACCGAGCATTTCAAGAATGTATCCTATGATAATCGATACAAAGAGGTGGAACTGGGATTTGAGTTTCCTTTTTATGGTGAAAAAATTGAAAGGATAAATCTTACCCGTTATGGACTTTTGTCTTTATCTGAAGAAGGTGCATTAGGAAATTGTTGGCCTTCAGCGATGAATGATGGGTGTGCTCCGGAAGGCTTCATCTCTGCCTTTGGGGTTTGGTTCGACCTTAATAAAACAGGCCATATCTATTATTCCCGCAAACCGGGAAAATTCATTGTACAATATCAGAATGTTCTGCAGGAGTATGCCTGGGATGAAAACAAAACGGTTACTTTTCAGATTGTTCTGTTCTACAATGGAGACATTGAATTCCGTTACAAAGATGTGCAGAAGTTTGATTTCTGGGCATTGCAGGATGTTTTGATCGCAGTGGGAGACAGAGCTTATTCTGATGGCTTCCGTGTAAATGGAGCGAGAGATTATACTGATAAAATAAAAGGAAAGTTAAATTCAGACGAAACAGTATTTCGATTGAAAAGTCCGGGACAAAACATGATCCGTACCGTTTCAGAACCTTATGGTATTGTTAAAGTTGGGGAGTCGAAAAACATCGATTTAACTTTAAGTACCGTGGGAATGTACGAAAGTAACCTATACCAGCGATTGTCTGTTGTGAGTAATGACCCTTTCCATAATCCTGCAGCCTTCACTGTCAAGGTGAATGTTACAAGTGGTGGAGAGTCCAATGTAAGTGTTAGTCAGGATACAATAGCAATGGGACAAGTGTTCCAGGGTGGAGCGCGTAGAGAAACTCTGCTAATTCAAAATGAAGGAAGTAAGGATGTTGAAATTACTTCTGTTTCTTTGCAAAATAGTAAGTTTAACCTGAATGTTGATGCTCCGGTTCTTTTAAAAGCCAAAAGTTCTCATTTTGTATTTATTGATTTACCTACAGTTGATAAAGGAGTTGTCGAAGATCATTTGATTGTTAATACATCAGAAGGACAGAGCTTTGATGTTTATTTGCACGCAGAAATTGTTCCTGCTCCCGGCATTGATGTAGATGTAACACCAATTACTGAGACATTGGAGGCAGGAGACATGGTAACAAGGACTATCTCTGTTCAAAACAATGGCGAAGCTGACCTGGAGATTGTACCTGCGTACAACGATTGGTTGCACCTTGCAGATATAGAAGCAAAGGATGCTTCACTTAAGAATTTCTCTTATTATGCCCTTACCAGTGATGATGAAGATGGTCCTGCATATAATTGGGAAGATGTTCGTGAAACTGGTAATCGAATAAGTATTGACTGGTATTTTGATAACGATGTGTTGGTGAAAGCAGTACCTCTTCCCTATGAGGTGGAGTTTTATAATCAGCCTGTCGATACCTTGTGGATCAGTTGGGAAGGCGCTGTTTTTATGAGCGAGCCGGACTATGATTATGCTGTAGCAAGGGATATGCCTATTCCTACAAATGATGAATTGAATAATTTTATAGCTCCCTATTTTACATGGCAAGGTTATGACTGGCAACATCCGGAATATGACACGCAAGTTGGGGTCTTTTATAAAATTTATGATGACAGAATTGTTGTTCAGTGGGCGGAGTATGTCGACCTGTTTACCATGGGAGGCAATTATAGTTTCGAAGCTATCCTGTATAAGAACGGAAACATCAAATTTCAGTACAAAGCCGGTGGTTGGGTCTTTACCGAACTGGGAACTATTGGTGTTGAAAATGAGGATGCTACCGATGGACTTCAATTGGCGCACAAACAGGAGTTTTTTAAGGATGGACTTGCAGTTTCCATTATACCTGCTGAAAAGCAAATAATTCCAGTAGGACAAAGCAAAGACTTGAAGGTGGCTTTGGATGCCAAATACCTGAACAAAGGTGAATACACCGGAAACTTTAGAATTTTTAATAATACTCCGCAAAATGGTGAGGTGATTGTTCCGGTTACCCTTACTGTAAATGGTGCGCCTACAATTGAAACTTTAATTTCGATAGATTATGGAAATGTGATGGCTTACCAAATTAATGGTGAATTTGGGCCTGAACCAATGTCCTATAATCAGGAATTCAAGGTGAAAAATACCGGCACAGACATTCTGAGTTTTTCAAACATTGGTTTTACTGAAACAAATGAAGCTAAAGTGGAATTGGAATATTCTGATCCTATCTTTGGATTTAAAGAATGGCAGGAAATTAATCCTTGGAACCTTCCTGCTATTGCACCTGGTGATCATGTAAATATGAGGGTTCGTTTGTTACCAGTCGGTGACAATGCTGAGATTAATGGTAAGCTTGTTTTTACAGGTAATTTACCGGAGGGAGACTACCTTCTTCCAGTGCATGCGCAGGTAAGTTTACCACCCGTTATGGTTTTGGAACAGGATTCTGTATCTGTAATGGCTAATACACCAGATTATGAGGAGGTTCGAACAGTTACTATTGACAATACCAATGGGCAATCAGCATTGGATTACCAGCTTGGAATCAATTTTAAAAGAGAAGGTGAAGTAGAAAATGCAGAAACAGCATCGATTGAGACTTTTGTTTCAACTCCACTTGTTTCTTTGGGAACTATTGATGCAGACATCAAAGGAAAAAATGCTCAGCCTTTTGCTGATGATACTTATAATGCAATTTTAGAGTATGATACATTAGCTGTTCCTGCAAATGCAGTAGGATTTGGAGAGTCAATGGCCTTTATTTCCAGTACCGCTTTCCAGGCTCCTGAGATTGGTTTTAACCTGACTCATGTGAAAACCTGGTACAACTATGTTGATGTTGTAGATTCAAGAATCACTGTTGAAATTCGTGCAGGAGGAACTGGAGTTGCAGATGCTAAAGTGTTGACCAGGGAGAGTTTTGATGTAAATGTTGAGACTCCGGTACAAAATGGTGAATATTTCACTTTTGAACTTTCTGAAAATCAGATATTCTACCCGGGAGAAACTTTCTATGTCGTATTCGAATATGCATTGGGAGTTGCATTGCCACAGGCAATTGCTGATGGAGTAGAAGATGTTCCAGGCCGTTTTATGTATTCTGACGGTGCTGAATGGGGTGACATTCAGGCTGCTGGTTATTATGGTGAGGGCTGGATGGTGAAAGCTATGGAGAAGGAACACAAATCAAAATCATGGGTTGTTCTCGACAGTGGAACAGAAGGTTCTGTACCTGCAGGTGAAATAGGAGAAGTGAATTTGAAATTTATTGCTTCGGATGCTCAGGATGTGGATAATTTTGGTGAATTGACCATTATTTCCAATGATCCTCATAATACTGACGGAGCTGTTGATTTGCATTTACGTCTGAACCAAGGACCTGATTTTGCTTTAGAGTCAGAAGAATTAGTGGTGAATGAAAATGAGACTTTGAACTTTGTTGTTATTGCAAATGATGTGGAAGGTGATGCTTGCTCTTACGCTCTGGCTGAGGAGTATGATTTCATTCAGATGAGCGTCCAAAACGATACCATTACCTTGGTATATGCTCCTGACTTTGAGGCTGACGGTTTGAATACCTTTACTCTGAAAGGAGAGGATGTTCATGGTAATGCTACTAAGTTGGATATTCCCGTTGAAGTAATGAATGTTAACCGTGCACCTGAACTAATCAATGAGGTGAATGCTATGGATTACTATCAGGATGAGACAATGGATCATATTGATCTTACTCAGTATTTCAGCGATCCTGATGGTGAAGTGTTGACATGGGAATTTAATAGTAGTGATATATCTATCGCCAATATTTACACATGGGAGAATGGGATCATGATTGAGCCTATGATGGATGGTATGGCTGAAGTAACTTTGACAGCACGCGATTCAGAAGGTTTAACAGCTGAAACTACTTTCACTCTGAATATTGGAACCATTACTGGTATCGAAGATGTTGAAGGTAGTTCAGAAACGAAGGTGTATCCAGTTCCAACCAGTGGACCATTGAACATTGTTTTGGGCAGTGATATCGAAGGCGAAGTGAATATTTCTATTATAGATGTTGCTGGACTTACTCAGTACCAAACCTCAGTCAACAAAATGAGCGGTGAACATATTGAGAGATTAAATATTAGCAATATGCCTTCAGGTATCTATTTGGTGAAGATTACAAGCGCTAAAGGAGATATTGTGAAGCGTGTGGTTAAAATATAATGTGTTAGTCGTTAGTTGTAAAAGGGAGGGGAGCCCTTGGGCTTTCTTCCACTTTTTAGATTCCCCCTTTCAATTGCAAAGCAATCGACGAAGTCAACGGGGATCAAGGGGGATGTTAAATTATCTCCAAAACTTTAGATAAAAATAATGATATGAAAATTTTAAAATATGCTATGATCTTATTCTTCGCAACTGGTCTACTGAGCTGTGGAGGAGGAGATGATAAAAAAGTGGATGACACCAAGCCAAGTATAAGTTTGAATAGTCCAACAGGCACGGTAGAGATTACTCCTGGTGGCATTCTAAATGTAAATGCCGTACTTTCTGACAATCTTATGTTGGAAGAATATGTTGTGACAATTACATACAGAGGCTCTAAATCAGTAAAGAATGTAGAAGAATTTTATTTTAATTCACGTTCAGAACTGGATGCTTATGGTAATAAATTGCCTGTTGTAAAAGGAGAAAAATCTTTTGACTTGAATTTTGATATTGCTGTAGACGCTTTTGCGCGTGTGGGAAATTATAACTTTTTAATTTCGCTTGAAGATCAGTCTGGAAACATGGTTGAAGAGATGGTACAATTCGAAATTGTCCGTCCATAGATCGATACCTGTCAGGTTTTAATGGATAAGGAAAGGGATCTGCCATTGGTTGGATCCCTTTATTATTTTGTAAAATATTTTAGAGACCGGCACAACTGTTTTGTAAAGTTTACATCGTCATTAAGAGATTAATAATATTATAATGAGCTTTGAAAAACATATTGGCTTAGTTTTTATTTGTCCTTTTAATACAGAAATCAGCAATTGCGCATTTAAGGATTTCAGATTGAATAATTCAATTCATAAAAGAGTCCTTGCCTGGAAAATGATGTCTGATTTAGAGTTAATGGATTTGATAGATAAACATCACATTTGTATGGCTTATCGGGAAAAAGGACTTTTGTGAATATTTTATTTATTCTGTCTGTATCGATTGGGTGAACTTTAAACTTTTACTTACCTTATTATAAGTCTTAGGCTTTGGCAGGATCTTTGATATTTATCTGAAAAAAAATAAGTTGACTATTAAAATTTGGTTGTATGCAACAAGTTTTTAGATTAAAACGTATAGGAATGACTCTGGTTACACTTGTGGTCATTGTAGGATCATTATTCGCACAAGAATATCGTGACGGTGTGAAAGTGGGCCATATTAGGATAAAATTTAAGGCAGAATTGTCAACGGCATTAGAAAGTTTACAAACTAAACATGTCGATGGGATTCTTATAACAGGTATTCAAACTATTGATGAGGTGAATAAACAAGTCTCGACAGTGGAAATGAAAAGAGTATTTCCTTATTCTGCTAAAAATGAGCTAAAGCATAAGAAATATGGTTTTGATCTGTGGTATGAACTTCGATATATGTCCAAAATAAGTCCTCTTGAGGCTGCAGCTGCTTATGCTAAACTCGCTGAGATTAAAATTGCTGAGCCAGTTTTGGAAGCAACGCTGAATAAAAAGAATTCTCAACGCCGTCCTGCGCCTTGAAAAGTATTGTCAATAAATAATTTGAAATAGAGGGAGCTGTTTGTACGGTTCCCTTTTTTGGGCTTTACGGCTCGTCTTTTAATGACGAAGTAATTATTTTTTAAGAAGAATGTAAGTTAGATTTAAGGGTAGGGTTAAGTAGTTGTAACTCAATATGTAGTAGCTTTGAGTTGTGGCGATGTTATGGTTGAAATGAAACGAAGAGTAGAATTGTAGGTGTGTATTCTTATAAAATAGGAATTTTGTTAAGGCTTTATTTTTGGGTGCTTAATGAAAACCAACTAATCTTGTATAAGTAAGAATGACAAGTGTGATTCTTAATTTCATAGTCGGTAAATTCAAGAAAGTAACTCTTACTAAAACATTAAATGTAAACAGATCACTTAAGCTTTGTCTTCATTAAAATAGGACAGTGAAAATAGACTTTTATGATAATAGTGGTTAATTAACGTAAATTTAATAGGTCTGTTTTATAATTTGATGATTATTAGGAGAGAAATATCAGAACTTGAGTGTTAGTTAGTCGGTTCAAAATATTCTGAATTTCTTTTTTTTTGTAAGAGCGAATGTATGGATGTGAGAAAAGCTTAAGCAGCTCTCACATCCATTTTTTTTATTTGATTGTTGCTTTACGATTTCCTAATAGTTTATCACAAGTTTTATCAACGAGATTGTAAAATGAGCGTATCATCTTGTGATGTTTCTTTTCTTTATTCTCAACAAACATCTGTTCACCTGTTTTCAATTTTGGTTTTGTGTGGTTATTGATAATCAGTTGTATAGTGATTATTGTAGTGGTGTTGTCATGCTGTTGTGAGGCATGAGTAGTAAAAAAGATAGGGCATAAAGACCATCTGGTAGGATTTATGCTATGGCCTTTTATTAAGATTACTCCTTATAAAGTTCATTCTTGCACTCTTGGAAAAATCAAGGTCTGATATCGATTATTAGAGGTTTAAAAAAGGAGTTGAAGCTGGTTTTACATGAGTGTGTATAGACTGTCCCCAAAGTTATTTCTCCGAAAATCTGAATCATATCATCGGCTTGAATCTAATTTAAAATAATGCCTTCAGGAAAGCTCTTCCTTTATTTAAGATGAGCAGACTGATAGGTGTGTAAATGTTAATTTATTAACTAAATAGAAAAATCTATGAAAAAAATGATTGGGCTGTCCGTATTCCTTTTTTTACTGGGAGTACAGATGGTGGTAGCACAAACCAAGCAAATTACCGGCAAAGTTACCAGTAGTGATGATGGACTTGGGATACCAGGTGTGTCAGTAACTATTAAAGGTACAACAATTGGAACGGTAACAACCATTGATGGTGATTTTGCCATTAAAGCCAATAGTGATGAATTACTGGTTTTCTCCTTTGTGGGGATGAAAAGTCAGGAGATAGCGGTAGGTAACAAATCTGTAATAAATATTGTTATGGAGTCTGAATCCATTGGTATGGATGAGGTTGTTGTTACAGCATATGGATCAAAAGGGAAAGTTGGACTGAAGGGAGCTATTACTTCAGTACAATCGGAAGAATTGGAACAGGTGCCGGTAGCAACATTCGATCAGGCTTTGCAAGGGAAAACAACAGGTGTTTACATTGCAGCTGGTTCTGGTCAGCCCGGTTCAGGAAATACCAAAGTTCTTATTCGTGGTAATGCATCCATTACCGGAAATAACGATCCATTGTACGTAATGGATGGTGTGCCGATTGAAGGTTCTGTATTTGCTTCGTTGAATGTGAATGATTTTGAGTCAATTTCTGTGTTGAAAGATGCATCGGCATCTTCGATTTATGGTTCTCGTGCATCAAACGGTGTTATCTTAATTACGACCAAACGTGGTAAAGCTGGCGAAACAAAATTTAATTACCGTTTTCAAAATGGTTGGACCAGCAGAACACAGGATAAGTTCGATATGATGAACTCAACCGAAAAATTAGCCTTCGAAGAAATGGCAAAAAGAGGTGAAGGATGGAGATTGTCACCTTCGAATCCTGATAATGCAGGTTTATCAGACGATCAATTAGCTGCAAATGTTGAAGAATTGGGTCGTTTGAGAAACACCAATACCGATTGGAGAGATGTGTTTACTCGCACTGGTCAAACTCAAAGCCATGAGATTAATATGTCTGGAGGTAGTGAGAAAACTAAATTTTACTTTGCATTACAACGTTTCGAGCAGGAGGGACAGGCTATCCGTTCCGATTTGGAAAGAACAGCAGGACGTATGAATCTGGATCATAAGATTAACGACAAGTTGCGTTTTGGTCTTTCTACTTCGATGGGATATACCACTTCTAGTATGATTGAATCAGAAGGTGGTATTGCATTAGCTAACCCATTTGCTGCTGCCTATTTAGCCAATCCGTATGAATCACCTTATGATGAAAAAGGAAACATCATTACAGGTGGAGGACGAACAGGTTCAAATGCATTAGATCGCTTATTAAACTCTTCTAACGAAAAGGCTGAAACTAAAGGTGTGGGTGCCATATCTTTAGAATATGATCTAATCAAGGGACTAACCCTAAAATCACAAGTTGGTATGGACTATCGCATGACAACTTATGAGCGTTGGATTGACCCAGATTCTTATGCTGGTAAGCAAGTGTATGGTGAAAAAGGTTTATTTGACGAACAATTTGCAAGAAGAAGTGAAATGAACTTTACTAATACAGCAGATTACAAAACCGAGATTGGTGAAAAACATGTGATTGGTGCATTAGTTGGTTCTGAGTTGGTAAAAAGACAGTTTGACGGTTTTGGTTTTACAGGATATGGTTTGAATGGTAAATTACCACAAACACCTGCAGCCATTACTCCGGGAACTCCTGATAATGATTTTATTCCAGATGTGAGTGGTTATAAATCAGCCAGAAACTTGTTTTCTATTTTCTCTATTCTGAACTATACCTACGATTCAAAATATTCTTTTTATGGAAGTTTGCGTCGTGATGGTTCATCTGCCTTTGGTGAAAACAACAGATATGCTGTTTTATATTCTGTTGGACTTACCTGGAATATATCTGAAGAAGCATTTATGCAAAATGTAGCTTGGATCGATAATTTAAAATTGAGAGCGAGTTATGGTACAACTGGTAACCAGGAAGGTATTGGGAACTACGAGTCACAAACACTTTATGGTACGGGTTCATACAATGGACAACCTGCTATGGGATTGTCACATGCTGGTGATCCGGATATTAAATGGGAAATTGGTCAGAAGTTCAATATCGGTTTAGACTACAACTTGTTTAATAACCGAATTTCAGGAGCATTGGAATTCTATAACGATATTACATCAGACCTGTTTATCATTCAGTCTTTATCTTCATGGGCTGGTGTTCCGGGAGATTCGAAGAGAGTAAATGCAGGTAAAATGAGAAACCGCGGGGTGGAATTTTTAATCAATGCAGATATCGTTCGTAATCAGAATTTAACATGGAGCATTGGTGCAAACATTTCTTACAACGAAAACGAAATCTTGTCTTTAGGGCAGGTTGATGAGTTTGAGCAGGGAACCTCTATCGTAAAAGTAGGCTTACCTCTTAACTCTCACTACATAGTTAGATGGGGAGGTGTTGATCCGGCAACAGGTAATCCATTGTATTTCACTAAAGATGGTCAGCTAACAGATACATATCGCAGTGGCGATGCTGTAGCAGATTTTGGAACCAGTGAACCTCCATTGATTGGTGGTTTCAATACCAAACTATCATACAAAGGATTTGAGCTGAGTGCAGCTTTCTCTTTTGCACATGGATACAAGCGTTTCAACAATCAAAGTTTCTTCCAGGAGAATCCAAACTTTGCTCAGTTTAACTTGTCAACAAACATGTTGAAAATCTGGCAAAAACCAGGTGATATTACCGAGATTCAAAGATTAGGAACTGAGAGAGAGTTTTCTTCAAAAGATATAGAAGATGCTTCATTCCTGAGATTTAGAAATTTGATGATTGCTTATACACTTCCAAAAGCATTGTTACAGAAGCAAAATGTTATTGACAATGTAAGAATTTATGCGCAAGGTCAAAATTTATACACATGGACCAACTATACAGGTTTTGATCCTGAGGATAACGACAATATTGCTAAATATGAATATCCTTCTTCTCGATTCTTCACTGTTGGGGTTGATGTTGCATTTTAATATAGTACAAGATTAATTATAGATATTATGAATAAAATATTTTATAGCCTGTTATTGGCAGCAATGGTTTTAACCAGTTCCTGTGAGGATTTGCTGGATCTTAAACCAACCGATTCAATCGATGAAGGAAAGGCTTTTGAAACAGTAGGGGATCTTGAGCAAGGTATATTAGGTGTATATGCATCTTTGGGAGGTTCAGGAGCTATTGTGACCTCTTCACGAGCTAGTGATGATTTGAGGTTATCTGATGAAAACACAGGTCAGGGTGTACAAATGCACAACTGGACATTTACGGCAAGTGAAGGTAGTACAGGAAATGTATGGGTAGATATGACTCATACAATCGACCGTGCCAATCGTATATTGGCCGCTACTGAAAAATTTGCTGAAGTTGCTAATAGTGTTGATTTCGTTAATAAAATTACCGGAGAAGCTAAATTCATTCGTGCCTACTGTCATTTCGAATTGGTAAGAATGTTCTCAGCAAATTACTCTCCTGATGCTTTGGCAATTCCTTACTCGTTTAAGTCAGATGTTGCAGTAGAACCAGCAAGAGAAAAAGCCTCTGTTGTTTATACAAATATCATTAATGATTTAAATGAAGCAAAAGCTTTGCTTCCTGTAAATTTCACCGATCGTACACGTGCAACACGCGATGCTGTAACTGCTTTGTTGGCAAGAGTTGCTTTGTATCAGAACGATTGGGGAAATGCAATTAGCCATGCTACAGAGGTTATCGATAATTCAAATGTGAAAATTGCAACAGCAAGTGAAATTTCTTCTTTATGGACGGATGAGTCAACAGAAGATGTAGAAGTATTGTTCCGTAGAGTACGCGCAACTTCATCCGAAGGTTTGTTAGGTGATATATACACTCGTGGAAGTAATGAGGATATTTTCTTTCATCCTGGAATCGACTTGATGTCGAAGTATTCAGTAGAAGATGTTCGACAAGTAGTTTACTTTGGACAAGTTGAAGGTAAAGATGTTGTTGCAAAACATAGAGGAAAAGTTGATGGGACTTTAAACTTGGTAGATGTGAAATTACTACGTATTTCTGAGTTGTATTTGATTCGTGCAGAGGCTTATGCTAGAAGAAATGAAACAACTGATTTAGCAAATGCAGCAGTAGATATTAATACGCTTAGATCAAACCGTATTTCAGATTACACTCCTGTTAGCTTTACTTCGCAAACTCAGGCATTAGAGGAAGTTCTACTTGAGCGCAGAAAAGAGTTGGCTTATGAAGGACACAGATTTTTCGATTTAAAAAGATTTGAAAAACCAATAGTACGTATTGAAGAGGATGCAGTATTGGCTTCTAATTCAACACTTGAAGCTGGTAATTTCAGATTTGTTTTCCCAATTCCAATTGGAGAAATCTTTGCAAATGACAATATGGTGCAAAACCCAGGATACTAATTTTAAATATTAAAAAAATGAGAAATATATATTGGCTGTTTTTAGTGCTTTTAACCATTGGGTTTGGAGCATGTAACGCTGAGGAAGATGAGAATCTATTTCAGGACAAAAATGCTTGTATCTCCTTCGTAGAAGAATCGTACGGGATTGATGAAGATGATAAGCTTCAACAAAATTTTGAAGTTGCCTATCATAGTACTTCGCCTGTGGCAACTACTGTCGATTTTGATTTTATAAGTGAAGGAATTGAAAATCCTGCAATCGAAGGTGTAGATTTTGAATTGCTTAATCCTACAAAAACCTTGACCTTTGGTAAAGGTGCATATAAAAATGCGATTCGAATTAAAACAATCGGTAATGATATTGTTGATGCGAACAGACAGATTAAAATTAAATTGACGTCTAATTCTTTAGACTTACCATTAGGTTTTGTTGATGGTGCGAAGTCAGAAATTTTAATCACTATTCTTAATAATGATATCGAAGTGGATGAGTCTCATCCATTGGCACAGCTTTTTGGATTTTATACTGAAGATGATTATGATTTGCTTACTGAAGGTGCTCCTTTAGATCCAAATTCAGGGAACTCTGTAACGATTTTGCCTGATCCTGAAGATGAAACTCAGGTTTTAATCATGAATCTATGGGGTATTAATATAGATGTTCCTGAAGATCAGCATGTGGCTATTAAAGCATCGGTTGACCTTAAAACCATGAGTATATCTATTCTTCCAGGACAGGCTATGTTCACTCATGAAACTTATGGCGTATGTAAAGCAGTTGCTTATAATCAAACCACTGAAGCATGGGATTGGGCTCTTCCAATTTCTTGTGAAATCAGTGAAGATGGAAATATTACAACTGGTGTATGGGCTCCAATGGTGGAAGCTGGATACTTCGGTGTTTATCAGACGATTCTCCGTAAGAAATAATAGATTTAGTTTTTTAGTAAGAGGAGCCGAAAGGCTCCTCTATTATACCTTTTTAATGAATAAGGTTTTCCCTTATATGTGCCTTAGATATAATATTTATATGTGTTGCTTGAATCGTAAATGTTGAATTGAGTAAAGAGAATTTCAATGGATTATTTAACCCAAAGAACTATTCTGAGAATGATAACACAGGAAGTGTTGTCGATTATTTTCATGATAATTCTTTTGGAAAGATAAAATTAGATGTTGAAGGACTCTGTGAATCTGGAAACAGATGCATTTATAAAAATTTTAGTTAGTCGGTAGGTTTGGTTAAAAAGGGGAGGTGATCCTTAGAAATACCCTTCCCTTTTTTTACTTAATAGTGAGGATTTAATAATATAAGAATAATACATTTTTGAAAAGAACGATTAATAAAATCTAATGCTAGGTCGGCTTTATACCTTAAAATAATTACTAATCATATCTGCAAATATAATTAGACAGCCGACCTACCATCTGGTTTTATAAGGGATGAGGAATAGGTGATAATTAGTTTATATTCAAGCCGAAGGGAGGGATGTCCCCAATTAAATTAACTCTTAATAAATGACGACCTGATATGATTTTTTATTTGAAATGTATGCTTTTGTTGTTTGCTACACTTTCTTCTTGGACTAGTAAAGAAGATGATATTAAACCAAAGATTGAGCTGTTAAGCCCAGTTGAGGCAACAGAAATTGTTCGAGGAAACTCAATAAAGGTGTGGGCTGTTTTGTCGGATAATACAGCTTTAGAAAGTTATAAAGTGAATATAACCAAAGGTGGAACAAAATCTCTTCGATTTGTAGAGAGTTTTACCTGTAACCATTTAACGAATTCTCAGCTTGATAAACAAGGTAAACAGATACCTAATATCGAGGGTGAGAAAAATGTACACTTAAGTTTTAATATTGGTGTAGAAGAAGATGCAATACCTGGCGATTATTATTTCTTACTTCTGGTAAATGATAAAGCTGGAAATGAACAAATGATAAAACGTTGTTTTAATGTAGTGCGTTATTAAGTTGTAAAAAACACCAGAATATTATTAATGGAAAATGAAAAGTCATAGAGCCATCTTTTCAGAATGATTTAGCTAGAGTTATTATTTAGTTGATAAATTGAGTTAGTTGTGTGAAAGACCGGATGGCTAGGTATGTAGCTGTTCGGTCTTTAAATTTTTCATACGATTGAAAGGGATGAGATATAGTATTGATTATTCGATATTAATTTTAAGTTATGAGTGACGTAGAAGGGGGGAATATCTCTAAATATAATTTTGATATCATGTTTGAATTGTATTCTAAGCCCTTAGTGAATTATGCAAATTCATTTTTAAATGATTTTAATTTAAGTGAGGATATTGTACAAGAAGTATTTTTAAGGCTTTGGGAGATACGAAATGAGATTGAGATCTATAATTCATTAAGGGAATATTTGTTCCGTTCAGTGAGAAATAAGTGTATCAATAATAGACGAAACCAAAAATTTGAGGAAAAATACCAATACGACAAAACTTGTATTACTGATGATGAACAATTAATTCTCATCCAGCCTGATGTCGAAGACAAGTTTCAGAAGTTATACCAGGCGATGGAACATTTGACACCCAAACGGAAACAAATTCTGAATTATGGCTTATTTGGACTCAAGAATAGTGAAATAGCTGAAGTAATGGGGATAACCATTAATACATTAAAAACACAAAAAAGTCACGCATATAAAACACTGCGAACAGTAATGGAGACTTGATGAATATACCTATTGCCAAATGTTCCGGCGTTCCTACTGCTTTATCTCCGAAGGTTTGGAACACACAACCGAAAATACAACACAAATTTATTTGGATAGCTTCGAAAACGAAGTCTTAGATGCAGTCAATAGATTGGTAACACTCTGATTGACGGATATGTATTTTTTGATAAATTATAAATCTTTGTTAAATTCAATGACTAACAAAGATAGATATGATCAAAAATTCAAGCTTAATGGCCTTGGAGAATGAATTGTCTAAGACCAATATCACCTTTCAGAATAAGAATGGTTTATCTAAACTATTCTTTAATGATTATGCGAATTCAAAAAGAGCTAAGACAATTTGTATGATGCCTTCTCTAATGCTTTGAGATTGAATTTATCTAATTTAAAATTGGTAGACGAGCGAGAAGATTATTTAGAGTATGTACTTCAGATATTTGTTGCCTTAGAAGAAAAGATCGGTGAGAATCCGAATTTCATAAAATCACTTTCCCAGGATGAATCAAGGCAGGATTCTGATTTCACATATGTGACGATCAAGAATTCTGACATTTTGGATTTGATTAATTATTTCAATTATCAGAAGAATACAATACTTAAAGCCATCAAACTAATTAAACGCTGTCGATTTAAATTTACCGATAAGTTTAAGAAAGGTCTAATCATCGATACGTCTTGGAAGGATGAGCTTCAAGAGTTTTATCGCTTTTTTATGAGCTTCAAGGATGAGTTAAGTAGTATCTATGGTGATGATTGCGGACAAAGTTCACATCTTAAACACAGCTTCTGTTCGTTCTGATCAGACGGCCGAAATTACCTTGCCAGTTCCAGCTGGTGATGCTCATGTGTATGCATTTTTTGGAACTGCAGATGGAGATATATTCTCTCCGGATCTTTACTCAGCAATTGTTTTATCTTAGAATTTCTCTAAATTCTATCTTCTTTAAGCTGCTTCGCTATGCGTGGCAGCTTTTGTTTTGTTAGGTGAAAAAGGGTAGATTTTGTTATACCTATGTTACACCTTAGAGTAAATGAGTCAAAAAAAGCAGCATTGAAAAATGCTGCTTTGCTTGTTTTTACTGGCGGAGAGGAAGGGATTCGAACCCCCGGTACCTTGCGGTACACGAGCTTTCCAGGCGCGCACAATCGACCACTCTGTCACCTCTCCAGTATTATGAGAACAAAAGTAGAAGAAAAATTGGCTTTACAAAACTAGAATAGATAGAAATATGGTTTAGAGTTTGGTTTAAATGTGTCTTATCGCTCTTGTTCAATCTTCTATGGAAAAATCTTATTTAGGGTAAAGGATATTGACGATCTCTTATATCTTTGCAGCTTGAAAATAAATATGACTTGGCAATGTATTTAAGATATTTGTTTCGAGTCGAAAAATTTGAAGAATGATTTCAGTTGATGGTTTGGCGGTAGAGTTTGGTGGCACTACCTTATTTAAAGATATTTCCTTTGTTATTAATGAGAAGGACAGAATTGCCCTTATGGGGAAAAATGGTGCTGGTAAATCGACCTTGTTGAAGATTATAGCAGGTGCGGATAAACCAACACGTGGACGGATAGGTGCTCCTAAAGATGCTGTTATAGCCTACTTACCTCAGCATTTGATGACCGATAATACACGAACTGTATTTGAAGAAGCCTCTCAAGCTTTTTCCAAGATTTTCGAGATGGAAAAAGAAATTGAAGATCTGAATTTACAGATGGCTTCACGAACAGATTATGAATCTGAAGAATATTATCAGTTAATTGAGCGTGTTTCAGCTTTAAGTGAAGTTTTTTACTCTATTGAAGAAATTAATTATGATGCTGAAGTTGAGAAAACACTTTTAGGACTTGGATTTAAGCGCGAGGATTTCACTCGACCGACCTCTGAGTTTAGTGGTGGATGGAGAATGCGTATTGAGTTGGCAAAAATTCTTCTACGCCAACCAGATCTTATTCTTCTGGATGAGCCTACAAACCACTTGGATATTGAATCTATTCAGTGGTTGGAAAATTTCTTGATGAATTCTGGAAAGGCAGTAATTGTAATTTCTCACGACCGTGCTTTTGTTGATAATATTACGACTCGTACCATTGAGGTGACTATGGGGCGTATTTACGATTACAAAGCAAAATATTCAGAGTATCTGGAATTAAGAAAAGACAGACGTCTACATCAGCAAAAAGCATACGAAGAACAACAAAAAATAATAGCAGACAATCAAGCTTTCATTGATCGTTTTAAGGGGACTTATTCAAAAACCAATCAAGTGTCGTCTCGAGAAAAGATGCTTGAAAAAATGGAGATTGTTGAGATTGATGAGGAAGATACTTCAGCTTTACGTTTGAAGTTTCCACCTTCACCTCGTTCAGGTAATTACCCTGTTATTGCTGATGGTTTGGGAAAAACATATGGTGAAAACTTAGTTTTTGCAGATGCTAAATTTACCATTGAGCGTGGTGAGAAAGTAGCTTTTGTAGGTCGAAATGGAGAAGGAAAATCGACTTTGGTGAAAGCCATAATGGATGAAATAGATTTCACTGGAGACCTTACATTGGGACATAACACTATGATTGGGTATTTTGCTCAAAATCAAGCTTCATTACTGGATGAAAACTTGACTGTTTTTCAAACTATCGACGATGTTGCTGTTGGTGATATTAGAACAAAAATTAAAGATATGTTGGGTGCCTTTATGTTTGGAGGTGATAACTCAACAAAGAAAGTTAAAGTGCTTTCAGGAGGAGAGCGTACTCGACTTGCAATGATTAAGCTTTTATTAGAACCAGTTAACCTATTGATTCTCGATGAGCCAACTAATCACCTTGATTTGAAAACCAAAGATATCTTAAAAGAAGCATTAATGGCTTTTGATGGTACATTAATATTGGTATCTCACGATCGTGACTTCTTAAACGGCTTGGTTAGTAAAGTATATGAATTTGGAAATAAGAAAGTGAAAGAACACCTGTGTGGTATTTCTGAGTTTCTTGAGAATAAGAAAATGGAGAATCTTACAGAGTTAGAAGTGAAGTAAGGAAGTGTTAAGGCGACGATGTGTTGATATAAAAGCCTGATCAAGACGAAGAGTATCTCTGTTAAAATTTAATAAGCTTGTAGGATGTTTCATCTTATGAGCTTTTTTATACTCCTAGTTATAAATGTATAGTAGAAAAAGATTATATATGATTCCCAAGAAAGGATTTCTTAATTTCAACCTGAGGATTTGAATTGTTTTTTCCGGTTTCCAGGTTGAACCACCTGCGGGGGCAACTTAATGGAGAATATTATTGAAGTTGGGTAACATCAATTTTTTGTTTCATACTGTATTTAAGGACAGAGCAGCCCCTCCAAAAAAAAAGGCCATCCCGAAGGATAGCCTTTTTGAAATATTATTTTCAGTATATTACTTTACTGAATCCATATATTGGATTAACTCACATACTTTAGTTGAGTATCCCATTTCATTATCATACCATGAAACAACTTTTACGAAGTTTGGAGACAATTGAATACCAGCAGTCGCATCGAAGATAGAAGTACGAGCATCACCGATAAAGTCGTTAGATACAACAGCATCTTCAGTATATCCTAGGATACCTTTCAATTCGTTCTCAGAAGCTTTCTTCATTGCTGCACAAATCGCTTCGTAAGAAGTTTCTTTCTCTAAACGAACAGTTAAGTCAACTACAGATACGTCAGGTGTAGGAACACGGAAAGACATACCAGTTAATTTACCATCTAAAGCAGGAATTACTTTACCTACAGCTTTAGCAGCACCAGTAGAAGAAGGAATGATGTTTTGACCAGCACCACGTCCACCTCTCCAGTCCTTAGCAGAAGGTCCGTCAACAGTTTTTTGAGTTGCTGTTGTAGCATGTACAGTTGTCATTAAACCTTCAATAATACCGAAGTTATCGTTCAATACTTTAGCAACAGGAGCTAAACAGTTAGTTGTACAAGAAGCGTTAGAAACGAAAGTAAGATCGTTAGTATATTCAGTGTTGTTCACACCCATAACGAACATTGGAGTATCATCTTTAGAAGGAGCTGACATTACTACTTTTTTAGCACCACCATCGATATGACCTTGAGCAGATTCTTTAGTTAAGAAGAAACCTGTAGACTCAACAACGTATTCAGCAGAAACTGCACCCCAGTTGATATCAGCTGGATTTCTTTCAGCTGTAACACGTACAGTATTACCGTTAACGATCATTTGACCATCAACAACTTCAACAGTACCGTTGAATTTACCGTGAGTAGAATCATATTTCAACATGTAAGCCATGTAATCTACGTCTAAAAGGTCGTTAATTGCAACAACTTCGAAATTTCCGTTTGCAATCGCCTGACGAAATACAAATCTACCGATACGGCCAAAACCGTTAATACCTATTTTAATCTTTGACATTGTGTATAAAGTTTTAATTTAATAAACCCTTTGTTTCTTGCTTGCAAAAGTAGAGAAATAATTAAGAAAAAGAGAGGGAAAAGTGAAAAAAATACATATAGATCTTAATCAATACTGTGAGGTTTCGTTTTGTTATTCAGCTTGTTGTGAAAATTTCTAACGATTGCAATTGTGTTAAAAAAAGACAAAAAAAAATCTCATTCCAATGAGATTTTTTATTCTTTATACCGATTTTGATGTTTTCTGCGTTTCAACTTTAGAATATGCAGGACATTTTTTATCAGTAGCACAAGAACTTAAAACTGTTCCTACAAAAAGAAGTAGGCATAGTGCATAAAGTAGTTTTTTCATAGTGTTATTTATTTCAAATCAAGTTTCAAATTTAATATTTATAGTTTAGACAGCTCAATTATTAAAGAAAAACAAAACAATTTTGTTTAATAATTTGTAAAAGATAATGATAATCTTGTAACTACAGAAATTATCACACATTTTTGAATCTAATTTAATCAACTGGAAGTATAACTTCTTCTTCTTTGTCTAATCTCTATATGAAATCTAACAGTTCAAACGCCTTTTTTCAGCTCAATATCAGTTTATTGTTGATTTTATTATTGATGAAATCTCCACCTTTGTTTTCTCAAAATCGTACTCATTACTTAAAATTGAAGGGGAGTGATCTCCCGATTTTTAAGAAGGAAGCAAAGCAAATTGAACGATATTATTTTGAAGATGCAAAAAATCTGAATTTTAAACTGGAGCAGCTGAAATCTTATTTTATTGAGAAAGGTTACATTGAATCGAATATAGATAGTACGTATGTAATAACTGACACGCTTTTTGCTGTTTTCCACATTGGAAAACCTTATGTCTGGAAGAATTTGAATTTAGTTCCTAGTAAAACTAAGGGCTGGGGATATTTAAAGTCTTATTCAAAATTTGATAAAGGATATAGTGTCTCAGATGGTATAGAGAAACAGTCTGCAATATTGGACTATTACTCTAATCATGGATATCCTTTTACAACTTTAAGCCTTACTGATTTAAAAATAATTAATGGTGAAATACGAGCAACTTGTCTTATCAATCCAAATAAGCAGATTGTTTGGGATAGTATGTTGACAAAGGGGGATGCAATAATACATCCAAAATATCTTGAAAATCATTTGGATATTAAACCCGGGGAAGTGTTTAGTGAAGAAAAGTTTGAAGCCATTTCTCAAATGATTGCTAAGCTTGAATTTTTATCAGAAATTAAACCATCAGAACTTGAATTTTTCGATGAAACAGCCAAAGTTCATAATTATCTTAAAAAGCAATCGGCTAATCGATTTGATGGAATTGTTGGGTTTCAAAACAATAAAGAAACAGATCGGTTAGAACTCACCGGTGAGGTTAATTTGGATCTGGTCAACTCTTTTCATCGGGGGGAACACATTCGGTTTAATTGGCGAAAATTAGAAGAAAATAGCCAGAATTTGAAAATTGAATTTCAGTATCCTTATATTTTTAATTCGAAGTTAGGAACAGACTTTTCTTTTGAACTTCTGAAGCAGGATAGTGCTTACGTGAATACAAAGCTAAGATTGGGATTAAATTTTCAGCAGACAGGAAACAGTGTTTTGCGCTTGTTTTATCAGTTAAAGTCATCAAATTTGATCTCATCAAAACATTTTGTTGACTTTACGGTGTTGCCAGAATTTGCCGATTCAAAGTCGAATTTATTGGGATTCAAATATGAATATGAAAAACTAGACAGGAAGTTTAATCCTATAAAGGGGTGGTATTGGGCTTTTGATGTTGCAGGCGGAGAGAACAAACTTAAAAAAAATATCAATATTACTGAGGAGCTATATCAGGATATAGATCTAAAAACAAAGATCTTTGAAGGTTCTTTGAATATTAGAAGTTATATCCCATTAAGTTTAAAATTTGTTTACCACTGGCAAGTAATTGCTGCCTGGATGGAGCGAGTTAATTATTTTGAAAATGACTTATATCGTTTGGGAGGTATGAAAAGTATTAGGGGGTTCAGCGAGGACTCTTTCAGAGCCTCAAAATATGCTCTTACCAGACAGGAGTTCAGATTTGTTCCAAATCGAAATACAAGCATTTACCTATTCTATGATATGGCTTGGTATGAGCAAGAAATTCAAAACAAGAAAATATCAGATCATCCAATGGGTTATGGATTCGGTTTTAATTTTTCTACTGGATCGGGCTTATTCACCTTAAATTATGCGTTGGGAAAGCAAGATGAACAATCAACTGATTTAAAATCGGCGAAAATACACTTTGGGTTTATTGCTAAATTCTAGTTCCACTTCTAAATTCAAAAATGGCTGAACACATGAGTGATCAGCCATTTTAAACATCAAACTTCAAATTATTAGTCGCGATTTTATCAGTACTTTGATTTAAAATCAACAGTCAAAACTAGTCATAAGTTTGGAGTTTGTTAGGTCTTGAAAATAAGTTCTTAAACATAGCGCAAACGTTTGAAATTATTCTATATTTGCATCTATATTAAGGTAGGTGGGCTTTTGTTTTCCTCTTTTAATACTTCTACAAACAGGTGCAATAAAAAACACCCACTAAAAAAGTGAGTGTTTCTTAATATACGGTCATATATATACTCTAGTCTTGTTTGTTGTTGGTATTATCTGGTCGATTAAGTATGTAATTACAGAAAATAATACTCAATAGAGTAATTACTGAATTGGCCACAATTGGTAAATCATGCGGTAAGTATATTTTAAGCGCAAAAATTAGAAGAAAGGCAATAAGAACCCCCATTAAAAATGCAGAAAACATATTTTTCGAATTTTCAAGACTAGCTTCTTTCCCAATTTGTTCTATCTCCTCAATGTCAACTTTAAAATTAAGCATGGCTTCGTTGAATGCTTCAGCTTCTTTTGAGAAGAATAGTTTTGTTTTTGCAGATAAAAACTGCCCCATGGAACTAAACTTATATTGGGCAAAAAGATCGTAATCCATTTTTTCAACTTTGATTACATCAAGTCTAACTATGGTTCTCCATTTTAAAGGATTAGTTGAGGTCAAGTTTCCCCACCATGATCCCTTTTTCAATGTCATTCCGTATGCATTTGCGTCAATCAATGTATAGCCTCTTGTTTCATAAAATTTGATTATATCAGAAACGAGAAGCTTCTTATTACGCTTTATGTTGCAATTACTCAATTTGTTCATAATGCAATTTTATTGATTACGAAAGATACTTAAAAAATATGGACAGTCTTTTTTATTTTCGACTTACATCTCTTGCTGATGCTTGAGCTGAAGGCATAATAAGAATGTCGTTGATAGAAACATGTTCAGGACGCGTTGCAATAAAAAGTAAACTTTCGGCAATATCATCAGCTTTTAGAGGTTCAAATCCCTCATAGACTTGTTCCGCTTTATTTTCATCACCTTTAAAACGAACTAGAGAAAATTCAGTTTCAACCATGCCTGGAGCTATTGAACTAACTCTAATATTGTGAGGTAATAGATCAATTCTCATCCCCTTTGTAATCGCCTCTACGGCATGTTTAGTTCCACAATAAACATTGCCACCCGGATAAGCTTCTTTTCCTGCAATCGAGGAAATATTTACAATTAATCCTTTCTTGCGGCTTGCCATTAGGGGGCTTACACAACGTGTCACATAAAGAAGACCTTTTACATTGGTATCGATCATACGATCCCAATCGTCTATAATACCTTGCTCAATAGGAGAAACACCAACTGCCAAGCCAGCATTGTTGACTAAAACATCAATATTCTTCCATTTTTCGGGTAAGGAATTTATTGTTTTTTCTACTTCTTCGAAGTTTCTTACATCAAGACCAAGACTTAATACTTCTTTGTTGTGAGTATCTTGAATTTTATTAGCAAGATTTTCCAGATTTTTTTTTCGTCTGCCTGCAATAATTAAGTCAAATCCATTTTCGGCTAATTTTAAAGCACAAGCTTCACCTATTCCCGCTGAAGCTCCTGTGATTAAGGCTATTTTGTTCATCCTCTGAGTTTTGTTGTGTTTTTGTGAATCGCTCTGGTTCTATAAATATTAAGTTTAGAACTCGATTTTTTCAGCCCTAAATTTAGAAACAATGTCTCTAATTGATGTCAGTGTTCATTATTTTTTTATAAATTTAGTTAATCATCAGGCAATGGATAATTGTTGTGTTATTACATCGACGGATATGTGGCTGTAGGTGCTTTGATATTTTTAAGTATAAGTTTTAATTGTTGATATAGAATAATTGGGAATCAGATGAAATGAACCATGACTAGCTTAGAGTTGGTCTGGTGACTTCCATGTGCTGTTAATATATAAATTATAATCACATGAAAAACAAGGCGAATACATTAAATAATACTGAAGGACTAGAAGGTTATAGAAACCTTTTAGATTCAATATCAATGAAATTAGGTCGAGAACTTAATGACTTGGAGTTGCTAATTTATTCCGCCATGTGGGCTGAAAGAATCTCGTATAAGAGTTCTTACCAATGGGTGAAATCTTTACCTACTGAGGGTGATCGTGTTATTGTTGGAGCTGGAGTAGCAAATTCTGGTGCTGTTGATATTGGAAATGACTTCTGTTGTGTTTTTAAAATGGGTAGCCATAATCATCCTTCAGGTATAGATCCATACGAAGGAGCAGCGACCTGTGTTGGTGATGTTATTCGTGATGTTGTGTCACTTGGAGCTAATCCTATTGTTTCTTTGAATTCATTTCGCTTTGGTAATCAAATTCTGGATAGAACACAGTGGTTGATGGAAGAGGTGAAAAAAGGTGTCTACGATTATTCCTCTCTACAATATATTAAGAATATCAATAGTGAGATACGTTTTAATTCTTGTTATAATTGTAATCCTATCGTAAACATATTAGTTGCTGGTCTGGTGCATAAAGATCATATTATTTCAAACAAAAACATTAGTGTTGGAAATGCCGTATTTATAGTAGGAAATTTAACCAGTAATGATGGTGTTGCCATTGATGATAAAACGGGTCCAATAGCAAAAAGTAATCCTGATTTATCAAGTTCAATGATTAAGGTGATCCTGGAATTAACTGAGCAAGATGCCTTGCTTCATGTTGAAAATATGGATATTGCAGGCTTGGTAAGTGCTTGTTCTGCTATTGGAGCTAAAATAGATTATGGTATCGATATTGAATTGAATAAGATACCTCTTGCAAAAGAAAAACTTTCGGTTGAACAGGTCATGTTATCCAGAACTCAGGAGAGAATGATGATTGTTGTTGATCAAAAAAGAATTGATGAGGTTAGGCATGCTTTCAATAGATCAGAAGTGCTTTGTACACAAATTGGAAGTGTCGTTGAGAATAAGACACTAAGCTTCTTCGATGATAATGATGTGGTCGCAGAGTTTTTCCCTGAAGACCTTGTGATGGGGTATACAGCTCCACAAGAATCGAGAGAATACATTCCATCTACCGAAAGTAACCATAGTGATCTTTTAGAAACCATTCCCGAACCTGATGATTATTGGAAGTTGATTAAATACTTATTGAAAGATAAAAATATTGGTGTAAAGTCGCATATACAGTTACATAATCAGATAGAGGAGAATCATTCACCTTCAGATGCTATTGTAATGTATGATAAGAATACCAATCCATTGTGCTTTTCAATTTCAGGAAATTCAAACTATTGTAATTCAAACGCTTTTGTAGGCACACAAATTAATATGGCAATGGCCGTACGTCGAATTACCTGCTCAGGTGGAAAACCTATTGCCATTAATGATTGTTTAAATTTTGGAAGTCTTTTAGATGAACAGGTTTACGCACAATTGGTAGAATCTGTTTCGGGTTTATCTGAAGCTTGTCAGTTTTATGGTATTCCGGTTGTAGGCGGTAATGTTAGTTTTTATAATGAAAGTAGTATAGAGGGAAATCGAATTTCTATTCAACCAACACCAGTGATTGGTATGATGGGGATCTTAGATTCTCCGCAAGATCACACATCTTATATTTTCAGACAAAAAGGAGATATGATTTTTCTAATTGGGCAATCTCACAATGATATTGCAGGATCCCAATATTTGCAGTCTATTAGAAAAGGGGCTCCAGAGGGTATTCCTTATTTCTCTTTATACGAAGAGAAAAAAGTAAATGATTGTGTTCAAAAGCTAATAAAGCAAAAATTGATTGTTTCAGCACATAGTGTGGATGAGGGAGGTTTGTTCTTCAATTTGGTTGCATCTGCTATGCCATTAGGCTTTGGTTTTGATATCACATCCCCTGCAGAAGTTAGAAAGGATGCCTTCTTGTTCGGAGAATCTCAGTCTAGAGTTGTGGTTTCTGTGTCTATGGAAAATGAAGATGATTTTATTGATGCTATGATGTCCTATGGCTTGTCTTTTTCAACTTTAGGACATGTGACTAAAGGTGAGTTACGCATTGATGATATTCCTTTTGGATTTATTGATGACTATAAAACGGATTTTCAATTGAGTTCTCCTTTTGATTGATTAAGAATCGTGTAAATAAAAGTTAGTTTTGTAATCGGCTTGTCTGGACAATTAATATATTTGCGTTTGGTTTCTCTGTTCTAGTTTTTTGAGAGAGGCTCAACAATCAAATTTATTAATCTTAAGAAAACATATTTTAGTGGTCAATCCATATAAAGATTTAGATAAAGGGAAAAAAGCACAGGTTGCTTTGATGTTCAATAATATAGCTAGGAAATATGATTTTCTAAATCATTTCCTTTCTCTTGGGATCGACAAGCTATGGCGAAAAAAAGCGATCAAACTCCTTCGTTCTCATCAACCTAAACGTATGTTAGATATTGCGACGGGTACGGGTGATTTTGCTATTGCAGCTTTGAAATTGAATCCTGATTCAGTTGTTGGTATCGATATTTCGACAGAAATGTTGGCTGTTGGTCGTGAGAAGATTGCTAAAAAAGGATTAGAAAATAAAATTCAGCTTTTCGAAGGCGATTCTGAAAATATTCAATTTGATAATAATTCATTTGATGCTATTACGGTTGCTTTTGGTGTTCGAAATTTCGAGAACTTAGAAAAAGGAATTTGTGAGATGTATCGAGTTTTGAACGAGGGAGGAAAACTTGTTGTATTAGAATTTTCAAAACCACGTAAGTTTCCTGTTAAACAAATCTATAATTTTTACTTTTTCAAAATTCTTCCTTTTTGGGGAAGGATTGTTTCAAAAGACATATCTGCTTATACCTATTTACCTGAATCAGTAGAAAGTTTCCCTGATGGGGAGAAATTTCTACAAATATGTAAATCTTGTGGTTTTAATACGGTGAAGGAGCAAAGGTTAAGTTTTGGTATTGCTTCGATCTATATTGGAACTAAATAGAACAATAATATTGAATTAAACAGGTTATTTATTTGAAACAACATATTCAAACTTGAAGAAAGTACTTATTATATTATTGCTCCTATTTTTGTCCAGTTCTCTTTATTCCCAAGGGGTTTATCGTTCTGGTCGCATTTTGAATAATCAAAAAGTTGATCAGAAACGACTGCATTTTGGTTTTACATTAGGGTTGAATGCGATGGATTATGCTATTCGAAATTCAGCAAAGGATAATAATCGAGCAGAACAAGTAAGCTTTTCTCCTGGTTTTTCAGTAGGTATTATTTCGGACTTGAAACTACATGAAAATTTTTCCTTGCGTTTTCAACCGGGATTAGAGTTTGGAGAACGTACCATTTTATATTCAGATGATTCCGATTTAACTACTCCTCCATCGGAAACAACACTTGAGAGTGTCGTCATAAACCTTCCCTTATTACTGAAGTATCGGGCAAAGAGGCTCGATAATTATAGGCCTTATTTAGTTGGAGGTTTTAGTTATAAAATGGATGTTCAAGCTCCCAGTCATTTAGATCCGGAAGACAATGTCATGATTAGCTTAAAACCAAACTATTTTTGTTTGGAAATGGGGGCTGGAATAGACTTTTATTTACCTTATTTCAAGTTCGCTACGGAGTTGAAATTCTCTCTTGGTTTGCAGGATATTTTGAATCATAAACTTGATTCAGAGAATCCAGATGCAGATTTTTACACACATTCTATAAACAGAATGAGTTCGAAAGTGGTGACACTTTCGTTTCATTTTGAGTAAACACACACCTTTTACATATTCATATGCTTACCGAAATTAATTTGGTTTTAAGTCCACGTGATGCTTCTGATGAGAAGTATTACAAATTCCCAATAGCTAAGAGTTTGAAAATTAGTAGCGACAGGATAACAGGGATTCAAATATTGCGTCGATCAATCGATGCCAGACAAAGAAATATTAAAATAAATATGCGATTTCGAGTCGCTTATGATGAAGCTTTTCCAGAATTGAAATTGTCTGATTTTAAGTACCAAAATGTATCTGACAAAAAGAAAGTAATTGTTGTTGGAGCCGGCCCTGCTGGGTTATTTGCGGCCTTGAGGTTAATTGAATTAGGATATTGTCCAATTGTGTTAGAGCGTGGGAAGCGTGTTGAGGATAGAAAGAAAGATTTAGCTGCAATTCATAAGAATAGAGTGATTGATCCTGATTCGAACTATAGTTTTGGAGAAGGTGGAGCCGGAACATTTTCTGATGGGAAATTATATACGCGTTCAAAAAAACGTGGTAATCTAAAGAAGATACTTGAAGTTTTGCATTTTCATGGAGCTCAGGAAGATATATTGATTGATGCTCATCCACATATTGGAACGGATGTCCTGCCTAAAGTGATTGTTCGTATAAGAGAGAGTATTATTCAGGCAGGTGGTGAAGTGCACTTTTCAACTAAAGTGAATCGTTTAATCCTTAAGGATAATAAGATTTTGGGTGTTGGACTTGAGTCTGGTGATGAGCTTATGGCTGAAGCGGTCATATTAGCAACCGGTCACTCTGCTCGTGATATTTATTACCTGTTGGATTCCCAAAAAGTTGCTCTTGAAGCTAAGACATTTGCCGTGGGAGTTCGTATAGAGCATCCTCAAAAGCTGATTGATCAGATTCAATATCACAATCCAGAAGGGCGTGGAGAATACTTACCAGCGGCGAGCTACAGCTTTGTCAATCAGGTTGACGGTAGGGGCGTGTATTCCTTTTGTATGTGTCCGGGCGGTGTAATCGTTCCTGCAGCAACAGGAGATAATCAACAGGTTGTAAATGGTATGTCATCTTCGAGAAGAAATACGGCTTTTGCTAATTCGGGGATGGCCGTTGAAGTAATGGAAGAGGATCTTATGGAATTTAAGGAGTATGGTTCATTGGCAGGTTTGAAATTTCAAGAGAGTATTGAAAAATTGGCATTCGAAAAAGGAGGCTCTAATTTGACAGCTCCAGCTCAAAGAATGTACGATTTTGTGAAGGGGATTCATAGCTCTGAACTTCCAGTATCATCATATCAACCAGGGTTAAAAAGTTCTGACCTGCATGAATGGTTACCTAAGCATATCCGCTATCGTCTTCAGGATGGATTTAAGGCTTTCGGAAATAAATCTAAGGGCTTTCTTACCAATGAGGCTGTTATATTAGCTGTTGAGTCTAGAACGTCTTCTCCTGTTAGAATTCCTCGAGATAATAAATCATTACAACATGTTCAGGTTTCAGGTTTATTCCCTTGTGGTGAAGGAGCAGGTTATGCTGGAGGAATTGTATCAGCTGCTATGGATGGTGAGCGTTGTGCTGAAGCTTTTCATAATATGCTTGCCGAGTAATATCAATAAAATTGCACGTATAAAAAAAGCCTTTCGAATCATATTCGAAAGGCTTTCTTTTTGCACGGGTGGAGAGACTCGAACTCCCGACACCTGGTTTTGGAGACCAGTGCTCTGCCAACTGAGCTACACCCGTCTGTCAACAAGTCAATGTTCTGTCTTTTTTGCCTTGTCTGACGACAAAAGTAGAACAAATTATGACACCTGCAAATACTTTCTTTAAAGAAATTTAAAGTTTTTAAAGTTCTGTAAGCCCCGAATTTCCTAGTGTTTTAAGAATGAGCTTTTTAGTTTGATGTTTTAGCTCGTAAAAAAAATAGTAAATTTTTCATTTTAAAGTGTTAAATTATGAATTAGGCGTTTTGTTGGATAAATTTTAAGAGATTACTGTCATGAAAAATAGTAAAAAGGAATACAGTAATGGAGAAATTACTGTCGTATATAAGGCTGATTTATGTATTCATTCAGAAGAATGTTCAAAAGGATTAGCAACAGTTTTTCAACCAGGAACACAACCTTGGATAAAAATTGATGCAGCTAGTAAGGAAGAAATAATGCAACAGGTTCAAAAGTGCCCTACAAAAGCATTGTCATTTTATGTGAATATGCCGGAGAAAGAGGGGCGAGAAAGGCCAATTGCTCTTGAATCTGGATTGAAGGTAAAAGTGTTGACTAAAGGTCCTTTAATGATTGAAGGGCCGATAACTCTAGTGAATACAGATGGGCAGAGGGAAATTAAAGCAGGTGAAATCTATTTTTGTCGTTGTGGTACATCTAAGAATAAACCTTTTTGTGATGGTTCCCATAATGCAATTAATTTTGAAGACTAAAAAAAAGCCCTGCTACAATTTGTAACAGGGCTTCATTTTAATAGAGCGGGAGATTATTTCTCCTTATTTTTTAGAATCTGAATTCTTAAGGCATCAGCAACAAGTTCTGCAGCTGCTTCGAATGAATTAGATTGTTTTTTAGCGAAAAGTTCATTTCCTGGAACGTTTACCTTGACTTCAACAACTTTATTGGCTTTCGGATCTGAATTTTCAATATTTAAAGTGACATTATAATCACAAATATTATTATCGAATTTATTTAGTTTACTCAATTTTTGATTGATAAAAGCTTCAAGTTTCTTATCTGCTTTAAAACCTACGGATTGCATCTTCATATTCATCACAATTCCTCCTATATTTTATTGCTCACGAGAGCATGAGTTAATATTTCGTTAAATAGTAACTGATCAGTGATAAATGTGCACAGGTGGCTTGGAATAGCCTATTTGATTAATCTTTCTACCTTGAAAGTAGGTATAATTTCTCAATAAAGAAAGGCTTTGAATGGAATTATTATGATGAGATAATGTTAATTAAACTTAAGAGCCTTATTTCTAGGAGTGATAGGTTGTTATTTTTTTTTTGAAATATAATTGGAATAGTGGTTTTGTACTATTTGGTTTGATTTCTAGAAACTGAATTTAGGACATGGTAGAGTTGGTCATCAAGAAAGTAATTTTCGAAATCCATCATTATACTTTTGAAAAGAGGTAAGGTTTTACCTTCCATTATAAGTAACATATCTCCTAAATTGTGTTCAGCAATCATAATAGGGATATAAATGGCTCTTTTTCCTGATTTCAGTTTATGTTTTGTTACTGAGTTGGATTTAAAATTACTGATATCTTCGCCCGTATTATATTCATATTTATTGCAATCTTTAAAGTGGAAACTACCTCCAATAACATTTGCTCCAGGATAATTAAAAAAGTCGATAATGAAATCAGCGACCTCTTTCTGAAAATCTTCACAACTAGTATATGATTCAAGAGCAACTTTGTCTTTGATAATATCGAATTTTCTTGAGAGTTTATATGGGATAGAAAGAATCGTGTAGAAATAAACTCCAGAAAGGACAGCCAGAAGAGTTCCTATAATGGTAGTCGGTATTTGCCAAACACTAATACCGAAAGCCAATTCAACACCATACCATGAACAGATGGACCAAACTAGAATCCAGAAACTCAATAACAATTGCAAAGAAAATTTATAAATGACTTCAAAAGAGCTAAACATGATGTGATGAATTAGAGAGTTGAATGTAATTTAAAGTTAGATGGATAATTAAATATAAGCAAAAACTTTTACCAGCCTGAGGTGAAATAATTAGCTATTAATTGGAGGTATTCACCTATACCGCCTGGCTGTCTCAGGTATTGAATAAAGGAACCAGCTGTTTGTGCAAGAAACGAATCGCTGCCAGCGTAATATTCTGCAGCACCTATGGCATACAGTATAAATAAGGCATATAGAATACCTAAAAAAGCCACATGGCGTTTTCTTAGAACTGTGCTAAAGTAGAAGATTACAATAGTTAATAATGTAACTATTAATAATACGAGTCGAATATCGACTAGCGTTGATCCAGCTTCGACAAATTCAATTTTTTGACCAGTAAATAATAGAAACAAGGCAAGAGGTAGCCCCAGGCTAATTGAAATATCAAAAATATTCGATCCTAAGATATTTGCTAGAGAGTCATCGTAATTTCCCTTTTTAGCATCTCTAATTGAAATGATTGTGTCGGGGACACTACTGGCTGCAGCAATTAATATTAAAGCAACAAAAAGAGGGTTTATTTCTAAAGAGTCAGAGATGGCTTTACAGCCTTCAACAAGTCCAGCACAAGCTGCAGCTATAATTAGTGTTGAGCCAACTAAAAGTAACCAGCTTCTACGTTTTCTGCCTGTGTTAGCTTTCAACACATATTTAAGGTATTTGCCGTCTTCTTTCTCATCTGTGACTTGAGGTTCGATTCTCTCTCCTTTTTTCATCGATAGCATTGTGAATGCCAGGTAAACAAGATAGAAAAGCGTGAATACCCAGCCATGCCAATGGGTGATATACTTACTCGATAGTAAAATGATGAGTAGGATTTCAGCGGCTATAAGGAATAGACCATCTCGAAGAATAACTTTTTTACTGATTTTTAGTCCAATCACTCCCGGCACTGTTGCTAGGACAGTACCAATAACTAACATGGGAATAGCTATGCTATTAAATATGGCAGAGCCCGTATTACCTCCAATACTTGCTGCTAAATCTCGTGCGAGATTGGCATGCGAAGCGAATACGAGAAAAAAGACTGTTGTTAATAGTTCGGGAATTGATGATCCAATTGCATTTAATGAAGCTCCTTTTACCCCTTCACTCATATTTCGTCCTAAATAGTCAGTTGCAACCTCAAAAACATTGCATGATTGAGCAATTATTATGGAGCAGAGAATCATTAAGGATAGGCCACCATACCAGGTGTTGAATACGAGATTAAAAAGATCCATATTTAAATTAAGATAGATGTGTTCAGTACTTGTTCATATTTACGTCCCGAAAATAAAGGTAATTTTTTTATTAAAATCGGGAAAGTGAATATTTAAATACCATGAATAGTTCTTTTTCTTAATCCTTTATCTTTAAGGTAATCTATAAGTAGGGCAGGTTCATCCGTTATTATGATATTGGCGCCAATTTTTAAAGATGTTTCCCATTGGGTTTCTTTGTTAATATTTATACCATTTCCAATTTCATTTGATTTTATCTCAATACCACATGATTTATCTTATATCGGCTTTTATAAAAATCTTTCTTTTTATAGAAGATGACAGTTAATTAAGTTGTTTTTAACCGATGATTCTTCTCCTTATCCATCGCAAGGGAGGTAGTAATCTTTCATGGGATTGATTAGGAGAATAGGATTGGGGTAAGAATTAATTAGGTATTTAATTTTCTTTGAATTGTACCTAAGGAAGAAGATACCTTGAGTTTTACCAGTCATTAGAATAATAAGATCTGACTCTTTTGTTGTCGAAGCTTTGAAGGCTTCCTCATCGATATGTCGGCTAGTTATTTTTGACTTGTGAATTCTGTAATCAAAAGTAAACTGAGAGAACATTTTTTTTGTAAACAGCAGTGTGTTTCTGATTGTTTTCACAAATGCATCCTCTTTTTCGGTAGCTGGAATTATTTGTATCACTGCATTGTTGAATCTACCAAAATAACTGGCCCAAATCATTTTCTCTTTAGATTCTTTTTTGTGATCAATAGGAAGGATGATGTTTGAATAGTCTGTTTTTGTTGATGTTTTATTACCAATTATAAATGTTGGGATTTTAGCATTGAGAACCCAGGAGAAGATGTTGTTCCTTAAAAAAAACTTGAAATCATTTTTTTCATCAATATGAATAAGCATGAAAATGATATTGAATTGTTTGATGATTTTATCTGGTTGGTCATTTGATGAGAATAATTGAATTGTATTTACATGGTCATGATCTGATATGTAATTTTCTAGATCCTCATGGTTAATTTGAATTTTTGAAAAAGGCGAGTTTGATACTAAGACTTTAGATTTAAATATATTCGCAATTTTTAGTGTGTGATTTAATGCATTCTTATTGGGAGTCAATTGCTGAATAAGTAGTAATATATGTTGATTTTTTTTATACATAGATTAGAGAAAAAAAGAGCTAAATGGTATGATAGTGTGAAAAAAATGAGGGCTTGATTCTTAACTTAATGGTGGTTTTTCGTGAATCTAAGATAATAATTCATACTAAAAACTCTTTTTCAGGCATAAAAATTCAATTTTTATTGATTTTAAACAGGTAGAATCCAAAAGGTACTTATTGAAGAACTCAAATCTAATATGATAAACATAAGGATGGAGTTAAGTTCGGTTATTCATTAAGGTGAAATTGTAGTTTGTTCAATAAATATAGGGGGTGTGGCCTGTTTTTAAGCATATTTGTTTAATCAGTAATTCTTGTTTTTCTCTAAGTGCTAGTTTACAGGAGTTTTCTTTATTAATACTGATTAAAAACTGTTGTGAAGCATAGTTATTTAGACTAAATATGTATTTTCTACTTTTATACCTATTCCGCCTGTGAGCATTCTTTTATCTTGCTCTATTTCTTATCTTAGCAACGTTGTTCATATAAAAGACTGAACATAACTTAATGATTAAAAATGGTGAAGATCTCTCAAATACTAGATATTTTAAATGCCCAAATCGTCTGTGGTAATACAGATTTAAATCAGGATATCGATTTTGGTTTTGCTTCAGATCTAATGAGTGATGTCTTGACTATTGATTCTGACAACCTCTTATTGGTAACAGGCTTGAATAATTTGCAAACGATTAGAACTTCTGAGATGTCTGATATCCCTTACATATTATTTGTACGTGATAAAAAAGCCTCTGAAGAAATGAAAAGCCTAGCAGAGGAAAGCGGGATTACTATAATAGAGTGTCGTTATTCAATGTTTCGCGCTTGCTCGCTTTTGTGTAATATGGGTTTAGAACCCGTTTATTAATTCTGACAGATGGATTTTAAATTTGATATAGAAGGAGGCAATTTTTCAAAAGCAGGGACCGCATCAAGCGATGTAAAAAAGGTGTTGAAGAAGTTGAATGTTGATCCCAAACTGATTAAACGAATCGTTGTTTCTATATATGAAGCTGAAGTGAATGTCGTTGCTCATGCCTATGAGGGTGAGATGAATGTTTCAATATTTCCAGAAAAAATAATCGTACGTATCGTTGATAAAGGCCCTGGAATACCTGATATAGAATTAGCTATGCAGAAAGGGTATTCGACAGCTTCCCCAGAAGTAAGAGAAATGGGATTTGGAGCAGGTATGGGCTTACCCAATATAAAAAAGAATACCAACGAATTGAATATTAAGTCAGAGGTTGGAGTAGGAACAGAAGTTGAGCTAATTAACTATTTAAATTAGTACAATGGAGAAGCTGCCCTTTTATCACGCACTAAAAGTAGTCGAAAACGTTTGCATTGGTTGTACACATTGTATGAACGTGTGTCCTACAAAGGCTATTCGTGTGAAATCTGGAACAGCTGATATCGACAAGCATGCTTGTGTTGATTGTGGAGAGTGTTTAAAAGCTTGTCCTGTGAATGCTATAATAGTTGAGCAAGATGACTTTAATCAGATATTTAGCTTTAAGCAGAGAGTGGCCTTATTGCCAACTGTGTTATTAGGACAGTTTCCTGACGATATCACTGAAGAACAGATTTATTCTGTGATTCATGATATGGGTTTTACTCATGTTTTTGAAGTAGATGAGGCTGTAGATTTACTGATAGAGGGGACTAAAGAATATATGCGAAAGCACACACAAATGCGACCATTTATTTCGAGCTTTTGTCCGGCTGTTGTTCGTTTGATTCAGGTGAGATTTCCTTCACTAGTCGAAAATATAGTACGATTAAAACCTGTTGTAGATATTTCATCTCAATTCTATCGTAAGAAATTGATTGATGAAGGATTTAAAAATGAAGAAATAGGCATTTTCTATATAACACCGTGTGCAGCTAAAATTGCAGCAGTAAAATCACCGGTTGGAGAAGAGGAACTCTTGATTGATGGTGTCATAAATATGGACTTTATCTATAATAAAGTCATGTTGAGTCTAAAGAAAGCAAGTAAGGATAAAGATGCGATTTCGAATTACAGACATCTTTCGAAAACAAGTATTGAGTGGTCTTTAACCAATGGTGAAGCTTCTCAGTATTCTGGTAGGTGTTTGGCAATAGATGAAATTCATAATGTGATTGCATTTCTAGATAAGCTCGAAAATGAGGAGATAACAGATGTTGATTTTCTTGAATTAAGAGCCTGTGACAGGTCTTGCGCCGGAGGTGTATTGAGTACGGAAAATAGATTTTTAGCCGTAGAACGTTTAAGTAAGCGTGCTAAAAAAGATATAAAGAAGCAGAAAGAGACAGAGGAAATATATACAACTTATCGTCCTTATTTGTTGGATAATATGGCAATCTCTGAAATTGAGCCAAGATCAATTCTGAGTTTGGATTCGGATATGATGATTGCCATGGATAAGATGAAGAAAATTCAGCGTATCATGAAAGTTTTACCAGGTATAGACTGTGGAGCTTGTGGTGCGCCTAAATGCAAAGTTTTAGCCGAGGATATTGTTCAAGGAAAAGCTAAAATGACGCAATGTGTATTCTTGCAAAAGATGCTCACAAAAGAAGAGTTAATTACCCCTCAGGAATCCTTCGATATATCGGAAGGAACATGGGGGAAAGAACGTTTTGAAAAGAAGACGATTAAAAATAGATAGGAATGAAAGTAAGTGATATAGTTGAAAAATTAGGTTTGAAGGTTTGTTCTGGTGAGCAAGGGTTGAACAAAGAAATTGAAGGAGGCTATACATCAGATTTGTTAAGTGATGTTATGGGGAATGCCGATGCCGATCAGGTATGGGTCACACTTCAAACTCATAAAAACATCATGGCAATTGCTTCATTAAAAGAATTAGCAGCAATTGTATTGGTTAAGGGCTACGAGCCAGAAGCTGATGCTGCAGAGCAAAGTAATGAAGAGGGTATTCCTATTTTATCATCAGAAGAGGAGGCTTTTGAACTAACTGGTAAGCTTTATAAGTTAATTGGTGATTAAAACTTGAAATCATGAAAACGTTTCGAGTCGATTTACATACACATACAGTGCTTTCTCCTTGTGGAGATTTGGAGATGAGTCCTGTCAATATTGTGGCGAAAGCGAAAGAGCGCGGAATTGATATTTTAGGCATAAGCGATCATAACTCAACCTTGCATGCCCCTTTGATTAAAAAGTTGGCAGCAAAAGAAAATATTGAGATTATGATGGGAGCAGAGGTGACAACCAAAGAGGAAGTGCATTGTCTTTGCTTTTTTGAGACAGAAGAGAAATTAGCTGTTTTTCAAAAGTATTTGGATGCGTATTTACCGCATATAGCTAATGATAGCGATAAGTTTGGTTATCAGGTTGTGGTAAACGAGGAGGAGGAGATTTTAAATGAAGTTGAATGGTTGTTGATTTCAGGTATAAATCAGAGCATTGATCAATTGGAGAAAAAGGTTCACGAATTGGACGGTTTGTTTATACCTGCTCATATAGATAAGATGCAAAACAGTATTATCTCGCAACTGGGGTTTATTCCCTTCGATTTGAATGTTGATGCAATCGAATTAACAAGACATATAGGTAAAGAGGCATTTTTAAAGAAGAATGCTTATTTAAAAGATAAAACATTTATTAAGAGCTCCGACGCTCATTGTATTGATTTAGTTGGAGAGATTTATACCGAATTCATCATGAAGGAAGCTAGTTTTAATGAAGTGAAAATGGCTTTAAGAAATCAAGAGGGACGAAAGGTGAATTTTTAAGGAGAAGAAAAAGTGAGAGACTTGTCAGAACATATCATGGATATCATTCAAAACTCAGTAAGAGCCAATGCAACTCTTGTTGAGCTTGAAATATTAGAGGATGAAAGGGCTGATGTGTACAAATTGTTGTTTAAGGATAATGGTTGTGGCATGTCAGAAGAAGTTTTGGCTAAAGTAGCTGATCCATTTTTCACATCTAGAACAACGAGAAAAGTGGGTTTGGGTATTTCGCTTTTGAAGCAAAATGCCGAACAGACTGGAGGAAATTTAAACATATGGTCTAAAGAGGGAGAGGGGACTCAGTTAGAAGTGTTTTTTTCTCATTCGAATATTGATAGACCGGTATTAGGTAATATAGCCGAAACCATGATGTTATTGGTTGGCGCTAATCCAGAAATGGATTTTTTGTATAAGCACACAACAGCCAAAGGTGAATATGTGTTTGATACAAAAGAAGTGAAAGAAGTTTTAGAAGGGGTGTCGTTAAATGACCCTAATATTTTGGTTTATCTAAAAGAGATGATAAACGAAAATATCATTGCAATAATATAAATTGAATTTAGTTTCTAACCTTTAATATTTGAGATTATGGCAAAAGTAAAATCTCTTGCGGACCTGAAGAAAATGAAAGAAGATCTTCAGTCGAAAATGGATCTTAGAGAAAAGAGTGATGCGCCAGATAGCATGGTGCAGGTAAAAGTAGGTATGGCTACTTGTGGAATCGCTTCTGGTGCAAAAGAAGTGATGAATTTCTTTATCGAAGAAAGTGCTAAGAGAGGAATTTCAGCTGTTGTTACCCAAACAGGATGTATGGGCTATTGTTTTGCAGAACCAACTATCGAGGTAATTATGCCTGGTAAAGATCCAATCGTTTTTGGTGATGTGGATGTGAAAAAAGCTGATGAGATTATTGAGAAGTATGTTAAGAATGGTGAGTTGGTTGATGGAATTATTCCTGTAAACTATAATACTATTGACTAATATCTAAACCCAAACACTGTTATGGAAAAGTATAAAATGCATATTCTTATTTGCGGAGGTACGGGATGTCGTGCGTCTGAAAGTGAGCTTATTCAAACTAATTTAGAGGATGCTCTTAAGGCCAAAGGTCTAGAGGATGAAGTGCAGGTTGTGACCACGGGTTGCTTTGGTTTTTGTGAAAAAGGACCTATTGTAAAGATTCTTCCGGATAACACATTCTATATTGAAGTGAAGCCTGAGGATGCAGAAGAAATTATTGAGGAGCATATTGTGAAAGGTCGTCAGGTAATGCGACTTCTTTACACAGATCCTGATAAGAAAGAAACTGTAAGTGATGCGAAAAATATGGGTTTCTACAAGAAACAAATTCGTATTGCTCTTAGAAACTGTGGATTTATTAATCCAGAGAATATTGATGAATATATTGCTCGTGACGGTTATGGTGCACTAGGGACGTGTTTCGAAATGACGCCACAGGCAGTTATTGATGTGATTAAAGAATCTGGTCTACGTGGACGAGGAGGAGGAGGATTCCCAACTGGTTTGAAGTGGGAGTTTGCTTCTAAGAACGATGCTGATCAGAAATATGTGGTTTGTAATGCTGATGAGGGAGACCCGGGAGCATTTATGGACCGTTCAATCCTTGAAGGAGATCCACACTCAGTACTTGAGGCGATGGCTATTTGTGGTTACACAATGGGTGCTGATTTGGGTGTGATTTATATTCGTGCTGAGTACCCACTTGCAATTGAGCGTTTAAAGATTGCAATTGCCCAAGCTCGTGAGTATGGCTTGTTAGGTAAGGATATTTTAGGTTCTGGTTTCAACTTCGACGTAGAAATGCGTTATGGAGCCGGAGCTTTTGTATGTGGTGAGGAAACAGCTTTGATCCACTCGATGGAAGGTCTTCGTGGTGAGCCAACTGTTAAGCCTCCATTCCCTGCAGAATCAGGATATAATGGCAAGCCAACTAACGTAAATAATGTTGAAACTTTTGCTAATGTTCCTGTTATCATCAACAAAGGTGCTAAGTGGTTTAGTGCTATTGGAACTGATAAGTCAAAAGGTACTAAGGTGTTTGCTTTGGCAGGTAAGATCAATAATGTTGGTCTAATTGAGGTTCCTATGGGTACGACTCTTCGTGAAGTAATTTACGAAATTGGTGGTGGTATCAAAGATGGAAAGAAATTTAAGGCTGTTCAAACAGGTGGTCCTTCTGGTGGATGTTTAACTGAGAAGCACTTAGATACACCAATCGACTTTGATAACCTTATTGCTGCTGGTTCTATGATGGGATCAGGTGGTATGATTGTTATGGACGAAGACGACTGTATGGTTTCTATGGCAAAATTCTACCTTGATTTTACAGTTGAGGAATCTTGTGGTAAGTGTACGCCATGTCGTGTTGGTAATAAGCGTCTTTATGAGATGTTAGATAAGATTACTGAAGGTAAGGGTACAAAAGAAGACCTAGACTTATTACGTAATCTAAGTGGTGTAATTAAAGATACATCTCTTTGTGGATTAGGTCAAACTTCTCCAAACCCAGTTTTATCAACTCTTGATAACTTCCACGATGAGTATTTAGCTCACGTTGAAGATCATAAGTGTACTGCTGGACAGTGTAAAGCATTGATGCAGTATGTTGTTGATCCAGAGCTTTGTGTAGGTTGTACGCTTTGTGCGCGTAACTGTCCGGTTGATTGTATTGCTGGAGAACGTAAGGAAGCTCATATTATCGACGTTGAAAAATGTATTAAGTGTGGTGCTTGTATGGATAAGTGTAAGTTTAACGCCATTAGCATACAATAAGGAGGATTGAAAATGGAACAAATGATAAAATTAACCATTGATAATAAAGAGGTAGAGGTTGCTAAAGGCACCACTATGCTCGAAGCTGCAAAGCAAATTGGTGTTGAGATACCAACGCTTTGTCACATGCACCTTGAGGATATGAAAATTGAGCATAAGCCTGGTGGATGTCGTATTTGTGTTGTTGAGGTTGACGGTAGAAGAAATCTAGCGCCTTCATGTAACTCAAAATGCGAAGCTGGAATGAATATCAAGACTCACTCTATGAGAGTTTTGAATGCTCGTAAAACTGTAATGGAATTGATGCTTTCTGATCATCCATTTGACTGTCTTGTTTGTGCTAAGTCAGGAAATTGTGACTTGCAAACTACAGCTCAAAATATGGGTGTTCGTGAGATTCACTACCAAGGTGAGCAATCAACTTATAAGGTAGATTACTCTCCATCGATTATCCGTGATATGGATAAGTGTATTATGTGTCGTCGTTGTGAAACAATGTGTAACGACGTACAAACTGTAGGTGCTCTTTCTGCTGTTAATCGTGGATTCGAATCTGTAGTTGCTCCAGCTTTCGAGATGGACCTTGAAAAATCTACTTGTACTTATTGTGGTCAGTGTGTTGCTGTATGTCCTACAGGAGCTCTTACTGAGAAGGATCATACGAATCAGTTGATTAGAGATCTTGCTAATCCGAACAAGACTGTTGTGGTTCAAACGGCTCCTGCTGTGCGTGCAGCTCTTGGTGAAGAGTTTGGTATGGAAGCTGGTACTTTGGTGACTGGTAAAATGGTTGCTGCGCTTCGTAACTTAGGTTTCGATAGTGTATTTGATACTGACTTTGCTGCCGATCTTACTATTATGGAGGAAGGTACTGAGCTGCTTCAGCGTCTTGATGCTCACCTAAAAGGTGACAAGGATGTTAAGCTTCCTATCTTGACTTCATGTTGTCCGGGGTGGGTGAATTTCTTTGAGCATCACTTCCCAGAGATGAAAGAGATTCCTTCAACAGCTCGTTCTCCTCAGCAAATGTTTGGTCCTATTGCTAAAAACTATTTGGCAAAAGAAATGGGAATCAAGCGTGAGGATATGATTGTTGTATCTATCATGCCTTGTTTGGCTAAGAAATACGAATGTCAGCGTGATGAGTTTAAGGTTGATGGTGATCCAGATGTGAACTATTCTATCTCAACTCGTGAATTAGCTAACCTGATTAAGCAAGCTAATATGGATTTTGTTTCTCTTCCAGAGGAAGATTTTGATAATCCATTGGGAGAGTCTACGGGTGCTGGTGTGATTTTCGGTGCTACTGGTGGTGTTATCGAAGCTGCAACTCGTACTGCTTATGAAGTATATACTGGAAAAACACTTCAGAAAGTTGATTTCAACGCTCTTCGTGGTATGGAAGGTATTCGTAGTGCTAAAGTTGATTTTGATGGATTAGAGTTGAATATTGGTATTGCACATGGTTTGGGTAATGCTCGTAAGCTTCTTGAAGATGTGAGAGATGGTAAGTCACAGTATCACGCAATTGAAATCATGGCTTGTCCTGGTGGATGTATTGGTGGTGGTGGTCAGCCATTGCACCATGGTGATGCTTCTGTCTTAGGTAAGCGTGCTGCTGCTCTTTATCGTGAAGATGAGGGTAAAGCAATTCGTAAGTCCCATGAAAACCCATACATCATTAAGTTGTATGAAGAGTTCTTGGGTAAGCCTTGTGGTGAATTGTCGCATAAATTGCTACATACTCACTATTTCGACAAGAAAAATGAAATCGAAATTGAATAGTATTACAATGGATTTGAGAATTGAGATGTGAGGTTTAGGTTTTTACATCTGACTCATGTCTCATATCTATAATCTCATATCTTAAATATAAGTATTATGGCAAAAATAAAATTAGCAAAAGACAAGATTGAAAAGCTTGTTGAAATTTGCAAATCATTTAATAATGAAGGCAGCGAGCTGATTAATGTACTTCATAAGGCACAAGAAAACTTCGGTTATCTTCCTGCTGAAGTTCAAGAAGTCGTTGCTCGTGAGCTTGGCGTTTCAGTGGCACACGTATATGGTGTTGTTACTTTCTATTCATTCTTTACTATGGTTCCTATGGGTGAATTCCCTATTTCAATCTGTATGGGTACAGCTTGTTATGTGCGTGGTGCTGAGAAGGTATTAGAAGAGTTTAAAACACAACTTAAGGTGCCAATTGGTGAAACTACTGAAGATGGTAAATTTTCGATCTCATGCCTGCGTTGTGTAGGTGCTTGTGGTTTGGCTCCGGTTGTAACGATTGGTGAGCGTACCTATGGTCGTGTAGCTGCAGGTGATGTGGCGGATATCCTAAAAGAGTATCAAAACTAAGTTTTGATTTAATAGATAATGAAGCCTTCGGATTTTCCGAAGGCTTTTTTTTTGCTATTGGTCTCGGATCGGAAATTTGTATAGTGATAAATTTATTATAAATTCAATGTGGTAATCATGTTAGGTTGGTTGTGGCTGAATGGATAATGTCGTTTTTATTACATAGTCATGTCTTTCAAGAAGCATTTAAAAACTTATTTTTCATTTTCCTCTTCTGAAAGGAGGAGTTTGATTATTCTTCTGACCATTTTAGTTATCGTTTTTATATATCCTTTGTTTATCACAAGCGATAATGTTCCTGTGTGGGATAGGAATCCGGAAAAACAGAAGCAGTTGGATAGTCTTTTGGCAGTTTTGCAAGCCAAAACAGATAGTGGGCAGGAGACCGCAAGAGTTCAAGAATTATTCTTCTTTGATCCGAATCAGATAGATAGTTTGGGATTGTTAGCATTAGGTTTTTCAAATTATCAAGCAAAGAATCTTTTAAATTATCGGAGATCGGGAGCTCGGTTCTTAAAAGATACTGATTTGAAGAAAGTTTATGGTATGAGGGATGTTTTGTATCAAAATCTACAGCCTTTTATTCAAATTTCTTCGAGGAAAACTAAGCGTTCTGCTTATAAGCCACAGTTAAAAGTATTTGATCCTAATAAAGCTGATTCTACAACATTATTATCGCTGGGTTTTTCAAAATTTCAAACACGTAATATTCTTAATTACAGGAAAAAATCAGGACGATTTAATACGAAGGATGATTTGATGAAGATTTATGGAATTGATTCTTCTGATTTTGAAAGATATGAGAAGTATGTTGTTATAGAGTCAGACCGAAATAAGACTAGAAGTTACTTGTTTTCGTTTGATCCCAATCGTATTAGTAAGAGTGGTTGGGATAGTTTGGGTGTTGGAGAACGCGTTACAAATAGAATTGAGAGGTTTTTGGCTAAAGGGGGACGTTTTCAGAAGCCTGAAGATTTGAAGAGGATTTATGGGTTTGATTCGTTGAAATATTCAGAAATACATACGTATATAAATATTCCAATAAAAGATGTTGATGAAAAAATTGAAATAGAGCTGAACATGGCAGATTCTATTCAGTTGTTAGCCTTGCCTGGAATTGGTCCTTATTTTGCTCATCGAATTATTAATTATCGAGAGAAGCTAGGTGGCTTTTATAGTATCGATCAGCTGACGGATGTTTATGGCTTAAAAAAGAGTCGGGTGGATAGTATCAGTTCTTCTCTGGCAGTTGATTTAAATTATTTGCAATCTATCAATATTAATAGTGCTACAATTGATGAGTTGAGTAGTCATCCATATATTAGTTATAGGGAAGCATCCGATATTTATAGATTTCGAAAACGAAAGGGGAGGATTTTGGATTTGGAAAGCCTTAAAAAGAAGAAAATTTTTCAGGATTCGACCTTTAGTCGGGTAGAACCATATTTAAGTTTGGATTAAAATAGGAAAAATTGGCTTGTTTTACCACCAAGAATAGGCTTATTACCTGAGTTTTGCACATGAATCAAATAAAATTAAAGTATTTGGTCATATTTTTATAAATTTGTTTGAAATATCGTGAATGAATTAATAAGTTTGCGGCTCATTTAGAAATAATTAAATAAAAGAAGAAACTATGATTATTATTCCTATGAAGGAAGGCGAAAACATTGAAAGAGCCTTAAAAAAATTCAAAAGAAAATTCGAAAAAACAGGTGTGATCAAAGAATTACGTGGAAGACAGGTTTATGTAAAGCCTTCTGTTAGAAAAAGAAAAGAGAAAATCCACGCAGTTTATGTTCAGCAAATGCAATTGAACGAAGATTAATTTCTTTTGAAAAAGGTTTCGATGTCTTATTTTTTTTGTAATTTAGTTTATCTAGACTATGAATTAAAAGTGTATGAGATATAAGGAATCTTTTCTGTCTTATTTACAGTACGAGAAACGATACTCCAAACATACTTTGGTATCATATGATTGTGATTTAAGTCAATTTTTTTCTTTTTTATCATCCTACGGGATTGAGGAGGGTGAAATTGTTGATTTGAATTTCAAAGATGTTAGAAGGTGGATTGTTTTTTTAATGAATGAAGGCTGCTCAGCCCGAACTGTGAATAGGAAATTATCTTCTTTGAAATCCTTTTTTAAATATTTATTGCGAGAATCGCTGATACAACAAAATCCGATGGATAGAGTTGTTGGTCCTAGGCAAGGGAAGAAGCTTCCTGATTTTGTTGCCGAGCACAGCATGCGATTATTACAAGAAATAGATTTTGGTGAGGGATTCGAAGGGATTCGAGACAGACTGGTAATTGAAATGTTTTATCATACTGGCATGCGTTTATCTGAATTGATGAATTTGAATGTGTCCAGTTTTGATCGTTCGGCCTCAGTTGTTCGAGTTTTAGGTAAGAGAAATAGGGAGAGGATTATTCCTGTTAGTGATAATCTCGAAACACTTCTTGATGAGTATTTAGAGCATAGGTTGTTGGTTTGTTCCAGTAAGGACGGTGTTTTGTTTATGACAGATAATGCAAGACCCGCATATGAAAAGTTGTTGTATAGAATAGTGACAAAACACTTATCTAAGATTACAACGCTTTCGAAAAAAAGTCCTCACGTGTTACGTCATACCTTTGCGACGCATTTACTTAATAATGGAGCGGAATTGAATGCTATAAAAGAGTTGTTGGGACATTCTAATTTGTCTGCAACTCAAATATACACTCATACAAGCTTTGAGAGGTTAAACGATATTTATAAACAGGCTCACCCCAGAGCTTAAAATTTGGAGGATAGAGTATGAAAGTAAACATTCAGGCAGTCGGTTTCAGTGCTGATGTTCAGTTGGAAGATTTTGTCAAGGCGAGAGTTGATAAGTTGCTTAGGCTTGATGATGACGTGACAAACGTAGAGGTCTTTTTAAGAGCTGAAAAACCATCGGTAGTAGAAAATAAAGAAGTAGAGATAAAATTTAATATCCCGGGAGGTGATATATTTGCACAAAAGCAAAGCAAGACATTCGAGGAAGCAGTTGATTTAGCGACGGATGCATTGAAGCGCCAAATCACAAAGCGTAAAGAAAAACTTCGAGGAAAATAATTGGAAAAATTATTTGATAGTTTTGTTATATAGGTAAAATGTTTTTACATTTGCAGACCATTTGTGAGGGAATTGTATGTCCTGAAGCGAATGGTCTGTTAATTGCCAGTGTAGCTCAGTTGGTCAGAGCAGCTGATTTGTAATCAGCAGGTCGTCGGTTCGAATCCGGCCACCGGCTCATATTTATTGAATTTATTATTGGGGAGATACCAAAGTGGCCAACTGGGGCGGACTGTAACTCCGCTGACTTCGTCTTCGTAGGTTCGAATCCTGCTCTCCCCACAGTGAATGCTCGCAAGCCTATTGGTGTAGTCTTGTGAATTGCGGGAATAGCTCAGTTGATAGAGCATCAGCCTTCCAAGCTGAGGGTCGCGAGTTTGAGTCTCGTTTCCCGCTCAAATTGTTTTGCCGTTGTAGCTCAGGGGTAGAGCGTTTCCTTGGTAAGGAAGAGGTCATGAGTTCAAATCTCATCAATGGCTCAAGAAAATATAAAATATTGTTTTAATTGTTGTCTAATCATTAATTAACTTTTCGAGTTATGGCTAAAGAACATTTTGATAGGTCAAAACCACACGTAAATATTGGTACTATCGGTCACGTTGACCACGGTAAAACTACCTTAACTGCTGCTATTACAACTGTATTGGCAAATAAAGGTCTTTCTGAGGTTGCATCTTTCGATTCTATCGATAATGCTCCAGAGGAAAAAGAAAGAGGTATTACTATTAATACTGCTCACGTAGAATATCAAACTGCAAATCGTCACTATGCGCACGTTGACTGTCCAGGTCACGCGGATTACGTGAAGAACATGGTAACTGGTGCTGCTCAGATGGACGGTGCAATCCTTGTTTGTGCTGCTACTGATGGTCCTATGCCACAAACTCGCGAGCACATCCTATTGGCTCGTCAGGTAAACGTTCCTAAAATCGTTGTTTTCTTGAATAAAGTTGACATGGTTGATGATGAGGAAATGCTTGAGCTAGTTGAAATGGAAGTTCGTGAACTTTTAGATTTCTACGAGTTTGATGGTGATAACACTCCTATTATTGCTGGATCTGCTCTAGGTGGATTGAACGGTGAGCCAGAGTGGGAAGATAAGATCATGGAGCTTATGGAAGCTGTTGATACTTGGATTCCACTTCCTCCACGTGATGTAGATAAGGCTTTCTTGATGCCAGTTGAGGATGTGTTCTCTATTACTGGTCGTGGTACTGTTGCTACAGGTCGTATCGAAACTGGTATCGTAAAAACTGGTGAAGAGCTTCAGATTATCGGTCTTGGTGCTGAAGGAATGAAGACTGTTTGTACTGGTGTTGAGATGTTCCGTAAGATTTTGGACGAAGGTCAAGCTGGTGATAATGTTGGTCTATTGTTGAGAGGTATCGAGAAAACTGCTATCAAGCGTGGTATGGTTATCTGTCACCCTAACACTATCAAGCCTCATACTAAGATTAAAGCTGAGGTTTATGTGTTGAAAAAAGAAGAAGGTGGACGTCACACTCCATTCCATAACAAATACCGTCCTCAGTTCTATATCAGAACTCTTGATGTAACTGGTGAGATTACTCTTCCAGAAGGTGTTGAGATGGTAATGCCAGGTGATAACGTTACTATCAACGTTGAGTTGATTACTCCAGTAGCTTGTGATCTAGGTCTACGTTTCGCTATCCGTGAAGGTGGTAGAACTGTAGGTGCTGGTCAGATTACTGAAATTGTAGAGTAATTTTGATATAAAGAGTGATTCGTTTATCGAGTCACTCTTCTTTACGGGTGTAGCTCAGTTGGCAGAGCACTGGTCTCCAAAACCAGGTGTCGGGAGTTCGAGTCTCTCCACCCGTGCCAAAGGATATTTTGTCTTATGAAATAAGTCTCACAAACTGGATTTATTTTGGACTGTGAGGCAACTTCCATGTGAATTAATAAAACTTTAATTACAAGCACATGAAATTAGTAAATTATATTAAAGACGTTTATATTGAATTAACAGAGAAAGTATCGTGGCCATCTTGGTCTGAACTTCAAAGTAGCGCTATTGTTGTAATGGTAGCTTCTGCAATTATTGCTTCTGCAATTTTTGTGATGGATTTGGGGTTCAAGAATTTGATGGACACAGTATATAGTATGTTTTACTAATCACTGAAAAATTAAGATGGCAGAAATTGAAAAGAAATGGTATGTTCTACGGGCTGTAGGAGGAAAAGAAAAGAAGGTCCAAGAGTATATCTTAAGTGAGATTTCTAATCTTGGTCTTCAGGATTACGTATCACAGGTTCTCATTCCAACCGAGAAAGTGTTTGTGGTGCGCAACGGTAAAAAAATTAGCAAGGAAAGAATCTTCTTACCAGGCTATGTTTTAATCGAAGCTGCATTGACAGGCGAAATTCCTCACATCCTTCGTAGTGTTACGAATGTGATTGGCTTCCTGGGGGATACTAAAGGCGGAGACCCGTCTCCATTGCGACAATCAGAAGTGAATCGCATATTGGGTAAGGTCGACGAACTTACTAATAAAGATGAGGAAATTAGTGTTCCTTATTTTGTTGGCGAGTCGGTAAATGTGACTGATGGACCATTTAATGGTTTTACTGGTGTGATAGAAGAGGTTAATGCTGAGAAGAGAAAACTGAAAGTTATGGTTAAGATCTTCGGACGTAAGACTCCTCTTGAATTAAGTTTCATGCAAGTAGAAAAAGAATAAGAAACCTTTAGAAAAGTAAAACTATGGCTAAAGAAGTAGCAGGATTAATAAAGTTGCAGATCAAAGGTGGTGCTGCAAATCCTTCACCTCCAGTAGGACCAGCATTAGGTGCTAAGGGAGTAAATATTATGGATTTCTGTAAGCAATTCAATGCTAGAACTCAAGATATGGCTGGAAAAGTTGTTCCAGTTGTAATCACTGTTTACAGTGATAGTTCTTTTGAATTTATTACAAAAACTCCTCCTGTTGCTGTTCAGGTTTTGGAAGCTGCAAAATTAAAATCAGGTTCTGCGGAATCAAACCGTGTTAAGGTTGGTTCAATTACTTGGGAACAAGTAAGAGCAATCGCAGAAGGAAAGATGAAAGATTTAAATGCTTTTGAAGTTGAGAGCGCCATGAGTATGGTTGCTGGAACAGCAAGAAGTATGGGTGTCACTATTTCTGGTGATAGTCCGCTTAATCAATAATTTTTAATACTGCATTTAAAATGAGTAAACTAACAAAGAATAAAAAGTTAGCTTTAGAAAAAGTCGAAGCAGATAAGATCTATACTATCGACGAAGCAGCAGCATTGGTTAAGGAGATTACTACTACTAAATTTGACGCTTCAGTGGATATGGATGTCCGCTTAGGAGTTGACCCTAGAAAAGCGAATCAAATGGTTCGTGGAGTGGTAACTCTACCTCATGGTACTGGTAAGAATGTTCGTGTTTTAGTACTTTGTACTCCTGATAAGGAAGAAGAAGCTAAGGCTGCAGGTGCTGACTACGTTGGCCTTGACGAATTTATTGCTAAGATCAAAGGAGGATGGACTGATATTGATGTTATCATTACAATGCCAACTGTTATGGCTAAAGTAGGTGCACTAGGACGTGTATTAGGCCCACGTGGTTTAATGCCAAACCCTAAGAGCGGTACTGTAACTATGGACATTGCTAAAGCTGTTAACGAAGTTAAGGCTGGTAAGATTGATTTCAAGGTCGACAAATATGGTATTATTCATTCATCAGTTGCTAAGGTATCTTTTGAAGCAGATAAAATCAAAGATAATGCTAAAGAATTCGTTGGTATTATCAACAAGTTGAAGCCATCTGCAGCAAAAGGGACTTACATCAAGAGTGTATACCTGTCAAGTACAATGAGTATGGGGATTCAAATTGATCCTAAATCACTTATTGACTAATCAAATTATTTTTTAATCGAGACCTTGGTAATCATGAAAAAGGAAGACAAAATTCAGATTATTGATAGCTTGACAGAACAAATCAACGCATCAAACCATTTTTATCTAGCTGACACTTCAGGAATGGATGCTGAAACAACTTCTGCACTACGTAGAGCTTGTTTTGAGAAGCAGATCAAAATGATTGTTGTGAAAAATACTTTACTTCGCAATGCTTTAAGCAAAGTGGAAGTTGAGTGCAACGATTTGGCTGAAACCCTTAAGGGATCTACATCTCTTATGCTTTCAGAAGTGGGAAATGCTCCTGCTAAGCTAATCAAAGAATTCAATAAGACTAATGAGAAGCCAGTACTAAAAGGCGCTTTCGTTGAGGGAGCTGTTTATATTGGAACTGGTGAGTTAGATACACTTGCTTCTATCAAGTCTAAGGAAGAACTTATTGGAGATATTATTGCAGCATTGCAATCTCCAATTCAGAAAGTTGTTTCTGCACTAGAGAACGGTAAGGGTGAAGCTACTGAAGAAGTAGTATCAGAGTAAGAGTAATATATTAGAGTATTTTAATTTTTAAAAATAAATCAAAATGGCAGATTTAAATAAGTTTGCAGAAGAATTAGTTAATTTGACTGTTAAGGAAGTAAGTGAATTAGCTACAATCTTGAAAGAGGAGTACGGAATTGAGCCAGCTGCAGCAGCAGTTGTAGTTGCTGGTGGTGGTGCTGAAGGTGGTGCTGCTGAGCAGACTGAATTCGACGTAATTCTTAAATCAGCAGGTGGATCTAAGCTAGCTGTTGTGAAATTAGTTAAGGAATTAACTGGTCTTGGACTTAAGGATGCTAAGGCTGCAGTTGACGCTGCACCAGCTCCATTGAAAGAAAAAGTTTCTAAAGAAGAAGCTGAAGCATTAAAAGCACAATTAGAAGAAGCTGGAGCTGAAGTTGAACTTAAATAGAAGCGCTAAGACCTTCAAATAAGGTTATTCTTGGTTTAGAGTTTCATTAATTTGGAACTCTAAGCCTTTTTGTTGTTTATTATTGTTTAGGTTCAATTAATTTCAAGTAAATGTCTTCAAATACTATTAGTCAAAGAATTAGTTTTGCTTCGAATAAAGATCAGTTTTTATATCCTGACTTTTTGGAAGTACAATTAAAATCTTTTCAAGACTTTTTTCAGTTGGAAACAATTTCTGAAAAAAGAAAGAGCGAAGGATTATTTAAGGTATTTAGTGAGAATTTTCCAATTACGGATACACGTAACAATTTCGTACTGGAATTTCTTGACTATTTTGTTGATCCACCACGTTACTCCATCGAAGAGTGTATAGAACGAGGCCTTAGTTATAGTGTGCCCCTTAAAGCCAAACTAAAGCTATACTGTACAGATCCAGAGCATGAGGATTTCGATACTGTAATTCAAGATGTATATCTTGGAACCGTTCCTTACATGACCGAAAAAGGTACATTTGTAATTAATGGTGCTGAACGTGTTGTTGTATCTCAGCTTCACCGTTCACCAGGTGTATTCTTCGGACAAAGTTTACATACCAACGGAACTAAGTTATATTCCGCTCGTATTATTCCTTTTAAAGGATCATGGATCGAGTTTGCTACTGACATTAATAATGTCATGTATGCTTATATCGACCGTAAGAAAAAGCTTCCAGTTACCACTCTATTAAGATCGATTGGTTTCGAAAGCGATAAAGAAATTCTTGAGATCTTTGATCTCGCTGATGAAATTAAAGTTTCAAAAACCGGACTTAAAAAAGTTGTCGGTCGTAAACTTGCCGCTCGTGTTCTTAAATCTTGGATTGAAGACTTCGTAGATGAGGATACAGGAGAGGTTGTTTCTATCGAACGTAATGAGGTTATTATCGATAGAGAAACTATAGTTGAACCAGAACACATCGAAGAAATTCTTGAGTCAGGGGCTAAGACTATCTTATTACACAAGGAGCAAGCAAATCTTGCTGACTATGCAATTATTTATAATACATTGCAAAAAGACCCTTGTAACTCTGAGAAAGAAGCTGTTCTTCATATCTATCGTCAATTAAGAAATTCTGAGCCACCTGATGAGGCTACGGCTCGTGATGTCATTGACAAGTTGTTCTTCTCTGACAAGCGTTACGATTTAGGTGATGTTGGTCGTTATAGAATTAACAAAAAACTTGGTTTAAATACAGATAGTGATACTAAAGTATTGACCAAGGAAGATATTATTGAGATTATCAAGTACCTTATTAAGCTATTGAATGCGCGTACTGATGTGGATGATATTGACCACTTGAGTAACCGTCGTGTTCGTACTGTAGGGGAACAATTATATAGTCAGTTCGGAGTTGGTTTAGCTCGTATGGCACGTACCATTCGTGAAAGAATGAATGTTCGTGACAATGAGGTGTTTACTCCAATTGATTTGATTAACTCGAAGACACTATCTTCAGTTATTAATTCATTCTTTGGAACAAATGCTTTATCGCAGTTTATGGATCAAACGAATCCATTAGCTGAGGTAACTCATAAAAGAAGAATGTCAGCTCTTGGACCAGGTGGTCTGTCTCGTGAGAGAGCAGGTTTCGAGGTTCGAGATGTTCACTATACTCACTATGGTCGTTTATGTCCTATTGAAACACCAGAGGGACCAAATATTGGTTTGATCTCTTCTCTATGTGTGTTCGCTAAGATTAATGATCTAGGGTTTATTGAGACACCATACCGTAAGGTTGTAGAAGGAAAAGTTGATCTAAGTCACGAAGGTGTAGGTTATCTTTCAGCAGAGGAAGAGGAAGGATTGATTATTGCTCAGGCTAATGCGCCATTGAATGAAGATGGTTCATTTGTAAATGCTAAGGCAAAATCACGTAAGGATGGTGACTTCCCGTTTGAAGAGATTGAGAACCTTGACCTGATGGATGTTGCGCCTAACCAGATTGCTTCAATTGCGGCTTCTTTGATTCCGTTCCTTGAGCATGATGATGCCAACCGTGCCTTGATGGGATCCAATATGATGCGTCAGGCTGTTCCTGTTATCAAACCTGAATCTCCGGTTGTAGGTACTGGTCTTGAAGCGAATGTTGCTAAAGATTCACGTACTCAGATTGTAGCTGAAAGAAATGGTGTTGTTGAATTTGTTGATGCAACTAAAATTGTAATCGCTTACGAAAGAAGCGAAAATGAGGCATTTGTAAGTTTTGAATCAAATGTTGTTACTTACAATTTACCAAAATATCAGAAAACTAACCAGGGAACCACAATTGACCTTAAGCCTATTGTAGCTAAGGGTGATAAGTTGGTTAAAGGGCAAATCTTAACCGATGGTTATGGTACCCAAACTGGAGAGTTAGCACTTGGTCGTAACCTTAAGGTGGCATTTATGCCTTGGAAAGGTTATAACTATGAGGATGCAATTGTAATTTCTGAACGTATTGTTAAGGATGATGTATTTACTTCAATTCACGTTGATGAGTACACGCTTGAAGTACGTGACACAAAACGAGGAATGGAAGAATTAACTTCTGATATTCCTAATGTTAGTGAGGAAGCGACTCGTAACCTTGATGAAAACGGTTTGATTCGTATTGGTGCTATTGTAGAGCCAGGTGATATTCTAATCGGAAAGATTACTCCTAAAGGGGAATCTGATCCTTCTCCAGAAGAGAAATTGCTTCGTGCAATCTTTGGTGATAAAGCAGGTGATGTAAAAGATGCATCTCTTAAAGCTTCACCTTCACTTCGTGGTGTTGTGATCGAGAAGAAATTATTCTCTCGCTCGGTACGTGATCGTAAGTCGAAGCAAAGTGATAAGCCTTTATTGCAGAAACTTGATGAAGAGTTTGATAAAACTATTGCTGATCTAAACAATCTTCTAATTGAAAAATTGTTTACTATCTGTAATGGAAAAACGTCTCAAGGGGTTAAGGATTATTTAAGTGTTGATTTGATTCCTAAGGGAGTTAAGTTCACTCAAAAACTTTTAGCTGAGATTAATTATTTGCAAGTAGACCCTAACAAGTGGACTACTGATAAAGATAAAAATGAAACTATTAAGACCTTATTACACAATTATGTGATTAAGTATAAGGAGCTTGATAGTGCTAGTAAGCGTAAGAAATATAACGTTACTATTGGTGATGAGATGCCTGTTGGTATCATCCAAATGGCTAAAGTTTATGTTGCTAAGAAACGTAAGCTTCAGATTGGTGATAAGATGGCTGGTCGTCACGGTAATAAAGGTATTGTTTCTCGTGTTGTTCGTCAGGAAGATATGCCATTCCTTGAGGATGGAACGACGGTTGACATTTGCTTGAACCCACTTGGGGTACCTTCACGTATGAACCTTGGACAGGTATTCGAGACCGTTCTTGGTTGGGCAGGTATTGAGTTAGGGTTGAAGTTTGCGACACCGATTTTCGATGGTGCAAGTCTAGACGAAATTACTGCATATACTGACAAAGCTGGTGTTCCTGCTTTCGGTAGAGCCTACCTACATGATGGAGGTACTGGTGTAAGATTTGATCAGCCTGCTACGGTTGGTGTTATCTACATGCTGAAACTAGGTCACATGGTTGATGATAAGATGCACGCGCGTTCTATCGGTCCATATTCTCTGATTACTCAGCAACCACTTGGTGGTAAGGCTCAGTTTGGTGGTCAGCGTTTTGGAGAGATGGAGGTATGGGCTCTTGAGGCCTTTGGTGCTGCTCATATTCTACAGGAAATCTTGACAATTAAGTCGGATGATGTAATGGGTAGAGCGAAAGCTTATGAAGCTATCGTTAAAGGTGAACCTATGCCAGCTCCAGGTATTCCTGAATCTCTAAACGTGTTGTTACACGAACTTAGAGGTCTTGGCTTGAGCGTTAAATTAGTATAAGCCTTATATAGAAAGTGAATGTTGGTTTTTCCGACATTCACTTTTCATGAATCAATTTGTTAATATCCTAATTTTCAATATATGGCATTCAGAAGAGATAACAAAGTAAAGAGTAATTTTACAAAAATCTCTATCAGTCTTGCTTCTCCTGAGGAGATCTTAGAAAGATCTAGTGGTGAAGTTTTAAAGCCTGAAACCATCAACTATCGTACTTATAAGCCAGAACGTGACGGTTTATTCTGTGAAAGAATTTTCGGTCCTGTTAAGGATTATGAGTGTCACTGTGGTAAATACAAGCGTATCCGTTACCGTGGTATTGTTTGTGACCGATGTGGTGTTGAGGTAACCGAGAAAAAAGTACGCCGTGAGCGTATGGGACACATCCAATTGGTTGTGCCTGTAGCGCATATTTGGTATTTTAAATCGTTGCCAAATAAAATTGGTTACCTTTTAGGTTTACCAACAAAAAAATTAGATACTATCATTTATTACGAACGTTATGTCGTAATTAACCCAGGTGTAAAAGCCGCTGATGGTGTCAATTATCTTGATTTCCTAACAGAAGAAGAGTATTTAGATATTCTTGATGAACTTCCAATGGAAAATCAATTCCTTGATGATGAAGATCCAAATAAGTTTATTGCTAAGATGGGTGCTGATGCACTTTGCAGTTTACTATCTCGTTTAGATCTTGATTCATTGTCATATGAATTACGTCATAAGGCCAGCACTGAGACTTCACAGCAACGTAAAAACGAAGCTTTGAAACGTCTTCAAGTTGTTGGAGCTTTCCGTGATTCTAAGGAAGTAAACAATCCTGAATGGATGGTTGTTAAAGTTGTTCCTGTAATTCCACCTGAATTACGTCCTTTGGTACCTTTGGATGGTGGTCGTTTTGCAACTTCGGATTTAAATGACCTTTATCGTCGTGTTATTATCCGTAACAATCGTCTTAAGAGACTTATTGAAATCAAAGCTCCAGAAGTTATTTTACGTAATGAGAAACGTATGCTTCAGGAAGCTGTCGATTCATTATTTGATAACTCACGTAAATCCAATGCGGTTAAGACTGAAAATAACCGTCCTTTGAAATCTCTTTCAGATTCATTGAAAGGTAAGCAAGGTCGTTTCCGTCAGAATCTATTGGGTAAGCGTGTTGACTATTCTGCTCGTTCGGTAATTGTTGTAGGTCCGGATTTGGAAATGCACGAATGTGGTATTCCTAAGGATATGGCAGCTGAACTTTATAAGCCTTTCGTTATTCGTAAGCTTATTGAGCGTGGAATTGTTAAGACTGTAAAATCAGCTAAAAAAATCGTTGATCGTAAAGATCCTGTGGTTTGGGATATTCTTGAGAATGTATTGAAAGGACATCCAGTGCTGCTTAACCGTGCCCCAACTCTTCACCGTTTGGGTATTCAGTCTTTCCAACCAAAATTGATTGAAGGAAAAGCGATTCGTCTACACCCTCTTGCATGTACCGGTTTCAATGCCGACTTTGATGGTGACCAGATGGCGGTTCACTTACCTCTAGGTAATGAAGCTGTTCTTGAGGCTCAGATGTTAATGTTGTGTTCTCACAATATTCTGAATCCTGCGAATGGTACACCGATTACAGTTCCTTCTCAGGATATGGTACTTGGTCTTTATTACATTACTAAGGCAAGAACAGGTTGTAAAGGTGAAGGTATTACTTTCTATTCAGCTGAAGAGGCAATGATTGCTTTTAATGAAAAAGCAGTTGATCTTCACGCTAAGATTAAAGTGAAAGTTAAGGACCTTAATGAGAATGACGAATTAGTTGACACCATTGTGGAGACTACTATTGGTCGTATTATCGTAAATGAGTGCACTCCTGAAAGAGCTGGTTTCTTAAATCAGTTAATTACTAAGAGAGCTCTACGTGATATCATTGGGTACGTTTACAAGAAGTGTGGTGTACACGCTACGGCTAAATTCCTTGACGATATTAAAAACTTAGGTTACCGTAAAGCATTCGAAGGTGGACTATCGTTTAACCTTTCTGATGTTAAAGTTCCTGCTGAAAAAGAGGGAATGGTAGCAGAAGGATATGCGCAAGTTGAAGAAGTATTGAATAACTATAATATGGGTTTCATTACGAACAACGAGCGTTACAACCAGATTATTGATATCTGGACGCATGTAAATGCTAATTTGACTCAAACATTGATGACTCAGTTGGAAAATGATAACCAAGGTTTCAACTCAGTATACATGATGCTTGATTCTGGTGCGCGTGGATCGCGAGAGCAGATTCGTCAGTTGGGTGGTATGCGTGGTCTGATGGCCAAGCCTCAGAAATCTGGAGCTAAAGGTGGTCAGATTATTGAGAATCCAATTCTTTCTAACTTTAAGGAAGGTCTTTCTGTACTTGAGTACTTTATCTCTACTCACGGTGCTCGTAAAGGTCTTGCGGATACGGCACTTAAAACAGCCGATGCGGGTTACTTAACTCGTCGTCTGGTTGATGTTGCTCAGGATGTTATTATTCACGAAGCTGATTGTGGTACATTAAGAGGTCTTTCTGCATCTGCAATTAAGAATCAGGAAGATGTAGTAGCATCACTTTATGAAAGAATTCTTGGTCGTACAACCGTTCATGATGTATTCCATCCATTAACTGGAGAGCTACTTGTAGCTTCTGGTATGGAAATTACAGAGGAAATTGCTGAAGCTATCGAAGCTTCACCAGTTGAAACTGTTGAGATTCGTTCGGTATTAACTTGTGAAGCTCGTCAGGGTGTTTGTGCTAAATGTTACGGACGTAACCTTGCTAGTGGTGAGTTGGTTCAAAAAGGTGAAGCTGTTGGTGTTATTGCTGCACAGTCAATCGGTGAGCCGGGTACACAGTTAACACTTCGTACTTTCCACGTAGGGGGTACCGCGGGTAACGTATCTGCAGAAAACTCTGTTATTTCTAAGTATGATGGTTTTGCTGAGTTTGATGAACTTAGAACTGTTGAGCATACTACTGAAGATGGTAAGAAATATGATGTTGTAATTGGACGTTTGGCTGAATTACGTATCATCGATAAGAATACAAATATTGCAGTATCAACACATACTATTCCTTACGGTTCTAAACTGTATATTAAGGATGGTGCTGATGTTTCAAAAGAAGAATTGATTTGTGAGTGGGATCCATATAATGCCATGATCATCTCTGAGTTCTCTGGTAAGATCTCATTCGATAACTTGATCGAAGGTATTACTTATAATGAGGAGTCTGATGAAGCAACAGGTTTTGCTGAGAAAGTAATTATCGAATCTAAGGATAAGGCGAAGAATGCAAGTGTTAGAATCTTAGGAGCTGACGGTGAAATTCTTAAGTCTTACAACTTACCAGTAGGAGCTCACGTTTCGGTTAGCGAAGGTGATATGATTACTATTGGACAATCGGTTGTTAAGATCCCTAGAAATGTTGGTAAAACGGGTGATATCACCGGGGGTCTTCCTCGTGTTACAGAGTTGTTCGAGGCTCGTAACCCATCTAATCCAGCTGTAGTTTCTGAGATCGATGGTGAAATTGCTTTTGGTAAGATCAAGCGTGGTAACCGTGAGGTTATTGTGACTTCAAGAACAGGTCAAGAGAAGAAGTACCTAGTACCTCTATCTAAGCAAATGCTTGTTCAAGAGAATGATTATATCAGAGCGGGTACACCATTATCTGATGGAGCAACTACTCCTGCTGACATCCTTTCAATTAAGGGTCCTACAAAAGTTCAGGAGTATATCGTGAATGAAGTACAGGATGTATATCGTATGCAGGGTGTGAAGATTAACGATAAACACTTTGAGATTATCGTTCGTCAGATGATGCGTAAGGTTGTTATTGCTGATCCAGGTGATACTATTTTCTTGGAAAAACAAATCGTTGATAAGCAGGTATTTATGCAGGAGAACGATGAGATTTTCGGTAAGAAAGTAGTCATTGATGCTGGAGACTCTAACGAATTGGTTTTAGGCCAGACTGTTACAGCAAGACAATTACGTGATGTGAATTCAGTATTGAAGCGTAAGGATATGAAGTTAGTTGTTGCACGTGATGTTATCGCTGCTACTTCTACTCAGATTCTACAGGGTATCACCCGTGCATCTCTTCAAACTCGATCATTTATTTCAGCAGCTTCTTTCCAGGAGACTACTAAAGTATTGAACGAGGCTGCAATTCGTGGAAAGGTTGATCAACTTGAAGGTTTGAAAGAGAACGTTATTTGCGGTAAATTGATTCCTGCAGGTACTGGTCTTAGAGCCTACAAAGACATCGTAGTTGGTGCAAAAGAAGATTACGAAAAACTTCTTGCTAATAATCCTACTGAAGAGTAAACAAACTCTTAATAAATATAAAGGCTGTTTCATTTATTGAAACAGCCTTTTTTTATGCTCAGTCCAAATATATTTTCTTATTTTAGCTAAGCTGATTTTAATAACTTATTTAAGATATAAACTTCTGATACAGAACTAAAAATATTTACAATGGAAGACAATAAAAAGGGAAATCAAATCGATATTCAACTTAGCGAAGAGGTGGCACAGGGAACCTATTCTAACCTTGCCGTAATTACGCATTCAAGTTCGGAGTTTGTTGTTGATTTTGTTCGTATTATGCCTGGAGTGCCTAAGGCTGATGTTAAGTCACGGGTTATTTTGACACCTGAACATGCGAAACGCTTAATGTTGGCTTTACAGGATAATATCAATAAGTTTGAGTCCGTGAATGGCCCAATTAAGAATGTTGATGGCGGACAAGGTCCTCAAGGACCAATTATTCCAATGGGATTCGGCCCAACTGGTCAGGCTTAGAAAGTAAATGTATAAATGAAAAGCGGAGAACTTGATTAGTTCTCCGCTTTCTGTATATCTGCTATTCTGCAATTATATTTTGACTTTTTGAGTTTTAAATTTTTTGCGGATGCTTAATTTGAATAAACTAAATGCAATTAGTGCAATTACAAGTCCTACACCAATGCCGTATTCAGTATTCATATTTAATCCTCCATTTTTTAGGGGAGCTACAAGAAGGTAAGTAAAACATATTGTCGTCATAAAACTTGCAGGTATACTTAGGATATAATGTGATTTATCTTTTTTTGCTAAATACATAGCACCTGTCCAAAGCATGATCATTGATAAGATTTGATTGGCTAACCCCAGATATTTCCAAATAGTGGAAAATTCTAACTGCGATAAGAGAAAACCAACTAAAAACAGAGGTAGACTGACTAAAAGCCGACTTTTAATAGAGCCTTGTTTAATATGTAGCATATCTGCTATTGTTAAGCGTGCACTTCGAAAGGCTGTATCACCTGTTGTAATTGGACAAGCAATAACTCCTATGATTGCAAATACAGCACCAACTTTTCCTAACCAGGTATTACATATTTCATTTACTACCCAGGCTGGATTATGGCCGGATGTAATCGTTTCGTTTAAGGCTTGTGTATCACCAAAAAAGTTCATAGCTGCTGTGGCCCATATAATTGCTACAATACCTTCGGCTATCATTGCACCAAAGAATACTGGTCGTCCATAGCTTTCTTTTTTCATACAACGTGCCATCATGGGTGATTGTGTGGAATGAAAACCGGAAATGGCTCCGCAAGAAATCACGATAAACATCATAGGATATAAGATGTTCTGATCAGGATTTGAGTGCATATTTTTAATTTGATTAAAGCTAATCTCCGTCATTTTCAGGCTCCCATCAAAGGATTTGAAGATCATTGCAGCAGCAATAGTTATGGCCATGATGAGAAGAGCAGCTCCAAAAAGAGGATATATTTTACCAATGATTTTATTTATTGGTAAAAGTGTTGCTATTAGGTAGTAAGCAAAAATACCATATAACCAGAAGTAGAAACCTCCACCGGTTAGATCTTTGAGTAAGCCAGCCGGTCCCGTTACGAAAGCAACACCTACTAGTACTAGTAATAAGATGGTAAAAACTCTGAGGAAATTTTGAAATCCTGAACCTAGATATTTCCCTACAATTTCAGGAAAACTTGAACCATTGTTCCGTATGGAGAGCATACCTGAAAAATAATCATGTGTAGCTCCCATAAATATGCAGCCAAAGACTATCCATATATAGGCTACTGGCCCATACATTGCACCGAGAATGGCGCCAAATATGGGTCCAAGCCCTGCAATATTAAGAAACTGTATGGTAAACATTTTCCATGTTGGCATAACAATGAAATCCACATTGTCTTTTAATCTTATGGCGGGGGTTTTAATTGAATCATTTGCTCCAAAAAAGCGTTCAATCAGTTTGCCGTAAATAAAATACCCTAAAATAAGAGTTAGAATTGCAAGTATAAATGTAATCATGAAATCTTTAACTTATGGTTTTATTAAGAGCTAATAAAGTTACCATTAATAATAAATGAGAAAATAGTTCAAATCAAAAATTTTTAAAGGATACGTGTAGGGCAGTCGATTAAGAGATTTGGGTCTTGTATATCAACTCTTATTTTGAGAATAAATATTGGTCTAATGTGTTGAATATAAAACAGAAACGGTTGTTGTGAAGTGAAAATAATAGAGGCTTATATAAATTTGTTTTAAGTAGTGTATTCTATATATTTGCTAAGCCTGATTTTAGGCCCCAATAAAGCTTAAAACTGAATAATAACAAATTGTAATCGAACAGACTGAAAATACAGATTTCATAATTTATGAAACTGAAACATAGATTGAGGAATTCGATTATAAACTGATAAAACATATATAACAATGAAAGGATTAAAAATTGTTGTTCTTGCCAAGCAGGTTCCCGATACTCGTAATGTTGGGAAAGATGCTATGAAAGCTGATGGAACTGTGAATAGAGCTGTTTTGCCTGCTATCTTCAATCCTGAAGATTTAAATGCACTCGAGCAAGCATTGCGTCTAAAAGATAAATACCCAGGAACAGAGATCACATTATTGACTATGGGACCTGGTAGAGCTGCTGAAATCATTCGTGAAGGTTTATACCGCGGTGCTGATAATGGTATCCTTTTATCTGACCGTGCCTTTGCTGGATCTGATACATTAGCGACTTCTTACGCTTTGTCTTGTACACTTAAGAAAATGGGTAAAATTGATATTATCATTGCTGGTCGTCAGGCTATTGATGGTGATACGGCTCAGGTTGGACCTCAGGTTGCTGAGAAATTAGCTTTACCACAAATTACTTATGCAGAGGATGTCATTTCAGCTGAGAAAGGTAAAATCGTTGTTAAGCGTCGTTTAGAGCGTGGTGTTGAAACTGTTGAAGGGGCTCTTCCAATGGTTGTAACCGTAAATGCTTCTGCTCCTGACTGTCGTCCACGTAACGCGAAGTATGTTATGAAATACAAGCATGCACGTGCGGTTTCTGAAATGCAAAATGCTGATGAAGATTATATCGCATTACACAACAACCGTCCTTACCTAAATATTGGTGAGTGGAGTGTTAACGATATTGATACGCGTTCAGAAGAACTAGGTTTAACAGGATCACCAACTAAGGTTAAAGCGATCGAGAATGTCGTGTTCCAAGCTAAAGAAGCAAAAGTACTAGAGCCTAGCGATGCTGATATGGATGAACTAATGAAAGAGTTAATTGCTAACCATACTATTGGTTAATTGATTGGTTTTCCTATCATTTCAATGTAGAATTTTAAAATTAAGAACCGTGAATAACGTATTTGTATATTGCGAAATAGAAGAGGGACAGATTGCTGATGTAAGTCTTGAACTTTTAACCAAAGGTAGATCGCTAGCTGATGATTTAAAATGTAACCTAGAGGCGATTGTTATTGGTGCCGATCTTAAAGGTATTGAGAAACAAATTATCCCTTTTGGTGTTGATACTGTATGGTTGGCTGATGATAAGCGTCTTTACCCATACACAACTCTACCTCATACTTCAATCATTGTAAAATTATTTGAAGAAGAGAAACCACAAATTGCTTTGATGGGTGCTACAAGCATCGGTCGTGATTTAGGTCCTCGTGTTTCTTCTGCTCTTCACTCAGGTCTAACTGCTGACTGTACGAGTTTGATTATTGGTGATCACGAAGACAAGAAAAACAAAAAAGAATACAAAGATCTTTTGTACCAGATTCGTCCAGCTTTCGGTGGTAACATTGTTGCTACAATTATTAACCCAGATTGTCGTCCACAAATGGCTACAGTTCGTGAGGGTGTAATGAAGAAAGAGATTCGTTCTGAAGCTTACAAAGGAAAAGTTAAGAATATCGAAGTTGCTAAATACTTGAACTCTGAAGATTTCGTTGTGAAAGTACTTGAGCGTCATATGGAAGCTTCAAAAGTGAACATCAAAAATGCAGGTATTGTAGTTGCTGGTGGTTACGGTGTAGGTTCAAAAGAAAACTTCGATAAGTTATATGAACTAGCTGATGTTATTGGTGGTGAAGTTGGTGCTTCTCGTGCTGCTGTTGATGCTGGTTTTGCTTCTCATGAGCGTCAAATTGGTCAAACAGGTGTTACTGTGCGTCCTAAGCTATATATTGCTTGTGGTATTTCTGGTCAGATTCAGCATACAGCAGGTATGGAAGAATCAGCAATGGTTATTGCGATCAATACTGACAAGAATGCTCCAATCAACAATTTCGCTGATTATGTGATTACAGGTGATATTGCTGATGTTGTGCCTAAGATGATCAAGAAGTACAAAGAGAATACCAAGTAATAAATTTAGTAATTAGAAGGTAAGAGATAGGTGTTTGACTTATGACTTACCATTAAATACATCTAAAGAAATGGCTAATTTCTATACAGATAACGAGGACATGAAGTTCCATTTGGAACACCCGTTAATGAAAAAAATTGTTGCGCTTAAAGAGCGTGGCTTCGAAGATAAAGATAAGTATGACTATGCACCTCTTGATTTTGAAGATGCAATGGATTCATACGATCGCACATTAGAAATCGTTGGTGAAATTTGTGGTGACATTATTGGTCCTAATGCTGAAGGCGTAGATCAAGAAGGTCCACAGGTTGTAAACGATCGTGTTATTTACGCTAAGGGTACTGCTGAAAACCACGAAGCTTTAACAAAAGCAGGTTTAATTGGTATGTCTCTTCCACGTGAGTACGATGGATTGAATTTCCCAATTGTACCTTATGTAATGGCTGCTGAATTGGTGTCTCGTGCTGATGGTGGTTTTGCTAACATCTGGGGGCTTCAGGATTGTGCTGAGACCATTCACGAATTTGCTTCAAAAGAGCAGAAAGAGAATTACTTGCCACGTTTCGCTAAAGGTGCTACTGCTGCCATGGACTTAACCGAGCCAGATGCTGGTTCTGACCTTCAGGCTGTACAGTTGAAAGCTACTTATAATAAGGAAGAAGATCAGTGGTACTTGAACGGTGTGAAGCGTTTCATTACCAATGGTGATGGTGATGTTTCATTGGTACTTGCTCGTTCTGAGGAAGGAACTAACGACGGTCGTGGTTTGTCAATGTTTATCTATGACAAAAAGCACATGGCTGTTAAAGTTCGTCGTATCGAGCACAAAATGGGTATCATCGGTTCTCCTACTTGTGAGTTAGTATTTACTGATGCTCCTGCAGAATTGGTTGGTTCTCGTAAAATGGGACTTATCAAATATGTAATGTCATTGATGAACGGTGCTCGTTTAGGAGTAGGTGCTCAGTCAGTGGGTATTGCTGAAGCGGCTTATCGTGAAGGTTTAGCTTACGCAAAAGAGCGTCGTCAGTTTGGTAAAGCGATTATCGAATTCCCAGCTGTTTACGAAATGTTGACAAATATGGAAGCTAAGCTTAATGCTTCTCGTTCTGTATTGTATGAAACATCTCGTATGGTTGATGTTTACAAGGCATATTTCCACATTTCTCAGGATCGTTCTTTAGATAAGGAAGAGAGAAATGATATGAAGAAATATCAGCGTTTAGCTGACGTATTTACGCCACTATTGAAATTATTTGCTTCTGAGTTTTGTAACGAGGTTGCTTACGATTCATTGCAAGTTCACGCGGGTTCTGGTTATATGAAAGATTACCCAATTGAGCGTTTAGTTCGTGATGCACGTATTACAAACATTTACGAAGGAACAACTCAGTTACAAGTTGTAGCTGCTGTTCGTGGGGTAACGACAGGACAGTATCTTTCTCAGATTAAATTCTATGAAGAATCAGAACTTAATCCACAGTTAGAGTACATCAGAACAACTCTTAAGGGTATGACTGAAAAGTACGAGCAAGCTGTTGCTAAAGTAAATGAGATTAACGCGACTGCAGATCACAATGACTTCTTGGATTTCCATGCACGTCGTTTGGTTGAGATGGCAGGTTATATCATCATGGGATACTTGATGTTATTAGATACGACTCGTAATGAGAAATATCAGGCATCAACAGAAGTATTTGTTAAGATGGGTAAAGCGAAATGTGCTGCTCACCTTGATTATATTTCATCTTCAGACTTGAAAGACCTGGGTATCTTCAAAAAATAAGAAAATCCAGTTCAGAATATATATAAGGAGTTGCTTTATGCAACTCCTTTTTTTGTGCGATCATTTTTATTGCAAATCAAATTTTATGTCTGTAAACTAAGCATTAAATGTCTTCTGGAATTAAAACATTCGGAATCTTTAAAAGTTGTTTAATTTATTATAATATATTTGTAGAGGACTGGCTTTTTTAGTTAGTTAAATCAAAAATGACAGTATTGCTAATCAGATTTAAATTGATTAGAACTGAAATCTATTGATATCTCGATATTGAGAAGAACAATCTTTTGGTACTATGGAATCAGAAAACAACGAATATTTTATTGCCAAATGGAAATCCCAATATAAAAAGGGATTACTTGAATATATTATCATTTTGCTTCTGCGTTCGCGCCCTTGTTATGGTTATGAACTCATTAGTGATATGAATCAATTTACTTCACTTGAAATAGCTGAAGGAACGATCTATCCTCTTCTTAACAGGTTAAAGAAGGAAGGATTGGTAACTTCAGAATGGGCCGAACAGGAATCAGGAATTCCTAGAAAATACTATAAACTTACTGAAGATGGCTTAGCTATTTTGGGTACTATGAATGAATACGTTGGTTCTCTTAATTCTTCAGTTGAGAAAATCCTTAAGAAAACGGATTCTCTGAAATAATCATTTAATATATCGACAGCTATGCAACAATATATCTTATCCTTAGATCAGGGAACGTCAATTTCAAGAGCTATTATTTTTGATAGAGATGGTAAAATTATTGCTATCTCACAAAAAGAATTTGAACAATTTTCTCCTCGTTTAAGTTGGATCGAACAAGATGCCAATGAAATTTGGTATTCACAGGCTTCTGTTGCCGAAGAGGTTATTCATAAGGCTGGTTTAAAAGCCACAGATATAAAAGCCATTGGAATTACCAATCAAAGGGAAACAACTATCCTTTGGGACAAAGAGACAGGTAAGCCAATTGGAAATGCAATTGTTTGGCAAGATAGAAGGACATCTCAGTATTGCGATGAACTTAAAGAGAAAGGGCTCGCAGATACAATTAAAGATAAGACCGGTTTGATTTTGGATGCTTACTTCTCTGGAACCAAAGTTAAATGGTTATTGGATAATATTCCTGGGGCTAGACAAAAGGCAAAAGAAGGCAAGCTCGCTTTTGGTACTGTTGATTCATGGTTAATATGGAAATTAACTAAAGGTGCGTGTCATGTCACCGATGTTTCCAATGCCAGTAGAACCATGCTGTTTAATATTAAATCTCTGGAATGGGATAAGGAACTATTAGAGCTTTTGGATATTCCCGAAAGTATTTTACCAGAAGTTAAAAGCTCCAGTGAGGTATATGGGATGACTTCAAAATCCTTATTTGGAGAGGAAATTCCAATTGCAGGTATTTGTGGTGATCAGCAGGCAGCACTTTTTGGTCAAATGTGCCACGAGAAAGGAATGGTTAAAAATACCTATAATACAGGTTGTTTTATCCTGATGAATACGGGAGATCAAATTGTAAGGTCAAATAATGATTTAGTCACAACCATTGCCTGGCAAATAGGTGATAAGGTCACTTATGCCCTGGAAGGAAGTGTTTTTATTGGAGGTGCCGTTATTCAATGGCTTCGCGACCAAATGAACCTGATTCATTCTATTAGTGAAATTGAAGAATTAGCTCTCTCAGAAAAAGATAATGGAGGTATATATATTGTGCCTGCCTTTACGGGATTAGGTGCACCCTACTGGGATCAATATGCACGAGGAACCTTTTGGGGATTGAATATGGGAACTACTCCTGGTCATATAGCTCGTGCCGCACTAGAATCGATTGCCTTACGTTCACGCGATGTATTAAAAGCCATGGAGCGTGATTCTGGTAATTCATTGACTCAACTAAGAGCTGGTGGTACGGTATTGAATAAAACGATTATGCAATTTCAAGCTGATGTTTTAGATACTCAGGTGGTACGACCTAATGTGAAAGAAATTACTGCTTTAGGATCGGCATATTTGGCTGGATTAGCAGTCGGTTTCTGGAAAGATATTGAGGAGATCAAAAAACATTGGGAAATCACAGAGGTTTATGAGGCAAAAATGCCAAAAGAAAAGCTGGATAAGACTCTTAAATATTGGAATAGAGCAGTTGGTAGAACCTGTGAATGGTTAGATGCAGAAGATTAATTCCATTAATGATATTTAAAAGGGCGATAATTTTACGAATTATCGCCCTTTTTTAATTTATAGACTCATATAAAAGAAAAATATCTTTAATTAAAACTTAAATATTTTATAGAAAACACTTTTTTTTTATAATGGGTTTTGATCAAAATTATTGATTTGAATTTATCTGATAGAATCATTGGTTGATGTGTTTTTGCCTTAGAGTATGTGTAAACTTATGCTTATTAGATGCTTATCTGTTTTTGTTAGATTATTTCTAAATAAACAAAGTTAAATGATATACTTTGTATCACTATGTATTTTTTTATAGGTTTGAAATGTCAGCAAATAAAATCATATAAGCATTGCTTATATATTTTTTATCAGCCTACATAGTATTGCAAAGTATAGTCCGATGTTATGTATTCTGAAAGAGAAATTATTCAAATTGATTTATTAATCAGTTTGAAAACTTCAGTTAGAAACTAATTATAAAAAGGAACTAAGATGTTAATGGTACGTGAAAATATGATCTCTGAGGTACAAAAGACAAACCAGATATGGGATGTCGTTATTGTTGGAGGAGGAGCGTCTGGATTAGGAGCAGCACTTGAAGCCGTTACTCGTGGAATGAAAACCTTATTATTAGAACAAGACGATTTTACCAAGGGAACTTCAAGTAGAAGTACAAAACTAGTTCATGGTGGCGTAAGATATTTAGCACAGGGAAATATTGCTTTGGTTTTAGAGGCTCTTAGAGAAAGAGGTTTGATGAAACAAAATGCCCCTCACTTGGTAAAAGATCAATCTTTTATTATTCCAAGTTATAGTTGGTGGGTAAAGCCTTATTATACACTAGGTTTAACTGCTTACGATTTTATGGCTGGCCGTTTAGGACTTGGTCGTTCCTTGCCTTATTCGAGAAAGAGAACGCTTAAAAATATACCAACATTAAAGCAAAAAGGTCTTAGAGGTGGTGTTGTTTACCACGATGGACAATTTGATGATGCACGTTATGGAATTAATCTGTGTCAATCATTTGTTGAAAATGGTGGAACAGCTCTTAATTACATGAAAGTTGTTGGCTTAAATAAAACAGAAAGTAAAATTTCAGGTGTAGCTGCAATCGATGGAGAAACGGGTGAAAGAATTGATATTAAAGCAAAAGTTGTTATTAACGCAACGGGTGTATTTGTTGATGATATTATTAAAATGGATGCGCCTAAATCGAGAGATATTGTTTGTGTAAGTCAAGGGGTTCATCTTGTTTTGGATAAAGAATTTGTCCCCAACGATTATGCCATCATGATTCCAAAAACAGATGATGGTCGTGTATTATTTGCGGTCCCTTGGCATAATAAAGTTGTTGTTGGGACAACCGACGTTCAAAAGGAAATTGCAGAGTTGGAACCACAAGCTCTTGAAGAAGAAATTGAATTTATTCTTGAAACGGCTGGTCGTTTTCTGGCAAAAGCACCTAAACGTTCCGATGTAAAATCTGTTTTTGCTGGATTGCGTCCATTGGCTGCACCTACAGAAGACGGTAAAAAAACAAAAGAGATTTCAAGAGGACACAAGATTTATACTTCAGATGCGGGTTTAATAACGATTACTGGAGGTAAGTGGACAACTTATCGCCAAATGGCAGAGGAAGTTGTCGATGCTGCCTCAAAAGTGTCCGCTTATCCAATAAAAAAGTCAATTACTCGAAATTTGCCTATTCACGGTTGGAAAAAGCATGTTGATTTGACAGATCCATTGTATTTTTACGGGTCTGATTCTGAGAAGATTCGAGCTTTAGCTGAGGAAGAAAAGGATTTAGGTCATTATTTAAGTAAGGATCTGGGTATAATAAAGGCACAAGTCGTTTGGGCTGCTCGACATGAAATGGCTCGTACGGTTGAAGATGTTTTATCAAGAAGAACAAGAGCTTTATTATTGGATGCCAGAGAAAGTGCAAGAATAGCTCCTGAAGTAGCTCAATTATTAGCTAAAGAATTAGATTTTGATTCCCAATGGGAAGCGGATCAGGTAGAGAAGTATCAGGCTTTAGCTTTGAAATATGTATTAAACTAAGAAAATAAGCTTTTGAACTGGTGGATTTATAAATAATAAATAAACCCATTGTTTCAGGTTCACAGAGTTTAAAAGCCAATATAATTGACCCTTAAGATGAGTGATTGCTTCCAAGCATTCATCTTAAATCCTCTAAAAAGTAGCAATATTTATTGAAGAAAGGAGTGTGCTGACCACTCGAATAATTTTTGCTATTTTTTTTCGCTCTAATGCAAACGATTACAATATGCTTTCGTAATAAGTCGTTTAGAGTTTACTGTTTAGCTTACAACTAAAAAATCATATTTACTAACCAAACCCCAAAATTAAAACTAAAATGAAAGACAAGTTTATTCTATCCTTAGATCAAGGTACAACTAGCTCGAGAGCGATTGTTTTCAATAAAAAAGGTGAGATGGTAAGTTCTGCTCAAAAGGAATTTACTCAGATATTTCCACAACCAGGATGGGTAGAGCATGATGCCAATGAAATTTGGTCGACACAGGCGGGTGTTGCAGCAGAAGCTATTGTACGTGCAGGAGTTAATGGATTAAGCATTGCCGGAATTGGTATTACAAATCAAAGAGAAACAACAGTAGTTTGGGATCGTGAGACAAGTGAACCTATATATAATGCTATCGTTTGGCAAGATCGTCGTACTTCAAAATATTGTGATGAGTTAAGAGCTAATGGACATGCAGAAATGATCCAGGACAAAACGGGTTTAATTATTGATTCTTATTTTTCGGGAACTAAAGTAAAGTGGATTCTTGATAATGTAGAAGGGGCTCGTGAGAAGGCAGAAGCTGGTAAATTAGCTTTTGGAACAATCGATTCCTGGCTAATTTGGAAATTAACTCAAGGTAAAGTTCACGTAACTGATGTCACAAATGCCAGTAGAACTTTATTATATAATATCAATACGCTGGAATGGGATACTGAGATGTTAGAACTTCTTAATGTTCCTTTGAGTATGCTTCCTGAAGTGAAATCATCTTCAGAAATCTACGGGCATACTGTAACCACTCTTTTTGCACATGCGGTGCCTATCTCAGGTATAGCAGGTGATCAGCAAGCTGCAACTTTCGGACAAATGTGTATAAAGCCTGGTTCGGTTAAAAACACATACGGAACAGGTTGTTTCATGCTTTGTAATACAGGAAACAAGCCTGTGAAATCTAAAAATAATTTATTGACTACCATAGGTTGGCAAATTAATGGCGAAACCACATATTGTCTTGAAGGAAGTATTTTCATGGGCGGGGCTATTGTACAATGGTTGCGTGATGGATTAGGAATTATTAAATCTTCTGCCGATGTAGAAGCATTAGCAATTTCGGTTGAAGATAATGGTGGTGTATTTATGGTTCCTGCTCTTACAGGTTTAGGAGCGCCACATTGGGATCAGTATGCAAGAGGAACGATTGTTGGTTTAACTCGTGGTTCAACAGCAGCACATATTGCTAGAGCAGCACTGGAAGGTATTGCTTTTCAGGTGATGGATGTATTAAAAGCTATGGAAGCTGATGCTGGTATAGAAATTAGAGAGCTACGTGTTGATGGTGGAGCAGCTATTAATGACTTATTAATGCAATTCCAATCAGATATGCTTGATGCACCAGTTTATAGGCCTAAAACTCTTGAAACAACAGCTTTGGGAGCAGCTTACTTAGCAGGTTTGGCAGTTGGATACTGGGATGGTGTGGAAGATATTCAGAGCCAATGGGCTATTGATAGAAAATTTGAACCGGAAATGGCTAAGGAGGAATCTCAAAGATTAATTATAGGTTGGGATAAAGCTCTAGGTCGTTCAAAGAATTGGGACATTTAAGCCTAAATACCAGATTTTTATAAAGAAGAATACCAGAATTGTTGATGATGAATGATGAAGGTAAGTGTTTTTGGTATTCTTCATTTTAATATAATTATAACCGTTAATAGATTTTATTATGAGTGAGTTTATAGCCGAATTTTTAGGCACAATGTTATTGATTTTATTAGGAAATGGTGTAGTAGCCAATGTTGTATTGAATGGAACAAAAGGTAATAATGGTGGCTGGATGGTTATTACCATGGGATGGGGATTAGCTGTATTTGTTGGTGTTGCTGTTGCTGGTCCTATTTCAGGAGCACATATTAACCCGGCTGTTACTATTGGTCTTGCATTAGCAGGTATGTTTGCCTGGGCAAAAGTTGGTTTGTTTATCCTTGCACAAATGTTAGGTGCTGCAATGGGAGCTTTCTTGGTTTGGTTAATGTATCGTGATCATTTTAACTCTACCGAATGTGGTGGTTCTAAATTGGCTTGTTTCTCTACAGGTCCTGCTATTCGTAATATTAGTAGCAATGCGATAAGCGAAATCATTGGTGCATTTGTATTAATGTTTGTCATTTTTTATTTAGCAGGTCCATCTCTTCAGGCATCTGGAATGGAAGGTGCTAAAATCGGTTTAGGAACTCTTGGTGCTCTTCCTGTTGCTCTTCTTGTTGTTGCTATTGGTCTTTCTTTAGGCGGAACAACAGGTTATGCTATTAATCCAGCACGTGACTTAGGTCCAAGAGTTATGCACGCTATATTGCCCATGAAGAATAAAGGTACTAGCGATTGGGGATATGCTTTAGTGCCTATCGTAGCTCCAGTATTGGGAGCAGCTATTGCAGCTTTCATGTTTATGAGCCTTTAACTTACAAACTAACCTAAAATTAAAACAAGCTCTGTAAAGTGAATTTTATTAGAAAGACACTTTACAGAGACTAAGCTTACATCTTATGAAAAAAAATACATTTAGATTAGCATTTTTGCTAGTCCTTACCATACTATTGTCTTCAAATTTGACAACAAACGCACAAGGAAAAGTAACCGTAAGCCCATCTCTTACATCTCGTCATTACTGGAGAGGTATCATGGTAAGTAACACGGCCAACCTGGAAGTAGATATGGCATACAATAATAAGAATTTCACTTTTGGTGCCTGGGGAGGATATGGTTTAGATAATACCTATTCAGAGTTCGATTTTCATGTAGGATACAAATTCAACGAATATGTGAATGTTGCCGTTTGGGATTTATTTGCCAATAGAGATAGAGCAACCATTGACGATTACAATTATCTGGATTTGGATAGAAAAACAACCAATCACCTTATAGATGCAACGATAAATATCAATTTTGGTGAGAAGTTTCCTTTAACTGCTAGTTGGAGTACGATGCTTTATGGTCGTGATTTAAACGCTGAAGGCAAACAAAATTATTCATCATACTTGGAGTTAGGATACCCAGTTGAAATAGGTGGTCAGAATATTTCATTCTTTGCTGGTATGAATATGTTTGAGGAGTGTGTTTACGGGCAAAGCTTTGGTTTTGTAAATATTGGAGCATCTGCTAGTCATGATATTAAACTGACAGATAACTACTCTGTATCTGCCTGGGCTAAAATTGCAATTAACCCTCAAGCTGAAACGGCAAACCTTATTTTTGGAGTTAATTTTTAATTGTTTTACAGATTTATAAGAGTGAGTCAAGTTTAATTGATTCACTCTTTTTTTCGTGATGTATAACCAGGATGGTTCATAAATAGGAGCATATTACTTAGGGATTAAATGATTAATATCTCTGATTTTAAATTAGACCGATTATGAATAGTGAATAAATGTTAAATGTACTTTGCATAGCTATGTATTTTTTTTAAGTTTGTCAGCACTAGAGATGAAAAGTGCTTTGATTGGCATATATTTTTTTTCTAAGCACATAGTATTGCAATGTATCTGATTATAAAATGTATTCTAAAAAAATAATTTGACATGGAACAGCAAAATGATATGATCTCTGAATTTAATGCTACCATGAATCGATTTTATAATTTTTTCTCTGATTTATTAGATGAAGAAATGAATAAAAAAGAAGATGCTGGTTTTCAGAATTCAAATAAAAATGCGAGTAATAAGTAATAAAGAAAGCAAAAATGGTAATGTTGCGTGAAAAAATGATCTTTAACTTGAGGGACAATTCTGAAAAATGGGATGTTGTGATAGTTGGTGGAGGAGCTTCAGGATTAGGAGCTGCGCTAGAAGCAGCTACTAGAGGACTTAAGACACTCTTGCTTGAACAAAATGATTTCACCAAAGGAACTTCTAGTCGAAGTACAAAGTTGGTTCATGGTGGTGTTCGATATCTGGCACAGGGAAATATTTCTTTAGTTTTAGAGGCGCTTAGAGAGAGAGGATTGATGAAGAAAAATGCTCCACATCTGGTTAAAGATCAATCTTTCATTATTCCAAGTTACAAATGGTGGGTTAAGCCATATTATACCATAGGATTAACCTTATATGATTTAATGGCAGGACGTTTAGGCCTTGGGCGTTCATTACCTTATTCAAGAAAGAAAACATTAAAGCATATTCCAACACTGGTTAAAGAGAAACTTAGAGGTGGTGTTGTGTATCATGATGGACAGTTTGATGATGCACGTTATGGAATAAATTTATGTCAGACTTTCGTTGAGAATGGAGGCACAGCCATCAACTATATGAAAGTTGTTGGTTTAAACAAAAGTGATGGACAAATTGCAGGTGTTTCTGCAGTAGATCAAGAGACTGGTGATGTTTTCGAAATTAATGCAAAGGTTGTCGTAAATGCAACAGGAGTATTTGTTGATGATATTATCAAAATGGATACGCCTAAGTCAAGAGACATCGTTTGTGTTAGTCAGGGAGTTCATCTTGTTTTAGATAAGGAATTTGTGCCGAATGATCATGCCATCATGATTCCTAAAACAGATGATGGGCGTGTCTTATTTGCTGTGCCTTGGCACAATAAAGTTGTTGTTGGAACCACAGATATTCAAAAGGAAACTGCAGAACTTGAACCTAAAGCTCTTGAGGAAGAGATTGATTTTATTCTCGAAACAGCAGGACGTTTCTTGGCAAGAAAACCGAAGCGATCTGATGTGAAATCGGTATTTGCAGGCCTAAGACCTTTGGCTGCTCCAACAGGAGATGGTAAAAAAACAAAAGAAATTTCGCGAGGACATAAAATATATACATCGGATGCTGGCCTAGTAACAATAACAGGTGGTAAATGGACCACATACAGACAAATGGGCGAGGAGACAGTTGATGCAGCATCAAAAGTCGCTGGTTTAGAATTGAAGAAATCTGTGACTCGTCATTTAGCATTACATGGGGCAAAAGAGAATGTAGACTTGAATGACCCACTTTATTTTTACGGTTCAGATTCAGAAAAGATCCTTGAATTAGCTCGCTCAAGTAAAGAGATGGCTACTTGCTTAAGTCGTGATCTGGGAATTATTAAAGCACAGATCGTCTGGGCTGTTCGAAATGAAATGGCACGAACACTAGAGGATGTTTTATCTAGAAGAACTCGTGCTTTATTGTTGGACGCGCGCGAGAGCGCACGGATCGCACCCGAAGTTGCAACAATAATGGCTATAGAGCTTGAACAAGATGAAGTTTGGATTCAAAATCAAATAGAAGAATATACAAGTTTAGCTAACAACTATCTGTTAAACTAAAGTACTTACCCAAAATTTATTAATATGATTGGTTTTCTAAAACCGGCAGCGCATAAAGAATTGCTACCGGACGATAAAATTGACTCAACCTACAAACGATTGCGTCTACAAGTGTTTCTAGGTATTTTTCTTGGATATGCGGGTTATTACCTTGTAAGAAAGGTATTCTCATTGGCTATGCCGGATCTTATTGCCTTAGGTTATTCAAGAACTGAATTAGGGTTTGCTCTGTCAGGTGTATCTGTAGCTTATGGTTTGAGTAAGTTCATAATGGGGAATGTTTCTGACCGTAGTAATGCGCGTCGTTTCTTAACTTTTGGGCTTGTATTATCAGCCATTACGATGATTGCGATGGGTTTACTTCCAGTTGCAACATCATCTATTGGAATCATGTTTGTTCTACTTTTATTAAATGGGTGGTTTCAAGGTATGGGCTGGCCTCCATGTGGCCGTGTCATGGTTCACTGGTTCTCTATCCGTGAGCGTGGAACGAAGATGTCAATTTGGAATGTCGCTCATAATGTAGGTGGTGGAATCATTGGTCCTCTTGCAATTTTAGGTGTCGCAATTTTTACCGATTGGCACTCTAAATTATACTTTCCAGGTTTTGTAGCCTTAGGGGTTGCCTTTATAGCTTGGTTATTAATTCGTGATACACCACAATCATGTGGGTTACCAAATATTGAGAAGTACAAAGACGATTATCCAGATAAATATTCTGAGAAATTTGAGCTTGAGATGACGGCTAAGGAAATTTTCATGAAATATATCCTTAAGAATAAATTATTGTGGTCAATTGCCTTTGCAAATGCCTTTGTTTATTTGGTTCGATACGGTGTTCTCGATTGGGCTCCACTGTACCTTAAAGAAGCTAAAGGTTTTTCTATTGAAGAATCGGGATGGGCTTATTTCGCTTATGAATGGGCAGGAATACCAGGAACACTTCTTTGTGGTTATTTAAGTGATACTGTGTTTAAAGGTAAACGTGCTCCAGTAAGTATCATCTACATGGTATTGGTTTTTGTTTCAGTATTAATGTATTGGTTTAGCCAATCAATTATGATGAACTCTATAGCTCTAATATTTATTGGATTCTTGATTTATGGTCCTGTTATGCTAATTGGTGTACATGCTTTGGATTTAGTTCCCAAAAAAGCGGCTGGTACTGCAGCAGGTCTGACGGGTTTATTCGGTTACCTGGGAGGTGCTTTATTTGCTAATATCGCTATGGGTGCAGTTGTAGACACTTGGGGATGGAACGGTGGATTTATTGTTCTTTTGGGAGCTTGTGTTGCTGCTATCATCCTTATTGGGATTTCATGGATTCAAGAGAAGAATGGGCATAATGGCCTTCATGATTAATTAATATTAGATAAAATTATTGAGAATAAAATCTTAATAATCCTACTCATAAATTTATAATTACTAACCATAAATTTTTATACACATGAAAAATTTTAATGTGAGAAATTTGTTGGCAGGCGCTCTTATCCTGTCTAGCATTGGATTTGCAGGTTGTGAAGATGACACTCCTGATTACAATCCTTTAAACCTGTACAAAACATACCCACTGAAGGAACTTAGTGCTGAAGCTAAGCTTGTTCGTGACTATGTGAAACCTGATGCTGTAATTGCTCACCGTGGTTCTACTTTCTGGGCTCCAGAAGAGACCGAGGCGGCTTTCCGTTGGGCACGTAATATGGGCGCTGATTATTTAGAAATCGACCTTCAAAGAACGAAAGATGGTGTATTATTAGCATTGCATGATGGTAACCTTCGTCGTACTTCAAATATTGAAAGTCAATTTCCAGGAAAAGAAGATTACCCAGTAAGTTATTTTACTCTTGCGGAACTTCGTCAACTTGACGCTGGTGCATGGTTTAATATTGCTGTACCTGAGAATGCTCGTGAATCTTTTAAAGGTGAAAAAATCTCAACTTTAGAGGAAGTTTTGAAAATTTCGGAAGGTTATAGAATCAAACGTGATGTGAATGGTGATCCTGTTAAGGATATGACTCGCATGACTGATGGTGAATGGGGTGGATATTACGAGTTTGAAGTAGATCCTCAGGATAATGGTAACCGTCCAGGTGTATATGCTGAAACTAAAGAGCCCTATTTGTTTGGTGGAATGGAAGATGATTTAGCAGCTTTCTTAACTACCGCAGGTTGGAATATTACGACTAATCCTAAAACTATTGCTACAACTCCTGGTAAAGTTGATGTTGCGAATACAAATGGTCGCTTTATTTTACAATCTTTCTCTCGTGAGTCTATTGTGAAACTAGAAAAAGCTCTTCCTGGTGTACCAAAATGTATGTTGCTTTGGGAAGACGAAAGTGCTTCATATGTTCGTATTTCGAATTCTATTGAGTCTTTAGCAGAATTTATCAATTTTTCAGTGGATTACAATTGTCATATTGCAGGTCCTTCTATCGCTGGAAAGCCTAATAAATACCCAGATCTAACTTTACCATGGATGTGTGAAATGTATCACCGTGCGGGTATGATTGTTCACGCTTATTCTTTTGATACTGAAGATCAGTTGAGAAAATACAATGGTGACTATTATTATGGTGGTGTTTCACGTTTCGACGATGCTAATAGAACTGTACAAGGAGACTTTAATTACGATGTAAATCCTAATATGTTTATCGATGGTGGTTTTACAAATCTAACAGACTTGTCAATGAAATATCAGGGACGTGATGTTGTTGGTACGGCGCAAGAAGTATTAGATAATTTAGGCTACTAATTGTTAAATCTATAAACGATAAAGATATGTTAAGAAAATTATATATCGCTACACTAGCTTTAGGAATGGTAGCGACAAGTGCAATAGGTCAGGAGAAACAATTAACTGCTGAATCTAAAAAGGGAGGAATTGTTTTAACCTCAGCTGACAAGGATTATCAAGTAAGCCTTAATGGTAGAATTTATATGGATGGTGTTCATTATTTTGATGATGCTACCGATTTAAGCTCTGATGCTTCAATTAAGGATATCCGTTTAGGAACGACCGTAAAGTGGGGACAATGGAGTGCAAAAGTAAATGTAAGCTTTGGTAATAATGAGGTTAAGATTAAGGATGCATTCTTAAGATACAATCAAGCTAAGAATAGTCTTTTCACTGTTGGTAACTTTTTCGAGCCATTTGGTATCGAGGCATCTGCTTCAAGTAAGAATCTTCGCTTTATAGGTGCATCTAATACAACACAAGCTATGGGAATTGGTCGTAGCATTGGTTTAGGATACACATACTATACAGATAAATTCTACGGATCTACTGGTCTTTTTGCTGGTTCTGTAGATAATCACAATAAAGGTGATCAAGGTTTTTCTACAACTACAAAATTGGTTTACACGCCTATCGTAAACGACAAAGTTTTAGTTCAATTAGGAGGATCATTTACTTATCGTATTCCTGAAGCTAATGGTTTCAACGAGACTTTCAACGATGATGATTATAACCGCGAAGTTGTATTGGCAGCAGGCCCTGAGCATAAATTCTTAAATGCTGACATTAAAGGTGCAAGAACAGATATGCGTTATAATTTCCAATCTTTAGTTCTTTCTGGTCCTTTTATGTTGCAAGCCGAGTATACTAAAACAAAAGTAACACGTGACGATGACTACGTATCAAGATTGATGAACGACGGTCCTGCCTACTATGTGACTTATGCATGGCCAACTAAACCTGGAGATTACCCAGGATGGTATGGTGAGATGCGTGATATTGAAACAAGTGCTTACTATGTACAGACTGGTTTCTTATTAGGTGATAACTATTCTTATAATTCATCTACTGCTTATATCAACCGCCCAAAAGCAGGTTCTTATGAATTCTTATTACGTTACGATAATACAGATTTGAATGATATTGATGGTACTTATTTTAACGGTGCCTACGGTCCTGCAGATTTAGGTGCTGCTCTTGGTGGAGCTGGTAACATGAGTATTCAAGGTGGAAAAGCAGAAACAATTAGTGCTGCTGTTAACTATTACTTGAACGATAACGTGATGTTTCGTTTAAATTATAGCTATATGGATGTTCAGAATCAAGTTTATCCATTAGATGAAAAAGTTGGAATGATTAAAGCCAGAGTACAGGTTAATTTCTAATCTGAATCATAAATATTACACTTCGACATGTAATTTTTTAAAGAGTGGACCAATTAATTTTGGTTCGCTCTTTTTTTTATTTAAGGTTTAGGATCTGTTATTTTGAACCAGAATAGTTGCGAATGGCTTAACGTAAAGTTAACTTTTCAGATACGTTAAGATTAAAGTGGCGCTTTATTTTTGCTCGTGAATTAGGATGGGATATATCCTTATTCATTTACTACTAAAATAAAAACAACCACAATGAGATTAAAGAATTTATTTTTGGCTTTGCTTGTTATAGCAGCCAGTTTGAACGCAGTTGCTCAGGAAAAAGCAGAATTTAAACCATCAGGAAAAGTTAATGGAAAAGTATTCTTCAACTATAATTATGACATGACCGAAGGTGAAGATAAAGAAAGTGGCTTCGAAATTAAAAGAGCCTATTTTGGTTACGATTATAATATTGCTAAAGGATTAAAAGCAAGTATAACTCTTGATGTTGGAAAAAATGATGGAGGTAGTGATTATACGGCTTTCCTTAAAAAAGCACAATTAGAGTGGAAAGCTTCTTCATCAGTAAAAGTAGCTTTGGGTATGATTGGTACGATCCAGTTTAAAGAACAAGAGAAATTCTGGGGATACCGTTATATCATGAAATCGTTTAACGATCAGTATGGTTTTGGTGCAAGTGCCGACTTAGGTGTAAAAGCTAATTTTAAGCTTAGCGATGTGTTTTCTGCGAATGCCATCATCGTAAATGGTGAAGGTTATAAGAAAGTCCAGGACGAAGATGGTAAGCAAAGATATGGTGCGAGCTTTATCTATAAGAATAAAGGCTTAATAGCTAAAGTATATGCTGATGCAACATCTTCTAAAGTAATGAACGAAGGCGGAGAGGAAGAAGATGTAAACGTATCAACATTGGCCACTTTCCTTGGATACAAGTTTTCAGACAAGTTTAGATTAGCTGCAGAATATAACCAGTTGATGAATGGGACAAAGTATTCTAAAGTTGCAGATAAGCATGATCTGGAAGGTCTGTCATTCTATTCAACTTATACTTTTAATAAGAAGTGGGAAGTATTCGGAAGATATGACAACTTAAGCTCAAATATATTGGAAGGTGAAACTGAAAAATGGAATCTTTCAAAGAATGGTGGAGCAATTACGACAGGTGTTCAGTATGCTCCAGCTAAGGGTGTTAAGATGGCATTCAATTATCGTAACTTTGCACACAAAGATTCAAGCAAAGAAGATAATTCTCAAGTATATGTGAACTTTGAGTTCAAGTTCTAATAAGTAAGATAAAGTCATTGCTAAAGCCATCCTCTAAGGATGGCTTTTTTCATTTATGGCACTTTATTTTTAATCTTATTAAAAACTATTTCAATTTACTATATTTGGAATCAAATAAAATACACTAATCTGTAAACAACCCATTCTATGAAAAGACATATTCTATTATCTGTTTTTTGTTTTTTTCTGGCTACATCGCTGTATGCTCAGGAAACAAATAAGCTAAAGGTAAAGGTTAAAAAAGGTGCTGTTTCTTTGGCTACTGAAGATGGTAACTTTAAGTTCGGCTTTGGTGGTCGTGTATATATGGATGCTGCGGCCTATTTCGATGATAAAACGGATTTAGGTAGTGGAAGCGAAATTCGTGACATTCGATTATTAATGAAAGCCACTCTTTGGAAAAAATGGGATGCGAAAATTAATATCGGTTTTGCTGATGGCGCTATTTCCTTAAAGGATGTTTGGTTGATGCATAAGATAAATAACAACAGCTTTGTTCGAGCTGGTCATTTTCTAGAGCCATTTGGAATTGAACAAACAGAAAGTTCAAAAACAACCAAGTTTATGCACGCAGCAAGTACTGTTGAAGCTTTTCGTCCGGGAAGAAACCTGGGTATTTCTTATGCGACTTGGGGAAAGCAATATTTTTGGGAAGCTGGCCTTTTTGGTAGCGATACCAATAATAAAACAGCAGGCGATGAAGGTTACGGTTTGACATCTAGGCTAGCTTTTGCTCCAATTCAAATGGATGGTGGCTTATTCCATATTGGTATGTCAGGAATTTATAGAACAGCGGATGCAGCTGGTTTTGATGATAATGGTATAGAGAAGGCAGAGTCGATTCGTTACCGTTCAAGAGCTGCAACGCATATCGAAACAAGACGCTTTATTGATGCAAAAGTAACTGATGCTGAAAATCAGGTGAAGTTAGGTTTTGAGATGATTGCTGCAAGTGGTCCTGTATCTTTACAAAGTGAATACATTGATGCTTCAGTTTCCAGAAAATCAGGAAACGAGGATTATCATTCGAAAGGATGGTATGCACAGTTTGGCTGGTTGATTAAAGGTGGGAATTACAAGTATAAAATGAAATCAGCAAGATTGGCTAAACCAGGTCCTGGATCTGTTGAATTATTGGCTCGATATAATGAGACAGATTTGAACGATACGGATGCTGTTATCATGGGTGGTAAGCAAAAAGATTTTAGCCTGGGGTGTACCTGGTATGTTAATCACAACATCTTAATGAAGTTCAATTTTACAAATGTTGATTTGGATGAGCATGCTCTAAATGGAGAGGAAAATTTCAATATGATACAAACACGTTTACAGTTTTCTTTCTAGAAAAAGAACGGAATAATATAAAGAAAAGCTGTCCTTTTGGGCAGCTTTTTGTTTTTATAAGATATCTTTCAATAAGTCTTTATAGAGTTTGTAATTGGTATCGTCAAAAACACAAAAGCTTATCTCCTTCACAGACTTTAATTTGTTCGATCTTTTTAAAATTGCTTTTGTTGCTATTTCTGCTGCTGCTTCTTTGGGATAGCCATATACACCTGTACTGATATTAGGAAAGGCAATACTCTCTAACTTATATTCTTCGGCCAATTTAAGACTTTCTTTATAACAGGATTTCAGGAGTTTGGCTTCTTGTTTTTCTCCACCTCTCCAGATAGGACCAACCGTGTGAATCACATGTTTACAAGATAAATTATAGGCCTTGGTTATTTTAGCATCTCCGGTAAAACAGCCATTTAAAGTTTGGCATTCTTTTAATAAATCCGGGCCAGCCGCTCTGTGAATAGCACCATCGACACCACCGCCACCTAATAAGCTTGAATTGGCTGCATTTACAATGGCGTCAACTTTTAATTGCGTGATATCTCCTTTGACGAGTTTAATTTTCATTTGACACTCATTTTAACTAAAAAAATATTGAAAATTTAACGTAAATTAAATTTTAGCTTTTAAAGCTTTTAAACACAGCTCTATCTACCAAAATTATAAATTAGAAATGAATAAAAAAAAAGAAACGGAAACGATTGCAAAGTACTGATAGTGAAAATGTTTCTTTTGTTTTAAGAAAATAGTTTTAAATTAGCATCAGCTAGCCAAGCCATATAATTTGAAATAATTGATAATCGATTGAAATCAGGATTTTTATGAACGAGATTAGATTCTTATCAATTAAAACTTAAACTTTGAATATGAAAAGAGTATTAGTTGCAACAGGGGGTGGCGATTGCCCAGGATTAAATGCGGTAATTCGTGCAGTAGTAAAACGTGCAGCACAAGAAAAAGATTGGGAAGTAATAGGTAGTATTCAGTCTTTCGACGGGATATTAAAAGAGCCTACTGAAATAAAGATATTAGATGACGCCGCTGTTAAAGGCATCCATTACCAGGGAGGAACAATTATAGGTACGACAACCAAAGGTGGACCTTTCGCTTGGCCAGTTAAAAATTCTGATGGAACATGGGGATCAGCTGATCGCTCAGATGAAATGATTCGTAAGCTGCAGTACTTAGGCGTTGATGCTGTAATTAGTATTGGTGGTGACGGTTCGCAGAAAATTTCACAAGCTCTATACGAGAAAGGCTTAAATATTATTGGTGTACCAAAAACCATCGACAATGACTTGATGGCAACTGATTTTACTTTCGGTTACCAAACAGCTGTTCAGGTTTGTACTGAAGCTGTAGATAAGTTGAAAACAACGGCTGCATCTCATAATCGTATTTTTATTTTGGAAGCTATGGGGCGTGATGCAGGATGGATTGCTTTATCAGCTGCTATTGCAGGTGGAGCAGAAGCTTGTTTGATTCCAGAGATTCCTTATAATATTGAAAAAGTAAAAGAGAAGCTAGATACACGATTCTTAAAAGGAAAAGGATTCGGAATTATTGTTATTGCTGAAGGTGCAATGCCAGAAGGTGGAGAAGCACTAGCTGAAGAAAGTGTTGAAGTAGGTAACCCTAACTTGAAATTGAGTGGAGCTGCTGATCGTTTGGCCTATGAGTTAAAGGAAGCTGGTGTTGAGGCTGATATTCGTACTACGGTTCTTGGTCACTTGCAACGTGGTGGTATTCCTGAGGCGTACGACCGTGTACTTGCAACTCAGTTTGGTGTGAAAGCTTTCGAAATGGTTCTAGAGAAGAAATTCGGACATATGGTGGCTTATCACCATCCAGAAGTTGTTGCTGTTCCTCTTCCAGAAGCGATCGGAAAGCAAAATCTTGTTGATCCGGAATCAAACCTAGTAAAAACAGCAAAAGGTGTTGGAATCTGTTTTGGAGACTAAACAGAAGCCAAAAATAGCATATAAAAAACCCGAAAGTCATTTGACTTTCGGGTTTTGTTTTTTTATAAAAATCTATCCTTCCATTCTTCTTTTGGTATCATGCAAAATGGCTTCTTACCAAACCATGAATAGCGATTTTCTGCGATTCGGTCATAAAGCCAGTCACAAAAGCGTTTTGGGAAGTGTCTAAAGTAATAGATCGTCTTCCAGGGATAGTTCAGATGGTTTGATATTCTGAATGCTGCTTCACTTTTGATATAAGCCTGATCATTTTCTATAAAGATGAGGCTATCTATTGGCTTATCTCCCCAATTTAAATTGGTTAATATCTCTTTTGCTTTAACTGATTGCAAAGGTGAAAAACGCAAATTCTTCTTTTGGTTGTAAGTCAATAAGAATCTTACCGATGTGTTGCATAAATTACAAACACCATCGAAAAGAACAATTGGCTGAGATGGATTTGTCGTCATATCTAAAGTTCGAACCTGAATTAAAAGAAGATATTAAAAATGAAACCTACAGCTAGAATTCCAGTTGCAACAACTCCAATAAAGATAAGAATCAAAGGCATTTTTAATACCTTTTTCAGAATAATAATCTCAGGCAGAGATAATCCGATCACTGACATCATAAAGGCTAAGGCAGTTCCAAGGGAAGCTCCTTTTTCAATCAATACGCTAACAATTGGGATGATACCTGCTGCATTGGAGTACATTGGAATACCAATTAGAATTGAAAGAGGTACGGAATACCAGGCAGATTTACCCATTAGATTAGCCATGAAATCTTCGGGCACATAGCCGTGAGCTGCGGCACCAATGGCAACACCAATCACGATATATAACCAGATTTTACCCACAATCTCCTTAACTGTTTCAAAACCAAGCTTAATTCTTTCAGAGAATGTTATTTTTGTTTCATCCACACCAGTTTGACCTGTTTTAACTTCGAACACCCATTCCTGAATATACTTTTCAAGTTTAAGAACTCCAATAACCCAACCTGCAAGAATTGCGATTAATAGTCCTGTTAAGGTATAAATAATGGCTGTTTTCCATCCAAAAAGACCAACGAGCATAATCAGTGCAATTTCGTTGACCATGGGTGCAGCAATAAGGAAGCTGAAAGTTACTCCCAGAGGCACGCCAGCCTCAACAAAGCCTAAAAATAATGGAATGGCTGAGCACGAACAAAATGGTGTTAAAACGCCTAAAAGTGCGGCCATAATATTCCCCATAAAAGTAGATTTACCCGCTAAAGCTTGTTTAGTTTTTTCTGGAGAGAAATAACTTCGAATAATTCCAACGCCAAAAATAACCAGAACCAGAAGTAATAGAACTTTAGGTACCTCGAAAATAAAGAAGCGTAAGGTCTCACTCAGGTGACTTTTGGGCATTTGAAAAACAGTATCGATAAGAAAATCTGATATTGTTTGTAAGTTGATATAAAGCAGGTACCAAACTGGCAAGAGTAGGAGTACGGAGAACAGTTGCTTTTTATTGGTGATTTGTATTGATTTAATCATAATCTTAAAATATGAAACATGACCGGTTAAATTGTAATTAGGTTCTAAACCTGGCAGCTTGAAATATTATTGAATAAAGAAAATATAGGTGAAATAGAGTCCGGCAATAATGAAGATGACCGCAGCCACCTTTCTAAACCAAAATTCAAAGCTTTTAACTTTATTATAAAAATTGCCAACTCCAGATAGTGTGAATGCTAGAAGGTATGCAATAATAATAACCGGAAGTCCTGTCGCTATCGCGTAAACAAAGGGCAGGAATAAACCATCTGGTTGTGAAATACTGATAGGTATTAGCATGCCAAAATATAGAATACCACTATATGGACAGAATGCAAGAGCAAAAATAATTCCTAATAAAAGAGCTCCCCAGTAACTACCTTTAATTTTTTCACCATTTAATTTATCAGTTAAACCTCCAACACCAGGAAAGTTAAATGAGATAATATCGAGCATGAATATTCCGATAAGAATAAGAACCGGGCCTAAAAGGCGTTCGCCATAGGAATGGAAAAATGAGGATACATCGAATTTACTTGCTCCAAAATAGAGAATAATACCAAGAACTGTATAGCTAATTGCACGGCCTAATGTGTAAACTAAACCGCTAATAAAAATCTTTTTCTTATCACCTAAGTTCTTACTGATATAAGCTGTAGCAGTTATATTGGTTGCCAATGGGCATGGGCTGATAGCCGTCATGATTCCCAATAGGAATGCCGATAATATGGGCAAATTACTCTGCGAAAGCAGTTGATCTAAATATTCCATTTTGTCAAATTTCTAAGTCAGTAAGGCTTGTACCTGTCTATTCACAAAAACAAGTGATGCCCTGTTCTATGTTATTCTAAAGAATAATAAGTTCGTTTAATAGATTTGATATATCCAGCATAGCGTGGTTAGGCTATGCCGGATTAAAAATAGTCATGTGATTCAGTATATGACTATAATATTCTAAAGTAGAAGTCTAGATTTCAGTTTTGATTGTAGCTTCCAGTTTTTCAAGATAAGCTTGAGGATTGTTGATTGCATTACGGAAGGCGAAGTTTGTAAGATCTTCAATCTTTCCTGACTTTGCATGTTTGATCATTAAACTAGATCCGGTAGCTTCAAATTCTCTGGCAAGTGATTTGTTTTCTTCCTGATCGATATTCACGTCGAAAAACTTGACATTTAATTTCTCTGCAAGTTCCTTCGCTTTAGCACCAACAACTTTACAGGTTTTGCATTTTCTATCGCCATGGAAATAATAGATGCCAGCAGTTTCAGCTTTACTTTCATCAACACTCGATCCACACGACTTTGAAGGGCATTGTGAGCAGGCTGATTGGCAAGTTGACTCTTCAACTTTGGCAGTTTTCTTCGTTTCTGATTGGCAAGCTCCAAAGCTAATACCCATTGCAAGTACGGCTACAGTTAAATAGTTTTTCATTGGGATTAATGTTTTGAATTATACAGATTGGATTAGTTTTTTGATTTCAGATACAGATGGTACTTTACCGCTAAATAACACTTTCTCGTTTACCACAAGAGCTGGAGTCGACATCACGCCATATGATAAAATTTTCATCATATCATCAACCTTAGTAACAGTTGCATCAAGGTTTAACTCTTCCAGGGCCTTTTGAGTGGCATCGTGCAGGGTGTTGCATTTTTTGCAACCAGGACCTAATACTTTAATATCCATGTTTATTTTGTTTAAGTTTTTAAAGTGGTCTTAGCGACCTTAGTATTGTTTATGATTTAATCTCTATTGTCACTTTTTCCGAATCAAAAAGGGATCCGAACATTTCAGTAGCTTTAGCCCAATTCTCTTTATTCAGGCAGTATTTAATTTTTGGAGGAACAATCTCTCCTTGAATTAAACCGGATGCTTTTAACTCTTTCAGATGTTGTGAAAGGGTAGAGCGGGCAATAGGTACTTCCTCAGCCAAGTCGCCACTGTAGCAACAAGACTGTTTTGATAATAGTTTGCAAATGTAGACCCTCACCGGATGTGAAAGTGCTTTAGCAAAACGGGCTAATTGTTTTTCTTGGTCGGTATAGAATTTTTCGTCAGTCATATGTTTCGCATTTCGTAAAAATACGAAACGAAGGTAGGGATTTATTTTATAAATCAAATAAAATGCTGTTTTTTTTGGATGATTTTTGAATCTAAACTTAGATTAAGCTTATCTTCGAGCAAAGAATAATGAGTTTTAGAATGGATAGAATTAAGGAGTTGAAAAGCATCGTATACCACAAAATTTTAGAAGAACTTGATCGCAAGATTGATGTGATTAATAAGGCCATTGTATCGGCGAAGGAGTCAAGAAATAACGATACCAAGAGCAGTGCAGGAGATAAATACGAAACCGGACGTGAGATGATGCAGATTGAGATTGAAAAGAATGAAGTTCTATTAAACCAGACAGGCAAACAAAGAAAAGAGTTGGCTCGTATTGATATCTCAGAAGAATTCAATAAAGTAGCTTTTGGTAGCCTTGTTACGACGGATAAAGGCACTTATTTTATATCCATTGGCATAGGTAAAATTCAAATCGATGATCAAATTTGTTATGCCATTTCGCTAGCTTCTCCAATAGGTGGATTGCTAAAAGACAAAGTCGTGGGCGATGAGGTTCAGTTTCAGGGAAGAACTTTTACTATAAACGAAATTGTTTAGTTTGATAAAAAAAATAAACAGCACCATCCATATAAAGGAAATGTGCTGTTTAAATTAGTCATTACTAATTACTTCTCTTTTGTAAGCAAAATTTTCTTAGATATATTATCTTTTGAACCGGAAACGCTGATGAGATACATCCCTCTGTTCAGATTGCCTAAATTATAATCGAATCGGTTCCAACCTTCTTCTACCAGATGCTTTTCTGAACGGACGATTTTACCATTTATATTGCAAATCTGAATCAAAACTTCTTCCTTATCTAAGGATTTGTATTGTGCGGTCATTTCATTAACAACTGGTTGAGGATATATAATTAAACTGTTTTTATCTTCCGAAACACTTGTATTAGGTTCCAACCTCACCACTGTATTATTGGTTGGTGTATTCTGATAATAATCGAACACAATAAGGGCCGAGTTCTCGATGTTTATTCCATAAGGCAAATTGGACTTAGGAAGAATATTGAATTGCACAAAGCCATGGCTTTCTGGTTCGTTATGAAGACTATCAACAAGATTGATATTTTTGAATTCCCAGAACAGCACATTGTTTGATAGAATAGAAAAGTTGGCATTGTGTGAAGTTTGTATGTTTTTTAGTGTTTGTAAGTCTAGATTATCGCTAATCGTATCGTAAATGGCAACATGGTCGGCAGGGAAATTACCCACATTCTGGAAGCGAATGCGGTAAGTTAATTCCTCATTAGGACCAATACTTGATTCTGGGAATACCAGTTTATCGTTTGGATCGATAGCACCAACAAATAGGGAAACATCATCGCAACCATTATTTGAATAATCAGCATCAGGCGACTCGGAACTTATTCGTATGGTATTGGTGGCGTAATCGCCTAACACCACATTCGACGTTACCGAATCTTTTACGGTAAAGCTGACTGTTGTTTGTGGCGCAATGGCATCGAAATACCAATACAGCTTTTGTCCATCCCTAAAGTCCCATGGCAGAGTACTCGAAACGATATCAATACCATTTTCAAAACTCATAACCAATGTATCGTTATAGGCGACGTCAGTACCAATATTCTTATAGCTTACCGTATAATCATTGGTGAAATTAATTCGCAAGCTGGTTGTACTTAAGCAAGCTGTTAAATCAGCAACGCTGGTTTCTGGCTTAAATGCAAAATCGAGATTCGTGTGTGAGCTCCCAATCTCGGAAACCACCTCATTATGCGTTCCATTATTAATAGGACAGTGTTGTGAATAATACAGGGGAGCTTCAGCCGATAAGATATAGTCACCTGTATTCATATAAAATGAATAGTTGCCATTGGCATCGGTGTAAGTCTTTTTACCATTTGGAGCAATCACGATAGCTACATTTTTTAGTAGCATCTCGCCATCGTCAAAAGTACAATTCAAATTATCGTCGATATAAGCTTTCCCACTTATAAACGAGCCATTTGCTTCGGTGTACACCTGACAATCCGATTCTGTAGTTGTTAAGTTCGTTTGAACTTCTCTATAACCTGATGGCCATTCTATAATTAGACTATCTACCTGGCTGGCATCACCCAATCCGAAAATAACATTTAAGCTATTTTGACCACCAGCGCCTCCACCAGACTGAGCGTTTACTTCGCGCATCTGCCATTGATCAGTTCCATATAGATTAGCTTTGACTCTTACTTTTGTGCCAAGAGCAGAGCGGTTCGAATTCGTACCAATTAAGTTCAGACATAAGTATTGTGAACACTGACCTTTGGTATTTTCGAAAAAGAAGTTTTCTTCGTCGCTGTGGTTGGCAACAAACAGGTCGTAATCACCATCCTTATCGTAATCGGATATTGATGTGCCAAATGATTCACCACCTAGTTTAGTTAGATCGTTTTGCACCTTCGCGAAGCTGTCGTTACCTTCGTTCCGATACAGGTAGTTATCCTGATTCTGATCGTTGGTCACATAAAGATCTAAATCTCCATCGTTATCAATATCGACCCAGGTACTACCATGCGAATTGCCTTTATCGGTAACTATATTACCACTTGTTACGGCAGTAAAACTACCATCCCCATTATTGGTATAAAGGAAATTATTTGAGTTGCCCGAGTTGGCTATAAATAAATCGAGATACCCATCGTTATTGTAGTCTCCCCAACTGCAGCCTACCGAGTTCGAAGACGTACTAATAACATCTTCGTTAACCTTAACAAACTGACCATTGCCAATGTTTTTGTACAACCAATTTTCTTCATTATTGGTATTGGGTACAAATAGGTCTACTAAACCGTCGTTGTTATAATCGCCCCAGGCGGCACCAATAGAATGACCTGCATCAGTTACAACAGGGCTATTCTCAACTCGCGTAAATGTGCCATCTCCACTGTTATGGAAAAGGTGATTGGTTTTGGTTGGGAAGTATTCAGCCACAAAAAGATCGAGGTAACCATCGTTATCGTAATCTGCCCAGGAGGCAGAATGACAATAAGTACCATCTTCTACAATCGGACCACTCATAATTCTGCTAAAAGTTTCGTTACCATTATTATGATAGAGGAAATTCTTTGAACCTGTATTATTGGCTACAAAAAGATCGAGATACCCATCATTATCGTAATCGCCCCAAGTTGCCGCCACAGAATTGGCAATATCAGTTACAATAGATCCAGAGGTGACTTTTGTAAAGGTTTTATCTCCATTATTTGTATAAAGAATATTAGGCTTGGTTTTATCATAGGTGGTGATAAATAAATCATCGTAACCATCGTTATTATAATCACCCCAACTTGATGACCAACTATCGGTTAGTTCATTAGTTAGACCAGAATTTGTTGCTAATTGGAAACCAATACTTGGATCAAAAGCTAAATTGATTGTTGGTATGCTTTCGCCACAAATTGCCTGACCAGAAACGCTAACTGCCACGTAATGTCCGGGAACAAAATCAGGACTTAGAGTCATATTAAACTTCAATTTGACATGATTTCGATCCAATTGCAGAACACCAGGTAAACCTTCATTGGCTAGGTCTGCATGTAAATGAACTAGTTTGTAGCTGTAGGTTCCATTATCTGAAACTGGATCAGCTACTGAAGTATAGTCGGTTGATAATGGGTGTTTTAACTGACCACTGTTAGTTTCGAAGCTCATGCTATTACCCACAGGAGAAATGCTGACTTCTATGCTATCAACCGCTGCAAATTTTACACTGGATATATCTAGTTCTATTTCAACTGTATTACTACAATCGTCACCTATATTCTGACCGATGAGGCTCACTTGCATTTGAGCAGGCTTAGGTTCAACGAATAAACCAATACTCGTAAAATTACAAGTGAAATCACTAAAAGTAGAAGGGTAGGAGGTACATTCGTAACCCGCATATACAGTAATATAGTCGGCTACACAGGCTCCGTAAGTTCCTACAATTGTTAGGTCAGTGATAGAGCTACCATTGATAAAACCTAACCTGTATATATCACCATCGACCATTAAAGTATCCTGACTAGCATCGTCTATCACATGAAGAATCTGTAAGTCGCCTGAAGGATTTTTAATATGTATCCAGGCATTATCGGCATCAATGCTAGAAGCATTGGTCTGTACCTTTAGATTCCAACTTACTGTTTTTGAGATACCATCAATAATCGGGTTATCCGATGAAAGCTTCAATTCCGGTGGGTTAAATTTAACCTGATCGGGACTACTTGCTTCAATAAAACCTGTTTCTCCACCATCTAAATAATCACTCTTGGCAAAATTAAATTCCCATTTTAAATCCTGATAGCTATTAATAGGTACATCGCAATTAGGTGAAAGATCCATAAATAAAGTTCCTGAAAAGCCATCGTCTGATAATTTTATTGAGCCACCACTGTTTTCGTAATATTGTCCCAAATCGAAGGTGTATAGGTTGTTTACTACCGATAAAATAGGAATGTTATTCACCGTTTGAGTGGCTGACGAGTTGGTTTTTTTTGTACGGCGAGCTCTCATCCACACATTGCTGACGCTATAGTTTGCTGGCACCTGAACAGTTGCTGTTTTTAAGTATCCCCAATTTCGGTATTCCGATGGAAAAAGATTTCCCCCATTATAATTGGAACAACAATCGCCTATGCTTAAGTAAAAGTTTTGAGAGACCCGTTTGCTACACTTGGTCACATTAAAATAGTTGCGCGATGCATTTTTAAAATAATAGCCTATAAGCGTGTAATTGTCGTTGTAATAACCACACTGATATCTGTCGTTTCCTGTTGGATTCTCAATATTGCTAAGGTAGTAGGCATTGGAAGACTTGTACTGTTGCACATCGCCACCAATATTGGTACTCACACGATAGTCAGCATAAACCCATACCGAATCGCCTTGGCTGTATTGAAAGCCAATAAAATCAGTACAGTTTTCTGCCAAACTCGCAACACTAATGTCGTAGGTATAACTTTTATCTTCGTTTGTAACAGAAGTTGATAAACTAAGGTTCGAACACTTAAGGTAAGTGGCAGAACTGGCATCGTATACCATAACAGAAGCTGAAACAGGTGTTAAATAAGTTCCTTTTTCAATGGACTGATTGGCATAGGCATAATCCCAATTTGTGTTTGTAACAGAGCTGTTAACAAGCCCTGTAAAGCTCGCTCTGATGGTATCGCCATACATGGCTCTATTGGTTTTAATTCGATTGTAATCTAATGAACCACTGGCATCTGCCAAGCCATCCTGATTATTATCTGGCGATCCGAAACTGATGCGCTCAAAAGTAAAATTGTCAAAGCTCATGCCTTCACAAACTTCACCCGATGGGCAATGCAAGTCAACCGAAACGCTTTCGTCACAAACGAAAGGAATTTCGAAATCGCAGGATTCATCGGTAACATAAAAGGTGTTTAGTACCACATTAATGGTTCCATCTTGGGCATTGGCCATATTGCAATCGCCCGTTAAATAAAGATTTAAAGCGGCTTTGGTTATATTAAAACCTGATGGTAGTGGTAACAAATACTCTGCAGTTAGCTGATTGGTAGCGGTATTGTAATCTATGGTTTCAGGATTCCATAGAATGTTATTATAAAATTCCAAACTTGAATATTTTAGGCCAGCGGGTAAATCGAAAACCATACGGTATTTGGCTCCAGTTCCTACTGGTAAATCGTTATTATGAGACGATATCGTAAAATTAAACGGCTTGGTTTCTCCATCGTTTATATCTGTAGGACTCTCAGGGAAAATCGACATGTTTGTGTTGTTGGGTGACTGTCCTGTTCCCGATTTTGTGTAGGAATTGACTTGACAAACATCTGTATAGTCCAACTCATATTTCCATCCTTTTACGAAATCGTCGATGCAAACATTAATATTACAATGGTAGGTTTCAAAATTAATTTGAATCTCTTGTCCGGCTTCCAAATTGGGTAAATTAAGAAGAACACGACCAATATGTGCAGAACCTAAGCATGCATAAGCACCGCTATTATCTGTAGCGTAAGTTGTGCTTGGTGCAATACTAATCGCATTAGCTTGATCTATAGAGTAGGTGATTGTTGTTTCATCTATTCGAGAAAATATATCTTGCTGATAGCCTGATCCTCTTGATTTATAGAGATCGAGAACGAGATTGTCTGCTCGACCCAAACCATTATTAACCAATGTGACACTATGAGAGGAAGCGGTATTCATCCCAAAACAAGCATCCAGATCGCTACTTGTACTGACCGAAATACTAGGTGTTTTTAATGAGATACTGACGTGTGCATTTGAAACTGAACTTTCAATTTTGCTACTACATCCCCATAAATTAGTTATGGCTGAACTAATTGTGGTCGCCTCACAACCGGAAGCATTAATGGTTTCTGTAATCACAATACTTTCATTACTATCGAAGTAACTATCTCCATTACCAATAGTATTGAAATCAGCACCACTTAGGTTAATGGTATCTTTGCTGGCATTTAAACTGCCTACATTTACCGACGAAAGTTCTATTCCCGGCAAGTGTATATCACTTAGAGAAAAATTGGCTACTCGTCCATTTCCTGCATTCACTATAGTAATTTCTCGTGTAAAGGATTCACCCGAAATTAATGTTTTGGTCGTTGGGCTTACATTTAAGATACTGAGAACAGGATAGTAGAGGTTGTAAGCGTTAGATTGTTTAAACTTACTACCGCCTGTATAGTTAAGTGTAAGTTTATTTCTAAAAACAGTTCCCGATTGTTGGTTGGTGATAGCACTCATGTCAGCGTTTACACTGACAGAAAAACGTAAAGTACTATCCTGAGTTAAATCATCAGAACTAAAAGTAACAGTGTTTAGGTTAGATATATCTTGTTCCTGAATATTGTAAATACTTAAGTCGATTAAACTACTTGGTTCATAGCTAATACCTGCAGGTAGTTCGAGTGTAAAGCTTAGGGATTCCAAACTCGAACCTGATTTATTAAGCACTTCAAAATCGACAATTTCTGATTGATCGCAAACATTAACACCATCCGGATTAATAATAGATATCTGGATATTTTGTCCAAGAACATTTATTGGTAAGCCTACAGCAACTGAAAGTAGTAAATAACAAAAGATGCTTAGGTAATAGTTTGAATTTATGAGCTTTTTCATAGTGCGTCTGTTTAATATCTTCGACACATAAAACACATAGATTAAGCCATTTTTATTTTATTGAGAAGGTTTTGTTGTTTTAATCATGTTTAAAAGGATGATTTGTGCATTGTTTAGAAAAGGATTCTTTATAAGTTTTATTCGAGAATCATGTATTGTTAAATCTTTAATTATTACCTGAATAGTCCTATGTTAAAGGATTGTACTCTTTTGAAGGGGGGGGATGTTGAGAGAGGAATATTACATGAGTTTATAAGTGGGCTATATTAAATAGTTACATAATATTTCGTAATGATTTTTAGGTTTATGAGGCAGTCTTATAGGCTTAAATTTATTTATTGAGTTTCATTTGAAGTGATTGGTTTCAAAATGAAACCACGCAGAAGACTGAAGTGTTGAGGAAAATATTTTTTACATCTATAAAATAGATATTTGTTGCTATCAAAAAAAAAGATCATCGATTAATATCGATGATCCTTTCTTTAAATTATAATGATTGCTAGTAAAAGCAATAATTTTTATCTCAACTGAGCGTTCAATTGCTTTTCGTAGCTCTTGATTAACTTTTGCATGATTTTATCAATTTGCTTATCAGTTAAAGTTTTTTCAGTATCCTGAATAATGAAACTTACTGCATATGACTTTTTATCAGCACCCAATTTCTCACCTTCGTAAATGTCGAATAGAGAAACAGACTTTAACAGCTTTTTCTCACAGTTAAAAGCAATGGTTTTAATCTCAGCAAAACTAACGCTTTTGTCAATCAATAAAGCTAAGTCACGCTTAACCGCAGGATATTTAGCGATTGGTACATAGTTTACTTTATTTCGAGTTGCCTCAGCCAATAAAGTCTCCCATTTGAAATCAGCATAATAAACAGGTGTGTCAATGCCAAAATTCTTTAGCAATTTACCACTAACCATTCCCATTTCAACTAAAACCTTTTTCTTAACACCGTAAGTTAAGCCTTCAGTAAAGATATCACTCTCCGTTTCGTTAATTCTAAGTTTTTCGATATTGAAACCTAAACGCTTAAGAAGATTTTCTACGTAAGCTTTCATATGGAAGAAAGATGTTGGTTCTTCTTTTAAGTTCCAGTTTGTCGAGTTTTTAGCACCACACATAAATAGTGATAAGTGTTGATTCTCGAAGTAGTTGTTTACCGGATTCTCATTCTCTTCGTTTACGATATGATGGTAAGATTTACCAAACTCGTAAAATTTAAGATCTGCATTCTTACGGTTGATGTTGTAAGCGATAGCCTCTAAACCACCAAACAATAAGCTTTGACGCATCGCGTTAAGGTCAGAACTCAACGGGTTCTTAATGCGTACAGTGTGATCTTCCTGAATACTCTCTAAGCCTTCGTAATAGCTAGCTTTAGAAAGTGAGTTATTCATGATTTCGTTGAAACCACCATAGCTAAGCATATCCGAAAGCATATTCTTAAGCTTGTGCTCATCTGGTTTTGGAGCATAACTCAAAGAAGCATTGACTTTATTTGGAACTTCAACATTGTTGAAACCATAAATACGTAAAACTTCTTCAACGATATCAGCCTCACGTGTTACGTCAACACGGTAAGGAGGAACCAATAGGCTCATCTGATCACCATCAATTTTATCCACTTTAATTTCTAAAGCTTCAAGAATGTTGATGATGGTTTCTTTGCCAATTTTTTTACCAATCAATCCTTCAATTCTAGCAATATTGGCTTCAACCTTAAAGTCTGCAATTGGATTTGGGTAAATATCAATTAGGTCTGATGAAATCGTTCCACCAGCAATTTCTTTAATTAAAAGAGCTGCTCTTTTCAAAGCATAAATGGTGTTGTTAGGATCTGTACCACGCTCAAAACGGAAAGAAGCATCGGTATTTAAACCTTGACGACGAGCTGTTTTACGTACAAATACTGAATCGAAATAAGCCGATTCAAGGAAAATGTTAGTTGTCGTTTCGCTAACACCTGATTCTAAACCACCAAATACACCTGCAATACACATTGGTTCTTCAGCGTTGCAAATCATTAAGTCATTTTTGTGCAACTCACGCTCTACCTCATCAAGTGTTGTAAACTTGCTTTCAGCAGGTAATGTTTTCACGATAACTTTTCCACCTTTCACATTGGCGTAATCGAAGGCATGAAGAGGTTGAGCTGTTTCAAATAACACATAATTGGTAATATCCACAATGTTGTTGATTGGCTTAAGACCGATAGCCTTTAAACGGTTTTGTAACCACTCTGGTGATTCAGCTACTTTAACACCGCTGATACATACGCCCGAGTAACGAGGACAAGCCTTTTCGTTCTCAACAATAACTTCAATAGCTGTGTTTGTATTTTCTACTTTAAAATCCTCAACCGATGGAATTTTATAGTCGATATCTTTTTGTTGTTTTAGGTAAGCTGCCAGGTCGCGAGCGACACCAATATGACCAGCACCGTCAATACGGTTAGGTGTCAAATCAATTTCAATGCAAGTATCATCCTCAATGTTGAAGTATTCTTTAGCAGGTGTTCCTACAACGGCATCTTCTGGCAATACCATAATACCATCGTGTCCCTGACCTAAACCAATTTCATCTTCAGCACAAATCATACCCATTGATGGTTCGCCTCTAAGCTTCGATTTCTTGATCTTAAAACTCTCGTCACCATCGTATAGAATAGTTCCAACAGTTGCAACAACCACTTTTTGTCCGGCAGCAACATTTGATGCGCCACAAACGATTGGAAGTAACTCTCCAGAGTTAACATCAACAGTTGTGATACTCAAATGATCAGAACCAGGGTGTGGTACACAAGTTTTTACTTCTCCAATTACTAGACCTTCCAGGCCGCCTTTGATTGATTGGATATTTTCAATACCACCAACTTCAAGACCAATTTGAGTTAAAATGTCATCCATTTCAGCAAGCGTCAAATCTACATCTATGTAGTCTTTCAGCCATTTGTACGATATCTTCATTATATGAGGGTTTTATACTGATAATTTCATTGATTGGGAAAATAATGACCGGGCTAAATTGACATCAGAAAGACAAGATGGCCTTTGTAATCATCTATTTTCAAGCTTACAAAAGTAGGAATTTTAAGGCAAACAACAAGCAGAATTTTTAATATGCATTTCTTCTATCTTCAAGCATAATTCGATATCTTTGTCTGTCTTACAAAATAGATTGAAATGACTAACACAAATTACAAACCCCTGATACTGGTAACCAACGACGATGGTGTTAATGCTCGAGGCATTAAAGCTCTTTACGAGATGGTTAAAGGTTTTGGTGAAATATATATTATAGCTCCTAATCGAGCTAATTCAGGTAAGTCGAATTCCATTACGGTTGAAGTGCCTATACGTATACGTAAGATTAGGGATGAGGAAGATGTGAAAGTCTTCTCATGTAAGGGGACACCTGTTGATTGTGTAAAATTGGCTTTAAACAAAATTGTACCTCGTCAGCCAGACTTTGTTGTGTCTGGGATTAATCATGGTGCTAATACCTCGGTAAGTGTTTTGTATTCCGGAACGATGGGAGCAACTATTGAGGGCTGTTTGGCTGGAATTCCTTCTTTGGGTTTCTCATTGGATAGTTTTAAATCCAAGGCCGATTTCTCACAATGTGTGAAATACGGTCGTAAGATATTCGAGAATGTGGTTAAGAATGGGTTGCCTCGAAGCATTTGTTTAAATGTGAATTTTCCTGAAGGAGATATCAAAGGTGTTCGTGTTTGCCGTCAGGCTGATGGTATGTGGAAAGAGGAATTCGATCATCGTCAAGATCCTTTTGGAGGTGATTATTATTGGTTAACCGGTCATTTTAAAAATGCCGAACCTCATGCCGATGATACGGACGAGAGTGCTATTAAAGATGGGTATGCTTCAGTTGTTCCTACTCAGATAGATATGACAGCACATCATGTATTAGAAAACCTAAAAACTTGGGATTATGAAGTCCTTGATTAATAATTCCTATGTAAGAGCCCTTTTAGAAAAACTTGGGGGATTGAAGCCCCTAATTAATAATTCCTACGTTGGAACTCTTTTAGGAGTAATCGTTCCTATTCTGACAATTTTTATTGCTTATTGGTTGAAATCTACTGGTGAAGTGTCTATTTCACAGTTTATTGGTGGTGTTCAGTATTTGCAGATCTATGTAAAGATGATTACTGTCTCCGTGTATTTTAGCAATGTGGTTTGCTTTTTCCTTTTTATTAAATTGGATTGGTTGAAAGCCGCTCGTGGTGTTCTTTTAGCTACGATGATTTATACATTTATTATTCTTATAATGGTAGGATCGTAATGATATCTTGATATGATAATGTGCTGATAAGTTGATATTGATAGATTTTAAGCTTGTTTCACTTTAACCTTATTTCCTTTAATCTTGTTTCTATAAACTATGAAATATTACATCATAACTGGTGAAGCCTCTGGTGATCTTCACGCCTCAAACCTAATGAAAGAACTCAAAAATGAGGATACTCTAGCGCAGTTTCGTTTTTGGGGTGGTGACCTGATGCAGGCTCAAGGTGGTGAAATGGTGAAGCATTATCGCGAAACGGCTTTTATGGGTTTTGTGACGGTTCTGAAGAACTTGAAGACCATTCGCTCAAACTTCACCCTTTGTGAAACAGATCTGTTAGCTTTTGCTCCAGATGTATTAATTCTGGTTGATTATCCTGGATTTAATTTACGAATGGCTGCTTTTGCGAAGAAACATGGCATTCGTGTCCACTATTATATTTCACCCAAGATATGGGCCTGGAAAGAATCACGAGTGAAAAAGATAAAGGCTCATGTTGATCGTATGTTTACTATTTTTCCTTTCGAAACCGAATTCTACAAAAAGCACAATTATGAGGTGAGTTTTGGAGGAAATCCTCTTTTGGATGCTATCGAAAACAGGGGTAATAAGGAGGAAAGTTTTGATCATTTCGTAGACCGAAATCATTTGGACAAGAAACCTATTATTGCACTACTAGCAGGTAGTAGAAAGCAGGAGATAGAACGTATTTTGCCCGTCATGCTTCAGGTTGTTAAACGTTTCCCCGATTATCAGTTTGTGGTGGCAGCTGCACCTTCTATCACGAAGGAGTTTTATGCTTCTGTATCTAAGGGTAGTCAGTTGAGTTTTGTGTATAGCCAGACATACGATCTGTTGCAACAATCTAAAGCGGCTTTGGTTGCTTCGGGAACGGCAACGCTCGAAACGGCTTTACTTAGAATTCCTCAAGTGGTCTGTTATAAAATGAGTGGGGGAAGTATGGCTTACCGTTTGGGTAAAATGCTTTTGAATATCAAGTACATTTCTCTTGTAAACTTGGTTGTCGACAAGTTTGTGGTGAAAGAGTTGATTCAGCAATATTGTAATCCTCAGACTATTAGTGCTGAACTCGATTTGATTCTAAATGATGAGGCTTATCGTTCTCAAATGTTAGCCAATTATGATGATTTAAGTCAGCATTTGGGGGGAGCAGGAGCTTCGGCTCGTTTTGCTAAGATGATTTACGAAGATGTGAAAGCTATTAAGGCTTAATTCTATTCTTTTATTACTTTACCGCTAGCATCCTGATTATTAATTTGAACATATTTAACTTCAATTTCAGAAGGGTTACCTTTATAATAAAGATCTCCTGATTTGAAGAAAGTGACATTTAGCTTTTCCTCCACATAAATATGTGCATTCCCCAAACTGTTGTGGGCAACATTGACCTCTCTTGAAATCAAATCAGAGGCTTGAATATTGGTGCTTCCATTTAAAGTGTATGTAGTTGTTGCGCATGTGCCTTCAATGGCAAATGTACCGCCCACAGAGCCTTTAGAATGAAATATCAACTCATTGTAACTGATATTTAAATTTATCTCAAAAGTATTTGATGCTTCGTAAATATTAATGGATATTTTATTTCCAGATAACTGATTTAGGCTTCTGATATTGCCTGAGGCATAAAGATCGATCTCTTCAAGTAAAGGCATGTGAATTTCCAAAGTAGGCATTTTAAAGTTTTTTGTCCAATTCATAAAGTTGTGATTAAGCCTTAGTATACCCGAAAGGGATGAGTAGGTCATTTCATCGAGAATTTTCGCTCCTCCTTTATAAATGATATAGCTTTCCGTGTCCTCTATAATTTCGATATTAAAGATATTATGAATTTCGATCTGAGTAAAATCATCGAGTTCAATTACTGTTTCTATAGTATCTCCTTCATCATAAAAAGGATTGATGAAATTGCATGAGCCAAGAATAATTAGCGTAAGTATGTAAATATATTTTTTCATGTTTTTTATTTTCGAACGAAAGAGTAACCAATCCCTACTTCTATAAAATCTGAACTCCCGAGATAGCCCTTTAAACTAAAATTGGCTAAGAGCTGTTTGCTAAATTTATACCTGAATCCTAATCTGTTGTAAAATGGATTGTTATCCGGTTTTGTTTTGTAAAGCGTATAGAACCCTATTTGTGTGATGAATGATACTCTATTAATAACCAGTTCATGACTTAAAAATACGGCTTGAGAGATTCGATTTTTGAAACTTGTTTTTGGCGTTAGGGCCCAATAGCCTCTGTTTACAGATTCATCGTAAAAAAGATCAATACCTCCACCTACTCTTTGCCTGGAGTTAATCCCTTTAGTATAAGATAAATTGATGCTTGATACATAATAAGTATGTGGGTCTTGTTCGTTTGTTTCTTTCCAGGATTGATTTATAATGGCAATAAATTCATCATTTAACTTTGAGTAGGTCTGAGCTTTGGTAAATGTTTGTATCCTTTTTCCAAACTTGTAATTTATTCCTACACTTCCGGTTACAATGTTTAAACCGTTGTTAGGGTGTTTTCGAGAACCATTTGAAAAATGACTGAATACAAGCCCGGAAGTCAAATCAAAGCGAGATAAAGAGTAGTTGGCTTCGAATCCTAGTTTAATATGGGCATTGTATTTTGATCCAATGAGCTTGTTTGAATAGTTATTCACGGGATGAAAATATTTTGACATCATAGCAATTCCAAGGCCAATATCAGTATTGATTTGGAAACGATCCCAGCTTTTTATTCCAAATTGAATAAATGGGACTAATGATTTTACTTCGCCTAAAGAGGACGAATTTCCCAAAGTACCCTGATAGTAGCCAAGACCGAATTTTCTAACAGCAAATTGTTTTACCCAAGGTTTTTGAAGACTTGGATGAAGAGCCAGTTTGAGTTCGAAGGCTGATATTTTATCTTGAATTAAATAATTGATATCTTGGTTTTTTGGCACTAATAGACCTTGGTGATAATTGATGCCAATAGAGAATTTCTTATTGCTTGAACTTTCCTGTGAATAAGTAACACAGTTGATTAGGATGAGTAGAGATATAATTACAAGAATTCTCATAAATGAAGATGGCTGAATCAGAAAGGTATTATCGTGTTTATCTAAAATACATTTATTTTTCATGATCTACAATCGTGATTATTAAGATTTTCGAGTTGAGAGAGAGAGTTTTCGTTATTATTGAATGATATTTTTAAAAGAAAATAGGAACATAAGTTAATGGGAAAATATCAGAATTATTTTGCAAATTTGTAACGCACTCCAAAATCCCATTCGCACATGCTTACATTATTATTGAAAGAATTTCGGTCGTTCTTTAATTCCATAAGTGGCTATTTAATCATCAGCATATTTTTACTGGCAACCGGTTTATTTATATGGGTATTCCCAGGGAATACGAATATTTTGGATGGAGGATATGCTAACTTGGATACTCTTTTCGATATGGCGCCTTGGATTTATCTGTTTTTAATTCCTGCTTTGTGTATGCGTCTATTTACTGATGAGAAAAAGTCAGGAACCATTGAATTGTTATTGACAAGACCAATCTCTGATTTTAGGATCGTACTATCTAAGTTTTTCGCAGCGCTTCTTTTGGTTGCTTTCTCCTTATTATTCTGTTTGGTTTACTATTTATCGGTTTATTATCTTGGGAAACCTGTTGGAAGCATCGATGTTGGAGCATTCTGGGGATCATATTTAGGTCTTTTCTTTTTGGCTGTCGGCTATGTCTCTATCGCTGTTTTTGCAGGATCACTTACCGATAATCAAATTATTGCCTTTTTACTATCATTGGTGCTTTGCTTTAGTTTTTATATGGGTTTCGATTATTTATCAGAACTTCTCATTTTTCAGAGCTTTCAAACAGAGATCATCAATATTGGTATTCGTGAACATTATCACTCTTTGTCGAGGGGTGTTGTTGATTCAAGAGATATAAGTTATTTCTTAGGACTATCCTTAATTTTTCTTTTTGGAACTCGAACTGTATTGCAAAGCGGAAAGTGGTAAGGATGTAGGGGAAAGTGTAAAAAAGGTTAAAGTAATAAAGGATAAAGAGTAAAAGATTGAAATCATGAAAATCACAAATAAAAAGAAGAATTTAGTTCAATTATTCCTTTCATTACTGCTAGTTCTGATTGCCTATCAATTATTACAGGTTTTTCATTTTCGTGTTGATTTGACTTCAGAGAACCGTTTTACTTTATCTGATAACACTAAGCAGCTTCTATCTGAGCTCGAAAAGCCGGTTTATTTTGAAATTTATCTGGATGGAGACTTACCACATGGTTTCAATAAACTGAAAAATGCAACTGTTGATTTGATTGAAGAATTTGAATCTTATGCCAATGTTGAAATTGCATACAGCTTTGTAGATCCAAATTCGGTTTTTAATCCGAAACAAAAGGAGCAGAGTTTAAGAGAATTAGCGGAGAGAGGTTTGAAACCAACGAGTATACAAGAAACAAGTCGTGATGGAAGTGTGAAGCAGAAAATAATCGTACCAGGTCTTTTTGTGCATGATGGCAAGAAAGAAACACCCATCAATTTATTGAAATCTGTTACGGGCTTGTCTGCTGATCAGAATTTAAACCACTCCATAGAGAGTATTGAATACGAGCTTTCTATGGCCATTCGTTTGCTTAATCAAACTAAGGTGAAAGAGGTCGCTTTTTTTACCGGACAAGGCGAATTAGGTGAATATCAGGTTGCTGACTTTACAGCCTCACTTTTGCAACGCTATAAGGTGAGTCGTGCTACAGCATATGAACTATCTAAAGATTATAAGCGTTTTGACTGTGTGATAGTTGCTCAGCCGAGAAATGAGTTTAGTAAAAAAGCGAAATATGCTCTCGATCAATATATCATGAATGGAGGAAGAGTTATGTGGCTGATAGATGAGGTTGCTGCTTCAATGGATAGTATATCAGCTAAAGGCATGTCTATGGCATTTTATAAACCTTTGAATCTGGAGGATCAGTTATTTAAATACGGTGTTCGAATTAATCCGGATTTGGTTATGGATGTGCAGAGCCAGTTAATTCCGGTTCAATCAAGTGCTGCGGGTCAGAATGGCAAGTATGTGCCTGCCCCTTGGTATTACTCTCCACTTTTGGCTCCACCTTCCAATCATCCTATCACTAGAAAGTTGAATATGGTTCGTGTTGAGTTTGCTAATTCGATTGATAAGGTGGGTAAGGATCCTAATCTTAATCATACTGTTCTTCTTGCTAGTTCTGGTCGAACTCGACTCGAAAAGGTGCCAACTCCAATTCGACTGGATATTGTGGGGCAGAAAATGAGTGCCAAAGATTTTCCAGATGGTTCTAAGGTGGTTTCGGTTTTGATCGAAGGTCAATTCCAATCCATATTTAAAAATAGAATTTGGGAGGGGATTGATAAATCAACTTATAAATCGGAAAGTGAACCCGGTAAAATGATTGTGATATCTGATGGAGATATCATTAAAAATAGAGTGAGAGGTGTTGGATCTAATGTCCAGATGGAGGCTTTAGGTTACGATCGATATTCCAGAAAGACCTACGGAAATCGCAATTTCTTGCTTAACTGTGTGGATTATTTATGTGATGACGAAGGTTGGATGAATCTGAGATCGAGAGAAGTAAAACTTCGTTTGTTGGATAAGACTAAGATCAGAGAAAATCGTCTTTTTTATCAGATGATTAATTTAGGTTTACCTATTGTTTTACTTCTGTTGTTTGCCCTAACCTGGCATTTTATCAGAAAAAAGAAATATGCCAGGTAGTTCAATAATTTTGATTTTATGAGGAGGTAAATATGTCAATAAACTCTTGAGAAAAAATCAGATTCAAATAAATAAAATTCGTATATTCACCACTTGATATTTTTAACATCTAAATGAAATTATTGGGTGTTGAGAAATGATAATGAAAAAATAACAATTAAATATTTTGATAGATAAAACCAACCTGATTAGCAGACTGTTTGATCGAGTTGGGACTTACTTGTCAAGTAAAAAACAAATTATAAACATATGAAATTTGTAGTATCAAGTACTGAGATTTTAGGACACATTCAAGCTATTAGCCGTGTTATTAGTAACAAAAACACGCTTCCAATTCTAGACAACTTTCTATTTGAATTGAAAGATGGCGAGCTTATAGCGACTGCTTCTGATTTGGAAACGACTTTAATTACAACAATTCCATTAGATGCTTCTGAAGGGGAGGGAGTCATTGCTCTACCTGCAAAAATTTTAACTGATACTTTAAAAGAATTTCCTGAGCAGCCATTAACTTTTGAAGTCGATGCTCAGACTTTGGCTGTGAAGTTAAGTACTGAGAATGGTAAGTTTAGTATTCCTGGACAAAATGGAGATGATTACCCAAAGAATCCAGAAAAAGAACAAGATAGTATCGTGAATATTACGGTTGCTAGTGAGGTTTTATTAAAGGGTGTGAACAAAACTTTGTTTGCAACTGCTGATGATGAGCTTCGTCCAGTAATGAACGGTATTTTTATCGAACTCAATAATAACGACTTGACTTTTGTTGCTTCAGATGCGCATAAATTAGTTCGTTACAAGCGCCTTGATGGTCGTTCTGAAGTTGAATCTTCATTTATTCTTCCAAAGAAACCGGCATCATTATTACGTAATATTCTTCCAAAAGAAGAAAACCCAGTATTGGTTGAATTTGATGATAAGAATGCTTTCTTCACACTTTCTAACTACAAGTTAATTTGTCGTTTGGTTGAAGGAAAATACCCAAGCTATGGATCAGTTATTCCGACGAATAACCCATTCAAGTTGACCATTGATCGTGTTGAGCTATATAATACACTTAAGCGTGTATCTGTATTCTCAAATCCAGCAAGTAATCTTATTAAGTTTGAATTGAATCAAAACGAATTGGTTGTTTCTGCTCAGGATATCGATTTCTCGATCTCAGCACGTGAGAAACTGTTGTGTCAGTACGAGGGCGAAGCTCTGGAAATTGGATTTAAATCTGTATTCCTTTTGGAAATCCTTCAGAATATTTCTTCATCAAATGTTGTGGTTGCACTTTCCGACCCAACTCGAGCAGGTCTATTCTTACCTTACGATAACGAAAATGCCGATGAGGATGTGTTGATGTTATTAATGCCAATGATGATTAACGTTTAATTTAAACGATAATATAATGTCTATAAAAAAACCTGATGAGAGTATCCTTTCATTAGGTTTTTTCTGTTTAAGATAAGATCTTTAGGCACGAGTTTGCTTAGAATAAAATATAAAATTCTTCAAAAGAACAAGTCAATATGAATTTGAATTTGAAAAACCCGATTGCATTCTTCGATTTAGAAACAACCGGGCTCAATGTATCGAAAGATCGCATTGTAGAAATCGCTATTGTTAAGGTTAGTCCTAATGGTAACGAAGAAACTAAAACTTTCCGAGTAAACCCAGGTGTTCCTATTCCTGCGGAATCAAGTGCCATTCATGGTATTTTTGATGAGGATGTTAAGGATGAACCTACTTTTAAAGAGATTGGTAAAATAATAGCAAAATATATTGAGGGTTGTGATTTAGCCGGCTATAATTCAAATCGATTTGATATTCCTCTTTTAGCTGAAGAATTCTTACGTGCTGATATCGATATTGATATGAGAAAGCGTAAACTTGTTGATGTTCAAACCATTTTCCATAAAATGGAGCAACGTACCTTAACAGCGGCTTATAAATTCTACTGTGGTAAAGATTTAGAAGGAGCTCATGGTGCTGAGGCTGATACAATTGCTACCTATGAGGTGTTGAAATCTCAATTGGATAAATATGAGACTTTGGAGAATGATATTGACTATCTTGCGAAGTTTTCTACTCAGAATAAGAATGCCGATTTTGCAGGTATGATTGTCTTTGATAAGAAGGGCGTTGAGACCTTTAATTTTGGAAAGAATAAGGGGAAAGCTGTTGAAGAAGTATTGAAAGAGCAACCGGGTTATTATGGTTGGATTATGAATAATGATTTCCCGCTTTACACTAAGAAAGTATTGACTGAAATTAAGCTTAGAAATTTTAATATGTAAGTCGTTTATTTGATAACGAATTAATGCGATAAGAAATGAAGATATTAGCTATTGGTAGAAATTACGTGGATCATGCTAAAGAATTGAACAACCCTGTTCCTAAAGAGCCAGTTGTTTTTTCAATGCCTGATTCAGCCCTTTTGAAAAGCAATAATGATTTTTATTACCCTGACTTTTCGAAGGATATTCATCATGAAGTTGAAGTGGTTGTTAAAATTAATAGAGTAGGGAAGAATATACCTATTGAGTTTGCTCATCGTTATTATGAAGAATTGGCCTTAGGTATTGATTTTACAGCTCGCGATATTCAGGCAGAGTGCAAGAAAAAAGGTTTACCATGGGAAAAAGCGAAGGCTTTCGATGGAGCTGCTCCTATTTCGAAGTTTGTACCTAAAACTAAGTTTAAAGATGTAAATGCTTTAAATTTTAGTTTAAATATTAATGGCGAAAGAGTTCAGGTGGGTAATACATCTGATTTGATTTTCTCAATTGACTACCTAATTAGTTATTTATCGAAATACTTCACGCTTAAGATTGGGGACTTGATTTATACTGGAACTCCAGAGGGGGTTGGTCCTGTTAAAATAGGTGATCATTTGGAAGGTGAGTTAGAAGGTGAGAAATTGCTTGATTTTCATGTTCGATAGATCTTTCATTTAGAATTGAACTGATTTTTAGGATCAAGAGTTTATTTTTATCACTAATTAAAGATATTTACCCTTAATAATGGCTTTAGAGATATTCTAAAGCCATTGTTTTTATAAAAGCCTGATTCGATTAGGTTTTTAGATCATTTTCAATCTCAATTACCGTGTTTGGGCTTTTTGTTTAATTGTTTATGCCTTTGCATTTTCATTGAAATGCTTTCAAGTCAAGCAAACATGTGTATCTTTGGGGTGATTTACAACTAAAAAAGTTATATGAATTATCAACATTGGGGCAAGCATCTTCGCCAAAGATTTGAAAAGTTTGGTGACAAGACTGCCATGTGTTACAAGAATGAAACTAGTGGGGAATGGGTTGATGTAAGCTGGTGTGATTTTGGCATTCAAACCAGACAAGTTTCTAAAGCTCTTTTGAAATTAGGAATTGGCATTCAGGAAAGTGTTGCCATTTTTTCTCAAAATATGCCTGAGTGGATTGTTGCCGATCTCGCTATTATGAGTGTACGTGGTATAACTGTACCTATCTATCCAACAAACTCGACTTCAGAAGCTAAATATATCATTAAGGATGCTGCTGTTCAAGCTATTTTTGTAGGTGAGCAAGAGCAGTACGATAGAACCATGGAGCTTATTGAGGAGTGCTCACAGATCAAAATGGTTGTCGTTTTTGATAAATCAGTTCAGATTTCTGATCATCAGCATTCAATGTATTGGGATGAATTTATCGAAATGGGAAAAGCATCTCGTTTAGGTAAAGAATTCGATGCGCGATTTGAAACGGCTGTTTTAGATGATTTAGCGACGTTAATTTATACGTCTGGAACGACTGGTGAACCTAAAGGCGTGATGATTGATCACAACAACATTACTTCTGTTCTTCGATCTCACGACATTGAACTTGATTTAACCGATGATGAAGTTTCGTTAAGTTTCTTGCCATTGAGTCATGTTTATGAACGCGGATGGACTTTCTTCTGTTTACACAGAGGGTTCAAAATTTATTTCAATCGAGATCCAAAGCAGATCGGCCCCACAATGAAAGAGGCTAAACCGACAATTATGTGTACGGTGCCTCGTATTTATGAGAAAATTTATTCAGCAATTCAAGATAAGAGTAAGGATGCTTCGGGTCTTAAGCTTAAGATTCTGAATTGGTCTTTAAAAATTGGTGAGTTAAGGAACAATCAATACAAACGTTTTGAGAAGAAGATTCCTTTCGGATTGAAATTGAAGTTCAAGCTTGCAGATAAACTTGTGTTGAGTAAATTCAGAGATATATTTGGTGGAAGAATCAATTTTACTCCATGTGGAGGTGCTCCTCTTTCATCTGAGATTATTTCTTTTTTCCATTCGGTAGGTATCAATGTGAAGATGGGATATGGTTTGACTGAAACAATGGCTACGGTTTGTTTATATGGCGATACACATATTGATTTTAATACGACTGGTAAAACCTTGAATGGGGTAGAGATTAAGATAGGTGAGAACGATGAAATCTTAGTAAAAGGACCTGGTGTGATGCGCGGTTACTACAAAAAAACTGAAGAAACGGCCAAAGTGATGAAAGATGGCTGGTTTTGTACAGGTGATGCAGGTAAGATTGATGAGAATGGAAATTTGACCATAACGGATAGAATAAAAGACTTGATGAAAACTTCGGGAGGTAAATATGTGGCTCCTCAGAAGTTGGAAACAACTTTGGTTAATGATCAGTTTATCGAGCAAGTAGCCGTTATTGGAGATTGCCAGAAATATGTTACAGCATTGGCTGTACCTGCTTTCGAGCCTTTAAGACAATACGCAAAAAAGCATAATATTTCTTTCGACTCTATTGAAGATTTAATTTCAAACTCTCAAATTGTAGAATTCTTTGAGAAGCGATTCGAGGATATGCAGAAGGAATTTTCACGATTTGAGAAAATCAAAAAGTTTACACTTTTACCTAAAGAATTCTCAATGGAAGCTGGCGAAATTACTTCAACGCTTAAGCTAAAACGAAAAGTGATTCAGGAAAAGTATAAGCACCTTATTGAAAAAATGTATAAGGATTAGTGTATAAGCTGATATGATATATAAAGCCGATGGAATATGATTCCATCGGCTTTTTTATTTTAACATCCTTATGTTGTTAAAATCTGTTATTTCCCGAAAGGTTTTGCTCATGTTCTTTTCTTAAAATCAAAAAACTTATACCTTTAGGACTCTTAAAAATAGATGAACAATTTAATGTTTCTATTTTAAGGCCTGTAAAATTCATAAATACTTAAAACACAATAATAATGAGCAAAGAAATTTTAAGCCTGGAACCTAAAGCAATTTGGGAGAATTTTTATTCATTAACTCAGATTCCTCGTCCATCAAAGCATGAAGACGAGATTCAAGCATTCATGGTGAAATTCGGTGAAGACCTAGGTCTTGAGACGATCAAAGATGAAGTAGGAAACATCATTATTAAGAAGCCAGCTACTCCAGGAATGGAAGATAGAATGGGTGTTATCATGCAAGGTCACCTAGATATGGTTCCTCAGAAGAACTCTGATACAGAGCACGATTTTGAAAAAGATCCTATCGAAACTTTCGTAGATGGTGAGTGGTTGACTGCCAATGGTACAACTCTAGGAGCTGATAATGGTATGGGTGTTGCTGCAGCAATGGCTGTTCTACAGGCTACTGATATGGTTCACGGTCCGGTTGAGGCTTTGTTTACTTCTGATGAAGAAACGGGTATGACGGGTGCTTTCGGTCTTCAGCCTGGTGTTCTTGATGGTGATATTCTATTGAATATGGACTCAGAGGACGAGGGTGAATTATATGTTGGATGTGCTGGTGGTATTGATGCTAACGTGACATTCAAAAATAAGTTGACTGACACGCCTAAGGGAGTTGCTGCTTTCAAATTGAATATGAAAGGTCTTAAGGGTGGTCACTCTGGAATGGAAATTATTTTGGGAAGAGGTAACTCAAACAAATTGTTATTCCGTTTCTTGAAGCATGCTGCTAAAAACTTTGGTTTACGTCTTGCTTCTGTTGATGGTGGTTCTTTACGTAATGCTATTCCTCGCGAGTCATTCGCAGTTGTGGTTGTTCCGGAGAATAATGTTGAAGCTTGTGCTGCATCATTAAAAGAATTTGAGGCAACTTTCAAAGCGGAGTTAAGCGGTGTTGAACCAGATCTAACCTTCTTTGCAGAAGCATGTGACATGCCAAAGCAAGTCATGAAAGGTAAGCTTCAGAATCGTTTGATCGACGCTGTTTACGCTTGTCCTAATGGTGTAATGCGTATGAGCGATGCAATGCCAGGATTGGTTGAAACTTCAAACAACCTTGCACGTGTTTATAGCGATGATAAGAAGATCTACATTCAAACACTTATGCGTTCTTCAGTTAACTCTGCAAAAGAAGATTTAGCTGAGATGATTACTTCTGTATTTACTTTGGCAGGTGCTAAGGTTGTATTAGAAGGTGAATATCCAGGATGGAAGCCAAATATGGATTCTCCAATCTTGAAAACGATGCAGAACGTTTATAACGAGAAGTATGGTAAGATTCCTGAGATTAAAGCTATTCACGCAGGTCTTGAGTGTGGTTTATTAGGTGCTAATTACCCACATTGGGATATGATCTCTTTCGGACCAACGATTCGTTTCCCTCACTCTCCGGATGAGAAAGTGAAGATCGATACAGTTGCTAAATTCTGGGATTTCACTGTAGAAACTCTTAAGAATATTCCTGTTAAGAAATAAGACAGATTTTTGTCGCAATAAAAAAGAGCTCCGTTTGGGGCTCTTTTTGTATATAATGGATTTTAAAGTGAATAGGTGGAAAAGTAAATACGTGAAAATAACACTAGCCATTCAACTATTTAGCAATCTAATTATCTTGCAATTCCACTATTTAGCACTCTATTTCATCATTTCAATTGTTTCTGCTTCAAGGGTCAGATACTTACCCATTAAGTTAGCTGTCATGCACGAGTGAATGGGTAGTATACCAATTAAATCGCCAACTTGAAACTCGTTAAAAAAATCTTCGTTGCATTTAATAATACCATGCTCTTGTGATAGGCTAGAAAGAAAACCACCACTCATAATTGGACTCCAACCATCAGGTTTGATATTCACTAGAGAACCGAATAGTTTTGTACCTTCGTCGTCAGCTTCAAGATATTCTTTTGAGAAGTGAACACCACCACCATAAATTACAATTTCATTTCTATCAGTATGTTTTGCTACAATAGGGCAAGCCATGGCTACTGCAATTTCATCTTCTTCGCAAGATCCCAGAACGAATTGCATCATGTCGTAGAATGCAAAGTTACCAGGGCGAATTTCATCGATACCAAAGAATTCGTCGCTAATGCTACAAGCAGGTGTGTCGCCAAGTGAAACCTCTAGATCAGGGAATTGAGAACGGAAAACATCTTTCAATTCATTTAAGTCAAGAACAGATTGTTTATGATTTTTATGAATTTCATCAGCATCAGCGGCATTGTAATTGTGACCTGAATGAGCAAGGAAGCCTTTGAATTTAATTCGAGTTGAGGCCTTGATGTAATTCAGTAAATTCTGAATGCTTTCTGTATCACCAGCTGCAATTCCAGTACGATGGTAACCCGTATCTACTTTGATATAAGCATTTACTTTGTTGTTTAGCTCAGCCTCTAAATGATGAATACTTTCTGGCGATTCAACTAGAATATTGAGTGTTATTTTACCAGCCAATTCGTCGATGATATCCATCTCGCGTAAATTAACGGGCATGGCAACCGTAATATCTTTCCAATTATGATCGGCAAAATATTTTGCCATTTCTAAAGAAGAAACTGTTATTTTATCAACACCCAATTCACGGAACCATTCTCCAACACCTGCAGATTGATGCGTTTTAAAGTGAGGACGAAAACTAAGGTTACAACGCTTAGCTCTATCTATCATATTTTCGATATTGCGTGTGCACTTGTTTTTATCGAGTAAAAGTGTCGGTTTTTTTATATGTATTCTGATGTCCATAGATTCTTATTCTTGTAGGTTCTGGTTCATTTTGTTGTGAATGCCTTTCAGCATCTCATTTTTAAGATTGAGGACTTTCTCCGAGACTCCAACCTTATAAATATGTGGACTAATGAAACGCTTGTGTTCGTCAGGTAATTGAGCAAAACGTTTTTTCAAGTAGGCGTTGATTTCACTTGGCGATTGTTCCGGGATAAGAACTTTACCGTTATCCATAACCAGTTGGTTCAAGACCTCGAAAGTACAACCATCCAGTTTCGTTGTTTTATGTGAATGGAAGGGGTGGAAGATCTGATCCGCATTTTCCTCTTCAAACATGAGGATCCCATCACGAAAGAATTTCCCATCTTGATCGAAGTAGCGAACGACTTTCTTTCTACCTGGAAGCGTCATTTTTTCAACATTTTCAGAAACTTTAAGACAGGGGGTGTCGTTATTTTCAACCAGTTTATAAACCCCATCAAGAGCTCCTGTATCATTTCCAGTAACCAATTCGGTACCTACACCATAGCCATCAATGCAAGCGCCCTGTTCATTCAAACTTTTTATGACATACTCGTTCAGTTGATTGGATGCGAAAATTTGAACATAGGCTAGATCCGCATCATCTAACATCTTGCGGCCTTTTTTACTTAAGTAGGCTAAGTCGCCGCTATCCAAACGAATTCCCACAAGTTTGTGGCCTTTTGTTTCAAGTTCTTTGGCTATAAGAATCGCATTGGGTATACCTGATTTGAGTGTATTGTAGGTGTCGACAAGCAAAACTGTGGTGTCTGGATTTATCTCAGCATACTGGCGAAAGGCATCAATTTCTTTTTCAAAACTTTGCACCCAGGCATGAGCTTGAGTGCCACTCACAGGAATGCCATAATTAAAAGCAGCATAGACATTAGATGTGGAATTTGCTCCACCAATGATGGCGGCTCTACTGGCATGGATACCACCCAAACCTTGTGCTCTGCGTAAACCAAAATCGGCGAAAGTTTTCTCACCAATTACTGAACGAATACGACAGGCTTTGGTCGCAATTAATGATTGAAAGTTGAGGTAATTTAAAAGCATTGTTTCAACTAACAAACACTCTATCATATTACCCTCTACACGAATAATAGGTTCATTAGGGAATGCGATCTCACCTTCCTTCATGCTGTATATTTTTCCTTTGAATCTAAATTCTCTTAAGTAGTTTAGAAATTCATCTTTTAAGCCAGCTTGTTTTAGAAAAGCCAGATTTTCCTCGTTATATGAGAATTTGGATAGAATACTTAGCAGATCTTGTAAACCGGCAAAAACGACATAGCCTCCCTTATAAGGGTTTGTTCTGAAGAAGTAATCGAATGTGCTTGTTTCATTTTGCTTGCCACTGTAAAAGTAGGCTTGAGCCATGGTGAGCTCATAAAAGTCGGTATAAAGACCTGTATTCTGAGTCAGTGTTTGCATCTTTTTGTCTAAATAAGTCAGACTCCAAAGATAAGGACAAAGTTTGAAGGATGACTAATGCTTGATGTTAAATGCCAATTTCATTGTTTTTCTTATTCCATAAGAATTCATTTATGGAAGATTGCCTATGGTCATTGTTCTGCAACTGACATTCTGCTAGCTTATTAAGGAATTATATACGTTTTGACCAGATATCCCTTTATTGAAAAGGTTTTAAAAACATAAGGTACAGTTTTGCTTGTCTCGGTATAAATCCTAATTTAGCGCGCTCTAAAACATTAACTTAAACGAAATAAAAACTTAAAAACATGGCTATAGCAAAAGCAGCTAGTCTCTCAATTAGAGACAGTAAAAGCGCAAGATGGTTCGTTCTAATAACGGTATCTTTCTTGATGCTAACAGGATATTTCTTTACAGATATCATGTCTCCTTTACAAGGAATGTTACGTGACCAAATGGGATGGTCTAATTCATCTTATGGAACCTTTGCTGGTTCGTATTCTGTATTAAACGTATTCTGTTTAATGCTTATTTTCGGAGGTGTTATTCTCGATAAAGCGGGTATTCGTTTTACAGGTACTTTCTTTGTAGGTGTAATGATTGTCGGGGCTTTCCTTAACTATTATGCCATGACCGACACATTTAATAATGGTGGTTTAGGATACGCTTTCCTTGACTCTTTCTTAGTTGATTATAAGCCTTCTTTAAAGATGGCGATGATTGGTTATGCATTATTCGGAGTAGGTGTTGAAATTGCAGGGATTACGGTTTCTCGTATCATTGTAAAATGGTTTAAAGGAAAAGAAATGGCGTTGGCAATGGGTCTTGAAATGGCTTGTGCTCGTGGTGGTATGTTAATTGCGTTTACTGCGTCTCCTTGGATGACAGGTGCTGATAAAATCATTTCACGTCCTTTAGCATTTGGTGTAGTTCTTTTAGTTATTGGTCTATTAGCATTTTTTATTCATAATATGATGGATAAGAAGTTGGATGCTGAGGTTGCTGCTGATACCAGTGTTGAAGCTTCTGAAGATGAATTTAAGATTTCTGATGTATTCTTGTTGTTCAAGAATCCAGGTTTTATTCTAATTGCACTTCTTTGTGTATTATTCTATTCTGCAATTTTCCCATTTACTAAGTTTGCGCCAGACCTAATGGTTCAAAAATATGGTTTTGCTGAAGAATTTTCAGGTTGGATTGTTGGATTACTTCCTATTGGAACGATGGTTCTTACTCCAATTTTTGGTGCTTTCATGGATAAAAAAGGAAAATCAGCAAGTATCATGATGTTGGGATCTTTATTATTGATCTTCTCTCACGTTATTTTTGCTTTCATGCCAAGTAACACAGCTTTTGCTTTTGTTGCGATGGTTGTTCTTGGTTTTGCATTCTCTTTTGTACCTGCTGCTATGTGGCCTTCGGTACCAAAGATTATTCCGGAATCACGTTTGGGTTCTGCTTATGCCATGATCTTTATGATTCAGAATGTTGGTCTGATGTTATTCCCAATGCTATTGGGAGCAGTATTGGATTCAGCGAACGAAGGATTAGCTGAAGGTGCTGCTCTTAACTATACGGAGCCAATGATGTTAATGGTGGGTTGTGGTATCGCTGCTCTTGTTGTTGCTTTCTTCCTGAGAGTAGTTGATAAGAAAAAAGGATACGGTCTGGACCTTCCAAACATTCAGGAATAATTTTAAAAAAAATATTATACTTAAAAGCCACCTTCGGGTGGCTTTTTTCGTAAGTTACTGTACATGACAAAATACAGGTTTGTTTTATTAGGCAATAATCTTAATTTAGTAAGCTTTAAAACCCCAAAAAATTACTAACCCTAAAATTATTGTAATGACAGATGCTATTAAAAAGACTTTGAGAGATAGCGCAGGCGCTCGTTGGTTTGTGCTAATTCTCGTTTCGGTAACCATGCTTATCGCATACACCTTTATGGAGGTGCTTTCTCCACTTCAAACGCTTATTCAAAGTACTTACGGATGGAGTGGTACCGATTGGGGAATCGTAACAGGTGCACAGGGATATTTAAATGTATTTGCATTTATGTTGATTTTTGCCGGGATTATTCTCGATAAAATGGGTATCAGATTTACCGCAGTAGGATCTGGTTTGGTGATGATTATAGGTGCTATTATCAAGTATTATGCATTTGCTCATAATTTTGAAATGGGTGCTACAATCATTGGAATAGATGCTAGAGTGTTTGTTTCTGCAGCTGGATTTGCCGTATTCTGTGTCGGTGCTGAAGGTGCTGGTATTACTGTTTCGCGTATCATTGTAAAATGGTTTAAAGGTAAAGAAATGGCACTTGCCATGGGAACAGAGATGGCATTGGCTCGTTTGGGATCATTCCTTGCTTTATTCGGTTCACCTCGTATAGCTGACGCATTCAGCATTCCAACGGCTGTATTAGTTGGAACTCTGGCTTTGTGTATTGCATTAATCCTTTTCATTGTTTATTGCATAATGGATGTGAAATTGGATAAGGAAATAGAAGAGGAAGCTGAAGAAGAAGAACCATTTAAAATTACAGACCTTGGTGTTATTATTAAGAGTAAAGGATTCTGGTATATTGCCATTCTTTGTTTGTTATTCTATTCTGCCGTTTTCCCATTCTATAAGTTTTCTTCAGGATTAATGGTGAACAAATTTGGTATTGATCCTTCTACAGCTGGAGATATTCCTTCTATTTTACCATTTGGAACGATTCTTTTAACACCACTATTTGGATTTATATACGATAAATATGGTAAAGGAGCTTCTATCATGATTTTGGGAGCAGTATTACTTGTAATCGTTCATACGATATTCTATATACCAGCATTAACAGCAACATGGGTTGCAATATTTGCTGTTGTTTTACTAGGAATTGCGTTCTCATTAGTTCCTTCAGCTATGTGGCCTTCAGTTCCTAAAATCATACCAGAAAAACAGTTAGGGTCGGCTTATGCTCTTATTTTCTATGTGCAGAATATTGGTCTAATGCTTGTTCCTATTCTATTAGGTATCGTTTTGGATAAAACGAATCCAGGTGTGAACGAAAAAACTGAAAGTGCAATTGCTAACTTTAGAGCAGAAGGAATACCTGCAAATGAAATCTCAGCAAAAGTTCAGATGCTTAGAGAAGCTGGTGAAATACCAATGTTTGACTATTCTTCAACTTGGTTGATCTTTGTAGGATTAACAATTCTTGCTACTATATTTGGTTTCTTATTGAAAGCAGAAGATCGTAAAAAAGGTTATGGTCTTGAATTACCAAATATTGAGAAGTAATTTTGATATTCTAATCTTATAAGAAAAGCCACCTTCGAGGGTGGCTTTTTTTTTTGCAGGTTGTGTCAGAATATCATTACTTATCCGATGAATTAGTTACACTGATATGATTCATCGAATAATTCCAACTAATCATTATTTCGTGTTCCAATTTCGCTGATGGCCAGTGTTCCAGCTACAACGGATATTATAGCTGCAAAGCTAGAGAAGGAAACGCCACAAAAAGGAACTATTAGGCATAAGGAGAATACAAAACCATTAGCAATTACAATGCCTTTATTCTCTCTCATAAACTGAACACTTTGCTTTAAGTTTAGCTTTTTACGTTCAAGAGCATAATCCATAAAGGAAAAGCCATAGAAATAAGCTGAAATAAAGAATAGCATAATAGCAGCAAACCAACCAATAATGGGAATAAAACTCAAAATAAACATCAGTATAGTTAGAACAAGCTCTATGCTGAAATTACGTAAGGCTATGATAATTCCCCTGAGTACATCTTTTAATAGCTGAACAAAGCTAAAAGGATAGTCTACGCCTGTTTTAATCTTTTCCGTTCTCTCCGATAAATACGAAAAAACCGGTGACATTAGAATAATAATGATATAACCACCCAAATATGCAAATAGTAAGAAAAACATGATCTTGAAAGTGAGCCAAACAAAGGCATCCATGATGGTTTTTAAGACACCTGAGCCCCAAAATTCGGCTTGTTTTAATTGAAATTGATTTTCTAAATAGACTTTTGATGTATCGGAGAAACTATTAACCATATCCCAACCAAACCAAAACAAGAGAACATTAAAGGCCAGCGGGAATAGGAAAAACCAGGCTAACTTCTTTTTGAAAATAAAACTTAAGGCTTCTGAGTAAGTACGAAGTCCAAAGCTAAAATCTTTGAAAAAACTCATATAAAACGTATTAAAATAGAAATGTATAGATCTTTACAAGGAAAACCGAATAAGGCTGATCCTTTATAAAGTTTTAAATTTAACAACTTGCATGTATAATCCGAATATTGAAACTAAAAAACAGCAGGATTTTATTACTTAGAATCATTTTGAATTGGAGCTGAATTGTATCATCTTTGTTTTACAAAAATACGAATGATGATAAAATTACTTACCCGGATAATACGTGACAGGAACTTTGTTTTAATTCTGGCTGTCATATTAGGCTTGACGATTGGTGATTGGGCAGAATACTTGAAGACTTATACTTTTTACATTTTAGCTGTTGTGATGATTTTCTCGACAACGGGTTTAAGTACAAAAGCCTTGTTCCCTTTAAAGAAAATGATTCAACCCCTTTTGTTGGGTTCAATCCTCAATTATTTTGTTTTCGGTTCGGTTATTATCAGTTTAGCCTATTTTCTGATGCCAACTCCAGAGTTGTTCCTTGGATTTGTAGTGATTGCTGCCACACCACCTGGTTTGGCTGTCATACCTTTTTCACATATTCTCGAAGGGGATATCAAGTATGGAATTGTTGGTGTTTTGGGTGCTTTTATCAGTTCTATTTTTTTGGCACCAGCCATAGTTGGTCTGTTAAGTAATGTTGATGGTGGTATCGACTCAAGCATGCTTTTTATGACGATGATTAAGTTAGTTTTGATTCCTATGATCCTATCTCGATTCTTATTATGGGAACCAATTAAACCAACTGTTGAAAAGGTGAGAGGGAAAATTGTTGATTGGGGCTTTGCCTTATTAATTTTTACTGCAGTCGGATTAAATAGACAAGTTTTTTTCTCAAATTTTGAGGTGCTTTTTTTAGTCGCTTTGGTCTTGTTTCTTAGTATATTTGGATTAGGTTGGGTGTATGAGAAATTTGCACAGAGAATTGGAGTTGTTAAGGAAGTTGCATTGACACAAAACCTGTTGCTTACTATTAAAAGTTCTGGTTTTGCTGTTGTTACAGCATTAACTTTATTTGGTAAAGAGGCTGCTATCCCTTCAGCTGTTATGGCAGTTTTTGTTTTATTGTATCTTCTCTACCTTTCGTTTAGGATGGAATACAGAAAGAAAAGGATAAAGGATAAAGGATAAAGGATAAAGGATAAAGGATAAAGGATAAAGGATAAAGGATAGGCCAGCTGTGCTGGTCTCCAGAATCGGGAATAAAGTTAGGCATGGTTTATTTATGACTTAAACTTAAATTACTAATCATTAATTACACAGAGTGAAACTCACTTTTTTAGGCACCGGAACATCTCAGGGAATACCCATTATAGCATGTAAATGTCCAGTTTGCTTATCTACTGATAAAAGAGATAAGCGATTGCGAACATCTGTTTTTATTGAGGTTGATGGACAAAATATTGTAATCGATAGCGGTCCTGATTTTCGTTATCAAATGTTGAGAGCTCAGGTTGAGAAACTTGATGCCATTCTGTTTACACACGAACATAAGGATCATACGGCTGGATTAGACGATGTAAGAGCTTTTAATTGGGTAAATAAGAAAGCTGTGGATATCTATGCTGAAGAACGTGTTCAAGCTTCCTTAAAACAGGAGTTTGCCTATGTGTTCGCCGAATTTAGATACCCTGGTATTCCACAACTTAATTTATGGACTGTAGAAAATAAAGCTTTTAATATTAATGGCACTGAAGTATTACCAATAAGGGCTAAACACTTTAGATTACCTGTGTATGGTTATCGAATTGAGGACCTAGCTTATATTACGGATGCTAATTATATCTCTAAAGAAGAAAAAGAGAAAATGCAAGGTCTAAAGGTTCTTGTTGTTAATGCATTGAGAAAAGAAAAGCATTTGTCTCATTATACACTTTCCGAAGCTTTGGCTTTAATCGAAGAGCTAAAACCTGAAGTAGCCTACTTAACTCACTTTAGTCATCAGCTTGGATTTCATGAAGACATATCAAAGGAGTTACCTGAGAATGTATTTATGGCTTATGATGGTTTGCAAATAAAGATTTAAAAAGTTTATATATAAAAAAAAGACCTCAAATATTTATTTGAGGTCTTTCTGTATGTTTACTTCTTTAATTCGTAACCATCGTATTTGCCTTTCTTAATGGCTGGTATGCCATCAACCATCCAGGCAGGAGCAGCTTCCCCTTTTAGATAGTAATCGAAAAATTGCATCATTCTAATGGATAAATCCATGCGGTTAGCACGACCTTTTAGATTATGTGCTTCATTATTGTATGAAAGCATCCAGCAAGGTTTCTGTAATCGACGCATAGCCACAAAGAATTCTATTCCCTGATACCAAGGTACTGCACCATCGTGATCGTTGTGCATGATCAGAAGCGGCGTTTTAATTTTTGGAACTGAGAAAATTGGTGAATTCTCGATATAATGTAACGGTTTTTCCCAAAGTGTTCCACCTATTCTACTCTGAGTATGCTCGTATTGGAACATTCTACTGCGACCACTCTTCCAGCGAATTCCGCCGTAAGCCGAAGTCATATTACTAACAGGAGCACCTGACATGGCACATTTGTATAAGTTGGTCTTTGTTACTAGGTGTGCAATCTGATAACCACCCCAGCTTTGACCTTGAAGAGCTACATTTTTCTTGTCGATAAAATCGAAACGATCCATCATGGCTAAGGTACCCGTTACAATTGAACTGTACGCACTTTCTCCCGGATGTCCAACTTTAGGGTAGGTGATATCTGGCATGAAAATCAGGTAATCATTACTTACGCAGTATGTCGGATTGATAATAGACCAGTTAGGCTGAGGCACATAATGCTTATGTAAGCGATCACTTACTCTTTCGTAAAAATAAACAAGCATTGGATACTTTTTATTCGGATCGAAGTTTTCGGGTTTAAACAACATCCCTTGTAATTTCTCTCCGTCTCCTGATACCCAATCAACAAGCTCAACATTTCCCCAAAGAATATTCTTTTGTTGAGGGTTTGCGTCAGAAATCTGTTTTTCATTTTTAAAGTTCGAATCACTCAACCATAGGTTAGGGTAGTCAACAAATGTTGAACGTTTCCAAACCAATTGATCTGCATTTTTAGCTTTAATAGGGTAGGAGTAACTCACATCTTCAAAACGAATTTCTTGAAGAGACTTTCCGTTTGTTAATTGATAAAAACCTGATTTCTTATTGAATTCTCCGAAAGCTTTTAACAATACAGGCTGATTTAAGTCTATGGTTTGCTCTTCTCTATCGAGTTTGATATAACTAAAACGGATATTTTCTTTACGACCTAAACCTTGTGTTAGGTTTGTCGTTTTCTCTTTTCCTTTGGGATCAATCTTCCAAATATCGTAGCGATCCTGAATTAGGATATATTTGTCATCTTTAGTCCAACCCATAACGCCATATGGTCTCGGATCACTAGGCGTATCGTGATTTTCGGAGTAAAAGTTGTAAGGAATATTATGAGTTAAAATTCGTGTTCTTTTGTTCGAAATATTGTAAACATTCCAGGTGCTATCGGTTGTTTCGTACCAGTATAAGAATTTCTGAGATGGTGAAATTTCAACTGTCGCATTTTTTTTGCTCAATACGAGTTCTGATTGCCCCGTCTTTGTGTTTACCAAATAATAATCTCTGAACCAATCGTTCCACGACTCTTCCATTTGATATGGTAGGGAAGAACTTCCTAGTGCCAAGCTTGCATTACCATGATCGTATAGTTTAACCTGAGGTAGGCTTTTATCTGCAAGTTGATTGATTGTCTTTTTCTTAGTGTTGTAAACAGCTAAGTAAGTTCTCTTCAGTTCTTTCTTAAGTTTAACCTTTTGTTCAGATTGAAGTAGAGGATCTTTCCAACTCCAAATATCCAGTTTGTATTTTTCACTATCTAAAAGGCTGTCTTTTTTTTCTTTTTCAGCTTTGGGAGCTACTCCAAAATAAAGGTTTTTACCATTTCTTGAGAAGTTCAATTGGCTGTTTTCATTCACACACCACCCTTTGGTATCATTCGTGTTCTCCGAGTCAAGGATGAGTTCTGCCTGTTTATATTTCGTATCGAAATATTGTAAATTGTAGACTTTCTGTTTGGTGGTATCTGCCGAAAAAATAAAAGCTAATTTGTCTCCATTAGCAGCTATACTCAGTTTCTTGGCTAATCCTGTATTCTGAAAAACAAGATGTGGATTCTTGTCTTCGAAATTCAGAATTGAAACTTTAGCTTCAGAAATACTATCCTGATTCTGAGTGATGAATGATACGGCTTGTCCGTTTCTTGAGATGGCGTAATCACTTACATTTGAAAAAGAAATTGTTTCGTTGGTTAGTAGATTCTTAAGTTTTAAATCGCCTACTTCAGGTTTGTTTTTTCCAGACTTCTTTTTCTTCTTAGCTTTCTTAGTTGTGTCCTGTGCTATTTTCTTAGTTTCTAGTAAAAACGCTATCCACTCACCATTTTCAATAGCAGTTTTGTACGATTTTAAGTTGGCATACTTTTCTAGTTTATGATTAGATAAGTTTAAGGTCACTAATGAATCTTTAGGTAAATCTTTCGATTTTACTTTCTTTAGTTTAGCTTGTCTGATAGTATCAAATTGAGCTTTAATTTTAAAAACCAAACTTTTAGAATCTGCTGAGAATTTGGCCTCATATCCTCTGGGAAATGAATCTAGTTTCGCTTTTGAATGCTGATATAGGTATAGGAAGCCATCACCTTTTTGAGGGTTGATTTCGTAGCTAATCCAATCTCCATTGTTTGATATTTGATGATTTTTAATGTCTTTCCATCCATCGTAATCGCTGTGTTTTAAGGCTCTTTTGTTCGTTTGAGCCATACCCACCGTAAGAAATGAGCTTACAATTAGTGTGAATAATAACTTTTTCATTAGTTGAGTTGTTTTTTGGTTGTTATTGGTTGTGGTCACATAAAAAATGCAAAGACTTATAGCCTTTGCATTTATAAATGTTCAATAATAAGTTTTAGTCGATATCCAAGTTGTCAATTTTCTCAAGAAGATCGTGAGTTGACTTTAGTAAATCATCATATATCGATTTAAAATGTGGTTTGATATCGGCCTTCTTATCTATTTTCTTATTGATACGAGCGATGTAGTTATTACGAGCATCGGCAGCTTCATTCATAATGCTATAAACGTCATCCGAATTTCTTTTTCCGAAGAATTCAAGATGAATAATACTACGCATGAAGATTTCGTTGGTTAAGAAATTTACATCTTTTTTAAAGTCTCTTCTACTGGCCATATTTTTTTATTTAGTTTTTAATTTTAGGATAAGCCTAAGCTTAAAATTAATTTGCTTGGCAATTGTTTACAAATATACACCAAATTATAAGTATTTCTTATAATCCTGATCTTCTTCAAAAGTGTGATGTTTAACCCAGTCAGCAAGGAATTCCAGCATTTTCTCAGACAATTCGTTATTTTCATCTACAACTTCCTTACAAAAACTTGTAATCCTACGAATAAAAAAACGATGTTCAAATTTATGATCTTCCAGGCCAGGATAGTTTCTCTCGGCTAAAATCTCTTCTTCTTCTGAGAAATGTAATTCGCTGTAGGTCTTTAATTCTACCAGTGTTTTTTTTATAAACTCCTGGTCTATACCTATGTTTTTAATTAAAAGGTTCACAATATCAAATAGTTTTTGATGCTGTTCATCAATAAGAGAATGATCTAAACTTAGATCAGGCGTCCATTTCATTAAATCCATAGTACTTTTATTTTGTGAGTTATTATTGAAAAAGAATTATCGCTTAGATAATTGCATTTACTTTGGTCGAAATTTAATGATAATCTAGCACAATTGGTTATAAATTATAAAAGAAGGAATATTTAGAACAAATAAAAAAAATGACCCCCGGTGTAAGAAATAAATCCTCAGAAAAGCTTTAATTTGTGGGTAAAAGCTAAATGATATAAGAATATGAGTGAATGTTCTCAATATAAATATTTACACAACAGTAAACTTAGGGATACCAATGAATTCAAAAATGAGTTCTTTAGAGTTGGATTGTCTCTTTATGAGGTGATTCGTGTGGTTAATTCGAAACCTGTTTTCTTGAAAGAACATTTGACCCGTTTGGAAAATTCAGCAAGAAAGGTTGGACAATATATATGGTTGGATTATTCAGAACTTGTTGGGAAAATTGAGCTTGTAATTGCTTCCAATGGTGTGCTTGAAGGCAATATTAAGATTGTTTTTAATATACACCAGAATAATCGAAATTTTTATTGCTATTTCGTAAATAATAAATACCCGAGTAGACTAGAATATCAAGAAGGCGTTAATACAATTGTTTACAATGCTGAACGTCGTAATCCTAATGCTAAAGTCTATAATCACAAGTTGCGAACCTATACGAATACTGTTATAGCAAGTCCTGATGTTTTTGAAGTAATTTTAATGGATAATCTTGGTAATTTGACTGAAGGTAGTCGATCCAATCTTTTTTTTATTAAAGATAATAAACTTGTAACAGCTCCGGATGATCAGGTGTTGAATGGTATTGTACGAAGTAAAGTTATTGAGATATGTGAAAGGTTAGGGGTAACCGTTTTAAAAGAAAAACTATCATTTAAAGATCTTTCTCAATACGATTCAGCATTTTTAACTGGAACCTCTCCGCAAATTCTTCCCATTCGACGTATCAATGCCCTTTCATTTGATGTTAATCATCATTTATTGAACTTACTTTTGGAAGCTTATCGAAACGAATTGACAAACTATATAAAGAACCAAACTTAGGCGAAATTAGTCATCTGTTCTACGATAAGGTAAGCCTATTTCAACCTTTGTTCCCAGCGGATTCTGAGTTTCATCGTATAAATCGAAAACTTTGTAATCGTATTTGAATGTATTTTGATTGATTTTGTTAAATAGTGAAATTCTTTCTTGAATTATATGCATTGTTTTTTCATGTGATGATTTACGGCTTTCTGCATCAAACTCTTTCGATTTCGAACGCCCAATCCCATTATCTTCAATGGTACAGCGGATATAATTATTGCTTTCCAGATCAAAATTGATAAGTATTAATCCATCCCCTTTACAAGTTGAAATACCAAATCTTATTGCACTTTCAATAAAGGGTTGTATTAACATTGGAGGAATGAAATAATTATAAGGATTTATTTCTTTGCTTAGGACTATTTCAAAAATAAATCGGTCCATAAATCGCATTTGTTCTAACTTTACATAGTGTTTTAAATATGCAATTTCGTCCGAAAGGCTAATGTAATCCTTATCTGCATTATTAATATTCTTGCGTAACACAGTTGAAAAATCAGATAGATAATCCAGTGCATTTTCAGTTTCTTGTTCAAGAATATAGCCTTGAATTGAATTAAGTGCATTGAAAATGAAATGTGGATCAAGTTGATTTTGTAGGGTTTTCATCTTCAGGCCTAAGATACGTGTGTTTACCTCGTTTCTTTTTTCCTCTTCCTGGCGAATCTTTCGAGTATAAACTCTCATGCCTGCAATTATAAGCCCTACTAAAACCGCAAATGTAATGGCATAAAACCAAGGTTTTTGCCACCATGGATAGGCTATTGAAACCTTGATTGAGAATGGAATGGTATGTGCTTTATTTAGGTGTTTCCCTTGAATATTTAGGGTGTATTCTCCGCTAGGTAGATTGGAATAGACTGCTTGAGTGTTGGAACTCCAATCGGACCATTCTTTATCGAAGCCTCTTAATTGAAAGCGAAAAGCATTTTCGCCTGGATTTAAACAATTTTGAAAACCATAAGAAAAGGTCAAGTAATTTTGATCGTGTAACAGATCTAACGGGCCAATAATTTTATTGGTCCAGTGGCAGACTTTTGAAGGATCTCGTGGCCAATCTTTGTTATAAATCTGTATATTTTTAAGGCTTAAAGTGCATGTACTTTCTTCAACCTGATCAATAATTGAGTTTGTGATCTTTAGAAGCTGGGTGTTTGTTTTTACCCAGATGTTTTTATCCCTATCAACGATAGAATTCTTACCACTTCTATCGTAATATCCTTTTTTGTCATCCCAAAAACGATAATTAATTGTAGAATCTGATTGCCAGGAATTATAATCGAAACGATAAACACCTTCGTTTGTTCCACACCACAAATAACCATCTTTTAAATACTGAAAGCCTTGTATTGAAGTGCCATTAAGGCCCAGATTTTGATCTATAATATTTAAAATATGGAGCTTTTGGTCTTCGTATTTTAATTTGTAAATTCTGCCATTATTTCCGCCGGCAATCATATTGCCATCAGGGAGAATCAGAAAATCGTTGATGATATTATGAATTTTTGAATTCTCTTTCGTAAACTGTTCAAGTTTATTTGATTCATATTTGAAAAGACCGACTTGTTTGGTAGAAAACCAAATTTCGTTTTTGTTAGATGTCATTTTACTCACCTCAATTTCAGTTGACTCTGAGATTTTATGTTTGAAGCTTTTATTTTGAAAGTTTTTACCTGAGAAAACGATAAACTCATTTCCCAATATACAGCAAAGCTCGCCATTGTCAGTGAATTCGAATTTATTAGCTGGATTTATTCCCAGAAAATTGATGGTGTCATTATTCAAATTGAGAGTGTAGAATCCCATATTGGTTGCCAACCATAGTTTCGATTTGCCATCATTTAATATATCATAGATTTGAATTTTTTGTTCGCAAACCGCCGACTGACAGCCTTTAATAGTAGAACATAGTTTTGAAGTTGAAATTCGTTTTTGAACTTTATTCTCTTTAAAATATATAATTTCATTGTGGGTTGCGATATAAATATACCCCCTATTGTCAGTTTCAATATCTAAGATAGTTAGATCATCTAAATGAAAATAAGATGCATCAAAGTATTGAAATATTGAGTTTTGGAAGTGTATGATTCCCTTATTTTTAGTACCAAGCCAAATATTGCTTTCACCTTTATTAACGAAAATTGATTGTACAAAAACATCTTCGATATTGTTAGATTTCGAGAAATCCTCAATTTGTTGTTCGAAGACTCTTAGTACTCTTCGGTACTCAGTACCTGCGATAAAATACCTGACAAGATAAAATTTCTCGTCTTTGACCTGACTAATTTGAATTATTTCACAGTCGATCTCATCATCATTATGATTTCGAATTTTAAAAGCTTCATTATTAAGGGCAAGATCGTTTTTAAGTTCAGATGTATTAAATTGGTTGAATGCTATAACTGGAAGATATTCGTCTCTTTTTAATAAATTGAGCTGGTTGGTAACGACATCACACTCAAAGATCTTTTCTGTTTCATTTGATATCGCGAGTAGTTTATTGTTATTGTAAAGGAAACCAGTAATATTTACTTTACTATTGGTATGGAATGGTGTCAATTTAAGTTTCTCTTTATCGGCAAAAGAGACTTTGTAAACACCTTCTCTCGTTCCTAATAAAAGTTTATTCAATTGGTGACTGAAATAAACCGTTTGAATCCCGTTTTTTAGGCCTAATTCTTTATGATTGTATATTTTGATTGTGTATCCATCATAATAGCAAAGGCCTACATTGGCAACAGTTAGCCATAGATTTGTCTCATTATCTTCACATATTGATAGAATTCTTTCTCCATAGAGTTGTTGTAATTCTTCACGAATAAATATTTGACCTCCATCAAACTCAAAGAAGCCAGCGTCTGTTGCAATCCAAACTATATTTCGGGAATCACAGAATATTTGACGTATGTTGTCACTAGGCAAGCCATCGTTTAATGTAAATGAAGATTGAAATCGGCTTGATGCTATTGATAAACAGGTGCTAAGCAATATCAATAATATGACACTTACAGGTTTGGCTAAAATTTTTCTATGCATTCTACAATAATAATAAATCTGATTTAATTATTTAACTGTCAAGTCTGTCAAATTGTATATATAGCTAAGTTGTGTTAAATTAGACCTAAGTAATATTCTGATTTAGGTTTATTTTTAGAAGAAATTAGATATGATATAAGGTGTGGTTTAAGTTGATATTGTTTAGTTTTGAATGTTTTTCTAAATCAACAAAATATATGAAAACAGAATTAAATCAACAAAATATATCAAAGGCAGAAGAATTGTTTGCTTCTAATATGAATTTTACATGCACTGTTTTTCCTCGAATAAAACTCTTATATGCCATAAAAAAAGAGCTCAAGGCTTATCATGATTTAAAATGGTCTTTTGAATTTGACCATGTTAATATTAATCAGAATCGTGTCATAATCGAATATTTACCTTCAGCGAGTAAAGAGTTGGCTTTGTTTTATGAAATTCCTTTGGTTCAAAAATTTGAACTTCGTAGTTTTTTAGGAAATTCTTCTGTTCATTTTATTGATATATATAATTTCTTAATTGAGAATGATCGTATAAAAAAAAATCAGTTTAGCATACGTGCAGAGTATCGTAAAATCCCTCATTTTATACTAAATTTGAAAGTTAGGAGATATCAACTACCAATTTTGAATCATTATTCAAGTAAGAAGCCAGAGTCAAGCAATCCAATTGATGAAATGATACTTGAAGAGCTTAAAAGAAATTTTGATCTTTTTAATCCGATATTCAAATTTATTATTGATAGCTTTCGTTTTTAATTGACCTAAAATTTAATGCCTTGAAACATTTTAATCTTTTCAGACATTTTCAAAATATAAGTATTGGGAGAGCTTATCTCTTTCTTTTTTCTTCATTATCAAGCTTTGTTCTTATAATTGTTGGTTCGGTGTGGATTTATAATGAATATGCAAAATTCAACATAGAATCTAACTCCCTAAGAGATAATTATATTGAGGAACATAAATCTATGCTGGTTCAGAATACCAAAAAGTGTACTGACTATATTGAATTTAAAGAGAATCAAGCAGAAGAACTCATTCGAGAAAATTTGAAAACGAATGTTGATCAGGCTTATGAGATTGCCCTTCATATTTATAACAAAAATAAGAATGTTTTATCTGAAGGGGCAATAAAACAAAGAATCAAGGAGGCTATATCCGCATTTAGATTTAATTCCCATAAGCGATATATTTTTATCAATACGCTTGATGGAGTTGGTGTTCTCTATCCTCGAAATCCAAATTGGGAAGGCAAGTCTTTGCTTAATTATAAAGATATTAATGAAAATAAGCTCGTTGAAAATGAGCTCAATCATCTTAAAGAAGCTGAAGAATGCTTTGTTAAATATAAGGCTTCTAAAAGTATTCCCAATAAATTTAATGCATATACCAAGATATCCTATATCAAGAAGATTGAACCACTTAATTGGTATATGGGAAGTTTTGCTTATGCTGATGATTTCCTGGAATCGATTCAAGCGGATTGTATAGAGCGAATAAAAAATATGAAAGTAGATGAAGATAATTATTTCTTTATTTATTCAAAAAATGGGACCTGTCTTTTGCATAAAGATGAAAAATATCGTGGACGTAATTATAGAACATTCGAAGAAGTTGATGATATCGATATATCGAGAAAAATTTTGTTTTCCATTGGTGAGAAAAAGGACCGGTTTATTCGTTATGATTTGCCAAAAGGAGAGAAGGTCACTTATCTTTATGATATAGTCGAATGGAACTGGATTTTAGGATCGGGTTTTCATACAGATAGTCTTGAGAAAGAAATTGCTTTAAGAAAAACAGAATTGCATGATAGATTAATAAATTATAGTCTGAAAATAGTGCTTTTGATCGTACTGACTTTTATAATGCTTTATCTTGCTGCCAGATTATTGTCTTCTAAAATGAATAAAAGTATTGATTCATTTAACGAGTTCTTTAAAAAAGCAGCGACCGAATCGGTGAAGATTGATATCGAGAAACTTAATTTTTCTGATTTCAAGAAAATGGCCTCTACAGTTAATGTGATGATCGACACTAGAGTCAAAAAAGAAAATGAGCTTGTACAGGCGCGAGAACTTGCTGAAAAGTCAGATAAGCTTAAATCCGCCTTCCTTTCTAATATGACTCATGAGATTAGAACACCAATGAACGCTATTGTTGGCTTTTCTCAGCTCTTGCAACAAGATGAACTCAATTCTGAGATTAGAAACGAGTTTATTGGGCATATAATCAATAATAGTAATTCTTTACTAGCATTAATTAATGATATTATTGATTTTTCGATTTTAGAATCAGGTATGGTTAATATCAGCTATTCCAACTTTAATCTCAATAATATATTTTTAGAACTTAAAGATAAATTTGAACTGATTAAAGAAAATAATGGAAAATCTGATCTAAGTTTAGTTTTTCCTGATCCCGTCAGACTAAAAGAAACACATATCTATTTCGATTCGCAAAGACTAAAACAGATTTTAGGTTACCTGATTGATAATGCTCTTAAATTCACAGGGGAAGGGCAGGTTGAAGTGGATTATAAGCATGAAAAGAGTTGCATTTTGTTTTGGGTGAAAGATACAGGAATTGGTATTCCTGTTGAAAAGCAAACCTATATTTTTGATCGATTCAGACAAGGTGAGGAAAGTCACACAAGAAGCTTTGGAGGAACTGGTATTGGTTTAAGTATTGCTAAGCAAATTGTTCAGCATTTAAATGGTGAAATATGGGTAGAATCCGAATCTGGTAAAGGAAGCACTTTCAAGTTTAAGATTCCTTTGGGACAGAATAGCTCTCATAATTAAACATTTCGTATACATCATCCTTTCTGACTTTGTATTAGGTTTCCGTGATTATTACCGAACTAATCAACAGAAGCCTTTATTATAGTGCTAAAACTTGAATGTTGCTAATTGATATATAGCAATGCCATTCGATGAAATTCAGGCCAGGATTTGATTCCTTCAATCGATTGAGAATACTTCTCTGGTTCACTAAGAACAACAAATGAAATATTTCAAAGAAAGAAACACTTACGTGTTTAAAGATTCTTAAAATAAAAAATTTCTGCATCTAAGAACTCCTCGAAAGACGCATCAAAGTCTAAAATGGATGTTAATTCAAAACTAATAGAGAAGCCTGATTCGTCTATAGTTTTCTTACGAATCAAATAGGAATTACAAGAAATAAAAAAGCCTTCGACTCAAAGAATCGAAGGCTTATATTTTGGCGGTCTGGACGAGACTCGAACTCGCGACCCCATGCGTGACAGGCATGTATTCTAACCAACTGAACTACCAAACCAAAATGTGTGATTTGTTTATTTAAAGAGTAACGAATCAAAACTCTTAATTTTGGCGGTCTGGACGAGACTCGAACTCGCGACCCCATGCGTGACAGGCATGTATTCTAACCAACTGAACTACCAAACCAAAATGTGTGATTTGTTTATTTAAAGAGTAACGAATCAAAACTCTTAATTTTGGCGGTCTGGACGAGACTCGAACTCGCGACCCCATGCGTGACAGGCATGTATTCTAACCAACTGAACTACCAAACCAAAATGCTACAGAATTGTTTATTTCGGTCGACTCGTTAGTCTGACCTTTTCCTGATTGCGATGCAAAGATAATGCAAGTTTTATTACTTGCAATAGAGCTTCAGCTTTTTTTCTAATAAAAAATTAAAGAAAGCTACTAAATATGCTGTTTTGAGCATGTTACGAATGTGCAAAAAAACTGCATTTTTTTCAATTAATCCTTTAACTTAAAGAAACTGAAATTAACGCTACCATAACTTCTCATATCATGAAATAATGGATGTTGTGAAAAATCGTTTCTTGATGAATGTTCTACAATAACAATACCATCCTCATTTAGAATGTTTTGTTTTAAAATTGCATCAGGAATCGTTTCGATAGTCTCTAAATCGAATGGAGGATCTGCAAAGATGAGATCGTACTTTTTATTGCAACCTTTTAGATATTTAAAAATATCCGCCCTCAATGCATGAATTTGTGTAAATCCTAAATCACTGATTGTTTTTTTTATAAAAGCACAGTGTTTAAAATTGAGTTCAACACAAACGACTTGCTCTGCTCCTCTGGATGCAAATTCGTAACTGATGCTTCCTGTGCCACCGAATAAATCGAGTACTTTTAAGCCCTCAAAATCGATTGTATTGTTGAGAACGTTAAAAAGGTTCTCTTTAGCAAAATCGGTTGTTGGACGTGCTTTAAAGCTCTTATCCGGAGATATTCTTCTTCCTTTATGGCTACCACTAATTATTCGCACTGACTTGTATTTAAAAGTTTGGTAAATTGATTGTACTCTGAATTTGAAACAGTCGCTTTTTTCAGTAATTCATTCGGAATTGTATCAATAACAATTTCTTTGATATACTGTTTCAGAGTTTGAAAAGCTTTATGGGTTTCATCTATTTTTCCAGAAAGATAAAGTTCACTGTATTCTGTATTTAGATTCTGCTGTTTATAGATATTTAGGATATAATAAACCATGTCTGTCTCTTCCTTAAATGAGAAGCTATTGATAAAATGTTTTTGTCCATTATCCGGTATAAAAGCATCAAAAAATGTATCGTGAATCTGAACGAATACCTTAGGGTGTTTACCAGTCGTGTTTTGCTTTAAAATATTCTGGTAAAAACGAGATGTTTGATGTGATATTTCTGCTCCTGTAAATTGTGATTGAATAAACTCAGGTAAAGCCAAAGGTAGTGCATATATAATATAAGCATTCATTTCCTTAAGCTCGTCATAGTTTAAAATTTCGGTTTTTAACAGAGGATGGCATAACTGAAAGCTATCGATCGCCATATCGTTAGAAAAGAGCTCTGAGGGAATGAGACAGGCTTTTTTTGTCAACCAAATAACCGAAACCTGATGGTAGGTTAGGTTCAGGTAATCACAATTTCGTATACTATCTTTTAATACGTCAATAGAATTATTCTCCGTCTCGGGATTTAGTTTCTTTGATTGAAAAAGAGTCAGGCATTTATTCTCTAAGCTAAGGATAGAAAAAGAAAATCCATCCAGACAGAGCTGGATGGATAGTTTATATCTTGACGTATTATCCTTTTCAAATGTTGAATCAACAAATAATAATTCGTCCATAATATCTATTGAGGATTATTCCCAGTTTCCTGATCCGTTATTCGCTTCTTCAAGAGAACCAACTTTTAGGCCAGGGTATTTGTTAATACGAATACGGTTCCCGTTTTCTTCCTTTAACTCGTCTAAGTACTCATCACGAATATCAGCGAAAATGTCTGTGTTTGAAACTTTCGCTTCAAAAACCTGAACTTTTACATTTGAACCAGTAACAACAATACCAGCTGCCATTTTGAATTCGCTCTGCTCTTGAGTGTAAGGAACATATCTTAAATTTTCAATATTGAAATTATTATTAAAGATTGTCTCAAGAGCTGAAACCATAATCGTATCACGAGTGATAAATCCTTTAACTACAGCTTCTCTTTCAGTCATACCAGCTTCAATTTGCTCATCAGTTAATGAACCAATTGACTTAATCATTGGCATAGAATCAGTTTTGATAAATGAGATCAAGGTATCAAAGCTGCCAGTATATTTTTTATTTACTTCTTTGTAAGCATTTTGTGCTTTACGAATATCTTTCAATTGATTGATAATCTTTTCGTAACGCTCCGTTTTGATTTTCTTAAATTCGATTGGCTTCATTATGCTTTGGTAAGCTAAGTATCCAAACGCAACAATTGCAAAAGCAAGTAAAATTTGAAGGACTGGTTTTAATTTCATAGTTTATAATTTGTGTTAATTTAGTTATACGCTAGATGCAATAAAATAGACATTAATTAGTGTGTATTCTTATGCTTGTAACATACAAATAGTTTATTAGTTTGTGTAAGTTTGTTTGCAAATTTAAAAAAAAAATCTGTTTGGTTATTTTTATAGCCACTAATTTTGAGTCGAAATGTTAAAAAAGCACATTAGCTTAAGTATTTGTAAGAAATTAAAGTTCGAACCGACTGCTGATCAGAAATTTGCAATTGAAGAATTGTCTGATTATTTGACTAGTAGTAAGAACGATCGTATTTTTTTGTTGAAAGGATACGCCGGTACCGGGAAAACGACCTTAGTCAGTGCTTTGGTTGCTAGTTTATCTGAAATGGATATAAAGACAGTGCTTTTGGCTCCCACTGGTCGTGCAGCTAAGGTGCTTTCTCATTATTGTCAGCAAAATGCTCAAACGATCCACAAAAAAATATACCGTCAAAAATCTCTTACCGATGGCTTTGGTGTTTTTAATCTTGATAGAAATCTTTCTAAAGACACAATTTTTCTTGTCGATGAAGCATCAATGATTTCAAATTACTCTCATGAGGCTTCCGCTTTTGGTTCTGGGTGCTTGTTAGATGATCTTATTGATTACGTTAGTGCGGGTAGTAATTGTCGTTTGGTTCTTATAGGTGATATTGCACAATTACCTCCAATTGGTATTGATGTGAGTCCGGCTTTAGATCCCAAGGAGCTTGAATCTTGCTATAACCTTCAGGTTAATGAAGTTGTTTTGACTCAGGTTGTTCGCCAGGCAGAAGAGTCTGGTATATTAAAAAATGCTACGGAACTCCGTCGAATGCTTGATGAAGGTGATAGTGGTTATCCTAAATTCGAGACCGAAAGGTTTCCGGATATCGTTAAAATAAGTGGGGGAGATCTAATTGAAGAGATATCATCTGCTCATTATAAGTATGGTTTGGAGGAAACCATGGTCTTGAGCCGTTCAAATAAGCGTGCTAACCAATACAATCAAGGAATTCGTAATAGTATATTATATAGAGAGGATGAAATAACGGTTGGTGATTATTTAATGGTAGTGAAAAATAATTATTTCTGGACTGCTGATGTCAAAGAGATTGATTTTATTGCCAATGGTGATATCGTTGAAATTACCAGAATTGGTAAACATGTAGAGCTTTATGGGTTCAGATATGTGGAAGTCAGTCTTCGTTTTCCTGATTACAAAGATCTTGAGCTTGATACGATGATTATGCTTGATACGCTTAATATAGAGGCAGCCTCTTTGGGGTATGAGGATAATAAAAAACTCTTTTTTACTATTTCTGAGGATTATGCCGATATACGTTCGAAGAAAAAACGATACGAGAAAGTTCGGGATAACAAGTTTTTTAATGCTTTACAGGTGAAGTTTGCATACGCAATTACATGCCACAAGGCACAAGGAGGACAGTGGAGTGCTGTTTTTGTTGATCAGGGGTATATTACTGAAGATATGCTTAATCGAGAATTTTACCGTTGGCTTTATACAGCGTTGACTCGTGCAACGGAGAAGCTTTATTTGGTTAATTTTAAGAAAGAATTTTTTCCCGACGAAGAGGTAGAATTATAATTCGATTCCAACCATTAGGATATCATCTGTTTGTTCATTGTTCTCTTTCCACTCATCCAGCCAATTAAAGAAATCAGATTTTTGAAGATTGATAGACTTGGATTGAAGTTTAAGCAGTTTGGCGTAGAACTCTTTTTTCTTCAAACGCTTGGTTTTACTTCCACCTAGTTGATCAGTAATACCATCCGAATAAATAAATAATCTGTCGCCCGGAGCTGATGTTATGGTTTTTGTTTGAAACTCAGAGAATTCACTTTCTTTGCCTATTGAAAATCTGTCAGCAGAAATTTCAAAGAGTGAATAGTCTTCATTTGTGACCTTAGCTTCAAGTAATTCCTGATCGATTTTTAATTGCTCAACACCTTTTCTAATCAAAACAAGGGGGCGTCTGGCTCCTACATATTCAATCTTGTTCTCTTGTGAAGTAATTGAAAGAAAAGCTCCATCCATTCCATCGTATTGAGTGAATGTATCACTTGAGGTATTTAAAAGGCGGCTGAATCTTTGGCTGAGCTTGGAGAATATTTTTCCAGGATAAACGCTACTTCCATTTTCAAAAAGGGTATGAAGTTCCATTTGCCCCATCATAGTTAGCATAGCGGCAGGAACACCATGTCCTGTACAATCAAATACACCGATGTTTTTTTGTTGAAAATTCTGGTTTATCCAATAAAAATCACCACTTACAACATGCTTGGGAAGATTGATTATGAAAGATTTTGGAAACATGCGTTTGAAATGCTCAGTGTCTGGAAGTATTGAGCGTTGGATTCTTTGAGCATGAATCATCCCCTGATGAATATCGAAATAAGACTTGTATTTTGATATTTCTTGCTTTTGCTGATTCATTTGGAAAGCAATCATTATTTTTGATTGCAATTCTGTAAAATCTATGGGTTTTTTTACGTAATCAAGAGCACCTTTGGTAAGAGCAGCTTTAATGGTTTCCATCTCAGTTTTTGCCGTTACCATAATTACAGGAATTTCTTTTAGACGTTCATTTTCCTGTAATTTCTCCAGCACATCCATACCATCCATGACTGGCATCATGACATCAAGAAGAATAACATCAGGAAGGTTGACTTCAAGCCATTTTAAAGCTTCTTGTCCACCATCCTTAGATATGATGATGTAATCTTTTCTAAAATATGCCTCAATTAATTTGTTGTTAATTGGAGAGTCATCGATAGATAGTATGATACGTTTATTATCCATGCAAAAGAGATGTAGGGTAGTTTTTGTATTTAACTACCCTAAAATTATTAGTTTAATTTTAATGAACGAATTATTCCGTCTATTTTTTTGTCTGCAAGAGCTTCAATTGTGTAAAATTCTTCAATTTTATTTAACGCTTCTCGCACTTCAAAGTAAAATTTAATTTTTGGTTCAGTTCCTGATGGTCGAACTGAAATTTTTGATCCATCTTCTAAAAAGAATTGTAATACATCAGCCGTTGTTTCAAAGTCAAGATCTGTCACTTCGCCACTTATAGGATTTGTCGCCTTTCTTACGCTATAATCTTTAACTAAAACTACGGGAGATCCATTAATTTTTTCAGGACAATTAAATCGGAAATCATGCATCATTTGCGCGATTTCTTGTGAACCACTAAGTCCTTCCCTTACAATATAGATCATTTTTTCACGAGAAAAGCCATATTCGACATATATTTCTTTTAATATGTCAAATAAATTTTTCCCTTGGTCTTTTGCCCAGGCAGCAATTTCTGCCATAATACTGCAGGATGAAACGGCATCTTTGTCGCGAGTGAAATCACCAGGCATATAACCAAATGATTCTTCTCCACCACCTATGTAATTCTTCTCAGGATTCTTACGAATAACATCGGCAATCCATTTGAAGCCTGTATATGCATCAAAACATTCGACGTTATTTTTGATAGCCACATCTTTAAAAAGTTCAGTGGTAACAATTGTTTTTACAACATAGTCATTCCCGGTTAGCAAACCTAGTTCTCTTCTTCGGTTGATTAGGTAGTAGGTAAAGATTAGGGCTGTTTGATTACCATTGATAATTTCCCATTCACCTTTATCATTGGTGACAGCAATTCCCAAACGATCGCCATCAGGATCACAAGCCATTACTAAATCAGCATTTACTTCCTTTGCTTTATCTACTGCCATTTTCAAGGCTTCCGGTTCTTCCGGGTTTGCAGACCATACGGTAGGGAAGTTGCCATCAACAACATCTTGTTCCGGAATATGAATAACATTCTCAAAACCATAGTTTTTCAGAGAATCAGGGACAAGTTTTACCGTGGTACCATGTAAGGGTGTGAATACAATTTTTAAATCTTTCTGATTTTTGATTGACTCAGGAGATAAACTTAGTGTTTTAACAGTATCCAGGTAAAGTTGATCCATTTCATCACCTAATACTTCAATAAGATCTGGATTGCCTTCGAATTTAATTTCATCAACAGTAACCGCCTTTACTGAGTCGATAATGTTCTTGTCATGAGGTGTCACGATTTGTGATCCATCATCCCAATAAGCTTTATAACCATTGTATTCTTTAGGGTTGTGTGATGCCGTAATAATAACACCCGATTTACAGCCCAGTTGACGAATCGCAAAAGACATTTCAGGTGTTGGTCTTAAATCGTCGAAGATATAAGCTTTTATCCCATTGGCTGAGAAAATGTTGGCTACAGTGTCTGAAAAAAGTTTGCTATTGTTTCGACAATCGTATCCGATGCAAATAGAGATTTCTTCGCCAGCAAAACATGCATTTAAGTAATTGGCGAGGCCCTGCGTTGCAGCTCCAACTGTATATATATTCATGCGATTTGTACCAGGTCCCATTTTACCACGTAAACCACCTGTTCCGAACTCTAAATCTTTATAGAATGAATCAATCAAATCAGTCTGATCTTCTTTTTCCATTAATTCAGAGATGGATTTTTTTGTGTCTTTGTCGTAATTGCCATTAAGCCATTCGTTTGCTTTGGAATTTACAATGTCTAGTATATCTGATTGGTTCATGTTCTTCTTTTAATATAATTTACTTTCGAGTTATTGTTTATTCCCCCTCAAGAATTAAGTTTCAAAAATATCTTATTTTTTTGGATTAATCAAAGAGTTTCCTTGATAAATGGACTTCGTTTCTAGATGTAATATGCTTTTCGTACTTAAGTTGCCATCGAATAGAGGATTGTGTCTTTTTTACGAGCGGATAATCAATAGAAATGAGGACTGATTATGGCCAAATTAAGAGCTGTTTTTTAATGATCAATTTTCATTGAAGAATCAGCTTAAAAATCCTTCTGGTTTGAGTTGTACTTTAAAATATAATGAGTACTTTTGCAGCGATTTAAATAATATAATGTCTAATTTACTAGTAAACAAACTATTTAGTATGGTTGAAGAAAACAAAAATGCTGCTGTTGAAGCAGAATTTGATTGGGATGCATTTGAAAATGAAGATGCAGGTTTTGCTGCTAACAGAGCAGATTTAGAAGCACAGTACGATAAAACTTTATCTACAGTTGCTGAAAAAGAGGTTATCGATGGTATCGTTATCTCTATGAACAAAAGAGAAGTTGTAATCAACATTGGTTACAAATCTGATGGTATTGTTTCACTAAACGAATTCCGTTATAATCAGGAATTGACAGTTGGTGATACTGTTGAAGTTTACGTTGAGTCTCAAGAGGACAAAAAAGGACAATTAGTTCTTTCACACAAAAAAGCTCGTGCATTACGTTCATGGGATCGTGTTAACTCTGCACTTGAAAACGACGAAATTATTAAAGGTTACATCAAGTGTCGTACCAAAGGTGGTATGATCGTTGACGTATTTGGTATTGAAGCTTTCTTGCCAGGTTCTCAAATTGATGTTAAGCCTATCCGTGACTACGATATCTACGTAGGAAAAACTATGGAATTCAAGGTTGTGAAAATCAATCACGAATTCAAAAACGTTGTTGTATCTCACAAAGCTCTTATTGAGGCTGAGTTGGAGCAACAGAAGAAAGAAATTATCGCTAAGCTTGAAAAAGGTCAGGTTCTTGAAGGAACAGTTAAGAATATCACTTCTTACGGTGTATTCATCGACCTTGGTGGCGTAGACGGTTTGATCCACATTACTGACCTATCATGGGGTAGAGTATCTCACCCAAGTGAAATCGTTGAATTAGATCAGAAATTGAACGTTGTAATTCTTGATTTCGATGATGATAAGAAACGTATCGCTCTAGGTCTTAAGCAACTTACTCCACATCCATGGGATGCTCTTGACGCTGAAATGAAAGTTGGCGACAGAGTTAATGGTAAAGTTGTTGTGATGGCTGACTATGGTGCATTCGTTGAGATTGCTCCTGGTGTTGAGGGTCTTATCCACGTATCTGAAATGTCTTGGTCACAGCACTTGAGATCTGCACAAGATTTTATGAAAGTTGGAGATGAAGTACAAGCTCAGATTATCACTCTAGATCGTGAAGAAAGAAAAATGTCTCTTGGTCTTAAGCAATTGAAGCAAGATCCTTGGGAAGGTGTTGAAGCTAAGTATGCTGTAAACTCTAAGCATGCTGCTAAGGTTCGTAACTTCACAAACTTCGGTGTATTTGTTGAGATTGAAGAAGGTGTTGATGGTTTGATTCACATTTCTGATCTTTCTTGGACTAAGAAAGTGAAGCATCCAGCTGAATTCACTCAGATTGGTGCTGAAATTGAAGTTGTAGTTCTAGAAATCGACAAAGACAACAGAAGATTGAGCCTAGGTCACAAGCAATTGGAAGAGAACCCATGGGATGTGTTCGAAACAATTTTCGCTACTGACTCAACTCACGAAGGTACTATCGTAGAGATTTTCGAAAAAGGTGCAGTTGTTGCTCTTCCTTACGGTGTTGAAGGATTTGCTACTCCACGTCACCTTGTAAAAGAAGATGGATCTCAAGCTAAAGTTGACGAGAAACTTACTTTCAAAGTAATTGAATTCTCTAAAGCAGCTAAGCGTATCATCCTTTCTCACTCACGTACTTTTGAAGATGTTAAGCGCGCAGAAGTTTCTGAAAAGAAAAAATCTGAGTCTGCTAACATGAAAAAAGGTGTTAAGAAGATGAAAGATTCATTAGAAAAAACTACCTTAGGGGATATTTCTGAATTAGCAGCTTTGAAATCTCAACTTGAAAAAGGAGATAAGAAGTAAATAATAATCCTTAAATGAGGTTACTATGGACTTTAAGATTGACAAAAAAGACGGTTACACATTGGTTCAGGTTTTAAATGAACGACTGGATACTCACATTGCTCCTGAATTGAAATCGAAATTAGTTTTGATTTTCTCAGAAGGAGAAACGAATATTCTTTTGAATTTAGATGCTTGTACCTATTGTGATTCATCCGGCTTGAGTGCCATTCTTGTTGCCAATAGATTATGTAAGAATGCCAATGGAACATTTGTTCTATATGGTTTACAACCTGCAGTTGAAAAACTGATCATTATTTCACAATTGGATACGGTACTAAACGTTTCAGATGATTTGAGCGTTGCTGAATCCTTTATGAAGAATAGTGAGATTGAGAATTAATATTGATCGTAAGTGAAATTTGAATTAACAATCTTAGGTAGCAATTCTGCATTGCCAACCTCAAAAAGATTCCCAACCGCTCAAGTACTCAATGTACTTGAGCGGTTTTTTTTAATTGATTGTGGTGAGGGCACCCAAATACAATTAAAAAGATTTCGAGTACCCATGTCTCGAATCAATCATATCTTTATATCACATTTGCATGGTGATCATTTCTTTGGACTAATAGGCCTGATTTCCACTTTTTCTTTACAAGGAAGAACAAATGATTTGCATATTTATGCCCATAGTAAATTAGAGAAGATCATTCGTTTTCAGCTTGATACTCTGGAATCAAAACTGAGTTATAATCTTGTGTTCCATAATATCTTTGGAAAAGATATTCAGACTCTATTTGAAGATGATGCCCTTAGCGTGCAATCTTTTCCATTAAAACATGGTGCAATGCCTTGCGCAGGGTTCTTGTTTAAGGAGAAAGAACGTCCCCGCCATCTTAAAAAGGATATGATCAATTATTATAAAATTCCCATAAAAGCCAGACATGGTATTAAGCTGGGCGATGATTACCTGACTGAAGAAGGAGATTTAATTCCCAATGCCAGCCTGACACAACGAGCAGCGGCACCACGTTCCTATGCGTTTTGTACTGATACGGCGTATTTCCCAAGAGCTATACCTATTATTAAAAAGGTTGACCTCCTTTATCACGAAGCTACATTCTTAAAGGATGATGAAAAGCGTGCCAAGTCGACCTATCATTCAACTGCAGAGCAAGCGGCAAAGATTGCTAAAGAAGCAGAAGTGGGGCAATTGTTAATTGGACATTTTTCAGCTAGATTCCACGATCTGACTTACCACTTGAAAGAAGCCTGCGAGGTGTTTCCCAATACAACTCTTGCAGAAGATGGTAAAAAGTTTTCGATAGAACTTAAACGGTAAATGTTTTGCCGGTTAGGGTAAGGTGTTATATTATAGCGTTTTTTCTTGTAGAAGAAAACCCTTATTGTTTTACAGGAAAAACTACCTGAAAAAAATACTCAAGCCTGTTTTTTTTCAAAAAATCTATTAGCTTTATCAAATTACAAATTCTTAGTCTCGAATTGTTAGATTTGATAGAGCAGGAGAGGAGTTTCGTGGGTTACGATTTGTATTTGCACATTGTATTATAGTATTCTGAAGTGAAGCTATAGCTTTGTTTGGAAGCTAAGTATACCAGAATAGCTATGATTTGCAGGAGTGTAAAAAAACTAAACAACCGTTGAGACTTGATTACAGATGCAGAATTTGCACTTTGTTATATTCCTGCACTTCAATCTCTCTTATATTCCAAAAGTATCATACGAAATATTCACTTGGAGCTTATTTGCTTTAAAATAGGCCCCATAGCATGATTATGCCTTGGTTTTAGTTTGGCTTAATTCGGGATGATCTGTTTTAAAATGATGCTTGAGGGCTTTATTAGGCGATAAAATAAAGATGCCTTAAATATAGCCCTTAACCCAACCATTTTATACAATTCACGCTCTACTTACTAACTAAAAAAAACTAATATGAAAAGAAATTTACTTTCTCTTCTTGCTGTCGTATTGCTGACATCGTCGGTATTAATGGCGCAAGTTCCCCAAGGGTATTATGATTCTGCCACAGGTTTAAGTGGCGACGCTTTAAAAAGTGCTCTCAATAGTATTATAAAAGGTCATACAGAATACCCTTATAGTTCTACTGCGACTGATGTATGGGATATATTAAAAGAAGCCGACCGTGATCCCAATAACCCCAACAATGTGTTGTGTATTTATTCAAAATTTTCAGTTAATGCTGCTGCAGAGTATAATAATGCTGATGGTTGGAACCGAGAGCATGTTTGGGCAAAATCGAGAGGTGATTTTGGAACAACTAAGGGAGCAGGAACGGATTTGCATCATTTGCGTGCGGCCGATGTATCTACTAATTCGGCTCGTAATAATCGTAATTTTGATGAGGCACCTAATCCATATGTGGATAATGGTGGTTCTAATAATGGTTCTACACCGTCATATACCAGTGATACAGATTGGATTTGGGAGCCACCAGCAGATGTAAAAGGTGATGTGGCTAGAATGTTGATGTATATGGCTGTTCGTTATGAAGGTTTTGATGGAGAACCAGACTTGGAACTGCAAGATGCTTATCTTGATAAGTCAAGTACAGCTCCCGGACAAGCTCGATTGTCGACACTAATTCAATGGCATTTAAACGATCCGGTTGACGAGGAAGAACGAAGAAGAAATGATGTAGTTTACTCATATCAAAACAATCGTAATCCATTTATTGATCATCCGGAATTTGTTTGTGAAATCTACGAATGTGGCGTAACACCACCCGCAAATTCAGCTCCTGTATTTACATCAACGGTTGTTATCGATGCTTCCGAAAATGTAGCTTACGTTTATAACATAACGGCTACCGATGCTGATAGTGATAATTTGAACTTTTCAGCTAACAGTTTGCCTTCATGGTTAAGCCTGCTTGATAATGGTGATGGCTCAGCTGTATTAAGTGGGACACCACTGGCTGCTAATGTTGGTGTAAATTCGATTAATATTTCGGTGAGTGATGGACAAGTTTCTACGGCACAGAATTTTCAAATTACTGTCGCCGGAGAAAGTACTGGTGGTGCCGCCAGCGATTTATTCTTCTCGGAGTACTTAGAAGGTTCTTCATATAATAAAGCACTGGAGGTTGCCAATTTTACAGGTGCTAGTGTTAATCTTTCAGCCTATACTATAAAGAAACAAACCAATGGGGCAGGAGACTGGTCTTCGGGTATGGCATTAAACGGAACCCTGATGAATCAGGATGTATATGTGGCAGCACATTCATCGGCAGTTGCAGATATTACAAGTCAGGCTGATTATACAGGCAGTGTAGGAGAAATGTCTTTCAATGGTAACGATGCAATTGGCCTGTTTAAGAATGATATCTTGATTGATATTATTGGTGATTTTAACGGAGGTTCAGTTAGTTTTGCTGCAGATCAGACCTTACGCCGTAAATCTAATATTGGTAGTCCAAATACAAGTTATACGGTGTCAGAATGGGATGTTTTATCAAAGGATACGTTTACAGATTTAGGTTCACATACTTTTGATGGTAGTGGTGTAGCTCCTGATGTAGAGGCTCCAACGATGCCTGGAAATCTGACTTCTGTCAATATTACGGAAAGTAGCTTTGATATTTCATGGACGGCTTCAAGCGATAATATTGACGTAACTGCTTATGACGTGTACTTGGATAATGTTCTTGTTGTAAGTCAAGCCGCTACAACTTACAGTTTTAGTTCATTAACTGCAGGAACGACTTATACGGTCAAGGTGATTGCTAAGGACGAAGCTGGTAATTCATCAACACCAGCTAATATTGATGTTGAAACAATTACTCCTGATACTCAAGCGCCAACTGTGCCAGCTAATTTGGTTGTAGCAAATGTAAGTCAAACTGGTTTTGATATTTCATGGACGGCTTCAACCGATAATGTTGCGGTAGTTGCCTATGAAGTTTACTTAGATGATATTCTGGTTGCGAGTCAGTCAGCCATGAATTATAACTTTATCTCATTAACAGCGGGTGTAACTTATATCGTTAAGCTTATGGCTAAAGACGGGTCTGGTAACAAATCAGCAGCAACTCAGCTTAGTGTAACGACTAAGTCTGCGCCAAGTTCACAGGTACTTATTGCCAGTGATTTTGAATTGGGATGGGATAATTGGGTAGATGGTGGTAGCGATGCCAGCCGATACTCGGGTTCTCGTTCATATCAAGGATCTTATTCGATAGATTTGCAAGATAATACAGGAGCCAGATCAGCCATGACATCTCCTGCATTTGATATTAGTTCTTACAATCAGATCGATATTGAGTTTTATTACTATTCATACAGTATGGAAACCAATGAGGATTTCTTTGTTAAGTATTATGATGGTTCATCATGGCAAACAGTTGCGACTTTTGTTAGTGGAATTGATTTCGATAACAACAATTATTATGTGGCGACATTAAGTTTTGATGCCAGTCAATATAACTTTGCTACCGATGCAAAATTCCGTTTTCAGTGTGATGCAAGCTCGAACAGTGATGATATTTATATTGATCTCGTAACTATTAAAGCTTTGACTGGTGGAACTAAATTAAATTATACAGATAAGGTTACATCAACATTTGTTAAAGCGGGCTTCGAGTTAGAGAATAGTTCTGAGGAGATGAGTATCTATCCAAATCCTGCAAGCGATTACTTTACTCTTGATTTAAAACTTGATGAAGAAATAGATTTAGATATTAGAATTTACGATATAAATGGTCGTTTGGTATCTACTAAAAAGGACATGAATTGTGTTGGTTCATATTCTAAGCAAATTAATATCTCAGGTCTTGTTCCAGGTGTTTATATGGTTGTAGTAAAAGGTGATGATATAAACTATTCTAAGCGATTGGTTGTTAAATAATGGCAAAAGAATAAGTATGTAGTTGATATGCACAGTTCAGTAGAGCTGTGCATATTTTGTATTCAGGTGTTATGAGTTGGAATTAAGTTTCACTGTTTGTTGAATATTATAGGGGATTTTTATATTCTTATGAATACGAAAATATATTTTTTCTACCTTTAGCTGCTTGATAAAATTAAAACCAACTTTATTAATAATTGATTCTGGATTTATAAATACATCTGCGTGTAATACTTGAATCTAGTTTCACAGACTTAAGGACAACATGAAACGAGCCATTAGCAAAATCTTTCTATAAAAATGGAATGAACAAGTTGGCGACTTCCATGTGGCAATTAAAAAACAAATTTCAGACACATGAAAAGAATTTTATTATCAGCTGTAGCGGTTGCACTTTGTGCATCGGGTTTTGCTCAGCAGAAAAAAGACAAATCAATTTTTAAAGAGTACGAGCCTGGTTATTACCAGAATTCTATTCTTAAGGATATTAGAAATGTAGATGCCAAATTGGAGAAAAAAGATGTGGATAAGCGTTTCTTTATGGATCAGTCATCCTACGATTTACCTAATGATATTAGCTTGTATAAGAATAATACGCATTGGGCTTTACCAACAATTTCTCAAGGAAACACAGGTACTTGCTGGTGCTTTTCAACAACATCATTCTATGAGTCAGAAGTATACCGTCTTCATAAAAAGAAGGTTGATATCTCTGAGTTATACACCGTTTATTGGGAATATGTAGAGAAAGCACGTCGTTTCGTAAAAGAAAGAGGAGATTCTGAATTTGGACAGGGGTCCGAAGGGAATGCTGTAGCTCGTATGTGGAAAATGTATGGTGTTATTCCTCAGTCAGAGTATACAGGTTTAAAGGATGGTCGTAAGTTCCATACTCATGAGAAAATGTATCATGAGATGTTGGCTTATTTGAAGTTCTTAAAAAAGAGCAATGCCTGGAATGAAGAAGAGGCTATCGCAACTATTAAGTCTATAATGAACCATTATATTGGTGTTCCTCCAACCAAATTTATGGTTGAAGGTAAAGAGTATACGCCTCAAACTTATTTAAAAGATTACTTGAAATTAAATCCGGATGATTACATCGAGTTGCTTTCTTATAAGCAAGAGCCATATTGGGAGAAAGTAGAATATAAGGTGCCAGATAACTGGTGGCATTCAAAAGAGTACTATAATGTACCTCTTGATGTTTATATGGAGGCTCTGAAGTCAGCTGTTCGTGAAGGATATACGATGAGTATTGGTGGTGATGTTTCTGAGGCAGGTTTTTTACGTACAACTAATTGTGCTATGGTGCCTTCTTTTGATATTCCTTCTGAGTATATCACCGAAGATGCACGTCAATTCCGTTTTTCTAATGGTACAACAACGGATGATCATGGTATGCACTTAATTGGTTACTACGTTGATAAAGAAGGTAAGGATTGGTATTTGATTAAAGATTCTAGTTCAGGATCTCGTAATATCGATGAGAAATCAGCAGAGTTTGGCTATTATTTTTTCCATGAAGATTACGTAAAGCTTAAGATGATGGGTGTTACAATTCATAAAGATGCGGTGAAGAAAGTATTAAAGAAGTTTAAGAAATAAGCTTTAGAATATAAGAGTTTTATAGCCCGTTTACCTATGTGTAAACGGGCTTTTTATTTGGTTATAAGGCTATAGTGATGATAAGAAAACAGAGGAAATTGAAATTTGTTATAACAATCGGAAATAATAATTATTTAATGCTGATGAATTGTATATCTTTGTACGCCAAATAGAGAAGCTAAACAACCTCATATAATTTAAGATTATGCAAGAAAAGATTTTGATTCTTGACTTTGGCTCGCAGTACACGCAGCTAATCGCTAGACGTGTTCGCGAATTAAATGTTTATTGCGAAATTCACCCATATAACAATCCTCCAAAATTGGATGATAGTATTAAAGGTGTGATCCTTTCGGGAAGTCCATTCTCGGTTCGCGAAGAAAATGCTCCAATTCCAGATTTATCAGAAATTAAAGGCAAGCTACCACTTCTTGGTGTTTGTTATGGTGCTCAGCATTTAGCTCACTGTTTTGGTGGGGAAGTTATGGCATCAAACAAAAGAGAGTATGGTCGTGCTAACCTTACTTCGGTAGATAATACTAATGAGTTATTGAAGGGTATCAGCATGAACTCCCAGGTGTGGATGTCGCATGGCGATACTATTGAGCGTATGCCGGATAACTATAAGGTGATTGCAAGTACGGCTGATGTAGAGAATGCAGCCTTTGCTATTGAAGGTGAAACATCTTACGGTATTCAATTTCATCCAGAGGTCTACCACAGTACAGAAGGAGCCGTATTATTAAAGAACTACATTGTAGATATTTGTGGTTGTAAGCAGGATTGGACTCCGGATGCATTTGTTGAAACAACAGTTGCTGAATTGAAAGAGAAACTAGGTGATGATAGAGTTATTCTAGGATTGTCAGGAGGAGTGGATTCAACGGTTGCAGCTATGTTGTTACATAAAGCCATTGGCAAAAACCTATATTGTATTTTTGTTGATAATGGTCTTTTACGTAAAAATGAGTTTACAGATGTATTGAAGAAATACGAAACTTTAGGCTTAAACGTAATTGGTGTTGATGCGAAAGATAAGTTTATCAATGCCTTGGCTGGTGCAACAGATCCTGAAGCTAAGCGTAAGATTATTGGAAACGCATTCGTTGAGGTTTTCGATGATGAATCACATAAAGTTGAAAATGCTAAATGGTTAGGACAAGGGACGATTTATCCTGATGTTATTGAGTCTGTCTCGGTAACAGGTGGTCCTTCACAAACCATTAAATCTCACCACAATGTTGGTGGATTACCAGACTATATGAAGCTAAAGGTGGTTGAACCATTGAAGCTGTTGTTTAAAGATGAGGTTCGTCGTGTTGGTCGTAGTATGGGACTTGAAGAGAAATTTATCGCTCGTCATCCTTTCCCAGGACCAGGCTTAGGGATTCGTATTCTTGGTGATATTACTCATGAGAAGGTTCGTATTCTTCAGGAGGTTGACCATATTTATATCTCAGGTTTGATTGAAGATGGTTTATATGATGAAGTTTGGCAAGCTGGTGCAATGCTATTGCCAGTTCAATCAGTAGGTGTTATGGGTGATGAAAGAACGTACGAAAGAGTCGTTGCTCTTCGTGCAGTGAGTTCTACTGATGGTATGACTGCAGACTGGTCACATTTACCATATGAATTCCTTGCAAAGATTTCAAATAAAATCATTAATGGTGTTAAGGGGGTAAATAGAGTGGTGTACGACATCAGTTCGAAACCACCTGCAACTATTGAGTGGGAATAATATAACAAGAGCCATCCTTTTAGGGTGGCTCTTTTTTTTGTTTAATCGGAATTCAAGTTAGGAGAAATGTTATTTTTCTCTAAAAGGCCTTATATTTCAATATCTGGCGTGATCGAAGTTTACAAAAAGATTGTATCTTTCGTTTTACTTTTAATGAAATCAAATAAATAAAATTAATATATGCGATTATTGAATTCTACCATTAGTAAATCTGTTTTTGCTTTTTTACTTTTTTTTGTTCTAGGTTTTTCACAGACTCAAGCACAAGAGATAAGAGATCAGACTATTAAGTATCAAAATTTAATTGCTTTGGTTGATGCATTTTATGTGGATAGTGTAAGCCTTGAGAAATTAACTGAAGATGCTATTATTAAAGTACTCGCAGAACTTGATCCTCATTCAGTTTATATCAGCAAGGATGAAGTAAAAGCGATGAACGAACCCTTACAGGGGAGTTTTAGTGGAGTAGGTATTCAGTTTAATATTCTAAGAGATACATTAATGGTGGTGGCAACCATTCCAGGTGGTCCATCTGAAAAAGCTGGTTTAAGAGCTAGTGACAGAATCATCAAAATTGATGATGAAATGGTAGCTGGTGTTGGGATGAAAAATACCGATGTGTTTAAGAAATTACGTGGTGATAAAGGAACAAAAGTCAACCTTGCTATTCAGCGTAAAGGGGAAAAAGAATTACTTGATTTTCTGATTATTCGCGATGATATTCCAATTTTTAGTCTCGATGCATCTTATATGATTAATAAGAATGTAGGCTATATTAAATTGAATCGATTTGCTGCAAAAACTGCTGATGAATTTTTAGAGGCTCTTTTGAAATTAAAAGAGCAAAAAATGAAAGATCTTATTCTTGATCTACGCGGTAATGGTGGAGGTTATATGACTGCTGCGATCAAAATTGTAGATCAGATGTTCAATAAGGATCAGTTAATTGTATTTACTGATGGTTTGAAGTCCAAACGTCATGATAATATTTCAACAGAGGAAGGTTCATTTAAAGAAGGACGAGTTATTGTTCTTATAGATGAAGGATCAGCCTCAGCCTCAGAGATTGTATCAGGTGCCATTCAGGATTGGGATAGAGGCTTGGTTATAGGCCGTCGTTCTTTTGGAAAAGGATTGGTACAACGTCAGTTTCCTTTATCTGATGGTTCGATGATCCGATTAACAACAGCGCATTATCATACACCAACAGGTCGTTGTATTCAAAAACCGTATAGTAATGGTTTAATGGATTACCGAATGGATATTATCAATCGATATAGGTCGGGTGAGATGGTGAGTCAAGATAGTGTTCATCTAGCCGACTCATTGAAGTATAAAACATTGGTAAAAGAACGATTGGTATATGGTGGCGGTGGTATTATGCCTGATGTATTTGTTCCGATTGATACAGCTGCCAACTTTAAATATTTTAATTTATTGGCACGAAAGAATGTTCTTTATCCTTTTGTTTTGACTTTTATGGATAACAATAGAACTAATTTTAAGTCCAAGTATCCGGATTTTGAAACCTTCAATAAAAAATTCCATATTACTGAGGAGATGCTGAAGGAATTAGTAGCACAAGGTGATAAAGCTAAAGTTGAGCATACTGAGGAAGAATATCTAGCTGTAAAAGAACATTTGAAAATTCATTTAAAAGCTTTGATAGCAAGAGATCTTTGGGATGGGTCAGAATATTATCAAATTGTCAATCAGAAAAATGAGATACTTCATAAAGCTTTGGAATTATTAGATAAATCTAAAGAATATGACAAATATTTAAAGTAAAGATTTACTTTTTATGAGTGAAGCCGGATATTTTCCGGCTTTTTTTATTTAAAACAACTAGAAAAAAGCGGGTTTTTATTAGCTAAAGACTACTTTTGTAAGCGTAAATTAGCGGGAGTCTATAGTTTATAGTATTTATAGATGACTGAGCTATTCAAAAGGGTATAATTAATAACAATAGTTTTGAAAACAGATTCGGGAAAATTTAGATTGATAGCAAAAACCTTTCACGGTTTAGAGGAGGTATTGGTTCAGGAGTTGGAAAATTTAGGAGCTGAGGAGATTAAAATATTAAAGCGTGCGGTAAGTTTTGTGGGAGACAAGGCATTATTGTATAAAACAAACTTTCACTTAAGAACAGCGACTCGTGTTATTAAGCCGATTCACAAGTTTAATGCTTTAGATACCGATGAGTTATACAAAGGCATTCAAGAGATTGATTGGAGTGAGTATTTATCTTTAAAAGATACCATTTCAATTGATAGTACAATTAGTTCTGAAGATTTCAAGCATTCAAAGTTTGTAACGTACCGAGTTAAAGATGCTATTGTTGACCAATTTTATGAGAAAACTGGAGAACGCCCATCAGTTCGTGTGGTAAATCCTAGTTTAAGAATCAACGTCCATATCGATAAGAACACATGTACTGTATCACTAGATAGTTCAGGTGAATCATTGCATAAAAGAGGTTATCGTGTTGCTGAAACCGCTGCACCACTTAACGAAGTAATGGCTGCAGGTATGATTCTTATGTCAGAATGGGATAAGAAAAGCAATTTTATCGATCCTATGTGTGGTTCTGGTACTTTATTGATTGAAGCTGCCTTAATTGCCTATAACATTCCGGTTGGACTATATCGTAAAGAATTTGGTTTCCAAAAATGGAGTGATTTTGATCAAGACCTTTGGGATGAGATTTATAATGACGAAACTGAAATTGATTTTGATGCAAATATCATTGGTTGTGATATTTCTGATAAAGCTATGGAAATTGCAGAACAAAACATTCGCAATGCCGGTTTACGAAGAAAAATTAAATTGACTGTGATGCCTTTCCAACAATTTATTCCTCCTACTGAAAAAGGTATTTTAATCACTAATCCTCCATATGGTGAGCGTTTGAAAATCAAAGATCTAGAGGGACTTTATTCTATGATTGGTGAAAGATTAAAGCACCAATTTGCAGGTTATGATGCATGGATTCTTAGCTACGGTAAGGAATGTTTTGACAGTATTGGTTTGCGCCCTTCAAGAAAAGTCACCTTATTTAATGGTCCTTTAGAGTGTAAATTCCAAAAATATTCTATGTTTGCTGGCAGTAAGAAAGATACTTATAAGAATAAAAAAGAATAAGAAAGTTAAATGTTAGATCAATAATCTTTTAGCTATTTTATTATATTTGTTGTGAAGAGATAGTTTAATATAAAGATATTTCAATGAGTTTTAATCTAAACCAGTGGTTTGCCGATAATGTGAACGAGGACACCCTTTTTTATTACAAAGGGAGTGTTAGTTCTACGAGGGTAACTGATATTCTGGAGAAGGTTGAAGCAATTATGGACGAAAAAAACTTTCCTTTAAAGGAAAGGAAGAAAATCCTTAATATTCTTATTGAGTTGGTTCAGAACCTTTATCATCATGGAGAGAAATTTGAAATTGATGATGCTTTTAAGAGTTATGGATGTATTGTCTTTAATAATGAAAATGGTGGCGTAAAAATAATATCTGCCAATTTTATTAAAATTGAAAAGCTAAAGATTTTCACGGATTATATTGATCATACGAATTCATTAGGTGCTGAAGAATTAAAAGGCCTATACCGAAAGGTATTATCAAATAGACATTTTTCTGAAAAAGGTGGTGGTGGTTTAGGCATTATCAATATGATAAGAAAAAGTGGAAATAAACTTAAGTATTGTTCTCAACGAACTAAAGGAGAAAATTTCTTCTTAGTCCTAACAGTAAAAATTTAGTTAAAAATAACGATATTCTTTTATGGATACTTTAATAATAGAAGGCAGCTCAAAAACACCCAAAGTAATATTCGATGCCGAAAAAGGTGAATTACTACTTGAGGGACGTTCCATTCCTGAAAATTCATTAGAATTTTATATTCCTTTGATGGAATGGGTGGAAGCATATTCACATGAAGTGAAAACTGATATCGTCGTTCATATGAAATTGGAATATTTTAATACCAGTTCTTCTAAATGTATTTTGGATTTTTTCAGAAAACTTGAGACGTTTACCAATCGCGGAAATAAGGTTTCTGTTAATTGGTATTTCGAAGAGGACGATGAGGATATGATGGAAGCTGGAGAAGACTATAATGCGATTGTAGGCCTGCCTTTTGTAATGGTTGAGCAAAAAGAAGCTTAGTTTATTTTAAGATAAAATACAAAAAGGGGCTGATTCATTCGAATCAGCCCCTTTTATAATATAATAAATTGGATGAAATGGTCATTTATTCTCCATCGATAGGACCCGAACCAATCAATTCATCGCCATCATACCAGGCAGCAAATTGTCCAGCAACAACCGCACGTTGTGGTTCGTCGAAAAGAATATATAAGCCTTCTTTCTTAAAGTAAATAGTTCCTTTTTGTAATGGTTGACGGTAACGAATTCTTATATCGTAACGTCTTTCACACTCTTCTGTCGGCATCAAATCCTGACGAATCCAGTGGGTTTCTTCTTTCGAAATAAACAATGCTTTTCGCATTAAAAGAGGATGAGAATGTCCCATTCCTGTATATACAATATTTTCTTTTACATCAGTGCCAATTACAAATAAAGGTTCAGCTTTCCCGCCAACATTCAAACCTTTTCTTTGTCCTACAGTGAAGAAATGAGCACCGTTGTGTTCGCCTACTTTCTTGCCATGATGTCTTCTAAACTTATAAGGTTTAGCTAAATCTTCTAATGTTTCAGATTTAGGAATAATTCGATGCGAATTTTCAGCTAATACTTCAACAATAATCCCAGGTTTAGCTTTTAATTTTTGTTGTAAAAATATAGGTAAATCCACTTTACCTACAAAGCAGATGCCTTGTGAATCTTTCTTTTCAGCAGATGCCAATTTTTCTCTACGAGCGATTTCTCTGACTTCAGGTTTCTCAATATCACCAATAGGGAATATGGCTTTTGAAAGCTGTTCCTGAGAAAGCTGACAAAGGAAATAACTTTGATCTTTATTATTGTCTACACCAGCTAAAAGGCTATAAACCTCTTTGCCATCAACTATTTTTGTTTCTTTTCTACAATAATGCCCTGTAGCAACATAATCGGCACCTAATTCAACGGCCTTTTTTAAGAAGACATCGAATTTTATCTCACGATTACAAAGTACATCCGGATTTGGAGTACGACCACATTCATATTCCGAGAACATGTAGTCAATTACTTGTGCTCGGTATTCTGTGCTTAAATCAACAAAATGAAATGGGATATCTAATTTCTTAGCCACCATTTGTGCAAATAAAATATCCTCGTCAAAAGGACACTCTTCTGATTTTAAACCAACCGTATCGTTCCAGTTTTGCATAAACAAGGCTTCAACCTCATAGCCTTGCTCTTTTAGTAAATAGGCTGCTACACTTGAGTCAACTCCTCCAGACAATCCTATTACAACTTTTTTTGCCATTTCTTTTTCTCCTTCATTTAGAATCTGCAAATGTACTTATTAATATCCTTAAGAGCAATATCGATTTTTTCGATGGTGCTAAAGCTTATTTTTAAACAAAATAAATTAATTTTGTATACTGTTAGGTTAGAATATTAATTAAAGATAAATACGATGACTAAAAATTTACTATTGGTGTTATTTGCACTTATATGTCTAAATGTTAGTGCACAAGAAACTCAGGACACAAGCTATTGGAAAAAAAGCGGTATGGTTTCATTATCCTTCTCCCAAACATCATTAACCAATTGGTCTGGTGGTGGTGATAATTCAGTTTCAACCAACGCGCTTTTGGATTTGCATGCTAATTACAATAAAGGAAAAAATAGTTGGGAAAACTCGTTGAGAACTGAGTATGGTTTAGTGAAACAAGGAGATCAAGGAGTAAGAAAGAGTATTGATAAAATCGATTTTATATCGAAGTATGGTTATAAAAATGGTGGACATTGGTTCTATACTGCCTTACTTGATTTTAAAACTCAGTTTGCTAAAGGTTACAATTACAGTAATACAGAAGGTGTTGATGATGTAATGGTGTCGAAATTTATGGCTCCGGCTTACATTACCTTTTCTCTGGGTATGGATTATAAGCCCAATGAAATTTTCTCGGCTTATATCTCACCATTAACCAGTAAAATGACCTATGTGAATGATGATGATCTATCAGATGCAGGCGCTTTTGGTGTTGACGAAGGTGATAAGTTCAGAGGAGAGTTTGGTGCTTTCTCGAAACTGGCTTTGAATAAAGATATTTTTGAGAATGTAAATTTGAAGAGTACTTTGGATTTGTTTACCAACTATTCAGAGAATTTTGGGAATATTGATGTTACATGGGAATTGATGATTAACATGAAAATTAATAGCTTTATGACTGCAACAATTAATACTTCATTAGTGTATGATGATGATGTTGATTACATTGATGAGAATGGTGCTTCAAAAGGGCCAAAGGTTCAATTTAAAGAAGTAATAGGAATCGGACTAGCGTATAAGTTCTAGAATAGAGCTCCAAAATTATAGGAATGCCTCTTAAGTAATACTTAGGAGGCATTTTTTTTGAATTAGAATTCTTAATGGGTTGAAATAGATGTCTTAATACTGTTTTTAGCTAATGCCTTTCAAATTAAAAAACATTGTAGTTCTTACTGTTAAGCTAGCTTAAAAATTGTATTTTCGGGATAAATTAGATTTACTATGTCATCATTGAATATATATCGAGCGTCAGCTGGATCAGGAAAAACTTATACCCTCACAAGAGAATATCTAAAGCTTGTTTTCGAAGAAGCTTTAAACTACCGCAGCATTTTAGCCGTTACCTTTACCAATAAGGCGACTGATGAAATGAAATCACGAATACTGAAGGAAATCTATATTCTTTCAAAAGGTGATAAGTCGCCCTATGCCGAAGAATTAATGGAGCTTAATAAGCTTGATGCAAAAACTTTGCAGATTAAGGCAAAAGAAATTCTAAACCGCTTACTTCACGATTATAGCCGATTTTCAGTCACTACAATCGATAGTTTCTTTCAAAAGGTTGTTCGATCCTTTACCAGAGAAATTGGTCTGCAAATGGGCTTTAATATTGAGCTTGATCAACGTAAGGTTCTAAATGATGTGGTCGATCTCTTGTTTCTCGATGTGGATGAAGATGCGCAGTTGCGCTCCTGGTTATCAGACTTTGCGGAGTCGAAGATAAAAGAGGGGAAAACATGGAATTTTAAGAATGATATTCTTGAAGTTGGTACTGAGGTTTTTAAAGAAGATTATATGAATTTCGATCAGGTTTTGATTGAAAAGCTATCTGATAAGAATTTCTTGAATGCTTATAGAAAAGCATTAAAACAAATTAAGGATGACTTTGAGAATACATTAAAAGAAATTGGCACCAGAGCTGTAAACTTAATTGAAAATCAGGGTTTAAGTGTTGCCGATTTTGCATACGGAAAATCGGGTTTCGCAAATTACTTTTATAAACTACAGGCTGGTGATATGGCAGAGCCAGGAGCCAGAGTTTTAGCGGCCATTGATAATCCCGATAAATGGACGACTGCTAAAGCGAGTGCTGATATAAAATCGGCGGTTTCAACACTATATTCATCTGGCTTAGGTGATTTACTTAAGAATGCAGTTGAGTTCTTTAATAATGAATGCCACCTGTATTTTTCTACAGATAAAACCCTGAAGTATATTTATACGCTGGGAATTTTAACCGATATATCAAAAAAGATTAAGTCTTTTACCGAGGACGAAAATTTGTTTCTATTATCAGATGCCTCTCGCTTGCTTCGTAGCATTATTGGCACCAATGATACCCCTTTTGTTTATGAAAAAATAGGGAATGTGTATAAGCATTTCATGATTGATGAGTTTCAGGATACTTCTTCCATGCAGTGGGATAATTTCCGCCCCTTAGTTAGTAATTCATTGGCTGAGGACAATCGTTCTTTGGTTGTGGGAGATGTGAAACAGTCGATTTATCGTTGGCGAAATGGTGATTGGAAATTATTGGCTGAGCAATTAGATGTTGACTTTAAAGATCAGGGCGTAGAAGGGTTGACTTTGGATAAGAACTGGCGAAGCTCGAAAAATGTTATCAATTTTAATAATGCACTTTATGCACTGGCCTCTCAGGCTTTACAAAACGATTACAATAACGATATCCCTAAGGGATTGGAAGATAAACTGAGCGTTGAACAAGCGCGAATACTTAATGCCTACTCTGATGTTTATCAGGATTATCCAGGAGGAGAAGATAAGTGCCCAGGCTATGTGAAAGCCAATATGCTTGAAGTTGAAAAAGGCGAGAAGTGGATTGAGCGTGTTTTAGAATTATTACCGACTCAAATAGAGGAGATTCAAGCTAAAGGGTATAAAGCTGGTGATATGGCAATTCTGGTTCGTAATGGGCGAGAAGGGGCTATGATTGCCAATAAGTTGATGGCCTATAGGAATTCTGATTCTGCCATTGATGGTATCAATTATAACGTGATTTCGAACGAATCACTCTATCTTAAGAATTCTTCGGTTATTAGTTTTTTATCTCACTTGTTAAGGTATTTTATTTATCCTGATGATAAAATCAATTTAGCTTATTTGCTTCAGGAGTATGCTTTGTATTTAAGAGAAACTCATCCCGATAATCTGGATGATATATTTGCACAAAGTGAAGATTCTGAAGATATATTTAAAGGATTGTTCCCAACTGCATTCACCGAAAATATTTCCTTGTTAAAGCGACAAGCTCTTTTCGATTTGGTAGAACAGTTGATCGATATTTTTGAATTAAATAAACGCTCAACCGATTTTCCTTACCTGGAGGCTTATCAGGATTTGGTTCTTGGCTTTTCACGCAGTGATGCACCCGATTTGAACTCCTTTGTTGACTATTGGGAAGAACGAAAAGATAAGGAAGTGATCTCTGTTTCAGATCATCAGGATGCCATACGAATTCTAACCATTCATAAATCGAAAGGTTTGGAATTTAAGGCTGTTCTGTTACCTTTTTGTGATTGGGATTTGGATGATGTAAAGCACACAAAGATACTCTGGTGTCAACCCGAATTGGAAGGTTTTAATAGCATCGATGTCCTGCCAATTCGTTACGGATCAGACTTAAAACAAACCATTTATTATAAAGAATACTTTACTGAAAAGCTCCAGGCCTATATCGATAACCTGAATTTGCTTTATGTTGCTACAACGCGAGCTGAAGAAATCTTAATTACCTACTCGCCTTTACCAACGAATGACAAGTTTTCTAAAGTGAGTCATCTCTTATTCCATATTTTTGAGAATGCAGGCAAGTATGCTTCTGATTTTGGAGGTAAAGAAATTATCAATTTGAATTCCAGTTGGGATGATGAGAATAAATGTTTTGAATTGGGACATTTAAAAGAAATAGAAGGAAAGCAAGAGCATCAAGAGTTTGAGAAACTAATGACTGAATACCCGGCATCTATGCTTGATGACAGGTTGAAGTTGCGTTCTCATGCTGCAGATTATTTCGATTTCTCCGAAGCGGCATCAATTGATAGTTTTGCACCGGTGAACAGGGGTAATATCTTGCATAGTTTGTTTCAGGATATTAAATATACGGATGGTGTTGAATCGGCAATAAGTAAGCTTAAATTTGAAGGTAAGTTAGATGACCTACAGGCTATAGAAGTAAAGGAAATGGTTGAAGATTTGTTTAATAAACCCCAAGTCGCTTCCTGGTTTTCTAAGGATTGGAAAGTCATCAATGAACGTGATATTCTGTTGGGAGAGGGCAATACTTTGCGTCCGGATAGAGTGATTGTAAAGGATGATCAAGCCATTGTGATTGATTATAAGTTTGGTAAGAAAAAGGAAAAGTCTCATATTCGTCAGGTTGATGCTTATAAAAAACTGCTTGAGAAAATGAAATTTAAGCAGGTATCGGCCTTTATCCTTTATGGGAAGTTAGATGAAATTGTAGAAGTTTAAATACTATATAAAGCTTAAAAAATGAAATATACTTTACTCGTATTATCCATATTTACTTTGTCTTCATGTAACTTCATCATGGAGAAGTTTTCTAAAAAAGACGATGTTGTTGAGCAATCGTTTACTATTGATTCCAGTTCAACTGATTCAAAGTCTTTAAATGGCGAAGTGAGATATAAATTTCCCAGTGGAAAATTGAGATCTATTGTCAACTATAAGAATAATAAGAAAATAGGCACTAGCCATTCTTTTTACGAAACCGGAGAGAAACAATATGAGATTCCTTATGTTGATGGGAAAAAGCATGGCGTGGTTAAGTGGTTTTATAAGAGCGGTAAGTTGTATAGAGCTACGACCTACAAGAAGGGATTAAAATCTGGACCACAGAAAAAATATTGGGAAAGTGGTAAAATAAAATCCGAGATGGATTATGTGGACAATATGATGTGTACCGGATTGAGAGAATTTACTAATACTGGGAAACAAAAAACGAAACCTCAAATTCGTGTAAAGCAGATTAACCTGCTGAGACAGTCTAATATGTATCATTTGGAATTGAGTGTAGATAAGAAATACAGAGGCGTTCAGTTTTATATAGGGGAACTGGAAAATGGAAAGTGTCTTCCGGTAAAAGTGAATTCATTCTTGAGTGAGCTGGAAACAAAAAAAGGCAAAGCTATTTTTAAGTTTAGCATTCCAAAAGGGAATAGTATCGATCGTGAAATCCCAATTGTTGCTGTAGTAAAGACGCCCTACCAAAATAATTATGTCCTTAGGACTACGGCAAAGGTTAGTGTAAGAAATCCCAACTAGATTTTTTAGTTATTTTTTACATTTATCAACGCCTTGAAGGTGTTTTTGATTCATTAAAGTCAAGTGTATTAAGTACTTTCTGCGAAAAGGACTGAAATGCAAATAGAGTTATTCAAAAGATAATAATCCCCTAATCCGATAGTGATTATGGGATTTTTTATGCTTTGTCAATCACTTATTTAATGAAGGAGGTGGAGCTTAATGGTCCATTTTTAAGGTTTTGACGTACTTGACAGTATGAATCTTAAGCGAAAATTGATATATTAGAAAGAACTTTAGTAGATAATAAATAAGCTTATTATCATAATAAGTTCGCAATCCTTCCCTATGGGCTGTATTGTGTGCCTTGCAATTTTTAAAAGACATGCAATAGTGCATATCTTAACCCCTAAACAGCGACTCAGCTGAATCACAAAATAAAAATGCGCAATGGATTTAAGATGATACATCTAAAACGATATCCTATGAAAAATAAATATATTATACTCTTGGTTTGTTTTCTCTTACTATCTGTAAAATATACCGTTTCGCAAAACAAGAAATTAGATAGTCTTTTAAATCAACTTAACCACCTGCCCAACGATACCAATAAAGTTAATTTGCTTCATGACATCGTGTTGGGCTACTATCATTTATCTGAATTCGACAGTGCTGCAGTTTATGCCGGCAAACGACTAGATTTGTCTGAAAAGTTGAACGACCCCAAAGGAAAACAACTGTCACACTTTCAGTATGCTTATATTTATTATCGAAAATCGTTTTATGAAACAGCTATCTATCATGCCAATAAATCATTGGAAATATGCAGAAGCAGAAAGGATAGAAGGTTTGAAGCAGAGAGTTTGAATATTCTTGGTATTACCTATAAAAACACAGGTGATTATGATAGATCTCTAAAGTTATTTTTTGAAGCACTAAAAATTTGGGAAGCTCTTGACAAGAAAGAGAAACAAGTTATTGTTTTAAATAATATAGGGCTTTCATATTATTATATGGAAAAATATGAAACGGCATTAGAGTATTATCTAAGATGTTACGACATATGCCAGGAAATTGATTATACTAATGGGAAGTCCTTGTATTATAGTAACTGTGGCTTGTTATTTTACAAACAAAAAGAATACGATAAGGCTCTTGAATATTACAATAAATCTTTAGAAATAGAGATTCAGCAAGATGATAAATATGGCATACCTATATGCTACTCAAATATTGGTGATATATATAAGTCTCAAAACCAATTTAAAAGAGCATTGGGATATCACAATAAAGCACTTAAAATAAGAACGAAGTATGCTGATGTTTTTGGAATAGCAAATTCATATTTGAACATAGGTGAACTTTACTACTTGCAAAAGGACTATCAACGATCTAATGACTACCTGAAAAAATGTATAGCTAAATCCAAAGAAATTAATGCCCTGAATATTATAAAAGAAGCATATAGTCTGCTTTCTGAAAATTATTATCATCAGAAAGACTACCTTAATGCATATGAAAATCAAAAGCTCCATAAGCAAGCATACGACAGTATTTTTTCGATTGAAAACAATAAACAAATACTGGAATTGCAGACAAAATATGAAGCAGAAAAAAAAGAAGCTGAGAATAGGATACTCATAGAAACACAGAGAAAAGATAGAGAAGTAATTGCCCGGAAAAAAGCGGAAATCAAGAGCCAGTACCTTATCATTTTTTGCATTATCATTATTCTTTCATTTGTTTTCGTTTTTGCCTATTACTTATATCGCGCAAACAAACGAAAGGGAAGAACAAATTATAAACTTAGCAGACAGAATATTGAGATAAGAAAACAAAAAGCAAAAATTGAAGTTCAGCAAAGTTTGTTAAAAGATTCAGAAGAATTATTAAAAAAGCAGAATGTTGAGTTGCAAAATAGTAATGCGACCAAAGACAGATTTTTCTCAATAATCGCACACGATTTAAGAGCCCCGTTTAATTCATTACTTTGTTTTATAGGACTGTTATCTGAAAAAGAGTATGATGAAAACAATCAGGAGGAAAAAGAGGAATTTATAGGCATGTTAGATGCCACAGTGAAAAACACCTATAAATTGCTTGAGAATTTACTCTTATGGTCGCGCTCGCAAAGAGGAGCTATTGATTATAATCCGGAAACAATAAACTTATATCAATTGTCAGATGGTGTTATTCAGATGCTTAGTTCTAATGCAAATCTTAAATCCATTAAAATGTCGAATCAGATTTCAGATGATATCTTAATTGATGCAGACATTAATATTTTCACAACCATCCTTAGAAATTTAATCTCAAATGCTATCAAATTCACTCCAAAAGGGGGTGAGATAGTCATTGGTAACAAGACTAAAACGAACACTGATCGAGTTAAATATATAGAAATATTCGTGATAGATAATGGTATTGGTATCTCTGAAGAGACCCTTAGAGATTTATTTAAGATTGATAAAAACACCTCACAAAGGGGAACTGAAGATGAAGCCGGAAGTGGTTTAGGATTAGTCTTGTGTAAGGAACTGATTGAATTACACAATGGAAAAATTGAGGTTGAGAGTCAACTTCAAAAAGGGAGTAAATTTACATTGAGCTTACCGGTTAAAAATTCATTAAACTAAATAAATATCGTAATACTTTGTGTGCTTAACTTGGAATTAGACTTAGGTCAGATCATTCTTTAATCTGATACGCTATTTTATTTTGCCAATAATAACTTTAAGCGATATTGGCTTTATATTCAAAGATGAGAACCCGAATAAGGCGAAAATCTATGGTTTAATCTATTGCTTTAGGATATAAATAGATCCGGTATTTAATCGAATGAGGGATTTTTGTTTTAGATTTGTACCGTCTTTTTATTGAGATTAAGTTTGATAAGAAGATGAGCGAATTGCTATTGGCTGCAGTGTTCGGGTCCTAATGAAATCACAGAAGACTCTGAACATTGGTAAATTTATAAAGTCAGTATCTTTACGCTCTGTTTCTAATCATTTTTTATGATTAGATTTAAGGAAGAAAATCATATAAGAATAAATAAAAGAGTAAGCATGTTTAATTTCGATGATATAAATCTGGACCGAATAGTGGTTCATAATGTAGGTAATAAACATCACGAGGAGACTTTGAAACTTTCAAAGCAAGGTATAGAGCTGGAAGATGATGATGTTAGAGATATTCTATTGAAATATTTTTTATCGGCTTTTAATAAGGAAGAGTTCTACAATTTTCAGCACGAAGAAGGATTAGACATGAATGAGGTATATAGTTATGCTTCTGAATTCTTTGAAGAGAATGAAAGCTTTTACGATCAATCTGTAAATATTGCCATGCACCTTTACGATAAATCAAACCATCCAAATATTAAAGGTGGTGAGTTTTACTTGGTTGCATTCTCTGGTTGCATTGTCGATGGTGAGGTTTGTGATGCTTTAGGTATTTTCAAATCAGAGAATAAAGATACTTTCCTTAAGGTTTATCAGAATCAGGAAAACTTCGAGTTAGGTTGTGAAAGTGGTATCAATATCAAGAAATTAGATAAAGGTTGTCTTATTTTCAATACGGAAAAGGAAAATGGCTACAAGGTTTGTATCGTTGATAAAACCAACAAGAACAACGAAGCAATCTATTGGAAAGAGGATTTCCTAAACCTTAAACTTCGCGAAGATGATTTCTACCATACTCAGAATTATCTTGAGATGTGTAAAGGTTTTATTGGAGAAGTTTACAACGACGAGAACGAAGTTGCCAAGGCAGATCAGATTGATTTAATGAACAAATCCATTAACTTTTTTAAGGATAAAAAAGAGTTTAACGAGGATATGTTTAAGCAAGAAGTGATTGAGCAGCCTGAGGTGATGAATGCTTTTGACGAATACAAGAGCTATTACCAAGGTGAGCACGATAGCGATATCAATGCAGACTTTAGCATTAATAAGGATGCCGTAAAAGGTGAGCAACGATTCTTTAAGCAAGTTTTGAAATTAGATAAAAACTTTCATGTTTATATCCACGGACAACGCAAGTTCTTAGAGAAAGGATTTGATGCAGCTCGCGATATGAGTTTCTACAAGCTGTTCTTTAGAGAAGAGAATTAGCACTCAAAAACATTTCATAAGAAGCCAACAGAATTATTTTTCTGTTGGCTTTTTTATGCTTGAACCACTGCGTCTTGCTAGGTAAGCTCCCCATCTTTCCTTTTCTGGGAAAAACTATTTAATTCTCCCCTTTTAGGGGAACCCGAAGGCTCACGAACACATTAATTAATTTTATAATGTGAGTAAATCCCGGCAGGGAGAGGGGTGCATATTAATAAACAGAGAGCATAAAAAAACCGTCTCCTTTGGGCAAAATCAAAGAAGACGGGCTATTAGCAATAAAACATCAGACTCTTAGTCTAATCTTAACCTAAACCACTAATATAAATACTGACTGATTTGCCCGGCATCAACCATGATGAATCGGAAGACGAGGCCTCCAACTAAAATGAGTAAGGCTGGCAAAGCCACAGGAATATGTTTACCTCTAAGTTCCATCACTTCGAGAACAGCAGGAACCACTAGACCAAGAAATACGACACCACCCCAAAAAGGTAGGGTATAGGCACCACCCAGGAATAGTTGAGCCGCTTCGATTTGAGCCGCATTACTGGCCATAAATCCCATAAAGAGGTGAATGATAAAGAAAACTTCGATACCAATCAACAGTAAATCGATCTTACTGAAAAGAGTCCTTTCTAACTTTTCTTTGGACAGCCACATGATGGTAGCAGCCCCAGTTGATAAGCCGGAAACCAGAAACAGAGGGCCTAAAATGGATGTGTTCCATAGTGGGCGTGCATTAAATGCTGACAAAAGAATTCCGGTGTAAATACCCAGAATCACTGAGGAAATGATCATGGTCCAGGCAAAGGCCTTGCGGTACTTTTCAACAAAAGTTTCTATCCATTCGAGGTATTTAACCTGCCAGGTCCAGTTTGGAACTAAATCACGCCAGTAGCTAAGGCACCAGGCCATAGAGAGCGGTGTGATTAGCATGAGTATCCATGCACCCCAGGACATAGGCGATTCAATTCGAATGGTGGTATAGAGCTGCCAGAAATACAGCTTGTTTTTTAAATCCAAAAACAAAGCTCCCAAGCCTACAATTAAAATGATAGGAACCAGGAAAGTTGCTTTTCTAACGGCAGTAGGCAATTCTTTCTCTCTTCCCAATAGGGTATAAAGAGAAGCAAAGAATAGGATGCCAGCGGCCAAGCCTCCCAGAAATAGGTAAAGAGGAATTTCCCATCCCCAAATCCCCAGTGTGGGATCAATATGAGGGTTCATTCTTCCACTAATTAAAATTTCTTCGTTCATAAGAATATTTTTTAGGCCTTAAGTTCTTGTTTGCCTTGGAACCTAAGGCGGTGTGAAATTCGACAAATGATTCTGTCTAATGTTTAAGACAAGTAATAAACCTGAGGTTTTGTCCCCACTTCCGGAGCGAGTACTTTCCAGTCTCTGTTTTTAAGAAGCTGACTCACCTGACTCTCCGAGTCGTCCAAATCGCCAAAATACATACAGCTGGTAGGACAAACCGAAACACATGATGGGTTTTTACCTTCCGTTAATCTATGACTACAGAAGCTACATTTATCCACATAGCCCTCTGGATGAGAGAAACGTGCATTGTACGGACAAGATTGAACACAAGCACCACAACCAATGCAGGCACCTTTGTCAACCATAACCAAACCACCATTTTCGTAATGACTGGCACCCGTAGGGCAGCAGCGTACACAAGGTGAGTTTTCACAATGATTGCATCGTTCTGAGCGCAATTCGATGCTTACATTAGGGAAAGTTCCCTTGGCATGTTCAATTACCCAGTCGCGACAATAGCCAATAGGCACACGATTTTCGTTTTGGCAGGCAACAACACAGTCGCTGCATCCAACACATTTTTTAGTATCAATTACCATTGCATATCTCATGAGATCTCCTCCCTTTCTGGCTTGTCAGTTACAAATTTTACGAAATTACCACGCATGCCTGTTCCACCCATTACCGGATCGACCATTACGTTGGTGACGAGTTGTGAATCACTTATGCCACGTCCGTTCGAACGCTTCAGCTTTTTATTCGATTTCCCAAAACCATGAACCATATACACATTGTCCATTCCGATACGCTCGGTGACTCTTACCTTAATTGGGAATTCAGATTTCACACCATCCTGGTTTTCTAACCAAACCTCTTGATCGTTAACAAGGCCTGCTTTTTCGGCAATTATAGGATTCACCCAAAGCTTGTTTTCGTTCATCAGCTCGTTTAGGTTCGGGTTATTGGCCGTACGACCAAAAGTGTGCATAGGAGCACGTCCATAGTTGAGCCTGAAGAAACCTGCTGGTGGTTCAGGATGAGGGGTGTAGTTTGGTAGCGGATCAAAACCTTCCATTTCCAGGTCGGTTGAGTAGAGTTCAATCATGCCTGTAGGCGTTCCAAACTCATATTCTTCACCCTCTTCAAGATAAAGCTTGGCATTCTTTCTATCGAATTTGATGATACCCTTTTCTTTCATCTCGGCTAAGGAGAAGCCCATTTGTTTCAATTGCCAATCTAAAACTTCGGAATAACTCTTATAGTTGAAGTGGGCACTCAGCTTCAGTTTTTCAGCCAATTTACGCACGATCCAATCGGATGGCTTGGTTAAGTACTTTGGCTTTGCTGCTGGCATTCTCACCGCAATATTAGGTTCTCTGTTTGGCGACACGCGAATATCATCGTAACGCTCCAAATAGGTACATTCCGGAAGAATAATATCGGCATATCCCGTAATTTCCATAGGCATGGTATCAACCACAACAAATAAGTCGAGGTTGTCGATTGCTTCGAGCGTGCGTTTGGTGTCAGGAATAGTAGAGATGAGGTTTGTTCCCACAACGAACCAGCCTTTAATTTTTTTATCCGTTGCATTATCAGGATGCGAAGCATCAATAAATACATTGGCGATGGATGAGCCGGCTAAGGCATATTTACCATCCAGGTAGTCTTTCCAGGTCCATGAGGCTGCTGGGTAAGCTGGATGAGGGAAAGATGGGACTTTTGCTTTCTCAGGGAAATAGAAGCCACCTTTTCTTCCCCAGCTACCGAGTAATGCATTTAGCATAGCCATGGCACGTAAGCGTTGCGTATCATCACCATACCAGGTGACATGACGACCAGGATGAATAAGAGTAGCCGGTGCATTAAAGGCCATCTCTCTGGCTGTCTGTCTAATCACATCAGCTTTGATGGTTGTAATTTCTTCAGCCCATTCAGGCGTCTTATCAGCAATATGTGCCTCAAGGTCTTCAAAACCATATGCATACTGATCGATGTATGCTTTATCGTATAATTTTTCGGTAATCAAAACATGCATCCAAGCCAATAGAAGAGCAATATCAGTAGCCGGTTTTATTGGAAGCCAATGTTCTGATTTACTTGCTGCCGTCGATAAACGTGGATCGACAGTAATAATCTTTAAGCCATTGTCAATGGCCTTAGACATTTCCTGCACGTGAGAGTTGTGCATGTTCTCACCAATGTGATTGCCAATGAGTACTAAACACTTGGTGTTTTCCAAGTCGACTGGCTCAGGCGAGTTAATGTTGGCACCAAAGGTCGCGTGAAAACCAACTTCTCTTGGTCCACGACATTGGGCATAGGAGGGAGCTGTAATATTTCTTGAACCAAAGGCTTTGAATAATCTTCCGAAGTGTGCACCACCAGAACCATGTTTGAATAGCGCCATACTCTCAGGCCCATGTTCTTCGGAAATCTGGTTCATTTTGTCAGCAATAAATCGGAATGCTTTATCCCAACTGACTTCTTTGAAGGTTTGTTTGCCATCAACTTCAACACGCATCAATGGCGATTTCAATCGGTCTTCATCATTGTACATGCCAAGACCACCTGTACCTCTCGGACAGAAACGTCCTTTACAATGAGGATCATCTTCGTTACCTTCTATCTTCCACAGTTTACCTTTTTCGTCGGTATGCACCCAACCCGCACATTTCCAGAAACACACTTCACAATAGGTCGGTACAGGTTTTATGTTGGAGGCATCCATGGGCTCGCCTGCTTGCACTTGCCCAATCATGGTATTCAGAATTGGATTTGCTAAAACCAAGCCTCCGAATCCCAATGCGGATATCTTTATAAAATCTCTTCTTGACTTGCTCATCAGATCGATATTTTTAATTCAATCTGTTCCCCTCTGAGAAAGACCAGAGGAGAGCAGATTTATGAAAACTTAGGGTCTATTTTTTTACAATTTCACTTGCCGTCCATTCGAACAAAGCACCATCATAAACTTTTACATTGGGGTAATCTAAAGCGGTGGTTAAGGCTAAATAAACGATACCTGCACGTACACTTGATTCGCAGTATAGAATCACTTCTTTATCTTTTGAGACTCCTGCAGCATTGAAAAGAGCTTGCAATTCCTCTTTTGACTTTAGTTTTCCTTTGGATGTCAGAACCTTTTTAAACTCCAGGTTGATGGCTGAAGGAATATGACCTTTTGGTAATTTTGATTCCTTAATACCCTTGAATTCATCCGCTGAACGAACGTCAACAATAATAGAGGCCGCATTGGTAGATGCTTTTTTTACCTGAGCGATGTTAGCAATTGCTTCCTTATTAAGGTTTACAGCAAATGTTGTTGCTTTTCGGTTGGCAGGATTCTTGGTAACAGGTTTACGAGCCATTCTCCAGGCTTTCATATGACCATCTAATAATTTAACATCTTTGGCACCTAAATATTTTAAGATCCAATATAGACGACCTGAATATTTTCCGGAACCGTTATCGTAAAGAACGATGGTATTGGTGTTGCTAAGTCCTTTTTCACCAAGAATCTTTGCGATTTCGGCACTTGATTTAAGGGTGCTTTTAGGTGTCGCTTTGTATAAGTCTTTGTGATTGATGTTTATAGCTCCTGCAATATGAACCTTTTTATAATCGGCCGGTTTTCTTGCGCTCACAAGAACAACATTAGGATCTTTTTTAATTTTCAAGAATTCTTTTACAGAAATGATATCCTGTGCGAAAGTCATTTGCATCCCCAGGAAGCAAACAAAAACGATCAATATCAATTTTTTCATATGTTTATAATTTTATATTTATGGCATATGGAACTCGTATGAGTAATCATCTCCATGTGTGTGAAACTTTGTTCTCATACTCGTTTTGTAACACTCTATTTTTAATTTGATTAATGAAGGATAAGCAAAGGGAGTCTTTCGACTCCCAAGCATCCTAATTTTAAAACTTAACCGTCACTTGCAACATGAAAATATCGTTATCAATTTCCTTTTCTTTTTCGGCTCTGTATACATAGTTAGCCTGAACTTTAGTCCAATCGTTAAAGAAGTAGTTTAGACCATAAGTTGTACAGTACTCCGTGTTACCACCAACATCTTTATTTGAATCGAAGTATTCGAATTTAACAACAGGTTGTAGGTTGTTTTGGAATTTGTACATACCCATTACGAACATACCATCTCTCTTGATATCACCTTGATGTACTTCAATCGGCTCACCGCAACCACCACCAGTGGTGTAAGATCCAACATCCTTAGCATACAAGTATTCAGCTTGTAACATGAAAGCACCTTGCTTGTATTGAAGATCAGCCCCGTATCGAGTTCTTTCATCTTCAGGCATACCGTCAACGGCAGCTGTTGCTTTACCAAACTTGTAGCTGGCACCAATCTTTAAATTCTTATGTGGGTTAGCAACCAGGCGAGCCGCATAATCTTTTCTTTTATTATCATCGTTTTGGAATAAGCCTGTACCGTTTGTAATAGCAAGACTATATTGGAATAGGGTTGTGTCTGCACCACCTAAAACCATAAAACCACGATCGCGATCAGGCGTCGCTAATTGCTCCACAACTCTGGAACGATTAATCGTATGAAGTTTATGACATGGCGTATTCAATTCCATAGAAATTGGAGATTTGAATGAACCAAAAGAGATTCTTGCGAAGTCGTAACGTGAATAAGTTACAAAAGCATCAAGTAGATAAGGTGTGCCATCATTCTTTGAAGGGCTGGTTTCAAGCACCATATAGTAGCTGAAATCGTAAGGGATACTACCCATAGCACCTATTCGGGCTCTATTAAAATTAAATGTATTGCTATCATCAATGCCTTCATTTTGGTTGTACTCGAATTTAGGTTGGAAGAATCCAAATACATTAACACCTTCTCCTGAAGGTTCGTCGCAACCTTGTGCGTTTGCTACAACAGGTACCATAAGGATAACCATTAGAGCTAGTAGAATATTTTTCATGTTGATTTTTTTTGTTTGGTTTAGGTTTTAGCAAGGATGCCTAATTTGAAAAGAAAAAGCTTTGCTAATAGGTAAAAAGACTTAGGAGTGATATGCACTCCTAAGTAAATTTGGATTTTAATGAGCACCAATTACCCAACGGTTTACTGTAATATTCGTATTCTCAGTCCATTGAGTATGCGAGTTATTTAAACCATTCATACCAAATAATAAACTCTTAGCCTTATCATAGCCCAATACGTGTAAGTAAGCCGTAATAATACTTGATGTTTGCCCCGTGTAACAGTAAGTCACAATTTCTTCAGCTGGATTAAGGTTGAAAACCTGACTTCCGTTAAGAGTTAAAGGGTTTAAACGGTAAGCACCTTTAAAGTGACCAAAACCATTCCAATCTGTTTCTGAGAAATAATTGTTAATCTGATAATTTTCAGGACTAGCTAATACAGCTGAATTCGCAACTGACCAAGCTGTATTATCAAGCATGGCTTGTACTCTTTCTTTTAGAATCTCAGCACCTTCGGTTTTTGTTGTGTACAATACAGGAGCTGGGAATGTAGAAGGGTTAACAGGAGCGTCGTCAGTCCAGTTGGCATGACCAAGTGCTGCGTCTCCGATATTACTATCCCAAGGTCCGGAAACATCCTGACCACTCATACCCCACTTAAGTAAGGCTGCCTTTGGATAACCACTTAAACGAAGAGCTACGACAGCTCGACCTGCTGTTTGACCGGTTTTGCAAACGATAAGAATTGGTTTATCCGCTAGTTTTGCAGCTTCTAATATGTTACCTAATGTTGAATTAACAGCACCATCTAAATGCTTGGCATCGAAATCGGCCTTGCTTCGGATATCAATAATATATTTACCTTCAATGGTTTTTGTAGCAAACTTACCATTCTCAGTAGTTGAGATAATCTGGTTTAGGTCCATTTGATTATCTACAAGGTAGCTTTGTAGGGTTTCAAAGGCAGGGTTGTCAACGCCAGTAGCGTCATTATCATCTTTACAAGACGAAAGGAATAACATTGGCAATAAAGCCAAAAGGACTAGAAATTTCGTGAATTTTTTCATTGTAAAAGGATTTAGGTTTTATAATTATTAGGTTTTATTAGCGAGTTGGAAGGACTAACACCCTCCGGAATCTTCTTCTTCAGCAGCTGCGCTTATTTCGGCACCAGCTTCAATTTTATCTTCTTTCAATTCTGGATACTTTACTTTCCAGTCAGTCCAGCCACCTGTCATATTCTTTACATTGGTGTAACCAAGTTGTTTAAGGGCCAACGCAGCAAGTGCTCCTCGTTTCGATTTCTTACAATACAAGACAAGTAATTCGTTTTTCTCAGGAACATACATGCCTTCTTCATCCCAGACTTTTTCACTGGCAATGCGAAACTCAATAACCCCACGTGGGATTGATACTGAACCAGGAATAAAGCCTTTCTTGTGCTCTTCAGGTAAGCGAACATCGATGAGAATATAAGCAGAGTCGCTATTCATTAGTGTATGAAATTCTTCAATGCTTAAATCCGCGGTTAAGGATCTTGCTTCTGTTATCATTTCATCCACATTTTCATAAACTTTTTCTTCAGGAATACTCTTCATACTACATCCCCATATAAAAGAAACGAGAGTGATGGATAGAAGGATTTTTAATGTCTTCATATGTTTTGAGGTTTTGGGTTAGTTGTTATTAAAAAATGTGTTTAAGAAATCGATCTATGAATAACGATTAATTTCTTTAATGTAATATTAGAGCTTTATTGGAAGATATACTTGTGATTTGCAGTGGAATAGCTCAAGTCCATTTTTGGGATATGCAATAAATAATTTGATGAGCTTGGTGTGAAAACTTGATCTATTACATATTAAAAATTGACATTAAACATGTTTTATCTTGATAGATTTGTATATATTTAGATCCCTAGATTTAAAACCTTTAACCCGAAATATTATGACTATCCCCGAAAAAACAATCACTTGCAAGAATTGCTTAACGAAATCAGAATGTTTCAAGGAATTAAATGATTCTCAGTTGGAATTGATTGAAGAAGGTCGCCTGGAAGTTACATTCAAAAAGGGAGAAGTCATTTGCAAGCAAGGCATGTTAGCCTCACATGTGATCTATATTAGGAGTGGGTTTGTGAAATTGTATATAGAAGGTAATAATGGTAAGAACATTATTCTAACCATTGAAAAGGAAGGTTATTTGATAGGATTACAATCTTTATTCGGGAAAAATATCTTCCATTATACGGCTGTTGCTTATGAGGAAACAACGGTTTGTCTGTTCGAGATGAAGGCCTTAAGTAATTTGCTGGAACACAACTCTCGCTTTTCTGCAAAAATGATTGCTCGTTTAAACGAGAATACCATTCGATCCTACAGTCGTTTGTTTTGTTTAACTCAAAAACAATCTAGTGGAAGGTTAGCAGAAATACTACTTTGTCTATCCAATAGAATATATAAGAGTCCTCGCTTTAACCTCGCTTTATCAAGAAAAGATTTGGCAGAACTGACAGTGATGTCTGTTGAGAGCCTGTCACGGGTGATAAAAGAGTTTAAGGATGATAAGTTAATTATCGTGGATGGAAAAACCATTGAAATATCAGACCGAAAACGATTGGAAATGATTTGTGAGAATGGCTAGATTGAGATTTTAAAAGACTTATAAATAAAAATGGCGGCTTATGACCTGATTAAGGAAATAAGCCGCCATTATATTTTGATAATAAAACGAATTACATTTTATAAACCATCGCATTGATATTCATGCCTGCACCTACCGATGCAAAGACAATGCTGTCACCCTTATTTATTTTGTGAGGTTTCAGTTCATCCTTCAAAATAAGATCCAGTAGAGTAGGAACAGTTGCCACTGAAGAATTTCCTAACCAAGATATGGTCATTGGCATAATACCTTCTGGTAATTCATCAATGTCATATAGCTTATATAACCTTTTTAATATAGCATCGTCCATTTTTCCATTGGCTTGATGAATCAATATCTTTTTTATTTCACTGAGCGGCGTCTTACTCTTTAGTAGACAGGATTCTATGGCTTGTGGTACTGTTGTTAGAGCATACTGGTATAATCTTCGACCATTCATTTTCAGAAATAGGGCATCCTTGAACTCGCTATCGGGATTAAAAGATGTATCCATATACAGCATTTCTGAAAATTGGTAGGTATCCGATCGAGTCGTATGGGCTAATATACCTATAGGTGTATCACTTTCTTTTCCTTCAAGAATTACAGCACCAGCACCATCAGCATAAAGCATACTGTCTCTGTCGTATGGGTCTGAAATACGAGATAAAACATCGGCACCTATAACTAATATTTGTTTAGCATCGCCAGATTTGATGAAGTAATCAGCCTGAATTGTGGCTTGTAACCAACCCGGACATCCGAATGGCAAATCGTAAGCAATGCAGTTGGGGTTTTGAATTCCTAGCTTATATTTGACCCGTGCAGCTAAGCTGGGAACAAGATCTGACTTTCTATTATCATGTTTCACATCACCGAAGTTGTGAGCTACAATAATATAATCCAGCTCTTCCTTATTTACATTTGAACTTATTATGGCATCTTCTGCAGCAAAAAAAGCAATATCTGATGTAACGAGGTCTTTCGTAACATGTCGTCTCTCAGCAATGGTGGTTATATCTTCAAACTTTTCGGTTATTTCCTGATTCGATTTCTCACTCTTTTTACCATAAGTGTCATAAAATTCATGGGTGAGAAAATCCTCATTCTTCACTTTTGTAGATGGAATATACTTTCCCGTTCCTCTGATGATACTGTAAATTTTGCTGCTCATATTATTGGGTTTTCAAATTGTTTAGGTTGTAAACGATTCTACTAAGGAAGGGGTGAGTGAGATACACTCCAGGCTTTTCAAGTCGAGCTTAATACCTTAATATTAGCAAAATATATTTTAAAAACAGCTTTTGATCTGGTATAAGTTTAGTCCAAACAAGCTAAACTGTCTTCCTGTGAGTGATTAGTATAGAAAACGAAAAGACCATATATAGGGACTTAAGAAGTGTTAAGTTTTAGAATATTCTAAGGGTTTTTAATTTCCTTTGCATTTGAATCAAACAGATTGAATATATGAATGAAAATGTTAGAATCGAATACAGTTTTTCGCATTTGCTTGATGTCGATTATGCTTCACATCCCAATATGATTGCTTATTCAGGTCGGATATTAATCAAATCAGATGAGGATTTTGATAATTACGATTTAGACGAAGTTGAGATCGGTACGATCTGTTTAGAGATGTATGATTTAAATTTTGAAGCAGGTTATTGTACACTGAAGGAAGCCTTTGATAAAACACCTTCATCTTTTGAAGTGGGTACAGCCATACTAAATGATAGCTATGAAAAGATAGATGATCATATCGTTGACTTGGTAGGGGATAGCTTTAATCGAAATGTTTTGCTGGTTAAGCAATTAGAGCTGAAAGAAAAATACTGCGGAAAAGGTTATGGCAAGTATGTTTTAAATAGTTTGGGCATCTATTTCAAGTCGACCTGTGCTTATGTGGCTCTTAAAAGTTTTCCTATGGGTTTTGAAGGCATCACCGACGATAGAAATTACGATAAAGCACAAGAAAGACTCAACGCATTTTTTTCAAGATGTGGTTATAAGAAGATACGCCATGAAGTAGATAATGATATTGAAGAAGATGAGTTTGACGAATTAGATCTGGATTTTCTGGATACGGATGAGGATGAAATGAAGCATATCTTTATTAAAAATATTTCTCCTGCTTAGAGATTCAATAGGATAAATTGATAGTATTGTTACTGATGAATAGGTATCCTAAAAGCGAAAATGCCACATCAAGGAAGCATAGATGTGGCATTTTCTGAGTAATATACAGAGTGTATATGTCTTTATTATCTTAATTGATCAACCACCTGTAAAACTGGGTGTAAGATTGATTCTCCGAATAAAATACTTCTTTCCGGAGACCATCCAAATTCAGGGTCTGGAAGATCATTATTGTCCTTAAATGGCATTTCAACGGTCAAAGATAAACATTTATATCGTTCTCCAATATGTTTTGAGCAGATTGCTAGATTAGCCTTGCCAGGTTCGTTCTTTGGGTAGCCATGAGTGTCTTGAAAATCAGGGCATGAAGCCTTCCACGATTCAGTGAATTTTTCTAAAAGATTTTTTAATCTCTCATCATAAGAAGGGATACCTTCGATACTTGAAATGAAGTTGTAAGGTAAGTCTTCATCACCATGAATATCGATATTCAAATCACAACCAACTTTATCCATCATATTACGAATATGATAAACTTCTGGACTATAGTCCAAACTAGGTTCAGCCCACTCACGATTTAGGTTGGCACCAGCAGCATTCGATCTTAAGTTCCCCAAAATGCTACCATCAACATTAATATTTGGAACAATATAGAAGACCGCCTTGCTCAATAGAGTTCTTGAAACCGCATCATCCTCGTCAAGTAGCTTACCAATAAAGCCTTCCATAAACCATTCCGCCATAGACTCACCTGGATGTTGGCGTGCAATCACCCAAATCTTTTTCTTTTCAGGTGATGGTTCACCAGCAATCAGCATATCGATATCACGCCCTTGTACGGTTTCACCTATGGAAACCAATTCACACTCAGGTGAAAGCTGCGCATTGTGAACCAGATTAAGGTGCTGTTCGTAGCTATATGGAGCAAAATAAGCGTAAAATACGGAGTTGAACTCAGGTGTGTGTTCAATCACTAATTCTTTTCCATCGTATGAGCTCGGTACTCTAAACCAGGTTTCCTTATCGTATGAAGCTGCTGCAGAATAACCATTATATCCCTCAGGATACGATGCTTCAGAAGCATTCATGATACGCATTTTACAAGCTTGATTCTGGGCGCCTTGTAAACGAAAGTGGAACCACTGAAAGAAATCAGAATTGGTGTCTTTATTGATTTCCAGTTGAATATTTGAAGGAGTGGAGCAATCTATGACCTTGATATTACCACTATCAAAATTTGAGTTGATTTTCATATTAAGTGTTTTTTTAGTTGTCGTTTTTATTCGATTACCAAAGATAATTTATTTGAAAACTTAGACCTATAGTTTGTCTTTATTTCTGATTAAAATCTATCTGCCAGGATGTGTGTTTTATTGATAAACTTAATTATTTGTATAAATTTGTGGGGAAGCGTACGACCCGAAACCTAAGAAATATGATCAATCTATTTAGACTAGAGAAACTTCAATCGAAAAAATTGAAATATGCACTGATTGCAATTTTTATTTTATTTGTTGTTGTAGGAACAGTTTTATTGAAATATTACCGTAATATCTTTTCATCTAATATCGATTTGGGTGAGAAAAAGGAATTGTTTATTCACATTCCATCTGGGGCAGATATGCAATCCGTTCTTCATATTTTTGAGGAAAGCAAGGGTGTTGTTAATCTATCTTCATTGGAGTGGGTGATGAATAAGAAGCAATATGGGAAGTCTATTAAATCGGGTCGATATCGCATCGAAGATGGTATTAATAATAATGACTTGGTTAATATATTACGATCAGGAAATCAAACGCCTATTAATTTAACTTTCAACAATACCCGTACTCTTGAAGAGTTCGCCGGTAAAATTGGTCGTCAAATTGAGGCTGATTCTTTAAGTATCTTGAATTTTTTGAAGGATGAGGCGAACGTAAAGCCTTATGGCTTTAAACCAGAAACAGCTATCGGACTTTTTATTCCTAACTCTTATCAGGTATACTGGAATATGTCTCCTAAGTCATTTACTGATCGTATGTACAAAGAGTATGTGAAATTCTGGAATGTTGATAGGATGAAAAAGGCTGCCAAGCTGAATATGACGCCTATTGAAGTAAGTACACTTGCGTCAATTGTTGATGAGGAAACCATAAAAAATGATGAGAAAGCTCGTGTTGCTGGTGTTTATGTGAATCGATTAAAACGAGGGATAAAGCTTGATGCGGATCCAACACTTAAATTCGCCTGGGGCGATTTTACCATGCGTCGTGTATTAAATAAGCATAAGGCTATCAAATCACCTTATAATACCTATAAATATGCAGGTTTACCGCCAGGGCCTATACGTCAGGCTTCAATTTCAGGTTTAAATGCTGTTTTAAATTGTGAAAATCACAAATATTATTATTTCTGTGCGAGTCCTAAATTTAATGGTTACCATGTTTTTGCCCGTAGCCTTAGAGAACACAACAAGAATGCAGCTAAATACCAACGTGCATTGAATCTACAACGTATTTTTAAATAAGATATTAAAAGTCTAAAGAGTCAAAATGCCCAAAAGTCGAAAAGGGTTGAGAATAGCGAAGTTCGTCTAAGGGCAATCGAAAGATCATAAGGAGCTATAAAAAAAAGAGTGATTAGTAATAATCACTCTTTTCTTGTTATATCATGGGGCAACTTAAATGGCATTAACTTCCATTTCTAATTTAACCCCATATTTTAGTAGAACTGATTTCTTTATATCGTTGGCTAGTTGAAGTACCTCATAGCCCTTTGCATTGCCCAGGTTGACAAGAACGAGAGCCTGATCTTTATGCACACCTGCTTGACCTACTTGTTTGCCTTTCCAGCCACATTGTTCAATTAACCAACCGGCAGCCAGTTTGGTATTTGTGTCGTCTACCTCGTAATTTGGACAGTCAGGAAATTTAGCTAATAGTTTCTCTGCAAATCGTGTTTCAACAATTGGATTCTTAAAGAAGGAACCTGCATTACCAATTACTTCAGGATCGGGTAGCTTCGATTCTCTAATCTTGATGATGACCTCGCGGATGTTTTTTAGATTGACTTCATCGTAGTTTTCAAGTTCTTTACTAATAGCGCCATATTCCAGGTTGAATTCTGGCTTTTTACTCAATCTAAAATAAACGTGAGTGATAACAAAAAGATTCTTATACTCCTTTTTAAAAACTGAGTCACGATAGTCGAACTCACAATGGAAATTCTGAAATTCAACTTGTTTTTTACTTTCTATTGAAATGGCATCAAGCTTTTCAACAACCTGACAAGCCTCAACGCCGTAGGCTCCAATGTTTTGAACAGGTACTGCACCAACGACACCGGGAATATTGGATAGATTCTCAATGCCACCGTACTCATTGTTTACAGCCCAGGCTACAAACTCATCCCAATCTTCATTGGCACCAGCTTTCACAAGAATAGAATCATCATTTTCTTCAACAATCTCAATGCCTTTGATATTGGGATGCAGAATCAAACCCTGGTAGTCATCTGTGAAAAGCAAGTTCGATCCACCACCCAGAATGAGATAGTCGATATTCTCAAGTGTATTGTCATTCAAAAAAGATTGAATTTCATCAACTGTGTCGAACTGGAAAAAGTAGTCGGCTTTGGCCTCAATGCCAAAAGTATTATAAGGTTTTAAAGCGTAATTTTCGTGTAGAATAGCCATTTAGCAATTTGTGATTTGCAATTAATAATTGTGATTAGCTAAGTTGTTCTTTCAATAAAGCAACAAAGCCTCTTATATCTTCTTCTGTCGTATCGAAAGAGCATAACCATCTGACTTCGCCAGCGTGCTCATCCCAAACCCAAAAGAAATATTCTTCTTGAAGCTTTTCAATTTTGTCCTTAGGAATGATAGCCCATATACCATTGGTTTTAACTTCCTGAGTGATTTTAATCGCTTCAATATTTCGAACTTCCGATTCCAAAAGTTCTGCCATTTTATTGGCATGACGAGCCGTTTTTAACCAAAGATCATCTGTCAATAATGCTTCGAACTGACAGGCAATGTATTTCATTTTTGAACAAAGCTGCATACTCTGCTTACGAACGTATTTGGTATTTTTTGAAAGTTCCGGATTGAAGAAGATAACCGCTTCACCCAGCATCATCCCATTTTTTGTTCCACCGAAACTTAAAACATCCACACCGGCTTTATTGGTGATCTCTTTCACATCTACATCTAAGCTTGCTACCGCATTAGCCAATCGGGCGCCATCCATGTGCACATACATATCGTGCTCATGTGCCAAATCGCAAATTGCCTTAACTTCCTCGGGTGAGTAAACGGTACCCAACTCAGTACATTGTGTGATTGAGATAACTTTAGGTTGCGAATGGTGTTCAAAACCAAAACCGTGAAGTTGGGTTTTTATTAATTCTGGTGTTAATTTACCATCCGTAACTTCGATAGGAATAAACTTGCAACCTGTAAATTTATCAGGAGCACCACACTCGTCAACCTGTATGTGAGCTGTTGATGGACAAATAACCGAATTCCAGGACTGAGTTAAGGTTGATAAACCAATCACATTAGCTCCTGTACCATTAAAAACAAAATAAACATCGATGTCATCACCAAACAAGTGCTTGAATTTTTCGGTGGCAGATGCTGTGTATTGATCACCGCCATAGGCCATAGAATGACCATGGTTAACCTTTTGAATGGCTTCCATTACCTCTGGTAAAACACCTGAAAAATTATCACTGGCAAATCCTCGTTTGTTCATGTCCGTTGTGTTTAAATGATTAGCTTTTTAGAGAAGCTAAAAATAGCTTTTATTCTGTAAAGGGAGAGGACTGAGGACAGGATTTTTTTTAGCTCAAAAGAAAGCCCTCATACTTGCAGTTAACTGCAAGTATGAGGGAATCTGTTTTGCGGGTATTTTTGATATTGGATTACATCTTATTTATATTCCAACTAAAACCAAGTGAGAAGTAATGCATCTCGTGATTTAATCCCAGGCCAAATGAAACATCTAGTTGAAAATTGTCTTTAAGCAGATAAGTTAAACCTGAATCGAAGTTAGTCCCCCAATCGGAGAATTCGGCATATTCACCGTAGATCTCGAGATAGGTTCCGAATTTCTTGCTTAAACCAACTCCCAAAGCAAGAGAGTAGGTTAAATCACCGCTGTCTTGCCCCATATTATCGTAGCCAAGATTGTAGCCTAAACCCAGTTTGTCATTAATTTTGTGAGATATGGCAAGTTTGTTTACTGTACCTAATTTGTCATTTGTTAAAGCTTTTGATCCCGTGGGTAAAATCAAGTGAGACAGAAAAGCAATTTCGGTGTTAACATCTTTCTTTTTTAAGACTTGAATTTTGGCACCAATTTCCAGATCGCTTACGCCAAAATCACTTTGTGAAGTCACGTCATTTTTAATGTTTTCGAATTGTTGAACAAATCGAAGCTCTATACTTTTTGTAAGCCCATATCTTAATAATGTTGAGGGGATTAGAGTTTGTTTGATTAATCCATCTTCATAATTGCCAAATAGGACGCCACTCTCAATCTGTAAACTTTTTAGCGGAATGGTTGTGGATGATTCAGTTTGATCTGGTCTGTCGGTTACAATTGTTTGAGCCTTTATACCCAAGCCGAAGAGAAGTAAAACGAATAAAAGTGTACACTTTTTAATCATTGGAATATATTTAAATGAGTAATAGTAAGCGTATTACCAATTTACGATTTATTCTGATAAGCTGAAAATAAAAGGTTTTAGGAGTATTCTTCTTGATTTTCTACAGTTGTCCTACAAAAAGTAAGTCCTTCAATTATTAGTTTTACCTAATTCTATTAAAGGACTTGCTTCGAAAATAAGATTTCTATTTTTTTTAGAAATTGATTCCGGTACTAAAATTTAAGGACGTGTATTTGATATTAGAATCGGATAGACCAAATGATTTATTGTATCGGAAATTTAAAAATAATGACCTTTTGTATGTCAGTTTAAACTCAAAACCCGCCCCAATGGAATAACCCAATAGTGTTTTGTTTATAGGTGTTTTTATATGGACCGTATTGCTTTGATCTATTAAATCAACTTTATGTATGGTGTTGTTATTTCTGAAATTATTTGTCAGTATACCTCCCAGTGTTCCAAAGGGTCTGATTTTATTTGATGGGGAGGCATATTTAAGAAGAAAAGGTAATTTCAGAGATGTGATCTCAGATGTAAAGTCGATTGTTTCATTACCTGACAGTATATTGTAACTAAAGTCATGTTTTGAGTATAAGAGTTCTCCATAAAAGGAAAAATCACTTGCAGATATTGGAATATCCGCAAAAAAACCGATTGATAAGCTTCCATCGTATTTCATACTCATATTGTGATTGTAGATGTATTCTATATCCAATTCGGGGTCTGATTTTACCAATTCATAACCAAGGATTAGTCCAAATTTTTGATGGGCTGTCGGCTTCGTATCACAATTATTGTATTGTTTTAAAAAGTTTGCCATAGACCGCTTCGTGTATTTTACAAGTTTGACATTATTGGTCATATTAGGACAATCACTTGTTTTGTTCAGTAAAAATGTGGTATAGAAATTCTCGCCTGTGGTCGATTTCTTTGGAATTTCGATCATTTCTGATTTCTCATTTTCATAATAGAAAACAGATTGATCATCTCCTCTGTAATAGTAGACGGTCATTTTACCCTGAGCGATACGCTCTAAAAAAACGTGCTTTGTTTGTCCGGATATCTGAATGAGCTTTGCACAATAAACTTTTCCGTTTTTGAAACCATATTCATCAACAACATCCGGTTTATAACTTGTACTATCCAGACCTCTGACGATTTCACATAGCTCCGCATTAATTTTAGCTCCGTAATCTGTAATTCGTACTCCGGAGTTATAGGTGTTGTCAATAATGTAATAGTCTGTTTGCCCGAATGCAACAGTTGATAATGCAATCAGGCCTAGAATTAAGAGAATAATCTTTTTCATAAGAAGGGTTAGTTTAGGCACTTTACTATGTATTTAATTAAGTTGGGGAATTGTGCTTTCTAAATATAACTATTTTATGTTTTATTTGTGTAAGGAGTTGACGATTAAAATGTTTGAGTTTTTTTACTTTATGTACTAGAACTGAAAAGGATGAGTGAAATGTACAAGTTTAGTTATTTAGTAAAATAAAAATGGATAGCAAATGATCTTAAAATTTCTTGGAGATATATAATAAAGTATAGTATTTTACTATAAATAAGGCTATATAAATCTAAAACGTCAATATCTGGTAAGTTCTTTTTTATTTTATCAAAAATCCCGTTTATTAAGACTGAAATGTACTTAACGGTAATAGATTGAAAAGTTAAAAGTGATTGTATGTGTTTTAAGCTGTGCGCATTAATATATTGTTTATATTAGGAGAACCCGAAAAAACACCACATATCTAATCGAAATTTATTATGAAACTAAATCTATTTCTGAAAACCATTGTATTCATTTTTATAGGCATCTGTGTTTATCTGAATTCTTTTGCACAAGAGAATTATTTACAAGGAAATATCATATCTCTGACTGGAGATACAATTTCTGGTTTTATTGACTATCGTAATTGGGATAGGAATCCACAACAGATAAACTTTAAAGAAAAATTAACTGGAGAAAATATAGTTTATACGCCCACTCAGATCAATTCATTTAGTGTTAATAATGAAAATTATATTGGTGCAGTTGTTAAAATAGAAACCAGTCCTATTAAGACGAACAGTTTGAACAGTGATCCTAAATTTAAATTTGAAACAGATACATGTTTTTTGCAGGTCATTGTTCAAGGGGTAAAGAGTTTGTATCAATACAAAAATAGCAACTGGAAAGATTATTTTTACATAAAAGAAGGTGAGTGTATCAACTTGTTGGAGCGGAAAAAATATCTGAAAAAACTGGATGACAGGGACGTCGTGAGTGAAAATAACAGATTCCTGGGACAATTGGCTATTTATTTAAATGATTGCTCATCAATACAAGCAAAACTTAAGAAAACAGTTTATTCCAGAAAGAGTTTAGTGAAATTATTCAATTATTACTTTGAAACGACACATGCTCATATAAAATTTACACATAAAACTGAAAAATTTTCTTTTAAGCTAGGCACTTTAGCTGGCCTTTCAAGCACTCAATTAGATATTAGTAGTGATGGGATTCCTTATCTTGCAAATTCTGATTATTCAAAATCTCAAGATTTGACATTTGGCTTATTTTTAAATTTGATTCTACCCAAGAGTCAAAAAAAATGGTCGATTTACAATGAACTATTACTTTCATCTTATGAGGTAAAAGGAGAATCTGAGGATTTTTACACACTTTATCAGACAACTTTGGCGTACCGCTATTTAAAACTAAATAATATGGTTCGATTCACGCAAACGCTAAACAATGTGTCTGTTTTCTTTAATATGGGTATCTCGAATGGCGTGGCTATTGATACCAAAAACAAACTAGTGAAAAAATCTATAATCAGCGAAAATAAAGAAGATACTTATGGGCTGGCCTTGAATGAGACCAGAAAATACGAACAGGGGCTTTTATTCGGTATAGGTACTCAGTTTAAAAAATATGGCTTTGAACTTAGATATGAAAATTCTAATGGAATGTCTAATTTATCGAATTTGAGTTCCAAAGTAAAGAGGTTTTATTTTTTATTGAGTTATCAATTTTAGAGTAAAATGAAATTCAATTTCACAAAACAGTTGGTTATTGTTAATTAAATATCTATATATTTGTGTCCTTTTTTAACGTATAATATTGATCTTAATATGAGGCTTCTTATATCTGTGTTTTTTGTAATAATCATTAATGGCTTTGTTAATGCTCAGTCAGTTAAATTGTCTTCCAAAAGAAACAAAGATAATAGTGTCGAAATAAACTATGAAAAGGACTTATTTGGTAGTTTTTATGTCATTACAAAGTTTAATAAATTAACGAATTCTTTAGATGGTGAAATAGCCAAAGTTGTTAAAGGAAAGAGGGGGCGATTGGCTTGTTTAAAGCCTATGGATTCTCAAAAAGGAATTAATTATTCCTATACTTACCGATCCATAAGAGGAAATCCTAATGCTAGAATTGACAAGGATTTTACTTATATATTACCATTTGAGAAAAATACAGAAGTGTATGTTAAAAGGTTGAATAATCTAGGGACTCATTTTAATGAGAAGGAACCTAAGAATTGGACTGCATATCAATTTTATTCGAAGGGTGAAGTACCAGTTGTAGCCTCCAGAAAAGGCTTAGTTGTAAGAATTATTGATGGTATTAAATCGGATACAACACAAAGCTACAGTTTTAAAAGTTCTAAAAATGAAATTTTAATTGAGCATAAAGATGGGACTTTTGCTAGATATAATGCTTTAAAGGCAGGAAGTATTTGTGTATGCGAAGGACAAACCGTGAATCCTGGTGATAAAATTGGCCTAACAGGGAGGTATGATAAGAAGAATAAATATCAAGTAAGATTCATGATCTATTATCTTGATAAGAAGCTATTATTTAACATGTCTGAAATGAAGCATAAAAGTCTTAATAGTTATTTAAAACCGTTGTTTCTGACTTCAAAGGGGATTGTTTTTCTTGAAATGAAGCAAAAATATACAGCGCGTTGTACTGATGATCTAATTATGAAGGAATTTAGCCGAAGGGAAAAGAAGAAATACCTCAAAGGGGAATTGAAATAATATAAAGGCCAGAATCTCAATAGAGTTCTGGCCTTATAATTTATGTATTATTTCTTTTTAGATTCCTAATAGCAAACTATCCGGATCTTGTCCCATAGTAATCATACGATGAGGGTTCTCAATCAATTCCTTAATTTTTACAAGGAAACCAACTGAATCTTTTCCATCAATCACTCGATGATCGTAAGATAGAGCGATATACATCATAGGGCGAATTTCAACCTTACCATTAACGGCAATAGGTCGCTCAACAATATTGTGCATGCCCAAAATACCTGACTGAGGCGGGTTAATAATAGGCGTACTCAAAAGCGATCCGAAAACCCCACCATTGGTAATGGTGAAAGTACCACCAGTCATCTCATCCAGGCTAATTTTTCCTGAACGAGCTTTATTGGCTAGTCGCATTAACTCTTTTTCGATATCAGCTAAGCTTAGGTTTTGTGTATCTCTAATTACGGGAACCATCAATCCTTTTGGCGTTTGAACAGCCATAGCCACATCCATATAGTTTGGTGTGATAATCTCATCACCATCCATCATAGAGTTTACTGCAGGGTGTGCTTTCAAAGCAATACTCACCGCCTTAGTGAAGAATGACATGAAACCTAATTTAATGTCATGGGTTTCTACAAACTGTTTTTGGTATTTCTTTCTCAATTGCATCACAGCTGACATATCCACCTCGTTAAAGGTTGTTAGCATGGCTGTTTCATTCTTAACCGACACCAAACGAGCACTTAACTTCTTACGAAGATTACTCATTTTCTTACGATCGATATTTCGTTCAACCGGTTCAGGCTGAACCATAGATGCTGGAGCCTGTCCTTTATTTTCAACAACTTGCTCAATATCTTTCTTTGATAAGCGCTGAAGTCCTGCAATCACATCATCAACTGATAGTTGATTTTCTTCCATCAACTTTTTAGCTACAGGAGAAATCTTAACATCCTTAAATTCATTAGAAGATTGGATAGGCGCAGCTTCAGTAGTCTTGACTTCTTGCTTAGGAGCTTCCTCTTTGGCTTCAGCTTTGGGACTAGAAGATGGTGCTTCGCCGACAAAACTGGTGTCAATGGTGCAGGCTACAGATCCTACAGCTACTGTATCACCTTCGTTTGCCTTAATCGAGATCTTACCCCCTTCATCAGCAACAAGTGTTAGGGTGGCTTTATCCGATTCGATTTCTGCAATCTCCTGTTCTTTCTCAACAATATCACCATCGGCTACAAACCAATTGGCAATTTCAACTTCTGATATGGATTCTCCCGGACTAGGTATTTTTATTTCAATTGTCATGTTTGATTGATTTAGTATCAAGTAAAGAGTATCGAGTATCAAGATGTTTCTGTCTTGATACTTGATACTAATATCTTTTGTCTGTTTTACATTAACAGCTTACTCTTTTTGTCTTGAAAATATTCATGCTGACGGTGGATGTCTTCTTTCGAACTACCTACGACACATTGAAGACCGCAATATTTTAATTCTCTATCACAATCACATCTTCTGAATACTTTTCGGATGATTTCGTTTTGGCCAATATTATGAATTTTAGCAAGTCCGGTTGCAGTACTACCACTGGCAATACGAGCAATAGGTGTCAATTCAATATTCTGAATATTGTAGTTGATGAACTGCCATGGTCCCATATTTTCTGGTTCTTCCTGTACCCAAAGATGAAGAAGTGCTTTCGGGTATCTCTCCAGAATGGCATCAACTTGTTTCTGTGGGAATGGATAAAGTTGTTCAATACGAACTAAAGCTACATCCTGTGCGTTTAACTCAGTTTTCTTAGCCAGTAAATCGTAATAGACCTTACCAGAACAGAATACCACACGACTGACTTCTTCAGCAATCACATTCGTATCATCAATAACTTCCTGGAATCTTCCATTTGCTAATTCGTCCATGGTAGAAACACAATCGGCATGTCGAAGTAAACTTTTAGGTGTAAAGCAAATTAATGGAATTCGAATATCGCGTTTAACCTGACGACGAAGCGCATGATAATTGTTCGCTGGTGTTGTTGGATTGATAACCTGCATATTGTTATTGGCACAAAGGGTTAGGAAACGCTCCATTCTGGCACTTGAATGCTCAGCACCTTGTCCTTCGTAACCGTGAGGTAAGAAAAGAACTAAGCCATTTTTAACCCCCCATTTATCTTCTCCAGAACTAATGTACTGGTCGATAACAGCTTGGGCGACATTGTGGAAGTCACCAAATTGAGCTTCCCATATAGTCAAGCCAGATGGATGTGCCAAAGCATAACCATACTCGAAACCAAGAACTGCATATTCACTCAAATGTGAGTTATAAATATGACAGGGAGCCTGATTTTCGCTGACATGTTTAAGGGGGAAATATTTATGAGCAGAGTCATGTATAGTAAGTGATGCATGACGGTGTGAGAAGGTTCCACGCTCCGAATCTTGTCCACTTATTCTAACACCATGTCCTTCGTTCAACAAACTGGCATAAGCCAATAGTTCACCCATGGCCCAATCCAATCGATCTTCACTAACCATCTTTTTACGATCGGTCATTAACTTACCAACTTTTTTGAAAAATTGAATGTCTTCAGGTAGGTGAGTGATTTTATCAGCTAAGTCAAGAAGTTGTTTTTTCTCTGTCTTGAAAAACGGAGTTGTTTCAAAATCGTCTTCAGTTGAATAACGAATATCCTTATAATAGTCCTCTAAAAACGGCTGAATATATAGTTTTTCAATTTGCTTTGAATCCTCAAACTTTTCGTTTAGAAGATCGTTGTATTTTGTAATGAGTTCCTTTAAATTTTCTTGCTTGTAGATGCCTTTACTGATTAGGTAATCACCATAAATATCTCTTGGGTTTTTATGCTTAGCAATTTGATTGTATAATAAGGGTTGGGTGAAACGAGGCTCATCACCTTCGTTATGACCATATTTCCTGTAGGAAAGAATATCGATGAATACGTCCGTTTTAAATTCCTGACGGTATTCCATTGCTAGGGCGATCGTATAAATTAAGGCTTCAACATCATCACCATTAATATGGAAAACAGGACATCGGGTCACCTTGGCCACATCAGTACAATAGGTACTTGAACGGGCATCTAAGTAGTTGGTTGTAAAACCAATTTGATTATTAACCACCAGGTGAATTGTTCCACCCGTTTTGTAGGCTTTTAATTCAGCCATTTGGATTGTTTCGTAGACGATACCCTGACCGGCTATAGCGGCATCTCCATGAATAACGATAGGAACTAGTTTATTTTCGTCACCTTTATAGTCATTATCAATTTTAGAACGAGAAATACCTTCAACAACGGCACCTACAGTTTCCAGATGAGATGGGTTAGGTGTCAAGTGAAGTTTCACCTCATTACCATCATCGGTTTTAACAGTATTACCATAGCCCAAGTGATATTTCACATCACCAAGTGCAATGTCATCTTCAAATTCTTCGCCAACAAATTCTTTGAAAATATTCTCATAAGGTTTTTCAAGAATATTAGCCAAAACATTAAGTCTACCACGGTGCGACATACCAAAAACAAATTCTTCCACACCCAATTGTGCTCCTTTTTCGATAAGGGCATCAAGAGCAGGAATTAAGGTTTCAGTACCTTCAAGTGAGAAACGTTTTTGGCCGACAAACTTCTTATGGATATAGTTTTCAAAACCTACCGCCAATTTTAAGTGGTAATAAATGTGTTTACGTTGTTCTTCAGTAAAATTTGGTTGATTCTTACTGGTTTCCATTTTCTTCTGAAGCCACTTGATCTTATCGGGAGTACGCAGATAGAGGTACTCAACACCTACGGAATGACAATATGTTTCCTGAAGGTGGTCAAGAATATCTTTAAGCTTAGAGGGGCCAATTCCCAGTTCATTCCCAGCTTGGAAAACAGTTTCCATATCGGCTTGAGAAAGGTCGAAGTTTTCAATATCAAGAGTAGGGAAGTACTTACGTCGAACGCGAACGGGGTTGGTCTTAGTAAACAAATGTCCTCTTTGACGAAAGGCCTGGATCAAGTTAATCACATTAAATTCCTTGCTCATCGATTCAGCAGGAAGAGAACTTAAATTACCTGTTTGAGGTTTGCTAGGGAATTTTTCAGAAGCAAAGTCAAAGCCCTGGAAAAATTTTTGCCACGATTCTTCAACCGAGTTAGGGTCTTTTTTATAGGATTGGTATAAGTCATCGATGAATTCGATTTCACTATTACCTAAAAAACTGAATTTATCCATAAAAGTATTAAGTTGTTGGGTCTAGTTTTGTTTTTTGTTCTGATTCAATTTACAGACTGTCACGGCTTCAATTCTACTTAGAATGTTTAGTATCTATATATTTAAAGCTCTGTTTCTGTGTTTAAACACAAGTATTAAATTAATTAAAATAATTAAGAAAGCCTGTACACTAACAAATGTATTAAAATTGAGTTTTATCTGAATGTTTATAAAGGATTAAAAGATGAAAAAATCATCTTTTTTTTTAATCAGCTCATAGACGTTTTCTATCAGTAGATAAGCACTTCCATTTTCAAGTTTATATGATAGTTTATCCTTCAATATTTGATGGCTAATTCTAATTGATTAATTTTGATTGAACTTGCTAAAAAAGCGATTCGTTTTTAACTATAACTATCCTATGACAACCAGTACAATACCAAAGTTATTTTTACTTATTTTTTCAATTTGCTTTATTACTTACGGATGCCAGAATTCTCATAAAGGCTTCAAATTGCAAACAGGGGACTTACTTTTCCAGGATTTGGATGGAAGTTCATTATCTGATGCAATTGAGGAGGTGACTGCAGAAGAAAAACCATTGAGTTTTTCACATATTGGTATCATGGTGTCAAGTGAAAAGGATGGCCTAGTGGTTTTAGAAGCTATCGGAGAGGCTGTACAATATACTTCCTTAGATAGTTTTTTAACGAGAAGTCTGAATACGGATCGAATGCCAAAGGTGCGTGTTGCCAGATTAAAAAAACAGCATCAATTTCGAATTGAAAAAGCGATATTATATGGGAAAAGCTTAATTGGTTTACCCTATGATCCTATCTACCTGATGTCTGATTCGACCTATTACTGTTCCGAATTGATTTATGAAATGTTCAAACACTCGGGTGATGGATCTGAGATATTCAAGTTAAATTCGATGACTTTTAAGGATGCTAAATCGGGAACCTTTCATCCAATATGGGTGAGCTATTATAGAAAGTTAGGCGTGGCAATTCCAGAGGGTGAGCCCGGCTGTAATCCCAATGGGATGTCTGAGTCCAAAGAAATTGATTGGGTTTTCGACTATAGTAAATAAGGGACTCCAAAGGTTAAAGTAGAAAGAAATAAAAGACAGTAGAAACGCGATTTATCGCGTCATCATTTATACATACACATTCTCAACATATATGTCATCATTTTTAAAACAAGTTACAAAGGAATTATACTCGCGATATGGTAATCAATTATCCAATTGTTTATTGGTTTTTCCGAACCGTCGTGCCGGATTATTCTTTTCAAAATATTTGAATGAACTCGTTTCTGAACCTATTTTTTCACCCGAGGTTCTCACCATTAATGATCTTATTAAAGAATGGTCGCCATTGAAGGTTGTGGATAATCTGGATCTTTTGTGCCGCTTGTATAAAATCTATTGCTCTGTTTGTAAAAGCAATGAAACTTTCGATGAATTTTATCATTGGGGTGAGATGATTTTAGGTGATTTTGATGATCTGGATAAGTACCGTGTAGATGCGAAACACTTGTTTCAAAATTTGGCTGATGAAAAGGAGATTGAAAATATTTTCGATTATCTGGATGAGGAACAGATTGAGGCAATTCGCTCTTTTTGGAGCACCTTCAATCCAGAGAAATTATCCGAACATCAGCATCAGTTTGTATCCGTTTGGGAAGCTTTGTTTACCATTTACTCCAACTTAAGAGAAGAGCTGGAAAACGAGGAGTTGGCTTATGAGGGAATGGCAAGCCGATTGGTGGTTGATCGATTGGAAAATAAAGAAATAGACATTAAATATGAGAAGATTATTTTTGCAGGTTTCAATGCATTGAATAAATGTGAAAAGGATATATTCTCTTGTTTAAAGGATAGAGAACAAGCCGAATTCTATTGGGATTACGATGAGTCCTATGTGAAAAACCCTTATCATGAGGCGGGTTTGTTTATGCGTGACAATTTAAGACATTATCCATCGCCAAAGAGTCAGATATCCTTTAAGAATATTGTTGCTGAAAGAGAGCCCATCGAGTTTATTTCTCTATCATCGGAAGTTGGACAAGCTAAATTTGCTCATAGCTATTTGAAGGAATATGCTGAACAAAAAGATGTGAGCTTAGAGGAAACGGCTGTTATTTTAGCCGATGAGGAGTTGCTCTTACCTGTCTTAAATTCCATTCCAAAGAATGTGGAGCATGTGAATGTGACCATGGGATATCCTGCCAAGAATACACCCGTAGCCAGTTTATTGGGGCTTATAATTGATTTGCAAAAAGGGGGGCGTAAACAAGGTACAGGATTCGTATTCCATCATAAGCAGGTTTTGTCACTTCTCAATCATCAATATTTAAATGCGATTAATCCCGAGCTTGCTGATAGTCTGGCTCAGCAAATCATAAAGAGCAATTGGGTGCATGTTAATCGTGAGATGCTTGTTGGCGATCCGGTAATTGAAAAGCTATTCGTACCCTTAAAGTCGGTCGAACAAGTTTCTTCATACCTACTTGATTTATTACAGGCTATTTATAAGAATTTAGATCTGGATAAAGAAGACGAAGGTCGATTGGATAAGATTGAGCGTGAATATATTTACCATTTGTTTTTAGCGATAAAGCGATTGACAGGTTTATTGGATCAGCATAAAATTGAAATCAAGCTGGATACTTTCTACCGTCTGTTGGATAAGATGATTCAATCCTTGAGCATTCCTTTTGAAGGAGAACCCATAGCTGGTTTACAAGTAATGGGGATATTGGAAACACGTTTGCTCGATTTTAAGAAGATTATAGTTCTCTCTATGAATGAGGGAAAATTGCCTAAAACAGGAACTTCCAATTCATTTGTCCCTTATCACTTACGTCAGGGCTTTGGTATGCCAACCATCGACCATCAGGATGCCATTTTTGCCTATTACTTTTACCGTTTAATTCAGCGTCCTGAGGAAATAAAGCTATTATATAGCACGCAAAGTGATGGTATCCGAACGGGTGAGATGAGTCGATTCCTTTACCAACTAAAATACGAATCGGCATTTAAAATTGAAGAAAAGCATCCTTCACACGATATTGTTATCAGCCATGCAAAACCCATAAGTATTGCTAAGAATGAAAGGATACTGAAACAGCTTAATGAATACTGTGTAGGAGGTAAGAGAAGTTTTTCTCCATCTGCCTTAAACTCGTATATGGGCTGTAGTTTAAGGTTCTACTATCGTTATTTGGCAGGGATGAAAGAGCCTGATACCATTTTAGAAGAGATTGATCCACCTATGTTCGGGAATCTGTTTCACCAGGCAATGGAGAAATTGTATGAGCCTTATATTGGCAAGACAATAAGTAAGGTTGATCTCGAAGGATTAAGAAAAAATAAAGTGTTGCAGGCTAGAGTTCTGGAAGATGCTTTTAAAGAGCTTTATTTCAACTTAGATAAGGAGAAAACAGTTGAAGTTAGTGGTCGAAATCGCCTGATATTTAATATCATTATGAAGTTTATAGATAGACTTCTGAAGGTTGATTCTGAATTCGCTCCGTTTAAAATGATTGCTGTTGAAGGTCCTTATAAGATTCAAATCCCATTAAAAACGGATGGAAGGCAGGTTAATATTGCAGGTATCATAGATAGGGTCGATCAGGTTGAAAATACCGTACGAGTGATTGATTATAAAACAGGAGCAGCAGACTTGATATTTAAAGATGTTGAATCACTATTTGACTCAGAGAATAAAAAGAGAAACAAGGCAGCTTTTCAAACCCTGTTGTATTGTTTGTTCTATGATATGAAACATGGTGACGATTTGGCCATATCGCCTAATGTTTATGGCTTAAAGTCGATTTTTAATCCAAAGTTCTCTTGTATGCTCGAGCAAAAAGAGGGCAGAGCCAAAGCTGTTCCTGTTGGAAGTTATTTAGCCTACAAACAGGAGTTTTTAGATGGTTTTTCCGATCTTTTGGAAGAAATCTTTAATCCTGACATGCCATTTACTCAAGTTGAAGATGTTGATGTTTGTCGAACTTGTCCTTATATTGAGGTTTGTCACAGGTAATTATTGTTTTAGATTTTGAAACACAAGATTATGCAACGCATTATTTTAATTCTCCTGCTTTTGAGTTTTAGTTTTGTCCTTTCTGCTCAGAAGAAATACACGACTGATGATAAAAAAGCCATTAAATACTATAAAAAAGCTCAAGTGTCCAGTCGCCTGAGACAGTCTGCTGAGGCTTTATCTTTTCTTGTGAAAGCGCTGGAACGAGATAATCGTTTTATAGAGGCTTTGCTTTTTTCTGCAGATCTATATAGTGATAAGGGAGATGATGCAAAGATGATAGCGATGTATGAACAGGCCATCGTTATTGATCCCTATTTTTTTCCAAATGCGTTTTTTAATCTTGCTAATGCTTATTTAAAAGAGGGGCGATATGAGAAGGCTTTAAATGCTTATCGTGATTTCCTGAATATTGACAACATATCAGATCGAAATCGAAACAGCAGTTTGCATAAATTAAAATGTTGTGAGTTTGCCATTGAGGCTCTAAAAAATCCAAAAGATTTAAATGCACATAGCATTAGTGACTCAATCAATACAAAAGCAGATGAATATTGGCCAAGCCTTACGGCTGATGAACAGACTCTTATTTTTACGCGTCTTCTTCCAACAGGTAAAATAGGTAGAAATAATAAAGAAGTTTATCAGGAAGATGTCTGTTATTCTAGGAATGAGGGGGACTTATGGACAAATGCTAAAGCCTTATCAGAAACAATCAATACCCAAGGGAATGAAGGAGCCCAGAGTATTACAGCAGACGGACGTTATATGTATTTCACGGCCAGCGGAAGAGAAGATGGTCGAGGGCGTTGCGATATCTACTATTCTAAAAAAGTAGGTGATATCTGGTCAGAGCCCATAAATTGTGGTGCAAATGTCAATACCAGGTCATGGGAAGCTCAACCCAGCATTTCTTCTGATGGGCGAAGCCTTTATTTTGTGAGCAATCGCAAATCAGGAAAAGGAAAAATGGACATTTGGAAATCCAATTTGCTTGAAATTTTAGAAGATGGAAGGCAGCGCTGGTCCAAAGCTGAAAATTTAAAAATAAACACCTCTGAAAACGAGATGTCACCTTTTATACATGCGAGTAACGATTATTTGGTCTTTGCTTCTGATGGTCTGGTTGGTATGGGGGCTTACGACTTATATCAAATCGATCGATCAGCAGATGGACAGTGGTCTGAGCCTAAAAATCTATCTTATCCCATTAATACCCACAATGATGAAATTGGTTTAATTATCAATGCAAAAGGCGATAAGGCTTATTTTTCAACCGATAGGGTAGCTATTAATGGTCGGGATATTTATGAGTTTGAAATGCCGCTTGATTTACACCCACCCAAAGTTAGCTATCTAAAAGGACATGTTTTTGATGAAGAAACAAAAAAGTCATTGGCAGCATCATTAATTCTTTTGGATATTGACTCTCGTGATACGATTGCCTATTCAAAATCGGATCCTAAAGGGGGGGAGTATCTTGTTTGTTTACCTCAGGGTAAAGATTACCTGTTTCATGCAGAAGCCGATGGCTATTTGTTCTATTCTGATCATCTTCAAATGAAAAAGGGAACTGATGGCCAGCCTCAGAAAAAAGATATTGCTTTGCAAGCCATTCAAATTGGAAAAGAAGTCGTTCTAAAAAACATTTTTTTTGAAACAGATTCATGGGAAATTAAGCCTGAGTCGGAAAGTGAGTTAAATAGTCTTCAAGAGTTTTTGGTTTTAAACCATCGTATCAGTATTGAGATTTCAGGGCATACCGATAATACGGGATCTGAAACGAATAATAAAATATTGTCAGAGAACAGAGCAAAAGCTGTTTATGATGCATTAATTGAGAGAGGTATTCAAAAAGCTCGTTTAAGCTATAAAGGATATGCCTCAACAAAACCTATTGGTGATAATGGTTCTGAAGAAGGAAAGGCTATGAACCGTCGAACCGAATTCAGTGTCACAAAAAAATAATAAGCCTTAATTAAAATATAAAATATGCAACCGATATATCTGGATTATAATGCCACTACACCTATTGCTAAAGAGGTGGCAGATGCCATGAAACCCTATTTGTATGATTATTTTGGAAACCCATCCAGCTCTCACGTTTATGGACAAACCTGTAAAAAGGCTGTAGAGAAAGGACGTAAACAATTGGCTTCATTACTCAACTGTAAGACTTCTGAACTGATTTTTACTAGTGGTGGTACGGAATCTAATAATTATGCGCTCAAGGGCTATGCTTTCGCCAATAGAAAAAAGGGAAACCATATCATCACCACTAGCATTGAGCATCCTGCGGTTAGCGAGGTTTGTAAATATCTGGAAACAGAAGGTTTTGAAGTGACTTATTTACCTGTTGACCATACGGGACGCGTTCAGCTCTCAGATATAGAAGTAGCTATCCGTCCGGAAACCATTTTGATTTCAGTCATGTATGCCAATAACGAGGTTGGAACGCTTCAGCCTATTTCTGAAATTTCTTCGTTAGCTAAAAAGCATGGCATTGCGGTACATTCGGATTGTGCTCAGGCTGTGGGGAAAATACCTGTTGATATTCAGGACTTGGGTGTTGATTTATTAACGGTTGCGGGACATAAGCTCTACGGACCAAAGGGAATCGGTGCTTTGTATATAGCCGACGGCATTGAATTGCAAAAGCTAATGCACGGTGCTGATCATGAAAGCAACCTGAGAGCTGGAACAGAAAATGTTTTGGAAATTGTTGGTTTGGGTGAAGCGGCGGAAGTATGCGAGAAGAATTTGACAGCTAGCATAACTCATGATACAGGTCTGATCAAACAACTAAAACAAGCTTTGTCTGTTCTTGATGATGTTCAGTTTAATGGAAATGACGAATTCAGTTTACCCAATACTTTAAGTGCGTCCTTTAAAGATATCGAAGCCAACACGCTTCTGTCCAACTTACCTCAAGTTGCCGCATCAGCTGGTGCTGCCTGTCATACCGATTCGATTTCGGTGTCAGCAACATTGGCGGCTATGAATTTAGAACAGGCCTATGCTATGGGGACGGTTCGTTTCTCAGTAGGGAAGTATAGTACTGGATCAGAAATTGATCGGGCGGCAAAAGCAATCATAGAAGTTGTTCAACAATTAAGAAAATAAAATGAAGAAAGCAGCAAGTGAAATGTGGGATGAACGCTATGCCAATGAAAATTTTGTCTATGGCATCGAGCCCAATGCATTTTTTAAGGAGGAACTCTCTAAATTAAAAGTTGGTCGTCTACTTTTACCTGCTGAGGGAGAGGGGCGAAATGCGGTTTTCGCAGCAAGTCTGTCATGGCAGGTTTCAGCTTTCGATTTGAGTAGAGAGGGGCGATTGAAAGCTCTGGGATTAGCCAGAAGGAATCAGGTCGATATTGAATATGAGATTGCAGGCTTTGAGAATTTTAGTTTTGAAAGAGGTAGCTTTGATTGTATTGCATTGATCTATGCACATGTGCCAGAGGATAAAAGAAAGGATTACCATCAACTGATCGCGAAATATTTAAAGCCAGGAGGTGTTTTAATTCTTGAAGGTTTCTCAAAAGAGCAGCTGGGCAAGAAATCCGGAGGGCCAGGGCAAATAGGCATGCTTTTCTCAAAGGAGGATTTATTGAATGATTTTTCTGATTTAGAAGCAATAAGGATGGAAGAATTGGACATAGAACTTTCTGAAGGCGAGTTTCATCAAGGTACAGCTTCTGTCATTCGATACGTAGGGAGGAAATCAATCTAGGAATTAGTTATTCCAATTTAGGATATAAAAAAAGGACTGCCAGATGAGCAGTCCTTATTCGTTTATAATGATTTTTTTAATCCAGACAAGAGAGTATCAATTCTTCTGCAAATTGAGTTGAATTATTCATCAGGTTTTGATTTAGTGTTCTTATTTTGCCAGATTTCTTGTATAGCTTTTTGTGCGTAAACCAATCAGAACTGTAAGTGTGAAAAACAGGACTCCCTTGTTTGCCATAGGTAGGAATTGATTTGTAATGAATATCTTTTATGATGTAATGAGTTCCTCCATTGCTTTTAGAAATATGAAGTGTGAATAAAATATCAGTTTGAAAAGTTGAAGGTTTTTTGCTCATATAGATACGTGATTTCCCCTTGTAAATAAATTCCTTTGAGTTGATTCGAACAATTTCTCCAGATACATAGTGATTCGTAGATTGAATCCAATTGTGAAATGTTTCCAGCTCGAATGGCTGATTTTCCAGCTGAAGCTCAAATTGCAAGTCCCCATTGGTTTTTAATAGGGATTTAATTTCAGTTTTATTCTGAGCGAAAATAGAGAATTGACCCAGAATTAAAATGGAAATAATTATGAATATTCTCATAGGATATCTGATTAAAATTAAAAGTTTTATTTTTTTTTCGAGACTCTTAAATGTAGCTTTTATTTACGATAATTCCAAGCTCTTTTTTTTATAAAGAGTCTGTGTGGTTTGGTATATATATGTTTATGTTTGGAGTATTCGAAAACGAACATTACGTGTTTATGTTCAGTTTTATGAACTTGACAAACTTGACACTTGCATATCATATCCTTATCGAATACTTTTACAAGAGTAGAGTTCAGAAGAGGTGTAGTTTCCTCTTTTGGCTTGAACATCTTTAAGATGTAAAAATACATATTAGTGCTTGTATCATTCGATCGAGTTTTAAATATGGTTTAGTTGTAAGTAATAAAAAAGGGGTCGTCAGCCCCTTTTTTTATTTTCACTTTCTCTGTTATTTCTGGTTTCCTACTTTTTTTCAGATTTAAAAATGTAGCTTTTATTTATTATAATATCAAGCTGTATTTTTCAGATATAGTCTGTAAGGCTCGGTATATATGTGCTTGCATTTTGAGTGTTCGAAAACGAAGGGGTAGTATTTATGTTCAGTGTTATAAACTTGACAAACTTGACACTTGCATATCATGTCCTTATCGAATACTTTTACAGGAGTAGAGTTCAAAAGAGGTGTAGTTTCCACTTTTGCTCGAACATCTATAGGATGTTAAAATACATATTAGTGCTTGTATCATTCGATCGAGTTTTAAATATGGTTTAGTTGTAAGTAATAAAAAAGGGGTCGTCAGCCCCTTTTTTTATTTTCCCCTTCTCTGTTATTATTCTTGGCTTTTCCTATTTTATTCGAATTGGGATTTCTATTTTTGTTAGATACTTCTACAATTAGAAATATCAAGTCTAATTAAATCCTTTTTTTGAATATGATTTTAAAGATTCCAAACTTAAAACATTTAGTTATAGTTACTTTCTGTTTTATGAGTTTGTCAAGTATCGCACAGTCTGATTTTGTGAGTTCACAGTCTCTGAGTTCAATTTACGACGCAGATGCTGCCTGGGCTGATTCTATCATGTCTGGAATGAACCAGGAACAGCGAATTGCTCAGCTGTTTATGGTGGCTGCCTATTCCAATAAAACCTCTGCTGAGGAAAAAAAGATACTGAAATTGGTAGAAAAATATCAAATTGGAGGCTTGATCTTTTTTCAAGGCACACCCCAGGAGCAAGTTCGTTTAACCAATTTGTATCAGCGCAAATCGAATTTGCCTTTATGGATTGGTATGGATGCTGAGTATGGGCTGGGCGCTCGATTGAAACAAACACTTAAATATCCACAGCAGATTACCATGGGAGCTGTTCAGGATACTAACTTACTTTTCATGTTAGGTCAGGAGATGGCTGTTGAATGTCGTCGAATGGGTATACATGTCAATTTTGCACCGGTTTTGGATGTCAATAGTAACCCGAAGAATCCGGTCATCAATTCACGTTCTTATGGAGAAGGAAAAGTGAATGTGGCAGAAAAAGGAATTGCTTTTGCCAGAGGTATGCAATCCGGAGGCGTGGTAGCCGTTGGAAAACATTTTCCAGGCCATGGGGATACGGATAAAGATTCTCACCACGATTTACCGGTTGTTGATCGCTCAAGAGAGGAGCTTGATGATTTGGAATTACACCCATTTAAAGAATCCATTGAAGCTGGTATTGGCGGCATAATGGTTGCTCACCTAAATGTTCCGGCTCTTGACAAGCAGGCAAAAGCTGCAACTCTTTCTCGACCTATCGTAACGGGTTTGTTGAAAAAGGAGCTGGGTTTTAATGGCTTGGTTTTCACCGATGCTTTGAACATGCAAGGTGTTCGTAAATTTTATAAGCCTGGTGAGGTAGATGCCAAGGCAGCCATTGCAGGTAACGATGTGCTTCTGTTTTCGGAAGATGTGCCCAAGGCTATCAAGGAAATAAAGGCAGCTATTGCCAGAGGTGAATTGTCTCAGGAGAATATCAACCAGTCTTGTCTTAAGATTCTTAAAACAAAATATTGGTTAGGACTAAGTCAATATAAGCCTATATCTTCTGATCGTTTGTGGTCAGGATTGAATACGCAACAAGGTCTGATTTTACGAAACATGCTCATTGAAAATGCCATGACAGTGGTGAGTAATAAGAATGACTTATTACCTCTGCAACGTTTGGATACTTTGCGTATAGCTTCTGTAGCTATGGGAAGCAGAAAACGTAATCACTTTCAAGAATATTTAAGTCGTTATACCAATATCGATTCGTATCAGATTGACAAGAGTGCCACACAAAAGCAATACAATACACTTTTGAAAAATTTGGATTCCTATAATTTGATTATTGTCAGCAAGCATGATAGCAACCGAAGAGCTTCCAGAAAGTTTGGTGTAACAGATCAAACTGTTTCATTCGTCAGTAATCTTTCGAAAAGGAAAAAGGTTATTTTTGATTTGTTTGCCAGTCCTTATGCGCTTGATTTCTACAAGAAACTGGATAGACTTGAGGCAACACTTGTTTCCTATGAAGATAATGCGGAGACTCAAAAAGCATCAGCTCAAATTATTTTTGGAGGAATAGGAGCCAAAGGTCGTTTGCCGGTATCGGTTAACAAGGACATTCCGGAAGGTACTGGTGTTGATACAAAAAAAAACAGATTGGGCTACGCTTTGCCGGGGCAGACGGGATTTGATCGCTCACAATTCAAGAAGATTGATTCAATTGTTCAAGATGCCATTGAGCAAAAGGCAACGCCAGGTTGTCAAATACTGGTGGCTCACAAGGGACGAATAATTTACAATAGGGCCTATGGTTTTCACACCTATGAAAAGAATGTGAAAGTAAAAACTACAGATTTGTACGATTTGGCATCAGTAACCAAAGTGGCTGCTTCTTTGCCCATTCTAATGCAGCTGGTTGATGAGGGAAAGGTTGATATTGATGGCAAATTGGGCGATTATTTGTCAGCAGCCAAAGGAACTAATAAAGATACTTTGGTATTAAGAAAAATTTTGGCCCACGAAGCGCGTTTATTGCCCTGGAAGCCCTTTCATCGTGAGGCCGTAGATACAGCTCGTTTACGTCGTGATTTGTTCAGTCGTGATTCTTCGAGAGTATATCGTGTAAAAGTGGGTAACTATTTGTATGCCAATAAAAATTACCGATTCCGTAAAGGGCTTTTTAATAAGAGTGCTTCAAAAGCATTTCCCGTTCAGATTGCAAAGAATATGTATGTGAAAGAGGGGTATAGTGATTCCATCTACAAGCGTATTTTAGCGACTGATTACCGTGAAAGCAATGGTTACAAATACAGTGATTTGGGTTTCATCTTGCTTAAGAAAATGTTTGAAGAGCATTTAAGCACCAGTATGGAAAACTATGTGAAGAAGAATATTTATCGCAAGCTGGGAGCAGGAACTTTAGGTTATCACCCTCGTCAGCGCTTTAGCTTGTCGCGAATAGCACCCACTCAGGATGATCATTTTTTCAGAAAGCAGTTAATTAAAGGCTATGTACAAGATCCAACAGCAGCCATGTTGGGTGGTGTGGCTGGTCATGCGGGTGTTTTTGGTAATGCAGCCGATTTAGGGAAATTAATGCAAATGTATTTGCAGAAAGGGAGTTATGGAGGCGTGACTTTTTTCAATCCTGAAACGCTTGAACAATTTACCTCTCGAGCTTATCCTGATGGTACAAACCGCAGAGGGATTGGTTTTGATAAGCCTTTTTTGGATCAGACCGATACCAATGGACCAACCACCACAAAAGCATCCCTAAACAGTTATGGACATTCTGGTTTTACTGGAACCCTGGTTTGGGTTGACCCGGATTACGACCTGGTCTATGTTTTTCTATCGAACCGTGTTTATCCTGACGATTGGAATACCAAGCTGATGAAAATGGATGTTAGAACACAAATTCAAGAGTGCCTTTATGATGCCATAAACCCGCCTGTCGCAGAAGATACGACTCAGAATATTGCAAAGCTTAAACTACCATAGGCTAATGGGCTGATTGATCAGATTGACGTTCAAATAGCGTTTATCATCCGTCACTTCTTTCCCCAGCCATTCTGGCTTTTCAAATACCTGATCTTCCGATTCCAATTCAATTTCAGCCATTACCAGTCCCTTATTTTCTCCCTCGAAGATATCAACTTCCCAGTTCATTCCTGCAAAGACAATAATGAATCTGCATTTTTCAATCTTTTTATCACACTCAGCTAAAAGTTCCTCGGCATCTGTTATTGGAATCTCGTATTCATACTCCAGTCTCGATAAGGGATTCGTACCCGTTTTGATGGTTAAAAAGCCTTTGCCTTTCGTAATACGAATACGCATACTTTTACTCTTTTCACTCCAAAGGTAGCCTTGCACAATTCGATTGCCCTCGGCAGGTAAATTGAGTAGCTCTTCTTTTATCAGGTATTTGCGTTCTATTTCTGTTGCCATTATTTAAGGATAAAGTTGATAAGGGTAAAGGTTAAAGTCAGTTATTGGTTTTCAGTTATCGGTCACTGAGCTTGTCGAAGTGCATATTATCTAATCATCGTATCAACACATCAGCAAATCAATTCATCATCTAATTAACTTGATTCTTAGATCGTCCTTTTTCCCAATGATCTAAAATATTCTGTGAGGCTTCCTCAGCCATCTCAATTCGGGTCTCGATACAAGCTGTGCCAATATGTGGAACCAAAACTACATTGTTCAGCGTTAAAAGCTGTGGAGTTATCTTTGGTTCATCTTCGAAAACATCCAAGGCGGCACCGGCAATTCTATCATTTCCCAATGCATCAGCCAGTGCTTGCTCATCAACAACAGGCCCACGAGACGTGTTAATCAGGTAAGCTGAGGCTTTCATTTGCGAAAGTTCTTTTTCACCAATCAAATGATGGGTCGATTCATTCAAAGGACAATGCAGAGAAACGAAATCAGCTTTTTTCAAAAGATCTTCAAAGCCTAAGTAGTCAATATTCAGATCTGCCTCCACATTTGCCGATAGTTGCCTGCGATTGTTATAAACCACCTTCATGCCAAAGGCCTGAGCTTTTTGAGCCACCGATTTACCAATTTTACCCATACCAATAATACCTAGCGTTTTTCCTCTAAGGGTTTGACCTAAGTTAAGCATCACGCCCCACTTAAAATCGGATTCTTTACGAAGCCTGTGGTTGCATTCAGCGACGCGTCGGCAAGCAGATAGTATTAGTGATAAGCAAAGCTCTGCTGTTGGCTCGCAAACGGCCTCAGGTGTATTGCAAACCGCAATGCCTTTTTTTGTTGCAGCTTCCACATCAATATTATTATAACCCACACCATAATTGGAGATAATCTCAAGCTTTTTTCCTGCTTCAATCAGTTCTGCATTCACAGGTTGATTAAAAATGGAAAGTAAGGCTTCACAATTGGGAATGTTTTTTAGCATTTCCTCATGTGTGAAACAGTCCTTCTCAGGGTAAATGAGATTAAAAGATTGACTGAGTGCTTTTAGTCCTTCTTTGGGAACGGCATATTGAATAAGGATAGTCTTCTTCACGCTTGCGATTATTTATTTCTAGGTTCAATTTTTTGTTTTCACTATAGCCGTGGGGCTCTTACTTTTTTCTTGATAAAAAAGTAAGCAAAAAATCAACGGCTGCAGCGCTCGATGACCCATTACGGCTCAAAGACTAAAAAGAATGAACTCTCTCGTTCCTCGCTCAAACAGCATTCTTTTTTGTAACACCTTTTTCGCCTATGGGTACCCCATCTGCGTCGCTGAGGCCGATCCTTCAATGCGTAATATTCTCGTTAAATGAAATCACGATTGAAAGGTTCAAACAGTTATTTGTTCCAGTCTGAAAATTAGGAAATAAATGAAGAATGACAATGAAATTAGCAACGATATTTATCGTTCAAGCCTTTGCCAGTAAGAATAAGAGGAATTATCTTCTTAAGACGTTTCAACTGAGTGGCTTCTCTTTTGGCGCCTGCCAGATGAATACAATATTCCTTTTGCTTATAAGGTGTGATCAAGTTGAAAGCAGATTCTAATTTTGGGTTTTCCTGAAAAGCTTTCTCCAATAAAGGATGAAGAACTAGGGGAGTGGCTTTGCGAGCCTCAACTTTCTTCCCATCCAAATGGTTCTGGATGGTTTCGGCAATAAAGTTGCGAATTAAATCTTCAGGAATTTCAGAATGCGAATTGAATCGCACTTGGCGCATGGCCTTGGTTTTATCTTCCTGAGCATTGAAAAGGACCTGATCAGGATCGGAAAGTAAGGCGCCCTGAAAAAACCAAATACCCACATAGTTTTTAAAAGCGCCTAATCCAATTAAATTCTTTCCCTGATAAGTATAAACCGGAGCGTTCCATTTGATACATTCTTTAAGATCGAATGAAATAAGAATTGTTCTCAACTGATCGAGTTCTTTTTCCCATTGCGATTTACTAGCTCGGTAAGCTTCAAACGAATCAAATTTGGCCATACTTTATTTTTCGGTTTAAGGAATACGCATAAACTTATGCGATTGCAAAGAAATATTCCACTTTGGGTTATTCTTCACATACTCCACAATAGGCTTTACGTTGTGCACATACTGGCTCCATTCCGATTGAAGGAAAAGCAAACAGTCGTCACCAACCAATTTGGCATGCTCTTCGGCAATGGCAAAATCCTTCTCAATATCGAAGATGATCACCTTAAGTTCGTTGGCCTTTTTGTATGAGCTAGGTACTGGTGCTTTATTCTCCTTTGGCGATAAGCAAATCCAATCCCACTCACCTGTGATCTCGTAAGCCCCTGAAGTTTCAAGGAAAGTCTCGATATTGTGTTTTTTCAATTCAGAACACAGAGGCTCCAAATTATATAGGGATGGCTCGCCACCTGTCACCACAACCGACTTGGCAGGTGATTCAACAGCCTTGCGAACAACCTCTTCAACAGAGATTAAACGATGCTCCTTTGGGTTCCACGAAATTTTAGAATCGCACCAACGGCAACCTATGTCGCAACCGCCAATACGTATGAAGTAAGCTGGCTTACCCGTGTGGAAACCCTCGCCTTGTATGGTATAGAAGTCCTCAACCAATGGTAAATCGGTTCCGGCTTCGAATATTTCTTTGTACTTATCTCTCATCATGATGTTTTGCTTACGAACTAAATTAAAAGTTTAGTTTTTGCGGAGATGGTCTGTTTTGCGATAGGGAATACCCCATACCACTCAAAATAACGCTTATAAAAATGGATCACAAAAATAAACGCTTTATTAAGATTAAAAAAGGAATGGGGAAGTCTTTTTTGATGAAAGCCCCAATACAATAAGTTCGAATGGATTTTTACCTAAGAAATGTGATTCGAAACTCGAAATGCGTTAACTTTTTGAAAAAGCGACCAATTCTCAACTCGAAAAATCTGTCTTTTTGCTTTTTCGTGGAATACGCAATGCCGATAAGCCAACTTTTCAAAAAGACGAGTAATTCTCGATACAGAAAGCTCATCTTTTTGGTTTTTCGTAGAATTTCTAACAGAAATATACCCACTTTTTGAAAGGACGAGCAATTCTCAAGTTGAATGAGTTCTCTTTTTGTTTTTTCAAGGAATTTCCCACGGCAATGAGCCGACTTTTTGAAATGTTGATGAATTTCCGATGGAAATAAGCCAACAAGATGAAAAGGCGATCAATAGTTAAATGGAAAAAGTCATCTTTTTGCTTTTTCGTGGAATTCTATGCTAGAAAAGCTCAACTTTTTGGAAAGACAAGGAATTCACACTTCGGATGAGTTGTCATTTTGAAAAGTCACCCAATTCTCGACTCGGAAAGCTCAATTTTTTGAAAAAGACTATTCTTGAGGAAATATTTATCTACTATAATTTTTTAGAAAGAGTTAAAATCAAAAGTTAAATATTGAGTACCTTAGTGAGTCAATAAATTTATATAGTATGAAAGACAACATTTACATAAAAGCTCTGGAGATTGGCTTTAATAATCCTGAAGGTATATCATTTGATGATGTAAGTAAAGAATTGGGTGTAGAGGATAATTTGAAAGATATATCATTTAAGACTAATTATACAATTTGGTTTTATGTGAATTTTTATCACGGAAAGGCAGAATCTAAAGCTTTAATGAGTAAAACAGGTGGATCTGCTAACTCTTCATACAGAATTGCAGAGCATAATGTAAAAGAGCTTGATAAAATTAGTTCAGAGAAGTCATATATAAAAGGAGAATCCATCCAAAAATATATAGACTACCTAGAGTTAAAAGAGTCTAGGGAGTCTTCACAAACAGCTAAAAAGATATCTTATATCTCAATAGGGATAGCTATAATTTCTATTTTCTTATCACCTATAGTAAGTAGAGTTGTACCAGAAGCACCTAAACAAGTAATTGTAACTGAGAATAGAGACAAAACAGAAAATGAAGCTATTCTAGAAAGGCTTACTAAAATTGACTCTACAATTAATTACACAATAACTAAGCTTAGTCTAATTGCTGACAAGAAAATAGAAATTCCTTCTAAAAAGAAAAGTAAGTCTAAACTATTGAAACCTAAAAAGAACTAGAATTTCCCCTAAAATTTGTATTTTAAGACTATTGTATCACAACTACAATCGTCTGCTTATGAAACGCCCATTCGCCACTGAAAATACGAGTCTAAAAAAGTTTGAGAATTTAATAGAGAAGAAATATCTGGTTTATAACAGTCTTTTTCTCAATTTGCCTTATCAAGGGGTTGATGTTGGTCAGCTTCTGCCTTTGCTTTCTGCTTATTGTGAGGAAAGCTTGAGTGCATCTAAAAGCCCCATTGAAATTATCGATTCTTTTTTTGATACACACACCAATCTTAAAACGGAAGATGAGAAGAACGACTTCTTATTTCGTGTGATTTCTTACGTTGAACGGCAGGTGGTTTTGTTTGATAGTATTGAAGATGCTGCTCTGCCTGCAATTCGTGAAGATTCAGACGATTTACGACTATCTGATTTGATGAGTCAAACTCAAAATGGAAGCAATTGGGATGACATTCTTCAAAAGCTTGACGAATTTAAAGTGCGAATCGTACTGACGGCACATCCCACTCAGTTTTACCAGCCAGCGGTGCTCGATATTATGAGTGAGCTAAGAGGTCAAGTTTTGCAGAATGACGTGAATGAGATTGATCTGTTATTGAATCAATTAGGCTTAACCTCACTCATTAATACAGAGAGTCCAACGCCTCTGGAAGAAGCCAAGAATATTATCTATTTTTGCAAAAATGTCTACTATCAGGCTATTGGGGAACTCTATAGCCGAATGAAGTGTAAAGTGAAGAACCTTGATAATCCAGAGATTGTTTCCCTTGGCTTTTGGCCGGGTGGAGATAGAGATGGGAACCCTTACGTGACAAGTGAGATAACCAAGCAAGTGGCTAATGAGTTAAGAATGACTCTTATGAAATGTTATTACTCAGATGTTAAGCGACTTTGCAGTAAAATTACCTTTAAACATGTTGATGAGAAAATTGAAGCGCTTAGAGATAAGTTATACTCAGCTATGTTTAATCCGGATTATTGTCTGCCTTACCGCTCCATATTAGATCCCTTGCTGGAGATTAAAAAGATCATTCAGGAAAAGTATAACGCTTTGTATTTAAATGATCTTCAGGATACCATTGACAAAGTGAGCATTTTTAAAACGCACTTTGCCAGTCTTGATATCCGACAGGATCATTCAGTACATAAGCAGGTCATCACTTATATTCTTAAGGAAGAGGGTTTAATCAATGAGACACTTGAAGACTTATCAACAGATCAATTGATTGATGTTCTTCTGACTCAGGAGATTAAACTGTCTGATTACCTGTCCTATGATCCTCTTGTGGCTGATACGATAGCCAATATGATTCAGCTCCCTTCTATTCAATCGTCAAACGGAGAACAAGGCTGTCACCGGTATATCATTAGCAATTCAGAAGATATCTTCTCCATTCTTTTTGTCTTTGCCTTATTCAGATGGACGACCCACGATCTTAGCGATATTAATTTTGATATTATTCCACTTTTTGAAACCATGAAGGGTATGAGTGAAGCCAGTCAGATCATGGAAACCATTTTTAACACAGAACCTTATGCTGAACATCTCAAACGCAGAAATAAGAACCAAACGATGATGCTGGGTTTTTCTGACGGTACCAAGGATGGTGGCTATTTAAAGGCGAACTGGTCCATATACAAAACCAAAGAAGCCCTGACTGCCTTGTGTGAGAAATATCAGATTAAATCCATTTTCTTTGATGGTAGGGGAGGACCACCAGCTCGCGGAGGTGGAAAGACGCATCGTTTCTATGCTTCGCAAGGCGCTAAAATATCAAATGAAGAGATTCAATTGACCATACAAGGACAAACCATTACCAGTACTTACGGTACCAAAGATCAATTTCAATACTCTTGTGAGCAATTGATATCAGCAGGACTTTATAATTTTACTTATCATGATGAGGCCACTATTTCTGAATCATCCAGACACTTGCTGGAAGATTTGAGTGAATTGAGTTTTCAGAAATATGACGCACTCAAGCATCATGAAATGTTTATCCCTTATTTGGAAAATGTCAGTCCTTTAAAATATTATTCAAAAGCCAAGATTGGGAGCCGGCCTGTAAAGCGAGGGCAAAAGAAGCAACTGGAATTAACCGACTTGAGGGCCATTTCCTTTGTGGGTTCCTGGAGTTTGTTGAAACAGAATATACCGGGCTACTTTGGCATTGGCACAGCTCTGAAAAATCTCAAAGATCAGAATCGCTTAGAGGATTTAAAAGCTTTATATAAAGAGGTTCCTTATTTTAAGGCCTTGATTTCAAATAGTATGATGTCCCTGTCTAAATGCTATTTTGAGCTTACGGCCTATATGGAAAAAAAGGATGCCTATAGTGATTTTTGGCGCATCTTGTTTGATGAATACCAACTATCAAAAAAGATGATACTTGAAATCACAGACTACGATGAATTAATGGCCGATGAACCCATCTCAAAACGATCCATAGAAAACCGGGAAGCTATTGTATTGCCCTTATTGGTGATTCAGCAATATGCTTTGCAAAAATTAGGGCAGAAAGCATCTAACAAAGTTGTCTTTGAAAAAATGGTGGTTCGGTCGGTCTATGGGAATATCAATGCTAGTAGGAATTCAGTTTAATTAATTACGAATTGTCAATTACGGATTACGATAGAATGAAAATGAAGTCGAGTTATTTAGTTGAGGATCTATATTGAGATTACAAATTAGATTTCCCCAATGACTAATGACTACTGATTATCTTTTTCCAATCCACTCTATAAAGAGCTTGTGGTTGTTTGGTTTCTTCGGTGTTGATGTAGAGTTCATTTTTATCAGTGAAAACGAGGCCTTCGGTTTGTGCACCTCCTAAAGATTCAAGATCTAAGCGCAGGGCATTGCCAGCAAAGAAATTTTCACCCTTGATGTTTGTAAATAGCATCATATAGGTGCGGTAGTTTTTATACCCCACAAGGGCTACAGTTTTACCATCGGCAGTAATATCAGCACCCGTAACCATAAAATCTACATCGAATTCAGCTATTGGTTTTAGCTGGTAATCACCTGTAACTTTCGACATGCTGTATAGGCGAGTCTTTTTGTTTGCCCAGTTTTTTGAGAAGAAGTAAAGGGAATCCCCATAGGCAAAAAAGGCCTCACAATCGAAATTGTGTTTCATGTTTCGCTTTTCAAAATTTTGCTGATCAGCCCAGGCAAATGTGATGGAATCAACTTCTAATTCAGCTTGCGTCACCATATCTGATTTCAAAACGCGAAGCACACGTAAATCTTTTCTTTTGCCCCTGTTATTGCCAAAATCACCAATGTAAATGTAGTTTTCATCTTCAGCCAAATCTTCCCAATCCTTATTGCTGGCATTGCTAATGTGAAGGTTCTTCTTCAGGTCTCCTTTCATATTGTAAGCCAGCAGTTCTGGCGCACAATCACTATCGTTAATCACCCAAAACAAATCCTTGTGCCACACCATTCCTGATTGTTCGTTCACTTTGGGAGAAAGTTGATCGCTGATCAATTCGGGAGAATAAACAACAGTTTTAAGGGTATTGGCTTGTTTACAACACGTTTTTTGAGCCATTCCCATTGTTGAAATCAGAAGGGCTAGAAGTGTATAGCTGAAGTATCGCATGTATATAAGTATTTTTAGGGCAGGCAATTTACAAAAAAAGCTAGATGTTCTATTTCTTAAATAGAATTGCACCTACAGAGCTGACATGATTGGGAACTTGTCCAGCCTTAGCCCACTCAAGTTCATGTTGGAATAAGTCTTCCATTATTTTAGTCACATTAAAACCAAAGGCCACCAAATTGTAGCGTATCAAGTGGGGCAGATGACAGGCATCGGCTTGTACTGCTTTACAGATGGTGCAGATTTCACATGAGTTGGGCCCAATGAAACGTTCGGATTCGGCTTCAGACTTTCTCAAATTATTTTGCAATAAATCTTTGGCAAAGTTATAAGCTGTTAATGCTCTTTCTTCCGAATCTATAAAGGAGAATTGATCACAATCGGTTTTGTATAAAATTAATTTTATATGCGTGTGATCAGCTGCATATTCCTTAAAGGGAGGGCAATGGGGTGGACAGGTCCATTTCTTCGAAAAATTCTCACAGCCTGTTTGGCAGTAGGCGTTGAATTCTTTTGGATTCCAATAGGGAAGAATAGATTCAAGTGGCAGTACAACTTCCTTGTTAAGAATTTGTATGTCTTTGTCTTGAAATTTACTTTTTATATGAGGTCTGTTTACAGCTTGCATCATTGTAATTTTAGGGCAGTAAAATTACATTTATTCTCTTTAATCCCCTATTTATATTTAATCCCAGGGGACATGATACATTACGAACATTCCCTCCCTCTTGCCCAGGTGCTCTTTGTGTGAAAAAATAGGAGTCTTAATTTTGTTTCTCTTATTGTCAGGTAATGAATTGATTAAGTGTTTATAGTAATCTTATGACTAATACAATGGCTTAATTATATTGATCTTAAATAAGCATAAGAATAGGGTATTGCACCTTAGTTTTTTCGTATATTCGTATTTTAAAATACCTGCGTAATGCTGTGAAGTCCGCATTTTGCGCCTAATTAGTTCATTTGAAGCTTTTAAGAAGCACTATTATAAATTCTACTATATGCTCAGTTTTGATGCTATTGTTGTATCAATTGTTTTAATTTTTATTGTTCTGTCCTTCTATAAGGAATGGATTGGCCCTGCCTTCACTTTCCTGATTGGTGTTGTGACACTCGGAATATTCGGCGTGCTTACACCATCTGAAATTATGGGTGGCTTTGCCAATGATCAGGTCGTGGTGATTTTAATGCTGCTCTTGATTGGTGATATTATTCGAGATTTGGGTATTGTTGAGAATCTATTTGATAAGGTGTTTCAACGGGCAAAAACCTACCGACAGTTTATGGCGAGGATGATGTTTCTGGTAGGTGGATTCTCTGCTTTTTTGAATAATACACCCTTGGTTGCTGTCATGATGCCTTACGTTCATTCATGGAGTAAACGAAATAAAATATCACCCTCAAAACTATTGATTCCCCTATCATATTCAGCCATTTTAGGTGGTTGTATTACGCTGATAGGAACATCGACCAACCTGATAGTAAATGGTATGGTTGTGGATCAGAATATCATTCCGGGCTTGGAGTCTTTGGATATGTTTGACTTCGCCTATGTGGGTATTCCAATGATGTTTATTGGCTCGGCTTACCTTTTATTTGTGGGGAAAAAGCTATTGCCAGATAATGCCGATACCTTAGATAAATTCTCAGAAAATTCACGACAGTATATTGTTGAAGCACATGTGCGTCCGGGTTCTGATTTGAATGGGAAAACTATTGGAGAGGCTAATCTGCGAAACTTGCAAGGCTTATACCTCTTTCAAATCAAGAGGAATAACAGAAAGGTAGCCGCTGTTTCTTCCGAATTTATCCTGGAAGAAGGGGATCGCTTATTCTTTGCTGGAGCAACAGAAACTATTGCCGATTTAATTCTTGCAAACAAGGGGTTGACCCTGCCTACGGTTGGAATGTTGAGTCATAAGAAGCAACTGGAGGTGGTTGAGATTGTGGTTTCACATAACTCAACCCTGATATCTAAGACTGTAAAAGAAGCCAATTTCCGTGGCAAATACGATGCGGCTGTTATTGCCATTCATAGAAATGGGGAGCGTATGTCTGGGAAGATAGGTGATGTTAAAGTACGTGCTGGTGATGTGCTTCTTCTTTTGGGTGGAGATGACTTTACTGCAAGAACACTGCGTGTTCAGGATTTCTACTTTATATCTAAGGTGAAGGAATATCGTAAGCAAGAGAATTATAAGATTGGTTTGTTATTGGGAGGAACTATTTTGGCTGTGATTTTATCAGCTTTAAAAATTGTGCCGCTTTTCATGACATTAATTGTAATGATTATTGTGATTTTAGCTCTTAAGATAACGAACCCTAAAGATATCGCAGCCAGTATCGATTTCAACCTGGCCATGATTATTGCCCTCTCGCTGGCTTTTGGAACGGCTATGATCAAATCAGGACTTGCCGAGTTGATTGCTGATCTACTCATATCTGTCTTTATTCCTCTGGGACGAGTTGGGATACTCTTTGGGATCTACTTGATAACAACAATTTTAGCTGCCTATGTGACCAATAAGGCTGCCGTTGCTATCATTTTTCCAATATCATTGAGTATGGCACTAAATCTGCATTTAAACCCGGAGCCTTTTGTATTGATTGTTGCCTTTGCAGCAGCTGCCAACTTCATGACACCTATTGGTTATCAGACCAACCTGATGGTTTATGGGCCAGGTTCCTATAAATTTGGTGATTTCTTTAAGATTGGTTTACCACTAACTATCATCTATATGGTCGTTTGTGTATCCATACTTTCCTATATTTACTTTTATTAGGAAGTCCGTTTAAAAACATTCTTTTTGTTAAATAATTTATTTAGTTTCGTCCAAATTTTATTCACATAATAATACTTGAGCAAGGATGAGATCATTTTTACTTTTTATAAGTTTTATCTTTCTATACCATTTAGGCTATTCTCAGAACGATACAACGATTTACTATAAGGCAAACAATAAGCCTGCCTTGGGTAAGGAAGATGCGATTCGATATATTTCAATAAAAGAAAAGAATGAAAATAGATTTAAAATATCGACTTATAGAAAAACTGAAGATAAATGGGTAAAATCTTTTAATGATAAGATCGCTAGTTTTGAAAATGATTCTGTAATTATCATTAAATCTCAGTTTAAGGGCTTATCTGCCAACAGATTTATTTATAGAGTATTTGAGAATCGGGGATCTGGATTTCATATCAGGGATTACGATGAAAATGGGAACATGCTGACAGAAGGCTTATCCAGAACACTTATCGTTCCACACTGGGAAGGACAAGTAACAAACTATTATAAATCGGGTAAGTTACAATCGATAAGTCGATATAAAAACAATCAGGTTAAATCAAATGAAGTGTGGATGTATAGTGGTAAATTGCATCTAAAGAACGTATTTAAAACTGTAGATGTGATGCCTCAATTTAAAACTGGGGACGCGGATTTACAAAGATATATTGGATCTTCGGTTCAATACCCAAGGATAGCACAAGAAAACGGAATAACAGGTTGTGTTGTTGTCGATTTCATTGTGGATGAAAATGGTAATGTTATTAATGAACACATTCGAAGGAGTGTTGATCATTATCTTGATGAGGAGGCTTTGAGAGTTGCCAGAAATATGCCCCAATGGACACCTGGCTTACTTGATGGGAAGGCTGTGAAAGTATCATACAGCATGCCGATTAATTTTAGATTAGAATAGAGATGAATAAAGACTATAGAAAAGAGCTTTTAAGTGCATCCATTGAGGCTTGTATAAAAGCAGGGAAAGAAATATTGGATGTCTACCAGTCAGATGATTTTAATATACAATTGAAATCGGATGATAGTCCATTGACCATTGCAGACCAAAGAGCACACAATGCTATTGTTTCGGTTTTGGACCAATTTGATATCCCGGTTTTGAGTGAAGAGGGGACACACTTACCTTACGAAGAGCGTAAAGCTTGGAAAGAATGTTGGATCGTTGATCCATTGGATGGAACCAAAGAATTTATAAAACGCAACGATGAGTTTACGGTAAATGTTGCATTAGTTATAGATGGGAAAGCGGTTGCTGGTGTTATTTATGTGCCGGTCTACAAGCAACTTTATTTTGCTGATGAACTTTTAGGTGCTTTCCGTTGTGATGATGTTTTAGAAAATACCCAACTTGAAGATTTGATGTCTGCATCCAAGCAACTACCATTTGAGCAGGAGAGAAGGGGCATTCGCGTTGTGGGATCACGATCGCATATGAATGATGAAACGCGCCAATTCATCGAATCTTTACGAGATAATGGGGATGAGGTTGAAATGGTTGCTAAGGGAAGTTCGCTGAAGTTGTGTTTAATTGCTGAAGGAACGGCGGATGTTTACCCTCGTTATGCTCCGACCATGGAATGGGATATAGCTGCTGGTCATGCAATCGTCTCTGCTTCGGGAGCTGTAATTAAACAATTGGGTTCTGGGGAAGACTTAGCCTACAATAAAGCTGATTTATTGAATCCTTATTTTATCTGTAAACGATAAAGAAGGTGTTTTATCTGATAATTTAAACCATCATGCTTTTGGTCATACCTAACAGCTAGCCAAGATTTGTAATCTGGGATTAAGGAATTAGCGATTTGCAATCGCCAAAGCCGTATAAGGGAATTAAAAATCCCAAACTCAAAATCTGCAGATAACATATCTTCAGAAGCCTAAAGAAGAAGTCCTGGCAGGTATAAATTAATTCCCCAGAATGTCATAATTTTCAGAATGGACATACTGAATAGTTTTAAATCTGTTAATTATGAGTATTCTGTAATTGTGTGAATGTCTTTTTGATAGGATAGATATAAAAATAAAAAGGGTGCTAAAATATTTTAGCACCCTTTTCTATTTTGTAGAACTCAAGTTTATTTCTTTTCGTTCATAATCTCGGTCTGATGTGCAATAGATTCTTCGTGAATCGCTTTGAAAAGTTTGCTGATGAATCGCTCGCTAAGGTTGGTGTCTTTAGATTGAGCTAAATGTTTCTCTAAAATACTTTCCCAACGTCCGGACTGAAGAATGGTCATATTATTCTCTTTTTTGTATTGACCAATTGAATTTGAAGCTTCCATTCTCTTTTGAAGAATAGCCATCACTTCATTATCGTATTGGTCAATTTTGAATCGCAAATCTTCAAGCGTGTCCAAAGAAATACCATCCGGATTTTCTAAACGCAACTCCAAACTCGTAAGAAGTTGAGTCAGCTGTTTAGGAGTGATCTGCTGTTTGGCATCACTCCAGGCTTCATCTGGTGTTGGATGCGTTTCAATCATCAAGCCATCGAAGTTAAGGTCCATGGCTTTTTGAGATACCGACTGCAATAATTCGCGATTACCACAAATATGGCTGGGATCACAAATAATTGGCATATCAGGCATGCGTCGTTTTAGTTCAATAGGAATCTGCCATTGTGGAATGTTTCTGTAGATGCTATGTTCGTAGCTCGAGAAACCACGATGAATAGCCCCTAATTGTTTGATACCTGCTTTTTCTAATCTCTCCAAGGCACCCATCCAAAGCTCAACATCTGGGTTGACCGGATTTTTTACTAATACTGGAATGTCAACCCCCTGTAGAGCATCAGCAATTTCCTGCATGGCAAAAGGATTGGCTGAAGTACGAGCTCCAACCCATAAGATATCGACACCATATTTAAGCGCATCGAAAACATGATTAACATTGGCAACCTCGGTAGCTGTTTGCATACCTGTTTCCTTTTGAACCGTTTTCATCCACTCAAGACCTTCACGCCCTACACCTTCGAAACAGTTTGGTCGGGTACGGGGTTTCCAGATACCTGCACGGAAGATATTAATGCCTTCTTCTTGTAAAAGGCGAGCTGAATTTAGAACCTGCTCTTCGGTTTCTGCACTACATGGGCCAGCAATAATTAATGGTCTTTCGATCTTATTTAAATCTAACTTACTTTTCATTTTCTTCTGTAATTTGGCTGATAGTTAGCAATTTTTCATCACTAATTAAAATATGAACTAATAATTTTCCTGTGGTACTACTCTCTTAGAGCTCTTTTTATCCGATTTGCTTTCGTAATCATGTTGACTAAATCATCTCGATCTCTATTTTCGATGGCTGTTTTAAATTGATTTAAACTCTCTATATAAGTGTTTAGAACCGTTAAAACATTGTCAGCGTTATGGTTGAAAATAGGTGCCCACATTTCCGCATCACTTTTGGCTAATCGTACGGTTGAATCGAAACCTCCACTAGCCAGATCAAAAATGTTTTTTTCATTTTTTTCCTTTTCTAATACAGTTAAGGCCAAAGCAAAGGAGCTGATGTGCGAAATGTGCGAAATATAGGCCGCATGTACATCATGATTGAAACCACTCATATAAAGCACCCGCATATTAAGATATTCATACATTTTGTGAACCGTTTGTAAGACGTTTTCATCACTATCCTCTGCATCGCAAAAGATAGTTGCTTTCCCATCGAAAAGACCTGCTTTTGCGGCCCAGGGACCTGAATGCTCTGTTCCTGCCATGGGGTGAGTCGCTACGAATTGCTTACGATTTTGATGATACTTAACCCTTTCACAAATTTGACTTTTTATGGAAGCCACATCACAAACAACCTGAGTGCTCACTTTATCCAACACTTTGGGTAAAAGTTTAAGGGTTGCATCTCCGGGTATAGCCAATATAATTAACTCACTTTCTTCAATAAGCTCATCCATTGAGCTAACTGAATCAATCAAGCCAAACTTTAAGGCTGTTTCAGCGTGAAGCTTGCTCGAATCGTGGCCTAATATCTTGGAAGCAAAACCGCGCTTTCGCAAATCTGTGGCTATTGAACCACCTATTAAACCGAGACCTATTATTCCTATTTTCATTTTTTACTCTTTAATTGTTTTAACATCTATCGATGGCTTCTGAAATGGTTTCCTCTGTTGCACAGAGTGAAAATCGAATGTATTTTTTTCCTTCTTGTCCGAATACAATACCTGGTGTGGCGAACACATTTTTATTATAGAGTAAGTGATCTGAAAAAGACTCTCCTGAATCAAACTGATCTGGAATTCTAGCCCAAACAAACATGCCCACACTGTCTTTTTTGTAATGACAGTTTAGCTTATCTGCCAGCTTCCAAACTAAATCTCTGCGTTTTTTATAGCTTTTGTTCAGATCTTTATACCAGTTAGAATCTAAAGCCAAGGCTTTGCTTGCAGCTTTTTGTATAGGCTTGTACATACCCGAATCGAAATTGCTTTTTACTTTAAGCACATGGTTGATGTTTTTTTCCGATCCGCAAAGCATGCCCACTCTAAAGCCTGCCATATTGTGGGATTTGCTTAATGAATTCATTTCTAATACATATTCACTAGCACCTTCAACCTGTAATAGACTCTCTGGTTTGTCGTTTAATATTAAACTGTAAGGGTTATCATTCACGACAAGAATATTTTTCTTTTTAGCCAGATCAACCAGTTGTTTGAAGACTTTCATATTTCCATTAGCACCAGTTGGCATATGGGGGTAGTTGGTCCAGATCATTCGACATGACTCATCACATAGTGATTCAATCTCTTCCATATCAGGTAACCAGTCGTTCTCTTCTTTTAGATTATAAAACTTGAGGTTTATATTCAAAAGTTTGGCAGCTGATAAATAAGCCGGGTAACAAGGATTAGGAACAAGAACCGTCTCTCCGGGATTGCAAAAAGCCATTGAAACGTGCATGATACCTTCTTTTGAACCCATTAACGGCAGAATCTGATTGACAGGATTTAAATTCACATGATAGATCGACTTGTACCAGTTTGCAATTTCCTGACGAAATGATTCCAGACCTCTATATGATTGATAATGGTTACTTCCTGTTTGGTCACAAGCATGTACCAGCTCTTTTTTCACATCGGGATGTGGAGCCATATCAGGGCTACCAATACCTAAATTGATAATGTCGGCTCCATCTTCTTTCAGTTTAGCAACTTCAGCCAATTTCTTGGAGAAGTAATATTCTTCAACTTGCGATAATCTATTGGCTGTTCTAATTGTCATGGTGATGAATTTTTGAATATGATTGATTGCCATTGGTGTATTCACCAAGGACTTCAAGTCTGTCGAGTTTTTGACTAATTTCAGCTATCATGTTTTGATAACTCATTTTATCATTGAAAAGTACATCCAGATAAAACTGATAATGCCAGGGTTCTCCAACCAAAGGCACAGACTCAATCTTGCTTAAATCGATACGGTGTGAGGAAATGATTGATAGAATCTCAGCCAAACTTCCCTGATGATTATCAAGAATTAAGGCCATTGAAGCTTTATTGGCAGGCTGTTTTTTCCAATTCTCATCATTTCTTAAAATAAGAAAGCGCGTGTAATTCTTTTTATTGGTCTCAATGCTTTCTGCAAGTACTTCAAGATCGTAATGTTCAGCTGCTAAAAGGCTTCCAATTGCACCTCTGCTATCAAGATCATTTTCTGCAATTTCTTTCATGCTTAGCGCCGTATCAATCGAATCTACAAGGTGAACATTGGGGTGTTGCTTAAAGAATTTTCTCGTTTGGTTAATAGCCATATAGTGAGAATGAACTTCATCAAGATCGCCGATCTTCGTTCCTTTCTTAGCCACTAAATTTTGCTTAATTCTAAGATATTCTTCTCCGCACACCACCAATTTGTGTTCACGTATCAGGTTTAAGTTGGCATGAATAGTACCCGAAATGGTGTTTTCAACGGCCATAATGCCATAATCGCATTCTCCATTTTTGACTGACTCTGCCAAGTCTGAGAAATGAAGCTTTGGCAATATGTCTATATCATTTCCGAAATAATTTCGAGCAGCCACTTCGTGGAATGCACCTTTTACTCCTTGTATTGCTATTTGCATTGTAAATTGATTCTGATGGTTGTTTTATAATTTTGGCTAATAAAAAAAGCGTCTCGAGGATTCCCCCGAGACGCTTCGCACATTTTTCTGTTATTCTTTAGTTCAGATAATGCCATACAGTCTCGGGATACTTCTAAAATAGAAGAACCAGAAATAAAAGAAATAGTTATATGACATTGATGTATTCATTCTCTTGTTTTGAAATTTTGAGCTAAAAAAAAGGCTTCGCATTTTGCGAAGCCTTTAAAATATTTTGTTGTAATATTTACATATCAGGTTCCGCTCTATCATTTGATAAAGTAAAAATAGAACCAGAAATATGAATTTAATACAGTCATTTTGTCTTGTTTGATGGACGCAATGTAGGAGGGTTTTTTTTATCATGCAAGAAAAAAATGGAATTAATTTATGAAAACGTTTGCATGCTCAATCTGTGCTAAATCAATTTATGGCTTGGTAGCTTGTTTAGATTCAGGTGTTTATGTGTTCATTGAAATTTCATAATGCATATGATCAGGATATCTCTTTTAAATTATATAAATTAGAGCACTTACAAAAGAAAGACTTGCTGTCCCTAAAAAACACGAATGAACGAATCTGTTTTAAATGCTTTAATGAAATTGTTTGCCATCATTGTTGATGAGCAAAAAAGTGGTTTTGAGTTGGCTGCTCGTGATGTGGTTTCTCATTACCTTGAGAATCGATTCACCAAAGAGTGGCAAGAACGTTATTTAAATGATTTTGATACCTACTTAAAAGACTCCTATTACGATAACGGAAGTCAGGATTATATACAAACCAAACACAAACAGCTCAATGAAGTTTGTGTCCAGCTTTTGGAAGAAGTTGATCAGGAACAAAAGGTTTGGATCATGCTTCAATTGCTTGAGTTCATTGATGATTCCGAGTTTTCTGGCGAGGAAGTTTTGGAATTTGTTCATACGGTAGCGACATCATTTAAAATCCCAGATGAGGAGTTTGAGTATTCTCAAAAGTTTATTCTTGGGGATGAATATTCCATCCCTTTTAACGAGCATTTACTTTTGATCGATTCTAATGAGAATTTTGAAGATGATCAGGTCAGGCATATCTATGAACCTAAACTACGGGGGCGTGTTTTTGTACTTCGAATAAAGAGCACAAAAACCTACTTAATCAAATATTTCGGTGAGTACAACCTCTTTTTAAATGGGCATAATATTAAGGTAGACAGGAGCTATATTATTACTTTTGGCTCTGTAATTCGTTCGCCTCGTATAGATCCGATCTATTATTCTCAAATTGTTGCTGAATATATTGAGCTGAAAGATCGTTCACAGATTAATTTAGTAGCTAAGGATATTGAGTTCAAGTTTAAAGGGACTGATAATGGTGTGCATCCCTTTAGTTTTAAAGGAGAATCTGGTCAGTTGATTGGGATCATGGGAGGGAGTGGTACAGGAAAATCAACTCTTCTGAATGTTCTCAATGGTAATTTACCTTTAAATTCAGGTGATATCTGGATTAATGGCTATGGTATACATAGCCAGAAAGAAAAACTTGCCGGTGTTATTGGTTATGTACCTCAGGATGATTTATTGCTTGAGGAGCTAACGGTTTTTGAGAATTTATATTATAATGCCAAGCTCTGTTTCGATAAGTTTTCTGAAGAAGATATTCTTGATGTTATTGAGGATACACTTGAGAAATTCGACTTGATTGAGGCTCGAGATTTAAAAGTGGGTGATCCTATCAATAAAATATTAAGTGGTGGTCAGCGTAAGCGGTTGAATATCGCTTTGGAGATGATGAGACGCCCATCCATATTATTTGTCGATGAACCAACTTCAGGCTTGTCGAGTATGGATTCGGAGAAAGTGATGCTTTTATTGAAGCGTCAGACGCTTAAAGGCCGATTGGTCATGTGTAATATTCATCAGCCTTCTTCAGATATTTTCAAGTTGCTCGATGTTCTGATTATTATGGATCAGGGAGGGCGTGTGATCTATTCGGGTAACCCCATCGAGGCTATTGTCTATTTCAAGACTCAAAGTCACTACGTAAATGCAGAAGAAAGCGAGTGTGTTAGCTGTGGTAATGTAAGTTCCGAGCAAATTCTTAGAATCATCGAGACGAAGATGATGAACGAATATGGCAAACAAATTCGTAAACGAAAGAGAGGACCTGAGGAATGGTATGCCTATTATAAAGAGAAAATAGAAAGTAAGAAATCGATAGATACACCTAAGAAGAGAACAGCACTACCTGAAAATTATTTTCAGATTCCTCAACGCTATCAACAGTTGAAAATTTACTTGTCTCGGGATATTAATGCCAAATTGAGTAATATTCAATATATGATGATTACGCTTTTTGAGGCACCACTATTGGCTGTAATTCTGGGTTATTTTACCAAGTATATCAGTGGATCTTTAACTGATCCGAATGCCTATATATTCGCAAAGAATGAGAATTTACCATCCTATGTTTTTATGGCTGTGGTTGTTGCTTTATTTTTAGGCTTGATTATTTCTGCCGAAGAGATACTACACGATAGGCGGATTATAAAACGTGAATCATTTTTAAATTTGAGCCGATGGAGTTATATTAATTCCAAAGTGATTGTTATGCTTGGCATTTCAGCCATTCAATGCTTGTTCTTTGTTCTGATTGCGAATACAATTTTAGAGATTAAGGGCTTAAATTTTGAATACTGGCTGATGCTATATACCGTGTCTGCCTGTGCAAACCTGATTGGTTTAAACTTATCGGCCTCATTAAATTCTGTAGTGGCAGTCTATGTTTCCATTCCGTTTATTCTGGTTCCTCAGCTCTTGTTTTCAGGTGTAATTGTGAATTATAACAAATTGCATCCGAGTATCACAACACAACAATATGTGCCAATTTGTGGTGATTTGATGACATCCAGATGGGCTTATGAAGCTTTGATGGTTGAGCAATTTAGTAAGAACGATTTTCAGGAAAAGTTCTACGATTTTGAGAAGCAGATGAGTGATGCTTCCTATAAAGCATCTTTTCTAATCCCTGAATTGTCTCAGCGTTATCAGGATCTGGTTCGTAAAGGAAAAACGAATTCTAGTCAAGAGATGAATCTTCTTCAATCGGAGTTTTCAAAACTTTCTGAAATAGAAAGGCAACCTAAAGACATTTCGATCGTCAATGCTGATTCTGTGAACCAGTGGCTCGATGATTTACAGCAAATTTTCTGGACTAGGTATTCCCGTGCATCTACTGTAAGAGACAATGCTTATAATACTTTGCTAAAAGAGTATGGTAGTTCAGATGAACTCTTTGCTTTTAAGCAGCGCTATCATAATGAGGCTGTCGAGCAAGTTGTTCTTAATAAGCGTGATTTGAATAAATTTACGGAGTATAAAGGGCAATTGATTCAGTTAAAAGACCCTATATTCAAGTCACCGGAACATAAAGTGGGGCGTGCACATTTTTATGCAGCTGAAAAGCGTGTAGGCAACTATCTGATTGAAACTTTTTGGTTCAATTTGGCCTTTATCTGGCTGACAACAGCCTTCTTTTATCTGACCTTATATTTTGATTTTTTCAGAAGATTCTTTACACATGCCGAGCGATTGTGGCTTAAGGTTATGCCACATGGTGATTTTATACTTCGATTGAAGAGACTGTAATTTTGATTTATTTGATATAAAAAAAGCACTGCTTTCTCTTATTTGAGTCGCAGTGCTTTTCTGTTTTAATCTTAGCATTTTATTTTTTCAATAAAATCTTTTGCCTCATTCTTTTCTAAAGCTTTAATAAATGCCGTACCCACAATGGCACCATTGGCGTATTGAGAGGCATATTCGAAACTCTCTTTATTATTAATTCCGAAGCCAATAAAGCTAGGTGTTTCAATTTCTTTGATTCGATCGAAGTAAGCCTTTTGTCTTTCGTCAACTTTCATGCTTCCGCCTGTTGTAGCTGATGATGATACCAAATAAAGAAAGCCTTGAGTAGCAGTGATAAGTTTTTGAAGACGATTTTCATCGGTCTCAGGACAAGCCAGTAGAACATTATAAATGCCATATTTTTCAAAAACAGACTTGTAATGAGCCTCAAATTCTTCTAAAGGTAAATCGGGAACGATTAGTCCATCGATACCAACCTTTTTGCAATCTTTTAGGAATTGATTGACACCATAACGATATATTGTATTCCAGTAACCCATAAGGATTAGGGGCATGCTGATAGTCTGGCGTACATCTTTAAGCTGTTTAAAGAGTAAGCTGAGCTTCATGCCATTGTCAAGAGATTGCTTTGCTGCGGCTTGAATAGCCGAACCATCTGCTAAAGGATCAGAAAAAGGAATACCAATTTCGACCATATCTACACCAGCGGTTTCTAGCAGTTCCAAATTAGGAACCGTATCATTTAAATTGGGATATCCTGCAGGAAAATAGATGGATAGGATATCTTGTTTTTTATTTTGGAATAAGTTGTCTATTCTATTCATGAGATGATGTGTTGATGTGATAATTGGTTAATGTGATGATTTGTACATAAAATCATAAATCTGAATTCTAAAATCCACAATTCATATAGGTTTCCATATCCTTATCACCACGACCTGATACAATAACAACGATAATGTCGTCCTTTTTAAATTTTATTTTATCGAGAGCAGCAAGCGCATGAGCTGATTCCAGAGCGGGAATAATACCTTCGTTCTGTGCTAGAACCTTGGCTGCTTTCAGTGCATCATCGTCAGTCGCACTGATGTAATTGACACGACCTGTTTCAGCCAAATGAGCATGAATTGGTCCTACTCCTGGGTAATCTAAACCTGCTGAAACAGAATAGGGTTCAATAATTTGTCCATCGTCATCCTGCATCAGTAAGGTTTTGCTACCATGAATAAATCCTGTGCTTCCAATGCTTATAGTCGCTGCAGTCTCACCGCTGTCAATACCTTTTCCCGAAGCTTCCACAGCAACTAAATTGACCTCTTTTTTATCCAGGAAATGATAGAAAGCACCAGCCGCATTACTACCACCACCAACGCAAGCAATTACACAGTCTGGATTTGGATTTCCTTGTTCTTTTGTCAGCTGTTCTTTAATTTCCTCCGAAATAATCGATTGTAAACGACTCACCATATCAGAATAGGGATGAGGACCAACTACAGATCCGATGAGGTAGAAGGAGTGGGGATTGGCTATCCAGTCACGAATGGCTTCATTGGTTGCATCTTTTAGAGTTTGATTACCCGAAGTAGCAGGAATAACCTGAGCGCCCAGCATTTGCATACGAGCCACATTGGGAGCTTGTCTTTCCACATCAAGTGCACCCATATGAACCACACATTCTAGTCCGAAAAGAGCACAAACAGTTGCCGTTGCAACCCCATGTTGTCCTGCTCCGGTTTCAGCAATTATTCTTTTCTTTCCCAGGTGTTTTGCCACAAGAATTTGCCCTATGGTGTTATTGATTTTATGTGCACCTGTATGGTTCAAATCCTCACGTTTCAAATAAACCTGAGTTTGATGTTTTGCTGATAAGTTAGTGGCGTAAGTCAGTGGTGTTGGGCGCCCCACATAGTTGTCGAGTAAGCGTGCATACTCTGTTTTGAAATCTTCCGATTCCAATATATCTATGTAGGCATTTTCGAGTTCATCGATGTTTCTACGCAAAAGTTCGGGGATGAATGCTCCTCCAAATTTGCCGTAAAAGCCTTTATTGTCTGCTTGATAGTTCATGATATATGATGAGTTAATGTGTTGATGAGCGAATTTGTTAATGTGATTAATATTTTCACTCGTTAATGTTTGTCGTTCTACTTAGGTTCTCACAGAACGTCATAATAGAGTCGATGTTTTTTAAACCAGGTTCATCTTCAAATCCCGAATTGATGTCGATGGCGTAAAATTGAGCGTGATTAAAGTTTTGTAACCGTTTGACATCCTCTGGTTTTATGCCTCCACTTAGGAAAAAGGGTATATTGCCCTGATATTTATCAAGCAGAGTCCAATCAAACTTTTGTCCGCTTCCCCCATAATTTTTCGAAGAGGTATCGAATAAAAAATAATCGACAACGGACTCATAAGCTTTTAATTGACTGAAATCGAATTCTTCATCCATTTGAAAGGCTTTGATGATTCCAAATCCCATCTTTTTCAAGTCCTGACAGAAATCGGGTGTTTCATCCCCATGACATTGAACGTAGTCGAAATTAGAGTCGTAATCTTTCAAAGTCCATAAGATATCTTCCGATCGGGCATTCACAAATACGGCTATCTTTTTGATATGATTTGGGATGGACTTTATTATCTCTTTGTTTAGTGTATCAGCAACAAAACGTTTGGATCGTTCAAAGAAAATAAAGCCCATGAAATTCACATCAAGCTTTGTTAGTTGTTCTATATTTTCCGGACTCTTAAGCCCGCATACTTTTAGTTTCATTATTTTGATTTTATAGACTTAGGTTATGAGTTAATTCAGAGCAAATTTCACCAGGATTATCATGTTTCATAAAGTATTCGCCAATGAGAAAGGCTTGAAAACCATTCGATTTTAGAAATCGAATATCATCTTCCCCTTTGATACCACTTTCTGCCACTTTTACAAAACAATTGGGGATTTGTTTTGAGAGACGTATGGAATGATTCAGATCTACGGAAAAATCTTTCAGGTTGCGATTATTAATACCAACTAAATCAATTAAAGGATTGATATGCTCCAGTTCCGATTCATTGTGAATCTCCAAAAGAATTTCTAAACCCAGATCTTTAGCTATTCGGCTCATGTTCTCCACCTCTACTGGAGTAAGTATGGCAGCTATCAAAAGAATCAAGTCGGCTCCCATAGCCTTGCTTTGATAAATTTGATAGGGATCCACTAAAAAATCTTTACGCAAGAGAGGTCTGTTTAAATACGCTCGAGCTTTCTCAAAATCATCATCATAAGCTCCAAAAAAAAGGCTGTCAGTTAAAACAGAAACGACAGAAGCATTGGCTTTTTGGTAGGCTTCAACCACATTTTTAATATCCGCATTCGCATTGATTGGTCCCTTTTTAGGAGACTGCCTTTTAAATTCAGATATAATGCCAGAACTCTTATCATTTGTGATCGCTGCTTTTGCAGAGTAGCATGTGCGATGAAATAATTTCTGCTTTTTCAGATCTTCTATAGAATATTGACTCTTTAGAAGTGCAACCTCCTTGTGTTTTTGTTCTACTATGCTGCGTAATATATCGTGCATGATTAGTGATTTTAGCTTTTAAACTTCTGTTTGAACGAGTCTGTTGAGAGCTTTTAATGCCTGCCCGGATTTCAGAGAAACTTTTGCTCTATCCAAAGCATCTTCTCGTGATATTTCGGGGTGCAAACAATGTATGGCTACACCTGCATTGGCAATGCATACCGAATTTTGAGCCTCACTGCCTTTCCCTTTCAGGATATTTACAAAGAGTTTGGCAGCCTCTTCAACTGACTGCCCACCATATAAATCTTCAGGTGTTAAAAGATTAAATCCTAAATCCTGTGGACTTAGTATTTCTTCTCGTTCATTAGAAATGAGTTTTACTTTATCTGTCAGGGCAATTTCATCGTAACCATCAATATTGTGAATAACCGTATAGCGAGTGTCTGATTCTTGCAGGACATATTGATAGAGTCGAGCCAGTTCCAGATCGTAAACGCCTACTATTTGGTTCTTTGGTTGTGACGGATTGACCAATGGACCTAGCATGTTGAAAAAAGTTCGGATCCCCAGGTTTCTTCTGATGGATGCAATATTTTTCATGGCAGGATTAAAACGAGGCGCATGTAAAAAACAAATACCCGAACGCTCTAAATCTTCTTTGAGTTCGCTTTCCTTATCTTTGAATTCGTAACCTAAGTATTCAATAACGTTGGATGATCCACAAAAGGAAGAAACACTGTAGTTGCCATGTTTACTGACCATTTCACCTGATCCAGCAACAATGAATGAAGCTAAAGTTGAGATATTAAAGGTATTTTTGGTATCACCGCCAGTACCACATAGATCTATGCAATTGTAATCACTCAGATCAACTGAAATTCCCATCTTTAAAAGAGCACTTCTAAATCCACTTAGTTCATCAACAGTTATGCTTCGCATTTGAAATACGGTCAGAAAGGCTATGATCTGAGCTTCCTTGTATTCTCCTTCGGTAATTTGTATGAGAACTTCCTCAGCTTCTTTTTTTGTGAGTGTTTTATACTCAAATAAATGATGTAGTATATTTTTCATGTGTCTTTGTCTTATTTTAGTATTTGTCACATGTAAGTCACCATCTTAGTTGTCTCCTCAGTTTGGAAACGTTGGTTAATGGTTCGTTTCATCTCCTTGTTTTTGAAATTGCATGTGTGAATTAGCTTATCTCTATTAAATTTCCATCAACCAATTCATAATCATTTGTAAGCCTTGAGGTGTTAGTATTGATTCCGGATGAAATTGAATCCCCTCGACATCGTATTCTTTGTGTCTTAAGCCCATAATCATATTGTCTTCATCCTTACAGGTCACTTCCAAGCAATCTGGTAAGTCAGTCTCTGATACATTCCATGAATGGTAACGTCCAGCTTTAAATTCAGGGGGTATACCCCTAAGTAGTTTCGACTTATCGTTACATCGATTGATATCCGAAGCAATACCGTGGTATACTTTTGACGGGTTTTCGAGTACAGCTCCAAACACTTCAGCTATAGCTTGATGCCCCAGGCAAATCCCAAGGATTGATTTTGTAGGCGCATATTTTTTAATCAGTGCTTTTAGAATTCCTGCTTCATCAGGAATTCCCGGGCCTGGTGAAAGGAGAATTTTATCGTATTTTTCAATCTCCTGCAATTCAATTTCTCTGTTGCGATGAATCTCAATTTCGCCAGGATTAAGTTGACGTAAATATTCTACCAAATTGTAGGTGAATGAATCGTAATTATCTAGAACAAGTATTTTCATGATGTTGATGTGCTAATGTGATGTCCCGATAGTTATCGGGATGAAGATGTGTTGATGTTTTCTAAAGCAGATAACTGATAACCGATATCTGACAACACTCTTCTGTTATTTTCAAATTTCTTCTGCTATTTTCAATGCTTTCCTGAGCGCGGCTAGCTTATTGTCAACTTCATTTAGTTCACTTTCAGGGACCGACTTTTCAACCACGCCTGCACCTGCCTGATAGTGTAAATTGTTATCCTTACTGAGGAAAGTTCGAATCATGATAGCCTGATTAACCTCGCCATTAAAGCCAATAGAACCAATACAGCCTCCATAAAATCCACGACTTGTAGGTTCATATTTATCGATGAGTTCCATCGCTTTATATTTTGGTGCTCCAGATAAAGTGCCTGCAGGGAAGGTATTCCCGATTAAATCAAAAGTGTTGTAATCTTTTGGCAGTTCCCCTGAAACCTTTGATACCAAATGAATGACATGAGAGTAAAATTGAACTTCACGGAAGGTTTCGATTTTTATATCAGTTGCGTTCCGGCTCAGGTCGTTTCTAGCTAAATCAACAAGCATAACGTGTTCACTTTGTTCCTTTTCATCGGCTTCTAGCTGTTTCGCCAATTCAATATCTTTTATGGCATCACCCGATCGGCGGAATGTTCCTGCAATAGGATGGATGTAGGCCTTATTATTTTTCACTTCAATTTGTGCTTCGGGCGATGAACCCATAATTCGAAAAGAACCGCAATCGAAATAGAACAAATAGGGTGATGGATTAATAGATCGCAGGGCTCTGTAGAGATTAAAATCATCACCTTGATAGCCTTTTGAAAAAGATCGTGAAAGAACAATTTGGAAAACATCGCCACGTCGGCAATGCTGAATGCCTTTATCAACCATATCAAGATAATCCTGATCGCTCATATTGGTTTTCTCTTTCTCGTCTTTCAAAGAGAAAGAAAAACTTGGAATATTGTGATTGCGAAGTAAGTCTTCAATCTCTTTTATTCTTGATTCTTCATCATTCTGAGTCAGCTCAACTATGCTAAGCGTATTGTTAAAATGGTTGACCTCGATAATGAATCGATAAAGAGAATAGGAGAGTTGTGGGATTTTCTCACCAGATTTCTCAATAAAATTCAAACTTTCGAATCCGGGTACGGCATCAAAAGAGGTGTAGCCAAATAAAGCATTGGCCTTATTAATCTCATCTTTGTCTTCAAGATCAAATTGTTTGACAAAGGATTCTAGTTGATTTGCTAAGAAACCAACTGGTTGATCTTTGAGACTTGTTTCTCTTCTATCAGCTCCAATACTTTCAATAAGCACATTGTCTTTTAAACAAATGTTAGCTATAGGCTCAAGTGCGATGAAAGAGCTTGCATTTTCAGGACTGTGATAATCTGAGCTCTCCAGTAGTATACTTTGAGGAAATCGATCTCTAAGTTTCAGATACATACTTACTGGTGTGATAACATCGGCAAGCATTTCTTTTTTATAATGTTTGAATTTGATCATGTCTAGGAAAAATGGGTTAAAAAAAAAGCGACCTACTGAGAAATCAGTAGGTCGCTTAATGCTGTTTTTATCTTTTTAAAAGGCTTAAAATTTGCATATAGGGCGGACGTTTCTGCTCAGGGTATATGAGAGATTAGTATTGTGCCACCACCAAAATTTGCAAACTGAAGCGTTCATGGTTTTTTCTTATTAGATTTTGACAAATGTATTGAATTTTAAATTTAAAATCCAAATGGTTTTTGGTTAATAGTTAAATATTTGCATCTAAATAAGATTGTAATAATCAGATAGTCAGCACTTACTGTTTTGGAATATCATGTGAAAAAAAAGATTTTGCAATCTGTCTAAGGTTATATTCTGATGCCATTACTTCCCCATATGCGCCTGTTGAACGAATTGCAATCAGATCATTTCTCTTTGTTTTTGGTAAGGAAACAGCTTTGCCAAAACAATCTGATGATTCACAAATAGGACCAACCACATCGTATTTTTCTGGCAAATCTTTTGAACTTAAATTCTCAATTTTATGGAATGCCTGATAGAGAGCCGGACGTAATAATTCAGTCATACCTGCATCCAGAATTGCAAAGTTGGTGTTGATTCCATTTTTTACATACAGCACGCGTGAAATTAAGCTCCCACATTGTCCAACTATTGATCTTCCTAATTCAAAATGAACCTCCTGATTGGCCTTTAGATTCAGGAATTCATTGAAAAGTGCAAAGTAGTTTTTAAAATCAGGTATAGGTTCTTCATCAGGCTGATGATAGTTGATACCAAAACCACCACCAACATTAATATGGTCGACGATAATTTGATGATCCAGAAACCAATCTTGAATTTCATTGATACGTAAGCAAAGACTTTTAAAAACACTTAAGTCTACAATTTGAGAGCCAATATGGAAATGTAATCCAATCAGGTTTATATTCTCTGAGCTTTCTAATAATCGGAGTATCTCTTCGAATTCCCAAGGATTAATACCGAATTTATTTTCAGCTATACCTGTTGTGATATAATGATGTGTATTTGCATTAACATTAGGGTTAATACGCAAGGCAATATTCGCTACTATATTTTTTGACTTGGCTATTTCATCTATCACCTCAATTTCAGGGATAGACTCACAGTTGAAACAAAAAATATTGGCATCGAGAGCCATTTCAATTTCTTTATCTGATTTCCCCACTCCAGCATAGACAATTTTGTTTGCAGAGAACTTATTATCTAATGATCTTTTGATCTCATTACCACTGACACAATCAGCTCCAAAACCATAAGCCTGTATTAGTGATAGTATTCTTGGATTTGCATTGGCTTTAATGGCATAATGGACGTGATAATTGTATTGTGAAGCTTCTTTTTCGATGCCGTTTAATGTGCTCTCAAGTAGATCCAGATCGTAATAGTAAAATGGCGTTTCCTGTGAATTTAAATAATTGTATGTCGTTGAATTAATCATTTGTTTTCTAAGTTTAGAAGTTGATTCAATAAGTAAACAATTGCATTTTCTAGATGAATAGTTTGTTCAGTGATTTTAAGGCCTCAACCTTATTTTCTTGATCAACTAATACTGAAATATTGTGACTACTTCCTCCGTAGGAAATCATTCTGAGTGGCGTTTCCTCTAAGGCTTCCAGAACTAATTTTGCAGAGCCTGCTGCTTCAGATATGAAGTCACCAACGATACAGATAATGGACTGATTCGTGTCTATTTCAACGACTCCAAATTTTTTCAGTTCCTTTTCAATTTCTTCAATTCGACTGGTATCATCAATGGTTAGAGATACGGCTACTTCTGAGGTCGTAATCATGTCAATAGGCGTCTTGTAAATCTCGAAAACTTCAAAGATTTTTCTTAGAAAGCCATAGGCTAAAAGCATACGTCCTGACTTGATTTTTACAGCTGTAATACCATCTTTTGCAGCAACGGCTTTTATACGCTTTCGTTCTAATTTATTTGAAATAAGCGTCCCCTCATCGCTCGGACTTAAGGTGTTTTTAAGGCGTACTGGAATATTGCTCAGTTTGCAAGGTAATACACTGGCAGGGTGCATAATTTTGGCCCCAAAATAAGCTAATTCGGCTGCTTCATCGAAAGAAAGTTCTCCAATAGCCTGGGTCTGTTCTACAAAACGAGGATCGTTATTGTGAAACCCATCAATATCAGTCCAGATTTGAACTTCATCAGCACAAATAGCGACACCTATAAGTGAAGCAGAATAGTCACTTCCGCCTCTGTGCAGGTTATCAACCTCACCATAGGCATTCCTGCAAATATAGCCCTGAGTTATAAATAACTTGTTTTGCGGATTTTGACTAATTTCTCGCTTTAGGTTTTCCTGGATGTAATAACTGTCCGGTTCACCATCCTTATCAATCCTCATAAAGTTTAGAGCTGGAAGTAAGACAGACTCAATATTATTTTCTGAAAGATGATAGTGAAACATGGCCGTTGAAATTAATTCCCCTTGAGCCAGAACAGCTTTTTCCTGAAGCTGTGTAAAGGTTTTGTGAACAAAGTTGCGGATGTACACAAAATGTGAATTGATCAATTCATGCCCCTTATTCAGAAATTCAGAACTTGTATAAAGCTCATTGACTCTAGAAATATAGCTTTGTTCTAAATCTTCTATTCGTTTGATTGCATTCTCATCATCGCCTTTGTATAGCAGCTCTGTAATTTCAACCAATGCATTGGTCGTGCCTGCCATCGCAGATAACACGACAATGCAAGATTCTTCGTTTTGTACAATTTGGGCGAGTTTTTGAATACGTTGTGGAGTACCAACGGAGGTGCCGCCAAATTTTAGGATTTTCATGGTTTTTGTTTTGTAATAGTTAGAAAATTTAAACCTAAGCTTATTTTGATTTATGCTTGTCTCAGGATTAAATTTTAATTCGCTCATATATTTTCATAAAAAAAGCCTGCAGAACTTCTGCAGGCTTTTTTATATTTTAAAGCTTCACATGATTCCACATAGATATTAACTCAATAGTGTTTATTGTGTTTTATCTGTTTATTTAATGTGGTCAATGGCATGTTCATTTTTTTCAAATTTTATAGGTGCAAATATGATGAAAATATTGAAATGAAAAAATAAAATTGGATAAAATTTCACAATTAAGTGTTTATTTCACGTATTGTTTAAATTTAAACATAGGTAAAGTGTGCCTATATCTCGCCTTATATTTTATGATAGTCTTAGTTTTTTTTGGTTTAGTTGTGTGGATATGATGTATTTATGATGATGGATGAGAAGAGACTTTGTTGAGTATATAATCTCGTGATTGAAGTGAAACTCTTTTAAAAAGAAAAAACTCAGGTCCCCACCTGAGTTTTCTTACTAACCTAAATCTAACCTATGAAAAAATTGACTAAGCTCTTTTGGAGTTGAGCTTAAAACTAACTTTGGATTGTTAGTTTGTTTCAACATTACAAACATAGCTGTTTCTTTAGTTAAGGGGCGTCAACACAAGTTAAAGAAGGTTAAGCTTTAATTTTTTAGAAGTTTTTTTGAGATGAAGATTCAATAATAAATGTAAGAAATGAAGAGGGTGTTGGATTGGTATAAAAGAAAAAACTCAGGTCCCCACCTGAGTTTTCTTACTAACCTAAATCTAACCTATGAAAAAATTGACCAAGCTCTTTTGGAGTTGAGCTTAGAACTAACTTTGGATTGTTAGTCTGTTTCAACAATACAAACATAGAGCTTTTTTTAGTTAAGGGGCGTCAACACAAGTTAATGAAAGTTAAGATTTCATTTTTATGAGATTATAGAGAAAAATAATTGAAGATTTTAGATGATGTATCCCAACAGAACAGGATCGAAGTGAATGTTTAAATTAGGAATAAAAGAAAAAACTCAGGTCCCCACCTGAGTTTTTCTTACTAACCTAAATCTAACCTATGAAAACGACTAAACTCGTGTGATTCAGAGTTTAGAATTGATTGTGGAAATCAATTTTGTTTTAACTACTACAAACATACGGCTTTAATCTTTTTATGAAAAAAAAACTAAGTTAAAGAAGGTTAAAAGAATGAGGGTTAGATAAATAATAACCTCTTCATGAGCCGTAAACATTAAGGTTAGAGCTTAAAAAAATACAGAGTAAAAAACTTAATTTAATAGCTTAAGTGGTATCCGGTATAGTGTGGAAGTTTATGGTTTTCTAAAAGTCCCCACTCCAGTTATAATAGCTTTAGCCATTTTTTCTTCATCGCTTCCATCAGATTGTGAAAGGTGATACATGGAGTGAATAACCACACCAATATCATCAACTTCTACACGTCCTGTCCAGCAGGCAAGTGAGCCATATTTACCAAAATCAACCATAAAAGCGATGACATTATCTTTGAGACGTCCAATGATTTCAAATTTCTCTTCAAAATTTGGCAGTCCAATTCCAGTTTGGAAAGTTCCTGTGATGTTCTGACCATCAATACTTAAGTTCATTTCAGAGTTATACTGATTTCGCCAGCGTCCGTTTAAATTTATGTTCATAGGGCAGGTTTTTTATATCAGAAACATTTCTTATAAAGCCATGTTCCATGATCAAGTGAGTAAATTTAACGTATATATTGAATTAATATAGTCGAAATAAGTGATTTTTACAAGATTTCTAGACTTTGAAAATATGTTTTTTTGTAATTCATGTTATCTTTGCAAATTCGAATATTAGTATTGATCTATTGATTGAAAGATTGGAGAGACTAATTTTGAATTATTTTAATTTCATGAGGAAATAAAATGAACCAGTTGAGACTAGAGATTTTATTTCCCGAACAAAGAATTTCCAAATGAGTATTGAAAGTATTATTAAAGGTAAAGTAGTAGAGGCCATAAGTGCATGCTATGGTCAGAAAGTTGAAGAGGATAGTGTTCAAATTCAAAAGACCAGACGCGAATTTGAAGGAGACTTAACTGTTGTTGTTTTCCCATTTTTACGCTTCTCTAAGAAATCACCTGAAGAAACTGCTAATGACCTTGGAAATTATTTACAAGAAAATATCGATGCCATTCCTTCATTTAATATTGTAAAGGGATTCTTGAATTTGGTTATTGATAATTCATATTGGCTATCAGTTTTAAATGAAGCCATTAAAACTGAAAATTACGGTTTTATTCCTTTAACTGAGGGAGCAAAGAAGGTGATGATTGAGTATTCATCACCAAATACCAATAAGCCGCTTCACTTAGGGCATATTAGAAATAACTTATTAGGTTATTCTGTTGCTCAAATTCTGAAAGCAAATGGTTTAGAAGTTATTAAGGTAAATCTTGTGAACGATAGAGGTATTCATATTTGTAAGTCGATGCTGGCTTGGTTGCGCTTCGGTGAAGGTGAAACTCCCGAATCGACAGGTATTAAAGGAGACCACTTAGTTGGAAAATATTATGTGAAATTCGACCAGGAATATAAAAAAGAGATTGAAGCTTTGGTTGCCGGTGGCATGGAGGCTGATGAGGCTAAAAAACAGGCCCCTCTTTTGCTTGAAGCACAGGAAATGCTTGTGAAGTGGGAAGCTGGAGATGAAGAAACTGTAGCCCTTTGGCGTAAAATGAATGATTGGGTATTGGCTGGATTCGACATCACCTACAAAACGATGGGAGTTGACTTTGATAAAGTTTATTTCGAATCGGATACATACAAAAAGGGAAAGGCTATTGTTATGAGAGGTCTTGATGAAGGTGTTCTTTATCAAAAAGAGACTGGATCTGTTTGGGCTAATCTGGAATCAGATGGTTTGGATCACAAATTATTGCTTCGTGATGATGGAACCTCAGTATACATGACTCAGGATATCGGAACCGCTTATGAGCGTTTTGATGAGTTTAAAATTGATGAGCACATCTACGTAGTCGGTAATGAGCAAAATTACCACTTCCAGGTTCTTTCATTGGTGATGGGGAAATTGGGATACGAATGGCATGATAAAATTCAGCATCTATCTTATGGTATGGTTGAATTACCTGAAGGTAAAATGAAATCGCGTGAAGGAACTGTTGTTGATGCAGACGATTTGATGAAAGAGATGGTTAATACCGCTCGTGAAACGTCTGAGGAACTGGGTAAACTATCAGGTTATTCAAAAGAAGAAGCTGAAGATGTTTATTATAAGGTAGCCATGGGTGCTTTGAAATATTTTATTTTGAAGGTCGATCCTAAAAAGAATATGATGTTTAATCCTAAGGATTCTATTGATTTCAATGGAAATACGGGGCCATTTATTCAATATACATACACACGTATCCAGTCTGTGATACGCAAGGCAACCGAAAATGGTATTGAAATTCCTGAATTGGCTAAAGCTGATCTGAATATTTCAGAAAAGGAGTCATTCTTAATTCAAATGTTAGCTAATTATCCAAACGTCATTAAAGATGCTGGGCGCGATACGAGTCCAGCTTTAATTTCAAATTACATTTACGATTTGTCTAAGGAATACAATCAGTTTTATCATGATTTCCCAATGAACAAAGAGGAAAATGAAGATTTAAGAAACTTCCGTTTTGTTTTATCAAAACAAGTAGGTGAAATTATTAAATCAGGAATGAGTTTGTTGGGCGTTAGCTTGCCAGAGAGAATGTAATTATATTTGTTCTGGTTTTAGACCATTATAAATATTAAAAATATAAGAATGAGTTAGCCTCGATGAGGCTACTCATGAAGCTTTTGCTTATTCAAATTAAATAGTAGAAAAATCTGTTTTTGACCTAAAAGAGCCGTACCGTTAAAAGATGCCTTTAGGTATGAGCAAATACAGATAATTTTTTATTTTTGCAGGGAACTAAAAAAAATCCGGAAAAGAATGTTTGAAAATCTTAATGAAAGACTTGAGCGGTCCTTTCAGTTGTTGAAAGGACATGGAAAGATCACCGAAATAAATATAGCTGAAACTTTAAAGGATGTTCGTCGTGCTTTACTTGATGCCGATGTCAATTTTAAAATCGCCAAGTCATTTACTAATACAGTAAAGGAAAAAGCATTAGGACAGAATGTGCTGACTTCATTGAAGCCAAATCAATTGATGGTGAAAATCGTTCACGATGAATTGGCTGAACTGATGGGGGGAGAGCAAGTTGATATTGAAACTAAAGGTAATCCTGCTGTTATTTTGATTGCCGGTCTTCAAGGTTCTGGTAAAACTACTTTTTCAGGAAAGTTAGCCAACTTGTTAAAAACAAAACGATCAAAAAATCCACTTCTGGTTGCTGGTGACGTTTATCGTCCTGCTGCGATTGATCAGTTGCACGTTTTAGGTGAGCAAATTGGTGTTCCTGTTTATTCTGATAAGGATAATAAAAACCCGGTTAAAATTGCTGAAGCTGCAATTAAAGAAGCAAAAGCAAAAGGTCACGATTTAGTTATTGTCGATACGGCAGGTCGTTTGGCTGTTGATGAGGCGATGATGAAAGAGATTGAAGCTGTTAAAAAGGCAATAAATCCTTCTGAGATTTTATTCGTAGTCGATTCAATGACCGGTCAGGATGCTGTAAATACAGCTAAGGAATTTAATGATAGATTAAATTTTGATGGTGTTGTATTAACAAAACTTGATGGTGATACTCGTGGTGGTGCTGCCTTATCTATTCGTTCGGTTGTAGACAAACCAATTAAGTTTGTTGGTACAGGTGAGAAAATGGAAGCTTTAGATGTTTTCCATCCATCACGTATGGCGGATCGTATTTTGGGTATGGGTGATATCGTTTCTCTTGTTGAGCGTGCTCAGGAGCAGTTCGATGCGGATGAAGCGCGTAACCTGCAAAAGAAGATTGCTAAAAATCAGTTCAACTTCAACGATTTCCTTTCTCAGATCTCTCAGATTAAGAAAATGGGTAATCTTAAGGATTTAGCATCTATGATTCCTGGTGTTGGAAAAGCACTCAAAAATATTGATATCGACGATGATGCGTTTAAAGGTATTGAGGCGATTATTTATTCGATGACACCTTTGGAGCGTGAGAATCCAAGCTTATTGAACGGGTCCCGACGTAAACGTATTGCTGCCGGTAGTGGTTCCAATATTCAGGATGTGAATCGACTGATTAAGCAGTTTGATGAAACACGGAAGTTGATGAAGATGATGTCGAAAGGCGGAAAGATGTCTCGAATGATGGGCAACCTTCCGATGAGAAAGCGATAATTACAATATATAAATGCTTGGCTCTCTAGTCAGGCATTTTTTGTTCGAAAACAATAATGATTCGTAGCTAAGATTTAGCTGCAAAATTCTTATCACAGATACAAAACATAGTCATGGAACTAATCGATGGAAAAAAGATTTCGGCTGAAGTGAAGCAAGAAATTGCTGCTGAAGTTGAGGGTATTATTAAAAATGGTGGTAAAAAGCCACATCTTGCGGCTATTATTGTTGGGCACGATGGTGCCAGCGAAACCTATGTTGCTGCCAAAGTTAAAGCTTGTCATCAGGTAGGCTTCGATTCTTCTGAGTTTAAGTTCGAAGATACGATTACTGAAGCTGAGCTGTTGGCTGAAATTGAAAAGGTGAACCAAAACGATTCTATCGATGGTTTAATTGTTCAATTACCTTTGCCAAAACATATCTCAGAATCTAAAGTAATTGAAACGATTCGTCCTGAGAAAGATGTTGATGGATTTCACCCTATGAATGTCGGTAAAATGGTCGCTAGTTTGCCAACCTATTTGCCAGCCACTCCAGCCGGAATTGTAGAGTTACTTAAGCGATATAAAATTGAAACTTCAGGTAAGAATTGTGTTGTAATCGGTCGTAGTAATATTGTTGGTACACCAATGAGCGTATTGATGTCTCGTAAGGCTTCTCATGGTGATTGTACTGTAACACTTTGCCATAGTCGTACTAAGAATATTCCTGAGATTACGCGTGAAGCTGATATCATCATTGTTGCTCTTGGTATGCCTGAATTCTTGACAGGTGATATGGTTAAGCCTGGAGCAGTTGTTATCGATGTTGGAATTCATAGAATTAAATCTGATAAGACTAAATCTGGTTGGAAATTAATTGGAGATGTTAATTTTGATGAAGTGTCTCCTAAGTGTTCATTCATTACACCAGTTCCTGGTGGAGTTGGTCCAATGACTATTGTGTCATTACTACAAAACACATTAATCGCATCTAAAAAAGAGATTTATTCATAAAGGTCTAAATCGAAAATATATGAGGGATGATTCTTAATTGAATCATCCCTTTTTTTTGGTTCTAATTCTGGAAGAAAGTCGTTCTAGATAAATAGAATCATACTCAAGTCTAACTGGCCTTAGTGAAGAAGTAAAGTTTGGTCTAAGAGTCAGAGGCGATTTTATCGTGAAATGGTTTGCTTTTAAGGTGTGATTCGCTGTGTTTGCCGAATTTTAAAGAAACTGCTATTTAGAATATTTACAGATAGGTGTTTGTGTCGAAAGAATTAATGATAAATAAATGATGCAATTTTGATTGCTCTATCGGCTTGATTTTTAAAATGAAAAAAAGCAACAAGATTCTTATGCTTGTCATTAAGAACATAAAATAAATAAAGGGTTTTATAGAAAATCCTGATAAAAATCATGTGTGTTAGTAAATGTTAAAGTGGTGTTAATATTTGTTAAATCCATTATATGTACTAAATTTAGCATCGATTATTACCATTAAACCATTTGCATCTTTACTTAATTACTAACTAAAAAGATTTTTTTATGAAAAAATTAATTGGACTATTTGTCTTTCTCCTTTTGGTAGGAACTCAAATAGTAACTGCGCAAAGCAAGCAAATCAGCGGTACGGTAACCAGTGCCGACGACGGGCTCGGAATGCCTGGTGTATCTGTTGTTGTAAAAGGTACCACCATTGGTGCGAGTACGAATATTGACGGTTACTACAGTCTTGAAGCTTCAGCAAGTGATGTGCTTGTATTTAGCTTTGTGGGTATGGTTCCACAGGAAATAACAGTAGGTTCTCAAACTGTTATTAATGTCGTTATGGAAACTGAATCTATTGGTATGGATGAGGTTGTTGTAACTGCATTAGGTATTACAAAAGAGAAAAAAGCCATTGGTTACTCGATCCAAAGTGTTAAAGGAGAAGAGTTAACAAAGGTGAAAGAATCAAATATTAGTAATTCACTTAGTGGTCGAATTGCTGGTGTACAGGTTACAAGTAGTTCTGGTAGTGTAGGAGCATCAAGTAGAATCGTTTTACGTGGAGCTTCATCTCTTACTGGTAACAACCAACCTTTATTTATTATTGACGGGGTGCCTATCGATAATACAAGTTATGGTAATGCCGGTTCAGGTGGTGGTGTTGATCTACCTAGTGGTATTGCAGATCTTAATCCTGATGATGTTGCTTCTGTTTCTGTATTGAAGGGGCCAAATGCTGCTGCTCTATATGGTTTGAGAGCTGCGAATGGGGTAATTGTAATTACAACCAAAACTGGTAAAGGTAAAAAACAGGGATTAGGTGTTACAGTTAACTCTGGTGTAACTTTTGAGAAGACATTTATTTTGCCTGATTTTCAGAATTCATATGGTCAGGGATCTAGCTCGAAATATTTTGAGTGGATTGATGGTACTACTGGTGACGGTGGTGTTGATGAGAGTTGGGGGCCTGCATTGGATAGAGGTCTTGAATTCGTTCAATGGAACTCTTATACGGTTGATGGAGCGCCACTTCCTTGGGTGTCTCAGCCTGATAATGTGAAGGATTTTTATGATACAGGTGTAACTTATAATAACTCAGTATCTATTGCAGGTGGTGATGAAAAATCGAACTTCCGTTTATCTATGGGTATGCTTGATCAAAAAGGTATTATCCCTAATACTGATCTTAAGAAGTATAATGTGGGTACTAACTCTTCAATGACTTTCAATGAAAAGTTAACGGCTTCCATTACCTTCAACTATACTCGTATGGAAAGTGATAACCTACCAACGGGTGGATATAACAATGAGAATCCAGTTCAGCAAATGATTTGGTCTGGTCGTAATGTTGATTTTAAAGCGCTTAAGGATTATAAAAATCTGCCTTTATCACCTGAAGGTACAATTGCCGGAGGTACGCCTTTAAACTGGAATACGGTATTCCAGAATAACCCGTATTGGGTGTTGAATACCAACCTGAATGGTTTTAGTAAGGACCGTGTGGTAGGTGCTTTTAATTTAGCTTATAAAGTTAACGACTGGTTATTAATGAAAGGTAAAGTATCTAATGATCATTACTCTCAGAAAGAAACAGTTAGGAAAGCAAAGAATAGTAATGAGTGGAAAGAAGGTTTCTATAGTGAAACCATGAGACGTTACAATGAATTGAATGCAGAGTTTTTGACTTCAATTAATAAGGATATTAATGAAGATTTAACATTCTCTGTAAATCTTGGAGTAAACCACTTATCTAGAAAGTATGCTAGAATGTATGGTGAAGCAGAACAGTTGGAGTTAGATGGCTTTTATAGTCTTGCTAATGTGAAATCAGGTGTGTCTCCTAAGGTGTCAAACCTAAAAACAGAACAGAAAATTAACTCTGTTTTTGGTTTTGGACAGTTTGCTTATAAGAATTATTTATTCCTTGACTATACGGTTAGAAATGATTGGACAACTTTATTGTCTGATGAGAATAACTCATTCTTCTACCCATCTGTAACCTTAGGTGCTGTCGTTTCTGATATGGTAGATTTAACTGCACAAAAAGTATCTTTCCTTAAGGTGCGTGGAGGATGGTCTAAAGTAGGTAGTACTGGAGCACTTACACCTTATCAACTATCAAGAACTTACGAGTTTAGAGATACACCATTTGGAACAGTACCTCTAATTGAGAGTCCTAATACATTAGGTAACCCTAATTTAAAGTCTGAGACAACTACTGGTCTAGAGTTTGGAATGGATTTAAGAATGTTTAATAATCGACTAAGATTAGATGCAACATACTATAACCAGTTAAGTAAAGACTTATTGGTTCCTGTTAATGTATCGGCATCCTCTGGTTTTGATGCAACATGGGACAATGTAGGTGAAATGAGAAATCAAGGTGTTGAGTTGATGTTAGGAATGACTGTTCTTAAAACCAATGATTTAACTTTTGATATCGATCTTAACTTTGCTAAAAATAACAATGAAGTAGAATCTTTAGGAGGTCTTGATGCTCTTGTTCTTGGTGGACAGTGGGGTGTTAATCTTGAAGCTCGTACAGGTAACGCTTATGGTGATATCGTAGGTAGAGGGTTTGAAAGATCTGCAGCAGGTGAGATTATCTATGAGAATGGAACACCAGTTATTGCAGATGGAACAAGAGTTCTAGGAAATGTTCAGGCTGACTGGACTGGTGGAGCTAACTTCACTGTAAACTACAAAGGCTTTACTTTAAGTACTCTAATTGATATTAAAAAAGGTGGTGATATTCACTCTATGACTAATGCCTGGGGACGTTATGCTGGTGTATTGGAAGAAACCCTTTTAGGAAGAGAAAACGGATTAGTTGGTGAAGGTGTTATCAATGTAGGTACTGCTGAATCTCCAGAGTATATCGCTAACAATGTGGTTGTTTCTTCTAAAGAGTACAATCAGGCTGTATATGGTAACTCTGTAGATGAGAGTTCTGTGTTTGATGCTTCGTATGTTAAGTGGAGATCTTTATCTTTATCTTATAAATTACCTAAGAGTATTTTGAAAAATACGTTTATTCAGGATGCTAACATTTCCTTTGTTGCTAAGAATTTAGCAATGTTGTATAGAAATGCACCGCATATTGATCCTGAGTCTGCATTTAGTAGTGGTAATGGTGAGCAAGGTCAGGAATTTGGTCAGCTTCCTTCTACCAGAAGTTTTGGATTTAACGTTAATTTGAAATTTTAATAATCGAATTTTATGAAAAAGATATTATTTATATTAGTTGGCTTCCTGATTACTTTGGGAAGTTGCGAGGACGGATTCGAGGAATTTGCCGTGGATCCGAACAATCCTGTAGTTGTCCCTTCATCTTTAATATTGGGTAACGTTATTAGAGTTGCGAATAATACGAACTATTGGTCATTTACCGGTGGTGATATGGGTGCTTGCTGGGCTCAGCAATGGGCTAAGGTACAGTATAATGACGAAGAAAGATATATTGTACGTACTGGTGTAGTTCAAACCTTTTGGGATACTTATTATGCAGATGTGATTTCGGATGCCAATGATGCATATCAATTTGCAGTTGCTGAAGAGAATGCAGCTGTACAAGGTGCTGCCTTAGTTATGCAAGCTTATGGTTTCTTAATGTTGACCGATGCTTTTGGTGATATTCCATTTACTGAAGCCATTAAAGGTACAGAGGGAAATTTTGCACCTGTATATGACTCACAAGAGACAGTTTATGACGGTGTTCTTGCCTTATTAGACAGAGCTGACGAAGCTTTAGCTTTAGGAACAGGTGGGTTTACTGCTACTTCTGATTTAGTTTATGCTGGTGATATTACGAAATGGAGGAAGTTTGCCAATAGTCTTAAGTTTAGAGCTTTAATGAGAATTTCGGCTAAGCGTGATGTTGCTGCTGAACTGCAAGCTTTGGTGTCTTCAGGTAAATTATTTGCATCAAGAGCTGATGAAGCTAAAATGGCTTATTTAGATAATGACCCTAATGCAAATCCTATCTACGAAACTATTGTTTTTGGTGGACGTGCAGAATATAAGGTGAGTGATGTACTAGTAGATATGCTTAATACTTTTAATGATCCACGTTTGCCTGTTTATGCTCAAAAGAATGAAGATGGTGAGTACAGAGGTAAGCCAGCTGGTCTTAAGCAGCTACCTAGCGATGATTACAATTATACCAATGTGTCTGCTATCGGTGAAATGTATGTTGATCCAAACTTACCTGGTGTTATGGTCGGTTATACTGAGCTGATGTTTTTAATGGCTGAAGCTGCTTTGAATGGTGATATTTCTGGTGATGCTTCTACATATTACTTAAAAGGTATTGAATCTTCATTTGCAGAAAATGGTGTTTCTGATGCTTATGCAGCTTATGTAGCACAGGCTCCTATTATTCTTTCGGCAACTAAAGCGACAGCTGAAAAGCAAATTGGCGAGCAAAAGTGGTTAGCTTTATTCGGACAAGGACTGGAGTCTTGGTTTGAGTGGAAGAGAACACAGTATCCTATTTTGGCTCCTGCATTGGAATCAACATTGGCTACGGTACCTTATCGTTTTGCTTATCCAACTTTAGAGTCTTCTATTAATAAGACAAATTATGATGCTGCAGCTGCTGCAATCGGAACGGATAAATTGACCACTAAGGTGTGGTGGATGAATTAATAATGTATTGTTAATTATATAAATTAAGATATGAAAAAGAGATTATTATATATAATAGCATTTTTAGCATTAATTGTTCCTTTTGCTTGCGACAATAAGGACGATTTATTGACAGAGAATGCTTTAGAAGGTGGATTAATTAATCCAACGACTACATCGGTGAATTATGTTGTAGGTGATGGTGCTGCTTATTCCTTTGATTTAATGTTGAATCATGGAAAAACAAGTCAAAGTGCTATTACTAAAGTTGAACTTTATAAGTCTGCGTTTAGAGGTGCAGTTGATCCTGATCCTGAAGTAGAAGGTGAAGAGGGTGAATTACCAGCTCGTTGGTCAAACGAAATATTAGAGGAAACCATTAATGTTGCCGATGCTAGTACAAAGAGCGTTAGTGCTACACCTCTAAATTTTGCTTCTTTAATAGCAGGTTTACTTATTAATGGTGAGGCTTTGCCTGCTACGGATAACTTAATGAATATTGGAGACTATTTTAATTTTAAGGTGGTTACTACTTTAGGTGATGGTAGAGTTATGGAACAAGCTTATAATATTAAGATTGCTGTATCGACTCGTTTTGCAGGTAAGTATCGTTTAGCTGAAGGGCAATATTGGAGAATTGGTGTTTTGAGTGATGAAGGTTCTTATTGGCCAGCTGAAACATTAATCGAATCTGTTGACGCAAAGACATATAAGATGAATGGTTTAGCTGCGTGGGCAGATAATGAGCTATTTTTCCAGATTGAAGATGATGGGACAATTACCTATCCAGAGAAGTGGAACGGAAAAGATCAGATTCTTAATGATAATCCATTAATAACTTGTTTGACGAATCCTTCAGATATGACTCACGTATTTTGTGACAATACCAATTTTATTGTAAAAGATGACGTTGACGGTAAAGACCGTTTGGTTATGTCGTTCGGTTATTATACTGGTGGTTCTGGACCTCGTGAATTTTATCAGGTTATGGAAAAAATTGTAGAATAAGTTTTAACAATTAAATTTTATAAAATGAAAAATATAAATCAATATATATTGTTAATGTTTGCTACTGTAGCTCTCTTATTCACAGCTTGTGATGAGGATGATAATACGGGTTTCAGTAGTATTGTGCCAAGTACACCAACTCTTAGTGTTGATGTATCGGCCGGACCGATTTCTCTTGTGGAAAAAAAGTCTACATATTTGTTTGATGTTACAATGTCTGAAGCTCAGGTTACTGATGTTGCACTTTATATCAGTGTGGTAGACGGAGCGACAGCAACAATTGATGCTGACTTTACAATTGATAATGGTGGAAACAGAGTTTATATTCCTGCTGGAAAAACGACTGGAACCGTTTCTATTACGGTACTGGAAGATGAATTATTAGAGGAAACAGAGACTTTTACCATTCAAATAGGTGACGAAAAAACCGCTAACGCGACTATTGCTCCTGTAACTGTAGATTTCACTTTACAAAACCTAACCGCTGATGATTTAGTTGCTGGTTTATCTTGGGAAACAAATATTATGGATGCAATCGGAGTAGAAGTGGATCCTACTGAAGCCGTAGATCTTCGACTGCTTATTTTAGATGCAGCCGGTGCTATCGTTAAAGTAGAGGATGGATCTTCTTTTGAGCATTATACTTTTGATGGAGCAGGTTTAGCAGATGGTGTATATACACTAGCTGCTGATATTTACTCGACTATTGATGCTGGTGATCTTAATGAAACTTTAAGTCTTAGTTTATCATTACAGTTTGATCAGATTGGTACTATTAATGCTCACGTTTTATCATTTGATAATATAATGACCAATGAGTTTGCATGTGATGCATACAGAACCAACCTTGCTACGGTAACTAAAACTGGTGCTGATTATTCAATAGAAGAGGCAGTTTCTTTAGTCGGTCCTTCTAAGGTTGCCTGGTTTGGTACTGATGCTGGCTATGATAGTGAGGTTACAACTGCTGTTGGTTGTGATTTGTTAATTTTTGGACTCGTTCATGGATGGATGTTGGATTTCTGGGGTGAAGAAGTTATTGCAGAAGAGAACGTTGTTTATACAATTGATGAAGATGCAGGTACTGTCGAAATTCTTGAACAAGACTATATCACTACGCTTTATGACGGTGATGAGTACCCATATACAATTAAGGGAACTGGTACTATTGATACTAGTGGCGCATTTACAACAATGACCATAACTTATGAAGTGTTCCAGGATGGTTTTAGTCCTTCAAAATGGGCATTTGATAATGGTTATCAAGCTGAACCTACATTTACTGCAACTTTAACATTGGATCCAGCCGGTATTCCTGGTGGTATTCAAGTTGGTGGGAGTAAATCTAAATTAATTACGAAGCCAATTCGTCATTAAAATTTAAAAGGCTGCCTTAACAGGCAGCCTTCGTATTAAATCTTATATTTAGTTCTAAATAACTGTTACTGATTATTGTGATAGGTTATTTAACTTTAAGCAAAAACGAATCCCAGCCTTTGCAAAAGGCTGGGATTTATTTTTTTGTAATATATAATATTCAAAAATATTAGCTTAGTAACTCACAGCCATCTTCACTTTTTTCTTCTTAATGCGTTCGTTTCTTAGCATTCTAAAAAGTCTTTCAGCCATTTTACGTTTGACAGCCACAAAAGAAGCATGATCTAAAACTTCAACTTTCCCTAATTCATCTTTTTCAAGTTGGCCTTTCTTCATGAAGAAACCAACAATATCCATTTTATTAATTTTATCTTTCTTTCCGGCATCAACATAAATGGTTAGCCATTCCGGATCTTCAGGTAAAGTGATATTATCCGGAATAGTCATTTCTTCAATATCCTGATTGATGAAATCTGGTAAATAGTCACTTTCAGCTAATATGAAATATGATTTTCCTGAAGCATCCATTCTTGCTGTACGACCATTGCGGTGTGTGTAGGCATCTGCAGTTGTTGGCAATTGATAATGTATCACGTGCTTGATTGAGGGGATATCAAGTCCTCTTGATGCTAGATCGGTTGTGATTAGAATGGAATGCGAGCCATTTCTGAATTTAATAAGTGCTTTTTCTCTTTCTTCCTGTTTTAAACCACCATGAAAGGTGTCGTGTTGGAGATGAGAATCTTTTAATAAATCACTAATTCGATCCACGGTGTCACGATGATTACAAAATACCAGTGTCGCTTCGTTGCCATTATGGCAAATTAAATTGAAAAGTGCGGCTAATTTATCTTTGCCATCAGCTCGAACGATTTTCTCAATAAGTGTTTCTTTAGGTGCATCAACCAAGTAGTTAATCTCAAAAGGATTTTTAAGGCCTGTGAAGTCAGGTATACTTTCACTCTTAGTTGCGGAAGTTAGAATTCTTTTTTTAATGAACTCTAATTGTTCTATGATTTCACCCATTTCTCTGTGAAAGCCCAATTCCAGAGATTTATCAAATTCATCTAAAATAATGGTATTGATACTATCTGGAGAGAAGTTTTCACGACGAAGGTGATCGGCAATTCGCCCTGGTGTACCAATTAGGACGGCTGGAGGTGTTGCAAGGCTATTTTTCTCGATTCTCATGGCATGACCACCATAGCAACAGTTTACCTTGAAAGGAGTTCCTAAACTCTTAAAAACAGATTCAATTTGAATAGCAAGTTCTCTAGATGGTGCTAAAACCAGAGCTTGAACGCCCTTTTTAGTCTCATCAAGTTGATTAAGTAATGGAAGAAGAAAGGCTAACGTTTTTCCTGATCCGGTAGGGGATAGAAGAACGATGTCGTCATTCTTTCTCCATGCTTCAATGCATTTTTCTTGCATTGGTTTTAAGGCTTTAATCCCTAATTTTCTTAAAATCTCCTCTGTGTTAATCTTGTTTTCCTGCATGCGGCAAAAGTAAGTCTAATTTCGTAATAAAACAGTTGCTGATGATATCAATTTATTCAGTAGTCAGATGAAAATTAGTGTTTAGTTGTAATTCATCAGACATCTATACTTTAAAAATGGAAGATTCTCTTATTTTTGGCAATCTTAAATATCGAAATTATGGGAGCGGTTAAAATGCCAAAGACAGAACAGGAAAAGAAAGATGAATACTTTCAGCGCAAGGTCGCCAAGCGAATGGGTAAAGCCATAAGCGATTTTGAATTGATAGAGGAGGGAGATCGAATTATGGTTGGCGTTTCCGGTGGGAAAGACTCGTTGGCTTTGCTGGAACTTCTGGCGCTAAGGCGTAAATTTAAGAAGCAGAACTTTGAAGTTGTTGCTGTGCATATTAACGTCTTGGAATTGCCTTACGAAGTTGATCGTGATTTCTTAAAAGATTTTTGTGAAAGATTAGATGTACCTCTGATTTATAGGGATATTAATGTTGATTTTGAGCGACCAAGTAAAAAGCCTGCCTGCTTCCGTTGTTCCTGGCATCGAAGAACGACACTCTTTAAAATGACTGAGGAGTTTAAGTGTAACAAGCTTGCCTTAGGACATCATATGGATGATGCCATTGAAACTTTATTGATGAATATGATGTATCAGGGGGCTGTATGCAGTATGCCAGCTAAATTGAGTATGTTCCAGGGGAATCTAACTTTAATACGACCATTGATACTTCTGAAAGATGCAGAGATGCGTGAATACAGTCGTATTCGAAAGTTTGTGTTGGAGAAAGAACTTTGTCCGCACGAGGATGTTACCAAGCGCAAAGAGACTACCAAGATGATTGAGCGGATTGCAGGTGACGATTCTCGTATCAGAACCAATATGTTTCGATCAATGAGTAATGTCCAAACGGAGTATCTGCCAATAATTCCTGAAAAAAAATAAGCTGATAAGTCTTATTTTTGAATTGATTCACTTATTTTTAATCTTCAAAGTTTCTCAGTTAAATTTGAGGAATTTTTGCTTTTACACATTAAACTATCAGCATGGCTAAAGAAATATTAGTATTAGATATAGAAACCACTGGCTTTTTGAATCAGGGTGGTAAAATAGTTGAAATCGGAATTGTTAAGCTTGATTTGGATTCGGGAGATGTTACACCTGTGTACAATTCATTAATCAAAGAAGATGGCTTAAATTCATCACACACACGTGGTGGTTTTGGATGGATCTTCCAGAATTCGGATCTTCGATTCGAAGATGTTTTAGAAGCACCTAGTTTGGATAGCCAGAAAGAAGAAATTCAGGATTTATTAGATCGCTATAGAGTAACTGCTTATAATAAAGCTTTTGATTTTGGCTTTCTTAAGGACAGGGGGTTTCAGGTTAAAGAATTGGATTGTCCAATGCATTTATCAACCCCAATTGTGAAACTACCTGCACCGAATGGTCGTAGGGGGTTTAAGTGGCCAAAGGTTGAAGAGGCCTGGGACTATTTCTTTGGAGATACAGGTTATATTGAAGCTCATCGAGGACTTGATGATGCCATTCACGAAGCTAAAATTGTTTATAAATTATATCAAATGGGAGAGTTTCCTTATACGGTCAGCTTATTCGATTAAAAATACGAATCCCACCTCAATAAAGGTGGGATTTTTTTATTCTGTTCTGATATGATCCGATTTGACACTGTCAATCTTACTAAAGCGTTCAATTATCTTCTCAACTTCACTTTGTCTGATGCTCAAGGTGATTCTACATGTGAGGTTAAAATCCTGATCAATTTGAAGGGGTTGTTCTTCTTTTATTATTCTCATCACATCATTCATAACCAGGTAGTCGAAATGGATGTTATAGATGTCGTTTACGGTTTTATCAATGATTTCAGCATTCGAAATTGCATCTAAAGCTGCTGTTTTATAGGCATGAATTAAACCACTTACACCAAGTTTTGTTCCGCCAAAATAACGAACCACAACAATTAATATATTGGTTAGCTCAGATGATAGTATTTGGCCCAATATAGGCTTGCCGGCAGTAGATGAAGGTTCTCCGTCATCATTAGCGCGAAAGTTCTTCTTATCGGCTCCCAGCATGTATGCATAGCAGTGATGCCGAGCATCATAATACTCTTTTTTGAGTTTTTCTATTTCCTCTTTGATATCTTCTTCACAAGTTACAGGAAAAGCATAAGCAATAAATTTACTACCCTTTTCTTTGTAGATACCTTCCGAAGTGTTTTGTATGGTTTTGTAACTATCTGTTTGCATAATACAACAGTTAAAATATGATTTAAGAGAACATATTTATTGTGCCAAAATAATGATGGCAATAAATGATAAAATGATCCCCAAATAATTGAGCTTGCTAATTTTCTCCTTATAGATGAAAAGTCCAAATATAAGTGATAAGGAGACAATACCAATATTTACCATACTAAAAACAACAGAGCTTTTAAATCCGGAACTGTTTAAGGCTGCAATTAAATAATAAAGAGATCCATAGTTAACTACACCTAATAAGCTGCCTCCCACAAGGGTGTTGATAGAGGTTAATTGTTTTAATGACCTTTTCAAGATATATAAACTACACAAACCTGCAAGCGCGGCAATAGCAAAAAGAACGAGTGAGAATAATTCGGTTCCTCCATGACTTAAAAAAGTTTCCTGAGAATATTTAACCAATGTGTCTACAAGTCCAGCTCCAAGAAAAAGTGAAATAGGTAACCATATGTGCTTGAGTTTACTGGTTTGATTTGATGGTTTGTAAACAGCTAGTATAATTGCTGCAATGGCTAGAGAGAAGCCTATGATCATCATAATGTTGACTGATTCTTTAAAATATAAGATGGAAAACATGATGGGAATAATAAAAGACATTTTGCTCGCTAAACTCGTTATTGTAATACCTGCTTTTTGCGAAGATTTACCAATAATGAAGAAAACAATAATAAATAGCAGACCAATTAACAAAGCAAGACCCAGCCACTTTTGTTCAGATAATTGCTGAAAGGAGATGGATTGGTCAGAAAGGATATATCCAAGTGAACCAGCAACAAAATAGTTGATAACAATAGCTGGAAGGATTTCGATTTTGAAGTATTCAAAGCTCTTAAAGCAAATTAAAATCCCGGTGGATGAAAGTATAGCTAGAAGTACAAGAATCATGAATTGTTTATTAAAGTTTTGTTTCAAAAAAAAAGAGCCGCTCTATTTAGAACAGCTCCTTTGTATATTTTATAATGTAAGGCTGTAAGCGATTACATTTTCAGTTTCTTATTGATTTCGTCAATCTGAGTTTTAAACGCTCTATCTGTATCGATTAGATTATTGACCGTTTTACAAGCATGAAGTACAGTTGCATGATCTTTTTTTCCAATTTGTGAACCTATGGTTGATAAAGATGCCTTGGTCATTGATTTTGAAAAATACATGGCAATTTGACGAGCTTGTACAATTTCACGTTTTCTGGTTTTGGCCTGAAGTAAATCAACAGCCATATTGAAATGATCACAAACAATTTTCTGAATGTAGTCAATTGAAATTTCACGCTTGGTATTTTTCACCAACTTATCGATAATTTCGATTGCCAATTCCAAGTTCAATTCTTTTTTGTTCAGAGTTGATTGAGCTAAAAGTGAAATAAGCGCTCCTTCTAATTCACGAACATTATTTATGACATGAGTTGCGATATATTCAATCACATCATTGTCTAGGATGATACCATCTTTATAAGCTTTTTGTTGCAGAATACGAACTCTCGTTTCATAATCTGGATTTTGCAAATCTGCTGACAGTCCCCACTTAAATCGTGAAAGTAATCGGTTTTCCATACCTTTCAGCTCTATAGGAGCCTTATCAGAAGTCAGTATTAATTGCTTACCTGATTGGTGAAGGTGGTTGAAAATATGGAAAAATGTATTTTGTGTTTTTTCCTTACCAGCTAACTCTTGAATATCATCAATAATCAAGATATCAATCATTTGATAAAAATGAAGGAAATCGTTTTTATTGTTATTACGAATAGCTTCGGTAAACTGAGTTTGAAATTTTTGTGAACTAACGTATAAAACGGTCTTCTCAGGATGAAGCTCTTTTGCTTTCAATCCAATCGATTGAGCCAAGTGTGTTTTTCCTAATCCAGAATCACCATATAATACGAGGGGGTTAAATGCCGTGCCACCAGGATTCTCAGAAACGGCCCAACCTGCAGAACGAGCTAATCGGTTGCAGTCACCTTCTATAAAATTAGCAAAAGTATAATCAGGGTTTAGCTGAGAATCAATTTGCAATTTTTTAATTCCAGGTATAACAAATGGATTTTTGATACTTGGTTCCTCTTGAGAAAATGGATTCTTAACAGGACGGTTTTTTGTATTCGCAGGATTGTTTCCAGGAACAACAACAGACAAAGGTTTTACATTGGCCATGTGGTTATTTTCCATGACCACATTGTATTCCAGTTTTGCACTAGAACCAAGTTCTTTTCTTAAAGTCTTTCTAAGCAGATCAATATACTTCTCTTCCAGATACTCATAGAAGAAATGGCTAGGTACCTGTAAAGTAAGAATCTCATTCTCCAACTTTAATGGTACAATAGGTTGAAACCATGTACTATAACTAATTGGCGAAACATTATCCTTAATTACGGCTAAGCAATTTTCCCAGATTTGGAAGTGATTATTGTTCATTTCTTGTTCAGAATTTTATGTCGTTTTAATGGTTAGATTTTATTGGGTCATGCAAATTTGGATAAAAAAAATCTGTAAAAAAAATGGATTTAAACTTGACTTTTAAAAAAGATGATTTATCCCTTGAAACATCAGCTGTTAGAGATTGAAAAAAAATAAATAAAAATTAAGGCTCTATATATCAGGTGTTTATGGATTTTAAATTATTTAACTATCTATCAGACAGGGAGTTTTATAAATCCAAGTTTAATTGATTTAAATAAGAAAAATGTATTTTAAAGTTAACAAAATGTATCGTTTGGTTTGTATTATTCGGTGTGTAGATCGTTCGAGTTTTATAACATTTTTAATTATTATATGTGAACATAATTGGGTGAGAGAAAAATAAAAATTTATTGATAATTATAATTTGAGATTAGTGATTGAAAGTAAATATTTTAGACTCTTCGAAAACGAAGACTTGTTCAATTAAAATATTTTTTATAAATTTGATATCAAAATAATATCAAAAAAATATGAATATGAAACAAGAAAGAGATTTTTCACCCATATCAGGTTATGTTATTGTCTTTGTAGCACTGATCTTACTTTTATCTGGGATTTTTGGATTAGTAGCTATTAATCATCCCGCATTTGTATTTGCTATTTTGATAAGTGTGTTTATGACACCTGGATTTGTAATAGTGAACCCGAATCAGTCGGTCGTTTTAATTTTGTTTGGAGAATACAAAGGAACTATAAAGGCTAACGGATTTTTCTGGGTGAATCCATTTTTCTCAAAGAGAAAAGTATCTTTGCGAGCTCGAAACCTCGATAGTGATCCAATAAAGGTGAATGATAAGATTGGTAATCCTATAATGGTAGGTGTCGTTTTGGTTTGGCGTGTTAGAGATACTTTCAAAGCGACATTTGATGTTAACGATTATTCTAATTTTGTAGCCATTCAATCAGAGGCTGCTATAAGAGGTATGGCTGGATCTTATCCTTATGATCATTTTGAGGATGAGATGGCTGAGATAACCTTGCGTTCCGGGGGGAATGAAGTGAGTCAGCTGTTAGAGAGCGAATTGTCGGAGCGACTTGAGATTGCTGGAATAGAGGTGATGGAGGCACGTATCAATTATTTGGCTTATGCGGCCGAAATTGCTGGTGCAATGCTTCGTCGTCAGCAAGCAACTGCTGTGGTTGCAGCAAGATTTAAAATTGTTGAAGGTGCTGTCAGCATGGTTGAAATGGCTCTCGAGCAACTAAAAGAAAAAGATGTGATTGAGTTAGACGAAGAAAAGAAAGCAACTATGGTGAGTAGTTTGATGGTTGTTCTTTGTTCAGACAAGGATGCTACACCTGTTTTAAATACGGGAAGTTTGTATCAATAGGAAATTAAAATATGACGAAAAAGAAATCCTTTGTTTTGCGATTGAATCCAGAAATCTACAAGAAGTTGGAGAAGTGGGCTGCTGATGAATTTCGGAGTGCTAATGGGCAAATTGAATGGATTATTGATAAAGCCCTTAAGGAGTCTGGGCGATTCAAGAAAGACGCGCCAGATTCGGAAGAAATCGATGAGTCCGAAGTTTAAATGAACTGGAGAGGTTGTTGCAGGTCAACAACCTCTTTTTTTTATGTCAATCCGTATTGTCTTTTTGTGTTTATAGAGATTGGTCGTTTTGCCATTTTTAATAAATATTACATAGCTTTGCAGATAAATGGGTTTCCTATATGGGAATTAAAAGGGAATCCGGTTTAAAGCCGGAGCTGTTCCCGCAGCTGTATGTCCTGTTTGCAATTCAAATTGCAGGTTCAAACGATAAAGCCACTATTTCGACTTCAAATTATTGAGGTGAATGGGAAGGCGTTTGAATGGATAAGCCAGAAGACCTGCCTTTTAGATATTTATATTCGTAACTTCGGGAGTTGAGTAACGAGATTATGACTGTATGGTTGTGTCTTTTTTCTGCTTCCCATTCTAATTTAATGTAATGGGTGTTCGTCAATTACTGATGCTAAGTTCAATACTTAGTTTATTTCTAGTCCTATCTTGTGGGGAATCTACAAGCAAGAAAACGGTTTCTAAATCAGAAACTCAAACTGAATTTGTTGATTCATCTTTTTATTTTGAATCTAATATCACACATGCTAAGGGGTTTAAGATTGAAATGCATGATGGATATAAAGAGTTATCTGTTCTTGATCCTTGGAATAAAGGGCAAGTTTTCCAAAAATATTATCTTATCCCCAGAGGGGGGAAGAAGCGTTTGAGCTTACCATCTGATGGGCAGATTATCGAGGTGCCGGTTAAAAGTATTGCTGCTCTGTCGAGTACACAAATAGGAATATTGAACTTCTTGGGTGTGGCAGATCGTGTGGTTGCTGTTTCCCTACCTGATAGAGTTTATAATGAAGAGCTTTCAAAAAAGGTTGAAAGTGGAGAGGTTTTAGGGGTTGGACATGGCGCAACACTTGATTTTGAAAGAATTGTTGATTTGTCTCCTGAACTTGTAATGGTTGCAGGATTTATGAAAATTTCCAGTGATGAAACAAAATTGATTAATGCTGGCTTACCCGTTGCCTTCAATATCGAATGGATGGAAAGTAGTCCTTTAGCTCGTGCTGAATGGGCAAAATTTATTGCTGCATTTTTTAATGAGGAGCAAAAAGCTGATGAGTTGTTTAAGAATCTCGAAAACCGATATTCAGAGATTAAATCAAAAATTAAGCTTGTTAAGGATAAGCCTGATGTGATTTCAGGTTATCATTATAAGGGTGTTTGGTATATGCCGGGTGGTCAAAGTTATTTAGCTCAATTATTGCGCGATGCAAAAGGTGAATATTGTTGGTTCTCCGACTCCACTCAGGGTAGTATTCCGCTTAGTTTCGAGGTCGTTCTTGAGAAGCAGTCGAATTCTAAGATTTGGTTTGGACCGGCACATTGCCAAAGCTTAAAAGAAATGAAAGACTTAGATGAAAGATATACCTTGTTTCAAGCTTACAAAGATGGGCAAGTCTATTCTGTTACTAAGCGTACAAATGATAAAGGCGCAAATGATTATTATGAGTCAGGTGTGATTTGTCCTGATCTGTTATTGAAAGATGTAGCTAAGGTTTTACATCCAGAGTTATTTCCTACCCATGAACTTTATTTTTATAAGAAATTGGATTAAGGATTGCGAACTTATAATGAAAAAGTAATTGAATTTAGAAATGCAGAATAAAACTAAGATAATTCTATTTGTAAGCCTTTTTGTCTTGATCGCCTTGTTTTTGGTTGTAGATCTTGTCCTTGGGAGTGTGAGTATACCTTCTGAAAAAATTATGGCAATTTTGATGGGCGAGGATGTTAAGACTTCCTGGAACTATATCATTTTGAATTTTAGATTACCTAAAGCCATTACGGCTATTCTTGTTGGAGCAGGCTTGTCTGTTTCCGGCTTAATGATGCAAACCTTATTCCGAAACCCTTTGGCAGGTCCCTATGTGCTAGGAATTAGTTCTGGTGCTAGTTTAGGGGTTGCATTAATGGTTATGGCTTCTGTATTGCTACCAGGTGTATTTGGTGCTATATATAGTTTTCTGGGGAGTTGGGCTCTTGTTGTTTCAGCCATTGCAGGTGCTTCAATTATTTTTGTAATTATAGGAATGGCATCTATTAGAATTTCCGATAGTGTTTCTCTTTTGATCATCGGGATCATGTTTGGAAGTATAACGGGAGCTGTTGTGAATATTCTACAGTACTTTAGTGATCCGGAACAATTGCAAAGCTTTATTGTTTGGACTTTTGGTAGTCTTAGTGGTGTTACCTGGAACGAGATGCACTTGATGGCGCCAGTAGTGGTTTTGGGTTTGTTGATGTCTTTTGTGTTGATAAAGCCGTTGGATGCCTTATTGCTGGGTGAAAATTATGCCAGGGGAGTAGGCATATCCGTTAATAGAACCCGAATTTGGGTTATAATTAGCACGGCACTTGTTGCGGGTACTTTAACAGCATTTACAGGACCGATTGCTTTTATAGGTGTTGCTGTTCCACATATGGCCAGAGCGATATTTGGTACTGCCAGTCATAAGGTTTTGTTGCCAGCTGTTGTGCTTATAGGTGCTGCTTTAATGTTGGTTTGTGATATTCTGTCACAAGTTCCGGGCAACCAAACAACCTTACCGATAAACTCAGTAACAGCTATTTTTGGTGGGCCTGTGGTGATTTGGGTGATTATAAGGAGTCGAAGTGTTAAAGCTTCCTTCTCCTAAAGAAAAAATACCAGAGTGTTATTTTGATTCATGTTTTAAGAAATCATTATTGATTGTGAGTGATAATTACTGTAAAGAGATATTAGAAACGGATGGCTTGTCGATTGGCTATAAGCAAAAAAGAGGTGAGGATTTATGTCTGTTGTCTGATCTTAATTTAACTGTACGAAGAGGCGAATTGGTTTGTTTGCTTGGACCTAATGGGGCTGGTAAATCAACTCTGATGCGTACTATCGCAGGTTTACAAGCCCCTTTGAAAGGTAAGACTTTGGTTGAAGGGATGCCTATACGTGAACGCAATTTTAGTGAAATTGCACGTTTGTTAAGTATCGTATTGACTGAACGCTTGCAAGTGGGAAATTTGTCTGTTTATCACATTGTATCTTTGGGAAGACATCCCTATACATCTTGGATGGGGCGCTTGTCAGAGAAAGATGAATCCATGATCAAGTGGGCACTAGAGCAAGTTGGTTTATGGAAATACGCCAATAAGTTTATTAATCAGTTGAGTGATGGTGAGCGTCAAAGAGTGATGATAGCTAAGGCTTTGGCTCAAGATACACCACTGATTATGCTCGATGAGCCTACAGCACATTTAGATTTGCCAAATCGAGTAGAGATTATGCGATTGCTGAGAAATTTAGCAAAAGAAACTGATAAAGCTATCCTTTTATCTACTCATGAGCTTGACTTGGCCTTGCAAGCTGCCGATGTTATTTGGTTGATGTCTAAAAATAAGGATATAAAAATTGGGGCTCCTGAAGATCTTGTTCTTTCTGGTAGTATTGAAGATACATTCAAGAATAAATCATTCAACTTCGATAGAAAATCTGGTAATTTCATCATGAATTATCAGAAAAAGCAAAAAATACAATTAGTCGGAAATGATGTGATGGGCTTTTGGACGCAAAGAGCGCTTTCCCGAGAAGGCTATCAAGTGACATGTGAAAAAACAGGAAATTGTTCCATTCATTTGATTGAAGATAGAATGGAGTGGGAGATTCATAATAATGGAGATGTTACTAACTGTAAGAGTATTCAAGATTTATTATTGAGCCTGAATACAAATTTGTAAGTATTAAAAATAAATAAGTCTCATAAGCTCTATTCGTTAAGGATTCCTCTATATTGTAATTAAGTTTAATAATAACCTTACTTTAGAGGATGTAGATGAAAATCCGACCGCTATGTGCTTTGTAATCAGTGATTAAGTTGTGCTTTATTGTCTGAGAGATAGATGGTTTTTAGTTGATGAAGTTTAACTCAAGTGAAGTTTTTTGAAAAATAAGTACGTTTTTTTTCTCTATAATGCAGTGAATATAGGGGGTGTGCTTATTATTATGTTGATACTTTAAAATCATAAAAAAATGAGTTTTTTGTGCTCTGAAATTTGCAAAGCTTAAGAAAACCGTTATATTTGTGTGTGATTCAGATAAAAAAACATTTTTATTAACCCAAAAAACTTATAAATTATGAACAAGGCTCAATTAATTGAAGCAATGGCTAACAAAGCCGGTTTAACTAAAGCTGACGCAAAAAAAGCTCTTGATGCTTTTATCGAAACTACTTCTGAAGCTCTTAAAGGTGAAGATAGAGTAGCTCTTATCGGATTTGGTTCATTCTCTGTTTCAACTCGTGAAGCTAGAACTGGAAGAAACCCTCAAACTGGTAAGCCAATTGATATTCCAGCTAAAAAAGTTATTAAATTCAAAGCAGGTTCTGAGCTTGTTGATGTAATTCAATAATTATAGAATAAGAAATTTTAAAGGAGGTTATCTTATGACCTCCTTTTTTGATATCATTTTGGTTAGGTAATAACCTGAATTTTGAATAGCGATAGTTTTAATTATCGCTATTTTTAATTTTAAGCAGTTATGAATTTGAAGCAGAAAAAAGAGTTGATTCAATTTCTGGAAACAGTCATGAAGGAGGAAAGAATTGAATTGATTGAAAAAAATGTAAATGAACGAACACGATATATTACTGTTGTTCTCGAAAATATATTCCAGCCACAGAATGCAAGTGCTGTCATGCGTTCTTGTGATTGTTTTGGAGTGCAAGATTTGCATGTGATTGAAAATTCAAATAAATACGAGCTTAATCCGGATGTTGTCATGGGATCGTCTAAATGGATTGACTTGAAAAGATATGATTCAAAAGATGAAAACACTCTGGATACAATAAATAGTCTGAAAAAGGAGGGGTATAGGATCATAGCAACAACGCCACATACCAATGATGTTTTACTTCCTGATTTTGACTTATCGAAGGGAAAATCGGCTTTCTTTTTTGGGACCGAACTGACAGGCTTGTCTGATGTTGTCATGGAGCATGCAGATGAGTTTGTGAAAATACCGATGTATGGTTTTACCGAAAGTTTTAATATCTCTGTGTCCGCTTCCATTGTTTTGAATCATTTGGCATCAAGTCTTCGTCGTTCCAATGTTGATTGGCAATTGACTGAGGAAGAGAAGTTAGATTTAAAATTGGAATGGTATAAGAGATCAATTAAAAGCGGTGAAAAAATGATTAATCGCTTTAAAAACACCCTGAAATAACAATAAAATGAACTGATTTGTTTACTTTCTCGTATTATTTGGTTAAGTTTATCTATTAAGAATGAATTTTTTTTCGTCGTTCACGAAAAGATTATTAAATTTGGTCACGGAAATTTAAGTGTTCGTAAACTCTTAAATTTTTATTTTAAAATTGATATAATAAATTTAATCATATGAACTGTGTTGTAATTGATGACGATAAACTTTCAAGAAAAGTTGTTGAGAGTTATATTGAAAGAACAGATTATCTTACATTAATTGCTTCTTACCCAAGTGCAATTGAGGCTATTAATGATATAAAGAAAAATGATCCGATTGATTTGATTTTTCTTGATGTTGAGATGCCAGAGATGACAGGTATGGAATTTTTGAATAGTTTGAATACAACACCTCAAGTTATTATCATTTCATCTAAAGAGCAATATGCTTTAGAAGCTTTTGAGTATGATGTGTCAGATTATTTATTAAAACCAATCTCATATAGCCGATTCTTTAAGGCTGTAAATAAGGTTAATGCTCGTGTTGAGAAGAATGGTAGTGCGGTTATAACGCCTGAAAAGAATGAAATCTTTATTAAGAGTAACTCAACTTTAGTAAGACTTCATTATGATGATATCCTTTGGGTTGAAGCTCTTGAGAATTATGTGGTTGTTAATACGTTTACGGATAAATATACCATTCACTTCACCATGAAGGCGATTGAAGATAAGATGCCTTCACACCTTTTCTCAAGAATTCACCGTTCTTATGTTGTGAATTTAAAGAAGATTGAAATGATAGAAGATAATTCAGTGGTGATCACAACTGATGGAGGATCTAAGTCTATTCCAATTGGAAAATCGTATCGTGAGAAATTGATGGGTGATATCAATTTGATGACACGTTAAGAATATTTAATAAAATAGATAAAGGGTTTGCTTGAGCAAGCCCTTTTTTGTATTCTTTAGTTTCAAAATCAGCTAGATATGAGTGAGTCTTTTAGTTTTGGAATTTGTGTTTTTCGATTTAAAGGAAGATTGATATTTTTAAGCTTATCATTTTCTTTTGGCAGGAATTTTTAAGATTTTTGTAATCTATTAAATTTAAGTTTATGATTTCCAATCGACAATTATTTCTACAACACGTAGCAACAACATCAGATTACCCAATTTCACTAGAAATTGAAAGAGCTGAAGGTATATATATGTATAGCCCAGAAGGGAAAAGGTATCTGGATCTTGTGTCTGGTGTATCTGTAAGTAATCTGGGGCATGGACACCCTCGTGTGAGACAGGCTGTAAAAGATCAAGTTGATAAATATATGCACTTGATGGTTTATGGTGAGTTTATTGAAACACCTCAGGTTAAGTTGGCTAAGCTCTTGGTTGATAATCTGCCTGAAAATTTGGATTCAGTTTATTTCGTGAATTCGGGTAGTGAAGCCAATGAAGGTGCCATAAAATTAGCAAAGCGATATACCGGACGAAGCGAAATTATTCACTTTAAGAATGCTTATCATGGTAGTACTCATGGAGCATTGAGCGTTTTGGGTGATGAAGAGATGAAAAATGCTTACCGCCCACTTTTGCCAGATGTTAGGCAGATTGATTTTGGTGTGATTGAAGATCTTCAAAAAATCACCGATAAAACTGCTTGTGTGATATTGGAACCTATTCAGTCTGAAGCTGGTTTTATTATTCCTTCTCAGGAATTTTTGGATACGCTTCGTAAGCGCTGTGATGAAACAGGTGCCCTTTTAATTTTTGATGAAGTTCAAATGGGTTTTGGACGCACGGGTAAATTATTTGCTTTTGAGCATTTTAATGTGGTTCCCGACATTTTGACTTTAGCTAAAGCAATGGGAGCAGGTATGCCAATTGGAGCATTTATTTCCAAAAAAGAAATTCTAGATAGTTTTAAATCAAACCCTATGTTAGGGCATATCACAACCTTTGGTGGTCATCCTGTTTCTTGTGCAGCAGCTTTGGCTGGGCTCGAAGTGCTTCTTGAAGATAAAATTATTGAAGATGTCAATAGAAAAGGGGAATTGTTTATGTCTCTTTTAAAGGATCATCCTTTGATTAAGGGGTTTAGAAGTAAGGGCCTTTTCATAGCAGTGAATGTAGAAAGTCAGGAAGTGATGCTTGAGATAATGAAGCATGCTTATGAGCTTGGAGTTGTCATGGATCCATTCTTATTTTATCCTAATGCCTTTCGTATTGCACCACCTTTAGTGATAAGTGATGAAGAGATTCATGAAGCTTGTGAGCTATTAATTCAAGCTATGGACAAAGTAAAACTTTAAGCCATGATTCTTAACCGTTTTCTTATTGTACTCGTGTTTATTTGTTCTAATTTGGAGCTTAATGCACAATCGAAATTAGTTGATTCGGAACGTGTATTGATTGCTCAATTCGAAAATCTGAAGCTTGCTTCTAATGACTCATTAAAATTGAGCATCTCTCAAAATATAATGGAATCTTTGAAGAAGACTCTTAAAAATAAAGGGAGTTTCTCTTATTCGTTTAATGAACTTGTGAATCTCGGGAAGGTAACTTCATCTGATAATCAATTGAGAGTGTTTTCATGGAATTATACTATTGAAAATGGTGCATATAGGTATTTTGCTCTTTTGCAGAAAAAAGATGGTCGAAAAATACGTTTGATCGAATTACATCAAAACAAGACGGTGGAAGAAAATATGCTGACAAAGCTTTCGGCCAATCAATGGCTGGGGGCTTTGTATTATCAAATTGTTTCATTCAAGAACAATAAGAATAATTTGTACTTGCTATTAGGCTGGGATGGTCATAAGGATAGAACAAGTAAAAAAGTGATTGAAACCATTGGTTTTTCAAAAACCGGTGAGGTCGAGATGGGCTTGCCAGTTATTAATTGGAGAGGGAGACGTCTATCTCGCGTCATTTTTGAATACTCCAAGCAGGTTCAGATGAAATTAAAATATCACGAAAGAGTTAACTGTATCGTATTTGATCATCTTTCACCTTCTGAATCACGCTATGTCAATCAATTTGAATATTACGGTCCGGATTTTTCATATGATGCTTTGGAATTTAAAAATGGCATATGGCATTTGGTCGAAGAATTTGATTTGAAAAATCTAAATTAATTCTCCAAACCAATAATAATACTTAACGATTTTAAATGCGGTGGTTTGGGTTGATCTAACCTTTATTACCGATAATATAACAAGATATGACAGAACAATTTATCTATCAAACTGAGCAGTTTGCTGATATAAAAATATTAAGATATCAGGTTCCTGGCTTCGAAGACTTGTCTCTTCAGCAAAAAGAGTTGATCTATTATTTATCGGAGGCGGCGCACTGTGGACGGGATATTTTGTTCGATCAGAATAATAAATTCAATCTTAGGATTAGACGTACTTTAGAAGCTATTCTTTTGTCATATGATGGGGATAGAGAGTGTGAGGATTTTAAAAACTTTGAGATTTATATCAAGCGCGTTTGGTTTTCAAATGGGATCCATCATCACTATTCCATGGATAAAATTATGCCTGAATTTTCCGAGGAGTATTTTGGTGAACTGATCGCTAATTCCAATTATGAATTAATGCCTTTAACGGCTTTGGAAGATGAGATTGCTTTGATTTCAGAATTGAGCTGTGTCATTTTTGATAAAGATGAAGAAGCTAAACGAGTAGTCCTTAATCCTGAAATGGATCTTATCGAGAGTTCTGCGAATAATTACTACGAATCTGTTAGTCAGAAAGAGGTTGAGGATTTCTACAAGCAGCTGGATAAAGGCGATGCTGAACGTCCCATATCAACAGGCTTAAATTCTAAACTTATAAAAGAGAATGGTGAGCTTAAAGAAAAGATCTGGAAAGTTGGTGGCATGTATACCGAAGCCATCGAAGAGATCGTGTTTTGGTTAGAAAAAGCCCTACCTGTTGCAGATAGCGAATTGCAGCAACAAGCCTTAATTAAACTAATAGAATTCTATAAAACGGGAGACTTAAATACTTTCGATGACTATTCTATACTTTGGGTTAAAGATTTAGATGCTCATGTAGATGTTGTGAATGGTTTTATTGAGGTGTATGGCGATGCGCTTGCTATCAAAGGTAGTTGGGAATCCGTTGTGAACTTTGAGGATTTAGAAGGGAGCAAACGAACCAAAATTATTTCAGATAATGCGCAGTGGTTCGAGGATAATTCTCCTGTAGATGCACGTTTTAAGAAAGATGTTGTAAAAGGAGTTAGCGCAAAAGTGATTACCGTTGCAATGTTGGGAGGCGATTGTCATCCTGCGACTCCAATTGGAATTAACCTACCTAATGCAGAGTGGATTCGAAAAGAGCATGGAAGTAAATCGGTGACAATTGATAATATCACACATGCTTATCATCAGGCTTCTCTAAAGGGAGGAATGCTTGAGGAGTTTGCTTATAGTGAAGAGGAAATTCAACGTTCAAAAAGCTATGGACATCTTGGAGGAAACTTGCATACCGATTTACATGAGTGTTTAGGGCATGGTTCAGGACAATTACTTCCTGGTATTGGTATGGATGCTTTAAAAAATTACCATTCTACATTGGAAGAAGCCCGAGCTGACTTATTTGCCTTATACTATATAATGGATGAAAAGCTGATTGAGATTGGTTTGATTCCTAGTCTAGAGGTCGGTAAGGCTGAATATGACGGTTATATCCGTAATGGTCTGTTGACTCAATTAACTCGAATAGAATTGGGTAAAGAAATTGAGGAATCTCACATGAGAAACCGTCAACTGATTGCAAAATGGGTTTTTGAAAAAGGTTCAAAAGATAAAGTCATTGAGCGCTTAGAGAAGGATGAGAAAGATTATTTTGTAATTCGTGATTACAATAAACTAAGAGCACTTTTCGGGGAACTCTTAGAAGAGGTACAGCGTATTAAATCTGAAGGCGATTTTGAAGCAGGAAAACTTTTGGTAGAAAATTACGCCGTTAAAGTTGATGAATCCATTCACAAACAAGTGAAAGAACGTTTCGAAAAACTGAATCTGGCTGCCTATGCTGGTTTTATCAACCCGGAATATCACCCTGTTTACGAAGAAGGAATCATGGTTGATGTTGAGATAAGATATCCTATGGATTTTACTGAGCAGATGTTACACTATTCCAATAAATATTCATTTTTACCACACGTAAACTAAAGCATAAGAGCCATCAATGATTGGAACGATAGTCAATGTAGGAACGGTGATTTTGGGTAGTGCTATTGGTTTGGCATTTCGGTCCCGGATTCCCAAACGTCTGTTCGAGATTGTGTTTCAGGCTTTAGGCCTGTTTACAATTTGTTTAGGTTTGGTTATGGCTTTTAAAGCCAATAATATGCTGATAATGGTGTTCAGTCTGGTGACTGGATCTTTATTGGGAGAATGGATCAATATTGAAAAAGCGACAGAACGTCTGAGTGATAAAATTAAACACAAATTGGGAAAAGGAGATGATGCGTCTTTTTCCACAGGGATGATTACAGCTTTCCTCTTATTTTGTATGGGTAGTATGTCTATTCTTGGCTGTTTTGAAGAAGGTATGGGCAAGGGTGCTAATCTTCTATTCACTAAGTCTATAATGGATGGGTTTTCAGCAATTGCCTTATCAGCTGCTTTTGGAATTGGCGTAATGTTTTCATCCATACCATTGTTGATTTATCAAGCAGCTTTAACTTTGCTGGCTATTCTTTTTGGGAATATTATGCCAGATGCAATCATTATTGAGCTGACCGGTATAGGCGGTATCTTAATTCTCGGATTAGGTATCACTATTCTTGATATTAAAAAGATTCGTGTATTAAATATGTTACCTGCTTTGCTTATTGAAGTTGTCTTGTGTTATTTCTTTTTATAAGCAAGATGCTGTATTTTTATTGATCGAGAAATTATTATTCTTTATGAAGAAGACTATAAAACAAGATATCATCAATCTCTTTAAACAGTGGTCTGGTGATCAGTGTGTGAAGACAGAGTTAATACCACCATCTGGATCATATCGTCAATATATTCGTATTATCGGCGAAGAGAAAAGGGTAATGGGGGTTTACAATACAGATAAAAAGGAAAATAATGCCTTTGTAGCCTTTAGTCGTCATTTTAAATCTAAAGGTTTACCCGTACCAGAGATTTTAGCTGTGGATGAATCTAAAGATATTTATTTACAGGATGACTTCGGCGATACCATGCTTTTCGATTATATTCAGAAGGAGCGTAAAGGTGATCACTTTCCTGATTCACTAGTCTTGATGTTAAAAAAGACGATTAAAGAACTGGTTCGATTTCAGATTGAAGGTCATGAAGGATTAGATTATTCGGTTGCTTACCCTCGGGCTGCTTTTGATAAGCAATCTATGATGTGGGATTTAAACTATTTTAAATACTACTTCCTCAAACTTGCAAAAATCCCCTTCGATGAGCAATTGCTCGAGGAAGATTATTTGAAATTTACAGATTATCTATTGCAGGCTCCGAGTGATTATTTTCTTTATCGTGATTTCCAGTCAAGAAATGTGATGTTGAAGGATGGCGAACCCAAATTTATAGACTACCAGGGAGGAAGAAAAGGTGCTTTACCTTATGACTTAGCTTCACTATTATATGATGCCAAAGCAGATTTTCCACAAGCTATTCGTGATGACCTATTAGCTTATTATTTAGAAGAGTTAGGCCAATATAGTCAAATTGATATTGAAGGCTTTAAATCGCATTATTATGCTTTTGTGCTGATTCGTATGATGCAAGCAATGGGTGCTTTCGGCTTCAGAGGATTCTACGAAAAGAAAGAGCATTTTTTACAATCAATTCCGTATGCCTTGCGCGATTTAAAAGAGGTTTTGCAGCATTTGGATTTTCCAATTCAACTTTCAGAGTTAATAACAGCTCTTGAAAGAGTTTGTGATTCTGAATTTCTTAAGACGGTTGGTGTCAGTGAAGAGAATAAGCTTAAAGTTTCTGTTCAAAGCTTTTCATACCGAAGAGGTATTCAACCGGATGGTTTTGTCTTTGATTGTCGAATAATCGATGATCCGGTTGGTGATATTCGTTTTGAAGAAAGTCATATGAATTCGGAATTTCTACCTACATTTTTCAAAGAAGAAACAAGCATGCATGTTTTCCTTAAATCGGTAAGTGCTGTTGTTGATTTTGCCATTGATAAATCACAAAAACAGAAGATAAACCAATTGGAGATTTATTTTGGTTGTGTGGGTGGCCAGCATCGATCGGTTTATGCTGCAGGATTCATAGCAGAATATATTAATTTGAAATATGATGTTGAAGTCAATTTGCGACATCAGGAACTGGATAATGTCGTAGCTCAATAGCGATGGGAAAGAAGCGTTGTAAATTATCGAAAAATGAATATGCCGACAAGCTCTGTAAAGGAGGAGAACGGTTTGTGTGCAAGAAATGTGCTCGTGTAGCTAAGAATGTGAAGAGACTTTGTGCTGCAAAAGAAATAAAAAGACAACATGATTAATGCGATGATTTTTGCAGCGGGTCTTGGAACCAGGTTGCAACATTATACTAAAAATTGCCCCAAGGCATTAGTTCGCTTGGATGGAAAACCTTTATTGGAACATTGTATTTTAAAGCTGAAGAATTTTGGTGTTGATCGAGTTGTGATTAATGTACATCATTTTGCAGATCAAATTGAAGATTTTCTTGTATCGAAAGATAATTTTGGAATGGATATTCGGATTTCTGATGAAAGAGAGCTTTTGTTGGATACCGGAGGAGCAATTAAAAAGGCTAAGTCTCTTTTCATACCCAATGCTCCTATCTTAATCTACAATGTGGATATTTTGAGTACATTGAATCTAGAGTATCTGCTAGCTGCTCATGAAAGTAAGAAAGCTTTAGCCACTTTGAATCTGAGAGATAAAAATACCAGTAGGCATTTGTGTTTCAATCAGGATGGTTTGTTATGTGCCTGGAAGAATGATGCTACTCAAGAGGTGAAAATTGTGAATGAAAGTCATCTAAATTCGAGTGCATATAGTTTTTCAGGGATTCATATTATTGACTCCAAACTATTGGATTTGATTGAAGAGGAGGGTGTCTTTTCAATTATTGATTTGTACTTGCGACTTGCTAAAGAGTATCCTATTGCTGGATATCATGACAGATCTGAAATCTGGATGGATCTGGGTAAGCCTGAAGAATTATTAAAGGCCGAGATAATCCTTAAGCAACTAAATAAGGATTAGTTAATTGATTAAATAAGCATAAAAAAATCCATTCTTTAAGAATGGATTTTTTATTTATATCAGTTTTGTTATTCTCCGTTCAAGAGAATTTAAAAATCGCTTAAATAATCCGAAGTATAAGATGAAATATAATGAAATGGTCATAGTCCATATGACGATTAGATTTACCCAATAGGTGTCGTATTCACGATTAAATATCTTCTTTCGAGGTGCATAAAAGTGTGACTTCAAGAAGGCACTTTCTCCATCTCTAAAAATAGGATCAATTCTTTGATATAAGCGATCTTTATATTCTACGATCCGTTCTATGTCATTGCTATTTTTCACAAATTCGGTTAACCTGTCGTTATCGTAAGATTTTTTCATGTTGACGAAACTCTCTTTATCCGGGAATTTGCTTTGTAAGGCTAATAATTCTTCATCTTTTTTCTTGTTCGCTGCATTATAAAGCATAATATAATGGCGATTAAGATCGTTGAGATACATTTTAAGTTCTTTTAGCAGAACAATATTAGTTGGTTTTCTATCTAAAAGATCCAGTTTCTCAAAATTTAACGGCAGAGCATTATTTTTGAGTTCATTGTATATCAGTCTTAAATTGGATTTATATCTATCATCAATTTGTCCTTTCAATAAAACCTTTTCACAATCGTGAAGTTTATTTTTTAAGATTGGCAACCAATAATTTTTCTTATAATCAGCCTGGCTCATAATCTTTTCAAACAAATAGAAGTTACTCTCGTATTCATTTGCGGTAAATTGTTCAACTGCCAAGGCTTCGTAAGCCCATCGTGCAGTAATAATCTCACCATACCAAGGTATCCGGTTAGGATGAGAGATTGTTGGGTTTATTTTATCAAACTTCACAATAACTCCACTTAATATTAATTGCGGAATTAATATAAAAGGTATTAAAATATAGATGTTGATTACGGTTTTAAAACTGTCTGAAATGACTAAACCCAGCATGTTTGCAAAACACCATGAGCTGAATAGAACAAGCCAGTAAGTGAGGTACATACCTTTTATTTCCAAGATATAATTACCAATAATTACAAAGATAAATGCTTGAAAAGCAGAAATTGAGAAAAGTATAACAACTTTCGATAGGTAATAACTTGTTCTGCTTAGATTAAGAAAACGTTCACGTTTTAATATTTTTCTATCTTTTATTATTTCCTCTGCACTAAGTGTTAGACCAATAAACAAAGCAACAATAACAGCCATAAACAGGTAGACCGGAATATTACTATTATTACTAAATGTATAACCAAGTTTGTTGGCTTTATCAATATTATAGAATTTAATAATATAAGATAAGATGAATGCCAAAAGTGGTGTTTCCAATAAATTGATAAGCAAATACTGAGGATTTGCCAATTTTGAGATGATATCTCGTTTGACAAAAACATTAAATTGCTTGAATTGTGTTGGCACTTTAAAACTAATTGGAGGAAGTTCTTTGGCGTCTTTAATATTTTTTTGAGAGATATCGCTTTCCTTGAATCTTTTATCCCATTGTTGAGGTCTTACTTTTCTTATTTGAGTTGGAATACCATATTCATCCAGAACTTCAGATTCAACCATATTGAAAATCTGATCCGCATCGATATTCCCACAGGCTTCACATTCGTTACCGCTTCGGTTAGCTTGTTGAGTTTGAGATTTAAAGTAAGTAATCGCATCCAGAGGATTGCCATTGAAAATCATATAACCACCCAAGTCAAGAAAGATGAGGCGATCAAACATTTTAAACGTCTCACTCGAAGGCTGATGAACCACAACGAATATAAGTTTACCTTTCAAAGCTAAATTCTTTAGGAGATCCATTATTTTTGAAGAATCCCGCGAAGATAGTCCAGATGTAGGTTCATCAAGAAAGAGAACGGCAGGTTCCCTTATTAACTCCAAGGCAATATTTAGTCGTTTACGTTGACCACCACTAATTTTTTTATCAAGAGGGTTTCCAACCTTCAAATTTCGAGCTTCGAAAAGTCCCAGATCGTTTAAGACTTTATATACAAGTCTAATGAGTTGGAAAGATGAATATTTGTCGAAGCAAAGCTTGGCGTTAAAGTAAAGATTTTCAAAAACAGTTAAAGAATCGATTAGGAGATCGTCTTGAGATACATGCCCAATGACCCCTTCAATAGATTCCTTTTCGCTATAAATATCCCGACCATTTATGAGAACTTGACCTTTTTGAGGAGCTAATGAACCGTTAAGAATGTTTAGAAGTGTTGTTTTACCTGCACCACTAGATCCCATGATCCCGACCATTTTGCCAGACTCTTCTTTAAAAGAGTGTTGGTGGACTCCCTGGTCATTTTCTTTATATCTAAATTCTATATCTTTAGTTTCAAAAACAACACGCTCATTGTTAGCATCACGGTTAAAGGTACTTAAGATGTCACTGAAATAGATGGGTTCTATTTTGGGATTACGTACAGAAGAACCTTGTGTTAATATATGAACTCGATCAGGTTTAAGAGCTAAGCCATTCATATACAGATCGCTTAAACCTTTAAATCGTATAACGAATAGATCAATTCTAACGAGTCGGAGAATCTTGATTTCTCCTGTAATACCCTCGGAGTAAATGTGTTCGCCTTCTTTATTGTATTCCTTATTATTGTTTATAGTTAGGAGACGGTCAGATTCTTTTATGTCATCAAAATTAGATAGCATAAAATCCTGAAGCCTAATGTAGCCATCGATTGGTAAATTAAACGTGTCTGCTACAGTTTCAACGAATTCTTTTTCACCTTCTGTAATTTCGTCGCCCTCCATTAGGAATTCAAGGAGTTGAATAACGATGATGATTTTTTGTCGAGCTACAAGCTCCTTGTTCATTTCACTACAAATGCGAAGAACACGAACTGACCGAGAGGAGGTTACTTGTTTTCTCTTAGATCTTTTATTGTTTCTATCAATGGTATCCTGATAGTATTCATCGTATAAATTCAGGTATTCCTGGGCAGAATCCTGATCGAGTTGGCGATATAAATATTTTACAACCATTGCACGACGTTTATCTCCTGAACCTTCAGGATGCGCAATGATTGCGAATAATTGCATTAAGGCTTTTAGAATTCTTTCACTCATGTATTAAGAGAAGTTGTGAGGATTTTGGTCGTGATATTACTGTTTGAAGCCAATCAGTAATAAAATTGATCCAGGCTTTTTCGTCTTAGAAATATATTGAACTTTTATGGCACAATTAAGAGTGCTTTCAAATTCAAAATCCCAGTACGGAGTTGAACCATATTTAACATTAGAAAATAAAACTTGATTCTCTTGATCGTAAATAGTGAAAATAAGCTGACTATCCTTTTGATTACTAACACCAGCTATTCTGTAATGATTTCCAGAATAGAAGGTTGTATGAAATTCCGCAGATTCTCCAGAGTTTAATTCAGCCTTATATTCCTGACCATCTGAAACAAATGGTGAGTGAAGGTATTTACTACACTCTTTCATTAGAGTATTGTCCTGGGCCGATGTGCTGAAAGCAGCGGAAACAAGTATAAGTAGAATAATATATATCGATTTCATTTTTTCTTTATTTGTGTTAGGTAGAAATATAGAGTCCGTTTCTTTAGAATAGTTTTATAAACCAGCTTTATTGCGTAATAAAAGTATGCAGCTTTTCAATTTTATCAGTAATAACGGAAGTTACTTTTGGTGTAATAATCAGTTTAGACTTACTATTTACTACCGTGAGTTTTTTCTTAGGATAATCAATTGACGGGATATATTCATATTCTTCAACAATTTCATCAAATGTATATGCTAGGTCAATTAAATTTTCAACTAAGAATTTATAGTTTTCACTTTCTTCAGTATGAGGGATGAGTAATTTTATTAGGTTTTCTAATGGTCTTTTTTGCTCTGCAATTCGTTGCATTAAGTCAGGATGAGGATTATTCTTCATCTCTTGAGTAAGTATATAAACAGATTCTATCCAACCTCCGGCAAGAATTAAAGCACCGGTTTCTTCACGTTCATTCGTTTTTAAAAATTTATCAATATTCCGATAAGTCTCAGATACGATTACCATTAGAGAATCACGGTTGTCAATATTCTCCTCGATTCTATTTACGGTACTTTGATTAAGTACTTTATAGATACCCAAATCTAAAGACAATATTTTGAGAACAGCAAAGTAACTTGCCGCATCTTGAGTTTGTTGATAGATATTGATATAGCCTAAATCTACACCATAGACTCCAAAGTTTATAGCTCTGCTAAAGTTCGTTATATAATCTGAAGCCTTGCGTGAAGGATTGAGCAGATCTTTATTGTATGAAATTCCAGATTCATGTAGGATAAGCGAAATTTGATATGGAGATGGCAAGCTAAATAAGATATTGTTGAAATGAAAAATATTTCCACTTTCTTGTTCTGCTTGAACAGAAGAAGCAACAAGATCCTCAATAAGTTTCACTTCGTCAGTTGTTTTTTCAGATGGTTTTCTAAAATAAAAGAGAGATGTAACTGCAATAATTATTAAAAATATAATTACGAGTCTAATACGGTTATTCGAGGTTTTTTCTTGCATTATGCTTTACTTATAAAATTATATGGCAATTTAGTAAGAATATATTAGAAGTCAAATGCCATTTTACCGATTTTTAATACATTTGAAGGCTTTAAAAATACTATTAACAGCTAAATATAAAATTCTAAACAAGATGAAAAAATCAATCATTTTAGGAGCTATTTGTTTATTAGCACTTTGTGATGTTTCTGTTTATGCTCAAGATAAAGTTTTGAGTATGAAAGATGCTATAATTGGGCAATGGCGAGATTTCTATCCTGAAAACATTTATAAATTAGATTGGCGTGCTGATAAGAATGAATATAGCTTCATTAAAGATGATGCTATTATGGTAGCATCGCCCAAGCATACTGCCAAAGAACTTATCAGTTTAAATGATCTAAATGCAGCCTTAGCTCAGGAATCGATATCGGAATTAAATCGAATTCCTTCTTTTTCATGGGTAGATGCTAATACTATTCAGTTTTGGGCGAAGTCAAGTTTATTGCAATATAAAATAAGTGATAAGAAAGTTCTGGTTGTTCTGAATTCAGATAAAAAGGCTGAAAATCGATCATTTTGTGAGGCTAATAACAAATTGGCTTATACCGTTGAAAACAATCTTTATTATGTTGGAAAAGATGGAGTTGAATTAGCTGTAACCACCGATTCAGATAAAAATTTTGTGAATGGTCAATCTGTAAGTCGTAATGAGTATGGTATAGATGGTGGTATTTTTTGGTCACCTAAAGGAGAGTCTTTAGCTTTTTATCGTAAAGATGAAACGAATGTGACTTCATACCCATTGGTTGATATTAATACCCGAGTAGGCGATTTACGTGAAGAAAAATATCCAATGGCAGGTATGAGTTCTGAACTTGTTTCAGTTGGAGTTTACAATTTAAAGACCGCGAATACGGTTTGGATTAATGTGACTGACTTTGATAAAGAGCGTTACTTAACGAATGTGTCGTGGGGAGCAGCAGGTAAATACATCTACATTCAGGTTTTGAATCGAGCTTCAAACCATATGAAATTAAACAAATATGATGCGGCGACTGGTGAGTTTGTTAAAACCTTGTTGGAAGAAAAAGATGATCGTTGGGTTGAACCACAACACAAATTGATTTTCCTTACAAATAAAGCGAATCAATTTATTTATCAATCGAATAATGCTGGCTATAATCATATGTTTTTGTACACAACTGAAGGTAAGTTGATTAAGCAGTTAACCAAAGGTGACTGGATGGTAACCAAGGTATTAGGTTTTGATAAGACTGAGAAGTATGTGTTTTTCGAATCAACAGAAGTGAGTCCGGCCGAACGTCATGTTTATAAGCTTAATCTAAAATCAGGTAAGCGTGTCCAATTGACCAAAGAGGCCGGGTATCACAACGTGAAATTTAGTAAGTCGGGTGACTACATCATCGATAATTATTCTAGCTTAAATATTCCTAGAGTTATTAATATAGCAGATTCACGAGGAAAAGTGGTGAAAAACCTTTTAAAAGCAGAAAACAAGCTTAAAGATTATAATCTTGGTGAAATATCATTAGGAACAATTAAATCAGCTGATGAAAAAACAGATTTACATTACCGTTTAATTAAGCCAGCCGATTTTGATCCCAATAAAAAGTATCCTGTAGTTATCTACGTATATGGTGGACCGCATGCTCAATTGGTTACTGACAAATGGTTAGGTGGCGCACGTTTGTGGGAAGAATATATGGCACAGCGCGGATACGTTGTTTTTACATTGGATAATCGAGGTTCAGGTAATCGTGGTAAAGAATTCGAAGCTGTTATTCATCGTCAATGTGGACAACCCGAAATGGCCGACCAAATGAAAGGTGTTGACTTTCTAAAAGCACAAACTTACGTAGATGCAGATCGAATTGGTGTTCATGGATGGAGTTATGGTGGTTTTATGACAATATCTCTAATTACAAATTACCCAGATGTATTTAAAGTTGGTGTCGCAGGTGGCCCGGTAATCGATTGGAAGTGGTATGAGATTATGTATGGTGAGCGCTATATGGATACACCACAGGAAAATCCAGAAGGTTATGCGAAGACATCTCTAATTAATAAAGCTAAGGATCTAAAAGGTAAGCTTTTGATTTGCCAGGGTGCTATCGATAAAACCGTTTTATGGCAGCATAGCTTGAGTTTTGTTCGTGAGTGTGTTAAGAATAATGTTCAGGTTGACTATTTCCCTTATCCACGTGCAGAGCACAATGTAAGAGGTATGGATAGAATTCATTTGAAGCAAAAAGTAAGCAATTATTTCGATGATTATTTGAAATAAATGTCACTCTAATATGATAGAAAAAGCTCGCTTGCAGATTGCAAAGTGAGCTTTTTTATTTAGATAGAGTTTGAATATCATAGTTTTGAGATTACATTTGATCGAAATATTTAAGACAAAGACTTGAGAACAAAAATAGATTATAAGAATATCTGGACCATAGCCTACCCAATTATACTGGGAAGTGTTGCTCAGAATATAATTTCAGTAACTGATACCGCCTTTTTAGGACACTTAAGTGAAACGGCACTTGGAGCAGCAGCGATTGCAACTATTTTTTACTTTGCCATAGTGATGCTGGTTTGGGGATTTGGCCTGGGAACTCAAATTGTGATTGCACGCAGAGTTGGTGAGCAGAACTATAAGATGGTAGGAAAAACCTTTAGTCATTCTTTCTATTTCTTAATGTTTGTGGGGATTCTGTTGTTTGGTTTTATGAAGATTCAATCACCATCTCTTTTGAAATGGATGGTGAGTTCGGATGGCATTTATCAGGCAAGCAATGATTATATATCAGTACGCGCCTGGGGCATCTTATTTGCCTGTGTTAACCTGCTTTTTAGGGCGTTTTATATTGGAATTGCTAAAACCAAAGTGATTAGTTGGAGTACGGCATTTATGGCTGTTGTCAATGTCTTTTTTGATTATGCTCTAATATTTGGGGAATTCGGATTGCCTGAAATGGGGATTAAAGGCGCAGCATTGGCTTCAGTTTTTGCAGAGTTTACAGCTATGATCTTTTTTATTTTTTATACGTTGAAGAAAGTACCTTTAGCTCATTATGACTTGTTTCGTTTCTGTAAAATAGATTGGCCACTCTTTAGTCGATTGATAAAAGTCTCATTTCCTATAATGATACAGAATTTTTTAGCCCTGTCTTGTTGGTTTGTTTTCTTCATAATGGTTGAGAGAATGGGAGAGCATGAGCTTGCAATTTCTAATATCATCAGGAGTATATATGTCTTGTTAATGGTACCTGTTTGGGCATTTGGATCTGCTGTTAACACCTTAGTTAGTCAGGTGATTGGAGAAGGATTTCCTGATAAAGTCATGTTGGTTATATGGCGAACAACCCTTTTATCCTTTATGTCAGTTTTGGCTTTGGTCGGTATTTCAATTTTTATTCCTGATTTGATAATTTCCATTTATACCGATAACAAACTGCTTATAGAGCATACTCGCCCCGTGGTTTATGTTGTTTTTGGATCGTCCTTGTTATTTCCAATTGCCATAACCTTGTTTCATGGCATTTCAGGTACAGGTAAAACATTTCACGCCATGCTTTTAGAAATTGTTGTTCTTGCATTTTATTTGGGAGCCGTTTTTGTCTTAACACAAGTTCTTAAGGTTTCGATAGCTCAAGTTTGGACCTCAGAATATTTCTATGCACTCTTTCTAGGAACCGCCTCATTTTTATATATAAAATATGGAAAGTGGCGTGGGAGTGTGGTTTAAAATGATTTCTTATTGAGACTTTATTTAAAATCAAGGACTTTAGGGCGATCTACATTAAAATTGCTGAATTTAGGCCTGTCTTCTCCGGAGATACCATATTGAGGGCTTGAGAAATCACTAGGTGCTTTGGGGTATAAAGCAAAGCGTAACTCGATCGTTTTAAATACCAGATTCTCATTATTCAAGCGAATACCCATTCCGAAACCGTAATAGGCTTTGTTTTTAAAGGGGTAATTTTGATTGCTTCCTATGGTTCCTATGTCTATAAAGTTGAAAAGTGCAAACCGAAACCCAGCTGCCATAAAAGGTGTGAAAGTGATATTCTCAAGTTTGAGGGTTAACCTTTGGGTTCCTATAGCTTCCAGACTTGAAAATCCACGTATACCTTCAGGCGTATTTAGCGTAATAAATTCTTCAGGAAAGCGACGAATGCCTATGTTATAGTTAAGCTCGACAAAATTACGATAGCGATAACGTCCAGATGTTCTTAATCTACTAATGAATTTGTTTTGTATAATCAAGTTCCCTTGTTCGTAATAATTCTTATTGAAATAACCACCTATGGCAAATTTGGTAAAGAAATAGGCTTTTGATTTATAAAAGTGTGTGGCACGCTGATATTCAAATGCCAAATATTTTCGGTATGAGAATTCTCTGTCTTCGAGTCCAGCAGTAAGTTGCATTAAATAGCCGTATGGTATATCTTCAGTTCTCCCAAAATTATATATAAGGTTCGATTTAAAATATCGAGTTTGATTTAAGCTGATGCTGGCTAAATAAATCCTCTTATTATGGAAGAACTTATTCAGATCGGAATTAACTTTAGGTCGCTTGAAAAAATTTAATGATGAAAAGCCAATAGTCGAAAATAGTTGTGTCTTTGCTAACTTCTTTCCTGACTCGAGTTTATATGATCTTCCCAACCATACAGAAGCATAGTTGAAGTCAAGAGGTTCCTTATTTAATATTGGATCGTTAGAACTGATTTTATTGGAGTGCATAGTTTTAGAAAGTGTTAAGCCTCCAGCATATTTAGTCATATAAGTTTCGAATTCCTTTTTTAAAGCCAGTTCAATAAGAGATTTTTTGTAGTTGTTAATAAAAGTTAGTCCAGCGCTTATATGTGAATTCTTAATTTTCTGAATTTTATAACTAGCTAAATAACCCCAGGTTTGATTTTTGTCAGAATTATATTCGAAACCTGATCTTATTTCGTGACCTCGCCCATATAAATTTCTATTGTAAAGTTCTACGGATGTTGATTTTAGAGAACCAATGTCGATATCAAATCCCCATGAAAATTGATCTTTTACTAATAAATATAGATCTACCAAATCGGACGAGCCCATAACAGGTATTACTATAAACTGGGCATCTTTAACGTAAGAAAGATTACGAATTAGTCGTTCATTCTCTGCGGTGTTGTATGCATCCAGAGTGTCACCTTCATTGAGGTATAGGAGTTTCTTTATATGACTTCTACTACTTGTATTGTGAAGCTTATTTGCAGTTTTTTCAAACCAAATTCTGGTTTTTTGGAGGGTATCCAGGAAGTTGGGCTTAAATGGTGGTATAACATCAATGATTATTTTATTGATCCGTTTCCCTTGATAGGGTATAAATACCTGTCCACTTTGTTCTCTTTTTTTGTCGCGGAGAAGCTCGTTTTTACTTGGAGAGACAAAAAATAGACCGTAAAGTTCCTTGGTAATTCTATTCTTATAAGCTTTAGATTTAAGCTTCTGGTAGAATTTACGACCATCCTTTAAACTGTCTGATTGCAATTTCTCAGAAATTGTATCGATTGAAAATGAGCGTGTAGAGTTATGATTAATAATTTGCTCAAAATTATACTGATTTGAAGTTTGTGCATGACAATCTAACCGACTATTGTAAATCAGAAGGATGAGTAAGCAATATATTATATTTTGTTTTATATCTAATGAATCTTGGTTATATTTAAAGATAATAAAAATAGAAGATGAGGAGGTGATGTTGGATTTAATCTTTTGAATTTACGGATCTTTCGTGAATCAAATTAAGTTGTTCATTCGTCCATTGCCACTTGTCTCCAACCCTAATTTCTCCTATCAGTTGTTTTTTATTGAAGAACTCAAGGGTCATAATTGCACTGCCTAATCCGTAACGTTTTAGCCCAAGTTTAGAATTAAGTCTTTCATATTTGATTGTTTCTTTTCCCTTAAATGCAACAAGGCTGTAGTAAAGAATTGAAAACTCCTGTTTTTCATCATCAAATTCAATCTGATACAGGATTCTATTCCTTTTTATTGAAAGTAAGAGAATGAAGATGACAAAAAGAGTCAGTTCATAAACTAGGTTAATCCCCATGAAAAAAAAGATAAGAACTTGAAGAATTAACAATAAGCTTAATTCACTTTTGACTCTCTTCCATAGGGAAAAATCAGCCTTAAGAGGTGTGTAATTTGTCATGCTATATTTTTTTGCATAGTTAAGCCTTTTAGATGAATCTATAGTAATTGAGAGATGTTTTGTTGAGCATTTATTTTAAAATAATATCTCTGGATTAAAGGACAAAAAAACACCCTAATTCAGGTCGAAAAAGGATGTTTTGTGATTCAGAATAAGACTTAATATTTTAAAGATGTTCCAATATATCTTTTGCTGAGGCTCTATTTTTGTAGTTTGGATCGTATTGAAGATATTTAATTTTCCCATTTTTTCCAATTACAAATGTAGCCGGAACAGGGAGTGTTTGGCTTGTGTTACCATTGTCTCTGACTAGGTCAACACCATATTCCTTATACTTCTTCTGTAAGTTTTTAGCTAAGATAAAATCAACGCCAAATGCTTCCATTATTGAATTGTTCTTATCCCATAGTACAGGGAATTCGGCTTTGGTTTTTTCAACTGTTTTGCTAATGTTTTCAGTTTTTTCAGGAGAAATAGCAACGATTTGTGCACCCGCTTTTTTGAAATCTAGGAGGTGATCTTGAAGTTCACTTAAATGGCGATTGCAATAGGGACACCATTGGCCTCTGTAGAAAACCACAATTAATTGCTTTTCCTTTAAAATATCAGAACTGCTAAACTTAAATCCGTTTTGATCTATGGCTTCAAAATTAGGAGCATTTTGTCCAATTTGTAAACTGCTTTCTGCTTGTTGAGCAAGTGTGTTTAGGCTGAGAAAGATTAGAATGCTAAATAATAAGTGTTTCATATTTTTATGATTTTAATAGTAAATAATCAAATAAAAGAAAGATTCTCTCTTTTGTAAAAATATGAAATAAAAGACTAGTTTGTCTTATATGTGATTTCGTTAATTGTTAATGTCGTGTTAAAGATCAAAAAAAATATCCCTAACCAGTTAAGGTAAGGGATATCATAATCATGTTTTAATCGTGTAATTATGCTTTTTGAAGACGCATAATTTTGTAAGTTGTATTAACACCAGCTTGGTGGAAAAGAACACCTACAGGACACATTTTTAAAGTTTTTTGTAGACACGACTCGATTTTTTCATCGCTAGCATCAGTTTCAACTCTAAGTTCTACTTCAACATCAGTAAAAGTTGGAGCACCATCCTTTTGGTGACCAATCGTATCAACTTCAAGGGCAGAGAATTCGAATCTCATTTTTTTCGAAACAATATTAAAAATTGTATTCACACAACCAGAATAGCTCATTAAACAAAGTTCAAATGCAGTTGGACCTAAATCTTGTCCACCTTTTGCTTCTGGTAAATCAACAATTGTTTCATGACCTCTATTATCAGTAATTACTGAAGATATTCCTTGTGTCCAGGTTGTTGTAGCTTTCATCTGTTTGATTTTTTTATACGGCTGCTAATAATTAATCTGACATTACGTATTACCCAGCCTTTAGTTTTTGAATGTTTAATAATTAGTATGGATACAAATGTATTTAAATATCCAAATATATGTAGTTGTAATTGTGTGTTTTTTAACATTTAACTTCGATAAAACATTGTGATATTTTTAATAAATATTGAAATGTATTTGAAAGTCCTATTTCAAACCTTTGCATTAATTTTTAACTGCTTTTTACTATGAATTTATAATAAACACTCCTAAAATTGTGTTTCTTTGCTTTAATCAAACTTCTATAAGTCAGCTATGATCGTAAATTACTGATTAGAGTTGACTATAATAAAAACACAAAATTATTGGCATGTCATACAGCGATTTAAAAGAAAAGTGGTTAGAACATTATAAGACAGCTCCTGCTCAATTAGAGAAAATGGGTGAAGTAAAAGGTCTTATTAGTGCATTTAATGCAAATGTGGATGCAGTGATTAAAGTCAATGGCAAATTTATTGAGAAAATCATTGAAGATAACCAGTTAGATCTAGCGAAAATCATTGGTGAGGGAGAGAATTGTATTCAAATTAATGAAGATGCTATAAGAGGGTTTCTTCAATGTTTTGAAGCTGGAAAAGCTGAAGAGTGGCTGATTGAAGACAAAGCTGTTTTTAATTGGTTGAATGAAACAATTGGTTATGATAAACTCCAAATGGGAGGCCAAGGCGGTATAGTTGCTAATGTTATGGCAGTTTGTGGTGTTGACTCTGTTTATGTTCATTGTGCATCATCACCTAAGGAACAATCTCAACTATTTTTAGACCTGGATAACCTTTTGACTGTTGATGATAATGGAGAAGTTGCCCAGGCATCTCGAGTAGACCGTAAGAATGATTTACCTCTTATTCATTGGATTATTGAATTTGATAAGGGAGATACGATTCATTTAGGTGGGAAAACTTATACTTGCCCTAAGGCAAATCGATTCATTGCAACTTACGATCCTTTGAACTTTAAATTGCACATTGATAAGCATTTTTCGAATAAGATGTCTCAGTCGGATATTAATCCGGAATATATTATTTTATCAGGTTATCAGATGCTTCATGAAACATTGAAAGATGGTAGTAAGGGAGCTGATAAGATTGAAGCATCCAAGGCAATGATTAAGGAATGGAGAAAGTCATGTCCAGATAACCTTTTACATTTAGAAGTAGCATCTACCCAGGACAAAGTTGTTCGAAAGCATTTGATTGACTCACTGGTTGAGAGTGTGGATAGTTTGGGTTTCAACGAAAGAGAATTGATTGATATTCTTGAGGTAATTGGTGAAGAAGAGTTAGCTGCAAAATGTGAAGCGAATATCAATGCAGAGAATATGTTTGAAGGGATGTTGAAAATACATGAATATACGCAGTGTCCCCGAATGCAATTGCATATGTTTGGTTTATATTTGACCCTTCAGAAAAAAGGATTTAAGGTTAGTCCAATTCAAAATCGTGACGGTATGCAATTAGCTGCAACTGTTGCTGCAGCAAAAGCAGGAACTGGTGCAATTAATTCAAATGATGTTTTATTATGGGCACAGGGGCACCATGTTTCGGATGTTGGACTAAATGAATTAAGTAACCTTCAGAACCTAGTGACGGCAAAGTTTGGAGAGAATAGCCTATTAGAAACAGGAGTCTTCGAAAATGAATTCATTGAAGTTATTGCAGTCCCAACTATTTTAATTGAGAAACCAGTAACTCTGGTTGGAATGGGAGATACTATTTCTTCTGTATCCTTAGTGGGAGCAAGATAACTCTAAATCATATTGAAAAAGAAAAAGCTATTCCTAGGAATAGCTTTTTTTGTTATGCTTTATTATCAAGTATCTCGCTAATCGTCCTCAGGCAAGTCGCAATTTCTCTCTTAAATGGATGATTAGGCATGATACCACTTTCTGCATCTAAACCATTTATAATCCCCATCCAAATAGCACTAATGCCAAATCCAATGAGAACATCATGCTTGTAGTTCTGAATAAAAATAGTTCTGTAATCCTCGGTGAATTTGTTGAATAGGATAGCCAAATTAAAAGCATATGAGGCATCTTTATTTTCACAGTTTTTCATGTGGAAATTTATAATTTCTACAAAATTTGAGCTTAATTTTTCAGCAGCCGAAAAAATACGTTCTTTTTGTTCAAGACTTATTTCAAGATCATTCAATCCCTGTTTGATGAGTAAGTGAATATCTTGAGTTTCCAGAGTGTCTTTAAGTAATATTGGGTCCATAGTTTCTGTAGTAAATTAAAAATCTAAATTACACTAATCTTTTAAAGGATACATCCTTATTTAGAATAATTTTAAGATTTGGAACAAGTGCAAAAAAAAACGCCTCTTAAAAGAGGCGTAAGCTTTAAAACTATTAAGCGGTTTGAATTTCTCTGGCTTTCTTTCTGTGAAGCAAATGAGAAGGAAGCCAGGAGAAAAAAGCACCAAGCAAAGCAACAATAACTAATAAGCTTGGGTTGCCAATATCTTTAAGTGCAAATACGATTGCAATAAAGAAGATATTTACGGCCATTATTCGAATCGTCGCATGCACATGTTTAAAGCCTAGACTAACCATACGGTGATGTACGTGGTTTTTATCCGGCTCAAAAGGTGATCTTTTATTCTTTATACGAATAAACATGACTCTAAGAGTATCAAACAACGGAACCGCTAGAATACCTATAGAAACAGCTGGAGCTGATTTGATCGCATATTTAAATTCTGGATAAATATTGAGTTCGTTGAAATGGATCATCAAAATAGAAATCAACAATCCTAAAATCAGTGAACCCGTATCTCCCATAAAAATTTTGTTGTGCTTACCGAATACATTGTATCGGAAGAATGCTATTAGTGCACCTAAAAGGCTTCCTGCGAGAACAACATACTCGTAATGCCCCGTGATGTAAAACCAAATACCAAATGTTAGAGTGCATAATCCACTAATACCTGAAGCTAATCCATCTATACCATCAATTAAATTAAAGCCATTGGTAATTACAATAATGACAAAAATTGTAAATAGAATACTTACAACATAGTTCAATTCATGAATACCTAATATCCCGTGGAAGTTTGTGAATCGAATATCGCCAAGAATAATCACAACAAGTGCGGCAAAAATCTGACCTAATAATTTCTTCTTAGGTGAAATAGCCATGATATCATCCTTAACCCCAAGACCAAATACGATTAGCGTTGCAGCTATAATGTATTTTAGTTCGTGAATAAGAAAGCCATTACTAAAAATTAAAATAGATAGGGCAAAACCAATGAAAATGGCAATTCCACCTAAAGAGGGGACAATAGTTGTGTGAGACGAACGATGATTGGGTTCGTCATATAATTTTTTCTCTTTTGCCAGGTGTATTACAGAAGGAATAATTTTGTAACAGACTATGAGAGAGAATAGAAAACTTGCAATAATGTAGAAGTGGTGTGTGAACGGATACATAAGTAAAGTTTCAATTTTCAAAATACTAATACAAATGTATGAATTATATATGGAAACTCAAGTTGTCAAATCTGTCAAGTTTGTTTAATAGTATGAAAATGATAGATTAGTGATTGAATAATTAGTCTTATTTATTAAGTGCGATAACAAAATCTAAATTTTAGATGAATGAATATGAAATTGCAATATTTATGGATATTCTGACTAAAAATAGTGGTTAATGATTTTTTGACTTAACTAGATGAGACAGGATTATTTTTTCGCAATCGTTATTGTTATTAACTTAATAAATGTCATCTGTCATTATTTTGTTTAGCTTTTGAAGTTGATTTATGCTATTTATAGTTTAGTGCAATTTTTGATGTTTATTTACTTTAATATAACCATAGAAAGGAATCTTATTTAAATTAATGTTTCGGTATAAAGGTCTGGAAAGAAAAGGGGAGTCGTCTTAATGGCTTACAATCAGAATTGTCTGTTAATGTGATGTAAGCGAATCTGAAGATTGAGCTTGTGTTTTTAATGATGGTATCATTAAGGTTGTAGAGAACTATTTTGAAGCAAAGTAAGAACTAATTGGTCCGATTAGTTTTCTAAGTTATAGGGGTTGATTTTATACAAGGCTGACAAAATAGATTTTGAAATAAGAAAGAGTTGGGCTTTAACCTCCAACTCTTTTAGTCTTGTAATTCTCTTTATTTAAAATGTCTATGATCTTATCTCGATGATCACCTTGAATAAGAATTTCGCCATCTTTAACTGATCCGCCAACCCCACATTTTGATTTTAGAATTTTACCCAGATCTTTTAAGTCATCTTCACTACCAATGAAACCAGCAACAAGTGTAACAGCTTTACCTTTGCGCTGTTTTTTATCTATCATCACTTTTAAGGTTTGTTGCTGAGGAGGAAGCGTTTCTTGAAGTTCTTCTTGATCGTATTCGTATTCATAATTAGGATTGGTTGAATACACAATATTCTTTTTATTCTTTTTTGCCATATCTTATCTATTATATATTACAAATATAAGCACTAATTCTAGCGACTCGCACAAGTCACACACTTTTTACTCTCTGGCATAAGCATGATACGCCCTAATGGTATTTTTTGTCCGCATTTTACACAATTGCCAAAATCAGCATCTCCAATATGGTTTGATGCATCTTCCAGAGCTTTTAATTGAGTTCGTTTTTGTCGCAGAGCTGCTTCGTTTATACTTTTATTATTAATGGCATCCATACGACTCACTCTACCTATGGCACAATCAGGTGATATCGGTTTAGTTAGTTCGATGAGTTTAAGAATATCATCCTTTAATTTTATAATTTTTTCTTCAATTTCTTGTTTGATGTCCTCTTTATTGATTGTGCTCATATCTTTATTGTGTTGATGCTTTGATTTTTGACCTTTAATGAATTCTAATTAATAGCCTAGAGAATTAAAGAAAAATATCATTATTAGGCCTTAATTTAGATTCAAACTAAAATGTTTTTTGAAAGAAAAAAATATTCAATATGATGAAGTCTGAATAAGTCTTATTTTTACATTTGAAAACCGAATTATTGTTGTTTGGATTGAGTTAGATGTTCTGATTATCAATTCATTTAGTCTTAATTCGGAATGAATATTTATTTATTTTATCATAGAAAGTGATGAACAAGATAGTTGAAAAAGAACATTTTTCAGAGAAAATCGTAAAAATCGTTGTTGAAGCGCCTTTGATCGCAAAATCTCGTAAACCGGGAAACTTTGTTATTTTACGTGTTGGTGAAAAAGGAGAACGTATTCCTTTGACCATTGCAGGAGCTAATGTAGAAAAAGGAACAATCGACCTGGTAGTTCAAAAAATGGGTGTTTCTTCTACTAAAGTATGTGACCTTGAAGTTGGTGAATATATTACTGACTTGGTAGGACCTCTTGGTAAACCAACTGAGATTCACAATTTAGGAACTATTCTATGTTGTGGTGGTGGTGTTGGAAATGCACCTTTATTACCAATTGTTGAAGCTTATAAAAAAGCAGGAAACAAGGTGATTACAATTTTGGCTGCTCGTAATAAGGATTTAATCATTCTTGAAGATGAGATGCGTGAGCATTCTGACGAGTTGATTATCATGACTGACGACGGTTCTTATGGTAAAAAAGGTTTAATCACTGAGGGAATGGAAGAAGTTATCAAGAGAGAAAAGATTGATGAGTGTGTGACTATTGGTCCTGCAATCATGATGAAATTCTGTTCTTTATTAACGAAGAAATTTGAAATCCCTACTGTTGCTAGTTTAAATAGTATCATGGTTGATGGTACAGGTATGTGTGGCGCTTGTCGTGTTACTGTTGGTGGAAAAACCAAATTTACTTGTGTTGATGGTCCTGAGTTCGATGCACATCAAATTGATTTTGAAGAAATGATGTCAAGACTTGGCGGTTATAAGCAAGAAGAAGTTGATAAATTCGATCAATTTCAGAAATAAAGAACACAAAAATAGTATAGCAACACAAAAATACCAGGACAATGGAAAGGTCTGAAGAATATATAAAGAACGAAAGAAAACAGGACTGGAGAGTAGCTCTTCAGAAAAAGATGAAAGCTAAAGATCGTATGTCGATTGAGAGAGCACTTATGGCTGAAACTGAGCCAGAAGTTCGTATCCAATCACAACGTATCGAAGTTAATACAGGTTTAACTATGGAGCAGGCAGTTACTGAAGCTAGCCGTTGTATGGACTGTGTTAACCCAACATGTATGGAAGGATGCCCAGTAAGCATTAACATTCCTAAGTTTATTAAGCACATTGAGTGTGGTGAAACTCTTGAAGCTGCATCAGTATTGAAAGAGACATCTGCTTTGCCAGCTGTTTGTGGTCGTGTATGTCCACAGGAATTACAGTGTGAGCAAAAGTGTTTCTATGTTGAGAAATTAAATCAACCTGCTGTAGCAATTGGTTACCTTGAGCGTTTTGCTGCTGACTTCGAAAGAGAGTCAGGACATATCGCAACTCCAGAAATGGTTGCTTCAAATGGTATTAAGGTTGCTGTAATTGGTTCAGGTCCTTCTGGATTGTCTTTTGCTGGCGATATGGCTAAATTAGGATATGACGTAACTGTATTCGAGGCACTTCACGAAATTGGAGGTGTATTGAAATATGGTATTCCGGAATTTCGTTTGCCAAATGCAGTCGTGGATGTTGAAATTGAAAACCTACGTCGTTTAGGTGTAAAATTCATCACAAACTACATAGTAGGACAAACTGCTAGTCTTGATGACTTGAAAGCTGATGGATACAAAGCATTCTATGTAGGATCAGGAGCTGGATTACCACGTTTCATGAATATTCCTGGTGAGAATGCTAATGGTATCTTATCATCAAATGAGTATTTAACTCGTGTAAACTTGATGGGTGCTGACAGCGAAGAATCTGATACGCCAGTGTTGAGAGGTAAGAATGTTGTTGTTGTTGGTGGTGGTAACACCGCAATGGACTCAGTTCGTACAGCTAAGCGTTTAGGTGCAGAGCGTGCTATGATCGTATACCGTCGTTCGGAAGAAGAAATGCCAGCTCGTGTTGAAGAGGTTCACCATGCTAAACAAGAAGGTGTTGAGTTCTTGACTTTAACAAACCCAATTGAGTACATTGCTAACGAAGAGGGGCGTGTTTGTCAGATGAAGGTTCAGAAGATGGAATTAGGTGAGCCAGATTCATCAGGTCGTAGAAGACCAGTTCCAGTTGAAGGATCGGAATATATTCTAGATTGTGAAGTTGTGGTTGTGGCTGTTGGTGTATCACCAAATCCATTAATCCCGAATTCGGTTGAAGGTCTTGATGTTTCTAAGTGGGGAACAATTGAGGTTGTTAAAGATAAGATGCAGTCATCTATTCCAGAAATGTTTGCTGGTGGTGATATCGTCCGTGGTGGTGCAACTGTAATCCTCGCAATGGGTGATGGTAGAAAAGCTGCTAAGAATATGGATATCTATTTAACTGATAAATATCTGTCTAACTAATTAGAAAAAAAGTGTAAGTTTAATACATACACTCATAAATAATACTGATTTTAAAAATTCTTAATATGAAAGAGTTCAAATCAATCAATGACATTCTTGATTTTGCCATTAACGAAGAAGCTATGGCTGCGGAATTTTATACTGCTCTTGCAGCTAAAATGAAGCACAAACAAATTAAAGAAACGTTTGAGCAATACGCAATTGAAGAATTAGGACACCGTGCTAAGCTTGAAGCTATCAAGAATGGTAAGGGACAGGATTTCTCTGATGCAAAAGTTGCTGACATGAAAATTGCAGACTACTTAGTTGAAGTTGATGAGGATAAAACGAATATGACTTATCAAGAGGCATTAACCATCGCTATGAAAAAAGAGAAATCTGCTTTCAGACTATATAGCGATTTGGCTGCTGCTACTACTGATGAAGTTGCGAAGAAGTTATTCTTAAACTTAGCACAAGAAGAGGCAAAGCATAAATTAAGATTCGAAGTTGAATACGACGAGAATATTCTAACAGAAAACTAGATTTCTGTTGTTGAAAAATTAAAGCCCCGATTGTATCGGGGCTTTTTTTGTTAGTCGGTCGAAGATCTCTAACTGCTTAGAGAGCTTTTTTAATTGATTGTTATGCTTCAAGATCCTTATTAATGCTATCTGATAATTGCATTGATAATTGGATGTAACGCTTTTTAAATTGATCGTCATTTAGGTATAAAGCAATCTTTTCCTGCCAATCTTTGGCTTGATGCGATAGCTCCATAATGCGATGCTTGTTAGCCATATTATTTTTGTCAGTCTTTTCTTTCTCAACCACATCAATGTATTGGTTAACCCAATTTTCATAATTGCTTAAGAACTTTGCTCGTTCAATATCTTTGCCTGATTGCATATTGGCTATCGAGGCCATACTTTCTGTATTGAGAAGTGCAGTTGCACCAACTGTTACCCCCAATTTTTGTATAAATTTTCGTCTGTTGTCTTTCTTCATATATGGTATTAATAAGAGTTGAGGATCCGAATATACTTAAAAGATGCCAATTTTGAAAATTTGAACTGCAAGTGACTTTAATTATTGTTAGTAATTCTGATTATTTTGGGCTTTGATAGATCTGTAAATAAAAGTTTTAGATATTTTTATTAACTCTAATCGAATTTTAAATATTTTTCAAGTATGCAAAATCATATCCCAACCCGCAATGAAGCTTTTGGTCTGTTGAAAAAGTATATTAAGACTGAAAGTCTAGTAAAACACGCCCTGGCTGTAGAGTCGGTGATGCGCTATTATGCCAAGCTTCATGGAGATAATGAAGAGAAATGGGGTGTGATTGGTTTGGTGCATGATATGGATTGGGAGGTTGCTCCGGACAGGCACACGATTAAAACTAGAGAGATTCTGGAAGCAGAGAATTGGCCAGAAGATTATATTAGAGCTGTAGAATCTCATGCCTTTGGTTCGTGTACCGATGTGGAACCTCTTTCACTTCTGGAGAAAACGCTTTATACCATTGATGAACTTACAGGACTGATTACTGCAACGGCATTAGTGCGTCCTTCAAAATCGATTATGGATGTGAAAGTTAAATCGGTAAAGCGAACCTGGAAAACGAAGAACTTTGCCGCAGGCTGCCACCGTGAAACCATTGACCAAGGAGCAGAAATGTTGGGTCTGGAACGGGGTGAATTAATAGAAGGTGTATTAACTGCTATGCAAGGCATTGCCAATGAGTTAGGTTTAGCAGGAGTTGATTAAATTATGAATTAAATAAAATCTAGACGTAGATTTAAAATGATTTTTTAGGATTCAAAATAAATCATATTGTATCATGTTTTATCAGCGTCAAAAATCAAATTTTAATTCATAATTCTACATTCATAACTCACAATTACAAATTCCTGAGTCCTGTCATACTTCAATATGTGATAAAGGATTATCTTTATCATCCAAACTAATAAAACGCTCATTTGAGTAACTAATCTAATAATCATGAAAAAACTATTTCTGTTTGTATGTGCAGCCGTATTTTTTGCTGCTTGTCAACCAAACGAAACAACTACAAAAACAGCTAGTATTGAAAAGTCGAATATTGATAAATCGACAATTGAGGCTACCGTGAATGCATTAAAAATAAAATTCCCTAAAGCAGATGTAAATCTAGTGGAAAGAGGCGTGAAGCATGCTGCAAACCTTTGGATTGCAAGCGATGGTAACAAGGAAGTTTTTAAAACCTTCTGTGAAACAAATTATATTGCTGGTAAAGAAGAGCGTGACTTGGTTTTCAATAAAATAACACGTAATATCGAGATTATCACGGGGTATTTTAATAAGATCACACTTGATTTATTAGAGCCGGTTCACCTGAATACTTTCGATCAACATGCTATTGATAACCAATTTGGTGCCTATAGTGTTGGAGCGCATTGGCAAGATGATTTTTATAAAAATAAGATTGCTTTCATCATTGCTCTAAACTTTCCTCCATATAGTCTTGAAGAGAAAGAAGCTTTGGCTGGTAAATGGAGTCGCCAGGAATGGGCTTATGCTCGTTTAGGTGATTATTTTACTGCTAGAGTTCCAGCAGAATTATTACAGAATGCCGGTAAGGCAGCTGCAGGATCAGATGTTTATATTATGGATTACAATATTCATGTCGGTCATTTGACGGATGAAGCAGGCAAACGTTTCTTTCCAGAGGATAAGGTGCTTCTTTCACACTGGAACTTGCGCGATGAGATTAAAGCAAATTACGCCAATTCAACTGATGGACTAGAGAAACAAAAGATAATCTATAAGGTTATGCAGCGTATCATTTCTCAGGAAATTCCTGAAAAAGTAATCAATAGCGGTGACTTTGAGTGGGATCCATATGCAAATGTGGTTTATAAGGATGGTAAAAATGTCGAAGCAACTCCAGAACCTAATGAGAGATATCAGCAAATCTTAAACAACTTTCATGCAAATAAGGCGATCGATCCATATTATCCAGGCGAGAGTACGTTTATAGAAAGACAATACGCTGGAGCGAAGGAAATTTCACACGAGAACACTGAGAAAATCTTTACTGATTTCTTAAGATCAGAAGAGACTAAGCAAGTAGGTGAGTTAATTAAGAAAAGACTTGGCCGTGATTTAGAGCCATTTGATATTTGGTACGATGGTTTTAAGGCACGTAGCGGTATGGATGAGTCGAAGCTTGATGCACAGACTAGAAAGTTATATCCTAATGCAGCAGCTCTTGAAGCAGATCTTTCTAACTTATTAGAGAAGTTAGGTTACGATAAGACTAGAGCTAAATTCTTAGCAGACCATATTGCTGTTGATCCTGCACGAGGTTCAGGACATGCCTGGGGTGGTGCTAAAAAAGGACAGAAGGCTCACCTTCGTACTAGAATTGGTGAAAAAGGTATGGATTATAAAGGTTATAATATCGCAATTCACGAGTTTGGACACAATGTTGAGCAGACTATTTCGCTATACGATGTTGATAATTTCATGATGAATGGCGTACCCAATACAGCTTTCACTGAGGCTTTAGCTTTCATCTTCCAGAAGAGAGATATGATGCTTTTGGATAGAAATGTTGAATCGGCAGAAAAGGATGCTTTGAAGAAGCTAGACTTATTTTGGAGTGCATACGAAATTATGGGTGTATCGGTTCTTGATATTCGAGTATGGAAATGGTTATACGCAAATCCTGAAGCAAATGCAGCTCAACTGCGTGATGCAACCATGCAAATTGCCAAAGAGGTTTGGAACGAGTTTTATTACCCTGTTTATGGTATGAAAGATCAGACGATTTTGGCTATTTATTCACATATGCTAAATAGTCCTTTATACTTATCGAACTACGCTTTTGGTAATGTAATTGAATTTCAGCTAGAGGAACACCTTAAAGGGAAGAGTTTTCCTAATGAGGTTGATCGTATCTTTAAGCAAGGTCGTTTAACGCCTAACCAGTGGATGCTTGAAGCAACAGGTAGTAAGCTGTCAACTCAACCTATTATTGAGGCGGCTAGAGAGTCTGTAAAGAAATTAGCTAACTAACACATCAGATAAATTATTTGAAAAGGGCATCCCGTTTGGGGTGCCCTTTTTTTAGTGATTAGCCAAGGATCCTGATAGATATTGTGATGACTATTTTCAAACATATTTCACTGAATTAACCTGACATATTTTTGTTATTAATTAGTATTCATATTATTTTTCCTATCTTAATAATATATATCCCTTTTTCGGAAGACGAGAAAGTTAAAAAACATCATACTATTCTCGTATCCCGAGAGTCAATTATTCTATAGTTTATTTACTCTTTACCTATATACTAACCTTCTGTTTATTGTGATTAATATACAATTAACAATAGGTTCAGATTTTAAAATTCTGTTATTGTGAGAAAAGTCATCAGTTTAAGCTTAATCATTTGTTTTATTGTCAGTAGTGTTTTTGCCGAGATTAAAAGTGTAGGAATTCCATTTATTCGTAGTTTTTCTAAACGAGAATATAAAGGAGGCTCACAAAACTGGAATATGGTTCAGACTGCGAATGGCTTGATGTACTTTGCCAATAATGATGGGGTCTTGGAGTTTGATGGTAATTCTTGGCGTTTGATTCCTATGCCAAACAGTTCAGTTGTTCGATCACTGGCTGTAGATAGCTTGCAAAGAATTTATGTTGGGGCATACAATGAACTGGGCTATTTGGAATCAGATCATCAAGGTAAATTAAGCTATCATTCTCTTATCGGTTTAATACCTGAGTCTGAGAGAGATTTTTCTGAGATTTGGCAAATTTTCCCATATGAAGATGGCATCCTTTTTCACTCCTTTCAAAAGATACTTTATTATAAGGGCGGGGAAATTATGGTCTTTAATGCGGATACTGAATTTCACTATAGTTTTTTGATCGATAATCAGCTATTTATACAAGAAAAAGAAAAAGGTTTATGCTTGTGGAACAAAGAGGAAGTAGAGCAGGTTAGTGGTGGGGAATTTTTTAAAGATCTTGAGATTGTAAGTATTTTGCCTTACTCTGATCATTCTGTAATTATTGCCACGGCTACATCTGGTCTGTATATGTTTGACGGAGATAAGGTCCAAGTTTGGGATGCCCCACTAAATGAGATTTTTAAAAAGGATCAGTTGTTTTCAGGCATTTCGCTAGGTGATCGTTTCTATGCCTTTGGTAGTGTAATGAACGGACTTTATATTCTAGATAAGGCTGGTCAGTTAGTTCAGCATGTTAATTCTGATAAGGGCTTGCAAAATAATACCATATTATGCCTTTTTCAGGATCAGGATGAGAATTTATGGCTGGGGCTCGATAATGGAATCGATTATCTGGAGGTTAGCTCTCCTTTGTCTCTATTGAAAACCAATAGGGATATCGGTACAGGCTATACCTCTGTTGTTCATGACAATTATCTTTATCTGGGAACCAATATGGGGCTGTTTTGTAAAGCGCTTCCTGCCGACTCTAATGTGAGGCTAAAAACGGATGATTTGGAATTGGTTAAAAATACAACGGGGCAGGTTTGGTCTTTGCAGGTGGTCGATGGAGAGTTGATATGTGGACATAATAAAGGGACTTTCCGAGTTAAAAAAAAGCAAGCTGACTTAATTTGTGATATCGAAGGAGGATGGAAATATCTGTATAAAAAGGAATTTCCAAATCAAATGATAGCAGGGACCTATTCGGGATTAGTTCTGTTTGAACGATCGTCGAAGACGCATGGAAAGTGGCAGTTTGTGAAAGAGATTGTAGGTTTTAAAGAATCATCTCGCGAAATGATATGGAATGATGATAATTCCATATGGATGTGTCATGGCTACAAAGGCGTTTATCGGATTTCCCTAAATTCAACTTTGGATAGCTGTGTCAATTATAGATTTTATGGTGAGAACGATGGCTTTGCTTCCCAATTGAATATAAATGTTCAGAAGATACGTGGTGAAACTGTTTTTTCAAGCCCCAATGGTTTTTATAAATACCAACCTGAATTAGATCGCTTTAGTAAGCATAAATATCTAAATGATTTATTTGTCTCTGAGGAGTGGGTGAGCAAATTAATCGAAGATGATAATGGTGATGTATGGTTTTTTCAAGGAGGTAATTTAGGCCTGTTGAAGAGGCAAATAGGAAACTCCTATGAGATGGTCAGAAAACCTTTTGTTGCTTTGAAAGACGCTTTTACTAATGCTTTTGAGAATGCCTACACTTACGATCGCCAAAATGTGTTGATTGGTACCGAACAAGGCTTTGTACATTATAACCCTTCCATAATAAAACGATACGATTCCGATTTTCAGGTTCTTATTCGTCAGGTGAGCCTCACCAGTCATGTGGATTCTACAATCTACTTTGGTGGAGTCGAGCAGTCTCAATTGGCAGGTAAACCATCTATGACATTGCCATATCGTAATAATGCCTTACGCTTTAATTTTTCTGCCCCTCAATATAGCGATCCGGATTTAGTACGTTATCATTATCAGCTAATTGGTTTTGAGGATGCTCCTTCGGTTTGCGGAAGTTCCTTGCAGAAAGAGTATACTAATTTACCAGAAGGAGATTATATTTTTAGACTTGATGCTCAAAACCAATACGGTATTAAAGCACGGCCTTCTGAATTTCATTTTTCGATCTTACCTCCCTGGTACAGGTCTTTATTGGCTTATTTCTTTTACTTACTGGTTTGTATTTTTGTTTTACTTCTAGCTGTATATTTAATCAGAAGAAGAATGAGATTTGTACAACTGCGGTTAAAGCAAAGGCAAGAGGAAGAATTGAAGGCTAAAGAGCAAAAATTTAGAGAAGAATCTCTTCTTGTTGAAAAGGAAATTGTACAGCTTCGAAACGATAAACTAAGAGATGAAGTTAATTTCAAGAATCGTGAATTGGCTAGTTCTACTATGAATATTATTCATAAAAATGAGGTGCTCTCTTATGCCCTGGGAGAATTGAAAAAGGCTTTGAAGAAAATTCAGGATCCTACGGCTCTTGTACAAGTTAAAAAATTGGCAAAAACAGTTGAAAAGGAATTCAATAGTGAGGAGGATTGGGAGCAATTTGAATTACATTTCGATCAGGTACATGCCAATTACCTTCAGAAATTAAGAAAAGAATACTCTCAGCTTTCTCCAAAAGATTTAAGAATGTGTGCTTATCTAAGAATGAACCTTTCAACAAAGGAAATTGCACCCTTAATGAATATATCTGTTCGGGGTGTGGAAATAAGTAGATACCGCTTAAGAAAGAAATTTGAATTAAATAGGGATGATAATCTAATTGAATTTCTATTAAATATATAAAGGCGCTAATGAAATAATAAAAGAGAGAATGCAAAAGTATGATACTTCAGTTTTTTTGTTTTGATGTATTTATGTAGGGAGAATTGAATTATTTATTGTTTTTTGTTATGGATTGATAGTTAGATTCTTATGTGTTAAAATCTGTTAAGTGAAGTATTGTTGATGTATTGTGTTTAAGTATGTGATGTATTCGTGATGTAGTTGTTTTTTTTGCTTTTTGTTAAGATGTCTCTTTATTGCAATCGATTTAAACGCGTATAAGTCGATCACTAATTCAATCTAAACTAAAAACAGAGCACATGAAAAAAACAGTCTTGTTTTTGTTTCTGACATTCTTATGTTGGAATACGTTTGCGCAAGGACATACGGTCAATGGGGTAGTTACCTCGGCTGAAGATGGCTTACCTATGCCATTTGCCTCGGTTGTACTTAAAGGTACAACGATTGGTACATCGACCGATATCGATGGAAATTATTCAATACAGGCAGATGAAGATGCAATCATAGTATTTTCTATGGTTGGATTTGCTTCTCAGGAAGTAAAAGTAGGTAGCCAGAAAATTATAAATGTAACACTAGCTGTTGACAATATGGGCTTGGATGAAGTCGTTGTTATTGGTTATGGTGTTCAGAAAAAAAGTTCAGTAACCGGTTCTATTTCCTCAGTAAAAGCTGAAGATATTCAGAAAATGCCTATTCAGCGAGCAGAACAAGCTTTGCAAGGGCAAGTTGCCGGAGTTCAAGTAACAATGGATTCAGGTCAGCCAGGTGCTGGGCTATCCGTTAACATTAGAGGTGTTGGTACCACGGGCAATTCACAACCACTTTATATTATTGATGGCAATCCTGTAGGTGATATCTCTTATTTGTCTTCAACAGATATTGGAAGTATGGAGGTCTTAAAGGATGCTTCTGCTTCTGCTATTTATGGAGCAAGGGGTGCTAATGGTGTTGTTATTATTACAACTAAGCAAGGAACCCAAGGAGCTGCCAAGCTATCTTATGATGGATATTATGGTATTCAGAATGCATCGAGAAACATGGATGTTCTTAATGCAAGTGACTATGCCATGATTATTAATGAATCTTTGTTGAATGATGGTCACAACAGTTCTCATGCTAACTGGATTCAGGATGAAGAGTTGGATGGTATCGGTTCAGGTACTGATTGGCAAAACAAAATTTTCAGAAATAATGCACCTATTCAAAGTCATACCCTATCTCTTAATGGTGGAAATGAAAAGATCTTGTATTCAACTGCTTTGTCTTATTTCAGTCAGGATGGTATTGTTTCAGAAGATAAATCGAATTACGAGCGTGTTAACTTTCGCGCAAAAGGTGATTATACTTCTTACAATAAGAAGTTAAAAGTAGGAACATCTTTCGTCTATTCTCACAGTACTTCTCAGGGTGTTGATCCTAATAATGTTTATAATTCGCCATTAGCTCAGGCTATTAATATCGATCCTATTTCTGTAGTTAAAGATTCTGAAGGAAACTTTGGTAAGCCTATTCGTAACATGCAGGAGATTGTAAATCCTATTGCAGCGATGTATTATCTGAATGATGAGTACAGAACAGATAAAATTGTTGCGAATCTCTATGCTGAATATAAGGTGATGGATCACGTAAAAGTGAAAACATCCATTGGTATTGATTACGCCTACCAATGGCATGATGTTTATAAGCCTATTTATGAGTTGAGTATCATTACCAAGAATGATAAAACCAGAGTGGACAAAACTATGAACAATTGGTACAGTACTAACTGGGAAACGACGATTAATTATCACAATACTTTTGGTGAGCATGAGCTTGATGTATTAGTTGGAACAACTGCCTATAATAATAATTATGAAAATCTAAGTGGTAGTGGTAGTGAATTGATTATTGAAGGTATAGATAATGCTTATCTCGATAATGTTGGTGATAAAAAAAACACATCTGCAGGAGGTGCCTTTGAATCAAATTCCTTATTGTCTTTGTTTGGACGTGCTAACTATAGCTTTAAAGATAGATATATGGCATCGGTGACTGTTCGTCGTGATGGCTCGTCTCGATTTGGACCAAATAACCTTTATGCGACTTTCCCTTCAGTTTCTACTGGGTGGATCATGTCTGAAGAGAATTTCTTAAAGGATAAGTTAGGACCTATCACTTTCATTAAGATAAGAGCGAGTTGGGGGCAGAATGGTAATGAGAATATTGGTAATTTCAGATACTTGTCTTCTATTGCGAATAATCATAACTACAATTTTAATGCGGGTACAATTGTGAATGGTTCTTCTCCTTCTAAGATTGCTAATCCTGATCTTAAATGGGAAACTTCAGAACAAACTGACATTGGTATTGATTTACGATTGGGTTCTAATTTCTACATGAACTTAGATTACTACGATAAGAGAACAAAGGATCTTTTGATTGATGCTCCAATTCCAGGTTATATTGGCAATAGTGCACCAACCATAAATGGAGGAACTGTACAGAACAGAGGCTTTGAAGCCTTGTTGGGATATAATGGCAGGTCAAATGATTTTTCATACGGTGGTACGCTTAACTTTTCGGCTAATAAAAACGAAATGTTGAAAATTAACAATCCTAGTGGCGTTATGAATGGTCTTGTAAGTATTGGTCCTTCAGGTATGAAAAACCTAACCATCGCTAAAGTAGGCCAACCAATTGGTTATTTCTGGGGATGGGAAACCAATGGGATCTATCAAAATCAAGCACAAATTGATGCTTCCGGATCTCACCAACCTAACGCAACACCTGGAGATTTGATCTATATTGATCAGAATGAGGATGGTGTGATGGATGATGCAGATAGAATCAACTTGGGTGACCCACATCCTGATTTTACTCTTGGTTTAAATCTTAATTTCTCTTATAAAAACTTCGATTTAAGTATGTTTTGGTATGGTGTTGTTGGCAACCAAATAATTGATGCGACACGCCGTTACGACTTACCTAATGCCAATTACCAAACATCTGTTTTAGACAGATGGACAGGTGAAGGTTCAACTAACAAGACCCCTAAGGTAACTTTTGATGATACGAACAATAATCAAGGAAATTTCTCTGATTATATGGTTGAAGATGCTGATTATTTAAGACTTAAAAATATTCAGTTAGGTTATTCTTTACCAAAATCTGTTTTGAATAAACTTAATATTGAGCGATGCAGATTCTATGTTTCAGGAGATAACTTATTAACATTCTCTAAGTATTCAGGTTTTGAGCCGGAGATTGGAAACAGTGGTAATGTATTCTACACGGGTGTAGATCAGGGGATTTATCCTCAGGCAAGAGTCTTTACTATTGGTGCTAATATCACTTTCTAAGATATTTTAAACAGATAAAACTAAAACAATGAAAAAGATAATATATATACTTCTTTTTGCTGTTACATTCATGGGTTGTGATGACTATCTTGAGAAAGAGTTAGTGGTAGAGCAGACTGAAGAAAACTTCTATCGTACTGAAGACGATATGTACAGAGCTTTGGTAGCGGCTTATGAGCCACTTCAAAGAAACTGGGGTGAAAGTTTGCAGCTAACCATGGATATTGTTTCGGACGATGCTTATGGCGGAGGAGGTTCTGCTACTGATGGTGTTTCTGGAAAGAAAGCTGATAGAGGAATCACAACACCTTCAGAGGGCATGTGGAGTGCCATGTGGAACGACCATTATGCCGGTGTTTATGGTGCAAATGTCTTTTTGGAAAAAGTAGACGCTTCTGAAATCTCAGAAGAGCAGAAGACACAGTTTAAGGGCGAAGTTCTTTTCCTAAGAGCTTACTACTATGCCAACTTAGTTCGTATTTTCGAAAATATACCCTTAATCACTAAAACTCTTGCAACATCTGAATATTCGCAAGCTGCAGCACCAGTTGCAGATGTGTATGCTCAAATAGCAAGCGATTTGGAAACTTCAATTTCTTACCTGGAGGGTGTTACATATAACAATGATGACAAAGGAAGAGTGACTGAATGGGCACCAAGAGCATTATTAGCCAGAATGTACCTTTTTTATGATGGCGTTTATGGTAATGGTGATGCAAGTTCGATTATGCCCGGAGATGTTACAGGTTCGGATGTTCTGGCTTATTTAAATGAGGTTATCACCAATAGTGGTGCAGATCTTTTACCAGATTTTGGAAATCTTTGGGGACACTCTGAATTTACAGATTCATGGGTTGAAAACTCGATAGAAGGGATCTTCGAAGTTCAATTCTCAAATCAGGGTGAAGGTTGGCAATGGTATAATGCACCATTTGATATTGGTAATAAAATGGTTGTTTTTGTTGGACCAAGAGGTACAGGTGCTGATTCTGAATATTACTCAGGATGGGGTTTCTCACCAGCTACACAACAGCTGTATGATTCTTATCAGGATGGTGACCTTCGTAGAGACTTCACACTTATCGATATGGTCGCTGAACTAGGAGAAGGTAACTTCGAAGAGGCTGACCAGTATACAGGTTACTTGAATAAAAAATATGCAGGACTGAAAAGTCAAGTGCCTGATGTTGGACAAGAACAATTGAACTTCCCTCAGAACTATATTTCGATTCGTTTTGCTGATGTTTTATTGATGGCTGCTGAAATGGAAATCCATTTGGGATCTGCTGCCAATGCAGCTGTTCATTACAATAAAGTTAGAGCTCGTGCTTTCGGCGATTCATATTCATCAGTTAGTACGGTGACTTTAGAACAAATATTCGAAGAAAGAAAGTTGGAATTTGCCTTGGAAGGTATCAGATATTGGGACTTGCTTCGAAGAGGTATGCCTGTTTTGGAAAGTGCCATTCAAGTTACGAATTTAGGTGGAATTTATGATTCCGCAGTTAATTCAGCAGCCAGAGGATTCTGGCCAATTCCTTCAACTGAAATTGCACTTTCGAACTATGCCTTAGAGCAAAACGATGGTTATTAATAAGTCGAAATCAAATCATCTAAGATGATTTATGAATTTCAGGACTTATTGGGTAATTATTTAAAATTAAATTATGAAACGAGCCGTGAACAGTGGTCATCATCTTAACTGTTGACTATTGGCGGCTTCCATATGACCATAATATGAAATAATAAGCATATGAAAAATATATTATATTTTATTTTGCTCTTAGTTGTCGCAGTGTCTTGTTCTCCAGATGAGTACAGCGCACCTGAAAACCTAATGGCAGAACAGATTGATTGGGGCTACACAGCTACCGATGTCACTAATGAATATACCCTATACAACAATACACCAGGAGTGAGTTCTATCTGGGATTTTGGTAATGGTGTAACTCAAAAAGGAAGTTCAGTTACAGCACAGTATACCTTTGCTGGAACTTATACCGTTAAACTTACCGTAATTTCTCAAGGTGGTGTTACTGTTGTTGAGGATGAGATTGTTACGACAGTAGATAATCCATCTTTTCTTTCAGGATATCCTTACGATCAACTCGTAGGTGCTGGAGAACAAGTATGGGCTGTTGATGGGTACTCGAAAGGTGCTTTTGGCTTAGGACCTACCTTGGCTAATCCTACCGAATGGCATGCTGATGCTAAAGGTGCTCGTTTAGATAAAGGTATTTATGATGACCGATTTACTTTTAAAATTACTGAGTCTGGTTTAACCTTAACTCAACTAACCAATGGCGATGTATATGCTAACGGTGGTTGGGCTGCAGATTTAGGTCCAACCGATGGACATCAGGAGCCTGATGGTGGTGACTTTATCATGCCACATACAGGTGGTGACTTTGTTTGTACTGTTGCTGGTGATGTGTTGAATGTAACTGGTGGTGGTTTCTTAGGCTACTATGCTGGTGCTTCAGAATATCAAATCATAACACTTACCGATGATTTATTGGAAGTTGCATTTTGGGATACTAATGCCAATTTCTATTGGTTTACAAGATTTGTACCTGTTGATAAATTAACTCCTGAACCAGAACCAGTTGTTAAAGAGCTTGAAAGCAATGATATCTCTGATGATTTTGAAGGCAATGGTAATATTGTATGGGATACAGCAGCAATTGATGGTTTTGATATCATTGACAATTTTGCTCCTTCAGATGTGAACTCATCAGATATGATTGTGAAGTATCAAAAAGGTACTGGCGAATGGTCAAGTGTCTTGACAGTACTTGATTATATCATTGATTTATCTACAAGAAATCAATTCACTCTAAAAGTATTTGTTCCAAGTTTTAACGACTATGTAACTGTTTGTGATCCAGGAACCCCTTGGATTGCAGATCATAATCTTAAGCCTCAGATTGATGTGAAGCTACAAGATAGTTCACTGGGAGGTAATGCTTGGCAAACACAGCAGGTTCGTAGCCATACCTTAACTGAAGATCAGTTTGGGAAATGGGTTGAATTGACTTTTGATTACAGTGATGTTTCTGATCGAGTTGATTTTGACCAAATTGTCATTCAACTTGGCGCTGAAGGTCATTGCAATGCAGGACTTTTCTATATCGACGATTTCCAGTTGTTACCTTAATCAGTTTATGTCAGAGCACAAATTGTGCTCTGACATATTCTCACCTATATCTTTTTTTCAAAATTCAAATTGATTTACTAAGATTCATTCATGAATTTTTAAGCAATAAGTGGTAATTGTGAAGCTCGCACTACCTTCTGAAGTATTTATCTGTAATCACAATATGGTAATGGCTTTCAGTGCAATCTTATTGCTTTTTTTTTAATGTTGACCTAGTCTTTAGTTAGCTGCTAGCCATAAATAATTATTCAATAATACTTATGAAAACGTTACGCTCTCTTACATACGTAAGTATACTTTTCTCCATATTTTTTGCCTCTGTTCTATTGTCATGTCAAAAGAGTGATGATGAGGAAACTTACATGCCTGATTTTACATTTAGTGAGGATGTTAATGATGCAAATAAAATTGTGTTCTCAAATACAAGTACGGGATCATATTTATTTATGCAGTGGGATTTTGGTAATGGAGAAGTTTCTGAAAAACAACGTGCCAATACAAATGATCAAACCGTTTTCTATTCTGAAAAAGGAAGTTATGAGGTGTCATTAACACTATGGGGACTTGATAATAAGTTATCGAATAATAAGATTGCAACGAAAACAATCAGTATCGATCAAGATGTCTTTCTTGCTGATTTTACGTATTCTATAAATGACTCCAAACCTAATTTTGTCACATTAAATAATACGACTCAAGGCGAATATGATGCTATTTCATGGACATGCAATAATAAGGAGATAACAGGAGATGATATCGATCAGGTCGAGATTTATTTACCCCGATCTGGTACTTATGATGTTGAGTTACATGTTTACAAAGATGGTTTTGAAGAACTTTTAACAAAACAGATAACGATCGCACAAGATGATCCTGATTATTTGGACAATATGTCTTTAGTTTGGTCTGATGAGTTTGATGGAACTGATATCAACAATGACTATTGGACTTTCGAAACCGGAGCTGGTGGCTGGGGGAACAATGAACTACAAAATTACACCAATGGTGATAATGCTGAAATTATTGATGGCAAGCTTATTATCACTGCCCGAAAAGAAAATGAATTTAAGGTAGCAGGTTCTTACACCTCTACTCGTTTGATCTCTAAAGGGAAAAAAGAATTTACATATGGACGAATGGAAGTTCGTGCCAAATTACCCTCCGGAACTGGAATATGGCCAGCCATATGGATGTTGGGAGGAAATATAAGTACTGAAGGATGGCCAGCCTGTGGCGAAATAGATATCATGGAGTACGTCGGGTATCAACCTGATGTGGTACATGCAACAGTACATACGACTTCTGGTTCTGGAGCTAATGGCGATGGAAGCAGTAAAACTCTGCAAACTGCTGAGGAAGCATTTCATGTTTATGGACTTATTTGGGATGATAGGGAAATAATTTTTTATATCGATTCACCTGAAAATGTAACGCATACATATGCCCCATCTAATAAAACGGCTAGTAATTGGCCATTCGATCTTTCTCAATTTTTCATACTAAATGTAGCCGTTGGAGGTAATTGGGGAGGCGTACAAGGCGTTGATAATACCATCTTCCCTCAAAGTATGGCGGTTGATTACGTGCGCGTATATCAGTCAATTAACTAGGATTTAAGCATTAGTCTTAAAAAGAATAAAACATGCAACTAAGAAATACAATCATATTATTGGGAACAATTTTTCTGCTTGCAAGTTGCAAGGGGAAAAAATCAGAATCCTCAACAAAAAATACAGAAAGCTCGCACAAGGACAATTACCAATTGGTTTGGAGCGACGAGTTTAATTATAACGGTTTACCGGATTCAACCAAATGGATTTACGATACCGAAGGTAATGCCGACGGATGGGGGAATCATGAAGGTCAATATTATACTAAAGCCAAAAAAGAAAATGCCTGGGTTGAAGATGATGTCTTAAACATCATTGCTTTAAAAGAGCAAAAAGAAGGAAAAGAATATACTTCGGCACGCTTAAATTCAAAAGCAAGTTGGCTACACGGAAAAATCGAAGTACGAGCTAAACTTCCAAAGGGAAGAGGAACCTGGTCTGCCATATGGATGATGCCGGAAGGCTGGACTTATAAAGATGGAGATTGGCCAAATATTGGTGAAATCGACATCATGGAACATGTGGGGCATAATTTGGGAACTATTCATGCTTCTGCTCACTCTAAAGATTATCAATGGCAAACGAATACACAACAAACAGATACCATACAAATACCTCAGGTGTTTGAAAAATTTCATTCTTATGTACTGGAGTGGTCACCAGAGGTAATGAAAGCCTATGTGGATGACAAACTTTATTTTGAATATGAAAATGAAGGTTTGGGCAAATCAAAATGGCCCTATGTCAAGCCATTCTACTTGATTCTTAATGTAGCAGTGGGTGGCGCCTGGGGCAATGTACAGGGCATTGATGCGGATGCATTTCCTCAAAGTATGCAAGTTGATTATGTCAGGATCTATCAGAAAAAATAATCTCATTCATTGCCGGTTGTGGCTAGTGAATTTTAAATGATATTAGAATCATATGAATTTAAGATATACAGTTTTTGTATCGTTTATAGTGGCATTAGGAGGATTTCTAATGGGATTCGATGCGTCGGTTATATCGGGTGTTGTGAAATTTATTGAACCTCAATTTAATTTAACAAAAATTCAATTGGGATGGGCTGTTAGTTGTCTGACACTTACTGCAACTTTGGCTATGTTTATGGCTGGTCCCTTAAGTGATAAATTGGGCAGAAGAACGGTTCTTAAATACGCCGCAGCACTCTATTTTATTTCTGCAATAGGATCAGCGATAGCTCCCAGCTTTTGGTTTTTAGTTCTGGCCAGAATGGTCGGAGGGTTTGGTGTTGGAGCGTCGCTGATTATTGCTCCTATTTATATTGCTGAAATTGCGCCACCTAAGATGAGAGGAACCATGGTTTCTTTAAACCAATTGAATATTGTCTTGGGTATTTCGGTTGCATTTTTCACCAATTACATGATTTTACAATTAGGTAAATCAAATGAAGCTTGGGCTGAACTATTACAGTTTGAAAATTATAATTGGCGTTGGATGTTAGGACTGGAAGCCTTACCTGCCATCATATATTTCATACTTCTGTTTTTCGTTCCTCGTAGTCCAAGATGGCTAGCTATGAATGGCTTGAGTCATGAAGCCTTGCAAGTCATGAAAAGATCAGTAGGTGAGAGTGAAGCGGTAAACCAATTAAAATCTATTATACAAAGCATAAAAGTATCTCCACAAAAGGAGAAAACTTCACTAAAAGAATTGTTTAAGCCTTCCATGAAATTGGTGTTGCTAATTGGGATTGTGATTGCTGTCACTCAGCAGATCACCGGTATCAATTCAGTATTCTTTTATGCACCTATGATTTTTGAACAAACAGGAATTGGCACTGACGCCTCATTTTCTCAGGCCATACTAGTTGGGCTTATTAATCTTGTATTTACCCTTTTTGCTATTTGGTTAGTCGATCGTATTGGAAGAAAACCACTTTTGATTTTTGGTTTAAGCGGTATTGTAATTTCAATGTTTATCCTTTCTGCTGGATTTGGCAGAGCAACTTATCAATTATCAGAAAAAGATATTCAGGAATGCTCGTCATTTGCTGATTCAGAGAATCTTGATCTAATGCAAGATGTCTTTTTCTATAGCGATTTGGATTTTAATAAAGCATTAAAAAATAATATAAGCGAAAAGTCTTTTAAAGAGCATCAAACAGATTTTATATCGAAAGCTATTAGCATTAACCCATGGTTAGTCTTGATTGGTATTCTTGGCTTTGTTGCCTCTTTCGCTATTTCTATCGGACCCGTTATGTGGGTCTTGTTCTCAGAGTTATTTCCCAACCGTATTCGCGGGCTTGCCATCTCTTTTGTTGGCTTGATAAATTCAGGAATAAGCTTCCTTGTTCAACTTGTCTTTCCATGGGAACAGATGAATTTTGGGAATGCAACAACCTTTCTCATCTATGGAATCTTTGGAGCAGTAGGACTCGTATTTGTCTTTTTTATGCTACCTGAAACGAAAGGTAAATCCTTGGAAGAATTAGAATTGATACTTGTAAAAGAATACTAAACGGACTCTTAAATCGGTAAAATCCGATTGTAAGTTTTAGATATAAAAAGTAGAAGTTTTTTACTATAGAAAATGATTGAAGTAGAATCAATTAATATTAAAATGAAGAAGAATAACATTTATTTGGGAAACACGAATTTGAATTACAGCGGGGCTGAAGTTGAGGGGAAATTCGTTGAGCTACATAATGAAAAGTTTTACAAGATCAGCAATTCTGATCAAATGTCAGACTTCTTTATGAGTATAGTCAGTGATTCTGATCACTGGATGTTCATATCGAGTAATGGTTCTTTATCGGCTGGAAGAAAAGACAGGAACAATGCCTTGTTCCCATATTATACTGTTGATAAAATTCACGATTATAGAGATAAAACAGGGAGTAAAACGATTGTTCTAGTTGAAAAGGATGAGAAAACTCTTTTGTGGAAACCATTTTCGAATGGTCTTAGAAACATATACAAGATTGAAAGAAATTTGTATAAGAGTATATATGGTAACAAGGTCATTTTTGAAGAGGTAAATGTCGATTTGGGAATGAGTTTCCAATATGCTTGGAGTAATACCGAGAAATTTGGTTTTGTGAAAACATCCAAGGTTTCCAACCTAAGTGATAAAACAGTAAAATTCGAGATTATTGATGGGATTGAAAACATCCTACCTAGCGGTGTTGATTACGATTTTCAGAATGAATATAGTAATTTATTAGATGCCTATAAAAAGTGTGAATTACTTGAGGAAAGTGGTCTGGGATTATATATGCTGAGCTCAATTCCTGTTGATAGAGCAGAACCTAGTGAGTCTTTAAAAACCTCAACGGTTTGGTCCTATGGATTGGAAGGCAGTAAAATTCTGTTGTCAGCTAAACAAATCGATCGCTTTAAACAGGGGTATCCTGTTGAAACTGAAGTCGACATAAGAGCTGCTAAAGGCGCTTATTTTTTGAATTCAGAGCTTGAGTTGGAGCAAAATGAATCCAGAGAATGGATGATTATTACGGAACTTAATCAGGACAGCGTAGCAGTAGCGAATCTGGATAAGTTTATTAAAACCGAAAAAAATATTGCTGATTTAATCGCAGAAGATATTGCTTTAGGAACTGCGAATTTGATTCAAATTGTTGCTGATGCCGATGGTTTACAAATGGGAAATGATGATTTGAGTTATGCACGTCACTTTTCAAATACCCTATTCAATGTGATGCGAGGTGGTATTTTTGTAGATAATTACCTTGTAGACTCTGCTGATTTAAAATTGTTTGTTCAACAAACGAATAAACCAATCGCTAATCAGTTTCAGGAGTGGATTGATCAATTACCAGCTGAAATTACTTATACAGAATTGAACCAATTGGCTGAAAAGACAGGCAATTCAGATTTGATCAGAATCTGTTATGAATATCTTCCTTTAACATTTAGTAGAAGACATGGTGATCCAAGTCGACCATGGAATCAGTTTGCTATCGAAACTAAAAATGAAGACGGTTCACCCAAATTAAACTATCAGGGAAACTGGCGTGATATTTTCCAAAACTGGGAAGCGTTAGGGCTTTCATATCCTGAGTTTTTGGAAGGTATGATCAGTAAGTTTGTCAACGCTTCAACTGCTGATGGTTATAATCCTTACCGAATTACTAGAGAAGGTATCGATTGGGAATGTCCGGATCCTAATGACCCATGGGCTTATATTGGGTACTGGGGCGATCACCAGATCATTTACCTTCAAAAGTTTCTTGAGTTATCCAATGAATACCATCCTGGGAGATTGGATAATCTACTTACCAAAGAGAATTTTGTCTATGCCAATGTTCCGTATCGAATTAAATCATACAAGGATATCGTCAAGAATCCGCAAGACACCATTGAATTCGATTATGATCTAAATGATCAGATTAGAGGAATGGTAGATCATATTGGTGCTGATGCCAGATTATTGAAAAACGGAGAAAATGGCTTGTATCAGGTTAATCTAACCGAAAAAGTATTAGTTACACTTTTGACTAAGCTGAGCAACTTTATTCCTGAAGCGGGTATTTGGTTAAACACACAACGTCCGGAATGGAATGACGCTAACAATGCCCTTGTAGGTAATGGAGTATCCATGGTTACTTTGTGTTACCTGAGACGCTTCTTAAAGTTCTGGTCAGAAAAATTCAGTGAAATTTCAATAGAGGAAGTTCATATTTCAGAGGAAGTAAAAACGCTGATGGATTCTATTTTTAGTCTGTTTGTTGCAAATGCAGGTCTTTTAGAAAATGGATTTTCAGATGAAGACAGACGCCGTTTCGCTGATATCTTGGGTGAAGCAGGAAGTAAATACAGAAATGGGATTTATGAAAATTCTTTTTCAGGTTTGAAAGAAACGGTGAAGGTGAGCGAATTGCTTGATTTTACCAATCTGGCTCTAATGTATATGGATCAATCCATAAAAGTGAACAAGCGTGAAGACGGGCTTTATCATGCATACAATCTAATTTCTTTTGCTGATGATACTGTTTCTGTTCGATATTTATATCAAATGCTTGAAGGACAGGTTGCTGTTTTAAGTTCTGGTTATTTAAATGCTGAGGAAAGTCTTGATGTGTTGAATTGTTTGAAGTGGAGTGAATTGTTTAGACGTGATCAATACAGTTATTTCCTATATCCAAACAGACAATTACCGCGTTTTACAGAAAAAAATAATATCCCGGAAAATCGTGTTAAGGAATCCAAATTGTTGAGTAAGCTGATTGCCGATAATGATTCTTCAATTATTACTGTTGACAGTATGGGAGGGTATCACTTTAATGGCACATTCAGAAATGCAGAAGTTTTGAATAATGCGATGACCGATTTAACCTCTGGTGTTTATGCGCAACTTATTAAGGACGAGAAAGACATGGTTCTTGATATTTTCGAAGAGATATTCGACCACCAATCTTTTACGGGTCGTTCGGGTACTTTTTACGGATTTGAAGGATTGGGTAGTATCTATTGGCATATGGTTTCAAAGTTGTTATTAGCTGCACAAGAGAGCTATTTCAATGCGATAAAAGAAGGTGTTAGTCCGGTTACTTTAGGCAAAATTAAAGACCATTATTTTGAAATAAAGGCTGGTATTGGATTGTATAAATCACCTGATTTATACGGTGCTTTTCCAACTGATGCTTATTCTCATACACCATCTACTGCTGGTGCTCAACAACCAGGTATGACTGGGCAGGTCAAAGAAGATTTCATATCAAGAATGGGCGAATTGGGTATCCATGTAATTAATGGAGAAATCGTATTTGATACCTCTTTATTAAATGATCAGGAATTATTGAATCACTCTGAGGATTTTGTTTACTATGATGCCAATGGCGAGATGAAACAGATTACTCTTGATGCAGAACAATTAGCATTTACATTCTGTAAAGTGCCTGTAATCTATACTTCAGGAGAAAAGACTCAAATCGTAATTGCTTTTAAAAATGGAGAAACGAAAGTCATTCCAAATAATATAATTGATGGGGAGACAAGTGCCTTGATATTTAATCGAGGTGGTGAAGTTGAAAGGATTGAATTATCAATCACAAAGAATTAATAAAATAAGGTATCTGTATAAGCATCGTTTTAAGCTTTGCTTGTGCAGATACTTCTTAATCTAACCATTTAATCCCTATGCTATGTCTGTACGCAGTGAATATCTTATGTCCCTGGCCGGAACCGATTTTTCCCGGAAAACGAAGGATGAATTATTAGCGCTTTATAATCAATTGTTGAATGCTGGGATGCATGGAATGTGCTTCAGTCCTTATTTGGACGGACAGGAGCCCGGCACTCAGATAAGTGAAGAACAAATAAAAAGAAGAATTGATATTATAAAACCACATACCCAGTGGGTGAGATCATTTTCATGTACCGAAGGAAATGAGTTGATCCCTAAAATTGCCAAAGAGAAGGGGATGAAAACCATGGTTGGAGCCTGGTTGGGCAAATACAAAAGTATTAATGAGCAGGAAATAGAAGGGCTTATTAGGGTTGCTAAGGCGGGTCATGCAGACATTGTGGCTGTAGGTAATGAAGTCTTGTACCGTGAGGACTTAACAGAAGACGAACTACTGGATTATATCAACAGGGTAAAAAAAGCGCTTCCGGGAATTCAGGTCGGTTATGTTGATGCCTATTATGAGTTTGGTAACCGCCCAAGAATTACAGAAGCTTGTGATGTTATTTTGGCTAATTGTTACCCATTCTGGGAAGGTTGCAGTCTGGAACATTCCTACTTATATATGAAGGATATGTACAATCGAGCTCTACAGGCTGGTAAGGGTAAAAAAGTGATTATTACAGAGACTGGTTGGCCTAATGTTGGCGAAAAATTTCATGGTGCTGAGCCTTCTGAAGAAAATGCTCTTAAATATTTTATCAATACACAATTATGGTCTAAGAAAGAGGATATTGATATTTTCTACTTTTCATCTTTCGATGAGACTTGGAAAACCGATGACGAGGGTGATGTTGGAGCCTATTGGGGAATTTGGGATAAGGATGAGAAACCAAAATTCAAACCATCAGTTGAATTACAATCACAAGCTAAGCACACACATCAGTAAAGTATGAAGATTAAAGAACAATTAAATATAGAACCTGGAAAAGCGATTTGTTATTCAGGTTTCAGAGAGGGACAAAGCCCTGAATCAGGTATATTTCCAAGCTACGAACAAATAAAGGAGGATCTGTTTATTCTTCATGATCATTGGAAATACTTGCGTTTGTACGACTGTGATAAGCATACGGATATTGTTTTGGAAGTAATTCAAAATGAAAATCTGGATTTTAAGGTTATGCTTGGAGCTTACATTGGGGCTGAGATGAATAATTTTGGCTGCCCATGGGGAGGTTTTTATTCTGAAGAGGAATTGGCCGAAAACAAGGCGAAGAACCTGAACCAAATTAAGAAGCTGATTCAATTGGCAAATGAATACCCTGATATTATTTTTTCCTTATCTGCAGGTAATGAAGCGTTGGTGCATTGGACAGATCATTACGTACCGATTCAAGATGTAATTAAGTATGTGAGGCTAATTAAAATGGGAACCAAACAGCCTGTTACATTTTGCGAGAACTACGTGCCATGGCAGGAAAAATTACACGAGTTGGTGGAAGAAGTTGATTTCATCTCGATACATACCTATCCGGTTTGGGAATATAAAAATATTCATGAGGCTTTAGAATACACCAAGCAGAATTATTATAGCGTTGCTGACAGGTACCCTCACAAACCAGTTGTGATTACTGAGGCTGGATGGGCAACAAATTCTAATGGTAGAGGGATTGATCCTCATAATGTGAGTGAAGAATTACAGGCGATTTATTTTGAAGACCTAATGACGTGGACAGATGAGGAAGAGATTCTTACTTTTTATTTCGAAGCTTTCGATGAATCCTGGAAAGGATCAAATGAACCCTTGGAGCCTGAAAAACACTGGGGGCTGTTTACTATAGATCGAAAACCAAAGAAGCTCATGCAAAAAATGGAACTCAGTATGGTTTAGGGATTCTTAATGGAATAAAAGAAAACCTGACTGTCTGAACTAAAACGAACCTAACACCTAAAATACAACTTATGATTTCATATCAACCAATCAACATGAGAAAAGCTAATCTGGCACTACTCATTATTTTTTCATTTAGTCTTATTTGCTGTAAGCAAACGAGTAAGCCCAAACAAGCCATTACAAACGAAGCAGAATCAGAGATGAAAGAGATTAAGCAAAGTAAAGATGATTTATTATGCGGTGTTTCGCGAGCAGTTTGTTATTCGGGCTTTCGAACGGGGCAGCATCCGGACAGGGGTGAAGGAGCTATAAATCCTACAGATGAGCAGGTTCTTGAGGATTTGAAGATTATTTCCCGCGATTCACTTTTCAATCTGATTCGTCTTTACGATTCAGGTGAAAACTCAGAAGCTGTTTTGAGAATAATCAAAGAAAATAAGCTTGATATTAAAGTGATGTTGGGTATTTGGTTGAAAGCGGAATTGAGTGCTCATGAGACATGTGGCTGGCTTACGGAACCCATTGCTCAGGAAGTGCTGGATAAGAACAGTATAGCAAATCAGAAAGAAATTAAAAAAGGCATTCAGTTAGCAAATCAATATTCAGAACTAGTTGTTGCAGTTAATGTTGGTAATGAAGCTTTAGTTGAGTGGAATGATCACAAAGTGGATACAGATTCGATTATTTCTTATGTGCACAAGGTTCAGAATGCCGTAAAACAACCTGTTACTGTTGCTGATAATTATGACTGGTGGGCTGCAAAAGGTGAAAAATTAGCTAAGGCTGTCGATTTTATCTCCATTCATGTTTATCCGGTTTGGGAAGGAAAAGATATTGATGAAGCCATGGCTTATACCATCGAAAATGTTCAAAAAGTGCGTAATGCACTTCCTGATAGTAAAATCGTGATTACAGAAGCAGGTTGGGCGACTGTAGCCTCAGAATTTGGCGAGAGAGCAAGCGAAGAAAAGCAGGAACAATATTATACCGATTTGATGAAATGGTCCAAGGATATGAATATCACCACCTTCTTTTTTGAAGCATTCGATGAGGATTGGAAAGGAGAGACCGCAAATCCTTTAGGCGCTGAAAAGCACTGGGGAATGTTCACTGTCGACCGTAAACCTAAAAAACTTATGCAGAAGATGTTCTCTTATTAAGAAACTAACATCATTACATGTCCCTAATTCATAACTCATAATTACTAATTCATAAGTCAAAATATATGACACATTATAAAACGGCAAAGGAAGATATTGTCCCATTTGGGCAAAAACTAGCATTTGGTTCGGGACATTTGGCTAATCAATTATTTCCAGCAGCGCTTGGCGTGTTTATGGTTGTTTTAGTCATGTCTCTAGGAATGAATCCTGTTCTCGCAGGTATATTAGGTGCATTACCCAGACTTCTTGATGCTTTAACTGATCCTATAATGGGATTTATCTCTGATAATACAAGATCGAAATGGGGAAGGCGTAAGCCCTATATTTTTATTGGTAGTGCGATTACGGGGATTGCTTTTATGGTGATGTGGCAATTAAATCCTGAAAATTCACAGACCTACAATTTCGTCTATTTCTTAATCGTATCCATATTCTTTTACATTGGTTATACCATTTTTGCAACGCCATTAATCGGTTTGGGATATGAGATGACACCAGACTATAACGAGCGCACTCGACTAATGGCTGTTTCTCAATGGATGGGCCAAGTTGCATGGATGATTGCGCCCTGGTTTTGGGTTATTATTTACGATCCATCAATATTTGAATCAGCACCCGAAGGCGCACGTATTTTATCAATTTGGGTAGGCGCTATTTGTATGATTCTTGGTGTATTACCAGCTCTTTTTAATAAAGAACTGATATTGCCAGATAATAGCAAAAGAGCCAATTTGTCTATGAAGGATCTGGGTGCCAACACCAAAGAATTCGTGAAAGGAATAAAGCTTACAATCAAAAATAAACCTTTTATGAAACTTTGTGGGGCTACATTTCTCATATTCAATGGGTTTCAGACTATCGCGCAATTCGCCATGTTCATTATTGTCTACTATCTTTTTAATGGCGATAAGGTTGCTGCAGGATCCTGGCCTGCCTGGTTTGGGACTATAAGTGCAATGGCTACCGCTTTCCTTGTTATTCCTATTGTAACAAAAATATCAGAAAAGGTAGGTAAGAAAAATGCTTTTGTCATTGCAACTCTAATATCAATGATTGGCTATGGACTCAAATGGTGGGGATTCAATCCAGCAAATCCATGGTTAATGTTTATGCCTATTCCATTTTTATCTTTTGGAATTGGAGGTTTGTTTACACTTATGATGTCGATGACAGCTGATGTTTGTGACTTGGATGAACTGAACAACGGAGAACGTCGTGAGGGTATGTTTGGAGCTGTTTATTGGTGGATGGTGAAACTTGGAACTGCCTTGGCATTATTGACCAGTGGTATTGTTTTGCAAGCTGTTGGTTTTGATCAATCGATTGATCAACAAACCACTGGGACACTGATTAACCTGAGAATTGCGGATATCATTATACCCATTGTGACGGCAGCAATGGCAATTTTAATTGTATGGAAATATGATCTAACCGAGACTAAGGCTCACGAAATTAGAGAAGCCTTGATTGCAAAACGTGGTAAGGCTAAGCATGAGGGGCAAGAAGTCAATAATGATAATATCGCTGAAGAAGTCACTCCATCGACCATTAAATTGTAATTGAGAGTAGTGATTTCTGAGATCTGATTTTTTAATTAATATGATAATTATAAACATATGAAACGTGCCATAAGCAAAACTTTCTCACACACTCGTGTCGCTGAATCTATAGCGCAAGCACAGGGAAATGCTTATTGGCGACTTCCATATGACCAAAACTTGAAATTTTAAACATATGAAACTATTCCAATATTTCTTATCCGTTTTTCTCATGGCAAATTTGTTGGGGTGCACAGCACAGCAGAATAATTTGACGGTGGATGTTTATGAAACATCTTCAAGTGGTAATAAGCTCAAAAAAATAAGTGAATTTACTTCTGGAGAAGATGCCGTTACCATCCAATTATTGCCTGATGAAAAATATCAGACAATTACCGGCTTTGGCGGGTCTTTTACTGAATCATCGGCCTATTTGCTAAATCAGCTTAGTAAGAAAAATCGTCATTTGATTTTAGACGCATACTTTGGTTCTGAAGGAGCGAAATACTCATTAACTCGTACGCATATCAATTCTTGTGATTTCTCACTTAGCAATTATTCTTACGCTCCTGTAGCAGGGGATACGGCTTTGGAGAACTTTTCAATTGCAGAAGATCAAGATGATATCATTCCAATGATAAAAGAAGCAATGGCCATTTCTGAAGAGGGATTTAAAATTCTGTCTTCACCATGGACAGCACCACCCTGGATGAAGGATAATAAGGATTGGAAAGGTGGTAAATTATTACCTGAATACTACGATACCTGGGCGCTGTTTTTCTCAAAATATATCGATGCTTATAAAAATGAGGGAATTGATATTTGGGGATTAACCGTAGAAAATGAACCACTTGGGAATAATAGTAACTGGGAGAGTATGCATTATTCACCTGAAGAGATGGTTGAGTTTGTGAGTCAACACCTTGGGCCAAAATTGGAAAGTGATGGACATGATGTTAAGATTTTAGGTTACGATCAGAATCGCGATGAATTGGAGGAATGGGCAGATGTTATGTATAAAGATGAGGAATCATCGAAATATTTTGATGGTATGGCGATCCATTGGTATGCCAGTACTTATGACTATATGCCTGATGTCTTACAATATACACATGATAAAGCACCGAATAAACTAATGATTCAGTCCGAAGCTTGTGTTGATGCAGAAGTGCCACATTGGAATGATGATGCCTGGTATTGGAAGAAAGAAGCTACCGATTGGGGATGGGATTGGGCACCGGATGATCAGAAACATCTTCACCCGAAATATGTGCCGGTATATCGTTATGCAAGAGATATCATAGGATGTTTGAACAATTGGGTACAAGGATGGGTTGATTGGAATATGGTTTTGGATACACAAGGTGGCCCTAATTGGGCTAAGAATTGGTGTCTTGCCCCAGTCATTGTTGATCCTGAGAAAGATGAGGTCTACTTCACTCCTTTGTATCATACTTTGGCACATTTTAGCAAATACATCAGACCAGGGGCCGTTCGTATCGGATTTGAAAATTCAGATAAGGATCTTATGGTGACAGCTGCACAAAATCCTGATGGATCTATAGCTGTAGTTATTTTGAATATGAACCTTGAATCAAAAACTATGAAACTTTCCATGGGTGATCGTTTTGTAGATATTCAGATCAGTGCACAGGCAATTCAAACGGTAGTAATTCCTGCTTAGGTTTTGTTATAAACGTTAATAATTAACAAATTTCTATGGCTATGCTAAAACATACTTTATTGATTTTTGCATTGAGTTTATTCCTCTTTCAGACTGAGAATGTTAAGGCGGATACCGTATCAGTTAATGGAAGGCATATTCTTGTAAACGATTCTGTTTATATAATCAAAGGGATATGCTATCATCCGGTACCAAAAGGAAGCGACAAGAGGAGTTTCGATAATTTGTATGAAGACCTGGCTTTGATGCTTGAGGCTGGAATAAATACCATCCGGGTTTATGCTCCCATAACAGATGTTGCTGTTCTTGATGAGATACATGAGGCCGGACTCAAGGTGATTATTGGGTTTGGCTACAACCAAGGGGGGCATAATGATATCCTCTCTGGGACCTTTATCAATTACATAAACACCTACAAGAATCATGAAGCTATTCTTCTCTGGGAACTGGGCAATGAATACAACTATCATCCCGAGTGGTTTGGTGGTGATATGAAGAATTGGTACACCGCTTTAAACAATGCTGCAGATTTCATTCATCAGCGTGATCCTTCTCACCCTGTCACTACAGCTCATGGAGAGTTACCCGATTCATTGGCGCTATCGATGTGTCCAAGTATTGATGTGTGGGGGATGAATGTCTATCGTTGGGATAATCCAGAAAAGATTTTTTCGGAATGGGCTATTCTAAGTGATAAGCCCATGTATATATCCGAGGCGGGTGCAGATAGCTATATGACGATTTCAAAAGCTGGCTATAAGCAAGGTGTAAATGAGTTGGCTCAGGCGGATGCTACCACAAGCATATTAGATGCTGTTTTTAAGAATCAGGAAATATGTTCGGGAGTGACACTCTTTGCCTTTGTTGATGAGTTATGGAAAGCTGGCAATAATAATACATTAGACTCTGGTGGATGGGCGCCAAATAGTAGCGGTGTTCCATACGACGGTGCTCCAAACGAAGAGTATTGGGGAGTTGTTGATATTGAGAGAAATAAGAAAAAAGCTTTCTACGTAGTGAAAGAGAAATACACCAACTTATCTAAGTCAAACGAGCCATTGTTCAAAGCAAAAGAAGATGAATAAAACGTTCTTATTTCTAATGATATGCTTACCATTTGTAAGCTTTGCTCAGCATCAAAAAAAAACGAATATGGCTCATATCCTAAAAAACAAGAATCTGGAAGTTCATATCGACTTGCCAATGGAAAATTATCAGCTCTCAAGATTTGACTGGACAGGTAAAATCGTATCTGTGAAGTTTAAAGGGGTTGATGTTGTTGGAAGTGAGAGGTTAAATAGTGATGATGATAATCGCTTTGGCAAAGGCTTCTACAATGAATTTGGGATTGAAACACCAGTAGGCTTTGATGAATGTGAGGAAGGAGACTGGTTTCCTAAGATAGGAGTCGGCTTATTAAAAAAAGAGGGTGATTCATACAGTTTTAGTAAGGCTTATGAAATTCAACCTGCCGATTTTAAAGTAATTGCTGAAACGAATAAGCTATTGATTGTGTGTAAATCTCAAAGCATTAACGGTTATTCGTATGTGTTGAAAAAAGAAATTAAGCTATGGGGAAACAGTTTTATCATTAAATATCATTTACACAATACGGGCGAAAAAAACATTTCGACAAACGAATACAATCACAACTTTTTAGCCATTAATAAAGAGTTAATCGGTCCTGATTATATCTTAAAATTTCCCTTTCAAATCAAACCTGAATTGTTTGGAGCTGTTGTTAACCCAGAGGGAACCGTTGAAATTGGAGATCATAAAATCACATTCAATAATACGCCTGATGAACAGTTCTTTTTTAGCAATATTTCAGGAGATGAGTCTGTTGATGCCATATGGGAATTGGTAAATACAAAAAGTAAGATTGGGATTAGCGAAACTGGAAGTTTTAAAACAAACAAAGTCAATCTTTGGGGATGGAAACATGTGGTAAGTCCGGAGTTATTCTTTGATGTAAATGTGAAGCCTGGTCAGACAATTGAATGGACCAGAATGTACAATCTGTTTGAAGTAAATTAAAAAGTATTTGAATCATATAAAGATGAATGAAATAGAGTCAAAATTATCTTTGAAGGAAAAAGTAGGTTATAGTTTAGGAGATACTGCCTCCCATTTTGTGTGGGATATGGTAGGCTTCTGGATCTTAATTTTCTATACCGATACCTTTGGGATTTCTGCTGCTGTCGCTGGTACTATCATGCTGATTGCTCGTTTTTGGGACATGCTTAGCGATCCCTTAATGGGGATTATTGCTGATAGAACAAACACTCGATGGGGAAAATTTCGTCCTTACATTTTATGGATGGCTTTGCCATACAGTGTATTGGCAGTGCTGACCTTTACAACGCCCGATCTCGGACCTACAGGCAAAGTGATTTATGCAGGGGTTACCTATATGTTATTAATGACAGTATTTACGGCTATAAATCTTCCTTATTCATCATTAGGAGCTGTAATGACTTCTGATTCATACGAGAGAGCAGGCCTTAATTCGTACCGATTTATCTTCGCTTTTATTGGTCAGTTTATCGTGTCAGGAACAGCTCTTTCTTTAGCACTGTATTTTGGTCAGGGTGATAATGCAAAAGGTTATCAGTACACATTGATTTTGTTTTCTATTATCAGTTTTGCACTCTTCATGATCACCTTTAAAACTACTAAGGAGCGAGTACAACCACCCAAGGAGCAAAAAGAAAACTTAAAAGAAGATTTTAAAAATCTATTTAAAAACAAACCTTGGGTTATTCTGTTTTTTGTTGGAATTATCTCATTTATCATGTTTGCAATGCAAAATTTATCCATTGCTTACTACTTTAAATACTATATAGGAAATGAAGAAAATGTTCAATTGTTTAATGTGATAGGAACTATTGCTTTAATCATTGCTATACCTTTCTCAAAACCTTTGGCTAAACGGTTCGGCAAACGTAATGTTTTTTTGGCTAGTTCATTGCTGTCGGGCTTTTTCTTCATCTGCCTATATCTTCCCGGTGCCAACAATATTACGATGATCTATATCCTCAATATTCTGGCAAAAATGGCTTATGCACCTGCAGTACCTTTACTTTGGACCATGCTTGCCGATACAGCCGATTATTCGGAGTGGAAAACAGGAAGAAGATCAACAGGTTTGGTATTTTCTGCGGCTACTTTTGCTCAAAAAGCGGGTTGGGGAATAGGTGGAGCCTTGGCAGGATGGATGCTTGCTATCTTCCAATTTACACCTAATGTAGAACAAACAGAAACTGCCATAACAGGAATTAAATTGATGATTTCAGTCATTCCGGGAATCTTGTACATGTCATGTGCCATCCTATTGTATTTCTACACCATCGATCATGAAACTTGTGTGGTTATGAAAACAGATTTAGATAAGAGAAGATTATCAGAAGCCTAATCATTTGATTAGCTCATAATATATCAGGTATGAAAATTTGGGGTGTTAAAATTGGTTTATTAATCATTTTAAACACAGATTGAGAATCAGGAAAACTTGATTCTCAATCAAACTTTTTTTGAAAATTTATGACTTTGTGTCATAAGTTGTTAGTTGGTAAGTAGCGCCTCTGTAGTATCCCTCATATTATATGCGCTATTTTTTAATTCTAATACTTAAGTTAAAGGAATTAGTAATAACTCATTAAATCACAATGAAAAAAATATTCGTTACGACTCTATTATTTTCTCTGTTGGCTAGCATGCAATTGTTTGGGCAAGCGAATTCCAATTCCATTGAAAACAAGATTGAAAAAATATTAAAACAGTTAACGCTGAAAGAAAAAGTGGACATGTGCCATGCACAATCGAAGTTCAGCACGCCTGGCGTTCCTCGTTTGGGAATTCCTGAGATCTGGATGTCTGACGGACCTCATGGAGTGCGTGCAGAGATTGCATGGGATACCTGGGACCATGCGGGTTGGACGAATGATTCCTGTACAGCATTCCCAGCCTTAACCTGTTTGGCTGCTACTTTCAACCCCCAATTGTCATATAAGTACGGAAAGGCGATAGGTGAAGAAGCCCGATATCGCAAGAAAGATATTCTTTTAGGCCCTGGTGTTAATATTTATCGCACACCGCTTAATGGAAGAAACTTTGAGTACATGGGTGAGGATCCTTATTTGGCTTCTAAACTTGTGGTGCCATATATCAAAGGCGTGCAGGAAAATGGAGTGGCTGCTTGTGTGAAGCACTATGCCTTGAATAATCAGGAGCACTGGCGTAATCACATCAACGTAGAACTAAGTGACAGAGCTTTGTATGAAATTTACCTGCCTGCTTTTAAGGCTGCAGTTCTCGAAGGAGAGGTTTGGTCAATTATGGGTGCTTACAATAAAATAAGAGGTCAGTTTTGTTGTCACAACGAATTAATGGTGAACAAGATTCTTAAGGGCGATTGGGCCTTCGATGGGGTATTGGTTACCGATTGGGGAGCGACACATGATACCAAAGAGGCTGCTCTTTATGGTCTGGATATGGAGATGGGAACGGGAACCGATGGACTGACAACATCATCGAAAAATGCCTACGATAATTACTTTTTGGCTAATCCTTTTCTTAAGATGCTAAAATCCGGAGAGATTGAAATGAGTGTGCTGGATGATAAGGTCAGACGTATTCTTCGTTTGATGATGCGTACCACTATGGATTCGACTCGATCTTTTGGTAAAATGACCAACCAGCAACATTTTGATGTGGCCAGAGAAGTGGCTACCGAAGGGATTGTTTTGTTGAAGAACGATAAGGGATTCTTCCCGATAGACCCGGCAAAAAAACAAACCATTGCTGTCATTGGAGAGAATGCTACCCGTAGCATGACAATTGGTGGTGGATCTTCAGAACTTAAAACCAAGCATGAAATATCACCTTTGTCTGGCCTTCAGAAACGCTTTAGAAATGCGAATATTATTCATGCTATGGGTTATGCATCGGGGCCATCGGTTTATGGTCGGGTGTTGCCAACAAAACTAAATGCAGATGCATTAAAGCGTGCAGCTATTGAAGTTGCAGCAGAAGCAGACATCGTCCTTTTCGTAGGCGGATTGAATAAAAGTCATCATCAGGATTGTGAAGGTGACGATCGCAAACAATTCGCTTTGCCTTTTGGCCAAGATGATTTGTTGAATGAAATTCTGAAGGTGAATAAAAACACGGCTGTTATCATGGTCAGTGGGAATGCGGTTGAAATGCCCTGGATCTCGAAGGTGAAAGCCATTGTGCAAATCTGGTATTTAGGCAGTGAGGCCGGACATGCCATAGCTGACGTCCTTTCTGGAGATGTGAATCCATCAGGGAAACTCCCTTTTTCTTTTCCAGTTAAACTAGAAGATAATGCAGCTCATGCATTTGGAGAAATTTCCTATCCGGGCGACGGTATAAATCAGGAATACAAAGAAGACATATTGGTGGGGTACCGTTGGCACGATACGAAAAAAATAAAGCCCTTGTATGCTTTTGGCTACGGTTTATCCTATACCTCATTTAAGGTATTGAGTGCTAAAACCGATAAGTCTACCTATAAAAAAGGAGATGTGATTAAAGTAGCATGTGAGATTAAAAATACTGGGAAATCAAAGGGAGCTGAAGTGATTCAGGTTTATGCCAACGATGTTGAAGCATCGGTTTTAAGACCACTTAAGGAATTGAAAGCCTTTAATAAGGTTAATCTAAATCCTGGTGAGACTAAAATTGTTACAATGGAAATACCAGTAAATGAACTGGCTTTTTTCGATGATTTAAAAATGGATTGGAAACTTGAAGCCGGCCAATTTAAATTGATGCTGGGAACTTCATCTCGCGAGATTAAAAAAGTGCTTGAGATTGATGTAGAATAGAATTAATCTCGAAAGATGAAAAGGGCATTCCGAAAGGTTTGCCCTTTTTTCTTACTTTTGACCGTCACAAGAATAAATTAAAGTTGGATCCCATATACCATGGAAAATCAGTTTAAAAATAATGCCATTCGCGGCCCCATTAATTCATGGTTATTACGAATCATGTCGGCTTATATGGACAAAAAGTTTGGGGAGTCTAAATCAAATTTGTTCCAGGATCACCCACAGACAATTGTTGAGATTGGATCGGGTACAGGTGAGAATATGCGCTATCTCAGAAGGGGGACTCATCTAATTGCGATAGAACCCAATATCCACATGCACGATAATCTTAGGAAAACGGCTGAAAAGTATGGCATTCATCTGGAAATTAAATCGCTGGTTGGTGAGGCAATTGATTTAGCCGATAACTCCTGTGAATTTGTGATTAGCACACTGGTACTTTGTACGGTCAACGATTTGCCCGAATGTCTTTGTCAGATCAAAAGAATCTTAAAACCATCCGGCAAATTCGTTTTTATCGAACATGTAAAGGCTAAGGAAAGAACGCTTCTTTCATTGATTCAAAACCTGCTTCACAGGCCCTGGCATTATTGTTTCGAAGGCTGTCATACCAACAGAGATATTCAGCCTTATATTGAATCAGCAGGCTTCTCTGACCTAAGAGTTGAAACTTATAATTTGTATTCACCTATTGTTCCCATCATACCACAAATTAAGGGGGTAGCTATTAAATAGGTTTATTTGAATTAACTGGCAAGAGCTGTTGATGTGAGTAATTATCTTGCTAGTCTATTGATTAGTCCTTTAAAGATAAGATGATGAAGAGGGTAGGACAGATACCAGTACAGTCTACCAGGTACACCCTTGGGTCTAAAAGTAGTGGTCAAAGACAGTTGGTCACCAGAAACTTTAAATTCAAACCAGGCTTCTCCCGGAAGTTTCATTTCTGCAAACAAGAGTAATCGCCCCTCTTCTTTGTTGGCGTACAAAACTCGCCATAAATCAACGACATCTCCTGCAGTTAATTCGTCTTCATTAGTTCGTCCTCTTCTTAATCCAACACCGCCAAACATTCGATCGAGATAGCCCCTAAAATGCCATAACCAGTCGGCATAATACCAGCCAGTTTTTCCACCTATCCGCCATATTTTTTCAAGACATGCTACGCGGTTACTAATTTTTTGTTTTTGAATATCTGTTAGGCAACCAAAGCTTGGAACCTTAATATAATCAGAAATTTGACTGTTCAATCTACCACTAATAAGAGAATCTTTCCAGCTCGAGATCACTTCATTACTTTCTATTTTTAAGAAAGCTCTCGATAAGGCATTCTTATAACTTAGGGGAGAAAGCTTTAGAATATCAATGAGTTTGTTATCCCTGCAAACCACTTCTACTTTCATACTATTGACCAAGGCGATTGCCAGTTTATATGAGGTTGATGTAACAAAGTATAACCAATAGGATGACAACTTGGGGGTCATAAAGGGTAAAATGAAAATCCTCCTTTTTAGATTCCTACTCCTTGCATATTCAAGTAACATTTCTTTATATGTGAGAATATCTGGGCCACCAATATCGAAGCTCTGGTTATATGTTTTTGTGTTGAATAAGGATTTTGATAGACAGGCAATAACGTCTGCAATTCCAATGGGTTGACATCTGGTGTTTAGCCACCTTGGGGTAATCATGATAGGTAGTTTCTCAATCAAATCCCTCATGATCTCAAAAGAGGCAGATCCGGATCCAATGATGATACCTGCACGCAAAGTCGTAAAGTCGTAGTTTCCTTTGCCCAATTCGATCTCTACATTTTCTCTGGATTTTAGGTGTTTCGACAAGACCGTCTCATTGATGATACCACTTAAGTACACGACATGCTGGACATAGGTTTGATTAATTGCCTCTCTGAAATTGATGGCTGACTGCTTTTCCAAAATCTCATAATCGCGCGTCGAGGACATGGAATGAACCAAATAATAAGCGCCGTCGATATCTTTAGGAATCTGTTTTAAGGAAGATGGATCCAATAAATCAACTTGAATGACTTGGATATGGGGTAAGAGGGAGGAAGGCGGATTGAAACGTTTTAAATCTCGCACACAGCAGACAACCCTATGCCCATTCTCGATCAGAATAGGTAAGAGTCTTTTGCCAATATAACCTGTTGCCCCAGTTAATAGTATTTTCACCTGATTTGACTTTGTTATGGAATTTTAGCTTTTAGAACATCGATATTCAAGTTACTATTATTTCAACGAGAATCCTAAAACGGTTCTTTCTGAAAACTATAAGGCTATAAATCGGTAGGTATTGCTGATTTGATTTTGTAAGTATTGAATCTTTTCAATTGGATATTCCTGATCATTTATGAGAATTGATTAAATTGAAATAGCTTTATAAAAAGACTAAGATGAACATACAAGAATTAAAATCGAGCTTGACATTGCCCATTATTGTAGCGCCTATGTTTCTGGTTTCAGGAACTGAATTGGTAATAGAATCTTGTAAAGAAGGCGTGTTAGGCACTTTCCCTTCCTTAAACGGTAGAACTCCCAAGGATTTTGAGCGTATGTTGATTGAAATAACAAGCGCATTAAAAGGCTTCAAATTAGAAACGGGAATAGAACCTGCACCTTTTGCTGTTAATTTGATTGTCAATAAAACAAACCCTAGACTGATACCAGATTTAAAGCTTTGCGTCAAGTATAAAGTCCCTTTGGTAATTACATCATTAGGAGCATCCAAAGATGTGGTTGATGCCATACATCAATATGGTGGTTTGGTTTTGCACGATATCATAAAAAAACGGCATGCTCAAAAAGCGATTGAAGCTGGTGTAGATGGTATCATTGCTGTTGCTGCGGGAGCTGGAGGACATGCCGGCACTGCAAATCCATTTGCGTTGCTTGATGAAATCAGATCTTTTTATCAGGGCACGTTAATTTTGGCTGGAGCGATCAATAGCGGAAAAGATATTCTCGCAGCAGAAAACATGGGGGCTGATTTTGTCTATATGGGTACTCGGTTTATAGCTACAAATGAAAGTTTAGCAACTGATGCATATAAGGCTTCCATTCTTGTTTCTCAAATTGATGATGTTTTATACACAGACGCCGTATCCGGTGTTTATGGTAATTTCTTAAAGTCAAGTATTGAAAAGGCTGATATTGATTTAGATCAAAAGAAGAAAGAAGATTTCTCAGAACTTTCATCACAAAATGATAAAGCCTGGAAAGATATTTGGTCTGCTGGACAGGGTGTTGCAGGTATTAATGCGGTCAATTCCGTAGGTCATCTCATTGATGGATTAAAAGAGGGGTATACAGAAGCTCTCCTTCAAAATGCCGATAAGTTGAAAAATTTGGATAGGTAATAAAATCATGATGTCTCACAGGATTCAGGAATGTCTGCAATTTGCTTTAAGGTGATTTTATTAATAATTTATTTTTGTTATGTCTGAGGTTTATGTGATAGTGACCCAATAATTATTTTCTTAAATATTTACCGTTCATTCTTTATTCAGTAATTATGTTTTCATGGCCTATGTTAAATAAGGTGCTGGATTTTTTTGTTCTTATTATGATTTTCATAAATTTGATACTTGTAATTATAATGAGAACATAGGTTTTCTAATATGGGATAAGAATTTGACCTGACTAATCCCCAAAATAAGGTAAGGCAGAATTATAAATTTAATAGAATGAGTGAACAAACAATTCAAGTTGTTGATGCTAGAAGTAATGGAATAGGAACTGCAGGTTTTGTATTGGCATTACTAACATTATTTTTGGGATGGATTCCTTTTATTGGCTGGGTAATGTGGTTATTAGGACTTATTTTTAGTGCTATGGGTATTTCAAAAGCTAAAAAGGTAAATAAAGGAATGGGTCTATCTGTTGCAGGTTTGATCATTAGCTTAATAGGTGTTATAATGGTTTTTCTAGTTGCAGGTACTTTAGCCACGCTTGTTGGACTGTCTATGTAAAAATTTCATAACGATATCTAATAATAGAAAAGAGTATTATTTTAATTAATAATACTCTTTTTGTCATTTCGCATGTATCAATTTATGCTAGTTGCTTTGATATCGTGGTACAGGTTTACTTTATTTATATCTAAATCACTAAAGAATAAAGTTAAAAGAAAGTGTTAGTTGGTTGGTATATTTATGTTGAATAGAAAAATCCCAATCATGATGATTGGGATTTCTGTTGTTTATTAATGAGATAAAATTAGTCCTCTGTTTTAAGTGGTTTACGCAATAGAATATAGGCTATTAGATAGAAAATGATGGCCAGTAATAAGCCGCTATAAAATCCATAATTAAAAACGGGTATTAATACTAAGGTGCTTCCGATAACTGAAGCAGCTCCATTAATGGCAAATCCCCAGTCAATTAGTTCCCCGGTTTTGGCACTTCCTTTCACAAATGGCATTCCCATAAAGAAACCTAAAGGTGCAATTAGGATGCAAGTGATAATGATACGCCAGAATATAGCCAATCCAGCTAGCGATGTGGTTATATAAGGGAATAGTAAAATCTCGGCCAATAGCCATAATGCTATAAACAGGAAGGGGGTATGCGTTTTAAATTTAGGACTCATTAAACTTCCCAAACCCGAACTGGCTAGTAGAACAAAGAGTATCGTCATGAAAGTGTAAGAGGATGAACCAATAAATAAGGTGTATTTTTGTATTAAGACAACCTCTACAGCCATAAAAGCAATGCCAATTGTGAAGAAATAGAACCATCCTGCAGCTTTTAGTTTACTTCCCTTTTTAAAGTAAGGTAGTAGATTAAGTGGCAATATAAGAATCGTCACAATAAAGAGTATAACCAGTATAATTACTTTCGCAAGTGGGAAACCCTGGAATTCATAAGGCATAAGTTGTTTCTTGATCTTTTCGAAAGATAGATTTTTCATCATGCCCAGCTGCGCTATAAATGGTTTATTGTCGTAGCAAGGTGATATATTGCTTGGTAATTTTGCTTGTTGCTGCTGCCAGCCATTTACTACAATTTGATTGATCATGTTGTTTTTTACAGAATCAACAGCGGGGTACATGAGTCTGTAATACGGGTAGTTTTCTTTATTGGCTTCATAAATGGCATCTTGAATAAGTTCTTTACTTAGAGCTTGTTTCCCCATTAGAATAATTTGACGACGATATGTGGGGAAATTATAGACTGCTATGTGAGAGGCAGGATTTTCAACACCTTCGCGTTCGAGAGCTTCCAGGACTTCAGAAACCATTCTGGGCACATAAAACTGATGTTCTAATAGCAGATAACCTTTATTCGATAAGGCTTTGTAATAATCTTGAAAAGCTTCGGTTGTAAAGAGATAGTTCTCGGCCAGAGCAAAGGAACCTGAAGCAAGCGCAGCAAAGCTGTTGGAGCTTCGTGAGTAGATGACATCAAAATGATTATCGAATCGACGTACGTAGGAGCGAGCATCCTCGCTTACGACTTTCACACGAGGGTCTTTGTAGATATTACCTGAAAAATCCTTTAAAAAGCCTTTGGTCATCATTTTGTTGATGTGTGGATTGACTTCCACAGCATGTACTTCAGTAGCATTATCCTGTAATGCTTGTAATACATCACCTCCAGCTCCGGCTCCCAGTGATAAAAATCGGCAGGAATCGAATTGCTTTGTTAGCTTACTTGCATTAATTATGAACCGAACTTTAAGAGAATCGGGACGATTGAAGTTACCATCAAATTTGAATACAGGCGAATTGGCAGCATCGTCGATGTTTAAGCCCCAGTTATCCTCGTTGTACTTAAATACTTTTAAGCGAGCCATGGCATCCCAATGGGTGTAAATTACTTCTGCTCTTTCTTTTTTAGGCCTTGTCAGTAGTTCTGAACTATACGGTAAGGCCGTAAAGCTGGCGATAATTAGAATAACTGGAATAATTTTAAACCATCTATGAATGCAAAATAATGCAGAAAGAAGGACAGGTAATGTGATCATTAAAGCTGCTTTGTCAGTTCCTAATGTATTCATCAGCAGAACAGATACAACAACACCCATTGCTGCCCCGATTAAGTCGGCCATATATAGGCGAGGCATGTCTTTATGTGCCTTCCGGAAGATACTACTGAGAATAATTCCCCCTGTGAAAAAAGAAGAACCTAAAATAAGAATGGTCGCAATAAGTTTGAGTACCATCCAATTATTACTTAATAATTGAGTGAAATCAAGTTGTAAATGAAGTACTAATGGGGGACCTACAAACATTAAACCTGCTGTAATACTTAATAATCCACCGTAATTATTAATGTTGGTTAGCCATTTACTCATCCGTAAGGATAATGCTCCAAGTCCTAAACCCAGAATACTGACACTTAGTATGAGGAATGCAAAAGTGTAAAAATATTCTGCGGAGAAAATTCTTGACCAAATAATCTCCATAGAGATTAAGGCCAATGATAATAGAAAAACAATTAGATTTTTACTTGTGAGTTTCATTCTGTGTAAATTAATAGAGTTTGGGTTAATTAGTACTTAATGTTAACAATAAGCACACCTAAGTTGTTATTAACTTAATAATCAGAGTTGTTATGCATAAGTAATCTCAGTATTGATGCAATTTGTGTTCGGTAATGGATACTGAACTGTTCATAATCGAACTAGTTATGTTTTATGTGGTTTGTTGGTTTGTGCTATTTATATTGTTGTTAATGATGTATTATATCCAATAAGTACCTTGTTTTTCATTGATTAATATTCTTTGTGTTTTAGTAATTAGATTAAACTGAATAAGGCGAACTTATGTTCGCCTTATCAATATTAATACTTCCAAGATATTTAATAAATCACATCTTGATTTTTTTCGAAATCGTAAAAGGTTTTACGCATAAGGTCAGCCAATTTTAATTTGTAATCGATATATGCTCTTAAGTGTGATTCGTTGGTTTTGTCTAAACGTTCACGGTCAAGTGCCAGGGTTTGACTATCGATATCACCATTTGAGAACCTGTTTTGTGATATGGCAAAACTTTTTTCAGCTATCACTTTATTCTTTTTTAAGAGTTCTAATCGTCTTAAGGTACTGTGTACCTCGTTGACGGTTCTAATAACTTGACTTTCAATCTCGACAGTTTGAGCTTCTTGCTGATAAACACTTTGTTTGATTTGTGCTTTTACGGCTTTTACACGTGATCTGTTTTCGCCCCAATCAAGAATTGGAATTTTTAGTTTTAGTAAAACACCAAAGTTGGCAGGCCTGTCTTTTAAAGTTCCCCATGTGTTATTAATGGCACCACCTAAACTTTTTTTGATATCATATTTATCCATACCAACAAAATCGTAGTAGGCCTCTAAATCTCCAGATAGGGTTCCTCTTGATTTAATGCGTTTTAGTTCAATATTTGTGAGATCGATCTGTAGTTGCTGTTCTTTAAGTTCCAATCTGTTTTCCAATGCCTTTTTCAAAGCTATTTTAATATCAATTTCTATTGGAGCGTAATCAAAATTACTCTCTAATTCAATGTTTTCAGACAATGGAAGACCTAGAACTTGCTTAAAGACATTTAGCTGTGTGGAATGGCTTACTGTAGCAAGGTCATAAGCATTTTTTGCTTCTCCCAAATCGACTTCCATCTGTAAGGCTTCTACTTCTCTAATAAGTCCTGCTTTGTATTTGTTTTGAGCAATTTCATAGGCTTTAGAGAGTCGGTCCATCGACATTTTAGTAATGTTCATACGTTCTTTGGAAGCATGCAGATCGTAAAAGGCTTTACTTACTCTATAGATCAAATCCAGTTCATTTCTTTTTAATCGCTTGCTGGTTAAATCGTAATTTAAACGAGCTTTTTCATATTCTGACTTTATAGAATTGTAAGCGTATAGAGATTGAATAGGTTGTGTTAATCCGATTCGGGTCTGTAGTTTCATGAATTTTTCATCCTGATCGTAATCATCGGTATTGTATATACCCGAACGAACGAATAGGCGTCCATCAGTAGGTAAGGGTTGATCGATGGTCAGACTTCCAGAGTAGGATAGTTGCTTGTTCGAAAAATAGGTCATGCCTTCGGTATTCTGAAAATCAACAATTGATTCAGAGTAGTTCGGAGCAGTAATATCCATATTAATATGAGTCTTGAAAGAACTGTTTGCTGCTTTTAGTTGATACTGGGCTGCATTCAACCCCTCTTTTAACATCAGCATTGTGTAACTCTGATCTTTTGCAATCCTAATACTGGTTTCCAAATCCAGTTTCATAGCTAGAGTTTCTTGAGCCTTAAGTGTGATGTTCAAGGAGAAAAATAGTAGTAAAATGGTTGTTATTCTTTGTAGATGTATCATGTTTTTGCTCTTTTTGAACGGCTTATACTTGAGTTAGAATGGTGTTGTTTGGACTAATAATTGTTGTGTTGAGCGCATCTTTTGTAATGAGTCCGTCGCGAATGATAATACCCCTATCGGCTTGTTCAGCAATTTCGGGTTCGTGGGTAATCAAAATTATGGTATTACCTTCCTGATGTAATTCTTTAAAAATCCCCATAATTTCGAATCCGGTTTTGGTATCTAGATTACCCGTAGGCTCATCAGCAAGTATAATTCCAGGATTAGTAACCAAAGCACGAGCAATGGCTACACGCTGTCTTTGTCCGCCCGATAATTCGTTAGGTTTGTGATTCATCCTGTTTTCCAGACCGAGTCTTTTCAATGCCTTTTTTGCGAGATCTTTTCTGAGGTGTTTTTCAACGCCTGAATAGATTAAAGGCAACTCGACATTTTGCATGGCATCCAACTTGGGTAGAAGGTTAAAGGTTTGGAAAATGAAACCAATCTTTTGATTGCGAATTTCAGAGAGCTCATCATCTGTTCGAGTTGAAATATCTATAGAATCGAAGAGATATTGTCCCGAACTAGGTGTATCCAAACATCCCAGAATATTCATAAGGGTTGACTTCCCGGAACCCGATGGTCCCATGATGGATACAAATTCGTTGGTCGAGATGTTGAGATTGACGCCGCGCAGAGCTTCAACCTCCATTTCTCCCATGATATATTTTTTTCTTAAGTCTTTTATTTCGATTAACATGATTCAGGGGATTTATTCGTAACGAATGGATTCAATAGGACTTAAACGGGCTGCTTTACGTGCTGGCAAATAGCCAAAGGTGACACCTACAAGAACTGAAAATAAAAAGGCTATAAGCACTGAATATAGAGTAACACTCGTTGTAATGGCAGTGAATAATGAGATGCTAATGGAGAGCGTTAAGCCTAAAATAACGCCAATAACTCCACCTGTAATACTTAGTACCAGTGATTCAGTAATGAATTGTGAAAGAATATCATCTTTCTTAGCACCAATAGCTCTACGCACACCAATTTCTCTGGTTCTTTCCATTACTGTGGCCAGCATGATGTTCATAATACCTATACCGCCTACCAATAATGAAATGGCCGCAATCGACCCCAGTAGAATATTATAAATGCGTCGTTCTTTTTCTTCCTGTTTCAATAACTCAATGGGGATTACAATACTAAAATCCTTATTGTTGAAATGATGACGATTGACCAGGTTTTCAACAATTTTAGATATTTGGGTAATGTTCTCAGAGCCTTCCAGTTTTATCGTTATTTGTTTTAATTCGCTGGAAAGTAATTTTTCTTTTTCGAATCTTTTGTGAAAGGTAGAAAGTGGGATGTAGATATCGGAATTTAAATCCCGGGAAGCTAGTTCACCAACGGTTTCTGTAAAAAGTGATTTGCTCTTCAATACACCAATCACTTCCAGCCATTGGTCATCAACTTTAATGCTTTGTCCTATTGGATCGTCAATAGTGAAAAATTTTGAAGCGATATCTGTCCCAATTACGCAAACCTTTAATTGTCTGCTTTGATGATTCTTATTAACAAAACTCCCACTTTCGGTTGTATAGTTAAGGATTTCTGAATAACTAGGCGTCACACCAATAAGGGTTGCTTTGATGGATTTGTCCTGGTATTTGACATCGGCTTTTTTTTCTGCTTGTGGGGCTAAATCAACAATCTGAGGAACAATATTTCTAATGGCTTGTGCATCCTTGAGAGATAAGCCAGGAGAAAATTTGGCCCTCACACTTTCCAATTCTTTATCAGAAAGATCCATGTCACGAATGATAATATTATTGACACCTAATTGTTGGTATTTTTTGATGGCTTCACGTTTGGCACCCTCTCCAATGGATAGCATGGCTATGACGGAAGCGACGCCGAATATAATACCCAGCATGGTCAGAAAGGATCTGAATTTGTGCTCTCTCAAGCCGTTAAAGGCAGCTTGTACATTTTCTTCTAATTGCATAAAGATTCTATTATTTTGACAATTAATTGGGATGTTTCAGTGATGTGATACTAGGGGATTAAGCCTCTTGTTCACTTGTAGACTCTTTCTTTCTGTTGGCTTGAAATAAGGCTTGTCCCTCTATTTGTTCGCCAAGGATAATCGTGTAATTGTTGTTAGAAAAGCCAACTTTAACTTCTTGTTTTTTACCCTTTTCAGGGAAAATGTAGTATTTACCCTTTTCACGAAGCAGGCAATCGTTATGTACATACATCACATTTTGATAATCGGCATACAGAATCTGACAGCTTACAGTCATTCCTGGCTTTAACCTTTCATCTTTATTGATGATCGTGATTTCAGCATCAAACACTTTAATCTTGCTATCTTTCTCTTTGGGTTTACTGAGTTTGCCTAAGGAGCTAATTTTTCCATCAAATACGACTTCGGGCAGGGCGTCTAATCTAATCTTAACCTTTTGGCCTAAGCGTACTTTTTTATAATCAAGTTCATTGATACTGGTTTTCACCTTCATTGAATTGATATCTGGAACAAGAGCAAAAGACTGATTTAAGAAGATTTCATCACCAATCTTATAATTCTGTTTTGATCTTCTATTTTCTTTGAGTTGTACAATACCGTTTATTGGGCTAACTATATCCAGTTTTTTGATGGCGATGTAGGCTTGCTCAATATCCAGTTTAATTTGATTTACCTTTAGCTTCTGAATTTTAATTTGATTTTCTTTTATGATTTTTTGGCGCTGAATATTTCGAATCGCTTTGGTTCTATTGATTTTAACCTGTTCAAATTCAAGTTTCTTGATGTTTCTTTTGCGTGGTGATTCAAATTTAAAGGTTTCCAATTCGAGCTTTTTTAATTCATAATTGGCCTGTTCCTCTTCAAGGGCTATTTCTAAGCTTTGCACTTGATTATCCTGCTCAATTATTTGTTTGTTTAAATTGGCTTGCTCAAGATTGAGTTGTGTCTCAAGTTCAATGATTCTTTTACCAACTGTTGCTTCATCTATTTTAGCAATCTTATCTCCAAGCTTTACTATGGTTCCATTATCAACCAAATCGATAATTTTAAATCGAAAGCCATACCTAAATCCGATCGATGGCATGTTAATACTGACAGCATTAATTGCGAGTAGTTCACCCGTTTCAGTTATCGAAGCTTTAAAACTTCCTTTTTGGATTTTAAATTCTGAGTCTTTATTATTCTTGCTGCAGGAAATGAAGAATAGCATTCCCGCCAGTAATAAGATTTTTACTTTTTCCATAATGAAATTGGGGTTTATAATTCGTCCTGCTTATTCGTCGATTCATTTTCAGGAAAGGGATCAGATAATGCGAGCTTATCGCCTTCTTTTATACCTTCTTTTATAATGACAAAATCGCTATTTGAAGCACCTATTCCCACATTTGTTTTTTTGAAGCTGCTTCCTGATTTTAAGTAAACCCAGTGTTGGTTCTTTTCAGAATACAAGGCATCTATTGGAATGAGGAGTTCATCTTTTATCTCGTCAATTAATATTTTACAGCTAACAGTCATTCCTGGCAATAGTTTTGGTGATGTCCCATCAATTAGGGTTTCAATGGGAAAAACCTTGATCTTATCTTTACCATTTTTGCTTTCGGCCAAATTGGCAATTTTGCTTACTTGTGCAGAGAATACAGTATCGGAGTAGGCGTCTAATTTAATTTCAACCTTTTGTGAGGAGCGAATCTTTGAAATATCAATTTCGTTGATCTTTACTGTGGATATAATTTGACTGAGATCCGGAAGACTAATCATCGGATTACCCGACCAGGTTTGATCCCCGACTTGCCATTTGTTATTGGTACTCCAGTTTTTAGTTAAAATGGCTATACCTGGCGCTGGGCTAATTATAGTAAGGCTTTTTAGTGCATCTGTCGCTTCAATTACCTTAGCTTCTAACTGTTTTATTTTTAATAGTGACTGTTGTAGCTCTTCGTGCTGAATCTTTTTTGTATTTAAGATTTCGCCTTTAGCTTTACCCAATGATATTTTAGCTTTTTTAAGTTTAAGCTCAATCTCTCTCTTTGTGATTTCGGCTTCATATTCAGCTAGTTCAAAGTTGATTTCAGAAATGCGATGTGAGATTTCTGTAACCTTAAAGTTCGACTCTAATTCTTCTAATTTGGAGGCTTGCTCAGCTTTGTTTTTTTCCAACTCTGCTTTAGCAATGTCCAATTCATTTTTCGATTGTTCAATGGCTTTCCCAACTTCAGAGGGATCGAATATCATCACTGTATCGCCTTTAACCACTTCTGTTCCATCCTCAATTATTTTGATGATTTTGAGGTTGCCAAAACGCCATGAAATAGCTGGCGAAGAAATATTGATTGAATTGGACGCTTTTAGTTCTCCTTCTTCGGTTAAGCTTATGGAGAGATTACCCTTCTTTACTTTGTAGAGTGAAATATCATCTTTTCCATCAGGAGAACATGCAGTGCAAATGAGAATTAATAAGAAGATGCTTAGTTTATTCATCGGAGGTATCTTTTTTCAGGATTAGACTTTTGTGTGGTTTGATAAGAGCTACTTTTTCTTCAGCTGTAAATCCGCTTTTTACGATAGCTTGAACGGCATTTTTATAGGCAATTGTTATACTGCGTTTTTCAAATTTATTTTGATGTGCTACATACACCACTTGAATACTGTCTTCGGGAAATACGGCCAGTAAGGGTAGGATATAGGCATCAGGAATTGTTTTAGTTATAATATTACAGCTTACTGATTGGCCTGGTTTTGGTTCAAAGTTTATCGAGTCAATTTTAGCAATGACTTCAAATACCTTGACTTCCGAATTTTTGTCAATGGGTTTTCCAACCGGGGCTTTGTTTTTAATTATGCCTGCAATTATTTCATTGGATTTTGACTGGCCTTCAAAAGGGAAATCTTTTTCTATTTGCTTGCACTCTTGTTCAGTAAGAGAGAATTTGACTTGATAGGATGCAGCATTGGGAATTTTAGCTATAGCCATACCTCCCCAAACAATATCTCCTTCATTCATTAATTTATTATTTCTGCGTTGTTTTGCACGCAAAAATGTACCTGAACTTGGGGCTGTTATAATGAGTTGGTCTATAAGAGATTTGGCACTACTTAATTTGTTTTCGGCTTGTTTTATTTTAATTTTCTTCTGACTGAGCTCCGATTTGTTGATCTTTTTTAAACTATTCAGTCGGTTCACCACCTTTTGTTTTTCTAGCTCAGCTTTTTTTAATTCGAGACCAATAATTTGTTTGCGAGAACTTGATACAAATTTTTGCTGTATGCTGTCTAATTTTTTAATGGCTTCACTGGCTTCAATAGTTTCTTTTTGGGCAATCAGTAGCTGTGTGTTTAAATTTAATTGCGCTTCAGTTTTTCTGTATTCAGCTTTAGCATTATCTAAATCGGACTTTGCTTGTTCATATTTATTTACAATATCCTTGGCCTGGAGGATGCAAACTGTATCTCCCTTTTTAACCCGCTTACCATGTTTAAGCATAGAGGCTATTGTAGCATCAGCTCTTAAACGTGGACAGGAAATGTTTAGGGTACTTGAGGGTTGAAGCTCACCAATTACAGTTAAATTATCTGTGAAGTTTTTATGTTCTACCTGATGTGTGTATATATCATTTTGTTTAGAATGACATGATGAGATTGTAAAAGATAAAAATAGAACTTTGAGGATTAGTGTTTTTTGTTTTGAAAAGATTGTCATACTGGATTTGGTCGGGTTAGTATTATGACTGATTATCTTATTGTTTATAGTTGGTGTGTTTTTTTTGTTTAAGTCATTGTTTTAAAAAGGTTTTTGTGGTTTTTTTGTTTTGTAAATAATAGGGCTTCACAAGTATAGTTAAATCGTTTTTAATAAATATTGATTTAACTTTTTTTAATATATTGTTGAGTTTGGATAAAAATTATGTATTCCTGTTTTTCTGTGAAGGTGGGAGTGGTTATTGTATATGTTAATTTAAAAACAAAAAAAAGCTACTCCAGTGGGAGTAGCTTTAGACTATCTTTAAAATTGCTGCTTTTTGTTTGTAAGCAGTTTCACGTGTTTTGTATTCCGATTAGAGAATAATCTGTTTCCTAGAAATGAAGTTTATAACGTGTTTGATGCTCGTAGATTTCTCCAGGATGAATAAAGCCATGAGAGAAGTTCTCTTGGTTTGGCGCATCAGGGTAGCCTTGTGTTTCAAGAGCAAGTCCCGAAAAAGGACCAAATTTCTCACTGCCTTCAACATTAATAAACATGCCTGTGTATAGCTGTAAACCAGGGAAATCTGTTGAAACTTCCATCCTGATATTTGATTTTTCTTCGTAAACTTCGGCTACTTTTCTTAGCATTTTGCTTTCGGTTTTTAATACAAAGCAGTTGTCGTAATTTTCTACAGCCTTGATATTCTGATTTACCTTTTTTTGAGCTCTGAAATCGTAAGCTGTCTCTTTAACGTCCATGTATTTACCTGTAGGAATAAGATCAGTGTTGTTTTCAAGTATTTGATCAGAATCAATTTGAAGTTCGTGATCCAAGATGTTCTCTTTCCCACCTGTAAAGTTGAAATAAGTATGTGAGGTTAAATTAATTGGGCTTGTTTTGTCGCAAGTGGCAGAATAGTAGATAGCTAACTCATTTTCATCATTTAATTCATAGATGACGCTTATCTTCATGTTCCCAGGAAAATCCTGATCACCGTCTTTACTTAACAGACTTAATTGAACCGCTGAATCTCCTATGATTTCTGCATCCCACGTCCGCTTATCGAAGCCAGAATAACCGCCATGTAAATGATGTTGCCCATGGTTTGTGGCTAACTGAATATCTTTATCTTCAATTGTAACTTTGCCCTGATTAATTCTATTGGCATATCGTCCAATAATGGCTCCGAAATAGGGGTAATCCTTCAGATAGTTTTCACTTTTATATTCTTCCAAAGAATCAAAACCCAAAACAATTTCTCTATTTCCTGATTTTAAAGGCAGTGTTAGGGAAGTTAGGATGGCTCCGTAATTCGTGATTTTTGCGCAAACACCATTTTTATTTGAAAGAACAAAATGCTTGATCTTATTATCTTTATGGTCAAATGCTTGAACTTGAATCATCAGTTTAGATTATTGTTTTTAATTTATAGAATGTTAACTTTGAAATGGATTTTATCTATTCTCCATCTTTTAAAAGGTCGAAATTATAAGAAAAACTTCAGAATCAAACATGTTATACAAATTAATTGTATCATACTGGTAGCTACCTGTAGTTAAAAATGTATCTTTGTAAGACCAAATATTTATACTAAGAATCTAATCTCAAGCCCGAGATTTTAAACCAGTAATATGTTGAATCAAATCTTTAAGATATCTAGCGACTCCGGAATTCCCAAATATAAACAAATGATTAATTCTTTGCTGGAAGCTATTGAGGCTGGTCTGATTCGTAAAGGAGATCGTTTGCCTTCAATCAATGCCATTTGTAAAGAATTTTCCTTATCGAGAGATACTGTTTTGGTAGCTTTTAATGAACTGAAAGCTCGAGGTGTCATTTCATCAGTGCCAGGTAAAGGTTATTATGTCGAAAGTACTGTAACCCAGTTTAAGCATAAAATATTTCTCCTTTTCGATGAACTAAATGCCTTTAAGGAAGTCTTATACAATTCTTTTCTTGAGAATTTAAAGACTCATGCTGTTGTTGATATTTATTTTCATCATTTTAACCGACAAGTCTTTAAGGATCTGATTGAGGCCAATATTGGCAACTATACTTCTTATGTGATTATGCCTGCGAAGTTTAATGATGCACATTCTATTTTGAAGCAGTTGCCACAGGATAAGGTTTATATTCTGGATCAAACCAATGCCACACTTGTGAAGCATTACCCATCGGTGCATCAGAATTTTGAAAAGGATATGATTTCTGCTTTAAACTCAGGGATAGAAGATCTTAAGAAATATCAGAAGTTGTTTTTAGTTTTCCCGGGAGGGAAAGAGCCTCTAGGACAGATGAAAGGTTTTAATAAATTCTGCGACAATCATAAGGATCAATGGGAGTCTGAAGTGATTTCGAGTCTTAAGCATCATCAGATTCACAAAGGTGAAGTGTATATTGTACCTTCAGATAAAGATCTGGTTTCTCTGGTGAAGACAGCCAAGTCTGAGAATCTTGAACTGGGAGTTGATTTAGGAATTATTTCTTATAATGATACACCTTTGAAGGAAGTCGTGGCTGATGGTATTTCAACCATATCAACAGATTTTGAATTGATGGGAGAGCTTTTGGCAAGTATGGTTTTGAATAAAGAAGATAAACAGATTGAAAATAAATCTTATTTAATAAGAAGAAAATCATTGTAATTTTTTAGAGTTTAGATAGGGCGAATCATATGATTCGCCTTTTTGTTTAAAGACTTAGTCGTAATAGTTTTTGGAAAGGTGAAATTTATCGCTACATTTACCGACCAGTACCAACCAGTATGATTAATTATGGATGTAGAAAATTTGAAAAAACAGTTCTTTAAGATTTACGGAGAAGGTGACTGTAAAATATATTTTGCCCCAGGACGAGTAAATCTAATAGGAGAGCATGTAGACTATAATGGGGGACGCGTTTTTCCTTGCGCATTGACTTATGGCACGTATCTGATTTTACGAGAAAGGGAAGATGATTACATCTTCTTTGCCAGTGATAACTTCGAATATAAGACAAGAATTACCACTGATCAGATTAAAAAAGGAAATAACGAATGGGTGAAATACCCAATGGGTGTTTTGGATCAGTTTCAGAAGAGAGGATTTAAGGCCAAAGGCATGGATCTCTTGTTTTCGGGTAATATCCCTAATGGTGCTGGCTTGTCATCATCTGCCTCGGTTGAGTTGGTTATGTCCGTTGCATTTAACGAATTAGTTGAGGCGAATTTGGAACAAGTTGAACTTGTTAAGATGTCACAAAAAGCTGAAAATGATTTTGTGGGCGTTAATTGTGGTATTATGGATCAGTTTGCTATCGGTATGGGCGTTAAAAACCATGTTTTAGCCTTGAATTGCGATACACTGGAGTATGATATCGTACCTCTTAAAATGGATGGTTATAAGCTTGTGATTGGAAATACCAATAAGCAAAGAGGTCTGGCAGATTCGAAGTATAATGAAAGACGTGCGGAATGCGAGCTTGCCGTTGAATTGATTAGCCGTAAGAACAAAATTGATTTCTTGTGTGAACTCAATAACGAGGCGTTCAAGAATCTTGAATCTTTATTAAGTAATGAGGTCGTAAGACGTAGAGCCAAGCATGTTGTTTCTGAAAATCAAAGGGTGTTTCAAGCTATAGATGCATTAAAACAAGGTCAACTTGAAGAATTTGGTCTTTTGATGAATGCTTCTCATGATTCGCTTCGTGACGATTATGAGGTAACTGGAGTTGAATTGGATACCATGGTCGAAGAGGCCCGAAAGATTGATGGTGTTTTGGGGTCAAGAATGACCGGAGCCGGATTTGGAGGGTGCACGGTAAGTCTTGTTAAAGATGAGGCTGTTGAAGCTTTTATTAAAACGGTTGGTGAAAACTATAAGAATAGAGTAGGCTTAGAGCCCGATTTCTATGTCGCTGAAATAGGCGATGGAGCAAGTAGGATTGAATAATGTGATGATGAGTTAATATGCTGATTTGTTAATGTGATGAAGAAATCACTTGTTATCAGTTATCAGATTATCGATAACTGAAAACCGATAACCAATAAGCGTAAACCGATAACAGAAAATATGTCAGAATTTAATATGGAGGATCATCCTCATAGAAGATATAACCCTTTAACAGGGGAGTGGGTTTTGGTATCACCCCATCGCGCCAAGCGTCCCTGGCAAGGACAAGTAGAAAAAGTAGCAGAAGAAAAACGTCCAGAGCACGATCCGGAATGCTATTTATGTGCAGGTAACGAACGTATAGGGGGAGAAGTTAATCCCAATTACAAGGATACTTTTGTTTTCACCAATGACTTTGCAGCTTTGAATACCGATGCTCCTAAAGGGGGCGTGAATGAAGATGATTTATTTCGTGCAGAAAGTGAGCAGGGAATCTGCCGTGTAATTTGCTTTTCGCCTCGCCATGATCTCACAATTCCAGAGATGGAAGTTTCAGCTGTAAAAAAGGTTGTAGATCTATGGCAAGAGCAGTATGCTGAATTGGGAAGTCGAGAAGAAATAAATTACGTACAGATATTTGAGAATAAAGGCTCGGTGATGGGTTGCAGTAACCCACATCCACATGGTCAAATTTGGGCACAATCATCCGTGCCCGACGAGCCAGCAAAAGAATCGCTTAGGCTAAAAGCTTATTACGATAAACATGGAAAAACATTACTTCAAGATTATCTTGGAAAAGAATTGGATAAGCAAGATCGTATATTGATAGAGAATGATCATTTTGTTGCTCTGGTTCCTTATTGGGCAACCTGGCCTTTCGAAACCATGATCGTTTCAAAAAGAGCTATTCAGCATTTGGAAAAGATGAGTGAAGATGAAAAAGAAGCTTTTGCGGCTATTTATCGAGATTTAACCATACGCTACGATAATTTGTTTGAGATATCTTTTCCTTATTCGGCAGGTATTCACCAAGCGCCTACCGATGGCGAAGAGCACCCGGAGTGGCATTTCCATATGCATTTTTATCCACCTCTGTTGAGATCTGCAACGGTTAAGAAATTTATGGTGGGTTACGAAATGTTAGGAAATCCCCAAAGAGATATCACGCCTGAAACCAGTGCGGAGCGATTAAGAATGTTGCCTAAGGAACATTATAAAAGTTTATAGAGAATTGAATATCTGTCATAAATATTAAATTTATGGCTGAGTTTAAATAAATGACTGAATTGATATTTAAATAAAAGTTCAAAATAGAAGAGTATGAATAATGCATTTTCATTTTTAGATTACACGATTTTTATCATTTATGGAATCGTGATTATTGGAATTGGCTTGTGGGTGTCTCGAGATAAAGAAGGACATCAGAAAAATGCTGATGACTATTTTTTGGCAAGTAAATCTTTGCCATGGTGGGCTATTGGAGCTTCGCTTATCGCAGCAAATATTTCGGCAGAACAATTTATTGGCATGTCGGGTTCTGGTTTTGCCATTGGTTTAGCCATTGCATCTTACGAGTGGATGGCCGCGATTACACTGATAATTGTAGGTAAATATTTTCTCCCGATTTTTATTGAGAAAGGCCTGTATACTATACCCCAATTTGTAGAACAGCGTTATTCAACCAACCTGAAAACAATTTTAGCCGTTTTCTGGATTGCTCTCTATGTCTTTGTTAACCTAACCTCGGTACTTTATTTAGGAGCTTTGGCAATGGAGACCATTATGGGCGTTCCAATGATTTATGGCATCTTTGGTTTAGCCCTTTTTGCTGCCAGTTATTCACTTTACGGTGGACTTTCTGCTGTGGCTTGGACCGATGTTGTACAGGTTGTTTTCTTAACCTTAGGTGGTTTAGTAACCACTTACCTGGCTTTGAATCACGTATCAGGAGGCGAGGGTGTATTGGCTGGTTTCAAGCATATTTACGAGGCTGCACCCGATAGTTTTCATATGATTTTGGATGAGGCGCATACGCAATATATGAATCTTCCAGGTATAGGTGTATTGATTGGCGGCATGTGGGTTGCAAATCTGTATTACTGGGGATTCAACCAGTATATCATTCAAAGAACCCTTGCTGCAAAATCATTAAAGGAATCTCAAAGAGGAATCGTATTTGCAGGTATTTTAAAGCTGATTATTCCACTTATTGTAGTTATTCCTGGTATAGCGGCTTATGTGATGGTTAATGATCCATCTATTATGGCTCGCTTGGGCGATGCCGCTCAAAATAATATGCCAACTATGGAAGCTGCTGATAAGGCATATCCTTGGTTGTTACAATTTTTACCTAACGGGCTGAAAGGTGTGGCTTTTGCAGCATTAGCAGCGGCTATTGTTTCTTCCCTGGCATCTATGTTGAATTCAACTTCAACGATTTTTACAATGGATATTTACAAGCCTTATTTCAATCCTAATGCATCGGATAAACGAACCGTGAATGTGGGGCGTTTGTCAGCAGCTGGTGCTCTGGTTATTGCTTGTTTTATTGCACCACAACTTGCAGGATTAGATCAGGCCTTTCAGTTTATTCAGGAATATTCGGGTGTTGTGAGTCCAGGAATTCTGGCTGTATTCTTGTTAGGTCTGTTTTGGAAGAAAGCGACCAATAAGGCAGCTATTATAGGTATAATATCTTCAATTCCAATCGCTATGTTTTTAAAGATTGGACCTAAAGGTTGGGTTGAAGGTTCGGCTCTGGAAGGCTTGTTCCCATCATTCCCTTTTCTTGATCAAATGGGAATAACCTGTCTGATTTCAATGGGAATCATTGCTATTGTAAGCTATATGCAAAATAAGGGTGCTGACGATTCTAAAGGAATTGAAATAAGCAGAGATACCTTTAAAACAGGCAAAACATTTAATATTGTATCTTATTCGATTATCATCGTTTTGGTTGCACTGTATGCCTTATTCTGGTAGAAAATTAGAATTGGATAAGCGTTCAGTGTAAAGAGGATTAAATGGTTTGGCTGGTTTTGAGTTCTTATTACATGTGAGCTTATTCAATTTACTTATAGGAAAAGGTGGATTCAATTAAGAATCCACCTTCTTTGCTTAGCCTTTTTACTTTGTGTTTTAATTTTAACGGTATTGCTGATCCCGACTTGTCTGGATTAAACGGCACATACCGCCCAATAACCTATATTTATTGTCGGCAATGGTATTTATTCAAAAATTGCAACAACCCTAGCTGGAGCAGCTGAAGCTCCGACAATTTTAAGAGGGAAAACTGCAATTTTAAAACCTTCATATGGCAGACTTCCCAAGTTTACAAGCTGTTCCATATGACAATATTCTTTTCTTTGTCCAACGATGTGTGCTTCCCAAAATAATTCTGGATCATTCTTTTCTTTGGCTTTTTTTATCATGTATTTTAATGGCAAATCCCAACCCCAAGAGTCGATTCCCATTACTTTAATCCCTTGATCAATTAGCCATTCTGTTGCATCTGCACTCATTCCTGTCCCTTTGTCCGGAAAATCTTTTGTACCATTATAAATGTCTCTTCCGGTATTGATCAAAACAATCATACCCTCCTTAATAGATAAGTTTTCTTTTTTAAGAAAATCTTGAATGTCTTTCACGCTTATAGGGTCGAAATCTTCTTTATGCCTCATATCAATTACAAGACCATCTCCATAACACCAATCTAATGGAATTTCATCAACTGTTTTTGTTCGTTCTCCGTTTACTGTTGGAGAATAGTGCCAAGGTGCATCAATATGAGTAGTAGCATGCACTCCCATATGTTTTATTGTATCATCTGCCCAACCATTAAAGCCTTTGGGAAACAGTTTTTTAGGTAAGCCCAAGAAACGTAATAATAAACTTGCTTTTTTATGTGCTTTAAATTTAATCTTAACTTTCATAAACCAAGGATCAGATTTATTAAATTGAATTGGTTTTGATAAATCTACTATTTTCATTATTAAGTGTATTATTGTCAGTAGGTGACAAGTGTGTGGCTGTTGTACCTCCTGTATCTTTATTCAAGGTGTTGTTGGATCACCATAAAGGAGGAGAGCCTTATTATGCTTTGGAACAAAGCTATAAATCCAGTTTAATATCTTTATTGTTAGTTTGTAGTATTCAAAAAAAATCCTCGTAAGAGTGAACTCACGAGGATTATCTACTTTGTTGAATCGAATCAGTACTTTTTTAATGTTAAGAGCTTTTTTAGAATAACTTATCAAATAATTTCTTAAGATCTTTCTTGCCCTTCTTTTTAAGCTCTTTAAGTGCAGCATCTTGTGCTTGCTTAATGGCTTTGCTTAGATCTAAGTTCACTTTAGGGTCCTTAGTTGTTCCTGTAATCTTAACAGAAACGTCCAGCTTTTTAATCGTCTTGTTTCCAGGAATATTAGCTAAGAGTTTGTTGACATCAGATCCTAGTTCTTCCTTAGGCAATTTCATATCCATGGTGAAATCCAATTTCCCATCAACTGACTGTGTGCCGTATATAGTAGCCGGATGACCAGCAATTTTTGTATTGAACGGTTTCACAACGATATTTCCGTTTGTGATGACAAAATCCATATCGAATTTAGAAACGGAGATACGCTTGTATTTATCATTCTTAAGTGCTTTAGCCAATGCCACAAAAGCCTTACTGTCTTTAATGATTATCCCTCTTGAGTGGAATGCTCCTTTTCCATTCAAGGTGTTCATGACAGGAGCCATCTCTTCGTCCAATTGAGCTTTAATCTTCAAATCAGAAGATACTTTTCCTTCGCAGTTTAATGCCATTGGAATCATCTTCTTAACCATACTTAAAGACTCGTAAGTCGATTTGATATCAAATTCGTTTACGTCTAATCCAAAGTCGAAATTAGGCTTTTTAATATCCTTGGTGCTGTATGAGCCGTTCATGGTCATTTGTCCTTTTAGCATGTTCATCGAAAGGTTGGTTAGCTTTGCAACTGAATTCTTAACAACGATAAGGCCTTTTACATCTTCAATCAGCATTTTATCAAACTTGATTTTTTGCATGTTTGCAACAAATTTGATATCCAAATCAGCAGGGACAGGAACCACAGACATTGGAATGGTATCTGTCGTTTCTGTAGTAGCTGTTTCTTCTTCGGTCATAAATTCATTCAAGTCGAAGCTTTTTGAATTCATGTTGAAGTTCCCCTTAAGTGTTTTCCCTTTTAGGGCATAAGGAATGTAATTTTCTAGTCGACCTTTCAGTTGTACATCAGACTTTCCAATACGAGAATCGAAAGAATTCAAATTGATGAACTGAGGTGTAAAGCTCAATACCGAGCTTACGATACGAATACCCTGTGGGAAATCAGGTGTGGTGAATTCAAAGTTCTTAAGCTTAAGATCACCCTTAGCCATGAATTTCGGGTATTCTTCCTTTTCAATGGCCGATAAACGACCTTTGAAACTGATATCAGAAGTGATGATACCTGCAATCTTGATGCTATCCATAGGAATGGCGTGGCGGATTTTAGCAAAGTCAATCACACCTTTACAAAGACCACTAATCTCAGGATCACTCATTGGTGTTTTGATATGCATCTCAGCATCTATAGGGTTGTTTGCAATTTCCATGTGAAATGCATTCACGTCGGTAACAAGAGCATCCAAATCACCACCTGGGTGATTCACCTCGGCATCAATCTTAATATTATTGATGGTTTCCGGTAGATCAGGGTATTTAATATTGCCATCAGCTACTTTTAGTTTCGCACCAAAGGCAGGCATATGATCTTCTCTGTATTCACCTTTAACGAATGCGTTCAGAACCAAGTTACCTGAAGTTTCCAAACCTTTGACGTCCTTCATAAAGGCTTCAGGAACCATGGATAAAAGTGATTTGAAATCGGTCTTTTTCGCATCCAGTTTCAAATCCATGTTATAGGCATCTTCCTGCATGGCGAAACTTCCCATCATGCCAAATTCCAAATCGTTTAGGGTCAGTTTGTTTTCCTTGAAGTTGAAAATCATGTTTTCTAAGTCTGCTCCAAGAGCTGCCTCTAAGCCAAGAGTTGCTTCATTCAAGTATTTGATGCCTTCAAAATCGAAAGTGATTCCAGTAGCCGTAGTGTTAACGTTTAGATTGGTTTCTTTGGCAGAAAAGTCACCATTAAGGCTTAAATCCAAATCTGTAAGGACCAGGTTTGCTTTTAAAGTGGCATCGTGGTATTCCAAAGCGAAATCTTCTACACGTACTTCTTCGAATATAATTTTGAAGTCAGAAGCTTCGGTGCTTTCTTCCTCCACAACGACTTCTTCGGTTTCAGCCTTAAAGATATCCCAATTGGCTTTTCCTGATTCCAGAACTAAAGCATTGACTTTTGTTTTGGCTAATACGATAGCCCCAACATGAAGCTGCTTGCCTGAAATGGCAGAACCTAAATCAACCGCCGTATATAAACTACCTACATAGGCTAAGGTGTCATTTACAAATTCACCCTTACCAACGATAGAAATGCCTTGTATTTCAACGAATAATTTTGGGAAACTTTTAAACATAGATAAGCTGACGTCTGCAATCTCAATTTTTGCATCCACAGCCTTATCCATTTCTACTTTCACTCGATCCATAATCTGACCTTTGAAAAGGAAGGGGAGTAGAGCCAATAGTAGTATCAGAACTAGAATTATTCCACCAAATATTTTTAAGAATTTCTTCATTTCAGTAATTTTATATTTACAAAGTTGATTTAACAAAAAGAGAAAAATGTTTGAAATATTAAAATTAGCCTTTTTTAGCTTCAGAACAATTTACCAGCTCATGTTTTAATGAAATTTAAGCATAAAAGCCCCCAAATTAAAAGTCTTTAATTTTTTTTCCTTTTGTATACGGTTTAGATTCAGCTTCGTATAATGAATAAAGGGCTTTCTGTGTTTTTTTGGAGAGAAAATGCTTGCAGCATTAGAAAAAAAAGCCTTATATTTGCATCGCAATTAAGAAAAGGACGTGTAGCATAACTGGATAGTGCACCTCGTTACGGCCGAGGAGGTTGGGGGTTCGAATCCCTCCATGTTCACAATAAGGGCTTATACAGATAACGATTTGTATAATTGAAATCAGAAGAAAATCCGTAATTCTGATTCGAAAAAACATAATGGACGTGTAGCATAACTGGATAGTGCACCTCGTTACGGCCGAGGAGGTTGGGGGTTCGAATCCCTCCATGTTCACCATTAGAAAAAACATACTGGACGCGTAGCATAACTGGATAGTGCACCTCGTTACGGCCGAGGAGGTTGGGGGTTCGAATCCCTCCGTGTTCACAGAAAACTCATCAGGAAACTGGTGAGTTTTTTTTGTATCCAATCCTCAGTAAAATAAAAGGTATGAGAACCCAAAGGGGGGGCGTAATATATTAATGAGCGAGGGACGAGCGAATAATCCCTCCGTGTTCACAGAAGAAGAGATCTTTCATTAATTTGATTAATCTCTTTTTTATAGCACTAGATTTTGGATGATCCAGAAATATCTGGGTTTTGGGGTTCGTAACAAGTTCATGACGAACGCAGTGAGGAGTCATCCCTCAGTGTTTTTTTCGCTCTATCCGCCTGATCCTTGTTTTTTTTCTAATCAAATTACTTACGAAAGAAGCAACTTAACGTTCTTTAACTTGAGTTGACTCCCCTTAACTAAAGAAAGGCCTATGTTTGTAGTGTAGAAACAAAACTATTTTTTTTCATAAATAGAACTGAGTTAACTCCAAAAAACTCAGTAAGTTTTTCATAGGTTAGATTTAGGTTAGTAAGAAAACTCAGGTGGGGACCTGAGTTTTTTCTTTTTACAACAAATTCAATTGCATTTTATCTCAATTAAAATATTCTTCGAGATGTGAGGTAACGATTCAGCCAATAGGGATTATTCAAATTCGATTTCATAAGACCTTTCTTGGTTGATACATGCATAAATAGGTTGTCTCCCATAAAAATACCTACATGGCGATATCGTTTTGAGGTTCTAAATAAGACCAAGTCCCCAATTTTAAGCTGAGTCTTTTTTATGGCTGTACCTTCCTTTAGCATAAGACGCGTTGTACGTGGTAATCTAATGTTGAAGATATTCTTGTAGGTGAACTGAACGAAGCCAGAACAATCGAAGCCTTTTATGCTGGTTCCGCCATATTTATAGGGTGCCGCTTTGTATTTTTTGTAGTGTGCTTCGAGTTTATGATTGACACTGCTCTTCTTTTTAGGATTTTGAGTCTTCAGGTTATCTGAGGAGCTAAGCTGTTTTTTTTGCTCCTGTATCTCAACTTTTCCTTTATTTTCTATGTGAATTGCTTTATTCGTGTTTTGCTTACTGATATGTCTTTTCGTAGAGCAAGAGGCAATTGTGAGAGTCACTAGAATAAGGAAAAGGATTTGTTTAGGCATATAATGATTTTGGTTTTTTTGTTAGAAACAAAAACTGTCTGTGACAATTGATTTCTCTAATAAGATAAACCTGTATTTTTAATACTTATTGTATGATTTCAAGATTTAAATGTAGCGCTCTTCTCTTGAAATTGATTTTGCTTTTAATTGTTCAGCGATTTGAGGGTATCTCTTCAGAACTTTATCGAATTCCTTTCTTTGTAATTCGTAAACATCAGAATAACTTATGGATTTTACTGTAGCCGTTCTGCTTACTTTTTTAAATAATCCTATTTCGCCCACAAAGTCACCTTTCCGAAGAATGGTTAATTGTTTACTTTCGTCTGCAGAGAGAACGCTTATTTTCCCTTTTTGTACAAAATACATCGACTTGGCAATATCTCCTGTTCTAAATAAATAGTCTCCAGGCGTTAATATCATGGGTGTAAGGTATTGGGCAATGTCTCTTACGAAGTGATCATCAACACAATCGAACAAGGGAATATCTTTGATGACATTTTTTTTGAATTCGACTTGTAATTCTATTCTTAGAGCGTAGGGGAGTGCCTCCATCAATTCACTCTCATCATAACCAAGTTTTTGTTTCCATTCGTAAGTAAAATAATCACTTATTCTATTCTCCAGACTTTTAGGAATATGCTGGTAATGGATTAATGCTCTTAGTTTTTCCATATTCTCGATAAATCGTTGTTCTGCTGGATTTTTTTTTGAAAATATGCTAACAACGGTTCCAACTAATAAAGCAAGAACTCCTACTCCAAACAGTTGAAGAAATATGGTGAATAGCATTTCAATATTGCCAGTAGGTACAATATCTCCATAGCCAACTGAGGTTAAAGTTGTGATTATCCAATAGAGAGATTGAATATAGTTATCCATATTACTCATACCTGAATCAAATCCATGAATCCGTAACCAAAGACAAGTGAAGCCATGAGATAAAAGGAAGAAACCAAGAATTAAGTACCAAAAAGAAATGCCAGCCGTATTTCGAATATTTCTGATTTGGAAAAAGCGCATTGTTCTAAATACTTTTACCCATTTGAATATTCGAAGTAACTGCCAAACAGGATTCGCAAACAATAGTGCGTAAGGGAGAATCGCCAGAGCATCAGCAATAAAATATTTCCTGGATGAATAAGTATCCCAATAAATATCTTTGAATACAGTATGCTTTTGTATTCTTTTATAGCGATATATGTTTTCAATAAAATCCAATAAGAAAATCAAAGTAATCCCTACATCTAAGTAATAATACCACGCGTGGAATCTTAACTTAAATAGGCCATCAAGAGGGAATAAAGTTGCTTGAATTACGACAGAAAGAATAACCAGAATTCTCCAGGCAGCATCAAATTTAGGATTACGTGATTTAATCATTGTTGCGTTAAAATAATATGAGGTGAAGATGTTAAAACCCATTCTTTGTAAGGAATATTGATCTTATAAAAAGCGAATTTTAATAAGGATCAGTATACCAAAAATATAATATTATTATAAGAATGCAATATGACTCTAAGGCTATCTTATTGTGTCTGCTTACAACAGATGAGGTGCAGGTAATGCTTAAAATAGAATTTTAAATATGAATTTGGCAATCAATAAAGCTTATTCCAATTCGAAAAATTAATTAATCAAGGAATGTGATAAGCTTCTTAATAAATGATTTGTGTTATATAGGTGTTTAGTGATAATTAAAATGAGTGTTCCTTTATTTGACTTTAAGCGTGTTAATGATTAAATTGAATGATCTTCTACCATTCTGGTTTCGTTTAGAAGCAACTTCCTGATTATGCTTTAATCTGAATTGTGAATTCTAAAGCGACATTATTCAGAGTTCCCAATGTATTACATATGTAGTGCAATTCTTCTTTTATTTAAATGATTTTACTTAAAAAATGATTGTTATGAAGATCAATTCAAAAATTTATTTCATTGGTGTAATGCTATTGTTTGTGTTTTTTACAAGTGAGGTATTGGCATCAGCAATAAAGGGCATTCCTGTTACAACAAAGAGCTCTAAGGCAAAAGAATTATTGATTAAAGCCAGAGATGCCAGAGAATTGGGGAACTTGCTGATGGCACAAGAGTTTTGCAAAAAAGCCATTTATGAGGATGATAGGTTTGCCTATGCATATGTTGAGCTTGCTTATGCTTCAAATTCAACTCAGGCATTTAAGATGAATCTGGAGCTGGCAAATAAGTATAATAAACATTGCAGTGAGGCTGAACAATTACTAATAAAAATTGGTTTGTCCTATTTTAATACCAATTGGGAAGACAGATTAAGTTTGGCAAATAAGTTAATTGATTTGCAGCCAGAAAGTCCAAGAGCCTGGATTTATCTAGCTGGTATTCATACGGAAAATAATCAGATTGAAGCGGCCAGAAAAAGTCTTGAGAAAGCAATCAGTTTAGATGAGAATTTTCATTACGCCTATCAGCAATTGGGCTTTTCTTATTTGAATAGGCAACCCAATGATTTTGATAAGGCCATAGAGAATATGAATAAAGCCCTGGAGTTGGTTCCCAAGTCAGAACGAGCTTATATTAATCTTGGGGATGCTTTAAGAGGTGGATCTAAATTAGAAATGGCTAGGGATAAATATGCTAAAGCAATTGAGTTGGATTCTGAAAATGCATTAGCTTATCTTAAAAGAGCTCATGCTAATTTATTTTTGAATGATATTGCCAGCGCGAAAAGTGATTACCATAAAGCGGTTCAATTAGCTGATGATATTAATCTTGTTATTTACTCAAACTATGCAGCCTTTACTGAAATTTATAAGGGTGAAATGAAGGTCGCTTTTGATGAATTGAATTTAGCACTTGAGAAAGTTAATCATTTGGATATTACTGAAAGCCAGAAGCTGGGTCAAAAGATATTTACTCTTCAGAATATGATTATGCTCTGTGTCCACGGAGATCAACTTGATAGGACTGAGAAATGTCTTATGATGTATACTGATAATATTAAGAAACGATTGGAAGGTATTCAATCAGAAAGGTATACGCTTGGCCAAAAGGCAGGTGTTGAATTATATAAAATATATTACTTGGCTCAGAAAGGCGATTATAGTAAAGCCTATGAAAAATGCGAAAAGGTAAAAGAGATCTACAAAAAACTGGATAATGAAATATTGATGGAGAACTATTATGGTGCTCAGGCGTACGTGTTGTTAAAGGAGAAAAAATATAAAGAGGCTATTCTAAGTTTTCAGAAATCAGATATGAATGAAATACTTAATAAGTATTATCTGGGAATGGCTTATGAAAAATCTGGTGAAAAGGAGAAGGCAAGAAAACTCTATCAGGAAGTGTCGGAATTTAATTTTAACAGTGTTGAATATGCACTATTACGGAAAGATGCCATGAAAAAATTCAAATCACTCTAATTTTTTGATTCAATCAATTAAGACGTTCAATAAATTGAGCGTCTTTTTTTGTACTCGTTTTTTTGACGAAATAAATTAGCCATCTAATGGTAACAGATAAGATTTGCTCATGGTGCTTATTATCATCTGACTTTTTGAGAATTGTCTTCTTTTGCTTCTTGCTTTCAAAAGTGATAACTTGTATAAACTTAATAGTAAATCGTAATAAAATGAATCCATAAAGAAGGGGGAATATACTATGACAACCAATCCAGCAAAAATAGCCAACCCAGACGACCTTGTTTTCTACGTGAAATATCATATCAAGCCTGAATGTGTTGAAGAGTTTCAGGAACATTTGTTTGTTCTTGTGGACAATATGACAAAAGAGTCAACTTTTGTAAGCGCCTTTGTTCACCAGGATACAGAGGATCCCACACGCTTTAGTATGTATGAGCGGTGGCAGGAGGCTTCGAAAGAGGATTTTATGACCTATCAGATGGCATCGAAAGATTACCGAAGAATCTACGAACAACGATTGCCTCAAATGAGTGCTACGCCTCGCAAGATACGTGTTTTGCGCCCCATGGCTTTTTGGGCAAGTAGTCAGTTCGAAACCGTTGCTAATGATTTGACTTTTTATACAAACTTTCAGGTTAAGTCGGACCGACAAGCTGATTGGAAAGTCGCAGCCATGAAGGTTTTTGATGAGATGGTAAAGGATGATGCCTTTATCTGTGCTTTTCTGCATCAGGATGCTGAAGATCCAAGCCGCTTTACGATTTATGAACGCTGGAACAAAACCGGTCAGGTTGATTTTGCCGACGAGCACCGAAAGCTTTACGAGAGTATTTTACCCGATGCGGTTCAGACTTTGCGCAATTTTCGTATCCTTCAACCTCGTGGGAATTGGGCTGACGAATAAAGCAGAAAATACGTTTATTTTAAAAAGTCTGTTTAATTTTAGCCCCTGGATATTCAATAGAAAAAATATGCAAAAGAAAATCTTCGAAGCGACTCGTATTGGTGATTTAGAGTTAAAGAATCGTTTGTGGCGATCAGCAACATGGTTGAATTTAGCAGATGAAAAGGGGCACCTAACTTCGGAACTGATTTCCCGCTATGAGGAATTGGCAGCGGGAGGTGTGGGAACGATTATTACAGGGTATGCGCATATCATTGAAGAGGAACAACCCAATGCAGGGATGATGGGTATCTATTGCGACGATTTTATTGAAGAGTACCGACCTTTCGTCAAGCGAATCCACGAATTGGGAGCTAAGCTAATTATGCAGGTGTGTTATGGTGGTTCATCCACCCGCTATCAAACTGAGGATAGAATTATCTGGGGCCCTTCAGCGGTAAAAAATCGCGGATATGGCGTTACCCCTCGGGAGATGTCTGTTGAGGATATCAAAACTGTGATCGATGCTTATGCGCAAAGTGCCAGACGGGTTAAGGAAGCTGGTTTTGATGGGGTGCAACTACATGCAGCCCATTCTTATTTGTACAGCCAATTTCTTTCACCTTATTTCAACCGCAGGGAGGATGCCTATGGCGGACCCATTGAAAATCGTGCCCGAATACTTTTTGAGACACTCGTAGCGGTTCGTAAAGAGGTCGGACCGGATTATCCTGTTTTGATAAAAATGCATTGTACCGACGATTGGGGTGAAAACGGTTTGAAGCTTGAGGAGAGTCTTTGGGTGTCAAAAGAACTGGAGAAGCTTGGCATCACCGCGATAGAGTATAGTGGTGGTAACCCTGATCCGAGATACCCTCATAAAAGACCAATTAGAAGCAAGATACGGAAAAGAGAAAAACAAGCTTATTTCTTTGAAGCTACGAAACAAATTGCTGCAGAACTCAGTATTCCCGTGATATCCGTAGGTGGTCATCGAAATATGGAATGGATGGAACATATCCTAAATGAAAGTAATATCTCATATGTATCTCTATCACGAACTCTATTTTCGGAGCCTGATCTGCCCAATAAATGGAAAAAGAATCCTGCTTATGATCCAAGATGTACATCCTGCTCCCAATGCTGGTCTCCAGGAGGAAATATTTGTATTTTAGATCGTAAGAAGAATGTTATCCATAAGCAAAAATGACAATAAATTGTATGAATTAAAATAGCATTATAACGCTTTTTTGACTTTAAACCTATTGGAAACTAAAGCAATAAGTCCACCCAGAATGGCAGGCATCACCCATCCCATCTCGTAAGAAGTCATAGGAAAAGATAATAGCCAATCTTTAGCAAGTGATAAGGAATCGAAAGATTTGCAGATAAACATCAGGATACTAAAGCATAAAGTGCCGCCAACTGCACCGGTATATATTTCTTTAAAAGGAATGTATTTGTCGAATAGATTCAGAACGACCAGAACCAGTACGGCAGGATAGACGATACCTAAAATCGGACCTGAGAAGGAAACGATTTGCTCCACCCCAAAGTTAGCAAGGATAAAGCTGAGTAAGGTAATGGTTATCACATTAAAGCGGTAGCTCAGCTTATTGTTTGTTAATTCGCTAAAATATTCAGCCACAGCAGTTGTTAGACCAACTGTTGTAGTAAAACATGCAAATATGACGGTTACTGCAACCACCCCAACACCATATTGGCCAAACACTCTATCCACAAGAGCCATAAAGCTTTGAGTTCGACTCATGCCTTCAGGAATACTACTTGCACCACTGGCACCCCAATAGATTAAGCCGCCATATACTAAGCCAATAATACTAAAGGCAACCAAACCGGATTTGATCATCATTTTAACTTGCGAGCTTGTATCGGTATAGCCTTTTTCTTTCAAGCCCATAAGAATAATGCCTGAAAAGATGACGGCTCCCAAGGCATCTACAGTTTGATAGCCCTCCAGAAAAGCATAGGCATATACGTTCGATATTTTAGTAGGAGGGAAATCAGCATGGGGCATCAGAATGTTCTTTACGATTATCGATACCAATGCCAATAATAAGATGGGTGTCAGGTAGACAGCAACCTTGTCGATAATGCCCTTTGGGTTGATGACAAAGAGTAAGGCAAAGCCAAAATATACCAAGCTGAAAGCGAATTGTGAAATACCGGGGAAGAGAGGTATGATCCCCATCTCGAAACTAACTGCTCCCGTTCTAGGTAAAGCTAGTAGGGGGCCTAAAATGAGCATGAGGATAATCCCCATGACGATGCTGAACCTGGGACTGACCTTGGATGAAAAAGAATAAAAGGAGCCTCCGGATTTTGCTACCGCAATAATGGCCAGTACAGATAAACTCACATCGGTGGTGAAGAAACCCATGATGGCCTGCAGCCACGAATCTCCACTAACAACGCCTAGCTGTGGAGGGAATATCAGATTTCCTGCTCCAAAAAACATCGCAAACAGCGCAACACCAATCACGACAATATCCTTCAATTGTTTCATCTTATCCAGTCTAATCAATGGGTGACAAGGAAGAGTCAAGTCTCCTTGTGATACAGAAAACTCACCAGTAAAATGGTGAGTTTCGTTTAATCTAAATATGTTGTTTTATAATTATCGCAATGCTTTAATCTTGGTAAAGGCTAAGGCAATCAGTCCTCCAAAAATGGCAGGCATCAACCATCCCATTTCGTAGCTTGTCATAGGAAATGACAATAGCAGGTTTTTAGCAGCTGATAGGGAATCGAATGACTTACAGATAAACATCAGAACGCTGAAACATAAAGTTCCGCCCACAACTCCTGAATAAATTCCTTTGTAGGTGATGTATTTATCGAATAGATTAAGGACAATTAAAACAAGAATGGCAGGGTAGATGATACTTAAAATGGGACCTGAGAAGTAAACAATCTGTTCAACACCTAAATTTGCAAGCACAAAGCTGACTAGTGTGATTGTAACCACATTAAATCGATAGCTCAGCTTATTGTTGGTCAATTCACTAAAATATTCAGCAACCGTTGTTGTTAAACCGACTGTTGTGGTAAAACAGGCAAATATGACGGTTACGGCAACCATCCAAACGCCATACTGTCCAAACATTCGGTCAACCAGAGTCATAAAGGTTTCGGTTCTGCTCATGCCTTCAGGAATATTGGCAGCACCACCGGCGCCTAGATATATTAAGCCGCCATACACAAAACCAATAATACTAAAAGCGACCAAACCCGACTTGATGGTCATTTTTATTTGGGATGAGGTATCGGTATAGCCCTTTTCCTTTAAGCCCAAAAGAATAATGCCGGCAAAGATGACTGCTGCCAAACCATCCAAAGTCTGATAGCCCTCCAGAAATGCATAAGTATACACCTTTGTTATTCTTGCTGCTGGCATAATAGTATCAGGCATCAGCATATTCTTCACGATGATGGATACTAAAGCGATAAGCAAGACTGGTGTCAGGTAAACCGCTATTTTATCGATAATGCCCTTGGGATTGATCACAAAGAGCAGTGAAATACCGAAATAAATTAGGGTAAAGATATATTGTGGAATACCCGGAAATATAGGTAGTATACCCATTTCGTAACTGACCGCCCCGGTTCTGGGCAGAGCCAAAAGAGGACCGATAATCAGCATGATGATGATACCCATGATGACACTAAATCTGGGACCGACTTTAGAAGCAAAAGAATTGAATGTGCCACCTGATTTTGCGATGGCAATAATCGCCAGTATCGATAGACTCACATCGGTAGTGAAGAAACCCATGATGGCCTGCAGCCACGAATTGCCACTCACAACACCCAACTGAGGTGGAAAAATCAAATTTCCTGCTCCAAAAAACATAGCAAATAGAGCTACGCCAATCACCACAATATCCTTAAGCTTCTTCATTATCTCTAATCATTTAAAAATTGAGCGCGAATGTATTAAATGATTGAAGAAAAAAAACAAACAAATATCATCTATTTAAAGTTCATGAGGGAAAATATGTTTTTAAAGAAGGAAATGAATGCTTTCAACTCTTGTTTATGAAATGTAGCCTGACTTGTAGTGTAATAATTCACCAGGATGTTTTTACAAAAAAACTCACCAGGCTTTGGTGAGTTTCATTGATTCAATAGCTTTAAGAATTCTTCTTATTTCTTATATATACCGATATATGTTTCACCACTGGATTTGATATAGCCTCTGTACATGCCAGCTGTATTGAATGCCATGGAAACATTCCCCTTTTTGTCGACAGCAATAACCCCTCCGGTACCTTCTAAATCTGTTAGTTTTTTAATTTCAGATTCACAGGCTTCTTTCACCGTTTTGTTTAAATATTCCATTTGTGCAGAAATATCACGAGCGAATGCCAGGCGGATATAATATTCACCATGGCCAGTGCAGGAAACGGCACAAGTCTGATTGTTGGCATAAGTGCCGGCACCAATTATCGGTGAATCTCCAATTCGACCGTATTTTTTGTTGGTCATACCACCTGTGGATGTTCCGGCAGCCAAATTGCCATAACTGTCCAGTACCACACAGCCTACTGTGCCATGTTTATCGCTTTGAGTCGGCTTGCGTTTTTTGTTTTGTAATTTCTTTAATGATTCCCATCTCTTCTTTGTATAGAAATAAGAGGGATCAACAATATCCAGACCTTGTTCTTTGGCAAATAGAGAAGCACCTTTACCTGATAGCATTACATGGGCTGATTTTTCCATAACCTTACGGGCAGCACTAATGGGATTTCTTATATCACGAACTCCCGCAACGGCACCTGCATTTAAATCAGCACCATTCATGATTGAAGCATCAAGTTCATTGTGACCATCGTGAGTAAATACCGCTCCTTTCCCAGCATTAAACAGGGGTGAATCTTCCATCACATGAATTACCTGCTCAACGGCATCCAAACAAGTACCACCATTTTTTAAGATAGAGTCGCCTACATGTAAAGCTTCTTTTAGTTTTGCCCTATACGCGGCTTCTTTCTCCAGACTCATATTTTTTTTTAGAATGGTACCAGCACCTCCATGAATGACAATTGTATAATTGGCAGTTTTTTGTGCTTGCAAATTAAATGCAGCAAAGAATAAAGCTAGAATTAATGGAAATTGTTTCATCAGTAGTTTTAATTGTAGAGGAGTTGATTTATACCAATCGGTATATCTCCATAATGTCTTTAAGTATTTTATTGAAGTCAATTTTCATATCGATAATATGCCCAGTGTGAATGTCGAAAACCCAGCCGTGTACAGTAATATGTCTACTGCGTAATGCTTTTTGCACATCAGCCGTTTTAATTAAATTCACACATTGTTCCTGTACATTCAATTCGACTAAACGATTGTATTTTTGCTCCTCATCCTCAATGGCATTTAGTTCGTCTTTGTGTAGTCGATAGACATCTCGAATATTTCTCAGCCAGGGATTTAGAATGCCCAGATCTTCTGCCTGCATGGCTGCTTTCACACCTCCACAATTATAATGACCACAAATAATGATGTGTTTGACCTTGAGGAAGCTAACGGCGTAGTTAATGACCGACATGGCACTTAAATCGGTGTTGGAAACCATATTGGCAATATTTCGATGCACGAACATATCACCTGGTTTTATACCCATTAAATCCCCCGTGGTTACGCGGCTATCGGAACAACCAATGAATAGAATTTCGGGACTTTGGTCTTTTGCAAGTGTCTTAAAGTAATCTTGATCTTGTTCAAGTTTTCGGGCTATCCACTTTTTGTTGTTTTTGAAAATGCTTTCGATATTCACTTTAGTGTGTTTTGGTTAATATGCATAAGTCAAAAGAGTATGATCGTTTATTTATTCCCTAATAAGGGTTGTAAACGCGTGGTTTATACTCTAATGTGACTAAATATAGTAAAGTTCTTTTTGTTAAGATAAATCAATACGATAAAATAGAAGCTTATCTCATTTTAAAATTTGATAAAGCTTGAAATTGGACATGAAAAAACCGTTTGCAAATGCAGAACGGTTTCTATCAATCTAAAATGTCTTATTTAAAATTCTTCATCAAGGATGTTCTTGACACGTCCTACTTCTCCTGTTTCCAATTGTACTTTTATGCCATGCGGATGATTAGGGGATTTTGTCAGAATTCGTTTTACAATGCCTTCAGTTAAATCGCCACTGCGTTGATCTTGTTTTTGTACAATTTCAACTTCCAGTCCCACTTTTATGTCTTTCCTTTTTCTGCCATCTGGCTGAGTATTCTCCATCGTATTTTGTCTTCTGTTTTTTTAGATCAAAGTCTATTTTGTATTTACTTCTGCAAGATAGAGCTTCTGCTGATCTCTTCAAACGTATTCTTAACTTTCAGTATGATATTATGGTTTTGGGGACATAAATCATAAATAATACAGGTGAAATCAATAGAAAATTGAATAAAATTGATAGAAAATAGAAAAGAAGCCCCGATATTTTTCGAAATCGATTAAATTTGCATTCAAATCAGATTTATGGGATCCATACGATATATAGAAAGAAAGAGTGGGAGCTTAATTAAGGAATTCGTTCCAAGCGAAGGCATGTTAAGATGGCTTTATAATTCTTCTCTGGGCAAAGCAACACTTCATACTCTTGTTAAACGAAAAATGTTAACCATGCTTGGTGGCTGGTATATGAGCAGCCGTTTTTCCAAGAAGAAAATTGATAAGTTTATTGCGCAATATCAAATTGATCTTTCCAATTATAAGATAAGCGATAGTAAAGCCTACCTGAATTTCAATGATTTCTTTTTTAGGAAAATACGAGTTGAGAAGAGACCTATAGCAGATGGAATCGTTTCACCAGCTGATGGTAAGGTGCTTGCTTTTCAGTCTATTAAAGAGATCTCTTCATTTTTTGTAAAAGGTTCTGAGTTTACCGTTAAAACCTTTCTTAAGAATAAGGAATTGGCTAAAAAATATGCCGATGGTTCAATGCTTATTGTTCGTTTGGCACCGACTGATTATCACCGCTTTCATTTTCCTGCAAGTGGATTCATCTCCGAATCAAAATCGATTAAAGGAAGATACTTCTCTGTATCACCAATGGCCTTGAAAAAAAGCCTGGAGATTTTCTGTCAGAATTACAGAACTTACAGCACACTTAAAACGGATGATTTTGGTGATATTATTATCTCGGAAGTCGGAGCAACTATGGTGGGTAGTATCATCCAAACTTATAAGGATAACTCAGAAGTTAAAAAAGGAGAGGAGAAAGGTTATTTTGCATTCGGAGGTTCAACCCTGGTTCTATTTTTTGAAAAAGGAAAAGTGAAATTAGCTGATGATCTTCTTGAGAATACCCGTAAAGGCTACGAAACGGCAGTATTTATGGGCGAAAATATTGCCACTAAACGACAATCTAATTTGTAAATCCAAGTCTGAAAGATTCATAACACATTCCAATTTCTTATATCTGTTTTTCACTTATCATGTCATCTTTTAAACTGATAATTGGAGGCGTCTATTCATAAACAAAAAGCGAATGATTACATACCTTAATGGTCTGCAATTATTCGCTTTATTGATTTAAAAGTAAACTTTAATACTTTTTCACAGAACTCGAAGGGTCAATATCTAAGTCGATTCGGTTTGTTATTGGAAGTGAAACCTTTGAGTTTTTTCCGATTTTGCCACTTACTTTTTTCACTTTAGAATTGGAGTACATGGAACAATGAGAGTTTTCAATATCCATCTTTATTTCACCATCATAAAAGTTCCAAATACTTACATCAGAATGATCTTTTACTTGCAGGTTTAAGTATTTTATGGATGCATGCTTATTCCCAAAGCTCAACTTAGTTTTTTTCAGGGATATGGAAAGCGTATCCAAATTAAGTCCCGATAGATATAGCGTACTGTTATTTGCTTCTATTGTTTTTAAATTTCGAGTATTTAGTTTGACCGCTTCATGTTTTGAAGCTTCAGTAGAAATAATAAACAAAGTATCATTCTTAATTTCATAAACAGGCTTTGGGTTATCTTCGTCAGCATAATACGAAAGCACTGGCTTTTCAGCACTATAAATATTAAGCTTACATCCAGGCGCTGTGGAGATATGAGAAAAATCTCCGAGTTCAAGATGATTTATTGCATTATGTTTTTCATTATCACTGGTACGTTTTTCATCCTTGTATATGAATCCCAAAATCATCAGACTCAAGAGAAATATACCAATCAAGGAAAAAAAACTGGTAAATATGATTCTACTTATTTTCATTTTCTTCTAGTTTAGTAATTAGTGGTAAGACTTCTGTTTTAGAGATTTTCAGAATTTCTATCTGATGCATAAATTCGGGTAGAATATGCTCAAAGAAATCTTGTTTACGGATGTTTAATATTTTATCTGCTGCATTTTCTCCAACAAAATAGCCAACACCTCTTTTATTATTGATAATATCTTCACGTTGCAGTTCAGAATAGGTTCTCATGATGGTGTTTTGATTCACACCAAGATTAGCCGCTTGTTCGCGAACAGAAGGTAATTTTTCTCCTGAAGAAAATTCTCCCGATAAAATCCTGTCGCATAAGTTATCTGCTATCTGCTGGAAAATGCCTTTTGAATCTTTAAATTCCATTTTAAATCTCCTTTTCTTTAAGTTTAAAAAAGGCGTATGATAATGCACTTAATATGGATACAGTAAGTATCACATAGAGAGCATTTAGAGCACCTTCATCAGAGGCAATAGATGATGATTCTACCATATAAGCCATACCATTTTTAAGGTCCATTTTTTCCATTATGAAATAGAGATACCCACTTCCCATAATAAATACGGCTGTTATAAATATGCTTGTTTTAAGTAAAGGATATTTGCTAAAAGCGGTACAACCTGCAAATAAAAATGCAGAACTGGTAAAGAATAATAAAGGAATGAGGGTGTAGAGAAATTTTGCATTAGCCTGGACTTCAAATAGACTACTCAAACTGAAAGGCATAATCGAGGCCCGGTCGTTGATTAGCGTTGCAAGTGGCGTCGCAAGCTTTGCTGCAAGTGTGAATAGGATAGGAAAAATGAGTGTATACAAGACGATGCGAAGAATATATTCGGAAATAAATTTTTCAAAAACCGAGGCTGGTATCATGATCGTTGATATGGCTTTTTCTTTCTGGCGATAATAAGGAAAAGCATGTCCTATAATTAAGCAGGCACTCAATGAAAACAGAATGAAAAAGGTGTTTCTCCATTCGTTGTCCATCCAGGTGTGTTGACCGCTTAATATGAGTACAAGAAATAGTATTAGTACTGAAAAAGTGCCAGCTACTCCAAGCCCAATTATTTTTTTATGCATACCAAATTGGTAGGATGCATATTTCAAAAATCGTGATAAGTTAAATATTTGATTCATGAATCTCTATGTTGATGCCACTGGTTAAGGCGTTAAATAATAACTCGATATCTACAGGCGTTTCAATGCCATTTTTTCTTGAGAGAATGCGGTAAGCACCAAGAGCCGTTTCACTATATAAGCTCTCACTATGTTCCAGATTTGAAACAGTATGGAAGGCTATATTCTGAGAAATATCTATGATACTATGGTTAAATTTTATTTTTCCCTGATCGATTAGGACTATACGATCAATCAGATTTTCAACATCTTTAACCTGATGGGTCGAGATGATAACCGTTTGCTCATCGTTTAAAGCACCAGCCATTGTTTTTCGGAAAAGTGATTTAGATGGAATGTCCAATCCATTAGTCGGCTCATCCATAATAAGCAACTTGCAGTTGGTAGAAAGAGCAAAAGCAATTAGGAATTTTTTCTTCTGTCCATAAGACATTTTTCCTAGGTTCTTACTGGCATCCAAATCGAAGTCACCCAGTATATGTGCCATTTTAGGGTAATCAAAGTCCGGATAAAGTGGTGCTGTTGCTTTTATATAAGCTTTGATACTTATCGAAGGAATATGAAATTCTTCTGGCACAAAATAGACCTGTTCGAGAAAGTTGGGCTGTCGTTTGAAAGGTGTTTCCTCCAATATTGAAACCATACCACTATGAGGCTTCAAAAGTCCAGCCATTAATTTTAATAAGGTTGATTTACCTGCTCCATTTTTTCCCAGTAAACCAATTATATTACCTTTTGTGGCTTGTAGGCTAACCGAGTCAAAGAGTTTTTCTTTACGGGAGTAAGTGAAACTTAGATTTTTAATATCAATCATTATGAAGAAATTTAAAGTATTACACTGTTCTATCTCACTAGTACAGTGTAAATGTACAATAGTTAAATAGAAATGCAAATATTTTGATTGATTATTATAAATAAAAATAAATTTATTGTTTATATCAGTTTTGAGGTGGGTGTATTAATGAACACATTATGAGGAAGGTGTTGACGTGTTGTTGAATTTTAAGCAGATGATTAATTAATCAAAATAATTCTCGGATTGGGAGAGAAGTGGACTAAAGTTATTTTCTTGATATAGATTCTACTCTGGTACTATTCTTTGAAAAAGAGAAGATAATCTTCTTGAGAAACACGTAAAGGCTATGAAACAGGGGTGTTTATGAGTGATAATATTGCCAGTAAAACAACAGTTTAATTTATTGAGCCAATTCTGAAACTTCAAAATTGTTTATCAATTGTCTGTTGGCCTTTAAATGCTTATCACAAACTACCAAGGGGTAATATAAAGATTGTGTTCGCAAAAAAAAGCGAATAATTGCAGATCACTAAACATCATATCCAATTATTCGCATTATTGATTCTTTGTATAAGGTTTAATACTTTTTTACAGAACTTGAGGGGTCTGTATCCAAGTCAAGTCGAGGTGTTATAGGAAGTGTGACTTTTGAATTTTTCCCGATTTTACCACTTACTTTTTTCACTTTAGAATTGGAGTACATGGAGCAATGAGTGTTTTCATTTTCCAAAATTTTAGAAGCTGATTAAAGTTTGGCATGTATTAATATGCTGCAACTTGAAAAGGGAACGATTTATTCAAGTCGCAGCACTTTAATAAGAGTCTATTCTTTAAAGTGGTTGCTGCTGTACCATGTAAAATCATAAACAATTTTTCCATCTTTATCGAATATTGTGTAGGCTAAAAAAGGCACTTCTATAATCTTATTTTCTGCCCACTCAGTATAGAGCCACCAGGAATAAACGATGTAGTCATCTTCTTTGGCATAATACATGCAGTCGGGATAGCCCACCTGAGTAATTTTAAATTTTGTTTCAGGTTTAAAAAAGTGACTGTTTTTAAGTTCTTCAATTTGAGTTTCCAGATTGTTGGTAACACCATGTTTCATTGTGGCATCTCCAAACCGTACTTTGGGAGAATAGAAAGTGGCCCATTTATCGATATCTTTTTCACGAAAGGCATTCATAAGCTTTCTAACAGTTGAAATGTGAGGGTGATTGATGAAAATTTTGCCATTCTCTCTGGTTTTTCCGCTGTTGTGAATCTCTTCAAACTTGTCATTGTTGAAATAATAGTGAAGCGAAGAAATTTTACCTTCCTCATTAAAGCTATAAAGGTGATGAACATGCAAATCCAAAAAGATACCACTTTCACGATGTACACCTGTTAAATCAACCCAATCTTGTACAATTATAGGAGAGTTTTTGAATTTAATAGCATCTGGGAAGAAATACTTAGCATCTTTGATTTTTACATTATCAAAATTATCCTTGTAGTAATTAATGTAGCTAATTGTGCGTTCTTTGGAGGAATTGACCTTTTTGCCATTTACTAAAATGATAACAGTATCGGACAAAAAACTTAAAAAAGCATTTGCATCTCCAGCTTCAAAGGCTTTCCATAATTCTCTGGTTTTTGTTATCGCTTCGTGATCAGAGTATACCGTGCCACTTTTCTTTTGCGAATAAGTTGTGATGCTTAAAAACAAACACAGTAAAAAAATACTAAAAGCTTTCATAATAATTTGGTTTAATAATAAAATGAGTGAAGTCTATCCATCGTATGGGAGACTTAAGAGAATTGACATATTTTCAGTTTTACTTTCTTTAAGTATTAAAACCGAATAGATGTTTGAGTCTTGTAAGAGTAGTAAACTTATAGAGATAGATATATCATAAAATAAGCTAAATAGGGAGGGTTGTAATTTTTGAATTCACTACCTAATTTACGATTCTTTTACCGATTTTTCAATTACTTGTTGATCGTTATTTAATTAGTCTAAGACTCATCTTGCCCTGTAAATGCCCATTATAGACAGATTTAATCCATAATGGCAAATTCTTTTGTCTTCTTTGTCATTTTGTTAAAATAGCAGATTTTATCCATTTATAGCTTCTCATTTTCAGTGGCTTTTAGGGAGAATATAACCCTTATTAAGAATTAAAATAAAGTTGATGTCAATTCTACTGAGCTTCATTTTAATCAATTTTCCTTACATTCAGTAAGTTGGCAATTTCATCCGCAGTAGATTTTGCTTGATCAATATCCTTTAATCGCAATAATATTAAGCGTTTTAGCTGTGTTTCCGAAACTAGGATGATTTCATACACGTGGTTCTTTTCAGTCACACTTACAGGGGTTCTGCCTCCATAGGTTTTTCTTACCAGGCGTCTTTTCACGATAGCAATATGTGGGAGTTCTGAAGTTTGCCATTTTCCTATTTTAAAATGCAAGAGATAAAAAAAGTTTCTAAATCGACCGTCCTCTATTTCAAATCCAGCCTGATTAAAGCTTAAATAAGAACCAATAATTATTAATGTCAATCCAATTAGGAGAGATTCAATTAATTCAATTATGCCGAATATAATGCAAATATATCCTATTAAAATTAGGGGTCTGGGAAAATATTTACCGGTATGTATCTTAAATTTATTCTGATTTATTGTCTCCATTGTATTATAGTCTATGATTAAACTAAAGTCCAAGATAAGGTGTAAAACACATCTTTCTAAAATTTTCTTTGAAGGCTAGTAGTTTTGCATCGGTCAATTTATCAGGATAGGTCATCAGCTGCAATTGAATAGGTTTCCCACCTTTTTGCATTGGAAGTTGCTCGTAATAATGAGGGTTGAGCTTAAAATTTAGTCGCTCATAAAAGGCAATCCGACGTTTGTTAATCGAATTGGATGGCATTTCAACTTCCAGTATGATATCGTCACGACTTTTAGAAATAAACTGTTCAACGATTATTTTGCCATAGCCTTTGCCTCTGAATTTTGGTTCTGTGGCTAAATGTTCGATATACTTTATGCCTTCAAATTGCCACCACAAAATAAAACCCACAAAAATCCCGTCAAGCCTTACAATATCGAAGTGATAATTGGGATTTTTCATGATCTCTTTCTGCAAACCAAGCGCTCTTCGCTCATCTTTGGGAAAAGCATTTTCGTATAAGTCCCAAGCGTCCTGAAAGTGAGTCTGATTTATATGTCTTAGTCTAATTGATTCCACTTGGTATGATATGTTAAGGGATTGCTGGTCCTGATGTGTTGGGGTTAATTGAATTATCCTGCTAGCTGCTGGTAGCAAACGACTTGCTTCAGCCCATGATAATTTAGCTTTTGTTGTGAGCTGCTCTATTATTCTGCTTTAGCTGTTTTTTTATTATTTATAGTTTTCAAGATCAGACTTAAAGCGGCAATTCCCATAGATAAATTGAGTAAATAAGGCAATTCTACTTGTAAGATTATTGTATTATAATTGAAAGTCAAGAATAGAATTAAACTTATAATGTACAGGATATTGAGTAAATAACTTATACTGTTATTGGTTTCTTCTTCGATTTTAATATCCATTTTTTTAATTTTCAAGCCATCTTTAAAATCAATATGTTTTTGGCCGAAAACCATAAATAATAAATATAGAACTATAAGTGCTGCGAATGCGAATCCTGCTAACTGTATACTGTTAAAGTTTTCCCAATTATTCATTATTTTGAATATAATATATCCAATAATGACTATTAAAGGGAAGGTTTTAAATAGCTTCGTCATGACATTATAATTAATTGTTTATGTTTCCTAAAAGTAGATTGAGTTTTTGAATTTACCTAAAATATTACAAACGTTTAGTATATGGTAAGTAGGGCAGTTGAAAGCAATAAACTTTCAAGTTTGCACTGAGCCAAAGCGTTGTATTTTGTTTTTAATTTATTCATTCTTAAAAGCCAAATCAACGATTTGGCGGTGTTAGTAAATATCACTGTCCTTTCTTCAACCACTGAACGCCCTATTTGCTATATACAGTGTTGTAGGGCGTTTTTAATTTATATTATTCGCATATTTTTCTATACCAATTAATTCAGCTGTTCCTTCTTCATTTTGAGCCAATCTTAGTAATTCATTTTGAAACCTATCAATTGAGTTTGGCTCTACAATTAGTTCCATCACTAATTTGTCTTTCTCCTCTTTTCTGAATTCAGTAGCAACATTTTCTTCAAGTATTATTTGGACTCCTACAATACCACTTGTTCCTATTGGATAAAAGTTCATTTCAAAGTAAGCATAACTATCTTTTTCTCCGCAACTATGGCTTAGTTTACTATTGCCAAATGGAAATCCTTTTAAGCCATGTGCAAATGATGATAGAGATTCTTTAGTTTCATATACTTCTGTAATTCCTGAGTACCTACCATTATTTGTAGAAACTTGAATTTCAAACATATCTTCATCTTTCCAAACGACTTCTAACTTTAAGTATCTATTTCCCATTCCTACAATTCTGGTATTCCTATTTTTAAATATTTGGAGTTAATCAATTCACTCTGTGAGGTTTCAATAATTTCTTCGTCTCGTCCGTATGCTTTCCATTTTGTCAAAGCATTGACTGTAAATTCAATTGTGTCATTCATTCTTGGTGGCGAAAACGCTTTTTCAAAGTCAGACCAAATCGTTGTTTCCAATTTCTCTAATTTGGTCAAGTCGCAGTTATGTTTATCAAAGTGGTCTGGAATCCAATCCAAATAGTCATTTATTAACTGTCTGCTTTCTTTTGATTCTGCCTTTTCAGGTTGTATTGTCTGATTAATAAAATCAAAAGTCGATTTTGTCTCAAGTCCGAGGTTGTACAAGTCAATCAGCACATTGACAGCAAGTCGTCCACTTTTCATATAGTCAATGCTTATGAAAGAGTGTGTAAAATTGTGGATTGCCGATTTATAATTCTTGTACTTCATTGTCTTTTTTTAATGCCCTACAACGTATGTATAACATCACCATTGATGTTATTTAGCTTATATCTTTCTAAAAGGTGATGTTATCTACTTGTTATTTGGGATAAACACACCTTTCTTATGGTTTGACCTTTAAAATAGATAACCATTAAGATTTCGGAAACTAAAAGTAAGCATAATCAAAGGATATATTCTTCTTTTAAGATGACAATTATGATTTGTATACGAGTATTTGATCTATCCATAAAGCTTAATCTTTAGGCTGGAATCTTATCTTCTTGTCTCTGGTAATGGTTTGGTGCTACTGTGTTGCTTTTATAAGCCTTCATCTTGTTTTGTTATATGTCTATTTTGTTAATCGTTATTGCTCCTTTATGCTTTAGGGCTAAAGCTTTGTTTAATGGCTCTGTACCGATGCTTTTTGAGGACGGCGGAAAGTCTCAACCGAGTGGCGGAAGGTTACAAGGTGGAGATGGAAGGTTGCAAGTGAGTGACGGAAGCAAGTGGCGGAGTGGCGGAAACTGTCAACCGGGTGACGGAAGCTTGCAACAGGATGGCGGAAAGAGTTAACGGTGAGGCGGAACACTTCAACGGGATAACGGAAGATATTAAGCGAGAGGCGGAATGCCTCAACGGGGCAGCGGAACAGGCCGACGGCCTGGCCGGGTATTGCAAGCGGATGCGAATACATGGTTTCTTTATTCGCACATGGCTTATTTGCTTTTAATTATGGGCTTTCGTAAATTACGCAGGTCGAAATTGTTGTGTTCTTATATTTTACAGCAATTCGTTATGACTAAAGGTAGCTGTCCAATGAAATTTCAACATCACCTCATATTGCTCTTGTGTCTTTTTTTTCTTGTTAATCCGGTAGGGGCAAGAAAGAAAAAAGTGCTGGTTTTGCACTCCTATCATCAGGGCTTAAACTGGACCGATAATATAACCAGTGGTATGCAATCCATCTTCAATCAGTACGATTATTTGGAGGTGCAATTTGAATATATGGATTCCAAGCGGAATTCCGATCCGGCCTATTTGGAGGAATTTGCCAAGTTTTATGAACTAAAACACCACAACATTCCTTTTGAGGTGATTATTGCATCGGACAATAATGCTCTGGAATTTACCCGAAGGTATCAGGATGTCTATTTTAAGAATATCCCTGTGGTGTTTGCTTCCATCGATCAGTTCGATGAAAGTCTGATTGAGGGCATGAGTAATGTGACAGGTGTTACCGAGTTCATCGATTTTAAACGAACCATTCAGGAGGCACTTCGTTTGCACCCCAAGGCAAAGAATTTGGTGGTGATTAACGATAATCAAACAACTTCTGCCATTATCAACCGAAATCATATCAAATCTTTTTGGCCTGATATTAAAACGGAGGTTAACCTGATTTTTCTGGAGAATCTCTCCATTGATGAACTTGTCAGTAAGGTGGAGCAATTGGATAAATCGAATATTATTCTTCTTCTGAATTTCAGTAAAGACAAAGAGGGCAATTATATTTCCTACCAGGAGAATATTGAGATTATTCGTGAAGCAACTCAATTGCCCATTTACAGTTCCTGGGTATTTTATTTGGATGAGGGGATTGTGGGCGGTATGCTAACCAGTGGTTTTAAACAGGGAAAACTTGCCGCTCAAATAGCTTTAAGGGTAATCAATGGTGAGGATATCAATCAAATTCCTTTGGTAACCACAGGTTACAATAGCTTGATTTTTGATTACAATCAGATGCAGCGATTTGGAATTAGACCCGACCAATTGCCCAAAGGGAGCAGCATTATTCATTTACCACCTACTTTTCTTGAGAAAAATAAAACCTATGTGTTTCTGACAATCGTTTTTCTTTTACTGATTACTTTAATCATATTTTACGCTCGTTACATACGAAAGCGCAATGAAAAAAGGTTGCTTGCCATTAATAAAGATTTAAAGGTGAATAGAACACGTTTGCTTAGAATGTTGGATTCCAATTCGGATGGTGTTTGGGAACACGATTTCAATTCGAAGCGTCTGACCTTTAGTAAACAAATTTGGCTGAATTTGGGTTATCATCCCGATCGGGTTAAAAATACCTTAGAATTTGTTTATGCGCACACTCATCCGGATGATCAGGCTAAAGTGGAAGCCAAGCGATTAGATTATTTAGAGGGAAAAACGGAAACATTTGAGGTGGTATTTCGCCTGCGTAATGCAAGGCAGGAGTGGAAATGGTATAAGGGGAAAGGTAAGATTCTGGATAGGGATGATGAGGATGCACCTGTAAATATGGTTGGGACCCTAACGGATATAACCCAACGAAAATTAGCCGAAGAACAAATACAGGAAGATGAGAAGCAGATTCGGGCTTCGGAAAAACGTTGGCGATCGTTGATTGAACAGGCTGCTGATGAGATTTTGATTCACGACTTTAAGGGGCAAATTATTGACGCGAATTCCTCAGCTTGTCGGAGCCTGGGCTATACGCATAACGACCTGATGCAAATGAATTTTGCTGATTTGGATTGCAAGTACACCAGTACAAATCTTGAGGCGTATTGGAATATGTTGAGTCCTCAGGAAAGTTCAATGAGTATGGAATCCATACAAAAAAGATCTGATGGTTCTACTTTTCCCGTGGAGATGAATTTAAGTTTGATTGAGCTGGAAGAAGACCAATTGATATTGGCCGTTGTGAGAGACATTAGCAAGCGTCAGGAAACAGAGCGTAAAGTATTGAATGCTGTCATAGAAACCGAAGAAACCGAACGGAAGCGTTTTGCCAAGGACCTGCACGATTCGATAGGCCCATTGCTTTCCAGCATAAATCTTTATCTTTCGGCTCTTAAGCAGACTGATGAAAATGAAAAAAAACAGAGTATTATAAAGGTGTCGCGTGAGGCTGTAAACGAAGCACTGGTTAGTATTAAAGAGATTTCCAATAATCTGAGTCCGCACATATTGAGTGATTTTGGACTAGAGAAGGCTATTGGATCCTTTACCAATAAATTACAGATTTCGGAGCGAATTAATATCAGTTTTCGTGCTGAAAATTTAAATGAACGCCTTAATGAGCAGGTTGAAGTGGTGATCTATAGAGTGGTGACAGAGTTGATTCACAACACAATTAAACATGCTAAGGCCGAGAATATTGAAATTAACCTCTCGCGTGAAAAAGATGAGCTTAAGTTGATTTATATTGATGATGGTATCGGTTTTGACACGCGAAAACTGGAATCGGACAAGGCCAATGGGATGGGACTCTACAATATTTTAAGTCGGGTTCGATCATTAAATGGAACCCATAAAATTAAGAGTAACCTTGTAAATGGCGGTATGATGGCTGTACTTTCAGTCAAGTTAGAACCTGCTGTGAAATAATAAAGGGCATTGAAATATCATAAATAAAAAGAAGATGAAAGAGTACAGGCTAGCCATAGTTGACGATCATAAAATGTTTCGCAGCGGATTACGTTTTCTGCTTAATGATATTCCGGAAATAAAGGTGGTGGGCGAAGCTTCCAATGGCCTGGAATTTCTCGAATTGGCAGCCAATGATATTATTGATATCGTTTTAATGGATATTAATATGCCCGAAATGAATGGCTTGGAAGCCACCCGTGAGGCCCTTAAGCTTTATCCCAAGCTTAAAATTATTGTTCTTTCCATGCATGGGGAAGAGGAGTATTACGACCAAATGGTGGATGCTGGTGTTCAGGGATTCCTATTGAAAAATTCGGGTGTTGATGATTTAAATGCAGCTCTTCAAGCTGTGATCAATGGCGGTACTTATTTCTCACAAGAACTCCTGGTTGGTATTCTGGATAAAAAGAAACAAAAGCAATTCCAGACCGAGGTTGTGAAGCTGACCCAACGTGAGCTGGAAGTTCTGAAACTGATTTGTGAAGGTTACTGCAATACGGATATTGCCGAGAAACTTTTTATAAGCCATCGTACGGTAGATCGTCATCGTTCTAACCTTTTGAGTAAAACGGGCTGTCCCAATTCAACTTCATTGGTGATGTATGCTGTGAAAAATAAAATTATTGAGGTTTGATTCTTACATCAGTAATATTCAAATTTCTCTCCCTTAAGAAAGCTAAGAATTTTCACAAAAATTAAGGTTTTTTAGCCTACGCAAACGTTTTCTGCTGTGTAGATGTATTCAAAATAAAGAATGTATCTTTCTTGTATTTAGTTGTTTGTGTTTTTTAATATGAAAAACATGGGTAAAAACACCCATGCCGAAATGGGTGTTATTTCTCTCACAAATAGGTTTTTTCTACCTTTTCTACTCGTATCAAATCGGCTTGTTTTGTTTGTAGTGATTCGATTCACTTTATAAAGAGCTATTTACAAACTAAACAACACGAGTATGATAACCTTTATTTTATGCATCGCTGCCCTTATACTAGGGTATGTGATCTACGGAAAATTTGTTGAGAAGAAATTTGGGGTTGACCCTGATCAGGAAACTCCAGCTATCGCAAAAGAAGATGGTGTTGATTTTGTTCCTATGAACTGGAAGAAGATCTTTCTAATTCAATTCCTGAATATTGCTGGTTTAGGACCAATTTTTGGTGCTATTGCGGGTGCTCTATGGGGACCAATTGCTTTTATATGGATTGTTGTCGGCTGTATTTTTGCTGGTGGTGTTCACGATTATTTTTCAGGTATGCTTTCGGTTCGTCATGGTGGAGCCAGTATTCCTGAGGTTGTTGGGAAATATCTAGGTACAGGCTTCAAGAAGTTTATGCGTGTCTTCTCTGTTATTCTTTTAGTGCTTGTGGGTGTCGTTTTTATAAAAGGGCCTGCTGCCATCCTTACAGGTTTAACCGGTGTTAATATTTCGATACTGATTGGTGGTATATTCCTATACTATCTATTGGCTACTATGATTCCAATTGATAAGTTGATTGGTAAGATATACCCAATCTTTGGTATTTCTCTTTTGGTTATGGCCTTCGGTATTGCCGGTGCTTTAATTTTAGGAGATCATAGCATTCCTGAATTAACGGGAAGCAATTTTGCTAATATGCATGCCAATCCTTCTAAGTTTGTTGTCTTTCCTATGCTGTTTATTACCATTGCCTGTGGTGCCATATCTGGTTTCCACGCGACCCAGTCGCCGCTAATGGCACGTTGTATGACCAACGAAAAACAAGGTAGAAAGATCTTTTATGGTACCATGATATCAGAGGGTATTGTAGCCATGATTTGGGCTGCTGCTGCCATGACTTTCTTTGGAGGAGTTCGCGAATTGGGTGAGACCATGGGACAAACGGGGCACAATGCGGCTTGGGTTGTCAACGAAATTTGCGGAAGTCTTTTGGGTAAAATTGGTGGAGTATTGGCAATCTTTGGTGTTGTTGCAGCTCCAATTACATCAGGCGATACAGCTTTCCGTTCTGCTCGTTTAACGATTGCTGACTCTTTTGGTTATTCTCAAAAGAAACTGATTCAGCGTTTGGCTATTACCCTGCCTTTATTTGCAATCGGCTTTTTATTAACACAAGTTAACTTCGCCATCATTTGGAGATATTTTGGATGGGCAAATCAAACTTTAGCCACTATTGTTTTATGGACTGCTGCTATGTATATGGTAACTAAAGGTCGTAGCCATTGGTTTGCAACTATTCCTGCCACTTTTATGACGGCTGTTGTAACCACTTACATTCTTATTGCACCTGAAGGGTTCCATTTATCACAAACTATTGCCTACACCGTGGGTATTCTAACGACGATTGCAACCTTATCCATCTTCTTATATGTGGTGAATCAGAAAAATAAGCCCGTATTGAAAGAAGCTAAAGTAAGCGTGTAATTAATCTAACCTAAACATCTATAAAACTAATAAATAATGAAAACTAGATATTTTATATGCATGATGGCCTTGATTCTAACCGGAATTTCAGCCAAAGCACAGGAAAATAAAGTCAAAGTAAAATTAAGTGGTTTTGTGGCAGCCGAAAGCTATTTCGATACCCGTAAAACAGTTAATTCTCGTGATGGTGCAATTCTATTGTATCCTGCCAACAAATCATTGGATTCAGAAGGGAATGATCTGAATGATCGTTCAGAGTTTTTCATGACGACAATACAGTCTCGCTTACGTGCTACAGTTGCTGGTTTCGAAGCTTTCGGTGCACAAGGTTCTGCCGTGATAGAGGGGGATTTTGTTGGAACCTCAACCGATAAATCGGGTCTGTTCCGTTTACGTCATGCTTTTGTCAAGTTGGATTGGGAAAAAGATCAACTGATTGCCGGTAAGTTCTGGCACCCTATGTTTGTGCCTTCTGCTTTTCCACGTGTTTTACACTGGGGAGCAGGTCTACCTTTCGGATTACTGAACCGTGCACCTCAGTTGCGTTATACGCGTAAACTGGATGGAAATACGACTTTAAGCTTTGCAGCTTTATCCGAAATGGATTTCAAAAGTACAGGACCAGATGGTGCCAGTGCTAAATATGCTCAACAGTCAAGTGTTCCTGAATTTACAGCACAGGTGAAGACCAACTTGGCCAAAGGAGTAGAAGCTGGATTTACTGCAGGTTATAAAACAATTATGCCACTTACAGTGAATATGAATGGGGTTAAAACTGAGGAGAAATTAGGAAGTTGTTATTTCAACACCTGGTTAGGATTAACCGGGAAAAAGTTGAAGTGGAATCTTCAGGGAATCTACGGTCAAAACATGTATAATTTTGTAATGATTGGTGGGTACGGTGTGAAAAATGTAAAAGCCAATGGTGATTATGAATACACCAATATTTCGACCATGAACTTAACCTCTGATTTGTTTACCACTACAGGTAATGTTCGTTATGGATTGAACCTGGGTTACTCTAAGAACTTGGGTGCTGAAGATGATTTGGCTAAAGACGCTGATGATAAATTCGTTGGCTTATACAGCAGAGGATCGAATATCGATCACTTGTACCAAATTGCTCCTCGTATTGAATTTCTATCGGGTAAAATGAAATTTGGTGGTGAAATCATCTATACAGGTGCTGCTTATGGTACAACTCAAATTGATGGAACTGTTGCTGATACTGATCTTGTAAGCAGTACAAGATTGCTCTTACATGTCAAATATACTTTCTAGATATCTGAATCACACACTCAAAAACCTAAGCTATCAGGCGATATTTTAATTGTATAGCTTTGTTTTTAAAAGGGTAAATAGAAAGAACAGGCCCGTTATTCTGACGGGTCTGTTTTGTTTCATATCTTTGTTATATCAAATTAATACTGATCCGGAGAAGTTTCATTTTAAACTTTATTTAGTATGAAAAGCATCGAATTAATACGCTTGGCTCTAGACTTACCCACTAACTGGGAGGTTAAGGATATTAAAATTTCTGGAGATGATTCTCAAACACTTCATATCACCACTTGTTATTCGAGAAAGGACAAATTTATCCAGGATGATGGATCGGAGATTGCTATTTGCAATTTTATAGATCGCAGCTTTCGTTACAAAAACCTTTTCCAACTGACTTGTTTTATTCATTGTTCTGTTCCCCAGATTCTTGACGAGAATGGAAAGCTTAGGCAAGTCAAAACTCCCTGGTCACATTATTAGTATTCCTTTTAGATTTTCTTCATTTTGGAAATAGAAAATTAGTTCACCCTTTCTGGGCTTGAAAAAATACAATTCTTATTTACAAAGGGATTTGCCGTTTGCTTATTTATGCCGCCTCTTTGGGACTTTGTTTTCGGGCATGCCTGAATGGTTAATTACTACTAAACTACAGAATCAATAGACTTAAGCATCACAATGCTATCCTAACAGATAGCGATAGAGACATGATGAAGGATGTGTTTTTATCTGCGAGACAAGTACTTGTTAGATCTTTGTAAACTTAGCGCTTGACTTGGTGTACTTGGCGGTTAAACTAAATTCAATCATCCTATATCAATTAGTCATCGCCTGACATTTATCTCCTGAGAATTCCTTTAGGTTTGAATAGTTATCGGGACATGACGGGGCGTTCATTTATAAATGTTTTATCAGCGCTTATCTGCGTAATCAACGGGGAAAATATTTAGTCATAGCTCTAACTTCTTGAGCAAAAAAAAAAGGAAGCCGAAGCCTCCTTTTTTATATTCTGATGGGTGAATTCTCGATTAATGAGAAGCACCTTTTACTTTTAGTTGATCGCCAGTATCATTTGCTACAGCTCTTTTCCATTTTTCGCTATAACCTGGTTGTCTCATTTTAGGATTCTGCTTGTTACCATCCTTAGTTTTGATGTTACCATCCATAAACTTAGCGAATAGGTATCCGTAGAAGTCTCTCCACTCGTTTGTAAGGTTGTCACCCTGGTTGCAAGAGAAATCTGTTAAGAATTCGATAGCAGCAGCTTTGTCAGCTTTAAACATGCCTTCAGCAGCCATATCAATAATCTTAGTGAAATTCTGGTATTTAGCTTCAAGCTCAACTTGCTTCTTTCTAATCTCAGGGTGAATTTCTGAGTAACGTGTATAAGCAAAGTTAGTTACCTGGTTGAATACCCAGAATGCAGACTTGTTAGTGAAATCCATCAATTTACCATTACCAACAGCAAATGATTTAGGAACACGAGTTGCTGAGCAATACATTGGGAAATATACAGTAGAAGCAGCATCATCTACACCAAACCAGTTGATTCCACCTACTGCATCAGGTAACCAGTTACGAGATTGTGCTACGAAAGAGAAACCGGTTTGCTGAGTTGCAGTAGCACGCTCGTTGCAATAAGTTACACCGTCAACTTTCCAGGTTAATGGTCTCCAACGGTAAGGGTTACCATAAGGACCAGCACCCATATCTTTTGACATATCTAATTCAGTTCCTTCAAGATGATCTCTCATGGCATCCTTAAGCTCCGAAAGTTCAACTTTATGGTCTGGCTTAATCCAAAGAGGCATACGGTTAGTCGCATATCCTTTTTTGTCAAGTTTGATATTTCCTTTTGCATAATCGAAATGCTTGTCCATATCCTTGCTTACACGGTTGAAGAATGTCCAAACACGCATCTCGCAGTAACGAGCACCACCGAAATCTACAGGACCATAAGAATCAGAGAAACTGAAGTTCTTGTTCTTTCCATCCTTAGGGTAAAGACCTTTTTCTTTAGCGAAAGAGATCACATCCTTAGCGTAAACAGTTGTTACTTCAGGGTTGAAAATTTTATCGATCTTATCAGAAGAGATAGATGTCTTACCTTCCAATGGGAAAGTTGTGATACGTGCGTGATTTGCGTGTCCACTAACGTAACCGTCAGGAATCATACGAGCCGCCCATACAGCACCTTTTTCGCCATTACCTTTACCAATCATTTCAAGAATCCAAATTTCGTTAGGATCAGAGATTGAGAAAGACTCTCCTGAACTATAGTATCCGTATGTTTCAACCAATTCAGTCATTACTTTTATAGCCTCACGAGCATTTTTAGAACGCTGAAGTGCTAAGTAAATAAGGCTACCGTAATCGATAATACCACCTTCTTGTGAACCCAATTCTTTAACGCCACCCCAAGTGGTTTCGCCAATAGCTAACTGGAATTCATTCATGTTTCCAACAACATTGTATGTGTGAGCAACCTGAGGAATCTGACCTAGGTATTTTCCAGTGTCCCACTCATAAACATCAATCATAGTACCTTCTGCCCAATCAGCAGCAGGACGGAAGTAAAGCTCACCATATAAAACGTGTGAGTCAGCCGCATAGGTAATCATGTTAGAACCATCGGCACTAGCACCTCTGGTAACTAGGTAATTGGTACAGGCACTGGCAGTTGAAGCTGTAAAAATGGCTAACAACATGAACAGCGATGCAAAAATCGATAACTTTTTCATTCGAATTGTTTTTTACTGGTCTAAAGACAGTTAATATTTGTTTTGCGTTACAATTGTTTATTGGTGTTCGAGCATTTAAGAATATATAAGTATCCAGAAATGGAACGAATCTGTACAAAAATAGCAAAAAAAGGGAGATTAGAAAGGGATAATCGCTCTATTGAAAAGTGTTGTTCAACTCAACTATCGCAAGGGATTCACTGTGATTTAATAGGAGGAAGGAGATGCGTAAACAAAAAAATAAGTGTATCTCTTATTGTTGAGGGATACACTTATATAAATGTTGATGTTTTATAAAAACATCGTGCTGACTAGAATTTTTATTTTTCGAATGCATACTGAGAGCTTTTGTTTTTATTCTCTGCTAGTTGCATTAATTCATTTGAAACAGCTAGTCTTTTAGCTCTTACCACAAATGGTGTTTCAACTTTTGTGTTTTTACCAACTAATACTAATGAATAGTTTCCATCTGCTAAATAAGACAAGTCGAACAACTTTTGAGTGTTGGTTTCTGCAGTAATGGTTTCGCTATAGAAAACATAGCCATTCTCGTCGTAAACTTTTAGCTTAAGGTTTGACTCGCTTGTATTAAATACAGAAACGATAGAGTAATCTGTGTTTAGGTAAGGGTTGATTTTAACATTACCGCTTGCAAAGGCAGAGCTCAAACTTAATACTAGTGCGGCAGTAAGTGCCAATCCTTTCAATTTCAATTTTAGATTTTTCATCTGTTTAAAAATTTTGGTTAATAATTATATGTTTCTGTCAAACGCTTTAAGTGGTTTCGTTTGACATTGTAAATCTATGAAGTATTCTTAGAAAAGATCTAGATAAAATGGACAGAGAGGGGTGTTTTTGCCATTATTTTTAATACAAACGGTTTCGGGAGGCCCCGGAAATGTTTGCGTTGGAGAAGTTTATTAAAGAAAATTATCATTAATAGTACATTTTTGAATGTTTCCCAATTATGATAACGTTTTCGAGAATGTGGAAAAAGGAGGCAAAACGTCATTTTCTCGAATATTGCTAATAAAGGGAGATATTTTTAAAAGAAAAAGATGCTGATTTTTCGGAGAAATTTATTGTCATAAGAGCATCAAAAGCACAAAAAAATGCAAGCATTTTCATAAAAGAAGTAGGCTTGCATTTTTTTAGACAGTATTGAGGATTACTATTCTCGCTGATTGCCGCTAAACCAATCTTTAAAATCATTCACTTTTTCACGGGATACAATCAACTCTTTTTCGGTTTCTTGATGGAGTTTGACTTTTAGTCGGGAGTTGGAATGGATATTAACACCTGATATGGCATTGATGTTGACGATAAATGATCGTCCAATACGGAAAAATTCATCGGGGTTTAAGAGTTCCTGTAATTCCTCCATTTTATAGTCGATTATATAATGCTTGCCTTCTTTAAGAAGAATAAAGGCATCACGGCCCTCACTATAAAACAGATCTATTTCGTCACAGGTGAAAGAACGTAGTTTCTCACCAACTTTAATCATGAAACGTGTTTTGTAGTTTTTCTGAATTTTAGACAAAACCTGACTTAGGTTTTCGAAACTTCTGAGATTAGGCTCCGCAGAAAGTGAAGCTCGCATATTTTCTAATTTTTTCATGCTGGTGAACAAGTCGTCGAAACTAACTGGTTTTAGTAGATAGTCGATGCTGTTTAATTTGAAAGCATTCAGGGCATATTCGTTATAAGCTGTTGTGAATATGATGGGGGTATGAACTTGAACACGATTGAAAATTTCGAAACTTAAACCATCAACCAAATGGATATCAAGAAAGATAAGGTCGATTTTATTGTCTGGATTACCCAACCAAATACTCGATTCGGTCACAGAATCGAAACGTTCAATTATTTCAATTTTGGAGTCGTATTTCTTGATTAAGCGTTCAAGTTTTTCAGCGGCTAAAACTTCGTCTTCAATAATTATGACTTTCATGCTGCGTATTACTTTATATATTCTCTGCAAAGAGATCGTTAGATTAATGTTTGTTCTATTGTTTTTGTTTAATTGTACTCCAATTCAATTTTGGGGATTTTGACCAAGCTAATGTTGTCATCTTCAACACAAGTTGCTTTAAAGTTACTATAAAAACTAATACTATGATTAATACTATTGAGTAGTGTTTTAGGTTTTATAGCCCTTTTTAATCTGGCTGAAGATTTAAATATAAAACGGATATAGGTCTTGTCATCCTCAATTTTAATGTTCAGTTTCGTGTTGGAATTAACCAGTTGTGTTTGTTCAATCAGGTTTATGGCTTGGAGAACGGTATTGGGAACAATCATGATTTCCTTTGCATCTGTATTTAAATTCCACTCTAAACTTAGATTTCCGGCGTACAAATAGTTCTGGATTTCAAGATAATGTTCAATTTTTTTGATTTCATCTTCAAGACTGATAATTTCTGAGTAACGATTCCCTAAAATCCGACGATAGAATAAGGCTAAATAATCGATATGCTTCTCAGCTTGATCCACTTTTTCTTTGCGGATTAAAGAGATAATACCTTCAAGGGAATTGTATAGAAAATCGGGATTAATCTTATTTCTAAAAACTTCAAGCTCATATTTTATATTCTTTCGATTGGCTTCTTCCTTCTTTAGGAGGAGGGCGTTTTGTTTATCGAGAAATGTAATACTGATATAAAAAAGATGAAAGAGAATACCAACGAGAATGAAAACAATAAGTAGGGATATAAGTTGTGATCCAAAACTGCTAATTCCTATATAATAATTGAAATAGAGCCAAAGACAAACTGTAACCTCAGTGATTGTAATGATAAAACTACCCGAAAACAAAAGGCTTCTTTTTATCCAGTTATTGGAGGTAAACCGTTTGGAATTTTCAAAAGAATTGATCCAAAGCCTATAAGTCTCAAATAATATGTAATTGACTAAAACAAGAAAGACTAATTCATCGGGTTGAAAATTATTGACAATTTCGGATAGTCGGTCAAATAACAGCAGAATAAGCATGTAGACAAAGAGCCCGGCCACCAGAGGAGCGAATATTCGATATAGAGATTGGTTGAGATATTTCGTTTTCATTATGTAATTTATATGGCTAGATCGGTTCTGATGTTCTAATTACTTTTAGCGTTTTACTAGTTCATGTATCTTATGTTTTTAGTAATCAGGGGTAAACTAACCGTAAAAAAATCTGTTTTTTCAAGTTTGATATTCTCATTTGTGAAAAAGGCATATCGTTTCTTAATGTTTTCAATCCCAATTTGAAATGACTCTGCTTGTTCTCGCAAAGGGTTAATGTTATTGCTAACATGCAGGTAATTATCCTCACATATTAATTTCACTTCCAAGGGTGATGTTTTGGAAATCATATTGTGTTTAATGGCATTTTCAACCAGCATTTGTATGCTCAGTGGGGGAACAAAGCTGTTGCGCACAAGCTCAGGTAAATCGATATTAAGTTTGTATGAATCCTGGAAGCGCATTCTTAATATATAGTTGTAAGCTTCTACGAAGGCAAGTTCTTTTTCAAGAGGAATAAGGGCTTTATCGTTTTGATCGAGAATAAAACGGTAACTCTCAGCAAATTTTCGAATAAATACTTCTGCTTGCTCCGGGTCTTTATAAAGCAGAGATGAAATTGTGTTGAGTGAATTGAAGAGGAAGTGCGGGTTTAGTTGAGATTTCAAGGCCTTAAACTGCAAATTCATTTGATTATTTATCATCTCTACAGATCGAATCTCTTCTTTTTTAAGGTAGTTAAAAGAGAAAATCATAAAATCGAGAATCGTATAGATAAAGACAAAAATGAAAAGAATAAGTAAGGCTTTTAAGAATTCATCTTTATACTCTAACCAAAATTTCTCATAGGTCATTTGGCTTCCTAGTATCATATCAAAAAACTCGAGGTAGCAAACGATAAGAATGCAACCAGCCATAAAAAGAGTGAGACACTGAAGCAGAAAACGTAAGCTGTGTTTCTTTTTCCAACTCACAAATTGGTTAAGAAGTTTACCTATGCCCATGGCCGAGAAGCCGGCTAAAAGACCAAAAGAGGCGGAAGTCAGATAGAGTAGGAATTCCTTTTGAAGAGAAGGTAATTCACCAATTTGACTATAATAACTTAGCATATAGCTAAGTATTCCGAAAACAGGACTTATGACGATAAAACGCAAATATTGCGACATAGTGATGAAAGAATTTGGAATACTTGAAGTTACGAATTGAGATCTAATTAAAAGCTAATTATAATTAGAAATTTCATGACTCAACAATATGTGATGGTTAAGTCATGAAATATCAGCTAACTAGAAAAATATAATTAAGAATATTTAGTTTTTTTTATGGGAATAGATAGCCTTCATAATTTTGCCATAATCATATTCAGAATCTATTTTTTGAGTGGCATCAATCAAGGCATTTTGAATTTTCTCATTATCCAAATCCAGTTTTCTTGTGGCTTCAAGAAGAAATGAAGCGTATTCGTAATCTGAACTGATATGGCTTGCTTTTTCAATGAGAGTTATCTGTTGTTTCGTACTTAAACCATCCTTATTCAACATCATCTTATATAATTGGCTCAATTCGTATGAGGATGAAATTTTTTCTGAAGCTTCCATTAAAAAGTCAAAATTATCTTCACCAAGCTTATCATACTCCATAAAGTCCATTAAAATCTCTTTATAAGAATATTCAGAAGAGATATCATCCATCATTTCTTTGAACTTATCTTTGTTTTGAGGGGTAATCATCTCATGCTTAATCATGTTTTTTATAATTTGAGTATGCTCGTAATCGGAAGAAATATCACGACTTAGTTCAATTATTTTATCAATATTGCCAAGATCAAATAACTCCTCATTGATAACGGTTTTGATGATAATTCCTTTTTCATAGTCAGAGTCAATATCATCCAGGTTATTTAGAATCAGATCCAGTTTAATATTTGAATTTTTTCCTTCGGAAATAGCCAGCTTAATTAAATTTGATTTTTCGTAATCAGAATCAATATTATTCATGGCCGAAATAAAGAATTCAAAATTTGTTTCGTTCAATTTATTATTCTTGAAAACCGAATTTAAAATCTGAGACAACTCGTAGTCAGATGAAACTTTGTCAAGACTATTAAAAAACTCCAATGACAGTGTGCTGTCATCAATAAAGATTGAATTGTGCTTTTTAAAGATTTGAGAAAGCTCATAATCAGAATCAATATTAGCCGGGAATTCCTTTAAAAGTTTTTCTTTCTCTTTTTTGTTTAATTCGTTATTATCCAAAAGATAATGCACCATGCGTGATTTAAAATAGTCACTATCAGTCTCACCTAATTCCTCGAGAAAGGCATCGACACCACCTTTATTATAAATTTTATTGACACGGTTTTCCAGGTCTAAACCAGAATTGCGAACAACTTGAGGTAGTACTTCTTGCATCCATTCACGACCTTTGGGCTCAAATTTAACCTGCTTATTGCCTTCAAAATATAAGCGGTCTAAATGCCCATTATCAGAACGAAAGTAAAGTTTACGTTTCATACCGAAACTAACCATGCTGATTTTTAGGTAGCCATTATCGCTAATGTTTAAAACATCGGTGTAGTCTTTATTAAATTCAATTTCACCATGGGATGAAACTTTAATATTCTCAGCTTTCCAACTAGATCTTTCACGATTTGTGATATCCTTTTCGGAGCTTATAGAGCTTGCTTGTACTTGATTCATCAATGAAGATAGAATTAAGACGAGTAGGATCGTGATTTTAAATAGAGCTTTCATATGCTTTTTATTTTATGATTTTCAATAATGTCATTGTGATCCTGTTGAAACTTTAATCCGATCACTTTTTCTAAGTACAATATTCAGGAAAACTAAGAAGAATAAAAAAGCGAATGACATCAATTGTCGAATATCTGTCATGAACTGTAAAGAATGGCGTATTCTTTAAGAAGGCCTCTTGAAAATAGAGACCGAAGGGGGGAAATTAAAAAACCACTCCCGGAAAAAGGAGTGGTTTTTATATGTTTGTTTGAAAAGATTTAAGTTGTGTCTTAACTTAAATTAATTGAGCTGTATTCAGATTACTCTGAAACAACTTCGAAAGCGATATCTACTTTCACTTCTTTATGAAGCTTTACTGAAGCAGTATATTTACCGATTTCTTTAACAGCATCTTTAATTGCGATAACTTTTCTGTCAATTTCAAATCCTTGAGCTGCAAGAGCCTCAGCGATTTGAATGTTGTTTACAGAACCGAAAATCTTACCTGTAGTACTAGTTTTAGCACCTAAAGTAATTGTAACAGCTTCAAGTTTTTTAGCAAGCTCAAGAGCTTCGTTTTTGATTTTTTCCTGCTTATGAGCACTTTGTCTCATGTTCTCAGCGTGCATTTTTCTAGCAGACTCAGTCGCTAAAATTGCAGCACCAGTAGGAATCAAGTAATTTCTTCCGTAACCATTCTTAACAGTTACGATATCGTTTTTATACCCTAAAGTATGGATATCTTGTTTTAAGATGACTTCCATTTCGTTTCCTCCTTCTTTAAAAGATTATTTCATCATGTCAGTTACGTAAGGTAGAAGAGCTAAGTGACGAGCACGTTTAACTGCAGTAGCTACCTTTCTTTGATATTTTAAAGAAGTACCAGTGATACGACGTGGTAAAATCTTTCCTTGTTCGTTCAAGAACTTCTTCAAAAATTCAGGATCTTTATAATCGATGAATTTAATCTTGTTCTTCTTGAAACGACAGTACTTTTTCTTTTTGATCTCTACCGTTGGGGGAGTCAAATATCTGATTTCTGATTGATTTTGTGCCATGACTATTTCTCCTCTTTAGATGCTTTAAGGTTTCCTTTTCTTTTAATTGAATACTCGTATGCGTATTTATCAAGTTTGAAAGTTAAGAAACGGATGATTTTCTCGTCACGTCTGTAGTTAAGTTCCAATTTCTCGATAGTTTCGCCTGGAGCTTCAAATTGAAGCAATTGGTAAAAACCAGTGCTTTTCTTCTGAATAGGATAAGCCAATTTGCGCAGTCCCCAATTCTCTTCATTTGTGATCTTGCCACCATTCTCGATGATAAGAGCCTTGAATTTTTCTGCCGCTTCCTTTACCTGAGCTTCAGATAAAACGGGAGTTACAATGAAAACGGTCTCGTAATGATTCAACATAATTTAAAAATGTTTAATTAATAAACTAATTATTAATAGTTTTACTAAGCCGCAAAAGTAATCAATCTTTTTTTAATATTCAAATCCCTCGGAAGCTTAAGTTTTATAACCCATTTATTTTCTTTTTTGGGGCGGAATATTTTTTTTGAGCCTAGCTTATTTTTCATTAAATTGTATAGTGAACTTAATGATATCATAATCAACGATTGAATTTATTGATAAGCTTGAGTTTAGTCGCTAACACACAGTTTGTTTTGTTGTGAATGCTTCCATTATTCAAAGTCGTAAAGATAGTTGTATTTAAGTTTTAACCATTTAAAATCGACACCTATGAAAGACAGGATTATAACTTTAGCAACTTATAGCTATTCTCGGGCAGAATTATTAAAAGGGTGCCTAGAATCAGAAGGAGTTGAGTGTTTCTTGAAGAATATTAATCTATTACAATCAGCCATAGGTGGTGGTGTGAAGGTTCGCATTCGTGAAGAAGATTTGATTAAGGCTTTAAAAGTAATTGAGGATTTTAAACTGAGCTATGTTGAAAAAGATGAAGATAAATTAGTCACAGCACCAATAATGGAACTCAACCGTATTATGGTTCCGGTTGACTTCTCGGATACTACGCCCCGAATCTGTGATTATGCCTACAATTTAGCGGTTAAGTTTCATGCGGATATTCTTTTGTTCCATACTTATTTTGCCTCAGCTATTGAAACAGTGCCATTTTCTGATAGTTATACCTATAATGCCACAGTGGTTGAGGTTTTGGCGGAGGTAGAAAAGAATGCTAAAAAGAAGATTGATGAGCTAAAAGACTATTTAAAAGCACGAGTTAAAAAGGATAAGGTTGAGGGGGTCGAAATTGATATTGCTTTATCTGGAGGAATTGCCAGTTCTGAAATTATAAGCATGACTAAAGATTACAAGCCAGATTTATTGGTTATGGGATCTCGTGGAGAAACGGCTGGGACATCAAACCTTCTTGGTTCAGTGGTTTCATCAATTATAGATAATATTGAAGTGCCAATGCTAATTTTATCTGATAGAGGTGAGAATCCGGATCTGGATAAGATCAAAGAGGTGATGTACGCAACCGATTTTGATAAAGCAGATTTTAGAGCAATTGCGACCTTGAAATACATAACGGAGCCTTTCTTTATGAATATACATTGTGTACATTTCGAAAATGAAGACGAGGAGCATCCTCTTGAGGAGCACCGAATGGGAATATTAAGGAAGTATTTAAAACGCTCACTAGGAGATGATACGGTTCATTGTCAGGTTTGTACAATGGAAGATAAAATGAAGGGTATTGAAAAGTATGTGAACGAGAATGATATAGGAATGATTGCTATTATGGCAAGAAAGCATAATCTGCTTGAACGGCTGTTTTTTGGACAAATGTCGCGTAAGCTATTTGTAAAAACACATATGCCAATTTTGATATTTCATTAGAAGTTCTTGGATTTGATATTTCTGCATCAAAACTAAAAGTTATCGAAGAAAAAGTCCTTCGATAGCTTTTGTGTTTTTATCTATTTGAATAATCCTTCCGTTGAGAGATAACGTTCCCCGGTATCATAATTGAATGTTAGTATTTTTGCTTCTGAGCCAAATTCTTCTTTTTTCTTGTTAACAGCAGCAAGAGATGCACCTGTTGATATTCCTGCCAGGATGCCTTCTTCTTTAGCTAAAGATTGAACCATAGAGAATGCCTCTTCTTGACTTACTTTAATAACACCATCAAGAACAGATTCATTAAGGTTTGCCGGAATAAAACCAGCACCAATCCCTTGAAGTGGATGTGGCCCGGGTGCTCCGCCACTAATGACAGGGGAAGCTTCTGGTTCTACAGCGAAAACTTTCAGTTTAGGGAATGTTGCTTTAAGAATCTCACCAACTCCTGTAATATGGCCACCTGTTCCAACTCCTGTAACCAGATAGTCAATGCCATCAGGGAAATCAGCAATTATTTCCTTAGCAGTTGTTTGTCTATGGATTTCGACATTAGCCTCATTATCAAACTGAGACGGCATCCAGCTGTTTGGAGTGGCTTTGATCTGTTTTTCGGCTTCCTCTATGGCACCTTTCATCCCCTTTTCCCGGGGGGTCAAAATAAATTCAGCGCCAAATGCCGACATTAACCTTCTACGCTCAAGAGACATTGATTCCGGCATAACCAGAATTAGAGTGTATCCTTTTACTGCCGCTACCATTGCCAAGCCAACACCTGTATTTCCTGATGTAGGCTCAATGATGATGGCACCTGGTTTTAAAATGCCATCTTTTTCGGCTTGTTCAATCATAGAGAGTGCAATTCGATCTTTAATACTCCCTCCTGGATTATTACGTTCTAACTTCATCCAGACCTTAGTTTTTTGACCAAGAATTTTGTTGATTTTTACGACCGGAGTTTGTCCAATGTTTTCTAAAATGTTATCTAGTTTCATGATAATATATTTATAAGATTGTTTTATATAATTCTATATTTGAAAGTCAATGATATTGTTTTCATTGATACTTGATCTGACCTTAATTTCGTGACTATGAAAAGCTAATGAATTGGAGTCGACACTTGAAGTTAGCCAAACATTACCACCAATGACACTATTTCGTCCAATAATGGTTTCACCTCCAAGGATGGTGGCATTTGAATAAATAATTACATTGTCTTCAACAGTTGGGTGACGCTTCTTTTTGGCTAAGCTCTTTTTCACTTGTAGGGCACCCAGAGTTACCCCTTGATAAATTTTAACCTTATTTTTGATAATGGCTGTTTCACCTATGACAACACCTGTTCCATGGTCAATAAAAAATGATTCACCAATTTGAGCACCAGGATGAATGTCTATACCCGTTTTAGAGTGGGCATATTCACTCATCAATCTGGGAATTATTGGGATGTTGGCCAGATAGAGTTCATGGCTCAGTCGATAAACCATAATGGCAAAAAAACCAGGATAGGAGACAATAACCTCACCAAGTGTTCTGGCTGCAGGATCGAAATCCTGAATGGCTTGTGCATCCAATAAAAGTGCTTTGTACACCTTTGGTAGGTTTAGCATAAACTGTTTAGACAGATTATCAATTGGTTTGTTGAGTTCTTCTTTAACAGGTAGGAGTAGTAATTTTAAGTGCGTTTCTAACTGCACTAGAAGTGCCTCTTGAGCGCAGTGGCTTTTGGAGCGACGTGCACTAATAGGAAATAAAGTGTTCATGGCTTCTTCAACAAAGGTTTGAGTTAGGTCTCTACTGGGAAGATCAAGTTCGTTGATTTCGCGTGAAGCCTGGAGTTCTTCCATAACTTTTGTTAGGTAATTCATTCTTGGATGATTATAAATTATAATTTGAAAAGGAAAATTTGGGGTGCAGGAAACCTGCCCATTTAAATTGTGAGTCTATAAAACAAATGCGTTTTATAGACTAGCAACAAGGGGTACAACAACAGCAACAACAATTCATGCTGCAGGTTGTAAAAGAGATGTTTGGGTTGAAAGAGGTCAAAGAATTAGGTGCATTATCATTCATCTCAATAGGAGCTTGAGATGTAAACTTTGTTGATATATGACCTTTATAACCTTTCATTGAAAATAAATTCTAGGACAAATCTATGAATTATTTTTTAATAAAGATCTGCTTGTCTGATTTATTTTAAAGTCAAAAATTATATTTGTTAGTCTGTATGTAGGCTGTGTTATCGATTAAATATTCACTTTCATAGCCATAGATTTAAATAGACACCATACCGTTGCACCTTGAGTTAATTTGAGAGAACGCCTCGAGGTTTCGGTGATTGTTACCAGAAGTTTGAATCCAACATCCACAAGACAGTAGGTTTGGTTACCATGTTTGATAATCTGTAAGATGGTTCCTTCAAGTTGATTTCGAATTGAGACATCTTCTATTTGATGCAGAGCTATTGCAATATCTTCGGGACGAATAGAAACGTGAATTTCATCGTCTATTTCGAAGTGTTGCAATTGCTTGTTTCGTTTAATGTTTATCTGTCCTTTATTTGTTTTTTTACTCAGTTCAAAATAGTTGATATCGATATGTTCAATTTTAAATGGAATCATATTTGTCAAGCCTGATTCTTCCATGATATCGATTAGTAAATCTTTTTCAACCAATTCAAAATACTTACCCTGTGCTAAAATTTGTCCATCCTTAACAAGCAAAAGTGTCTGACTAAGACTTAAAAGGTCGGGTAGGTCGTGACTGACGATTAGGATTGGGAGTTGTAATTTCTGATTAATTTTTATAAGAAACGGAATGATTTGTCGACGTAAGGATATGTCTAAAGCTGAAAAAGGTTCATCCATTAATAAAAGGCGTGGAGACGATAGGAGACTGCGTCCAATCGCAACACGTTGTTTCTCACCACCAGATAACTGTTTAGGTAATTTATTTAAGAGAGGTTTTATTTCCAATAGTTCAACAATTTCATTGAGCCTGAATTGTTGCTGGCTTGCTTTAGTATATTTGGTTGCAAAAAGCAGGTTTTGACGGACATTCATATGGGGGAATAGGCGTCCTTCTTGAAAGACATAGCCTATTCGTCTTTTGTGAGATGCAGTGAATTGTTTTGTTTTACTATTGTCAAGAATATCATCACCAATAGTAATTTGTCCTTCATCTAACTTTTCCAAGCCTGCTATCAGTTGTAAAAGACTTGACTTTCCAGATCCTGAAGCACCAAAGATACCTGTGATTCCATCTGAGAAATCAGTTTGCATATATAGTTTGAAATTATCTCTGGACCATTTAATATCTATAGAAAGTGCTTTCATGCTTTATGTTTGCGATGATGTAGATTTTTAACTAATAATTCGGATCCAGCCATAGCAATGAATGAAAATAAAACGGCTATGATCAGTAGGCGAAAAGCAGTCGTTTCCTGCCCTGGAATCTGTATTGCCGAATATAAAGCTAAGGGTAGGGTTTGAGTTTCGCCGGCAATATTACCTGCAAAGATGATGGTTGCTCCAAACTCACCGAGTGAGCGGGCAAAGGCTAAAATAAAACCAGAAATTATACCTGGAAGTGCTAATGGTAAGGTGATTCTTAAAAAGCTTTGCCAGCGATTAGCCCCTAAGGTTCTGGCAGCTTCTTCGAACGCAGGATCAATCATCTCTATAGATAAACGCATGCTACGTACACTTAAGGGGAATGCAACAATCATAGATGCTATGACAGCAGCATAATAAGAGAATGCAATTTTAATCCCAAACATTTCATTAAGGAATTGGCCTATGAGTCCGTTTCGACCTAAGAGTAGAAGTAAGATAAATCCGGTTGCCACTGGAGGAAGTACCAAGGGTAAATTGACGAAGCCCTCAAATAGAAACTTGGCTCTGAATTGCCGTCTCGCTAAAAACCATCCCGTAAATATAGCAAAAGGCAGACAGAGCAATGCGCTCCAAAAAGCAACCTGGAGCGAAAGAGAAATAGCTTCCCATTCTGTGCTCGTTAATTCTAGGAAGTTAGTCATGGACAATAAAAGCATAATCTTTCCAAATTCGTTTAGAGTCAGCCTGTTTTAGAAAATTCTGAAAATCCAGAATCTTAGAGTTGGGCTTTTTACGATGAGCTGAATAGTAAAGAATGGAAGAGGTGTCAGACTCTTCAAATTCATAAATGCAGCGAACTTTTTTCGATTTTTTAGCATCCGAAAGATAAACAATTCCCAATTCCGCTTCACCCATTTCAACCATAAGCAGTGTTTCTCTGGCATTTTTGCAAGGTAATATTCTGGATTTGAGAGTTCCCCATAGTTTATGATGTGTCAGAATCTCTTTGGCATATTTTCCTGCTGGTACATGATGCGGATCACCAATGGCTACTCGACCATGGAAAAGAGATATTATTTGTTCAGGCTTTAAGTTTTTCAAATCGTTTAGTTGACTCTCCGCAGGCACAATTAAAGCCATTTTATTTTGAGCTAAGTTGAGTTTGGATGAAGATAGTAGTAATCCCTTCTTTGTAATGTAGTCTATCCAATCGTGGTTTGCGGAGAAAAAAAAGTCAACCTCAGCACCTTGTTCTATTTGTCGAGCTAATATGCCTGAGGAAGCGAAATTTAAGCTTAAATCGATTCCCTTTTTCTTTTTGTAAATCTCAGCCGTTTTACTTAAAACATCTTGTAAACTTGCGGCTGCAAAAATGTTTAGGCTCTCAGCTTTTTTCTCAGGTTTACACGAGATGAAGAGTGGACTAACGATTAGGCTGAAGCATATAATGGAGATGCGAATAAGGTTCATAATTCAAATATAGCTGATTATATGATAATATCAACTTGTTTGAATTATCCATCTGAATATGATACAGATCATCTGATAAATGATAGAAAGATAGATTAAGATATTTTCCAATGAAGATGAAATTTAGATTCCTGTTAATGCAAAAAAAATATTATTGTGATGCATTTGTTTGTTTTGACGAATGATTGTTTTTTTGTGGTGTATGAATATTTGAAACCTTCTTGTTTGTAATCTAAATTATCCCATTGTACTTTAATTTTGTTTCTGATGATAAAGATTCTGATTTTGTGTTTTTTATTAATAAAGTATGTGTTGGATGTTTCTGGTTTGTATGTATTTGTTGGTTTTTACTGATTGCTTGATGTTAGATTTAATGTGGTTTGAATCAATTAATTCCGAAGTGAACAGGAGAGCTTTTTTGAATGTTTTATAATTTATTTTGTATCTTAAAGGATATTTCTAGTTTTTGATGAAAAAAAGATTTTTGATTAGATAAAGAATCGATATATTTTTATTTTCTTTGTGCATACAACTTTTCCACATTTAAAGATTTCTGATGAAAACAACAAAATTTTTTTCGACACTAGCCTTAATTTTATTCTTCGCGTTCGCTCTTACAGCTCAAACTAATGAAACAGCTCAAACTCAAACGAAACAAGAAGGAACGACCCAAAAGACACAGACTGTTGTTAAGCCAAGAGCCTATATTAAAGATGCTCCTATAAAAGAGCAGTTTGAATTTATGATGGACAAATCTTCCAGATGGAAGACTTATAAGGTAATTGAGATTGCGTGGTTGAAGAAGTTTGAATCGGGTTTTGTTGACAGTTTAAGTGCCATTAGACAAAATTTTCTTGATTCAGAGAAATTAGTTGAGCAAAGAGATAATACGATCAAATCTCTTGAGTTGGAGTTGAATGAGAAAAAAGATGCTTTGACTCTAATTCAAACCGAAAAAGATAGTATGTCGTTTTTAGGAATTCAAATGTCGAAGGCAAGCTATAATCTATTCATATGGAGTTTGATTGGTGGTTTATTGCTGTTAACTGGTTTCTTCTTTCTGTTGTTTAAAAGAAGTAATTCGGTAACGAAAGAAACTCAAGTTAGGTTGGATGAGGTTAGAGAAGAATTTGATGCGCATAGAAAAAATGCTCTTGTACGTGAGCAAAAGTTGGCAAGAAAATTACAGGATGAAATAAACAAAAACCGTAATTTGGGTATGTAAGAAATCATCATGAAATATACATAAGAGCCTTAATCAAAAGATTAGGGCTCTTTTTTTATACCTACATGTAGGTATTTTCTCAGACTTATGCCATGAATTAAGACTTTTTTATCTTGTTTTGTATTGGTAAGCATCTTGGACCGCCTATGGTACTTGTGCTAAATCGTATTAATGAGTTGTTATATGTTTTTGAAAAAACCTTACCTGGCCATTGGACCCATTATCATTGTTGTGATATTGGTTTTATATAGACTGACACAGTTTGTAGAAATTGAGTTCTCCCAGGTAGAAGGAGAGTGGCTTAGTTTTGTTGATTTAGAGCTTTCCGATGAGGAAGCTGATCGGCTAGATCGTGATTTTATTCCCGGAATCGAATATGTTACGGGTCTGACGGGTTTATGGGCTGTGCGTTTTCTTTTGGCCGCGTTCTTAATGTCGCCTGTCAGTTTAATTATTGGTCGTAGTTTTCCCTTATATTTTCGTCAATCCATCGGTATCACCACAGGTCTTTTCACAACACTACATGTATTTGTTTTTGTATATTCAGAAGGGATTTTACAAATTTTTACCAGGCCTGAGCTTGTTGCTGGTTTTGCAGCTTTTATCATTATTCTGAGCCTGACACTCACTTCCAGTAAAAGGGCTATGAAATTGTTAAAACGCCGATGGAAAATTATACACCGATGGGTCTATCTGGCAGTTCTACTTGTAATATTGCATTTGATTATTCTTGATCAGTCTTGGTTGATTTATGGTGTTTTGTTTGGTTTGGGCTTTGTATTCAGAATTAAAGCTGTTAAGTTATTCGTGAAATCAAAAATGTAAGCTGACTTGTATAAAAAAAAAGAGGTATTCCTAAAAACACCTCTTTTGTATTGTTGCAGATTCGATACTACATTTCGAACTCTTCCATGTCGCCATTTTCACCTCTGGCACCACGTTTCTTTTTATAATTATTAATCTTATAGCTCAGATTTAGTTTGATACTTGGCCACTGCATATCGAACTTAGAGTAGTTGTAAAAATCTGGACCTTCGCTAATATTTTCATGTTTAGCCGTATTCAATATATTACGAACCTGCAATGTTGCAGACAACTTACGTTGCATGAATTCTTTTTTCAGTCCTAAATTAGCTGTCATAAAGCCTTTACGTTCCCCCTGGGCTTTTTTGCTGGCAGAATGATACATCACATTTACTTGAAAGCGAGTTGTTTTGTTGAACATGAAAGTTGAATTGTTTCTAAGGCTCCAGTTTAAACTTTCTGTTGAGAAATCTTGAATATGGGCTACATCTTCGCTATCGTAAGTTGTGTAATCTCCTTTTTCTTTGTAGTGATACACATTACCAATTAGGTCATTTTTAAACCATTTGGCAAAACTTAAATTTAGCATGGTTTCTATTCCTAACGAGTAATCTGTTCCGACGTTTTCAGTGGTTGATAGCATCACGTTTTCCTGGTAAACTGATCGGATGCGCTCCATGACATTGTGAGTGACACGGTAATAAGTCTCAAAAGAGATTGATTGTTCGTCAATGCGTTTCTGATACCCCAATTCGTATGAATCGATATACTCAGGTTTTAAATTAGGATTACCTTTTCTAACATTATAGGCATCACTCCAGGTAATGAAAGGTTCAAGGTTCCAACCTCGTGGGCGCTGAATGCGTCGAGTGTAGCTGGCCATTAATTGATTCCCTTCCTTTAGATCAACTTGTGTGTGAATAGTAGGAAAGAAATCCCAACGATTAATTGTAAAGCTTTCAGTTTCACCTTTGAATTTTATTTCTCTATCCGTATACTCACTTCTTAATCCAAGTTGATAGCCAAGCTTACCTACTTGATCAGCATATAGGGCATAAACGCCGTGTACATTTTTTTTATAATCGACTTCGTGTCCAAATTCTGGCTGTAAAACGTAACCATATTCATTTACATCGACATATACATAGTCGGATTGTGTGGTAATGTCTTCACTCTGACGAAGCTTTGCTTGATATCCTGCTTCAAACTTGCTCTTACCTCCCAATGGAAGGGTGTAATCAGCACGGAGATCCAGGTGAGAACCAGGTCCTTTTTCTGTTGCTTCTTTGCCATCTACAATACTTCCGTTTTGTTTACGCTCTGTCTTCGATTTTTCATCACCATCACGGTAAGAATAGTTAATCTGAGTTAACAGCTGGTGACCTTTTCCTTTAAACTTACGAAGGTAACTGAAATTGGTATTATAGAATTCCATCTCACGATTCCAATTGTCTGTACTTTTATAATGTTCTTTCGTACTAGGAGCACCTCCATCAATGGTGAAATAATCAGTATAGTCAAGCTCTGATCCCATATCCATTTTTCTTCCGCCATAGCGTAACCCCAGCGTTATAATATTTTGTTCATTAATTTCATAATCGAAACCAGTTCGAACACCATAGCCCACGCGCTCTCTATCTGTTTCACCATTAGAGAGAAAATAGTTTGTGGTCTTAACATTCGTTTGGTCGTTAACACTGGTAATCCTATTTTCACTTTCACGATCGCCAGAAAAATTACGGTTGCTGTAATCCATTCCAAAATGGAAATTGAATTTGTTTTTGCGTAGGTTGACCAGAAAGTCAGCACCTCTGTTGTTAAATGTACCAATGTTAAGGTTAACAACACCACTGGTTCCTTTTAGTTTACCTTTTTTGGTGATAATATTTATAATTCCTGATGAACCTTCAGGGTCGTATTTGGCAGAAGGGTTGGTGATGATTTCGATATTATCGATGACACTTGATGGCATTTGAGTTAAAATATCAGCTGCGTCCAGGATAGATGGGCGCCCATCAACGAGAACCGTAAAGTTACTGCTGCCTCGCAGGCTAACATTACCTTCAATATCAACATTGATTGATGGCACACTTTCCAATACATCCACGGCATTCCCGCTGGCAGTTGTTAGTTGTCTGCTCACAGGTATGACTTTTTTATCAATTTGATACTGCACGGGTAAACGTTCTGCGTTGACCATGACCTCACCTAAAGCTTCACTTGCCTGATAAATGAGTATTTCCTTCAAATCAGCAATTTTATGCTTGCGATTGATGGGAATGTTTCGAATGGTTTTTTTATTGTAACCAATGAATGAAACCTCAACATAGTAGTTGCCAGGTTTGAGTTGTTTTAATTCAAATTCACCCTTGCTATTGGTTATGGTCCCATTTATTAAGCTAGAATCGACCATTGTAAATACGGAAACGGTGGCGTATTCTACGACTGTTTTCATGTCTTTATCTTTCACAATACCTTTAATTGTACCACCCATTGCCCCTTTTGAGTTTGGTACGGGCTTCATAGCCTGAGTCAAGTTAATCAGCATTGCGAAAATCAATAATAATAGTGTTCTCTTCATGTTTAAAGTCCTTGTTTTACGAAGTCCTGTAGTTCAGTTCTTCAGTTGTCGAATTCTTTAGTAGGTTGTATTTTTATATGAAATAAAATCTTGATTGGGATTTATCGTATATCGTAACGTGTGCTTAGACACACGAAAGTGTAAAAGGTTTAGTCTATTTTATTGCTGAAGCCAAAATTATCATATAAAATTGTCTTTAATTGCATTGTTGGGGCTTTTGTTAAGTTTTAACAAATATTTAACGAATCTGCTTTTGCTCTGATAATTTTTGATTTTGCATTACAAAAAAAATGATAAATTGGTTTAGTCTTTAATGAGCATGCAACAAAAAAATATTAACTTCATGAGATTAGAAAATTAGTTGAAACTAAAGCGTTTATAATGAAAAATGTCATTGGTTCAAATTCTTATCAAAATATACTGATAACTAAAACACCAATTTTAAATGAGGGCCGGCCTGAAGCCAAAAGGGAAGAGATATTAAAATATTTTTTGGCAAGTTGGGAGTTAGACGATCGTTTGTACGATTCTTTGAAATCGGATGATGTGTTTTATATGCGAGCTGACCCGCTTCGTCATCCACTCATTTTTTATATTGGGCATACAGCTACTTTCTTTGTTAATAAGTTGATATTAGCTGGCTTGATTAATGAAAGAATCAATCCACATTTTGAATCGATATTTGCCGTAGGTGTTGATGAAATGTCTTGGGATGATTTGAACGAGGCGCATTATGATTGGCCATTAGTTTCCGAAGTTCGTAAGTATAGAAAAGAGGTGAGGACTATGGTGGAAAACTTAATAATTGAGCTCCCATTGAATATGCCGATTAACTGGAATGAGCCTTTCTGGGTGATTCTGATGGGTATAGAGCATCAGCGTATTCATATAGAAACTTCATCGGTTCTCATTCGACAATTACCTATTGATAAACTACAAACCAACCTGCTTTTCCAAATTTGTACTGAAGCAGGAAGTGCTCCGGAAAATGAATTATTAAAGATTAAATCAGGTACGGTACACCTAGGTAAAGAGCGCAATAATGCTTTGTACGGTTGGGATAATGAGTTTGGGAATTTGGTGTCCGAGATCAATGGATTTTCAGCATCTAAGTATATAGTGTCGAACGAGGAATATAAGGCCTTTGTAGATGATGAAGGTTATAAAAATCAGGCATGGTGGACAGAAGAAGGCTGGAATTGGGTGCAATATAAAAGCTGTGAATATCCTGTGTTCTGGGTAAAGAATGGGAATGCATGGAAACTTCGCTGTATGTTGCAGGAAATTGAGATGCCATGGAATTGGCCGGTGGAGGTAAATTATTTGGAAGCAAAAGCCTTTTGTAATTGGAAATCTCAGATGACGGGGAAGAAATTGAGAATGCCAACCGAGGCTGAGTATTATCTGATGTACAATTCGATAAATATTCCTGATCAGCCATATTGGGATATAGCACCCGGAAATATTAATTTGGAACATTATGCATCATCATGTCCTGTGGATAAATTTGAGATTAATGGCTTGTACGATGTTATAGGTAATGTGTGGCAATGGACCGAGATGCCTATTTCTGCATTAAATGGTTTTGAAATTCATCCGTATTACGATGATTTCTCAACTCCAACTTTTGACGCTCGTCACAACCTGATAAAAGGCGGGTCCTGGATATCGACAGGGAATTTGGCTATTAAGGATTCTCGTTACGCTTTTCGTCGCCATTTCTTTCAGCATGCAGGATTTCGTTATATCGAATCTGAAGAAGAGTTGGTGATTAAGGATGATTATTACGAGAGTGACGATTTGGTTTCTCAATATTGTGAGTTTCAGTATGGATCATCTTATTTTGGCGTAGAGAATTATTCTACGGCTTGTATGAGTTTGATTAAGAAACATTTTAATCTTATAAATAAGGGAGCAGCTCTCGATTTGGGTTGTGCCACAGGCCGAATGAGCTTTGAATTAGCTAAATACTTTGATAAGGTGACCGGCTTGGATTTCTCAGCACGTTTTATTCGCATCGGTACTCAGTTGAAAGAGAGTGGTAAACTCAATTATTCAAGAATTGAGGAAGGAAAATTAGATACTTTTCAAGAGATAAAATTGACTGATTTTGGTTTGGATGATGATAGCAATAAGGTTGAGTTTTTCCAGGGAGATGCCTGTAACCTGAAGCCCTTTTTTACGGGTTACGATTTGGTTTTTGGCAGTAATCTGATTGATCGATTATATGATCCACTTAAGTTTTTAAAAGAGATTCATACTCGAGTGAATACGAGAGGATTGTTGGTGTTAACTTCACCTTACACCTGGCTGGAAGAGTTTACCGATTTTGAGAATTGGGTAGGAGGCTACAGAAAAGATGGCGAGCCTTATACCACATTTGATGGTTTGAAAGAGCTTCTATCTGCGAATTTCGAATTGGTAGAAGAGCCTAAAGATCTTCCATTTGTGATTCGTGAAACCGCTCGTAAATACCAACATACTATTGCTCAATTGAGCATTTGGAGAAGAAAGTAAGCTTCGGTAAAGAGAAGAAGAAGAAGGACTTTTCGTAGCGGAAGTCCTTTTTAGTTTGAGGTATTTTTATGAACGTTTATAATCTAAAGAACTCATAAAATTACACAGTTATCATAATTAACAGGAAGTAGAAGTATGTCCAATCTGAAAATTATGTCATTATGGGGAATTTGTATTTATCTATTAGATATTGATTATCTGGATAGAAAGGGTTAAAAAATTTTAATCATACTAAATCATATTTCATCTGCGTCGAAAAAACATATATTTGTCATCTAAATTATAGAGATGAGGTTGTTTTACGGATTAATAGAGTTTATAGAGAAGTTTGTGCTTTGGTTTTACCCGCCTTTTAAAAGGTTGATGCCTGAGCAAACATTCAAGTATGCGGCAACAGGAGGGATGAATACCGCTCTCGATATTTTTCTGTACTTTATCTTCTACCATTTCGTATTGAAAAAGCAGGTGTTTGAACTGGGCTTTTATGCCGTATCGCCACATATCGCAGCCTTTATCATGTCGTTCATTATTACTTTTCCTACTGGTTTTATACTTGCTAAATACATTAGTTTCCCAGGGTCATTTCTAAGAAAACGCATTCAGTTTTTTAGATACGGCTTAAGTGTTGCCGGCAGTGTCATACTGAATTATATTTTCTTAAAACTCTTTGTGGAATCATTTGACTGGTATCCTACACCCTCAAAAATGTTGACCACGCTGATTGTTATTCTGTTTAGCTATACGGCCCAGAAATATTTTACTTTTAAAGTAAAAGTAACAGAGAGTAAATCATCTTAAATTGGAAGGTTTACAATAGTTTGCATTGAGTTTCTCATTATTAGGCATTTACCTGTTGATTTATATTTTTTTACATTCTGGATATTTCAGATCTTTATGAGAACTGGATTAGTAAATAGCAAAGATTTTTATTGATTCATTTTCTTATTCTTAAATATCAATTTTCTATGAGTCGTGTAATTGTACTAGGTGCAGGTATGGTGGGTTCTGCTATGGCGATAGATTTAGCAAAAGACCACAAAGTTAGTCTTGTTGATAAATGTCAGACTGTTTTGAATCAGATTAAACAGAGAGATAGTGGAATACTAATTCAGCAACTTGATGTGACAGATATTGAAAAGTTACAAGCCCGTGTGAAAGGATTTGATTTGGTTGTTTCTGCGGTACCGGGATTTCTTGGTTACCAGACCCTAAAAGCCATTATTGAAGCTAAAGTTAATGTCGTAGATATATCGTTCTTGCCAGAGAATGCATTGGAGCTTAACGAATTGGCTAAAGAATATGGTGTGACTGCGATTGTTGACTGTGGAGTTGCACCTGGAATGGGTAACCTGATATTGGGCTATCACAATGAGAAGTTACGCCTGAGAGGTTTTGAATGTTTGGTAGGAGGCTTGCCAAAAGAGAAGATATGGCCTTTTTATTATAAGGCGCCTTTTTCCCCTATTGATGTTATTGAGGAGTATACCCGTCCAGCTCGCTATGTAGAAAATGGAAAGTTGGTTGTTCGTGAACCTTTGACAGATTGTGAATATGTAGATTTTGATGGAGTGGGAACCTTGGAAGCTTTTAATACTGATGGCTTACGATCCATTATTTATACCATGCCTCATATTCCCAATATGAAGGAAAAAACCATGCGATATCCAGGACATGTTGAATATGTAAAAGTTCTGAAGGGAAGTGGTTTTTTTAGCGAGGAAGCTATAGATATTAATGGTGTTTTTGCCGCTCCAAGAGATTTTACAAGTAAAATTTTGATGGAAGAATGGAAGTTAGGTGAATCAGAAGAAGAATTTACTGTAATGCGAGTGACATTAAAAGGAGAGAATACCAATGGACAAATAGAGGATATCGTCTATAATTTGTATGATGAATATTGTAAGTCAACACAAACATCATCTATGGCACGTACAACTGGCTATACGGCTACGGCTGTTGGCAATTTGGTTATGGAAGGTCTATTTTCCGAAAAAGGAATTTTCCCTCCGGAGTTGATTGGTAAGCACGAAAGGTGTTTTGATTATATCTTAAATTACTTAAGAGAAAGAAATATTCACTTTGAGAAACAAGTACGTATGATTTAATGTTTATATATGTTTTAAGCTGAGATTACATCTGCTTCAGCGGCAGGTGGAATATCATGGGATTTTGGCATTTATGACTTAAGGAGTAAGTCATAATTAAGGACTTATGTTATTAAACAAAAACTAATTTTAAATGTCAATAAATGTTAATATATTTATTGGCCTTTAATCTGTGTGATAATGTCTTATAAATGTTAATAAAATTACCTATGATAAAACAATATTCAATGTCTTTTAAAAATGTTCTGGTTCAGATATTTATTATGTGCCTTTTATTTGGGTGTGTACAGACTAATAAATTAAGACAGCAAGAAACTTTTTATTCGACAAAGACCTATCAACAAATTGCTCAGCAAAAATTTGGGGAACATATTGAATACAAATTAAATTCAGATAAGAGCTATGCATTGTGTCAAAAAGTGATACCTGAATCTGCACTCAAGCCCAATCAATTGATTGAGTTTTTTGTATACGATATACAAAAGGGGGAAATTATTTATGAGAATAAAATTGCCAGGGCTAAAATATCCTGGTATAATAATACGCAACTGCTTGTTGTTGAGCAGAAAGGATATATTACCGATCCCTCTGATACTGGAAAATTGAGCTATATTTTCGATCTCCAATCAAAGAAAAAAATAACTTCTAATCAATTCAAATAAGGATTTAACCAATTAATTAACTAACCAACTAACCCCAAGTTTTATGAAGAAATTTTACCTCCTACTTACTGTGGGACTGCTGACTTTGTCGGCAATTGTTATCACTAAGTATGTCCGACCAACTGAAAAGCAATTTTCTAGCAATGAGTTCACCCCTGAAGAAATCTGGCAAAAGCGCTTTCAGGAAAAAAAGGCCAAATTAAATCAAGGTGTCAGTAAAGCCGACAAGCCTGATATGTTTAGCAAGTACTTTAAAGATATCACAACCCGAATTGGCGAAAGCAAATCGGGTTATCAAATGAACTACAAAACTCAGGAGCTTCAGAAAGCCCGTGATAATGCCCCCAGGTTAAAAAGTACAAAAGCTGCTCTGGAATTTATTCAGCGAGGTCCGGCCAATGTTGGGGGACGAACTCGTGCCATTGTGGTTGATCCTGATGATTCTGAAAAAAATACTTGGTACGCAGGAAGTGCTACCGGAGGCATATGGAAAACAACAGATGGTTCAGAAAACTGGACCAATCTTTCCGATGACCTGACCAATCTGTCGGTAAATGCACTTTTCATGGCACCATCCGATCATGATGTCATTTATGCAGGAACTGGAGAGAGCTTTCCTGGAGGTACTCGTATGATTGGAAACGGGATTTGGAAATCGGTGGATCGTGGCGAAAATTGGATCCAAATGGCAAGTACAGCTACTGATGAGAAATTTAGTTCCGTGAATCGCCTTTGGGTGAACCCAATTGATGCAGACATTGTTCTTGCTGCCACTGAATATGGTATTTTCAAAACGCTAAATGGAGGGACTGACTGGACACAAGTATATGAAAGTGATCCGGAGGATAATGGAATTGAAGTTTTGGTAGCCCATCCAGACGAAGAAAATATCATCTATGCAGGGGAAAACTCAAAAGGAGTTCTACGCAGTCTGGATGGAGGAAACAGCTGGGAATTGGCATCTAAAGGTCTGCCTCAAGAAGGTCGCAGATATGAAATTGCCGTATCTCCGCAAAATAGAGATGTGGTTTATACAACCGTAAATGTGTCAGATAAAGAATCCTACGTTTGCATCTCAAAAAACCGTGCCACAGATTGGCATCTCTATAAGGATAAAGACAATAATGCAGAGAACGATAATTTACTTGGAACACAGGGAGAATATGACAATACAATTGCAGGTCATCCGTTTAATGAAAATGAAGTATTCGTAGCGGGTGTAAATATGTGGAAAGTTACTTTTGATGAGATTCCTACAGAAAAAGATGGTATAACAGAAGCCTATACCCAGGCTATTAATTTTCTTTCTTTTGTCGATTTTGGAGGCAGCCATCTAGGTGGAGGCTTAAGCACTGAGGAAGGGGCTGACGTCTTGTCTACAGACTGGACTTCGGTAGAAATTCGCTTTGGAAAGGGAATCTCTCAAAAAGCCCACCGTTTTACTGTACCCAGTCAATCTACATCTGGTGTTGCGGCATCAAATTATACTTACCAGGATTATGTTGAGGTACCTTTCCAGGTTTGGGATACAAAAAATAACAAGCAGTTAATGGTTTCTTTCCGAGATCAGGAAAAGGATGAAGCTTTTAACCTATATTCACGTGGAGAAGATGATAGTTATGGAAATTTAGGGAGAGAATATATATTCATAAATGCTGTGGAATACAATGCTGAAACAGCAGATGAAAACATAGCTGTTTCAGGAGGCCATACACATAAAGCCCTGTATATGATTTGGGCTCTCTTAGTTCCGGGAGCCCAATGGGACGCTGAAAATTTACCAACTTCCAAAATTGTGGTAAAATATGGTGTCGTTCAATCTTATGAAGGTGTAACAACAAGTGTTGCAGATGCTTATGGTAACTTTGGTGGAGGTAACAACTATTCGCAGGGACCGGCTAGAGGAACAACAAAGATTCCGGGAGTCCACCCCGATCACCACAACATAACAATAATTCCATTGGATGATACAAATTTTAGAGTCATTAATGGAAATGATGGCGGAATTGGTGTTTCAGAGGATAATGGCATCACGTTTAATCAAAGACCCAATAACTATATTACGACACAATTCTACGGTGTCGCTAAAAATCCTGAAGCCAACGAATACATTGGTGGTATGCAGGACAATGGAACCTGGCAGTCTGAAGCAAATGAAGATGCTTCCTCAAATTCCAAATACTACTTCCGTATATGGGGTGATGGTTTTGAATGCCTGTGGCATGCGACAGATCCTAAAAAGTTGTTGGGAACTGTTTATAACAATACAATCTGGAAGTCCACAAACGGAGGACAATCCTGGAGTTCTAATATTAATGGCATAGCTGAAGATGATGGTCCTTTTATTACTCGACTTTCAAGCTCAAAAAAGCATCCTGATGTTGTATTCGCTGTAGGAAGTACCGGCGTATACAAATCTACGGACTTTGGCTCTAACTGGAAGTTAAAAACCATTGGAAGCAAGTGGTCTAGAAACGGATACGCCAGTAGTCAGCACAACGTGGAAGTATCCCTGAACAATCCCCAAATTGTATGGGCGGGAGCCGCAATGGTCAATAACGGTGATTTCAAGATTCATGTATCGGAGGATGAGGGAGAAACCTATAGGGCTGTGAATGAGTATTCCGAGAGGAATATGGCTGCCTATATAAGTGGGATTGCCACTCACCCGACAGAGCCCAATACTGCTTACCTTCTATTCTCAACAAATAAAGCGCCCAAAATTCTAAGAACAACTGATCTTGGACAAAACTGGGAAGATATTTCAGGTTATGGAACGGATACAAAAAGTAATAATGGTTTCCCCGATGTGGTAACCCATTGCCTTTTGGTAATGCCACACAATACTAAAACCATTTGGGCTGGTACCGAAATAGGCATGTTCGAATCAACTGATAATGGAGTGTCGTGGCATGTACTGGATGGTAATTTACCTCCGGTGTCTGTTTATGATATGCATCTTGTAGGTAATCAGGTGGTTATTGCCACTCACGGGAGAGGTGTTTGGAGTGTAGATATTCCTGAAATTGACCGTATTCCTGAAATAGTGGAGTTAAAAGAGGTTGAGGATAAGGTGATTAACCTTAACATGGAGGTGAAAGTAGAATACGAAAAATTAGAAATATATTTAAACGAAAAGTTAAGTCAAACAATTGCAACGCCTGAAATAGGTGAACAGTCTTTTCCTATAACAGTTGATCAAGCTGGAATTTATAATTTTCATGTCATTGGTTACATTAACGAGGAGTCTTTCAAGTCGAATCAGGAAGAGTTTGAAGTGAAGGATAAAACACCTGAGCTTAGTAGTTTTGAGATTTTAAAAGATTACAAATTAAAGGTGCAAGTAGAACTGCCGGTTAGATTTAATACGCTTGAAGTTTATATTAATGAAGAAAAGGTTAAGACGGTTGTTAATCCTTCAGATGGAATTGCCAATTATGAAATATCTGTTGAAGAGGCTGGAATCTATACAGCCTACATCATTGGATATATATTTGACACGCCTTTCCAGTCGAATACAAAAGAATTGGAAATAATTCCAACAGGAATTGAAACGATAAAGGAGAACTCAGGCGAGATGAAAATTTATCCTAATCCTAGCCGTGGCGTATTTAAACTTCAACTTGGTAATTCTAATAAAGAATTTAGTTTGGAAATATACGATCTCAGTGGGAAGAAAGTCTATTCTCAAATAGATCAGAATGTTGGTGATAACACCATTCGAGTTGAATCGTTAAAAAATGGTTTCTATATTGTTCGTGTCACAATAGATGGTAAAGTGATGTCAAGCAAAATTCAAATCATAAAATAGATTAGGAATCTTGATTTTCTGATATCAGGAAATATTTAATGAAAAAATCCCCTCAATTGTATGCAATTGAGGGGATTGTTGTTTTTTGTATGGTTTTTACGGAATGATGCTTTTGAATCTTGGTTTATAGGGCTGCTTAAGCCAAATAAATAATGGACCACCATAAGGCAGTCCATCTTTGCATTATTTTTTTATATTTTGTTTAGATAAACAGGTTCACATTCGATTGTTCGGCTTCTTCAAGGTAAGTGGCAACCCCACCAATTTGAACGCCTTCAAGTAATTCCGCTTGATCAACACCCATTACATCCATAGACATCTGGCAGGCGATCATTTCAACCCCATTGTCCATAGCAGTCTGCAATAGATCTTCCAAAGAATCAACTTTCTTCGAAAGCATTCTCTTTTTCATCATTTTAGATCCCATACCCATCATGTTCATTTTCGAAAGCTTCAGATTACCCGCATCGCTGGCCATCATCTTGCCAAACATCTTACCCATCATGTCTTTCTGAACTTTAGGCTTGTCAGTTTTCTTAATGATATTCAATCCCCAAAAGGTGAAGAACAAAGTGACCTTGCTTCCTGTAGCAGCAGCACCATTGGCAATTACAAGAGAAGCCAAAGCACGGTCCATATCATCAGAGAAGACTACCATGGTTTTGTTCTTCGGCAATACCACATCCGATGTTACACAAGAGCCGTTTTTCTTTTGTTTCTCGATAACTGCTGAGATAATTCCTTTTTCAGACTCACAAGAAATCAGTTTGTTGCCTGTCATTTTACACCAGGATGCCACATCTTTTGTGAAACCGGCATCGGTTACTTTCTGGCGTAGGCGTTGACCATCTTCAAGCTTATCGATTTCTTTTTTTAATTTGATGATTGGACCCGGACATTGCAAGCCACAGGCGTCAATTTCAATAGTTTTAACCTCTTTCTCCTCTGCATTCTTATCTTTTCCACGATAGATATGGCCATCGTTAGCAATATAACTCGATTCGAAAATATCCTCGTTACTCTGCTTACAGGTAGCGTGCTCGTATGTTTTGTAACCACCACTCAGGTTCACAACATCCTTAAAGCCTTTTTGCATTAGAATTCTGGCAGCAAAGTAACCACGTAGTCCAACACCGCAGTAAATGATGATTTTTTTATCCTTTGGAATTTCATCTAAACGTTCACGAATTTTATCTACTTCGATATTTACAGCGCCTTCAATCTGTCCCAGTTCGAATTCATCGGGTGTTCTCACATCCAAAATAAAGTTGTTAGGGGCATGTAGTTGGTGTAATTCATCCCAGTGAATAATCTTCACCAATCCTTCGATAATATTACCAGCCGTAAAACCAGCCTGGTTCACCGGGTCTTTAGCTGATGAAAAAGGTGGGGCATAGGCATGCTCAATGTCCTGAAGATCGTAAATACTCCCATTGTTTTTCAATACTGTAGCGATTAAGTCGATACGTTTATCAACCCCCACATAACCAATGATCTGTCCGCCAAACAGTTTTCCCGTTTCCGGATCGAACATGATTTTGATGGTAGTTGGCATCGCACCCGGGTAGTAACCCGCATTCGACGCGCCATGCGTAATATTCGAAATATACTTAATGCCTTCCTTCTTAAGTACCTTCTCTGCTAGCCCTGTTGATGCTACTGTAATATCAAACACTTTAGCGATTGCCGTTGCAATAGATCCCTTATATTTTTTAGTATGTCCGTTCACCAGGTTGTCAGCTAACATTCTGGCTTGCTTGTTGGCAGGGCCAGCAAGGTAAGCGTTCGTATATTTTCCTGTAAGTGGGTGAGGGAAGGCCATGGCATCGCCAAGTGCATACACATGCTCGTCGCTGGTTTGCAGGTATTCGTTCACCTTAATACCACCATTAGGAGCAAGTTCAAGACCGGCATCCTTAATTAATTTGGTTTCAGGACGTACCCCAATTGATAGAATCACCATATCCGCTTCGATCTTACGACCCGACTGCAAATGAATGTTTAATTGATCACCTTCGCGATTGAATTCAGATACACCATCTTTTAAGTAAAACTCTACATTTTTAGTCTTCAGGTGCATGTGAACCTCAGCTGCCATTTCATAGTCAAGAGGCGTCATCACCTGGTCAGCCATCTCAACAATGGTGACCATCATGCCCATATGGTGTAGGTTCTCAGCCATCTCAAGGCCAATGAATCCCGCACCAACAACAACAGCTTTCTTAGGCTTTTTCTTATCGTAAAACGATTTGATTTCATCGGTGTCCTTCACATTACGAACGGTAAAAATTGCCTCATCCTTAATACCAGGAATAGGTGGCTTGATAGGCTCAGCACCTGGTGAAACGATTAGTTTGTCGTAAGTTTCAGTATAGCTTGTGTTGTTGTTAAGGTCCTTAACTTCAACTGATTTATTCTCAGTGTTAATGTTAATTACCTCATTTTTAACACGAACTTCAACATTTAACCGAGCCTTAAAACTCTCTGGAGTCTGCAACAAAAGCTTTTCCCTTTCGGCAATGACGCCACCTACATAATAAGGTAAACCACAATTGGCATAGGAGATATGTTCGCCTCTTTCGAACATGATGATCTCCGCTGATTCGTCTATTCTTCTGAGACGTGCAGCAGTTGTAGCACCACCAGCTACTCCTCCCACTATTAAATATTTTGTCATGGTATGATGTTTTTATACTATTTTGTCATATTCATATGTAGATATCCATATATCTAGGGTGCAAATGTAGTATTTCATTTGTGTCTAGCAACATGAATTGCCATTTTTGTGAGATGTTGTACAGTATGTTTTTGAACATATGTTCATATGTGGAATGCTGCATGCAAATATTAATAGGGATTCCTGCTATGGGAAGGGCAAGTGTTTTAATAGACAGATGCTTACAATTAGAATAAGGACGGTTCATGAATTGAACTGAAATTTTCCTTTAGTTTGTTTGCGATGAAATCTGGGACTATTTTAGGATTCCGGGATTCTTTATCGACAAAAACAACTGTTGAATTGGCTTTGCTGAGAAGGTGTCCTTCTTCATTAGTAATGAGGAATTCGAAATAGAAACGGGTTTGGGGCATCTCCTTTATCGTGCTAGTAATATTGATGAGTTCATCGTAGTGAGCCGGTTTTTTATATTCGATATTGAAAGATATAACAGGCATCATGATATCCATATCCTCGATATACTTATCGTTTAAACCAAGTTTTCGTAAAAGCTCTGTTCTCGCTTGATGACAGTAAGCCACATAATTGGCATGATAAACATAGCCCATTTGATCAACTTCTCCATAACGAGGTCTTAATTGCATTGTATCTTGTATCATATTGCTTGATGTAAATCAACTGTGTGTGTACTTAGTTGAATTTTGTGCCAAAGGCTCTTTATTTCTATCGAGAGCTTTGATTCTGCTGCGTATTCAACAATTGTTTTTCCATGAATCATAGCTTGAACCATTTCTTTGTTGAAAGGGAGTTTAGTAAGTAGGGGAACGTTTTGAGATTTCAGGTAATCTTCAATACGCTGACTCAGATCCAGATTAAGGTCATATTTATTAATAAGAGCGAAGCACTGAATGTTAAAGTTTTTGATAAGTTTAATTAATCGATCGGCATCGTGAAGACTTGACATGCTAGGCTCGATGACGATTAGGGCACGATCCGTTCCCGTTAAGGAGGCAATTGCGGCACAGCCTATACCTGGAGGACCATCGTTAATTATCCATTCAGTACCTTCGGCTTGAGCTATCGCTTTGGCTTTTTTCCTAACTTGTGTAACCAGTTTACCTGAATTTTCTTCACCAGGCCCCATCTTTGCATGAATTAAACTGCCAAAGCGAGTAGATGAAACATACCAGTAATTATTGGTGTTTAAGTCTGAATGAATGGCTTGCTCTGGACAAATACGTTCGCACAATCTGCAACCTTCACATTGAAATTGGTTAATAGTGAGTTCTTCACTTTTGCCTGTGTGTATAGCGTCGAAGCGGCAATGGCTTATACATAAACCACAATTCGTGCATTTCGATGTATCTATACTCGCTTTCCAACCACTGGAAAAGCTGTGTCGCTCCTTAATTGTTGGATGAAGAATGAGATGTAAATCTGCTGCATCCACATCATTGTCTGATAATACAGCAGATTCTGCTATGCTTGCTAATGCCGCACTTATCGATGTTTTACCTGTTCCACCTTTTCCACTTAAAACTGTCAGTTCCATCATGCGTAGATCTTTTTTTTCAATCTTTCTGTTATTTTTTCAAATTCCTGCGTAATATCTTGTGGAATGCGATTTAATAAATCTCCTTTGGCATATTGTGCGGCAAAATTTTGCGTGAAGGGAATCTCACCAAGGATTTCTATTTGTTCTCGCTTTAGGTAGTCGTAGATATCCCTATTCCCTATGCCAACTTTATTTATGATGACAGAGAAAGGTTTATTTAATTCTTTTATTAATTCAACCGTCAATTTTAAATCGTGCAAACCAAAAGGAGTAGGCTCAGAAACAAGAATGATAAAATCAACATCACTAATGGTTTCTACCACAGGACACGACGTGCCTGGAGGCGCATCGTATAGCGTGATTTTACTGGTGTTATCTGCATGCTTTTTTAGTTCTTTAATTACCATTGTTTGCATGGCAGAACCAATCACAAGCTCACCTTCAATTAAATTAATTCGGCCTTCCTCTTGGTAGAAGTTAATTTTTCCGATAGGTAGTTCTGTTTCTCTAATAGCATCCTGTTCGCATGCAACAAGACAAGCTCCACAGGAGTGGCAAAGACCGGAATTAACTTGTGCAAGTGAAACTGAAGGAATGATACTGATGGCATTAAATTCACAATAGTCGGCACATTTCTTACAGAATGTACATTTGCTTTTGTTTATTACAGGTACTAATTGTGTGAGCTTGTGTGCTTTTTTCTTTTTAGCATTAGGAAAGAAAAGTAAGTCGTTTGGTTCTTCAACATCACAGTCTACAAGCTGAATTTTATCCGTAATCTGTTTTTTAATGAAGTGTTGCAAGCAGACCGAAACACTAGTTTTGCCAGTACCACCTTTTCCACTGGCGATGGCAATTTTAAATGACATATGGTTTTGATATTTAAAGTATAATCGGTGCTGTAGTTGCACCGATTAGTGAGTTCCTTTATCTAGGCGATTAATGATCGCAGTAATTTGCCGAAAAAGTCAGGCTGTTATTAAGAAAGGCATTGATCAATTCTGGCGCTGAAAGTTTAGGTGCCCCAACAAAAACATTAACGCCGTTTTGGTTAAAAAGTTGAATGGCCTTTTGCCCCATTCCACCTGCAATAATATCGCTAACACCCTTTTCTGCTAACCATACTGGAAGCAAGCCAGGTTCGTGTGGAGGAGGGTTTAATCTTTCTTCCGAAACTAATGTATCATTTTCAATATTCAGAATCGCAAAATAACTACAGTGTCCAAAATGGGCATCCAGCATATTTTGTGTGTCTACAGGTATTGCAATTTTTTTATTCATGTGTCTGGTATTTGTTTGTAAATGTTCATCTCATCCAGATAAAACGGGATCGGGAATTAATTGCTTAAATAGTCATCCCCTTTTGTTTGGAAGCTTTGCTAGCGGTTCGTTTCATATGTTTTTTATTTATTTTGAATTGTTGTTTTATTGAAGGTTTATAAAAAGAGGATGTCCAAAATATCCATATCATTCTGTATTAAATACACATCAGATACATTTCCAAACCTAATCATATCGTGTATTTAAAGCATTATCAGTTGTCTTTGCTACTTTTCCAGACAACCTCTTTCTTAGTTCGTATTACATGAGACTTAAAGACTTAATATTTACCTCGTCGTCTTTTTTGTCTATCTCTGCCATTTTCTGAATTCTTCGATTCAGTTTTGTTTTGATCTTTGGTATGCTCAGCTACATTTCTATTACCAGCATTGCATTTCCCTAGACCTCTTCCAGTTTGTGAACCTTTTCCTTCAGGTCCCATTCCGTTACACCTTGGCATAAAACCTCCTTTTTATGATTAAACAACAATTCGATCAACAATTTCTTTGATGTTTGTCGAGTCTTGAATAATGACCATTTGTATGTTGACCTCTTCTAATAATTCTTTTGCCTTTGGTCCAAAATCACCTGAGATGATTTTATCAATCTTTAATTCGATCATCAATTCCGCAACTTTGGTTCCTGCACCATGGTTAGAATCGGTAAATTCATTTTTGATAAAACGACTTTCTTTAGTCATACTATCCAAAACACAAAACCATTCAGCTCTTCCAAAGCGCTTATCAAATTGTGCTGTCAATTCATTTCCTGATGACGTGATAACGATATTACTCATGAGTTTTATTTTTGTTTGCTTAATGATTCAATTTGATCCGAAGAACACATTGGGCAAATGTCTTGTTTCAAAGTTTTTGGTAAGGTAAATCTTGCATGACATACATTGCAGAGAAACCAGCTTTCATCCATTTGAGTATTGCCATATACGGTTCTAATTTCTTTTGTTTCAACAAAGGCCATCGCAATTTTTCGTCTGGCACTTTCGTATATTCTTGCAAATGTTGCTCTCGAAATACCCATCAATTCTGATGCTTCTTTATGATTCATAAAATCATAGTCGCTGAGTTTAATCGCTTCATATTCTTCGTAAAGTAATTCGATTGGTTCTTTCGAATTTCGATTGGTTCCGTATGGTTTATAGCCTTTAAACTCTGGCGGGGCTACTACTTTTCTTAGTCTCGTTCTTCTGGGCATAAGGCATTTATTATCAATAGTGAGAATATTCTCGCTACAAACATAGTGAGAATATTCTCATTTAAAAGCATTTTTGATGATTATTATTGGCTGGCTGACTTTTCTTGTATAAAAACTTAGGGAGAAGATTTGTTTTTAACGTCATTATCTAGAAAAACTCTTTATTTTACTCTATCCGTAGAAAGTGCTTTTTTTATTGATGAATTCATCTATTTTTGCAGAAAATATGAATACAGTAAGGATAGACTTCCTTCTAGATTAGAATAATAGAACGTAAGAAATGATTGATTTAATTGCATTTGATGCAGATGATACACTTTGGGGTAATGAAAATTACTTTTATCAAACCCAAAATGAATATGCTCAAATACTAAGTGATTATGGGTGTAAAGAAGCGGTATTAGATCGATTACATTCTACCGAAATTAAAAACCTGAAATTGTATGGCTATGGTGTAAAATCGTACACACTGTCGATGATAGAGGCAGCACTTAGCTTGTCTTTTAGAGAAATACCTGGAGAACTGATTGCGAAAATACTTGCTTTGGGAGCTAAGATGCTGACAGAACCTGTACAACCAATGAATCATGTACAGCATGTACTTGAAAACCTATCTCAAAATCACGATTTAATTACGATTACTAAAGGTGATTTATTGGATCAGAATAGAAAGATGAAGAAGTCAGGTTTGGCGAAATATTTTTCTGATGTAATTGTTGTGAGTGAAAAAGATGACGAAGCTTATCAACAAATTATTGCAGGGCGAAATATTAAAGCAGAGAACTTCCTGATGGTAGGAAATTCGATGAAATCGGATATTCTTCCGGTTCTTAATATTGGTGGTTATGGTGCTTATGTTCCTTATAAGTACACTTGGGATCATGAACAAATCGCTGAACCAGTAAATCATGAAAAGCTTTTTGAATTGAAAGACATGAAAGAAATTCTGGACTTGAAATTCTTCAATTAGGCGTCAGTTTAAAAATATACCAAATCCCTGTTTCAGATGAAGCAGGGATTTTTTTGTATCTAATTATTTTAAAAGACCATTAAATTTTTGATCTGTTCCTGATAGTTTCGACCACTGATTATTTTGGAAGTCTTCTGATTGTTCAATTTTAGAACATAGCGTCCTCCCAAATATCTTTTTATTTCCTTGATATAGGAGATGTTCACAATACAGGATCGCTGTATTCTGACAAACTTCTCGTCTAGTTTATCAGACAGGTACTGTAAGCTGTGATCAATCACATATTCTTTACCTGAAGATGTGTGTATACTAACGTATTTATCTTCGGCTGTAAAATGTGAAATATCATCTAAGCCTACAAAAATGACTCGATCAGCAATCTTTACTGGAATGGAGCTTATCTTTTTCTTCGAAATTTGTTTGACTTGTTGAGAAAGAAAATCTTCCAATACGCTTTGATTATTATCTGTTTTAAGAAGATGAAGTTTCTCAATGGATTTTGCCAGTCGATTTTCTTTAACAGGTTTCAGAAGGTAATCGATACTACTTGTTTCGAAAGCTTGCAAAGCATATTCATCATGAGCTGTACAAAAAATGACCATAGGCTGATGGTGAATTTCCTGCAGAACTTCGAAGCCGGACTTGCCAGGCATTTGAATGTCCAGAAAGATCAAATCGGGTTTCATATTCTCGATCATTTCAATGGCTTGATTTCCATTACGAGCTTCACCCATGATTTCAATTTTATCAGCAAAGGGCAGTAGCAGTTTCTTTAGGCGCTCTCTGGCTAGTGCTTCATCGTCGATAAGTAGCGTTTTGTATATTGATGTCATTTTTAGACTGTTTTAGCTGTGAATGGAAGTCTGATACAGATGTTTTTATTGGGCTGATTCTCCCAGGAGATCTTCGCAGATTCACCATAAATAATTTCCAGCTTTTCGTATAAGCTTTGTAAACCATATCCTGAAATTGGCATGTCAGGGAAGTCCGGGCCATTATCAAATACTTTTACAAGTAAATCATCGTCATCCTTTGTGATTTCTAGTTTGATGATGCCCTTTTCCTGAATGACAGAAACACCATGTTTCACTGCATTCTCTATTAAGGGTTGAATCAGGAATCTAGGGATTAATGTTTTTTCTGCAAGCTTATCAATATCGATAGAGTAATCTAAATCATCACCAAAGCGTACCTTCTCAATCTGTAAGTAGGTTCTTGCGATATTAACCTCTTTCGATACCTCAATCATATCCTGATCTTTATGGTTGATGGCGTATCTGCAAAAATCCGATAGAGCCAATGCCATTTGTTCTGTTTTTGAAGGGTTGATATGAGCTAGTGCTACAATTGAGTTTAAAGAATTATATAAGAAGTGAGGGTTGATTCTAGAGTGTAAGGCTTGAAGCTCTGCTTTAGTTTTTAGAGCCTTAAGTTGGGTGAGTTCAAGATCTCGTTTTCTTAGTTCATGATTGTTTTTATAATTTGTGTAATTAAACACTACACGTAGGTTCGCAGCTGCGAAAACGATTATAATTTGTTCAATGCTCAAATCCCATTCAAGTACCCATTTGTTTGTGGTGGTGATAATAAGAATCTGAAATGCAGTAAACACTACAAAAAATAAATAGACGAATATGCCAGTCGATAAAAACTGAATAAGAATGTGTGAGCTTTTATTTGCTTCTTGTTTCCCAAACAGAGCCTGCTCTAAATAATAAAGACTATTTAGAAGGATGAAAATAATGATTTCAGCTATTAAGACGATTAGAAGCCATTTACTCCAGCTAAACCATAAACTGGGGCTGAAACTTTGAGCAATAAAGTAGAAGATGTAAGCACATTGTATGATTAACATACCTTGTGTTATAAATGATTTCCAATCTCGATTATCAAGAGTTAAAATCCGATATCTCATCAGAATTAAGAATAAGATGAGGCCAATTAAGAATCCAATTATTTCTGAAATGAATTTTACTTTATTACCATAGCGATAATAAATATACTCCAGAGGTGAACCATCAAAAGCCTTATTAAAGCTTTCTTTGAATTGTTTATAAAAGTCGGGCGAGTATAGTTTTTTGATAATAAATATATCGACAGGCATGTTTCTTGTCGACATGGGATCTTTTTCTTGAAAAATACTTCCAAAGATTATAGCATCTCCTTTGGGTTTGTGTTTTTTTTGAGTTAAACCTCTAAATAAGTAATATTTAAGAGTTTTGTTTCTAGCTTTTTGGTCAAGCTTATCAGGAATGCTAAAGGAATATTCTCTTAATTTAATAGCACCTTGTTTTGAGCAATTAAATCTTGATGAGGCTTGTTTACTTCTATTATTGGGATCATCAATATTTAGAATTAAATTTCCATTTGATTCTGTAAGTCGAATATCAACTGTTCTGATTAAACCTTTTAGGTCTGTTATAAGATTCTGAACGTACAAAGAATCTTTATGTGTTACGTTTCCTTTTAACTGAACTTTGATATCTGTTTCAAATCTAGCGGCGTTTGTGTTAGGGTGTAATATTTTAACTCGAATAAAATTCCAATAGGTCTCTTCTGTTTGGGGATCAATTTTTTCTGATTGACAGAATGAATCTGTACTGTATATAATTAGTACCAGGAATAATAATAGTAATCTAGATTTCATAGTTTATCGTTTTAAAAGTTTCATATTAAGGCCATATGGAAGTCGCCAAAAAACATGCTTCTGTGTGTGAAAGCATTGCTCATGGCTCATTTCATATGTTAAAGAAACTTTTAGCAAGCCAAAACTACAAGATAATTCCGATAAGCTGCACAGATGATATGATAAAGAGCATTCCGGTGAAAATAATATTTAGGAGTCTATAAAATAATACATAGGAAGAATCTAATGACGAAATTGAAATTGCAGATTTAATTAACACATTATCAAATCATCACATTACCATATTTCGACTTCCCTTCAGAACATTGCATTTCCACTTTGCTCAATGCTCGCATCACCACATTAGTGCATCAAATAGTATTTCAACAGGATGCTTAGCTTCCCTTTGACTCCCATCTTTAATCTGGTGGCGACAAGAGGTACCAGAGGCAGCTAAGAGTGTTGTAGGTTTAGCTTTTCGAACGGCTGGTAAGAGTTTGAGTTCAGCAATTTGCATGCTGAGACTGTAGTGTTCCGACTCATAGCCAAAAGAGCCGGCCATACCACAACAGCCTGAATCAATTTCTTTAGCCATATAGTTTGCTGGAAAGGACAAAACTTCCTTTACAGGCAGGGTAGAGGCCAGTGACTTTTGGTAACAATGTCCGTGAAAACTAACTTCTTTAGTCTCATTAGTAAACTGTTCTTTCTTAATTCGTCCTGCCTGCATCTCTTGCCATAGGAATTCTTCAATCATCAGGCAATTTTCTGAAAGTCGAATCGCTGAGGATTTCAGTTCTTGATTTGCCAGATCTTTATATTCATCTCTAAAGGTGAGTAGGGCAGAAGGTTCTATGCCAACTAAGGGGCTTTTTTTACTAATGATATCTTTTAAGAGTTTGATGTTTTTATTGGCAATGGCTTGAGCTTGTTTGATCAAGCCTTTAGAAAGATAGGTTCTACCACTTTCAAGATGTTTGGGAATAACGACCTCGTAGCCCAATTTTTCAAGCAATTGAATACCTTTTATACCCGTATCTGTATCATTAAAATTGGTAAACTCATCAGCAAATAAATACACGGTTTTTTCTTTATCCTTTATCTTTTTTACTTCCTTTTTATACCACTTTTTCAATGTCGTATGATGCAGTTTGGGTATGCTTCTTTCCTGAGCAAATCCCAATTGTTCTTTTATAAGACTACCCAGTTTTGGGTGCTGGTTGACGTAATTATAAAGCTTAGGAGCCAAGCTACCCACCTGGTTTATCTTTGTAATATTGGCAATAAGGCGAGTTCTTAAAGGTATCCCATTACTCTGATAGTAGTGTTGTAAAAACTCAGCCTTAAGCTTTGCCATATCCACATTCGAAGGACATTCTGATTTGCAAGCTTTACAGGACAGGCATAAATCCAGAATATCGTAAACTTCTTGACTATTAAATGGATTTTCCTTTTCAGAAAAGCTTAGGAATTCTCTTAGCAGATTGGCTCTGGCACGTGTTGTGTTTTTTTCATCTAAGCTTGCCTGATAACTTGGACACATGGCTTTGCCGGTAAGGTGCGTATTTCTACAGTCACCTGAACCATTACAGCGTTCTGCAGATCTGATGATGCCACCGTCAGCCGAAAAATCGAAATAGGTTTTTAGCTCTTTTGTTTCCTGATTGTTATGGTAACGCAAGTGGGTATTCATTTTGGGTGTATTCACAATCTTTTCAGGATTGAAAATGTTGTTGGGGTCCCAAACCGTTTTGAGGTCTTTAAAAGCTTGGTAGTTGATATCACCCATCATCAGCGGAATAAACTCTCCACGTAAACGACCATCTCCATGCTCACCACTTAGAGAACCCTTATACTTTTTCACTAGCTTAGCCGTGTCTAAAGCAATGGCATGAAACTTTTCTCTATCGATATTCTGTTTTAAATTGAGTATAGGACGAAGGTGTATTTCACCACTGCCTATGTGAGCATGGAAAACACAAGACACCTCATATTTCTTCATGAGAATTTTAAACTCTGCAATATATCCAGGAAGTACTTCAGGTAAAACAGAAGTGTCCTCGATGACTGATACGGGTTTGGCATCGCCTTTTAAATTAGAAAGTACACCCAGTGCTGACTTTCTGAGATCCCATACGCGTTTGATGTTCTCTGGCCCCGTCACAATTGGAAAGTGATAACCTAAACCATTCTGCGTGAACTCAACTTCCATGGCTTTAGCCAGTTCTTCAATTTCCCTTTGACTTTCACGGGCAAATTCAATAATAAGCAGAGCACCTGGCTTGTCTTTTATAAAGAAACGGTTTTTGGCTTGTAATGGGTTGCCTTCAGAAAGTTTCAGAATGGTATCATCCATCAATTCAACAGCACCCGGTTTGTATTTTAAAGCAATTAAATTGCCTTGCATCGCTTCTTCGAGTGACGAGAAGTGGGCACAAACTAAAGCAACTTCTTTAGGAGGTGCAGGCACTAGATTCAGTTTTATTTCAGTTGTAAAGGCTAAAGTTCCTTCTGATCCGGCTAGGAGATTACAAAAATTGAAGTTTTTAGGACTTGAAGAAAATGGAGAGCTATCTAAAAGAAGATCGAGAGCATAACCGGTGTTTCGTCTGTGGTTTTTTGTGTCAGGAAATTCTTTATGAATGGCATCTTGTATTTCAGGATTTTCAAGCGTCTCACGAATATGCTGGTAAATCTTTGTTTCTAAACTCGACTTAATTCCTTTTGTGCGACATTTTTCATGAAATTCGTCATCCTTTAGTGATGAGAAAGTGGCAGAAGAACCGTCACTCAGTAGGGTTTTAACTTCCAAAGTGTGATCTCGTGTACTACCATATATTAAGGAGTGTGAACCACAGGCATTATTTCCCAGCATTCCTCCCAGCATACAGCGAGAAGCTGTAGAGGTTTCAGGACCAAAAAATAAGCCGTAATCTTTTAAGTAGCGATTAAGTTCGTCGAGAATAACTCCCGGCTGAACACGAACCCATTTTTCTTCTTGATTTAACTCTATAATATTTGTAAAATATCTGGATACATCTACTACAATACCATCACCAACCACTTGGCCTGCAAGAGAAGTTCCCGCTGTGCGTGGTATAAGAGATAGTTTTTCTTCATTAGCGAAGATGATAAGTTTCTTGATATCTGCTTCATTTTTCGGGTAGGCAACAGCAAGGGGTAAAACTTTATAGGCTGAAGCATCGGTGGCATAGATTAAACGTGTGCTTTTATCTCGATGAAATTCACCTTCGAATGTTGCTGAAAAGTTGAGAAATTTATCTGTCGTGTGCATGAATCTATTTCAAGTTTAAAAGATGCGAATGTCCTTATAAGCCTAGCTTTATACGATATCCGACTTAGTATTTAACGATATGGATATTCTAGCTAAATTCCCACTAAGATATTAAAAATTCTTCTTATCAAGAATGAATATTAATACAGATTAAAATGTGTTAAAATGGACGCTTTCGAAATGCATTTTGGTCATTTATATATAATTTCGCAATGTCGAGATTACAAAAACACATAAATTACTGACTCACAATGGACTTATTGCAAAAGATTAAGGAGAATGCAAAGCTGCATAACAAAAAAATTGTTCTTCCTGAAGGAACTGAGGAGAGAACATTGCAAGCTGCAGACATCCTTTTGAATGAAAAAATTGCACAAATTATTTTGATTGGAAATCCTGAGACAATCAAAGCAGAAGCTAGCCGATTAAATTTAGAGCATATCTCTAAAGCGATTATCATCGATCCAGAGAATCATGATAAGATGGAAGCCTATGCTGAAATTTTGGTTGAGCTTCGTAAGAAGAAAGGGATGACCATGGAACAAGCTATGGGGCTTGTTAAAGATCCTCTTTACCTGGCTACCCTGATGATTAAAGCAGGTGATGCTGATGGTGAAGTTGCTGGAGCATTGAATGCTACAGGAGACGTATTACGTCCAGCTTTCCAGATTGTGAAAACAATGCCTGGTTGCTCAGTTGTTTCTGGTGCTTTTATCTTGATCTTAAAGGATAAAACATTTGGTGATAATGGTATGTTGGTTGTTGCTGACTGTGCTGTTCATCCAAATCCAACAGCTAGTGAATTAGCTGAAATTGCAGTTGCAACTGCAAAAACAACAAAGGCTATTGCTAATATGGAACCTCGTGTAGCTATGCTAAGTTTCTCTACTATGGGATCGGCTAAGCACGAAATGGTAGACAAGGTTGTGGATGCAACACGTATGGCAAAAGAAATGGCTCCGGAATTCCTAATTGATGGTGAAATGCAAGCTGATGCTGCTATTGTTGAGGCAATTGGTGCTAGCAAGGCTCCAAATTCTGAAGTTGCAGGTAGAGCTAACGTATTAGTATTCCCAACTTTGGAAGTGGGTAATATTGCTTATAAATTGGTACAACGTTTAGCTGGTGCTGAGGCTGTAGGTCCAGTATTGCAAGGTATGGCGGCTCCAATCAATGACCTTTCAAGAGGTTGTTCAGTTAGCGATATTGTTAACCTGGTAGCTATTACAGCAAATCAGGCTGCAGGAATGTAAGTTGAGAAATCAGAAATAGAATCTTAATCAAACAAATAATAAACAAAATCTAATGAACGTATTAGTTTTAAATTGCGGAAGTTCTTCATTGAAGTATCAAATTTTGAACATGGGCGAAGAGGCAACTCTTTTAGCTTCTGGTCTGGTTGAGCGTATTGGTCTTGACAACGGTGTGTTAACTCACAAGCCTGAGGGGAAAGATAAGTTCAAAACGGTTCAGGATATTCCTAACCATTCTGTTGGTATTAACTTGGTACTTGCTGCTTTAGTTGATGCTGATCATGGTGTAATCTCTGACATTAAGGAAATTAACGCTGCTGGGCACCGTGTTGCTCATGGTGGTGAGTACTTCCAGGATTCTGCTTTTATTACTGAAGAAGCGAAAGCAAATATCAAAGCATGTTGCGAATTGGCTCCTCTTCACAATCCAGCTAACCTTGAAGGAATTTTGGCTATTGAGAAATTATTGCCTGGTTTACCACAAGTTGCTGTATTTGACACTTCTTTCCACCAGACTCTTCCAAAAGAAGCTTTTATGTATGGTTTACCATACGATTGCTACGAGACATTGAAAGTTCGTAAGTATGGTTTCCACGGAACGTCTCATAAATTTGTTGCACAGAAAGCGTGTGATATCTTAGGATGGAATATCGAAGATAAGAAGATCGTTTCTTGTCACTTGGGTAATGGTGCTTCTGTTTGTGCTGTTGATGGTGGAAAGTCTATTGAGACTTCTATGGGATTCACGCCTAACGAAGGGCTTCTAATGGGAACTCGTACTGGTAACCTTGACCTTGGTGCTCTATTATATATTGCTGAGAAGAAAGATCTTTCTATTCAGGAAACAAATAATTTGATTAATAAAGAATCAGGATTAGCTGGTGTTTCTGGTATTTCATCAGATATGAGAGACCTTGAGAATGCTGCTGCTGAAGGAAACGAAAGAGCTCAGTTGGCTTTAGATATGTTCGCATACCGTGTGAAGCGTTTCGTAGGTTCTTACACAGCTTCAATGGGTGGTGTTGACTTGATTCTTTTCACTGGTGGTATTGGTGAGAATGATTCTGTAACTCGTGAGAAAGTTGCTGGTAAGTTTGACTATCTAGGAATGAACTTCGATTTCGATAAGAATAAAGGTCTTCGTGGAAAAGATGCTGTCATCTCTACTGAAGATTCAAAAGTGAAGTGTATGATTGTAACAACTAACGAAGAGTTAGTAATTGCTAATGATACACAACGTATTGTTGCTGCGCTTTAATAAGCTCAAACATATATTCAGAAAAGACGGTTTCGAAAGAGATCGTCTTTTTTTTGTATGCTCTTTAGTGGCTTTAATTTAACAATGTTGTATATTAGATTGTTATTAACCTAAAAAATTATCCAATGAAAAAACTAACAAGCTTATTCGTATTGCTATTAGTTATCAATATGGCATTCACTCAAGACATAAAAGAAGAAAAGAAAGCGATCAAGAATGTGATTCAAACTTCATATGTTGAAGGTCTTCAAAATGAAGGAAACCTTGATAAAATAGATAAAGGGATTCATCCTGATTTCTTGCTTTTAGGAATAGGTGAGGGGCAAAACATGTGGAAATTACCCATTGATAAGTGGAAAGAGAAGACAGAGAAAAAACTGAAAGAGGGTAAACTACCTAGAAAAGAAAAGCCTATCACTGTTAAGTTTTTATCGATAGATATAACGGGTACTGCAGCAGTTGCAAAGATTGAATTTTATGTGGGAGAGAGGTTAACCTATATCGATTATATCTCGCTATATAAGTTTGAAGGTAAGTGGAAAATGGTGAATAAGATTTTTTATAAGCTTCCAGCTTAATCCTAATTTTTCTGAATGATAAAAAAGGCTATTAGAATTCGTATTCTAATAGCCTTTTTGTTTTTTAGTGAAGCGTCTCGCTGGGATCTCTTTTGAGTTTCCAGCGTTTATGTGTCCACAGCCAATAGGCCGGATCACGCTTGATTTGTTTCTCAAGAAGCTGCGTGTGTTTTTTACTGATTTCACCGTAGTCGGTTGTACGTGGCTGTTCTTCTATAATTTCAAAGTCAATTTCATAATAGCCACGTTTTACCCTAGTCATATTCATGAAAATAACAGCATAATCAAACTCAACGGCATACTTTTCTGTGCCAAACATGATGGCGGTATCCTGATTTAGGAAACGTGTCCAAAACAAATTATTTTTTGATTTCTTAGGACATTGATCACAACCAAAACCAATGATCAGGTTTCGATCAGCATTATTCTTAAAATAGTCTTTCCCTTCCTGCTTTGGGATTAGTTCAATTCCAAACTTTGATCTTGATTCGATGAATTTTTTATTGAAAAATTTATTACTGAGAGGCTTGTATAAGGCTGCACCTTGATGTTTTAGGGTAAGGTTTAAGCAGGCGGCTGCCATTTCCCAGTTGTTATAGTGACCGGATGCCATTACAATACTTTTATTCTTCTTGTAAAGTTCATCTAAGATTTCCGGGTTTGTAATTTTACAACGTTCTAAGGCTTGCTTTTCGCTAATACTAAAACATTTAAGACTCTCTACCACAAAATCACAGAAGAAGTGATAAAATTTCTTCGTGATTTGTTTAATCTCCGCTTTACTTTTTTCCGGAAAAGAAGCGTTTAGATTAGAAACGACTACAGACTTTCTATAGGATAATAAATAATAGCAGACTAAAAATAAGAGATCCGATATCAGATATAGAAATCTTAGCGGAAGTAGTGAAAGTGGTTTTATAACCAGGTAATATAAAATTCTTGTCATTTGTTCTTTTTTTAAGGGGAGCGTAAATATAGAAAAGCAAAGCCATAATCAAAAGAAAATAATCTTAGAACCATTAGAAACAGTAGTGTTTTATCATAATAATGAATGAGGCTCACTACTTTATTCATGGATTTAATAATCAATTTTAACGTCAAAAAATATATCTTTGTGGCAAATATCAAATTATGATTAGATCTACCGAACAAGCTTATAATACAATCGATACGAAAGCACAGGGCATTCCTTACGAAGCTATCGATCATCTTAGAAATTTAGATTCAAATGAAGCGATAATCAAGAAGTTGAAACATGCTTTTGAGAATGCTTATAATGGAAAAGTATATTATTCTGACGAACTAAGAATAATGCTTCCGGCACCTTTATGGTATGCTGTAATTGCAGAAAAACACTTGCATCTGGATTATGCTGACGATTTATTGAACCTATTTAGTGTTGAAGAAGATTGGGATTTGATGAATGAGCAAGCTGTTTATCTTGTAGGACAGATGGCGAAGAAGTATCCTACTGAGTTTGTGAATAAGGTATTGGAATATATTGAAGGCAATATCGATAAGGAAAGCAAAACGCCTTACATTTTTAGTTTTGAAGCCTTGTATTACGCCACTGCTGAGCAATTCGATCGCATATTCGCGATATTAGATTTGGAGAATTTCCAGTGGTTGGATCATTATATTCGTATTCTTGGTGATATTCAACACGAAGGAACACTTGAGAAATTTAAGGCAATGCTACCAAAATTTGAAGGAAAGCATACTGCTATTGAGTTGCAATATTATATTGATGTAATGGAAGGTCGTGTAAGCGATTTTCAGAAAGGTGTTGCCTTTTGTGAAATGCGCGATGCAGAATGGAAAAATCATTACCAACAAATGGAAGCTATTTTTTCACAATCAGAGGCTCCAATTCAAACGAATAAAAAAGTAGGACGAAATGATCCTTGTGTTTGTGGTTCAGGTAAGAAATTCAAGCAGTGTTGCATGAATTAAATGAATATAGATCTAAGATCTGTGATTTTAGATTTTAATAATATATGAAAAGAGGATATCAATTTAGTTTGATATCCTCTTTTTATTTCTTGACGCAGATTAAAATGATTAATTATGATTTTAATTTTTAGATCATACGAGATCTTATTTTATCAGCGTCTAAAATTTTGAATTATTATCGTCTTGCTTTATCCAACATTTTAAGATCGGCAAGAGCTATAGCGGTTACTGCTTCAACAATGACAGGAACACGAAGGGCAATACAAGCATCGTGGCGACCTTCAATCAGTAGGTCTTCCATTTCTGATTTAGTAATGTTCATGGTTCGTTGACTCACACCTATTGATGAAGTCGGTTTGATGGCTACTCGAAAGACAATTTCATTACCGTTTGTAATACCACCATTGATACCAGCAGCATAATTGGTTTCTGTTTTCCCATCAGGAGTTAGAATGTTATCGTTATGCTTCGATCCAGTCATTTTAGCTGCATCAAATCCAGAACCGAACTCGATTCCTTTGGTTGCGGGAATTGCAAACACAAGATGAGAAATCATAGATTCAACTGAATCGAAAAATGGTTCACCTAATCCGATAGGTAGATTGTTAGCCTTACACTCTACAATTCCTCCTATAGAGTCATGGTTTTTGATCGCTTTATCCAAAGCGGCATCAAAATCGGTTGATCCACCAATTTCAGTCAAATTAGCTTCAATATTGACATCACCAAGAATCTTTTTGGCAACCGTACCAGCAACAACAAGTCCTAGAGTGATACGTCCAGAGAAGTGTCCACCGCCCGTGTAATCATTGTTCTTCCCAAATTTGTGTTGAGCCACAAAATCGGCATGACCCGGACGCGGTGTATCAAGCAAATTGCTATAATCCTTTGATTGCGTATTGGTGTTATGGAATAAAATAATAATTGGAGCACCTGTGGTTTTACCTTTAAAAGTTCCGCTTAGAATGCTTGGTAAGTCTTTTTCGATACGTGGTGTTGTGCCTTTAGCGCCAGATTTGCGTCGACTTAAATCAGGTAATAAATCTTCTTCGGAAAGGGCAATGCCAGATGGACAGCCATCAATGGTAATACCAACACCTTTACCGTGAGATTCTCCAAATATGCTGATTTTGAAAATTCTTCCGTATGTGTTCATAGGGATAATCGTTTGTATAGTCTGGATAAAATCCAGTTGTGGTTTAATAAATTGGTAATAGCGAAAACAAAGATAGTCATTTTGCTTATTCCAGTTGATGATTTAATTAGCTTATTGTAGCCAGAGTGTTAAGTTTTAATACTTCTAACAGCGATAGTTAAAATCTACGATTCTCTACATTCTTCAGACTTAACAATAATGACATGAGAAAAAATATTATCTTTCGATTTGAATCAAAAGAAGATATCCCAAAACATTATAAGCTTAAAAAAATGACAACAGAATTGAAAAATGATCAAGTTTGGCTTACAGATATTCCTAAAAGTGAAGCCATTGAGTTTACAAGCTTATTACCAAAATACAAGCGACTTTTAAATGTTCAGTGGGCTGTGTTTTTTGCATTACTTTGTATTGGTCAGGTAATTGCATATTTCAATTTTGAAAAAGTAGAATTAGTTTGGTTTGGTGTAACACTCGCATTATGGCTTGTTTTTTTATTGATTAAGTTCTCAATTATTCAGCTGGGTTTTCCTAATAAAGGCTATGCCATTAGACAAAAGGATTTGCATTACCGAACAGGATATTTGACTCATAAAACGATAAGTGTGCCTTTTAATCGTATTCAGCATGTTGAGATCAGGCAAGGGTTTATCTCTAAGATGTTCGATCTTGCCATACTTAAAATATATACGGCTGGTAATTCTGCGCACGACTTATCTTTAAAAGGAATTTCTCTGGAAACGGCAGAAGAAATTAAACAGGTTGTAACATCAAAGGTGACTCAGGATGCTTAAAGATTCATTTGATATCCCACAACGACAATCTATTCTTGGTACGCTCTTTTTCTTATTGATGAGTATTCAAAAAGTTATTCGAATATTTTGGCCTTTACTTCTACTCTATGTATTTAAAGGAAATGCATCGAAAATGATGGAGCCTAAATGGATGATTGGCTTATTGATTTTAGTGGTGGTTTTAATCGCCCATTCTATACTGACCTGGTATAACTTTTATTTTTTAATTAAAGACAAGGAGTTTGTTCTTCGTAAAGGCTACTTGAAACGTGTGGTTATTGCTATTCCTTTCGAAAAAATTGTGTCAATAAATTTAAAGCAAGGACTTATTCAGCAGGTTTTAGGTGTGGTTCAACTTGAGGTTGATTCTGCCGGTTCAAAAAAGAAAGAAGTTGCCATTTATGCCATTAGTCGTGAAATCGCTGAAGCATTAAAGGAACAGCTTGCAAGTTTCAAAAAGGATATTGCCAATTCAGAAGAGAGTTTAACAGCAGATGAAAGAATAATAGAAAAGGAAACGATACTTCAATTATCACTAAAAGACTTACTACGTATTGGTATTGCCAACAATCATTTAAGAGGTTTGCTAATTATCATTGCTTTTGGTAATAATATCTACTATCAGCTAAAGGATATGTTTGAAAGTGAAGTTAATCTAGCTGCTGATAAAACAGAGAATTTTCTTCAGCACTCAAGTAGCTTAGCCTTGGTAGGGGTGGTTGTTTTTGTGCTACTTGTTAGTTTGATTATTTCAATGGCTGAAGTATTTCTACGTTATTACGATTTTAATATGAAGTCTTTTGCCAGAGCTTTCAGTTTGCAATCGGGTTTAATAAAACGTAAAAATATGACCATACCTTTTTCAAAAATACAGAGGTTAAAACGTTCTATAAATCCTATACAAGGATGGTTGAATATATCAAATATACAATTGGTTCAAGCCAATAGTGTTGAGGTAAGTAAGGACAAAGATAAGGTTGCGATTCCAGGTTGTGATGATGGAAAATTCAGAGAATTGTGTGATAAGGTCTATGATGATCCTTTTTCTCAACCTACCTATGATACAAAGCCACAAAAGGTGTTTTTAAGGCGATCATTTATCTTTCTATTTATATTCATGTCTGTACCTATTTTCGCATTGAGTTTGAAATTCAATTGGATGTGGTATTTGGAAATTTTAGTTCCTTTTTTAGCGGCAGGTATTGCATATTTAAGCTATTACCGAAGATCTTATCATCTTAGTTCTGATTTTCTTAAGATAAACTCAGGGTTAATAGCCAAGGATTTTTCTATTATTGAAGTTTATAAGGTGCAAACGGTGCATATAAAGCGAACATTCTTTCAAAGAAGAAATGGTACAGCGAATCTCGATTTGGGTATGGCAGGTTCTGTTGTTAGAATTGAATATTTAAGCTATGATGAAGCGATACGAATGAAAGATCAAATTCTTTATAAGATTGAAGTCACAAAGAAAAAATGGATGTAGGATCTGTATCGTTTTATTTTTTCATAAAAGATTGAATGATTTCCATGAAAGCTTGTCGATAACTTTGTCCGATGGGTAATTTTTTGTCGGCGATTTCAACCTGATTACCATTAATAGCATCGATATGCTTAAGTGAAACGATATAGGATTTGTGGATTCGTGGAAATTGCTTTTTAGGCAGAATTTCTTCCATACTCTTAACGGTAAGCTTTGGAACGATTGACTTATCAACGGTATGTATTTTAATGTAATCACTCAAACCTTCAATATAAACGATATCCGAGAAGTTGAGTTTGATACTCTTTTTATCAGCTTTTATAAAAATAAATTCTTCTGCAATTTCTGGTTCTGTCGCTTGGATTGATGGAATCTGAGGTAAGGAAGTTTGTAGTTTCTCTTCAACTTTACTCATGGCACGAATAAATCGTGGGAAGGGAATGGGTTTATGCAAATAGTCAATGACATCTAATTCGAAGGCATCGAGGGCATATTCTCTATAGGCTGTGGTAATAACAACTAGTGGAGGATGAGAAAGACTAGCTAGAAAATTAAGACCAGTGAGCTTAGGCATGTTGATATCCAAAAACATAAGATCAATGCTTTCAGTTCTCAGAACTTGCATGGCTTCAATCGCATTTTTACAGGATTTTACCAGCTTTAGATGTGGAAGATCCTGAATGTATTTTTCAATGATTTTTCTTGCGTGAATTTCGTCGTCAACTATGATACATCTAATATTCATCTGATCTTATTTTAAGAGAGAATTAAACTAAGCTTCGTCTTGTATAAATTCTGATTTTGTGAAATATCAAAAACATAATGATTAGGAAATAATAGATCAAGTCTCTTTTTAACATTCTCAATTCCTAAACCACCAATTTCCTTATTCTTTTCTTCCTCTTCGGTACTATCGATAGGGTTATTTATCTTGAGTTCAATTTTATTATCAGAAATCTCAATACTAATATTAATTTCAGATGATGTTTGTTCTGATGAAACACCATGCTTGAAGGCATTCTCAATTAAAGGAATAAAAAGGAGAGGAGGAACTTTATGTCCTGGATCTTCTCCACTAATATTTAAGTTGATTTTTGCAATATCTTCAACTCGCACGGACTCCAGATCAATATAGTTTTTGATGAACAGGATTTCCTTTTCCAAACTTACTTCTTCGTCTTTACATTCATAGAGCATATAGCTAATTAGCTGACTTAGTTTAAGAATCATTTCAGGTGTCTTCTTTGAGTCGTGTAAACTCATTGAATAAATATTATTCAAGGTGTTAAAAAGGAAATGAGGGTTGACTTGCCCCTTTAACAAGCTAAGTTCAGCTTCCAGTTGTTCTTGTGCTTTTTCCGTATATCTCAGATTTTCATCCTTAAGTTTCATCCATTCTTTTACAAAATGAAAGAGTGATGTAATGACAATAAAAAAGTTGGTTTTAAATAGAGCCATTATCAAAACTTTGCTGATATGGTTCTGCATTTTTAACTGTAATACGTGTTCGGGGAGATAATAAAAAGATAAAACCAAAAGGCTTATGGGTATGATTTCACCCATTGTGAGAGCCCATATATACTGCTTGTAATATCCCTTATTCCATAGTCTTGGGATAAGAATTCTTAAATTGAAATAGGCCCAGGCTGCTATAATGGATAATTGGCAAAATTCATAGAGTATTTCATTCTGAATTTCTGTTGCTTCCATATAAAAGAAACGACCAGATATAAGAATGGAGAAAGCTGACCAAAAAGAAAGGTGCTGCACCCATCGTATTGAAAAGAGACGATATAATCTTTCGCTGAGGTTCATAGTTGGATTAATGGAATTAAGTAATAATAGAGTGAAACAACTAAAACTATTTGTTATTTCAACTATTTGTCGACAAACAGGACTTATTCAAAGGTCAACAGTGTCGAAATCAAATTTAACTAAAGGAATCTACAGTTTTAAATAGTTGGCAGATAAAATGATCATTGTGATCGATAAAATTTACCTCTGATTAATGCAAGGCTTATAATTGCTGCAAATATTTAAATCGATTCGTGATGTTGAAAAAGAAAAGTATTCTACTAGGCAGTTTATTAGCTATTAGTTTGTTTGTTACAGCCTTTGTGTTGGCTGGTATGAAACAGCCACCTCGTGAAAAAAAAGTGGAGCAAAAAACGTTACAAATTCCGGTTCAGAAGGTTCAGAATGAGAAATTGATATTAAATCATTCCGTTATAGGAAGTTTGCAGGCTCATGAAAAGGTTGAATTGTATGCCGAGGTTACAGGAATTTTGGAGCGTGTTGAAAAGCAATTTCTCGAAGGGGTTGATTACAACAAAGGAGAAGTGCTTTTACAGATTAACAACACCAAAATGCGCACCAGCCTGTATGCCAAGAAAAGTGGTTTAATGACCTCTATTGCCGGTTTATTACCCGACTTGAAATATGATTATCCGGAAAGTTACGAAAGCTGGAAGACTTATTTGAGTCAGTTTGATATAGAGAAATCGATAGCGGCTATTCCACAGGCAAAAAACGATAAGGAGAAATACTTTTTGGCAGGAAAAAATATCTACAAAACCTACTATGATATAAAATCGGAAGAGGAGCAGCTAACTAAGTACACCATAAAAGCGCCTTATAAGGGACAGGTTTGCGAATCGAATATTAAGGCAGGAACTGTGGTTAGAACCGGACAGAAATTGGGTGAGTTTGTTAATACGGACACCTACGATTTATTGGTTGGAGTGGATTTGAACAGCCTGAAGAATATACAAGTTGGGAACGAGGTTAAGCTGTACTCTGAGAATATAAATGGTCAGTGGTTGGGCAAGGTTTCTCGTGTGGGACACCGAATAAATGCACAAACACAAATGGTGAATGTGTATATATCGGTAGCTGGAAAGGATTTGAAAGAGGGCATGTTTCTAACCGCTGATATTGCGCTTAACTCGCAGGTGAATGGCATTGAAATTCCGCGTAAGCTATTGATTGATGACTCATACGTATACCTACTTGAACAGGGAACGGTGGTTAGAAAAGAAATTGATATTCAGCAATACAAAGATGATTCTGTAATAGCAAGCGGGATAGATAATGGAAGCTTATTGGTTCTTAAAACATCGGGAATTCATAAAGGGCTTAAAGGGAGAGCAGTCTTGTAAATTAAACGGCCACAAAGTCTAAAAGTCAAACGGTCAGGAGTCTACCTTGACTTCGCTCTGAAAGCGTGAGTGAACTATGCTTATGTCTGGTTACCAATTACCAGTGACCAATAACCAATTACTAATAAAAATAAATGAGAGCTTTAGTTACATATTTTATAAAATACCCCTTTGCAGGCAACTTACTTGCGGTTGTCTTTTTGTTTTTAGGATGGGTAGGCGTTTCGCAGTTGAATTCAACCGTGATGCCACAAATCGATCCGGGAGTGATAAGCATAACGGCCAGTTATCCTGGTGCTTCTCCTGAAGAGGTTGAAAAAGGTGTGAGTTTAAAGATAGAGGATAACCTTAAAGGAATAAGTGGTATTGACAAAGTAACCTCCTCCTCAAAGGAAAATATGGTGACCATATCTGTGAAACTGGAATCGGGTTACGATGGAAATTTGGCTTTGCAGGATGTGAAAAACGCCGTAGATGGTATTTCATCCTTTCCTGTGGGGCTTGAAACCATTAGTGTGAAGAAACAAGAGTTTGAGATATTAGCTATGAACATGACTCTGAAGGGAGATGTGAGCTTAAAAACCTTGAAAACTTATGCACGTGAGATTGAAAATGATCTGAGAGGTATTGATGGTATTTCGAAAGTTGATTTGTCAGGATTTCCAGCCGAGGAGATCGAGATTAGTATCAATGAGGAAGCTTTGAAAGCTTATAACCTGACATTTGATGAGATTTATAAGGCTGTGGCCAATGAAAATATTGAATTGACAGGTGGATCGATAAAGGGTGAAGATGAGGAGTTGAAAATCCGGGTAAGAGAGAAAGATTATTATGCCGAATCGCTTAAGGATATTGTTATTCGTTCCCAAAAAGATGGTGGAACCATTCGTTTGATGGATGTGTGCGAAGTGAAAGATAAATGGTCGGAAACACCAAACAGAACCTATGTGGATGGGAAATCAGCAGTTAGTATATCTATACGACATACTTCCAGAGAAGATATTTTATCCATTTCGGAAAATATAAAAGCCTATGCTAAAACCTTTAACGCAAGACACGAGAATGTGAGTTTAGATGTCTTGTTTGATAATTCAACTTCGGTTCGTGTGATGTTGGATATCTTGTTGAGCAACGGTTTCATGGGATTCATTCTGGTTTTGTTATTCCTGTCTCTATTTCTGAATCATCGTTTATCCTTTTGGGTGGCTATGGGGATTCCCATTTCATTCATGGGGATGTTTATGGTGGCTGCTATGTATGGCGTGACACTCAATAAGGTTTCTTTATTTGGGATGATTTTGGTGGTTGGAATCCTGGTCGATGATGGTATTGTTATTTGTGAGAACATTTTCCAGCATTACGAAAGGGGTAAGTCGGCACTTCAAGCGGGTATCGATGGCACCATGGAGGTTTTACCAGCCGTGTTTTCAGCCGTGCTCACAACTATTGTTGCATTTACTGCCTTTTTCTTTATCGATGGACGAATGGGACAGTTCTTTGTGGAGTTGGCTTTTGTGGTGATTTTTGCACTGGTATTTTCTTTGATTGAGGCCTTCTTTATCTTGCCATCGCATGTGATACATTCTAAGGCGATGAAACGCGATAAAAAGGTTTCGAAATTCGAAAGTATCACGACCAATACTGTTTTATGGATCAGAAAGAAAACCTATGAACCATTGATACGTTTTTGTATCGGTAATAAAACAATTACGGTTGCCATTGTGTTCGGAATGTTTGCTGTGACTTTGGGAGCCTTAACCGGTGGAATTATTATTAGCGGCGACAGCTCAATAGATAATACCAATTATACGAATGTTGAGCTGGAGATGCCTGCCGGAACCCCTGAGAATGTGACTTTGCATTATTTGGATGTATTGGAGAAAGCAGCCATTAAAACAGGAGAAGAATTTAATGCCAGAAGCCTGACCGGTGAGCCCGTTGTCGTCAATATTAAATCGGAGCTAACAGCAACTTCAGTTGGAAAACTAACGGTTTATTTATTGGAGTCCAAGGAACGTGATTTTCTTTCGGGGGAATTTTCAAATGCTTTGAGTAAGAATGTGGGCGATATTCCACAGGCAGAACGATTGAACTTTGTTCAGGAAAGTCATTTTGGGAAACCAATATCCTTATCCTTACAAAGTAGTAATCTGGAAGATTTGGAACAAGCTAAGGAAGAGCTAAAAGCGACTCTTGCTAAGATAGAAGGTTTGAAGAATGTGATAGATAATGATCAGTTGGGAATGCGAGAGGTGAAACTTAGCCTTAAAGATAATGCCTATAAGCTGGGATTAAACTTAAATACAGTTACTTCACAGGTTCGTACTGCCTTTTACGGCAAAGAGGTACAGCGTCTGCAAAGAGGGATTGATGAGGTTAGAGTATGGGTGCGTTACGAAAGAGAGGAACGTTCATCCTTGGGTAATCTTGAGAATATGCGAATAAGAACCACCAATGGAGGTGAGTATTTCCTAAAGGATATTGCCAATATCGAGTTTGAGAGAAATTTGGTGAAGATAAATCATTTGAATGGACAGCGAGAGATTAGCGTGGAGGCTGATGTAACGGGTTCCAATGTGAATTTGGGTCAAATAAACGATGAATTAAGAGGCCATATATTACCTGGCTTGGAAGCGAAGTACCCGGGCTTGAAGCATCGTTTTGGCGGTAAGACTGAGGAAATGGGAAAAGCTTCGAAATCGGCTATGCTGATAGCTCCTGTGTTTTTAATCCTGATCTTCTCTATTGTGATCTTCACCTTTAAATCGGTGATGCAAACCGTGTTAATCTTTACTTTGATTCCTTTAGGTTTTATTGGAGTAGGATGGGGCCATTGGTTGCATGGTATTCCATTGGATATGCCTTCATATCTGGGGATGGTTGCCTTAATGGGTGTGATGGTGAACGATTCGATTGTTCTCATTAGTACACTCAACGAAAATTTAAGATCGGGGAAGGACTATTTAACCGCGGTTTACGATACAGCCGTTTCACGATTTCGACCTATTGTATTGACATCGATTACTACAATTATGGGATTAGCTCCACTTATTGTTTCGAACGAACCAGAAGCCAATATGGTTATTCCCATGGCAATTTCTATGGCTTATGGTATGGCTATCGCAACGGTATTGAACTTGCTTTTACTGCCTGTACTTTTAATCGCAGTAAACTCCTTGCGTTGTCTGTGGCAATACCTTAAAACAGGCGTTAAACCAAGCAGAGAAAGTGTAGAACCGGTGATTAAACAACAAAGCGTATTGGCTTAGTTGGATAGAAAGCGCTGTCTATTAAAATGGAATGAAACCTGACTGTGTTGCAGGCTTAAAAAAATGAATCATGAAAAGAATCGGATTACTTATAGGCTTTGTCGTTTTTGCATCGAGTTTGTTTGCACAAGATGCCCTGACTTTGGAGTCGGCTGTGGCTATAGCCTTAGAAAATAACTTAAATATAAAAGTCGCAAAATCGGATGCCGAGGTAGTAGCCAATAAGGCCACAAAGGGGAATGCCGGATTGTTACCCAGTGTTGGACTAGGTGCCAACACCAATTATTCGGAATATGCGGTGGATGAGGTCAGCTCGTCGGCCAATCTGAATTTCTCCTACACCCTGTTTAATGGTTTAAACGCTCAGTATACCTACAAAATATTAAACATTCAGAAAGAGCAGGGAGAGTTAAAAGCACGCTACCAGATTGAGACTATTATCAGTTCGGTGATAGCTGGTTTCTACGATTTGAGTAAGACCAGTGATGATTTATACGTTTCAAAAGACAATTTGGCCATATCCAAGGATAGGTTGAAAAGGAATGAGGCTAAATATGAATATGGGAATATCAATAAACTTGAAGTTTTGAATGCTAAAGTTGATTTTAATCGGGACAGTAGTTCTTATTTGAAAGCTCAACAGAACTTCGATCAATCGGTCAGAGAGTTGAATGTTTTGTTGGGGCGTTCGGCTGATAAAGAGTTTGTGATTGTACCTGATGCTTCAGACTTCAGAGTTTTTGATTTAAAGCAGTTGAAAGAAGAAGCTTTGAGTCATAATGCCAATTACCTGATTAAACGGGAACAATTGAAGGCTGATGAGCTGAATGAGAAAAAAGCGAAGGCCAGTCAGTTGCCATCGGTAAAGATGAACACGGCTTATAATTATTACGAGAACAAGGTGGCCGGGACCAACTCGAATACTCGCTGGACGGGTGGTTTGACTCTAAGTATGAACTTATTTGATGGTAAGAAGAAAAACACAAGTATAGCCAACGCCGGAATTCAAAAGCAGATTAGTCTTTACGAAGAAGAGGAGCAGCGTTTGCAGCTTGAAAAGGATTTGGTAAACGCCTATTCGTTTTATGAATACAATTTGGAGCTATTAGCTCTGGAGGAAGATGCCTTGGAAGCTTCGAAACTAAACTTCGAACAGAGTAGAGAATACTATCATTTGGGACAAATTAGCTCGACGACTTATCGCGAAGCTCAGTTGAACTATCTTGAAGCTCAAAATAAACGATCGGCTGCCCGATATCAAGCTAAAAAGTCGGAAATAAACATAGCGCAAATCAGTGGCACTTTATTGAAATAGAGGTTGTTAAATCACTTAGGTGTTGAGTCCTTTATTTTTTAATCTAAATAGGATACTAAAATGGTAATCGTAAAAAGAATATGTCTTGCATTCACTGCTTTGTTATTAGCCTCAAGCTTATGGGCACAAAAGCCATTAGAAGGAATATGGTTGGTTGGAAAAAAGAATACTAAAGTTCAAACCTATCAAAAAGGGAATGAATGGTTTGGGAAGGTCATCGAAACGGATAGCCCTAAAATGAAAGTTGGTACCGATATTTTACTAAACTTTAAAATGGTTGATGGTGAATGGCTGGGACAGGTGTATGCTGTACGTTTCGGGAAAAAGATAAATGCCAGGATTGAAGCTCAAGAAGATGTTTTATTGGTTCATATGACCAAGGGGTTTATCAGTAAAAAAATGAAATGGCTTAGAGTTAAAGAAGATTAGTCGTGCTTGATTGAAGTGATGTTTTTTTAATATCTTGTTATAATTATTTAATATGAACGTATAGAAGTGCTTACATGCTTAAAAAATATATAGTATCCATTCTTCTTTTGTGTCTTTGTATGCCAGCTTTTGCCCAATTTGAAAGAGAATTAGCTGGGGTCGATTTTGTGAGACTAGGGGATGAGAATTCCAGGAACAGTGTCAAGTTTCAGAAATACAGTTTCAGATTAGCTATACCCAAGCGCCTTAATGACAAGGGTAGCTTTTTGATTAATAAATTTGAATATGCTAAAACGAATATTGATTATTCATCGGGACCAGGTATTCTTAAGGATTTGGAAAGGTTTCATACGGTATCTTATACTTTAGGATATCGTAAACCCTTAAAGAACAATTGGTCTTTAATTGGAATGTTGACGCCGCAGATATCTTCCAACTTTAGATCTTCTTTGGAATGGGAAGATGTTCAATTGCGTGGGTTGGTGATGTTTACAAAGCCAATTAAGCCGACACTCAGACTGAGTTTGGGGGTTATGTATGGAACAACGACGGGGATACCCCTTCCTTTACCTGTTCTCAGTATGATGTGGAAACCTGCTCCCAAATGGAAAGTAAATGTTGGCTTTCCCAGGTTTGGTGTCAATTATGCTATGGGGCCCAAAACGAATTTAGGCGCAGACTTATTCATGGTGGGAGATAACTTTACTTTAACGAAAGATCTTTATTATATCGATAATAAGATCGATAATATACGAATCATGAACCTGGGAGGAGGACTTAATTTCTCTCAGCAACTGAGTAAATATCTAAAGTTTAAATTTCAGACAGGATATACCTTTTACCGCAAGTTTGAATTTCTGGGCGGTAAGGATAGTGTGTTAGATTATAATTTGGACAATGACTTGTATTTTAAAGTTGGCCTTTCAGTCGGCCTTTAGATAATCAAATTTGATATTTAATAAGTCATTCCGTTTTCCTAAGAGCTCAATTAGCAAACATGCTGTATAAAACATGTTCGGTAATTGAGCTTTGCCATGGTTTAATATAGCCTTTTTAGTATTTTAGCCAACTGGAATATCATTATTACTAACATAAAACAAACACAAGGTGAAAAGAACATTTCTTTCATTATTTGCAGCGAGTGTTTTACTAAGCTCATGCAATTGCGACAAGTGTGAAAAAACTGAGGCTAACGGGAATCCGTTTTTTGCTGAGTACAACACACCACATCAAACAGCACCGTTTGACCAAATTAAATTTGAACATTACAAGCCAGCTTTCCTTGAGGGAATGAAGCAAGAGCAAGCTGAGGTTTTGGCTATTGCGAACAGCAAAGAAGAGGCTACTTTCGAGAATACCATTGAGGCTTTCGAGAAAACAGGTGATTTACTTTCTAAAGTAAGTAACGTTTTTTATGCACAAAAAGGATTCAATAACAACGACTCTATTGCTGCATTAGCTAAGGAGATGTCTCCACTATTCACTAAGCATGGTGCTGATATCAATCTTAACGAAAACCTATTTAAGAGAATTAAGTCGGTTTACGATAAGAAAGATGATTTAAAACTTTCTGTTGAGCAAAACACCTTATTAGAGAAAATGTACCAGGGATTTGTACGTAGTGGTGCTAATCTTGATGCTGACAAAAAAACAAAATTGCGTGAGATCGATGGTAAACTAGCTTTACTAACCATGCAGTTTGGCGAAAACGTATTGAAAGAGACAAATGCTTTCGAGTTGGTTATCGACAAAAAAGAAGATCTTGCAGGTTTACCTGAGTCTGTTATTGGTGCGGCTGCTGAAAAAGCAACGGCTGCTGGTAAAGAAGGTAAGTGGATGTTTGGTTTAGATAAGCCATCAATGCTTCCTTTCCTACAATACTCTGACAAGCGTGACTTGAGAGAGAAATTGTACATGGGATATGTAAACCGTGGTAACAACAACAACGAGTTCGATAACAAGAAGATTGCTCAGGAAATTGCAAACTTAAGAATCGAGAGATCGGCACTATTCGGATTTAAAAACCATGCAGCTTACGTTCTTGATAAGAATATGGCTAAGACTCCGGAGAAAGCACTTGAGTTATTGAACAAGCTTTGGGATGCAGCATTGCCAAATGCTAAGAAAGAAGCTGTTGAATTACAAAAAATGATTAACAAAGAAGGTGGCAAATTTAAGTTGGCTTCTTGGGACTGGTGGTACTATTCTGATAAAGTGAAGAAAGCGAAGTATGCTCTTGACGAGAATGAACTACGTCCTTATTTCGAGATTAACAACGTACGTGATGGTGCTTTTGCTTTGGCTACAAAGCTTTGGGGTATCAAATTTGTTGAGCGTAACGATATTGCTAAATTCCACGAAGAGTGTCAAACTTGGGAGCTACAGGAAGCTGATGGAACACATATTGGTATCTTCTACCTAGATTATCACCCACGTGCTTCTAAGAGCTCAGGTGCTTGGATGGATTCATTCCGTAAGCAGTCTGGTTTAGGAACTGACAAAGAGGTTACACCAATTATCATGAACATCTGTAACTTTACTGGTCCAGTAGGTGACGGACCAGCTCTAATTAGTCCTGATGAGGTTGAGACTTTATTCCACGAGTTTGGTCACGCACTTCACGGATTCTTTTCTAAGTGTCGTTACAACCAATTGTCAGGAACTTCTGTATCTCGCGACTTTGTTGAGCTTCCATCTCAGGTAATGGAAAACTGGTGTTTCGAGCCGGAAATGTTAGCGCTTTATGCGAAGCATTACAAAACAGGTGAAGTGATTCCTACTGAATTGGTTAACAAGATTCAAGCTGCGGGTAAATTCAACCAGGGATTTGCAACTGTTGAGTACCTTGCTGCTTCATTGTTAGATATGAAATACCATACTTTAACTGAGCCATTGAAGGAAGATGTCATGACTTTTGAGAAGAACTACCTTGAAGGAATCGGATTAATTCCTGAGATCTATTCAAGATACCGTTCTACTTATTTCAAGCACATTTTTGCTGGTGGATACTCGGCAGGTTACTACGCTTACATTTGGGCTGGTGTACTTGATTCTGATGCTTTCCAGGCATTTAAGGAAACGTCACTATTCGACCAGGCTACTGCAAAAGCATTCCGCGATAATGTATTGTCTCAAGGTGGAACTGAAGATCCAATGGTACTTTACAAGCGCTTTAGAGGTGCTGAGCCAAGTATCGATCCATTATTGAAAAAGAGAGGTTTGAAATAAACCCATCTATATCATATTAAGAAATCCGATTCACGAAAGTGGATCGGATTTTTTTATGCCCACAAGCCTTTCACATGCAGCCCATTCGAGGCGGCAATTTTCCTGTTCACCTATCTGGTGAGATAAGGAATGCCTTCAGCTAGTCTTGATTCGCATTCCGAAAATTTAACCCCTGGCAAGCTTTACTTTATAAATGAACCAAGATATCTCTTAGATCGAGAGAAAGCCTGGCCTTAGCCACATGCCCCCTATATCCTGTAGATTCAATATGGACAGGTCAAGTTCGAACTGTGAATTTAAGACCCATTGCTTTATCGTGGAGAGCTGATAAAGCTCAAAGGAGAAGCAGGGAAAGTTATTAAAGCCTTTAAGACTTAAGGGATAGAGACGAAGCTCAGTGGCGGGCGTGACAGAGGACTCAAAGCTAGCGCTCACCACTGCAACTTGATAATGTGTTTACATTAATGGAAATCGAGGCCCTAGATCTTATTGAAGCTTAAGCCTGACCACTCTACTTAAGATTAAAAAGCCAACAAAAGATATTTTGTTGGCTTTTTTATGTTGATTTCTATTTATAATAATTCTAGACTTTATTTTACAAAATAAGAGAGGATGTTTGTATGGAATAATTAATTTTAAAGTCGCACCATGGGAGAAAGAGAATTTCACGCATAAAAAGCAATGTTTTCTCAGTTTTTAAAGAGGAAATGAAAAAATCTCTTGCAAAAGTAAAAGCCCTCTTGATACAATTGTGAGAGAGGTAGTGATTGGATTAATAGATGGTTATAAAAAAGAACATATAGGCTGTGTATATCGCACAGCAGCTTATACACTGTTGTAAAATATTTGACTAGAAATCATGGGAATAGATAGAACCGAAGAATTATTAAAAAAGTATGACTATAACTTTCAAAGAGAAAATAAGGAACTTATAATAAAAATGGACTTCGCTCTAAGAATGATAATTGACTTTTCCGATTCTGAAAAAATTATAATAAAAGATAAACTTGTTGGTTGGAATCCTTTAACGGGACTGATAGGAATGAGTATAAAAGGTGCCATTCTTTACAACATTATCGGAGCGATAATTATCACTTTTTTACTCGTGTATCTTGATTTTGAACCTGAGAGAATAAACCTAGTTTTTTTATTCTTGGCATTTATATTTTGGGTGTTATTATGGACAATGTATTATCTAATGAAATCTGAATACCTTAAACAGACTTTGATTAGTTGGAATGAATACAAATCTGAGTAAAAACGTTTTACAACAAAAGCTAAATTTTATGGGCGGTGGCGATTCGCTTGAGAGTTAGCTCAATTAATTCCGACTTATAGGGATTAAAATAGCCTAGGCCACTTAGCAAGTCCCTTATGGGCAAATACAAACAAAACTTAAATAAACCTCTAAAGAATGAATAGAAATTTAGTTTTCATATTGATATTAATAATTTGTCTTATAAGTGCATGCACTGAGGATTATACATCAAAAAAATATATAAAGAAGGTATTGGCCAATCTCGAAAATATTGAATCCGCAACCTATAATACAATTGGTGAAAATTGGGTGCCAGGAGATACCACAGCTAGTTATATTGAACACAATATGATAAAAGAGTATAATTATTCCGCAGACACAACTATTGGAGCAAAGTATGTTAAATTTGAACGGGATGATTCCACAAAGGTTAAGTTTTGCTATGATGGAAAAATGCGAGCTGTTTTTTATAATGAACACAAGGGTATTGTAGTTGATAGCTTTAAGGTGAGGAAATTACCATTTAGACCAGTTAATCCACCATTTTTTAATTACACCAAAAATATTCTCGATTATGCAATATCTACAAAAGATAGTGTTGTGTTGGATATACAAGATTTAAGTGATTCTGTTTATCTGAAACTAACTATTAATGAAGAAAATCAGGTTGAATTTTTTGGTAAAGCAACTTATATGCCTTTATCTCCATACTCTTATGACAATACCTCAATTTTTGAAGTTTGGATTAACAAAACAGACAACCTACCATATAAAGTAAGACGTGAGATGTCTCATAATATTTCAGTAACAACCTGTGAAAATTATGAATTAAATAAACTTCATATTGAAGATTTTGTTGCCACAGATTATTTTCCTAAGAATTATGAAATAAGACCTTATGGAGTAAAAAGAAAACAATCGGGAACGCACCTATTACTTAATAAAACAGCTCCAGACTGGAGCCTTCAGTCTACTGAAAACAGTACTGTTTCCTTGAAAGACTTTAAAAATAAAGTGACTCTAATTCAGTTTACAAGTGTAAGTTGCGGGCCTTGTAAAGCTTCAATACCTTTCCTTAAGCAGTTAGCAACTGAATACAAACAAGAAAATTTTGATTTTGTATCAATAGAATGTACTTGTAATAATTCAGACGCACTCAAAAGATATATGAATAGAAATGATTTTGACTATAAGTTTCTATTGTCATCAACAGAGGTAAGAGAAAAATATTCGATACGTTCTTATCCTGTGTTCTTTGTTCTTGATGAAAATCAGGTAATTAAAGCAGTGATGAACGGCTATGGTAAGGGAGTTGAAGATAAGATAAATGACGCAATAAATAAATTAATATAGAAATATCAGCGCATAACAAAAGCCAAATTTTATGGGCGGAGGGAATTGAACGAGAGTTGGTGTCATTAATCCCAATGTGTCGGAATAAAAATGGTCTACGCCACTTTACAAGACAGTTAGGAAATATAGAGAAAAGAGTATTCGCTTAACAAAGCATATAGTGTAAACTATGTGACTTGTACAGCTGTAAACTATCTCCCTGTACATACATTTTAAAACAGACTTATATGAGTTCATTAGCAAAGATCATTTGGACATTCGGTATACTAATTTGGGTAATCATGTTGATCGTATTGACGATTGCATTGACTGATTTAATCCCCGAAAATCCTTTTAGAGAATATAGAATAATTATTGGAATTGGATTTATAACAATATCTGGATTTATTCGAAATGCTTACAAGAACAGAAAAAAGATACGGAATGTTTAGAATTCAAACTCCGCTGGTGCGCGATGAGCTATGTTACTCCCTTCGGTCGGTTACATCGCGTTCCTTCAGATAAAATAAGACCACAGGATGTAAACCGAAACGAAGTGGAGCTCAGCGAAGCTAATCGTGCGGTAGCGGGGGGAACGTTCTCATGCATTAATAAAGTTAAACAGGAACACAGTTTTTCAATTCAAAAGAGAAGTTAACTGTAGAAATTGAAATCTAATATTAAAACCATGAATAATACAGATTTTAAAATAAGCTATAAGGGAAGAAGATCATTTAGTTCTTTCAAAAGGAATACTCATTATGTTGCCGGAGTCATATTAATCGTAATTGGATTGTATGGATTAATAATCTTAAATAATGAAATGTCCACATTTTATGGGATTCTCCTAGTAGGAGGGATTTTAAATGCTGGAATTGGGTTTATGGGGAAATATCTACACCATGAACATAGTTTTATAACAATCAATCCAGAAATAATCGAATTTAAAAATTCAAGTCAGAAATCGAAGACTTTTTCGACAAATAACTTGCTGGATGTAGTTGTTGAATCAAATAAAGCAGAGTTCATTACAGTTGATCATCAAGTTAGTTTATATGACTTTTCAATCTTTTCGGAAGATGAAAAAAAGGAATTATATGCAGAGTTGGATAAGATAAAAGATAGACTACAGCTTAATGAATAGTTCGATCCCGATAGGTCGGGATTTAAATCGCCTAAGCCACTTAGTAAGACCGTTCTTATTAATTATTAATAAATATCTGGAATATGTCAGAAAATAAAATCACAATTGAAAAAGGGATTATTGATTCTACCTCCTTGAAAAGGAAATTATGGAATTTGAGGTTTAAATTTATTTTACCCGAAATCATTATTCTGGTAATCTTTTTACTGTTGAGGGGTACGAATTATTTAGTTTGGGAATACGACTGGATATTATGCCTAATAGTACTCATAATACCCTTAGTTGGAAGAATTATAAGTGATTATAAACCTGATTGCATCTATCATTTTAATAAGGAAGACAGGAATGTAAATCTATTCTTGATAAATGTCTTGGGTATGAAGAAGAGTGTATCAATTTCTCTGGATGAAGTATGTGAAATAGAATACGATGATAAAGGGCTTTGGAGAGAAAATGGTAAAATTTGGATTCATTTTGAAAAACGTGTAGAAGAATATAGCTTCATTGATGATAGCGTGCGAAATGAGCTTAAGGACAAATTAGACTTAGGGAAAGAAGTAAGCTAATGAGACCATTTTGTGAAAAACAAGTCCGCTGGTGCGCGGTTGCATCGCGTTCCTTCAGATAAAATAAGACCACACGATAGATTTGTGCGGTAGTGGGTGCAGTGTTTTATTAAATTTAGAAGTAGGCAGGATTTAGGGAGTGAGAAAGTAAATTGAACATTGGTTAGTTAAGAAAAAGGAGTACGTTTTTTGTAAATAAACGAACAATGAAAAAATCAAAGGTTTCCATATTTTGGTTTAGAAGAGATTTGAGGCTAGACGATAATCGTGGTTTATTTGAAGCTCTTAATGGTGCGTATCCGGTTCTGCCAGTTTTCATTTTTGATACAAACATTATAGATGAACTTAAGGCAAATGATGCACGCGTTTCTTTCATTTACAAGCGTTTATTGATTTTGAATGAAATTCTCGAAAACCATTCGAGTAGCCTATGCTGTAAAAAGGGGAAACCGGAAGATATCTGGAAATCGATTCTCAAAAAATATGATGTACAAAGCGTCTATTATAACGAAGATTATGAACCTTATGCAATAAGTCGAGACAAAAATATTGAAGAAATATTAAGAGACTCAGATGTGACTTACAAGCGATTCAAAGATCAGGTGATATTCGAAAAAGGAGAGGTCCTTAAAGCGGATCAGACACCTTATACCATTTATACACCTTACAAGAACAAATGGCTTGAAAAATTGAAGTGTACAGAACTCAAACATTTCGATTCTGAACGATGTGATAATTTTTTTAAAGAAAGCTTTACTCTGCCGACTTTATCGGAAATAGGATTCACTCAGTCGATAATTAAAGTTCCGAATTACAATTTAGATTACCTGGAAGAATATGAATCGCATAGAAACTATCCAGCCATTGATAAAACAAGTCATCTTTCTCCACATCTTCGCTTCGGAACGATCAGTATTAGAAAAATTGTACAAAAAGCTAAGGTGAATCCAGTCTTTTTGAATGAACTGATTTGGCGTGAGTTTTTTATGCAGATTTTATATCATTTTCCACATGTTGTGCATACCAATTTCAAGCGTAAATACGATGGAATTCAATGGCGGAATAATATAGATGAGTTTGAGAAATGGAAAATGGGAGAAACCGGTTATCCAATGGTCGACGCAGGAATGAGGGAGTTGAATAGCACAGGCTATATGCACAATAGAGTAAGGATGATAACGGCAGGCTTTTTATGTAAACATTTACTAATAGATTGGCGTTGGGGAGAAGCTTATTTTGCAGAGAAATTGTTGGATTACGAATTAGCATCGAATAACGGGAATTGGCAATGGTCCGCTGGAACGGGATGCGATGCCGCGCCATACTTTAGAGTATTTAATCCTACAGCACAGATAAAAAAGTTTGATTCAAACTTGACCTATATAAAAAGGTGGATCCCTGACTTAGATTCCATGAATTACCCAGAACCTATCGTTGAGCATAAAATGGCAAGGGAACGCGCTATTCGTGTATATAAGGAAGGTATACAATAGAGCAGGAACAAGATGCGATAGAAAGATTAATAAGACAATTACAGTAATTACAAATATGGTTTTTAGGCGCAAGAAAAAAAATATCGAGAGATTGAAGTCTTCTTTTGGTGAACAAAAGGATGATACTTTTAATTTCAAGTTGATTTCTAAGTATTTTAAGAATAAGGACAATTCAAAAGCCTTTCATGTATTGTCTGATAAGACCTGTAATGATTTGGACTTTGAAGAATTATTCATGTTTGTGGATAGAAGCACGTCTAAAGTGGGGCAGCAATATTTATATCAGATTTTGCGTTGTATACCATCAGATTCTAAGGCTACTGATTTAAACGAAAGATTGATTAAAAAGCTTGGGGATGATCTTGACTTTAGGGTGAAAACTCAGATGCTTCTTGAGAAGCTAAAAAAGCGCGATGCTTATTATATATCTTCAATATTTCAGGAAGAACATTTGAAAGCACCTAAGTGGTTTTTTGTAGTTCGACTTTTGTCTTTCACCAGTCTACTGACAATTCTATTGCTTCCATTTAGGCCAGAGCTATTTCTTCTTTTAATTCCTGTTTTTATCATTAATCTCGGTATTCATTATTGGAATAAGGGAAATCTCTATCAGTATGTGAGTTCTATTCCTCAATTATTGAACTTGAATCATGTTGCAAATCAGCTACACAAAGAGGACAGTTTTAAAGAGATAAATCCAGAATTAAATGATGCCATTAAGGTGATTGATCAGGTAAGGAGCAGAATGTCATTCTTTCAGCTCGGAGCAAAAATTCAAGGTGACTTCGAAGCTGTATTCTGGGCAATTCTCGAACTATTTAAAACAACATTCCTTTTGGAACCTTTACTGCTGTTTGGTGTTTTAAAGCGACTCAACACAAAACGCAAGGAAATTGAAGAAGTCTTCACCTTTGTTGGGCATATCGATGCCTTAATTTCCATTGCATCTCTGCGCCATGGCTTAGAATCTTATTGTGTCCCTACGATAAATAAGAAGGAAATTGAAATATCTGGTACAGATGCTTATCACCCTTTAATAGAAGCTTGTGTGACCAACTCTATTAGGGTGAAAGATAAATCGGTTTTGCTGACGGGCTCGAATATGTCAGGGAAAACATCTTTTATTCGAACCATGGGGCTTAATCTAATCACAGGTTTGACCTTGAATACGTGTTTTGCAAAATCCATGAGTCTGCCAAGAGCTCGAATCTACTCGGCAATTCGTATTAGCGACGATTTAATGAATGATAAGAGTTATTATTTCGAGGAAGTTCTGACGATAAAGGAGATGATTGACAATAGTGACAGTATCACACCAAATATTTTTTTGCTTGATGAAATATTTAAGGGTACCAATACGGTTGAGCGAATTTCAGCTGGGAAAGCCGTTCTGTCATCGCTATCTAAAAACAAGAATAGGGTGTTTGTGTCGACTCACGATATTGAGTTAACCGATATGCTAGCCCATGAATATGAACTGTATCATTTCAGTGAGATTGTTACGGATAAACATATCGACTTCGATTATAAGTTGAAAGAGGGACGCTTAAAGAATCGAAATGCCATAAGAATTCTTCAGATTAATGATTACCCGGAAGAGGTGGTTAATGAAGCCATCGAATTATCAAAACAGCTGGATGAAATTGCAGAGACTAGCAGTGTTTGTTAGTAATTGTTTTAGCGACTTCTATAGGTTGTTAATAGAAGATAAAATAGTGTTCTTGTATAAGAATTAAGATATTTTAAACTCAGTAAATAATAAAGTTATGACTAGAGGAAAATCAATATTCATTTCATTCTTATTACTTCTAACATCATTCTTACTGTATTTTTCTATGGAGGATAGTCCTATCGATCTGGATGATGAATTGGTCTCATTTGTTGCAGCCTTTGCTTTTGTAATAGGTCTTTTCAATTTCGTAAGAGAGCTCTTCAGACTAAAGAAAAAATAAGCTTATGAATACAGAATTAAGTTGGGAGAAGGATACTTTCTCAAGAAGTTACACGCTGTTTAGTGCACAAAAGTTGTGCGGCTATCTTAAAAGGGATTCTTTGTCTCAATCTGCCAATGGGGAGATTAAAGGAGAGCTTTATTGTTTTAAGACATCGGGCTTTATAAAGAAGAATACCATTGTTTACGATGGATTAACCTATAAAAGTTTGGGTGTAATCACTTACGACGAATGGCGATCAAGGGCTATCTTGTCTGTCGACAACAGAGTGCTGTACTTTAAGTTCGATAGTTTTTTTCAAAACTCATGGCAACTGATGGGAACTAAAGGTGAACAGATTGCTTATTCTACAACTTCAAACAAAGGTTATATCAATTCAACTACTGATGATAGCCTACTCTTATTAAGTGGCTTATTGGTGGCAGATTATTTTAAAAAATCACAGCGAGATATTTTTTTCCTGATGCTGATAGCAGCTTGCATCATCATCGTGTTCACTATTTTGTTTTAAACAAAGACCAGATATAAAATGAAAACTATGAGATCTATACTTAAATTATTAATTCTTTTTGCTCTATTCACATCTTGCGATTCTAAGTCTGTCAATTATCTTGAGGCTGACAATGAGTTAGCTTTAGAGACTGAAATACAAGCAGAGGAAGAAATTATACCCATTACCAGGCAGGATGCTATAAAGCCGCCACCACCACCACCTCCAATGTCACCTCTTGTGCAGAAGACCGATGTAATTAAAAAGAAAATCATAAAAGATGGTCGAATTGGCATTAAGGTTAAAGACTTGGATAATGCAAAGCTTCAGCTTGATTCTTTAGTGAAGAAGTATGATGCCTATTATGCCAATGAGAGTTTTAGTAATTCACATTATCGATCTGCTTATAATCTTAAAATTCGCATTCCAAGTGAACATTTCGAAGATTTTATAAACGGTGTTGATAATGCAGAGGTGGAGTTGATGTTTAAGGATATTAACGCAAGGGATGTATCCGAAGAGTATTATGATCTGAAAACACGACTAGATAATAAAAGGTTGTATTTATCCCGTTATCAAGATTTGTTGAAAAAGGCGAAGTCTATAAAAGATATTCTTGAGGTAGAGGAGAAGATTCGATATTTGGTTGAGGAGATTGAAAGTGTTGAAGGTCAAATAAAATATCTGGATGATCAGGTCGGTTATAGTACTTTGAACTTAACGATTTCTATGGAAAAGGATGCCCGATTCGAACCAAAGAAAGAAGATAAGTTCTCTGAACAATTGAAAGAATCATTAGCTAATGGCTGGTTCGGAATAGTAACTTTCGTCCTTTTTCTGATAAAGATATGGCCTGTATGGATCGTTTGTGTTGTTCTTATTGTTGCATGGAGAAGATATAAAAGAATAAAAAAGAAGTTAACTAAAGAATAGAGCTTCTTATCATATATCAAGTTATTAAACCCAATATTAAATAAAACCTAAAAATGAGAAAACAAATCCTATTAATTCTTTGTCTTTTTAGCCTTGTGAGCCTTACAAAAGGCCAGGAGACTGATGTTAATAAACTTTTCCAGGAAAGCGATAAGATTACCAAAGAAGCTTGGTCAGCAAAAGACTATAACAAAGCCATAGAGTGTTTGTTGCCGGTTTACGAGGCCTACACAAAATTGGATGAATCTGATAAAAGATGGAAAGAATGGATAGCTCAGAGTGTTTCCTATAACTTGACTTGTGCCTATTCATTAATGGATAATAAAGAGAAGGCTCTGGGATTTTTAGAACTGAACTATAAGCATGGTAATAAGAACTATTATCACATTCTTAAGGATAGTGATTTGGATAACATCAGAGAAGAAGCCAAATTTAAAGAACTATTGAAACAGTTTAGGCAGGTTGGCGATCACAAGCTCTTTCTCCAGACATCAACTTATTCAAAAGTAAAAGTAGCTTCACCTAAATTTACCTATCAAAATGCGGATGAACTTTCAGACTTGAGATTAAAATACAAGCTTGATTCTGTAGCTGGTAATGGAGATGAATTTTCGAAAATTGTAAACCTGATGTCTTGGGTGAATCATAAAGTTCGCCACGATGGAAATTTGAATTATTCGGGAATTAAATCAGCTGAAGTTCTGATTTCTACTTGTGAAAAAGAAAAGAGAGGAGTCAACTGTAGAATGATGTCGACTATTCTGAACGAGGTTTACCTTTCTATGGGCTTTAAGTCACGATTTGTAACTTGTATGCCAAAGGGTGAACGCTTTAGCGATTGCCATGTGATAAATGTGGTTTATTCAAATCAATATAACAAATGGCTGTGGATGGATGCATCGTTCGAAGCTTATGTCATGGATGAGAATGATACGCCATTAAGTATTCAGGAGGTTAGAGAGAACTTAATTCATAAAAAGGCAATGAAGGTTTATGAGAAACTGCATTGGAACGATCAAGCTTATCATGGCGGAGCAAAGCGCTACCTTTATGAATATATGACTAAAAATTTGTATCGATTCTCAACGCCATTGGATAGTAGAGCCGCTTATGAATCTTCGGATGTAAGAAAGACTTATGTGGAACTATATCCTGAAGAATACAAATCTGATGATAGAGTCTTAAACAAAAAAGTTGAATGGAAATCCAGAGATATGTATTTTCTAACCAATGCAGATAGTTTTTGGGTCAATCCCAATTAGAAGAATAAGTTGCAGGAAATAAATATAAGGAGGCATTGGTCTCCTTTTTTTATTGAAATAATTTAATGGTCAGATAAATAAGATGTAATCTGTTGACCATTAGTTTAATATAATTGTTAAATTTAATGTGCTTATTATAAACAATTCATCCTCAATTAAATGTTATGAAATTTCTAAAAACAACATTTTTACTACTTGCATTAATATTTATGTGTGGTTTATCATCTGCACAAACGGCTAAGGATAAATTAGCTATTAAGGAGACAAGCTTAAACTATATTGAGGGCTATTTCTATAAAGATGCTGCCCGAATGGAAAAAGCCCTGCATCCCGAATTGGTTAAGCGAAGCATTCAGAAAGCTAAAGATGGAACTGAGTTTGTCATTAATTTGAGTGCTTCCTATATGGTTATGCGAGCAGGAACCAACACCAATCGTCACGCTGCAAATCCTGATGGACCAATAGAATCAAAGGTTGAGATATATGATGTTGTTGGAAATGCGGCTACAGTTAAGGTATCTACAAACCAATATAATTTTGTAGATTATCTGCATATAGGCAAGTTCAAAGGAGAATGGAAAATTGTTAATGCTTTTTGGGCTTATAAACCTAAACTTGAAAAAAAGCAATAAGACAGATGATTGTATATTATAAAAAGGGGGAATTGTCCCCCTTTCTTTATTCTAATAAATGAGATAAAACCTCCAGAGCTTTCATTTGGGCAATAACAAAAGCTTGTCTTCCATCCAAAAAGCCAAAATGGATGATATCGTGAAATAGAAATCGATAAGCGAGTTAAATTAGTAAATGCAGTTTTTCATCAGTCTAATATTTCTTTGTAGCAATGAAATATATTTTACCATTTTTGTAATAACTCATGCAAAGGTGATTGTTGAAAATTTCAAGGCCAGGGTATGCAAAATCACCATTAGCAGGACGAATGCGAATTTCTGATTGAACCATTGATTCATCAACTTGTAAATCCATTATTGTCATAAATCTTCTTTTATTTTTGAAATCTCTACCAGCCAATATTGTTTTACCCTTAATTGTTATTAAGGCTTGTCCTTCAAGTGCAACAGGTAATTCGCTAAAATTCCAATTGGTGTATGGTGGTTTTGAGATACCCATAACCGAATTTATACCACGTTTCCTCCTAACAACAATTATCATTTCACCGCTTGGGAGAGTCGTTATTGCTGTTTCTGAAGGTTGTAAGTTCTTTGCTAACAGGGGATGTTTTAACTCGCTTAATATGTCAAATTTGTCTTTGCCAAATTTGTGAAGTTTTAATTTCCAATACTCGGTACTGTCTTTCTTTCCAACCGAATAGGAAACACTATATATACCCGTCTCATTTTCGTGCAATGACCATAACCATAAATCTTGTTCAGCAATTTTCCCTTTATATTTCCAAATAATCCCATCATCCGATTCCCATGCAAAAGATTGATATCTGTTCACTTCAGAATTATTTTTTATCTCAAATTCAGTATCTCTTCCTGTTGCTAATAGCATTAATTTGTGATTTGATTTTTGGATTATCTTGGGGTCTCTTAAATCAAAACCGGGTATTGCAATTGTAGCAATCCTATTCCACTGGCAATCACTTTCCTCTATCAATCGAATAACTACAATTTTCCCATCTTTTGAAAAATGAGTCTTCCCTTCTCTAAATACGCAGATTAGTGAAGAACCAAACTTCGTAAGATCAGTGAAATAGCCTTTATGACCAGTGTATGTGGCCTTTTGTTTTGTTGTTTGAGCTTTTAGACTTGTTGATATGATTGATTGAGTGAAAAAGATAAGCAGGAGTATGTGTTTCATTTTACCTATATTTTATTTCTCTTAGAGATGTTTTTGTTTAGAAGGATTTATCTGTCGAATAAATTTATGACGTTAATTTAGAAAAAGTGATATCGGTCATTGATGTTAATTATCAGAATAAAAGATACAAATTTTTTGTCCATTTATTTACGGTACAATAGAATCTAAAATGAAAAATCCGATTCACATTAGTGAATCGGATTATTTTATTCGTATCCTTTAAATAATTGTTTTAGTTTATTCGGTAATGGTTAGCCTACTGTAAATATTGATCTTTCTTAATTAAATTGTCAAAATATTCAATGGTTTTAACCAGTCCTTTTTCTAATTGAATCTTAGGTTCCCAATTATTTAGTTTCTCCTTAGCAAGGCTGATATCAGGCTGGCGTTGCAATGGATCGTCCATTGGCAAGTCCTGGTGAATGATTCTTGATTTTGATTGAGTCAGTTCAATTACTTTTTGAGCCAATTCGAGAATAGTAAACTCGTTTGGATTACCAATATTAACAGGTCCTATGAAATCTTTAGGTGAATTCATCAGTCGAATGGCACCTTCAATTAGATCATCAACATATTGAAAACTTCTACTTTGTGAACCATCTCCATATATAGTAATATCTTCATCTCTTAAAGCCTGCATGATAAAATTCGAAACAACACGACCATCATTAGGGTGCATGTTAGGGCCATAAGTGTTGAAAATACGCATGATTTTAATATCGACCTTATTTTGTTTGTGGTAATCCATAAACAGCGTTTCTGCACAGCGTTTCCCTTCATCGTAACATGAACGAATCCCAATGGGGTTTACATTCCCCCAATAATCTTCAGTTTGAGGGTGAACCTCAGGGTCTCCATAAATCTCACTGGTTGATGCTTGTAGAACTCTTGCATTTATTCTCTTAGCTAAACCAAGCATATTGATGGCTCCCATAACAGAAGTCTTGGTCGTTTTTATGGGATTGTATTGATAGTGAATTGGAGACGCAGGACAAGCCAGATTATATATCTGGTCTACTTCAGCAAAGTAGGGTTGGATGACATCATGACGAACCAATTCAAAGTAAGGATGGGGTAGAAGATGTTCAATATTACGCTTGCTGCCTGTGAAATAATTGTCAAGGCAGATAACATCATTACCTTCTTTTATGAGCCGATCGCATAAGTGCGAGCCAATAAATCCAGCACCTCCAGTAACAAGTATACGTTTCATTTTATTCAAGTTTATAGTATTCCTTACTCTTTAAAATATATCTTCTAGTTTACTAAAAAGTAATATAAATGAGATATTAGCTTAAATTTAAATGTATTTTATGATATAAATCAGTTAAGCCGAATATATTATGTCTTTAGGTATCTAATAGGATGATTCAAGTTTTTGTTTTAAACTAAGCGTTTAAAAAATTGGCTTATCCCAAATATTTGTCAAACGCTTTCCTTTGCCATAAACATGAAAGTGTTGATTTTCAGCTAGACGGTGACCTGTTACTCGTTCAAACCACATTAATAAGCTATCTTTTTTTGAAGAATATTTACGAACCTTTGGGTCGATATTTACTTCCCATGAGTGTTCCTTAATTCTTTTCTCCATGATATTGGGGTGAGTCCCAGTATAATTAAGCACGCAATCGTAATCTCTATTGTAATCAAAATCAAGTTGCTCCATATTTTCTGCAGTCCAAAATTCTTGATTCCAGTTACAATGCTGAACTTTTTTTTGCATATACTTTGGATGACGTACCCAGCCGTAATGGTAAACATGTGCATCGATAGGGACGCAAACAGGTTTTTCTCCATTTGTTTTTCTAAAGCCTTGAGCACCACGCCAAGAACGTATCGATTTGTCATTTCTGATTATTCGAACATCGCGGCGGTACCATTGTCGGCCATATGCAAGGTATTTATAATTTCCCCAAAAGTGTTTCCAATTAAAAATAAAGCCTTCAACATCTTTATTGTCTTTATATTTTTGCATTGCCTCAAGCATAACCGGGTAGTCTTCTTCGTGTAAGACTTCATCAGCTTGTAGGTAAATACACCATTCATATTCAGGGCCAATCATGTCAAAAATCTTATTGGTTTCTCCTGAAAGATAATAGCCTCCTGCAGATAATTTCTTAGGCCAAATGGTATTGATAATTTCTATCTTATCTGATTTTATATTGCGAATAATTTCTTCGGTATTATCATCTCCATCGCCAATGCCAACCATGAATTTGTCGACTAATGGTAAAGCAGATGTGATAGATTCGACCATTTGGTAGTCAAATTTCTCACCATTTTTAATTATTGTAAACCCACATATTTTCATAGGATAGTATTTAAAGAATTATTTTATATTGAAACAAAGCTAATTTCAGCAGTATTTAGTCCTGCATAGGATAGTGTCTTTGTTCTACTTTTGTTTGGTTGTACGGACGATTTTCATGCAGTTGTTGTCCATCTAGAACGCGCTGGTATATATTTAGATATCCATTTGTCATATTTTTAACACTAAAAGTATCGCATACATACTGGTTACATTTTTTTCTATCATATTCAGCATAGTTTGCCGCTGCAGAAGTTAACTCCTTATATGAATTCGAAACGTATCCAACTTCAGGAATAATTAATTCGGGAAGAGAACCATAAGTACTACCAAAAGCAGGAGCTCCAAAATATAAACTTTCCACAATAGCCAGGCCAAATGGTTCGTGCCAAATTACCGGAAATAGTAAAGCTTTGGATTGGTTGATGACTTTACTCTTCTTTTCACCACCAATAAAGCCTTTATATTTTATGTGTTTTCTAAAAGGTAATCCTCTTCCACCAATAACAGCTAGATCTTCATTTAAGGCGCGAGCCATTTTTATGCAACCCTTAACGTTCTTTTTGGAACGACTAGCTTTGCCTAAAAATAATAGATGTTCGCGTTTCATATTCCAATCAACAGGTCCATATTCGTTAAAATCGAGACCATTATAAACAAAGACATCACTACCATGTCTTTCGGCATGATTTTTAGAAATGAATACCGTATTGACATCTCTTTCTTGTAAGGCTGAACTATTCCCGTGCAATGTTGTTAGGTATGGCTTCTTTATTATTGGCTTATTCAATGGAAAATGTGCATGTACGATGTCTACATCTTCAGGGATTTGACTTTCAAGATCTTGATCGGGATTGTAGATCAGGACTTTTGCAAAATTACTATAAGAACCTTTTCCGGCTAAAAAAGTAACCTGATGCCCCTGATTAACCAATTCTTGTCCTAACCACCAAACTATTCTTTCAGTACCACCGTATAGTAATGCTGGGATCTTCTGATCACACACTAATAATATTTTCATTTTTTATAAGCTTACTCAATAATAATTCTAGTTGTTAATTGAAAAATTCATGTTTTAATGCCATGCCTTTTTCATATTGTCCTACAAACTTTTTTCCTAAAATACTTTTTAAGTGTTTCGGATGTAAGCCATAGCCAGGTCGTACAGATCTAACATTTTGTTCTGTTATTATATCACCCTTATTGACATTTTCAGCGATATATAAAGAACGGGAAAATTCACGACCGGCTCTCATTTTATCTGTTAATTCATAAGAAACTTCACCCATAGCCATTTCTGCCATTCTAACAGCTGAAACCATCTCAGTAAATTCTTTTTCGTCAAGAGAAAAAGAGGCATCGGGACCTCCTATATCTTTATTTAAAATAAAGTGTTTTTCAATTACTGTTGCTCCTAAAGTAACTGCAACAATAGGTGTAATATTACTCATGGTATGATCAGACAGTCCTGATTTAACCTGATATCTATTCTTAAGATCTTGGATCATTACGAGATTAGCTTCCTCGATAGGTGCTGGGTATGAAGAAGTGCATTTCAGAAGTGTAATGTCGTTATTACCTGCTTTTCTACAAGTGTCTACAGCTAATTGAATATCTTCGTCTGTGGCAATTCCTGTTGACATTATAATTGGTTTCATTGTTTGAGCAGTATATTCAATTAATGGAATATCTGTTATTTCAAATGAAGCAATCTTATAAATTGGATTATCTAAACTTTCAAGAAGATCCACTGCTGTTTTATCAAAAGGTGATGACAGACAAACTAACCCTTCTTTTTTTGCAGCATCGAATATATCTTTATGCCATTCCCATGGTGTATAAGCTTCCTTATATAAATCGTGCAGAAACTTACCATCCCAAATTGTTCCTTGTTTTATTTTAAAATCATCAGATTTACAATCCAGTGTAATTGTATCAGCTGTATAGGTTTGTAATTTTATGGCATCAGCTCCAGTACGTTTTGCTGCTTTAATTGTTTCTAATGCAATTTCTTTACTACCATTATGATTTGCTGATAGTTCAGCTATTATAAAAACTTGATCTCGACCAAATATATTTTTATTCATCATATTAAATTTGATATACTAAACAAGGGTTGTTGTTAACACTTGATTCTGATTTAAATACAAAACCTGCTTTTTCAAATGCTTTAACTGACGCTTTATTGTCAATTTTTATATACGCCAGTATCACCTCATTGTTGTGTGAGTTCCTATATTTCTCTATAGTTCCAGATAAGAATACAGATGAGAGGCCTTTACCTCTATAATCTTTATCTACTGATATGCCAATGACACATTCATCACTCTGTTTCTCAAATCTTACAAGACCCGCAGGAACTGAGTCGACCTCACAGATATAAAAACAACATGAACGATTATTGATTTTATTTTCTAGCCATTTTGTATGCTCTTCAAAAGTAGATGTATTATTGCTGAAAGAAAACTTCTTTACTTTTTCATCTTTAGACCAATTAAATAGTAATTGAGCATCATTAAAAGTTACTAGTCTGTATTTAATCTCCATACTATAGTGTTTTAATAATTTCTATAAATCTCTCTTTCTGAAATCCATCTATAATATTTTTATCTTGATATGGCCTATTAAATAAACTAAGGATATTCTGAATTAGTTTTTCAACAGTGATATCTTTAAAATCATCTATTCCGAAGATTAGGTTCTTATCTTTTAAATAACGATAAAACCGTTTTTGATTTTCGACATAATAGCCCGATAGTATTGGCAATCCTACTGCCAATAATTCCAGAACAATTGTACTTGCAGGGGCTATTGCGAAATTAGACGCCTCCATAACTGCGGTTAATTCAGTTTCAGACAAATTCTTCCTTATGTTAATCTTGGGATTCGTTTTACTTAATTCAAAAATTTCTTTATTGCGATATGCTTCGCCTACAACAATATTAATTTTCTTAAACTGATTAATTTTCAGCAAGGCTTTAACTGACTGAAGTGTATAGTCGTATGGGTCTGAGCCACCAAAACATACAAATGCTATATCTATGTTTTTGATAAGCTTTTTTTGTTTTGCAATTTCGAGAAAAGCAGGTCTTAGCATCGCATAATCCAAACCTAAAGCTAGCTTGGTATATTCAGCTGTTTCATAGTCAGATTTCTTGGCTCCGGGGTTATGATTGATGACGAAATCAGCCATTTGAGTCCCTAAGGCTAGATCATCTATATAAACTAAATTAAAGGAACTATCTTTTAATTTCTTTTGATAATTCTCGTCAAATTGGTAGCCGTCTAATATGATAATAGCATCACTCGTAAAAAAATCTTTCAGCCATTCGGATTCTTTATCTATGGTTATATTTTCAGGTATGAAGCGAAACGAAAATCCTGAATCTTCTATAGGTATAGCGGTCGTTGTCTGTCTTATTACGAAGATCACATCAAACTGATCCTTTAACATTTCTGCTATAGCTAGACCACGATAAATATGGCCTAAACCCATACTGGAATTACCGTCAACACGTATGATAACTTTTTTAGCTAGCATTAATTATCTGATATTTAATTTCAGCCATTTTCCAATCATCCAAAGTGTCAATGTCCTGTACTTCGAGCTGTGATAATTCAACGACTCCCGTATTTGTTGTGAAAACTGTTTTTTCGCTTATTAGAGATTTTTGTTTTATCCAATAAAATTGTCCACTGTCATGATAGTGTTTTTCCAAATCTTGTGATCGTACAGATGTATTTTCTGGCCAAGCCATTCTTATTAAGCCATCTGTATTTTTTATGAGACTCCTTTGAATTGGATATGAATACTCCAGAACAGGAAAAATAGAGGCGTATTTTTTATTTTCCATGAGATCAAAAGATTCTACAATCCTCTTACTTGAAATTAATGGAGCGGTTGGTAGAATACAGCAAATATTTTCAATCTCAATCCCAGCGACTCCATATTGGTTTATAACTTCCAGTAAGACATCAACCAAAGTGGCATAATCATTAGAATTATCAACACTCCTAAAAAAAGGAACCTTGGCGCCATATTTTATGGCAACCTCAGCTATTTCTTCATCATCTGTGGAAACCATCACTTCATCAAACAAATCTGATTTTAGTGCAGCTTCTATGGAATAGGCTATAATAGGTTTGCCACAGAACTCTTTTATGTTCTTTCTTGGAATGCGTTTACTTCCTCCTCTTGCCGGTATAATTGCTATATTCTTCATTTGGATACAAACTCCTTAACTCTTTCAATGACATAATTCTGTTCTTCCTCTGTCAAAGTAGGAAACATAGGTAAAGCTAAACAACGTTCGTAGTAAGCTTCAACAATAGGGAAGTCTCCTTTTTTCCAACCAAATTGCTTATAATATGGTTGCAGATGAACAGGTGCATAAAGAATTTGAGAAAAGATATTAAATTCTCTTAAATAATCATATAATCCTTTTCTATTATCTACTTGAATAATATAAAGATGATAGGCATGAAAGAAGCCATCCTCTACAAAAGGAGTTTTTATTGGTAATGATTCAAAAGCTTTATTATACTTATTGGCAACTTTGTTTCTAGCCAAAACACCTTGCTCAGCTCGACTTAATTGCGAAACCCCAAGGCTTGCCTGAATATCGCAAAGACGATAATTGTAGCCTAACTCTTGCATTTCGTAATACCATCCGCCATGATTTTCTTCTAACTTTTCGGGATCTTTGGTGATACCATGAGTTCTCAATAAGGAAAGTTTATCATATAACTCCTTGGAGTTAGTGGTAATCATTCCTCCTTCACCCGTAGCAATATGCTTCACTGGGTGAAAAGAAAAAACCTGGATGTCAGAGAAACTACCATTACCTGTTTTCTGTTTATCTCCATCTTCATCAATAAAATAAGCACCAGGAGCATGACAAGCATCCTCAATTATAAATAATTTATATTTGTTGGCTAATTGCTTGAATTGTTTGGCATGGATTGGGTAACCTGCGAAATCTACAGGAATAACACCTTTATAAGTTCCTACCGGAGCTTTAGATAATTTTTCTTCTAATTTATCTAAGTCCATCAAATAGGTTTCTGGATCTATATCTACAAAATCGATCTCACCACCACAATAAAGAACAGAGTTGGCACTTGCAACGAAAGTTAAAGGTGTGGTGATAACCTTATCACCCTTTTTAACCCCAAGAGCTAAAGCGGCTAAATGCAAAGCACATGTACCGTTCGATACAGCTAATGCATATTTCGCGTCAACATAGTTTGCAAATTTATTTTCGAACTCTACAACCTTAGGTCCTTGAGTAAGAAAATCAGATTGAAGAGTTTCTACCACTGCTGCGATATCATCCTTGCTAATATGCTGACGACCATATGAAATGTTTTTCATCTAGATTTTATTAAACAGTAAAATTAGGATCTACACAGTCAATAATTTTTTCACGTATTGATTCTATCGTTTCCCATTCTGTATTTGTACCTGAATTATAAGTAAATCCGGTTGGCACCGCTTTTGCGTTATGATGCTTAATATAGTCATCATTTGTATAAGTATATGAGATTGAAGGTAGGATGGCATAATACCTATCGAGTTCTATTGTATTTAGAGCATCGGTATCTGTAATCATTTCCTCATGAAGTTTTTCTCCTGGACGAATCCCAACTATCTTAGTATCAACACCAGGAGCAATAGCTTCTGCAATATCCATAATCTTATATGAAGGGATTTTAGGAATGAAAATTTCTCCACCTAGAGCATTTTCAATGGCGTACATCACCATGTTTACACCATCTTGCAAGGAGATGTTAAAACGTGTCATTTCTGGATGTGTAATAGGTAGTACATTCTCATCTTTTTTAGCCATAAAAAATGGGATGACAGAACCTCTAGAGCCCATAACATTACCATAACGCACAGCTGAGAAACGAATATCCTTAGACCCCTTAATGTTATTTGCAGCTGTAAATAATTTATCTGAAACCAATTTTGTTGCTCCGTATAAATTAATCGGAGCACAAGCTTTATCTGTTGAAAGAGCAACAACATTTTTAACTCCGCATTCCAATGCACAAGAAATTACATTTTCTGCACCATCTATGTTAGTACGGATACATTCTGTAGGATTGTATTCTGCCGTATCAACCTGTTTAATAGCTGCTGTGTGAATAATAACATCTATTCCTTCGCAGGCCATTTTTAACCTATCCTTATCACGAATATCACCAATGAAAAAACGTAATTGTGGGTATTTATCATGAGGATAATTTTGTTTCATCTCATATTGAAGAACTTCTCCTCGGGAATAGATAACGACTCTCTTTACATCTGGGTATCGATTGAATATTGTTTCTGTGAATTTTTTTCCAAAAGAACCTGTTCCACCTGTGATTAATACTGATTTTCCGTTAAGCATTTTATTATGAATTTTCTGTAGTTTTTAATTGAATGAAGAAAAGGACATTAATACAATTAATATTGTACTGATTGAATTTTCTTACTGTATTTTAGAAATGCAATTTAATAAATCTTCCCCAAAACGACGCTTCGACGATTGTTTATGAATAATATTTTCGTGAAGGAATTCTTGATAAAGCTTATCATTTATTTTAAGATAGTCTTGATTGTTTAAATCTGCTAAGTTAAGCTGATTTCCATTAATAATTGTTGAACCTAAGCGAGAAGCAACAATTTCGATTAACTTTTTTGACCCATTTTCACTAAATGCATCCATTGTGACAAAAAGTAGTGGCTTATTGTATATCACAACATAATTAACTGCTGTTGAATAATGGTTGACGACCAAAGCAGCCTTTTTAATGTACTCCGCTGTTTTATTATAAACCAAAGGGAATTCAAATTCATTTTTTTTATCTCTAGGTCGTCTAGGATGAGCACATATAATCACCTTTTTACCTGTTTTTTCCTCAAGAAGTCTAAATAAATTATTCATATTATCATGGTAGCTAGCAGAAGATTCGCTTGTTAGTAAACCATAAAGCTTCAGATCTGGATGATGTGGGTAGTAAACATCAATAAAAACAATATATTCTTCAGATATATTCCCTTCGGACAACATTGCCTGATCGTAATCAGAAGAATGAGAAAAATAGGTTAATGTTTTTTTAGATAGAACCTGATCATATTTTTTTGATTTATTATTGGGGATAAAAACAGCATCTGCTTTACGAACAAATTTTCGGCATGTTTGATATTCTAATTCAAACTTTAATTTTTTCAGTAAATAGGGTAGGGTTATTTTCTTAAACTGTGCTATTTTGTCTTTGTTACGTAACCCGCGCGGAAACCATCTGGTGTTTAGTCCAATATAGTGAATGTCAACGCTAGTCATCATGCGATATAACCATGTTGTTTTTGCACGAAGTGGTAGGTCCAAAGCAAGTATTGAATCTTTTTTATTCTCAAGTAAAAACGTTTTAAAATCTTTTCGGTTCCTAAAGCTTTTATAATAAGGAATTAAATCTGGAGTTGTAGGGCTTTCAATTTCCGAATTGAAAAATAAATTACTCAAGTCAAGGTAATATGGTTTTATGCCATGGTCTTCAAGGTATTTCATATCATAGCGGATGAAATCTTCCTTGTTGAATGGTAACATGAATAAAAAGAATATTTTTTTAAAAGTCATCTATAGTTGTTTTTGATCCCTGAGGATAGGCCTTTCTAGGTATAATTGATTTTGCACAATATTAATACGATTCCTTTAAATATTGCCAGTTTTATATGGAGAGTTGATTAATGGAGTATGAACGTTGCTTAAATTACTTTTGTGCTCCCTTAATTCTTCGTTTCCAAGATAGTTTTTTCTCAATTTTGGCTTTATGTTTTTTATCGAATTCAACTAATAATCTAGTCGCTTCATTTTCATCTCTATTGTTTATTTTTGCATATTCACGAGCAATAATTTCTAGTTCATCATCTGAAGCCCAAAGTTGAGCGAAATTTTTCAACCCACTAAGATAATTCATATTTTCGAAACGCATTCGATTTATATCGACTACAGAGAAACCATATTGTTGGTTTTCTCTTTTAGAAATCAATACATTCCCTCTTGAATAATCAAGGTGATGAATGCCATTCTTATGCATTTTTTCGTATGTAAATTTCGCAAATTGTCTTAATATATTTTCTTTATCTGGAAAGTCGAATCCGATTAAATCTCGAATCGTAAAATCATACTGATGATGTATTGAAACATAATAACTTCTATCAAATAAACCTCTTTTTAAGACTTCAACACACGCAACAGGCTCAGGTGTTTCTGCGCCACAAGCTCTTATCTTTAAGGCATATTCATACGAATGTTTGGCTTTTGACCCTCTTAAGTATGCATAAGCCAATTTGTTGATGAAATGTGGGATTTTGAATGATTTGACATTTAGTTTTAAATCATCAATTTCGAATGTTTTAATTTCATTACGCCCTTTGTAAATAGATACCCCACTGTTATCGAAATTTTCATGTATATTTTCAATGAAATCCTTAAGTTTTGAATACAGTGGATTAATTACAATTCTATTCATCTATATTGTTTTTTAACGAAGCAAATAAATATTAATATATTGTCTTATTGTTGTCATCTGAAAATGCTGTTAAAAGCATCTGTATAATTATTGAGATAACATCTTACATATGGGCTTACAACCTTTATGAATGCCCTTATATATTTTCGATCCTAAAATATTTTGTTGTATAGGTCATGAAAGAGAGCTGTTTTGTGCCTCAAAGATGAGATTAAAATTTGTATTTAGTGCCAATTGAATTTGTTCAAGAATCATTTCTGGAGCAATTTGTGAAATAAATTGTTTCTCATCAATTAAATTTCTTTCCTCCTTTAGGTATATTCCAAAGTTTACTTTTGGCTTAACTGTACAGAAAGGAGAGGTCGATTTTCCTAATATTGTAATAAATGGAGTTCCTACAGCTGCAGCAATATGCATAGCGGAAGAGTCTATAGTGATTAGAAGGTCAGACTGTTTAATCAGATTGATGTATTCCGAAACCGAGGTCTTATTGGTGAAATTATATAGATTCCGATTTTGATCATTATCTAAAACATTATAATGCTTCGCTCTTAAAGCATCATTCTTATCACCAATAAGAATTAGATTAAATTCCTCAGTGTGAATGAGTTTTTTTATTAAATCTAAAGAATGATTTGACGGGTAAGCTCTTGACTGCTGTGTGTCATTACCCAAATTGAGTGCTATGATTGGTCTTTTATTTTGGAAGTTGATCAAGTGATTACCTGATTTATTCCAAATTTGTATTTGAGGAAGTCTTGTATATTTATTGGCTAGAAAGTTATTGATTAACTGTGCATATCGATTAACATAGTGTTGACTTCGGTCTAATTTAATATGATAGTCAAGCAGTATTCTTCTTGACTCATTTCGATATCCAATAATAGTGTTTATTCTCGAAAGCTTGAATATTAACGCATTAATAAAGTTGTTTTGAAACAAAATACCTAGGTCATACTTTTCTTTTCTAATTTTTCGAATTAATGATAGGGTATAGGTTAGACGGTTACTTGAGCTTTTAGAATAATCAATAATTATTTTATTAACCGAAGGGTGATTAATTAAGATGCCTTCAGTGTGTTTTCTGCACAAAATAGTAAGTTTTGCTTTTGGATATTCTCGTAATAATAATTGAATAGCCGGGGTGCTCATTATAGAATCCCCAATATAATTTGGCAACCTAATAATGATTTTATTAGCATGTTTGTGTGGAACAGAAATTCGTTCTTGAATCTGTTTTTGCTTGATCATAGGATATTATATAATGCATTATTCTAACTCATGTCAAAATTAAGTTAATATTTTAATTTATTCAGGCTGATTAGGTTCAAATTAACCGATACTTTGATGGATATTTATAGTGAAAGCAATAAGTTGTTGATAAGGGCTGAGTTACTTGTAATTTTGGCTAGAGTTGATTTTGAAAATTATTTTAAAAACCGTTATTGTGACCATTTTAGACAATAATCTAGATTGTCCTAAGGCATTTTATGTTTGTTGAAAGTAAAGTTTATGTCAAAAGGGTGTTTGTACTTTAGGTAGGTTATTTCAACTAATCTGGAAAAATGTCTATCTGTACCTTTTTAAAGTTCATTAATTAAGTGCTTAGCAAAAGATTTTGTAATTCTTTTAATCGACTCACCACCAATTTGGTTGTAGGGGATCAAATTTGGTGCAATAAACTCGTAATCTGAAATATCGTCTTTTGCATGTATATGGTTAAATGTTTTCGATTGGCAAATATAAGCTAAATCGAGGGTGAAAACAGATAATCCACCAAAAATATATTCATTGGGAGAAGACATGAAATATTGGAATTCCTCAATATCGAGATTAAGCTCTTCTTTGATTTCTCGGATTAAAGCATCTTCTGCTGTTTCCATGATATCTACAAAACCACCAGGTAAATCCAGCATTCCTTTGTACGGATTAACAGCACGTTTTGTGAAAAGTATTTCTCCTTTATCGTTAACGATTAGTGCTGCAACAGCAGCAGCGGAATTGATGTATAAATGAAACTGGCATTTGCCACATAAAAAAGATTGATCTTCTTTAAAAGTAAATTCACGACTACCGCATTTAGGACAATAGTGAATCGTATTTTCTGGTAATGTTGATTTCATATGACTTATTTTGATATCGTATCGAAGTTTGAATTGTCAGCTAGATAAATCAGTTAATTATTATTCATTAACCATGTTTAATATCTTTTCTAATTCTTCAGCATCAATTTCGTTAAACGAGTTATAATCGCGGGAGTCAACATCAAATACACCAATGATATTACCTTCTTTATCTTTTAGCGGAAGCACTATTTCCGAATTCGTAGCTGAATCACAAGCAATATGCCCTGAGAAATTATGAACGTCAGTAACAATAATGGTCTCTTTTTGATTGATGGCTGCCCAACAAACGCCTTTGTCTTTGGCTAATTTTTGACAGGCGACAGGCCCCTGATAGGAATGGACCAGAAGCTCTCCATCAACTAAAAGATAGATGCCCGTCCATGAAAAGTATTTGATTTTGTGATGTAAGATTGCTTCTACAGTGGCAAGTCTTGACATTATATTTTCGGTTGATTTGAATAGATCTTTTAATTGAGCATTTAATCTTTGATAGCGTGCTCTTTTGCTTTTATTTAATTTGTCCACGGGATTATTTTTAGATGCAAACGCGAATCTAAGTAATGCAACGAATAATTACAAATAGGGAGCTATCTTGTTTCCAGATTCTGAAAAGTGAAGAATTGTGTTCGACCTGCTGTTACATTAAAATCGAATTCTTGCTTATGTTGTCCATTTATACCGCTTTTCAAATTTAAAAGAAGTTTATGGTTTCCAGCTTCTAGTTTAATTCGGGTGTAATAGATACCGTGAGGGAGTGTTTGCCAGTTACGTGTATCTGCTTTTTCAGTTAATGCATTGGCAATACTGAGTAATGTACCTAAGGTTTCATCTTTACTTCGTGTATATTCTTCTAATGCTTTCTTTGTTGCAAGTCGTAGAATTGAATTAGCCATTTCGCGAACCATTCTGTCTTTTAGACATTTAAATGCTATTGCGTTCACATCTTCAGCTTTTTCCAAGTTATATTGACCTAAACCATCAACTTCAATAAAAGCCTGATTGAATAGAGGAATTCGTTCTCTGTATTTTGGGAATGCTATTCTTACAAAGTCAAGATTATTGAAGGCTGCATTCTCCTTACTACTAAAATTGTTTGTGTTAAAAGGAAAGCTGACACCTTCCTCATTATTAGCCAATGTTAGAATGCCTCCTGCACCCCTGTTTGCTGCAAAATTGATACTCCACTCATCTTTTACAGGACCTAGTCCATTCATCCAGATGAAAATAATCTCACCTTCACCTTTTGAATTATTTTCGTAGGTCATGCCAAATTCCTTGCTATAGAAATTGTATTCTTGTTCGAAACCAATGTGTTTGGCAGTTCTTAAAATATCTTTTTTTAACTGTTCAGGACTGACAGTCCCAAAGTTTTCAGAATAATTGTTTTTATAGATGTTGTAGGCATTTCGATAGGCAATAAAAGCATTATTATAATCCTTGGAGGCATCGTAAATCATACCCATTAGGTTATGAGCAAAGGCATCATCACTATATCTGTTTTTATGATTTCGAGGGTATTTGTCGTTTAGTGCGTATAGCTTTTCATTGACGCGACGACATTCGACGAGAGCTTCTTGATTTTTACCTAACTGAAGATAGCCAATTGCTTTATAATAGTTTATAAGTACATTTTCAAAATCTTCAGGCTTGTATGGCTTAACAGAAGGATTTGAAATAATGGCTAAAGCTTCAGAGCCCAGATTCTTTCTTTGATCTTCAATAAATAAATCTGCCTCGTTAAAATAAGTGTTAGCTAAGGTGTAATCTTGTTCCATCCACGCTAAGGTGCCTTTATTTACCAGATATAGAACTCTATTGCGATTAGCTTGCAATTTTTTGTTGGCATCAAGATGTTTATTTGCCATTTGCAAATCTCCACTTGCAAAGCTTTTATTAAAGGCTTCATTCTGTTGGTAATAAGTCGCACAACTAGAAAGTAAAACTGAGGCAAGTAAAAGGAAAAGTAATCGGAACCGCTTTTGTATAGAGAATATCATACGAAGAGAAAGGTTGAGTGTTTGACTTTAGTTATCAGTCAAGAAGTTAAAACGCTTGCAAGACAAGTTGCCTTGCAAGGTTTTATATGGTAATGCAGTTGATGCGTTTATTTTCTGAAAAATCAATACAACTGATTAGTAAACCTCATATTATCGGTTGACGTATTTCTTGATTTTTTTATCTCCCATCCAAACTAGTTCACTAGTTTCAATGTTAGTCAATTCAAGACTCAACTGATAATAACGAACCTTTTCTTTTTTGTGACTATCAATAATAGAGTTAATATCACCTTGAAGAATAAAGTCAGCACCTAATTCTTGCCCCCATTTTTTGATTGTCGCCTTTGATGCGAAATCTTGTTGATCAGCTCTTTCCTGGCGAAGATCTTCACGCTTAGAACCTGCTTGAACTAAACGAACACGACCATCATTAAGAATTGATTTCTCAATGTCTTTAATGTAGGTGTCAGCTTCGATATGCTCAGAACTTTTGTTATATATTAAGCCCACAATAACAACTGGTTTTCGGTTAAATTCTTTTTGGAAATTTTCAATCCAATTTTGACTTAAAACCTGCTGTGTTAAAGCTTGTGCTGCTAGTTGAGAATCAGTATCATTCCAACGACCACTTAAGTCGATTTGTTGATCAGGAGATACTCGTGTAATTTGACGTGAACAAGATGCACTGGCTATCAATACCAAAGCAAGAACTAATAAACGCATTGAATGATTCATAATGTGTGTGTTAATTTACTCTAATTAGATTGTTATTTTAAATATACTCACATTCAGTGAGTATTTAAATACTTTTACTAAAAGTAATCTTTATGATACTTATCAATTTGCGTGCCACATTTACTTAATCTGATTCGCTAACTCTTTAAGTTTTGAGTAATGATTAGCACTAACAGCAGTCATAGGTAGTCTAAAGTTATTTTCAATCAGATTATTAATGTGAAGAATAGCCTTAATTCCTGCAGGGTTACCTTCAGTAAATAAATTTTGAATAATTTCAAAGAGTTTGAAGTGTAATGCTTTTGCTTCTGTTATTTCTGATACAAGTGCCGCATTAACCATATCGCTGAATTCTTTAGGAAAAGCATTCGCTACAACCGAAATAACACCCTCAGCTCCTATACAAATCATTGGAAATGTAAGCGCATCGTCACCTGAAATCACAGCAAAATCAGTAGGTTTATTATTGATGATTTCCATAATCTGCTCCATATTTCCAGAAGCTTCCTTAACTGCTACTATATTTTCAAAATCTTTGGCTAAGCGAAGCGTTGTTTCGGCTGAAATATTAACAGATGATCTACCAGGTACATTATACAAAATCACAGGAATAGGACTTGCTTCTGCAATCATTTTGTAGTGCTGGTAAAGACCTTCCTGACTGGGTTTGTTATAATAAGGAGCAACAGATAGAATACCTGCAATTTCATTGTAAGCCTGAAAGGATTTGATACCTTCTACAACTTCATTGGTGTTATTACCACCCATTCCGACTACAATCGGCACCCTTTTATTATTGATATTGATGATATGATCGATAACAACTTGTTTCTCAGTATTATTTAAAGTTGCTGATTCTCCTGTTGTCCCCATAACAACAAGGTAATCGATACCATTATTAACCTGGAACTCTACCAAGTTAGTTAGAGAATCAAAATCGATACTCCCGTCTTTGTGGAAAGGCGTAACAATCGCGACTCCTGTTCCTGAAAATTGATGTGACATTATATTTTAGTTTTTCTTGATTTCTGATAAGTAATTGATGCTGTCTTGAATCAGCTCTTTTATTGATGAATTCTCTTTCAATTCAATCATAAAGTCTAAGAAGTCGGCATTGTTTGCTTTTGCACCGACTTTAAAAGCAGCTGGAGAAAGTGATATTATATACTGTATTGGTAATTCTTCAGATTGAGTTAAAACAAATAATATATCGAATTTCTGTTTATAGAATTCAGATATTTCGTGTGTTTGAGGAATGCCTTTCCAATTGCTATCTAATTCAGAGAAATAGATAAAATCTAAAGTGTTTAATGGCTTTTTAGGAATATCAGTTCCTGTATACCAGCCTGCAGCATTTACTTTATAGCCTTGACTTTTTAAATCAGTATATAAATCACTAACGATACGATTGTTCTCTTTTTGTTTTGTGTCGAATAGTATTCCAATATGATTTGCACTCTTCATGTTGTGAAATTCTACACGTCGAGAATGTTTTTTTAACAGATTGTTTAGTATTTTTCGTGCGATTTTTTCAGATGTATTTTTGAAAATGCTCATATTTAGTCAGGTAATCTTTATTTTAATAAATAAAAAGTGTTAGATTTTAAACTCAATATAAGTCCTATTTGAGTGAAAATCAGTCACAATATAATGATTTTTTAAGCTAGGTAGAATGAAAAAAAGCCTTAATTAAAAGGCTTTTTTTTAGTTCAATTGTAAATCAAGGTGCTAAGCGATGAAAAATCCAATTCCCGTCATTTAAGACATATTCAATTCTATCATTCAATCGACTTTCGCGACCTTGCCAAAATTCAAATTTTTCAGGAATCAAATGGTATCCACCCCAGAAATCGGGTCGACGAAATGTTTCGCCATGTTTTTTCTTGTGCTTTTCGATTGCTTGTTCTAACTCAGTTCTATCTTTTAATATCGAAGATTGATGTGATACTGCTGCTGCACGACGACTTCCCACCGGGCGCGCCATGAAATATTGGTCAGAATATTCAGACTTTAATTTTTCTATGCGACCTTCAATTCTAATTTGCTTTTCCAATTGAGGCCAAAAGAATACCATTGCGGCATATGGATTCTGTTCTAAATCTTCACCTTTTTTACTTTCGTAGTTTGTGAAAAAACAATAACCATCATCAGAGTAATCTTTAAGCAAAAGGATTCTGGCTGTTGGCTTTCCTTCAGCATTGACCGTTGCTAATGTCATAGCATTGGCATCAGGTAAATTAGCTTCAAGTGCCATTTTAAACCAAGCATCAAATTGAATAAATGGATTTTGATCTACATCGTGTTCGTTGAGTTGATTTAATGAGTATTCGTGTCGTTTTTTCTGAATATCGTCTTGCATGGCAAAATGTTTTATGGCTCCATGAGTATATTGGGTTCTATACTTAAACCATTGTAATTGATGTAATATTGTCCATCTTTTTCAGGAAAAGCCATACCTGATTCATCTTTGGCATCAGCATTGGCTACACCCACATGAGCAAATAAGATCTTTGCCTTGTGCTTATCGGCGTGTTTAATGATTTCCTCAGCTGCAATTGGACTTAAGGATCCCAAATCGGGGTAGGTGCTTGTTTTTACAACAATGAAATACATATCTTCATCCTTACGTGCCAGAATTTGAGGGTTCTTCTCAAATTCGATATTCACAGATAGAATTTCATATTCATCTTTTATGTGTTTATACACCCATTTTATTCCTAACTCGTGCAATTCTTCTCCACTAAGTCTATTCCCTTTTTGACTCATAATTTAGTTTTGATTTTATACTGCGAATATCCCTTTTATCGATACTAATTCCAAATAGCTTTTCTATAAAAACTATAAATCTTCTATAATATCATTTAGAAATTGATTCAGAGGATGTAGCACTTCAAATGCTTCTTGAATGGCAAGTGGAAATTTATCAGACGTCACCATATTATCAGATATTGCTTTACTAACGGCATAATGTTTATGATTTAAGAGCTCAATGTGCTCAAAGTCTTTAGGATAACCTCGTGGTGCTGTTTTTAGTTTATCACCATATAATTCCGGATAATGATTTGTGAAATCAGGATTCGTGATGATAGCTTTAAATTCTTCAGGATGATGAAATATTTCTTCTCGAATAGCTTTTAAAGTTTTTGATTCAGGCATATAACAGCCACCACCTAAAAAACACTGTTCGGGTTCTATATGAATATAATAACCGCCATATTTAGATTTGCGGCCACCACGTGCAATGAATGCTCCAAAGTTTGTTTTGTAGGGACGTTTATCATTAGAGAATCTAACGTCTCTGAAAATTCTAAAAATACAATCTTTCGGATTATTGCCTGCAACAGAAGGATCTATATGTTTAATTTGTTCAATACTTAATTCAACAAATAATTCGAAATCTTTTTTTGCTTGATTATATTGAGTTTTATTGGCATGAAACCATTCTCTATTATTGTTTTTTCTAAGATCGAGTAGATATTTATAGATGGAATTAGGAAGCATAATTGTTATTTCTTTTTTAGTTAAAACTGAGCCTTAAAATACAATTATTACTGATGATAATCAAAGTTTGGTGTGTAATACTAGAAGTCAATAAATTCTCAATTGTGATTATTTTTTGATCTCGAATTTAAGAAACCGGTTTCCTTTATTAATTTTGCAAGACTTTAATACAGACGATTAATAAAAAGAAGAAGATGATTATAGGTATAATAGGGGCAATGGAAATTGAAGTGACTAGACTTCGTGATGAGTTGAAAAACAAAGAAGAAATCAATAAAGCGGGTTTTACTTTCTATAAAGGGCAGATTCATGGTGTTAATATTGTGTTGTTGCAATCAGGTATTGGAAAAGTGAATGCTGGAATTGGAGCCGCCGTTTTGATTGATAATTTTGCTCCTGATTTTGTCATTAATACGGGTTGTGCAGGAGGTTTTATTTCAGATTTGAAAGTGGGAGATATCGTGATCTCAAAAGAAGCCATTCATCATGATTTCGATTGTACGGTTTTTGGATATAAGCACGGACAAGTTCCTGGTATGCCACCTAGCTTTGTAGCAGATTCTAAGTTAATCGAATTAGCAGATAAGTCGATTCATAAATTAACCGATTTGACAACCAAGTGTGGTACGATTGTTACTGGTGACCAGTTTATGAATAACCCTGAGGCAACTAAAAGAATTAAAGACCTGATACCTGATGCAGATGCGGTTGAAATGGAGGGGGCTGCTATTGCACAAACTTGCCATCGTTTTGAAGTTCCATTTGTTGTTATCCGTTCTATTTCGGATATTGCAGGACAGGAGAATGCAGTTCAGTATGAGGAGTTTGTTGAGACAGCAGCCGTGAATTCAGGTAATATGGTAATGGAAATGATTCAAGAATTAGCTCAGGCTTAACTTTCATTTACCAAACAAACTGTATCGACAATTCCATATTCTGATAGCAATAAAAGAGAATGATATGAAAAAGATAGACAGTTTTACGGTTGATCATGACAGATTAAAGCGAGGTATTTACGTTTCTCGTAAGGATAATGTTGGCAATGAGGTGTTAACTAGTTTTGATATCAGAACAAAGTTGCCAAACCAAGAGCCTGCAATGGAAATTGAGGCCATGCATACAATGGAACATCTGTGTGCAACATTTTTGAGAAATCACGATAATTGGGCTGAAAAAACAGTTTATTTTGGACCAATGGGCTGTCGAACTGGCTTCTATATGATTTTTCATGGCGATTTAATTTCGGAAGATGTTGTTGATGTCATTCAGGAAATGTTTCAGTTCATGTCTGATTATAATGATAAGATTCCAGGTGCTGATAAGATTGAATGTGGTAATTATAAGAGTCATGATTTAGAAGGCGCCAGACTTGAAGCCAGGAAATTTAAACAGGAAGTTTTGAGTCATCTTACTAAGGAGAATTTGAACTACCCACAATAAAATAAAAAGGCTACCGTTTAGGTAGCCTTTTTGTTTTTCTATATCTGAATCGAATTACTGATTCATTGCTTCTTTAGGAGAAGCTATATTTTGATGAGCTTCAATTATCGGTACAAATTTTTGTGATTTGATGATAAATTCCGGAGAATAATTAATCATCTGTAGGCCTTTGTTTTCAAAACCTCCCCAGGCATTCACACTTTCAATTGAATAGTTCCCTTGTAGTAAGTCAATATCTGTAATTTCATTAATATGATCGACGAACTGAATGCCATGACGCTTTATTGCAGTTGAAAAGTAGACCGTAATATCATAAGCTCTAAAAGTATAATCGTTAGGTTCGCAGCTAAACTCATATCTAAATCGATCTACAAAATCACTTATCTTTTCCGATTCGTAATCGATGAAATAAGGAGAAAGAATAAGCGTATTTAACTCAAACAGATTGCTGGGATCCATACTGCTATAACGTTGCCATGATGGGAATCCAATGAGTTGAATTGGATATTCTTTACTAAGAATCTTTAGGTTGGTTAAAAAACTTTCTACCACAGCTGGTCTGGACGATGGAATGACAATAATGTTTTCCTGAGTTTTACTCAAAAGATATTCCAAGCCCAGATTTCCATAGTCTTCGAACGAGATTTTGCTGTAATTTAAATTAGAATATTGCCAATACTTTCCATTTTCAAACAACTGTTGTTCGATATCTGAGACCAATTTGTATTCTTCTAGTTCTTTATAATTTTTACTGTGAACAATCACAATGTTTTTGTTCTCCTTGTCCGACATCAGGTGATTAAAAATATTATCGCATAAGGATTGAACTGATGTGTTGATCTGAAAAACAAAAGGATTGTTGTGTAACTGAGCATTCTTTGAGGACAGAGGAGACACAATTGGTATCTGATTGGATTGCGCATATTCTGCTACGATCTCAAAAGTGTTGGAGTACACAGGTCCTACAATCAAATCGATTTTTTGAGTGCTTAATTTTTCTAGATCTTTTCGAACGGTTGCTTGTTTTTTCTCCGTATCAAAAACATGTAAATTAATTTCTAAACCTTGTTTTTTTAGGTCTTCAACAGCCAATAATACACCTTGATAAAGACGAATAAAATCTCGTGATTTTGGGTAGACTGTTTCAGGTTCCTTGCGAGTCATGATTTGAAGGGTGTCCTGATATGTAATTTCCCAATTTAATGAATCATTTAGAGCTGCATAAAGGGGCAGGAAAAGTGCAATGTCAATTTTTGATTGCACGGTTGTATCTCTTGAATAATCTTTGAAAATTTGATTATAATCAGTTACCTGTCCAAGGTCTTCAATGGTTTCTTCAGATACCTCTTCAGTAGGTACAATTGGTTTTGCATTTTTAGGCAGATTGACAATCGTTCCAGAGGCAATATTTCTAAAGGATCTGATATGAGGGTTTAGCTTGCGAAAAACTCTTTTTCTGATACCGAATTTAATAAGGATGTCAGCTTCTGAGTCACTAGCCTTAACTCTGTAAGTGTTCTTTTTTTTGTCTACTCGTTGAGGTTTGGTCTGCTTTTGAATTTTAAGTACAGTTCCAACGGCTAGTTTGCCATCCTCACCAATTTCAGGGTTATTTGCTTTTATTTTTTCAATACTTTGCTTGAATTGTTTTGATAAAGAATAAAGCGTGTTCCCTTTTTGAATGACATGGTAAAAGTAGTCAGAAGTTTCTTTTTCAGAAGACTTCACGGTGTTGTTAACGTGTTCAGATTGTACAAAAGGGATTCTAAGTATCTCGTTTAAGTCGATGCTGTGTGTTCTCTTTCTGTTAATTTTCATGACTTCCTTTATGTCAGCGTTATACGCCTTACATATGGAGAACATGGTTTGTTTTTCACGTACAATGTGCAAATAGTAAAATTTACCTGCAACAACGACTTTTTCATTTGAACGAACAATTTCACTTGTTTGTGAATGAGCATTGAAAAATGACCCGGAAAGGAGTAAAAGAATGATAAGTTTTTGGATGAAATATCTCATTAACTAATTATTTTTCAGAGTTTTGGTGTTTGATAAGAACATTAACAAAAATAAGAAACAAAGTTTATAAAACAATCATGAGATTCACATTAGCTTAGAGAATTTAGTTTAATTTAAGATTTGTACTTTCAACTCGTTATAAATAAAAAAGTTACAAAAATGATTAGTTTGACTTTAAATTAATTTGTAGCGTTTTTTTTGTAGATGAAAAAAGCGGTGAGAAAACTCACCGCTTTGTATATGGATCACACAATCTGTGATCCTATTTCTAAATTACCAAATCTTCGCTCTTTGATCTTCTGTACGGTACAAAGGATCTTTTTCGTTGATTTCGAATGCGGTGTAAAATTCAGGAATGTTGAACAAACCACCGTTTACACGGTAACGTCCAGGTGAGTGAACATCTTCCTTAATTAATTTTCTTAGATAAGTGTCTCTCACATTGCCTCTCCAAACTTTTGAGTAAGCAAGGAAGAAGCGCTGCATGTTGTTGAAGCCATCAATATCAGCAGGTTTTTCACCATTCAGACTCATTTTGTAAGCTTCTAAAGCAACTGTTAAACCGCCATAATCAGCAATGTTTTCTCCTAGAGTTAATTTACCATCAACGTTTAGATCATCGAAAGCCTGAAATCCGTTGAATTGATCAACTAACTTTTCAGCTCTTGCGTTGAATTTCTCGGTGTCTTCCGGAGTCCACCAGTCTCTCATATTACCATCTTTATCGAAACGACGTCCTGAATCATCAAAACCATGAGTCATTTCGTGACCGATAACGACACCAATAGCACCATAGTTAACTGCATCGTCACCATTCATATAGAAAAATGGAGGTTGAAGAATTGCAGCAGGAAAAACAACCTCATTCAATAATGGATGATAGTAAGCATTTACAGTTTGTGGCGTCATACCCCATTTTTCAGTATCAACAGGCTGACCTAGTTTGGCAATATTCTTAGCAATACCAAAACGAGCAGCTCTCCAGGTGTTTTGAATATAAGAGTCAGTACCCACTTCTAATTTTGAGTAATCTTCCCACTTTTCCGGATAACCAATCTTCACACCGAAAGCGTCAAGTTTTGCTAAGGCTTCTTTTCTGGTTTCTGCACTCATCCATTCTAATTTCTCAAGTCTTCCGCGTAAAACGATTTTTAAGTTGTTTACCAACTCATCCATTCTAACTTTAGCTTCTGGTGGGAAATATTTCTCTACGTATAATTGTCCAACAGCTTCACCTAGAACGGATCCTGTAGCATTTGACATACGTCTCCAGCGAGGTTGTTGTTCAGTTGCTCCGGTTAGTATTGTTCCATAAAAAGCAAATTGTTCTTTTTCAAGCTCGGTTGATACTTTACCAGCTGACTCGTCTATAACTTTCCATTTTAAGTATAATTTGATGTCAGCCAGTTTCTCATCTTTCAACATAAGGTTCAATTCCTTCATGTATCGAGGATGAGTTGTAATCACATACTCTTTAATGTCTGCACCCATTTCTTTGAAGTAAGTGGCCCAATCGAAGTTAGGGTATTCCTTCATTAAAACGTCAACCGTTTTAGGATTATACATGGCAGGATAATTTCTGTTTTCTAAGCGCGTATTGAATTTTTCTGCCATACGAGTTTCGAACCTCATGATTGATTCTGCATTTTTCTTTGCAAGAGCAGCATCTTCACCAATCAGTTCAAACATTTTTGCCATATGCTTTACAAACTCAAGTCTGATGTTTGCGCTGGTTTCATTGTCTGCAGTATAGTAATCACGATCAGAAAGGGAAAGACCATCTTCCGAAAGGTACATGCGGTTAACCGTTGTGTTCTTCATATCTTGGTCAACGCCAGCACCAAATAGTGCACTGATACCCATTTTATGAAGGTGAATTAACTCATTACGCAAATCTGTTGCATTTTTAACCGCTTCAATTTTCGCAAACTCAGGTTGTAATGGTTTTAGCCCAATCTCGTTGATTTTTTCAACATCCATTGCGGTTGCATAGAAATCCTGAATCTTTTTTAGATTACTTCCTTCAGCAGCGTTTTCAGTCTTTGCTGCTTCTTCCAGAAGGTTGTGAACTGCCTCGTTGGCACTCTCTGCTAAAATATCGAAGGCACCGTAACGACTTTTATCTGCAGGAATTGGCGTATTCTTCATCCAGGTTCCGTTAGCATATTCAAAAAAGTCAACACCTGGCTTTACAGCTAGGTTCATATCCTCTTTTTTAAGGACGCCTTGACCTAATTGTTTCTCTTGGGTACAACCCGACAGAATACTAAGAGCTAAGCCTAAACCAAGAATGGTTTGACTTGTTTTGTTTAAGTTCATATTTGATTGTTTTTGTTAAAACTTATGTTCGAATCACAAATATATATAAATGGGGTTTAAAGCTCTTGTTTTTTCGACGACCATTATATTCTGGAAGATTTTCCGAATAAATGTTTATACCATCGAATGGTTCTTGCTTTTTTTCTAGTTTTGTAATTCGTTAAGAAACTATAGAAATATGACTATGAGTTGTAGAGATAAGAATAAAGTGGTGTTGGGTATGAGCGGAGGTACCGATTCTTCTGTAACGGCTATGTTACTTAAGCAAAAGGGCTATGAAGTTATAGGTGTTTCTTTATGGTTTTGGAACTCACCCAATGAGGATGCAAAAAATAATGAACTGCCCGATTTTATTGTGGATGCTCAGCAGTTAGCAAAGAAACTCTCCATTGAACATCATGTTATCGATGCGCGTGATGAGTTTAAGAATGTAGTTATAGGTCAATTTCTTCAGGAATACTTGAATGGACGTACGCCTAGCCCTTGCATACATTGTAATCCCAATTTAAAATGGCGTTTGTTTTTGGATAAAGCAGATCAGCTAGGAGCGGAATTTATCGCAACAGGACATTATATTCAGATACTTGAGGAAGATGGTGTTTTTTATATTCATAAAGGAGACGATCCTGCTAAAGATCAATCCTATTTTTTATGGAATCTAAATCAAGAAATTTTATCACGAACATTAACACCATTAGGTGCATTTACAAAATCGGAAGTACGTGAGATGGCAACAGGATTTGGCCATAAAAAAGTAGCGTCTAAGAAAGAGAGTATGGGGATTTGTTTTCTCGATGGCATGGATTATAGAGATTTCTTAAAGCAAGAAATTCTGGATGTAGATGAGAGAATAGGAAAGGGAAAGGTTGTAGATGCTGATGGTAAAGAGTTGGGGTGGCACGAAGGTTACCCTTATTATACTATCGGACAGAAACGAGGTTTAGAACTTAAAGAGAAAACAGGTTTGATGGTGAGTCGTATTGATACCGAGAGCAATACTTTGGTTCTTGAGAAAAGAGAACAACTTAATAAAAAGGAATTTGTGGTGAGTGGCTACTATTTGAATAATCAAGATGATATTTCGAATTCTGAAATATCGACTGTTGTTAGAGGTTTAGGATTAAATCCTGAAGGTTATTCAAAACTGACAATAATTGATGGAAATAGCCTTAAAGTAGAGTTAGATAATCCAGCTTGGGCAATAGCTCCCGGACAACCAGTCGCTTTTTATATTGGCAATAAATTAATTGGCGGTGGTTTTGCCGAATAGAGGAAAGTAAGGATAAAGGATAAAGGTGAGAAATTTAAAACTTTGTTTCCTGATGAGTATATAATAAGATAACAGATATGACAGTAGATACACCAAATATTTTCTCTAATGGCGATGAGCTCATTAAGATCATTCAAATGCGTATGCCTTACGGTAAGTATAAAGGTTGGTATATATTAGACTTACCTGAACGCTATATTGTTTGGTATCATCAAAAAGGTTTTCCTGCTGGCAAGCTAGGCGAGATGTTGGGTGTGGTTTATGAAATTAAACTAAATGGACTAGAGGACATGATGCGTCCTCTATGCCAAAAATACCGATAGCTTAAAAGCCAAGTTGCTGCTTTAATAACTTGTAGCCACTTTTACTAACCTTCAGTTTTTCTCCAGCTTTAAGAATAAGCATCCAGCTATCTTTTTCGTAGGGTTCTAGTTTTGAAATTTCTTCCAAACGTATCAAGTAGGAGCGGTGAATACGACAAAATTCCTTTGGATTAAGGTGGGTTTCGAAGTATTTCATCGTTTTTTGTTTCAGATGGTGTCCGTCCTGAGTATAGATCATCACGTAATCGTCCTGAGCTTCAAAATATCTGATTTCATCGACCGGAATAATATCAATCTTATTGCGTGATTTGACCACAATTCGGCTTAGTTCTTCCCTGTTTTTATCCTCATGATTCTTAAGTTTTTCAATATCTAGGTTTTCGCTCTGATTCTTTAATCGGGATACCGTTTTGGAAATGGCATCTTCGAATCGTTCTTTTGAGAATGGTTTTAAAAGATAATCAACCGCATTGTGCTCGAATGCTTTAATGGCGTATTCATTGTAGGCTGTTGTAAAGACAATATTATAAGGTTTGTCAAGAAGTTCTAAAAGTTCAAAGCCAGTCAATTTAGGCATTTGAATATCAAGGAAGATTAAATCGGGGTAAATCTCATTTATAGCTTTTAAGCCTTGAAAACCATCAGAGTATTCGCCTACAATCTCAATTTGATCGTTGTCTGCTAAATATGATTTTACCAGGTCTCGGGCTAATGATTCGTCGTCTATTATTATGGTCTTAATCTTTTTCATAGTCGTAGTCGGTTGAGTGGTAGACTCAAAATGAAATATACTGAATTCGTTTTAGAAAATAAATGCCTACACTTGTGGGAATTCCAGATTCACAATGAATTTCGATTCTGTTTTTGAAATATACAGAAGGTCGGTTCTTCCGTAGATAAGATTCAAGCGTTCTTGTATGTTTTTAAGTCCAATTCCCTGTCCTTTTGTTGTGATGGCATCCTTATCGAAATTGTTTGAGATTTGAATGTGCAGATTGTTTTTGTTTTTTTCTGCCTTTGTTTTAATCTCCACAGGTTCCAGGCTTTCATTTACACCGTGTTTAATGGCGTTTTCATAAATGGGTTGTAGAATCAGGTTAGGGATTTTCAAGTTTTCTATATTTGTATCTATATCAAAATCGAGAAGTAAGCGCTCTCCAAATCTAACTTTTTCAATCTCCAAATAAAGGCGGCTATTTTCCATTTCATTGGAAAGGGTGTTCAGCTCTTTTAAATCCTGATCCAGCGAGTATCTAAGGAAAGTTGAAAGTTTCACTAACATCTCGCGCGATTGTTCTGGTTTGATAAGAGTTAGTGAACTTACAGAATTCAAACTATTGAATAAGAAATGTGGGTTGATTTGAGATTTTAGCGCATTAATTTCGGCTTCCTTAATTAGATTTTTTAAATCGGCTTCGTTTTCAATTTTCAATTTAAATTTCTGATAGTAGACAAATGAATAATATAATATAACGATATAGTCATAAATAGCTAAGAGCATGAATGCCATCCAGTAATAAGGCATTATTATTACGGGATGCTCATCCGAATAGGGTGCATAAAACCAGGCATGTATGATGTGTGTTAAAGATAACCAAATAGCAACAAAAATGATTGCTACAGCCGTGTGATGTAAAATTGCGGCTAATCGTCCTATCTTATCAACGTCAACATGTTTTACGATGTACCAAATTGATGGTGAGATTACTAATAGGGGAAGTGATATGCTAAAAGCTGAAATAATCGCCCGAATAGTGTCTGCACCTTGAAAATACCAATCAATAGTGAATAGTAGTCCTGTTAGACCCAACCACATGACAAGATAAATATATATGCCATAACGGAAGGAAAGTATTGGATGCTCCATAAATCAAATGTTCTAATCGAAAGCTTATTTCTTTTCAGCGTATTTAGTAGACTTTATTTCACAACCTCCCAGAGCTACAAATCCCTTAATGATCAATTCCTTTTTGGGCTCGACGATATAATTGGGTGTCGGCATTCTCTTGTCAGAAACACCACCTAAAACAGCGGATACATCAACCTTTACATCCCAATCCGGAGGCACAATAATTACGGAGCCACCAAACATGGCAAAGAGTTCAATCGTATGTGTTCCTTCGGCAAGCTGTGCATAGCTTAGGTCAACTTCACCACCACCAAACATGCAGGTAATACGACCACCTTTAAAATTTTTGGTATTAACGATTCGTTCTCCGCCACCAAAAATATTTAATTCATTAATATAGTCTGCTGAATCCTCAGGCATGCACGACATTCTGGATTGACAGAAGTTGCGTTTACGAATAAGCATAACACCTAATACAACAAGAATAACGGGCCAGAAAAAGCGATAAAGATCATAATGCCAGTCGAAAATGCGAGGCATCATAAATACAGCCCCAATGGCTATTAAAGTTAATCCAGTTGTTCTGTCATTTTTAGCAAAGGTAAATAGACTACCAATAACAATAAGGAGCATTGGCCATGAGAAGATTATTCTTTCAAGATTATTTGGAAAGAAATCTAAATTGTTTAGAATTAAGGCCCCACCAAATAGTATTAATAGGATACCAAAAACAGAGTTATTCCCTCCTTTAGGTCTTTTATCTTCGTTAAAATGTTTAAAATCTCTATTCATAACAGTATGTTTTATGATTTCGAATAATCAGATTTGTTTAATGTTTGTCTTCTTTTTTACTATCGCCTATAGATTGACACTCGTCAGGTTTTAAGATATAACTAATACCCATCAAGATAAGGATGCCAGGCCAAAACCAAATTTGCCATTCATCCGACATTATAAAGAGATCGTCTGCCAGAAAATAGGCACCTACGGCAAGTACTGCCATACCGCTAAAAATCTTGCCTCTAACTATAATCATCAGCAAGCCAATGAGAATAAGAAAACTTTCCCAACGGAAGATATAGTGGTGAATATTTCTTGGTAAAAAATCTATATTGCTTAACAGGATAACAATTCCAATAATTATGAGTGTTAATCCTACAATCAAAGGTCTTCTGTCTTTGTTCATAATGCAAATGTTTTAATTATCTAATGCTAATTTACGTCAAGACCATCACTTTCACGAAGGATAATCGGTTAGTTGCCTATTATTATCGGTGAAACCAGTTAACAAAAACTAGATTATTTAGACCTGAAAGATACAATTTTGATTTAGAATTTATCCATGATTAATGAGCCTGAGCCTCAGATGTGTTTGCGAAATTGTTTAGATTTGAAAGTAAATAGTCACCGTATTGTTTATTCTATTGCTATTTTTATGCTCTAGATTATAAAATATCAACTGAATTATGAATAAGACTGAAGCTTTGCAACGTATATCTGAATTACGTGAGCAACTCCATACACATAACCACAATTATTACGTTCTTTCACAGCCTACTATCAACGATTTTGAGTTTGATATGATGATGAACGATTTGATTGCTTTGGAAAATAAGTACCCTGAATATGCCGATGAAAATTCACCTAGTCAGCGAGTAGGTAGTGATATCAATCTTGAATTTAAACAGGTGCTGCACGAGTACCCTATGCTTTCACTGGGGAATACCTATTCTGAGGAAGATGTGCGTGATTTTGAAACCCGAATTCAGAAGTTAACTGAAGAAAAGATACAATACGTCTGTGAGTTGAAGTACGATGGAACTTCGATTAGTCTAAAATATAAGAATGGAAAACTGGTTCAGGCCTTAACCCGAGGTGATGGGGTACAAGGTGATGATGTAACGACAAATGTAAAAACGATTAAAGCGATTCCGTTAAGCTTACAAGGCAACGATTATCCGGATGAATTTGAGATTCGAGGAGAGATTATGATGCCATTTCAGGTGTTTGAAAATTTGAATGTAGAGCGCGAAAAAGAGGGGGAGAGTCCTTTTGCCAATCCAAGGAATGCGGCTTCTGGGAGTTTGAAAATGCAAAATTCATCGGTAGTCGCTAAGCGTCAGCTCGATTGTTACCTTTATTATCTATTGGGCAAGCAAATACCAGCCCGCCATCACTTCGAGAATTTGGAACTTGCAAAATCATGGGGATTCAAAATTTCTGATGACAGTAAGTTGTGCAATTCTATTGATGAGGTACTCGACTATATTAATTATTGGGACACCAAGCGTGAAGATTTACCTGTGCCTATTGATGGTATTGTGATTAAGGTGAATTCACTCGATCAGCAGGATGAGCTGGGATACACAGCTAAATCGCCTCGTTGGGCAATTTCTTATAAGTTTAAGGCTGAACGTGTGGCCACTCGCTTACAATCGGTGAGTTATCAGGTGGGACGTACTGGATCTATTACTCCGGTGGCTAATTTGGATGCGGTACAGTTAGCGGGAACTGTGGTGAAAAGAGCTTCTCTGCATAATTCTGATATTATTGAAAATCTTGATTTACACTTGAATGATAGTGTCTTTGTTGAAAAAGGTGGCGAAATTATTCCAAAGATTGTTGGCGTTGATGTAGATCAGCGAGAGGCCAATGCTCAAAAGATTGAGTTTGTTGAAAACTGTCCGGAATGCGAAACGCAACTGATTCGTATTGAAGGGGAGGCTAACCATTATTGCCCTAATAGTGTGTTCTGTCCACCACAAATAACAGGACGAATTGAGCACTTTATTGGCCGTAAAGCCATGAATATAGATGGTTTGGGAGAAGAAACCATTGAACTTTTGTATCAGAAAAATTTGGTGAAGAATATTGCCGATTTGTATAAGCTGAAGAAAGAAGATCTTCTGCCATTGGAGCGTATGGGGGAAAAGTCTGCCGATCGTATTTTGAGCAGTATTAAGGAATCTTTACAAGTGCCTTTCGAGAAAGTTTTATTTGCATTGGGTATTCGTCACGTTGGTCAAACTGTAGCTAAGAAATTGGCGAAAAGCCTGACTTCCATTCAGTGTTTGAAAGAAGCTAGTCTTGAAGAACTGGTTGAGATCGATGAGATTGGTGATAAAATAGCAAAAAGCATCATCCTGTTTTTCGAAGATGAGGCTCAGAATAATTTGGTGAATGAATTGATGGCACACGGTTTGCAATTCGAATTAAATGAGGAGGAACTGGCTAATCAAACTAACAAGCTGGAAGGACTTTCCATTGTTATTTCAGGAAGTTTTAGTTTGCATTCGCGTGATGAACTGAAGGCCATGATTGAGCAGAATGGTGGGAAGAATACCAGTTCTATATCCAAGAAAACGGATTTATTTCTGGCAGGAGAGAAGGTGGGACCAAGTAAATTGGAGAAGGTTGAAAAGTTCGGGATTAAAACTATTTCAGAGGTCGAATTTATAGAACTGATACAGTAGTTCTGATTTTATTTAAAGAAAAGTTATTGATACCCCAGTTCAGAATTTGAGCTGGGGTATTTTTTTATCTCGACAGAATACCATTGATGTAACCTAATGCGTATGATAATAGAAAGATGAGATTAAAGACAATTAAAAACAACATGACGATTTTTAAATGTTTGTTTATTTTCTTTTTGCGTCTGTCAGCTAATAGGCTTGTTCCTAATGCTAAAACTGATGATGAGTTGAGGAGTAGTATGATATTCATTTGATCAATAATTTTTCCGATTAATAACTTATTGCAAGACTATTGCTTAAGGTCGTTACGATTCATTCGCAATGTTAACAAAATAAAATATAAGTTATCGAGATGAACAAATAGAATTTGTGAAGTTTCTTGTTAAGCTACTTTTGCTTTAAGGCTGTCAGGTTTATTTGAAATCGGACAGGATGTGTTCGATATCGAACGATATTATTTCCTCTTGTAATTGTTATATGTTGATATAGTGATTGATGTGGTTTTTGGCACGAGATGTGATAAAGGGATGGTGGCCTGTTGGTTTTAAGATGTTGATAAATCTTAATTAAGTTGTGTAACTAAATAACCTAGGGTATAGTCCAATAATTGTAAATCAAACCGACCTAAAAATATAATTATGAGAAGAATACTATTTGTAACAATTTTGCTGTTGTGTAGTTTAGTTAATTATGCAGAAGAAGCACCTAAAAGTAATAGTAGTAAGCTTGGTTCTGTTTCAGGCCTTATTATTGACAATAACACCAATGAGGCATTGCCTTACGTTAATATTGTAATTAAAGATATAAACAATCAGATTTTAACCGGTGGAATTACCGATGATAAAGGGAAGTTTAATATAAGAAAAATTGCAAAAGGAAAACATGTTATTGAGATTCAATATATTGGTTATAAGCCTTTTGTTAAAGAACTTGAATTTACCTCTAAAAAATCGACCTTTAAATTAGGAACCATTCGTTTAGAGGAAGATACCGAGGTACTTAGCGAAGTGACTGTGAGAGCTGAACTCTCTACGGTGACACAGAAGGTTGATCGAAAAGTGATAAATGTCGGCAAAGACCTGACGGCTGCTGGTGCAACTGCTTCTGAAGTGCTAAACAATGTACAATCGGTTAGTGTTGATAGTCAAACAGGAACTGTTAGTTTAAGAGGAAATGAGAATGTTAGGATTCTAGTTGATGGAAAACCAACTAATATTAGTGCTGCTCAATTGTTGCAACAAATCCCGTCTACATCTATTAAGAGTGTTGAGTTGATTACCAATCCATCGGCAAAATATAACCCAGAGGGGATGAGTGGTATCATTAACATTGTATTGAATAAAGATGCCAATATTGGTTTTAATGGAAATGTAAACCTTGGTGTAACGCGTGGCGAAAATACACGTGGAAACGGTTCTTTAGATATGAATTACAAAACCGGTAAGGTGAACTTTTTCATGAATTTTGGTGCTAACGGAGGAAAAAGAGACAACTATGGTAATGTTTTAAGAAGCTCGAAAGATGAGAATGGCAACGTAATTCTTGATAATGACCTTTTGCAGAAGTTTAGTTTTTTAAACGATTACAATTCCCGCTTGCTAAAAGTAGGAGCTGATATTTATTTGAATGAAAAGAATACACTTTCATTTTATACCACACAAAATTTTCGTGATGGGGTGTTTGATGGTACAACAAAGATTTACGGTGGGACAGATTTGGATTTTCATAGTATAATGAAATCCGAAACAGAGAATTCTACGGGAACATACAATATCAATTATAAAATCGATTTTGAAAAGAAAGGACACAATCTGGAGTTCGAAGCAACTTATAGTGAAAGTGATTCGCCTGAAGATGCGACTTATAAAGAATTGCTTAATCCGATTGATTTAACTTCGAATTATATGGATGCGATTGAGAATGATTACACCAATACGCTTCTAAACCTGGATTACACAAATCCATTGACGGAAAACACAAAATTGGAATTAGGTTTGGAGTTGAGGTATAATGATACAGAGAACTCAAGAGTAACCAATCAACTTGATGCGACTAATAATAAAATAGGTAACTCTGCATTTACCTATGATAGAAGTATCTATTCGGGATATGTAAACTTGAACCATAAGGTTAATAATCTTGCCATGCAATTGGGTGCTCGATTTGAGCAGTATGAAGTAGATGGAAAGTTTCTGAAAAATGACCAGAGAGCCAAATATTCAGATAGTCGTTTTACCATTTACCCTTCGGTATTTTTCACTTTTACACCAAGTGAAAAAAATCAGTTCCAGTTGAGTTATAGTCGACGAGTAGACAGACCATCTATTGGACAGGTGAATCCAATTAGAGAATGGAGTACGCCTTTGATTAGTTCTTTTGGTAATCCTAATCTGGATCCTCAGTTTACAAATTCATTAGAATTCAACTATACCAAAGGATTCGAAAAAGGGGCTATTACATTAGGGACATTCTACCGTCGCGTTAATGATAACATTTCGAGGGTATTGAATAAAGATCCTTTGGATGTTGAAAAGGTTGAAATGTCATACTACAATACCGATAGCAACGATCGTTACGGATTAGAATTATCGGCTAATTACAGATTATTTAAATGGTGGTCGATGAATGCCAGCTCCGATTTATATATCCAGAAAGAGACAGGTGTATCAAACGATGAGAATCTGGAGATTACAAACAATTCCTTTAATATTCGTGTATCGAATAGTTTTACAGCAACCAAAAAGTTGAGATTCCAATTGTTTGCCATGTATCGTGGAGGAGGAAAAGACCTTCAGTTCGAAGTAGATCCCATGTGGATGATCAATACGGGTGCCAGCTACCGAGTATTAAAAGGAAAAGGAACTTTAACCTTTAGGGTGAATGATATTTTTGAAGGTATGAAGTTTAAGTTTGATTCAGAAGTGCCGTATAAGCAGAATGGTGAATTTCACTGGGAAAGCCGTACGGCATACCTGGGCTTTTCGTACCGATTTGGTAGTGGAAAAAATAAAGCCAAAAGAAGAAAGCACAGAGATAGTCGTGAAACGCAAGGTGGTGGTGGATTTATGTAAAAATCCCTTTTCAGCCTGTTGAAATAAACAGATATTAAAAAATCTCCTAACCCAATTACTTTGGCTAAGGAGATTTTTTTTGTAGCTGATCTTTCACCTCTAAATATCGATTTATTTAAGGTTGTTAATAAAGGTTAATTTTAAGCATATTTTGTAACCGAAAAAAGGATGTTGTAGTCCTATAGTTAGAACTCAAACTAACTTAAAAAAAATATTTATGAAAAGAATTTTATTTGTAGCCATATTACTATTATTTAGTTTTATTTTACATGCTGAAACGCCCAAGAATAAGACCTTGAAGTCTGGTTCTGTTTCGGGTCTTATTATCGACAAAAATACCAATGAAGCATTACCATATGTTAATATTGTAATTAAAGATGCAGCGCATCAAATATTGACAGGAGGGATTACCGATGATAAAGGTAAATTTAGCATAAATAAGATTGCAGGAGGAAAGAATATTATTGAAATTCAATATATCGGTTACAAGCCTTTTATTAGAGAACTTGAATTTACCCTTAAAAATTCGACTTATAAACTAGGAACAGTTCGTCTCGAAGAAGATGCTGAAGTGCTTAACGAAGTGGTTGTGAGAGCTGAGTTGTCTACGGTGACTCAGAAGATTGATAGAAAAGTGATCAATGTGGGTAAAGACCTGACTGCTGCAGGAGCCACTGCTTCGGAGGTTTTAGATAATGTTCAGTCGGTAAGTGTTGATAACCAGACAGGAGCTGTTAGCTTAAGAGGGAACGAGAATGTTAGAATTCTGGTTGATGGCAAACCAACTAATATTAGTGCTGCTCAACTGTTGCAACAAATACCATCTTCTTCAATTAAGAGTGTGGAGTTGATTACCAATCCCTCAGCAAAATATAACCCTGAAGGCATGAGTGGTATCATTAATATTGTACTGAATAAGAATGCAAATATTGGCTTTAATGGGAATGTCAATCTGGGCGTCACACGAGGTGTAGAAACACGTGGAAATGGTTCTTTGGGTTTAAACTACAAAACGGGGAAGGTTAATTTTTTCCTAAACTTTGGCGCCAATGGAGGAAAAAGAAATAATTATGGTGAAGTATTGCGACCGGGTTTCAATGAGCAAAAATTTGAATTTGATAGCGATAACAGTTCTAAATTGCTAAAAGTAGGGGCAGATATTTATTTGAACGAAAAGAATACCCTTTCTTTTTATACCACTCAGAATGTGTATGATGGCACGACGGATGGTACAACCCGGATTTTTAGAGACAAGGTGTTGGATATTGAAAGTTTGATGCGTAGCGAAAGCGAGAACTCAAGTGGAACCTATAATTTTAATTATAAACTAGATTTCGAAAAGAAAGGACATAGTCTGGAATTTGAAACCACTTACAGTCAAAGCGATTCACCTGAGGATGCTGTTTATTCGCAAAAGCCAAACCACACCGATCCGGTATTTAATTATTCTGATAATATCACAAATGAGTATACCAATACTTTGCTAAACTTAGATTATACAAACCCTCTTTCGGATAATTCGAAATTGGAAATGGGTTTAGAGCTGAGAATTAATAATACCGATAATGTTAGAAATACGACGCAGCATGATTTTCGTGGTTTAAAGCCGACTTCTGCTTTTGAATACGATAGAAATATTTATTCGGGCTATGTTAATTTTAATCATAAGATTAACAATTTTTCAATGCAGTTAGGGGCTCGACTTGAGCAATACGAAGTAGAAGGTCATTTTAAACAAGGCAGTGAAAATGCCAGGTATGCTGATAGTCGATTTACCATATACCCATCGATGTTTTTTACATTCACACCAAGTGAAAAAAATCAATTTCAATTGAGTTACAGCCGCAGAGTTGACAGACCTTCGATTAGGAAAGTGAATCCAATTAGAGAGTGGAGTTCGCCTTTAGTTAGTTCGTATGGTAACCCAGACCTAAAGCCTCAGTTTACCAATTCTTTCGAAATTAATTATACCAAAAGTTTAGACAATGGTTCTGTTACATTGGGAACGTTTTACAGACGTGTAATTGATAATATCTCCCAGATGATTATGAAAGACCCTCAGAATGAGGAAAAGATTGAGTTGATGTATTATAATACCGATAATAATGACCGTTATGGATTGGAATTATCAGCCAGATATCGTTTTTACAAATGGTGGTCAGTCAATGCAAGTTCTGATTTATATTTGCAAAAAGTATCAGGGGTTTCAGATGGTCAGTATATTGAGGTTGATAACAAGGCTTTTAATGTTAGAGTTTCTAACAGTTTTAATGCCACTAAAAAACTGAAATTTCAATTATTTGCCATGTACCGTGGCGGAGGGAGAACACTTCAGTTTGACATGGACCCAAGATGGAAGATTAGTACCGGAGCAAGTTATACCGTATTGAAAGGAAAAGGTAGACTGTCTTTTAGAGTGAATGATATTTTTAAAGGCATGAAATCTGGCTTTGATTCAGAAGTACCCTATAAACAGAATGGAGAATTCCACTGGGAAAGCAGAACCGCTCACCTGGGCTTCTCGTACCGATTTGGTAGTGGAAAAAATAAAGCCAAGAAAAGAAAGCACAGAGATAGTCGTGAAACGCAAGGTGGCGGTGGATTTATGTAAGCACCCTGACAGGCTCCCTCACCTTTGTGGGAAACTGAGCTAGACGAATTGTTAAAGTGTTTCAGCATTGCCTTGATTATTAGGATAAACCCCATATCTTTAAATTGATATGGGGCTAATTTTTCACCTAGAAATTACTGTATCTTGACAAGCTTATCGAAGTATTGAAGGGTTTGAATTCAGTGTTTATATAGTATGAGTCTCATGTGTAGAATTGAGACTATATTCTCAAGATGTCAATAGTTTGGTATAAATTAAGATTCTTTAGCATACAAATTTGTTGAGAATGCCTTTTTTTTACCTTTGTGTGAGTAAAATTTAGGCATGATTAAAAGAGAAAAAAGGTATCGTCTTCGTAAAATTCTGGTAGCAGCTTTAATTGTTTCACTACTAGGTGTTTTAATACTTAAAGCTTGTAGTCCTACACCCAAAGGTAAAAGCATAGACAAATTATCCGTTCCTGTACTTAGCAAGGATGAAAAGCGAGCGCTACGCCGTTTTAATAATAATTATCATCTCGAGATTGCCCGAAGTAAAGGCTTAAAAAAGCCTTTAAATTCAAGAAAGGATGATAAAGAAAGTGCTGAGGCGTTTTGTGATCGTTACGATCTTGTTGAAATTACCGATAATGAATACTATGAAATACCTCATTTAAGAAATTCACTGCCTTATCTGCAAGAATCGGCGGAAGAATTTCTAGATCTACTTGGGGAGAGGTTTTGCGACCAACTGGAAGAATTAGGACTTAGAAAATACCGGTTTTCAATTTCATCCATATTACGAACCCTTGAAGATCAAAAATCACTACGTAAAAGTAATGTAAACGCTACGCCCAATAGTTCATCGCATTATTACGGGCGAACTTTTGATATTGTTCAAACGCGTTATTTTGAGAGGGGTAATAGTACACCTGTTTACACCTATCGCCTACGAAATATACTATTGCGTGAATTAATTAAATTGCAGGATGAGGGGAAATGCTACGTACTTCTCGAAAGGCAAACAAAATGCATACACGTAACTGTAAGGTGATAAAGAATTAGTTCTATTGATTTACAGATAAACAAAATGCCCGATTCATTCATTTGAAACGGGCATTTATATTTTCTCACAGAGGCTTAATAGCCATGCAGATCAAAATCAGAACTGTCGATTGTATTGACATCTTTCTTCATTTTTTTCTGTATCACCTTAAAGTGGTGCTCGTCATTAGGCGTCACAAATGAAACTGCTTCACCAGGAGCATCGGCGCGACCTGTACGTCCTATACGGTGAATGTAATCTTTAGGTGATCGGGGTAATTCGTAGTTCACCACATAAGGCAGGAATTCAATGTCGATACCCCTTGCCAATAGATCAGTGGTTACCAGAACACGTATTTTGCCTGTCTTAAATCGTCTTAAACTTTCAGAACGCGAGTTCATACTTTTCTTCCCGTGAGTAGAAACGGCATGTATGCCATTTCGGCAAAGCTTGTTGGCAACACCATCAGCTTTAAAAGCAGAGGATACAAAAACCAAAACTTGTTTTAGGTTGTTTTTCTTGATTAAGTAACGCAATAGTGGACCTTTTCTACTGTCTTCAACCGCATAGGCAATTTGATCAATTAGTTCCGTTTCTTCCTCCTTCGACTCAATTCGAATGATTTCAGGTTGCTTTAATAGAACCTGCTTAATATTATCAACATCTTTACTCAAGGTAGCCGAGAATAAAAGATTCTGACGTTTCTTTGGCAATAAGGCAAAGATGCGATCCATCTCATATTTAAAGCCAAGATTTAGCATTTTGTCCGCTTCATCAAGTACCAAAGTGTCGATGTCGGATAGTTTAAGGGCATTGGCTTCTTCTAATTCGATCAGTCGACCTGGGGTTGCAACCAGAATGCTAACGTTATTTAAGGCCATCATTTGTGGATTGATGGAAACGCCACCAAAAATAGCCAGTGTTTTAACTCTTTCGGGTAGAGCCGATGTAAAGGTTTGAAATACCTCTTCAACCTGCACGGCTAATTCGCGTGTAGGGACCAGAACCAGTACTCTGATATGTCTGTTTTTTAGAGGCGCTTTTCCTTTTAGGCTATTTAAGATGGGAAGCACATATGAAGCTGTTTTTCCTGATCCTGTCTTTGCGATACCTAATACATCTTTCTTGCTCAATATGGCAGGGATAGCCTCTTCCTGAATTGGGTAGGGGTGTTTGTAATTTTGATCCTCCAACGCGTTTAATAAAACCGGAGATAAACCTAAAGATGAAAAAGACATTATTTTGTGTTTAATTATTATTCGGTGCTAATATTCAAGCTGGCAAAGATAGGCTAAATAAAGAGGCTAAAGTGCTTTAGCTAAATTTAAAGGAGAGCTTTTTGCAAAAACGACATCAGAGGACATAGAAATGAGTGTGTGAATGAATACTAAATAAGACAGATTAAGAGGTAAATTCTAATTGACTATTGGTAATAGCTCACAGAGTTTATTAAATTTGTTGAAACTTAAAAAATATTCTTTTGAACATTTCCATACTAACTGAGCATTCTTTGTGGTGGTTATTGCCTATTCTTTTATTGGCAGTTGCATTGGTATATGGCCAGTATTATTATAAAAACACCTTAAAGAACGATTTAAGCCCCTTAAGAATATTGATTTTGGCAAGTTTACGTACCCTGGTTTATGTGGGTTTATTATTTCTCTTACTTAAGCCGAGTATCAAACATAGTCACAAACGCATAGAAAAACCTCTTTTAATTTGGGCTCAGGATAATTCTCAATCATTAAAGTCGAATCAGGATTCCAGTTACTATGCTGATGAATATTCTCAGGAAGTGGATGCTTTTCTGACAAAACTTGAAGGTAAATATGAGATTCAAAAACTAAGTTTTGGCTTTGATGTTAAGCAGGCAGGTGATTTCGATTTTGCAGATCAATCAAGTGATTATTCGTCCTTGTTTTCATACCTGAAAAATCAGATTCAAGCTAATGATCAAACTCAAGTTATTTTGGCAGGGGATGGTTTATACAATAAGGGCAATGATCCTCGTTTCTCTGTGCAAGAAGTTAAATGTCCGGTTCATACGATTGCCTTGGGACATGCAGATGATAATAAAGATTTATCCATCGTTTCCCTAAGAAGTAATAAGCTGGCTTTTTTTAAATCCAATATACCAGTTCGAGTTGCTTTGAAAGCGAATTTTTGTTCGGGCGAAAAACTTAAATTTCATGTACGTGCAGGTTCAGATATTTTATATCGTGATACTATAGATATTATTGGGGATGATTACTTTGTAGAAAAAGATTTTTTTATCACATCAAATCGAGTTGGATTACAGAGCTATGAGTTGCAAATTGAGCCTTTGGATGAAGAAACTAATCTAAAAAACAATACTCAAGAACTCTTTATTGATGTTTTAGATAGTAAGCGAAAAATTGCGATCTGCTACGATACTTATCACCCTGACCTTGCAGCTCTACAATCTGCTTTGCAAGAAAAATCAAACTTCTCGGTCAGTTTAATCGATGTTTCGAAGAAAGAAGTTGATTATTTGGATTTCAATCTTTTGGTTTTGTATCAACTACCATCGTCTAAAGCTAAAGATGGTCGTTTCTTCAATCAGTTAAAAAAATCTCGTATACCTTTTATGATGTTTATTGGTGGGGGAACAGAAATTAATCGTTTAAACCGTTTAGATCTTGGTTTGACTCTTGATCGAGAAACGAAAGTTTTTCAAAATGCTAGGTTTGCCTTTGACTCAAATTTTTCTTTGTTTGAATTAAGCCATGAAAATAAGAAAACGGTTGAGAGTTTTCCTCCATTATTATCTCCAATGGCTGGTTTTCATTTTAGTCGGGAGGTCAACATTATGGGAACTCAGGTGATAAAGGGAATCGCAACAGAACAGCCTTTGCTTGTATTTTCTCAAGATGATGAACAAAAACAATGTTATATATTGGGAGAGGGTATTTGGCGTTGGAAATTGCATGATTATAAGTTTAATAGCTCTCATGAGAGTTTTAATGCTTTAATTAATCAAATCGTGCAATATCTAGCTTTGAGAGTTGAAAAAAATCAACTGCGACTTCAGTATGATAAGGTATATGGAGAAACAGATGCTATTCAAATAGAAGCACAGGTCTATAATAAAAGTTATCAGCCTACGAATAAAGCTGATTTGAATTTTTTATTGAAGAATGAAAACGGAGAGGAATTTGCCTATCAGTTTGAACGATCAGGAAAGGTGTATAAGTTAGAACTTAATAACTTACCCAGTGGTCATTACGAGTTTGAAGCTAATGTAAAAGCTTTTGATCAGCAATTGGTTCAGGATGGTGCATTTATTGTTCATTCTGAAAATATGGAAACCATGCAATTAAAAGCAAATCCTACTCTTTTAAAAGATATTTCAGAATTAAGTGGAGGTTTGCATATTCCACTATCTCAAATGTTGAGTTTATCAGATGCTTTATTGAAGAATAATCAGATTAAAGCCCGTATTTCTCAAGAGAATAATTTGAGTTCTGTATTGAATTTTGTTTGGATTTTATGTTTTATTATAGCCGGACTGGTTTTGGAATGGTTTTTGCGAAAGTATTGGCTCGGAATCTAATTTGGTATATCGTTTCTAATTTTATTTTTAAGCCCAAAGACCTAAATAATTAACTTATGAAATTTACAAAGTCCCCATTAGAGTTAGCCTATTTTGCTTTCTTTGTATTAGTTCTCTTAATGTCAGCTTGTAAGACAACGTCTGTCGTTCGGTTTCAGACTTTGGAAGCACCTAAAGTTGTTCTTCCATCTGATGTTAATCGTATCGCAATTGTGGATAGAAATCAGCATTTCCCTTCTGATTCTGTAGAGCATTATTATTCTGTCACCAGTGTTCCTGTTAAAGATTCGATTGATCATACATTGAATATGTCTTTGAATTGTTATCAGGGCTTTGTTGAAAATCTATCTGAGTTTTGGCCGCAAGATTCAATTCCTTTTATTCAACTTCCTCAAAAAATAATGCAAGATACAACGCGTCATTTTACACCCTTAAGTTGGGAAACTGTAGATAGTCTTTGTCAAGCCAGTCAGTCAGACGTCCTAGTCGTTTTAGAAGATATTCAAGCTTTCAATAAACATGATATTATTCAAGGTGATGAAATATTCTGGGCGATGACTGAAATCTACTATCTAGGTAAATGGCGAATATATGATCCACTTTATAAGACAATGTATGATGATAGAATAATGGTAGATAGTTTGTTTATGGAGTCTTCGGATCCGAGTTTCAATAAACTTGTAAATGAAAAATTACCAGGTAGGGAGCAAATGTTGAATGATGCTGCTTATGAGTTGGGAAGGAGTTATGTCGATTTAATATCTCCCAGATGGGTAGACGTTAGCCGTAAGTATTTTGTTTCAGGTGACAAGCGCTTATCTGCCGCTCTTTATTATATGAATAGGGAGGAGTTTGATAAGGCCATAAATATCTGGAAAAGTTTAGTCGTTGAGGATAATTTGAAGTTGGCGGGGCGTGCGGCATACAACCTGGCGGTTGTGCACGAAATGAAAGGAGACTTGAAAAATGCCAGGGGGTGGATTCGCAAATCTATTTATTTATATAAAAAAATGAAAAATAGACCTGATGAATACACAGAAATAGAAGCTTATGCATTAGTTTTGAATTCCCGTTGGAATAACGGTAAAAAAATAAAACGATTCTTTGGTGAAGAGGAATAAGCGAATAATTATCGATTATTTTTAGTGAGATAATTTTGAGAGATTAAGCTTTTTTATTTTCATCATCACATCATCACATCATCACATCATCACATCATCACATCATCACATCATCACATCATCACATCATCACATCATCACATCATCACATCATCATGTCCGCAGAACTAATTTTGACTCTTATCCTAATCATTCTTTGTCTTGATTTTCTTATAGAACGAACTCTCGATATCTTAAATCGAAAAAACTGGACAGCTAAAATACCAGAAGCTCTTGAAGGTATCTATGATGAAGAAAAGTATGCCAAATCACAAGCCTATGAGAAGGATAAACATCAAATAGGTCTTTTTTCTTCAGTGTTGAGTTTTGCTGTAATTATTCTGATGATTGTAGCTGGCGGTTTCGCTTGGGTTGACGATTTTGTACGTCTTTACTTGTCAAATCCTATTGCGCTAGCATTAGGTTTTTTCGCTTTTATCATGATTGGTTCCAGTATCATTAGCTTCCCATTTTCATACTATTCAACTTTTGTAATTGAAGAGAAATATGGCTTTAATCGGAGTACATTAAAAACATTCCTTTTGGATAAATTAAAAGGAGGTATTCTAACGGCTATATTAGGTGGAGGTTTATTGGCTCTTATCATATGGATTTATACCATGACGACAACTAATTTCTGGTGGATGGCTTGGGCGTTGATTGCTTTCTTCATGGTGTTTATGAGTATGTTCTATTCGACACTCATAGTGCCTCTTTTCAATAAGCAAACGCCTTTGGAAGAGGGTGAGTTGAATATGGCTATTAGTGCCTTGGCGGATAAAGTTGGTTTTAAACTTGATAATATTTTTGTGATGGATGGCTCCAAGCGTTCATCAAAGGGAAATGCCTATTTTTCAGGATTAGGTTCGCGTAAACGAATTGTTTTATTTGATACCTTGATAGAAGAATTGTCAGTTGAGGAAATTGTGGCTGTTTTAGCTCATGAAATAGGTCATTATAAAAAGAAACACACGCTTAGTTCGATCATTTTGGGACTCTTGCAAACTGGTATCATGTTTTATATTTTCTCCTTATTAATTGGAGATGTGAGTCTTTCAGAAGCTTTAGGCACGACAAATCATAGTTTTCATTTGGGACTAATTGCCTTTGGCATTTTGTATTCACCTATATCAACATTTTTAGGTTTAGGAATGAATGTTTTGTCTCGCAAGAATGAATATGAAGCGGATGCCTACGCTGCTGAGCATTATGATTCAAAAGCTTTAGCAGATGGTTTAAAGAAATTATCAGTTAGCTCACTGAGTAACTTGACGCCCCATCCGGCTTATGTATTTTTCTATTATTCACATCCTACGCTTTTACAACGATTAAATGCTATGGAAACCTTTAAGGGATAAAGGATAAAGGATAAAGGATAATCCTGTCAGAGTTTTGCGAAGCAAATCCTGGCAGCGTTTATAATTAAGAATCAAGCGTAATTAAAATACAAACGATTATCTAAAACTATGCAAGCAGAGATTATAACCATAGGGGATGAGATATTGATTGGACAAATTGTTGATACAAACTCAGCATGGATGTCAAAACAATTGAACGAAATTGGCATATCAGTTAATCGTATTACAAGTATTTCTGATACCAAGAATGCCATTGTTTCTTCTATTGAAGAGGCTATGTCTCGTGTTGATTTGGTTCTGATAACCGGAGGTCTAGGTCCTACTAATGATGATATTACGAAGAAAACTTTGAGTGATTATTTTGCTTGCGAATTGGTACAAGACGATGGGCTTTATGCAAAGATTGAAGAGCGTCTAGCTCGATATAAAATTGGTATGAATGCCTTTAATCGTGAACAGGCTCTCATTCCTGATGGGGCCAGAATTATACCCAATGATTTTGGTTCGGCACCATGTATGTGGTTTACCAGGGGGAATAAGCATGTGATTTCCATGCCAGGTGTGCCTTTCGAGATGAAAAATATCATGAAAAGTGAATTACTTGCTAAGCTGAGTGAAGAATTTGACTGTCCGCATGTTTTACATCAAACCGTTATGGTACAAGGTTTAGGCGAATCAGTTTTAGCCGAAATTTTGGAAGAGTGGGAGACAAACCTTCCACCGGTTGTTAAGTTGGCTTACTTACCATCTCCAGGCGTGGTGCGATTACGTATGAGTTTAGTCGGTAATGATGAGGCTGAATTGGAAGCTATAGTTGAAACACAACTTCTAGGATTGAAAGCGATTTTAGGAGAACGTATATTTGCTCTTGATGATGAGAAAATTGAGCAGGTGATTGCTAATTTGCTTTTGGATCAAAAGAAAACGGTAGCCACAGCTGAATCGTGTACTGGTGGAAATATGGCGCATATGCTTACAGCGATGGCAGGTAGTTCAGCTTATTTTAAAGGTTCAATAGTGGCTTATTCCAACGAAGTAAAGGCAAATGTATTAGGGGTGAATAAGAATAGTCTGGAAGATTTTGGTGCTGTTAGTCAACAGGTTGTTGAACAAATGGCAGCAGGGGCTTGTAAGACTATAGGTTCTGATTATGCCATTGCCACATCAGGTATTGCCGGACCCGATGGAGGAACCGATGAAAAACCTGTTGGAACCGTATGGATTGCTGTTGCGTCATCAGATAAAGTGGTCTCAGAAAAATTTACCTTCTCCAAAGAACGTGGTCGTAATATTAGAATGGCTTCCATGGCAGGTTTTAATATGCTGCGCAAGTTGATTTTGGAAGAGTGATTCCTAAAGATACATCATCAAAGCGACTCCTAAACCAAGACCTGATAATACCAAAGAGATTTTGTGCCTATCTGTTTTGAAAATAGTTAGTATTAATGTACAGATAAGTAGGCTTATGAAACTGATGATGAGGAAAGCCGAAAAACTTCCCAGGTTATAACCTAGATAGGATAAGAACTTAAAACTAGAACCAAGTGTCGCTTTATGGTGAAGGCTCAGAGTAAAGCCTTGCATTATTCCAATTAGAACAAATATATTGTAGTGAAGCGTTGATACACGATTGCTGAAAATGCCATTAAGTGATACGATAACCAAGCTGATAATTGAAAGTAAATGTATTGTGCCATTGGTAAGACTCACTACTTTAAAAACGGATAGAGATAAGCCTAGTAATGATCCTGAGCACAGGGCTAAAAGGATTAGTAAATAGGTTTTCCAATCTTTGAAACTAAAAAAGGCTCCGAGTATTATTAAGAAAAGAATATGTTGGAAGCTTGATGCCTGACATAAATGTTTAATTGCAATTTCGAAGCTGTAAATAAGATGATCCATATTGTAATTGATGATGAGAGGGTAGCTTAGTTAGAGTGAAACTAGCTTTATGAGTTAATATTATTGAATACAATTCGAGCACGACAATTTTCTTTTCTTGTCGTTTTACTTGTGATTTTACAATTCATGTGGTTTTCGTCATTCAATTCCTGATAGATTTGAATGAATTCCCCTAATTTAATCTCGTGTAGAAAGTTAATTTCTATTTCAGATATAGGTTTTTTTGTCAGCGTTTCATCTGGAAGCGCATCAATTAACCACTTTAGATATTTAACATTATTCACGTGACGATTGATATCAATATCGGAGTAATGAATTTTGATTTCTTCAATCAGTTCAGCTTCCTGCGATAGAGGAGATAGCTTATCCAAATCCTCTTCGAAAACTTCTGTGTAATTGCCAATTGGCATATTCTTAACAACATCATAAGGACGAATCGGGCGGTGACTATTTAAATCAACAACCAACCAGCAAGAAGAGGCCAAGGCGATAACTCGACCATTGGCATCGAAAATACGAAAATCTCGTGCGCCGAAAAGACCTTTAATTCCAGTGGGAAAGGTTTCTATGCGGATGGTTTCTTTCCATTTAGCAGGTCGAATGATTTTAATCTTCATACGTGAAAGTACCCAGGCATGATTGTTTTGGTTTAGATCGTGCATACCTTGCCCAATCTGATCAACATGATTGCCTGCAATTTCTTGTAGGTAATTGCAAATGCTAGTTAATTTAGCGTTCCCATGCCAATCACTATCAAAAGAACCAATGGTGAATTCCTGGCTGTATTTACTTAAGTCATTCATCTAAATACAAATTTATTAGTAGGAGCGAGTTGCATTATAAATTGATCGAATAAGAATCAAAACCACAAAAGGCAAAATAGTATAAGGTAAAACCTGGGGTATAATTGGCCAGGCAGCTATCAATAACAGAATGAAAATAGAATGGTATTTGAAATAGCTTTTAACCCAAGAAGGTCTGTTCTTTTTGAAAAGAATAGTGATTAAAGGTAAATGAATAGGTAAAGCCCATAAAACATTTAAGTTTGGTCTCATAGCCAGGTGATCCGTAAAGAACCAAAGAAAAATAATGACGATACCAAATATTGCAGTGCTACCAAATACAAGTAGATCAAGTAGTACGAATCGTTTTTTGTTTTTTATAGAGCTTAATGTTAATAGTAATCCAATAAAAGCAATTAGACCAAATACAAACAATGGATGTTTATACCATGGTGTATGTGTTTGCCTTGCTCTTTTGCTTAGAATAACATTTTCTTTCGCAACTATCTTTGTGGAGTGACTACCCTGAGCAACAATAGCCTGGTCAAAGCCGATTTTCAGCATGTCAGGCAAAAACATCTTCTGATATTGGCTAGCCTTAGCATCACAGGATAAGCCTAAAGCCAGATTGATGCCTGTATAGATCCAAGGTGTTTCGGTCATATATAAACCAAGCAAGTCCCGGAAAGTTTGGTCGCTTTGTAGGTTTGCATCCTTATATTCAAGTTGATCTACGATTTCATTTTGGATGATATCGCGAATCATAGTAGAGCAATTCATGAACAGAAAATCGTAGGTGTAGTAACGGTTTTCGGGACGATAGTTTTCCCAAAGTGCTCTTAGCAATTTTTGTTTTGAATCAGAGCTTAAATTTAGTTCTTGTTCAACAACAGACTGTTTGCTTCTTTTGTAAGACGCTTTAAAACCCTCAAAAGAATTGATTCCGAGATTGTATTTTAATTTTCCTCGAACAAATTTGGGATAGAAGTTTGGCGTGTTGAAATCAAAGATACCATAGTTGAAAACGAGATCTAATTTTCTTGAAGAATCCTGAACACGAATAGCAGAATGCCCAAATAGAGAGTATAGCTCTAATCCCGGAGAACAGGTTAGTAGGCTAATTTTAATATGATCTGAATTGGTTTGTGCTTGTACTTTATTTGTAGGATTAACAAATAAAATCGCAAGGATGAGGTATATCAGTAGATTTCGCATAGTAGGATATTATTTCTCCTCGAAGATAATGATTTTTGCTGCTGGGCTGTTAAATAGCCGCGTGAAGATTTCTTCTTTTTTTGAATTGGTGCTAATTTAAAATAAAACTGCCCCATTCTATTTGAATGAGGCAGTCTGGTAATTCCATTATTGTTGTTTTATCTCATATCAACAACTTCCACATCCGGGTTAGCAGTCTGGTCAAATATAAAATCAGAATCCTTGAAATCAATGTTGGGTTCAAATTTCTTAATTTTAATGGTAATGTTATTGCCATCTTTTCCTATAGCTACCAAGGATTTCATCTCTAAACTTTTGGTGTCAATGTGAAGTCTAACTCTTGAAAAAGATCTTTCTTCATCCAAAGGAAATAAATCGATTACATGAAAGGTGCCTGCAGGAGTTGTTTGTTCTTCAACATAGCTATACTTAAAGCCTGTTTCATATAAATTGAAAATTTGTGTAGGATTCAGTCCAGCTTCTTCATCCTCTTCATCAGGTTCTTTAATATTCACTTCTTCAGCGTCAACAAGATGTTGGTAAATGGTTTTGCCATCAAAGTAGGTATAGACATCCATTAAGTATAAGCGGTACTTATTCCCTTTGAGAATGATATTACCATCTGAGCTTTCGTGAACATCTTCTTCAGTATTATCCATATTGAAGCTGAATTCAGCCTTAATACTGCTATGTTTTTTGTTGATTGCAGAAACTTGATCTAGAATTGTTTTAGCCTTACTCTCCTGAGCAGAAAGATTCAAGCTTAAAAATGTAATGATTATAAGAGAAATATACTTTGTCATATTTTTAAATTTATTCATTTGATAGGTTGTGAATGTGTTTCTATGGGCAATTATTATGCCAGTTTATGCTAGTACCTGAGTTAATAATTTTTCTAAAGAATACTCATCAGCAACTAAAACCTGACGAGCTTTACTTCCTTCGAAAGGGCCAACAATACCTGCTGCCTCAAGCTGATCAACAATCCGACCTGCACGGTTGTAACCTATGGAAAAACGACGTTGAATCGCTGAAGTCGATCCTTGCTGAGAGCCAACTACTAATCTTGCGGCTTCTTCAAATAGAGCATCCCGCTTCTGTAAATCAATTTCAGCTGTGTTTTCACTGTTTTCAGCTACATATTCTGGTAGCATAAGGGCTGTTGGATATGCCTGTTGTTTTTTGATGTACTCGGTCAAGGCCTCAACTTCAGGTGTATCAACAAAAGCACATTGCACACGAACCAAATCGCTACCTACTGATATTAACATATCTCCACGACCAATCAATTGGTTAGCACCAGGACTATCTAGAATTGTACGAGAGTCAATCATCGAGGCAACCTTAAAAGCAATACGTGCCGGGAAATTGGCCTTAATAACACCTGTAATAATATTTGTAGATGGTCGTTGTGTTGCAATAATCATATGAATACCAATGGCACGAGCCAGTTGGGCAATTCGAGCAATTGGCGTTTCCACTTCCTTACCAGCCGTCATAATCAAATCGGCAAACTCATCGATAATCACGACAATATAAGGTAAGTAGCGATGACCATTTTCAGGATTCAATTTACGAGTAACAAATTTTTTGTTGTATTCAATGATATTACGAGCATGAGCTTTTTTAAGTAAATCGTAACGGGCATCCATTTCAACACAAAGAGAATTAAGCGTCGCTATTACTTTATGAATATCAGTAATAATAGCTTCTTCTTCCTCAGGAAGTTTAGCCAGAAAATGCTTTTCAATCGTTGAATAAATATTCAATTCAACCTTTTTAGGATCGATCAGTACAAACTTAAGTTGTGATGGATGCTTCTTATAAAGTAAGGAAGTAATAATCGCATTCAAACCAACCGATTTACCTTGTCCTGTAGCACCTGCCACTAAGAGGTGAGGCATTTTAGCCAAGTCCAATGTGTACGTTTCGTTCGAGATCGTTTTACCCATAGCAACCGGAAGTGCATGTTTCGATTCCTGGAATTTCTTTGAAGCAATAATATTCTTCATCGACACAATCTCAGGTGTCCGGTTGGGAACCTCAATACCAATTGTTCCACGACCAGGAATAGGTGCAATAATACGAATACCTAATGCGGCTAAACTTAAGGCGATGTCATCTTCCAGATTTTTGATTTTAGAGATACGTACACCTGGAGCAGGTACAATTTCGTAAAGTGTAACAGTAGGACCGATGGTTGCTTTAATTTGAGTAATCTCAATTTTATAATTGCGGAGTGTATCTACAATTTTAATTTTATTACTCTCAAGTTCTTCTTTACTAACTTCGGAGTTATGAATGTGATGATCTTCTAAAAGATCAAGGCCAGGATATTTATAGTTTGAAAGATCAAGAGTAGGATCAAAATCCTCCATTGGAGCATGATTGATCGAAACGCTTTCCTCTTTGATGCGTGTTGCTTCAATGGTTAACTCAACATCACTATCTTCAATATCTGGGTTTTTTGTGCTTGGGATTGGTTCAAAATCAGAATCGATATCAAGTTCTATTTCGCTGGTTTTATTAATTGGAAGTTCCTCTTCTTCCTCTTCAAGTTCTGGAATGAATTCTTCTTCAAGTTCAACCTTGAATTGGTCTTGGTTCGTTTCCTCAATTTGATTAGAACCAGCAATCAGTTCTTCCTCGAAATTTGTTTCGTTTTCAATTATATCAAGGTCTTCATCAAGTTCTAATTCACTAACGGCTGGTTTTGCTTTTCTTTTGAAAGGCTTTTTCATCTGACTAACAGCATTATTGAAACCAAAAGCCACAAGAGTGAAAAAACAGATAATAATAGCAAAGAGAGTGCCCACATTTCCGATTAGAGAAATTAACCATTCACTGATGAAATAGCCATGAGCTCCTCCTAAATACAAAAAGCTTGTGCTAGTAGAGTCAACAAACAAAAAGGCAAGCAATACGGATCCCCAAATACTGAATAGTAGTGTGTAAAGAATACTCTTTTTAAGGGATTGAATTTTTATTCCAAATAAGCGTATTGATAATACAGTAAGGATATATAAAATAGAACAGGCTGCTACTCCAAAACCTTTATTAATTAATAGATTTGAGAGAAATGCACCGGTCTTACCCGTCCAGTTTTCAACACGAATACCTGAATCGGCAAGGAGTTCAAGTAAGCGAAGATCTAATTTTGATTGGTCAGCCCCCCCAGTAAAAAAGAAGGATACAAATGCTAATCCTAAATATATGGTAAATAAACTAGCGCTTATCCCAAGAATGAATCTAAAGCGTTCATCAGTTAAAAAAGATGGTTTAGTAAACCATTTCTTTTTTGTTTTTGTATTCCTTTTTTTTGCCATTGAATATGTTTTTCCTGCTTATAATCTGATGTGAAAGTAATAAAAATAGGTCGTAATTCCACATGATTGATGGCATAGAAATTCCTTGCAGATTCTATGTTATTAGTTACTAAAGAGAACGGATTTTGTTAAGAAATGTTGTTTGTGTGTACGCTTAAGTGTCAAAGAGAATAAGGGAAGAATGTTATAGGTTGATTCTGTAGAATAAAAAAGTAAGCTCCATATTACAAAGTAGGATGTAATGAGCTCTAATTAAAGCTTAGTACATATTTTAGAATTGTTTTCGCATCAGATTTGATATAATCAGAAGGAATAAGAAATTCATCCGTACTAACAGGAGTCATACAAACATTTTGGGCGGAAAACTTTGCCTTTATTTTGTTCATAGTCGTTTCAAATTCAAGCAAAACACCGTCAATTTTCTCAAAAGGTGTATTCCTGTTGGGGTTCTTTAGGCAGATATCCTGGGTATAATATACATCAATAGGATTAGGTAAGTCTTGAATAAATACTCTGGCTAATTTGCAATTATAGCCAGCAATAACTTTATCTGTTTTTAGATATTTAATTTTAGTTGCAATCTTATGGCTATATATAAAAGGAATTTCATCGCTGGAAAACTCATAATTCATTTTATTATTGAGAACCTTAAAAAGAATTGAGCTGTTCGGTTCGTCAATTTTCGAAATAAATTTAGTGCTGAAAAACCCTAAGTATCCTTCTGACAGAACTGAAATATTATTGTCCTTAAATTTATACTCAACCAGAGTAGGAAGTAGTGCTAGTATTGGATTTGCATCCTCGTTAGACTCATAGCTTACTTTGTATGTGATAATCCCCTCCTCGTCAGTTTTCTTTTTGTCCGACTTGTTAGTGCATGAAATAAAGAGATGTAAGATGATTATTATAAGGATAGTATGTTTCATAAAGGTGTGTTAAGGTTTAATAAAAATAGATAAAAGGGATAATTAATCAAGCTTACAGTTTAGTTCTTACATGAATTTATCTTATTTCAATGTGAAAGTAGTTAATTACTTTGTAAAACACCTTCTTTAGTTTAATTGAATATTTAGATTCAAAACGGTCATGTATTTGGTGTAATTTTTAATGTTGTGGATTCCTTGAAAGAAACTATTTTTTTTCAGATTTCTGGTGCAAGAGCGAAAAAAAGCGTTTTATTCTGTTCATAATTATTTGAAAAATGAAAAATACAAATGGATTTTGCAGAAATGATTGGTCTGAACATAACAGTAAATTTTTATTGTAAATGCAAACGAGTGTATTCTTTTAAAAAGTCTGTGTGTTGAATTTCAATTTTTTAGCCGTATTTATATTTTACAGTAAAAATGTGATTGCATAAGGTGCTGAATAAGAGTAAGTAGAAATGTTTTTAAATTTTCTTGAAATCCATTGAAATCTTGAGAAAAGTTCTAGATTTGTAGCTCAATTATTCAAACAACATAAATAATACCTAAAATGAATAAATTAGCAGTTGTAGCATTAGGTGGAAATGCCTTGTTAAGAGGTAATCAAAGAGGAACGGTTGAAGAACAAAGCCAAAACACTCTTGATACTCTTGAAAATCTTATTTTCCTAGTAAAGGAAGGATATGATGTTATTATTGCTCATGGTAATGGCCCGCAAGTTGGGAACATATTGATGAGAAATGATGCAGGAGAACAACTTTACAACATTCCTCAAATGCCTTTAGATATCGATGTGGCTGACTCTCAAGGAGGAATTGGTTACATGATTGAAAGAAACTTGCGTAACGTATTAAAAGCAAACGGCATTGAGAAAGATGTTGTTACTTTGGTTACTCAGGTTGTTGTTGATAAAAACGATCCGGCTTTTGCTGATCCTATTAAGCGTGTAGGTAAAATCTATTCAAGAGAAGAAGCGGATAAATTAATCGAAGAAAAAGGATGGATCTTCAAAGAGGAAGTAAAAGCTGATGGCGGATGGAGACGTGTTGTGCCTTCACCAAAGCCAATTCGTGTAATGAACGAGAAGGTTGTAGAAAACTTAGTTCGTCAGGGAAATATCGTTATTACCGTAGGTGGTGGTGGTGTACCGGTTTCAGAAGATGAAAACGGAAACCTTTGTCCAGTAGAGGCTGTAATCGATAAGGATTTAGCTTCAGCATTGATCGGTGCTCGTGTGAAAGCTGATGAATTCTATATTTTGACTGATGTTCCTTTCGTTTATAAGGATTTTAAAGGTCCAAATGAGCAGAAATTAGAGTTCTTGAACCATTCTGATACAATGGGCTACCTAGCTGATGGAACATTTGCTGAAGGTTCTATGGCTCCTAAAATTCGTGCTTGTCTAAGCTTTATTGAAAACGGTGGTGGAAAATCAGTAATTACTGAGGCAACTAAACTTGAAGACAAATCTTACGGAACTAAGATTACAATGGAATACGAAGACTAATTTCTTTTAGAAATTCGTTAAATAATACTTTTTTAAATTTCAGATTAGGCTTAATTTTGTGAGCATAATCTAAAAAAAATAAATACCATGGGTTTTAATTTAAAGAACAGAAACTTTTTGAAGTTATTGGATTTTACTCCAAAGGAAATGCAATACATGTTAGATCTTGCAAGAGATCTTAAAAGAGCAAAATATGCAGGTACTGAAGTACAAACAATGAAGGGTAAAAATATCGCTTTGATATTTGAAAAGTCTTCAACTCGTACTCGTTGTGCATTTGAAACTGCTGCTTACGATCAAGGAGCTCACGTAACTTATTTAGGGCCTTCAGGTTCTCAAATTGGTGTTAAAGAATCTATGGCTGATACAGCTCGTGTATTGGGTCGTATGTATGATGGTATTGAGTACCGTGGTTTTGGACAATCAGTTGTTGAAGAATTGGCTAAGCACGCAGGTGTGCCAGTTTGGAATGGTTTGACTGACGAGTTCCACCCAACTCAGATTTTAGCTGACTTCTTAACAATGATGGAGCACACTGATAAACCATTGAATCAGGTTGCTTTTGCTTACTTAGGCGATGCTCGTAACAATATGGCTAATTCATTAATGGTAGGTGCTGCTAAAATGGGTATGGATGTTAGGATCTGTGGACCAGCGAACCTTCAACCAGAAGAAGAATTAGTTGCTCAATGCCAAGAGATTGCTAAAGAGACTGGTGCTAAGATTACAATTACTTCTGATGCTAAAGCTGGTGTTAAAGGTTGTGATTTCCTTTATACTGATGTTTGGGTATCAATGGGTGAGCCGGATGAGGTTTGGAAAGAAAGAATTGAAATTCTTAAGCCATTCCAGGTTAATGCTGAATTGATGGCTGCTACTGGTAATGCTGCAAGTAAATTTATGCACTGTCTTCCTGCTTATCACAACAGAGAGACTAAAGTAGGTGAAGAAGTATTCCAGAAGTTTGGAATGGACGGCGTTGAAGTTACTGAAGACGTATTCGAATCTCCAGCATCTATCGTATTCGACGAAGCTGAGAACCGTTTGCATACTATTAAAGCTGTAATGGTTGCTACTTTGGGAGCATAATCTCAAAAGTATCTAGATATAAAAATGGCTCTTAGTTTTTACTAAGAGCCATTTTTTATACTTTGAATTTATCTGGTTATAGAGAAATATTCTTTAGATTAAATAATAAGATGATCTTTATTTTTTAGAAGTATCAGCCATCTTTAAACCTTCTATATTAATTTTGTTTTTAGCCAGTTCTTTTTTGATATCACAAGATGCGCAGCCACCACATATCGAATTTGTCTTAGCAGGTTTTATCACTTTATATAAATGATAAAGAGAGTAGCCGACAGCCGCTAAAATGATCAGGTATGTTGCAAAAAGTTGGAAATCCATAGTCTGTTTATAAAAGATTTACAATTTGATAGCCAATAAAAGAAACGATCCATGCTAAAGCAGTTGTATAAGTTACTACAAAAGCTGACCATTTCCAATTTGATTCCTTTGTAACTGTTGCTACCACAGCGATACAAGGGAAATAAATTAATATGAAAATTAGAAAGGCGAGGGCTGAAGCAGTGTCAAATACACGCTCTCCATTTCTGAATGATCCTGTAAATTTCTGATTACGCAGATTGTTCCTTAGGCCTTCGCTATTTTCATCAACCTCTGCACCTGTCTGATATAGCACTCCCATAGTGCTCACAACAACTTCTTTGGCGGCAATTCCAGTAAGGATACTCACGGTCATTTTCCAGTCGAAACCTAAAGGGTGAAAAACGGGTGCTATAAAGGTCCCTATCTGTCCAATGTAGGATTGTTCTTGCTTTTCTTCCAGCATTTGATTCTTTATTAATGCTGTTGATTTGTTGTAATCTGTGCGAAGATTAATTTGTTCTGCAGGACTCGCAACAGTAAGTGCATTATTTAATAGAACTTCATTTTGTTCTAATTGTCCCTCATAATCCTTTGAATAGTCTACGTTTTGTGGGAAATATCCCAGTGCCCAAATTATTATAGAAGCAACTAGAATAATGCCTCCCATTTTTTTCAAATATTCACCACCTTTCGACCACATATGAATAATGGTAGATTTTAAGGTTGGAATTCGATAAGGGGGTAATTCCATAACAAAAGGAGCTTCCTTGCTTTTAAAGAAGCTGGCCTTAAATACTTTTGCAAAGATAACCGCTAATAAGATTCCAAGAATATAAACCCCAAAGAGGACCAGACTTGAATTTTCAGGAAAAAAAGTTCCAATAATTAGAATATAAACAGGCAAACGAGCCGAACACGACATAAATGGTGTGATCAGCATTGTTAGGATTCTATCGTTTCTGTTTTCTAAAGTTCTGGTGGCCATTAAGGCTGGTACATTACATCCAAAACCCATGACTAATGGGATGAACGATTTGCCATGTAAGCCAATTTTGTGCATTAGCTTATCCATTATGAAAGCGGTACGAGCCATATAACCAGTATCTTCCATAAAGGATATGAAAAAGAATAATATCAAAATGTTTGGAAGGAAAACAATAACACCACCAACACCACCAATTATACCATCCACAATTAAATCCTTAAGTGGACCATCAGGCATAATACTTTGCATAAAATCCCCCAAATATGTAATTCCAGTTTCTATCCAGTCCATTGGGTATTCTCCCAAGTTGAATGTGGCATAGAATGTTAGAAACATGAAAAAGAAAAACAAAGGGAAGCCAAAGAGTTTGTGCGTTAGAAATGTATCTATAATAGCTGTCTTTCGTCTTCGCTTAATAGGATTCTCAGTATAGGTTTCTTTTAGAGCACCATCAATAAATCCGTATTTTGCATCAGTAATAACAGTTTCGCAAACTTCATTATAGTTCGATTCAATGATTTTACCTTCAGTACTTAGAGTGTCATGGATATCTTTTGAATTAGAACATGAATCGATATACTCCAAAGCTTTGTCGTCGCCTTCGAGCAGTTTCACAGCTAAAAATCGAGGAGAAGCAACGGTTGTTAGATTTCTATCGGCTCTAATATAGGCTTGTAACTTAGATATTGATTTTTCAATGATAGGCCCATAATTGATATGGATATGGCGAACGACTGGATCTTTCCCTTCGTATACTTCAATGGCTTTATCAAATAAATCTTTTATGCCTTTCCCTTTTGAACCAACGGTTGGAATAATTGGAATACCCAGCATCTTCCCAAGAGCCTTATAATCAAAGCGAGCACCATTTTTTTCTAATTCATCATACATGTTTAAAGCCAAAATAACTTTAATATCCATGTCGATAAGTTGAGTTGTAAGGTAGAGGTTTCTTTCTAAGTTAGAAGCATCAACAACATTAATTACAACATCAGGTAATTCTTCTGTAATGTATTGGCGAACGTAAAGTTCTTCGGAGGTATAGGCGGTTAATGAATAGGTTCCAGGCAAGTCAACAATATCAAAATTATATCCGTTTTGTTGAACTTTTGCTAATTTAGAATCAACGGTTACACCTGAGTAATTACCAACATGTTCTTTAGATCCTGATGCAGAATTGAAAAGTGTTGTTTTTCCGGCGTTTGGATTCCCAACGAGAGCAACATGAATATTTTTACCCTTTTCGTGAGCAGAAGATTTTAATTTCTCGTCATCTATGATGCCTTCATAGTTGTTGATTTTTAAGTCAACAGCTTCTTCCTTAGTAATAACTTCGATTAGAGCAGCTTCACTTCTACGCAAGGAAACCTGATAGCCCATGATATTGTATTCGACAGGATCTTTAAGAGGGGCATTCTTAATAACAGTTACCTTTTTCCCTTTAATAAAGCCCATTTCCGTAATTCTTTTACGAAATGCGCCGTATCCTTGTACTTTTATTATAATACCTTCTTGATTATCGGTTAATTCAGAAAGCTTCATATTTTGGTGCGTATCAATAATGTAAAGAGTGAATATTTAAACTGATATTCACAGTAAAAACTTATGCCGACATTAAACATTGATCGGTTTCAAAGAAAATAGATCAAGTTGTTCGAGAGCCATATGGGGCTCGATGAAGATCTATTTTAATTTAGTACAAATCTAGATGAAAATGTAGTTAAAAACAATCACAACATCTAGGTATTGTAGTGCTGTAATCTAGGTTTTAAAATAGTTTGCCTGTATTTTTTGTAGAAAGTCACAGATTGATATCTAATTGCAGATTTTATTAGTGAAATAAAGATGTGAAAAATCTGTAAAAAAAAAGAGCTATTCGAAAATTAATCGATAGCTCTTTCGTGTTGTATATATTTGTATGATTTATTCAGTAAGATCTTCAAATTCTACTTGAGAAAATGATTCAACCTCCAAACCTTCAATTATTTCAGAAGAGCTTGCAATCTCTTCAACTAGATCAGGTTGCTTTTCAGATACCGAGTTATTGGCTTTTTTAAGGATTTCAATAGCTTCAATTAAACCTTCAGAAAATTTATCGAAATCTTCTTTGTAAAGGAAAATCTTATGCTTTTCGAACGTATAGTTTCCTTCTTTATCGTATCGCTTTTTACTCTCAGTAATAGTAAGGTAGTAATCCTCGTTTCTAGTCGCTTTTGCATCAAAGAAATAAGTTCTCTTCCCAGCTCTAACCGCATTAGAATAAATATCTTCACGATTCTTCTTTACGAATTCTTCTTTTTTACCGTAACCTTCCATTTCAGAATGAATTTATGAGATTGTTGTTTATTGATATCTCAAAAATAAAAAAAAATATACACTTTCTTGACTTTTGAGAAGAAATAATTCTGAACATTTCATAATAGTTTTGTTTAATAGTTGATGTGTAGATCTTTATTTAACCTCTTAATTAGCTTATTTTTTTAGAATGGTATTAATCTCAGTATAAACTGTGTTTTTTCTAATGATGTTGAAAATTTGGATTAAATGATATTTCGTGCATTCTAGCTTTTCTCTTGTACAATTAAATAAGCCGAAATGCTGTCTTTTCCATCAATCCACCTAAAAGAGGGAGGAGTAGCTTTGGCTGATTGAAAAAAATAGCTACATTTGCAGCGAGTTTAAAAATAAGATTTGTTGAATAAATAGAGATGTGTTGCAAAAGACAATTCGTTTTTTGTAGTTTTGTCGTCTGTTTTATTCATTGAATCAGAGTCATAAACAAAGTTCTTTAAAAGTATGATTAGTAGAAGATTGCTGCGTGTAAAAGTGTTACAAATGCTTTACGCTTATTACAAGAATGATGATCGTTCATTAGCAAAAGCCGAAAAAGAGTTGTTTTTCAGTATTGGAAAAGCTTACGACTTATATCATTATTTACTTCTACTACTTGTAGATGTTGCCTTTGTAGCCGAAAAGAAAATTGAAGCTGGTCGCAACAAATTGGTTCCTACACCTGTAGATATTCATCCCAACACCCGTTTTATTGAGAATAAAGTATTGAAGCAATTAGCTGAAAATGTTCAGTTAAATAACTATGTGGAAAACAATACAATCTCATGGGCAGATCAGGAAGGTTTTGTCAGAGGCTTATATAAGACGATTACAGAATCTGAGCTTTATAGTAAATACATGAATGCCGAAACCAATGATTTTGCAGCAGACAAAAAGTTGGTTGAGAAAATTTTCATGAACATTTTAGCAAAAGATGAGAACTTCTATGCTTTAATGGAAGATAAAAGCATTTACTGGAATGATGAAATTGAATTCATTTTAAGTATGGTTGTTCGTACTATTAAACAGTTTAAAGCTGATGATAATGAGCACACCTCCCTGTTGTCCTTATTCAAGGATAGTGATGACGAAGAATTTGTTAGAGTTCTATTCAGAAAGACTATTTTGAAACATGAAGAGAATTTGAGCTTAATCAAGGACAATACAAAGAATTGGGATTTGGAGCGTATCGCTTTTATGGACATTCTAATTATGGAAATGTCACTTACTGAGATTCAGGAATTCAAAAGTATACCTGTAAAAGCTAGTTTCAATGAGTATCTTGAAATTGCTAAATATTACAGCACAAGTAACTCAAGTACCTTTATTAATGGTTTGCTTGATAAAATGATAAAAGATCTTCAGAAAGAAGGGAAAATTAATAAGATGGGAAGAGGTTTGATTGAAGAATCGAAAGTCTTAAAATCATAATATATGAGGGGAATTGCTAAAGCGGTTTCCCTCTTTTTCTTTATCGAATAAAGGATGTGTTTAGGTGGCCTGTGTTATTGTTTGTACAAGACTTTAGTGCAGGCATAATTAATTCGGAGCTAGTCCTAATTCTCTTGCTTTTTTATACCATACTGTTTATTATACTATTATGAGTTTTCTGGAAATTATTCTGATCGCCGTTAGTCTTGCAATGGATAGTTTTGCCGTTTCTATTACTGCAGGTTTAATTTTAAAGGAATTCAGTCCAAAGCATTTTTTTAGAATAGCTTTTTATATGGGACTTTTTCAGGCTATGATGCCGGTTGTTGGTTGGATGATTGGTGTTAGTTTTAAACACTATATTGTAAGTTTCGATCATTGGATAGCATTTATTCTTCTTTTAGCCTTAGGAGGTAAGATGATTTATGATGATTTAAAATCTGAAGATGATTATAGTTGTTTCGATCCGCAAAAGCGACTTGTAGTAATGGGCTTAGCACTGGCTACAAGTATTGATGCTTTAGTTGTAGGTGTAAATTTTGCCTTTCTTAATATGTCGATAACGATGCCAATTTATACGATTGGGATTACTTCTTTTGTTTTGTCGTTTATTGGTATCTTCATCGGATGTCAGGTAGGCACAAAATTAAAGTTGAAGTTTACCCTAATTGGAGGTGTGATTTTGATAGGTTTAGGTGCGAATATTCTACACGAACACTTGACGGTTTAAGTCGGATAAAAGATTTCGTTAAAAAAACTCAATTCCTTATTTTGTCAGCGAATTTTTGATTTAATTGCGCTTGATTTATAAAAAGTATAGAAATGTCTCTTTTCAGTAAGAATAGCTTTGTTTTATTAATTGTTTTATCTTTTTTGCTGTCATGTCAGCAAGCTGCTAAACCTGAAGATAAATCTAAGAAGATAATTGCGAAAAGTAATGAAAAGTCTGAAGGCGAGCAATCTTATTCAAAATTTGCGTTTACTAAAGAAATACATAAATTTGGAGTAATTTCGGAAGGAGAAATTCTTGTATGTGAATTTTATTTTCGAAATGTTGGTAATGCAAACCTAATTATTAAAACCATTGAAAGTTCTTGTGGTTGCACAGCCGTTAAATGGAAGAAGGAGCCCATAAAAGTAGGTGAAGAATCTAAAATAACGGTTGAGTTTGATTCCAAAGGGCGACATGGGAAGCAATATAAGGTGTTGACTATATTCGCCAATACAAAAAGAAAAGTGAAAGAACTTAAAATAACCGCTACCATTGAGTAGCATACAGCTGAAAATTTAATTTATAATTTAATATTTATATCAAATGCTTAATTTATTAAACATTGTGTTAATGACACAACCTCAGGAAGGACAGAATCCATTAATGTCTTTTCTACCTTTAGTTTTAATCGTAGTTGTTTTTTATTTCTTTATGATTCGTCCTCAAATGAAGCGTCAGAAGGAGTTGAAGAAATTTCGTGACGAATTGAAACAAGGCGATAAAGTTGTAACTACCGGAGGTATTTATGGTAAAATCATTGAGCTTCAAGAAACGACTATTATCATGGAAGTTGAAGGGAAATCTAGACTTAAAGTTGATAAGGTTGCGGTTATCAAGGACATGAGTGATGTCGCTCAGAAATAAGAGAAAAAGAATAGTGAATGATCACTATTGACATATTATAAAAATACAATTCTAGTATTTTTGTTAGCCTAAAAGCTATTACTTTGTAGAGTAATAGCTTTTTTTGCTTAAATTCAAGCTCTAATAGTTAGCATAAGGAAAGCTCAATAAACGAGTTTGTATGGTAGATTAACCTCTTAAACCACAAGATTTTGACTTTGTCCAATTTTCGAAAAATAAAAGACGTTTTTGATAAAGAAAATATAAAAGCCAATAAGAAATTGGTGACTTATATGTTTTTTGTTGCATTGGCAACCATTTTTTGGTTTTTAAATGCCTTGAGTAAGGAATATACGACGACTGTAAATTATCCAGTTACATATACTGATTTTCCATCAAAAAAAATATTGAGTAATGAGCTACCTCCAAGATTGAAACTGACGGTTCGTGCTTATGGATTCGATCTTTTGAGATATAAACTTAGCTTTTTTCAATCGCTCAATTTTCCTGTGAATGAGTACACCAATAATAAAATGGAAAAGATAGGAGAGAATCATTTTCTATTTTCGACGGATAGAATGACTAGTCAGGTGGCTACCCAGCTTTCTTCAGCCATTAGTGTAACACATATTTCGCCGGATACTATAAATTTTCAGTTTTCGTCTCTAATTGAAAAGAAAATACCGGTGCACCTTAATTCTAAATTGAAATTTGAACCTCAATTTCGTTTAGGTGGCGATGTTATTTTAAAACCAGATAGTATATGGGTGATAGGTGCTCAGGCTATAGTTGATAGTGTGAATCAGATAGAAACTGAAACTTTAGAATTAAAGAAGCTGAATGAGACGAAAAGAAAGAAGCTTAGTTTGGTGAAAATAAAAGGCTTAGACTACGTTCAGAAAAAAGTGGAGGTGGAACTATTGGTTGAACGATTCACAGAGGCACAAAAGCAAGTTGGTCTCAAGGTCGTTAATTTACCTGATTCATTGTTTTTACGATTATTTCCTCACGAGGTTAAATTATCATATTTGGTGGGATTAAAAGATTATGAAACCATTTCAGCAGAGCAGTTTGAACTCGAAATTGATTATTCAACCATTGATTCAACAAGTAATAAATTAAAAGTTAATCTTAAAGGGACACCATTAAGTGTTTCCAATGTTAGTTTTTATCCAGAGGAAGTTGTTTATCTAGTCGAGAAGAGAAACTCAGGAAATGAATAGAGTGAATTTTCTTTTATAGTGTATTAATAGTTGAATTATCACAAAATCACAAATTTGATGAGTAAGCCTTTGAGCATTGGATTAACCGGGGGAATAGGGAGTGGAAAATCACTTGTTGCCGACTTTTTTAAGCTTTTGGGGATTCCTGTTTATATTTCTGATTGGGAAGCTAAGAACCTGATGCAGACCAATAATTCTATACGCAATGATTTGATTAAGGCCTTTGGAAGTAGGGTGTATTTCGAATCGGGAGAACTGAATCGAACTGAGCTGGCTAAAATCATATTCAATAATAAAGAAGCTCTGAAAAAAGTGAATGCTATTGTCCATCCAGAGGTTAGGTTACATTACAAAGAGTGGTGTGTGAAACATTCTGACTCCTCATACGTTATACAAGAATCGGCAATTTTATTTGACACAGGACTTTATAAGAATTTTGACAAAATTATTACAGTTACGGCTGATAAAGATATTCGTATCAATAGAGTCGTAGAACGAGATTCTTGTACGAAAGAATCTGTCTTGGAAAGAATGAGTAAACAAATTTCAGAGGAAGAAAAAATTACTAAATCTGACTTTGTGATCTATAATAATAATGAACTCATTATTCCCCAAATACTAAGGATTCATGATCAGCTTTTGAAGTTTTGATTGTGAGTTTGTGTCGTTTAAAATAACTTATAATTTGGCGTTAAACTTTGTTAAGCCCTGAATTATTTTTAATGGAAAAGCAGGTATTTCCCACTTCTTTTGTTTCTTTGTTTTTACGATTGTTTTAAGCATTATTCTTTGGTAATCGAATAGTAAGAATATTCAAGTTAATAAATATGGCAAAATTTGGAAAATGGATCGCTGGCGGTCTTGGATGGGCGTTTTTAGGTCCAATTGGCGGTGTGTTAGGTTATTTTGTTGGATCAGCTTTCGATTCAGTAGACATGAAAGCGACAACGGGTAGACCAGGAACAACGCAAGGCGATTTTTTAATGAGTTTATTGGTACTGGTTGCGGCTGTGATGAAAGCTGATGGTAAAGTTCTTAAATCAGAATTAGACTATGTGAAAGCCTATTTGATTAAGAGCTTCGGTACTGAAAAAACGGGTGAAGCATTGACTTTATTGCGAGATATATTAAATCGTGATATTCCTGTAGATCAGGTTTGTACGCAGATTAGCCAACAGCTGGATTATTCATCACGATTACAACTCTTACATTTTCTATTTGGTATTGCTCAGGCAGATGGATCAATTGCGGATTCAGAGCTTAAAATGATTGAGCGTATTTACTACCATATGGGTGTAAGGTCAGCAGATTATAATTCAATTAAGTCAATGTTTATCCAGGAAAATGGATGGGCTTATCAAGTCCTCGAAATTGAAAAAACGGCGACTGATGATGAGATTAAGAAAGCTTACAAAAAAATGGCAGTGAAATATCATCCGGATAAGGTGAGTTATTTGGGTGAAGATGTTCAGAATGCTGCGAAAGAGAAATTTCAGAAAGTAAGTGAAGCTTACGAAAAAATAAAAAAAGAAAGAGCATTTGCATAATTTGAAGGTTAAGGATTAAAAAACACTAGTAATTAGTTTTTTTTAATCATCTGGAATTTTATTTTTGTGCTTCCAACTAAAAAAATGACAATATGTTGAAAGGAATATTAGCTATATCAGGACAGACTGGTCTGTTTAAATTAGTTTCAAACTCAAAAAGTGGTTTTATCGTTGAGTCTTTAATCGATAAGAAACGTATGCCTGCGCATGCAACTTCAAAAATTTCTGCTTTAGAGGATATCGCAATCTTTACAGAAGAAGGAGATGTTCAATTACAAGAGGTAATTAAGAATATCAAGGAAAAAGAAAATGGTGGACAGGCTATCAGTCACAAGTCTTCGGGGAACGAGTTGAAGGCTTATATGAGAGAGATTCTACCTAACTATGATGAAGATCGTGTTTATGTTTCTGATATGAAAAAAATCTTTCAGTGGTATAATATTCTTCAGGAAAACGATATGTTGAATGAAGTTGAAGCTGAGGAAGAAGAAACTTCAGGGGAAGAATAGAGCATCTACTCTAAAGAAATCAAGAGGGGCTGTCAAATTAATTTGACAGCCCCTCTTGATTTAAATTAGATCTATTTATTCAAAACAGTTTCGCGAGATTATAAATTTAGAATCCTCAAGAGCATTAAGAGCATGCAACTCACCCTCTGAGAAAGAAAAGAAATCATCCGTTTCAACTATCGTTTTTTGTCCTGAAATTTCAAATTCGATCTTTCCGGAAATGAGATACAATCCTGCATTGGCAGGAGCTGGCTGTGCAGGAATAAGCATCCCTTTTTCTACAGCTACAATTAAAGATTCAAATTGACCATTCCTGTAAATCTGTTTTTTATCAATACCAGCCGTTTTAACTTCCTGAGATAGTTTGTGAATGAACATGGGGTGTTTTTTTATAGTTTAAAATGAATTGTCATTTTAAAATGGATTAGGATTTATTATTTTTATGTGACTAAAATAATGAAAGCAATGCCAAATAAAAATTTAATTCGGATATCAATAGCCTTATTGTTAGGTGTATCATCGTGTGGGAAATCAACTTCCTTAATTGATGAATGCAATAAGGTACTTGAAACGGATAGGGCTTTTTCAGCTTATTCTCAAAAGCATGGAATGGCGGAGTCATTCTATAAGTTTGCCGATCCAAAGGCAGTAATGCTTCGTGATAACTCTTATCCAATTGTGGGGAGTGTGAATATTCGGGCCCTTTTTGATAAAAAGGAACTTGCTGGAAATACATTAATTTGGGAACCCGAGTTTGTTGATGTTGCTACTTCGAAAGATATGGCTTACACTTATGGTTATTATAAGTATATAACTCAAGATTCAACCTACAGAGGTTCTTATATTTCTATATGGAAAAAAAATAATAGTGGTAATTGGAAATATGTTTTCGATGCCGGAACAAGTGGGCTTGGTAATAGAAAATAAAGCTTGAAATGAGCTCTAAATTTAAGTGAATTAATTTTAAACTGTTTTTTTTTGAAAATAATTGATGCATAATTATTATATTACATCAAATTAGGTAAATTTACCACGCTATTAATAACAAAAAATTGAAGTAATGCCACAAGGTACCGTAAAATTCTTTAATGAAACTAAAGGTTTTGGTTTTATTAAAAACAATGAGACAGACGAAGACATCTTTGTACACGTAACAGGATTAATTGACAAAATTGATCAGGGTGACGTAGTCACTTTCGATGTTGTTGAAGGAAAAAAAGGAATGAATGCCGTTAATGTAAAAATGGACTAATTCTCTTAAAAGAATTTTCTTTCTAAAGCTCAATGTGAATTGGGCTTTTTTCATGCCCTTTAGTTTGATGTAAGCCAGGTGTTTTCTGATAGGATAATCCATATCTATCAAATTACGAATCGTATATTCTTTCCTAAAATCAATCTGCATTCAAGTTTTTCATCTCTGTCTATTATCTTATATTTGCTATATGATTAACAAAGAAGAAAAACTCCTACATCTAAATAAGATCTGTTCCGATACTTTGATGGAACATTTAGGGATTCAATATACCGAAATTGGTGATGACTATTTAGTTGCAGAAATGCCTGTAACATCTAAGCACTACCAACCCATGCGAATTTTACATGGTGGAGCCACTTTAGCTTTAGCTGAATCAGTAGGATCCGCTCTTTCAGTTGTCAATATTGATTTAAATCGATTTGACGTGAAAGGCATGGAGATAAATGCCAACCATATTCGAAGCATAAAAAAGGGAACCTTAAAGGCTACTGCTAAGTTTATACATAGGGGGGGGACTAGTCATATCGTTGAAATAAATATCTGCAACGAACAAGATAAACTCATTTCAATTTGTCGATTGACAAATGTCGTGTTAAAAAAACAGATATGATAAATGCCTCTAATGTGGAAAGGGTGGAAGATATTCTCAATATTTGTTTGAGAAATAGATTGCCTTTTTTTGCCTATCGTTTACCCAATTCTGATGAGATAATAATTGGTGTTCAGAAGGATCTTTCCCTAATGAATTTCAAAGGTTTTATCAATTTAAAAGGACAACAAGGTTTTGTTTTTGTTCCTTTTGATTCGAATGACAAACATCCATCCTGGCTCATTCGTCAGGATATAACTTTCAGTTCTAAGAATATAAGCGAAGCAGCTATTCAAGATTTAAAGCGATGTAAGAATGAACAGGAGAATGAAGAGAATGATATTTATTTTGAAAGCTCTGAGTCAGATTATTACCATCAACTAGCTGAAGTTTTAAAAGCTTTAAAAGAAGAAAATCTGCAAAAGGCAATTTTATCTCGAATTCTGATTGAAAAGAAAGATAACAGTGTCGATAGTCCATCTTTGTTTTTTCAGCTTTGCCAGCATTATCCCAAGGCGTTTGTTTCTTATGTTTCTCTTCCAGGTATTTGTTCATGGATGGGTGCGAGTCCTGAATTGCTCCTTAAATCCGATAGTAATAAAACAGAAACAGTTGCTTTAGCTGGAACTCTGCCAATTTTAGATTCTAATTTGTCAGATATTAATTGGGGAAATAAGGAAATTGAAGAACAAGCTTTCGTAAGTGATTATATTGAATCGGTTTTTAAATCAAATTCGATTAACGGATTTGAAAGAAAAGGCCCTTTTACAGTTCAAGCGGGTCAGGTTGCTCATTTGAAAACCGAGTTTAAAATAGAGCGTAAACTAAGTTTTATGGATAAGGCTAAAATGATAAATGCCTTACATCCAACACCTGCAGTTTGTGGTTTGCCAAAACAGAAAGCACTTGAATTAATCAATGCCGTTGAAACCCATGACAGGGAATATTATGCGGGTTATTGGGGACCATTGCAAGTGAATGGGGACTTTGCTTTGTATGTGAATTTACGAACCATGAAAATAACAGAAAATCAATTATCTTTATTTGTTGGTGGTGGTATCACAGCTGATTCTATTCCAAAAAAGGAATGGGAAGAAACCCAGCACAAGGCACAAACACTGCTGTCAGTGATAAAGACCAGTAAGCTTTCATGAAGAATTTTAGTTCAAAAAAAATAAGAATGACTCAAGATACATCAGATATATTAGGTGTTAATGAAATTATAAATATTTGTGTTGCAAAGGGAATGGAACATGTGGTGATTTCTCCAGGATCGAGAAATGCGCCTTTAACCGTCTCTTTCGCACGTGAATCAAGAATCGAAACGTCGGTAATAGTTGATGAGCGAAGTGCGGCCTATTTTGCATTGGGAATTGCTCAACAGACGGGCAATCCAGTTGGTCTGGTTTGCACGTCAGGTACCGCTCTATTAAACTATGCTCCAGCCATTGCTGAAGCTTTTTACCAACGCTTGCCTTTAGTGGTTATTTCAGCTGATCGGCCACAAGAATGGATAGGACAGGATGATAGTCAGGCTATAGATCAGGTGAATGTATTACAGAATTTTGTGAAAGCAAGTTATCATTTGCCAATTGCTTTAGAGGGGACTGATGATTTATGGAGTATTAATAGAATAATAAATGAGGCCCTAGCAAAAACAATTTCAGGAAGAATAGGGCCTGTTCATATAAATGTTCCTTTCCGCGAGCCTCTTTACGGAGAAAAAAGCAAAGATGCCAGATCTGAAAGAATCATTCATAAACTGATTTCGAAAGATGCCCTCTCAACAGAGGTAAAAGAGAGTCTGAGTCAGGAATGGCAGGCTTCAAAGAAAATTTTAATCCTAGCTGGTTTACTACCAAAGAATGAAAAACTGAATGCATGTTTAAGTCATTTGGCTAAGTTTAAGCAGGTCGTCGTGCTGACTGAGACAATCTCAAATTTGCAGAACCAGGCTTTTATTCCTTGCATCGATAGGGTGATTACTAGCTTTTCGGATGACGAAATTCTAAATTATCAACCCGATTTACTCATCAATTTTGGTGGTCCATTGGTTTCTAAAAAGATCAAATCATTTTTGAGAGAGCATTCTCCTCAAAAACATTGGTTCGTTGGGAAAGAAGAGACCTTTATTGATACTTTCAAAACGCTAAGTTCACATATTGATCTTTCTCCTGACCAATTTTTTGACAACATGTTAGCGCTTCTGACTGAAACTGAAAGCACATATGCTGAAGTTTGGAAAGACAGAGATTTAGCTTGTGATTTAGCTCATGAAACTTATCTGAAAAAAACGGAGTGGTCAGATTTAAAAGCTTTTGATACGGTTTTAAAAGCCATCCCTGAAGGAGGTAATCTGCAATTATCCAATTCTTCGGTTGTGCGTTATGCTCAACTTTTCAAGATGAAACAGGATTTAGTTCATAATTCAAATCGGGGTACTTCTGGTATCGATGGCTGTACATCTACCGCAGTTGGCGCATCACATGTAAATAATAAGATAACAACGCTTATAACTGGTGATATTAGTTTTTTCTATGACAGTAATGCCTTGTGGAATAAATACCTGAATAAGCGACTGAAAATTGTTTTAATTAATAATGGTGGTGGTGGTATTTTTCGTTTCATTCCCGGGCCATCTGATCTTCCTGAATTGGAAGAGTATTTTGAAACCACTCAAGAATATCGTGCCGATAAGCTTGCTGAAACATACGGATTAGATTATTTTTATGCCGATAGTTTAGAAAACTTAGATCAAACATTGTCTGACTTTTTTAAAGCAGACGAAAGAGCTAGTATTTTGGAATTAAAGACTCTAAGAGAATTGAATGATGTGATCTTGAAAGATTACTTTAAGGTTTTAAGAAAGAGATAAATATCTATATAATAGCCATGAATATGGAACATATTTCTACAATTAAAAATTTGTGGAAATCTGTGAAATTTGTGGTTGAAAAATAAAGAAAGATGACAACAAGAAACTGGACAACAATAAAGGAATACGAAGATATCAAATTTGATTTCTTCGAGGGAATTGCAAAAATTACAATTAACCGCCCGGAGGTTTATAATGCATTTCGACCTCAAACGAATTTTGATATGCTTGATGCCATGGAAATTTGCCGTGAGCGTTCAGACATTAGTGTAATTGTATTCACTGGAACAGGTGATAAAGCCTTTTGTTCTGGTGGTGATCAAAATGTTAAGGGTGTTGGTGGTTATATCGATGATCACGGTGTACCTCGATTAAACGTTTTGGACTTGCATAAGGCGATTCGTTCTATGCCTAAACCAGTTATTGCTATGGTGAACGGTTATGCTATTGGTGGCGGTCACGTTTTACATGTGGTATGTGATTTAACGATTGCTTCAGATAACGCTAAATTTGGACAAACAGGTCCTAAAGTAGGTAGTTTCGATGCTGGTTTTGGATCATCGTATTTAGCTCGCCAGGTCGGTCAGAAAAAAGCGCGTGAGATTTGGTTCCTATGTCAGCAGTACTCGGCAAAAGAAGCCGAAGAAATGGGTATGGTCAACAAAGTTGTTGCTCTTGAGGATTTGGAGGACACAACAGTTGAGTGGTGTAAAATAATGATGATGCGTAGCCCTATGGCACTTCGTATGATTAAGCGTGGCTTAAATGCTGAGCTTGACGGTCAGCGTGGTTTGATGGAATTTGCTGGTGACGCGACTATGATGTATTACTTGATGGAGGAAGCTCAGGAAGGTAAAAACGCATTCCTTGAGAAGCGTGATCCTGAATTTCAGAAATTTCCTAAGTTCCCAGGATAAGATAACTCATAAATAGAATATAAAATTAAACCTGACTGGTTTATTTACACCATGTAAATAAACCGGTCAGGTTTTTTCTTATTTTTAAAACCAAATCAAACCTATAGAATCAACTAATGAATATTCGCTTAGCCCAACATACCGACCTAAAAGCAATCAATACCATCTACAATCAAGCTATTGATGCAAGATATTGCACGGCTGATTTAGATCATATCAGCATGGAAGAGCGTGAACAATGGTTTCAGTCGCATCCAGCAGACAAGTATCCTGTTTATGTAGGTGTGGTAAATGGGGAAGTGATCGCTTGGTTTTCATTTTCAGCCTGGCGTTCTGGTAGACGAGCTTTAGCAATGTCTTCTGAGGTGAGTTATTACATTCACGAAAGTCATTTCCGTAAAGGCTATGCCAATCAGTTGATGAATTTTGCAATTGAAAAGGCGTCTGAACTAGGTTTCATTAATCTGTTTGCCATTCTTTTGGAACCTAATGCTGCAAGTATAAATCTTCTTGAAAAATTTGATTTTGAATTGTGGGGAAGATTGGTTGATGTGGCTGAAATTGATGGTGAAGTTTGTAGCCAACGTATTTATGGGAGGCCTGTATAGATAATAAGAATGCACTCCCCATTTAAGGAGAGTGCTTTGTGTTAATTTTTAGCTCTTTTGAAAAAGGCGGTGTAGCCTACGGTATGTGTACAAACACCAATACCAAATAGTATAAATCCACCGTCGAGTTTAGGTTCTATTTTTACCAATTCCCATCCTTCTTCACCTAGTTCATCAAACTTGATATTGATATCCTTTGGTAAGCCTGTTTTATTCCATTTTAGTGCGTTAATATGAACAATTTTATATTCCCATCTCATATTATAAATTTTATATTGTTTGAATGTTAAATGTAATACAAATAATAATGGAAATTGTTAAATGGCATTTGCTCGTATTATTAAAATTCAATTTTTTATCTGAACCAATCATTTTTAGATGTTAAGAAGATCTTAAAGAGCCTCTGAAATTTTGAAAACTGATGGACTTGTTTTATTTTAGATCAATTAAAAATAAGCGGCATGGGACGACTAATATTTATATCTTTATTATTGATGGTATCAGTAATAACAAATGGACAGACGGTGATGAAAAAGGGAAACTACAATAAACTGAATGAGCTTGAGAAGCGTGTGATTTTAAATAAAGGAACTGAATACCCACACACAGGAAAATACGTTGACCATAAAGAGGAAGGTGTCTATGTATGCAAGCAATGTAATCTGCCTTTATATCGATCTGATGATAAATTTGATTCACATTGTGGTTGGCCAAGTTTCGATGATGAAATTGAAGGAGCGGTTACGCATTTGCCTGATGCAGATGGAAGAAGAACGGAGATCATCTGTTCTAACTGTAAAGGGCACTTGGGACATGTTTTTAAGAATGAAGGTTTCACTGAGAAGAATACACGTCATTGTGTCAATTCTATATCATTGAATTTTATTCCAGTGGCAGATAAAAAGGATAAGTAATTGCGCCTAATTATATTATAGAATTATCAATTCTGTCCAAGATAAATTTGCGCTTCGCCCAATCGAGCTTGCGAGCTCATGAGCTTTGCGAATAAGCCCGACTTCATTTTTTGGCTTGATCCAAAAAACGAAGCAAAAAAGATCAAGGCTGCTTTTTAAAAGTTCTTCTTATTTGCCTTAAGCTTAAGTGTGGCCGGGTGATTTTCGAACAAGTTCTCAACTTCCCGGTCTTTCTAAAGCTTTCGTAAAACGAAAAGCATTTAAAAGAGAGGCCATACTTCGAGGAAACGTAAATAATAAGGGCAGTTGAATTCATCATATTGAAATCAACTGCCCTTTTGAATATTATAATCTATAATAGCTTAGACTGGCTGCGTCTTATTTTTCAACCAATCTTTATGTTTCTCATCCAGTTGAGGTGCCAGGCTATCATATACTTTTTGATGGTAATGGTTGAGCCAGCTCTTCTCAGTATCGTTTAGTAGGTTTAAATCTAAAGCTTTGGTGTCAAAGGGAAATAGCGTTAGTGTATCAAATTCTAAAAATTCACCATATTCCGTTTTTAGCTTCTCTTTGCAAAGAATTAAGTTCTCATGGCGAATACCATAAGCACCTTCTTTATAGAATCCTGGTTCGTTAGAACTAATCATTCCAGGTAAAATGGCTTGCTCTTTAAGTTCCTGACGAATACTTTGAGGTCCTTCGTGAACATTTAAGAAACAGCCAACACCATGTCCTGTTCCGTGGCCATAGTTTTTACCATGCATCCATAGGGCCTGGCGAGCTAGTATATCAATATTACAACCACGAGTCCCCTTAGGAAAAACAGCCAAAGTCATTTGAATCATACCTTTTAGAACCAGAGTGAAATCCATTTTTTCTTCCTGGTTTAGCTCTCCTAAAGCAGTAGTACGGGTAATATCTGTAGTACCATTCATGTATTGTCCTCCCGAGTCAATCAGTAGGATACCTTCAGCTTTTATTTCACAATCGGTTTCTGTTGTGGTTGAGTAGTGAGGTGATGCACCATGTGCTTTATACCCCACAATACTCCCAAAACTTTCACCCATGAAATGTTTTTGCTGGGATCTAAATTCTCTAAGTTTATCTATTAAGGTAAACTCAGTTATCACAGATTTACCTAAATTCTCTTCCAGCCAACAGAAAAATTGAGTTAAGGCCAATCCATCTTGAACCATAGCCTCTTTCATACCTTTTATTTCCGTCGGATTTTTCTGGCTTTTTAGTAGTTGAGAAGGGTTCTCTCGTTCAATAATATTGGCAGAGATAGAACGGTAAATTCTCAAATTACTACGGTTGTTGTCAAGAAGAACATTTTCAGAGCCTGGAAGCTCTTCTAAGTCATCACATATTTTTTTATAATCAGCCGTTTGAATGCCATCTTTTTTAAGACTATGAATCAGTTCATCATCCAGTTTTGATTGCTCCAGATAGAGAGTACATGAATCTTCGTTGATTAAAGCGTAAGTAACAGCAACGGGATTAAAGTCAGCATCCTGACCTCTAAGATTAAAAATCCAGGCAATATCGTCAAGACTTCCAACGAAATGATGCTTGGCATCCAGTTTATGCATTTCATTGCGAATTATGGCTAGTTTCTCTTTGCGAGATTTACCGGCAAATTCGACTGGGTGTTCAAATATTTTGTGTTTAGGCAGTTGAGGTCTATCCGTCCATATTTCATTAATCAAGTCATCTTCTTCATTGATATGGATAGATAAGTCGCCAAGTTTATTTTTTAATTCTTTGGTTTGAGCAATTGAAAAACAAGTTCCATCAAAACCAATATTAGCTTCAAACTCTAGCTCAGAAAGCAACCACTGGTATTGGTTTAGTACACCAGGTATCCCCATTTTAAAAAGGTCGATACCACTTCCTTCCAGTTCTTTTTCAGCTTGTAAAAAATAACGTGAATCTGTCCACAAACCTGCTTTATCACGAGTAATAACTACAGTTCCTGCAGATCCTGTAAAACCAGATATCCATTGACGAGCCGTCCAGTATTCTGGAACATATTCACTCATATGAGGATCTGAACTGGTGATGATGTAAGCGTGGATTTCTTTTTCTTCCATCAGTGAGCGCAATGCATTCACTCTTTCAAAAATGGTCATAATTAAGTTTCGTTATTGTTTATCCGATAAAAATACGATTTAAGCCATGTTTGACACTAACAATCAGAAGAAAATTTTAGTCGAGAATGAACTTTTTGTTATAAATTATGAAAAGACTTTAGAATATAAGACAAAAATAAGCCCTCTTTCTGTATTTGAAAGAGGGCTTATTTATATGTAAAAGAGTCTATTTCAAACTCACATTGCCATATTTGCTAATTACATTAACTTTTGATTTCGGAGAATCTGTATCACCTATTAGCGCCTTGATCTTAGTTTCTGAATTGTTTTTTACTTTTTCTAAAACCTGAGCATCACTTGGATAGCTAATACCACAATACTTTGTCTCGGCATTGAGCATATAAGAGGCTCCTTCAGCAATTGAAATGCGACTAGGTACGTATTGATTATCTATGCTAATGTTCTCAAAATTTGGAGATACATTGTCAACTTTACAGTTTCCATATCTTAAGGTTAGATTTAGGTTGCGGCTTACATTTCCAATTTTGATATCAGAATATTGACCTTTGCTAATCAATACAGATTCTGTATTCATAATGTTAATCGCATCATATTTAGAATCTGCAATTAGAGAGATATTATTATCTAAATGAAGTTTAGAAAATCGACTCACAACAACCAGGGTTTCACTGATACCAATGTTCATTTTTGAATACTTCAATGTTAATTTGGTACGGTTACATTCATTAATGGTCGCTTTTGCATATGAAAGGTTGATGCTACTCAATGGTTTCTCGTTCGGATAAAGAAATTTCTCAGCAAGTAAGTTACCATAACTCAGATTGATATTGGCTTTTGCTCTTACCGTGTTGATGTAGATATCTCCAAATTTATTATTTAAAGAAATTTGAATGTACTCAGGCATAAATACCTCATAATCGATACTGAATTTATTGCCTGTTTTGAAGGATTTTTCCATCTCTGTGAATGCCATAATGGTTTCACCGATCTGATCCATATTGATTTCAATACCCTTGAACAATGATTCTGCTTTCGATTCGTTAGAGGCATGAACCGTTATGGTTGCTTTTATAATGACTGAATCAACTTCCCAATTTTTGATTTCAATATCTCCGTATTTGTTTTCTATGGTCAGCTGGTCTCCTTGATTTACAGCATATTTTCCATCGAATGACTTGATGTAATCATCCGAAGCAAATACCTGGCTGCTAATTCCTATTGAAAGAAAAAGCAAAAGTGCAGTGAGTTTCAATCTAGTTGTTTTCATGCTAATAGGTTTTTATATTATTCGTTATTATTTTCTATATACTAATGATGTCGTTAAGAGCAATGTCTTGTTGGCTTACCAGATATAACTGTTGTACAATTTTATTTAAAATATTGTTTTTAACCTGAAAGTGTTCAATCATAGCCTGAATGATACGCTCATCTTTAGGATTAGCTTGTAGCTCCTTTTCAAGCTGTTTGTAGAGCTTATCCATACTGGCAAGCTCATCTTTTATTGTGTTTTGTTCTTGAATATCAGTCGATTTTGATAATTGGCTGATGATGTTGAGTTGCTTGTCAATACTTGCTTTAAAATAGTTTTCTACCTCTTGATATTCAGGTGAAAGCTGACCAAAACTAAAATGTGGAGACTGAATTTCTCGAAGCTGGTATGTCGTTAAGCCAGCAATTGCCACTATAGCAATCATCGCTGCAATTTTCATCAAGTTTTGCCATTTCCATTGCCATTTGGATTGATGATGCATTTGCATTTTCTGTCTAAACTGATCGAAGTGATCGTCCTGAGGTGCTTCACTGTCGAACTTTGATCGGTTTTGTTTAATTATTTTATCTATATCGTTCATTTGATTCTTCTTTTTAATGGCTTATTCGTGCAATCGTTTAATATCTGAATCAATTTCTTTTTTGCTCTGTTGTATTGCGACCTTGAGGTTGAAGCCGATATGTTTAATATCTCACTGATCTCTTCATGATCGTATGCTTCTATTAAATAAAGTGTCAAAACAATTCGATAGCCAGATGGTAATTGTTCGATGGCTTTTTTTATTTCTTCGACACTGTTTTCAACTTCAAGCGTTTCATTTTTGTCTTCATCTTCGCTTAGTTGATCTATTTTCTCATCCAAAGGAAGACTATCAATCTTATTTCTTTTTAGATAATCTAAAGCTTTGTTAACGACTATTCTTTTTAACCAGGCTCCAAAACTAACTTCTCCTTTATACGAATCGATTTTATCAAAAGCAGATAGAAATGCTTCCTGCATTACATCTTCAGCTTCCTGAGTATGGTTTAAAATACGCAGGCAGGAATTATACATGGCCTTATAGTATAATTTATAAATCTCAAATTGGGCCTTGGCATTACCTTGGCGACAAGCATTGATTAAATCCTGATGTATGTTCTGGTAGTTGGAGCTCATTAACTATTTTCTAATCTAATGACGAGTTGATAATTGAAGTGTTGCACATTTTCCTATATCAGGAAAGTTTTTTTTTAGAATAGATAAATATCGGTAAATAAAATCAGATGTTTGATGCTTACATAAAAAATCCTGATCTATTTATCAAATAGATCAGGATTACATGCTTATGTATTAGATGAAAACCAGCTTAGATGCTACTCTGCACCATCAAATATAATATTATAATTGTCCCAGAAATTTTTATCATATTCCATATTTTCATAGTAGGCTCTATTTTCAATAACTTCAGGATTGGTTGTAATAATTTTAGTTATTAACATCTCTGCATTGGTATCTAAAATTTTCTTTTCACCTGTGGTTTTATTCTCTAGTTCGTGATGACGTTTATAATCAACGTAACTTAAGTAGTAGTAGCCAAAATGCTCTTTATAGGTTGAACTAAAATCGTATTCTATTTTAATAGGTTTCCATTCCTGTCTTTCCGGGTTGACATAGAAACTACGTCCTTGTGGTGAATAGTTACTCGCCACAACATGTGTTTCATTTTTGATGACAGAGAAATCTTTTAGTTTGATATAAATTTTCCCAGAGTAGGATGTCGCGTAATAATCACTGGTATTACTCAATAGTGGTCTTTTACTTTTATAAGCAATCACCCAAATCGAATCATTTTCATATTCTGTTACTCGCTCTAAACTTAGATCGTAAAAATTAAGGTGATTCTTATTCAGAATATTGCCACGACTTCTTACAATATCCATTTCCAATAATTCATCCAAATAAGTTGACCCGTCAGCTAAAGAATTATTTTCAAAGTTTTTTCTCACCTGTAGAAATCTGTACGAACGTTCTTTAAAAACCTGATAGGCATTCTCTCGAACATAGCCTTTATCATCGTATATTCGAATAGCAGCTTCTCTTTTGCGTTCTAATTTTTTATCCTTCGATTTTTCAGCACGATAATAGATATCGTAATTAAAAGGGGTTTGCAAATAGTTGTCAGGAATTCTGTCTATGGCATTTTTAAGCATTTTGATTAATACCAATGATTGAGCCGTTACTTCAACTTCGGCTATTTTATAATTCACAGGTTTCAACTGAATACGAAGCGTATCAACTTCGTTGCATTCTTTTAAACTCGAATTGTGAGTGGTGAAACCAACGGCAGATATCTGAATGTTTTTATCGGCATATTTTCCGGGTACTTTTAATTCAAAATAACCATCAAAATTTGTAGCAGCTCCAATATAAGTGTCCATAACACCAATATTGGCAAAGGGAATGGCTTGCTGGTTAGCTGCATTGGTAAGTTGGCCAATAATTCGTATTGTTTTGATTTGTTCCTCTTCTTGTGCCTGAATGGTACCAAGCACATGCGTAAGGATGAATAGTGTGAAAATAATTTTTTTAATCATATAGTTTAATTCGAAGGATGAGTCATTTGTTTTAACTTTTGAATAATTACTTACAATTATTTTGCCAAAAGTATTCGAGAAGCTAAATTAGTTATTTTATAAAATATGCACGAGTAAATTATCGAAAGAAATCTCTGCGCTTATCTTTATTAAGTTTATTTAACTTGTTATTGTACACATATAAATTGTAAATTGCACAATTAAAATTAAGATCCACCATCTGAAAATATCTCACATTATGAATAAGAAAATACTGATTTTATCAATTATACCACTGGTACTTGTATCTTGTGTGGTTTCGAAACGTAAATACGAAGAGCTTGATTACGCTAAACGGAAAAGTGATGCTCAAGTACGAAAGCTAGGAAAAGATAATACGGCTTTAAATTCAAAATTAAAGCAAACATTAGCTGAGTATAACGATATGAAAAACAGTATGGCGGAAAGTAATGCTCAAAAGAATGTTGAAATTGATCAATTGAGTACAGAATTGTTTTCAATGGCTTCTGATACCACTAGTTTAAAGCAAAAATTGCATGAGACTTTAGGTAATTATAAGTTTGCTCAGGAACGCAATGCTGAAAATGAAGCGATAATCAATAAATTGAATGATCAGGTAAAGAATCTGAAAGCTGAGTCGGCTCGTCTTGAACAGGATCTAAGTGCAAGCCTTAAAGATAAAGAGTGGAAAAGCAAAAAAGTAGCTGGTGAGAAATTGAAGCTTGAGGAAAAAATTGCTCAAAAGGATAATCAGATAGCTAAGGTGAAAAAGGAGATGGAAGTGGTTAATGGAAAAATTGCATGGTTGCGAAAAGTGAAAAAACAAAATGATGCAGAGATAGAGAGGTTGACCAATCAGATGAATCTTTATAAAAAGGAATATGAAAAGGCTATTTCTAAGAACTAAGTTTTACGATATAGAATAAAAAGCTCCCTGGTCAGGGAGCTTTTTTTATACCTTAACTTCTTAAGTAGCTTTTAAAAATTTGGTAATTGTTAGCCATTTTAATGCTGTGTTTTTCTTTAGTCAGGCAATCCGTTAAGTAATTTGGGATTTTAACTTTAGTCTGAATAACCTTTTCTACCACATCTATGAATTTCGCGGGATGGGCTGTTTCTATAAAGATTCCGATCTCATTTTTTTGATCTAAATATTGTTTAAGCCCCAGATATGCTACAGCTCCATGAGGATCGAGAATATAACCAAAGTCTTTGTATACATTCCTCATAATCTTCTTGGTTTGCTCATCGTTGAATGAAGCGCCTTTTAAATCAGTACATATTTTAGGGTGGTTTTCTTGGTAAAGGGTCATCATTCTATCAAAATTACTAGGCGCACCCACATCCATTGCGTTAGATATGCTAGGAATTGAGGCCCTACTTTCATATTTCCCTGTTTCAAGATAGTTAGGTACAACTTTGTTTATATTGGTTGAGGCGATAAACGTTTTTATAGGAAGTCCCATTTGTTTTGCCATTAAACCTGCTGTTAGGTTGCCAAAGTTGCCACTTGGTACAGAGATGATCAGATCCTTATTCAGATCCTTTAGTTGTCCGTAAGCGTAGAAATAATAGAAACTCTGTGGAATTAATCGAGCTATATTAATGGAATTCGCTGAGCTTAATTGCATCTCCTCATTCAACTCTTTATCCTGAAATGCCTGCTTCACTATAGCTTGGCAATCGTCAAAACTACCATCAATTTCGAGTGCGGTTATGTTTTCGCCAAGTGTGGTTAATTGTTGTTCCTGGATTTGACTGACTTTACCCGATGGGTATAAGATGATAACCTCGATGTTTTCTATGCCAAGGAAACCCTTTGCAACGGCACTACCCGTATCTCCTGAAGTTGCAGCTAGAATAGTGATTTTTTCCTCACTCTCTTCTGCAAAATAACTTAGGCACCTCGACATGAATCGAGCTCCCACATCTTTGAAAGCACAGCTGGGTCCATGAAACAATTCCAATGAATAGATATTGGATTCAAAGGATACCAATGGTGTTGGGAAGTTCAATGATTCTTCACAAATTTCTTTGAGTTTGTTGTGAGGGATATTGTCTTCCAGAAAGTGTTTTGCTATTTCAAATCCAATCTCTGCTAAAGATAAATTATGAAGCTTATCTATAAAATCTTTATGAAGCTGAGGCAGATACCTTGGGTAGAATAGGCCTCCGTCAGGAGCAAGACCTTTTATCACAGCTTCTTTAAAACTGACCGAAAGATTCTTATTGTTGGTACTATTGAATTTCATATTTTTAAATGGTTATTTTGCTTAATAGTTGAGTTGTTATTCTAGTATTCTAACGCCATTGTTGCTTACTTGAGAGGCATAAATGAAATAAGGAATAGTGGTTTTAGAAAACACCTCATTCATTGCTGAACTCACAGCTTTCGCTTTGTTTTCACCCTCACATAAAGCGAATACAGATGGACCTGATCCTGAAATACTACAGCCTAAAGCTCCAGCTTCCAATGTGGCTTGTTTTAGGTTATCAAATTCTGGAATTAAGACTTTACGTTGCTTTTCCACAATATGATCTTCCAGTGAACGACCAATCAAATTATAATCTGATTGATGTAGACCAGATATTAAGCCTGCAACATTTCCCCATTGACGAATTGCTTTTTTCAGATCAACTTCAGTAGATAATAATTCTCTGGCGTCTTTAGTTTTAATCTCAATTTGTGGGTGAATAACAACACACCATAAATCTTTTGGCGATTCAATTTGAATGACATCTAATGGGTCATAAGCTCGAACAATACAAAATCCACCTAATACTGTTGGTGCAGCATTATCTGCATGCGCATCACCAGAAGCAGCAACTTCGCCTTGCATGGCAAAATCAACCAATTGCTCTCTACTGTATGGTTTCCCAAGTAACTCATTGGCCGCAACCACTGCACCTGCTGCACTTGCCGAACTTGATCCAATGCCACTACCTGGTTTAATGTTTTTCTGTATCTCAAGATCGAAACCTTGATTGCTACCTAAGTCATCAAGCATAGCCTGAATAGCAACACCTGCAACATTTTTTGATGGTTCTGTAGGCAGATTTTCATACCCCTCAATAGGTTTAATTTGAATCTTGTTCGAGTCATTTTTACTCATAATCATTTCATCACCGATTCCATCAATGGCAAATCCCAGGATATCGAATCCACATCCCACATTTGAAACACTTCCAGGTGCAAATACTTTTATGCTTTTATTCATTTTTCTATTTTATCTGTGGAGATTAAAGTCTCCAATTTTGAGTTCTTATTTGGATGAAATACTTATGATATCTCCGAATATACCAGAGGCTGTAACTTCAGCACCGGCACCAGCACCTTTGATAATCATGGGTTGATCTTTATACCAAAGTGTATTGAGTGAAACGACACTGTCTTTCCCGTTAATATTATAAAAAGGATGATCAGAGCTAACAGCTTTCATTCCAACACTGGCTTTGCCCTTATTAAAACTAGCAACATATCGGAATCTAACATTCTGTTCTTTCATCTGTTTTCTCCAGCCTTCAAAGAATTCTTTCTTTTCAACAATTCGCTTGATTAATTCATCCAAAGTTTCCGTTTCAAGACAATAATCAGGAACCATTGGTTTGAGCTCTACATCTTCAGCTTTTAAAACATAGCCAGATTCACGAGCAAGGATTAGAAGTTTGCGAAGTACATCAACACCATTTAAGTCTAGTTTTGGGTCAGGCTCCGTAAAACCTTCTTCCATTGCGAACTTTAAGGCCTCGTCAAAGCTGTAGCCTTCCATAAACTTGTTGATAATATAATTCAAGCTTCCTGAGACTACTGCTTCTATATTAGTAATGTCATCACCTGTGTTTTTTAGATAATTGATCGTGCTTATTACAGGTAAACCTGCACCCACGTTACTTTCAAATCGAAAATCAACATTATTATTTTTAGCGGTTTGTTTTAATTGCTTATAGTTTTCAAAGTCTGATGAAGCCGCAATTTTATTACACGCTACTATCGAAGTTGTTGTCTTTAAAATCTGTTCGTAAACTTCACTGACTTCCTGACTAGCTGTAATATCAACAAAAATGGAATTTCGCAGATTCAAATCTCGAATATGCTTGATGAATTTATTGATATCAGCTTGTTCTCCTTCATTGTTGAGTTTGTCTTTCCAATTTTCAATTAACTTATAGTCTTCCGCAAAAAACATTTTTCGACTATTGCTGACAGCTCTAATTATTAGATCAATGCCATTTTCCTTAATGAGAAGATCGTGTTGATTTTTGATATGTTCTAAAAGCTTACTTCCAACATTACCAACACCGGCTACAAACAGGTTAATTTTCTTTGAAGTTGCAATAAAGAACTTCTCGTGAATAACATTCAAGGCTTTTTTAACATCAGCAGTACGAACCATGAAAGTGATGTTTAGTTCATTTCCACCTTGAGCCATCGCTCGAATATTCATGCCATTTTTCCCGAGAATACTAAATACTTTTCCTGATATGCCCGGAGTATAGCCCATATCTTCTCCAACGACAGCAATAATGGATAAATCTGGCTCAAGTTTTGGGCTCTCAACCTGATTCATACTAATTTCAGCTGCAAATTCTTCTTTAATAGATTCGCATGCGCGAAAGCTGTCAGATTTATGAATCGCCACACTTATGCTGTGCTCTGATGAGGCCTGTGTGATAAGAATGACATTAATTTTATGCCTGGAAAGGCATGAGAACAAGCGAGCCGCAAAACCGCTAATACCAACCATACCACTTCCGGATAGTGTGATGAGATTAATATTATTAATGGAGGAAAGTCCCCGAACGGTAGTGCGTTCAGATTTGGGGTGAGAACTGATTAGAGTTCCTTTTGCCTCGGGATCGAAAGTGTTTTTAATTAAGATATCTATTTTCTTCTGTAAAACCGGTGAAAGGGCAGGAGGATACATCACTTTAGCACCAAAGTGAGACAATTCCATGGCTTCCTGAAATGACATCTGATCGATAGGAACAGCTTGTGAAACCAGTCGTGGATCAGCCGTATACATACCACTGACATCAGTCCAAATCTCAAGCTGTTTTACATCGAGAGCTGCTGCCAGAATAGATGCTGTGTAGTCAGAGCCACCTCGGCCTAAAAGGCTTGGCTCATTGTCAGCATTAGAAGCGATATAACCCGGGAAAACCCCAATCTTAAAATCTTGCCTGATGGCTTTAATTCGTCTGTAACTCTCGTCTCTGTTGAGGAGGATGCCTTTGCCATTCTGAGTTTTGATGTATTTTCTTGAATCAAAGTGTTTGGCATCTAAACCTGAAAGTTTGAAATAATTAACAATTAGGTGAGAGGATAGAACCTCCCCTAAACCTAAAACACGGCACCTTACTTTTTCAGGAACTTCTTGTAGTATAAAGATGCCCTGTAGTAAATTTGAAAGCTCCGAAAATTGATCATCTAACCAGGTTTTGAGCTCAGTATTAAGCTGAAGTTCATTGGCCATATCCAGATGTCTTTTGTGAAGGTTCTCAAGGGTGTCCAGATAGAGTATGTTTTGCGAACAGGCCAGTTCCAAACAACTTGAAAGCGAATCCGTAACTCCACCGAGCGCGGATACTATCAGGATGGTTGTCTGATCGGAATTGATATTGTTGACTATTTTATGGACTTTCTTGAGGCTATCGACTTGGGCGATTGAACTTCCTCCAAATTTTAGGATTCTCATATAGGTAGTTTTTGAATGGATTGATAAAGCAAAAAAAAAGCCTGCAGAATAACTGCAGGCTTTTATAAAATATTTTGTATTTATAAGCTTCACGTTATTCCACACGAGGATCTAGGCATCGTCATAATCGAGCCCATGGTCATAATCGTTCTTGTGGTTAATGTAAAGTTCATTCTTTTCTTTTTTATTATCATCAAATATGGTGATAAAATTGGTAAATACAAGACTATGAAGTTGTTTCTTTTGAAATTGGTGTGATTTAAAGCTTTAGGAAATTGGTGGTATAGCTCGGTTTTATTGGTCCTGTAGACTTTTAGAATAAGACACAATAATAAAAAATGAATGAAAATAACTCATCTGTATATCTTGATTTATTGATATCTAATATCTAGTTTTGCAGCATGAAAGTATTATTATTAGTTCTTTTGGCTGGAGCCGCCTTAACCATACTCATAACTTATTTGACTAAGTTATTTTTCGGTAGGAATACTGATGAGCAGGAATCAGCTAGTGAACCGCTTGAAGAGTGTTGTGGGGCTCACGAAGTTTGTGAGACAGATTTACTGAATAAGATGTCTGAAGAAATCATTTATTATGAGGATGAGGAGTTGGATACTTATAGGAATTTCGAAGAGAACGATTATAACGACGATCAAATTGATGAGTTCAGAGAAGTTTTGTATAGTCTAAAAGAAAAAGAGATTGAACCTTGGTTAAAAAGCCTTGAGTTAAGACATATTGTTTTGCCTTCAACGATTAAATCTGAAGTGGTTTTCATGCTAGTGAAATAGGTTTTTGAAGATTAAATAATATTTCTAAATCGAATTCAAACGTTTGCTCTTCTTTTTATCCCCTGTTGAGGAATTGTTTAGATTTAGATATTCGATTAAAAAAGAGTACTTTAGTGCGTGTTGCAAGCCTTTAATGAAGGAATAATCAAAAAAATGATGATTTAAGTTATTAATGCTTACCTTTGCGGCTTCATAAATTATTTGGTAGACGTTCTTTTGTCAGGGGGTTTCATTCGTTTGAATTGAAAATTTTAGTGTGACAGGGGGATTCATGCCATGTCACAATTAAATTATTCGAATGAGTTCATTTGATAACTTGGGTCTAGATAGACCAATTTTGGAAGCCATTACAGAATTAGGCTTCACAACTCCAACAGCTATTCAGGAAAAAGCAATTCCAGTTCTTTTAGAAGGAAGAAGTGATTTTGTTGGTTTAGCACAGACGGGAACGGGAAAAACGGCAGCATTCGGCCTGCCATTGTTACAATTAATTGAGCCAGATGAGAAGATCCCACAGGCTCTTATTCTATCTCCAACACGTGAATTAGGTATTCAGATTTCTGATGACCTTAAAATATTCTCGAAAAACATTTTGAACTTAAATGTTGTAAATGTTTACGGTGGAGCAAGTATCGACGATCAGATTAGAAAAATTAGAAGAGGAGCACACGTTGTTGTTGCGACTCCTGGTCGATTATTAGATTTGATTCGACGTAAAGCTATCAACTTATCAAAAGTAGAATATGTTATTCTTGATGAGGCTGATGAAATGTTGAATATGGGATTTAAAGAAGATATTGATGCTATCCTTTCAACGACTTCTGATGAAAAACTAACATGGTTATTTTCAGCAACGATGTCTAGTGAGGTTCGCCGAATCTCTAAGAATTACATGACTGATCCTGTTGAGGTGACAGTTGGTGCGGCTAATACAACGAATAAGAATATTGAGCATCAGTATTATTTGATGAACAATAGAGATCGTTACAATGTATTAAAGCGTATTGTCGATTTCTATCCGGATATCTATGGAATTGTTTTTTGTCGTACTCGTAAGGAAACTCAAGAGGTTGCTGAATTGTTGATGAAAGATGGTTATAATGCTGATGCTTTACATGGAGATTTATCTCAGGTTCAGCGTGACAGAGTAATGCGTAGTTTCAAAAGCAAATCATTACAAATGCTTGTGGCGACTGACGTAGCTGCTCGTGGTATTGATGTTGACGATTTAACACACGTTTTGCATTATAATCTTCCTGATGAGTTAGAGTATTACACTCACCGTTCGGGGCGTACAGCTCGTGCAGGACGAAAAGGTATTTCAATTGCTTTAGTTACACCGCGTGACGAAAGAAGAGTAAGAGATTTATCTCGTCGATTGAAGATGGATTTCGAACAGGTTAAGATTCCTAACGGTGAAGAGGTTTGTCAGCGTCAGGTTCTGAACTTTATGAATCGTGTTATCGACGTAAATGTTGAAGAAGAGGCAATAGAGCAATTTTTACCAGCTATTCACGAACAGTTGAAAGAACTTGATCGTGATGAGTTAGTAAAGCGTATGGTTTCTCTAGAATTTAACAGATTCTGGGATTACTATAAGAATGCTCAAGACTTAAATATGAGATCTTCTACTCAGAAGCGTGTTCGTCAGAATGATGGAGCTGAAAGTACTGAAGATCGTTTATTCATTAATATTGGTCGTAAAGATGGTATTGATGTGCCAAGTTTATTGAACTTGATTCATAAGCAATGTGGCGTTCGTGGTAAAAATGTTGGAAGAGTTGACCTTAAAGGTGTTTTCTCATTTTTCGATGTATCTAAAGAGTTCACTGAAGAAATTATCAAAGGTTTTGCTGGTGCCGAAGTAGGTGGTAGAGCCGTTAGAATTGAAGTTTCTGGTGATAGACCAGCTTCATCAGAAAGACCTAGAAGTGGCGGTCGTTCTCGTGGTTACTCAGGAGGAGGCGATAGATCTCGTAGCTATTCAGGTGGTGGTAGATCACGTGGAGGATCTGGTGACAGATCTCGTTCCAGAGGTGGTGATGATTCTAGAGATAGAAGAAGAAAACCAGAAGGTAGCGGAAGATCTTTCGATCGTAGAAGAAGAGATTAATACGTTAATTATACTATATAATAAAAAGGGAGCTATTAGCTCCCTTTTTTTGTCATTGGTCTACAAATAAAAAGAGCATCAAGAAATTCAATTTGAATTCTTAATGCTCTTCTTCAAAATTAATTAGTTAGTAGGTAATTAAATTGAGTTTTGTGATTCCCAAAATAATGTTATGAATAATTTACCATTCAATCTCTTGATATGCAACACTTTCCTGATTGATGTGTAGGAAGCTTTTTTGGTTTGGATTTTCAAATTTATAAGCACTAACACTTACTGTGTAGGTGGTTCCAGCTTTCATTGTGTAATTTGGATCCCATCCTGGTGTGTTTTCATTTAGCAATAGTTTATTTTCATTTAATATTTCTGAGCTAAATACTATTTGTCCATCAATTTCTGTTGCGATAGTAATATGGTAAATGTCTCTATTTTCAACAGTATTCCATTCTATGTCCATTTTGTGGTTTTCTTCCAAATACTCGAATTTTGTAATTTCAATAGGATCGATTCTTCCTTCCAAAAGTTTGTCGCTCACTTTTAGGCTTTCTGCTTCTGTTGAGGTTAAATTAAAGATGTAATTACCATTATCGATATCATCAGTGCTATAATCTTCGGTAGAAGGTGTAGAGGAAAAGTTTCTGGCATACTCACCAATTTTTTCTAGAGTGATTACAGGACTATCTTCATCAGAAAAAGCTACTTCTGCTTCTGACATATAAGTATTACTGTATGCGAAATAAACAGGGGCGTACTTAACTTCATTGTCAATTTTCTGACAACGAACATAAACATCTCCAATAGCATCAAATTTAATGTCAAAATCATCGTTGTCGTTACATGCTGATAATATACCTAAAGAGATTCCAAGTCCTAAAATAATTTTACTTTTCATTTGTTCAATTTTGTTTGCTAATGGATATATCCTATAGCTAATGTGTCTTAATATGGTTTTCTAATTATAGAAGGGAATTTATGGCCATATTCACCTTCATGGTCTTAGTCCTAAGTACTGAGATTTCTTTTTGTATCTCACCATAGAGATGATACTTTTTGAAATGGTTGCGTTGCAACTCAGAAAAAAATATGACAGATTATAATTCGCTTTATATAGTGTCTGTTTTAATAGATTTATGAAATAACAATCACTTTAATAGGGATTTAGGAACACTGTTTAGTGAATTGTCTGGATAAGAATAAAAAAGAGTTAATTTTGACGCAACCAAATGAATCTATTTGCAACTTGATATTGAAATCAGTTACCTAAGACAAGCATTAACTTGAAGGATAAGAAACTTGAGCGAATAATAAAGGACTCAATTAAAGGCAAATCCAAAGCACAGGAAAGTCTTTACGTTGAATATGCTCCCAAAATGATGGGAGTATGTTTGAGGTACGCGAAATCCTATGATGAGGCTGAGGATATTCTTCATGATGGATTTATTAAGATATTCCATAGTTTAAAGTCTTTTCGGTTTGAAGGATCTTTTGAAGGTTGGATGCGTCGAGTTATTGTAAACACGGCATTAGAACGTTTTAGAAATAAAGCGCAATTGCATCCCGTTGAGGAGTTTGATGAAGTAGAAGAGGAAGATGATTTGGATGTGCAAGATGCTTCCTTAGATGTCCTGTTAGGAATGATTCAGGACTTGCCGGAACGTTATAGGATGGTGTTTAGTTTGTATGTTTTAGATGGTTACCCTCACAACGAAATCGCTGAAGTCATGCAAATCACGATTGGAACATCTAAATCGAATCTAGCAAGAGCAAGGGGGATATTAAAGAGTAAATTAATTGAATATTGGGATGATCAGGACCATAAAAGCAATTTGAGAATATGCTAAAGGATAACGGACATATTGACAAGTTATTTTCTGAAGGACTTAAGGATCTATCGGTTCAGCCAAGACCAGAACTTTGGGCTAAGATCGATGCAGATTTAAAGCTTGGAAGAAGGAAGAAACGTGCTGCAGTAATTTTTATTTCTTTTGCCGCCGCCGCTTCTTTAGCCTTGTTGTTTACCCTTTCAGATAGTTTGTTATTTCAACAAGATATTGATGTTTTTCAAGGTACATCAATAGCCGAAATAAAAACTAATTCAGAGAATGTAACTGGAAAATCAGAGATTAAGGATGATGTTAGACAGTTTGCAGATGCAACAATACAAACTGACTCTAAGCCAATATTCAAAAGAGGTGCAAGTCTAACTGTAAATAACGACCATTCAGGTAATACTATTCAAAAGAGTGAGATGAGTATGCAAATGCTTCTCCCAAAGTCAAGGATGAATGCTTTAAACAATTCAAGTTTGAGAATGGATCTGTTTGATCAAAGGATGAATAAAAAAGAGGTGTCAAATTCTGTATTGGTTCAAGATTCATTAATCATTGCTCGTAACCTTCGTATGCTAAATCAGTTTGATAAGACTGAGAGTAATAAGAAAGAGTGGTCAATTTTAGGTCAGGTTTCCTCTTCATATTCATCTTATAAGGGTGACAAATCTGGTAATAATTCGGAGAATGGCTTACTTAGTGTAGGAGGTGGGGTGAAGTTAAACTGGCAAGCTGGTAAGAAACTCGCTATTCAAACGGGTATTATATACAATAAATTCGGACAACAATTGGCAGGTCATAATCAGGTAGTGGCAAGTACACCATTTAATAATAATTTGTCAAGGCAAGTCGATTTTAATTCTGAAATTGAGACTTCTGCAGGGAAAATCGTAATGAGGGAAGATCCTATCCTGTTTGAAACCAAAGAGATGTTTGCTTCGCGTGCAAGTTTATCTCCAGATATGGTTCAAAGTTTTGAAGCCATTGAAATACCTTTTATTTTGAGGTATAATCTTGTAGATAAAAAGTTTGGCTTGCATCTTAGTGGTGGGTTAAGTACGAATTTGATGATTGGTAATAGAGTCTATGATAAAAGTACAAGAGAGACCTTAGGGGAGACCTCTGGCATACGATCTACAAACTTCAGTACAAGTTTTAGCTTAGGTATGGAATATCAGTTAAGTTCTAAGTTTAGTCTTTCTATGGAACCATCACTAAAGTATTACCTGAATTCGATAAATAAGGATTCCAATTTTAACTTTAAGCCTTACTCTATAGGTTTGAGTTCAGGTATTCGATACAAATTCTAATTTGGAATGAGTATGGATTCAGTTTGTTGATTTTGTCCTATTTTCAAAACCATCTGACGGTTAGTGCGTTATGATGTGTTTGGTTCTGAATAAAATATTGTCTCTAACACTCGTCCTATTCTTATGTTGAAAGGTGTTTTTTTTTTAGACTAATTTTTAAATAAAACATCTCACTTATTTGTGACCAAGTATTTACAATACTATATTTGAAAGGCAGTTATAGAAATCTACCTCGATACTTGAATGATTGATCTACTTTAATTCCCCAATTGGAGTGCTTTTATAAAAGAAAAAAATCAGTTATTCTTTTGTTTACTATCCAATAAATCCTTGTTTTTTAAGGAGCTTCTTGTAAATGTTTTTTTTAAGGAATTGATCATGATTTTAGTCATATGTTCTGACTAATACCCTTGTATTTTTGTGTTGTTTTTTTAGGCTTTAGAATGGTTTTTAGGTGTATAATAGTTGACGAAATGTGAAATTTCGCTTGATAATATATCTAATATTGGGTACTTAAAATGGAGATTATCCGGGTATTCATAAAATAGAAGTTGAAAAGTAGGGTTGGAATGGATAAAATTAGGTTGAAATTAATAGAAAAGGCGATTTCGTTTAATACTGGAAAGGTTGAAACGAATCAAGGGAAGCAGAGTGTCGACAGTTTTGTCCAATTTGTAGGTGATTTACTTGGTGTGGACTGTGTTTTTATAGACACTTACTCCATGGCTACCCCCCATAAAGTCGAAAGAATAGCATCTTATTATCGAGGGGAGTTTTTGTCGAATATCAATTATAAAATAGTTAAGTCTCCAACTGTAAGTCTCGTCGGCTACAATCCAGATTTTTGTGATACCGATGTTGAGATTTTATCTCCACATGATAATAAATTGGAATCCTTAGATAGTTGCATTAGCATGCCGTTAATGAGAGCCAATGGTGATTCCCTAGGTATTATTGGTATTTCCAACAAGAGTCCTATAACAAATGCAAAAACGGTTGAATTAGTCTTGCAAATTATCGCATCGAAGGTTGCGCAGATTATTGAGACCAAGCTTCTTGAATCTCAGTTGGTCAAAAGTGAATTAGAGGTAGCTAAGATTAAAAAGAACGAAGAACGTTTAAGTTTTGCATTTGAGGGTGCTCGAGATGGTATGTGGGATTGGAATGCTCAAACCAACCGGGTTTTCTTTTCGACTCAATGGAAAGCCATGCTGGGGTATAATATCGATGAAATAGGGAATACTTTCGATGAGTGGGATAAAAGAGTTCATCCCGAAGATAAAGATCAGGTGTATATTGATTTAAATTCGCTATTAGATAATCAGGAAACTTTTTACAGGAGTGAACATCGTGTTTTGTGTAAAGACGGTTCCTATAAATGGATACTAGCCAGAGGAAAAGTAATAAATTGGAGCGATGAGGGGAAGGCACTTAGAGTTCTTGGAACGCACACAGATATTTCTGAAAGAAAGTTAGCCTCTATTGCTCTTAAGGAAAGAGAAGAAGCTTTAAAAGGTCTTGCAGATAATACCTTCGATGGTATGCTTGTTAACGATCTCAAGGGAAATTACCTCTATGCCAATAGCAGAGCTGTTGAAATTATGGGTTATTCGATAGATGAGTTAAGTCAGTTTAATTTTCACGAATTAACCTTTTATAAGCAGTATGTGCAACAGCAGGAGATCTATAATGGTTTAGTGCAAGATTCTGAACGACATGCTTTTGAGACCCATATTGAAAATAAAGAAAGAATTGATGTCCCAATTGAGGTTATTATCTCGAAAATAGTTTGGATGGGAAATCAGGCTGAAATTATTTCGTTTAGAGATATTTCAGGTTGGAAAAAAATTGAGAGTGAGTTGATTGAAAGTAAAGATCTTTTTTCAGGATTATTTCGAAACTCTACAATGGGACTTTATCAAACAACACCTGAAGGGGAAATTCTTTTAGCTAACCAAGCTATTGTTAAAATGTTGGGTTACGACTCTTTAGATGAACTTCAGGAAAGGGACTTGTCTCAAAGAAGTTATGTCGACGATAGAAAAAGAGAAGAATTTAAAAAGCTATTAGAAGAAAAAGGAGAAGTCACAGGATTTGAATCGGCTTGGTTGACCAAGGATGAGAATATCATATATGTAAATGAAGGAGCAAGGGCGGTGAAAAATTCAAAAGGTGAAATAATTCGCTATGAAGGTGCCGTTGTTAATATTACTGAGCAAAAAAGGGTTGAAGAAGAATTGATTCGAGCAAAAGAAAAAGCTGAAGAAAGCGACCATTTGAAATCAGCTTTCCTGGCAACCATGTCTCATGAATTGCGTACACCTCTCAACGCAATAATTGGTTTTTCAGATTTGTACAAAGAAAATATTTCGAAGGAGGAGATGATTGACTTTGCAAAAATGATTAATAAAAGTGGAAACCGTTTGCTCGAAATGTTTGAAGATATGTTCAGCCTCACCTTGTTAGAGTCCGGGCAAATTACAATAAAAAATGATTGTTTTGAACTTGCTCCATTTTTGTCTGAAATCTGGGTAATCATAAAAAAGGAACAGCTAAGGCTTGGAAAAGAGGGGTTAAATCTGATTTGTAATCTTCATTCAAGTATGTCGAATCAGAAAATTCTGACGGATAAAAGCAAGTTAAAGCAAATTTTAATTCACATCATGAAAAATGCCTTGAGGTATACCAATCATGGTCATGTGAAGTTTGCTTGTTTCCCGGATATTCAAGATGGTAGTCCTGTTTTAAGATTTGAAGTTAAGGATACAGGGATTGGTATTAAATCTGAAGATCAGAAAATCATATTTGATCCCTTTAGACAATTGAATGATTCTTATTCCAGAAAAATAGAAGGTACTGGCATCGGTTTATCTGTCTCCCAGCGCCTATCCTATTTATTAGGTGGAACTTTAACTGTAGATTCAGTTATTGATCAGGGAAGCACCTTTTCTTTTAGTCTGCCTTATGAAGTGCAGGAGTCCAGTCAAAGATCAGGTGTAAAGCAAATATTAAATATGAACTGGGATGGAAAAACGATTTTGGTTGCTGAGGATGATTATATAAATTTTGAACTTATCAGGAAAATATTACGACCTACCAACGCTAATTTGATACATGCTGTCAATGGACTTGAAGCCGTTAAGTTGTTTGAAAGTCATAAAGTAATTGACCTCGTTTTAATGGATATTCGCATGCCCGTAATGGATGGAATAGAGGCGATTAAGGCGATTAGGTTAGTGGATGTAGATATCCCGATTATAACTTTAACAGCAAATACGACAGTTGAGGAAAGAGAGAATGCTCTTGCTGTTGGAAGTGATGACTATATTTCAAAGCCAATAAATTCTGAGATCTTACAACGACTTATTAATTCGTATTTGGAAGAATAAGTAGAAGTCTAAATTTGAAATTCGGCTGGATAATCAAAAGATGTTTGTTGATCTCTTCTGCATTTAATAGTCAACGGTTCGTACCTAATTACATGCGTTTCATGCGAATTTTTCACCAGATAAATTCGCATGAATAATGACCTATGTTTCCAACTGCATCCTTTACAATCAAATTCAGTCGATGTTTCTTATTGCTAGTTAATCTTTTTTTATCAAAAGTATAAAAGAGGCGGTTTTTCTTCTTATCATATTCAAATAAAACCCACTTATTGTCAATTTCTCCATGAAATGATTTGATGCCCGATAAGTCATCTTTTATTGTAAAATCAATGAATTTCAGCGTCTTGATATTTTTGTTTTTATAATTAGTTTTAGTTGTGATGCTTGGCGCAATTGTGTCAATTGAAACGGCATAATCACCCAGTTTTTTAGTTTTTGTTTTGATGTGACCATCTACATAGATGCCACCGGCTGATGATATGTTTCGATCTTTATTAATTTGAACAATAACTAGCTTGTCGGATAAATCCTGATCGATTTTGTTAAGCTTTATTGAAATGCTATAATGTTTATTCAGTGCGACACTTTGTTTGTGTATATGATATATCGGTGATAGAAAGTTAGAATCCTGACTCGTAGAATAATTGAATTCAAGATTTGAGTAGAAGCAATTCTTTGGGAATTTTAAATTAATACCTTCTTCAGAGAATTGATTTTCATTTTTATATTCGAATAAGCTTGTAAATGTATCTTGTGGGAATTGAACTGAAGTCGTATCTCCTTTAGCTGTGAATTGAAGTTTAGCTTTGTTTTGGTAAGAGTCAAAAACAGAAAATTCAATTTTATAGTTTTTATTTTCATTGAATTCGTATGAACCATCTGTTGTCATACTCGAATAAAAACTTAACTTATTATTGGGCTCAATAAAGGCTTTATGGACCTTTCGTTTGGTTTCATAATTGAGTTCATAATCTATATGAGAATTAATATACCGACTCTCGCTAAAGGAAAATTTATTAAGAGAATAATTGGTAATCAGAGAATCGTTTATTTTTAACTGTAGCTTATTAATTCCACACTTTCCCCAAGTGTTATCAAGAAAGTCCTGTGTATGAATGGCAAAGCCAATTTTGCCATGCAATTTCATTTTATTTGTTTTTAAAATGAAACTGTTTTTATTCAAAGAACTAACCTTAAAAGCTTGTCGGGTATTTAGACCATTTACACTACTATTCTTGTCAAGAGGGTAGGCGTATAAATTATAAATTTTGGGGGCTGTGGTATCCAAAATCTTGAAACCTAAAAGCATTGGGTTAATTGGCTTCTCACTTTTTGTTTCTCTGACCTCAAAATGCAGGTGTGGTCCCATAGATGAACCCGTATTTCCCGAATATGCTATAATTTGGCCTTTCTTTAGTTGGAATAGCTCTTTTTTATGCGATTCCATTTTGTTCAGATCAATATCAACTTCAAATTTCTTATTTCTGTATTGTTGAGACTTTATAAAAGCTTCAATTTTTGGTGAAAATTTATTTAAGTGTGCATAAACCGATGTGTAGCCGTTAGGATGGTCAATATATAAAGCCTTTCCGTAGCCCCCTGCGGATATTTTAATACGACTAACAATACCGTCTGCTATGGCATAAACTTTTTTGCCTGTAGTAAAAGTCCTGATATCTATTCCTGAATGAAAATGATTATTTCGAAGTTCAGCAAAAGTTCCGGATAAGGTTATTTTAAAATCAACCGGTGACCTGAAATAGTTCTTAGGTATATTGTGAGCCTTTATTGTAAAAGGGAGAAATAATATAAACAATAAGAAAAAAAGTATATTTATGTTTAGATCCTTTATTTTCATGGTATTCCTAATTAGCTTGTATTTTAATAAGAGTGTAAAACTAATAAAAATGTGTTTTTTTAAGGCTTTCAATTGAAAATAGAAAGCAATATTTTTGATTATCTTAACAGCAATGTTAATTTTGTAGAAGAAATTTTTGAGAATGGAGGTAAAGCCAGTTGAAATAGTATCTGAGTTACGAGGGCAAATCTCTCGTCTTATAACTTTGTATCAGGATCTAAAGCTTGAAAAGGACAAGTTAGTTCGTGAAAAAATGGATTTGCTTGAACAAGTAGAGACGTTAAGCAAAGAAAATGAGGAGTTCAAACATCAGTATGATACTTTAAAATTGGCAAAGACTTTTGCTGTGAATACAGGTGATTCGCAGCAGGCTAAAAATAAGATTAGCCAAATTGTGCGGGAGATTGATAAGTGTATTGCTCTTTTAAACAAATAGGAATTGTTTATGTCTGACGAATTTTTGATAAAAGTAAATGTAGCAGGTCGTCTTTACCCTTTAAATATAAAAAGGAATAGAGAAGAGATTATTCGAAAGGCAGCAAAAACTATAAATGAAAAGGTATTGCAATACCAACAGAAATATAAAGATAAAGATATTCAGGATTTTTTAGCCATGGCTTCTCTACAGTTTGTAGTAAAAGTATTGGAATCTGAAGCAAAAACAGATGTTTCACCAGTTTTAAAAGAGCTGGAAGCTTTGGAACAAGAACTGAATGATTTTATTAAGGAAGAACAATAGAATACAAAAAAAAACAGTAGCCCGCATTATTTCTTAGAAACTAGTTGCGTTTAAATCATTAAATATCAAGTTGTCGGTATGATATGATTTTTCGTAGTTGGGATATCTGAGTGATGGTGCGGGTTATTTATTAAATAAAGAAAAATGAGTATTGACTAAATATAAAAAACAATGACAGAAATAATCATAGGAGCCATTGCTTTAGTAGGGGGCGGATTTATATCCTATTTCGTCTTGCAGCGTGCTTTAAAACGTAAAAGCGAAAGCATAATAAAGGATGCCCAAGCCGAAGCAGAGGTTCTTAGAAAAGATAAAATCCTACAAGCTAAAGAGAAATTTTTACAGCTTAGAACGGAACACGAAAAGCAAATTAATGCAAAGAATGCGAAGCTTTTGGTGATTGAGAATAAAGTGAAGCAAAAAGAAACAGCAGTTAATCAGAGAGTAGAAGATTTCCAACGCAAGAAAAAAGAGGTTGATACCATTCGTGAGAATTTAAATGTTCAAATGGAGTTGGTAGACAGAAAAGAGATGGAGCTTGAGAAAGCTAAGCGTCAGCAAATTGAGCAGTTGGAGAAAATTTCAGGTTTATCTGCTGAAGAAGCTAAAAACCAGATTGTGGATTCTTTGAAAGAAGAAGCTAAAACTGAAGCGATGTCTTATGTGAACGATATCATGGAGGATGCTAAGATGTCGGCTAATATGGAAGCTAAGAAGGTGGTTATCAAAACGATTCAACGAGTTGCGACTGAAACTGCAATTGAGAATTCAGTGACCATTTTCCATATTGAATCTGATGAGATCAAAGGACGTATTATTGGTCGTGAAGGGCGTAATATTCGTGCGCTTGAAGCCGCTACAGGAATTGAAATTATTGTCGATGACACACCCGAAGCTATTGTACTTTCAGGTTTCGATCCTGTTCGTCGTGAGATTGCTCGTTTGGCTCTTCATCAATTGGTGACTGATGGTCGTATTCACCCTGCTCGTATCGAAGAGGTTGTGAATAAGACACGCAAGCAAATTGAGGAAGAGATGGCTGAGACAGGTAAGCGTACGGCTATTGATTTGGGAATTCATGGTCTGCATCCTGAATTAATTCGTATGATCGGTAAAATGAAGTATCGTTCGTCTTATGGTCAGAATCTATTGCAGCATGCTCGTGAAACTGCTAACCTTTGTGCTATTATGGCAACTGAGCTTGGTTTAAATGCCAAGAAAGCAAAACGTGCGGGTCTTTTACATGATATAGGTAAGGTGCCGGATGATGAGCCAGAATTGCCACATGCAATTTTAGGTATGAAATTGGCTGAAAAATATAAAGAAAAGCCAGACGTTTGTAATGCAATTGGTGCTCACCACGATGAGATAGAAATGACAACATTACTTGCTCCAATTATTCAGGCATGTGATGCTATTTCGGGAGCTCGTCCAGGTGCTCGTCGTGAGATTGTTGAATCTTATATTAAACGTCTTAAGGATCTTGAAAACTTGGCTCTTTCTCACCCTGGTGTGTTGAAAACATATGCTATCCAAGCGGGTAGAGAGTTGAGAGTTATTGTGGGAAGTGATAAGGTTTCTGATAAGGAAGCGGAAAGCCTATCATTGGATATTGCTCAGAAGATTCAGGATGAAATGACTTATCCGGGTCAGGTGAAAATCACAGTTATTCGCGAAACTAGAGCTATTAATTACGCAAAGTAAATAATAAGCAAATATTTAAAATCAAATCTCCAACTTATCGAAGTTGGAGATTTTTTTTTCTTTAATCTTTATTAGGCTTTTTTATGAAGCAAGGTATTCAATAGATTTTTTAGAATTTCTACATATTTGTAATTATTCTGGCGTCCATAGCAGAATATCTGATTTTGAATGAGTAGTTTGATCAGATCAAGATTATTACATGGTTTATAATACTGAGGAAGATTTTTTAGTTTTTTAAATTTAATCACATGTTCAAGTTGCATGGAAGAAAGCACGGCACCATTATCAATAGGATTGATATAGAAATAATTTCGTTTTGATTTCTTAGATGCTGGTTCATTATGATGACTTTCACAACAAAGTAGTATACTATTAGGGAGTTGAATACCTGTAACCGGTAGTTTTAGTTCTTGTGCAATTCCTGCATAGATAATACTTGTTATAATATAATTGCCTTTTTTTTGAGCAAGAACAGTACTAATATTCCCTCCCCAATTGGTTTCTTCTTTTGGAGATAAAACCATGAAGTTGTGAATGAAATATAGAAAATGGTTTAAAATTTTTACCTTATCCAGATAACTCTCCAGTTCTTTAAGCTCTGGTTTAATTTCATTGACAATTTTATTAATTGTTGTTTTAACATTGGTTGTAGAGAGGTGATAACTAACACTTTTATTAATGAGAATGGCTCCTTCAATTAGATTTTGTTTGGGGGAGTTTTTCCAGCTTATCAGTTCCTTTATAATTGAATTGTGATGTATCTCATCGATTATACTTTCTAAACGTTCTTGAAGCAGCGGGCTGTCAGACTCTAACCAAATATCTTCCAAATAGGGAATATCTGATGCAGGTAACTTAGATAATTCTTTACTGATGTTAATGTAAACATTTGGATCAGAATCATCTAGAAGTGAAATTAAAGCACGTACTTTTTCTTCGTTCATAGTAGTTTTGAGATCTGTTCTTTCTTAAATATAATAAAACCCACTAAGAAGAACAATTCTTGTGGGTTTCAGAGCTTTTTGATATCAAAGTCATGAATTTATGACTAATTTCAATCTGGTTATATCGTACTATTTGCTTAATCTATCCAATACCGTTTTAATTAGATTTTTAACCACCGGTTTGTAGTCCTTGCTTGCATCTTTGTTAACACGATTCGCAATGATTGCACAAACTGTTGCAGCTTCGTGTCCTAAAAGAGCTGCTAACCCTGCAATAGCAGAACTTTCCATTTCGTAATTGGTGATTTTTTGTCCCTGATATTCAAAGGCTTCAATCTTATCATTCAAATCCATATCCAAAGTCTTCAAACGAAGTACTCTGCCTTGTGGTCCATAAAATCCATTTGCAGAGATGGTTATTCCTTGAATCATATCATCACCATCGAGTTGATTGATAACTTTTTCAGAGGAAGAAACAAAGTAAGGAGAAGCTAATTTTGGATTCCAATTTACACCTTCTTTAAATGCTTTCTCAAATTCAAGATCTGAAACTTCATCTCTGCCAGCGTAGAAATTTAGCATCCCATCGAATCCAATAGATTTCTTCGATAAAAGAAAAGAGTCAACTGGAATATTTCCTTGTAATGAACCAGAAGTTCCGATACGAACAAGAGTTAAAGCTTTGTGTTCTTTTTTAGGTAGACGCGTCTCCAAATCAATATTAACTAGAGCATCCAATTCGTTAACTACAATATCAATATTATCGGTTCCAATACCCGTAGATAAAACAGAGAATCGTTTTCCCTTATAGCTACCTGTTTTTGTTACAAACTCACGATTTGAAATGGTTAATTCAACTTCGTCGAAAAAACTTGCGACTAATTCTACACGTCCGGGGTCTCCTACAAGAATAACTGTATCAGCAAGATGCTCAGGTCTCAAATGCAAGTGAAAAATACTTCCGTCTGGGTTGATAATTAGTTCTGATGATTTAATAGGTTCCATATGTTTTTAAAATTTTGAATTGCAACAGCTCAGAAAGCTCAAATATTTTACCAGGTCAACAAATGTTATTTGTAAATATAGGCAGAATAATAGGCAAACTGTTAATTGCAGATTAACAATACTTTATTATGGTTGTTTGGAGTAATTTATAGAACTCGAAAGTTGAATGGATAGGAGAAGTTTGACTTTTCTATATTCCTTACGAGTTCTCAAATATACAAATAAATCAATCATTCAAACAGCATGAAGAGCATAGAAACAAAAAAAATAAGATATGGATTAAAATGAATTCTGATTCCACCAATTGATATATTATGCTATATTTACCTTTGTATTAGTGAAATTTATAATGACTCGAAAGTCCAGGATAAAGAGTATGACTTTAGTCTTTTGAACTAGATGGATATCTTATTAACTGGACATTAAACTTCAAGAAAATGAAACAAAAACCGTATTTCTTAATCGTAGTTGCAGCTTTTGCACTGATTTTAGTTTTATCAGGATCAAGTATGTTTAGAACACTTCAGCCTGGTGAGCGTGGAGTAATATTCCGTAAATTTTCGTCAGGATTGGATAAGGAAAATATTATTATGCCTGGTTTTATAGTTATTGCACCTTGGAACGATTTACATGTATATGATGTTAAGGAGCAAAAAAGTGAAGAGACTATGGATGTATTGGATAAGAGTGGATTGTCGGTAAATATTGACGTTTCCGTTCGTTTTAATCCTACATATAATAAAATTGGATATTTACATGAGATCTTTGGAAAGAATTATATCAATCAGTTGGTTGTGCCTGAGGTACGTTCTTCGGTTCGACAAGTAGCTGGACGTTATACTGCTGAAGAAATTTATTCTACCCGTAGAAAAGAGGTTGAAGATGCCATTATTACTGAAACGTCTTTAATTCTTAAGAAGAATAATATTGAAATGAAGGCCTTATTGATTCGTTCGATTAATTTGCCTGCTAAAATTAAACAAGCTATTGAGAGTAAACTACAACAGGAGCAGGAAGCTCTAGCTTATCAGTTTAAACTTGATCGTGAGAAGAGTGAGGCCGAAAGAAAACGTATAGCTGCTGAAGGTGAATCTAATGCGAATAAGATTATTAATAGTAGTTTAACAACGGCTCTATTAAAGATGCGTGGAATTGAAGCAACTATTGAATTGTCGAAATCACCTAACTCAAAAGTAGTTGTTATTGGTAGTGGAAAAGAAGGGATGCCTCTTATTTTAGGTAATAACTAATCTTTTACAATAAGATATTTATTAAGGCTGTTTCTTATGAAACAGCCTTTTTTATTGATTTTATTTTTTTTACTAATCGATGTTCGTTTTCGAACAGTGATTGTTCTATAAGCGTTCACTTAATTATGGTCGGATAAATAGTTGTGTGTTGGAAATCAGAGAAGTATTGGTTTTGGTATGATAAATGACTAATCTTCGTAACCTTAATACAACCATAGAAAACCTAAATCGACTATGACTAGACTAACTCTGCTTTTAATAGCTCTGTCTCTCTGTTTGTGTCTGCCTGCACAAGCCTTTTTAAAAAAAGAAATTCAAGCAAAACGTGTTAAACAGAATCCTAAAATTGATGGGGTTTTAGATGATGCAATTTGGAAAAATATTCCTGTTGCTGATGACTTTATTCAGCTGGATCCTGATAATGGGACTCCCTCAAATTATAGAACTGAAGCGAAGTTTATCTACACCGACAATTCTCTTATTGTTGGGGTTATGATGTATGATGATCAGCCTGATAAGATTTTGAAAGAACTCAGTAAACGAGATCACATAAATAACAGTGATTTTATTCTTCTATTGATCGATCCATTTAATACTGGTTTAGATGCTTTTGAGTTTATAGTGACTCCAATGGGGGTACAGATAGATGCTAAGGTTGTTAAAAATAGAGAAGATAATAATTGGGACGCGGTGTGGAGAAGTGGTGCACACATTGGGAAAAATGGCTGGAGTGCCGAATTTGAGATTCCATATTCAGCGCTGCGTTTTCCCAAAAAAGATGTTCAGGAATGGGGAATAAACATTATTCGCAACATACAACGCGATAAGGAAAAGGTAAGTTGGAATTTTATAGATAAGGAAGAAGCGGGTTGGGTTAATCAGTCTGGTATTTTAAAAGGAATAGAAAATATTAAACCTCCTACACGATTGTCTTTTTCGCCCTATTTTTCTGTTTATGTCGATAAATCATCGGATAAATCTTCATTTGAAACGAATTATCGGGGAGGTCTTGATCTCAAGTATGGAATTAATGAAAGTTTTACTCTCGATATGATGTTGATCCCGGATTTTGGGCAAGTCCAATCTGATGATCAGATTTTAAATCTTTCTCCTTATGAAACTAAGTTTAATGAGAAAAGACAGTTCTTTACGGAGGCGACGGAACTTTTTAATAGGGGAGGGATTTTTTATTCGAAACGAATCGGGGCTTCACCTAAGTATAGATATGATGTAGAAGAAGAGCTTGAAGAAAATGAAATCATATATGAAAATCCAGTAGAAGCTAAGATCTTAAATTCAACAAAAATATCGGGTAGAACAAGTAAGGGACTAGGAGTCGGCTTTTTAAATTCTATGATTAGAAATACTTATGCCGAAATTAAAGATACGATCACGGGATCAAAACGTAAATTCAAGACTCAGGCATTTGCAAATTATAATATGTTGGTTTTTGACCAAAGTTTAAAGAACGAATCTTATGTGTCGTTGTTTAATACAAATGTAACAGTACCAAGTGAAGATTATATCGCAAATGTGACCGGTACCGAATTTCTAATGAAAGATAGATCTCGGACATATCAAGTAAAAGGTAAGGCTATAATGTCACGTCGTTATGAAAAAAATGAGGATGATCAGATTGGTCAACATCATAGAGTATCTTTTGAGAAAATAAGTGGGAAATTTAATTGGAGTTTCTTTAACGAGATGATATCCCATAATTACAACCCTAATGATATGGGGTTTTTAAATCGAAACAATATTATAAGAAATAATTTTAGACTCGGCTACCATATCTATAAGCCTACAGGTATTTTGTTGGCTCAGCATAATAATATGACTATTAGTCATGAAACACAGTATAAGCCTGCTCGTTTTTCGCGTTTTACAATTTATTATAATTCAAGATTTAAATTTACCTCCTACAATTCAGTTGGTATTTATGGTAATATTCATCCCCTGCATCAATACGATTTTCACGAACCTCGTGTTGATGGAATGAAATTGAGAAAAGGATCCTCTGCTTTTATAGGGCTATGGTTTTCTTCTGATTACAGAAAAGAGTTCGCTTTTGATATTGAGGGGGAATATGGGAAACGCTTCTCTACGGATGATTTAATTGTTTTTTCTCTGTCATTAAGCCCACGTTATAGGTTCAATGATAGGTTTACTATGAGATACAGAATGAAATGGAATAGGCAGTTGGATGATATGGGCTATGTGAATGATGAAGAAATTAATGGACTAAGCAATGTATATATAGGAAGACGAAATACAGCATATCTGGAGAATAGAATGACTGCCAATTACATTTTTAATAATAAGATGTCTTTAAGTTTTAGAGCTCGTCATTATTGGGCAAAAGCAGAATATAAAAGTTTTGGGAAGTTGATGGATAATGGGCGATTACAAGCCACTTCTTATAACGATAACCATGATATTAACTTTAATACATTTAATATTGATATGGTGTATTCCTGGCGATTTGCCCCGGGGAGTGAATTGGCTCTTGTATGGAAAAACGCTATAGTGGATTCGGATGATCAGGTTGCGCATCGTTTTATAAACAATCTGAAAAATACATTTGATGCAACAAGACTCAATTCTATATCAGTAAAACTTTTGTATTATATTGACTATATGTCTTTAAAAAAGAAGGGTTGAACGATATGTATCGAAGATAATTTTATAGTTTGTAAGTTGTAGAATAAGAGTAGTAGATGAAAATTTGCTGCTCTTATTTTTAAGATTAAATTTGTGCATGGAAAAGCTTTATATAAAGAAAAGTTTAATCCTAAATATTAATTTTCAACTTTAACAAAATTATGATTCAAAGAATTCAAACTTTATTCCTATTAGGTGTTTTAATCCTAATGACATTGATGTTCTTTTTCCCTTTGGCAGAATTAATTGATTCGGCAAACAATGCTTACTCATTTATATATAGAGGAATTCCATCTTTAACAGAAGGTGAGCCGATGCTTTTCAAAGCCTATCCAATAGCTGTTCTATTAGCCCTAATTATATTAAATGTTTTGGTAACTATTTTCTCATACAAAAAGCGTATGCGTCAGATTCGATTAACTGTTTTTAATATTTTTTGTTTATTGGGAATGGTTGGTTTAGTGTATTACAATGTTAATTCCCAACTGGAGCCGATGCAAGCTATTGCTAACTATAGTATTATTAATGCTTTCCCATTAGTAAGTGTTGTCTTGTCTTATTTGGCTATTCGAAATATTGGAAAAGATGAAGCTATGATACGTTCGATGGATCGTATTCGATAAGAATAAAATTTGAAGTGATAACTTCATTTTGATGATATGTATATAGAAAGCCTGCACTTGTGTAGGCTTTTTTTCATATATTGAACTGTATGATTGTTTGAGAACATTAAAAATCAAATAATTATGTGTGTGGATAGATTTTTTATGCAATAAAAACATAATTTATTTGTAAATTCTATGAGTATAAAATAGGTTTCAATTATTCGAAAAATTATAAGTTATGCGCTATTTGTTTTTAAGTATATTCCTAGTTTTTGCCTCGTGCTTTTCAATTTTTGCGAATAAAGCTGCCAGTAAGGATAAAAAACATATTTTGGTGATACACTCTTATCATCAGAGCTTTGTTTGGACTGACAGTATCTCTAGTGGTATTGAATCAGTATTGACCCCTCTTGAAAATGAAATTGAAACTTTTTATGAATATCTTGATTCGAAACGATTTGTTGATCCAATATTTATTGAATCATTTGAGAAAAAATATGAGCTGCTGTGTTCAAAAGTGACCTGCGATGCTATTATTGTATCAGACAATAATGCTTTGAATTTTGTAATTAAAAATAGGTCACGATTTTTTAAAAATATCCCTATTATTTTTTGTGGAATTAATAATTATAAACCGGAACTATTAAACGGTGAAAGTCAGGTAACCGGAATAGAGGAGTACGCAGCAATTGATTCGACCTTAATGCTTATGCATAAGTTGCATCCTGATAAAAAGACTTTAATTATTAATGATAGAACGGTTACCGGACTGGCTAATAAGGCGATTATTAAGAGTGCTCTACCAGAACTTGAAAAGAGTATGGTAATTGAATATTCGGATAGTAGTAATATGAGGTCTATTCAAGATAAAGTTAAGAATTTATCAGATGATTGGATGATCTACTTAGCCCCTTTTACTATGGATGCAGATGGAAATTATTATTCTTTCAACGATGTTGTTAGGTTGATAAGCGAGTCCTCTTCGGTACCAATTTATGCATCATGGGATTTTTATCTTGGAAAAGGAATTGTGGGAGGATATATAACCAGTGGATATATGCAAGGAAAACTTGCTGGTAAATTAGCACTCTCAATTTTAAAAGGAGCAAATCCTGATGTTATTCCTGTTCATGAAAAATCCGCCGTTAGCATTAAGTTTGATCATTCGTTATTAGCAAAGTATGATATTGAGTTAAATCATTTGCCTGAAGGTGCTATTTTGGTGAACAAAGAGAAAACATTTTTTGAGAAAAACATTAGATTATTTAAAAATATATTGCGCATAGGTCTGGTTGTCATCCTCTTATTAACTGTTTACTCTGTTTTAAAGTACAAACAGAAAAAATTATTAGAACTTCGAAATCTGGAATTAGATCAAAAAGTTGAAGAACGTTCTCGAGAACTTCTTGAAGCAAATGATAATTTGAATAGGAAGAATGTTGAAATCACCAAACAGGAAGAGCTAACAAAACTCGCTTATTTACGTTTGAAAGCAATTTTAAACAATTCATTGGTTGGTATTGTTGTTACTGACGTAGAAGGAAAGATAATTGATCAAAACAATCGAATTTCAGAAATTCTTGGATGTGAAAAGGGAGAACTCCTAGGGAAAAATATCATGACAACTTTTTTGAGTCAAAGTAATTTTGATATTCTAATGAGTGAGTATCAGCAACTGCAAGGTAGCAAGGCTTTGATCCGAAATGAAATACCTCTTAGTAGAATAGATGGTAGTGTTCTGTGGACTAAGATTTATATCAGTGAGATGTTATATTCTCATATTGAAAATGCGAACATTTGGGTGATAGATGATGTTAGCGAAATTGTTGAAAATAGGGCTAAACTGGAAAAACGAACTGCAGAATTGAAAGAATCCAATGAAACAAAGGATCAGTTTTTCTCAATTATATCTCATGATTTAAAGGGGCCTTTGGCCGCGGTATTAGGATTACTAGAGATAATCTCTAAAAATTCGGAGATCTTTTCTGAGGAGGAGAAAGTTGAATTTATAAAAAACTGCTATGCATCGGCAGTCGATATGAATGAACTTCTAGACAATTTATTGAGATGGGGACGTATTCAAATAGGAGGAGTTTCATGGAATCCTGAAATTATTGATCTTAAAAACATTGCTGATTCTGTTGTTCAAACACTTATAAATATTGCCAAAGCAAAGGAGATTGAGTTGAAAAATAATATTCCTGAAAATTTTAAGGTTTTTGGAGACGAAAACATGATTAAAACAGTAGTTTTGAATTTAATTAATAATGCTATTAAATTTACTCGAAAAGGTGGATGTGTTGAAATTTCTGCTGAAGTAAAAAATAATAGAGGAGAAATACTTATTCGTGATAATGGTGTAGGTATACATAAAGATGATATACCATATTTATTCAACATTGATAAGAAGATACAACAAGAGGGAACTAATAAGGAATCAGGCACAGGCTTAGGTCTTATTATTGTGAAGGATCTGCTGGAGAAAAATAAGGGGACGATACAAGTTGAAAGTATATTGAATATTGGAACTAGCGTCTATTTTGATCTGCCTTTAAAAGCTTAAAATTGAAATGCAGCATTTTTTTGAGAGAATTAATTTTCGTGACTTAAATATTGAAAACAAGGTAGCAGTCATTTACATGTTTTTTGGCGCTTTATGGATTATCGCTTCTGATAAAATTTTGTTGTTACTAAATTTTGAAGCTAGATTTTTAACCCAAATACAAACTTATAAGGGCTGGTTTTTTGTGATAATTACAGGTCTCATAATCCATCGGTTGATCAAGGCTGATAGAAAGAAAGAACTTCGATTAAAAAAGGAATTGAGTGAAGCTATTCTAAAATCACAGGAATCGGATAGACTTAAGTCAGCATTTCTCTCGAATATTTCTCATGAATTACGTACGCCTTTAAATTCTATTCTGGGATTCTCAGAGCTTCTTAAAAGTCCAAGAATAGAGGGTCATGAAAAAGATGAGTATATTGATTATATCAATGAAGGTAGTAACCAATTATTAGCGGTTTTGAATGAATTAATTGAGATCTCTAAACTGGAATCTAACTTAACACAAGTTAATAATAAGGCGTTTTGTATCCTTAGTTTATTGCATGAGCTTTATCCAATTTTTAAGTTCGAGTTAGAGATGAATAGTAATAAAAACCTGAGTTTTGAATTAAATATTCCTAATGATAAGTCTTATATAGTAAAATCAGATCGATTTAGAGTCAAACAAATCATTACTCATTTCCTAAGTAATGCAATTAAATTTACTCAAGAAGGTTCTATTGAATTAGGTTATGAAGTGAAGACTAATTTTGTCTCAATCTATGTGAAAGACACAGGTATTGGTATAGAAGAAAGTAAAATATTGAGTGTGATGAAGCCCTTTATTCAGTCAGATATGGCATCTACTAAGTCCTATGGAGGAGTAGGAATAGGCTTGACCTTGTGTAAAGAATTGTCTCTTTTATTAAATGGGGAAGTCACAGTTGAATCGGAATTAGGGATTGGTACTCGTGTATCACTCGATTTACCTATTTCTATTAATGAAGATCAAGTTGTGTCACAAAATATTCTTGCTTGTTAAATTCTGTGACAGCAACTCACACTATTTTATTTCTTTGAACCCTTATGAGCTAATCTTTTCTTTGTCTTTTTCTTCATTACAGAATGCCCAAAGCGCCCAATGAGTTTGCCCAATTCGTAGTAATGTCCATGAGAATAGGCAATAGGTTGTGCTTTGTCTAATCTGAATTGTCCACTTTCTGGATCGATAAATTTTTCATCAGATTGAACATTAACGACCTCAGCAATAAACATATCATGTGAACCAAGTTGTACAATTTCTTTTAGTTTACATTCTATGGAGAGTGGAGATTCTTCAATAATCGGGGCTTTTAATTCTTTCGATTTTCCGGGAGTTAAGTTCATCTTTTCAAACTTATTGAAATCTTTTCCAGATTTTACACCACACCAATCCGTTGCGTAAGCTAAATCTTTAGTCGTGAGATTGATGACAAACTCACCATATTTTTTAATAATATCATATGAATGACGGTTAGGACGAACCGAGATATAACACATGGCCGGATCCGTACAAATCGTTCCTGTCCAGGCGATTGTTATAATATTATAATCTTCCTTACTAGCACCACAGCTTACCATTACAGCAGGCAATGGATAGACCATTGTTCCAGGTTTCCAATTTTGTTTTCCCATGATAAATAAATTGTTTTGTCTATTTGACTATAATTATTTTCCCCAAAAAATCTTATAAATATTCTTTTCACCCCAATAAAAATGGATGTAAGAAGCAAGTACATTGTTCTTGCGTATCACTTGTGTATCTAAACGTTTGTCCCGGGCGGAATAAACTTCTATCTCCTTGGTTTCTTCTTTTGAATTAATCAAATGAGAGTAATGAAATTCATGACCGAATAGTGTTGTTTCTTGCAATTTGATCTTTCGGTATCCCAGTTTTAGTTTCATGTTTTCCATGCTGGCATTTTGATCAAGAAAACCAACCATTGGAAACAAAGTACCATCCTTATCAATAATATTATTTGAGAGATACATCATGCCGCCACACTCAGCCAATATTTTTCCTCCAGATATAGCAAAGTCTTGTATCGATTTCCTCATACTAGTATTTTGAGACAGTTCCTTAAGATATAATTCGGGATATCCTCCGGCTAAGTAAATGAAATCAACCTCTGGTAAGCTATTGTCGTTTATGGGAGAAAAGTAGCTTATTTCACCAATTTGAGATAATGCTTCTAAATTCTCATGATAGGTGAAATTAAAGGCTTCATCTTTGGCAACACCTATTCTTTGTTTAGAATTACTTACAACAGGACAAGCTTTATAATCAGGTCTCTCAGATTTACAGATATTTAGAATTTTATCAATATCAACTGTTTTCTCTAAGTGTAAGGCCATTGCATTAATGGTTTCTTCATAATTATCCTTGGCTGATATTTGTAGTCCTAAATGTCGCTCTGGCAAATTAATTTTTTCATTTCTGGGGACATAACCTAAGGCTTGAATTCCTACATCTTCGCAAGCATCTTTCATAAATTGATAGTGAGACTCACTGTTTACAAAATTAAAAATTGCACCTGCAATCTTAATTCCAGGATAGAAGTGCTTGTAGCCGTATAGCAAAGGGGCGACAGAGTAGGCAGTTGCTTTAGCATTTATAACCAGGATAATCGGAATATCTAATAATTCAGCAATTTTAGCAGAGCTACCTTCCATTCTATTGGCTCCATCGAAAAGTCCCATTACACCTTCAACCACAGTCGCTTCAGCTTTTGAGCTGTATTTAGAATAGATTTCTGACACATGTTTTGGACTGCTCATAAACGTGTCCAGGTTGATTGAAACATTTCCTGAGGCCCACTCATGGTGTTTGGTGTCTATATAATCAGGACCACACTTAAAAGGCTGAACAGACAAACCTTTGTTGCGTAAACTACGAAGTAGACCTTGAGTAATGGTCGTTTTTCCAGAACCGCTTGAGGGAGCTGCAATTAAAAATTGGGGTATCATATATTGAACTTATGAATAAAAATAATCTTTGAAAAATGCAAAATTAAGCCTGAAAGGCCTATCTACTGCATGTTGGGAAGATCAATCATGAAATGACTGCCTTTGCCTAACTCACTTTCTACAAAAATACGACCTTGATTTTTTTCTACAAGTTCTTTTACCAGAATTAATCCTAAACCTGAGCCTTTTTCTTTATTGGTGCCCCTGGTACTGAAACTTTCTTCAATTTTAAATAACTTTTTTAAAGTTTCCTTATTCATACCAATACCAGAATCACTAATTTTTAATCTAAGTGTATTATTATTTTGTTGAGCACTTATAGTGATCGTACCACTTTCAGGAGTGAATTTAATTGCATTATTTAAAAGGTTACAAAGACAAATATTTAATGTGGGTTCATCCACAATAATGCTTAGGTTAGGATTACTTTCGACATGAATTTTAATATCTTTTGTTCTTGCATTAATCTTATAAGTTCCCACGACAGAATCAATAAGGTTGATAATAAAGAATTCTGTTGGTTTAATTTCAATCAAGCCTTTTTGAGAACGCGACCATTCCAGGAGGTTATCAAGAAGAGTAAATGTTGAATTTGCAGTTTCAGATAAATCAGAAATCATAAGTTTTTTTTCCTGATCATTCATTTCATCAAACTGAAGATTGAGAATGTTGGAAAAGCCTAAAAGGACATGGAATGGATTTAATAAATCATGAGCAATAATCGAAAAGAATTTATCCTTAGTAGCATTGACTTCTTTGAGTTGTATGACAGTATCTTTCAGTTCACTGATTAATAAATCAAGTTCTTGTTTTTGGTGATTTATTTTCTTGTTTCTTGAAACCAGGGCTATGGACAATAACTTCTGTTTACGATATTGCCAGATGGCGAAAAAGAGTAACAGACCAATTAAGATAGAAAATACAATCATATAATTGAGCGTATCTCTCTGACTGGAAATTCTTAATTCTTGAACCTGTGTTTTTGTCTTAAGGAGTTGGTTTTCTTTAATTTTATTCTTTGTGTCAAATTGTGTTTCCAGTTTTGATAATTCACGAGCTTTTTTATCCGTATAGATACTTCTTTCAATTTGATTGTGAAGCGACAAATATTTATAAGCAGAATCGAGTTTATCATTGGCTTTATAGGTTTGTGCCAGCGTATTGTAAACAGATTTTTTAGATGATTTATGCTCGCTGTCTTTTATTAATGTATGAGCTTGTAAAGCCAAATTCAAAGCTTTTTTATTATTATTTAGCTTAGTATGACATAAAGCCATGCTCACCAATGCAGTAGCTTCGCCGTTAATGAAGTTTTGCACTTTGCAATTTTCATATGACTTATTGTAATGTAAAAGAGCTTCCTTAAAATTTGATTTTTGATCATAGATGAGACCAATTTGTCTGTGTGCCATCCCTATATATTTCGTGTTGCCAATTTTTTCAGCACGATCCAGAGCTTTGGAATAGTAATGTAGTGAACTATCTTTTTTATTAGTTAAACTATAGGCATTTCCAAGCTGCAATTCAGCAACTAAGATATTTTGTATGTCATTTAGTTTTGATGATATCTGTAATGATTTTTGAATCGACTTAATCGCTTCTGAGTAGTTTTTATTTTTAAGGTAGATGTATGATATATTATTCAGTGATGAGTATGTCATATTCTCCTTGCCAATATGCTCCAAAAGTTCAATAGCTTTAAAGTTAAATTTTAATGCTTCAGGGTAATTGGAAATTTTAAGCTGAATTAATCCCAAATTGTTGTAGATGAATGCTTGTAAGAGTTTATCATTGACTTCTTTTGCGATGATAAGTGCATTTTCATATATTTCTATGGCTTCAGAATACTTTTGTTGTTCTATAAGAATAAGACCTATACCATTCTGGCTATCACCAATTAAGTGTTTTAGATTTTTATCAAGACAATAATCAAATGATTTGTAATAATAATAAAGAGCACTGTCAATTTTGTTTTTCTTGTAAAAGAATTGACCCAAAATATTATAAGATTTAATTATTTCGGAATGATTTTCTTTTTTAGTTGATATCTCAAGAGATTTATTCGTAAAGTACTTAGTGCTGTCATTTGATGCAAAAGAGTAGCGTTCTGCTATTTGGTTTAAACGTTCTTCTTCCTTTTTATCTGAAGAGTTTAATAATGATTTGGAGCTATCAATGGTTTGAGCTTTAAGAATAGTACTTAAGAAAATACAAATTAGAAGTAGATAGCGCATAGATAAGTCGTCGAGATGGATTGAGCTTTTAAAAATACACAAATATCTCAGACCTAAAAAAAGCCTGGAGATCTTTTATCTCCAGGCTTCGTATCTTTTATAATTTACAAGTTTGAATCAAAAATAGATTCACAACTTAATAAGTTTAAGATTAATCGTTTTTATGAACATGTACGTCCATTTGTGGGAAAGGAATATTAAGTCCTTCCTGACCAAATGTCTTATAAACGTTCTCATTTAAATCGAAGAAAACACCCCAGTAGTCAGGAGCTTTTACCCAGGCTCTAACAGCAAAGTTAACTGAGCTATCAGCTAACTCTGAAACAGCAATAAATACCTCGGGATTTTTAAGAATTCTTGAATCCGCATCACACAGTTTTTTGATAACTGCTTTGGCTTTATCAACATCATCGCCGTAAGCAATACCTATTGTCCAATCAACTCTTCTCTCTTCTTCTGTAGAATAATTAATCATGGAAGAAGTCGATAGGCCTCCATTAGGGATAATAATGGTTTTGTTATCAGGAGTCGTAACGATTGTGTTAAAAATCTGGATTTCTTTTACAGTACCCATGTAACCTTGTGCTTCAATGAAATCACCAATTTTGAAAGGTTTAAATATGAGGATCATAACACCGCCTGCAAAATTTTGCAAAGTGCCTGATAAAGCCATACCTACAGCTAGACCTACAGCACCTAAGATGGCAATAAATGAAGTCATTTCAATACCAAGCATGCCTAAAGCACTAATAAATAACATCACCTTAAGTAACATCCCTACTAGTCCTTTTAAAAATGGTTTTAAAGAATCATCCATTTTGCTCTTGTCCATCATCTTACCAAAAGCTCGAGTTATCCCTTTAATAATCCATCCTCCGATAATAAGAACGACAATGGCTCCTAGTAATTTTGGTCCGTAATCAACCCCAATCTGAATTAATTGGTCTAAAATTTTCTCTGTATTCATAATTAATATAAAATAAATGGTGTAATTGAATTCAATCTATTTCTTCAGAGGACTAAAACTACGCTCATTAAATCTTATTATCAAATATTTTATAATTGATTTGAACAATACCTAATTTATCCATGTGAATGGATTATGGTTTGTTTTAAAAATCGCAAAAACAATTTGCTTTATAGATAAAACAAGCCTTCTCGTAATTGGAGCTTTCGCGTTTTATAATTTCCATCGATAGAATGGTTTCAGTTTGCTCGTTCTTTAAAAGCGAATAAATCGTGTCCATTCTATTCAACTTCATTTGAGCATAATCGGTGCAATAATGTGATTTATTTGCAGAATATATTGGGAATTCTTATTGTGAAAATCTTGTTAGATTAATAATCATTTTTTTTTGCAATATAATTATAGAGGAATAATGAATATCCTGAAAAAAAGCCTGGAGATTTTTTATCTCCAGGCTTAGTATCTTTTATGATTTATAAGTTTAATCGTTTTTATGAACATGTACATCCATTTGTGGGAAAGGAATATTAAGTCCTTCAGAACCAAAGGTCTTATAAACGTTCTCATTCAAATCAAAGAAAACACCCCAATAATCTGGAGCTTTAACCCATGCTCTTACAGCAAAATTAACTGAGCTATCAGCTAATTCAGAAACTTGAATAAAGACTTCCGGGTCTTTTAGAATTCTTGAATCCTGATCACATAGTCTTTTGATAACGGCTCTTGCTTTATCAACATCATCGCCATAAGCGATACCTATTGTCCAATCAACTCTTCTCTCTTCTTCAGTAGAATAATTTGTCATCGAAGAAGTTGATAAGCCTCCATTAGGGATGATAATCGTTTTGTTATCTAAACTCGTTAAGATTGTATTAAAGATTTGAATTTCTTTAACAATACCTAAATAGCCTTGTGCATCAATTAAATCTCCTACCTTAAATGGTTTGAAAACCAAAATCATAACACCGCCTGCAAAATTTTGTAAGGTTCCGGATAAAGCCATACCAATAGCTAAACCCGCGGCACCCATAATGGCAATAAAGGAGGTCATTTCAATACCTACCATTCCTAAAACACTAATGAATAATAGTATTTTAAGTAGGATTCCTACTATTCCTTTTAAGAAAGGCTTTAATGATTCGTCCATTTTGCTTTTGTCCATCATCCTACCAGTAGCTCTGGTAAGTCCTTTGATTATCCAACCTCCAATAATCAAGACGACAATAGCCCCAATTAATTTTGGACCATATTCAACAGCAATCTGAGTTAATTGTTCTAAAATTTTCTCTGTATTCATAATAATATAGTATAAATGGTGTAATTGAATTGAATCAATTTATGACATGAATACTAAATTTACGTCCTTTAAATTTTATTGTCAAATATTTTATGAAAGATTTTAACAACGTACAATTTATCGGTATGAGCGGGTTATGGATTGATTTTAAATCCGTTATATAGATAAATTAAGCATTCTGGTAAGTGGGGCCTTTGCCTTTTTCATGATATCATCTGGAAGAATAATTTCAGGTTGTTCATTTTTTAATGCCAAATAAATCTTCTCCATCGTGTTTAATTTCATATAAGCACAATCGTTGCAAGAACATGATTCATCAGCAGGAACGATTAAAAATTCTTTTTCAGGAGAATCTTTTTTCATTTGGTGAAGAATGCCTGTTTCAGTCGCTACAATAAACTTTTTTGCTTCAGAATTCTTAGTATAGTTAAGCATGGCAGTTGTAGAACCTACGAAATCTGCAAGAATAAGAACAGGGTGAGGACACTCAGGATGGGCAATAAGAGTTGCGTCTGGGTTCTCAATTTTCATTTGCATGATTTTCTCAGCAGAAAGAATATCGTGCACTTCGCAAGATCCATCCCATAGAATCATTTCTCTGCCAGTAACTTCGTTGATGTAACGACCTAAGTTCTTGTCTGGAGCAAATATGATTTTTTGATCTTTAGGATATGATTCAACAATCTGAACGGCATTCCCAGATGTACAAATGACATCAGAAAGAGTTTTAATTTCAGCTGTACAGTTGATATATGAGATGACAATGTGATCGGGATGTTTGGCTTTAAATTTGGCAAAATCTTCTCCGGGACACGATTCTGCCAGTGAACAGCCCGCATTCATATCTGGAATTAAAACTTTACGGTTAGGATTTAAGATCTTAGCCGTTTCACCCATAAAATGAACACCTGCAAATAAAATAATATCAGCTTCGGTCTCAGCTGCATACTGTGCCAGGGCTAAACTATCGCCTTTAAAATCGGCTATTTCTTGTATATCAGGAGTTTGGTAGTAGTGCGCTAAAATAACAGCATTTTTTTCTTTTGCTATTTTTAAAACCTTATCTCTCATTGCATCCATTATCTTTATACTTAAAGTGTAGAAATTAAGATGCAAATATCTTTAAATTGTTGGGTAAATCAAAATTGAATCTAAAAAAAGGGGACGTCTTTATTTTAGTACCTTTGGCGGAGAATCTTCAGATTACAGCATTGAAGATTATATGTTACTATAAACGAACGAATGAAAGTAAAAATAAGTCAATTTATCCTTAAGTTGTTTGGATGGAAATATGTTGGTGAAATTCCAACTGAAAAAAAAGCGGTAGTTATTGCGGCTCCACATACATCTAACTGGGATTTTGTATGGGGAAAACTGGGTTTTGTGGCTCATAATATCAATACCACTGTTTTAATGAAAAAAGAATTTTTCTTTTTTCCTCTTGGTGCGATTTTTAGATCGATGGGTGTCATGCCCATAGACAGAAGCAAGAAAAGTAATTTAACAGATCAGTTAGCTGATGAATTTGCTAAACGTGATGAATTATATTTATCACTTTCGCCTGAAGGAACAAGGAGTAGACGTCCGGTGTGGAAAAGAGGATTCTATTTTATAGCACTTAAAGCTAATGTACCTATCTTGTTGGGTGATTTAAATTATGAGACTAAGACATTGAGTTTTATTGAGACGTTTCATCCAACGGGTGATGTGGAAGCAGATATGGCCTATATCAAATCAAGGTATAAGAACTCAAAGCCAAAGTATCCAGAACTTTTTTCGACAGGGGATTAATTGCATATATTAGGAATTTAAAATATTATAATATGTCAGATATTCTAAGACTTAGTTTGGTTCAGTCCGATTTGCTTTGGGGTGACGTAAATGCAAATTTGGATCAATTCACTAAACAGTTTTCTCAATTGAAGGGGAAGAGTGATTTGATTGTTTTACCTGAGATGTTTACATCAGGATTTATGATGTCAGGTAAAAATGAGATAGCCACATATTCTGATTCAGTCGTAGTTTGGATGCGTGAACAAGCTAAAAATTTAGATGCTCATATTATGGGTAGTTTCATTGTAAATGAAAGTGATTCTTATTACAATCGAATGTATACCGTTTCTCCTCAAGGTGACATTTCAACCTATGATAAGCGACACCTCTTTCGAATGGGAAATGAACACGAGCACTTTGAGGGTGGAAAAGAGAAAGGGATTGTGAAAATTGGAGAATGGAGAATCCGTCCCATTGTATGTTATGACTTGCGATTCCCGGTTTGGAGTCGAAATCAACAGGATTACGACCTATTGATTTGCGTAGCCAATTGGCCCGATGCTCGTCGTGATGTCTGGAATACGATTTTAAAAGCCAGGGCAATAGATAATCAGGCTTATGTTGCTGGCGTTAATCGTGTCGGAAAAGATGGGATGGATTTAACTTATGCTGGAGATTCCTCTTTAATCGATGCAAGAGGAAGAGTACTTGCTAAATGCGAAGAGTATAAAAATGATATTCAAACGGTTCACATTTCACTTAATGACTTACGAAACTTTAGAATTAAATTTCCAGTTTATCTCGATGCTGACGATTTTGAGATAAAAATTTAATTTATTGAAATAAGAAGATATAGAATCCTGAGAAGCATATAGATGTGTTGCTCAGGATTTTTTTTCATAGTTGTTAAGAAGTTTAAATTATCTTCTTATTAATAGCTTTGGCTTCAGCAAAACTTACCAATAAACCTTCAGCAAAATCCATACTTTCGACTAATTCATTTTCCCCATGAAATGAAATGAAAATCATTAGAAAGTTCTGACAGGATAAATCGATTTGAGTACGAAGAGAATCGCTTGTTGCACTACCAAATGCTCCAAGTTCGTCACGAAAAATAGGGAGATTTTTGATATTCAGGCTTCCACGACCAATACCTTGATATTCCTCATCTGTATTGCCCAATCCCATTTTAATATCACCTGTGATTTTGTCTGCATTATAGCCACCAATTGAGAAACCTGATTTGATAGAGACTAGATTCAACAAATCGACCACATTGTTGATTTTATAGAGTCCTTTACGGTTAACAATGCGTCTTAAAAGAGATTCTGCGGATAAGCGATACCTGTTGGGATCTTTTCCGACACGACGATAACCATTTTTCGAGGATAATATTGTGCTTTTATTTCGAATATCTTCTACAGATAAATCATTTTCAATTTGTTTGATATAGGGCGTGATTTCATTCCAAAGCAGATCACTTTCTTCAGTTACTTTTACCTTACATTCTATTATGCCTAGTTTTAGTTCCGGACATAGTTTCGCTAATTGGGACTCAATTTTAATTTCTCGCTTCATATTTGAATAGATTAAAGTCAAATTTACTGATTAATTGAATTTATTAAGGCTTTAAACGATTCAAAATCTATAATTGATGTATTTTTGGGAGTAACTATTATTTAGGATACGAATATGGAAGGTAAAACAGCATTAATAACAGGATCGGCCAAGAGAATTGGAAAAGAATTAGCTCTACATTTGGCAAAGAATTCATGGAATTTGGCTCTACATTACAATACTTCAAAAGGGGAGGCTATGGCTTTGAGAGATTACCTTAAGGCGCTTTATCCTAAACAGGTGTTTAAAGTGTTTTGTTGTGATCTGTCCGATGAAATTGCCTGTGAGTCATTAATTGATGAAACATATCAAGAGTTGGGACAGATTGATCTTTTAATTAATAACGCTTCCGTCTTTGATCCTGCTTTAATTAAGGAAACTAGTTTGGATCTTTTTAAAGATCAGATGAATATCAATTTTAAGGCTCCTTTTATTTTAATGCGCGATTATGCCAAAATTTGTAAAAAGGGAATCATATTGAATTTCTTAGATACACGAATTAGCAAGTTTTCATCTGATTATGCTGCTTACAGTCTGTCTAAGGTTGCCTTATCGCATCTGACTCAAATGGCAGCTATAGAGTTTGGACCGGACATTAGAGTCAATGGGATTGCTCCCGGTTCAACGATAGCACCAATTAATGCCGATGAGAATTATCTTGAAGACCGAGCAGCAATAACACCGATGAAAGTACCAGGAGGGATAGAGCCTGTTTTAAAATCACTTGATTACATTTTAGTTAATAACTTTTTGACAGGACAAATTTTGTATTGCGATGGGGGAGAGCAGTTAATTTAATGGGAAGCTCAGGCTCTTATTTGAAATCATCAATTAGTTTATTGACTATTGGTAAATCAGCTTCCGCCCAATCCAATTCAATAATTTTATCCAGAGGTAGCCACTTTATGTCCTGATGAGATAATAGTTGGAAATGACCCAGGAAATGATCTACAAAATATGCTTTCAGCTTTATGATTTTGTCTCCATAGTCGTGTGTATTTTCACATAAAAACTTGCCACATTTAGCTTGAATATTAAATTCTTCATGCAGTTCCCTCTCCAGGCAGATTTCCGGAGTTTCACCATACTCTATCTTTCCTCCTGGAAATTCCCATTTACCACCCTGTTCGCTGGTATCTTTTCGTTGTGCACAAAGAAAGCGGTCATCCTTTTGAATGATAGCTGCGGTGACTTCAATTATCTTATTCGGATTCATCTGTTCGTTTTAATCCTAGCTAAGAAATACAGCGATGGATACACCAATGAAGGTTCCTATAATATAACCCAAAATACCAACTAGAATTCCGGGGGTGACGAGTTTCTTTTGTCCCATTGAAGCGGCCATTGGAGCAGCAACAGATGGTCCCATGATATTTGCCGCTGACGAAATAACGACTTCATAAACATCTAATTTGAAGAGTTTTGCCAGGGCTAGTAAGAAAAGGAAATGAAAAACCATAATGGTTAGGTAGAAGCCTAGTATAGCTGGTCCGATTTCAAATATTTGATGAATATTGGTAGCAGCTCCAATAACAGCTAAAAAGATATACATCATCCATAAACCAATAGAAAAAGCTGTGTTTTCAAGTGGCTTAAGTTGTTTAGGGAAAAGGTTAGCTGCTAAAACGGCTAAAAGTGTTATAAGGAGAATACTAAGGTTTAGTTCAGTATGAATTAGGCTTTGTAAATAGGGAGCAATGAAATTTCCAGTTCCAGCAATTAAGGCTGCAATAAAAACAGATACTGCAATACGTTCCAGAGTAATTGGATATTCATTCTTCTGATCGTTTTCATTCGAGTCAATTTCGTTTTCTTTCTTTGGTTTAACAAAGAACCGTGCTAAAAACATGAGTGATGGGGTAAGAAAAAGAAATAGAGTATAAAGGTTTGAAACCAAGTTGTCTACTGCTATAGTGGCTGTAAACATTGGATTTGTAATGAAATTTAAACTTTCAGCAGCAGCTATAAAGTTAACACTCCCTCCAATTAGAGTGGCAGCAATTACACCTGCTGTATTACCAGCATCTTCACCTAAGTTGATGATTGAAAAGGCTAGAAAACAACCGAGTACAATACCTATTGCACCAATAATATAGGCTAAAAGTAATTTGCCACTTTCCTTCACGATTTTTAGCAAATTAGAGCTAAACAGAAGCATTGGAATTGAGATAGGAATGAAATAGGTGAAAACCATATCGTAAACTTCAACATTCACCTTGGGATTAGAAGCCACAGGGAGAACGCCCAACATAGCTAATATTGACATGGATATCATTGTTACAAGAATTCCTGATAGTTTTCCAAACCATTTTTTGTGTTCAGAATATATCCCAAAAGCAGCTGCACCAGCTACAATAAAAAAGAGTATAAAATGACTGTCGGGAGAAATAAATGATTCCATAAAGTATGTTTAAAAATTGAGCTGCAATTTAGCTAATTTGTATCTTAAAATGGCAGGACCTAATTGATTTTGTAAAGTAGAATTCTAATTGAAAGACTTAGAAATAATTATGGGGATTTTCAATGAGTATCATGGAGTATGGAATACTACTTTCGACCAAAAAGGTGATGCAGCAGGCCTTTGATTAAATCGGAAAAAGGCATAGGTTTAACGCCTAAGTCCATATTGGCTTGACTAATTTTGTAGACCAGGTTCATGTGTTTAATAACTTCCCTATAGGCTTTCAGTAAAGAGTAATCCGGATCATAAATATGAGCAGGTTCCGAATTAGTACCATTAATTTCAAGTATCTTGATATTTTCACCTTCATACAAATCACGAATACTATTAACTTTAATATCAAAACGGCCATAATAGAACCCATTTAGAGGCTTTGATATTTCTCTAAAAACTTCAACTAGTTTGTTATTGATAAGATGAGTTCCATCTAAGAACTTGGTGCCTCTGTTGTGATTTCCTATGGGTTCAACTTTAAAAGTTATACCATCGGGAATAATGATATGCCATTTGTTGGGGTATTTTTTCTTAAAATATTTAAGACGAGATTTTGCTCTGAACTTCTTTGATAATAACTTTCCAAAACTATCTCGCCCATTCCCGGTAATGCTTAAGAATTCTTTCATTACCAAAGAGCTTATACCATCTTGTGTAGAATTTGGAAAGCGATGATAGAAGACTCCCAATTCAATCGGATAAGCAACAAAATCTTGAATAATAAGGTCTTCTTTAATAAGCTTTAAATAGTTTTCCAGTTCTGTATCATTATCTATTTTTTCAACACCACGACCTCTCTCTCCGACATTAGGTTTAGCTACAATAGGAAATTCAATTTCATTTTCAGCCATCAGCTTAATAATATCTTCTTTTGCTTTTTCCTTTGGAACGAAAAAATCCTTTGTGTGATAGTCTGAAGAGAGTAAGTTGAGCAATTTGGTTTTATCTGTACCATAGGCACCGCCAAATGCCATTTGAGGATTAGCTGCAGTAAAATAAGCAAATGATCGGCTTTTTATGGCTAAAACAAAGCCATAAATAAACATAGGTGCATAGAATAACCAGGATGGCCAAAACTCAAAGTTGAGCCATTTGATTATAAATTGAGGGTAATATCTTTTCTTTCGGGGCATAGTTTAGGTTTAGTTATCTAAATATAGAAGAAATATTCATCCGTCGGTAAAATGAAAACCAAAAAGATCTGAAAATCTTAAAATGGATGGCATGTGAAATTCATCATTGAAGAATTATAAAATACGACTTGTTTTTAATATCTTGGTTATGAAAAAAAACAGACTCTATGCAAATTATAAACGCTTCTAAAGAAATATGCAAACAGTTATTTCGTGTGTGCGATAATCTAGAAAACAAGGAATATGTTTATTGTTCTTCTCTATTATTGGGAAGTTCGATAGGTAAGCATATGCGCCATATTATAGAATTCTATGATTTATTAAGGCTGGGTTCTGAGATAGGAGAAATTACTTATGATACGCGTGGTCGCAGTATTCAACTTGAGAGCGAATTGGAATCAGCAAAGGAAAGGTTGACTTCTATTTTATCTTGGTTAGAAGAGTTATCGGTAAATAAAAATCTGAGTGTGTACTTCCGATTTAATTTGGAGAATGATGAAGTGAAGCAGGTTCGGTCAAATTTAATGCGCGAGTTAGCCTATAACCTGGAACATGCCATTCACCATATGGCTCTTATTCGTATTGCGCTCAATCAACAATTTCCCCATATAGATGTCGATCCAAATTTCGGCTTAGCTTATTCTACGATACGTTATAATAAAGATCAATGTGCACGTTAAGTTATATTCCAATTTCTGAGAGAAGTTTCATTTTTACAACCAATAGAGATGAAGACCCCAATCGTGTTGCTTTAAGTCCACAGAAATATGTGCACGATGGTATTGAATTACTGTACCCTAAGGATTCAAAAGCCAATGGAAGTTGGATAATCAGTAATTGTGCAGACACTAGCTTATGTTTGCTTAATGGTGCTTTTGAAAGGCATCAGCGAAAGCCCAATTATAGGCAAAGTAGAGGCTTGGTTCTTCTTGATTTTTTTAAGTATTCTAGCCTCAGAAAATTTATCTATGCATACCGATTTGAAGGAATTGAGGCATTTACGCTTGTCGTAGTAGAAAACAAATCCGGAATACGCTTAACAGAGCTGGTTTGGGATGAGCAAAAATTACATGTAAAGGAGCTAGTGAGCAATAAAGCTTACGTCTGGTCATCAACAACTTTATATACAAATGAAATGAAATTGGAACGTGAACAGTGGTTTAGAAACTGGCTGGATACTGAAACGCATTTAGATGAAAATTCCATTATTAAGTTTCATAAAACAGGTGGATCTGAAAATAAGGAGTATGGTTTATTTATGAATAGAAGAGGTCTTGTAAGAACTGTTAGTATTACACAGGTTGTTGGAAGTGAGAGCGGGCATATGATGAAATATTACAATTTATTAGACGAAGAGGTTTGCAACAGAATATAAATATTGAAAAAAGATCATCGTGTAAAATGAAAAATGGCTATCAACTTAAGTTGATAGCCATTTTTATTGCTTGATTTCTGAATAAATCAGAAGTGATCTTATTTACCAGGACATTGAGCAATAATATTTGCATCAATATCTTGCTTACTATAAGCCTTATCGTAATTCACAGAGAATTTCTTCGCCAAGTTTTCAGCAGTTGTCTTATAAGCTTCTTTGTCTTCCCAGGTATTGATAGGGATCAACATCTCAGTAGGAACATTAGGACAACTAGTAGGAACATTTACATGGAATAACTCATCTTTAACGTACTCAACTTTGTCAAGCTCACCGTTAAGTGCCGCATCAACCATTGCTCTGGTATATTTTAACTTGATACGAGATCCTGTTCCATATGAGCCACCGCTCCATCCTGTGTTAATAAGGAATACATTTGTATTATGCTTATCCATTTTGTCACCCAGCATATCTGCATATATATTTGGATTACATGGCATAAATGGTTGTCCAAAGAAACGAGAGAAAGTTGCCTGTGGTTCTGTCACTCCGGTCTCAGTACCAGCTAATTTTGATGTGTAACCCATCAAGAACCATAGCATGGCTTGTTCTTTGGTTAATTTTGATACTGGAGGTAATACACCATAAGCATCAGCAGTTAAGAAAAGGATAGTGTTAGGATGACCAGCTGTTGACTCAGGCTTAATATTACTTAAGAACTCAAGAGGATATGATGCACGAGAATTTGGTGTATATCTGGTATCGAAAAAGTCGATATGTCCATCAGGATACATCATGGCATTTTCAATAATAGCACCATGTTTCTTGTAATCATCATTATGCATGACAGCATCCCAGATTTCTGGCTCATTTTTACGCTCCATGTCTATCATCTTCGCATAACAGCCATTTTCAAAGTTGAAAATACCGTTATCGCTCCAGCCATGTTCGTCATCTCCTAAAAGCGCACGATTAGGATCAGCAGAAAGAGTTGTTTTACCTGTTCCGGAAAGTCCCAGTAATAAGGCAGAATCTTTTCCTTTTCCTTCGTTTGCAGAGCAGTGCAAAGGTAATACGCCATTGAAAGGAAGTAAGTAGTTCATTACAGTAAACATCAATTTCTTCATGCTACCTTGATATTTTGAACCATATACAATACCAATTCTTCTGTCAACATCAACAACAACACAAAGGCCAGATGTTTCACCATTAGGCAGGTCACGCACTAACCCTTTATAACGATCTTTGTCAAGCTCGTCGTTTGGAAGTGCAATAAGTTGAAATTCCTGATCAGCAAAGATTGATTCTTGAATGTTTTCAGGTACAGGTCGGAACATATTATCGATGAAAACCTGATTTAATGCTTTATCGGAAGTTGTTCTTACAGGAAGCGCATATTTCGCATCAGCACCAATGACTCTGGTGGTTGTAAATACAGTCTCTTTGCCTTGAATCGTCTTTAATGCATCTGCGTAGATAAGCGCAAACGTTTGCGGATCCAGACCGATATTATTAGGCGATGTCCAGTCGATATTTGCTTCACTTTCAGGATTTCTAACAATATAAGTGTCTTTAGGGCTACGACCCGTTGAGTTAGATGGTGTCCAAGTTGCAAGAGCTCCATTGGGGGTTACTATGGCATCTTTGTTATCAACAGCCTTGGTAATTAAATCTTCTCTCGAAAGATTTTCTCTAACATCTTGATGCGCTTCTAAAACTTTTTTTAGTTCTTCAATCATGCTAATTTCAATTGTACTCATCATATTTTTTTTAGGTTTGGAAGTCCAAAACTATGATGAGATATTTAACTATCCTAATATGTATATCTATTTTTTCTATTTATTTTTTATCTATTCTCAATGATATTTTGTAGGTTTACCGTGGGAAAGAAGTTATATATCTCCCTGATATATTAGTATTTCCATGTTTTTCTATTTTACAATCGTCCCTTAGCGCTTTATTATCAATTGTTTCAGACTGTATTGTCTTTTTATATGACTCTATTAGAGAAAAAAAGTATTAATCATATTTTATGCAAACGATTCCGTTAGGATGAGTATAAAAATGAAAATTGAAGTGATTATTTTTTCTCAGATTAAAAAAAAAGTCAAAAAATATGGCATTTAAATATCTCTGATTTGCATACATAATTTACCTAAATACTAAGAGTAATCCAAAGCACAAATAAACTTTAATTCAAAATCGGATATTTTAGAATTGTTTTGATATAGGAAGGTGTGAAAATTAATTTGGAAGAGTTAACATAGTTAGAGCAAAAAAAATGCCCATGTCTTAGGGGGACATGGGCAAATACTTCTAAAGGACTAATTAACCTACTAACCAAGCTTTCGCCTGTAATCATTTAGTTTGCAAATCCTATTGTTATAGAATTTCCGAACTAAAGTTAGAAATATATTTGAATTATTCGCACAATTAAGATGTTTTTTTTCTTAGTTTATATTGATTTCATTAAAATCGTCATTGTTTTTATCTGGGAATATGCCTGTTTCGTCGTGCTGAAAAGTTAGTTTGTCTGGTTGCAAATGTTTGCATATATGTGAATAGTTGAATATGAAATGTTTATATCATTTGTCACTTTTTAAGCGGAGAATTCTTTCGAACAATTCTCGGTTAAACCAATTTTGATTTGAACTTTCATCTGCAATTTTCTCAAAACGAGACGAGAATTCTTTCATGAGACCATTTTCAGAAGTATAATTAACAGCCTCGTCATATGATTTAAATATGCTTTTACAAAAGGCATCTTTAATGTTTTCTTTTTCGGTAGAATAAGTTTGAGCGATCTCAATATTAAAAAGCATGATATCCGCAATTAGTGATGGTTCGACACCTAAACGTTTAAAATGGCGGATGTAGTTCTGTGCAACTGAGCGTCTGCATTTTGCTTTCCTTTTTGTGTGAGGGAAATATTCTTTTGAGATTTTAAATTTGCATTCTTCAATCAGTTTATTCTCATTGGGATTAAAAGCAAAGTCATAATATTCTTTTACTTCTTTAAAACGGGAATACAGTTCTATGATTTGATCTTGTAGTTGTTCTTTATTAAGATCATGCACATATCGTTTTAAATCGCGTTTACTCATAGGAGTCTTCTTTTAGTTAATTGCTATTTTTTTACACATCACAATTGTTTATCAGTCCCCCAAAAATAAGTATTATTGTATTAGTAATATTAAGATATATAATTGATGGAGCAAGAAAGTATCTCGCGTTTGGAGATTTTAGAAAATATAATGGATTTTTATAAAGTTCAACCAGGAATGAATAAAGATGAGAAATTGGAGAAAGTTGAAGCGTATTTAGTATTAATGCATGCTTTATATAATGAATATTCAAATGAGCTAGTTGAAATAGATATCTGTGATGTGGATTATATTGAAAATATATTTGACTGTTTTAATGGTTATTTAAATGCTGTAGGAGAAGAAGTAGATAAGATATTTGATGAAAATATCATGGATTTATCACTGATCCCAATATTTGGTTTTTCAATTGTTTTACCTATTCATGGTATAGAAATGATTAAAACATGGAATAAATTCGAACAAGATTGCTGGCAAATCAGTGAAGAATTGTCCAAACTTGAAGAATTGGTTGAATCAGATTTGTTTTTTGAGAAATTCGTTGATTTAATAGGTGAATTAATGTTACGTATTAATTCAAAGCTTGTGGTTTCTGTTGAGAACTTAATATGATTTACAATTGAAATGTTGAGATTATAACAAAAATCTAATAAGGTGTGTTATATTTGCGTGATTTTTGAAATGAGGAGGTATTTTAAACAATTATAGTTTATCTCTTGATTTGTACCATAATTCATTTTGATCTGAAAATATGTTTCATCCTGATACATTCGGGGCTTAAAAATAATAGTATGCATTTTAGTTTTATTGAGATTCTTTCTGCTTTTATGGTTTTGTTTGCGGTAATTGATATTATTGGAACCATTCCTATTCTTGTTGATTTGAAGAAAAAAGGAGGTGAAATAAAAGCGCTAAAAGCTAGTTTAGTGGCACTTGTTGTTTTAATTGGCTTTACTTTTTTGGGAGAAAAACTTTTAGGATTATTCGGTGTGGATATCTCCAGTTTTGCTATAGCAGGTTCTTTCATTCTGTTTATAATGGGAGTAGAGATGGCTCTAGGACTTGAGATTATAAAGTACGATGGCCCTTCCGGAGTTTCAATTGTCCCAATTGCATTTCCACTAGTGGCGGGAGCTGGTTCTTTTACTTCTGTAGTTGCATTACGTGCTGAGTATGCTCTGGAAAATATAATTGTGGCTTTAGTGTTGAATTTATTTATCGTTTATATGGTATTAAGATCGACCTCTCTTGTTGAACGATTTTTAGGTGAAGGAGGCATACATATTCTACGAAAAGTGTTTGGAATCATCCTGTTGGCCATTTCGGTAAAACTCTTTATGACCAACGTTGCCATCTCTATAAAGACCTTGATTCCGATGATTAAGGATGTCTTATAGAAAATAAGTGTGAAATAATTTGTAAATTGGGCTTGAAAATAGGGATTTATGCTAACTTTGCCCGTTCAAATAATTTGAAGAAAAAAGCTGTGTGCTACTTTATTATTGGGCTTTCTCGATGCTACATGTCAGTCAGAAAATAAAATTTGCGATTTCACTGTAAAAAACTTACAAATAGATTTGAATAATTCGAAAATTATTGCGTATTTTGCGCACTGTTTGAAAAGCATTTAAGGAAAAAAAATAATCTGGACTATGTCAAGAGTTTGTCAAATTACTGGAAAGAGCGTAATGGTGGGAAATAACGTTTCTCACTCTAAAAGAAGAACTAAAAGAAGATTTTATCCAAATCTATTCGATAAGAAGTTCTATCTTCCTGAGGAAGATCGCTGGATTGAATTAAGAATTTCTGCTGCCGGAGTACGTCTAATTAACAAATTAGGTGTTGAAGGTGCTTTGAAAAAAGCTCAAGAAAAAGGATTTATTAAAAAATATTAAAAGGCATATAAAATGGCTAAAAAAGGTAATAGAGTACAAGTGATTCTTGAGTGTACTGAGCATAAAGATAGTGGAATGCCTGGAACTTCAAGATACATTACTACTAAGAACAAAAAGAATACTCCTGATCGTATGGAGTTGAAGAAGTATAATAGAATTTTGAAAAAAGTTACTCTTCACAGAGAAATTAAATAATATTAAGTTATGGCTAAGAAAGTAGTAGCATCCCTACAAAAAGGTGAAGGTCGTGGTTACGCTAAAGTAATCAAGATGGTTAAGTCGCCTAAGACAGGAGCATATTCTTTTAAAGAAGAGATCGTTCCTAACGCTAATGTTAAAGATTTCTTTGCTAAATAGTAAAGAGTTTCTATATCGATTTAAAAAGCTCCTCAATTATGAGGAGCTTTTTTTATGCTTTTTTTTTGAAATTAGGTTTAATGCCCCGTTTTATTAAGTTTAGTTTTGATAATGCATATAAATGAAGACTTCTGTAAAATAAAACATTAATTATAAATCGAGTGCAGTATATTTTTTTGTAATTTAGCCGGCCTAAACTGTATTATATACTATGGGATTATTTGGCATTTTTTCAAAATCGAAAAAAGAAAATCTGGATAAAGGACTTGCAAAGACTAAGGATAGCGTATTTAAAAAACTATCACGAGCTGTAGTTGGAAAGTCGAAAGTTGATGAAGAGGTATTGGATGAATTAGAAGAGATTCTAATTTCTTCAGATGTGGGTGTTGATACAACTGTTCGTATTATTGAAAGAATTGAAAAACGCGTCGAAGAAGATAAATTTCTTGGAACATCTGAGTTGAATCGTATTCTTAAAGAAGAGATTTCTTCTCTTTTGCAAGAGAATAATAAAGGTGACTATGATGCCTGGGAATTACCAAAATCAGAGCATCCATACGTGATCATGGTTGTTGGAGTTAATGGCGTTGGTAAAACGACAACTATTGGTAAGTTAGCCCATCAATTCAAAGAATCAGGACGTAAGGTGATGTTAGGTGCAGCGGATACATTTCGTGCTGCAGCGGTTGATCAGTTGCATATTTGGGCTGATAGAGTTCAAGTACCTATTGTAGATCAAGGCATGGGAGCCGATCCTGCTTCGGTTGCATTTGAGACACTAACTCAGGCTAAGAAAGACGGCGTGGATGTGGTGATTATCGATACAGCTGGACGTTTGCACAATAAAATTAACTTGATGAATGAGTTGAGTAAGATCAAACGTGTGATGGATCGTGTAATTCCTGAAGCTCCTCATGAGATTCTTTTGGTATTAGATGGGTCTACCGGACAGAATGCTTTTGAACAAGCCAAACAATTCACATTGGCAACGGAGGTAAATGCTTTAGCGATTACAAAACTTGATGGTACAGCTAAGGGTGGTGTTGTGATCGGAGTTTCTGATCAATTTAAAATTCCAGTGAAGTACATTGGAATTGGTGAGGCCATGACTGATTTACAGGTTTTCAATCGTGATGAATTTGTTGACTCGCTTTTTAATTAAGCAAATGAAGATATATAGGAAAGACTCTTACTACTGTAAGAGTCTTTTTTTTGTCTCTTGAGGGCGTACTGATATAGTTTGGTTTTTGAAAATAGAACATTTTTGTCTGAAATTCCTTCTTGTTTCTCAAATAAGCAGACTGTATATGGTTTAAAAGATGGGAAAGCCCTTTTTTTATCTTATTTTTGTGCGCTAAAATAGAGTTGAGTCATTTTGCAATTATACTCATCTCTTTTTCTCAAATCAGAGATCTATTATCTCATATTCAATTAATCATGAGCCAAAATAAAATCAATATCGTAAGTTTAGGTTGTTCTAAAAACCTGGTAGATACCGAACTTTTGATGAAACAGTTGGATGCGAACCAATTTCAGGTGAGCTGTGACGAAGACAATAGCGATGCCCGAACAATTATTATCAATACCTGTGGTTTTATCGGTGATGCCAAAGAGGAATCTATTGATATGATTTTGCAATATGCGGATGCTAAAAAGGAGGGACTTATTGATACTTTATTTGTTATGGGCTGCCTCTCGGAGCGTTACCGTGACGAATTGGCTGTTGAAATGCCTGAAGTTGATAAGTTTTTTGGCAAATTTGAATGGAAATCTATTGTAAAAGAGCTACATAAAGAATATAAGCCTGATTTCTCTAACATGAGAATGATTACAACACCGAAGCACTTTGCTTACTTGAAAATTTCTGAGGGCTGTAACCGTGGCTGTTCTTATTGTGCCATTCCGATTATAACAGGAAAGCATATTTCCCGACCCGTTGAAGAAATTGTTGAAGAAGCAACGAATTTGGCTGCCTCAGGCGTAAAAGAATTTTTAGTTATTGCTCAGGATTTATCTTATTACGGTCACGATTTGTATGGCAAATCTATGCTGGCAGAATTGATTGAGAAACTATCTAAAATAGAAGGATTGGAGTGGATTAAGTTGCACTATGCTTACCCAACACAATTTCCTTATGACATTCTTAAGGTAATGCGTGAGAATCCTAAGGTTTGTCGATATTTGGATATTGCACTTCAGCATTCTAGTGATAATATGCTATCTCTAATGCGTCGTGGTATTAATCGTGAGCAGACCGTTGAACTAATCAATAGAATAAGAGAAGAAGTTCCAGGTATTACTTTACGTACGACCATGTTGGTTGGACACCCTGGTGAAACGGAGGCTGATATGGTAGATTTGAAAGCCTTTGTAAAGGAAATGAAGTTTGAACGCTTAGGTGTTTTTCCATATTCTAATGAGGATGATACTTATGCTGCCCTTAATTATACAGATGATATTCCTCAGGAAGTTAAAGAAGCTCGTAAGGACGAGATTATGGAACTTCAACAGGAAATTTCACGTCAAGCTAATCTGGCTAGAATTGGTGAGAGTATGAAAGTTATTATAGATCGCAAGGATACTGATTTCTACTATGGACGAACTGAGTTTGATTCTTACGAAGTAGACCCTGAGGTTTTAATTTCCAGTGAAAATTTCAGTCTTAAAATTGGTCAGATGTGTGAGGTGGAAATTACTGATGCCGAAGATTACGATTTATTTGCTGTGGTTGTTTAATAAATTGGACATCACAAATAGATATTTTTTGGTGTAATAGCCGAGATATTTTAAATATAAACTCCTGAGTTTTTTCATTTATGAGAAAATTCAGGAGTTTTTTTATTTGTGTAAATAATTGTTGATGAGTGGTTTGGTGTTTGTGTCCTTTGGTTTGTTTAAGAAAATAGAAAAAAGAATGAACAAAAAGTCTTTTTGTTTGTTTCTTATTTAAACCCTTTAAAAGAAATGATATGAAAGCAAGAAATTACAAATCGAGTTTAGGAATTTTTTTTCTAATGTTTTTATTCGTCTTTGCATATGCATGTACTGATGACGATGATAATGATCCACAACCTCTACCAATGGAAGAAAGCATAGCTGATATTGCAGCAGGAAATGCGGATTTTTCTATTTTAGTTGAAGCTCTAAGTAAGGCTGGCTTGGTGAACACTCTTGATGGAGCAGGAACTTTCACTGTTTTTGCACCAACCAATGCTGCTTTTGAAAACCTTTTTACAGCTCTAGGTGTTTCGGGTATAGAAGATCTGAGTGCTGATGTTCTTACACCAATACTTCTTTATCATGTACTTGGGACTCTAGCCAAGTCAACCGATTTGAGTGATGGCTATTTTGAAACCCTTAGTGTTTTCACACCAGGTAATTATGGGATTAATATATTAGTTGGTCTTGAATCAGGTGTACAGTTAAATGCAAGTACAAACGTAACGACTGCAGATATCATGGCATCCAATGGTGTTATTCACATTATAGATAAGGTATTGTTGCCACCTGATGTTGTTGATATTGCCATTGCTAATGCATCATTTACACATTTGGTTGCTGCTGTTGTTAAAGCTGATCTGGTTTCTGCTCTTAAAGCAGATGGCCCTTTCACCGTATTTGCGCCAACAGATGCTGCTTTTGAAGCCTTGTTTGATGAATTAGGTGTTTCAGGAATAGATGACTTGAGTGCCGAAACACTGACACCAATATTACTTTACCATGTTGTTTCAGGAAATATTAGAGCTGCCGATGTTTCAACAGGAATGGTGCCAACATTGAACCAGGATTATGATCTGGATATTAATGCTGATGGTTCAGGTGTTACAATTAACATGAGTACCAATGTGATTGCTACAGATGTACAGGCTAAAAATGGTGTTGTACATGTTATTGATAAAGTTTTACTTCCTGCTGCCGAAGATGAGCCTCAATCTATAGCAGATATTGCAGCTGGTAATAGTGATTTTACAAGCCTGGTTGCTGCCTTAGATAAAGCGGAACTAGTGGAGACTTTGGATTCAGAGGGAACTTTCACGGTTTTCGCACCTACAAACACTGCTTTTCAGAATTTATTTGATGCTCTGGGTGTATCAGGAATTGCAGAAATTTCAAAGCAAGATCTAACACAAATTCTACTTTACCATGTATTGGGAAATAAGAAATTCTCAACAGACCTAAGTACAGGATACCTCGAGACGCTTAGTACCAATAGTCCTGATTATGATCCGGTGGTTTTAAGAGCAGATGTTGATGGAGGTGTGATGTTGAATAAGGAAACGTCTGTGACAACAGCCGATATTGAAGCATTTAATGGGGTTATTCATATAATTGATAAAGTTCTTTTACCTCCTAATGTTGTAGAAATTGCCATAGCCGATACAACTTTTGAGCATCTTGTAGCTGCAGTTGTAAAAGCAGATCTGGCTGAAACATTAAGCGGAGATGGCCCTTTTACAATATTTGCACCAACCGATGCTGCTTTTGAAGCCTTATTTGCAGACTTAGGCGTTTCCGGTATAGAGGACTTAAGTGTTGAAACACTGACGCCAATTTTACTTTACCATGTTGTTGCAGGAAATGTGCGAGCTGCTGCTGTTTCAACAGGAATGGTGCCAACTTTAAATGAAACGAACGAACTTGATATTGATACCAGTTCAGGTGTGGTGATTAATGGAAATACCAATGTGATTGCAACAGATGTACAGGGAACAAACGGGGTGATTCATGCTATTGATAAAGTATTGTTACCAGAATAAGAATCGATCATAAAACCTGTTGAACTTCTGCAGGTTTTATGATTTTTTTTATAGTTTTACTTTGATCTGAATATGGATATTCGGAGCCTAACAAAAATAGCATGAGTAAATATTCGATTAAAGATCTTGAACAAATAACGGGGATTAAAGCTCACACAATTAGAATATGGGAGAGAAGGTATGCAATAATAAAGCCTAAACGAACTCAAACAAACATTCGCTTTTATTCTGATGAGGATCTGAAAAAATTATTGAATATCTCCATGCTTAATGCTTCTGGAATAAAGATTTCTCATCTGGCAAAATTAAATAGTGCTGATCTTGAAGCAAAAATAATAGATTTGTCGCAATCAAATAAACTGGAAGATTCCAGTATTAAAAAATTGGTACTTGCTACGGTTAATTTTGATGAAGATTTATTTGAGAAGATTGTATCAAATTGTATTGATGACATTGGGATAGAGAATACCATTGTTGAAATCCTATTTCCATTTTTTCAACAAGTAGGTGTTTTGTGGCAAGTTGGTTCTATAAGCCCCGCTCAGGAGCATTTTATTTCAAATTTAGTTCGCCAAAAGCTGTTTGTGGCGATTGATTCGGTATCAACTTCCCTACCTAAAAATGCAAAAAAAATTATTTTCTTCTTGAGAGAGGGCGAATTTCATGAAATAAGCATTTTGTTTTATAATTATATAGCAAAGAAAAATGGATTGAGAACTCTTTATCTTGGGCAGAATTTACCTTATGATGATGTGGAGAAGGTGGTAAATGATTACGGAGCAGATGCGATAGTAACATCCTTTATAAATCCTGAAAAGGAAGGGGTATTAAATGAATATTTAAATCGATTGGGGAAAGGTTTTCCCTCTATGAGAATATATATTACCGGTCTTCAACTTAAACAAAACGATATTAGTATTCCGAGTGGTTTGAGAGTTTTTTCTTCCTTGACTGCTTTTATGGATTTGATAGTAGATTTGAAAAAATAAAACACCTTGAAGTCTTATTTGTTTTAGGGTTGGTTAACCTTGTATATCACTTGTATTTAGTGGTGTACAAGGTTTTCTTATTTAGAATACTTGTGTATGAGCTGATTAGTGGATTGATTGTTTATTGCTACTTGTTTAATCTTTTGGTATATTTGTTAGACAAAATAAGATGCCATGAAAACTATCGAATTGAAAAATCAGATCCTTAACCTGGAAGAGCACCTAAAAAACTATGCTTATCAATTAACAAAGAATAAAGATGATGCACATGATCTTTATCAGGATACTATGCTTAAGGCTATAATGTTCAAAGAGAAGTTTACCCATAATAATCTTAAGGCTTGGTCACTCACTATTATGAAGAACATCTTTATAAATGGATATAGGCGAAAACTGATGCAACGGGAGTGGATGTCGCATGAGATTACTAGCAATCAAAATCTATCGAATGTGAGCCAAAATACTCCTTTGTCTATTCAAAATTTTAAGGATATTTTACAACAATTAAATAGGTTGGATCTATCAATAGGAGTCCCTCTCAGAATGTTTCTTGATGGATTTAAATACAAAGAAATAGCAGCTAAAATGAACCTTCCTATTGGAACCATTAAGAGTCGCATTTTTCTTGGAAGAAAAATACTGATGAATAAACTCGGTGATTTCTCCAGCTAATTCTATGATAATAATTAAGAATATTTCGATAATAAGTGTACGGTAAGAGAGAACCAGCAGGATGTGTAAAGCTCCATGGCCTATTCTATTGAGAAAAGGTTATGGCGTTTTTTGTTTGTATTCTATTGAATTAGAATTGTTGATGGTCTTCTCAGTATGGATGCGATCAGATAAGAGAAGATATAAATCGGCAAAGAGGAATGAGGAACTGGAAGGCTGAAATTGCACGGGGGAGTTGTGAAAAAGCATAAGGGAGAGTAGAAGTTAGTCAGGTGAATGGTGAAAACCTCTGGGGTAAGACGGAAATAGACCGGGGGAATACCGAAAACCTTTGGGGTAAGGTGGAAATTAAGCAAGGGAATACTGAAATAGGAGTTCGGAATAAGATATCTAAAGGTGTAGATGATATGAAAGACACTATTCCATAGCCTATCTACGGACTTTATGAAATAGTGTTTCGTATCGCGATACCTAAAAGGAGTAATCTATCACTTTTCTGTCCACCATCATTTCTCGTACAACTGAAGCCGCTTTTACATGTTCGGGATGGTTCGCATAAGCCGATAAACTTTCCATGTTTTCGATATCTACATTAACAACAAAGTCGAAAGATGCGTCTGATCCCAATTCGTCAAAGCCGATTTGCAGAAACTTGATTGCAGGAACTCTTTTGTCAAGTCCATCAAAGGCTTTTCTTAGTCTTTCGTAATACGTTTCCTTTTCTTCTTCAGACTCAAAAGCCTTAAATTTGAACATGGCTATATGCTTAATCATACAGTGTTTTTTATAAATGAGTAATTCAATTGCCGAATATAGGCGTTTTTAAGGAATTATTCTCATAGACATGATTATCGACAAGAGAAATAGAATAGGTGAATAAAAGTTAAATAAGTGAGATTGAAATTGGACTCGCCAGTTTCTGGTTTAGAAGAATCATATAATTCTTATATTTGTTATTCTTTGAGAATTTGGTCTTATAGCTTATTCTCAATATTCATCCTAAAAGAAATAGAATCATGACAAAAAATATAAATCCTTTGTTGAGTAAGTTCAACACGCCACATCATACAGCACCATTCAGTCAAATAAAAATGGAGCATTATATGCCTGCTTTTCTTGAAGGTATAAAGATTGCAAAAGAGGAGGTTGAGCATATTGCCAATAATAGTGAAGAAGCGAGTTTTGAAAACACCATTGAAGCAATGGAGTTTATTGGAGAGTTATTGGATCAGGTATCGTCTGTTTTTTTCAATTTGAATCATGCTGATACCAGTGATGAAATGCAAGCTTTGGCTAGAGAAGTATCGCCTTTGTTAAGTGAATTCTCCAACGATATTGTAATGAATGAAGCTCTTTTTGCAAGAGTCAATGCGGTATATGTCAACAAGGAAAACATAGATTTGACAGCAGAGCAAAGCATGCTTTTGGATAAGCGTTATAAATCCTTTGTGCGTTCGGGAGCAAACTTAGTGGGCGAAAAGAAGGCTAGAATAAGGGAAATTTCTAAAGAACTTTCTCAATTAACCCTTCAGTTTGGTGAAAATGTATTGGCTGCTACCAATAACTTTGATCTAAATATTACCGATGAAAAGGATTTGGCAGGTTTACCAGATGGTGTATTGGAAGCGGCAGCTGCCACAGCTAAAGCCAAGGATAAGCAAGGTTGGGTTTTTACCCTTCAATTCCCTTCTTACGTGCCTTTTATGCAGTATGCCGATAATCGTGAATTGCGAGAAAAGATGTTTAAGGTGTACTCTTCTCGTTGTTTTAATGATGAGTTTGATAATCAGGATATCATTAAAAAAGTTGTAGCCTTACGTTTAGAGAAGGTACAACTTTTCGACTATCCAAACTACGCTCAATTTGTTTTGGAAGAACGTATGGCGGAGAGTCCAAATAAAGTAATTGGTTTCCTTAATGAATTACTTGAAGCATCGATGCCTAAAGCTAAAGAAGAGTTTGCTGAGCTTCAGCTTTATGCAAGAAGTTTAGGTGCTGATTTTGAATTACAACGTTGGGATTGGGCTTATTATGCAGAGAAACTGAAGACAGAGAAATATCAGGTTAATGATGAGTTGACTCGTCCTTATTTCGAGTTGGAGCGTGTAAAGCAAGGCATTTTCGATTTGGCTACTGAATTGTATGGTTTGAGTTTTAAATTAAACTCTGAGATTGATAAGTATCACAAAGAAGTTGATGTTTATGAGGTGTTTGATAAAAAAGGGGATTTCCTTTCAGTATTTTATGCTGATTTTCATCCTCGAGATAGCAAACAAGGTGGTGCCTGGATGACTTCTTATAGTGAGCAGTTTCTGCAAGCAGGTAGAGATCATCGTCCACATATTTCTATTGTTTGTAATTTTACTCGTCCAACCGAAACCAAACCTTCATTATTGAGTTTTGGAGAGGTGACCACTTTCTTGCATGAGTTTGGCCATGCTTTGCATGGTATGCTATCACAATGTTCGTATCCAAGCTTGTCTGGAACCAGCGTTTATCGCGATTTTGTTGAACTACCATCTCAGTTTATGGAAAATTATGCTTTCGAAAAAGGGTGGTTGGATAAGGTTGCTGAACATTACAAAACCGGGGAGAAGATTCCGGCAGATATGGTTCAGAAGATTATCGATAGTGGTAATTTCCATTCAGGATATGCTTTTGTTCGTCAAATTAGTTTTGGCTTGAATGATATGGCCTGGCATTCTATTGAAAAGCCCATTAAAGAATCGGTAGCCGAATTTGAAGAAGGTGCCATGCAAGCAACTGAGCTTTTCCCAAGGCTAGAAACATCGTGCATGAGCCCTGCTTTCTCTCATATCTTTGCTGGTGGTTATGCTGCGGGTTATTATGGCTATAAATGGGCTGAAGTTCTGGATGCAGATGCTTTTGATGCCTTTAAACAAAATGGCATTTATAATAGTGCAATAGCTGATTCATTTAGAATGAATGTTCTTGAAAAAGGAGGGAGTGAACACCCTATGATTCTTTATAAACGCTTTAGAGGGCAGGAGCCATCCATTGCTCCATTATTGAAACGAAGTGGCTTGAAATAAGCTTAAGTTTTAATGAAATTCGACCTCAGTCTATACGACTGAGGTCTTTTTTTATGTAATACTTTCTTTTTTTATTCGATGGCCTAATAATATTTGTGAAAATTGGGGTTTAAAGGCAAAATTAGAATAAGGTAAACGCCTTCTACAAGAGTATATAAAGATCTATTTATGCGATGAAATAAAGATTTTGTATTTACAATAGCTAATGGTCGATAAAATACTGTTTTTCGACATGAATTTTTCTTTATTAAAGTGCTTGTTATTATGGATAAGCCGATTATTTTTGTCGCCGATTTTAAACATATCTAAACTTTTCGATACTATTCTAAAAGATTAAAAGTCTAGAGGACAAGTCGAAATGTTTAAATACTAAACAACACAATAGAATGGCTTTTATTACTAAAGAAAAATTTTTGTCAAACGAATGGCTTTCTGCCTATACTTACCTGATTTTAGGAAGTATTATTTTCGCTGCTTCGGACATTTTATTTGTAGTACCATACAAATTGGCGCCAGGTGGCGTTTATGGTATCGCTACAGTTTTAAACACTATGTTTAGCTGGAAAATTAGTTATTGTACTTTTGCCATGGAAATTCCATTGGTCATTATTGGTACAATTATTCTGGGGCCTCGATTTGGGGTTAAGACAATTGTAAGTATTGCTACAATTTTGATCACTGTGTGGATTATGGAAACTTATGTTTCTGTTGGTTATCCTAAAGTTATTATGGATCCAATGTTGAATGCAATTGTTGCCGGTGTATTTTATGGTATTTCTATCGGTCTTATCTTTAAATCACGTGCAACTTCAGGTGGTTCTGATATTGTTGCCATGATTTTGGCTAAGTTTACTAAGATGTCTCTTGGTAAATTGGTTATGATTGTTGATGGTATTATCGTACTTTTCACATTGATACAGCCAACTGAGACGGGTGCAATCGGATGGGAATTTGCCATTTATTCATTAATTATTATTTATATCGAAGGTAAGATTATCGATATGGTTGTAAGTGGTGCTAGTTATCACAAAACTGTAATGGTTGTTTCTGATCATTATGAGTCTATTGCGGCTAAGATTAAGAATGACTTGATGCGTGGCGCAACTATCTTAACTGGAACCGGAGCTTACTCGGGTGAAGAAAGAAAAATGGTTTACTCGGTAATGAGCCGTAGAGAACTTGAGATTCTAAAACTGCATATTAAAGAGGTAGATCCGGATGCTTTCGTGAATGTTACTGAAGCTAACGAAATCATTGGTAAGGGATTCCAATCTTTGAATGATGAAGAGGCAGGTCACTAGACCGTTCATATAATATTAGAAAATGGCGACCAGTAGGTCGCCATTTTTGTTTTTAATCAGATTGCTTACGATTACTTATCCTCAGGCAAACCGTATGTCTCAACGACATAATCGAGGTCTTTATCACCTCTACCACTCAGGTTAACTAATATCGATTGCTTTGGATTAGCTTTGGCTAGTTTGATTGCATAAGCTATGGCATGTGCCGATTCAAGAGCTGGAATAATACCTTCTAAACGGCTTAACTCAAAAAAGGCATCAATACATTCCTGATCATTAATGTGATGGTATTCCGCACGTTCTAGATCCTTAAGCATTGAATGCTCTGGTCCAACACCAGGGTAATCAAGACCACTGGCAACAGAATGTACAGGTGCTGGTTCTCCCATTGCATCTTGTAGCATATAGCATTTGAAACCATGAATAACCCCAGGTTTTCCTAGTGTCAGTGTTGCAGCATGTTTCCCTTCTTTTTCGATACCATGTCCTGAGGGTTCTACGCCATGTAGTTTAATATCTTCATCATTAAGGAATGCTGAAAATATACCCATAGCGTTACTACCTCCACCCACACAAGCAACAATATTGTCGGGTAGCTCACCAGTCATTTCTTCAAACTGGTCGCGAGCTTCGATACCAACAACACGTTGAAATTCACGAACCATCATTGGAAATGGGTGCGGTCCAACGACTGAACCAATGCAGTAGATGGCATTGACAGGATCTTTTAAGTAAGCTTGAAAAGCAGAATCAACGGCTTCTTTTAATGTTTTTAAACCGTGTGTAACAGGGATGACTGTTGCACCAAGTATTTTCATTCGCATGACGTTTGGATGTTCCTTGGCGATATCAACTTCTCCCATGTGAATTTCACAGTCTAAGCCAAAGTAAGCTGCTGCTGTTGCTAAAGCCACACCGTGCTGACCTGCACCTGTTTCAGCAATGAGTTTCTTTTTACCCATATACTTTGCCAATAAAGCTTCGCCCATACAGTGGTTTAATTTATGAGCCCCGGAGTGATTTAAATCTTCACGCTTTAGGTAGATACGTCCGCCATACTTCTCAGATAAACGATTACAGTAATAGACTGGAGTTGGACGTCCTTGAAAGTGTTTGCGTATACTTCTTAATTCCGAAATAAATTCATGCGATTTGCTGATAGAGTAATAAGCCTCATTAATACGCTTCATTTCTTCTTCGAGTGTTGGCGGTATAAAACTTCCGCCAAACTCACCGAAATAGCCTTCTTCGTTAGGGTATTTTTTGAAATAGTCTTTAAATGTCATGGTATTTTGATTTTATAATTAGAATTTACGATTTAGTACAAAAAAAAAGACCTGCGAGAAGCAGGTCTTTTAGTATATGAATTATGTGCATATGGCTATCCCTTCTCGATATGATTTATTGAGAAGTTCCACCAAAATTTATTTTGTGTCATTTTTGTTTGCATGCTGCAATGTTATTGCAATTTTTGTTCATAAACAAATTTCAATTAAAATAAGTGATATTAGAATTGACACTTAACACTAGGATTCGTAACTTGTAGGGTTGTGATTTTAAAATGAGATATTGATTTTAAATCGCTGCTTTAGAGTGAGTCACTCCTCACTTGTTGTTGCGAGTTGAGCTAGATAAAGGAATGGAAAAATGATACGCAAATATAAAGAAAGTGATATTGATGAAATTTTAGAGGTGTGGTATCAGGCCTCAAGAATGGCTCATCCTTTTTTAGATGCTGATTTTATGGGCATGGAAAAGAGAAATATTCGTGATGTTTATATTCCTAACACGAGCACATGGGTGTATGAAAAAGAAGGTGCTATTTTTGGTTTTATTTCGATGATGGGGAATGAAGTTGGTGCCATATTCGTACGTCCGGATTATCATGGAATGGGGATTGGCAGGCGATTAATGGATTTTGTTTCAGATTTTCACGATGTAATGGAAGTCGAAGTTTTTGAGCAAAATAGTGTGGGAAGAGCATTTTACGATAAATATGGTTTTGAGTTAATTGAGGAATTGATACATAAGGAGACAAACAATAGGTTACTTCGTTTGAGGTACAAAAAGTGAACAATTTAAATTATCATCTCATCTTTATAAGCTGGGATTTTTTTTCTAAATGATGTTAAGTAGCCTTGAAAGGCATAGAGTTTGTTGAGGAATATATCTATTTTTATGTATCAAACATCAGCTAAGGCTGTATGTGGAAACATTTATTTGAAACAAGTGATTATAGAAATTATAAATTAGAATTATGAGGAAATTAAGATCATGCTTTTGCCTGCTAATTGGTTTGGTATTTGTTAGTTGTAGTAAAAGCGATGGACCTATTGAGACCGGAATTGAAAGTGATGCAACTTATACGGTTACTTTTAAAATGCAATGGAATAGTACAGATTTTCCAACCGACTATCCTTCAAATGCACATTTTTCTCCTTTGATAGGATGGAGTCATCCTGCGACTAGTGATTTTTTTAAAGCTGGAACTACAGCGACTGATGGAATTAAGGAAATGGCTGAAACAGGAGCAACAGGAACTTTGGAAACGGAACTGAAAGCGAAAATTGCGAATAATGAAGGCTTAGACTTTGTACTTGGTAGTGGCTTAGGAAGTGGAGAAGGAGAAATTACACTTGAAATAGAGGTAGATGCTACTAACTCTGCAGTTACATTGGTTTCTATGGTTGCGCCTAGTCCTGATTGGTATGTTGCTGCCCTCAATGTCAACTTATATGATGGGAGTAATTTTGTTGATACTAAAACGATTACTGCAGCTGTTTATGATGCTGGCACCGATAGTGGAACGACATTTACATCAGCTAATATTGCAACTGATCCCCAAGGTTTAATAACTTTATTTATTGATTCTCCACTGGGAGATGGAACAAATTTATCTGCAGACTTTGCTACAGTTACATTTGTTAAGAAATAGAGTTGTTATTGGAATTATTTATAGATCCTGACTTTACAAAGTTGGGATTTTTTTATAGCCGATAAATCGTTAAATTAGTGGGAATGTAAAGCTTGAGTAATCATTTTTTACTCAGGGACTAAAATTCATTGCATATTGACTGATCTTAAATCCCAGATTATGAGCTATTATTTTAATAAGATTTTGAAAGCGAAAGATTTTGACCAAGCCATAGAGCAGGTGACCCTTGAATTGAAAAAAGAGGGCTTTGGTGTTCTGACACAAATCGATGTTAAAGCGACTTTAAAGAAGAAGATTGATGCAGACTTTAAAAAATATATGATTTTGGGAGCCTGTAATCCACACTATGCTCATAAAGCTTTGCAAAGGGAAGATAAAATTGGTGTTTTCCTTCCTTGTAATGTTATTGTTGAAGAACACGATAATGGTGATATCGAAGTTTCTGCTGTTGATCCGATCGCATCCATGGCGAAAGTTGAAAACGATACCTTAGGCGAAATAGCAGTTGAGATCCAAAATAAGCTGAAAATTGTCATCAGTAATCTTAATTGAGATCGTAATCTGTTAAAAGACAAATCCCAGTCAGCAGGCTGGGATTTGTCTTTTTTTTAGCTCATTAATGAAAAGATGGCTAATGCATATAGATAGAAACGCAGGAACCTGAATAGTCCATACATTAAATATCTTTTAAAGTTAAAACTAATGATACCTGAGGCGATACTAACCATAGAAAATGGAATAGGCAGCAGAGCGCCCACAATAATTAGAAAACCACCCCATTTGCGTATATTGATAATATGCTTTGCCATTTTAGACTCAATGTAATGGGTAACTTTTGGGATTGACAGTATGCTTCGTCCTATGAAATAAGATACACAACCTCCCAAATAGGATAGCAAAGCCAAAAGGGATAGATTTAAAAATGGGCTTGGTAAAGTTTTAACCCATGCAATGAATAATTCCGGAGGAATTAAACCCAATATTGATTCTGAAGTGAAAAACAGAGAGAATATGCTTATGGAAGAATAGTTTGCAGTGATGTATGCAAAAAAGGAATTAAAATCGATGATAAACCGATCAATTAATATAAGCCCACCAATAATCAGAATAAATGGTAGAATCGACTTCTTGATATTTTCCCATATAAAGTTATAAAACCCGGTATAAGAATAGTACTGATGTACAAGTTGAAGTTTAGATTTTCTGTTTTTAGGTGCTGATTGTGATCTCATTATTTTCTCTTTTGTAATAGTGATAATATGAAGAGCATACCCTGAGAAAGGAGGATGTGCTATGACTTGTTTTATTTTAGCATCAGAGTCTTATGTGTCGTTTAATGCCGATACATATTTGTGTAAACTGTCTAATAAATATTAGACAGAGTAAGAAAAATGATCTTATTGTTTAAGATAATTTTGGAGGGGGCAATACGATATTATCAGGTAGACTGAAACCAAGATCTGAAGCTTGAAATGTAAATGGAGAGCGTAGGTTAAAATCCTTAAATGTTTTTAAAAATGAACAAATAAACTGTCCGTCATATGCCTCAGATTCATCTTCTAAGGATGACTGTTCTGTATCAGAAACAGGCGTATTAAGTTGCCCTTTTTGTTGTGTTTCTACAATCATTTCTTGGATTGTAGGCCCTACAAAAACGAGTAAAACTAATAGTATAAAACGAATGCTAAGGTTTTTCATATTTTTTTCTGATCATGTAAATGTATATAAAAAATAGAGCCTTAAAACATCTTGAAACTTCGCTTATGACTTCTACGTCTTCAAATTATATTGTTGCTGTTTTAATAATCCTAGTAATGAGTGGTTTAGCTTGTGTTTTTTTATTTGTTAAAATATTATAATGAGATAAAATGTAGGGTTTTCCCCCATCAGGTTTAGGACCTGCCCTGTTTCCCCTATTCAGTAGACCTTCTACATTTGTCCAATAAAAATTGAGACATGCAAAAAATGGAAATGAACACATCTATAAAGAAGGAATCCAATATTTTGATTTTAGCCGATTATTCAGAAGGGAATCGGGCTGCCATTCATTTTGCTATGCGATACCTTTATCGCCCTGGATCATTGATTCATATCATTCAAACTTGGGAAAGACCCAATTTTGGTTCTTCTATGGTACGTGATTTATCACCTATGCTTGAGGGGATAGCCAACAGTGAGTTGGAAAGTTTAAAATCACACTTAAAGAGTCGTTATTCGATGCCTGATGATCAGGTTCGTTTAATATCTTTTGAAGGTGATTTACCTGAATTCTTCAAAAGTGAGACATACCAGTCTCAGGAATGGCAGGTTGTGATGGGATCTCGAAATTATGAAAGTCTCTTTTCCAATAGGAGTAGAATGAATGAGCTCATCGATAAAGTCTCTCAAGACTTGTTTGTACTATTAGGATTTGAAGACAATAATGCGATTTCGGAAATTTTTATGCTTGCTGATACGCCAAAGACCGCAAGTTCAAACTTATCTGTGTTGAAGAAAATTGCCATTAGTGAAAAACCACTTATCAATATTTGTTTGTCTCGTTCATTTGAAACAGCTGAAGAAAGAAAGTCCAGAGTACTGCCATTAATAGAAAATTGCAAGGGGGCAAGTTTAACATTCTCCCAAGTTGAAAAAGGAGAAGGACAGATAGAAACTCAAGCCTTTGCAAAAAGTAGAAGAAGTCAACTGCTTATGTTTGAAAAAAAATCGCAAAGAAGATTTCAGAATGGGATTAAAGCATGTTTGGATTCTTGGTTGTTGAAAAGTAAAGGTATTCGTGTTTAAAAATATTAGTGATATGAAAGATATTAAACTGGAACGTGTTCTTGTACCCGTTAGTCTTAGTGGAGATGGAGAAGATGCTTTAAAGCAAGCTGTTTTTTTCAAGAAGAAAATGAATTCTAAAATTACACTTATTCATGTGACACCTCCAGCATCGAATTTAAAAAGTTTGGTGGAAACAGAACTTAATAAGAGGTTACAGGCAAGAGCGATGATTAGGTTGATTCGATTTGCTAAACTTCAATTTAAGGGAAGAATTCCTGACTACGTGGATCTTCGTGTTGAAATTGGTCAACATGTCCCTACGATTATTGAAGTAGCCAATAAGGAAAATTACAACCTGGTTATTATTCGAAAGAATGAGAGAATGGAGGGATTAGTCGGGAAATTGAAAAAGCATAGTGCTGATAAGTTTGTTCAAGAGATTAACTGTCCGGTATTGTCAGTTAAAGATAGATGGACTTATAGAGGTGTTAGAAATATATTAGTCCCTGTTGATATTAGACAGCAATCGAGAGATTTATTAAACTGGTCAATTTATCTAGCAAAGAAACTAAATACTCGAGTCACACTAATCTCAGTATTAAATGTGAATATTGAGTTAGAAAAGAGTTTAGCTTTTAAAAAAGCTAAGTTGCTCGAACGTTCAATCAAAAATGAAGGGATTACGTGTGAGGTTAAAATATTTGAGAACACAGGGGAAGATAAAATCGAAACGATTTTGCAATATGTGAAGCATGAAAAAGCAGATTTGGTTTTAGCTCAAGGAGCACAGGATGTTTTGTTTGGTGATTCGCAGTCAGAAAATTTTATTTCAAGATTATTACATGACTCTATAAAACCGGTATTAAGATTAGGCACAGATAGAGCGGTTTACCTAAAAAACTTATTAAAGGTTGAGATACCCATTGGTTTAAAATCTGAAGAAACACTTATAGATTAAACTGCGACAAATCTTTAAAATATAACAACAATCATGAAAAGGTCAATTAACCGTATGCTACACCAAGTGATGCTGAGGGGGCATCGAATCGTAGTAAACGTTTGGGAAAGTTTCCTTGGTTTGTGGTAGGAGGCTTTCCCTTTTTGACTTGAAAATGTACTTAAAATAGGGGATAGAGCCCATTATTAATTGTAATTTTGTTTAGTTTTGTACCAAAAAGCAGATATAAGACCCTTAATTTATGGTTACAAAAAAGAGTTTTCTTATTAAGCAAAAAGTAATTTCTGTTTTGCTCCTATTCAGTATATTTGCTTTTGGAGGCATCATTTACACATTCCGAATCAGCTCAATAATCGATGCCAGACATATTAAACTCGTTGAGTATTCTGAGAAAGTAGAAGTTGAAGTATTCAATGGTAGAATTGAAATGGATAACTTTATCATGCAAAGGGATAGCCTGTCATTTAATGGTATTGCAAAGAGCTTTAATGAGGCTGATTCATATTTAAATCGATTGGAGGAGATCATATTCGAAACGAAAAAATCAGCTCCAGAAAGTAATAAATTATTTGAGCAGAAATTATTTGAAACCAAAGCCTCTGTTGCGCATTTGGACCAGTTGATAAAATCGGGAAAGTATCTAAAGAAACAACGTGTGGACAGTACGATGTTACGATCTTACCTGAACTTTAACCGAATCTTTACGGAGTACGAAAAAGCCCTTCAGAATTATATCAATGAAAGTAATTCCAGGCTTAAAAAAGAAATTTTCATTCTTCTTGTAGCTATCTTTTTTATCCTGCTTGTGAGTTTGACTTTAATCGCTCGATTAATGGATTCACTTATAAAAGCACAACGTCAAATTCTCAGGAATACGATGGATGTGGAACAAAGGGAAAGGCGTCGTATAGCCATGGATTTACACGATGGTTTGGGGGCTATTCTATCGAGTGTGGGTATGTATAGTAAGATTTTGGAAAAAGAACTTATAGAGAATAAGCTTGCTGGTGAAAAGTTGAAGCATATCACAAATCTTTCCAATCAGGCTTTGGTAGCTGTTGGTGAAGTTATCAATAATTTGAACCCTTCTATTTTGAATCGCTATAATATTGTTGAATCTCTGGAACGCTTGTGTGCAAAAATTAACAGCATCGGCGAGATGAAACTTGAATTTGATAGTAGTAAATTTAGTGGGGAAATGCGAAAGAGTACTGAAGTTATGCTTTATCGAATTTCAGGTGAATTAATGAATAACAGCTTGAAGCATGCTAGTGCTGATAAAGCAAGTATTCATCTGTCCAGACAGAAAGGTCGGATCATTCTTTCCTATCAGGATAATGGGGTTGGTTTTGATATGAGTAAGTTAGCTGTTCATGGGAATGATAAAATGGGACTTTCGAATATTGTAGAGCGAGTTGAATCCATAGGTGGACACTGTGAGCTGAAGACATCACCAGGAGAGGGATTTATTATGAATATCGAGTTTAATTAAAGGAACGAATTAATAGCTATAAGATGGAAAAAATAAAGATAGTTTTGGTTGATGACCATAAAATTTTCAGAGATGGTTTTCGCCTTTTGTTGCAGAGTTTTCCTTATGTTGAAATCATTGGTGAGGCTTCAAATGGACAAGAATTCCTTGATCTATTGGAAACAAAAGTACCTGAGATCGTCTTTATGGATATTAATATGCCTCAGGTTGATGGTGTTGAGGCCAGCCGACGAGCTGTTGAGCAATTCCCGGATATCAAAATTATAGCACTCACAACTTTTCTTGATGAAGATTATTTGGAAAAAATGCTCATGGCTGGTGTTGAAGCCTATATGTTGAAGAATTCGGAGTTGGATGAATTTGAAAAGGCCATTATGAAAGTGCATAATGGTGGCAACTATTTTTCCGACGAGATTGTAAGTTTATTATCTGATAAATTAAATCGTTTTAGAAAGCGTAAAAAGGAACAAGCCATCTTACCTGTATTCACTGAAAGAGAAAAAGAGATAATTGATCTAATTTGTAAAGGATACGGAAATAAGGAGATTGCAGAGAAAACATTTTTAAGTCCTAAAACCGTTGAAAAACATAAGAGTAATCTTTTTCAAAAAACCAATACCTTCAATACTGTAAATTTGGTGATTTATGCTTTTAAGAACCAAATTGTAAATTTCTAGATTTATCATTAAATTTAAGATTTAAGAAAAACGAAAGGGGATTGACTCGAATCGTTTTTTTGTTTGAAGAATCCTGCCGAAGTAGGGGTTTCCCCCTTTCTCAAACTTGTTGAGCCTACTATTTTTGCAGCATACAGAATGTGACGAATCAACCTTCGTACCAAAGATCTGACTTGGTTATTTTATTAAGTCAGGTCTGTATATATAACTGACAAGTATTAAAAAAAAATAAATAATGAAACAAATCATAAAAAGAAAACGACTACTGGATCGTATTAAAGACCCCTTAGTAGAATTTGTAAGGCTAGAAGCATTTGGTGGTATTGTTCTTATGGCGTTTACTCTACTTGCTTTGGGAATCGCTAATTCTAATTTGGGTGTGGAGTTTTTGGCGCATTGGGAGAAATATGTTGGCTTACATTTTGGCGATTGGAAACTGAGTAAGACCCTTATTCATTGGATTAATGATGGTTTAATGGCAATTTTCTTTTTTGTTGTTGGGCTAGAGATCAAAAGAGAAATGCTTACCGGAGGATTGTCTTCTTTTAAAAATGCAACCTTACCTATTTTTGCTGCTATAGGGGGGATGATGGTACCAGCTTTAATCTATGTGTATTTTAATCAAACAGGAGTAGGAACACACGGTTGGGGAGTACCTATGGCAACCGATATTGCCTTTGCTTTAGGAATACTAATCCTTTTGGGAAACAGAATACCTGTTTCTTTAAAACTTCTTTTAACCTCCATTGCTATTGTGGATGATATAGGTGCTGTTATTGTGATTGCTCTGTTTTATACTTCAGAGATTGATTGGATGTATCTGGTTTATGGAGGAGGTATTTACGCTTTACTTTGGTGTTTAAATCTATTGAAAGTAAGGACTATACCCATCTATATACTCCTGGGGATTTGTCTGTGGTACTTCATGTTAAAATCTGGTGTACATGCTACATTAGCGGGTATCCTTTTAGCCTTAACAATTCCTGCTCGTGCCAATCGTGAGGTTTCTGAATTCATTAAGTCTGGTACATCCCTATTGACTCAAATGGGGAAAATTCCTGAAGAATCAACCATTGCAGACAAAGATAAACACACTCAATCATCTGTAGAAACCATTGAAGAAAACTGTAAAGAGGTTATTTCTCCATTGCAGCGATTGGAGCATAACTTACATCCATGGGTAGCTTATCTTATTGTACCTCTTTTTGCTTTTGCCAATGCAGGTATTATTATAGATCAACAACTACTGGGACAGGTCTTCGAGCCCATATCTTTAGGTATTATATTGGGTCTATTTCTGGGGAAACCCATAGGAATCTATCTTTTTGCACTCGCAGGCGTGCGTTTGGGTTTTGCTAAAAAACCGGTTGATGTGCGATGGGCACAAATTATTGGAATTGGTTTCCTTGGAGGTATTGGTTTTACCATGTCTTTCTTTGTGTCGCAATTGGCCTTTACTGATCCGGCTGTTTTGAGTCTTGCAAAGATTGCTGTTCTTATTGCATCTGTACTTTCTGGTTTAATTGGATTCTTAATCTTAAAATTCTATAGTCAGGAACCTAAATAAAAATTTTAAAATCAAGTTTAGTTTTTCAAGTTTAGTTTGTGGGCCGGGACGAAAGTTTCGGCCTTTTTTATACCTTAATTATGCTAGTCAGTGGAACTATTGGTTTTGGCAATAACTGTTTCAAGTGAGAATTTAAATGTAGAACCAATTTTTTCAGTACTTTCTACCCAAATCTGTCCTTTATTCTTTTGAATAAACTCCTGACATAAAATAAGACCTAAGCCGGTTCCCTTTTCTTTATTGGTTCCAAGCGTCGTAAAGCCTTGATCAATTTTAAATAATTGATTTATTTGTTCCGGGCTCATTCCTATACCATTGTCTGAAACAGAAACTATTATTTGTGAATTCTTTTTTTCTGTTGACAAGCTGATGGTACTTCCTTTATGCGAAAACTTAATCGCATTATTAATTAAGTTTATAATGACTGTTTTAATTGAGAATTTATCAATAGATACAATTGACTCTTCAGTTTCAGAATATTCAATAGAGATATGCTTTAGTTTAGCCGTGGCTTGAAGAGGAAGAATGCATTCCTGGATTAATGTTGAGATGTTTTCTTCTTTTCTTTTGATAACAATACTTCCTTGTTGAATTCTAGACCAAGTTAATAAATTATCAAGCAGACCATAAGCATTCTCTGAAGCTGTATTTAAATCATTAATGTAATCCTTGCGATCTTCATCGCTAAGTTTATCATAGGATGAATGGAGTAGGCTACTTAAGCCAATTAAAGTATTAAAAGGGGATCTTAAATCGTGAGCAATAATTGAAAAGAATTTGTCTTTTGTTTTATTGAGAACCTCCAATTCCAATTTCTGATCCTGAATAATCAAATGTGATTTTTTCTTCAGTCTGGCTCTATTTAGTAGGATTAAAATTAGAATAATGACGATGAGTGAGAGTAGGATTAAATAATTATTCCTTTGATTTTGTTTTTCTATTTGTAGCTTATTCAGAGAAATATCTTTTCGAAGAGATTCATTCTCAATTAATTTTTGCTTGGTCTCAAATTTGGTCTGTAGTTCAGATATTTGTTTTTGTCGAGTAATATTGAAAAGACTATCTTTTAGATGTAATTCTTTTTGTTTGTAGTCAAGAGCTTTCTTGAATTGTTTTGTTGTTGTATAGTAGGAACTGTAGGTTCGATATAAATCCGTTTTGTTGTAGTTTATATTGAACTCATTTGTGAGCTCTAAAGCTTCATCCAGATGGTATTTTGCCTGTATGAATTTTTTGTGAGAAATATCAAGCTTTGCTATGAGAATTAAGTTAACAATAAGTTGATTTTGCGATTTGTTGTTTCGGTTTAGTCTGATGGCATTTTGTAGATATTTTGATGCCAGTTCGCTATTGTCTAAAAAGAAATGTGATTGACCTAAGTTGGTATAAACTTGAGCAATTTGCAGCTTGTTATTAAGTTTCAGGTAGGCTGATAATGCCTTTTCAAAATACTCAAGAGCCTTTTCATGTTTCGCCATTCGGCTATAACAAGATCCTATATTATTTAATGCAGATGCATAGGCAAGTGTAACGCTTGAAGTATCTGACTGAGCGATTACCTTTTCAAAATATTCTATCGCCTTGTCCAGCTCTTCGTTGTATAAAAAAGTTGTTCCAATATTTAATGAGAGGTTGATGAGTTTATCATAGAGTTTGAGACTGTCAGCCAATTGATATGCCGATGTGAACTTTTCGAGAGCCTTTTTATATTGCCCTTGATTTAGATGATTAGCGGCAATGGTATTAAGGCATTGCAATTGAATTTTTAGTTCCTTGCTAGTTAAAGCCAACTTATAGGCAGCATTTAATACATTTATTGAACTGTCAGGCTGTCCGGTAGCATAGAGGATATAGCCTTTGAAAAATTGAGATGAAATTATTTCTTTCTTCAGCTGTTTTGATTCTGAAATATCTAATGCATTTCTATTATAAGCTATCGCATCAGCCGGTTTCCCTGTATGTATGGCGGCATATGATAAAAAGTTAAGAGCGTTAACCCGGATACTATCAATTTGATATCTTTCAGCCAGAGAATCCGCTTTTTTTGAATAGGATATGAGCTGATAGGTATCTTTATAGAAGACTTCTTTGGCTAGTAGGAAGTAGATGTAAGCTTTATTTTTTTCTTGGGATTGATTTAAATCCTGTTTGAGACTATCAATTTTATTTTGCCCATAGCTAAATTGAGATAGCAAAAGGATTAGAATAAATGTTGGGAAATATCTCATTTGATGTTTTGTGTAAGTTCAGGCTTATTATATAAGGCAATTAAAATAGTAAAAAATGCCTTATTCTTTGGTGTTTTAAGATTAAATTCAATAGTTAAGATAGATTATCTGCCTCATTTATCGAAAAGCTCAATTTTACTTTTAGAAATTAGAATACTGAGATGAAAATGAACGTTCATTCATTTTTAAATTAATTTTATATCTTTGTACGATGAATTGATTTACTAAATCGATTTGAATGAATGATAATTTGATTTAACTAAAAACAGAATAATGAGTATATCGAGTAAGATATGGGTAGGTGTTAGAATTCTTTTTGCACTTTTCATGATAATGGGAGGGGTACAACATTTTCTAAAACCGGATTTTTACTTGCCTTTTGTACCCAGTTTTTTACCTTCCCCAATGACGATTATTTATTTGTCGGGCGTTATTGAGATGGCTTTAGGATTGCTTCTTTTATTTAGGAAGTATGCAAAAATTGCTGCTCATGGTATTTTTTTACTGATGCTACTGTTTTTGCCGGTTCATATTTGGGATATCATCACCGATACGCCAGCAATTGGATCCCCTAAAGCAGCCTTGATTCGATTACCATTTCAATTTTTATTTCTGGCTATAGCCTGGAAAATTAAGCAAGTTTCATCTCTTACAAATCAATAAATTATGGCAACACGAGTAAAAAGTCCGGATAAGCGTAAAGCCTTATTAAAAGCGACTCTTAGTTTGGTCAATAATCATGGTTTTCATGCGGCACCCATGTCTAAGATTGCTAAGTTGGCCAAGGTGTCACCTGCTACCATCTACATCTATTTTGACAATAAACAAGACCTAATCAATCAGTTATATCTTGAGGTGAAGGCTGATTTTAGTGAACAAGCTTTTCAGAATTATACCGAAGGCTTACCCGTTAAAAAAGGTTTTGAGATTATTTGGTATAATATGGCAAGTTATAAGATCAATAAGCCTGAGGAATCTAACTTTTTATCTCAGTGTGATAATACCCCTATGATTGATGAGAAAAGCCGAGAAGAAGGCTTAAAGAATATTGAGCCCTTATTAAATCTTTGGGAGAGGGGAAAGAGTGAAGGGATTATCAAAGACATTTGTCCTTACATTCTTTATGCATTTACCATATATCCTTTGGCATTTTTAATGACCTCGCATCAAAGAGGAGATTTTGAATTAAAAGATGATCTTAAGACCATTGCTTTTCAAGCAGCTTGGGATAGTATTAGAATTTAATTGATAAGAAGATGGGAAAAACAGCCTTAATACTTGGTGCGACAGGCTTGACTGGCAAACTATTATTGAATCGCTTATTAGCTGATGAAGCTTATAAGTGTGTTAAAGTGTTTTCACGTAGACCTTTGGGGCTTCAACATTCGAAGTTAGAAATATTCATTGGCGATCTTTTAAAACTAGAACAATTTGAGTCTGATTTTAAAGGGGATGTGTTGTTTTGCTGTATCGGGACAACAGCCAACAAAACCAGGGATAGAGATCAATACAAGCAGATTGATTTTGGTATACCTGTCTCAGCTGTTAATTTATGTAAGAAGAATGGAATTGAAAGCTTTCTGGTTGTATCTGCTTTAGGTGCTAATGCTGCTAGTCATATTTTTTATAACAGAACAAAAGGGGAAATGGAGCAGGTTGTATTAATGCAAGAGATTCCCAATACCTATATTCTAAGGCCTTCACTAATAAAAGGATTTAGGGAAGAGCAACGAATAGGAGAAACTATTGGGGCTATTGCTATGAGCATTGCTCAAGTATTTCTGATCGGAAAATATAGGAAATACAGAGCCATCGAAGCGGATACCATAGCCAAGGCAATGCATCGACTCGCACAATCGAAACCGAACTTAAAAATCATAGAGTCGGATCAGATAGAAGAACTGGGAAGCTTGTCATGAGTATTCAGTTCTTTTATCCCTTTTTTATCACAATAAATGAATGAACGTTCATTAATAATCAGGATAAAGCTTAAATATGGAGATGTTTTTAGGTTTTAAGAACATTTACCGGACGACAAGCGTATACTAAGAACAATTTAAATATAAACATATGAACCGAGCATCGTATGCAATTTTGACTCACAGGCGAATGATTAAAGAACCCTCTTGCGAGTGTATATTATCTCATGTCTCATATCTTGATACTCAAATCTAATTTTAAACACATGCAAACAATACAATTAAATAAAAGACCAGTAGGGACACCACAATTGTCCGATTTCAAATTAGTAAGCGAGGAGAAGCCACAAATCAATGAGGGAGAAGTCCTGTTAAAAGCGGTTTATCTTTCAGTTGATCCCTATTTGAGAGGACGAATGAGCGAAGGTAAATCTTATATCGAACCTTTTGAGTTGAACAAAGCAATGAGTTCAGGCATGGTGGCTGAAGTTGTTGAATCTAAGCGCGATGGATTCACTAAAGGTGAGTTTGTAACAGGCCTGCTAGCGTGGAAAGAGTATCAGACTCACAATGGAGAAGGCTTGATGAAGATTGACCCGAAAATGGCACCTTTATCAGCTTATCTAGGTGTTTTAGGTATGACGGGTTTGACTGCCTACCTAGGATTAACTGAGATTGGTAAGCCCAAAGAGGGAGAGACCGTCGTGGTTTCCGGAGCAGCAGGTGCGGTTGGTAGCGTAGTTGGTCAGATTGCTAAATTGCTGGGCTGCCGTGTGGTGGGTATTGCGGGTACTGACGAAAAAGTTGCAATTTTGAAGTCGGAGTATGGTTTTGATGAGGCCATCAATTACAAAACAACAACGGATATGAGTCTGGCTATTGCAGAAGCTTGTCCCAATGGTGTTGATGTGTATTTCGACAATGTCGGTGGTGAAGTTTCTGATGGGGTGATGGTGAATGTGAATCGATTTGCAAGGGTTATTGTTTGTGGAGCCATTTCACTTTATAACGCTACATCGATGCCAATGGGACCTCGAATTCAGCCTATTTTGATTAAGAATTCCGTATTGATGCAAGGCTTTATTGTCTTCAACTATCAAGACAAATATGCTGAAGCTATTCCTCGGTTGGCCCAATGGTTGATGGAAGGTAAACTGATTTCAACCGAAACAGTAGTGGAGGGTTTTGAGAATACGCCTCAGGCATTCATCGATCTTTTCGAAGGCATAAACAAAGGAAAAATGATTGTTAAGATTTAATCAATCCTTATTAGTTATAAACCATTAAATACAAATACCATGTTAATGAAATCTGGTCTTATAAATATCTTATTTGTGCTAACCTCTCATTCTCAGATGGGAGACACCGGGCATAAAACCGGCTTTTGGGTAGAAGAATTTGCCAACCCTTATTACACTCTTGCAGATGCCGGTGTAAAAATTACGATAGCGACGCCAAAGGGAGGTGCAGCACCTATCGATCCAACTTCAAATTTGCCTCAGAATGCAACGGAAGATACCGAGCGTTTTAATAAAGATGAGGCTGTTCAGAAAATGATTAATGAAACCATTGCGCTTGCCGATATTAATTTTGAAGACTATGATGCTGTTTTTTATCCTGGTGGGCATGGTCCGCTTTGGGATTTGGCTGAGGATGCCACTTCAGCAAAATTGATTCAAGATTTTTATTCGGCAAATAAGCCAATCGCCTTTGTTTGTCATGCTCCAGCAGCTTTGAAACACGTTTATAACGAAGAAGGTGAATGTCTGGTGAAAGGCAAAAATGTGACTGGTTTTTCCAACGAGGAAGAGGAAGCTGTTCAGCTGACTAAAGTTGTGCCTTTTTTGGTAGAAGATATGCTAAAAGAAAATGGTGGTCTTTATTGTCGAGGAGAAGTATGGGCTGCTCATGCCGTTCAGGATGGAAATCTGATTACAGGGCAAAACCCGGCATCATCGGCTCTTGTGGCTGAAATATTATTGAAAATGTTGCAGAGAGAGTAAGCTTTCAATCATCTTAAAAGAAATAAAAGCCATTGCCTAAAACGAACTTAGGTAATGGCTTTTATTTCTATATATTCTTCTGGTATTCTTATATTTAAAATGATGAGGTTTTAATTTAACTAATCGGAATTTTAAGCCTTTTGTTTTATTCGAAAGTTCGGATGGGTAAAGTAAAAGGTTGAACCCTCGTTCTGTTTTGATTCCAAAGATATTTTGCCACCAAGCATTTCTACCAGTTTTTTAGAAATGGATAAGCCAATACCAATACCATCATACTTTCTTGAGTTACTTTGATCTGCTTGTCTAAACATATCAAAGATATTTTTTTGGATATCATCTGATATACCAATTCCCGTATCTCTAACAAAAAAACAAATAGTTTTATCGGAAGCTTGACCTTCTTTTTTAAAACCAAATTCGATAGAGCCTTTTTTAGTAAACTTTAAAGCATTTTTTAAGAGATTTAAAAAGATTTGTTTAAAGCGTTTAGGGTCAGTATTGAGCATATACATGGATGCATCATCAGGTAGAATTAGTTTTAATTCAAGATGGCTTTTGTCCAAAGCATTTTGCTCTGCTTTAATTAGATCTTCAATTTCGTGAAGCATCGTTGAAAGAGGGTAATTGTTACACTCAATTTTTATAATACCAGATTCGATTGAGGAAATATCAAAAATATCTTCCACAATACCGAGAAGCTGATAACCGCTTTGATTAATGGTTTTACAGAAATCAACAGCCGTTTCAATAGGAGTGTCAAGGTTTATTAAGCTTGAGAATCCCAGAACAGCATTTAAGGGAGTGCGCAACTCATGCGACATGGTTGCTAAGAATGCAGACTTTAATCGGTCGGATTCTTTTGCTTGATGTAAGGCTTTAAGTAAATCGTCTTCGTTCCTTTTTTTCTGTATCGAAATACTAATTTGATGTGAAACCAATTCCAGAACTTCCTTATCCTTCTCGGTAACTACGTGTTCATCTTCGTAGCTTTGAATAACGAGTACGCCAATAATCTTTTCTTGCCCTCTTAAAGGCATTCCTAACCAAATTTTAGAAGGTGCACCTTGTAATTCTAACTCACCTCTAGATACCATTTCTTTCAATTTTTGCTGATTTGCTAAAAGAGCTGTTTGATGATCGATAACCCAACCCGAAATGGTTTTTCCTTTGGGAAAAGATTCAATAGAATCGAATTCATCGTTCATATAAGGTAGATGGAAGGTTTCAGTTGAGTCATCATATAGGGCTACAAAAAAGTTTGTTGTGTTAATTAATTTACCTAGTTCTAGACGTATGTATTCAATAAATTCAAATAAGGTGTTATGCGTAAAAACGGCATTAGATATATTGAGGATAATTTGTTGAATTGTCTCATGACGTTTTTGTTCAGTAATGTCCTCCTTAACAGCGATAAAGTGAGTAATCTCACCTTGACTATCTTTTAGGGCTGAAATGCTTGCGAATTCCCAAAATAACTCACCACTTTTTTTCTTATTCTGTAATTCACCTCTCCACTCATGGCCTGATTTTATTGTTTCCCATAAATTTTTGTAAGTATCCTGAGAATTGTTTCCAGAACTTAAGATTCTTGGGTTTTCACCTATTACACAGTTCAGGGTATAGCCTGTTAGTTTAATAAATTTGGGATTTACAAATTCGATTTTTCCGTCGTAATCGGTTACAACGACTGATACAGGGCTCTGAATGACAGATTGAGATACGATTTTTAATTCTGTTTCGGTTTGTTTCAGGCGTGTAATATCACTAATGGAGAGTAGGGAGACAGCCCTATTATCAAAAATGGATTTCTTAACATTTACAATAATATTTATCCTCGAGCCATCTTTTTTTAGGCCAATTGTCTCAAAGTAATATTTAGATTTATGATTGTTCTGTTCATCCCAGTTTTCTTTAGGAATAAAATCATAAATGGATAAATTAGATAATTCAAATTCTGAATAACCTGTCATTTCTTCAGATCTCTGATTGACCTCTATAATTTTATCATCATCAAGAATGAAAACCGCTTCGTAGCTGGCATTTGATAGTGTTTTGAATTTTTTTTCACTGTCTTTTAATCGACTGATCATTCTGCAGCGATCGATGACAACTGCAGTAAGATTTGCTAATTCGGATATCAGATGAAGATCTGAAGTACTTGGGGTATGAATGAATGGGTGATAGATCGCAAAAGTACCTAATATTTTTCCAGATGGATCTTTTATGGGTTGAGACCAACATGAGGCTAAATTAGCTTTTAGAGCGATTTTCTTAGCCTGATCCCAATAAGGGTGTGTACTAATGTCTTCTACAATAACTCTTTCGCCGGTATAGGCAGCAGTTCCGCAAGATCCAACTCCAAAGCCTATAGGGATTCCATGAACTGCCTTATTATAAAAATCGGGAAGGTTAGGAGCTGCTCCATGTAATAAGTGCTTTCCTTCTTGGTCAACGCATAATATTGCGCAGGTTGAGTCTTGAGCATATTCTTGAGCATCTTTAACAATTTTGTTTAATAAAATAGTTTCTGGTGTGCCTTTATATAGTAATTCTAGTATGTTTGATCTAAGAGTAGAGAGTCCGTTCATTTGACTAAAATAATATTTTTTTTAATATACGGCTTCCTTCAAGTTAAAATATCTTTACATAAGATTTATATAACTAGGCATCTGTTTATTGTCTTATTCTGAGTTAAGGAGGTTTTGTGAATGAAAAATAAGCCATATTAGTTTTGAGTGAGGTAAGCAACTTATCTCAGAAGTCCCAATATCGCTTAGTGCGAATATATGATTTATTTACCCTATGCTTTAACCTGTCCACCAAAGTTCATTAGGTAAATGCTGATCGTTAAGTTAAAGGTTTTGTTAATATTAAGCTTTTGATGAATTGTTTCAATCTCGACACGACTATCTTATAAAATGTATAGTGCACAGGCGTTAAAGTAGGCCCCTTTGAATAGACTCATTTCACTACACGAAGCAGATGGCAAATTTAATACTGCCAAGATTTAGTTGATTGAATTGTATGTTGCTGGGTTTCATATTTATGTCTTTTCAGGTTGGGTTTGATATACGAACTAAAGTTGGTTTAAAATTAGGCTTTAAATTTCTCTCTCGATTCTAAGATGGCCTCCATATTTTCATCTGCCCAATCAACTAGTTTGTTAATATGGACTAATAAGGATTTACCTCTCTCTGTAATTTCATATTCAACTCTAGGGGGAATCTCAGGGAAAATTGTACGCTTAACCAAGCCATCGGCTTCCAGAGAACGTAGTGTAACGGTTAGCATTTTCTGCGATATATCACCTGTTGTTTTATGTAATTTATTAAAACGCATATTGTCGACCTCACCTAAAATCATGAGTATTAATATTGACCACTTATCACCGAATCGATCTAATACTTTTCTTACCGGGCATTCCTCAGCATGGGAAAATATTTCCAAATTTTTTTCCATTTTATCTTATTGATTTTCAATAATAGTTACCTGGAGGTAAGTCTGGCACCCTGTGGTACCTTCTTGTACATCAAACACTCTCCATTTATCTTTGACTTACCAAAAGTAAGTTAATTACATATGGGAATCAAATTTTTGACAATACAAAAAAGAAGTGAAATGACTAAGATTCTAATTACAGGTGCTACAGGAAACTTGGGTAAATCAGTTATTACTCAATTATTGAAAAGGATAAAAAGCGAGAATTTGGCCGTTCTGGTTCGTAAAGCTGAGGATTTTGAAATGTTTAAATTACAAGGGTTGGATGCTCGCTTAGGTGATTATACAGACTATGAATCACTAATTAAGGCTTTTAGTGGAATTGATAAGTTGTTTTTTATATCGGGAAGCGAATTTGAAGGTCGTTCACAACAGCATAAGAATGTTGTAAAGGCCGCTAGGGAAGTCGGTGTAAAGCACATTGTATACACAAGTTTCCTAAGAAAAGATGAAACGTCTGCTTCGCCTATTTCATTCGTAGTTGCCGATCATATCGAAACGGAAATCTGGTTAAAAGAATCCGGAATGAATTATACCATATTAAAACACAATTTATATATGGATATGCTGCCCTTATTTATTGGTGATAAGGTTCTTGAAACAGGCGTCATTTATCAACCGGCTGGTAATGGGAAAGCGGCTTTTACACTGCGCGAGGATATGGCAGAAGTTGCTGCACACATTCTTATCACAAATGGGCATGAAAATAAAGAGTACGATATAACTTCTGATAAAGCCTATTCATATCGTGATATTGCAGCCTTTATTTCTGGGATTACCGGAAAAACAATTGACTACACATCACCTTCGGTCGAAGAGTTTAATAAAACATTGGCTGGTGCAGGTGTACCGATACCATATATCGATTTGTTTGCAGGATTTTCACTGGCAATGGAGCAGGGAGAACTTGACAATACAAACTCAATAATTGAGCAATTGATTGGAAGAAAATCGATCTCGGTAGAGGATTATTTAAAAACAGTTTATTAATAATATAGAGTAATTACCATGGATTTAAGTGCTATTGAAAAAGCAATCAAAACAAACGTATATCATATCCATCCAAATCTGAAAGTTCCCTATCATGAACATGGAACTCAAGATGAAATTTTTTATTGCATAAAGGGTTCTGGGATTGGCGTAGTGGACGGAAAAGAAGTAGAATTAAAGGTAGGGGATGTATTGGTTGCACCTGCTGGAGCTATGCATACCCTTAAAACTGATAAAGAGCTATATGTAACGGCTACTCTCATACCTGTAAACAGAATTATTTGTCATTGCAAACAAGTGAGTTACGGTGATGTTAGGAGAGCAATGCTTGGTGGTGCCCGTACTGTAGAGGATATACAAGAAATGACAGGAGCAGGAACCGAATGTGGAAATTGCATACCCGATATTAAAAAAATATTGGCATTAGCCTGTAGCTGCAAAATGGTTAGCATGGATACTATTGTTGATGCAATAAACGATGGCTCAGATACGGTTGAAAAGTTAGGAGCCCTAACAGGAGCTGGTACCGATTGTGGGAATTGTAAAGGTCTTCTTCAGAATATGATTGATACAAATAGGTAATGTAAAACGAAAAATCTTTAAAAAAGAGGCCCTCTTTTAAAGCGTTCAAAAATGGCGAACTAGTGAATCTTATAAGCTCCTATTTATTAGGGGCTTATTTTTTTGTATTGAGATAAATGTTGCTTGTTGATGATGTTTATTGGTTTTAGGCATAGTATTTGTGTTTCGAAACTCAGATATTGATTGAAGAAGTATGATTGAATACCTAAACACAAAACATATGATTAAGCCTAAGTTAATAAGTATTTTGATTCTAATGTCTGCACTTTTTCTTTCAAGTTGTGAACTGGAAGAAGATGAGTTTGATTGCTATCATGAAATGGAGGCTCCAGGCTTTAGTGATGGTACCATTTATATTGATCCTGACATTATTACGGATGAGGACGTCAGTGCTTTTAATGGCATTAGGTACGAAGGGCGTTTTGAACGATATATGTTTGATCGAAGAGTAGATAATGACCTTAGGTTACTGGCTTATGTTTTTCATGTGACTTTCGACGATGGTTTAGCTTGTGAGTTTCGATTGAATCCTGAATTTGGATCTATGGATGAGGCTATGAGGCAGGCTATTCGATATGCCACTGTTATTGGACAAATGCCCAATTGTTTGCGTCAGGAATTAAGAACCGTTACTCTTCATAAGGGAGATGAATTATTTAGTGGGGTAAATGGTGATATTCTTATTCATACCGGGCAAGCCTACTGGTACGATCGGGATGGCATACTGGAAGAAAGTATCTTTCACGAAGCTTGCCATGTGAGTTTGGATCCTTACCATTATAATGCGGAATACAGAGAGGCCATGTGTAATGATAAGGCTTTTATTTCGGAATATGCCGAGGGTGATCCAGCTGATGAGGATATTGCTGAGAGTTTTCTGACCTATTTTGCAGTAGCTTACAGATCTGATAGAATCAGTTGGGATGTGAGTGATATTATTGAAGAAGTAAATGAATATCGATTAAATTATTTCGACAGACAGAGGTTTAATATGCATCCGGCTGACTAATGAATTTACCGTTTAAAATATAAGGCGTGATACTTATTTTAGATATCACGCTTTTTGTTTTTAATCGTTTTCCTATTCTATTAATTTTATAGCAGTGTACTTCTTTACTTAAAGAATAAATGAAAGCTTAACAAAAATTTCCCTCTGTGTTCATAGTGAATACCTCGGTAGTGACAAGAGCTTTATTCCATATAGCTCTGCCATTTGATTAAAATATATTTATCTCGTGTATTCTCCTGGCGTTTTATAAATCCAAACTCATAAACAAATAGATAAACATCACCTTTTTTATTTTTCCAATAATGTGTAAAAAACTTCGGGTCGAAACCCTGATTTAATAGAATATCGGCTCGCACTGTGGATTTACCAGCTTTATTGTATTCGCTTAAAAGCTTGCGGTTGGTTTTTAGTTGCTTATCGACTTTAGAATAAAAATCAGGAGCCTTATTTATTTTCTTCTGGTACTGATAGGATGATTTACAATAGACATCGCAATACTTTTTACCTTTTCGTCCTCTAATCGTTTCTCCGCAACTGAGGCATTTTATATCTGTATCCATAATTCTATTGGTTTAGTCACCTTCTTATAGTTTTGCTTTTGTCATTGCATTTTCAGTCTAGCAAGGCCCAATTGCTCCTATTTGAGTAATCTTGTTGCCATGAATATGGATAAAAACGGAAGACAAATGCATCGCTTTTCTCATAAAAGTATATTATTCGTATAATATACGCATATTATACCTTTA